>NZ_JAMLJK010000009.1 GCF_023700005.1 Larsenimonas rhizosphaerae | reverse complement strand
CGCCACCGATACCGACAGTGGCCAGGCCGGCTTCCAGCCGCAGACCGCTACCGCGGGCAGCTACGGCAGCTTCGCCATCGACGCCTCTGGCAACTGGTCCTATCAGCTCGACAACACCAACGGTGACGTCCAGGCGCTGGGCGACGGCAACACACTGACCGAGACCTTCACCGTCATCACCGCGGGCGGGGATCGCGAGACCGTCACCGTCACGATCAACGGCACGGATGATGCCGCCGAGATTACCGGCGTGCAGACCGGCAGCGTGACCGAAGATACCGTGCTCACCACCAGTGGTGTGCTGACTGCGACGGACACCGATGCGGGGGAGTCCGCGTTCGTCGCCCAGCCGGGCACGGCTGGATCGTACGGCAGCTTTGCCATCGACGCCTCTGGCAACTGGTCCTATCAGCTCGACAACGCCAACGGCGACGTTCAGGCGCTGGGCGAGAATGATCAGCTGACCGAGACCTTCACCGTCACCACCGCCGGCGGGGACAACGAGACCGTCACCGTCACGATCAACGGCACGGATGATGCCGCCGAGATTACCGGCGTGCAGACCGGCAGCGTGACGGAAGATACGGCGCTCACCACCTCCGGCACCCTGACTGCCACCGATACCGACAGTGGCCAGGCCGGCTTCGTGGCGCAACCGAACACCACCGGCGCCTACGGCACCTTTGCCATTGATGACAGCGGCAACTGGAGTTACAGCCTCGATAACGACAGTGCTGCGGTTCAGGCCCTCGGCAACGGCGAGCAGCTGAACGAGACCTTCACCGTCACCACCGCCGGCGGGGACACCGAGACGGTGACGATCACCGTCAACGGCACGGATGATGCAGCGGTCATTACCGGTGCCACCACCGGCGGCGTCACTGAGGATACCGCACTCACCACAGGCGGCACCCTGACTGCCACTGATACCGACAGTGGCCAGGCCGGCTTTCAGCCGCAGACCGCTACCGCGGGCAGCTACGGCAGCTTCGCCATCGACGCCTCTGGCAACTGGTCCTATCAGCTCGACAACACCAACGGCGATGTCCAGGCCCTGGGCGACGGCAACACACTGACCGAGACCTTTACCGTCATCACCGCCGGCGGCGATCGCGAGACCGTCACCGTCACGATCAACGGCACGGATGATGCCGCCGAGATTACCGGCGTGCAGACC
>NZ_JAMLJK010000008.1 GCF_023700005.1 Larsenimonas rhizosphaerae | reverse complement strand
GCGTAAAGTACGCATCCGCTGCCGGGGACGTCGCAAACGGCCAGGCAGCTGAAGTAGCGCAACCTACTGATTTGGTTTTGATTTTCAGGATTGATCGAAAAGAAAAACATTGACAGGTCGGCAGGATTCGGTAGAATGCAGCGCACTTCATCGGACGTCGCTTCCGGGGGTTGAGAGCAGCACATCGCTTTCACGTCAGAACAGGTTGTTCTGGTCACCGCCGAAAAATGAAGCTTGACAGTTCGAATCGGATACGTATAATACGCATCCACTCGCTACACGGCACAGCCGGTAACGAGACGCTCTTTAACAAGTCGATCAGGTAATTTGTGTGGGCGCTTGGCTCGGGGTGATGATCACATCACCAAATATCGAGATCAAGCGACTCGTCAAGAGTAGTAGAAGTCTCGAGCCAGAATTGTCACCTCAAGTGACTAATTGATTTAAAACTGAAGAGTTTGATCATGGCTCAGATTGAACGCTGGCGGCAGGCTTAACACATGCAAGTCGAGCGGTAACAGATCCAGCTTGCTGGATGCTGACGAGCGGCGGACGGGTGAGTAATGCATAGGAATCTGCCCGGTAGTGGGGGATAACCTGGGGAAACCCAGGCTAATACCGCATACGTCCTACGGGAGAAAGCAGGGGATCTTCGGACCTTGCGCTATCGGATGAGCCTATGTCGGATTAGCTTGTTGGTGAGGTAATGGCTCACCAAGGCGACGATCCGTAGCTGGTCTGAGAGGATGATCAGCCACACTGGGACTGAGACACGGCCCAGACTCCTACGGGAGGCAGCAGTGGGGAATATTGGACAATGGGCGGAAGCCTGATCCAGCCATGCCGCGTGTGTGAAGAAGGCTTTCGGGTTGTAAAGCACTTTCAGCGGGGAAGAAATCCTGACGGTCAATACCCGTCAGGGGCGACATCACCCGCAGAAGAAGCACCGGCTAACTCCGTGCCAGCAGCCGCGGTAATACGGAGGGTGCAAGCGTTAATCGGAATTACTGGGCGTAAAGGGCGCGTAGGCGGTCTGTCACGCCGGGTGTGAAAGCCCCGGGCTCAACCTGGGAATTGCATCCGGAACGGGCGGACTTGAGTGCAGGAGAGGAAGGTAGAATTCCCGGTGTAGCGGTGAAATGCGTAGAGATCGGGAGGAATACCAGTGGCGAAGGCGGCCTTCTGGACTGACACTGACGCTGAGGCGCGAAAGCGTGGGTAGCAAACAGGATTAGATACCCTGGTAGTCCACGCCGTAAACGATGTCTACTAGCCGTTGGGTCCCTTGAGGACTTGGTGGCGCAGTTAACGCAATAAGTAGACCGCCTGGGGAGTACGGCCGCAAGGCTAAAACTCAAATGAATTGACGGGGGCCCGCACAAGCGGTGGAGCATGTGGTTTAATTCGATGCAACGCGAAGAACCTTACCTACCCTTGACATCCAGAGAAGTCGCTAGAGATAGCTTCGTGCCTTCGGGAACTCTGAGACAGGTGCTGCATGGCTGTCGTCAGCTCGTGTTGTGAAATGTTGGGTTAAGTCCCGTAACGAGCGCAACCCCTATCCCTATTTGCCAGCGGTCCGGCCGGGAACTCTAGGGAGACTGCCGGTGACAAACCGGAGGAAGGTGGGGACGACGTCAAGTCATCATGGCCCTTACGGGTAGGGCTACACACGTGCTACAATGGCAGGTACAAAGGGTTGCGAAGCGGCGACGTGAAGCTAATCCCATAAAGCCTGCCTCAGTCCGGATTGGAGTCTGCAACTCGACTCCATGAAGTCGGAATCGCTAGTAATCGTGGATCAGAATGCCACGGTGAATACGTTCCCGGGCCTTGTACACACCGCCCGTCACACCATGGGAGTGGACTGCACCAGAAGTGGTTAGCTTAACCTTCGGGAGAGCGATCACCACGGTGTGGTTCACGACTGGGGTGAAGTCGTAACAAGGTAGCCGTAGGGGAACCTGCGGCTGGATCACCTCCTTAAACGATATGACACACCCCGGCCAACGCGCCCACAACAAATTACCTGATCGGATAGAGCGAAGACTGTTTGGGTCTGTAGCTCAGTTGGTTAGAGCGCACCCCTGATAAGGGTGAGGTCGGCAGTTCGAGTCTGCCCAGACCCACCAAATTTATTCAGTTCGCCCTCGATTGATGCCCTGCTTTCCTTGAGCACATCACGACCATGACCTGAATGAATATCAAGGGGCCATAGCTCAGCTGGGAGAGCGCCTGCCTTGCACGCAGGAGGTCAGCGGTTCGATCCCGCTTGGCTCCACCATCTCTCTCGACAGTCTCCGTAGTACCCTGTAAGGGTATAGTGAAAAGATGACAGTTCATGTCGTTTTCTCACTGTTCCTTGAACAGTACGCTCTTTAACAATATGGATCATGCTGACGCAGGTCAGTGTCACGAACGCCTTCAGGCAACTGAAGTGCTGTGAATGATGCTGATCTGCAAAATTGAGATACGTTTCAAGCGTATCCGGCGAATCGTACTAAAAACGATTAATCACTGATCAGACCCCTTGGGGTTATATGGTCAAGCGATTAAGCGCACACGGTGGATGCCTAGGCAGTCAGAGGCGATGAAAGACGTGATAGCCTGCGATAAGCGTCGGTGAGGTGGCAAATAACCTGTGACCCGGCGATCTCTGAATGGGGAAACCCACTTACCATCAGGTAAGTATCCATGAGTGAATACATAGCTCATGGAGGCGAACCGGGGGAACTGAAACATCTAAGTACCCCGAGGAAAAGAAATCAACCGAGATTCCCCAAGTAGCGGCGAGCGAACGGGGACCAGCCCTTAAGCCATGGGGCCAATAAGCGAACAGGGTGGGAAACCTGACGATACAGGGTGATAGTCCCGTAGCTGAAATTCAACCATGGTGAAATCGAGTAGGTCGGGGCACGAGAAACCCTGACTGAACATGGGGGGACCATCCTCCAAGGCTAAATACTCCTGACTGACCGATAGTGAACCAGTACCGTGAGGGAAAGGCGAAAAGAACCCCGGAGAGGGGAGTGAAATAGATCCTGAAACCGTGTGCGTACAAGCAGTGGGAGCAGACTTGTTCTGTGACTGCGTACCTTTTGTATAATGGGTCAGCGACTTATTTTCAGTAGCGAGCTTAACCGTATAGGGGAGGCGTAGGGAAACCGAGTCTTAAATGGGCGATCAGTTGCTGGAAATAGACCCGAAACCGGGCGATCTATCCATGGGCAGGTTGAAGGTTGAGTAACATCAACTGGAGGACCGAACTCAAGTATGTTGAAAAATGCTGAGATGACCTGTGGATCGGAGTGAAAGGCTAATCAAGCCCGGAGATAGCTGGTTCTCCTCGAAAACTATTTAGGTAGTGCCTCACGTATCACCGCCGGGGGTAGAGCACTGTTTCGGCTAGGGGCCCATCCCGGGTTACCAACCCGAGGCAAACTCCGAATACCGGTGAGTGCAGCGTGGGAGACACACGGCGGGTGCTAACGTCCGTCGTGAAAAGGGAAACAACCCAGACCGCCAGCTAAGGCCCCCAATTCCTGGTTAAGTGGGAAACGATGTGGGAAGGCTCAGACAGCTAGGAGGTTGGCTTAGAAGCAGCCATCCTTTAAAGAAAGCGTAATAGCTCACTAGTCGAGTCGGCCTGCGCGGAAGATGTAACGGGGCTCAAACCAGGAGCCGAAGCTGCGGGTGCATCACTTGAGTGATGCGCGGTAGAGGAGCGTTGTGTACGTCTGTGAAGGTGTATCGAGAGGTATGCTGGAGATATCACAAGTGCGAATGCTGACATGAGTAACGATAAGGGGAGTGAAAACCTCCCCCGCCGGAAGACCAAGGGTTCCTGTTCGACGTCAATCGGAGCAGGGTGAGTCGGTTCCTAAGGCGAGGCCGAAAGGCGTAGTCGATGGAAAACGGGTTAATATTCCCGTACCAGATTATATTGCGATGGGGGGACGGAGAAGGCTAGGTAAGCCAGGCGTTGGTTGTCCTGGTGAAAGCATGTAGGCCGAGTGATCAGGCAAATCCGATCACTTAAAGCCGAGATGCGAGACGAACGGTCTACTTGTAGACCGGAAGTTATCGATGCCACGCTTCCAGGAAAAGCCTCTAAGCTTCAGATATAATGTGACCGTACCCCAAACCGACACAGGTGGTCAGGTAGAGAATACCAAGGCGCTTGAGAGAACTCGGGTGAAGGAACTAGGCAAAATGGCACCGTAACTTCGGGAGAAGGTGCGCCGGCTTAGGGTGAAGGGACTTGCTCCTGGAGCTCGAACCGGTCGAAGATACCAGGTGGCTGCAACTGTTTATTAAAAACACAGCACTCTGCTAACGCGCAAGCGGACGTATAGGGTGTGACGCCTGCCCGGTGCCGGAAGGTTAATTGATGGTGTTAGCGCAAGCGAAGCTCTTGATCGAAGCCCCGGTAAACGGCGGCCGTAACTATAACGGTCCTAAGGTAGCGAAATTCCTTGTCGGGTAAGTTCCGACCTGCACGAATGGCGTAATGATGGCCACACTGTCTCCACCCGAGACTCAGTGAAATTGAAATCGCTGTGAAGATGCAGTGTTCCCGCGGCTAGACGGAAAGACCCCGTGAACCTTTACTATAGCTTCACACTGGATGCTGATGTTGTTTGTGTAGGATAGCTGGGAGGCTTTGAACCCTGGACGCCAGTTCAGGGGGAGCCAACCTTGAAATACCAGCCTGACATCATTGGCGTTCTAACCTCGCACCGTTATCCGGTGCAGGGACAGTGTGTGGTGGGTAGTTTGACTGGGGCGGTCTCCTCCTAAAGAGTAACGGAGGAGCACGAAGGTACCCTCAGCACGGTTGGAAATCGTGCAATGAGTGCAAGAGCATAAGGGTGCTTGACTGCGAGACGGACATGTCGAGCAGGTGCGAAAGCAGGTTCTAGTGATCCGGTGGTTCTGTATGGAAGGGCCATCGCTCAACGGATAAAAGGTACTCCGGGGATAACAGGCTGATACCGCCCAAGAGTTCACATCGACGGCGGTGTTTGGCACCTCGATGTCGGCTCATCACATCCTGGGGCTGAAGTCGGTCCCAAGGGTATGGCTGTTCGCCATTTAAAGTGGTACGCGAGCTGGGTTTAGAACGTCGTGAGACAGTTCGGTCCCTATCTGCCGTGGGCGTCGGAAGTTTGAGAAGAGCTGCTCCTAGTACGAGAGGACCGGAGTGGACGAACCTCTGGTGTTCCGGTTGTCACGCCAGTGGCATTGCCGGGTAGCTATGTTCGGACGGGATAACCGCTGAAAGCATCTAAGCGGGAAGCCCCCTTCAAGATGAGACTTCCCTGGGGCCTCGAGCCCCCTGAAGGACCCTCGAAGACTACGAGGTGATAGGCGCGGTGTGTAAGTGTCGTCAAGATATTGAGCTAACGCGTACTAATTGTCCGTGAGGCTTGACCATATAACACCCAAGTGGTCTGTGATTAATCCGCCGGATACGTCCGAAACGGTCTCGATCAACAGCATGATCCCGAATTCGCCGGAGGTGGCCTCGCCATCTCCAGCACCTGTTACGCCTGACGACCATAGCGAGCCGGAACCACCCGATCCCATGCCGAACTCGGAAGTGAAACAGCTTAGCGCCGATGGTAGTGTGGAGCTTCTCCATGCGAGAGTAGGTCATCGTCAGGCATCTATACCAAAGCCCCCGGTCA
>NZ_JAMLJK010000007.1 GCF_023700005.1 Larsenimonas rhizosphaerae | reverse complement strand
CGGCCCCGAAACCCGGAGAGATTTATGAGTCGAGTGTTTCCCCCGGAAACACATTGGCAAGCTTGTTAAACGAGCGCACGATCATCGAGTGTGCCGAACAGAATGCGCTGACTCAGCTGGGCTTGTTCAAGGACAACGGCATGTCCGAAGACGCCATGGACACGCTCGGCGAGATCGACAAGCGTGCACGGATGGCGATGCGGGACATGGTCACTCCTGGTGCTGAATAAAAAGACCCGATCAAAAGCAGAATCCGGTATTGGTGATTGATGACTGACAGTAAGCGCTTGATTGCCGCACTCTCATTGGGAATTGCGGCACTTAGTCTTGTGGGGACAGCCCAGGCCGACATCACGATAGGTTCTTGGAATCTGAAACACCTGGGATGGAACAATGGCAAGAACATCGGCCAGGTTGCCGAGATTGCTCAAGGTGCTGATCTCTGGGCATTGCAGGAAGTCATGGGCGAAGGTGCAGTCACCGAGCTCGAGCACGCGCTCGAGGCGCAAACTGGGGAATCCTGGTCGTCGATGGCATCTCACGAAGTCGGCCGCAGCTCGTACAAAGAGAGCTATGCCTACCTCTGGCGTGACAGTACCGTCGAGTACACGAAAGGCGCTGTGGTCTATCTGGATCCGAATGACCTGTTCGCGCGTGAGCCGTATCTGGCTGAGTTCCGTGACAAGGATGATGGTGACAGGGTAGCCATGGCCACGGTGCATATCGTGTATGGCGACAGCCGCTCAGACCGCACGCCTGAGATTCGGGAACTGGCGTCGATCTGGGATTGGATGCGAGAGGTCTATCCAGATACACCGCGTGTCATCGCGGGCGACTACAATCTCCCACCTGACAGCCCAGCCTGGCAGCCACTTCGTGATCAGGGTGCACAGCCTGCGATCACGTCTGGCGCCACGACCCTTGGGAAGACGAACGGGGATTACGCAAACCTCTATGACAACCTTTGGTTTGATCCAGATGTACTGAATGTCACTGGCAGCGCGATCGTGAAGTACCCGGATCTGCTGGGAATCACAAACAAACAGGGGCGCAGTACAGTTTCGGATCACGCACCGATCTATATGACGATCGGGGATGCCAAACCCGGATTCGCTTCGGCAAAGGGCCAGCCGGCCAATGCCCCGAAATCCGACTGCATCGATCTGAATACTGGTTCTGCAAGGGAGTTGGATGAGTTGCCGAACGTTGGGCCGGCACGCGCTCAGGCCATCATCGAAGGACGTCCCTGGAGCTCGATCAGAGAGCTAACACGGGTCAATGGGATCGGTCATGCAAGTATGTCTGAAATACATGACAGCCACCTGGTGTGCCCGTTACGTTGATAGATTCGAACGAGAACGCACTATCAAAAATGGCCCCATTGAGGGCCATTTTTGCGCTCAAGATAAGACGCGTAACCGTGACTGCTCTTATTTTTTAATTTAAATAAATTGATTGTTATTTTTTGATAGTCAAAGGCTATTATTTGGGCATTAAAAACCCCGGCTCTAGGCCGGGGCGGGTATTTTCTAGGTCTTTGTAAATGCTCTTAGGCGAAGCCCATTGGATCCACTTACCAACCCTGCCCATAATCATATATAATTATTTTAATATTGTCAATATGTTTTTAAGAGATTTAATTATAATGCCTAATTCAATAAAATACAGACCAGATATAATTGATGATTTAATAACAAATGAAAGACTTGATAGTTATAAAAAAGTGTTTCCTCACGGGAGCGACGCAGAGCTTGTTGGCGCATACTTGTGGAATATAAATGTATGCTCAAAAATGTATCCTATAATATCTTCTTTGGAAGTTACAATAAGGAACTCTATTGATAGAGCTATTGTTAGTGATATAGGTCGCTTTTGGTGGAAGAAAGGAAAGATTCATTATAAGTCTTTCAAACTAGGAGCAAACCAAGAGCCAAACGCTGTTTATAATTTAAGAGATTGTTTTTCAAGAGCTTCTAAAGGAGTGGTAAAAGATAAGAAAAAAAGATACGGAACTAAAAATGTAAAGCCAACTCATGGGGAAATTGTCTCTAAGACTGATTTCTCAACATGGGAATTTATTTTGGATGATGAGTTTGTTGGGAATGGCCTTATATGGCCTAAAAATGCTGGCAAAGTCTTTAGAGGGAACTGGGGAGGGCGTAAGACAAAAAAGGTTATTACTGATTCTCGCGACATCGTAGAAGATATTAGAAATTTCAGGAATAGAGTCTTTCATCATGAGCCTGCGTGGAAGGTTGCCAATGTAAATTCTCCAGAGGATGCTGTGAGCTATCTTAACAAAAAGATAGATAAAATAGAGGGGCTTATTGGACTTGTTTCTAAAGAGAAGCTAGACCTTATCGAAAAGAGTGGTGCTATAAAAAATGCTAGGATGGCATGCTCGTTAAGTGAGCTGGAGAGGCTTCAATATAAAAGAGAGCCTCGCAAGATAAATAGTATGAAGAAGCTCAGGGAGCTTATTTATAGCTCTCACCATGAAGAAGCTATAGAAAAAGGGATTGTTTTTACCAGGGGGAGAAAGTACTTCTTCTTATATGGCCCTTAATGCCCTACCTTTTTAATTTTGTATGTTTTTTATTAAGTTAAGTGCTTTATTCTGCTATCCGGGTTTTAACCAAAACCCGGACAGTCAGCCTGTTCAAGAGAGCGTCAGCCTGTGCCAGACAGTCCCCTACATCTTGACCCGACAGTGCCCCGACACATCGAAAGCCGGACAGTCAGAAGCCGCTCTGACAATGATGCGGCTCGAGGTCGGCAGTATTTGACCCGTGATGAAGTGCATAGGCTCATGCGGGGCGCGCTCAAACACAGCCGTCATGGTCAGCGCGATGCGTTGATGATTCGCTTGGCGTTCGAGCATGGTTTGCGTGTGTCGGAGCTTGTCGGGCTGCGCTGGACCGCCGTGGAGTTGTCGACGCATGAGCTACGCATCACACGAGCCAAAGGTAGCCTCAATGGCACGCACCCGCTTCAGGGCGAGACCGTGCGTGCGTTGAAGCGTTATCAGCGCGAAAGCGGCCGGACCGGAGGGCTGATTTTCGTCAATGAGCGCGAGGCACCTGTCAGCGCTGACGGGTTTCGTCGGGCGCTACATCGTCTTAGTGAGCGCGTCCTAGGTGTAAAGTGGCATCCGCACGCGCTGCGCCATGCCTGCGGGGTGCACCTAATCAACCAAGGCGTCGATCTGCGTACGGTGCAGCAGTACCTGGGCCATATCAATATTCAAAATACGGTGGCTTATACAGCTCTTACAGGCAGACCATTCGAACGACTAAGATTTTAGTCATTGCGTAAATCATTAGTGAATGATCAAGCATCTCGGGATCATTTGACGGCATAGCCTGAAATCGACCGATAAGGGCGAGTGAAGCGAGGCGTTAGCGGGTTTGGCTCCATTATTTTCCATTTTCCATCTTCAGATCCCCGAAAAACCCTTTGCTTCGATGTGGCACAGCACGTGTGACATTACTTCAATGCACGCCATACAATCGTCGGGTGAACTCATTGATGGCACAGGGACTTGTCCATGGCGTGGCACAGTGTGAAAGATGCGTGCCAGATGGCACAGAAAAGTCGGCGCACGCTTTACCGCGATATGGCGCGAGGCCTTCTGTCGTATGGCGTTGATGATAGTGACAAGCGTGTCATCGAAACGTCAGAATTGATTCGTGCCTATGGTGAGCTGGCACAGGTGGCACGGCCCGAATCTGAAAAAATGGCACATGGTGGCACTGACGATGGCACACCAAAACTGGCACACACTGACCCACAAATTGTGGCACTCGTGGCACAGGTCGAACAGATGAACCAGCAGGTGGTTGAGATGCGTGCCGAACTCCAGGAATACCAACGACTGCTGACCCATCAGCCCGATTCCGAGCCGTCGTCCCCGCCTAAACGGACCTTTCTGCAGCGCCTGCGTTATCTGTTCGATCCAAACGCATGATGGGTGCTCTCGGTGGTATGCCAGAGCGGCCCAAACGAGCCCAAAGAAGCGTATAGTCTCGCTGGGTAGCGGGTGCTGCCATGGTCTTGCGCTCATAGAGTTCGTGGATTTGCCGGCGGACTATTAAGAGCGGTGGGGTTAACAAAAAAGCCAGATAGGCAGACACGAAAAACCCGGCTTCAGAATTAACCTGGCCGGGCTCTATTAGAGCTATGTGTCCTTACCTGCCCTCATGAATATCCTGTTCATGCATATTGTTGAGCGATCCGTGCTCGGTGGAGCATCCGTGCTCCACTACATACATGGCAACATACTCTGAGGGTATTCAACGACAACCTGGATCATGCAATGTGTTTTTCTTTTCCCATGATCAGGCCGCTGCCGGTTTTAAAGGGTCATGACGCAAAAAAGCCCGCATGAGCGGGCTTTTTCATTCGAAGCCGAAGCTTCGAAAGCACTACCTAACTAAAAGTTAGGCAGGCTGGATGTTTGCAGCCTGAAGGCCTTTCTTACCCTGGGTCACGTCAAAAGAGACTTGTTGACCTTCTTGCAGGGATTTGAAACCGTCAGCTTTGATTTCGGAGAAGTGGGCGAACAGATCGTCACCGCCGTCAGAAGGAGCGATGAAGCCGAAGCCTTTAGAATCGTTGAACCACTTAACTGTACCAGTTGCCATTTTCGATATTCCTTTGCGCTAAAATAAGCGCGATCTTTAATTTGCCGGGTATTGCCCCAGATATAGCGGGAAGAACAAGGGTATATAACCAGACTACCGAAAAATTCGATCACAACTGACAATATGCGTCTTGCTAACCACTGAGATGCATCCTGACACGCTTCTCGGTAGAAGGTCAACCGAAATGCTGCGAAAAGCGTCGTAAAAGCATCCTGACTGCCAGTACATGACTAAAGTATAAGAATGAGTGATGCCAGATAAATGGTGTTTAACCTGCTGAAAATCAGAGATTACTTATGCTGTGCCTCGCCCAGTAGGCGAAGAGCGGCTTCATCGTAACTTTCCCCCGGAAGGGCCTTCTCCTCGATAACAGATTGGGGAATCCCGTACATGGCTCCTGAGGCGCTGTGATGCTTGCCCATGGTCTTTGTTCTGGATTTACCTTTAAGGGGGGACTGAGCAGCTTTTGAGTTTTTCTCACCGAAGGTAAATACCAAATGTGAAACTCGACGACCGGTCTTGCGCTGCTCCCACTTCACCCACAGCGGGCTATGTTCGTTGAGCTGGGTTACCGCAGGCTCAATTACTCGTCGCTTCAAGTCCTTTAGGACCGGGTACTTGTCACCGAGTTGAAAGGCATCGCGCAACCAGTCGATCTCGACCTCACGATGGCCAGCATCCCTCCACTGGCAAAGTAACTCGTAGAGTCGCATGGCGTGCGAGCTGGTCAGTTTTGCTACGTCCGACAGCGAATAGCGCGTGAACTGCTCGGTAAGCTGGGTCAGGTAGGGCAGCATATCCTTGGTAAATCGAAGCTGTATTCGTCCTTCATTTTTCCGGTAACGAATCGACTGCACCCAGCCAGTGATTAACGTTTCTTCGTGCGATCCTTCACCATTGGGGCGCTCGGTAATCCACACCTCTCGACGCTTTAACCGCAAGGCGGCATCAGCAAGTTCTTTATAGGTCGAGTGTGAGCCTGTACCGACAAGTGCGGCATAGTCTGCCACTGTGACATCGTAGAGCACTTCATCGGTGATGGGCTTATCCCTGCGGACTTGTGCTATGCACGCCAACATAATCCGCTGTTCTGCAGGAGTCAGGCGATAAGACGCCTTGATTAAAGCGTTGCTCTTATAGATTTGAGGCTTGTTCATCTATGGTGCTCTGACATCTGAAAACGCTATATAGGGACAATATAACAATGGCCTCTTTTACCCTGAATCTGTCCCTCTCACAACCCTGAATCTGTCCCCTTTGAACCCTGAATCTGTCCCCTTTAAACCCTGAATCTGTCCCCTTTTAAAGCCAAAAAAACTTTAATATCAATAGCTTAAAAGGCCTAAAAGTATAAAAGTATAAAAGTATAAAAAGGGTAAGCTTGGAGATACAGAATGGATATCGTGCAGATCCGCATGATATCCACCCGTCGGTGACCTAGGGGTAAGTCACGCTCCTCTCTTTGATTCATCAAGCAAGCGCAGCGCCGCATCTTCGTATGACTCGCCTGGTTGTGCCATTTTCTCGATGACGGGCATAGGAATGCCGTAAAGCGCCCCCGAGCCGTTTTTTGGCTCTTTCCCTGCCTTACCCTTGCTTTTCCCTTTTTGCGGCTTGTGGCGGATTTCTTGGATCTTCTCGCCAAAGCTGAAAGCCAGATGTGTGATCTTGCGACCAGTCTTCTTCTGTTCCCAATTCACCCACAGTGGCGAATGTTCGTTGATCTGATCGATGGCCGGCTGAATCACCCAGCGCTTGAAATCTTTAATCGCAGGGTACTTCTCGCCGAGTTGGAACGCCTCGCGTAACCACTCTATTTCAACCTCACGCTTGCCTGATCCCCGCCACTGAGCCAAAAGTTCATAGAGACGCACGGCGTGAGCACTAGTCATCTTGGCCACATCGGCCAGAGCGTAGCGCGTGAACTGCTCCGTGAGCTGTGACAAGTACGGCACCATGGGCTGGCTAAACCGCAGCGCCACAGTACCTAACGTTTCTTGATAAACGACCTCTTGTACCCAGCGAGTCAGTCTGACCTTGGCGTGGCCATTACCGTTTGGGGCCTCATGGAGTGTCACTCGACGATCAAACAAACGCTCAGAGGCGGTCTTGATGTGCTGGTAGGCCCTGTCGACACTGATTTTTGCCATGTCTGCGATCTGTTGGGCACTGACCGTATAGAGCTGCTGATCGGTTAGCGGCTTATCTCTTCGCACCTGTGCGATACATGCCAGAATTATGCGTTGTTCGTAGAGACTGAGCCGGTAGGAGGCTTCAACGAGAGCGTTTGCCTTGTACACCTGAGCGTCCTGCATGACGTGGCCACCTTCCAAGGTATAGGTAAGAAGCGATCCCCTCTAAAAAAGGGAGTTTTTTATTTTTCTCCTATTTGGCCACCATTCCCTCCCCCTTTCAACCACCATTCCCTCCCCTTTTAACCACCATTCCCTCCCCTTTTAACCACCATTCCCTCCCTTTTTCCCCATATTTCCTTTCCTATATCAGTCACTTAAGAACCCCTAAAAGGGGAAAAGGGGAAAAGTACAGAAAAGCAAAACACGCCTGCCCTCCAGTCGCTGACGCTCCTTCCGCCCCGCCTACGGCGGCCTAAAACCAAAAAGTGCCTCGACAAGTCGAGAAGGACGCGGTCGAGCCGCATAGGCGGCTGCGCGTCCTCGGCAAAAGCTGGCCGCTAAAGCACTAAACTCTTGTGGGCCGTACCCCACCTTAATGGCTGCACGTTTGGGCCTACGGCCCGGTTATGCAGGGATGAATGAAAGCCTCTCGGAATCATGCGACGGCATAGCCTGAGATCGACCAATAAGGGCGATTTGAGCCCACTTTTGGTCGAGTGAAGGGTTATGCCTGCCAACGAGCGTCGCGAGGCGGACAGCCGGCAATTAGACGCGCTGAGTGAGCCATTCAAAACCCACGACACGATGAACCATCGGATCTGCCGATCTGTCCAGGAGGTCGATCGCTGCTGTGTTCGCTCAGGCCGTCACTGCCGTTTAGGTAGTGACGGCCTGTGGTTGGTCCAGCAATACTGGGATTAAAGGCCAATTATTTAAATGCCAGCTGTGTGATGGGCTTTAATTTGGAAGCCCATCACGGTAGGCTGATCGTGCATCATCCGTGGCGACTGCGGAGCTCAGTCGCGCCCTTTGCGGCATTGCCGCTCGGCGCCTCCCTGCCGTTCCCAAGTGGGAGTCCCTTTGGACCAGACGGTCCGTCCCAACGCCTGATCGTCTCTCGAAAGCAGGCGCCGCGTTACGCGGTTGGAGACTACTGAACCCCCCGGTCTTGAACCGGACCACCGCCATGGGTGACTGCCATGGCCTTCACGAGGGAGATCGTACCGCCCTCGTGGGGCGCGATCTCCGGCCTTCCCATCGAACGCTTGAGGAGACACACGCTGTACGACCGCCTGCCCGGATTTGCCAACAGGCAAACCGTCAGGCCGCTGCCATTGCAGCAGGCGAGAGAGCATCGCCCTTTTATGCCCCCGGCCCTATCGGGCGTTCCGTCACGTACTGCGTACGGATCGGGCAAGTACACTGACCAGGATATCGCTCATATGAACAAGCTCGGCTTCGATTTCATGCAGCTGTGCCAGCGCAACCGCGATGGCAGCCAGACCACGCAGTATCAGCGAAGCCGGTCGCTGCGCAGCATCTCCCAACAGCTTCAGGAGCTGGGCTATCGCAACATGCGTGCCAGTAGTCTGAAGCCCAAGCACGTAACCGCCCTGGTTGAGCGGTGGCAGGGCGAGGGCATCAGCGATGGCACGATCAAGAACCGGATGGCCCACGTGCGATGGTGGGCCGAGAAGGTGGGCAAGACGTCGGTGATCCCGCGCGACAATACCCAGCTGGGGATCCGGGACCGGGTGCACGTGACTGGTGTGAGCAAGGCACAAACGCTGGATCCGCGCCTGGAAGCGGTGCCGGATCACCGCATTCGAGTCAGTCTCGAGCTTCAGGCGGCCTTCGGGCTGCGACGGGAAGAGTCGATGAAACTGCGGCCGGCATTGGCCGATCAGGGAGACCGCCTGGTGTTGCAAGGCTCCTGGACCAAGGGGGGGCGTGAGCGCGAGATCCCCATCGAGACCGACGACCAGCGGGCCGTGCTTGATCGGGCGCATCAGGTTGCCGGTTCTGGCTCGCTGATTCCACCGACCCACTCCTACGTTCAGCACCTCAAACGCTATGAGTACCTGCTGCCGAAAGCCGGGCTGTCCCGAATGCATGGCCTGCGCCATGCGTACGCCCAGCGACGCTACGAAACCCTGACCGGCTGGGCTGCGCCGGCCGCCGGCGGGCCGGTCTCGAGTGCGTTAAGCGCCGATCAGCGGGCGAGTGATCAACAGGCCCGGATGACCGTCAGTCGCGAGCTGGGGCATGAACGCGAGCAGGTCACGGCAATCTATTTGGGGCGTTGAGTGCCTACCGGGTGCGCGAGCGCCGGAAAGCAGGTACGTGCCGTCTACGACGCGACTTTAGGTGATGGCGCACCACATAAAACAAGCCAAGGAGAATTGTATGTCAGAGGGACTTACCATGATCGTCGGGTTTCTTGGGGTATTGGCGCTATCGGGATTCGTCGTGTGTGGCTGGGTGCTGTACAGCGAGCATCAGCACAAAAAGAAAGCGGCGGAGCGCAAGGCAACGCGCGTACTCGAGAACACCCTATGACCTGAAGAGCGCTCGCCGGAAACGGGCACAGCGCGTGTTTCCCCCGGAAACACGCCGGGCCAGCCGGGCCAGCCGGGCCTCGAGCGGCCCTGAAACCCGGAGAGATTTATGAGTCGAGTGTTTCCCCCGGAAACACGCCGGGCCAGCCGGGCCTCGAGCGGCCCTGAAACCCGGAGAGATTTATGAGTCGAGTGTTTCCCCCGGAAACACTCGGGCCCGCTGGGGCCTCGAGCGGCCCTGAAACCCGGAGAGATTTATGAGTCGAGTGTTTCCCCCGGAAACACTCGGGCCCGCTGGGGCCTCGATCGGCCCCGAAACCCGGAGAGATTTATGAGTCGAGTGTTTCCCCCGGAAACACATTGGCAAGCTTGTTAAACGAGCGCACGATCATCGAGTGTGCCGAACAGAATGCGCTGACTCAGCTGGGCT
>NZ_JAMLJK010000006.1 GCF_023700005.1 Larsenimonas rhizosphaerae | reverse complement strand
TCGATCAATCCTGAAAATCAAAACCAAATCAGTAGGTTGCGCTACTTCAGCTGCCTGGCCGTTTGCGACGTCCCCGGCAGCGGATGCGTACTTTACGCTCGCACTGCCTCGAACACAACCCCTTCGATGAAAATTAATTACCCGAAAAGCAGGACCCCCGCTGAGAGGCACTCACAGCGAGGGTCTGCAGAAACCACTTATATATCAATCAGGCATGGAATCGTTGTGGGAGGATGCAGCTCCCTCCGCCGCAGAAGTATCGGATGCATTTTCTGATGCGCCCCCCTTTCTGCCCTTACGAACTCGGCGCAAGAGCGCCAGTATCGGCCCGGACAGGCCATAGCAGCCGAACAGGAGCAGCAGCATGACTGAAGGCTCAACGGAAATGACCACAAATCCCAGAACAATTGCCAGCAGCACTACAAAGGGAACCGGCCCCTTGAAATCGAGATCCTTGAAGCTGTAATAGCGCACGTTACTGACCATGAGGATACCGGCCGCAGCCACAATGAAAGCCATCAGCAGCTTGAACCCGAAGCCTTCTGCATTGAAGTTATGAAAGGTCCACACACAGCCTGCCACGATACCGGCCGCCGAAGGGCTTGGCAGACCAATAAACCACTTCTTGTCGATACTGCCGATCTGCACATTGAAACGCGCAAGTCGCAGTGCGGCGCCAGCCACGAACACAAAGGCAGCGATCCAGCCCAGCTTGCCGACATCCTGCAGCGTCCAGCTGAATGCCACGATTGCGGGGGCCACCCCGAAGGAAGTCATGTCCGCCAGGCTATCGTATTCTGCACCGAAGGCACTTTCGGTATTGGTCATCCGTGCAATTCGACCATCGAAACCATCGAGTACCATGGCAATGAAAATGGCAATGGCGGCAGCGCCATAGTCATTGTTCAACGCTGCAACCACGGCAAAGAACCCGGAAAACAGTGCAGACGTCGTAAAGAGGTTCGGAAGCAGATAAATCCCCTTGCGCCGAACACGCTTGCCTCCCTCCAGTACCTCCTCAACAACTTCGGTGTCTTCCCTGAATTCAGAGAAAGGGTCCCGCGGAAGGGGTTGCTTTTCGTCGTCCGGACGATTGCCATCTGTCATATCAAAAAATCCTGTTATTGACTCGCCATCATGATGCCACTAACTGACAGGCTAGACGACTCCCGGCACAATGCGCATAAAAAAGCGGGCATGCCATGGCATGCCCGCTTTTTAGTCACCAAAACGCATCAACGCCTCAGTTCTTTTCCTTGTCGACCAGCTGGTTGGCCGTAATCCATGGCATCATGCCGCGAAGCTTGCCACCGACCTGCTCGATCTGGTGTTCCGCATTGAGGCGGCGACGCGCGTGCATGGAAGGATAGTTGGTACCACCTTCCTGGATGAACATCTTGGCATACTCACCAGACTGAATGCGCTTGAGTGCGTTGCGCATGGCTTCACGGGATTGCTCGTTGATGACTTCCGGGCCGGTCACGTACTCGCCATACTCTGCATTGTTGGAGATGGAGTAGTTCATGTTGGCAATGCCGCCTTCATACATCAGATCGACAATCAGCTTGAGCTCATGCAGGCATTCGAAATAAGCCATTTCGGGCGCATAACCGGCATCAACCAGTGTTTCAAAGCCAGCCTTGACCAGCTCAACCGTACCGCCACACAGTACGGCCTGCTCACCAAACAGATCGGTCTCGGTCTCATCCTTGAACGTGGTTTCGATGATACCGGTACGGCCACCACCGATGGCTGCTGCGTAGGACAGGGCAATGTTCTTGGCCTGGCCGGAAGCATCCTGCTGAATCGCGATCAGATCCGGGATGCCGCCACCGCGTGTAAATTCGGAGCGAACCGTATGTCCCGGCGCCTTCGGTGCAATCATGATCACATCCAGATCGCCACGCGGAATAATCTGGTTGTAATGAACGTTGAAGCCGTGGGCAAATGCCAGAGTAGCGCCCTGCTTGAGGTGCGGCGCAACATGCTGCTCGTAAATGTCCTTCTGGTTTTCATCCGGAGCCAGCAGCATGACAACGTCAGCAGCGGCAGCGGCTTCAGCAACGTCCGCTACTTTCAGACCGGCACCTTCAGCCTTGGCAACGGAAGAGGAGCCCTTGCGCAGTGCCACGGTGACATCAACACCCGACTCTTTCAGGTTCAACGCATGAGCATGGCCCTGGGAGCCGTACCCGATGATGACGACTTTCTTGTCCTGAATCAGCGAAAGATCGCAATCCTTATCGTAATAGACCTGCATGTCGTGCTCCTGAAATCATGTGAAGTATAAACGTGTCAGCGTTGAGCCCCTTTCGGGCGTTGCACCGTCTGCTGCAGTGCTTTGATACCTACGATAGCGCCTGAAACTCATTGCGTAAAACGCTATATTTGCAACGAAACATTGCAGGAAATGAAACGCCATGGATCTTAGACCGCTGACTCACTTTTTAAGTCTTGCAGAGCACCTGCACTTTGGACGTGCCAGTGAACAATGTCATATCAGCGCCTCTACCCTGAGCCGTTCGATCCGCCAGCTTGAAGACAGTGTCGGCGCAGCGCTGTTTGAACGGGACAACCGTACTGTTCGACTGACTACCGCCGGACGGCGCTTTCAGCAGTTTGCGCGTGACACCCTGGAACAGTGGGAACTGCTGCGTCACTCCCTCATGGAAGAACAGGCCACGCTGTTCGGAGAGATCAGCATCTACTGTTCGGTTACCGCCAGCTACAGCTTCCTGTATGACCTGCTCAGCGAATTTCGTCTGAGACATCCTCGCATCGAGCTGAAACTGCATACTGGTGATCCGGCAGATGCCATTGCCAGGGTCATGTCCGGCGTAGAAGACATGGCCATCAGCGCACGGCCCGACCATCTTCCCCACAGCATGGCATTCAAGCCCATTGCCCGTACTCCCCTGCTGTTCATTGCCCCAAGGGATGCTCCTGACTGGATGCCGGAAACGCTGACGACGACGTCGTGGCATAGCATTCCAATGATCCTGTCGGAATCCGGGCTGGCCCGGGAACGGATCAACCACTGGTTTCGGGATCAGGGCATCAAGCCGCGCATCTACGCACAGGTATCCGGCAACGAAGCCATTGTCAGCATGGTGGGCCTGGGGTTCGGAGTGGGCGTTGTACCGGAAATGGTCTACCAGAACAGTCCTCTGGCAGACCGTGTTCAGCGGCTGGATGTTCATCCGGAACTGATGGCTTACGATGTCGGCCTGTGTGTCAATCAGCGCAAACTGAAAAACCCTCTGATCATGGCCCTGTGGTCTCAGATTGATTCGCCGCCACCGGCATGAAAAGGGCCGCTCCATGGAGCGGCCCTGATAGATCAATATGCGCTGAAAAAACCTTACAGGTTCAGCACCTTGTCACCACGTGAGACGCCAGAGACGCCGGTACGCGCCACTTCAAGAATCCCTACCGGCGCCATGGCCTGCACAAAGGCGTCCAGCTTCGAGGCATCACCGGTGATCTGCACCGTATAAATACTCGGTGTCACGTCGACAATCTGCGCCCGGAAGATATCTACCGTCCGTTTGATCTCATCGCGCTGAGCGCCGTGCGCCTTGACCTTGACCAGCATCAATTCACGCTCGATATGCGCCCCTTCCGTCAGATCCACCAGCTTGACCACATCAATCAGCTTGTTGAGCTGCTTGGTGATCTGCTCGATTACCCGCTCATCCCCCGTGGTCGTCACGGTCAGACGAGAAAGCGTGGCATCATCGGTCGGCGCCACATTGAGCGTTTCAATATTGAAATTACGCTGCGAGAACAGGCCTACTGCACGTGACAGGGCGCCCGGTTCGTTTTCCAGCAAAATAGAGATGATATGACGCATCAGGAAGTCCGCTCCGTCTTGGAAAGCAGCATGTCACGCATGGAGCCCAAAGGAACATGCATCGGATAAACGTGCTCACGCGGGTCCACCTGCACATCAAGAAATACAAGCTCATGCTTGTCTGCGAAGGTTTCTTCCAGCGCCGCCTCAAGCTCTTCCGGCGTACGAACGGTTATGGCGCGAAACCCGTAGGCTGACAACAGCACTTCAAAGTCCGGCAACGACTCCATGTAGGACTGGGCGTGGCGCGACTTGTAGTTAAGGTCCTGCCACTGCCTGACCATCCCAAGGGACTGGTTGTTGAGGTTCACGATCTTTACACCGATACCAAACTGCTTACAGGTAGACAGCTCCTGCATCATCATCTGGAAGCTGCCTTCGCCGGTAAACAGCACCACGTCATCGTCCTGATAGCTCAGCTTGATACCCATGGCCGCCGGCAGCCCGAACCCCATTGTGCCGAGGCCACTGGAGGACACCCATCGATTGGGCTTGTTGAACTTGTAGTACTGACCGGCAAACATCTGATGCTGGCCGACATCAGTCACGACATAGGCATCGCCATGGGTCGCCCGGTGAACTGCCTCGACCACCTGTTGCGGCTTGAGCGTCTCGCCCTCGCCCGCCGGCTCGTACAGCTTGCCTTCACGCTCGCTGCGCCATTCATTGATGCGCGACCACCAGTCATCCAGCGACACATGCTGTTCGGGCTCACGTTCGGACAACAGCCCAAGCATGTCATTGAGTACATGATTGGCTGCCCCCACGATCGGCACATCTGCTCGCACCGTCTTGGAGATGGAGCTGGGGTCGATATCAATATGGATGATCTTGGCAGTCGGGCAGAACCGGGACACGTTATTGGTAACACGGTCGTCAAAACGCACGCCTACCCCGAGAATGACATCAGCATGGTGCATGGCCATGTTGGCTTCGTAGGAGCCATGCATGCCCAGCCAGCCCAGCGACTGGGCGTCCCCCTGCGGATACCCCCCGAGCCCCATAAGGGAAGTGGTCACCGGCATATTGAGTCGTCGCGCCAGGTCCGTAAGCGCCTCGCTGGCCTTGCCGGTCACGATACCGCCTCCGGCAAAGATAACCGGCCGCTTCGCCTTGAGAAGCAGGTCGACGGCCTTCCTGGTCTGTCCGGCATGCCCGCGGGTCACCGGGCTGTAGGAGCGCATTCGAACTTTTTTGGGGTACACGTATTCATAACGCTCGGTGGGTGCCGTCATATCCTTGGGAATATCGACAACAACCGGCCCCGGACGCCCCGAACTGGCCAGATAAAAGGCCTTCTTGAGCACCACCGGGATATCGGAGGGATGGCGAATCGAAAAGCTGTGCTTCACGATCGGTCGCGTCACGCCGACAATATCGGTCTCCTGAAAGGCATCTTCGCCGATCAGATGGCTTGCTACCTGACCACACAGCACTACCATGGGAATGGAGTCCATGTAGGCTGTCGCAATGCCGGTCACCGCATTGGTCGCGCCAGGGCCCGAGGTCACAAGGACCACCCCCGGCTTGCCGGACGCCCTGGCATAACCATCTGCCATGTGCGTCGCCGCCTGTTCGTGACGTACCAGAATGTGCTTTACATCATCCTGACGAAACAGCGCATCATAAATATGAAGCGCGGCACCGCCGGGGTAGCCGTATATATATTCAACGCCTTCATCTTTCAGAAAGCGGGCAATCATGTCTGCGCCGGAAAGCAGTTCCACAGGTATTTCCTCTAGGTTAGGTCTCGATGGCAATCACAGGGCGATGCGCACTGGAGTTCGAGGGTGGCGATGCCACCTGCCCCTTGCCCATGGCAAGCAGCACCTGATGTCAGACCTGACGCGCAGACCAGGGATCTAGGT
Source organism: Larsenimonas rhizosphaerae (assembly GCF_023700005.1). Classification (GTDB taxonomy): domain Bacteria; phylum Pseudomonadota; class Gammaproteobacteria; order Pseudomonadales; family Halomonadaceae; genus Larsenimonas; species Larsenimonas rhizosphaerae. The sequence goes on along the minus strand of NZ_JAMLJK010000006.1, from coordinate 109,398 downwards.
CTGCCGGCTGTACGCAACTCGATAGACGTGCGTACGGGCATCAAGGGCGGGCGAGTAATACCCGACCCGGACAGTCTTTCGACAGGAAATGAAGCCAGGCTTCATCTTCACGCAGGCATCGGGGGTAACCCGGTGGCCTACGCCTGCAATCAGGAGGCCCCAAGATTCCAACAGCCTTCCCCGGCTGTCAACCTTGAAGGCGACGAGAAGCGTCGGCATAACGTAAAAGAGCAGAAAGGTACCGAACGGTGGTATTCAACAGAACCACGTACTGCCATTATCATACATAGACGTTGGTTGAACCCGGGCCCCGACTCGACAGGAGCCCCCAAACAGAGCCTTATCGACGGATACCATGGACAGGATCAACGACACCGCCCAGGACAGCAGTCCCATGCACAAGACGACGCCGCCCCCGCCGATACTGTGGGAGGACCTGTTTTACGACGTCCAGAACCGGCACTTGTTCGATGACAGCAAGACCTTTGTGGACATGATCCCGACCAGCGCGCCGGACACCATTCTGTCGCTGTATCACGGACTCAAGCTCGAGCAGGGGCCGCTGACTGATCATGCCCTGAAGCTGTTTATAGAGGCTCACTTCATCGAGCAGGATGCCGGGCACGACTATACCCCCGCCCCGAATCAGTCCATTACCGAGCACATTGACGGCTTGTGGCCAGTGCTGACGCGTCATCTTGGCACTGACATGAATCCGTTTTCATCTCGCCTGCCGCTGCCTTACGACTACATCGTACCAGGTGGGCGCTTCAACGAGATGTACTACTGGGATACCTACTTCACCATGCTGGGGCTGCAGATCAGCGGCCTGACCGACATGGTGAAGGAAATGACCGACAACTTTTCCTTTTTGATCGATACCTACGGGCATGTGCCCAACGGTAACCGCACCTATTACCTGTCCCGCTCCCAGCCACCATTCTTTTCCGCCATGGTCGCCATGCGGGCACTTCATGAAGGTGACGAGATATATACCCGTTACCTGCCCTCCCTGGTGCGGGAGTATGAATACTGGATGGAAGGCAGCGACACACTGCCCCCCGAACATGCCCATCGCCGGGTGGTGAAGCTCAGTGATGGTACCCTGCTCAATCGCTACTGGGATGATGAGGACACCCCGCGTCCTGAATCCTTCCGTGAGGACATCATCACGGCGCGGCATATTTCCAGACCTCACGAGGAAGTCTGGCGCAACATTCGAGCCGCGGGCGAAAGCGGCTGGGACTTCAGCTCACGCTGGCTGGCCGATGGACAACATCTGTCCACCATTCGCACCATCGATGTGGCACCGGTCGATCTCAATTGTCTGCTGCACCGACTGGAGGCCATGATTGCCAAGGCCTTCGAAATCAAGGGTGACGAGCCGATGGCGCGCCACTACCAGCACTGCGCAGACCAGCGACGTCACGCCATTCGCACCCTGTTCTGGGACGATAGCACCGGCCTGTTCAGGGACTACCTGTGGCGGGAACGCACGCAGACCATGACTGTCAGTGGCGCCACTGCCTTTCCGCTGTATGTTCAGGTAGCCACCGACACGCAGGCAGAGCGTACAGCGCACGCCATAGCGCACTACCTGCTCAAGCCAGGCGGACTCAGCGCGACCGATACGGACACGATCGAGCAGTGGGACAAGCCCAACGGCTGGGCTCCGCTCCAGTGGGTAGCCGTCATGGGTCTTCGCCATTATGGCGAACGGGATCTGGCTCACACCATTGCCAGCCGCTGGATCACCACCAACCTTGATCGCTATCGCGAAGAAGGCAAGTTGATCGAGAAGTACAATGTGATTGATGACAAGCGTGCGGAGGGGGGGGAATACCCCGCCCAAGATGGGTTCGGCTGGACCAATGGCGTACTGCGCGCCCTCATGGCGCTCTACCCGGATGTCTCCCCGACCGGACGATAGCCTCTTCCGTCGAGCTCAGGACCTACTCCCGATCAATGGATACCTGTACATGAAAAAAGCCCCGCATTCGCGGGGCTTTTTTTGCCTCAGGCTGACGTCTTGTGCTCGAAAGCCAGATGGTCGTCCTTCATGACGACCTGAATGGTATCGCCTCCACTGAATCGGCCGGATAACAGGGCCTGTGCCAGCGGATTTTCAAGCTGTGCCTGAATGGCCCGTTTGAGGGGACGCGCGCCGTATACAGGATCAAAACCGGCTTCTGCCAGACGAACCAGTACCTCATCGGTCAACTCGATTCCCATGTCCCGCTCGGCCAGTCGTGTACGGAGTCGCGCCAGCTGGATGGTAGCGATCTTCTGAATCTGTGCCTGAGCCAGCGGATGAAATACGACCACCTCATCGATCCGGTTGATCAGCTCGGGGCGGAAGTGCTGCCCGACCACCTCCATGACCGACGATTTCATGGCCTCATAGTCATAGGAGTCGCCCTGACCGGCAAACATCTGAATGACATCGCTCCCCATGTTGGACGTCATGACGATCACGGTGTTGCGGAAATCAACCGTTCGGCCCTGACCATCAGTCAGACGACCATCCTCCAGCACCTGCAGCAGGATATTGAAGACATCGGGATGGGCCTTTTCCACCTCATCAAGCAACAGCACCGAGTAGGGCTTGCGGCGAACCGCTTCGGTCAGATAGCCCCCTTCCTCATAGCCGACATAGCCCGGCGGCGCGCCGATCAGACGAGCAATGGAATGCTTCTCCATGAACTCGGACATGTCGATGCGCACCATCGATTCTTCAGTATCAAACAGGTAATTGGCCAGCGACTTGCACAGCTCGGTCTTGCCGACGCCTGTTGGCCCAAGGAACAGGAACGAGCCATTGGGACGGTTCGGATCACTGATCCCGGCACGAGAGCGGCGTACGGCATTGGCTACCGCCGTCACGGCTTCATCCTGACCGATCACACGCTCATGCAGTGCCTGTTCCATTCGCAGCAGTTTCTCGCGCTCGCCTTCAAGCATCTTGGATACCGGAATGCCGGTCCAGCGGGCAACCACCTCGGCGATTTCTTCCTCGGTGACATTGGAGCGCAGCAATTGCAGCGGCGTCTGTTCGGCCTCGGTCGCCTCACTGATATGCTGCTCAAGCTGGGGAATCAGCCCATACTGGATCTCGGACATGCGGCCCAGATCGCCCTGCCGCCGTGCCGCTTCCAGATCAGTACGCGCCTTCTCCAACTCGGCCTTGTACTGCGCTGCCCCCTGAAGGCTGGCCTTCTCACCGGTCCAGATGTCGTCCAGGTCCGCGTATTCGCGCTCCAGTTCATTAACCGTGGCATCAAGCGTATCCAGCCGCTTGCGTGACGCCTCATCGGTTTCCTTCTTGAGAGCCTCGCGCTCGATCTTGAGTTGAATGAGTCGACGCTCAAGACGGTCCATTACCTCCGGCTTGGAATCGATTTCCATCCGGATGCGTGAAGCGGCCTCATCGATCAGGTCAATGGCCTTGTCCGGCAGCTGACGGTCAGTGATGTAGCGTGCAGACAGACGAGCAGCGGCAATAATGGCCGAATCGGTGATATCGACACCGTGATGAACCTCATAACGTTCCTTGAGGCCACGCAGGATGGCGATGGTATCTTCTTCGCTCGGCTCATCCACCAGCACCTTCTGGAAACGACGCTCAAGCGCTGCATCCTTCTCGATATCCTGGCGGTATTCATCCAGCGTGGTGGCTCCCACACAGTGGAGCTCACCCCGCGCCAGTGCCGGTTTCAGCATGTTACCGGCGTCCATCGAGCCCTCTGCCTTGCCGGCACCGACCATGGTATGCAGCTCATCGATGAAGAGGATCACCTGACCTTCTTCCCGCGACAGCTCCTTCAGTACGCCCTTGAGGCGCTCTTCAAAATCACCGCGAAACTTGGCACCGGCCAGCAATGAGCCAAGGTCCAGCGACAGAACCCGCTTGTCCTTAAGCCCTTCCGGCACTTCACCGTTGATAATACGCTGCGCCAGCCCTTCGACGATGGCAGTCTTGCCCACCCCCGGCTCACCGATCAAGACCGGGTTATTCTTGGTTCTGCGCTGCAGCACCTGAATCGTGCGGCGAATTTCCTCATCACGGCCGATGACCGGGTCCAGCTTGCCGCTGGCGGCCATTGCCGTTAGATCCGTGGTGTACTTTTCAAGCGCTTCACGGTTTTCCTCGGCACCGGCATCGCTGACCTTCTCGCCACCACGAAGCTGATCGATGGCTGTTCGCACGCTCTTGGCGCTCAGCCCTGCCTGCTTGAGCAGCTTGCTGACCGCATGGTTCATTTCCAGCGCAGCTACCAGCACCAGCTCACTGGCTACATACTGGTCACCACGCTGCTGGGCCTCGCGGTCTGCCAGGTTAAGCAGCTGGCCCAGCGCCTGCCCCATGCCGACATTGCCATCAAAATTGCTGACCGTCGGCAGGCTCTCCAGTTGCTCACTCAATGCAGCGCGCAGCTGGCCGGGATTGCCTCCGGCCTTTTGAATCAGTGATTTGAACCCGCTATCGCCGGCATCAAACAGCGACAGCAACAGATGTACCGGGGCCAGTTCGTTATGACCATGACCCACGGCCAGTGACTGGGCATCTGCCAGAGCATTTTGAAGTTTACTGGTCAGTCGATCCATTCTCATATGTCATCCTCCAGCGTCTGGGCCGGCAGGCTCTAAAGCCTGACGGTCAGCGACGCGCATTTATTTCAACGATGACTTATATATGAGGTCAAAGCGGGGAATTTCAAGGTAAGGACTACTCGAAAATGACGAAAATCATGCGCCTACTGCAACCAGATCACGCTGGCCATGCGCCCGGTTTCACCATCACGGCGATAGGAATAAAACCGCCCGTCCGAAGCTGTACAGAAGTGGCCGCCATACACCTTTTCAATGCCCAGCGCAGCAAGCCGCCCTCGAGCCAGCTTGTAAAGATCGCCCATGTAGTGGCGCAGCCGATATGGACTGGGGTCGAAGGCATTACCGGCATCAGGCTGGGCCTTGAGAAAGGCATCCCGCACTTCTTCTCCGACTTCAAACTGGGCATTTGAAATGGCAGGCCCCAGCCAGACCAGCATGTCATCAGCGGGAATTGCCATGGCACTGATCGTGTTTTCAATGATGCCGTTCAACAGCCCCCGCCAGCCGGCATGCGCCACTGCTACCCGGGTACCGGCACCATCACAGAAGAATATCGGCAGACAATCGGCAGTCAGCACCGCGCAGGCATATCGGGCGTCATCTGCCATCGCGGCATCCGCACGCGGAAGCTCGGCCCAGCCGGACTGCACCTCCGTACCGTGAACCTGATCAAGCCACAGTACCGGTCGACCATCCCCGATTTCATCACTGATCAACTGCCGACACTTCGCTACCACCGCGGGATCATCCCCCACATGAGCAGCGGGATTGAAGGCCGCAAACGGACCAGTGCTCGGGCCACTCTCACGTGTGGTAACAAAGGCTCCTACCGTGCTGGGAGCTTCCCATTCAGGCAACAGCAGGGTCGGACATTCACGATCGCTCACGGCACACCTCAGGCGTTGTCATTGTCCAGGCGAAGATGATGCAACAGCACGGTCATGTCGTCAGGTAATTCTGCCTCGACCGTCACGGCCTCGCCGGAGGCCGGATGCACAAATGCCAGCCGACGGGCATGCAGGGCCTGGCGATGAAAATGGCGCAGAGCCTCTTTCAATGCCTCGCTGGCCCCGGCCACCATCTTGAGACGGCCGCCGTAGGCAGGGTCTCCCACCAGCGCATGGTGTACATGTGCCATGTGAACCCGGATCTGATGCGTTCTGCCGGTCTCGAGCCGACAGCGTATATGGGTATGGCCTCGGAACCGTTCCTGCACTCGATAATGAGTCACGGCCGGCTTGCCGGTACTGACCACGGCCTGGCGCTTGCGATCCCGGGGGTGGCGACCAATGGGCGCGTCAACACGACCGCCTGCGATCATGGTGCCCATGGCAATGGCGTCGTACTCGCGCGTGACGGTTTTTTCCTGCAACTGCTCTACCAGCGACGTCTGCGCAACCAGTGTCTTGGCAACAACCATCAGACCGGTCGTCTGCTTGTCCAGCCGATGAACAATACCGGCACGCGGCAGGGCTGCCAGCGGCGGACAGTGATGCAGCAGCGCATTAAGCAGGGTGCCATCCGGGTTACCGGCAGCGGGGTGCACGACCAGGCCGGCAGGCTTGTTGATGACCAGCACATGGTCATCCTCATAGCGAATATCAAGCTCTATTGCCTGAGGCGTCCAGCGCGCACTGTCTTCCAGACGCGCATCGATGGTCAGTGTTTCGCCGCCCAGCAGCTTGTTCTTGGGTTTGGACGGGGCTCCGTCACAGGTCAGGGATCCATCCTTGATCCACTGCTTGAGCCGCTCGCGCGAAAAGTCGTCGAACAGGTCTGCAGCCGCCTGATCCAGCCGCCAGCCCATCATGTGATCGGGGACTGTCCGGGACTGTTCTATTGTTTCCGCCATGAATTCTCCTGCACGATGGCAAATGCCCCGTATGGTGTCTTATCGCCAAACGATGCTTTATAGTAGCCGGTCAAAGCCTTGAGGGCTTGACTGTTCATTGCGGCGGATTCTACCACGCCCATCAAGAAATGCCCGACATGAGGAAGATGATGCGCGCCATTTCCCTGAGTGTTATTACACTGACGCTTGCCCTTCTGGCAGGTTGTGCCAGCAATGGGTCAACGCCGAAGGATCAGGACGTTCCGGAACAGCAGCTGTACCAGCAGGCACAGCAGGCGCTGGACCAGGGCCGTTATTCCGCCGCGGTCAATTATCTGGAAGCCCTCGACAGTCGCTACCCGTTCGGTGACTACGCCGAGCAGGCCCAGCTCGAGCTGATATACGGCTATTATCAGGTGGAGAACTGGGACCAGACGCGTGCGGCGGCCAGCCGATTCATTCGACTGCACCCGGATCATCCCCAGGTGGATTATGCCTATTACCTGCGCGGCCTGGCTGCATGGCAGGCAGGACGATTCAGCCTTGAAGGGCTGGACCTGATCGATATTTCCAAGCGAGACCTTGGCGCCACGCGTGATGCCTACGTTGATTTCAGTGAACTGGCACGCCGCTTCCCGAACAGCATTTACGCACCGGATGCGCGCCAGCGCGTCATCTTCCTGCGAAATGTACTGGCCCGCAACGAGCTGCAGGCTGCCGATTTCTACCTGCGCAAGCAGGCATACCTGGCAGCAGTCAAGCGTGGCCAGTGGGTAATTGACCACTACCCGCAGACTCCGGCTACCCGTGACGCCCTGGCGGTCATGGTGGAGGGTTACATGGGGCTGAACATGGATGATCGCGCCAATGAAGTGCTTGGTGAACTGATCAAGAATGATCCCGATAACGCTCGTCTGAGCGGCACGACCTTCCACCCCGAATACGTTGATGCCAAACCGTTGGTGTGGAAGCCATCGTCCTGAGTCCTGACGTGATATAAAAAAACCTGCCGAATCGGCAGGTTTTTTTTCGGGCATTTCCTGATTACTCGCCCGGTTTCCAGCCATTGACGATCGGATAACGCCGGTCGCGCCCGAAACCACGTCGTGTCACGCGAACACCTAGTGGCGCCTGGCGCCGCTTGTACTCGGTACGATCCACCAACTGAATCACCCGCGCCACATCGTCGGCGTCATACCCCCGTGCCACAATGGTCGACAGGCTTTCATCCTGCTCGATGTAACAGTGAAGGATGGCGTCAAGCACGTCGTAGTCAGGCAGGGAATCCGAGTCCTTTTGATCCGGTGCCAGCTCCGCAGATGGCGGACGCGTAATGACCCGATCAGGAATTACCTCACCATCGCCCTGGGCATTACGCCACCGGGAAAGCTGATAGACCCGGCTTTTGTAGACATCCTTCAGACCGTTGTACCCACCCACCATATCGCCATAAAGCGTGGCATAGCCCACCGCCATTTCACTCTTGTTGCCGGTGGTCAGAACCATCAGCCCCTTCTTGTTGGAAATGGCCATCAGCAATACCCCGCGACAGCGGGATTGAAGATTTTCTTCCGTCGTGTCCTGAGCCAGACCATCAAAGCTTTCGGCCAGCGTTGACGTAAAGGCCTCAACCATGGGAGCGATCGGCATGACGTCATAACCGACACCGAGGGTTCGGGCCTGCAGGGCGGCATCTTCCCGGGATATCTCCGCCGTATAGTGGTAGGGCATCATGACGGCATGAACCCGGTCGGGGCCAAGCGCATCCACGGCGATGGCCAGTGACAGGGCCGAATCAATGCCACCTGAAAGCCCCAGCACCACGCCCTTGAAACCGCTTTTGTTGACATAGTCACGTACGCCCGAGACGAGCGCGCAGTACAGGGATTCATTGTCGTCCGGCCAGGGATAGCGCTCACCCGCCTGCGGCTGGAAACGATGGGCGGCATCGCGCTCGAACAACGCAGGCATCAACCCGACTTCCCAGGCCGGAGAGCGCGTGGTGCACTCCCCTTCGCGGTTCATGACAAACGAGGCACCATCAAACACCAGTTCGTCCTGACCACCAATCTGATTGACATAGACAATCGAGGCATTCGCCTGACGTGCCCTGCGGGCCATGATCGAGGTGCGCTCGTCGAATTTGTCCAGATGAAAGGGGGATCCGTTCGGGGAGAGAATAATGTCGATGTCCTGGCCTATCAGCGACTCGATCGGTGCGTCGTCCCACAGGTCTTCGCAGATAAGCAATGCCAGACGAACACCCCGGAAGGTGAAGATACAGGGCGTCGTGCCCTTGCTGAAATAGCGCTGCTCGTCAAACACCTGATAATTGGGCAGGGCCTGCTTGAAATATTCCTGCTGCCATTGGCCGTTGTACAATACCCCGGCCGCATTGTAGCGCTTGCCGTGACGCACAATCGGATACCCGATAACCACCATCACATCACGCACTACCCGGCTGGCCAGTTCATCCAGCGCCGTTTCGATACGTCCCTGCAGCGCGTCGCGCAGCAACAGATCCTCCGGGGGGTAGCCGGTCAGAAACAGCTCGGGCAAAACCACTATGTCAGCCCGGTGCTCGATACGCGCCTCACGAACCGCTTCGACGGCCCTGGCCGTATTACCCGAAATATCACCGACCAGCGGATCAAGCTGGGCCATGACCACAACCAATGAGGCGTCGGACGCCCTGGTGCCGCTTTCCTTCTCCATGAACAACCCGTCTTTTTTCCTGAAGATGGCACATCAGCACAAGGAACAATGACAATTCCCCCGCGCCTCGCTAAGGTACAACGCGGTGCTAGATGCAGCATCTGTCTGATTGATTACCTGCGGTTATTGTACTCGCCAAAACCGCCTGCCTACCAAGGAATATCCATGGCTCGTTTTCTGGTACTGCTCGCTATTGTCTGGCTGGCATGGGTTGCCTGGCGCGGCTGGCAGCGCAAGCGCATGTCTTCCGCAGCCAAAAACCCTTCTCGCGCCACCCCGTCAGCCACCCGGCTTGTCGTGCCCTGCGCCTACTGCCGTCTGCATGTACCCACCGAGGAAGCACTGCATCATGGCCGGCATGCCTTTTGCTGCCAGGATCATCGCCAGCGCTTTCAGGAAAATCAGGGAAAGCGCGATCAGTGAGCTGCTGCCACCGACCTCACCTGATATGGCGCAGGGTCAACACAGCATGTCTGGCCGGTCATCTGCTCGACCAGCAGCCGGCTGGCCCCCGGCGCCAGCACTACCCCATTGCCAAAGTGGCCACTATTGACCCACAGATGCCGGACCTCGGGCACCGCACCAATAAAGGGGATACTGTTCGGCGACCCCGGTCTCAGCCCTGCCCAGTGATGAACGACCGGGCAGTCCGCCAGCCCCGGCATCAAGTGCAGGGCCTGTCTGTACAGCATGCTTCTTGTTGATGCCGTCGGGGTCTTGTCATATCCCGCATGTTCGAAGGTACTGCCAAACAGAATATGGCCATCCTGCCGCGGGATCGCATAGAACCCTTCGGACAGCACCACGTGCTGCAAGCGTCCGGGCGCGGCCTTGAACAACAGCATTTCGCCCTTTACGGGATAAACCGACAACTGCACGCCAATATCGGCCAGTAGCTCACCACTCCAGGCCCCACTGCACACCACCACCTGACGCGCGTCCAGCACGGCATTATCAGTCTCGACACCCGTAGCCCTGTCGTTGTCGATGCGTATACGGCGGACCGTCACCTCCTCCAGCAGCCGCACATACGGTGACGACATGGCCCATTGCCTCAGTGCCTTGCCCAGCCGTGGTGTGCGAAGGCTCCCAAGGCCCGGCATGTAAAGCGGCGTGCGGGCCTCACGGACAAGAGGCACCCGAGCACGGAAGTCAGCCTGATCAAGCTGTTCAAGCTCCTTTCCGTGGCGCCGGGCCCAGGCATGAGCATGGCCGGGGTCATCAACATTGACGTGAAAGATGCCAGGGGTGTGGTACTCGGGATCAATGCCGGTGTCAGCCCTCAACGTATCCACCAGCGGGCGGTAGTCTGCGATGGCCTGATCCGACAGCACGGTAACCGGGTCACTGTAGGTCCAGGGATAGAGAGGTGAAATAATCCCGCCCCCCGCCCAGGACGACTCTTGAGCGCATTGACGACGATCAATCAGCGAGACACTGGCACCGGTCTGCACAAGATGCCACGCCGTCATAAGGCCTGAGACCCCACCGCCGATAATCAATACATCACTCAATTAACTTCTCCTGATGGCAAGGACGTCTTTCATGTCACTGCACTGTCGCCCGATAAATGCTCACACCCAAAAAGGCATGTCACTGATATCCAGCATCATTTCACTGGTCTGTCTCGGCCTGCTGCTATCGGCAGGGCTCTCATCGATATCCTCGGGCCATCATCAGCGCCTGCTACTCACCGAGAGCCAGTCACTCAAGCAACTGATCACGACAGCCAAACAATACAGCTATTCGGAACAGCACCCCGTGACGCTCTGCGGATCGCGTGATGGCACAGTCTGTCTGAAACAGGGCATTTGGCAATGGGCACTGGTCATTGATACGCATACAAGAACCATCATTACCCGGCACGCAGTAGCTGATTCGCTGACTGTAAGCTGGAAAGGGTTTCGCTCCCGGCTCGACTTCAACCCCACGCCCTGGCGACAGGCACTGAACGGCCGACTGACGATATGTCATCCCGATGCACCGGAGGCCCAAGCCTACCAGCTGATCATCAATGCCATGGGACGTGTTAGAACGCAGCAGTCATCACGTGAGTGCACGACTTCCTGATACCGACAGCAGCGTATCAAGCGACTCGGGTACATGCATATGATACCCCTGTGCATAATGCACTCCCATCCCCTGAAGCAGGTCATATACTGTCTGATTTTCAACATACTCGGCCACTGTAATGGCCTTGATGTGGGCAGCCACGCCCAGAATCGATTCGACAATGGCACGATCAAGCGGCTGGCTGTCCAGCCGCCTGATGAAGGCACCGTCGATCTTGATGATATCGACATCGAATTGCTGCAGATAGCTGAAGGAACTGAGTCCACTGCCAAAGTCATCCAGCGCTACCAGACACCCCTTGTTTCTCAAGGCCGCGACCAGCTGGCGCGCACTGTCAAGATGCCCAATCAGCGCGGTCTCGGTAATTTCAAATACCAGCCTGGAAGGCGGAAGACATGAAGCGCCGAGGGTATGACATAAAAAGGCCGTGAAGTTTTCATCCCCCAGCGACGCGCCGGATACGTTGATACTGATTCGGCCATGGGTTTCCGCAAGCCTGGGGCCATACCTTATCAAGGTCTGATGAATGACCCAGCGGTCTACTGCCGGCATCAGCCCATACTGCTCTGCCACCGGGATAAATACGGCCGGAGAGACCGGGTTATCATCCTGGTCACGCATGCGCAGCAGAATTTCGACGTTACGAACCCCGCTTCCCTCCAGTGAAACAATCTGTTGTCCATACAGCATGAAACGCTCCTGTCGCAGCGCCTCACGCATATCTACGGCCACGTTCATCCGGCTGGCATATTGCTGCACTTCCGGCTGGTTCAGATCGAACACGCATACCCGGTCCCCCCCGGCATGACGGGCACTCAAACAGGCAATATCAGCCTTGCCCAGCAATTCACCGGTCTCAAATGGCATCCGGCCGAACAGCACCAGCCCCACACTAGCGGTGATATCATGCATTCGCCCTCCCCATTCAAAGGGACGCGCCCGTATTTTCTGAAGCAGGGCATCAGTAAACAGCCGGGCCTGCTCAAGGCTGTCAAACGGGGCAATGATGCCGAATTCATCACTTCCCAGCCTGGCAACCATGCTGCCTTCACTGACCTGGTCACGCAGGAGCTGGCCGACATCACTAAGCAGGCGATCACCGGCGTGATGACCAGCCAGGTCATTGATGAGCTTGAAGCGGTCAATATCCAGCACGATCAGTGCACACAGGACGGATGACGCTTCTGCATGAGACAAAATGCACTGCAGCCGCGCCTCAAGGCTTCGCCGGTTGAACAGTGAGGTGAGCGTATCAAAGCGAGCGCTGTGATCGAGTTGCTGAAGCAGAGAAATGGAATAGGTCACATCATGAAGCGTCAGTACAGCACCGGTTGTATCTCCCTCCGGGGAACGCGTGATCAGCAGCGTGCCTCGCACCTGAAACCGTCGGCCGCGATAATTGACCAGTTCGACAGGTGAGGCCAGTGTCAGGCTTTGTCCGGTCCTGAGGCACCGCATCAATGCAGGCTCATCAGCAGATGTGGTGCCATTTGACAGGCTGAACAGGGACGTCGCATGACATCCCAGAGCATCACCTTCAAGCCGGCCGGCCAGATGCTCCGCCGCCGGATTGAAAAACGTGACCCGCCCTTCACTATCCACGGCCATGACAGCATCCTCGATGGAGGTGAGAATGGCGCGCAGCCGTTCCTTTTCCTCCATCAGAACACTGTTGAGCCGGTCCCGCTCATCGGCGAACTGCTTTTCCGCCGTAATGTCCACCAGGCTCCCACACAGCATCTGCTGCCCGTGAAGCATGACAAGCTGACCTCTGGAGAGGCACCAACGAAGACGGCCACCGGCCTGTCTTATACGGTATTCGCAGCGAAAATCATCATGCACTCCTTCCAGACACTGACGCAGGGCATGCCTCAATCGAGGCTGGTCTGCCGGCTCTGCATGGGAAAGCCATTCCTCCCAGGCAATACTTCGCTCAGCCCAGTCGGAGGAGAAATGGGGTGCTTCCCTGTTGACCCGCACTGACCAGTCACCCGGGTCAAGCCACCAGATACTTTGTCCACTGATAGCCAGCGCAGCTCGCCAGGGCGTCTCGACACGCTCCCTGGCATCCAGCACTCGGCCGCGCACATGCCGCATCAGTATCAGACAGCCACAACACGTCAGTACCAGCAAAAGACCGCAAAAGACTATTAGGTTCACTGATAGGACACCGAAAAAAGAACCAGAACCGGGCAACAATACGCGAACCTGCGCCAATCGTCAGCGAAACACAAGAAGGCTCAATGCCCTACTCCCGATACCAGTATGCGGGGAACACTGCCCAGGACGTACGAACACCTCCCTTCTCGTCAAGTGGCACCGCTTCCCCGTCAGGGGTTACGTCTTTGACGACAGAGACCATGTTATCTGCGTCGACACCGGCAAGATAACTTGCCTCATCGCGCACAATAACCCGTGGCGTTTCCTGAATATACTGGCCCAGCAGCGTGGACGAAGTACGGACAACCGTGGTGGTCTTCCCCCCCCTCAGCGTCAGACCATGGAGATAGGTTTCACCTGCAGAGGGTTCACAGATGGACAGGGTTTTTCTGGGCACATAGCTCGTATAAAACAACACGTCAGACAACACGTTTGACGGGGAAAGAATCTTTTGCCCGGGATTCTCGAACAGGACCTGCCAGCCCCGATCGCTACGGGAACGCGGCGTAGTCGATGCGCCCGAGACTGATACAAGTGCCAGCTCGGAAGGCGTAATGACATCGCTTACGGCATGTTCTCCGGACAACAGCCGAGTAACATTCAGCAGGTAAAGTCGGTCATCCGTGATCACCGATTGCGGCGAGGCGCGATTGCCACTTCCGATGACCAGCACGTCGATGGCCTGATTATCAAGGGTGGTACGCCACAGATAGGGGCGATTGAAAAAGCGACGATCCGAGGCCGGGCTGCCATTCTCATGGCGCCCGAGTGATGCCACCTGTTGCAGTTCCCAGCGAGATACATCGCTGTCCTGCAGCACGCCCATCCAGACATTGCCACCGGTATCGCCAAAAAACAGCCGGTCGCTGGCACCATCACCATCACTGTCCACCATGAGCACATCGGAAGGCACACTGTCCTGCAGCTTGCCCGCTGTCAGCACACGAATCAGCGTACCGGTGTCGGCCTCCACAATGAAAACGCCCTTGCCGCGAGTATCGTTGCTGCCGAGTCCCGCCCCATCCTTGCCAGTGTCATAACCGGCGCCCATGACAAAGACCTTGCGCGAACCGCGATCCCCCGGGACCAGGGCCGGGGCAGGCGTTGACCAGCTCTGCCCCGGTACGAACCCCTTGCCGGCCTTGCGATCAGGCGAAATCTGCCAGGCAAGTGACGGGGATTCCGGGTCAGTGATATCCAGCGCATAGTAGCCAAACCCGCCACGTCGCATGCCAAAGGCCAGAATGGTTTTAAAGCCGCCACGGCCATCCGGCAGGGTATAACGTGCAAGGCTTCCATCCAGCCCGTAGCGCTGCCCCTGGGAAAAGGCGACGCCCGATGGGTCATGGTATAAGGGCGGCAGATTCAGCATGCGATATACCGCAATATCGGCCATGGCCGACGGCCAGAATGCCCAGAGCTCTTGACCGCTGTCACCGTCAAAGGCGTGCAGCATGCCTTCGTTGGTCGCGGCAAACACCAGTGTGCGGATTCCATTCGAGCAACCGGCACAGGCATAATTTATAGCCATCGGTGCCGAATGAAGGATATCCCCCATCAGCCATGGCCTGACATTATCATTGGCTACCGTGGCCCTCTCACCGGTGATATCGGCTCCCAGCAACCAGTCGATCACGTTATCCATATCGTAGGTTGTACCATCCAGGTCGCGGCGCGCCTCGTCACTCAGCGACACCCGATTGCCATTGATGTCAGCCAGCAATGGCAACCCCTTCCCGCCCCCGGAAAGGTCGGTATAAACCGTGCGAAGCCTGCGATCAAATACATACCCCTGGCCACGTGCAAATCGGGCGCGCAGCAGGCCGCCTGCCCCACCGGACTCCACGGCACTTGAAGTACTCTGCCTGTCCCAGAAATCTCCGGAGGCACTGTGCTGAAAACGGTACTTCTTGAGGTTGCCCACCCAGCGCTCACTGGGCCGAGGCTGGAAAAAGGGCTGATAAATATATTCGCCATTCTGAAAGCCATCGGCCGTGGTCGTCGTCGAAACACTTTTCTGCTCCGGCGAAAGGCCCAGAATAGACGTCACGATCGTTGTAAAGGCTTCTGTCAGCTCGTCCTCGTTCTGAGCCGTGAAATACCCCTGATCAACGACATCCGGCGGCTGGGCTGCATCCTCCAGCAGTTGCTGCTCGGTGGTAAATCCGATGGTAAAGGTATAGGCGTGCTGCTCCCCTGTCAGCCGGTCAGACAGATCCCTTTCTTTCATGAAGGCTGTCAGGGTCGGCAGGCAGTTTTCCACCCGCCTGATCCTGTCTGAATTGATCGGATCAACGGCATCATAAAAGCCGCAGGCGGACCCGGTCAGCGACTTAACAGCATTATTGGCGGTGGTATCCCATTGCGGCAAACCATCCGTCACGTAGACAACGTAGATGTTTTCACACTGCCGCAATGGCGAGATGTAATTGCCGTCTCCGCTCCGAGCACTGCCGTCGGCATTCGGTATATCGGAAGATGCCCTTTGATTGCCATAAAGTACTCTGGTACCCGCGAGGTAGCGATACACTTCATACATTGTTTCGCACAACGGCGTGGACGTTTGTGCCTGCAGGCCCGCCAGCGTGGACTGAAGCTGCTGCCGGGAGGCGATACTCTGCTTGCTGCCACTACCAAAGGCCTGAATCACTCGACCACCGTTGTTGCGGTCCTCTACCGCATAGGTTGACCCTGGAATGCAGCGCCCGTACCAGTCCAGGCTGCAATAAAGACTCGCCACGTTGGCATTGAAGACCGTCAGTGCAAAATTGACATTGGGGTTATTCTGAATCAGCCGACCGATGACCTGTTTGGCAACGCCCAACCTCGTTCTGCTGCCAGCCTGATCTCTGGTTTCCATACTGCCGGAGTTATCGAAAACGATCATGACCTGTGGCTGGCCGGACACATATTCAGGCAAGTAAATACTGGTATCTTCCGCCAGCGCCGGCCTCAGCAGCGCACAGCACAACATCAGCACGGCAGCGATCAGTCTCCACATCGGACATTTCCTTCAGCGACCTGTACGGATAAATCCAGCGAATTGGTGTTCTCGGCCGCACGGCCGGAAAATACGACACCCTGATGCAGGGTCATCATCTGGCCGTCCTCCTGCCCCGTTATCGTGATATCCACCAAGCGACGATGTACGGCGTCACGGCCACTCAAAAGACGGCTCTCCCTGAGCGAGGCACAGGTCACCATCTGGCGAACCAGCATGATCCGATAACCATTGAGCGTGGTGGTATCGCCCGCCTCCAGCGCGTTGAGGACATCAAGGGCATTTACCGTCCTCTCAGGCGACAGGTCAGCCAGTCGCTCGGCATTACCGCTGGCGACTTCAAAAGCGCGCGTGGCTGTCTCGGTCCGGTGTGATAATGACAGCGACAGCAGGCTGCCTCGACTCAGCGTCGCCCCCAGCAGCGCAAGCCCCAGCAACAGCACCATGGCCATCAGCAATGTAAATCCCTGCTGCCTCATGACCGGGTCAGTATTCTGGCGCCTTGAAGTCATGGCGCCCCCTCAATGAAACCCCGGCGATAACGCAGATTGCCAAGGCTTACCGAGGTCGAAAATACGCGACGCACTCGATTGTCACGGGGCGGGGTATAGCTGACCTGCCCGAGCCTCAGCACCGGTGAAGCGTGATTGTCGGGAATATTCAAGGGCTCGCTTTGCACTACGACGTAAAGCTGTACGCTGACAGCTCGACGCCACTCATCAAGGCTCAACGCTACCGTATTGCTGCCGGATACCAGCCGATTGGGCAGCCCATCGCCGGTATCATCCAGCCCCCACTCCAGATGCAATAACTCGACACCTGGCGCAATTTCGTTCATCCGGTATCCCCCACTGCCCAGCACCCCCATATAAAGGGCAGGCACTGCCTGTGCCCCGGTACTGCCGCATCCGACGCGTTGGCCAGCCACATTGACGCAGAGCTGTCGAACAGCAAAGAAAAGTGCCCGGTATGCCCATAGCGTGCGTGGCACCTGGTTGGCAAGGGCACCACAGCCGGGCGTCTCATCCGGCAAGTCGAGCTGCAGGCAATTACCCGTACTGGCCAGGGTAATGTCTGCACCACCGCTACTGGAGGCATCGGCGTAACGCAGCGCCAACGCCTGTGACATGGGTGAGGCGGCCGTCGCCTGGTAGGCTGCTGGCAGGAGCGAGCACCCAGGCTCAAGGCAGGGGGATTCGCCACTCCACACCGGCAGTGGCCCGGCCCCAGAGGTGTAGCCAGCCCGGGCGGGGGCTGACAGCAGCCCATCGGAGGCCGTAAAGCTGCCTGCAAATTCGGCCTGCCAGGCATGTCCCCAGAAGCCTGCCCGCTTTAAATGATCCGCCAGAAAATGTGTGGTGAACCGGCCGGTTTCCTGGACCTGAGACAACGCCTGCTGATAGTGAAAATCCCGAGCCGATTGAAGATAGAAGGTCACCAGACCCGTCATCAGAAGGCTGCCGACCAGCAGGGTAATCATCAGCTCAATCAGGGTGGCCCCCTGCTGACTGCGAGCGTTCACTGTGGCAGTACCGATGACATCAGTCGCACTTCGCGCCGCCCGGAAGGAATCGTTGCACTGCCGCAGGAGGTCACAGCCAGATCTCCTCCGCCACTTCCCTGCCAGACCACACTGACCGACACCTGAGAACCGTCAATGGCAATGCAGCTGCCGGCCAACGGCAGGGCATCGGCGACGCTCCCGTCAATACGACGTTGTAGCTGCTGATCAAGATCCCACAGGTCACGACCGGCCCAGGCGGAACTGTCACATGCAGCAGAGCAGGCAATATGCGGCCAGCGGCCAGTGCCCAGCGGCGGCGTCTCGTTTTCTCCCACGTTATATAGCGCCAGCGCCTGCGAGGTGGCATTGGCCTGAATACGCTCGATCATGCCCTCGGCCAGCAACGTGGCCCGCGTTCGCTGCAGTGCTGCATCACTGGCACGCAATGAGGACACCTGCAAGGCAACGGCACCCATCAGGCCGATGCTGACAACGACCAGGGTAACCAGTACTTCGAGCAGGGAAAAGCCGCGCTGAGCGGCGGGAAACAGCGACATGGCGGCTCCGCATCCAACCATCAGATACACCCGGAAGGTGTGTGCTATCCGTGGTTAACGGCGAAGCGCCTGAAGCCTTGAAAAAAGAAAGGTCAGCGAGCGCGCTTGCGCTTGAGGGCAGCCTTGAGGCGCTGCGCTGAGGGCACCACCATGAAACCGAAGGAAACAGCGCCATCTCGTGTACTGGTAGCATGATGCAACCGATGGGCATCAATGCGGTGGCGCCAGAAGGGAGCACGCCGGTTCAGGGGCACCCTGAATCGCCGATGCACCAGCCCATCATGAAAGATGGCATATACCGCGCCATAACCGGCAATGCCAAGCCCCAGCGCCAGCATCCAGAGCGGTCCGGTGGTCCCAAGATAAATCAGGGCAATGGAAGGTACGGCAAAACAGACGGCAAACAGGTCATTGAGCTCAAAAATGCCCTGCCGCTCCCGATGATGGGAGCGGTGCCAGCACCAGAGCGGCCCATGCATGATGAAGCGATGGGTAAACCAGGCCACCCCCTCCATGCCCACCAGACCTACTGCAAAAAACAGAATAAATGTACCGATGGCGGCCATGAGACCTCCTGATCAGATCACCCGCTGACGATAACCCGCTCGCGCAGTTCCCGGGGCATCGAGAACGTAATGGTTTCTTCCTGACCAACTATTTCGTCCGGGGCAGCCCCCCCGAGCTCCTGCAGACGCGCAATGACGCCATTGACCAGTACCTCGGGCGCACTGGCACCAGCAGTCACACCCACGCTTTCAACCGATGCAAACCACTCGGGCTGGATCTGTTCGGCATTGTCGATCAGGTACGCCGGGGTATTCATCCGCTCTGCCAGCTCGCGAAGACGATTGGAGTTGGAGCTGTTCGGGCTGCCCACCACCAGTACCACATCGCTTTGCTCGGCCAGGATGCGTACCGCATCCTGACGATTCTGGGTGGCGTAGCAGATATCATCCTTCCGCGGTCCCTGAATCGCCGGAAAGGTCTCGCGAAGCGCATCGATGACCTTCGATGTATCATCCATCGACAGGGTCGTCTGGGTCACAAACGACAGCTGCTCGGGATCGTTGACCTTGAGCTGGCGCGCATCCTCTTCATCTTCGACCAGATAGATCCGGCCACCATGCTTCGTATCGTAGCGTCCCATGGTGCCCACGACTTCAGGGTGGCCGGCATGGCCGATCAGGATGCATTCACGGCCTCGACGCGCATAGCGCAACACTTCCATATGCACCTTGGTCACCAGTGGGCAGGTGGCATCAAAGATCTTCAGGCCGCGCCGATCGGCTTCATCCTGTACTGCCTGGGATACACCGTGCGCCGAGAAGATCACGATGACATCATCAGGAACTTCGTCGAGTTCTTCGACAAATACAGCGCCCCGGTCACGCAGTGAATCCACCACAAAGCGGTTATGCACCACCTCGTGACGCACATAGATGGGGGCCCCGAAGACATCGAGCGCCTTGTTGACGATATCGATGGCACGATCCACGCCGGCACAGAAGCCACGTGGATTGGCCAGATTGATTTTCATCGGCTGAGGCATGATTTATCGTCCTCGTTAATGCGTGGTGGCGGGCGTAACATCCAGCACATCGACATCAAATGTCAGGGTGCGGCCGGCCAGCGGGTGGTTGAAATCGACCTCGATCATGTCTCCGTCCAGCGTCTTGATCACGCCCGGAAGCTCGCCACCGCCTGCCGGGTCGGCAAACGAGACCACCAGCCCTTCCTCCAGCTCGATTTCGTTATCGAAATCCTCTCGCTTGAGACGCTGCACATTCTGCGGGTTGTACTGACCAAAGGCGTATTCCGGCAGGACAGTGAACTGACCTGATTCACCGGTACTCATGCCCTTGAGCGGCCGCTCGAACCCGGGCGGCAGGTTACCGTCACCAAACACGCAGGTTGCCGGTGTCTTGCCACGCGTCGTATCGACTTCGGTGCCATCTTCAAGCGCCAGCGAGAAGTGCAGTGTCATCTGCATCCCTTCGCCAATCGTGTAATTACTCATGAGGAGCCTCACTGGATACCTTCGGTGTGTTCTTCGCGCCGAACAAGGCATCAATAATCATGCCTGCAGCGCCCAGGCAAATGGCCATGTCGGCCAGATTGAAGGCGGGGAAATACCAGTTGTCCCAGTGAAAGGACAGGAAATCCACCACATAGCCCAGCACGACACGGTCGTAGAGATTGCCTACCGCTCCGCCCATGATCAGTGCCAGGGACGCCGCCATCATGACCTCCCCTCGCCGCAGCCGCTTCAGCCAGATGACAAGCCCGGTTACGGCACCGGTCGCGATGGCTGCAAACAGCCAGCGTTGCCAGCCATCATGGTCAGCCAGAAAGCTGAAGGCGGCGCCGGTATTATGCAGCAGCATCAGGTTGAAGACCGGCAGTACTTCAACGGGACGCCCATAGGCAAGGGTCTGGGTGACCAGCAGCTTGGTTCCCAGGTCCAGCACCACAACCACCAGCGCCAGCAGTAGCCAGCGCAGCGGACGATGCATGGCCGGTGCCCTGTCGGCGGCCGGGGTCGAATCAGGCATAGTAACGCACCTCACCCGGGCCATCAGGCAGATTGAGGATCGAGCGCTCGCTCAGTGTCGGATGCTCGGGGTGAGTACCGACGTCCGGGCGACGCTCCCAGCTGCGGGCACACTTCTCGTATGGGCTGGCTTCCACCACGACACGAAGGCCTTCCAGTTCGGATGCCTGCGCCTCACCGCCTTCACTCAGGGGATGAAGTGTGACCTCGGAGGTAATCAGGACAAACCGAAGTTCCTCACCCAGCCGACTCAGCGTCGCCTGAAGATGATCATCGACATACAGCGTCAGCTGCGCGTCCAGAGAGCCCTTGATGACCCCCTCCTTGCGCGCACCTTCCAGCTGGCGATTGACGGCATGCTTCACCTCCAGTACCTGCTGCCAGAACTCACGTCCCATGGCATCGTCGGCCGGCAGTGTGCTCAGACCGTCATACCAGGTGGTGAAGAAGACACTGGTCTCCCGGTCGCCCGGAATATGCTCATTGATCTCTTCGGCCGTGAACGACAGGATGGGTGCCACCCAGCGCACCATGGCCTCGATCACGTGATAAAGCGCTGTCTGGCAGCTACGTCGCGCGAGGGAATCTGCCTGACTGGTGTACTGACGATCCTTGATCACATCCAGATAAAAGCCGCCCAGCTCGCGAGAGCAGAACGTATGCACCTGCTGGCAGACATCCAGGAAGCGGTACTCGGTATAAGCCGTCTGAATGCGCTCCTGAAGCTGAGCCGCACGATCAACTACCCAGCGATCCAGTGCAATCATGTCCTCGAAGGCAACCTGATGCACTGATGGATCAAAGCCCGTAAGGTTGGCCAGCAGGAACCGTGATGTATTCCGGATACGACGATAGGTATCGGCTGTCCGCTTCAGGATTTCATCGGACACCGTCATTTCACCGGAGTAATCGGTAGAAGCGACCCACAACCGCAGGATATCGGCACCCAGACGGTTCATGACCTGTTGCGGTGCCACGACGTTACCCAGTGATTTCGACATCTTGCGACCGGCAGCATCGACGGTAAATCCGTGTGTCAGAACAGCCTTGTAAGGTGCGCAGTCATTGATGGCGATCGAGGTCTTGAGTGAAGACTGGAACCAGCCACGATGCTGATCCGACCCCTCGAGGTAAAGGTCGGCCGGGAAGGCCAGATCATCACGCTGAGCCAGTACGCTGTAATGCGTCACACCGGAATCGAACCACACATCCAGGGTGTCGGTCACCTTGTCGTAATGAGCTGCGTCAGCACCGATCAGTTCGGCCGCATCCAGTTCAAACCAGATATCCATGCCATCCTGCTCGATACGCTGGGCTACCGTTTCGATCAGCGCGGACATGTTCGGATGAAGTTCACCAGTATCCTTGTGAATGAACAGGGTGATTGGCACGCCCCAGGTCCGTTGACGTGATACGCACCAGTCCGGGCTGGAAGACAGCATGCCTTCCATACGGCTCTGCCCCCAGGACGGCGTCCAGTCCACGCCCTTGACCGCAGCAAAGGCCTTGTCGAGCAGTCCTTCCTTTTCCATCGAGATGAACCACTGCGGCGTGGCCCGGAAAATCAGCGGCGTCTTGGTGCGCCAGCAATGCGGATAACTGTGTTCAAACGATTCACGCTTGACCAGTGTCCCTTTACGGGTCAATGCCTCACAGACCGGTTCATCGGCCTTGTAGACATGAACGCCGGCGAACTCGCCGGCGGCCTGTGCATACGTACCATCGGCCTGTACCAGATTCAGGGTACCGATACCGTAATCACGGCCGGCCACGAAATCTTCCATACCGTGATCGGGCGCAGTATGTACCGCCCCGGTACCTGCATCCGTAGTGACATGATCGCCCATGATGACCGGCACCTGCCGGTCGTAAAGCGGGTGATCAAGCATCATGTTTTCCAGGGCTCGCCCATTGGCGTGGCCCAGCACCTGATAATCCTCGATACCCCAGCGCTGCATGACACTCTCGACCATATCGGCGGCAACCACTACACGCTCAATGCCCTTGCCGAGATCAAGACTGACCAGTGCATATTCAAGAGCAGCTGCCAGAGCGACAGCCTGGTTGGACGGCAGCGTCCAGGGGGTGGTGGTCCAGATGACGATCGACACCTGGCCTTCACCCTCGACATCGCCAAAGGCTGCCAGCGCAGCGGCCTGATCCACGAGGCGGAAACGAACATCCAGCGCCGTGGAGGTCTTGTCCTGATACTCGATTTCAGCTTCTGCCAGCGCGCTCTGACCGACTACGCTCCAGTACACCGGCTTATAGCCCTTGATCAGGTGACCGTTGTCGGAAATGCGGCCCAGCGCACGCACGATGTTTGCCTCGGTCTGCTTGTTCATGGTGAGGTAGGGATTATCCCAGTCACCCACCACGCCCAGCCGAATAAAGTCTTCCTTCTGCCCTTCCACCTGACGCGCGGCGTAGTCACGGCAGGCCTGACGAAACTCACGATAGCCGACCTTGACTCCGGCCCGACCGATATCGGTTTCCACCTTGTGCTCGATCGGCAGACCATGGCAATCCCAGCCCGGCACATAGGGCGCATCATAGCCATCGATGGTCTTCGACTTGACGATCACATCCTTGAGGATCTTGTTGACCGCATGACCAATGTGAATGCTGCCGTTGGCATAGGGAGGGCCATCATGCAGGACGAACCGGGGCCGGTTCTGGCCACGCTCACGCAGCTGCTGGTACAGCCCCATCTCCTGCCAGCCCGCAATGCGCTGGGGCTCCTGCGCCGGCAGGTTCCCGCGCATCGGGAAGTCGGTATGGGGCAGATTGAGAGTATCTTTATAATCGGTCATAGCAGAAAGTCAGCCATCATCTTGATCTGTGGACGAATACGCCAGAGGCGCCGACGCCAGTGGCAGGCACGCCACGGGGTCCGAAATCGAAACCGATGACGCGGGCACACATGCCGCGTCATCGTCCAACGAAGGCCGGGAGGCCTGTGCTGCAAAAAAGGTGCGAGCCATGCTGATATCACGCTGTATGCAGCGCATCATGGCATCAATGCTGTCGAATTTTTCCTCGCCACGCAGCCGGGCGCAGGGCACTACCGTAATGATTCGTCCATAAAGCGACGGCGAAACATCAAAGAGATGGACTTCAAGCACGGGGCGCTCGGCGCCCACGGTCGGGCGCCAGCCCACATTGGCCACCCCATTCACTACCTGACCATCATCGAGCCGCGTCAATACGGCATAGACACCCCGCAATACCATGGGCCCCGGCAGCAGCGGCAGATTGGCCGTTGGAATACCGATCGTCCGTCCGAGCTGGCGGTCCCTGATCACCCGACCACGAAACCGATAGGGCCGCCCCAGCAGGCGCGCAGCCTGCCTGAAATTACCCGACGCCAGCATGGTTCGTATTCGGGTGCTGGAAACGCGATCATTATCCATCATGAAGGTTCGCGTATGCTCGACCCGAAACCCGCAGGCCTCACCTTCACGTTGCAACAACGCAAAGTCACCGGCCCGGTCACATCCGAAGCGGAAATCATCCCCTACCACCAGGTGACGAACACCGAGACCGTCCACCAGCACTCGGCGAATGAAGTCATGGGCAGACAGTTCGCGAAGACGGCGATTGAATGGCAGACACAATACCCGATCAGCGCCGTAATGGTGCAGCAGACGAACCTTTTCCTTCATCCGCATCAGACGCGGAGGCGCCTGGTCACCGGCAAAGAACTCCCGCGGCTGTGGCTCGAAGATCACGACCGTTACCGGCAGGTCGAGACGCCGAGCCTCCTGTCGCAGTTGCTCAAGGATCGCCTGATGCCCGAGATGAACACCATCGAAGTTGCCGATTGTAGCCACACAACCTCGGTGGTGTGGCGCCAGCGTGTGCAAACCTCTGATCAGTTCCATGCGCGTTGCAATTCCATTGGGCGTGGCAGTTGATTATAACGAAGGGAAGCAGGCCTATCAGCCCTGCCCCTACCCATTGAGCCGGAAATGGTGCACTCGAACTCCCATAAGGGCCAGAAGTGCCAGGTACACTCCGCACCCCAGCACCACCAGGGCGACAATTGCCACCACTCGAATCGGCGCAGACCAGTCAAGCCACTGCGCCCAGTCAGGCGTGGCCCACAGCAGTACGGCTGTCATGACCGCACACCCGGCGGCCAGCTGCAAAGCGAACCGCCCCCAGCCTGGCTGAAAATTCAGCACGCCGCGTCGAGTAAGGCCCCGCCCAAGTAAAAAGGCGTTCAGATAGGCGGACATGGCCGTGGCCAGTGCCAATCCGGCATGGGCCAGCGGCATGATGAGCGCCAGATTGAACACCATGTTGGCAATCATCGCGACCACCCCGATTTTCACCGGCGTCTTGGTGTCCTGGCGCGCATAAAAGCCTGGCGCCAGCACCTTGATCAACATGAAGGCCAGCAGCCCCAGTGAATAGGCACGCAGACTGCGTGCAGCCATCACCACATCGTGGTCCGTCATCGCCCCATAATGAAACAAGGCAATCAGCAACGGCTCAGCCAGCAGCAGAAGGGCAAGCGTTGCCGGCAGACCGATCAGCAAGACTGCGCGCAGGCCCCAGTCCAGCATTTTTGAAAAATGCTCGGGGTCCCGGGAGGCATGCTGACGCGACAGGGCCGGAAGAATTACCGTGGCAATGGCAATGCCAAAGACCCCCAGAGGCAGCTCAACCAGGCGGTCCGAATAATAAAGCCAGGACACGCTACCCGCCGCCAGCAGTGACGCCAGAACGGTATCGAGCAGCAGATTGATCTGCGAGACCGACACCCCGAACAACGCCGGCCCCATCAGGCGCAGCACACGACGCACCCCGGGATGGCGAAAATCGGGTTTGGGCACGGGCAGCAGCCCGAGCCGCAGTAGAAAAGGAACCTGGAACATCAACTGCGCGATGCCTGCAATCAATACGCCCCAGGCCAGCGCCATGATGGGCACTGACAGATGCGGAGACAGCAGGAACGCAGCTCCGATCATGCTGATGTTCAGCAATACCGGCGTAAAGGCAGGCACGGCAAACCGATTCCAGCTGTTGAGTATGCTGCCGGAAAAGGCCGTCAGTGAAATCAACATCAGATAGGGAAAGGTCAGCCGCAGCATATCTGCAGTCATCGCCAGCTTGCCATGACCGTCGTCCTTGAAGCCCGGTGCAAACACCCAGACCAGCCAGGGCGCTGCCACAATGGCAACCACGGTAATGGCCAGCAGCACAAGCCCAAGGCTACCGGCAGTAGCGTTCAACAACGACCGCGTTTCCTCTCGGCTACGCGTGGTAGCGTACTCGGAAAGCACCGGCACAAACGCCTGATTGAAGGCTCCCTCGGCAAACAGCCGTCGCAGGAAATTGGGAATTCGAAACGCAATGAAAAAGGCATCAGCACCCCCTCCGGCCCCGAACAGCGCCGCAATGGTGACATCCCTTACCAGACCCAGCACCCGCGATAACATGGTCATACTGCCGACAACCATGCCCGATCTCAGCAACCCTGCCGATTTGCTCATCCTGCTCGCCTCTGCCCAAACACCCTTGCTTTGATAAGAACGGCCTTGAAGGTTTCCCTGAACGCACCTGTCGGACACAAAAAAACCGGCCTGAGCCGGTTTTTCTGATCGCGCGCAGCTCCGGCTTAAGCAGCCAGTGCCTTGATCCGCTTGTTCAGACGGCTCTTGATACGAGCAGCCTTCTTCTTGGAGAACGAATCCTTGTCGGCAATGCGGTCGATGACCGGCTGTGCCTGATTGAATTCGGTCATCGCCTGAGCGTGATCGCCGGCCTGGATCGCCTTGATGACGCGTTTCACATGGGTACGAACCATGGAACGCTGGCTGGCATTGTGCTGCCGGCGCTGTTCAGCCTGGCGTGCGCGTTTACGTGCTTGCTTGGTGTTAGCCACCGTCTACTCCTTGGAGATCTCGACAGTCGGTGCTCGACGCGACAGTCGGTGTTCGAAATAAAAGCCACCTGACTGCGTCTGCAGTGGCGACTTCCTGCCATTGGTCAATAAATGATCAACGGGCTGTGTCTGAGAGGATGGACAAGCTTAGCACTCGCATCGTCACAATGAAAGCCCGCAGACAGCCATTGCATGCCCTCAAACCACCCCTTACTGCCCGGCACCATCCAGCAGCACCAGGTTATTGCGGTGAATCATCTCATTGGCTTCTACAATGCCCAGTACGGACTCGACCCGGGCTGAAGACAAACCAATGATACGGCGGGCATCATCGGCATCATAGTTGACCAGCCCCTTTGCGATGCGCCTGCCAGCCTGGTCAACACAAACCACCAGATCACCTCGCCGAAACTGCCCCTGAACGTCACTTACGCCGACCGGCAGCAGGCTTGACCCCTTGTCGCTCAGAACAGCGACGGCGCCATCATCAATCACCAGTGTTCCCTGGCTCTTGAGTTGACCGGCCAGCCAGCGCTTGCGCGCCGCGATCGGGGCAAAATGCGGTTTAAGCAGCGTGCCCAGCACCTCTCCCTTCAACAGACGTGTCAGCACATCCGGCTGATGGCCACTGGCGATCACGGTCTGGGCACCGGAACGGGCAGCCAGCCTGGCTGCCCGAATCTTGGTTGCCATGCCTCCGCGCCCCAGCACACCACTACCACCAGCCACGGCGGCAATGGCCGGATCATCCGCCTCGCCTTCCGTAATCAGGGTCGCGTGCGGCTCGATGCGAGGATCGGCATCAAAGACGCCCTCCTGATCGGTCAGGATAACGAGCGCATCGGCTTCGAGCAGGTTAGTCACCAGTGCGGCCAGCGTATCGTTATCACCAAACCGGATCTCGTCGGTAACCACCGTGTCGTTTTCATTGATGATGGGCACCACATCAAACTCGTGCAGCGCCGTAATCGCCGAACGCGCATTCAGATAGCGACGGCGATTGGACAGGTCGGCATGGGTCAGCAGAATCTGGGCAGTCTGGCAGTCATGGCGCTCGAAGTGCACTTCATAGCACTCCACCAGCCGGGTCTGGCCGATGGCAGCCGCCGCCTGCAGCGCACCAAGCGAACTTGGGCGCCCCGGAAGGCCAAGGCGAGCAATGCCCGCTGCAACCGCTCCAGAGGAAACCAGCGTCACCTTGACGCCGCGGTAACGCAGCATGGCCATCTGATCCACCCACTGGCCAATGGATGCCTCGTCCAGTCCCTGACCATTATTGGTCAGAAGCGCGCTACCGATCTTGACCACCACATGCTGAACGCGTGTCAGCGCATCGCGTTCCGAACCCGCCTCACTCATTACCGGCTCTCCACGTCAGGGCACGTATTCCACGTCGACATCGTAATCGTTGTCGTCAAAGTCGTCGTCATCATCCGCAGCCTTTTCCGCCGCGCGGCGGTTTTTACTGCGCGTCATACGCTCCTCTGCACGAGCGACTTCCTCGGCCTCCATGCGGCGACGCATGTTCTGCTCGAGCTCGAAGGCTTCCTTGCTCTCGGATTCCAGCTGGCGCTGTTCGACCAGCCAGCGATGCACGGACTGAACCAGTGCATCGGTCCCTTCGCCACTGATGGCAGAAACCTCAAAGACCGGGCCATCCCATTCCAGCCGGGCCAGCACATCATCAATGATTGCACGACGCTCATCCGGGGGCAGCATCTCGCACTTGTTGAGCACCAGCCAGCGCGGTCGCTCAGCCAGTGCCGGAGAGAACAACTGCAGCTCACCGGCGATGATATCAATGATATCGACCGGGTCGGATTCATCGTAAGGTGCCACATCGACCACATGAAGCAGCAGGCGTGTCCGCGTCAGGTGCTTGAGGAACCGAAGCCCCAGGCCGGCACCCTCGGAGGCCCCCTCGATCAACCCGGGCACATCGGCCATGACAAAGTGCTCATGGGCACCCAGCTTTACTACACCCAGGTTCGGCACCAGGGTAGTAAACGGGTAATCCGCCACCTTGGGACGTGCCGCCGACACCGAGCGAATCAGGGTGGACTTGCCCGCATTCGGCATGCCCAGCAGCCCTACATCCGCCATCAGCTTGAGCTCGAGCCGCAGCTCGCGACGATCCCCTTCGGTGCCCGGCACGGTGCGTCGAGGCGCCCGGTTGGTTGACGACTTGAAGTGCATGTTCCCCAGCCCACGGCGCCCACCCTGAGCCACCTTGAGCTGCTGACCTTCCTCGGTGATATCACCGATGATTTCCAGCGTTTCAACATCAATGATCGTGGTACCGATCGGCACCTTGACCTCCAGATCGCCCCCCTGACGGCCACTCATCTGGCGGCCCTGGCCCGGCTGACCATTTTCGGCCTTGTAAAAGCGCTGGAACTTGAAATCGATCAGCGTATTGAGCGACTCATCACCCACCAGGATGACACTGCCGCCATGGCCTCCGTCACCACCGTCGGGCCCACCCTTGGGCACGTACTTTTCCCGGCGGAAACTCAGGCAGCCATTGCCCCCCTTGCCCGCCTCTACCGTGATCGAGGCCTCATCGACAAACTGCATGTCATTACTCCCGGCGTGTTTTTCGCCATACTACAAAAAAGCCCCGCCTGAGCGGGGCTTCTTCAACAAGCGTCATCAACGAAATCAGGCAGATTCAATGCTGACGAACTTGCGGTTTTTCGGTCCCTTGGTCTCAAACTTGACGTGACCGTCAGAAAGAGCAAACAGGGTATGATCCTTGCCGATACCTACACCAGTGCCGGCATGAAAGCGTGTACCACGCTGACGAACGATGATGCTGCCGGCAGTTGCTGCCTGGCCACCGAACAGTTTCACACCCAGACGTTTGGACTCGGAATCGCGACCGTTGCGAGTACTACCCGCCGCCTTCTTATGTGCCATGAGAACAGCCTCCTATAAAAGGTTGAACAACCCTGCTTACGCAGAGATGCCGGTAATCTTGACTTCAGTATACCACTGGCGGTGGCCCTGACGCTTCATGTGGTGCTTCCGGCGACGGAACTTGATGATGGTGACCTTGTCACCACGACCGTGGGAAACCACTTCAGCGCTGACCTTGGCGCCTTCAAGCAGCGGCGCACCGATCTGAACGTCATCGCCGCCGATCATCAGCACCTGATCGAACTCAAGGCTGTCACCGGTTGCCACTTCAAGCTTCTCGAGCTTGATGCGCTGGCCTTCCTTTACACGGTACTGCTTGCCGCCGCTTTTGATAATCGCGTACATGTCACTCTCCTTTACACTCATCCGGGAATCGCTTCTTTCATCGACCTGCGTCAAGTGGCGCCCCTTCCGGCAGCCATCTAACAGGGAGCAGTGATGAGTCGGGCGCGGATTATACACTCGACAAGCACCTTGACACAACAGAAAAGCTGAGTTATCTGCCCGGAGAGGCCTTTGCCTTGACGCCGGGGGGGTCCATGCCTAGCATACCGGCAACCTATGGCCCGTTAGCGGCCCCACCCTTGATGACAAGCCGAGTCATGCAGCCAAACGCTTTGCCGACCCATGCCCCGGTGGCCGAGGACTTCGCCGCCGTAGATCGCAGCATCCAGCAACAGCTCGCCTCCCGCGTTCCTCTTGTTCAAACCATCGGGCACTACATTGTTGAAAGCGGTGGAAAGCGCCTGCGGCCGCTGCTTGTATTACTGGCCGCCCGCGCCCTGAATTACGACGGTGACCGCCACATTCTGCTCGCCGCCCTGATTGAATTCATGCACACCTCCACTCTTCTGCATGATGACGTGGTCGATGAGTCAAGTCTCCGCCGAGGCAAGGCCACTGCCAACGATACCTGGGGTAATGCACCGTCGGTGCTGGTGGGTGACTTTCTCTATTCCCGCTCCTTCCAGATGATGGTGGACGTGGGATCAATGGAGATCATGGCAATTCTTTCTGCTGCCACGTCGACCATTGCTGAAGGCGAAGTCCTGCAGCTGACCAATATCGGTAACGCCGATATCGACGAGCAGGCCTACTACGACACCATTCAGGGCAAGACCGCCATGCTGTTTGAAGCGGCCTCCCACACCGGTGCCGTGCTGGCGGGGGCCACCGCCCGACAGGCAGAAGCCCTGAAACTATACGGTCGTCACCTTGGCATGGCTTTCCAGCTGATCGATGACCTGCTGGATTACGAAGGCAGCGCTGACGCCATGGGCAAGAACGTCGGGGATGATCTGGCCGAAGGCAAGCCCACCCTGCCGCTGATCCATGCCATGAGGGTAGCTCCCGAAGCGGATGCCCAGCTGGTACGTGATGCCATCCGGGAAGGTGGCCTGACCCATCTGGATGAAGTGGTCGGGATTGTTCAACGCTGCGGCGCACTGGACTATACCCGCGAGCAGGCCAACAAATGTGTTGCCCTGGCCCTGGAAGAACTCGAGCACCTGTCACCCTCGCCCTACCGGGACAGCCTTGCCCTGCTGGCCCACCAGGCGGTAGAACGCACCTCATGACAAGGGGTTGCATTTTTTATTTCAAGGCGTAAAATGCGCAGCGGCTGACGAACAGAATCACCTTGCAGCCGAATCGGAATATAGCTCAGCTTGGTAGAGCGCTGCCTTCGGGAGGCAGAGGTCGTAGGTTCGAATCCTGCTATTCCGACCACAGAATATTGAAAAACCGCTACTTACGGATCATACCGGGTGGCGGTTTTTTTATGGACAACTTCCAGGTTTCAAATAGTTCCATAGAACTTCCTTGCCCCTTCTTTTATGCAGGCGTATTGGTCACGCAACCAGGACCCGCACCGCTCCTTCTAAAACGCAAGGAATCACAAGGGAATCCAACCTGCCAAACCCCTTACGCCGCCCCAGTACTGCCATTATCTCAAACCACCTGCAGGGGTGCATGCAATAAAACCGCCTATATAGGCGGCCTGGAAATCTCATAGGATATGCAAGGATCTGGTAGCTATTGCTTATAGATTTCAATCCATGCAAAGAACAGTAGAAATACTGCCAGTATTAAACAGACAATACCTATTATCCGGCATCGCCGTAGGTGTTTACCCAAATCGTTTTTGTCACGGCCTGATTTGATAATTTCGTTTAGTGTATTTTGAACGCGAAAAGATTGAATCGTAGAACTTATGCCAACGACTAAAAAAATCACTCCCAAGACGGCCGTCATATCTTTCCCTGCAGGTTCTGGATGCGTTATTGGCAATCGCCTTATTTTTCATGCTGGTGAGCAGTCTATCGTTGAACAAAGATAGAAACCTAATCACGATCAAGAGTTGGCCTGCTGCTGATTCCCGCCCAACTCATACGGCCTGAGCCTGACCACTTCCCCCCAATGTTGTCGTTGATCTCCAGAAATACCGACTGCAACGGGTCCAGCTCATTGGCCACGAACACGCGGGTAATGTTACTTGCCGGCGAACTCGTCTTTCGCCGCGACCTCATGATCAGAGTGATTTGAACGCCGTCTTTCTTGCCGTTCGGGGAATGCAGAAACAGACTGCGGAAGTTGCCGACGCCCTTGGCGGTCTTGA
Organism: Larsenimonas rhizosphaerae; assembly: GCF_023700005.1. Classification (GTDB taxonomy): domain Bacteria; phylum Pseudomonadota; class Gammaproteobacteria; order Pseudomonadales; family Halomonadaceae; genus Larsenimonas; species Larsenimonas rhizosphaerae. Next base: position 76,966 of record NZ_JAMLJK010000006.1, on the reverse strand, counting down.
ACGCCTCCCGCATGGCGTCGATGTCCTCCTGGTTTTGCGCGGCGTCCGAGACGTACATCACAAAGCCCGCATGACTGCCATTGAGGTAGCGGCGGCGGAACAACGTGGCGTTTTCATTCAGCATGATTGACTGCGGTGAGGAACTCACGGCCAGCAGTATTGCTCTGCCCGGCGTCACCCTCACCCGCCGCGATGGCGAACAGCACCGTTACAGCCAGACCGATCGTGACAATTTTACCGGCGTGCGGGAATTATGGAACGATATCGCCGGCAGCAAACGGCAAATAGCCATTGCCGATGAGAGGGGAAAAATTCAAGGATCTGCGCGCCACCTACGCCTCCGAGGCTGACGCCCTCGAGGCCGCCAAGACAGAGGCGGGGCACCGCCACGTTCGAGCTGACACTGGCTCAAAGGCGCGCTGATCTCATGCCTGAAACGCCAGTGATGCTCAGCGGCTGGAAACCGGAGATCGATGGGGAAGAATGGCTGGTGACCGAAGTCGAGGACTCATTTGGAGAACACGGATACGGCACGCGAATACGCTGTGAGAAACGTGGTACCACGTAAACATGTCCCTGTTTTTGAAAAAAGACCCGATCAACCATACAAGACCATAAGCAGGGGTGCCGATAGATCATAAGTGCCAGCTACACTTTTTGCTTAGGCAATACGATTTGCTGCGGCGCATTCGATAACGACTCACTGGAACCTGTACCAGACATGACCTTCCCGATACCCGATGACGAAAATCGCCGACTGGACGTACTACAGCAGTATGACCTGATCGGTATCGAGCCGGAGACCTTTTTCCATAGGTTGGTCAATATGGCGGCTCGCATGTTCGACGTTCCTATCGCGCTGGTTACGCTGGTCGATCATGATCGGTTTCACTTCAAGGCTCAAACGGGCCTCGATATCTGCAGCGTTGATCGAGAAGACTCCTTTTGCGCGCACACCATCATGCAAAACGATGTCCTGACCGCGCCTGATGTTATTGAAGATGAGCGTTTCAAGCACAGCCCACTGGTGACAGGCCCGCCTCATATTCGGTTCTATGCCGGCGTACCGCTGACCTCACCAGAAGGGGTCACGATAGGTACCCTCTGCATTGCCGATCAGCTTCCCGGGAGGCAGCTCAGCGATAATGATCGAAAGAACATGCGCGACCTGGCCGTCATGGTCATGGATCGCATGGAGAAGCGCCGACTGGAAAACATGAAGCGCATGAGCCAGCAGCAACTCGATAACATCGCTCGAAGCCTGCCCAATGCCATTCTGTTTCTGGATACCAGTGGATGCATCACCTATTTGAACGAAGGCGCCCAGGCCATGTTCGGCGGGTTGGCCGGTGAACATGCCTCGTACCTGATACATGACGATGCACTGACCGATTTCCAGACCATATTGATCCGAGCCGTGAGCGGTCCGGGCAGTTACCGCTCCTTTTCCCTTGAGACGTCCTGCGTGAGAGAAGATGGCAGCACCTTCCCCGCAGAGCTGACCCTATCGGCGTCAAAGGACAGCCATCGAAAAAGCATTGTGGTGATCATTCGGGACATTACGGAGCGCAAGGAGCGCGAACAGCAGCTCACCTACATGGCAACACATGACTCCTTGACCGGACTGGCCAATCGAAGTAGTTGCACCGCTCAGCTGGATGATCTGCTTCAAAACAGCAGCGGCGTTATCGCCATGATCATGGATCTGGATGGCTTCAAGGAAGTCAACGACACGTTCGGCCATGCAATCGGTGATGAATTACTGCTTCAGGTTGCCACCCGGCTTCGAAGCGCATGCCCGAAAGCAGATTGTATCGCGCGCCTTGGCGGCGACGAATTCATCGTTGTCATTAATGATCGGGACGCGCAAAAAGCGCAGCAACTGGCTCGGCATGTGAATGAGGCGCTCTCGCCCCCCTATGACGTATCCCGCCACCGATGTCATATTGGTGTCAGCATTGGCATCGCCGTCGGCCCGGATCATGGTCAGGACTCAAGCAAACTGATTGCCGCAGCAGATCTGGCACTTTATCAGGTCAAGCGGTCGGGCAAGGGTGACGTCATGCTGTACGAATCCGGCATGCATGAGTCGATCCAGCAGCAAAAGGCATTTGCAGCAGAATTGCGCCGCGCATATGAAGAAAGCCAGTTCGAGCTTTATTATCAGCCGCAAGTCTCCACGAAAAGTAAACGACTGTGCGGGGTAGAAGCATTAATTCGGTGGCGCCACCCCAGGCGCGGTCTACTCACGCCCGCGTCCTTCATCGAGATACTGGGTCGCAAGCCCTGTGCAGAAAGTGTCGGCGACTGGATCATCCATACGGCATGCCAGCAGGCCGCTCGGTGGCGAACCATACATCCCGAGCTTCGTATCGGCATCAATCTGTTTGATGTGCAACTGGCCACGCCCCGCATTATTTCGGTGATACGTTCAGCGCTGGATACGTTCAAACTGCCTGCCGAAGCGTTGGAACTTGAGCTGGTCGAAACCATTATCCTGAAAAACGACAGTGCCAAGCTTGACGTACTCAAGAAACTGAAGGCTTTGGGCGTCCAGCTGGCCCTGGATGATTATGGGACGGGGTATGCCTCCCTGAGCATCCTCAAGGAGTACCCGGTAACGCGGATCAAGATCGACAAGAGCTTTGTTGAGGGGCTTCCCCACAGCAACTCCGACGTCGCCGTCGTGAAGGCGATGCTCGACCTCGGCACGAGCTTCGGGCTCGATATCATTGCTGAAGGTGTTGAAGAGCAATCACAGTTCAACTTTCTGCGAGAACATCATTGCCCGGAGGTTCAGGGATACCTGTTCGGCAAGCCCTTGCCGGCAGAGGAGTTCGAAGCAATGTTTATTACGCGGCAGGGGGAATCCATTACCGAGCGCACCAGCCCATTGTGATCATGATGCTAGCAAGGCCAACGCACTCAAGGTCACCGAAACGGATGCCGAGAAACAGGCTTTGGCACTGCCCACCAACGTGCTGACACGAACAGGCGCCCGACAAGCTATCGAACGGGGCTTATCGAACGCCGGGTGCAAGGGTACGCCGCGAAGCTGGCTCCGAAGCTGCTGTTCCGCCAGTTCCTGGATGAGACACCAGATTGGCGGGGGGGGGGGGACCGGAGAGGTCGAAAGCCTGGACGGTGTATGGGGCGGCGAGGTCGCTGCACGCGAATACACCCACTACTTGCAGTCCCATATCCCAGCGCTTTACGTGCCTGACGACATAAGAGCAACCCTCATGCAACGCCGCAGATTGCGTCAGGCCCCTAAAGCAAGCCTCGTGGACATGATGATAATAAAACGGATTGCCTGGAGTGAGCGCGACCCACTGGCACCTGTTGCCGTGGATGAAGCAGGAAGAGCTCGACACCGTTAACGACGTGTTCAAGGCCTGTACGCTGGCTGATTCCCCCGATGAGCCGGGCGCACCACACAGACGCCATTTATCAACCATGGCCATCTCGAGTGACTACCAGGCCGGACCTCTGTAAGGTCATGCTTATAAATTGATCATTCCGGAGGCCCCATGTCCCTGATGCTGAATGAAGCCCTGAGTGCACCGAGTGTTCTCCGTACCCAGTGGCATCAGAACCAGGCCCGTGTCGCGGCCCTGGCAAAGGCGCTGCTCGCCGCCCCACCCAGAAGCATTCTGACGGTGGCGCGTGGCAGCTCTGATCACGCGGCAGCCTTTTTCGGCTATCTGGCGATGAAACATCTGGGCTGTCCCGTGGCCTCCCTGCCGCCATCCCTCAGTACCGAGCGCGCTGCCCCATGGCGTGTAACGGATCAACTGGCGATTGCCTTTTCACAATCGGGTGAAAGCCCGGACCTGATCACCACCCAGCGCGCTCTGGCGCTGGGTGGCGCCCGCACACTCGCTCTGATCAATGCCGAGAACACGCCGCTGGCCGCTGCCAGCGACCAGACCCTGCCCCTGCATGCCGGCAGGGAGGAAAGCGTGGCGGCAACCAAGAGTTATCTGGCAACGCTGGCCGCCGGAGCGCACCTGGTCGGCGCCTGGGCCGAAAATGCCGCATTGCTTGACGCACTGGAAGCCCTTCCGGCTCGCCTGGAAGAGGCCGCAGCCCTGAACTGGCAGCCGGCCATCGACACCCTGAAACAGGCCGACCGCCTGCTGGTAATTGGCCGGGGCAGCGGCCTGGCTGTTGCACAGGAAGCAGCGCTGAAGTTCAAGGAAACCTGCGGTATTCAGGCAGAAGCCTTCAGTGGCGCCGAAGTCCGCCACGGCCCCATGGCGCTGATTGAGCCCGGTTACCCGGTGATGATTTTTGCCCCTCAAGGGCCGGAACAGACGGGGCTGCTGGCACTGGCCGACGACCTTGAGAGCATGGGGGCCCGGGTCATGCTGGCCGCCGACGATCATGGCGGCACCAGTCACCTGCCGGTGGCGGATGCGGGCCACGAGGATCTGCAGCCACTGTCGATCATTCAAAGCTTCTACAGCATGGCCGCTGCACTGGCCGAAGCCCGAGGAAGCAATCCGGACCAGCCCAGACACCTTCGCAAGGTGACCCGTACTCGCTGAAACCGTAGAACCAACAACAATAACGAGGACATGTCCATGCCTGCCTTTTTTGAACTTGTCGCGCCTATTGATGGCGTGGTGATCCCGCTGCAGGAAGTGCCTGATCCGGTCTTTGCCGAAGGCACCCTCGGCCCCGGCGTGGCGCTCGACCCGCTGGGCGATACGCTTCATGCGCCCTGCCATGGCCGCATCATTCAATGTGCCCGCACGCGCCACGCGATTACCCTGCGCGATGAACAGGACTGTGAATGGCTATTACATCTGGGGCTAGATACGGTCGAGTTGAACGGCGAAGGCATCGAGCTACTGATCAGTCACGATGACGAAGTTCACAGCTCTGCCGGTTTGACGTCGACTATCTGGCGCGCCATGCACGAGCATTGATCACCCCCATGATTCTGACCGCCCCGGTGGGTTGGGCCCTTGAGCTGCTACCCGCCCCTGGCGATATCGTTCGACAGGGCGAGCCGCTGTTTCGGCTGGCACTGAGTGAAGAGGCGCCGCCGGGGGCCGCGCCCTCCTCCACGCCGGGGCAGACCAGCACCCGCACCGTCACCGTCGCGCTGGAACATGGCCTGCATGCTCGCCCCGCCGCGCGACTACGGCGCATTGCCAGTCAGCACCAGGTCACACTGACACTGGCCACCGATGATCATCCACCGATCGACAGCGCCAGCCTGAGCGGTCTGTTGAACATGGGAATCCTGTGCGGCACGGATGTCACATTGACCGCAGCAGGCTATCAGGCCAGTACGGCACTGGACGCCGCCGTCCATCTCCTGGGCCAGCCTGATACTACCCTCGGGCCGGAAGCACCGGCCGAAGCAGACCACGCAGTGTCAGCCGATACGACAGCCGCCGGACAGTACACCGGCCTGCCCGCCAGCCCGGGGCTCATCATCGGCCCGCTGGTCACCCTGAGCCCTGCCCTGCCGAATGTTCCCGAGCGGGGCGACACGCCGGACAGGGAACGTGCGGCACTGGACAAGGCCATTCGTCAGGCCCGGGATTCACTGGCCCGAGCCATGACCACGGCCAGTCAGGCCGGACGCCAGGAAGAAGCCGATGTCTTTGAGGCGCACCGTGCATGGCTTGACGACCCGACACTGCTCGCAGCTGCCCACAGGCATATTGACGATGGCTTTGGCGGCGGCGAGGCGTGGCGCCGCGCACTTGATGCCGAGGCCGCCACGCTGGCCGCGAGCCTCAACCCGTTGCTGGCCGCCCGCGTGAACGATCTTCGCGACCTGCAGCAGCAGGTCATGCAGCATTTTGCCACCTCGGCCCCTTCTCAGGCCCCGCTGCCACCAGGGGCTATTTTAATCAGTCACGACATGACGCCATCAGCCTTTGCCGCCATCGCCCAGAGTCTTGGCGGGCTGTGTCTGGCCGCCGGCGGGACAACCTCGCATGTGGCCATCATGGCGCGGGCCAGGGGGCTGCCCTGCATCGTGGCCTGTGGAGAAGCGCTGTTGCAGGCCAGGGGGGAGCGCGCCTGTCTCGATGCGGAGGCAGGAATACTTGAAAGCACCCCGACACCGGAACGCCTGGAAGCGCTGGAGCGGCAACTGAGCGCACAACAGGATGCGCGGGAACGCATCGCTCGGCATGCCCACCAGCCCGCCACCACCCGAGATGGTCACACCGTTCAGGTGGCAGCCAATATCGGCTCTGCCGAAGAAGCGGCGCTGGCGGCCGCCCATGGCGCCGACGGCATTGGCCTGTTTCGCAGCGAGCTGCTGTTTCTGGAGCGCGATGCAGCACCGAGCGCCCCGGAGCAGCAGACGGTCTACACCACGGTGGTGCAGGCAATGGAAGGTGCTCCGGTCATCATTCGTACTCTGGATATCGGAGCAGACAAACAGTTGCCCTACCTGACGCTGCCCGAGACTCCCAACCCGGCGCTGGGCATCCGTGGGGTACGGCTATGGGCGCATGAGCCCGAACTGCTCGATCAGCAGCTTGACGCCCTGCTGCTGGCCGCACGAGACACCCGACCGCCACACGGTCCACCGACCCTGCGTATCATGGTGCCGATGATCAGCGATGTGGCCGAATTCATGACGATCAAGACACGGCTGGCTGAACGGGCAGGAGCACTGGAGATTGATGCACTGCCGGAGCTGGGCGCCATGATCGAAGTGCCCTCTGCCGCACTGAGCCCGGGTCTGGCCCGAGCCGCGGACTTTCTGTCAATCGGTACGAACGATCTTGCTCAGTACACCCTGGCAATGGACAGGGAGTCTCCCGCTCTGGCAGCGCGTATGGATGTACTGCACCCGGCGGTACTTCGATTGATCAAGCTGTGTATTGAAGGAGCCCATGGCCACTGCCCGGTGGGGGTCTGCGGCGCATCCGCCAGTGACCCGCTGGCCGCGGCGGTGCTGGTAGCGCTTGGCATCGACGAGCTGTCGGTCGAACCTGCGCGTATCGGCACCATCAAGGATGGCCTGCGGCAACTGAACGTTTCCGGTCTTGCAGCCCTGCTGCCTGACCTGCTGACCATGGACAGCGCCGAGGCGGTCCGACAGACCGTTTCAGCGCATCTGGCAACGACAAAAACAACATCTTCCCGGGAGGGCCTCGAATGAGCACCACACCTGGTTCCCGCATCATGGGCGGACTTCAACTGCTGGGCCGCTCACTGATGCTGCCCATCGCCGTTCTGCCGGTCGCGGGTCTGCTGCTGCGCCTTGGCCAGCCGGACCTGCTGGATATCGCCTTCATTGCCAATGCCGGTAATGCCATCTTCAGCCAGCTGGCGCTGATCTTTGCCATCGGGGTAGCCGTGGGGCTGGCCGAGGACAATAACGGCGCCGCCGGACTGGCCGGCACCATCGGCTATCTGGTACTGAACGCCGTACTGAATACCCTTGATCCCGACATCAACATGGGCGTGCTGTCCGGCATCATCATGGGGAGCGTGGCAGGGCTGTTGTACAACCGCTATCGCACCATCACGCTGCCGGATTATCTGGCCTTTTTCGGTGGCCGACGCTTTATCCCCATCGCGACCGGGCTGGCAGGGGTCTTGCTGGGCGTCGGGTTCGGCTATGCCTGGCCTCCCATCCAGTACGGCATTGATCAACTGGGGCAGTGGCTGATCGACGCCGGCGAGGCAGGACTCTTTGTCTACGGCGTACTGAACCGCCTCCTGATCGTTACCGGACTGCATCACGTGCTGAACAGCCTGGTCTGGTTCGTTTTCGGCAGCTACGACGGCGTGACCGGTGATCTGAACCGGTTCTTTGCCGGGGACCCAACGGCAGGCAGCTTCATGACCGGCTTTTTCCCGGTAATGATGTTCGGTCTGCCGGCGGCGGCGCTGGCCATGTACCACGCTGCGCCCCGGGCGGCCCGTGCCCGGGTGGGCGGACTGTTGCTGTCACTGGCGCTGACCGCCTTTCTGACCGGCGTCACCGAGCCGATCGAATTCACCTTCATGTTTCTGGCCCCGGTACTGTATGGCGTGCATGCCGTAATGACAGGTATCTCGATGGCCGTCATGCATGCCCTTGGCGTCAAGCTGGGCTTCACCTTTTCGGCCGGGGCGTTCGACTATGCGCTGTCCTATGGCCTGTCGACCCGAGGCTGGCTGTTGATTCCAGTGGGGCTTGTGTATTTCGCGCTGTATTACGCCATTTTCAAATGGGCAATCACACGTTTCAATCTGCCCACCCCTGGCAGGGAGCCGGAGGCAGCCACCACGTCCACAGCCGAGGAACCGGCCCCCACGCAGGCACGTGGTGATGCCTTCGTTAGCGCGCTGGGCGGAGCCGATAACATCATCCGCGTAGGTGCATGTACGACACGACTGAGGCTGGTCATGGTCGATCATGACGCCATCGACGAGACGGCCCTTAAAGCGCTGGGGGCTCGCGGCATGCTCAAGCTGCAGGGCAACGGCCTGCAGGTCATTCTGGGCCCTGTCGCGGATCAGGTGTCGGACGACATTCGAACGGCACTGCCGGGCGCCCGCAGCGCCATGCCGTTGCCGGAACCCGCACCGGTGGATAGCCACCCTCGCCAGGCAACGGCTGGCCGTACGGTTACATCAGACACAGTGGACCGCGAAGGCTGGATGGCTGCACTGGGGGGTGTGGATAACATAACCAGGCTGACGTCGGTTGCCACCACGCGCCTGCGCATCGAAACCCGTCGGCCCGAGGCCATCGATGAGGCCGCCCTGCGTACGCTGGGCGCTCGGGGGATTCATCACACGACACCTCATGTCATGCATATCGTGATGGGTGCACAGGCCGAGGCTCTGGCTGACATTCTGGCACCATGAGACCTGCCAGAAGGAGCGCTCTGGCGCTCCTCCTGCATGGCCTGCATCAGGGCCTGGAGGAATCGGCACGTTTCTTCAGCCGACGGTTGCGCTGATACCGCCGAGCCAGCGCCACGCCCAGCGCCGCTGAAAGCATCAGCGCCAGCGTGATCCCCTGCGCGGGACGTACCATGCCTTCAGGCAACCAGGTATCAAAGGCAATAATCAATACAAAGCCGACCGCCTGAGAGGCGATGGCAATACTGCGAAGCCGGTCCTGCACGCGGATGCTCCCCTGATGATGACAAGGACGGCCCGATACGGACACATCGTGTGAATCCCGTATGCTACCAGCAAGCAAGGCGACACATCAGGCCCGTCGGTGCCAGTTGCGACAACCTCATGCTCGATTTTGCCAACAAGGCCCCGCCCTGCTTTCGCCCCACCACCCGGACTGTCTACTATCGACATTTTGGCTCGCGCACTTCAGGAGAGTTTTCCCATGCATCAGGCCACTACTCAGCTGCTGCAACGTTACTACGACGCCTTCAATGCCGGAGACATGGACACCTTCCTGTCATTGCTGACCGATGATGTCATTCACGACATCAATCAAGGTGGCCGCGACATCGGCAAGCCGGCCTTTGCAGCGTTCATGCAGCGGATGAACCGCAATTACCGGGAAACCATCGTGGACCTTTCGATCACCACGAACGAGAAAGGCGACCGCGCGGCCGTCGAATTCACGGTCGAGGGGCAGTACCTGGCGACCGATGACGGCCTGCCCGAGGCGCACGGCCAGACCTACCGGCTGCCGGCAGGTGCCTTCTTCGAGATTCGGGATGACCAGGTAGCGCGGGTGACCAACTACTACAACCTGGAAGACTGGATTGCCCAGGTCTCCGCATGATGACCAGGCTGACCTTCAGGCGCCTGTCCGGCGAGGCGCTGCACCCGTTCATCCCGGAGCTGGCCCGGTTACGCATGCAGGTATTTCGTGACTTCCCCTACCTGTACGAAGGCGACCCGGACTACGAAACCCGCTATCTGCAAACCTATACTGAAGCGCCGCACAGCGTGATCGTGCTGGCCCTTGAGGGTGACAGGGTAGTCGGTGCGTCAACCGGGCTGCCGCTGTGTCATGAAACGGCCGACGTTCAGCGGCCCTTTCATGAGGCAGGCTACAGCATTGACGATATATTTTACTGTGGTGAATCCGTACTGCTTGCCGAATATCGCGGCCAGGGAGCGGGCGTGGCGTTTTTCCAGCAGCGTGAAGCGCACGCGCGCGAGATCGGTGGCATGACCCGTTCATGCTTCTGCGCCGTGGAGCGTCCCGCGACACACCCAGCACGCCCTGCCACCTACCAGCCGCTGGATCAGTTCTGGCATCATCGGGGCTATGAAAAACACCCCGAACTTGCCACGCATTTCAGCTGGAGGGACCTCGGGGAGGCACAGGAAACCCTCAAACCCATGACCTTCTGGATGAAATCCCTGCCATGAGTGCGTTTACGCTGGCAACGGCCCAGTACGATATCGGTTTCTTTACACACTGGGATGAGTTTGCCGACAAGCTGGAACGCTGGGTTGCCGATGCCGCACAACGCGGCGCCAGCCTGCTGGTATTTCCGGAGTATGGGAGCATGGAACTGGCCTCGGTGTTCGGCAAGGCTGTGTACAGTGATCTGCACCACCAGCTTCAGGCCATGCAGACCCTGCTGGCGAAGTGGCATGCACTGCACCATAGTCTGGCACGCCGCCATAATGTGCTGATTCTGGCCAGCTCCTTCCCGACCGCAGAGCAGGATGGTCGTATCGTCAACCGCGCCACGCTGTTCGGGCCTGAAGGCCGGCTGGGCCATCAGGACAAGCTCATGATGACCCGCTTTGAAAACGAGCAGTGGCATATCAGCAGCGGCAGGCGCATCGAGGTCATCGATACCGATCTCGGCCGTATTGGCATACAGATCTGCTACGACTCGGAATTTCCCATGATTGCGAGCCGACAGGTGGCCGCCGGCGCCGAGCTGCTGCTGGTGCCAAGCTGCACCGACACCAGAGCGGGCTTTCATCGGGTGCGCATTGGCTGCCAGGCACGAGCACTTGAACAGCAGTGTTATGTGGTGCAGTCACCGACCATCGGTCATGCCCCTTGGTCAGAGGCCGTGGATATCAATACCGGTCGTGCCAGCGTTTACACGCCCGTGGATCATGGCTTTCCCGATAACGGCATTCTGGCAGAAGGCACTGACGATGAAGCCGGATGGGTTCTGGCACGCATTGACCTGCGTGAGGTCGCCCGCATTCGCGCTGAAGGCCAGGTGTTTAACCACCGCGACTGGCCGGCACAATTTGCGCTGTCAGGGCCTGCCGCCTGAGGGCATGTCTCTCGACCCGCACTGCCGGCAAGGCAGGCGATGCAGGAATGAAAAAGGCCACCTCCGGGTGGCCCTTGTTTCATCATGAGTCAGGGTCGGTCAGCCCGCATCGGACGTATCGGACCAATCCCTTACTTCATCGGACATGTTCCTGAGCCGCATCACCGCGAGCAGGGAAACCGGCTCCAGTGCGCCTCCATCGTTCTCTGCATAGTCGATGATCTGCTGCTTCATCCGGCGGGCCCAGAATTTCTTGAGGTGCATCGCGACCGCTTCGGCCGCGAGTGCATCTTCGCCATGATGACGATTGTTGATGCTGATCTGATTCACCATCCTGACCAGCGTATCCATTTCATCCATGCAAGGTATTCTCCTGTGACATCGCCCGTGAAACGGCGCTCACTTGAGCGCCACCTCCCCCGCATCGGCATGATCCAGATACCGTTGCTGCTGTTCATCGAACTGCTGGAACCGCTGCTGCCAGTCAGAGGGCTGCGTGACCTTTTCGACCTGAACCGCCGTCACCTTGTATTCGGGACAGTTGGTAGCCCAGTCCGAGTTATCCGTGGTAATCACGTTGGCGCCGCTACCCGGATGGTGGAACGTGGTATACACCACCCCCGGAGCCATGCGGTCGCTGACACGACAGCGTAGTACGGTATGCCCTACGCGACTGCGAATACCCAGCCAGTCGCCATCCTTCAGGCCACGGTCTTCGGCATCCGTCGGATGAATTTCCAGTACGTCTTCCTCATGCCAGGCACTATTGGCGGTACGGCGCGTCTGCGCTCCAACGTTGTACTGGCTGAGAATCCGCCCGGTCGTCAGCAGCAGCGGATAACGTCGATTGACACGCTCCTCGGTAGCCACGTACTCGGTAATGGCGAAATTTCCCTTGCCAATCGGAAAGTCCACGCCATGCATCGTCGGCGTGCCGATCGGATAATCATCGTTGCACGGCCACTGAATGCTGCCCAGGGTGTCAAGCTTGCTGTAATTCACCCCGGTAAACGTCGGTGCCAGCTGCGCGATCTCGTCCATGATTTCAGACGGATGACTGTAGTTCATGGGATAGCCGAGCGCATTGGACAACGCCTGCGTCACTTCCCAGTCTTCCATGCCCGCCACGGGTGCCATGACGCGCCGGACGCGGTTGATGCGACGCTCCGCATTGGTGAAGGTGCCGTTTTTCTCGAGGAAGGTAGCACCTGGCAACAGTACGTGGGCGTACTTGGCCGTTTCGTTCAGAAAGATATCCTGAACGATCAGGCAATCCAGCGCGGAAAGCGCTGCTTCGACGTGCTGGGTGTTCGGATCCGACTGGGCAATGTCTTCACCCTGTACATACAACGCCTTGAAGGTACCGGCTACGGCGGCATCAAACATGTTGGGGATACGCAGGCCCGGCTCGTCATCCAGCGTGGTATTCCATACCCGCTCGAAGCGCTGACGCACCTCGGTATCGGCCACATGCTGATAGCCTGGCAGCTCATGGGGGAAGGAGCCCATGTCACATGACCCCTGCACGTTGTTCTGACCGCGCAACGGATTCACGCCAACCCCTTCCCGTCCGATATTGCCGGTGGCCATCGCCAGGTTTGCGATCGCCATGACGGTGGTAGAGCCCTGACTGTGCTCGGTCACGCCCAGCCCGTAATAGATGGCGCCATTGCCGGCCGTGGCGTACTTGCGCGCAGCCGTGCGCACTAGCGCTGCAGGCACCCCGGTTTCAGACTCGGAGGCCTCCGGCGCATGGCGCTCTTCCTGAATGAACGTGCGCCACTTTTGATAGCCCTCGGTGCCGCAGCGGCTGGCCACGAACGCTTCGTCTTCAAGTCCTTCGGTAATCACCACGTGCGCCAGCGCGTTGACCAGTGCCACGTTGGTGCCGGGCTTGAGGGCCAGATGCAACCCCTTCTCGGCGTGCGGCGTTTTCAGAAGATCGATGCGGCGCGGGTCGGCCACGATCAGATCAGCACCCTCACGCAGGCGGCGCTTCATCAATGAGGCAAACACCGGGTGTGCATCCGTTGGGTTGGCACCAATCACCAGGATCGTATCGGCCTTCATGACGGAATCGAACGTCTGGGTACCTGCCGACTCACCCAGCGTGGTCTTGAGGCCATAACCGGTCGGCGAGTGGCAGACACGGGCACAGGTGTCGGTATTGTTGTTGCCGAACGCTGCGCGAATCAGTTTCTGAACCAGATAGGTTTCTTCGTTGGTGCAGCGTGAAGAGGTAATACCCCCCACGCTGTCACGTCCGTATTTTTCCTGAATGTCCTTCAGCCGCTTCGCCGAGAACGAGAGCGCCTCCTCCCAGGACACCGCGCGCCACGGCTGATCGATCGAGTCGCGGATCATCGGCTCACGGATACGGTCCTTGTGGGTGGCATAGCCGAAGGCGAAGCGCCCCTTGACGCAGGAGTGGCCGTGATTGGCATCACCGCCCTTGTACGGCACCATGCGAATCAACTTGTCACCCTTCATCTGGGCTTCAAACGAACAGCCGACACCACAGTAGGCGCAGGTGGTGACCACACTGTGCTCGGGCACACCCTCATCGATAACGCTCTTTTCCATCAGCGTGGATGTCGGGCAGGCCTGCACGCAGGCGCCGCAGGACACGCACTCGGAGTCCATGAAGGGCTCGTTCTGTCCGGCAGACACCATGGAACCGAACCCGCGACCGTCGATGGTCAGAGCGAATGTGCCCTGCACTTCGCCACAGGCACGCACGCAGCGCGAACAGACGATGCACTTGCTGGGATCGAAGCTGAAATACGGGTTGGAATCGTCGATTTTGGCATCGAGGTGATTGGCACCTTCATACCCGTAGCGCACTTCACGCAGGCCGACTGCACCGGCCATGTCCTGAAGCTCGCAATCACCGTTGGCGGGACAGGTCAGACAGTCCAGCGGGTGATCGGAAATATAAAGCTCCATGATGTTGCGGCGCAGTTTGGCAAGCTTGCCGTTCTGCGTGGTAACCGACATGCCTTCGCTGACCGGGGTCGTACAGGAGGCCGGGTAGCCTCGACGCCCTTCGATTTCCACTGCACACAGACGACAGGAGCCGAAGGCCTCCATGTTGTCAGTCGCACACAGTTTGGGCACCGTGATTCCGGCCAGCGCGGCGGCGCGCATGACCGACGTGCCTTCCGGCACGCTGATTTCGACGCCATCGATCACCAGACCGATCGCCGTCGTTGAGGTGCTCCCCGGGGTCCCCAGGTCGCGATCAAATAACGTGGGGTCGTAGCTGTTGACCTGGCCTGCAAGGTACTGCTTGGGATCAAAATGGTTCAGCATGGTATGCCTCCCGCCACCCGGGCGTGTCGCGGTGTCAAATCGTCAGGGAAATGCTCCATTACACTCTGCACCGGGAACGGCGTCATGCCGCCCATCGCACACAGCGAGCCATCGACCATGGTTTCACACAGCTCACCGAGCAATGTGAGATTCATGTCGGCATTTTCACCGGCACGAATGCGATCGATGACTTCTACACCGCGTACGGCCCCGATGCGGCACGGCGTACACTTGCCACAGGATTCAACCGTGCAGAACTCCATTGCAAACCGGGCCTGATCGCCCATGTCGACCGTGTCGTCAAACATTACAACGCCACCATGCCCCACTACCCCGCCAAACGCGGCAAAGCCTTCGTAGTCCAGCGGATTATCCCACTGACTTTCCGGCAGGTAGGCCCCGAGCGGGCCACCGACCTGGACCGCCTTGAGCGGGCGTCCACTCAACGTACCGCCCCCAAAATCCTCCATCAGCGAGAGCAGGCTGATGCCGAATGCCAGCTCGACCAGCCCGCCACGTTTCACATTGCCCGCCAGCTGTATGGCCAGCGTTCCACGGGAACGACCCATGCCGTAATCGGCGTAGGCCTGCCCCCCCTGATCCAGAATAAAGGGCACGGCAGCGAACGACAGCACGTTGTTAACGACCGTTGGACGACCAAACAGACCTTCGATGGCCGGCAGCGGCGGCTTGGCACGCACCAGACCACGACGTCCTTCCAGGCTTTCAAGCAGGGAGGTTTCCTCGCCGCAGATATATGCTCCGGCCCCCAGCCGAACTTCCAGATGGAAGGCCTTGTCGGTGCCCAGCAGGTTGTCGCCCAGATAGCCGGCTTCGCAGGCACGGGCAATGGCGTTATTGAGGATGGTATGCGCCAGCGGGTACTCGGAACGCAGATAGATATAGCCCTGGTCCGCGCCCACGGCGAGACCGGCAATGGTCATGCCCTCGATCAGCATATACGGATCGCATTCCATCACCAGACGATCGGCAAAGGTCCCCGAGTCGCCTTCATCGGCATTGCAGACAATATATTTCTGGCCGGGCGCTTCGTCATGAACGGTCTGCCACTTGATGCCGGTCGGGAAGGCGGCGCCACCGCGGCCACGCAGCCCGGAGGTCTTCACTTCGTCGACAATGGACTGACCGTCACGTGCCAGTGCGGCCCTGAGACCATGGAAGCCGCGCAGTGAGGTGTAATCCTCAAGCGAGAGGGGGTCAATGATGCCGATGCGGGAAAAGGTCAGTCGCTGCTGCTGCTTGAGGTAGGCGATTTCCTCGGTCAGCCCGAGTGCCAGCTCATGATCCTGCCGCCCGTCGAACAGTCCAGACTCCACAAGGCTGTCTACCGCGCCGGGCATTACCGGGCCAAAGGCTACCCGACCGTCCGGAGTATCGACCTCGACCAGCGGCTCCAGCCAGAACAGGCCGCGCGAGCCGTTACGCACGATACGAACATCCACGGAGCGCGACGCTGCCGCACGCGCGATGTGCTCTGCGACCCGGTCAGCCTGCAGGGCACGTGCCGTGGTATCACTGGGTACATAAACGGTTATTGCCATTATTTCACCTCCACGACAGTCGTCGTCAGCTCGTCGGCCAGCTCATCAAACCGGGCTGGCGTAACGCGCCCGTGAACATCGTCATTGATGCGAATGGAGGGGCCACAGGCGCAATTGCCAAGACAGTAAACCGGCTCCAGCGTGAACTCATGATCCGGCGTTGTCTGATGGTAATCCACCTTCAGGGACGCCTTGATATGTGCTTCAAGCTGCCGGCTTCCGACAGCCTGACAGGCTTCGGCGCGACAGACATGAATAACGCTTCGACCGGCCGGCCGGGTTCGAAAATGGTGATAGAAGCTGATGACCCCGTGCACATCGGCGCGGGTGCAGCTCAGCGTCTCGGCAATGAGTGGCACCGCACCATCGGGAATATGTCCGAAACGATCCTGAAGCGCATGGAGGGTGGGCAGCATGGCGCCGGGCATCGACTTGTGGTCGTCGATCACTTCCTGGATCAGCGCCGGCGTCCAGGCACCGGCGGCTGGCGAGCTGGTAGTAGACATGACCTGGTTGCCTCATCAAGTAGTCGAACGTGTCGGACGGGGTCAGACGACCGGCAGCATGTGTTCGAACGTCGTATAGGAATAATTGTTCTTAATTGCTTTATGCTTAAGTCACGTGACGGCCAAACTAGCACACCCGGGCAACCCGAAAAATATGAATGAAAATGCTTAAGACAAAGTTGCATATCACCCCGACCTGGCTGTTCAGAAACGAGGAAAATGACCTGCTGGATCCTGTCATTTTTGCGTTGCTCAATGGCGTACACGACACCGGCAAGCTGACGCGTGCAGCACAGAAGGCCGGCATCTCCTACCGCCATGCCTGGAACCTGCTTACCCGGGGTGAGCTTTTCTTTGGCATGCCCATGGTAACCATGCGCAAGGGGTACGGAACGCGGCTCTCGCCGCTGGGTGAACAGCTGCTGTGGTCAGAACAACGCCTCAGGGCACGACTCGAGCCTCAACTCGACAGCATGGCTTCGGAACTCAACCACCAGCTGCAGCAACTGCTGGAAGGGGCCCATCCGGTGCTGCGCCTGCACGCCAGTCACGGCTACGCCGTCGCCCTGCTCGCGGAGCTGCCGGGCGAGCTGGACCTGCGTTACTGCAACCCGCTGGAAGCCCTCAGCGCCCTGAATCGGGGCGACTGCGATCTTGCCAGCTTTCACCTGCCGGCTTCGCCACCACTGGCGGCACGTGTCATGGCCGCCTATCACGACCAGCTTGCCGGTCAAAACCTTCGCGTCATTCGATTTGTCACTCGGCGCCAGGGCCTGATCCTGCGTACCGAGACACGACAGCAGGTTCACGGCCTTGCGGACCTTACCCGGCCCGGGCTCCGCTTTATCAACCGCGATGAACACTCCGGCACCCGGGTACTGTTCAACCTGCTGCTGGAAGCACATCACATCGATGAAGCGCACCTCACCAATGCTGCTCAGGAGGAGTTCACTCACACCGCCGTCGCCGCTTATGTGGCTGCCGGCATGGCCGATGTGGGGTTTGGTGTCGAAGCTGCCGCCGCGCAGTTCGGCCTCGAGTTCATAAATCTGGCCACGGAGCACTACCTGCTGGTCTGTCATGAAAGCCAGCTTCGTCAGCACAACCTGTGCCAGTTGATGGAAGCCATGGGCTCTGACTCGTTTCTAAGCGCCGTTGATCACCTGGCCGGATATACGCCGGATAAATGCGGTACGCCCTGCACATTCGATGAACTGCTGAAGGATGGGATCGAACAGTCCTGAGATGGCCTCAGCGAGCTCATTGCAGGGCGCCTTCGGCCTCGGACGTTCATCTGCACGCATCAAGGGTTAAGCCCTGCCGGGCTTTAAGGTAAGATACCGCGCCCGCCGGCATGAACCTGTAAATGTGAGGCCCGATTAACAGCATGAGCGATTTCTCTCCCGGCCAGCGCTATATCAGCGATGGCGAAGCCGAACTTGGTCTGGGCACGATACTGAATGTCGACTTTCGAAGCGTCACGGTGCTGTTCAACGCCAGTGACGAAACCCGCACCTATTCCTCCAAGGACGCGCCCCTGACCCGGGTGGTATTCGGCAGTGGTGACCGGGTCGAATCCAGCGAAGGCTGGGTACTGACTGTAGAAGACACCAAGGAACAGCGTGGCCTGATTACCTATATCGGCGTTGATGAACAAGGCGAACTGAAAGAACTGCCCGAGCCGAAAATCAGCGACCGAATGCAGTTCCACCAGGCCCGTGACCGCCTGCTCACTGGTCAGATCGACCGCAATGACTGGTTCAACCTGCGCTATCGCAGCCTTCAGATCATGAACCGCCTTCAACGCCATCCCGCGCTGGGACTTTCCGGCCCCCGGATTGATCTGGTTCCCCACCAGCTTTTCATTGCCGATGATGTCTCACGTCGACGCCTGCCGCGCGTCCTGCTGGCTGACGAAGTGGGTCTGGGCAAGACCATCGAGGCTGGGTTGATCCTTCATCGTCTGTTGCAGACCGGCCGGGCGTCGCGCGCCCTGATTCTGGTGCCCGAGAGCCTGACGCACCAGTGGCTGGTCGAGCTGCTGCGCCGCTTCTCGATCGACGTTACCCTGCTGGACGAACAACAGTGCGCCGAACTCGACCGAGCGCAGAACCCGTTCGAAAGCCGCCAGCTGATTCTGGCCAGCCAGCAGTGGCTGTTTGCCAACCCTCACCGGCAGGCGCAGGCCACTGGCAGCCACTGGGACATGCTGATTGTCGATGAGGCGCACCACCTGGCCTGGACCCCGGAAGGCGGCGACACCGGTTACCAGACCATCGAACATCTGGCCAACGTCAGCCACGGTGTTCTGCTGCTGACGGCAACCCCTGAACAGATGGGACCCGACAGCCACTTTGCACGTCTTAAACTGCTGGACCCGCAGCGCTACCCGGACCTGGACACCTTTCAGGCCGAAGAGCAACGTTATTCCCACGTCGCCGAAGCAGTCGAGGCCCTCGATGCCTGGCCGGAAGACGCCTCCCGGCGCGATACGCTGGATGCCATTCTGGATGATGCCGATAGCCAGTCCCTGCTTGATCAGCTGGCTGCCGCCGACACGCCGGAAGACCAGACCCGGTTACGCCAGTCGCTGCGTCGCCATCTACTGGACCGCCATGGCACCGGCCGCGTGGTATTTCGCAACAGCCGCCGCCATGTTGAAGGATTTCCGGAACGTCGCCTTCACGTCCATGAGCTTGACATGCCGGCCCCGTATCAGCGGATGCTGAAAAAGCTGGACAGGGATGAGGACTACCTTGATGAGCTGCTGATTGATACCGGCCTCGATCATCCGGATGTGCTGCTGTATCTGGAAGAGACCCAGACAGCCCTCGACCGCGAGCGGATGAATGGCGATGGCACCCCCTGGTGGAAAACCGATACCCGAGTGGAATGGCTGAAACAGTGGCTGAAGCAGCATCCGGGCGAAAAGGCCCTGCTGATCTGCCATTTCGCAGATACCGCCCGTGAACTGTCTGCCGGTCTTCAGGTCCTGACCGGCCTGCATGTTCCGGTATTTCATGAAGGCATGACGCTGATCGAGCGTGACCGCGCCGCGGCTGCCTTTGCCGAACAGGATGCCAGCGAAGGCAGTCCGTTGCTGATATGCTCGGAAATCGGCTCCGAAGGCCGCAACTTCCAGTTCTGCCACCATCTGATCATGTTCGATCTGCCGCCCCATCCGGACCAGCTGGAACAGCGCATCGGCCGGCTTGATCGCATCGGTCAGCGCTTTCCGATCGATATTCATCTGCCCATCTTCCCGGACAGCCCGATGGCTCGCCTGCTGAACTGGTACCGCGATGGCATGGATGCGTTCAGTTTTCCCCATGGGATCGGCAGTACCCTGTTTGACGAGTTCGGCGACCGGCTGGCTGACAGCCTGCTGGATGCCGATGACATTCAGGCGCTGGTCAGCGAAACACGCGAGCGCTTCGATGTTCTCATCCAGGAGCGACTGGCCGGACGAAATCGCCTGCTGGAGATGGGCTCGCAGAATCCGGCCCATGCCGAACAGATTGCCGCGCAGATCGAGGAACTGGACAACGACCCCACCCTGCCGAAGTACCTGGATCAGGCCTTCGATATCTTCGGGGTTGATACACGAGATCTGGATGGCGGACTGACCTACCTTCACCCCGGTGGCCACATGGTCGAGGGGCTGCCTGGCCTGATTCGGGGCGAGGAAGGCTTCACCATGACCCTGTCGCGTGAGACCGCCCTGAGCCGGGATGATATTCAGCGTCTGTCCTGGGAGCACCCGCTGGTTCAGGAAATGCTGTCTCACATGGCGACCGGCGCCATGGGCAATACAGCCCTCGGGCTGTTACAGCATCCCAGCATCCCGGGTGGACGTGTCATGCTGGAAGCAGTGTTCTGCACATCAACACCGGCACCATCCGGTATTCACGTCGGCCGGTTCCTCCCGCCGACCACCGTGCGAGTACTGGTGGATGAATCCGGTAATGACCTGTCCAATAGCGTGTCGTTCGGTGGACTGGCCAAGAATCTGCAGCACGTGAAGAAAGGTATTGCCCGGAACCTGATCAAGGACCGCCATGTGATGGTGCGCGAATTGATGGATCAGGCAGATACCGTCGCCGAGCGGGCCCTGTCAGGCGTAGTGCGCAAGGCCCATGAAGAAATGACACTCACCATGGACACCGAACTGGACCGCCTGACGGCGCTGGCAGCGCGGCATGGCAGCGTGCCGGAAGCAGAGCTTTCACTGCTTCGCGACGAGAAGGCACAACTGGATGACGCCATCACTCAGTCACGCCTGAGACTGGATGCGGTTCGGGTCATCCTGACCGTCGATGCCCACCAATAAGGCAGTACCGAACCGGGCCATCAGGCCCGGTTCACAATGGCCTGAAGGGCCTTTTCAAGCGTCGGGTACTCAAAGGCAAATCCGGTATGCTCAAGGCGTGCCGGTGTCATTCTTGCCCCCGTCAGCAACAATCGGGACATTTCACCCATCGCGGTTTTCAACACAAATGCCGGTATGCGCCATGGCGCTGGTCGATGCAGCACTCGCGCCAAGGTTTTGGTGAACTCACGGTTGGTCACCGGATGCGGCGCACTGCTGTTGACCGGGCCTGACAAAGCCCCATCATTCAACAAATGCATGATGATACGGACCAGATCCGTTCGGTGAATCCAGGGCATGTACTGCGTCCCCGAGCCCAGCGTTGCCCCCAGCCCGCATCGATAAACCGGTAACATCGGCTTCAGCGACCCACCATCCCGATCCAGAACCAGTCCGATCCGAATAATGGCCGTTCTCACTCCCAATGCCTCGATACGCTGTGCAGCCGCTTCCCAACGGGCACACAGCTCATGGGCAAACTCCTGATGTGGAGGGGTCTGCTCGGTCACCACGGTGTCGCCCTGGTTGCCGTAATAGCCCATCGCCGACCCTGATATCAGCACCTGAGGCAAGGTGTCCCGCGCCTTGCACAAGGCTTCAAGCGACTCGGTAACACTGACCCGGCTGTCGACCAGGGTCTGCTTGCGCGATGCGGTCCACGGCCCACCGGCGATGGAGGCACCCGCCAGGTTGATGATGGCATCCAGCGGCGTATCCCTGAACGCCATCGCGTCCGAATGCGCCTCAACCTCTACGCCAATACGCTCGACAACAGATGCCGGTGTGCGCGACAGCACGTAAAGAGAATGCCCCTGTGCCTTCAAGGCCGGACACAGTGCCTGACCGACAAACCCGGTTGCACCGGTAATCAAAATATTCATGCTGCCTCCCGAAGGGCTTAAAGGGGTTGTCCCATTGCCAGACACTGTAGACCCCTGCCGTCATATTTTCTTGTACGGACTGGAATAAACCTGTACCAAACTGATACATTGAACCGATATTCAACCAGAGATACGGGTCATGATGCCGGTTCCACCCCGGATTGCGATCATCGGTGCAGGGCTTTCGGGACTGAGTGCTGCCACCACCCTTGCTGCGGACAGGCACAGCGTACAGGTGTTTGACAAGGCACGCGGCCCCGGCGGGCGTCTTGCATCACGCCACGACTCCGAAGGCGCCATCGATCTGGGTGCCCCCTGCTTCACTGCACGCAGCGATGCCTTCAAGGACAGAGTGGCGCAGTGGCTCAAGGCAGGTGTGATTGCGCCATGGCCGGTTTCGCCCTGGACACGCCGCGCCGATGGGCAACTCACTGCGTATTCGGCAGAACATCCGCGCTATGCAGCCACCCCGCGTATGAGCGCATTAACACGTCACCTGGCAGGCGGGCTCGACATCACCCTGTCAACGCGCATTACATCCATCGAAAGGATTGCCGACGAGTACTGGCTCACCTGCGAAGGCCTCGAGCGCTACGGCCCTTTTGGGCATGTTGTGCTGGCACTTCCCGCGCCGCAGGCTCAAGCGCTGTTGCCTGACGAAGAAACCGGATTGTTGTCGCAGTGTAACAGCGTCACTCTTGCACCCTCTTGGCATGCCCATTACCGGCTCGACGCTCCACTGGATGTTCCCTGGGACGCCCTGTTTTTCGAAAATGGGACGCTGTACTGGGCCTCTAGACAGGAAAGCAAGCCCGGCCGGGAGAGCGCTCCAACCCTTCGACTGATTGCTACACCGGAGTGGAGTCAGCAGCATCTGGAGCTGGCACCGGAAGACGTCGCTTGCCGCCTGAAGGCTGCCTTTATCGACATGAACATGATGCCTCGTCCGGCATTCAGGACAGCTGACGCCCACCGATGGCGTTTTGCACAGGCCACTCATTCTCTTTCACGGACATCCCCGCTCTGGAATGCACGTCATACGCTGGCGCTGTGCGGAGACTGGTGTGCGGGAAACAATGTCGAGGCGGCCTGGCTGGCCGGCCAGCGATGCGCCAGCGAACTCATCACTTACCTCACCTCTTCTTCGTGAAAGGAATTGCACAATGACTAAGGCATACATTCTGCTGGCCCATGGCTCACCAGACGAGCAGTGGCAGCAGCCGTTCCGCGATCTCGAGAAACGGCTTCAGACCCGGTCATCTGCGCAACTGCGCATGGCGTATATGGAGCTGTGTGATCCCCTGCTGGAAGATGTCGTCGCTGAGCTCCATCAGGGCGGCGCTCAGGACATCGATATCCTGCCGCTGTTTTTCGCGGTAGGCCGACATTTAAGAGAAGATGTGCCCGGACAGGTCGACGCACTTTCAATACGCTTCCCGACACTTGCCTTGAACCTGCTGCCACCGGTTGGACAACACCCGGCATTCACCGACGCCCTGATCCGTATTGTTGAAGAGGGAATTAGTGGGCAAAAGGTGGATTAATCTTGTACACTATTTGTATATTCATCTGCCACGTATAAGTTTCGCTTGTTTTATCTGGTATAGCGCATGACACAGCTCCTCAAGTTCAGGGCAAACAGCGCTCTGGCCAGGTAACATAGCCAGAGCGACGAATCGCTACTTATGACGCCAGGATGCAACGTTGTGTGAAAAGGAGGCATGGAACAATGAGCGACAATCCCGTTACCTCGGCAGGTGGGCCGTTATACCCCATTCGTGAAGTGTCTCGATTGACAGGCGTCAATTCAGTCACGTTACGCGCCTGGGAGCGCCGCTATGGATTGATCCAGCCACGACGCACTCCCAAGGGGCATCGCCTGTATGCACGAGATGATATAGAGCGAGTAGAACGTATTGTTCAATGGCTGAATCGCGGTGTGCCCGTAAGCCAGGTAGGCGACCTGCTGGATGGTGATGGCGTTCAGGAAGAGCTTGAACCCACTCCCCCCGTGACACCGGCAACGGATAACCCCGTCGGCATCGACTGGCATGACCAGGTTACAGATGCTTGTGCCCTGATCGAGCGGTTTGACGAAAAGGGTCTCGATCAGCTGTATACACATCTGTTTGGCCGCTACCCCACACTGACCGTACTCGAAAACGTATGGAAGCCGGTGGCTGATCATGTATCGCAGCAGGATGACGATGATGTATCGCGGTTGTTTCTCGAGTCATTTCTGCGCACCCGGCTCGCACTTCGCCTGTACTACAGTAATCTCGATGTCACTACCCCTAGGCTACTTCTGGCTCGACTGCCGGAAGAAAAGGACTCCCTGCACCTTCTTCTTGCGGCGACGCACCTGGGTGCCAGTGGTTTCCATGTGTCATTGATTGACAATGCCACCACAGACAACGTGCTGATCGGCCTGACTCAGCGTTGCCGCGCCGACGTCGTGATATTGACGGGAGGCGAACAGCAGCCGGCCGATATGGTAGACCGCCTCAAGGAACTGACGGCAGCAATGCATGTGCCCGTTTGCCTGTCCGGACCGGTCACTCGGCTGCATCGAAAGGCGCTTTCCTTCGGTGGACTGACATTACTGGACGACAACCCCGGTCATGGTGCGCGTACGGTAAGACAACTCGTCGACTGACCCGGCCAGACCTGAATTTTCGGACACTCTCAACAAGGAGGTTGAATGTCCGCTCGACAACTGGTGTGGTTCCGTACCGACCTGCGCACTCATGATAATTCGGCGCTGGCAGAAGCTGCACGCCAGGGTCCGGTCATCGCCGTGATTACCCTTACCCGCAAACAGTGGAAGGCTCATGGCCACGGGGATAACAAGCTTTCCTTCTGGTACCGAGGATTTTCTGCGCTGGCAGATGATCTGGATCAGTTGAATATCCCTCTCAAGGTATTGTCTCCCGACCAGTTCAGCGCATGCCCTGAAGCAGTACTCGAGCTGGCACAGTCACTCGACTGTCAGCAGCTGCATTTCAATAATGACTATGGCATTAACGAGCGTAACCGGGACGATGAAACCGTTCGACTGTTCAAGCAGGATGGGCGCACCGTTCAACGCTACGATGATGGCGTTATTATTCCTCCGGGCGACCTGCTGACTGGTAACGATGAGTATTACAAGGTCTTTACCCCATTCTACAAGGCGTGGCTGAAAGCCCTCGACCAGCAATCCCTCGACATTCACGAGGCGCCCTCTCGCCAGAAATCGCTGAAGTCCATTGACAGCGACAAGGTACCGGCACCGGACACCCCCGACGCCGTAGACAACTCGCTCTGGCCGGCGGGCACAGAGGAAGCGGAAGATCGCCTCGAGCGTTTTCTTGGCTCACGAGCCAGGCATTACAAGGACCGTCGCGATTTTCCCTTCGATCAGGCTACCAGCACCCTGTCCCCCTATCTGGCGCTGGGCATGATTTCGCCTCGCCAGTGCCTTACTGCGGCCATTCATAAAAACGGCGGCCATGCAGGCGATGGGGACAATAACCTGACCAGCTGGATCAGCGAGCTTGCATGGCGGGATTTTTACCAGCACGTTCTGGTCGGATTCCCGAAGGTGAGCAGGCATGAGCCCTTCAAGAGCGAAACACGCAACATCAAATGGCGCCAGAGCAAAAAGGACTTCAAGGCCTGGTGTGAAGGCAATACCGGCTATCCCCTGGTGGATGCCGCGATGAAGCAACTGGTTCAGACAGGCTGGATGCATAACCGTCTTCGCATGGTAACGGCCATGTTCCTGACCAAGCATCTGCTGATTGACTGGCGCTGGGGGGAAGCTTTCTTCCTTGAGCACCTGGTGGATGGTGAACTGGGAGCAAACAACGGAGGATGGCAGTGGTCAGCGTCAACCGGTACCGATGCCTGCCCCTATTTCCGGATCTTCAATCCGACCACACAATCAAAGCGGTTCGATCCGGCCGGGCGATTCATCATCCATTACCTGCCGGCCCTGAGTAACCTGTCTGAAAAGCATCGCCATGAACCTACGGCCTCACAGCGCCGCGAACTCCACTATCCAGAGACCATCGTGGATCATCGCGCTGCGCGTGAACGGGCGCTGGAGACATTCAAGTCCCTGAAATAAAGCTCACCTTAACCGTGAGCGTCGAAACCGGGAGTAATTGTGTGCGATAATGCAGGGAGTGTTTCACGCCGGGCAGGCACATAGTAACGTCTGCCTTCGTCAAGTAGACTAGGACGCGCTCCAGAGACAGAGCACAATCCTTACGATTCTCGGAACGAGTCAGTGACCAAGCAACACTCTTTTACACGCGATGAATTGCTGCAATGCAGCCAGGGTGAACTTTTCGGACCTGGCAATGCCCAGCTTCCCGCGCCGAACATGCTGATGCTTGACCGCATCACTCATATCCACGAGGAAGGCGGACAGTACGGCAAGGGCGAGCTGATTGCCGAGCTGGACATCAGGCCGGACCTCTGGTTTTTTGAATGCCACTTTCCTGGCGACCCGGTAATGCCCGGCTGTCTGGGACTGGACGCCATGTGGCAGCTGGTAGGCTTTCATCTTGGCTGGCTCGGCAACCCCGGGCGCGGACGCGCTCTGGGCTGTGGCGAGGTCAAGTTTTCAGGGCAGATTCTGCCTGAAGCAAGCAAGGTGACCTATCATATCAACATCAAGCGTGTTATCACGCGGCGCCTGATTCTTGGCATCGCCGATGGTACCGTCAGTGTTGATGGTCGCCCGATCTACCAGGCCAACGATTTACGTGTCGGCCTGTTCACTTCTACCTCGAATTTTTAACCGGGAGGCTCCCATGCGACGAGTGGTAGTCACCGGCCTGGGCATCGTATCCTGCCTGGGCAATGACCAGCATCAGGTTCTGGAGTCCCTCAAGCTCGGGCGCTCCGGTATTCGCTATCGTGAAGAGTACGCTGAGCGCGGCATGCGCAGCCATGTGGCCGGCGCCGTAGACATTGATATAGATGCCCACGTCGACCGAAAGCGACTTCGTTTTATGGGAGATGCGGCGGCCTATGCCTACATCTCTATGCAGCAGGCCATAGACGATGCCGGGCTGACACCGGAACAGGTGTCCAACCCGCGTACCGGGCTGATTGCCGGCTCGGGAGGCGCATCGTCTGCCAACCAAGTGGAAGCCGCTGATATCCTGCGTGAAAAGGGATTACGGCGTGTCGGCCCCTACCGTGTAACCCGCACCATGGGCAGCACGGTCTCCGCCTGCCTGGCAACACCGTTTGAAATCAAGGGTATCAACTACTCCATTTCTTCGGCCTGCTCCACATCCGCACACTGCATCGGCAGCGCCATGGAGCAGATACAGCTCGGCAAGCAGGATGTAGTCTTTGCCGGCGGTGGTGAAGAAGAGCACTGGACACTGTCCTGTCTCTTTGACGCCATGGGTGCGCTCTCCACCAGCTACAACGACACACCTGAACGTGCTTCGCGCCCTTATGATACGGCCCGCGACGGCTTTGTCATTGCCGGTGGTGGCGCCATGCTCGTGCTTGAAGAACTGGAGCATGCGCGGGCACGTGGTGCAAAAATCTACGCGGAGCTCACGGGCTACGGTGCCAACTCCGATGGCTACGACATGGTAGCGCCATCGGGTGAGGGAGCGGTTCGTTGCATGCAGCAGGCTATCGCCATGCTGGGTGACCAACACCCCAAAATTGATTACATCAATACCCATGGTACCTCTACACCGGTTGGAGACATGTCCGAACTCAAGGCCCTGCGTGCCCTGTTCGGTGATGACGTGCCGCCGCTGTCATCGACCAAATCGTTGACGGGCCACTCGCTTGGCGCCACGGGTGCACAGGAAGCCATTTACTCCCTGCTGATGATGCAGAATGACTTCATCTGCGCGTCTGCCAATCTGGATGAACAGGACCCTGATGCCCAAGGCTTTGATATTGTCAGCACATGCCGTGAGACAACATTGAACCGAGTCCTGTCAAACAGCTTCGGATTTGGTGGAACCAACGCATGCCTGATCTTTGATCGGTATCAGGACGCCTGAAGTCTACGGTAGACCAAAAAAAGCCGGTGCTTTTCAGCACCGGCTTTTTAGTGTCAGAACACAACATGCACCTTCAACCCGGAGGTGTATAAGGCACCGAAGAAATACGCTCCAGCTGATCATCGACCCATTCTTCCACTTCCGCCATGATTTCCTTGGCGGTACGACCCGAGGTATCGATAGGCGCACCGATCACAACGGTAATCATGCCAGGCTTCTTGATAAAGGTCTTTCCTGGCCAGCACTCCCCAGCATTGTGTGCCACAGGCACCACGGGAACGCCTGTATTACAGGCAATCACAGCGCCGCTTTTATTGAAACGCTTTCGCTCGCCGGCATTGACGCGCGTCCCTTCAGGAAAGATAAGGACTGACATCCCGCTCTTTAATCGCTCCACACCAACGGAAAGCACGGCACGCAGCGCCACTGAGGGCTTGGAACGATCCAGCGGTATAGGCTGCAACAGCCGAAGCCCCCAGCCAAAAATAGGCAGGTTCAGCAGCTCACGCTTGATTACAGTACACATCGAATGCTTGATGGTTTGTAAAAACAGGGTTTCCCACTCGCTTTGGTGATTGGATACAAGGACACACGGCCCATCCGGCAGTCTTCCCTGATGCTCCACCTGAAAGCGTACGCCACAGGTCATTCGTAGCCATCGAACCGTCACGTAATTATAGGTATTCAGCACGGCAAAGCGTTTTCGCAGAGGAAACAGCCTCGCGATGGGTGCCATTATTACGCCAAAAAAAAGAATGGCCAGAAAATAGCCACAGTAGAACACAAGACTTCGACACCACATCACGGTTGAGACACACCCTGTTGATTTTGAGTTTCGCACCACTGCATCAGCAGACGTTCCAGCTCGATACGCCAGGGCCGCTGATGGATCCCGAACGTATCCAGCAGCCGCTGGCAGCTCAGCACGCGTCTGAGTGGCTGATCGTGATGATGACTCAGAGGCTTCACGTCGCCAAAATCAGCCGGCAGTCCCTGCCCTTCCAGTAGTGTCACCAGCTGCGTACGTACGACACCGCAGAAGGCATACAGGCTGACAGGTTCGATACCAGATAAATGATAACTACCCCAGCTATCTGCTCCGTATTTGAGCTGCATCAGGATACCAATCATGGCCATGGCCAGTGACTCTGCCGACGCTGGGCCAACGACAACATCTTCAGGCACGCGCACGTCATTCCCGCCTGCCAGCGTCGCAATAATATCCGGTAACCAGGCATGCTCGCCATCCAGCGCAAACAGGGGGCCGACACGAAGGATGATATGATGGGGAAGCTCTTCACGGACCCGCATTCCAGCCTCAACCAGACGGCGGAGCCCCTTGTCGATCGGATCCGGCACCAGACTTTCACTGATGGGGGTCGGGCTACCGGCCTCGAACATTTCATCACTGACGCACCAGACCAGCGGCAGGTTCTGTGCCACGCAGTGCGACAGTACCTCTTCCACCAGAGCAGCATGGGCCACCACCTCAGCCGGTGTAGCCGAGGCAGGATGAGACAGCGGCGGAACAATCACGGCATCACACTGCTCAAACACCCACCCCTTCTGCTGCAGCGCAGAGATTTCATGAGTCTCAACGACAATATCGGCGCGCCTGCGTCCCTCTCGGGCCAGCGCACGGCTAAGGCAATGGGATGCTCCAAGAACGAGAAATTTCACACAATCCCTTTTATTGACGGTTCCAAACGACAAGGCTGTCATACGCCCAGGACATGAAAACTCCTACTATACGCCGCTGCATCAGCACTGTCGTTAGCCATCAGGCCCCGCACAAGCTGCTCGCATTGATGCAAAAAGGCCATGCCGGAAGCATGGCCTTTTCACTACGGCATATCCCTGTTCATCAGAACGGGATCTCGTCATCAAAATCGTCAAACCCGCCCGGCTGAGGAGCATTGTTCTGTGCCGGTGCCGGCTGAGCCGGAGCTCGCTGACCGGAAGGCTGATTGCCCTGCTGGCCATAGTTGCCCTGGCCACCCCCCTGTTGACCGTAATTGCCCTGAGGTGCCGGCTGCTGGCGAGCGGGCTGCTGGTTCTGGCCATACCCACCACCCTGCCCCTGATCGTAATCGCCACCCTGGCCTCCACGACCATCAAGCATCTGCATGTCGTTGGCCACGATTTCAGTGCTGTAACGATCCTGCCCATTCTGATCCTGCCACTTGCGTGTTTGCAGGCGGCCTTCAATATAGACCTTGGAGCCTTTCTTGACGTACTGCTGGGCGACTTCAGCCAGTTTGTTGAACAGCACGACACGGTGCCACTCGGTACGCTCCTGACGCTGACCGGTCTGGCGATCATTCCAGGTATCAGACGTTGCCAGGTTAAGATTCGCGACCGCGGTACCGGACGGGGTAAAGCGCACTTCCGGATCCTGACCCAGATTGCCGATCAAAATAACCTTGTTTATTCCACGAGCCATGAAGGCCTCCATCGTTACTGGCGCCCCGCGCCATCATGGTGAACTTGCTGCCGCGCCGCGCTGAGCGGCTACCTAAATCAACCTGTCAGTTTATCATCACTGACATATAAACGCGCCCTTCGTAAAGATTACCTGCCCGGCTTTGCTGCCTAGTGCCTCCCCCTCCTATACTGGAGGTTTTACCTCGGCC
Organism: Larsenimonas rhizosphaerae; assembly: GCF_023700005.1. Classification (GTDB taxonomy): domain Bacteria; phylum Pseudomonadota; class Gammaproteobacteria; order Pseudomonadales; family Halomonadaceae; genus Larsenimonas; species Larsenimonas rhizosphaerae. Next base: position 46,473 of record NZ_JAMLJK010000006.1, on the reverse strand, counting down.
GAGAAGCGATTTATGGACCAGATTCTGGTACGCGGTGCTCGCACCCATAACCTGAAAAACATTGATGTAGATCTTCCTCGCGACAGGCTGATTGTCATTACCGGGCTTTCCGGCTCAGGCAAGTCCTCGCTGGCCTTTGATACGCTCTATGCCGAAGGGCAACGGCGCTACGTTGAATCCCTCTCAACCTACGCACGCCAGTTTCTATCCATGATGGAAAAACCGGACATTGACCATATTGAAGGTCTGTCCCCCGCCATCTCGATCGAACAGAAATCCACATCACACAACCCACGCTCCACCGTAGGGACCATCACCGAGATCTATGACTATCTGCGACTGCTCTATGCCCGCGCTGGTACACCACGCTGCCCCGAGCATGGCACGGATCTTTCGGCGCAAACCATTTCGCAGATGGTGGACCAGGTCGTTGCCCTGCCGGAAGGCACCCGCGCCATGTTACTGGCCCCAGTGGTCAGTGGTCGCAAGGGTGAACATCTCCAACTGATTGCCGAGTTACGCTCTCAGGGCTTTGTTCGGGCCATGATCGACGGCCAGATTCTGGAACTTGATGATGTCCGCACACTGGAAAAGAACAAGAAGCATGATATCAGCGTGGTGGTTGACCGGCTGAAAGTACGTGAAGACATTCAGCAACGTCTGGCAGAGTCCTTTGAAACCGCTCTGAACCTCTCTGATGGCAGCGCGCTGCTTCATTTCATGGATGGCGAACAGGAAGATCTGGTATTTTCATCGCGATTTGCCTGTCCTGTCTGCGGTTACTCGATTTCAGAGCTTGAACCGCGAATGTTTTCCTTCAACAATCCTGCCGGGGCATGCCCCAGCTGTGACGGTCTGGGCAACCACCAGTTCTTTGATCCGGAAAAGTTGATCCGTCAACCGGAGCTGTCGTTGGCTGAAGGGGTCATCAAAGGCTGGGACAGGCGCAGCGTGTACTATTTCTCGCAGCTTGAAGCTGTAGCCAAGCACTATGGCTTTGCACTCGAAACGCCCTGGAATGAGCTCGACAATGCAGTGCAGCGTACAGTGCTTCATGGCAGCGGCCGGGAAGAAGTGCCGTTCAGCTATGTCAACGACCGTGGTCGTAAGATAGAGCGAAAGCATGCCTTTGAAGGCATTTTGCCCAACATGGAGCGACGCTATCGCGAAACCGAATCGAACATGGTCCGTGAAGACCTGGCCAAACTGCTGTCAATACAACCCTGCCCGACCTGTCATGGCACCCGGCTACGCAAGGAGGCTCGCCATGTATTTGTGGCAGAACGGCCGTTGCCTGACATCGTGCGCGACCCCATTGGTGAGTGTCTGACATTCTTCGAGCAACTGGAATTGCCTGGACGCAAGGGTGAAATCGCACTCAAGATTCTTAACGAAATTACCAGCCGACTTCAGTTTCTAGCCAACGTCGGTCTCGACTACCTGACACTTGAACGAAGTGCCGACACCCTTTCAGGCGGTGAGGCGCAGCGCATACGCCTGGCCAGCCAGATCGGTGCAGGCCTTGTAGGTGTCATGTATATACTGGATGAACCCTCGATCGGACTGCACCAGCGCGACAATGACCGCCTTCTGAAAACCCTTGAGCGGCTTCGCGATCTAGGCAATACCGTCATCGTGGTCGAGCATGACGAGGATGCCATCCGGGCGGCAGACCACGTCGTTGATATCGGGCCAGGCGCCGGCGTGCATGGTGGCAAAATCGTGTCGCAGGGCACACCAGAGCATATTATTCAGGATACGAGCTCATTGACCGGCCAGTATCTATCCGGACAACGCCGAATCGAGATCCCCCCCCATCGAAAGCCGGCACATCCCGACCAGCAGCTTCACCTACGGGGGGCCAGCGGCAATAACCTGACCGATGTAGACCTTACCCTGCCACTGGGCATGTTTGTCTGTGTGACCGGGGTCTCCGGCTCAGGCAAGTCAACCCTGATCAACGGCACCCTGATGCCCATCGCGGCGCGTGAGCTGAATCGGGCCACCACTCTCAAGCCGGCGCCCTATACCTCCATTGAAGGCCTGGAGCTGCTGGACAAGATCATAGATATCGACCAAAGCCCGATCGGGCGGACACCTCGCTCGAACCCGGCGACTTATACCGGCATCTTCACACCCATTCGTGAATTATTTGCAGGTACGGAAGAAGCTCGCTCACGTGGCTACAAGCCTGGCCGCTTTTCCTTCAACGTAAAAGGCGGCCGGTGCGAAGCCTGTCAGGGAGAGGGGCTGATCAAGGTCGAGATGCACTTTTTACCGGATATCTACGTCCCTTGCGACGTCTGCAAGGGGAAGCGGTATAACCGCGAGACACTGGATATTCAGTACAAGGGCAAGAATATTCACGAAGTGCTGGAAATGACAATTGAGGACGCACTGACATATTTCAGTCCCGTACCGGCAATTGCCAGACGGCTTCAAACGCTGATGGATGTCGGCCTGTCCTACGTCAAGCTGGGCCAAAGCGCTACCACCCTCTCAGGCGGTGAAGCTCAGCGCGTCAAGCTTGCTCGGGAACTGGCCAAACGGGATACCGGCAAGACGCTGTACATTCTTGATGAGCCCACAACAGGATTGCACTTCGAGGACATCAGGCAGTTACTGGGCGTATTGCATCGCCTGCGTGATCAGGGCAATAGCGTGGTAGTGATCGAACACAATCTGGACGTCATTAAAACCGCAGACTGGCTGATTGACCTTGGGCCCGAAGGTGGATCGGGCGGTGGTCGAATTATCGCAGAGGGAACGCCGGAACAGATTGCAGCAACGAAGGCATCCTATACCGGCCATTTCCTTCGTCCATTGCTGGAGCGTGGCTACTAGCAGCCCACCCAGTCAGGCCAGTAGACATCAGGCAGCCCATCAACTGCTGGCCTGGCAAAAAAATATCCCTGCTGAAGACGGATGCCACGCTGATAGAGCCAATGGGCATCCTCTTCGGCTTCGACACCTTCCGCCACAACGTTGATGTGCTCAGCCGATGCAAGAGACAGCATCGCATCAACGATATTCTGTTTAGTCGTACTGCCGCAAACCCCTCCTATCAATGAGCGATCCAGCTTCAGATAGTCCGGGTGCATATAGGTCAACGTCTCAAGGTTTGAATTGCCTGCGCCAAAGTCATCCAGCGCTACAGCCAGCCCCATCTGGCGATACATCGAAACGATATGCGCCAGATGTGCCTGATCCCTGACATGTTCGGTTTCAGTAATCTCGAAAATGATATTACGTAGATCCCAGCCGAGGCGGCGCGCAGTGGCAATGGTAGACGCGAGACAGGCCTCGGGCTCATAAACAGCATTGGGCATGAAATTGATGGACACTGGAACCGTGCTGCCAAGGGCAGCAATTTGCCTGAGTGACTGTGTGCGGCAGCGCTGATCAAATTGATAAATATTCTTTTCATCGACTTGAGCCAGTACATCGCCGGCACCCTCACCATTTACACCCCTTACCAGGGCTTCATGAGCATGCACATGACCACTGCCAAGATCCACAATGGGCTGAAATGCCATGACAATGTCAAAACCCAGGGGCTGATGACACAGGCACTGTGCCGGAGCTACACATGACATGCACGTTTCCTGTCCAGTGAAGAAGATAATCCCTGCAGGATAATATCGACAAACAGTACTTCAACTGTAAAAGAGAAACACCAGCGCACAAAAAAACCGGCCACAAGGGCCGGTTTATTGAAATAACACAAGGTGTTATTCGTCGTTGTCGCTCTCGACAACGGGACGGTCAACCAGTTCAACATAAGCCATCGGCGCATTGTCACCAGCGCGGAAACCGCACTTGAGGACACGTACGTAACCGCCAGGGCGATTCACGTAGCGAGGACCGAGGTCGTTGAACAGCTTGCCTACCGCTTCTTTGGAGCGAGTACGATCGAATGCCAGACGACGATTAGCGACGCTGTCATTCTTTGCCAGGGTAATCAGCGGCTCGATATGACGACGCAGTTCCTTGGCTTTAGGGAGTGTGGTTTTGATCACTTCGTGCTCGACCAGTGACACACACATGTTCTTGAACATGGCATGACGGTGCGAGCTGGTACGATTCAGGTGACGACCACTCTTACGATGACGCATGGTTGTGATTCCTTACCAGTCTTGGACTCGAGTCACCCGTTCAGGCGGAGGCCTTGTCGTCTTTCAAACTCGCGGGCGGCCAATTATCAAGCCGCATGCCGAGAGACAGGCCACGAGCCTCAAGTACATCCTTGATTTCATTCAAGGACTTTTTACCGAGGTTCGGCGTTTTCAGAAGCTCTACTTCAGAGCGCTGAATCAGGTCACCGATGTAATAAATATTCTCGGCCTTGAGACAGTTGGCGCTGCGAACGGTCAACTCGAGATCGTCTACAGGGCGAAGCAGAATCGGATCGATTTGCTCTTCTTCCTCTTCAACCTCTTGCTCTTTATCGGCTTCGAGGTCAACGAAAGCTGCAAGCTGCTCTTGCAAGATTGTAGCGCTGCGACGAATAGCTTCTTCCGGGTCGAGCGTGCCATCAGTTTCCAGATCGATAACAAGCTTATCGAGGTCCGTACGCTGTTCGACACGGGCGGCCTCAACGGAATAAGAGACCCGACGCACAGGGCTGAAGGTAGCATCCAGCTGCAGGCGACCGATGGGGCGAGACTCGTCTTCAGCCTGAGTACGCACGTCTGCTGGCTCATAGCCACGTCCACGTGCGACATGAAGCTGCATCTTGAGCTCGCCACCATCATTGAGGTGAGCAATGACGTGATCCGGATTAACGATATCAATGTCGTGATCGACAACGATATCACCGGCCGTCAGCACACCCGGCCCCTTCTTGCTCAGCGTGACAGATGCTTCATCACGTCCGTGCATTCTGAACGCCACATCCTTGAGATTCAGAAGAATCTCAATGACGTCCTCCTGGACCCCTTCTACCGCGCTGTACTCATGCAAGACGCCTTCGATCTCGGCTTCCACGACCGCACAACCAGGCATGGAAGACAAGAGGATACGACGCAATGCGTTCCCCAAAGTGTGGCCAAAACCACGCTCGAACGGTTCGAGAACAATCTTGGCGTGGTTGGCATTGATTTCTTCGACCTTGATATCACGGGGGCGAAGAAACTCGGTCACTGAACGCTGCATAAGAACACCTTTAAGGCTGCCAAACGGATACTCTTCGTTGCGGCTTTGGGATTACTTGGAGTACAGCTCAACGATAAGATTCTCGTTGATGTCGGCAGACAAATCGCTACGCTCCGGAAGGGACTTGAAGGAACCTTCCATTTTCTTGCTGTCCACATCGATCCAGGACACGTCACCACGGTTCCCGGCAATCTGCAGGGCACTCTGGATACGAGACTGATTCTTGGACTTTTCACGAACAGCAATCACGTCACCCGGCCGTACCTTGTAAGAAGCAACGTTAACTGTCTTGCCATTGACGGAAATCGCCTTGTGGCTGACCAGCTGACGCGCCTCGGCTCGGGTAGACCCGAAGCCCATACGATAGACGACATTGTCCAGACGGGTTTCAAGCAGCTGAAGCAGTACTTCACCTGTTGCGCCCTTCTGACGAGCGGCCGCTTTGTAGTAATTGCGGAACTGTTTTTCAAGTACGCCATACATGCGGCGAACTTTTTGCTTCTCACGAAGCTGCATGCCGTAGTCGGAAAGACGTTGACGGCGCTGGCCATGCTGGCCCGGGGGCTGTTCGGACTTGCACTTCTTCTCGAACGGGGTAACGCCACTTTTCAGAAAGAGGTCAGTACCTTCACGACGAGAAAGCTTGCAACTTGGTCCTGTATAACGTGCCATAAGTCCTTCTCCTTAAACGCGGCGTTTCTTAGGCGGACGGCAACCGTTGTGGGGAACGGGTGTCGCGTCTGTGATGCTTTGCACGCGGAAACCGGCGGCATTCAATGCCCGCACGGCGGACTCACGGCCTGGGCCCGGGCCCTTGACCAGCACGTCGACGTTTTTCACACCATACTCGGCTGCAGCAGTCGCTGCACGTTCGCTTGCTACTTGAGCAGCGAACGGGGTGCTCTTGCGAGAACCACGAAAACCCGACCCACCGGCAGTGGCCCAGGAGAGCGCATTGCCCTGGCGGTCTGTGATCGTAACGATCGTGTTGTTAAAAGAGGCATGGATGTGGGCGATAGCGTCCACAACCTGCTTTTTAACCTTTTTGCGATTAGTACGCGGGTTAGCCATGTTGATGTTTCCTGATGTCAAACGCCGGAACGTGCGTTATTTGCGAATCGGTTTACGCGGACCTTTACGGGTACGCGCATTCGTCTTCGTGCGTTGTCCACGCATCGGAAGACTGCGACGATGGCGCAGACCACGATAGCAACCCAGGTCCATGAGACGCTTGATGTTAAGCGTAATCTCACGGCGAAGATCGCCTTCTACGATATATTTGCCGACTTCACTGCGCACCTCATCAAGTTTTTCAGCAGACAGTTCGCCTACCTTGGAACTTGCTTCGATGCCGACAGCTGCGCAGATTTGCTGCGCGCGAGTCCGGCCGATCCCGTAGATGTAAGTCAGCGAGATCGCCGCATGCTTGTTGTCCGGGATATTGACGCCTGCAATACGGGCCATCAGCTTTCTCCGACTATTGAGCGGCTTGCTCGGTTGATAAGTCTATAAAAAGGCGCGACAGTATATCCCTTATTGCCCGGATGGGCAAGGATAACCGCCGCACCTCTTATAACGAACAGTGACTGGGCAATTAACCCTGACGCTGTTTGTGACGAGGCTCATCGCAGATTACGCGAACCGCGCCACGACGCCGAATAATCTTGCAGTTTCGGCAAATCTTTTTTACAGAGGCTCGAACTTTCATCGTTCACTCCAAGTTGCTCAGCTGGTGCATCAACGCATCATACTGCCGCTGCCGTACCCCTTGAGGTTGGCCTTTTTCATCACCGATTCATACTGGTGAGACATAAGGTGCGACTGCACTTGAGCCATGAAATCCATAATCACCACAACAACGATCAACAGGGACGTGCCACCGAAGTAGAACGGAACCTGCCACGCCACCATGAGGAATTGAGGCATCAGGGATACAAGCGTGATGTAAAGTGCGCCAAATAGCGTGAGTCGCGTCATCACCTTGTCGATGTAACGCGTGGTTTGCTCACCTGGCCGAATACCGGGCAGGAAGGCACCGGATTTCTTCAAGTTATCGGCCACGTCCTTCGGATTGAAGACGAGAGCCGTATAAAAGAAGCAGAAGAATACTACGGCAACAGCAAAAAGCAAGATGTAAAGCGGTTGGCCTGGGCCCAGAGCCTGAGATACGGTCTGAAGCCATTCCATTCCGGATCCCTGGCCGAACCACTGACCAATGGAAGCCGGGAACAGCAGGATACTCGAGGCAAAGATCGGTGGAATAACACCCGCCATGTTGACCTTCATCGGGAGATAGCTGCTTTGGCCCGCATACATCTTGTTGCCGACCTGACGACGCGGATAGTTGACCTTGATACGACGCTGCCCACGTTCGATGAACACAACGAAAGCAACGGTAGCAATGGCCAGCGCACCCAGCGCCAGCAAGGGAAGCACGTTCCATGCACCATCATTTCTGGCAAGCTCGAAAGACTGTCCCAGCGCACTGGGAAGCCCTGCAACGATGCCTGAAAAGATGATCAGGGAAATACCGTTACCGATACCCTTCTCGGTAATCTGCTCGCCTAGCCACATAAGGAAGACGGCACCGGCCACAAATGTTACGACAGCAGTGAAATAGAAACTGATGTCGGCACTGTAGGCGACTCCATTTCCGACCAGACCTACTGCCATACCGATCGACTGAACCAATGCAAGAACGACCGTGGCGTAACGGGTGTACTGACTGATCTTGCGACGGCCAGCCTCCCCCTCCTTTTTCAGCTGTTCAAGCTGAGGAGAGACCACGGTCAGGAGCTGCATGATAATCGACGCGGAAATGTAGGGCATAATGCCCAGCGCGAAGATGCTCATTCGCTCCAGCGCACCCCCTGAGAACATATTGAACAGACTCAGGATGGTGCCCTGGTTTTCCCTGAACAGGGCAGCAAGCTGGTCAGGATTGACGCCGGGAACGGGAATGTGGGCACCTAGGCGATACACCACAATCGCAAGAAACACGAAGCGAAGGCGAGCCCAAAGCTCGCTCAAGCCACCTTGCGCGTTCGCCGGCATTTTTCCTGACTTCGCCATTTAGTCCTCTACCTTGCCGCCGGCAGCTTCAATCGCAGCACGGGCACCCTTGGTGACCTTGAGACCGCGAACAGTAACTGCCTTGTTCAGTTCACCGGAAAGAATGACCTTTGCAAACAGGGTCGAATCCTTCAGGACGTTGGCTTTCTTCAGGCTGTCCAGATCGGCCACATCGCCTTCGACCAGACCGAGTTCAGCAAGACGGATCTCTTCAGACTTGAGCGCCTTGTGAGATGTAAAGCCGAACTTGGGCAGACGACGCTGCAGCGGCATCTGACCGCCTTCAAAACCAGGCTTGACAGACCCGCCAGAGCGGGACTTCAGACCCTTGTGACCGCGACCGCCGGTCTTGCCAAGGCCGGAACCGATACCGCGTCCGACACGTTTGGCAGCCTGCTTGGAACCCGGAGCCGGGCTAAGCGTATTCAGTTTCATGGATTACTCTCCCTCAACACGTACAAGGTAATTAACCTTGTTGATCATACCGCGTACGGCAGGGGTGTCTTCCAGTTCAACAGTGTGATTGATGCGGCGAAGTCCAAGGCCACGCATGGTGGCCCTGTGCTTTTCAAGAACGCCGATCGTGCTGCGAACCTGGGTGATTTTGATAGTAGCTGCCATGGTCATTACCCCGTAATAGCTTCGACGGAGAGGCCACGTTTCGCAGCAATGTCTTCGGGAGAGCGCATGGACGCCAGACCCTTGACAGTTGCGCGAACCACGTTCACCGGATTGGTGGAGCCGTAGCACTTGGCCAGAACGTCATGAACACCGGCCAGTTCCAGTACGGAACGCATGGCACCACCGGCAATGATTCCAGTACCTTCGGAAGCTGGCTGCATGTACACCTTGGACGCACCATGGTTGGCACGTACAGGATACTGCAGGGTATGGCCTTTCAGCTCAACCTTGACCATGTTGCGATGAGCCTGGTCCATGGCTTTCTGGATAGCAACAGGCACTTCACGTGCCTTGCCGCGACCGAAGCCGACCTTGCCCTTGCCGTCACCAACGACAGTCAGAGCGGTGAAACCGAAGATACGGCCACCCTTGACTACCTTGGCAACACGGTTGATCTGAACCAGCTTTTCCTGCAGATCACCGTTTGCTTTCTGTTCATTATTCGCCATCGTAGAACCCTTTAGAATTGCAGACCGCCTTCACGAGCCGCGTCGGCAAGAGCCTTTACGCGACCGTGAAAACGGAAACCGGAACGGTCAAAGGCTACGTCAGTAATGCCGGCTTCCTTGGCACGCTCGGCCAGAAGAGTACCGACCTTGGCGGCAGCCTCGATATTGCCGGACGCGCCATCACGCAGCGAGCTGTCCAGCGTAGATGCGCTCGCCAGTACCTTGCCACCGTCGGCAGAAATGATCTGCGCGTACATATGACGGGGCGTGCGATTGACGCACAGGCGGTCGATGCCCAGCTCGCGGATCTTGGCACGCGTGCGGCGGGCGCGACGGAGACGGGATTCTTTCTTCGCGTTCATAACCCTGCCCTATTTCTTTTTGGCTTCTTTACGGCGAACCTGTTCGTCGCCATAACGAATACCCTTGCCCTTGTAAGGTTCCGGCGGACGGAACGCACGAATCTCGGCTGCAACCTGACCGAGACGCTGCTTGTCCGCACTTTTCAGAACGATAACGGTGTTTTTGGGCGTTTCGGCCGTTACACCTTCAGGCAGCTTGTACTCGACCGGGTGGGAAAAACCGAGTGTCAGATTCAGCGTGTCTCCGCTGACCTGAGCACGGTAACCCACGCCATTGATTTCAAGGGTGCGGGTGAAGCCGGTGGTTACACCAACGACCATATTGTTGACCAGAGCACGGGTGGTCCCGGCCATGGCCCAGCTTTTGGCTGACTCGCTGGGCTTGAAGGTCAACTGGTTGTCTTCCTGACCGACAACCACTTCGTTGTGGATAGCTATCTCAAGCTGACCCTGACTGCCTTTAACAGTCAGCTTGTTACTGTCGAGGTTAACCTCAACACCGTTAGGCAGTGTAACGGGATACTTTGCGATCCTGGACATTCATCACTCCTAGAATACGGTGCAGATAACTTCACCGCCAACGCCGGCCTGGCGCGCAGCGCGATCAGTCATGACACCCTGGGACGTGGAAACAATCGCCACACCCAGACCGTCAGACACACGCGGCAACTCGTCCTTGCCCTTGTAGATGCGAAGGGAAGGCTTGGAAACACGCTGAAGATGCTCAATGACCGGGCGACCTTCAAAGTACTTGAGGGTCACAACCAGCTGAGGCTTCTCTTCACCTTCCACCACGGAATCCGCGATATAGCCTTCTTCTTTCAAAACGCGAGCCACTTGCACTTTCAACTTCGAAGACGGCATGGAAACCGTCTCCTTGGTGGCGGCTTGCGCATTGCGGATGCGGGTAAGCATATCCGCTAGAGTGTCTTGCATGCTCATATAGTGCGCTCCTGATTAACGTGATTACCAGCTGGACTTGGTCAAACCGGGCACGTCACCACGCATGGCTGCTTCACGCAACTTGTTACGACCAAGGCCGAACTTGTTGTAGAAACCATGGGGACGGCCGGTGATACGGCAGCGATTACGCTGACGCACCGGGCTGGAATCACGCGGCAGCTTCTGTAACTGAAGCTGGGCTTCGAAGCGCTCTTCTTCAGATGAATTAACATCCAGGATAACGGCCTTGAGCTGAGCGCGCTTGGCAGCATACTTTTCTACCAGTTTGGTACGCTTCAGTTCACGCTCAACCATGCTCTTTTTAGCCATGACTCAACCTTATTTCTTGAACGGGAAGCTAAGCGCGCTCAGCAGCGCACGGCCTTCCTCGTCAGAGTTGGCACTGGTAGTGATCGTGATATCCAGACCACGAACCCGATCGACCTTGTCATATTCGATTTCCGGGAAAATGATCTGCTCACGGACACCCATGGAGTAGTTGCCGCGACCATCGAACGACTTGGGGTTCAGACCACGGAAGTCACGAACACGCGGAATCGCAATGTTAACGAGACGATCGAGGAATTCCCACATACGTTCGCGACGCAGTGTCACCTTCACACCAATGGGCCAACCTTCGCGGACCTTGAAGCCAGCAACGGATTTGCGCGCCTTGGTAATGATGGGCTTTTGACCGGACAGCTTTTCGAGATCCGCAGCAGCGTTCTCGATCAGCTTCTTGTCGCTGGTCGCTTCACCGACACCCATGTTCAGTGTAATTTTTGTGATGCTTGGAACCTGCATCACACTGTCATAGCCAAAATGCTCCTTGAGCTTGGCTTTGACCTCGTTTTGATACTGCTCTTTCAAATTCGCCATGTTGCCACCCGAGTCGCGTTAGGCGTCGATCTGCTTTTGCGTCGACTTGAAGATACGGACCTTGGTACCGTCATCTTGCACCAGAAAGCCGACCCGATCCGCCTTGCCTGTCTCCTGGTTGAAGATAGCGACATTGGAACCGTGGATCGGAGCTTCGCGCTCGACGATACCCCCTTGAGTACCCAGCATCGGGTTTGGCTTGGTGTGACGTTTAACCATATTCACACCAGCTATGACAAAGCGGCCATCGTGCAGTACACGTTTAACGGTACCACGTTTGCCCTTGTCTTTTCCGGCGATGACGATCACTTCGTCGTCACGTTTGATCTTGCGCATATTTCCGCCTCGCTCCTTACAGCACTTCAGGCGCCAAGGAAATGATTTTCATGAACTTTTCAGTACGAAGTTCACGAGTCACCGGCCCGAAGATACGAGTACCAATGGGCTGCTCGTTGGTGTTATTCAACAGAACGGCTGCATTTCCATCGAAGCGGATCAAAGATCCATCCGGACGACGAACACCGCTGCGTGTACGAACGACCACGGCCTTCAAGACCTGGCCTTTCTTGACACGGCCGCGCGGAATAGCTTCCTTGACCGTAACTTTGATGACGTCGCCAACACGTGCATAACGGCGATGGGACCCGCCCAGCACCTTGATGCACTGGACACGGCGAGCGCCGCTATTGTCCGCAACATCCAGCATTGTTTGCGTTTGAATCATTGGTTTTCTCCAAACCTATTGACTGCACGGGAGAGCCCAGGGGATTACCCCTTGGACTGCTCTACCACTTCGACCAGAGTCCATGCTTTCTTTTTGGAAAGCGGACGACACTCTTCAATTGAAACAGTATCGCCAAGACGTGCCTGGTTGGTTTCGTCATGGGCGTGCAGCTTCGTGGAGCGCTTCATGTACTTCCCGTAAATGGGATGGCGCTCACGACGCTCGATCATTACAACGACGGATTTCTCCATCTTGTCGCTCACTACCTTGCCAGTGAGCCGGCGTGCTTTCTTTTCTTCAGCCATCTCAGTCACCTGACTTCTCATTGAGCGTGGTCTTGACGCGTGCGATGTCGCGACGGACCTGCTTGAGCATATGCACCTGGGTCAACTGACCGGTGTTTTTCTGCATCCGCAGGTTGAACTGCTCGCGGAGAAGCTCCAGCAACCGACCCTGAAGCGACTCGACAGACTGTTCACGAAGTTCTTGTGCTTTCATCACATCACCGTCCGTTTAACAAAGGTGGTGGATATCGGCATTTTCTGTGCTGCGAGCGTGAATGCTTCACGCGCGAGGTCTTCAGAAACGCCTTCGATCTCGTACAACACCTTGCCAGGCTGGATCTGGGCTACCCAATATTCAACTGAGCCTTTCCCTTTACCCATACGGACTTCGAGCGGCTTGTTGGAGATCGGCTTGTCCGGGAAAACGCGGATCCAGATCTTGCCGCCACGTTTTACGTGACGGGTAATTGCACGACGACCGGCTTCGATCTGACGTGCCGTAATACGACCACGACCCGTGGCCTTGAGACCAAACTCGCCGAAGCTCACATCGCTACCGCGATGCGCCAGACCGCGGTTGCGGCCCTTCTGCTGCTTACGGAACTTTGTACGTTTGGGCTGTAACATCGACTACCCCCTTACCTTGAACCTTTCTTCTTGGGTGATGAAGGCTGCTGCGGCTGCTTCTGCTTGGCACGCACCTCTTCGATCCCGCCAAGGATTTCGCCTTTGAAGACCCATACTTTCACGCCGATAACGCCGTAAGTGGTATGTGCTTCGTACGTCGAGTAGTCGATGTCTGCACGCAGCGTATGAAGCGGCACGCGACCTTCGCGATACCATTCAGTACGTGCGATTTCAGCACCACCAAGACGACCTGACAGCTGCACCTTGATACCCTTGGCGCCGAGGCGCATCGCATTCTGTACCGCGCGCTTCATGGCACGACGGAACATGACGCGGCGCTCAAGCTGACCAGCGATATTCTGTGCAACCAGCTGGGCGTCCAGCTCGGGCTTGCGAATTTCCTCGATGTTGACATGCACAGGCACGCCCATCATCTCGGTCAGTTCGCGACGAAGACGATCGACGTCTTCCCCTTTCTTGCCAATCACGATGCCCGGACGAGCAGTATGAATGGTGATACGCGCATTGTTGGCCGGACGCTCGATCTGAATACGGCTAACAGAAGCGTTCTTCAAACGCTCTTCAAGAAAACGACGAACCTTGAGATCGTTGTTCAACTTGTCTGCATAAGCACCGCCCTCGGCGAACCAGACTGACGTATGGTCCTTGACGATCCCGAGGCGAATGCCAATTGGATTTACTTTCTGACCCATCTGGTCGACTCCTACTTCTCAGCTACCTTGACGGTGATGTGGCAAGTGCGCTTCAGGATCCGGTCCGCGCGACCTTTCGCTCGCGGGCGGATACGCTTGAGCGTCGTGCCCTCATCGACACAGATAGTCGAGACTCGCAGCTCGTCAATGTCCATGCCGTTGTTTTCTTCAGCGTTCGCAATCGCTGACTGCAGAACCTTCTTCACCAGAGTTGCCGCTTTTTTCGGTGAAAAAGTAAGCAGATCGATAGCTTCTGCAACCGGCTTGCCCCGTACCTGATCAGCAACCAAACGAGCTTTCTGAGCAGAGAGACTAGCGCCGCGCAATTTAGCAGCTACTTCTTCCATTTCTTTGCTCCTTACCGCTTGGCTTTCTTGTCTGCCGCGTGGCCGCGGTAGGTACGGGTGGCAGCAAATTCGCCGAGCTTGTGACCGACCATCTCTTCAGAGACATAGACCGGTACATGCTGACGACCATTATGGACAGCGATGGTGAGTCCAACCATATTCGGCAGGACCATTGAACGACGCGACCAGGTCTTGATTGGTTTACGGTCGTTCTTTTCCACAGCCGCCTCGACCTTCTTCAAAAGATGAAGGTCAATAAAAGGACCTTTCTTCAATGAACGTGGCACAGCCGTTACCCCTTAATATCCTGTTACTTGGCTTTCCGGCGACGGACAATAAGCTTGTCAGTACGCTTGTTCTTGCGCGTCTTGTGACCCTTGGTCGGCATGCCCCACGGACTAACCGGGTGACGACCGCCACTGGTGCGACCTTCACCACCGCCGTGCGGGTGGTCAACCGGGTTCATCGCGACGCCGCGAACGGTCGGGCGAACCCCTTTCCAACGTTTGGCACCGGCCTTGCCCAATTGACGCAGGCTATGCTCGGAGTTGCCTACTTCACCCAGGGTGGCACGACACTCGGACAATACACGACGCATCTCGCCTGAACGCAGACGAATGGTGGCGTAGTTGCCTTCCCGTGCAACCAGCTGAGCGCTTGCACCGGCACTGCGGATCATCTGAGCGCCCTTGCCAGGCTTCAGCTCGATGCAGTGGATGGTAGAGCCCACAGGGATATTACGAAGCGGAAGCGTATTACCACGCTTGATCGGTGCGTTGACACCAGACTCAAGCCGATCACCTGCCACTACGGCTTTCGGTGCAATGATGTAGCGACGCTCGCCGTCTGCATATTTCAGAAGAGCAATATTGGCGCTGCGGTTGGGATCATATTCGATCCGCTCAACAGTTGCCGGAATGCCATCCTTGGTCCGTTTGAAATCGATCAAACGGTAATGCTGGCGATGACCACCACCCACGTGACGTGTGGTGATACGGCCATAATTGTTACGACCACCGTTGCGATGCTGTGCTTCGAGCAACGGAGCGTAAGGACGTCCCTTGTGCAAGGACTCGTCTACAATCTTAACCTTGTGACGACGACCTGCGGACGTTGGTTTAGTCTTGACTACTGCCATGATCCGTTCTCCTGCCTCACTCGTTACCGGTGAAGTCTTCAAGAGTTTCGCCCTGGGCCAGTGTTACATAGGCCTTGCGATACCCTTTACGACGACCTTCGCCACGAACGCTGCGCTTGACCTTGCCTTTCATGTTCAGGACCTGAACGCCGGCGACCCGAGTTTCAAACAGGGATTCAACAGCTTTCTTGATCTCTGGTTTGGTCGCATCAGCGGCCACCTTGAACACGTACTGGTTGCTCTTCTCTGCAGCGAAGGCTGCCTTTTCGGTCATGTGCGGACCGAGCAGCACTTTGAAGATGCGTTCCTGGTTCATGCCAACTTCTCCTCGAACTTCCGCAGTGCTGCAACAGTCATCAGCACCTTGTCATAGGCGACCAGACGAACAGGATCAGCAGCAGCTACATCGACAACGTCAATGTCTTGAACATTACGCGCAGCCAGGAACAGATTCTGATCGACATCTTCAGTGACGATAAGAACCTTCTCGAGATCCAGTTCCTTGAGCTTGCCAACCAGCTGCTTGGTCTTCGGCGCATCAACGCTGAAGGACTCAACAGCCACAAGGCGATCCTGACGGACCAGCTCGGAGAGAATGGAGCGCATGGCCGCACGGTACATCTTGCGGTTGACCTTCTGCGAGAAGTCCTGAGGACGCGCCGCAAAGGTAACACCGCCCGAGCGCCAGATCGGAGAACGGATAGTACCGGCACGAGCACGGCCAGTACCTTTTTGACGCCACGGCTTCTTGCCTCCGCCGCTGACATCACTACGGGTTTTCTGTGCACGGGTACCCTGGCGACCACCTGCCAGATAGGCAGTTACCACCTGATGAACCAGTGCTTCATTAAACTCTTTACCAAAGGTCGCTTCAGAGAGCTCTACAGCTCCAGCGCCTGTTCCAGCAAGATTCAGATTCATTGGAAACTACCCCTCAGCGAGCTTTGACGGCATTGCGTACAACAACGTCGCTGCCTGGTGCACCGGGAACGGCGCCCTTGACGAGCAACAGGTTGCGCTCAGCGTCTACACGCACGATTTCAAGACCCTGCACAGTGCTGCGCACATTACCCATCTGACCCGCCATCTTCTTGCCTTTAAAGACACGACCGGGGGTCTGACACTGGCCAATGGAGCCTGGTGCACGGTGAGAAAGGGAGTTGCCGTGAGTCATGTCCTGGGTGCGGAAATTCCAGCGCTTGACAGCACCGGCAAAACCCTTGCCCTTGGACGTGCCGGTCACGTCAATCATCTGACCAGCTTCAAAGAGGGATACGGTGAGCTCACCACCAACTTCAGGCGCTTCTTCGCCATCCGCCAGGCGGAACTCGGACAGGGACCGTCCAGCCTCGACACCTGCTTTCGCGAACTGGCCGCGAACAGATTCAGAAAGGTGCTTGGCTTTACGGGAACCAGAAGTCACCTGGATCGCACGGTAGCCATCGACTTCAAGAGTCTTGACGGCAGTTACGCGATTAGGGTCAACTTCGATAACGGTTACAGGCACAGACGTGCCGTCTTCGGTGAAGACGCGGGTCATACCGCTCTTCTTGCCGACTAAACCGATCGTCATGTTCAGTCTCCTATAGTGTACGGGGCTATCACCCGCTATGGCTGCCCTTTCCAGAGCATTCCACTAGCACATTGTATGGCGTCATCCCGACGCGGTGGTTTCGCTCTATTTGCGAAGACCAAAGTGACTAGTGTGGTGGTTAATCAACTTTAATTTGAACGTCAACACCAGCAGCCAGATCAAGCTTCATCAAGGCATCGACAGTTTTCTCTGTCGGCTCGACGATATCCAGCACACGCTTGTGTGTACGAATTTCATACTGGTCACGCGCATCCTTGTTGACGTGCGGTGAAACCAGAATGGTGTAACGCTCGCGATTGGTTGGCAGCGGGATCGGCCCACGAACCTGTGCACCAGTACGCTTGGCAGTTTCAACAATTTCCTGAGCGGACTGATCAATCAGGCGATGGTCGAACGCTTTCAACCGAATGCGAATTTTTTGGTTCTGCATTAGCCCTGAACTCCAACGGATTAAGGCGACCTGACGACTATAACCTGGCCGCCCGCCTACGCATTAAAAGGATGCGCATTATAGGCAGACCAACTATGAGTGTCAAACACACATGACAAAGGGGCTCGAGACGAGCCCCCTTATTTATACCCGAGTAACGAAATTACTCGATGATTTTAGCTACAACGCCAGCGCCAACGGTACGGCCGCCTTCACGAATTGCGAAACGCAGACCGTCTTCCATGGCGATCGGAGCGATCAGAGTAATAACCATCTGGACGTTGTCGCCCGGCATTACCATCTCAACGCCTTCCGGCAGCTCACAGGTTCCGGTCACGTCGGTGGTACGGAAGTAGAACTGCGGACGATAGCCCTTGAAGAACGGCGTATGACGGCCACCTTCTTCCTTGGACAGGATATAAACTTCGGACTCGAACTTGGTGTGCGGCTTGATGGTGCCGGTCTTGGCCAGAACCTGACCACGCTCGACGTCATCACGCTTGGTGCCACGCAGCAGCGCACCAACGTTCTCGCCTGCACGACCTTCGTCGAGCAGCTTACGGAACATCTCAACACCGGTAACGGTAGTCTTGGTAGTGTCGTGAATACCGACAACTTCGACTTCATCACCAGTCTTGACGATACCGCGCTCGATACGACCGGTAACAACAGTACCACGACCGGAGATGGAGAAAACGTCTTCGATCGGCATCAGGAACGGCTGATCGATGGCACGTTCCGGCTCCGGAATGTACTCGTCAAGCGCCTTGATCAGGCTGGCAACAGCAGTAGTACCCATGCCGTTGTCGTCCTTGCCTTCAAGCGCCATCAGTGCAGAACCGATGATGATCGGCGTGTCATCGCCCGGGAAGTCGTATTCGTTGAGAAGCTCACGAACTTCCATTTCGACCAGCTCGAGCAGCTCTTCGTCATCGACCATGTCTGCCTTGTTCAGGAAGACAACGATGTACGGAACGCCAACCTGACGAGAAAGCAGGATGTGCTCACGAGTCTGCGGCATGGGGCCGTCAGCTGCGGAACATACCAGGATAGCGCCATCCATCTGCGCAGCACCGGTGATCATGTTCTTGACGTAGTCAGCGTGCCCAGGGCAGTCAACGTGCGCGTAGTGACGCTCTTCAGACTGATACTCGACGTGTGCCGTTGCGATGGTAATACCACGCTCGCGCTCTTCAGGAGCGTTATCGATGGTATTGAACTCACGCCAGTCACCACCGAAAACTTCGGCAGATACGCGAGTCAGAGCCGCTGTCAGCGTCGTTTTACCGTGGTCAACGTGACCGATGGTGCCGACGTTTACGTGCGGTTTGGAACGTTCAAATTTTTCCTTAGCCACTGCTATAACCTCTTTACTTGACTAAACGGTTATCCGTTTTGGTTGATAACGGCTTCGACGACGCTGTTGGGCGCCTCATCGTACTTCGCAAACTCCATGGAGTAGCTTGCGCGGCCCTGGGTCTGTGAGCGCAGATCGGTTGCATAACCGAACATCTCGCCCAGCGGGACCATTGCACGAATGATCTTGCCTGAAGACGAGTCATCCATGCCCTGGACCAAACCACGGCGACGGTTGAGGTCGCCCATAACGTCACCCATGAAATCTTCAGGGGTAACTACTTCAACCCGCATCATAGGCTCGAGAAGTACCGCCCCAGCCTTGCGAGCGCCTTCCTTGACCGCCATGGAAGAGGCAATCTTGAAAGCGTTTTCGTTGGAGTCAACGTCGTGGTAGGAACCGTCGAACAGCGTGACCTTGACGTCAATCATGGGATAGCCCGCGATGACACCATTTTGAAGCTGTTCAAATGCACCTTTCTCGACAGCAGGGACGTACTCTTTCGGTACGACACCACCAACGATTTCGGAATTGAACTTGAAGGTCATTTCCTCATCTTCACCCTTGTCCTCTGCGGTCAGGGGCTCGATGCGAAGGTATACATGACCAAACTGGCCGCGACCACCGGACTGACGAACAAACTTGCCTTCCTGCTCGACACCAGTACGAATGGTTTCACGGTAAGCCACCTGAGGCTTGCCGATATTGGCCTCGACCTTGAACTCGCGACGCATACGGTCAACGATGATGTCCAGGTGCAGCTCACCCATACCGGAAATGATGGTCTGACCAGTCTCTTCATCAGTCTTGACACGGAAGGACGGATCCTCCTGAGCCAGCTTGCCAAGCGCCACACCCATTTTTTCCTGGTCAGCCTTGGATTTAGGCTCAACCGCTACGGAAATGACGGGATCCGGGAATTCCATACGCTCAAGAATGATCTTGTCATTGATGTCGCACAGGGTATCACCGGTAGTAACGTCCTTGAGACCGATGCAGGCAGCGATATCGCCTGCATATACTTCCTTGATCTCTTCACGCGAGTTGGAGTGCATCTGAACGATACGACCAACACGCTCTTTCTTGGACTTGACCGAGTTGAAAATGCTGTCGCCAGACTTCAGCACGCCCGAATAGACGCGAATGAAGGTTAACGTACCAACAAACGGGTCAGTGGCGATCTTGAAGGCCAACGCCGCAAACGGCGCAGAGTCATCAGCTTCACGCGTTTCGATGGTGCCGTCCTTGTCGTCAAGCTCACCTTCGATGGCCTTGACTTCAGTCGGAGACGGCATGTATTCGATAACGCCGTCCAGCACAGCCTGTACGCCCTTGTTCTTGAAGGCGCTACCACAGGTAACGAGAACAATTTCGTTGGCCAGCGTACGAGTACGCAGACCGGCCTTGATTTCCTCGATGGTCAGCTCACCTTCTTCAAGGTACTTCTCCATCAACTCATCAGAGCCTTCAGCTGCAGCCTCGACCATCTCTTCGCGGAACTTCTCGGCAGTTTCCTGCAGGTCGGCAGGAATATCTGCCAACTCGTAGTTCATGCCGAAGTTATCTTCGTCCCAGACAATGGCTTTCATCTGGATAAGATCGATTACGCCCTTGAACTCATCCTCTGCACCCCAGTTGATCTGGATCGGCACAGTGTTGGCGCCAAGGCGCTCCTTCAGCTGATTTACAACCATGAAGAAGTCAGCGCCCGCACGGTCCATCTTGTTGACGAACACCATGCGGGGAACTTCATACTTGTTGGCCTGACGCCAGACGGTTTCAGTCTGCGGCTGAACGCCGGAAGAGCCACACAGTACGACAACAGCGCCATCAAGAACACGCAGGGAACGTTCGACTTCGATAGTAAAGTCAACGTGTCCTGGTGTATCGATGATATTGATACGGTGTTCATCAAACTGCTTGCTCATGCCCTGCCAGAAACAGGTTGTTGCAGCAGAGGTGATGGTAATACCACGCTCCTGCTCCTGTTCCATCCAGTCCATGGTGGCTGCGCCTTCATGAACTTCGCCTACCTTGTGAGACAGGCCGGTATAGAACAGTACACGTTCGGTCGTCGTAGTCTTACCAGCGTCGACGTGTGCAACGATACCAATATTACGGTAACGCTTAAGTGGTGTCTTACGTGGCACGATAGTCAGTCCTATGGTTTAGAAGCGGTAATGGGAGAAAGCCTTGTTGGCTTCTGCCATGCGATGCACGTCTTCACGCTTCTTGACAGCGGCACCCTTGCCTTCCGCCGCATCCAGGATTTCCCCGGCCAGACGTTGCACCATGGTTTTTTCGCCACGGTTACGCGCAGCATCAACCATCCAGCGCATGGCAAGCGCATGGCGACGCGACGGGCGTACTTCTACAGGCACCTGGTAAGTAGCACCACCCACACGGCGAGACTTGACCTCAACCATGGGCTGAATGGTTTCCAGAGCCTTTTCAAACATGTCCAGCGGCGCCTCATTGGAGCGTTCGGCAACGCGATCCAGTGCACCATAAACGATGCGCTCGGCCGCAGATTTTTTGCCGCTGATCATCAGGTGGTTCATGAATTTCGCGAGACGGGTGCTTCCGAATTTCGGATCCGGCAGAATCTCGCGTTTTGCAACAATGCGCCTTCTAGGCATGACAAGCCCTCACGTTAAAGAGTCCTTCAGGTAACCTCGGAACAACGCCAGGGCGCGTCCGACCTTACTCTTATCAGACCGGAATTGAATTAGGATTTAGGACGCTTGGTACCGTATTTGGAACGGCCCTGCCTACGATTCTGAACACCGGAAGTATCCAGCGCGCCACGAACGGTGTGGTAACGCACACCCGGCAAATCCTTTACACGACCGCCGCGGATCAGCACAACAGAGTGCTCCTGAAGGTTGTGACCTTCACCGCCGATATAGGACGTGACCTCAAACCCGTTGGTCAAACGAACACGACAGACCTTACGCAGGGCCGAGTTCGGTTTTTTCGGGGTGGTGGTATATACACGTGTGCAGACACCACGCTTTTGTGGGCAGGCCTGCAGCGCGGGTACATCGCTCTTGGCGATGGGGCGCTTGCGCGGCTTGCGCACGAGCTGGTTAACAGTTGCCATTTCTCACTCCAATGAGGTTTTTGACACTAAGGCAGTGAGCAAGGCTGAGCCTTGCCCACTGTTAAAGGCTGCGAATTTTAGGGTTTCAAGGCAAGGGGAGTCAAGCCCGGTGCTGCAGACAAGGTGCCTGCAGCACGTTAAAAGCCTTAAAAATCGTCATCAGCATCCAGTGCCGTCAGATGCTCGCCCAATTGCTGCTCTACATCCAGAGCCGAAGGATGCAGATGGCGCTCTGAATCCTCACGCCGACGACGGCGCTCGGCATGGTGTGCCAGACCTGTTCCGGCAGGAATCAGACGACCTACCACTACGTTTTCCTTCAGGCCGCGAAGATAATCGCGCTTGCCGGTCACGGCAGCCTCGGTCAATACGCGCGTGGTTTCCTGGAACGAGGCGGCAGAGATGAACGACTCGGTAGCCAGCGATGCCTTGGTAATACCCAGCAGCACGCGCGAGAACTTGGCCGGGAAGCGATTTTCCGCTTCAGCTGCCGCATTCACTTCCTGAACACGATCAATATCAACCTGGTCGCCCGGTATAAGGTTCGTATCGCCGGCATCCAGAATCTCTACCTTGCGCAGCATCTGACGCACGATAACTTCGATGTGCTTGTCATTGATGCCAACACCCTGCAGACGATAAACGTCCTGAATCTCGACCGTAATATACTTGGCGAGCTCCTCGACCCCCAGCAGGCGCAGAATATCATGCGAGTTGCTTGGACCATCGGAAATAACCTCGCCCTTCTCGACCGTCTCGCCCTCGAAGACGCTGATCTGACGCCACTTCGGAATCAGCATCTCAAAGGCATCGCCTTCGGAAGGTGTGATCATCAAGCGACGCTTGCCCTTGGTCTCCTTGCCGAAGGTAACGGTACCGGAAATCTCCGCCAGAATGGCCGGCTCTTTCGGCTTACGCGCTTCGAAAAGGTCCGCTACACGCGGCAGACCACCGGTGATGTCCTTGTTACCGGACGCCTCAACCGGAATACGGGCAACAACTTCGCCGACATCGATAGGTGCGTTGTTATCCACCGATACGATTGCATTACCCGGCAGCAGGTACTGAACCGGCGTATTCGAGCCTGGCAAGGAAATGGACTCACCCGCTGCGTCCTGCAGCATGATCATTGGACGCTTGTCCCGACCTGCTGCTGGACGGTTTCCGCTTTCGATTATCTCGATCGAGGAGAGCCCCGTCATCTCATCCACCGTGCGGTTCATGGTCAGGCCTTCTTCCATGTCCGTGAACTGCACCCGTCCGGCTACTTCCGCGATAATCGGGTGGGTGTGCGGATCCCACTTGGCAACGATCTGACCAGGCTCGACCGGGTCGTAATCCTTGACGGAAAGCTCGGCACCATAAGGCAGCTTGTAGTACTCACGCTCACGACCATGGTCATCGGCGACGGCCAGAGCACTGGAGCGCGATACCACGATCAGCTTGCCATCAGCACGCTCAACCGACTTGATGTTGTGCAGGCGGACACTGCCACCGTGCTTGACCTGAACACTGTCGACCGCGGACGCCCGTGAAGCGGCACCACCGATGTGGAACGTACGCATCGTCAGCTGGGTACCCGGCTCACCGATGGACTGGGCTGCAATAACACCAACCGCCTCGCCCACGTTCACCAGATGGCCACGCGCCAGATCACGTCCGTAGCAGTTGGAGCACACGCCGTGACGGGTATTACAGTTGATGGTACTGCGGACAACAATCTCGTCCACACCCATGGTTTCCAGGTTACTGCACCATGCTTCGTCCAGCAGCGTACCGCGAGGGATCAGCACATCCTGGCTTTTGGGATCAACAACATCCTGCGCCACGACACGACCCAGCACACGCTGCGCCAGAGAAACGATGATGTCACCACCCTCGATTACCGGGTGCAGCGTTACGCCATCTTCCGTGCCGCAATCATGCTCGGTAATGACCAGATCCTGTGCCACGTCTACCAGACGGCGTGTCAGATAACCGGAGTTGGCCGTTTTCAGTGCGGTATCCGCAAGACCCTTACGAGCCCCGTGCGTCGAGATGAAGTACTGAAGTACGTTCAGACCTTCACGGAAGTTGGCAGTGATCGGCGTTTCGATGATGGAGCCATCCGGCTTCGCCATCAGACCACGCATACCCGCCAACTGACGAATCTGGGCAGCACTACCACGTGCACCGGAATCGGCCATGATGAAGACACTGTTGAAGGAATCCTGCTCAACCTCGTTTCCTTCGCGATCTGTCACGGTTTCCTTGGAAATACCCGTCATCATCGCCTTGGCCACCTTGTCGTTGGCCTTGGACCAGATATCGATGACCTTGTTGTACTTCTCGCCGGCAGTTACCAGACCGGAGGAGAACTGCGCCTCGATTTCCTTGACCTCTTCCTCGGCAGCTTCAATGATCGCCTTCTTGGAATCGGGAATAACGAAATCATTGACACCGATGGATGCACCAGACCAGGTCGCGAGGCGGAAGCCGGTATACATCAACTGGTCAGCAAAGATGACCGTTTCCTTCAGGCCTACCTGGCGGTAGCCCGAGTTGATCAACTGGGAAATCGCCTTTTTCTTCATCGGGCGATTGACCAGTTCGAAGGACAGTCCCTTCGGCAGAATTCGGAACAGCAGCGCTCGACCGACCGTGGTTTCCTTGATGGAAGTTACCGGCAGGAACTCGCCACCGTCCTCTTCGGCCAGCCACTCGGTCAAGCGCACCTTGACGCGGGCATGCAGCTCAACGCTTTGCGTACCGAATGCGCGCTCAAGCTCATTCAGGTTGGCAAATACCATACCTTCACCCCTGGCGGCGATTTTTTCGCGCGTCATGTAGTAAAGGCCAAGCACCACGTCCTGAGACGGGACGATAATCGGCTCACCATTGGCAGGTGACAGCACGTTATTGGTCGACATCATCAGCGTACGCGCTTCCAGCTGGGCTTCCAGCGTCAACGGTACGTGAACAGCCATCTGGTCACCATCAAAGTCAGCGTTGTAAGCCGCACACACCAGCGGGTGCAGCTGAATCGCCTTGCCTTCGATCAGAAGCGGCTCGAAGGCCTGGATACCCAACCGGTGCAGCGTCGGCGCACGGTTAAGCATAACCGGATGCTCACGAATGACATCGGCCAGGATATCCCAGACCTCGGGCACTTCACGCTCAACCATCTTCTTCGCAGCCTTGATCGTGGACGCATGGCCCAGCGACTGCAGCTTGGAATAGATGAAAGGCTTGAACAGCTCAAGTGCCATTTTCTTCGGCAGACCACACTGATGCAGACGCAACTGCGGACCAACCGTGATAACGGAACGGCCAGAGTAGTCAACGCGCTTGCCCAACAGGTTTTGACGGAAACGACCCTGTTTACCCTTGATCATGTCGGCAAGGGATTTCAGAGGACGCTTGTTGGAACCGGTAATGGCACGACCACGACGGCCGTTGTCCAGCAGCGCATCCACAGACTCCTGAAGCATGCGCTTCTCGTTGCGCACGATGATATCCGGCGCATTGAGGTCGAGCAGACGCTTCAGACGGTTATTACGGTTGATCACGCGACGATAAAGGTCGTTCAGATCAGACGTCGCAAAACGACCGCCATCCAGCGGCACCAGCGGACGCAGATCCGGCGGCAGCACCGGCAGCACTTCCATGATCATCCAGCCCGGCTTGTTACCGGATTTCTGGAAGGCTTCCATCAGCTTCAAACGCTTGGAAAGCTTCTTGATCTTGGTTTCGGAGTTGGTCTGCGGAATTTCTTCACGCAGCTGCTCCACTTCTTCGTCCAGCTCGATGTCGGACAGAAGCGCCTGCACTGCCTCGGCACCCATACGAGCATCGAAATCGTCGCCAAATTCTTCGAGAGCCTCGAAATACTGCTCATCGTTAAGAAGCTGACCGCGCTCAAGCGTTGTCATGCCTGGATCAATGACGACAAAGGACTCGAAGTAAAGAACACGTTCGATATCACGCAGGGTCATGTCGAGTAGCATGCCGATACGAGACGGCAGCGACTTCAAAAACCAGATATGTGCGACAGGGCTAGCCAGTTCAATATGGCCCATACGCTCGCGGCGAACCGCGGCCTTGGTAACTTCGACACCACATTTTTCACAAATGATGCCACGGTGCTTCATGCGCTTGTACTTGCCGCAGAGGCACTCGTAATCCTTTACAGGGCCGAAAATCTTGGCACAGAACAGGCCATCGCGCTCGGGCTTGAAGGTCCTGTAGTTAATGGTTTCGGGCTTTTTGACTTCGCCGTAGGACCACGAGCGAATCATGTCCGGTGACGCCAGCGTAATTTTTATGGCATCAAATTCGTCGGACTGTGCCTGCGATTTGAGAACTTTGACCAAATCTTTCATGGGGGTCGGCTCCGTTGCGGAGTTGTCATGAGCGGGAGGGTAATACCCCTCCCGCGGACCAACAAAGGGATCGAAGAAAAGCCTTAGCCTTCCAGCTCGATATCAATACCCAGCGAGCGAATTTCCTTCACAAGAACGTTGAAGGATTCCGGCATGCCTGGTTGCATGCTGTGATCACCATCAACAATGTTCTTGTACATCTTGGTACGCCCTTCGACGTCGTCAGACTTGACTGTCAGCATTTCCTGCAGGGTGTAGGCAGCGCCATAGGCTTCCAGCGCCCACACTTCCATCTCACCGAAGCGCTGACCACCGAACTGCGCCTTGCCGCCCAGCGGCTGCTGAGTAACGAGCGAGTAGGAACCAGTGGAACGAGCATGCATCTTGTCATCAACCAGGTGGTTGAGCTTGAGCATATACATGTAACCCACGGTTACCGGGCGATCAAACTTCTCGCCGGTACGCCCGTCAAACAGCTTCATCTGGCCGGAATCCGGCAGATCAGCCAGCCTCAGCAGACCCTTGATCTCATGCTCCTTGGCACCATCAAAGACCGGCGTGGCAATCGGCACACCCTTGGACAGATTGCGGGCCAGTTCGATGATGTCGTTATCGTCGAGTTCATCGAGAGTTTCCTGACGGCCACCACTTTCGTTGTACACGCGCCCAAGGAATGCACGAATTTCGCTGAGCTGCTGCTCACGCGCATCACGAAGCATACGGTTGATCTTTTCGCCCAGACCCCACGCTGCAAGACCAAGGTGCGTTTCAAGGATCTGACCGACGTTCATTCGCGACGGTACACCCAGCGGGTTAAGCACCACGTCCACCGGCATACCGGTCTCGTCGAACGGCATATCTTCCACCGGCATGATCGCGGAGATAACACCCTTGTTACCGTGACGACCAGCCATCTTGTCACCCGGCTGAATGCGACGACGCACTGCAAGATAGACCTTGACGATCTTGAGAACGCCCGGCGCCAGATCATCACCCTGGGTCAGCTTGCGCTTCTTGTCTTCGAAGCGCTCGTCCATTTCCTTGCGACGATTCTGAAGCTGTTCATCAGCCTGAGCCAGCAGCTCATTGAGCGACTCGTCCTGCATCCGCAGCTTGAACCACTGCTGACGCGGCAACTCGTTCATGTACTCGTCATCAATGATGTCGCCCTTGCTCAGGCGAGGACCACCATTGACCGGCTGGCCACACAGGGTGCGCTGCAGACGCTCGAACGTGGCATCTTCTGCAATACGATAGGTTTCCTGAAGGTCCTTGCGCACCTCATCAAGCTGCATCTGCTCGATGGCCAGTGCACGAGTATCCTTCTCGACCCCGTCGCGCGTGAAGACCTGAACGTCGATAACCGTGCCCTTCATGCCGGTAGAGGCACGCAGGGACGTATCCTTCACATCGGAAGCCTTCTCGCCAAAGATGGCCCGCAGAAGTTTTTCCTCAGGTGTCAGCTGGGTCTCACCTTTCGGCGTGACCTTACCCACCAGGATATCGCCCGGATGAATTTCGGCACCGATATATACGATCCCCGAATCATCCAGCTTGGAAAGTGCAGACTCGCCCACATTGGGAATGTCCGCCGAGATTTCCTCGGATCCAAGCTTCGTATCACGGGAAACGCAGGTCAGCTCCTGGATATGAATTGTGGTAAAGCGATCTTCTTCCACAACCCGCTCGGAAATGAGGATGGAATCCTCGAAGTTGTATCCGTTCCACGGCATGAAAGCCAGGCGCATGTTCTGGCCCAGGGCAAGATCGCCCATGTCGACAGAAGGGCCATCCGCCAGAATGTCGCCCACGGAGACCTGATGACCCGGACGCACGATCGGACGCTGATTCATGCAGGTATTCTGGTTGGAACGCACATACTTGGTGAGGTTGTAAATATCAACACCCGCTTCACCACCAATGATCTCGTCTTCATTGACACGAATGACGATACGCTTGGCATCCACGGAGTCCACTACGCCACCACGACGCGCAACGGCACATACGCCGGAGTCACGTGCCACGAAACGCTCCATGCCCGTGCCCACCAACGGCTTTTCAGCCTTCAGTGTCGGAACAGCCTGACGCTGCATGTTCGAGCCCATCAGGGCGCGGTTGGCATCATCGTGTTCAAGGAACGGAATAAGTGCAGCAGCAACGGAAACAACCTGCCGCGGCGATACGTCCATCAGTGTCACCTTGTCAGGTGTCATGAAGGTTGTTTCACCCTTGTGACGTACCTGAACCAGGTCATCGATCAGGTTACCCTGCTCATCTACCGTGGCAGATGCCTGAGCGATGATGAAGTCGCCTTCCTCAATCGCAGACAGGTTCACGACATCATCGGTCACCTTGCGGTCAATGACCTTGCGATAGGTTGTCTCGAGGAAACCATAGCTGTTGGTGCGCGCGTAGGTCGCCAGAGAGTTGATCAGACCGATGTTCGGACCTTCAGGCGTCTCGATCGGGCACAGGCGACCATAGTGCGTTGCATGTACGTCACGCACTTCAAAGCCGGCACGCTCACGCGTCAGACCACCCGGCCCAAGCGCGGAAACACGACGCTTGTGCGTCACTTCCGACAGCGGGTTGTTCTGATCCATGAACTGGGACAGCTGACTGGAACCGAAAAATTCCTTGACGGCTGCGGCAACCGGCTTGGCATTGATCAGATCCTGCGGCATCAAGCCTTCACTTTCCGCCATGGAAAGGCGCTCACGCACTGCACGCTCGACACGCACCAGGCCAACGCGGAACTGGTTTTCGGCCATTTCACCAACACTACGAATACGACGGTTACCCAGGTGGTCGATATCATCGACTTCACCCACGCCGTTACGAATGCTGATCAGCTCACGCAATACATCGACAATGTCTTCATGAGTCAGAATGCCTTCACCCTCGTCGCCCTCACGGCGAAGACGACGGTTGAATTTCATCCGACCGACTCCGGACAGGTCGTAGCGATCTGCCGAGAAGAACAGGTTATTGAACAGGGTTTCAGCCGCATCCTTGGTCGGCGGCTCGCCCGGACGCATCATGCGATAAATCTCGACCAGTGCTTCAAGCTGCGAGCTGGTAGTATCGATCTTGAGCGTATCGGAGATGAACGCCCCGGTATCCAGATCATTGGTATACAGGACTTCAAAGCGTGTAATACCGGCCTGCCCGATTTTTTCAAGCAGCTCCGGAGTCAACTCGACATTACACTCGGTGATCAGCTCACCGGTGTTCGGGTCAACCTGATCCTTGGCAAGCGTCTTGCCAAAGAGGTATTCCATCGGCACGTCAAGGCGGTCAATGCCGGCCTTCTCGAGCTGACGGATATGTTTTTGTGTAATACGGCGCCCTTCTTCGACGATCAACCCACCTTCGTTGTCGCGAATGTCAAAGCTGGCAGTCTCACCGCGCAGACGCGCAGGAACCAGCTCGACAGAGAAACCGGATTTTTCAATGTTATAAACGGTCGTATCGAAGAAACGATCAAGAATTTCTTCAGAGGAGAAGCCCAGAGCACGCAGCAACACGCTCGCCGGCAGTTTGCGGCGACGGTCAATACGAACAAAGACGTTATCCTTGGGATCAAACTCGAAATCGAGCCAGGAACCACGGTACGGAATAACCCGTGCAGAGTACAAAAGCTTCCCGGAGGAGTGGCTTTTGCCCTTGTCGTGATCAAAAAAGACGCCAGGGCTTCTGTGCAGCTGAGAAACGATTACCCGCTCGGTGCCATTGACAACGAAAGTACCGTTTTCCGTCATAAGGGGGATTTCCCCCATATAGACTTCCTGCTCCTTGATGTCCTTGATCGCCTTGTTCGATGATTCCTTATCGTAAATGATCAGGCGAACCTTGACCCGCAACGGCGCTGAATATGTTACGCCGCGCTGCTGACATTCCTTGACATCAAAGGCAGGTGTCCCGAAACGATAACTGACGTACTCCAGGGCTGCATTGCCTGAAAAACTCTCGATCGGAAACACCGAATGGAAAGCGGCATGCAGACCGATATCACGACGCTGCTCAGGCGTCATTTCCTGCTGAAGGAAATCGTGATAGGAGTCAAGCTGGATGGCCAGCAAGTAAGGCACATCCATCACTTGCGGCAGTTTGCCAAAATCCTTGCGGATGCGTTTTTTCTCAGTGTATGAGTAAGCCATCTGTATTCCCCAGCTTGTTCACCATGAGTGACCGGCACGGTCGGCACGCCGCGACAGGACCCTACCTGTCAGGCGCCAACGGCAAGCCATGTGCTCGCCGTTGAGAGATTCGTCCGACAACCCACACTATAACGTTAGTTGACGCTTGAGTTTGTCGGGTAACAACAGAAAAAGGCTGGCGGCGGAGTTCCGCCACCAGCCGTAGACGCTTAAGCAGCGTGCAACGCTGTAACCACGAGGATTACTTGAGTTCCACGGAAGCGCCTGCTTCTTCAAGCTTCTTCTTGGCTGCTTCGGCGTCGTCCTTGGACATGGCTTCCTTGATGGTAGCCGGTGCGCCGTCGACAGCACCCTTGGCTTCTTTCAGGCCAAGACCGGTGATTTCACGAACAACCTTGATGACGTTGACTTTCTTCTCGCCAGCGCTGGTCAGAACGAGGTCAAATTCGGTCTGTTCTTCAACAGCAGCCTCAGCCGCCGCCGGACCTGCAGCTACAGCAGCTGCTGCAGATACGCCGAACTTCTCTTCCATTGCTTCGATCAGTTCGACAACTTCCATGACAGACATTTCAGCAACTGCGTTGATGATGTCTTCTTTGTTCAATGCCATGATTCTCTAATCCTAAATCTTTGCGGAGCATCGTGTGCTCTAACGAATGAATGGTCACACTGCGTCAGAAGGTAAATGCCTGCCATCAGGCAGCAGCTTCTTCCTTTTGATCACGCAGCGCAGCCAAAGTACGAACCAGCTTGCCAGCAGATGCTTCCTTCATTACCGACATCAGTTTTGCAATCGCTTCGTCGTAAGTCGGCAGAGTAGCCAGACGATCGATATCAGATGCGGCGATGAATTCGCCTTCGTACGCCATTGCCTTGACTTCAAAAGCCGGCTGCTTCTTGGCAAATTCCTTGAACAAGCGAGCGCCAGCGCCCGGGTGTTCCATGGAGAAAGCCAGCAGGGTAGGACCAACAAATGACTCATTGAGGCATTCATAGGTAGAACCTGAAAGAGCACGGCGGGCCAGGGTGTTACGAACAACACGCAACTGGACACCATTGTCGCGGGCCTGTTTGCGCAGATCAGTCATCGCGCTTACAGTAACACCACGAGAGTCGGCAACAACGACGGAGAGCGCAGCGCTGGCGGTTTCGCTGACTTCAGCAACAATTGCCTTTTTGTCTTCGAGACCTAATGGCACTTTCTTCACTCCTTCGTACCCGTCCTGTAAATCGGACGGCAGGGTTACCATCTATCTCCACCTGATACAGCCGGTGAAGTATGAATGATGGTCAGTGCAGAACACTGGCACCATCTGCGCAGGCATGCTCAGCACATTAAGCCTTGGCACCTGCGGTCTTTGACGGCACCCCGCACGGAATACGGGGACCGCAAAGGTTCTTCCAGCCCGGATTTACGCCCAGGAGGAATGATCAATTGTAAGGCCGGGACCCATCGTCGAGGACAGGGAGACCTTCTTAAGGTAAACACCCTTCGACGTGCTGGGCTTGAGCTTCTTGAGCTCGGCAACCAGCGCATCCAGGTTACCCTCAATATCAGCAGCACTGAAATCGACCTTACCGATACCGGCGTGAATGATGCCGTTCTTGTCTGTACGGAAACGCACCTGACCAGCCTTGGCATTCTTGACAGCCGTGGCGACATCAGGAGTAACCGTACCCACCTTCGGGTTTGGCATCAGGCCGCGCGGACCGAGAATCTGACCCAGCTGACCAACAACACGCATGGCATCAGGAGCAGCAACAACAACATCAAAGTCCATGTTGCCCTTTTTGATGTCATCGGCAAGCTCTTCCATGCCAACGATGTCTGCACCAGCTTCTTTAGCTGCATCTGCCGCAGCACCCTGGGCGAAAACAGCGACGCGAACATCGTTGCCTGTACCGTTGGGCATGACGGTGGCGCCACGAACAACCTGATCGGATTTACGCGGGTCAACGCCAAGGTTGACAGCCACTTCGACCGATTCCTTGAACTTCACGGAAGACAGCTCACTCAGAAGAGTAACGGCTTCTTCAATGGTGTACGTTTTGGCCGGGTCCACTTTCTCGCGGATTGACTTGACGCGCTTACTCAGTTTAGCCATCTCAGAGTCCCTCCACGTTCAGACCCATACTACGGGCACTACCAGCGATGGTACGTACAGCAGCGTCAAGATCAGCAGCTGTCAGATCAGGTTCCTTGGCACGAGCAATTTCTTCGAGCTGCTCACGCGTCACGGTACCGACCTTGGTCTTGTTCGGAACGCCGGAACCAGACTTGATACCTGCTGCCTTCTTGAGCAGAACGGCCGCCGGCGGGGTCTTGGTAACGAACGTGAAACTACGATCAGAATAAACCGTAATGACTACAGGCGTCGGCAGGCCCACTTCAAGATTCTGCGTCTCAGCGTTGAACGCCTTGCAGAACTCCATGATGTTGACACCGTGCTGACCCAGCGCCGGACCTACGGGCGGACTCGGGTTAGCCTTGCCGGCTGCAACCTGCAGCTTGATATATGCTTGGACTTTCTTCGCCATGTTGGCCTCCAGTTGGGTGGTAGCGCCTCAAAAAGGCTCCCCTAGGTGCCTGCCCTATCAGGACAGACGTTTGAGCAATCTCAGTCTTTCTCGACCTGAGAAAACTCCAGTTCTACCGGCGTTGAACGACCGAAAATCAATACGCTTACCTGAAGACGGCTTTTCTCGTAATTGACTTCCTCGACCACACCATTGAAATCCGCGAAGGGACCATCGGTCACACGAACGGTCTCACCGGCGTCAAACATGGTTTTCGGACGAGGACTGTCATTACCGTCCTGAACGCGCTGCAGAATCGCATCTGCTTCACGCGGCGTAATGGGAGCAGGCTTCTCCGGCGTACCGCCGATGAAACCCATGACACGTGGCGTCTCATTAACGAGGTGCCAGGTCTGATCGTTCATGTCCATTTCAACAAGGACATAACCGGGATAAAACTTGCGCTCGCTCTTGCGACGCTTGCCGTCACGCATTTCGACGACTTCTTCAGTAGGCACCAGAATCTCACCGAAGAGATCCTCCACCTCATACATGCGAACGCGCTCTTTAAGGGCGCGCATTACATATTTCTCAAAACCGGAATAAGCGTGAACGACGTACCAGCGCTTAGCCATGAAGCCTCCTAACCAATGATTCCCGATACCGCCCAACCGAAGAAGGTGTCGATCAACCACAACACCAGCCCGACCAGCAATACCGCGGCAAGCACAATAGCCGTGGTCTGGAACGTCTCTTGCCGAGTAGGCCAGACAACACGCTGAATCTCCTTGCGGGAATTTTTCGCAAGCGCTGAAAGCTCGCGCCCCTGTTTGGTCAACAGAGCCACGAACACAGCCATCAGACCGAGCGCGGTTATACCCAGCACGCGGTACAGAATAGCCTGATCAGAAAAATAGGAATTCCCGATAACAACAGCTGCCACAAGGACCACAACAACCGCCCACTTGAATACATCGTGGCGCGACTCTTGCACCTCAGCCTCTTGACTCATGGAAAAACTCCCCAGGGCGTGCGACAGCCGATCAATTCACATTGGAACATATACAGGAAGTGCCTACTCTTGCTTTCAAGAGTGGCAGGCCAGGAGGGAATCGAACCCCCAACCTGCGGTTTTGGAGACCGCTGCTCTGCCAATTGAGCTACTGGCCTATCTATATTGCTTTAAGGTGCACAAAAAGTGCGGCCGATATGTTATCCGATAGCCACACTATTAACAACCCCAAAAAGCAAAACTTTGACAGGAATACCCATAAATCATGGCGACTTATGGAGCTCATGGACGGAATTGAACCGTCGACCTCACCCTTACCAAGGGTGTGCTCTACCCCTGAGCTACATGAGCCTATCTGGAGCGGGCAGCGGGGATCGAACCCGCATCATCAGCTTGGAAGGCTGAGGTTCTACCATTGAACTATGCCCGCCTATCCAATCTTGCCCAATAGGCAAAACCTGCTGACTAAATGGTGGAGGGGGAAGGATTCGAACCTTCGAAGCTCTCGCGGCAGATTTACAGTCTGCTCCCTTTGACCACTCGGGAACCCCTCCAACTGGCGACGCATTTTAAATCAAATTAATGCGTTGTCAACCCTTTTTATATCAACTGCTTGCACAGCGCGAAGGGCTCACCTCAAGACGCGGCGAATTGTGTCAAAGCAGCGTGGAGAAAGCAACCCCTGCTCGAATTTTTTCAAGGAGAGGAACGCTCGGCACTGCCGGTGCACCACTCATGCGACCCGCCCGCTCGGCACTGGTCATGGGATAAAGCACTTCCAGCCCGCCATATACCATATCGGGCCAAAGCCCATGAGGCACGGACAGTGCGGCCGACACAACGCGCGCATCCCCTCCGGTCAATAGCAATGGCAGAGCAACCCCCTGCTCATCACAAACATCGCAATAAATGCGATGAATAGCACTGACAGCCGCCATGAAGACGCCATGATTGACCGCATCCGTAGTATTACGGCCTGGCGCATGAAGGCGTGCCACCTCCACCTCAGGGTCAATGCGAACATGTCGCGTCCCGAGCTTCAGGCTTTCTTTCATGAGCCGTAGACCAGGAATGATATACCCTCCCAGGTGCTGCCCACCGGGAAGTACAAAATCAATCGTGATCGCGCTACCGCAATCCACTACACAACATCCGCCAGTCAACTGGTACCCGGACAACGCCCCCAGCCACCGATCTACTCCCAGCCGCGCCGGCACATCGTAGCCGCATGTCACGCCTGCTGCCTCGGCAGCAGGCCGTGCCACATGAACGGTGGGAACTCGCCTTCGCAACAGGGAGACGGTTTCACGCAGAACATCACTGTGTGCCACACTGGATATTCTGACGCGTTCAATCACATTAAGATCAGGTATATCTGCTCCAGGCTGCCATTGATCACGCGTCCACACTGCACCCCGCGAGCGAATTTCACTGGACAGGGGATCCTTCAGGCGCCACTTTGACAGCGTATTACCAATATCCAGATCAAGAATCATGGCGTATCTCGCACGCTGATCTCCCCTCCCATAAGCCACTCGGACTGACCCTCGACGGCCACCTCCAGCCGGCCGGACCCATCCACACTTCCCGCCACTCCCTGACGTTGATGCTCCCCCTGATGAATGGTCACGCGCCGACCTGCGAACGCGTGCCACTCATTCCAGCGCGGCTGCCATGCAGCAAAGCCTTCCTGGGCAAACAAGGGCATCATGACCAGAAGTCGATTCAACAGAGCAGCCACGAGCACATTACGACCCAGCGCCTCATTGTATTGCCTGATCCCGGCTACCGGCTGCACGGACTCGATCGTGGACAGATCAGGCTTGTCCATATTTAGCCCTATCCCAGCCACCACATCACAGGGCCCTTCAACATCCCCCCGTATTTCGACCAGAATACCCCCCAGCTTGCGATACTCTCCCTGGCAGCTGATCAGAATATCGTTGGGCCATTTGAGCTCGGCCGGCACACCAATCTCTCTCAACACCTCGGCAATGGCCACACCGATGGCAAGGCTTAATCCTTCAAGCGAAGCCACACCACAACTAAACCGCCAGCCCAGTGATAAATAAATACCCTGCCCCCAGCGACTGCTCCATGCCCTTCCCCGCCGGCCTCGGCCAGCAGTCTGCACTTCAGCCAGCGCCACCTCTGCATGCCCGGCACCCTGGGTAAAACGATCAAGCAACAGCGCATTGGTCGACGGAATCGATTCTTCCACAAACAAACGGGACAATAGGCGCCTGGCGTCTCGATCCAGCTCGTTGACGATCGCAGCACCCTCGAGGGGGCTGGCACTGCTGGATACGCGATACCCCCGCCCACGAACGGCCTCCAGAGGAATGCCTTGCTGCTCCAGCTTTTTCAAATGTTTCCAGATAGCTGTACGCGACACACCGAAGCGCTCTCCCAGCTCTTCTCCGGAGTGGTATTGCCCATCGCACAACAGACGAAGCAGTTCACGCGTGGTCATTGGGCCAAACCTGTTTCGGTAAAACCGCCATTCTAGCCAAAAGCCATGCTAAATGGCGAAAACAAAAAAAAGGGGCGCTGATTGCGCCCCTTTATTATCACCACCTGAAACCATCAATGATGGTAGCCCTCACCAATACGTACCTTTCCGCGAAAGACCCTATAGCTGTAAAAGGTATACGCCATGATCACGGGAATCAGCACACAGTAACCCACGATCAAAAAGCTCTGACTCTTGGATGAAGATGCCGCCTCCCATACCGTAATTGAAGGCGGAATGATCAACGGGAAGAAACTGATGACTAGACCAACAAGCCCCAGTACGAACAAGGCAATACTCTTGACGAATATGAGCCGCTCATGACGCTCGATGATTCCCTTGATGATGCTGTACACCAGCAGCAGAAACAGAATCGGCATTACGGCAAGCCACAGCATGTTGGGCATCGTAAACCAGATATCAAATATCCGTGAGTTGGCCAATGGGGTCCATATGGACACCACTGCCATGGCAACGGCCAGCAGGATGGCAAAAGGACGAGCCAGATAATAGAAGCGGCGCTGCAGCCCCCCTTCCGTCTTGACGATCAACCATGATGCGCCCAGAAGCCCGTACCCGAGCACCAGCGCCAGACCGGTAAACATGGAGAAGGGAGAAAGCCAGTCAAATGCTCCACCTGAATACTGGCGATCCACCACATTGACCCCCTGAATGATGCCGCCGAGCACCACCCCCTGGGAGAAGGTGGCTATCATCGAGCCGCCGCTGAAAACAGCGTCAAAAAACGGCCGGGACCGTGTCGATTTGAACCGAAACTCAAACGCAATTCCCCGAAATATCAACGCCAGCACCATCAATATCAAAGGCAGATACATGGCTGGAAGATAAACGGCATAAGCCAGTGGAAAGGCTCCGTAGAGCCCCGCGCCACCAAGAATCATCCAGGTCTGGTTACCATCCCAGACCGGCGCCACCGAATTCATCATCACATCCCGGTGATCGTCAGGCTTCACGAATGGAAACAGAATACCGACACCCAGACTGAAACCATCCATTACCACGTACATCGCGATGGCAAAGCCGATCAAAAAAAGCCAGATTACCGGCAGGTCGAACTCAAAGCTCATGAGTGGCGCTCCTCTGTATCATCAAGATCATGCTCCACCGCCGAGAATGAGCGCTTGGGCTGACGCTCGTGTCCCGGACCACCTTCAGGGATTGCCCCCATCGGCTCCATACGCACCAGCTTCGTGATGTAATACACACCAATGCCAAAGATAATCGCATAAACCACTACAAAGCCGCTCAAACTGGCAGCAACGCTACCTACATGGAGTGGAGATGCAGCATCCACGGTACGCATCAGGCCGTAGATGACCCAGGGCTGACGCCCACCTTCCGTAGTAACCCATCCGGCCACCAGTGCAATAAAGCCTGCTGGCAACGTGTAGACGGTCAAACGATGGAACCAGCGGCTCTCATACAACTTGTGGCGCCAACGCAGGAACAGGCCCAGCACCCCCATGCCAAGCATCGCTACTCCCAGACCAACCATTATTCGAAACGACCAGAAGACGAGGGGAACATCCGGCCACTCGTCACGCGGAAAACTCTTCAACCCACGAATCTCGCCGTGTAATGAGTGCGTTAGATAAAGACTGGCCACATTTGGTACTTCAAGGGCGTAATGGGTCGTTGCCGAATCCATGTCGGGCATACCAAACAGGGTAAGAGGCACCCCTGTTTCACCCGGCTGTGGCCCCCAGTAACCCTCCATGGCTGCCAGCTTGGCCGGTTGGTGCTCAAGCGTATTCAACCCATGCGCATCCCCGACCATGATCTGGATAGGCAAGGCAACCACCGCCATCCACATGGCCATGGAAAACATCTTGCGCGCGGCAGGATCCGTCCGGTCACGCAGCAGGTGATATCCACCCACTCCGCCAACCAGAAAGCTGACAGAAATAAAGGCAGCAAGCACCATATGGAGCAAGCGATAAGGGAAGGACGGATTGAAAATAATCTGCAGCCAGCTGACAGGCTCGAAACGGCCATCGATTATTTCAAACCCTGCAGGCGTCTGCATCCAGCTGTTGGATGCAAGAATCCACGTCGCTGAAATCAAGGTGCCGATAGCCACCATGCAGGTTGCAAAGAAATGAAGGCGCTTGCTGACCCGGGACTCACCAAACAACATGATGCCCAAAAAGCCGGCCTCGAGGAAAAAGGCGGTCAGTACTTCATAGGTAAGCAGGACTCCGGTTATATCGCCGGCCTTTTCCGCAAAACCGCTCCAGTTGGTACCGAACTCGTAAGCCATGACGACACCGGAGACAACGCCAAGCCCGAATGCCACAGCAAAAATACGGATCCAGAAGCGATAAAGATTGTGGTAAACCTCTTTACCGGTTTTCAGCCACAAGCCTTCCAGTACCATCAAATAACTGGCCAGACCGATGGAAAATGCCGGGAATATAATATGAAAAGAGACCGTGAACGCGAATTGAAATCGCGCCAGGTCCAGAGCCTCCAATCCAAGCATAAGTCATCTCTCCCCCGCAGGGTGTTAGTACGGTCAGGAGAACATAGGCCAAGCGAAGGGCAAAGGAAAACAAGTGCGTCATCATGACACATAACAACGAGGCGTTCTGGAAGACACCGTAAGCGTCTTCCATCTTCTTTCACAAAGACCTGGTAACAAAAACCAGGCACTGTGATTATCACTTCACACAATAACCTTATATAAAGTAAGACTTCTTTTGCCGCCTGACAACCACTTTCATACTGGAGGTATAAAAAAACCCGAATACAATCAGTATCCGGGTCATCCATGCAGGCTCATGCAGGCATCAGTGCGACGTATAGTCGACCCCCATGGCCAGGCTCAGCACCATCACAATAATAATGGAAAAGAAAAACAGTCGTTTTGCCCACTGTTTATCATTTGTTGCGGCTTTGGGGCATACCGCCAGGTAAAGCCAGTAAGCCCCAAGAACGAACGCGACAATAAAATAAAGCCAGCCGGTATACCCAAACCATGTCAGGGACAGTGCGGATATCCAGAAAGCCACAATGTAAGCCGTGATGTGACGCTTGGCCTTTGCAACACCACCGTGAACCGGAAGCACCGGGATGGAGGCAGAAGCGTAATCATCATACCGGAAGATGCCGATCGCATAGGAATGGGGCATCTGCCACAGGCTGAAAATAACCAGCAAGCAGAAAGCGGCAACATCAAACTGACCCGATACGGCGCAATATCCGATGACCGGCGGACAGGCCCCCGAGATACTACCAACCAGCGTACCGTGCACGGAGCCACGCTTGAGCCACAGCGTATAAAGAACGACGTAAACGAAGAATCCAAGGAAGGCGAATATGACGGCTACAGCGTTGGCAAATGCCCACAGCAACCATACTCCCGCCAACCCAAGGCCAGCGGCATAGGGAAGACATATCTGCGGGGAAATGAGCCCCTGAACAAGGACCCGCTTTTCCGTACGCTCCATCCGACAATCAATATCTCTATCAACATAGTTGTTGATAACGCAACCCGAAGCGATCACCAGTGATACGCCCAACAGGGTCGCGATAAAAAGGGGCCAATCCGGGCTTCCTTGAGAAGCCAGGAAAAAGCCCCCTGTTACAGATATCAAATTGCCAAAGATAATGCCCGGCTTCGTTATCTGAACATAGTTTTTAAACATTCAGTCAAAGGCTTCTCAGCGCACCATCATGTTGAAATTAAGGTTCAACATGATCCAGAGCGACCCGATGACCAGAATGACAACCATGATAAGTGTGTAGATGAACGCCATTACATTCCATTGCTGTTCCGAAGAACGATTCATGTGCAGGAAGTAAACCAGGTGCACAAACAATTGAATGAAGGCCAGCACAAAGATACTGATTGCTGTAGTGGCCTTTGAGAACGAACCACTCATCACCATCCAGAAGGGAATGACTGTCAGGATGACTGACAGCACAAACCCGACGATGTAGGACTTGACCGTCCCATGGCTGGCGCCACCATGTGTTGTATGCTCTGAATGTGCCATTACAACGTCCCCAGCAGATAGACAACGGTGAATACAAAAATCCAGATAATATCCAGGAAGTGCCAGAACAGACTCAGATTCATCATCCGAGTGTTGTTGGCAGTATTCAGGCCATTTTTCTTGATTTGCACCATCATGACCACGAGCCAGATCAAACCACAGGTCACGTGAAGTCCATGGGTACCCACCAGAGTAAAGAAGGCCGACAGGAAGGCACTGCGATCCGGTCCATACCCTTCAACAATCAGATGATGAAACTCATAGATTTCCATGATGATGAAAGAAAGGCCCAGCAGGGCTGTAATAGCCAGCCAGCGCAGCACTGGTGCAGAGTCACCCTTGTGGGAGGCAATGGATGCCATGCCAAAGGTAAAACTACTTACCAGAAGAATCATGGTTTCGACCAGCACAAATGGCAGCTCGAAGATATCTGCGCCCGTCGGGCCACCTGCATAGCTGTTTGCCAGCACTGCAAAGGTAGCAAAAACAGTGGCAAACAGGATGCAGTCGGTCATTAGATAGACCCAGAAACCCAGAACCTTGGCATCTGATGCATCGTGGTGCTCGTGCTCATGCCCGGAGGCATGAGCGTCATGTTGATTCAAAGCTTCAGTCGACATAGTTCACGCCTGATTTGCCATGTTTTTGAGATGCTCGGACTCGATACGCTCTACTTCTTCAGCCGGCACGTAGTAATCAATATCTTCATTGAACATGCGAGCAAGTACAGCCACCAGACCGCCCGCGAGTCCAACAATAGCCAACCACCAGATATGCCAGATCAATGCAAACCCCATCACCAGGCTAAAAGCGCTGATAATCAGGCCGGCAGCGGTATTCTTGGGCATATGTATTTTCTGGAAACCCTTCGGCTTGCTGTAGGCATCCTTGTTTTCCTTCATGTCCCAGAAAGCGTCGCGTTCCTTGATAACAGGCGTATGCGCGAAGTTATAGAACGGGGGGGGTGAAGAAGTGGACCATTCAAGCGTACGGCCACCCCACGGATCGCCCGTGACATCACGATTCTTGTCGCGCTGCCTGATACTGACAACGATCTGCAGCAGCTGGAAGAAAATACCAAAGGCAATAACCACGGCACCGATTGCTGCAACGATCAGGTACGCCTGCCATTCCGGGTTGTCATAGTGGTTCAGACGGCGAGTCATACCCATGAAGCCCAGAACATAAAGCGGCATGAAGGCCAGATAGAACCCGACGAGCCAGCACCAGAAGGAATACTTGCCGATACGCTCATTGAGCGTGAAGCCAAAGGCTTTCGGGAACCAGTAGACAAAGCCGGCAATATAACCAAAGACCACGCCACCGATAATAACGTTATGAAAGTGAGCAATCAGGAACAGGCTGTTGTGCAGGACAAAGTCAGCGCCCGGTACAGCCAGCAGCACCCCTGTCATGCCACCGATGGTAAAGGTCACCAAAAAGCCCAGCGTCCAGAGGATTGGCGTGGTGAATCTGACACGCCCCTGATACATCGTGAACAGCCAGTTGAAGATCTTCACACCAGTCGGGATCGAGATAACCATTGTCGCGATTCCGAAGAACGCGTTGACGTTACCGCCGGCGCCCATGGTGAAGAAGTGGTGCAACCACACAATGAAGGACAGGAAACCGATCGCTGCTGTGGCGTATACCATGGAGGTATAACCGAAAAGACGCTTGCTGCTGAACGTTGCTGTCACTTCGGAGAAGATACCGAAGGCCGGCAGGACAAGGATATAAACCTCGGGGTGACCCCATGCCCAGATCAGGTTGACGTACATCATCATGTTGCCGCCGAGATCATTGGTAAAGAAGTGCATACCAAGATAACGGTCAAGCGTCAGCAGACCCAGTGTAGCGGTCAGGATCGGGAAGGCAGCCATGATCAGGATGTTGGTGATGAGTGCCGTCCAGGTGAAGATCGGCATTTTCATCAATGACATGCCGGGCGCACGCATCTTGAGGA
Source organism: Larsenimonas rhizosphaerae (assembly GCF_023700005.1). Classification (GTDB taxonomy): domain Bacteria; phylum Pseudomonadota; class Gammaproteobacteria; order Pseudomonadales; family Halomonadaceae; genus Larsenimonas; species Larsenimonas rhizosphaerae. The sequence goes on along the minus strand of NZ_JAMLJK010000006.1, from coordinate 4,070 downwards.
TGGTGATGAAGAAGTTGACGCCTGTCAGCAGGGTACCGATACCTGATATCTGCAGACTCCAGATATAGTAATCAACCCCGACGCCCGGACTGAACTTGATGCCGGAAAGTGGCGGATAGGCCAGCCAGCCGGTTTTCGCGAACTCGCCCACACCCAGAGACAGGTTGACAAGCACGACCCCTGCAAAGAACAGCCAGAAGCTAAGGGAGTTCAGGAACGGAAACGCGACATCGCGCGCACCGATCTGAAGAGGCACCACGATGTTCATCAGACCAATCATGAACGGCATGGCCATGAAGAAGATCATGATGACGCCGTGAGCAGTGAAGATCTGATCGTAATGGTGTGGCGGCAGATACCCTTCGGCACCACCCGTTGCGATCGCCTGCTGAGTACGCATCATGATCGCATCGGAGAAGCCACGCAGCAGCATGACCATGGCAACAATGATGTACATCACGCCCAGGCGCTTATGGTCGACAGACGTCAGCCACTCATGCCACAGGTAACCCCACTTTCGAAAATAGGTAATGGCTGCCACCAGGGCAAGACCACCAAGCACGATAAACCCCATGGCGCCCATGATGATGGGCTCATGATAGGGGATCGCTTCAAGCGTCAGTTTTCCGAACATGTTCACTCCTCGGCACCGTGATGTTGCATACCTTCGTGACCGCTGCCAGCCTGCATCGCCCCACCCATGTATTTATGGATGATGCTGGTAAACAGATTGGGAATAACGGTTGAATAGTACTCTACGGGTGCATCCTCGCTAGGTTTGGCCAGTTTGTCGTAAGCGGATTGATTCAGCTGCTTCGGCGATTGCTGAACCTGATTGACCCATGCCTGGAACTGCTCTCGGGAATCGAGCGCCCGGGCATTGAATTTCATGCCGGAAAAACCGGAGCCGCTGTACTGTGCCGAAATCCCGGGGTAATCACCCGGCTCGCTGGCCAGCAGGTTGACCTCGGTCTGCATACCGGCCATGGCATAGATCTGCGATCCCAGATGCGGAATGAAGAACGAGTTCATGACCGTGTCGGAGGTAACCTGAAACTCGATAGGGACATTGGCCGGGAAGGCAACCTCGTTGACAGTAGCAATTTGCTGTTCCGGATAAATGAAGAGCCACTTCCAGTCCAGAGCCACCACTTCAATGGTCAACGGCTCCTCATCGTAGCCTTCCAGTGCCTTGAACGGGTCCAGAGAGTGCGAGGTCTTCCATGTGATCGTTGCCAGCACAAGGATAATGACGCACGGAATGCCCCAGACCACCGCCTCGATCTTGTTCGAATGAGACCAGTTGGGGGAATACGTAGCATCCTTGTTGGAGGCACGATACTTCCACGCAAAAAGAACTGTCATCACGATAGCGGGGATAACCACTATCAGCATCAGCAATACAGCTATGACAATAAGGTTTCTTTGTTCGACACCTATTGGCCCCTTGGGATCAAGGATGGCCGAGTCACACCCGCTCAACAGCGCGGCCGTGCCTGCTAACAGGGCCAACTTTTTAAAAAAGTCAGGGTAGCTCGATTTTCTCATCTCACACTCTCTTGAACGGCCTGCACGATCAACTCACTTTCACTGAGACCTCATGCCTTTTACAGAGGTTACCTCCCCCTGCCCCTACGCGCCCAAATAGCAGTAGACAGCGAACCGAAAGCGCCTGCCACATTATAAAGGCAGGCCAGGCTGTTACTTTTATAAGGATGCCGTACATGACTTTCGCACCCGGAATATCGTTGGCGACGATTCAAAACGCATACCTGCATCAGGAAAGGGCCGCTTTACGAAATAACCGTTATTGCAGTTAAACATGCACACCCAGGATAAACGGCTGGTACATCGCTGCGCTTATCCTGTTACGCCTGAAAGGCCATAACCCGGGATTGGCCCTTGCAAGAACAGTATCAGCGCCGGCATGAGATCTTTCTTGCCGACGTTTTTTGCCCTTCAAGGAACAAACAACAGGATTTAGAGTCCCAACCCTAGTTCCGTGCCATATTATAGGCAGGGCCTTTCTTCCTACAAGCGTAAGAAGCGATATATAATGGCTTCTTCTACCTGGCAAAGGCCGAAAAACAGTAGTTTACGACCTTCCCGCCCTTGGCGGCGCGACATTATGACACACTTTGATGTCCGACCCTATCACCCCCAGGCTGCTGCCATTACTGTATTACTCACTACCATCACCCTGAAGTGATCCATGAAAAAAGCTGCATTACTGCCCAGCGAAATAAGGGCTATCTCGGGATTATCGTCACTTTACGCCGTGCGGATGCTCGGCCTGTTCATGATCCTTCCCGTCCTGTCGCTTTACAGCCATGACCTCAGTCATGCCACCCCGGCCCTGATTGGCCTTGCCCTGGGAATTTATGGATTGACCCAGGCATGCCTGCAAATTCCATTCGGTATGCTGTCCGATCGATTTGGCCGCAAGATCATCATTGCCTCAGGCCTCTTACTATTCATTGTCGGCAGTGTTGTTGCAGCCTGTTCAAGCTCGATCGAAGGCGTTATCGCAGGGCGCGCATTACAGGGAAGCGGCGCTGTAGCGGGCGCCATCATGGCGCTACTTGCTGATCACACGCGCGAAGAGGTCCGGACTACTGCCATGGCGACCATTGGCATGAGCATCGGTATAGCCTTTGCCATTGCCATGGCTGCAGGCCCCCTGGTGGCACGATTCTCAGGATTATCCGGAATTTTCTGGATAACGGCATGTCTGGCCACAGCAAGTCTGGTCGTACTCTGGAAACTTGTCCCGTCAGCTCCGCCGCGCGCGCATCATGATGTAGGCCTCAATGGCCAGCAAATCAAAAAGGTGGTCAGTGACATCAATCTACTGCGCCTTGATTATTCCATTTTTTCATTGCACCTGATTCTGACGGCCTGCTTTGTAGCCGTCCCCTTGAAGCTGAAGGCTCTCGGCATTGCTCCGGCTGATCATGGCATGGTCTATCTACCCGTCATGGCTTCTGCGTTTGTGGCCATGGTGCCATTGATCATTATCGCCGAGAAATACCATAAGATGCGGCCGGTATTCATTGGCACTGTCATTAGTCTTGTGGTGGTACTTCTCATCATGGCTGAACTGCCGAACCATAGCTGGTGGCTTCTTGCGCTGCTCTGGCTCTTTTTTATCGCGTTTAATCTAATGGAGGCCACACTCCCCTCCATGATCAGTAAAATCGCACCTGCGGGCGCCAAGGGAACGGCTATGGGCCTTTACTCAACCAGCCAGTTTCTTGGCGCCTCAGCCGGGGGAATGGGCGGCGGCCTGGTTGCCAGTTATTTTAGCAGTGATGCCGTCTTCCTTTTCTGTAGCCTGGCCGCAGCCATATGGCTGATAGCTATCTGGAAGATGCCAGCGCCCCGCCACCTCTCCAGTGAGATCCGCGCCCTTTCCGATACGGAAGCCGCAGCACCCGAAGCAACAAGGCAGCAACTCTTGTCCATGCCCGGTGTAGTGGAGGCATTTGTGGTTACCGAAGAGAAGACAGCGTACCTCAAGGTTGAACGCGCGGCCTTTGAGGCCGGAACCGACTCCCCCTCATCCACCTCTACTGCGACGCGATAACTTTCGCCCTTCCAGATTCCGGCATATTGAATAAAGCCGGGTCATGCCAACTGCATGACCCGGCTTTATTATGAGCGCATCACATGGATCCAATCGAATAGAGGGCAATGGCTGAATATACGATCACGTATAACGCAACCAGCTTCACTTCTTTCTATTCCAGCATTTCCCTTACCCACGTGCGAGACAGGAAGCAGGAAGCAGGAAGCAGGAAGCAGGAAGCAGGAAGCAGGAAGCAGGAAGCAGGAAGCAGGAAGCAGGAAGCAGGAAGCAGGAAGCAGGAAGCAGGAATTATCCGGGGCGGCATCACTTTCCTGCACGATTTTTTACACAGCCGGGCGGCCGACGCCGCTGTTTTTTTAGCCATAAAAAAAAGCCCCTGGTCGTATGACCGGGGGCTTTGGTATAGATGCCTGACGATGACCTACTCTCGCATGGAGAAGCTCCACACTACCATCGGCGCTAAGCTGTTTCACTTCCGAGT
>NZ_JAMLJK010000005.1 GCF_023700005.1 Larsenimonas rhizosphaerae | reverse complement strand
AAATGCTGCTGACCCGCACGTCAGAGCGTTCGGGCCGGGCCATCGACCATGACCAGGCCGGATCGATGGAGAAAAAGAAACGGGAAGGGTACTTCTAATGGCACACCAATCCGATCTGATTGCTGAGAACATCGAGCAATACCTGAAGGAACACGAGAACAAGGACCTGCTGCGCTTCATCACCTGCGGCAGCGTCGATGATGGCAAGTCCACCCTGATCGGGCGCCTGCTGCACGACTCCAAGATGATCTACGAGGATCAGCTGGCCGCGATCACTCGCGATTCGAAAAAAAGCGGTACCACCGGTGACAAGGTGGACCTGGCGTTACTGGTCGACGGGCTGCAGTCCGAGCGGGAGCAGGGCATCACCATCGATGTCGCCTACCGCTTCTTCTCGACCGACAAGCGCAAGTTCATCATCGCCGATACCCCGGGGCACGAGCAGTACACCCGCAACATGGCTACCGGCGCCTCGACGGCAAGCCTGGCGGTCATCCTGATCGATGCGCGTTACGGCGTGCAGACCCAGACCCGTCGGCACAGCTTCATCGCCGACCTGCTGGGCATTCAGCATCTGGTGATCGCGGTCAACAAGATGGATCTGGTCGAATACGGTGAAGCCCGCTTCAACGAAATTGTCGAGCAGTACAAGCAGTTTGCCGACAAGCTCGACGCACCGAAACTGTACTTTGTGCCCATGTCCGCGCTGGAAGGCGATAACGTCGTCAACGCCAGCGAGCACATGAACTGGTACACCGGCCAGCCGCTGCTGGCCCTGCTTGAAGGCATCGAACTGAGCCGTGACCAGAACCTGACGGACCTGCGCCTGCCGGTGCAGTACGTCAATCGGCCCAACCTCGACTTCCGCGGCTACTGCGGCACTCTGGCGGCCGGCATCCTGCGGCCGGGTCAATCGGTCAGGGCACTGCCCTCCGGCAAGACCTCGACCGTGGAACGGATCGTCACCTTTGATGGTGATCTGGACGCGGCATACCCGGGCCGGGCCATCACCGTGACCCTGGACGACGAGATCGACATCTCCCGGGGGGACTGGCTGGTCGCCGCGGATGCAGAAATTGCGGAATCCAACGCCTTCACGGCGGACATTGTCTGGATGCACGAACAGGCGATGCAGCCGGGCAGGGCGTACGACATCAAGATCGGTACACGGGAAGTCAGCGGCCAGATCCGGCACATCGACTACCAGATTGACGTCAACACCCTGGATCACCACGCCGCCGATGAGCTGGTGCTCAATGCCATCGGGCGGTGTCAGGTGGAGCTGACCTCCCCGGTGCCGATCGACAACTACCGCAGGAGTCCGGGCACGGGCAGCTTCATCGTGATCGATCGGCTGACCAACGTGACCGTGGGGGCCGGCATGGTGCGTGATGCCCTGAGTGGCACGTCCACCGGAACCGATGTGGACTGGCAGGGGTTCGAGATCGAGTTGAATGCGCTGGTGCGCAAGTATTTCCCGCACTGGGAAGCCAGGGACGTTCGCGAACTGCTTAATCGCTGAAGGTGCTGGCACTGGTTGACAAAACGCCCGGATAATCCGGGCGTTTTCATATCCGAATCAGGCGGCCAGGCGTACCGACGCCATCAGTTCACCGTCGCTATCAAAGGCCTCCAGCCAGTGTTCCAGGCATGATTCACTGCACCGTTCTACCTGCCAGACACTGGTCAGTGCATCCGTATCCAGCCCCAGCGTGACTTTTCGTCCCTGAATGGCAAGGTGCGAGGGGTGTCGTTCGATCTGCTGAAGCGTGGTGGCATGTCGGTGCAGGCCTGCCCGTGAGGGCATGGACAGCACGATGGATGCTTGTGATTCCAGTGCTTCCTCCAGCGCGGTGGAGAAGCGCGCCGGTGCACACTGCCGGCTGAATCGGCCTTCAAGGGCGCGATTCAGGTCAAGAGGGGACAGGCCGTGGTCGCTTAACAGGCGGCGATAATCGTCGTGGTGACGCAGGTGCTGCCAGGTTGTCAGCAGCGCCTGCCGGTCAATGGCAGGCGTCGGGGTGGCAATGCGTCTTGTAAAGCGGGGCACTTCATCGAGCGCCTTGTCCAGCAGCCAGGACCAGCCACCGGCGCGGGGTTCGCAGGCCTCCAGGGTATGCAGTGCCTGTCCGAAGCGGTCAAAGACCTGCAACGTCCAGCCCAGCGTATGGCTTTTGGAGAAACTGCGCCGCAGGCAGGCCCAGTGCCAGTGAGGCAGCAGCCACTGCATGCTCAGGCCATTCTGTGCCTTGAGGGCGGCGCTGTAATCATTGCCGCGGACGGTCATCCGCTGGATAAGGCTTGTCAGCTCACCATGGCGTGAGCGGGTGGCGATACGCAACTCGCCCAGCCGTGGCAGGGCGAGTGCCAGATCGCAGGGCGTCAGTGCCAGGCCATGTACTTCTTCGCCCAGGGTGTCGGTGTCATCCAGTCGGGCCGCCATCAGCTCACCCTCGCTGACGCCGAGTGTCGTTGCAAGCCGGTAGCTGTTCCAGTGGGGAGCACGTAGTCTGGCTTCCTGATAGGCCGCCCGCAAGGCATTGATATCCGTCATCTTCCTTCCCCCCTTGTTGAATGTCGACGGCCGAAGCCCTGGATGATCGTGTCACTGATAATGAGAATTATTGTTATACATCAGGAGGGCGTCAAATGCCACGACTGATGGCATCAATGGCCCGGATGCGCGGCTGTTGCCCTGCGCCGCCATTGCGAAGGCGAAAGACCGTGAACATGTGTCCATTGGCGGCGAAACTGGCGAGTTTCCATGCCGACCTGCTCGGCAATGGTGTCGATGCCATGGCGCGTTTCGAGCAGTAGCTGGCGCGCTTCCCCCAGCCTCAAATGTGTCAGCCAGGCATGGGGAGTACAGCCGATATGATCGATGAACAGTCGATGAAGCTGGCGAGAGCTGATGGCAGCCTTATCGGCCATGACGGGCAATGTCCAGGCGGCGCTGATGGCATTGCAGATATCATCCTGCAGGCGATGAAGTCGTTCGCTGACATGGTTGCGCCCTTCAAGCCGCACTCCGAGCTGTGGTTCCTGTCCGCTTCGTCTGGCGTACAGCACCATCTCGCGTGCGACCGCGAGCGCTGCACTGGCTCCCAGATGTGCCTGTACCCAGTAAAGCGCCGTGTCGATACCGGTTGAAATACCGGCACTGGTAAGTACAGGACCATCCTCGATAAAGATGCAGTCTTCCTGAGCCAGCGCATCCGGCGCCAGTTGGCGCAGGGGCTGTCGGAGCCGATGGTGAGTGGTGCAGCGTCGTCCATTCAACAAGCCGGCGCGGCCCATGAGCAGTGCGCCGGAACAGATGGCCATGATGGTTTTGACATGCCTCTGTCGCGAAAGCCAGGCCACACAATCCTGCTGATGAAGATGGCTGGTCTGGCAGGTGTACTGACCGGGAACGACCAGCAGATCGGTTTCGAGTACGTCCGGCATCGGCGTGATGCCACTCAGCGTCAGGCTATCCAGCCATTCGATGCTTTCCTGTGGGCCAATGAATCGAAGTGCCAGATCGGGAGCATGATGCCTGGCACATGTAAATACCTGTACAGGCCCGGCGAGGTCCAGCGGGACCTGGCCGGGCAGCATGAGAATAGTGACATCAAGGGGTGGGGGTGTCATTGGCGGTCCATGTGCGGCAAAGCGATGCGGCATCAATGATACGCGCAAACCGTCCCTCCAGAACCAGCTCGGTACGACTGCGGATATCCTGTGCAGACCAGGTGCGGTCATTTCGTGTCATCGGAAAGGTCAGGGTGGCGTCGCTGACAAAGTCGACCTGATAGCCCAGATCGCTGGCTACTCGAGCTGTCGTTTCACAGCATTGTTCGGTGCGAATGCCGCTGATGGCCAGCCGGGTAATCTGTCTGGTGCGTAGCCAGCGATCAAGTCCGGTGTCGCTGAACGCATTGTGGGCGGTCTTGATGAAAGTGACCGCGGGCGTGAATGCCACGTCCTCCAGTGGGTATACCTGCCCTGACTCGGGATCAAAGGGCCCGTGGCTTCCGGGTGCCGCATGCAGAATCCGCACGATGGCAATGCCTGCCTGTTCGGCGGCCTCGATCAGAGCGCGTTGGGCGGGCACCCATTGATCTACCAGTGATGTGTCCCAAAAGGGGCGTGAGATAAAGGATTGCTGGGCATCAATAACCAGTAGCGCCGATGTCATGAGGAGGTTCCCGTGAGTGAATGAGTGCTCAGTGTGACGGGCTGGCCTGCTCATGGCCGGACGTCGGCTGACATGTATCGGTCATTTATTGCCATCACGGGGTCATGACCCATGGGATTGCGTCACTGCCTCGCCTGACCGTATCGGTCTGAGGTGCTGGCACATGAGGTATGGCGGTGTCATGAAGGCACGGGTGACCGGGCCGCAGGCGGCTGTTCATCTTCATCAGCGGGTGAGCCGGTCCTGCCAAAAAAGCCGTGGGGCTCAGGGGGATCCAGGATACCCCCTGGCCGCGGCGGCCAGCAGATCAGGTGCGTTCGGCGATCAGTACCGCTCGCCTGGGGGCCGGGTAACCTTCAATGGTGCGGGTCGGATCGTTCGGGTCGAGAAAGTCGGCCAGGGACTGGTAGGTCATCCAGTCCGTGCGGCGCTGCTCATCCCGTGTCGTGACGGCTTCATCCACGATGCGCACGTTGGTAAAGCCGGCGCGTGTCAGCCATTGCGCCAGTGCGAGGGAGGAGGGGAGGAAGTAGACGTTGGGCATTTGCGCGTAGCGCTCGCCGGGCACCAGTACCGTGTGCTCATCACCTTCCACTACCAGGGTTTCAAGTACCAGCTCACCGCCTGGGCGCAACGTATCACGCAGGGCCAGCAGGTGATCGATGGGCGAGCGACGGTGATAAAGCACGCCCATCGAGAAGGTCGTGTCAAAGGTTTCAAGCCGGGCGGGTACATCCTCGATGCCTACCGGCAGAAAATGCACGTCCGGTGCCTGTGGCCCCATCAGTTGCCTGATGGCATGAAACTGACAGTAAAAGCGTGGAGAGGGGTCTATCACAATTACCAGCCGCGCACCGGCGCCGGCCATTCGAAAGCCGTGATAGCCATTGCCGCCGCCCACATCCAGCACCCGACGCTCGGTCAGGTCGCTGATATGAGGCGCCAGCCGCTCCCACTTCCAGTCCGAGTGCCATTCGGTATCGATGACGGTGGTGCCTACTCGCCATGGGCCCTTGCGCCAGGGGGCGAGGGCCTTGAGCAGATTGGCGCAGCGCTGCTGATCACCCTCGGACAGGTCGGCATCAACGCTGACATGGGGGGTGGTGAGGCTGACGCGCGGTTCCTTGACGTTACCCAGCTTGTCGAGTACCCGGAGCCACCCGGAAAGGTCACCATGGCGGCGTGTATCCAGCCCCTCTGCCAGCTGGGCAGGCAGGCAGGCGAGCCACGGGGCCAGATCGTGTTCGATAAAGGCGTGATAAAGCGGTAAGTGGCGCGGATCTATCGGCATGTCAGTCAGCGGTTCCGGGCTTGAAGGCAATCATGGAGGCAAAGTTCAACTGGCGAAACCAGGTGACACTGCGTGTCAGACCGGCACGTGCCAGGCGCTCATGATGGGTCGTCAGGCTGTCAGTGATCATTACATCTTCCAGGGCGCTGCGCTTCTGGCTGATTTCAAGGTCGCTGTAGCCATTGGCACGCTTGAAGTCGTGATGAAGTTCAAAGAGCAGTTGCTCACTGGCGGGGTTGTCGTCGACAATTTTTTCGGACAGCACCAGCAGACCACCGGGGTTCAGGGCGTCGGCCAGTGACTGGATCACCTGATCACGCTCCTCGGGGGCCAGAAACTGCAGGGTAAAATTGAGCACGATCATGTCCGCCGGTCGATACTCAAGGGTGCGTATATCCCCTTCATACAGCCTGATGCGGTGCGTGGGGTAGCTGTCGGCCAGCACTTCGCGGGCCCGGGCGATCATGGGCGGAGACAGGTCAACGGCATCGAGCGTGAAGGCATCAGGGGGCAGTTGTCGACAGATCGAAAAGGTCGAGGCTCCCAGGGAACAGCCCAGATCGTAGATATGGCCTTCAGGAGGCAGGTAGCGTCTGGCGAGCACGCCGATCATGCCGATAATCTGGCCATAGCCCGGCACGGAGCGGCGGATCATGTCCGGAAAGCATTGGACAACCTGCTCGTCGAAGGAAAAACTGGCGACGTCGTCCAGGGGTGTCGTAAAGAGCGCGTCGCGGTAAGATGGCTCGGTCATAGGATCAAACAGTCAACATATGGAGTGAAGCATCGGGAATCGACGGTAGCATCTACCGCGTCATGGCGACGTAATGGTCGCTAGTTTACGCTGTGACGATTTCCGCTGCACGTCCAGGAAGGAGCATTTTGAGCATGTCGATTCGCGAAACACGTGCCTGGCAGGCACTGGAAACGCATTATCACCAGGAAATGAAGGACGTCCACCTGCGTGAACTGATCAATGAGGAAGGGCGTTTCGATATCTTTGCCCAGCGTGCCGCCGGCATCATGCTGGACATGTCCAAGCAGCGCATGCGGCCATCGACCCTGGACGGTCTCATGGCGCTGGCCGAGGAGCGGAACATGTCCGGGGCCATCGAGCAGTTGTTCAGTGGCGGCCAGGTCAATGTCACCGAGGGCCGTCCGGCTTTGCATACGGCCCTGCGCCTGCCGGAGTCCAGCGAGCTGCATGTCAATGAACAGGATGTCGTCAGTGACGTGCATGCTACCCTGGGCCGCATGGAGGTGCTGGTATCGCGGGTTCATGCCGGCCAGTGGCGCGGCGCGACCGGCAAGCCGATCACGGACGTGATCAACCTCGGGGTCGGTGGGTCCGATCTGGGGCCGTTGATGGTCAGTCAGTCGCTGGATGCCTTTGCACCCGACGATGTCCATCACGTGAACGTACACTTTGCGTCAACCATCGATGGCTCGCAGCTTGCCGACCTCCTGCCGGACGTCAATCCTGAAACCACCCTGTTTATCCTGTCCTCGAAATCCTTCGGCACCATCGACACCCTGTCGAACGCCGAGACTGCGATGGAGTGGCTGAAGTTCTGGCTGAAGGGCTGCAGCGAAGGCTTCATCAAGCACCAGCATTTCATCGGGGTATCGACCAAGCCCGAGAAAATGAGCGAGTGGGGCATTCATGCCGACAATCAGCTGCTGTTCTGGGACTGGGTCGGTGGCCGTTATTCATTGTGGAGCGGCATTGGCCTGCCGATCGCCCTGCACATCGGCATGGACAACTTCCGTCGCCTGCTGGCCGGCGCCCACGAAATGGACGAGCACTTCCGTACAGCCCCCCTGAAGGAGAACCTGCCGGTACTGTTCGGCCTGGCCGGTATCTGGAACGTGAACTTTCTGAATATACGTTCGCTGGCGGTACTGCCGTACGACGGACGTCTCAAGCACATGCCGGGCTATTTCCAGCAGCTCGAGATGGAATCCAACGGCAAGTCCGTTACCAGCGATAACCAGCCGGTTGATTACTCGACCTGCCCGGTGATCTGGGGTGAAATCGGGCCGAACGGTCAGCACGCCTTTTACCAGTTGCTGCATCAGGGCACCCAGCCGGTAGCCTGCGACTTTATTGTTCCGATCGAGCGTTACGATTACATCGAGGATGAAGGACTGCGTCGGGACCTCAAGGCACAGCATCGTCTATCCCTGTCGAACTGCTTTGCCCAGTCCCGTGTGCTGATGCTGGGTGATGATGCGGTCGAAGGCGGCAATGCCGATGCACCGCCCTACAAGCGCTACCGCGGCAACCAGCCGTCCTCGACGCTTCTGATTGAACAGCTGACGCCTGAGACCCTGGGCGCACTGATTGCACTGTACGAACACAAGGTGTTTGTCCAGGGTACGATCTGGGACGTTGATTCCTTCGATCAGTGGGGCGTTGAGCTTGGCAAGGAAATTGCCAATGCTACTGAGGAAATCATTCGCACCGGCAAGGGCGTCGAGTCCCTCGACACCTCCAGCCGTCATCTGATCGAAACCGTCTGGCAGCAGACACGCGAACACTAAGCCCGGGTTGCCCGGCGCCGCATTCCGGGTACGGGGTGCGGCGTACTTTTCACGGTGGCTGTTTATATGTACAGTAGTTGCGCCATCAGCGCGAGAGGATAACCATGGCCACCGTCGATCATGTTTTGTACCTGCACGGGTTCAACAGCCATCCTTCTGCCTGGAAAAGCGAGATGACTCGCAAGGCCTGTGCTCTGGCCACTCCGCGGCCGGATTTTCATGCTCCCCATCTGATCCCGCGCCCAGGTGAGGCGTTTGCCATCGCTGAAGCGGCCTTCAGGGCGTTGCCGGGCCGTACGCTGGTCATTGGCAGTTCGCTGGGCGGTTTCGTGGGACTGGGGCTTGCCGAACGATTTGATGTCGAGGCGCTGGTATTGATCAATCCCGCCGTGCGCCCGTCGATGCTGGCGAGCCAATGGGTGGGTACCACACATGAAAACCCCTATACGGGCGATGCCTGCTTTATCGAGCCTGCGTTCGTCGATGAACTCAAGGCGCTGGAGGTAACCTCTCCACGCCGGATGGAACGGTGCCTTGCCATTTATGGCACCGCCGATGACACCCTTGATTACCGTGAGGCAGAGCAATTGCTCAAGGGAAGCCGCACGCTGTTGAGTGAGGGTGATACCCACGGACTTGATCGCTACGCCGATTTCCTGCCGACGGTACTGGCCCAGGGTGGTTTGACCCTGAACCGTGCCGACCTCGTTGAATGTCTGTCATAACGTCTGGAATCCATGAGCGAATATAGTGCCAGCGCCATTGAGGTGCTTTCCGGCCTGGAGCCGGTTCGAAAGCGTCCCGGGATGTACACCGAGACGTCCCGACCCAATCACCTGGTGCAGGAGGTGGTCGATAACAGTGTGGATGAAGCACTGGCCGGCCATGCTCATAGCATCATCATCCGCCTGCATGAAGACGGCTGTGTAGAAGTCTCTGACGACGGTCGCGGCATGCCGACCGATATCCACCCGGAACATGGCGTCAGCGGCATCGAGCTGATCCTGACGCGCCTTCATGCCGGTGGCAAGTTCTCCGATGCCAGCTACCGCTTTTCCGGTGGCCTCCATGGGGTGGGGGTGTCGGTAGTCAATGCGCTATCCACCCGGCTTGAAGTCGAAGTCTCCCGGGGCGGTCAGCGCCAGGCCATTGCCTTTGAAAAGGGCGAGAAGGTCGAGGATCTGCACACCATTGGTACCTGTGCCAAACGGGTAACAGGCACGGTGGTGCGGTTCTGGCCGGAGGCTGCGTATTTTGATACGCCCAGGGTCTCGGTCTCAAGGCTCTCGCATCTGCTGCGGGCCAAGGCGGTACTGTGCCCGGGGCTCAAGGTCACGCTGATTGACAGCGCCGGTACCGAGACGGTCTGGCAGTTCGAGGATGGCCTGCGGGATTACCTGAGCCAGGCTACCGACGGATTCGAGGTGGTGCCGAGCTCGCCTTTCATGGGGGCCTTTGAGGATGAGGCCCATGCGGTGGACTGGGCGATTCAGTGGCTGCCCGAAGGCGGCGAGGCGCTGATGGAATCCTACGTCAACCTCATTCCCACGCCACTGGGCGGGACGCATGTCAACGGTTTTCGCAGCGGGCTGGTGGATGCCCTGCGGGAGTTCTGTGATTACCGCGGGCTGTTGCCGAAAAACGTCAAGCTGACCGGCGATGATATCTGGGAGCGTTGCGCCTTTGTGCTGTCGGTCAAGATGCATGACCCGCAGTTTGCAGGGCAGACCAAGGAGCGATTGTCTTCACGAAGTGTGGCCGCCTTTGTCTCTGCCGTGGTCAAGGATGCCTTCTCTCTATGGCTCAATGAGCATACTGCTGAAGCCGAAGCGATTGCCGAGATGGTGATCAGCGCCGCACAGCGCCGTATGCGCTCGTCCAAGAAGGTCGCTCGCAAGAAGGTCACCCAGGGGCCGGCGCTGCCCGGCAAGCTGGCGGACTGCAGCGGGCAGGATCCGGCCCGCAGTGAGCTGTTTCTGGTCGAGGGGGACAGTGCCGGAGGAAGCGCCAAGCAGGCCCGTGATCGTGAAACCCAGGCCATTCTGCCGCTCAAGGGTAAAATCATGAATACCTGGGAGGTCGACTCTCACGATGTGCTCGGCTCTCAGGAAATTCACGATATTGCGGTAGCGCTGGGCATGGACCCGGCCAGCAATGACCTGTCAAAGCTCAGGTATCACCGCATCTGTATTCTGGCAGATGCCGATTCCGACGGATTGCATATTGCCACGCTGTTGTGTGCGTTGTTTGTTCGTCACTTCCCGGTGCTGGTGGATGCGGGCCATGTTCATGTTGCCATGCCGCCGCTTTACCGGATCGATCTGGGCAAGGAAGTGCATTACGCCCTGGATGAAAGTGAAAAGAACGCCATTTTGACGCGCCTGAAGGGCAAGCGGGGTACGCCGAACGTGCAGCGCTTCAAGGGGCTGGGGGAAATGAGCCCGCTTCAGTTGCGTGAGACGACCATGGCAGCAGATACCCGGCGACTGGTACAGCTGACCCGCGAGGAAGGGGACGACACGAATGCCGTACTCGACAGGCTGCTGGCCAAGAAGCGGGCAGGTGATCGTCGCATCTGGCTTGAAAGCTGCGGCAACATGGCCGACATCGAACTCTAGATTCGCTGCCCGTACCCGCAGGTATCAGGCAGCAGGATACACCACGTCGAACACGCCGGTGCCCGTGCTCAGGCCGGCCCCAGGCGTGTTACGCCAACCATGATGTACTGCCGAAGGCTGTCGATCATCACCCTGTCTGTCTGCCGATAGGCCTTGCAGAAACCGACGGGGTGGCAGCGATGGCTCGGCCCGAAGACAAGGCATGATGTAAATGAGCATGGACATTCATGTGCAGGAGGGAGATGTTGAACGTCTTCCTCTCAGCCGTTATACCGAAAAGGCGTATCTGGACTATTCCATGTACGTCATTCTCGATCGCGCCCTGCCCAATATCGGCGATGGCCTGAAGCCGGTGCAGCGGCGCATTGTTTACGCCATGAGTGAACTGGCCCTGCACGCCACGGCAAAGTACAAGAAGTCGGCGCGTACCGTGGGGGACGTGCTGGGCAAGTTCCATCCGCATGGTGACAGTGCCTGTTACGAAGCCATGGTGTTGATGGCGCAGCCCTTCAGTTATCGCTATCCGCTGGTGGATGGACAGGGAAACTGGGGCAGCCCGGACGATCCCAAGTCCTTTGCGGCAATGCGTTACACCGAATCCAGGCTGTCGAAGTTTTCAGAGTTGCTGCTGAGTGAGCTGGGGCAGGGCACCGTGGACTGGGTGCCCAACTTTGATGGCAGCATGAACGAGCCGGAAGTATTGCCCGCACGGCTGCCTCATGTGCTGTTGAACGGTGGCTCGGGCATTGCGGTCGGGATGGCCACGGATATTCCGCCGCACAATGTGCGTGAAGTGGTCAAGGCCGTAGTGCATCGCCTGCGCAATCCTCAGTGCGCGCTGGAAACCCTTTGCCGGCACCTGCCGGCGCCCGACTTTCCCACCCGTGCCGAGATCATTACTTCGCGTGATGACCTGCTGAAGCTTTACTCGACCGGCCGCGGGTCGGTACGGATGCGGGCGCGCTATGAACGCGACGACACGGATATCGTGATTACAGCCTTGCCGTATCAGGTCTCCGGCGCTCGGGTGCTGGAGCAGATTGCCTCGCAGATGCAGGCCAAAAAGCTGCCGATGGTGGCGGACCTGCGCGATGAGTCCAATCATGAGGATCCTACCCGTCTGGTGGTGGTGCCTCGCTCGAACCGGGTCGATATCGAGGCCCTGATGGCTCATCTCTTTGCCACCACGGACCTTGAAAAGAGCACGCGGGTCAACATGAACCTGATCGGTCTGGACGGCCGCCCACGGGTCATGCCTCTGACCGAACTGATCGACGAATGGCTGACCTTCCGACGCCAGACCGTGACGCGACGGCTTGAATACCGCCTGAGCAAGGTGATGGATCGGCTGCACCTGCTTGAAGGGCTGCTGGTAGCGCACCTAAATATTGATGAAGTGATTCGCATCATCCGCGAGGAGGACAAGCCTCGCCCGGCCCTGATGGCGGCATTTGATCTCTCTGAGCGCCAGGCAGAGGCCATTCTGGAACTGCGCCTGCGCCATCTGGCGAAGCTTGAAGAGGTGAAGCTGCGTGCCGAGCAGGATGAACTCGAGGCCGAGCGTCAGCAGCTTGAAACCCTGCTGGGCGATCCGGAGGCCATGACGGACATGATCGAGCGGGAGCTGAAGGCCGATGCGCGGACGTACGGCGATGAGCGCCGTTCACCGCTGGTCGAGCGTCAGGAAGCCAGGGCATTGTCCGAGGTCGAGCTACTGGGGGCGGACCCGATCACGGCGGTCCTGTCTGAAAAGGGCTGGATTCGCGGGGCCCGCGGGCACGATATCGACCCGGCCAGTCTGTCGTTCAAGTCCGGTGACCGGTTTCATCTTGCGGCGCGAGGCAAGACCAATCAGCCGCTGGTGCTTCTGGATGACAGTGGGCGGGCCTATACTTTGGCCGCGCATCAGTTGCCGTCGGCCCGGAGCCAGGGCGAGCCGATCACCGGCCGCATAACACCGCCTTCCGGCGCGCGCATGCTGGGGATGCTGCTGGATGAGCCGGCCTCCCAATGGCTGCTGGCCAGTGACGGGGGGTATGGCTTCGTTACCACCCTCGGAGACATGGTCGGGCGCAGCAAGGCCGGCAAGGCGGTTCTGTCACTGCCGAAGGGGTGTGGAGTGCTGCCGCCGGCCAGAATTGATGACCTTGATACGGCGCGCGTGGCCATTGTGACCAACGAAGGCCGGCTGCTGGTATTCAGCCCCCAGGCCCTGCCGCAGATGGCGCGGGGCAAGGGCAACAAGATGATCGATATCAATGCTGCGCGCGCGGCCAACCGCGAGGAGCTGGTGCGAGATCTGATTATCCTGCCGGCCGGTGCGGCGCTGGTGGTTCATGCCGGCAAGCGTAAAATGACGCTTAAATCGACGGATCTGGATTACTATCAGAGTGTATGCGGGCGGCGCGGCAGCATGTTGCCAAAAGGCTTCCAGAAGGTCGAGCGACTGGGCCTTGAGGAAAGCGAGAGCCGCGCATGACGATATCGAGCCAACAGGAACCTTCAATGACACGTCGGATACTTTTTCGTGCGACCGGCACCGCTCGGCCCGGTCAGCTTGCTGCCCTGGGCGAGGCCCTGTCCCTTGCCGGTACACGGCTTCTGGACATTAATCAGAGCGTGACGTTTGATCGGGTATCGCTTGATGCACTGGTGGCCCTGGATGACGATGCGCAGGATCTGGCCTCGGCGCTGGACCATGTGATCAATCAGGCGGTAGAACGGTCGGGCCTGTCGGTCGAGGCGATCGATGTGAGCGATGATGCCTATGCCCGCTGGAGCGAGGATGCCGGCCAGCCGCGGCTGATCATGACCCTGCTGGCGCCCCGATTACCTGCCCGCCTGCTGGCGGACACCGGCCGGTTGACAGCGCAGTATGGTTTGACCATCGAGTTGATTCATCGGTTATCCGGGCGCGAGGCGCTGGACGGCGATTCCCCGCATGGCGGAGCCTGTGTCGAGGTCTGGCTGCGTGGCGATGTTGATGTCGAAGCCCTGCGGCAGGACGCGCTGGCACTGGGCAACTCCCTGGGCGTGGATATTGCGCTGCAGGAAGACAGCATCTGGCGCCGCCATCGACGGCTGGTGTGCTTCGACATGGATTCCACCCTGATCAAGACCGAGGTCATTGATGAGCTGGCTCGCCGGCATGGTGTCGGTGACGAAGTGGCGGCCATTACCGAACGGGCCATGCGTGGCGAGCTGGATTTTCAGCAAAGCTTCCGTGAGCGGATGAGCAGGCTCAAGGGGCTGGATGAGTCGGTACTGGCCGATATCGCCGATAACCTGCCCCTGATGGAAGGGGTCGAGGAGCTGATGTGTCAGCTCAAGCGGCTGGGCTATCGCACTGCGATCCTGTCCGGCGGCTTTACCTACTTTGCGCGTTACCTGCAACAGCGGCTGGGCTTTGACGAGATTCATGCCAATGAACTGGTGATCGAGAACGGCAAGGTGACAGGCGAGGTGCAGGAGCCGATTCTCGATGCCGATCGCAAGGCCGTTCTGCTGCGCGATATTGCTGCGCGAGAAGGGCTGCACATGGAGCAGACCATCGCCGTGGGCGATGGTGCCAATGATCTCAAGATGCTGGCCGCTGCCGGGCTTGGCATTGCCTTTCGTGCCAAGCCTCTGGTTCGGCAGCAGGCACGCCAGTCGATTTCGACACTGGGACTGGACGCCGTGCTGTACCTGATCGGCTATCGGCAGCAGGATCTGGCACCGCAGGACTGACCTGTCAGGGGGCTCGTCACCCGACAGCCCCCACGTTCCCTTCCATCCTTAAGCTTCCCCTGCGACCGTCGATATCACTCTCATTCAAAAGCACCCCAGGTGCATCACCCAAATGAGTAGTGCGTATGGCCTCCCCAGATCAGAGATCACTGGATATCGTGGCACCGTCCCGGATTGCCGAGACCCTGAGCTTGCTGAGCAATACGGCTTATGATGTCGTGCTCGAGTTGAACGATGAAACCGATCATTTTCCGGTCAAGGTCGTTTTCATTGATCCCGAGCACCGCTTTTTTGCACTGGATATAACCTCGCTGGGCGCTCGCGCAGCGCATGTGGTCGAAAAAAGGATCGGGTTCACGGTGACGGCACGTCGTGCCCATGAGACCGTGTCGATCTATAACGTGGTGGTGCAGCGTGAAGTAAGAAAGGGCAATCACATTGGTGTGATGTGCGACATGCCGGATCAGATCAATATCGTGCGGGAGCGCAGTTTCTTTCGCGCTCAGCTCAGTGCCGGCATGCACGTCAAGATTGAAATGAAGACGCATGAGATAGAGAACGACGTGGAAGAGGAGGAGGCAGACCGGTTGATCGGCATGCTCAAGAACCTGTCGATCGGTGGCTGTCTGGTCGAGATGGCGCTCAAGGACGCCGTCACGCTTGAAGTGGGGCAGCAGCTGCCTCAGGTTCGCGCCATTTTCCCGAACGGGGATTCCTTTGATGCGCCATGCGTCATTCGGCACATGCGCAGTGATACCGAGCACATGACGGCGCTGCTCGGATTGCAGTATACGGTGTGCATTCAGGACTTTGAGCGGAGCCTGTGGCAGTACGTCCGGGAAATCGAGCGTGAATCGGCCCGTCGTAATCTGGACAGCGACGACACCTCTTCCACCCTCTGGCCATCGCCCCTGTTTCAGAGCCGCTCGGGTGAGACGGAGGCGCCTCCCGAGCTTGGCGCGCGAGTCAGCAAGGCAAGCTGCAATACCAGCATGGTACTCAAGCAGGTAACGGACTACCTCAATATTCAGATGGTGGATCTCTCCAATGGCGGGATGCTGGATTACAACCACCTGGGGCAGTGTGCTGACAAGCTGCTTACACTGCTGCTGGAAGACCGCCAGGATACGCTGTACAAGGTCGGTTGCCTGCGTGGCCAGTCGCCGCTGGTCATGCACTCGATTACCGTTGCTGTCCGATTGGGCGATTTGGCCCTTTACAGTGGTATCGAGCATCAGAATGTGCGCGGGATGATCTCGAGCGCGCTGGTACATGATCTGGGCAAGACCATGCTGCCGCGGGAAGTACAGATGGCAAAGGGCAAGCTGACCAGTGCACAGCGTGAAGCGCTCCATCAGCATGTGGGGCTGATCAGACAACGTCTGGGCGATCATGAGGAAGGTGCCGAAGGGGTCTATCGCGATATCGTATGCCGAATCAACGAACGTCTTGATGGCAAGGGATATCCTGCGGGCCTCACGGCCGATGCCCTGTCTGAAGAGGCTCGAATGGCGGCGGTAGTGGATGTTGTCGATGCGATGACCCGGACCCGTGCAGACCGGCCCGCATGGCAGGTCATCGATGTGTATCGCTATATCTTTCAGCAGAACGAGCAGTTTGATAATCAGTGGGTCAACCGTTATATCAAGCGGTTCGGCTTTCATCCGATCGGTAGCCTGGTGCGGTTTTCAAATGGCTATCTGGCCTGGATTCTGCGCCACGATGACCAGGGGCAGCCTTCCCAGGTCAAGGTGGTCTACAACACGCGCCGCAAAATGAAAATGGATGACATCATCAAAAAGCCCGACTTTCCTCAGCTGGGTGAGCTGGAGGGGCAGATCAATCCTTCCGACTACGGTTTGACACCACAATAGGCCATCCTGAACTAGGCTTGTGGGTAAAGCGTGATGCAGGCGATTACGCAACGTACTCATTTGCCGGTCAAGGAGGCACTACATGGCTACTCGGTATCCGGGCGTCATCCCCCCTCATATGTTGAAGCGACTTTCGGAGCATGGCTCCGAAAGTCAGCGCCGTTGGGCATCCAGTACGCTTTCCACCGATCGACACTTCCGGCAGCCCATGGCGGCCCGTGAAATGGCAGCGGCATTACATGCGGAGTACAGCAACAGCCCGCGTGGAACGCCCTCACGTTATATATTCGATGCCGGACATAAAACCGAGCTTCCCGGTGAGCTGGTGTTGAGTGAGGGCGAGCCTGCCACGGCGGATGATACTGCTCATGAGGCGTATACCGACCTGGGAGCGACCTATCGATTCTTTTACGACGTTTTCGAACGCCACTCGATCGACGGGGAGGGCATGGCTCTGCTGGGGAGTGTGCATTACGGCGAGGCGTACCAGAATGCCTTCTGGGACGGCCGACAGATGGTGTTTGGTGACGGGGATGGTGAAATCTTTCTGCCGTTTACCCGGGCCATTGATGTGGTAGCTCATGAACTGACGCATGGCGTGACCGAATTAACGGCTGGGCTTGTGTACTACAACCAGTCAGGTGCGCTGAATGAGTCGATTTCCGATGTGTTCGGGGTCATGGTCAAGCAGTATCAGGCCGGACAAACCGTTGACGAAGCGGACTGGTTGATCGGTGCGGCACTGTTGGGGCCCGAGGTCCAGGGCAAGGCCCTGCGCTCGATGGCCGCCCCGGGAACGGCTTATGATGATCCTGTGTTGGGCAAGGATCCCCAGCCCGGTCACATGGATCAGTTTGTCGATACCACGGATGACAATGGTGGTGTGCATATCAACTCAGGCATCCCCAACCATGCATTTTACCTGATTGCCACCGAGCTTGGTGGCTATAGCTGGGAGACGGCCGGGGCAATCTGGTATGCGGCGCTTACTGATGAGCGATTGGCCAACGACGCCCAGTTCGTGGACTTTGCCGGCCTGACCATGGCGCATGCGACCCAGCGGTTCGGGAGCAAGGTGGCTGATATCGTTCAAAAGGGCTGGCAGCAGGTAGGGATCGGCCCCTGAGCCGGGAGGAAATCGCATGTCTCGTTTCGATGACCTGAACCATATCGCCCGGTTACGCATTACTCGTGAAGGCGGTATCGTGGCGGCCCCCGGGCTTGCCAGACCGCGTGATATAGAGCTGTCTCGTTGTTCGCCCCCCGAGCAGCAACAGCTCTGCAAGGTACTGGCAGCGGGTGAAGCCGCCGGCGGCGATCAGGCCTGCGGTGCCGGTGACCAGCGCTACTTCAGGATTTGTCTGTTCACGCTTTCCCGGCAGGAGGCTCAGCCTGATGATGAGTTGCGGGTGCCTGAGTCCCTGGCGCCCGATGCGCTGGTTCAGTTGTGGCGTGACGGACGAATAGATGACCCGTCATAACCGGGTTTTTGAGGCCTCTCCCGGTTCTTCCCGGGCCAGATGCGGTACCAGAAAACCCGGCAGGCGTGCCTTGAGCGCGTCCATCAACTGTTTTGCCCGGGCGTCGTCGACCATGAAGTGGGCGGCGCCTGCCACCGGGTCCAGCACATGTAGGTAGTAAGGCAGAATCCCGGCTGAAAACAGTCGTTCGGACAAGGCTTCCAGCACGTCTTCGTCATCGTTGACCCCCTCAAGCAATACACTCTGGTTCAGCAGCGTAACCCCGGCATCACGCAGGCGGGTACAGGCAGCCTGAACGGCTTCGTCTATTTCATTGGGGTGATTGATGTGCAATACCATCACCTTGTTAAGCCGCGTAGAGCCCAGCCAGTCGAGCAGTTCATCATTGATGCGGTCCGGAATAACAACCGGCAGACGGGTATGCAGCCTGAGACGGGTGATATGGGGAATGGCTTCGATCTGCTGCACCAGATGGCCGAGGTACCGATCCGGTGCCGACAGCGGATCGCCACCGGACAGGATGACCTCCCTGATGCTGTCATTGCCGCGCAGGTACTCAAGTGAGGTATCCCACTGGCGTCGGGACAGGGTGTTGTCGGCATAGGGGAAATGCCGTCGAAAGCAGTATCGGCAATTGATGGCGCACGCGCCGGTGACAATGAACAGAACGCGGCCCTGGTACTTGTGGATGATGCCGGGAGCGGCCATATGCTCTGCTTCCTCAAGCGGGTCGGCAGTGAATCCGGCCACTTGCCTTGTTTCCTCCTGCAGTGGCAGGACCTGGCGCAGCAGCGGGTCGCTGGCATCCCCCGGTGTCATGCGTGCCAGATAGGCCTGGGGCACGCGAACATCAAACAGGTGATGACCTGCCTCGGCCCCCGGCAGCAGGGCGGGTTCCAGAGCCAGCGCGTGCAGCAACGCGTTCGGGTCACGAATGGCCTGCTTTAACTGGACTCGCCAGTCTGTCGTGGCAGGGGCCTGCACGAATGGCACGGTTCGGGTTATCATCGGCACACTTTTGGATCAGAATTTCAACGACGGACGTTTTGCGTCCACCATTTCAAGGTTACCGGCAGATGCCGGTCATGAGTGAGATATTATGGCGAACTATTCTACCAACGAATTCAAGGGCGGTTTGAAAGTGATGCTGGATGGTGATCCCTGCAGCATCGTCGACAATGAATTCGTCAAGCCCGGCAAGGGCCAGGCCTTCAACCGCGTCAAGCTGCGAAACCTGATGACAGGGCGTACCTGGGAGCGGACCTTCAAGTCCGGCGAATCGCTGGAAGGGGCTGATGTTCTTGAACTGGACATGGAATACCTCTACAACGATGGCGAAATGTGGCATTTCATGAAGACCGACGGTTCCTTCGAGCAGTATGCTGCCGATCGCAAGGCCGTAGGCGATACTGCAAAATGGCTGAAGGAGCAGGTGGCGTACACGGTCACTCTCTGGGATGACAATCCCATTGCCATTTCTGCCCCGAACTTCATCGAGCTTGAAGTCACCGAAACTGACCCGGGCCTCAAGGGCGATACCGCCAATGGCGGCTCCAAGCCGGCGACGCTGTCAACGGGCGCCGTGGTGCGCGTGCCATTGTTCATCAATGAAGGTGAAGTCCTGAAGATTGATACCCGTAGTGCCGAGTACGTAGGCCGCGCCTGAACCGCGACATACCCTACGCATGACGCCGGGCCATGTGCCCGGCGTTTTCAATGTAATCATGGATTATCCCCGCATGACGATGCCTCCCTTCTGGGCGCCGACAGCCAGCCTGGCCCGGCTTCGCGCCCGTGCCCGCCATCTGGCCACCATCCGTTGTTTTTTTGCCGAACGTGACGTGCTTGAAGTCGAAACGCCCGTACTGGGGCAGGGCGGCAGCACCGACCCGTATCTTGCTTCATTGTCACTGGAAGCCAGTACCCCTGAGGGTCGCCGACAGTTGTGGCTGCAAACTTCGCCTGAAGGGCACATGAAACGACTGCTTGCCGCCGGCAGCGGGCCCATCTTTCAGCTTGCGCGGGTTTTCCGGGATGGGGAGACCGGTCGCAGGCACAATATTGAATTCACGATGCTTGAGTGGTATCGGCCCGGAATGCGGTTTGACGCGTTGATCGATGAAACCTGCGCCCTGATCAGCCGGGTGCTGGGCAAGCCACTGGCGGTAACAAGGTTGCGTTATCGGGAGGTCTTCAAGGCACACGTCGGTCTGGATCCGCTGACGGCATCACTCGATGTGCTGCGCCTGCGCACAGAAGAGGCAGCCGGCGTGGCAGCGCATGACTGGTCTCGGGATGTCTGTCTTGATCTTTTGATGAGCTACCAGGTCGAACCGGCGCTGGGGCGTGGCTGCCTGAGTGTGGTGCAGGACTTTCCTGCCTCCCAGGCCGCGCTGGCCAGATGTCACAGGGATGACGATGGGGAAGAGGTAGCGTCGCGATTTGAGGTCTACCATGAAGGAATGGAGCTGGCCAATGGCTATGATGAACTGACGGATGCCGTTCAGCAGCGCCAGCGCTTTGACGCCGATGCCGAGGCTCGCCGTGAGGCCGGTCTGCCCAGGGTGGCCCCGGACGAGCGGTTGCTGTTGGCGTTACAGGCGGGTCTGCCACCTTCCTGTGGCGTCGCAATGGGCGTGGACCGACTTGTCATGCTGGCGGAACAGGCCGATACCCTTTCAGAGATTATGGCCTTCGACAGCCATGTGTGCTGAATGTAGGTAGGTTTATTAAAATGAGCCCTTGTCGTGGCTCTGAAAGGACAGCTTGTTTCGTAATTCAACCAAAGTTAGTACACTAACGAATACTTAATCAAAACTTGTGCCTTGAAGGCACGCCCTGATGCTGGCACCCAAAGGGCCGTTAGAGCCCTTTTTTCATATCAAGAGCTCCTCAAGGAGCCTGAATGATGCAAGCAGGCCGTTTTCACGCCTGTGTTCCTTGTGGGTTTTCAAGAGATACCAAGACCATGACACGCAAAACCATATCATCGCGCGCCTTTGCGGTGACCCGACGCCAGCTGCTGGGGGCAACCCTTGCTGGTGCAGCGGGTTCCGCCATGATGCTGTCGCCGTTCAAGGCCTTTGCAGCACAGGCCGGTGTACCTTCGCTGGGTGTTTTCATGCGCCTTTCTCAGGCCCTGTGCGAAAAGACAGCGCTGAATCCTGCCGTAGGTCAGCCACTTTTGAAGGCACTTCTGAATGCGCATGACGGCTTTGGCGACAGGCTTCGGTCACTGGCTGATGCCGTACCGGAGGGACAAGCCGTGCCGGTGGACGGGCTCAATGCCGAACAACGTCGCACTGCCAAACGGATCCTGTCGGCCTGGTATACCGGTATTGTGGGTGAAGGCGATCAGGCCCGGGTGGTGACCTACCGTCACGCCCTGCAGTTCAAGGCAGTGGATGACATTCTGGTCATTCGTAGTTACTGCCCCAATGAGCCCGGTTTCTGGGCAGTCAAACCTTCCGGCAAGAGAGCGTAATCATGGCAACTCAACACAAGGCAGACGTTGTCATTGTCGGCTCCGGCGTTGCCGGTGGACTGGTGGCACATCAAATGGCGATGGCCGGCAAGTCGGTACTGATTCTCGAGGCCGGCCCGCGCTACCCGCGTGGCGACATCGTCGAGCGGTTCCGCAATCAGACCGACAAGATGGATTTCATGAAGCCATATCCATCGACGCCTTATGCTCCGCATCCCGAACCGTCATCAGGTGACTATCTGATTCAGAAGGGTGAGCATCCCTATGATGCCCAGTACATTCGAGCGGTAGGCGGCACCACCTGGCACTGGGCGGCGTCCTCCTGGCGTTTCCTGCCCAATGACTTCAAGCTGAAAGCCCTGTATGGCGTAGGGCGCGACTGGCCCATTGGGTACGACGAGCTTGAACCCTATTACCAGCGTGCCGAAGAGGAGCTGGGGGTCTGGGGACCGAGCGATGAAGAGCTGGGCTCACCCCGCAGCAAGCCTTACCCGATGTCGCCCCTGCCGCTGTCTTATAACGAACACACGGTCAAGACGCGTTTGAACGAGAACGGCTTTTATGTCGTGACCGAACCGGTGGCGCGCAATAGTCGTCCGTACGATGAGCGGCCCACCTGCTGTGGCAATAACAACTGCATGCCGATTTGCCCGATCGGTGCGATGTACAACGGCATTTTCCATGTTGAAAAGGCCGAGCGTGCCGGCGCGAAGGTAATCGACAAGGCTGTGGTCTACAGGATCGAAGCCGGTGAAGACCGCAGGATCAAGGCGGTGCATTACAAGACCCCGGATGGTACTTCCGTGCGGGTTGAAGGCAAGTATTTCGTGATTGCAGCCAACGGCATCGAAACACCCAAACTGATGCTGATGTCCGATGTGGGCAACAGCTCCGGTATGGTCGGTCGTAACCTGATGGATCATCCGGGTACGGGCGTCAGCTTCTTTGCCAGTGAAAATCTCTGGCCGGGCCGTGGCCCTCAGGAAATGACATCCATCGTGGGGTGGCGTGATGGTGATTTCCGCTCCGAGTACGCCGGCAAGAAACTGCATCATTCGAACCTGTCACGCACGGATCAGATGACCAGCCGCATTCTCAAGCAGGACGACCGTCTGATTCTGGGCAACGCGCTGGACGCGGATATTCGTGACAAGGCGGCCCGGTATGTTCAGGTCGACAGCTTCCATGAGCTGCTGCCGCATCCTGAAAACTTCATTCGCCCCAGTGCGACGGAAAAGGATGCCCTCGGGCTGCCCAAACCCGAGTTTCACTACGCGATTGACGACTATGTGAAGCGCAGTGCGGTACATACCCGTGAAGCCTATGGCCGAATTGCGCAGCTGATGGGTGGCACCGAGGTGGAATATCACGACAATTTCGCCAATAACCAGCATATCTGCGGCACCGTGCTGATGGGCGATAACCCGTCCAACAGTGTTGTTGATGGCGATTGCCGAACTCACGATCATGACAACATGTTCATCGCCAGTTCAGGCACCATGCCGACCGTGGGTACCGTTAACTGCACGCTGACCATTGCAGCGCTGTCGCTTCGTATTGCCGATACGTTGAAGAGGGAAGTCTGATGCGCACATCACTTGTATTCGCGATGGCCTCAAGCCTTGGTCTTCTGGCCACCCAGTCGGCCCTGGCTGCCGAGTCTGCTGACTCGAACAGCATGAGTCGTGGTGCCTATATTGCGCGTACCGCAGACTGTACCGCCTGTCATACCACTGATGAGAGCAAGCCGTTTGCCGGTGGTCTGGCCATGCCGACGCCGATGGGAGATATCTACTCCACCAACATCACGCCGGACAAGAGCACCGGGATCGGCAACTATTCACTGGAAGACTTTACGCGGGTGCTGCGTGAAGGCGTCGACAAGGGCGGGGATCACTTGTACCCCGCCATGCCTTATACCGCGTACACCAAAATGTCAGACAGTGACATCAAGGCGCTGTATGACTACTTCATGAACGAGGTCAAACCGGTCAATGCGCCGAACCAGGAGAGTGATATTCCCTGGCCGCTCAGCATGCGCTGGCCATTGATGGCCTGGAACTGGATGTTTCTGGACAAGGGTGTCTACCAGGCAGATGAGCAGAAAAGTGATGCCTGGAACCGGGGTGCGTACCTGGTACAGGGCGCCACTCACTGCAGCACCTGCCATACCCCGCGCGGCCTTGCCATGCAGGAAAAGGGCACCGACGAGACCGAGAAGGGCTTTTTGTCCGGCGCTGACCTTGGTGGCTGGCATGCCTTCAACATTACCAATGACAAGGCCGCAGGCCTTGGCAGCTGGAGTGATGAGGACATCGTTCAGTACCTGAAAACCGGCTCGGTGAAGGGCAAGGCTCAGGCGGCAGGCCCGATGGGTGAAGCCGTGGAACACAGTTTCCGTTTCATGAGCGATAGTGATCTGCACGCCATCGCCACGTATCTGCGCTCGGTGCCGGCCGTGGATGATGGCAAGACAATGGAAACCTCACGTTTCACTCAGGGTGAGCCTGTGGCCGTTGACATGGTTGTTCGCGGTCAGGACCCCGAAAAGGCCATGGACAGTTCGCCCGGTGCAGAACTTTTCATGGGTAACTGTGCCACCTGTCACGCGGCTGATGGCAGTGGGTCGCCCGATGGTTATTATCCGTCGCTTTATCACAACAGTGTGGTCGGTACGACGCATCTGGATAACCTGACTCGTGTCATCCTTGAAGGGGTGCATCGTGAAAACAACCACGGTGAACTGTTCATGCCGGCTTTCGGGGAATCCCTGACGGACGAACAGGTCGCGACACTGGTCAACTTCCTGACCAGCACCTTCGGTAATCCGGAGGCCACAACGACAGCAGAGGCTGTCGGCAAGCTGCGCTCGAAGGACTGACAGTGAGTGCCCGCCCGCTTCCGGGCGGGCAAGATCTGCACCTGTAAAAACGCCGTTGCGATATGATTCGCAACGGCGTTTTTCATGAGGGCTGAACCGGGGTCAGGAGGTAACGGCGAGTGACTGACCCATGCGCAGCATTTGACCGGTGTCCACATCCGAATGAAACGCCACGCCTTCCGGCAGGCAGATCACCACGGAGGAGCCCAGCTTGAATCGGCCCAGCTCGTCACCGGCCTCCAGGGTAATGGTATCATCGAACCGGGTTGTCTGAGGTGATTTGGCACCTGGCGTGACCTGTCCGGACCAGACGGTTTCGATACCGGCCACGATCATGGCGCCAATCAGGACCACGGCCATGGGCCCGGCCTCTGTTTCGAAATGGCACACAAGGCGCTCATTGCGCGCAAAAAGGCCGGGTACTTCACGTGCCGTGGCCTGATTTACCGAGAAAATGCGTCCCGGGACGTAGCGGGTTGATACCAGCCGTCCGGCAAACGGCATGTGGACCCGGTGATAGTCCCGGGGTGAGAGATAAATCGTGGCAAACTGCCCCCGGGCGTATGTTGCGGCTTCATTCCGATTGCCGCCCAGCAGCGATTGAACGCTGTAGGTATGCCCCTTGGCCTGGATCAGATCACCATTGTCGATGGCACCGTACTGGGACAGCAGGCCATCGGCAGGCGAGACCACGCCAGCGCCTATCGGGCGTGCATCGTGTTTCAACGGGCGGGTAAAGAACTCGTTGAAGGTGCGATACGCCTCGGGGTCTTCATGGGCCGCTTCACGCATGTCGACATCAAAGGTCTTGATGAACTGTCTGATCAAGGCATTTTTCAGCCAGGGCGTCGAGCAGTCGGCCAGGTGGCCGGCCAGCCGCGAAATCAGGTGATGAGGAAGCGGGTACTGCAGCCAGGCAAAGAGCTGATCGCGATTCACAATGCACATCCGGTCTGAAAAAGAGGGAGGGCATTATGCCATCCCTGTGGATTCAACGTCTGCCTGTCAGGATTCGATCGGCGTATCGTCACGATTGCCCCAGTCGGCCCAGGAGCCTGGGTATGCGCTGATATGTTCATACCCCAGCGCGCGCCCGACCAGCCAGGTAAAGCCGCTGCGGTGGTGGCTCTGACAGTGCGTCACAATGTCCATCTCGGGAGACAGGCCGCGGGCACCCAGCAGCGTGACAAGCTCGGCGTAATCCCGCAGGCGATACTGGCGTGCCGGGTCCATGGCCTCGGTCCACTCGATGTTGATGGCGCCGGGGATGTGGCCCAGGTGGCGGTTCTTGCCCTTGACGCCGTTATATTCATCGGGCGAGCGTGCGTCCCAGATGGCAAAGTCGGTGTCTTCAATGCGCTCCCTGATGGCATCGGCATCCATGGCCAGCGCGGCATTTCTGATCTCCGCCTGATAATCGCTGGCAGTCGGTAGGGTGTCTTCCGTTTCTACCGGGTGATCATCACCTCGCCAGGCGTGGATGCCGCCATTGAGGTAGGAGTACCGGGTGTGTCCCATCAATTCCAGGGTCCACAGCAGCCGTCCGGCCCAGCCGCCCCCTTCATCGTCATAGGCCACCACATGGGTGTCGCGGGTCAGCCCCAGCGATGAAAAAAGTGCCGACAGCGCTTCTTCATCCGGTACGTCATTGGCTACGAGGCCATTGCTGCCGGCCATCAGGCGGGTGTGGTCCAGGAAGACGGCGCCGGGGACATGGCCTTCCCGGTAGCTGTCGCCTCTGGCAGGCACGTCGATGATCAACAGGCGCTCATCGCCAAGCAGTGGCGCCAGCTGATCAGGTTCAATAATCAGGCCAAGCAGGTTGTCTTCGGTGCTCATGGGCGGTCCTTTCAGGTAAACAATGGCCAGGCAGAAAGTCTCAGGCTAGCGGATAGGCCGGGTTTGAGACAACTCGTCATGGTCAGAAGGGCTGGTATCTATATAATGAGTCTGCTTTATACCCATCGCTGGAGAGTAACAACGTGCTGGAAAAACTATTTACAATAAGAGCGCAGGGCAGTACGCCCAGACAGGAAATACTGGCAGGGGTAGCCACCTTTCTGGCGGCGATGTACATCATCGTCGTCAACCCCTCCATCCTGAGTGACGCAGGCATTCCCTTCAGCAGCGCCCTGACGGCCACTGTCATCATCAGCTTCTTCGGCAGCCTGATGATGGGCCTGTATGCGCGCAACCCGATCCTGGTGGCACCAGGCATGGGCATCAATGCGCTGTTTACCTACACCATGGTGCTTGGTGCAGGGATTCCCTGGGCAACGGCACTGGGATGTGTGTTCTGGGCAGGCGTGCTGTTTGCCGTTCTTGCCCTGTTCAATGTGCGCCAGTACGTGATTGATGCGATCCCGTCGCAGCTGCGCTATGCCATTGCCTGCGGTATCGGCCTTTTCATTACGACCATCGGACTGGTCAATGCCGGGTTTCTGACCACCAGCCCGGCCACGGTCGTTACCATGGCTCCCATGGATGCACCGCTGGTCACCTTTCTGATCGGCATGGCCCTGACTGCGGTTCTGGTCGCCCGGCGAGTTCAGGGTGCGTTGATTCTGGGAATCATCTTCACCACCCTGCTGGCCTGGCCGATCGGCCGCTGGTGGGGGGATGGCAGCGCGTACCTGGGCACACCGACCCTTGTCAATTTCAGTGGTATCTTTGCCTGGCCTGATTTCAGTGGTCTGATGCAGGTGGATATCATGGGGGCGCTGGACGTGGCCTATGCGCCATTCATCTTCGTGATTCTTTTCACCATCTTCTTTGATGCCCTGTCTACCTTCATGGGCGTGTGTCAGGCCGGCAAGCTGCTGGACAAGAATGGCGAGCCTCGCAATATTCGCCAGTCAATGGTCATCGATGCACTGTCTGCCTTGATCTCGGCCCCGCTCGGAACCAGCCCGGCCAACGCCTATGTTGAATCGGCTGCGGGTATCAGCCAGGGCGGACGGACCGGGCTGGTGGCGGTAGTTGCGGCACTGTTGTTCCTGCCGTTTCTGTTCCTCTCACCGCTGCTGTCGCTGGTGCCGGCCATTGCCACCGCGCCGGCCTTGATCATGGTCGGGGTATTCATGCTGGACCCGATCCGGATGATCAACTGGTACGAGATGGACGATGCCATTCCGGCCTTTATCGCTATGATCCTTATTCCGCTGACCTACTCGATTACCCACGGTGTGGTCTTCGGCTTTCTGTCGTTCGTGGTCGTCAAGGTTGGTGTGGGCAAGGCGCGTGAAGTCAAGCCTGCCATGTGGGTACTGTTTGTGCTGTCGATCCTGCTGCTGATGGAAGGCTGATTGATCACGCGGGTACTAACAGGAAACGGCGCCGAAAGGCGCCGTTTTTTCATGCAGGGGCAGGGCGTCTTCAGGCTTCAAGGCTTGCAATGATATGACGGTAGCTTGCAAAGCGGGAGGCACTGATATGCCCCTGCTCCACGGCGTCAAGCAATGCACAGCCAGGCTCGCTGCGGTGGCGGCAGTCCCGGAAGCGGCAGGTGCCGAGAAAGGGTCTGAACTCTATGAACCCGTCGGCTACCTGACGCTCGGTCAGGTGCATCAGGCCAAACTCGCGAATCCCGGGAGAATCGATCAATTCGCCTCCTGCAGGAAATCGATAGAGTCGCGCCGTAGTGGTGGTGTGCGTTCCCTTGCGCTGCTGTTCGGAGAGCGCGCCGACCCGCAGGTCCTCTTCGGGCAGCAGGGCACCGATCAGTGAGGATTTCCCCACTCCCGACTGGCCGACAAAGACCGTGGTGAATTCATGAACCTGGCGGGTGAGCACATCAAGGCCGTGCTCCTCCTTGATGGAGGCCGGCACCACGTCGTAGCCAAGCTGTTCGTATTCGGCCAGCCAGCGTCGCAGTTCCCCGCCATCCTCGGGCAACAGATCGGTCTTGTTCAGCAGCAGTACCGGTGTAATACCGGTGGCCTCGCAAGCGACCAGATAACGGTCAATCAGATTGGGATGCGGGGCAGGTTCCACGGCGAACACGATCAGGATGCGGTCCACATTGGCGGCCACCGGGCGTAGATTGCCTCGGGCATCGGGACGTTCCAGAGTGGAGTCGCGCTCAAGGCGTGCTTCGATGACACCGGTGGCATCATCGCCGGCACGAAAAATAACCCGGTCTCCTGTTACCAGTGAGTCCAGATTGGCGCGCTGGTGGCAGTGAAACAGTCGATGCGCATCGTCGGCAATATCCAGGGTACGGCCGAAGTGGGCAATGACTCGGCCGGTCTGTTCCGGGCCGTACTCGCCTCTGGCTTCCTTCTCGGCACTGTGGGTTTCCTTGCGCGCTGCGCGTTTGGTTTTCTCGGCCTGAATCTTGTCGATGCGCCATTGTTGCTGGCGGCTCAGTTTTCGTCGGCTCATGCGCCCTTCGCTGGTGTAATGGTCAGCCAGATTGTACGCTTTTAATGATGGTAATGACCATGTGTTCACTGTCGAGGCCGTACCATGGTCTCGCTGAAACCCTGCAGGGGAGCGTTTTTGAATGAGCAAGTTGAGCGATGACCGGCTGATCTGGATCGATCTGGAGATGACCGGCCTTGAGCCGGCCAGTGAGCGTATCATCGAGATTGCCACCATTGTCACCGATGGCGATCTGAACCTGATTGCCGAGGGACCCGTGCTGGCCATCCACCAGCCTGACAGTCTGCTGGACGCCATGGATGAATGGAATACGCGTACGCACGGTGAGAGCGGGCTGGTCAGGCGGGTACAGGAAAGTCGCGTGATGACGGCAGATGCAGAGCGTCAGACCATCGCCTTTCTGGCTGAGCATGTCGGTGAGGGGGTATCCCCGATGTGCGGTAACAGCGTCCATCAGGACAGGCGTTTCCTGCAGTATGAAATGCCGACACTGGAACGCTTTTTCCACTATCGCAACATCGATGTATCCACACTCAAGGAGCTGGCCCGACGCTGGAAGCCCGATATCCTCAAGGGGCTTGTCAAAAAGGGCAGCCATCAGGCACTGGATGATATTCGGGAGTCGATCGAGGAAATGCAGTATTACCGCACCCACTTCCTTGATCTGAAGTAACGCTGTTCAGGGCAATGTCGCCTGTGCAGCTGCCATGGGCGACTTGAAAACAACCGGCATGTCCGTTCGGCGGTGCCGGTTCAGTGCCCAGGCGACATGCTCGCGCACCAGGGCTGAAGGGTAGGCCTGACGTGCCTTGAGGGCGCTGATGACCTGTGGTGAGCAGGGCGCATTGCCAAGGCCCACCGCCAGATTCCTGAGCCAGCGCTCGTAGCCGATCCGGCGAATCGGACTGCCGGCGGTTTTTTCCAGAAATTCTTCCTCTCCCCAGTTGAACAGCTCAACCAGCGAGGCGCGATCCAGTGCATGTCGTGGGGTGAAATCCGTTTCATTGCTGCGACGGGTAAAGCGGGTGAAGGGGCATACCAGCTGGCAGTCATCACAGCCGAATACCCGGTTGCCCATGGCTGCGCGAAAATGCTCTGGAATCGCTCCGTGCAGTTCAATGGTCAGGTAGGAAATGCACTTTCTGGCGTCGACCACCTTGTCATCCACAATAGCGCCGGTCGGGCAGGCCACCCGGCACTGGTTGCAGGAACCGCAGTGTTCCGTGGCAAAGGGCCTGTCGACCGGTAGCGGCAGGTCGGTATACAGCTCGCCAAGGAAAAACAGTGAACCTGCCTTCGGGTTGAGCAGCATGGCATTCTTGCCGAACCAGCCATGACCGGCCTTCATCGCCAGAGCACGCTCCATTACCGGGGCTGAATCCACAAAGGCGCGAAAGCCGAACGACCCGATTGCCTGCTGCAGTTTGCGTGCCAGCTGATCCAGGCGCTTCCGGATCAGCTTGTGATAGTCACGACCCAGCGCGTAGCGCGAGACATACGCCTTGTCGGGCTGCCCCAACAGTCTTGCGGTTTCCACTTCCGGGGGCAGGTAGTCCATTCGCACGCTGATGATGCGCAGTGTTCCCGGGATCAGCTCTGCCGGGCGGGTACGTTTTGTGCCATGCTTTTCCATGTAATCCATGGTGCCGTGATGGCCGGCAGCCAGCCACGATGCCAGGTAGGCTTCATGCTCGCCCAGATCCACATCCGTGATGCCGGCGTCACTGAAGCCGAGCTCCCGCGCCCAGTGCTTGATGTCGGTGGCAAGCGCGTCGTAGTCAAGTGACGATGAAGAGGTCGAGCGGGTATCGGGCATGGGGGCACAGGAGGTCGGAACAGAAGCGTATGAAGTGCTAGTGTATCCTGTTCGCCCCCTGGCTTTCGACCACCGGGGGTTTGATGTTCAAAGGAGGCGCGGCGTGTCGTTTGATCGTTCTATTCGTTTATACACTGCCGATCAGGCCCGAGAGCTGGATCGACAGATAACCGACCACGGCCTGACCGGGCTTGAACTGATGCGCCGGGCAGGTATGGCCGCCTGGCGTTTGCTGCGCCAGCGCTGGCCTGATGTAGCTTCGTTGAGCGTGTTGTGTGGCGGCGGCAATAATGCCGGTGATGGCTACGTGGTGGCAGCGCTCGCGCGTCAGGCCGGTCTTCGGGTGCAGGTGGTGGCATTGAAGGCGCCACAGCATCTGACCGGTGAGGCGCAGGGTGCCTGGCACATGGCGCGTGATGCCGGAGTCCACGTGACGCCCTGGCATCCACAGCTCCGGCTTGACGGGGCACTGGTAGTGGATGCATTGCTGGGTATCGGCGTTCAGGGACCGCTTCGGGCACCTTATGATGCTGCCATTGACTGCATCAACCGGTCGAATCTGCCAGTACTTGCACTTGATGTTCCCTCCGGCGTCAATGCCGATACCGGCCAGGTCGAGGAAGCCGCCGTCTGTGCAGATATCACCATGACCTTTATTGGGCGCAAGGTGGGGCTTTATACCGGCTCAGCAGTGGATCATGTCGGGGAGTGCGTCTTTGCCTCGCTTGATGCCTCGATGCGGCAGATCGCGCAGGTACCCTGGCAGGCGACATTGCTGAATCGCGACCGCATTGCACACAGCCTGCCGCGCCGCCGGCCCAGCACCCACAAGGGGCAGTGTGGCCATGCTCTGGTTATTGGAGGCCGGCCAGGGTATGGCGGAGCCACGATCATGGTTGCCGAGGCCTGTGCCCGGCTTGGCGCCGGCCTCGTCAGCCTGGCTACCGATGAAATTCACATTGCACCGGCCCTGACACGCCGGCCTGAATTGATGGTGCGTGCCACTCGTAACGCGCATGACATCAAGGATCTGCTCGATGCGGCCGATGTTATTGCGATAGGCCCTGGACTCGGCCAGGGCGCCTGGGGGCAGGGGTTGATGGCTGCCGCCGTTCAGCGTCCGGCCATCAAGGTCATCGATGCCGATGGGCTGCACCTGTTACGGCATCTCGGTGCGCCACACAATGACCATCAGGTGCTCACGCCCCATCCAGGGGAAGCTGCTGCGCTGCTGTCCTGTTCGGTAGCTGAGGTGCAGGCAGACCGCTGTGCGGCAGTCCGAGAGCTTCAATCCCGCTACGGTGGCGTGGTGCTGCTCAAGGGAGCCGGTACGCTGGTGGCCGGTGAAGACGGTGACGGGGAGGTGAAGGTGTATTTGAACCCCTACGGTAACCCCGGTATGGCGACCGGGGGAATGGGCGATACCCTGACAGGCTTCATTACCGCCATGCTGGCGCAGGGCCTGTCACTGCTGGAGGCGACCCTGACCGGTACGTTGCTGCACGGTTGTGCGGCAGACAAGGCGGCTGCCGATGCGGGGGAGCGTGGCTTGCTGGCGACTGATCTGGCATCCTTTGCGCGACGAATGGCCAACCCGCAGTAATGACATCATGAAAATCACCTTGCAGGACGAAGCCGCCCAGGTTGCCTTTGGCAAACAGCTGGGCGAAGCATTGAAGGGACGTGGCACGCTGTTTCTTGACGGCGAACTGGGGGCAGGCAAGACCACGCTGACCCGGGGGCTGCTTCGCGCTTATGGTTACGAAGGCGCCGTCAAAAGCCCGACCTATACCTTGATGGAACCCTACGAACTGGCCACGGTGCAGCTCTATCATTTTGACCTGTACCGCCTGGGGGATCCGGAAGAACTCGAGTTTGTGGGTGCGCGTGATGTACTGGGCCGCGACGA
Organism: Larsenimonas rhizosphaerae; assembly: GCF_023700005.1. Taxonomy (GTDB): domain Bacteria; phylum Pseudomonadota; class Gammaproteobacteria; order Pseudomonadales; family Halomonadaceae; genus Larsenimonas; species Larsenimonas rhizosphaerae. The sequence goes on along the minus strand of NZ_JAMLJK010000005.1, from coordinate 122,009 downwards.
TGCCATTGTGGTGGTGGAATGGCCGGTACGCGGCGAAGGCTGGCTTTCCGAGCCTGATCTTCTGCTGCAGCTGGAGGTGTTGCCGGAAGGGCGGCATGTTGTAATTGATGCGCGTACAACGTACGGGGCAATGGTGATCAAGGCCCTGTCGGCAGGAACATGACTACCGTGTTTCTGCGTCATGTGATTTAAGGAAGGTTTATGCCCTTGCGTGTCCTGGTACATTACATCCTGCTGTTTATCGTGATGGCGGGCGTAGCCGTGTCCTTTTCGGCGCGTGGCGCCTCGCTTGAAGGGCTTGATGTTTCATCGTCGGAAGGTGCAACGCGCCTGGTGTTTTCACTGGACAGTGAAACGACCAGCAAGGTGTTTACCCTTGATAATCCGGCCCGGTTGGTAGTGGATCTGGATGAAACGCAACGGTCCGGTCCGCTGACGACCGGTAATGCTGACAGTGCGCTGGTGAAGTCGGTGCGCTCCGGTGTTCGCCAGGGGCGCAATCTGCGAATCGTGCTGGATCTGACGGCGCCGGTATCCTTCACGCAGCAATGGCGCGCCGGCTCGGGCGGGCGGGATCTGGTGATTGATTTGCGTGGCTCGGGCAGCGGCGCCGCGCCGTCTACCGGTGGCGACCCCATTGAGGCGATTATCCGCCAGCGTGAAAACGCAGCCACGGAAGCGCTGGCCCGGCGCAAGGTGCAGGAGGATGCTCAGGAAGACGCCGCCGAGCAGGCTGCTGTTCCGGCACGCCAGCCTGCGACGTCACACCCACGTCGTGACATTGTCGTGGTGGTGGACCCGGGGCATGGTGGCAAGGATCCGGGCGCGGTTGGCCCGCACCGCGTATATGAAAAGAATGTGGTTCTGCAGATGGCCCGCCGCCTGGCCGCCCGCTTCAATGCGACGCCTGGTTTCAAGGCCTACCTGACACGCAACAGTGATGTGTTCATCCCCCTGCGTGGCCGGACGGATATTGCGCGTAATCACCATGCCGACTTCTTTGTCTCTATTCATGCGGACGCCGCGCGTTCCAGTTCGCCTCGCGGCAGCTCCGTATTTGCGCTGTCCCAGCACGGCGCGACCTCGGAATCGGCTCGCTGGCTGGCCAAAAGCGAAAACGACTCCGATCTGATTGGTGGTGTGGGCGGTGATCTTAGCCTGGGTGACAAGGACCGAATGCTTCGGGGAGTATTGCTGGACCTGAGCATGACGGCCACCATCAATGATTCGCTGGGGGCGGGCAGCGATGTGCTGCGCCAGATCAAACGCGTCAACAAGATCAGGCACGGCCGTGTCGAGCAGGCAGGCTTTGTGGTGTTGAAGTCTCCGGACATTCCGTCACTGCTGATTGAAACCGGATTCATTACCAACCAGACCGAAGAGCGGCTGCTGCAAAGTCCGTCTCATCAGACGCAGTTGATGAATGCCGTCTACAGCGGCATCAAAGCCCATTTCGAGCGCCAGCCGCCCCCTGATAGCCTGATAGCCTGGCAGCGTGACCAGAGCCGTGGCGGGGCACGTGATGAATACCGTGTCCGCTCCGGTGACACCCTGTCCTCGATAGCCTCGCGTTACAATGTCTCTCTGGTTGCCCTGCGCCAGGCCAACCAGCTGTCGTCCAGCGTATTGCGGGTCGGACAGGTACTGAATATTCCCTGAGGTCATCATGAGTACCGTGAGTGTAGATCAGCAGCGCCGTATTCAGGTGCTGCCACCCCGGCTGGCCAACCAGATTGCTGCCGGTGAGGTGGTCGAGCGCCCCTCGTCCGTCATCAAGGAGCTGGTGGAAAATGCCATCGATGCCGGTGCGCGCCGGATCGATATCGAACTGGAGGCCGGAGGCGCCCGGTTGATTCGTGTGCGTGATAACGGCCGCGGCATCGGTCACGATGATTTGCCACTGGCCCTGTCGCGTCATGCCACCAGCAAGATTGAAAGCCTGAGCGATCTGGAAGGGGTACAAAGCCTCGGCTTTCGAGGCGAGGCCCTGGCCGCAATCAGTTCGGTATCCCGGCTGGAGCTTTTTTCCAATACTTACGATGATACCAGCCAGGCCTGGCGGGTGACGGCTGAAGGGCGTGACATGCAGTCAAGCGTCACGCCGGCGCCTCATCCGCGGGGCACGAGCGTGACGGTGCGTGACCTTTTCTTCAATACGCCAGCTCGCCGCAAGTTTCTTCGTACTGAAAAGACCGAGCTCAATCATGTTGAGGAGGTCTTTCGTCGCCTCGCTCTGTCACGGTTTGATATTGGCTGGTCACTGCGACACAACCAGAAGCCGGTGCATCAACTGGGGCCGTGCGACAGTGAGCTGGCGGGCGAGCAGCGCATTGCGGCCCTGTTGGGTCGGGAGTTTCTGAAAAATGCCCTGCATATCGATATTGAAGCTACCGGGCTTCGCCTGTCGGGCTGGGTGGGGCTTCCCACTCATACCCGTGCTCAGGCCGATCAGCAGTATTTCTTCGTCAATGGTCGGGTCATTCGCGATCGGCTGGTCGCACACGCGGTCCGCCAGGCCTACCGTGACGTGCTGTTTCATGGCCGCCATCCGGTTTTTGTCCTGTATCTTGAACTGGACCCGGCGGTAGTGGACGTCAATGTCCACCCGACCAAGCATGAAGTGCGTTTTCGGGATGGCCGACTGGTACATGACTTTCTGTTTTCAAGCCTACACAAGGCGCTGGCGGATGTAAGGCCGGCCGAGCGCGACAGTCAGGATCAGGAAGCAGACGCTCGAACCTCTGACGTTGACACCGCCCCGGACTGGCAGCAGCAGGCCATGTTACTGCGCCCTGAGCAGAGTGGCAGCCGTGACTGGTCCGCTTCTGCATCGTCGCAGCCGGCGGGGGAGCATCGGGTGCGGGAGTTCATGGCCGGTTATCGAGCCCTGCACCCCGAGCATGAAGCCAGCCTGTTGACGCCAGGGGGCGGGGTACCGGCACCTGAGGATTCCTCTTCATCACGGACGGCATCTTCCCCTTCCATGCCTGAGGACACTGGTACCGAGACTCCGCCATTGGGGTATGCGGTGGCCCAGCTTCATGGCGTCTACATTCTGTCCCAGACCGAGCGTGGAATGGTCGTGGTGGACATGCATGCTGCTCATGAGCGTATTACCTACGAACGAATGAAACAGCAGTGGCTGTCCGGTCAGCTCCAGGCGCAGCCGCTGCTCGTTCCCGTGTCCATGGCGGCCGCTGCACCGCAGCTTGAAGTGGCTGAACAGGAGGCTGAGGCCTTCGAGCGGCTCGGCGTTGTACTGGAGCCGGGCGGCCCCGAAACACTGCTTGTACGTCAGGTGCCGGCTTTGCTGGGCAAGGCAGATGTAGAGTCCCTGGTGCGTGACATGCTGGTCGAGCTTGAGCGCTTTGGCCGCTCTGACCGTATCGAAGCACATTTGAACGAAATTCTGTCCACCATGGCCTGCCACGGCAGTATTCGGGCCAATCGGCGTCTGACCCTGCCGGAAATGAACGCCCTGCTACGGGATATGGAACACACCGAGCGCAGCGGTCAGTGCAATCATGGCCGTCCCACCTGGACGGAGCTTTCGATGACCCAGCTCGATAAACTGTTTTTGAGGGGACAATAAGCGGCATGACGGCATCTTCATCACTGCCGGTGGTTCCTTTTATCATGGGGCCGACCGCGTCAGGAAAAACCGACCTGGCCATGGCGCTTCATGAACGGCTGGGGGCGGAACTCATCAGTGTCGATTCTGCCATGGTCTATCGTGGCATGGATATCGGTTCGGCCAAGCCGTCCCCGGAAGAGCTTGCCCGGGCGCCACACCGGCTGATCGACATTCGAGAGCCTGATGAACCATACAGTGCAGCCGAGTTCCGGCAGGATGCGCTGGCGCATATTCAGGATATTCATGCCGCAGGACGGATGCCGGTACTGGTGGGCGGCACCATGCTGTATTTCAAGGTGCTGGTGGATGGTGCGGCCAGCATGCCCTCGGCGAATGCCGATGTGCGAAAGGTACTGGTTCGACAGGCAGAGCAGAAGGGGCTTGCGGCCCTGCATGCAGAGCTGGCCTCGGTAGACCCGGTATCTGCGGCCCGCATTCATCCCAATGATCCGCAGCGACTGATGCGTGCGCTGGAAGTCTATCGCATCAGCGGGCGCACGCTGACGGCGCACTGGGAGGCGCAGCAGAGCCAGTCGCTTCCCTTTATTCCCCGGCCCATTGTCCTGTGTCCGTCAGATCGCAGGATACTGCACAAGCGGATAGCCATCCGGTTTGATCTCATGCTGGAACAGGGCCTGGTGGAGGAGGTTCGGGCCCTTTGCCACAAGATGGCCCTGTCTGCTGAACTGCCTGCCATGAAAAGCGTTGGGTATCGTCAGGTGCTTGAGTATTTGCGTGGGGATCATGATCTTGATGCCCTTCGTGAGCGAGGGATTATTGCTACCCGACAGCTTGCCAAGCGGCAGCTGACCTGGCTCAGACGCTGGGATGATGCCCGCTGGGTTGATCCCCTGACTGAAGATGCACTTGAAGTCACCTTGAAAATCGTGCGTGGTGACTGCACTTAGCGTAACATGAGCGGTCACGTTCATGGTGTCGTGCTGCTCTGGACGTGGATTGCCTTGCGCGCATTTAACGACAACGAATACCAACACATAACTCTTATTAGATTCGGGAGAGCAACATGTCCAAAGGACAATCCCTTCAAGACCCTTACCTGAACATCCTGCGCAAAGAGCGTATTCCGGTTTCGATCTTTCTGGTCAACGGTATCAAGCTGCAGGGTCAGATCGAATCCTTCGATCAGTTCGTGATCCTTTTGCGCAATACCGTAAGCCAGATGGTATACAAGCACGCTATTTCCACGGTTGTTCCGTCCCGTAATGTTCGCCTGCCGGCGCAGGATCCTGCGCAACCCGGTCAGGAAAGTTGATGAGAGAGGCGCTATTTGTTCTTTGAACGTCCCGGCTCAGGTGAAACCGCCGTCCTGGTGCATATTGATTTTCAGGCGGCGGACCAGCGTGAAGACGCTGGAGAATTCATGGAACTGGCCCGCTCTGCGGGTGCGGTTCCTGCCGCGCTGCTGGAAGGCAGCCGCAGAAATCCGGATCCCAGAACCTTTCTGGGTGAGGGCAAGCTTGATGAGCTTCGTGCCATCATTGCTGCGCATGAAGCGGAAGTGGTGCTGTTCAACCATGCACTGTCTCCTTCCCAGGAACGTAATCTCGAACGCGAGCTGAAATGCCGTGTACTTGACCGTACCGGGCTTATTCTCGATATTTTTGCCCAGCGGGCGCGAACGCATGAGGGCAAGCTGCAGGTCGAACTGGCCCAGCTTGAATACATGTCGACGCGGCTGGTCAGGGGCTGGACTCACCTTGAGCGTCAGAAGGGGGGGATCGGTCTTCGTGGTCCGGGTGAAACCCAGCTTGAAACCGACCGACGTCTGCTGCGCGCCCGCATCAAGGCCATTCACAAGCGGCTGGACAAGGTACGTCGTCAGCGTGAACAGAATCGCCGAGCGCGTGATCGCGGTGAAATTCCGACCGTATCACTGGTCGGATATACCAACGCCGGCAAGTCCACGCTGTTCAATACGCTGACCTCGGCCGATGTCTACGCGGCTGATCAATTGTTTGCAACCCTGGACCCTACCCTGCGACGAGTGGAAATTCACGATGTTGGCCCGATCGTCATGGCCGATACCGTAGGGTTTATCCGCCATCTGCCTCACAAGCTGGTTGAAGCCTTCAAGGCGACACTTGAGGAAGCTGCTCAGGCGGATCTTCTGATTCATGTCATTGATGCTGCCGACCCCGAGCGAGAGTCCAATATCGCTGAAGTCAACAAGGTGCTGGTGGAAATCGGTGCTGATCAGGTGCCGCAGCTTCTTGTCATGAACAAGATTGATCTGCTGGGTTCCTCGCCACGTATCGAGCAGGATGACTACCATGCTCCGACGGCAGTATGGGTTTCGGCACAGGAAGGCACGGGCCTCGATCTGCTGCGAGAAGCCCTGACGGCACGTCTTGCTGTCGACATGGTTGATCTCGAACTTACGTTGCCGCCCCAAAAGGGCTGGTTACGTGCACAATTGCACGAACTGAATGCCGTTCGTGACGAAGCGTTCGACGAGCAGGGCAATACTCGGCTGGCCATTCGTCTGCCTGAACGGGACTTTCTTCAGTTGTTGTCCCGAGGTGATGAACGTCCGGAAGATTATCTGCCTGAATCGTATTTTGAAGACGCTTACTGAGACCCTTTGGCGCCCTTTGCAACTTGTTGAGTGGAGACTGATCTATGGCCTGGAACGAGCCGGGTGGTGGTGGAAACAATAATTCACATGACCCCTGGAGTGGTGGTGGTCGCCGTGATGACGATAAAAAGCCGGACCGGCCTTCCAGAAATGGAGGCGGCCCCCCGGACCTTGATGAGGCGCTGAAGGACATTCAGAACAAGCTCGGTGGCCTGTTCGGCAAGCGTGGTGGCAAGGGCGGTAATGGCGGCAACGGCAGTTCACCTGACGATAACGGGCACAAGCGTAATGCCTTTGCGCTGCCGGCCCTGATCGTGGTCGTGCTGGCTGGTGTCTGGTTTGCCTCCGGCTTCTACCTGGTGGATCAGTCCGAGCGCGGAGTGGTACTGCGATTTGGCAAGTACACCGAAACCGTGGGCCCTGGCCTTCACTGGAACGCGCCCTTCGTGGACGAAGTGCGTGAAGTCAACGTGACCAAGGTACGCTCGCTGTCCCAGACGGCTTCGATGCTGACCCAGGACGAGAACATCGTTAAGGTCAAGATGTCGGTTCAGTACGTGGTATCCAACCCGCGTGACTACATCCTGAACGTTCGTGCACCGGAACTCAGTCTTGAAAATGCCACGGACTCCGCGCTGCGTTATGTCGCTGGCCAGACCGTGATGAATGATATTCTGACATCCGGTCGTGAACTGCTGGCGTCCAACGTCACCACGCGTCTTCAGTCCTACCTCAACGCCTATGGCGTGGGGCTTCAGCTCAAGGCGGTCAACGTCGAAAGTACATCTGCACCTGATCAGGTACAGGATGCCTTTGATGATGTCATCCGTGCTCGTGAAGATCGTGAGCGTGCCATCAACGATGCCCGCGGCTATGCCAACTCGGTTCTTCCACAGGCACGTGGTCAGGCTTACCGGATCGAACGTGAAGCGGACATTTACAGCAAGAATGCCGTATCCCGTGCCCAGGGTGAGGCCAACCGCTTCCTGAGTCTTAATTCCGCCTATGTTCAGGCTCCGGATATCACACGTGACCGGCTCTATCTGGATACCATGAGCGATATTTTCTCGCATACCGGCAAGGCACTGGTGGATCTGACGCAGGGTAACGCGCTGATTCTGCCGCTGGATGGCCTTGAAAGCGGAACAGGTAGTGCATCCTCGAGCCAGGCCTCCTCCTCGAAGGGCGTCAATCTTGATGAACTCCGGGATATCTCCCGCAAGGTCGTTGAGCCTGTTCGTCAGCAGTATTCCACTACCCGGGAGGGACGCTAATGCTTAATAATCGCGCCCTGGCCATCATCGCGGTGCTGGCCGTTGTGGCCTGGATCGGCAACAGCAGCATGTACATCGTCAATGAGACTCAGCGAGCCATCAAGCTGCGCTTTGGCGAGATCGTCGAAAAGGATATTCAGCCCGGCCTTCATTTCAAATGGCCGCTTCTGAATACGGTCAAGACCTTTGATGGTCGTGTCATGTCACTGGATGCGTCGGCAAGTCGCTATCTCACCAAGGACAAGAAGGCCGTTATTGTTGACTCCTACGTCAAGTGGAAGATCATCAATCCGCAAAGCTACTACGAAGCCACCAGTGGTGACGAGCAGATGGCAGAGCGCCTGATTGCTCCTCGCGTTGACGAGCGTCTGCGTAATGAGTTTGGTCGACTTGAACTCAGCGATATCGTGGCAGATCGGTCCGTGGCGGCTGCTCAGCAAAAGGAGAAGCCCGAGCCCGAAAAGCAGGATAGCAAGGCGCTGAAGGAAGAGACGATGGACAAGCCCACCAATGACCTTGATGCGGCCATGCGTAGCGAGCTCGGTGTGGCTATTCTGGACATTCGCGTGAAGCGTATCGATCTGCCCAATGAAGTGTCTCAGGCCGTTTACGAGCGCATGCGCAGTGAGCGTCAGCGTGAGGCGCAGCGCTATCGTGCCGAAGGGCGTCAGGAGTCCGAGGAAATCAAGGCCAAGGCCGATCAGCAAAGCAAGGCCCTGTTGGCCGATGCACGCGAAACCTCCGAGACCATTCGTGGTCAGGGGGATGCGAAGGCATCCACCATCTATGCCGGTGCCTACCGCCAGAACGAGGATTTCTTCCGCTTCTATCGGTCGCTTGAAGCCTATCGTGACAGCTTCGACAGCAGCAGCAAAAACATGATGGTGCTTGATCCGAAAAGTGACTTTTTCAAGTACTTCAGGTCACCGACAGGCGAGTCGACAGCGCCGTGATAAAGGACCAATCGGGGTCTTTATCCAGACGTAAAACATGTTAGACTCTTGACGAAACCGGGCTTTCAGCCCGGTTTTTTTGTGCGCCTGATGGTGCACAACCCGTCGATGACATCCCGGAGATGTCGTTGGGTCAGGCTACTGGCCCACCGGCCACCACCTTCGCTGCAGCACTGGATTTACGCAGGACACGGTATATGACCATCTCTGACCGCTGGCTTCTTCCTGATGGCATGGATGAAGTACTGCCTCCTCAGGCACTGCGCATGGAATCGCTCCGTCGCACGCTGCTTGATACCTATTACCGCTGGGGCTACGACATGGTTGTCCCCCCGCCGGTAGAATTTCTTGATTCCCTGTTGACGGGCACCGGTACCGATCTGGACCTGCAGACCTTCAAGCTGACCGATCAGATGACCGGTCGCATGATGGGGATCAGCGCTGACGTTACCCCTCAGGTCGCCCGGATGGACGCCCATTCGCTGCGCCGCGAAGGCCCGGTGCGGCTTTGTTACTGCGCCCATGTGCTGCGTGCTCAGGCTGATGAGCATCAGGGCGGTCGCAGCCCGGTGCAGGTAGGACTTGAGCTTTTCGGCCATGCAGGCATTGATGCCGATGTCGAAATCATTCAACTGGTGCTGACCAGCCTGAGTGTCGCCGGGGCGAACAATATACATCTGGCCATTGGCCATATCGGTATTTATCGCGCTCTGATGGAAGCTGCCGGCCTGGACGCTTCCCTGCGTCATCAGCTGTTCGAAGCCATCGAGCGCAAGGCGCTTGAGGATATCGATGGCCTTGTTGATGCAGGCGTTGATGACGCATCTCTTGCTGGCATGCTCAAGGCGTTGCCGCGGCTGCATGGTGGGGCGGAAGTCATCGATCAGGCGCGCGAGCTCTTTACCGGTGCCCCGGCGCCGGTGATGGCTGCGCTTGATTACCTGGCGCAACTTCATTCCCGGCTGGTCGCCAGTCACGGTAATGTGGCGCTTTACTTTGATCTTGCCGAGCTTCGTGGGTACCAGTACCACACCAGCATGGTGTTTGCCGCCTATGTGCAGGGATATGGCCAGGCACTGGCCAAGGGGGGGCGCTATGACGGTACCGGCGGTGCCTTCGGTCGGCCACGGCCCGCGACCGGATGCTCCATGGATCTCAAGCTTCTGGCTTCGCTCGAAAATTCCGAGCCACCCGTGGATGGCATTCTGGCGCCATCGCTTGATGACCCGACCCTTCAGCAGGCCGTTCAGGCTCTGCGTGCAGAAGGGGAGCGCGTTGTACAGGCGCTGCCGGGTCAGGATGCCTGGACCGGACACCGGTGTCATCGCGAGCTGGTAGTGGATGGCGGACAGTGGCAGGTCCGTCCTATGGCCAATAACGGATAGGCGTCAGCCGCACGTTTTTTTTTTAACCAGTCGATATGGTAGAGATGAACGTCATGGGCAAGAACGTTGTAGTACTCGGCACTCAATGGGGTGACGAAGGCAAGGGCAAGGTCGTGGATCTGCTGACCGAATCAGCATCTGCGGTGGTTCGCTTTCAGGGCGGTCACAACGCAGGCCATACCCTGGTGCTCGATGGAAAGAAAACGGTCCTTCACCTGATTCCTTCAGGCATCCTGCGTCCGGATGTTACCTGTATCATCGGCAACGGTGTCGTTCTGTCACCTGAAGCACTGATCGATGAAATCAAGGAGCTGGAAGACAATGACGTGCCGGTACGTGAGCGCCTGCGTCTGTCTCCGGCCTGTCCGCTGATTCTGCCGTATCATGTGCGGCTTGATCAGGCACGCGAAAAGGCCCGTGGCATTGCCAAGATCGGTACAACAGGGCGTGGTATTGGTCCCGCCTACGAGGACAAGGTCGCTCGTCGTGGCCTGCGCCTTGGCGATATGCTTCACCGCGAACGGTTCGCCAGCAAGCTGGGTGAAGTGCTGGATTACCACAATTTTGTGCTTCAGCATTATCACGGCGAAGAGCCGGTAGACTTCCAGCAGGTGCTGGATCATGCCATGGCCATGGCCGATGAACTTCGCCCGATGGTCTGCGATACCGTAAGTCTGGTGCATGATTTCCGCAAGGCCGGCGAAAATATCATGTTCGAGGGAGCCCAGGGATCATTGCTGGATATCGATCACGGTACCTATCCGTACGTAACCAGCTCCAATACCACCGCAGGTGGTACTGCGACAGGGTCCGGTGTCGGTCCGTTGTACCTTGATTATGTGCTGGGTATTACCAAGGCCTATACCACGCGAGTAGGTTCGGGGCCGTTCCCGACCGAGCTGTTTGACGAATTTGGTCGTCACCTGGCAGAGAAGGGGCATGAGTTCGGCGCAACGACCGGCCGTGCGCGTCGCTGTGGGTGGTTTGATGCCGTGGCGCTGCGTCATGCCGTCCAGATCAACTCGGTCTCCGGGATCTGCCTGACCAAACTGGACGTGCTCGATGGTCTTGAAAACATCCGTGTCTGTACCGGTTACCGCACCAAGGATGGCGATCTGATCGACAACCTGGTAGATAGTGAGGGCTATAGCGCCATTGAGCCCGTCTATCATGAGCTGCCGGGCTGGAGTGAGTCGACGGTGGGTATCATCAAGCTTGATGAGCTGCCGGAGAATGCACGCCGTTACATCGCCTTCCTGGAAGAGCAGGTGGGGACGCCCATCGATATCATTTCCACCGGTCCGGATCGTAATGAAACGATCGTACTGCGCAACCCGTTCCTCGATGACTGAGTGATCGTGATTGGCTAAAGCGCTCCCGACAGGGGGCGCTTTTTTTATGTTTCGGCCAGGGGAAGGGGTCGGTTGCAAATGTTTGGTAATGGTTGTCATTTTCATTAAAAGCCATGAAACGCCATTAACGTGACCCTATCAGGCTGATAACGCACTCAACCTTCACATCAAAACCAATGAGGACTAGAATGGTCCTCAATACGGCGGGAGGTAACACGGTACATGTTGAGACTATCCAGGATGAGCGATTACGCAGCGGTCGTGATGGCGCAGATAGCGCGCTATCCGGACAGCGCGCACGCCGCCGCGGAATTGTCTGACGCCGTTGGCGTACCGAGGCCTACCGTCAGCAAAACACTGAAAATGTTGATGCAGGCGGGGCTTCTGACGTCCCGGCGGGGTGCCCAGGGCGGTTATCGTCTGGCGCGCTCGCCCCATCAGATTTCGGTCAGCGAGATTATCGGTGCCATTGAAGGGCCAGTGGCCATGACGGAGTGCAGTCAGGACGGCAGTGTCTGTGAACTGGCAGCAACCTGTGGCGTGGCCGACAACTGGCAGCGTGTCTCGATGGCCATACGGCAGTTTCTCGATAGCGTGACACTGGCAGATCTGGCGCAGACTGCGCCAATCAAGCTGCCTCTCATGCTGCCTATTCAAAGTGTTTCCGTGGCGAGCATCAGCGACGCCTAGGCAACAGATTCATGCTTCGGGCCGACATAAAAAAGAGCCCGACCAGGGAGAGCACCATGGCTAGTGAAGAGATGGAACAGCTCGTTCGTCGCGAATATACCCAAGGGTTCGTGACGGACATCGAAAGTGATACAGCGCCTCCGGGACTGACTGAAGACACCATTGCCTTCATCTCCCAGAAGAAAAACGAGCCTGACTGGATGCTTCAGTGGCGGCTTGAGGCTTATCATCAGTGGCTGAAGATGGAAAGCCCGAGCTGGGCCCACCTTGATTACCCGCCGATTGATTATCAGGCCATTTCCTATTTCAGTGCGCCCAAGCGTCCCGAGGATCGTCCTCAGAGCCTGGACGAGGTGGATCCGAAGCTTCTGGAAACCTACGAAAAGCTTGGTATTCCCCTGCACGAGCGCGCAGCCCTGGCCGGCGTGGCAGTAGATGCCGTTTTTGATTCCGTCTCCGTGGCGACGACCTTCAAGGACAAGCTGGCTGATGCTGGCGTGATCTTCTGCTCCATCTCCGAAGCCATCCGCGAACATCCGGAACTGATCAAGAAATATCTGGGTACGGTCGTACCGCGGGGCGATAACTATTTTGCGGCCTTGAATGCTGCGGTCTTTACCGATGGCTCCTTCGTTTACATTCCGGAAGGCGTTACCTGCCCGATGGAGCTTTCCACCTATTTCCGTATCAATGCCGCCAATACCGGTCAGTTCGAGCGAACGCTGATCATTTGCGAAAAACAGGCGCAGGTCTCCTACCTTGAAGGCTGCACGGCGCCGATGCGTGACGAAAACCAGCTTCATGCGGCAGTTGTCGAGCTGGTGGCGATGGAAGATGCCTACATCAAGTACTCCACGGTACAGAACTGGTATCCGGGTGATGAAAACGGCAAGGGCGGTATCTACAACTTCGTGACCAAAAGAGGTGATTGCCGCGGCGATCGCTCGCGCATCAGCTGGACGCAGGTTGAAACCGGTTCTGCCATTACCTGGAAATATCCCTCCTGTCTGCTGCGTGGCGATGGCAGCAAGGGTGAGTTCTATTCGGTAGCGGTCACCAACGGTCGCCAGCAGGCAGATACCGGCACCAAGATGATTCACATCGGCAAGAACACCAGCTCCACCATCGTTTCCAAGGGTATTGCCGCAGGTCGCAGTGATCAGTCCTACCGCGGGCTGGTCAAGATTTCACCGCGGGCCGAAAATGCGCGCAACTTTACCCAGTGTGATTCGCTGCTGATCGGGGACAAGTGCGGTGCTCATACCTTCCCCTATCAGGAAATCAGCAACAGCAAGGCGATGGTCGAGCACGAGGCAACAACCTCCAAGATCGGTGAAGACCAGCTGTTTTACTGCAAGAGCCGCGGCATTGATGAAGAAGATGCGGTCAGCATGATCGTCAATGGCTTCTGCAAGGATGTCTTCCAGGAGCTGCCGATGGAGTTTGCGGTTGAAGCCGAAGCACTGTTGAGCGTCACGCTTGAAGGCTCGGTAGGCTGATTGCGCGCTACCCCTATTGCGAGGCGTCGCCCGGGGCGGCGCCACGGTACATTTTTTGAGGTTTGACCATGCTTGAGATTAAAGACCTGCACGCCAGCGTAGATGGCAAGATAATCCTGAAAGGCATCAACCTGACGATCAATCCGGGTGAAGTGCACGCGATCATGGGGCCGAACGGGGCGGGCAAGTCCACGCTGTCTGCGGTACTGGCCGGTAATGACGGTTACGAGGTGACGCAGGGCAGCATTACATTTGAAGGAAAGGACCTTCTGGAAATGGAAGTCGAGGAACGGGCCCGTGCCGGCCTGTTGATGGGCTTTCAGTATCCGGTCGAGATTCCGGGCGTCAAGAATGTATATCTGCTGAAAGCAGCACTCAATGCCCAGCGTGAAGCACGTGGTGAAGAGGAAATTCCTGCGCCCGAGTTCATGAAGCTGATCCGTGAAAAGCTGGCCTACATGAAAATGGATAACAGCTTTCTGCAGCGTGCTGTCAATGAAGGCTTTTCCGGCGGTGAGAAAAAACGCAACGAAATTCTTCAGATGCTGGTCCTGCAACCCCGTCTGGCACTGCTGGACGAGATCGACTCCGGGCTGGACGTCGATGCCATGAAAGTAGTGGCGGAGGGGGTCAACTCATTGCGCGGTGCCGACCGTGGCATCCTGATGGTGACTCACTATCAGCGCCTCCTTGACCATATCGTTCCCGATGTAGTTCACGTTCTCGTGGACGGCCGCGTGGTGAAAAGCGGTGACAAGAGTCTGGCACTGGATGTTGAAGAGCGCGGCTACGACTGGCTGACCGAAGGGAGTGTGGCATGAGTCAAGTGCAGGGCTTTCTGGACCAGCTCGGTGCGCGGCAGCCCCTGGATGCCGAACCAAGCTGGATAGCCGCGCGGCGTCAGGCAGGCGCTGCCCGTTTCGAGGCCGTGGGGTTTCCCGGCCGCAAGGATGAAGAGTGGAAATATACGGATGTGTCCGCCATTGCGCGTCAGAGCTTTACGCTGGCTGACAGCAACGAGCTGAGTGCCGAGCAGTGCGACGCGTTTTCTATAGGCATCGACGCGTATCGTCTTGTGTTCGTGGATGGCATCTTCAACTCGTCATTGTCTGATGTAGATGCGTTGGGCAGTGATGTCACGGTCGAGCCGTTGTCTCGGGCGCTGGCTGATAATCACGAAGCCGTGGGGGGGCAGCTGGGCCGTCTCAATAACGTGGATTTTTCACCGTTCTCCGCACTGAATACAGCGTTCATGGGCGAAGGGGCAGTGATTCGCATCGGCCGAAGGGTGGTGCTGGACAAGCCGGTTTATCTGCTGTTCGTCTCGCGTCACCACGAAACGCCGGTGATGAGCCACCCCCGAATACTGATCGATGCTGCCAGTCAGAGCCAGGTCACGGTGATCGAGCATTACACCGGTGACAGTGAGGCAGCCAATCTGACCAATGTGGTCAGTGAAGTCTTTACTGGCAAGGGCGCACAGGTAGTGCATTACCGCCTGCAGGAAGCAGCGACCAGCGAATTCCACATCAGCAGCCTGCACATCGAGCAGACCCGTGACAGCCATTTTCGTTCGTTCAACCTCAATCTTGGCGCTGCAATTGCCCGTAATGACATTGTTGCCGAGCTGAATGACGAAAATGCCGTATGCGATTATTACGGCCTCTTTTTCGGCCGTGGGCGCCAGCATATGGATAACCACACCAAGGTCCACCATAACGCCCCGCGTACGTTCTCCAACGAGAACTACAAGGGCATCCTGGACGACCGTGCTCGAGGTGTGTTCAATGGTCTGGTGCATATCAAACGTGATGCACAGCAGGTTCGTGGCTATCAAAGCAATGCCAACCTGTTGCTGTCCGACCGGGCCGAGATTGATACCAAGCCTGAACTGTTGATCTACGCCGACGATGTGCAGTGCTCCCACGGCACGACCACGGGGCAGCTGGACGAAAAGGCGATTTTTGCCCTTCGCGCCCGCGGCATTGATGAAGCAATGGCGCGCGGTCTGCTGACGCTGGCCTTTGCCGGCGAGGTCATGGAAAGTGTCACATTGCCGTCCATTGCCACTCGGATCGAGCGAGCGGTTGCCGGGAAGCTGCCGGACCGTTTCAATCTTCAGGATCTTGTAGAGGCCGCTGACGCATGATGATGGACTCAGCACTGATGCTGGATGTAGATGCGATTCGTGCCCAGTTTCCGATCCTGGGGCGTGAGCTCCATGACGGCAAACCCCTGGTGTATCTGGACAATGCGGCCACCACGCAGACGCCGGAGCCAGTGCTTGAGGCATGGAATGACTACTTTCGGCGTTACAACGCCAATATTCACCGCGGGTTGCATACCCTGGCTGACGAGGCGACTGCGGCATTCGAGCAGGCGCGAGACACAGTGCGTGAGTTCCTCAATGCCGCTCGGGTTGAGGAAATCATCTTCACCCGAGGAACCACCGAGGCCATTAACCTGGTTGCCAATACCTGGGGGCGTGCCAATCTGCGGGAAGGGGACGAGGTGATGATTTCCGCCATGGAGCATCATTCCAACATCGTGCCCTGGCAGATGCTGGCCACCTCGCTTGGCATTACGGTAAAGGTGATTCCCGTTGACCAGCGCGGTGTGCTCGATATGCAGGCCTATCAGGCCCTGTTTACCGAGCGCACACGCCTCGTTGCCGTTACTCATGTATCCAACGCACTGGGTACGATCAATCCGATCCGTGAGATGGCCGACATCGCGCATGATCACGGTGCATTGATTCTGGTGGATGGTGCGCAGGCCGTGGCACATGCCCGGGTTGACGTGACCGAAATGGACGTTGATTTTTACGCGTTCTCCGGCCACAAGATTTATGGTCCTACCGGTATTGGTGCACTTTACGGGCGTTACGAGCTGCTTGATGCCATGCCGCCCTGGCAGGGCGGTGGAGAAATGATTTCCCGCGTAAGCTTCGATGATGGTACGACCTTTGCGGCGCCGCCTCACAAGTTCGAGGCGGGAACGCCGGCCATTGCCGAGGCCGTGGCACTGGACAGGGCCATTCGCTGGTTGACCAGTCTGCACTTTGACCTGGTCAGTGACTGGGAGCAGCGTCTGCTCACGCATGCAACAGAGCGCATGCAGTCCATTGACGGGCTGAGCATCATTGGCCAGGCGCCTGAAAAATGCGGAGTGATTTCCTTTGTTGTTGAAGGTGCCCACTCTCAGGATATCGGTCTTCTGATTGATCAGTTCGGTGTCGCCATTCGTACCGGCCACCACTGTGCACAGCCGCTGTTACGAAGCTTTGGGCTGGACGCTACCTGCCGCGCCTCTTTCGGGGTGTACAACACGCTGGAAGAAGTCGATGCCTTTGTAGACGCGCTTGAGCGCGTTCTGGCCATGGTGCGCTGAGGAGTCGATGATGGCGAACAAGCTTCAAGGAGTAACGAAGGGGCAGCAAATGCCCCTTCAGCGTGATGTAGAGGCCATTTCGATCCCGTTCGGCAAATCGGTTACGCTGAATGAAGATGCTGTCGTTCAGGTCATGCAGGCGATGGGCAGCTCGGTCAGTGTGGCTCTTGAAGGTCGCCTGTATCTTGTCGAAGGGCATCAGCTGGATGCGCTTGGACTGTCCTCCGTTCCCCGGCCGACGCTGGATGAACACGCTTCCGATGACGAGATCGAGGCCTTTATATGGGAGCAGCTTCGTACCTGCTTTGACCCGGAAATACCGGTGGATATCGTGGAGCTTGGTCTGGTCTATGGGTGCCGGCTCGATACGCTGATTTCCGGTGAGCGTGTGGTCAATATTCGGATGACCCTGACCGCACCCGGGTGCGGCATGGGAGATGTGATTGCCGAGGATGCGCGCCACAAGATTCTGGGGGCGCCTCAGATCAGCAAGGTCAATATCGAGCTGGTCTTTGATCCGCCCTGGTCTCGTGACATGATGAGCGAAACTGCTCAGCTTGAACTGGGCATGTTCTAGCAGCGGACCTATTTTCGCGGTAACGGGGCAGGCATGAAAAAACTGGCCGCAGTGGCTATCCGGGCTACGGCCTGGTCTCTAATGACAGGGCTGGCCATTCTTGCAGCCCTGAATGCATGGGTCATCCTGTCCACACGCGACCAGATACATACCGACATTCTTGATTGCCCTCCCGTGCCTGTAGGCATCGTATTCGGAACATCCTACGGCCTGCGTGGGGGAGGAGCGAACCCGCACTTTCATGCTCGCATGAATACTGCCGCTCAGCTCTACCGGCTGGGGCTGGTTGATCATCTACTGCTTTCCGGTGATAACCGTACTCGCTATTACAATGAACCACGTTACATGTGGCGTGACCTGCATCGGCAGAAAGTGCCTGACAGTGCCATGACGCTGGATTTTGCCGGTTTCAGTACCTTCGACACCCTGGTGCGTGCGCAGCAGGTGTTCAAGGTCGATCAGGCACTGCTGGTAACTCAGAGCTGGCACTTGCCGCGCGCACTGTTCATTGCCGACCAGCTGGGTATGAATGTACAGGGCTGCGTGGCTCATGCCGACGCCCCACGGCTGGATGTCGAGATGCGCGCCAGGGAATGGCTGGCGCGGGCTGCAACGGTAGGGGATCTCTATCTTTGGCACCGACGCCCGCATTTTCTCGGGCCCACGGTGCCATTGACGGCCGGATAGGGCGTGGCCGCGTTACTTTCCTGAAGACGTGCGCTGGCGTTTACCGGCGCGACGTTGTTTGGGAGGGCGGTGGCCCCTCTCCTTTTTCTGCTGACGGTACAGTTCCCGAATCAGGGACCTGCAGTCAGACCAGAGGCGTTCCAGTGTTTTATCGATATCTTCCGGCAGATCGTGGGTAAATGCCGTGGATAGGGACTGCATCAGAACACGTTCCTGCTCGAGCAGCTCATTGATCAGTACCTGACTGTCATCACCCACGAAGCTTTTCAGCCGACTCCAGAGCCACATGTAATCATCACGCTCGACATCGGCATCCCGCGGCAGCAGGTCAAGATGAGTCTTGCACTGGGTCTGCAGCGTCTTGAGGTCTGCCGTACGCTGGTTGAACCAGGGCGTCAGTGCATCGCGTACCGAATCACGCAGGCGTTCAACATTGTCCTGGTAGTAATCCAGACTGTCAGCCAGCGCTTCGAGCAGGCTGTCCATCGCCACCTGGCGATTATCGAGAAACATGCGCAGTCACCTCCGGTGACGCTAAAGTAGAAATGCTGTGGTCAGTGTGCCAGAGCCCGACCCCGGATCAAACCTCAGCCACGTGGCTTTGGCGGAACGCGTGGCTTTTCGGTCGCGTTTTTTTCAATATGGCTAATAATCAAACCTGCAATATCCGCCTGGGTGGTGGATTCGATTCCCTGAAGGCCGGGTGACGAGTTGACCTCCATGATGACCGGGCCATGATTGGCGCGCAGCAGGTCCACACCGGCTACACGCAGGCCCATGGCCTTGGCCGCTCGGATGGCAGTCGAGCGCTCCTCGGGGGTAATGCGAATGGCGCTTGCCGTGCCGCCCCGATGAAGATTGGAACGAAATTCGCCATCAGCCGCCTGACGTTTCATGGCGGCCACTACCTTGTCTCCGACAACAAAGCAGCGCAGGTCCGCGCCCTTGGCTTCCTTGATATATTCCTGAACCATGATATTGGCTTTCATGCCCATGAAGGCCTGAATGACGCTTTCTGCTGCCTGATTGGTTTCAGCCAGTACCACGCCAATCCCCTGGGTGCCTTCCAGCAACTTGATAACCAGCGGTGCGCCCTTGACCATCTTGATCAGGTCCGGAATATCATCCGGAGAGTGTGCAAACCCGGTAACCGGCAGGCCAAGGCCCTTGCGCGAGAGCAACTGCAATGACCGGAGCTTGTCGCGCGAGCGGGTAATGGATACGGAGTCGTTGAGCACATAGGTGCCCATCATTTCAAACTGGCGCAATACGGCGCAGCCGTAAAAGGTGACCGATGACCCTATCCGCGGGATAACGGCATCGAACTTTTCGAGTTCCTCACCCTTGTAATGAATAGTGGGGCGGTGAGAGGCGATATTCATGTAACACCGCAGCGTATCAATAACCCTGACAGTGTGACCACGTTCTCTGGCCGCTTCTTCAAGGCGACGTGTTGAATACAGTGAACGGTTGCGTGACAAAATAGCGATATGCATGGCAGATGTCCTTGTAATTGTAACGACCAGTCCGTGATCTAGGGTGTGTCGTGCAAAAATGAAGCGCCCGGAGCAACCAGTAGCCGGCGCATGGCGCGACGCCCAAGCAGCATGGGATGACGCATTTCCTGGCGATTGACCAGTGTCAGCTCGATATCATAGGAAAGCTCGCCCAGTTTCATCAGGGTACGGATGACACAGCGATTTTCGCTGTGTCCATTCGAGCTTTTGACCTGGCGTCTGTCATACAGCGGCAGCTCGAACTGGCGCGATATATTGTTGTCATTACCGCCCCAGCTGGTAAAGCGCACATACCAGTGGCCTTCACGCTCAAAGGAATGAATATGCTCGGCATGCAGGGCGGAGGTGCGTGCACCGGTATCCACCTTGCATGGCAGTGTCAGCTCAAGCTCGGGAAGCGTGACTATTTCACGCCGACCGATAATGGCACGAGGTTCATAGGGCAGTGATGTCATGAGTCAGTGTCGGGTCACAGGTGATAGTCGTAGGGCCAGCGCCGAATCTTCCGGGGCGTCGCGCAGCATCATGATCAGGGGCAGTCGAAGTCTTGGCAGCAGTGCCAGCTCTTTTAGCCATCTGGACATATCCAGTGTAGACGAGCGCGCGAGGTGCTCCAGAAAGGAGGCAAGTCTGGTTTCATGTTCCAGATGATGCCAGCCCCGCACTGCCAGAATCGCGAGGTCTTCATCGGCCAGGGCATCACGACCAAGCAGGGTATCGGCCCATTGGGATGCACGGCCTTCCCGGCTCGCCAGTCCCGCGCGTGCGCAACTATACGCTACTTCTCCGGTACGCACGCTATTTTGTTCGGCCAGGGCTTCAAGCAGTTCAGGCGTTGTTGGCGGGAAGAATTCAAGGCAGGCACAAAGCGCCTGCAGTGCCTGATCATCAAGTGCATCAAGACACATTGCCCACTGGCGTTCACGGGTCTCATCCTTTCTCGCCACAATGTCAGCCACGCCCTGCCAGCCAAGCGATGATCCGTGCTCACGCGCCGACAACCCGTTAAAATAGCTCTCTGCCATTTCGGAAAAACGACTGGCCGGTTGACCTGCATCACGTGCAGCCAGGGCATGAAACAGTGCCATGGTCAGTGGCGGCGGATCAAAGGCCAGCGGATTGTCCTTCATGAGTGGATCCACTCCTTCCACGGGAGCCAGTGCATCCAGTGGCTGTTGACCAAGTGTTGCCAGCAGGCGGTGGATAAAACCGTCCCGCATGGCGGGCTCCAGAAGGCCCTGTTCATCCAGTGGAAAGGCCAGAAACCAGACCAGAGGGGTTGATGTACTGTCGCCAGGAGGCGCGAAGGTTATAGCGACCCGTGCTCGCTGCTGCCAGGGCAGTGGCCAGGGCAATCGCTGGTCTTCAAATGCCTGAAAGGCTTCTGGGGAGCAGGGTGCTATTTCTCGTCCCAGATGATATAGCCGGGGGGAAATACCGGCCTGTTCGAAAATGCCTGATAGCGTCAAGGGCGGTGCTGACATGGTGTGTCCCTGCTCCTGAAATCATGAATGTACATTCGATGTTCAATCGAGATGGTTAAAAAGTAATCAGTTTGCCGCGAGCGGCATGCGCTCAAGGCTACACGAAGTTGTCCCCGTGTTATCCACATGCTCATTCAGGGTAATTGTGCATGATATCGGGGACAGCACAGTCAAATCCCAATGTGAGGTAATTCATGTCGCAAAGTGAAGCAATGCAGCAGGCGATGCGTGAACTCGAAGCGGCCATGAAGGCCGCTGATGTCTGGAAGCAGGAGGTGCCCCAGCCCCAGGCCTTCATGAGTCGTGAGCCTTTTTGCGTTGATACCATGTCCTTGCCGCAATGGCTTCGTTACGTCCTGCTGGCTCGATTACAGGCTCTGATTGATGCCGGTACGGCTTTCCCGTCACCTTCAAGCATCGCACCGGCCGCGGAGCTTTACCTGAAGGAATATCCGACAGGTAAACGGCTACCTCTGATTCAGGCTCTGGAGCGTATCGACGGCATCATGAATGATGCCTAGGCCGTTTCAGTACGCCGGTCGGGGGACGGAATAAACTGAAGAATGGCCCCCAGACCAATGCCTGCCAGTGCCGGCATCAGCCAGTCGGCCTGTTCCCTGGCCAGCGGCAGTGCTTCCTTGAAGGTGCTCAGGGCTGGCCAGGCATCCAGAAGATGGGCGGCAGCCAGTCCGTCCAGCAGCCCGGCGGGCAGGGTCAGTAGCAAGGCTGCATTGAACATTCTTCCAGGGTGGGGCAGGAACGGACGCACGAGGCTGAGCAGGATCACTACGATGGCCAGAGGGTAAAGGGCACTCAGAACGGGTACAGAAACCTGTATCAGCGTGGAAAGCCCCTGTAATGCTACCACCACACCCAGTACACCAAGGATGATGACGATGGTGCGATAGGACACACGTTCCATCAGGCCGTGAAAGTATTCGCCACAGGCGGTCAGAAGGCCGATGGCCGTCGTCAGGCAGGCCAGTGTAATGACGGCGGCCAGTAATACATTGCCCGTTGGGCCGAACAGGGCATTGACGTAAGCAGGGATCAGTTCGCCACTGCCGGCGCCGGGCGCGACGAGGTGGCTTGTTGCTCCCATGTACGTCAGTGGCAGGTATACGCCCGACAGGCAGATGCCTGCGACCAGTCCGGCCAGCAGGGTGTAGCGTGTCAGGCTGGCCGTATCGGTCACGCCCTTGCTGCGTATGGCATTGACAATCAGGATGCCAAAGACCATTGACGCCAGCATGTCCATGGTCATGTAGCCGTGCTGAAAACCCTGAGCAAAAGGGGCATCCTGCCACTGCGGAGATACGCTACCCAAAGGGCCCTGAGGAAAGAGAACGGTGGCACCGGCCAGAATCACCAGCAGAATGATCAGCAGTGGTGTAATCCACTTGCCAACTACATCGACCAGCCTGCCGGGCATCAGGGACAGCGTAACGGCAATACTGAAAAAGCCGATGATGTACAGGGTCTGATCCAGCGACGATGCCTGACCGAAAAAGGGTTCTGCACCCATGCTCCATGACACGGTAGCTGTACGCGGCATAGCAAACATGGGCCCGATGCTCAGATAGATGGCCAGTCCGAACAGCGTGGCTGCCCAGCGTGGCAGCGGTGAAAGAATGCGGTCAAGCCCACCACCTGACACGGCGACAGCCACGATGCCGAGTACCGGCAGACCTACTCCGGTGGTTAAAAAGCCCAGGGCAGCCGGCCAGACATCGGTACCGGCCTGCTGACCGACCTGAGGGGGGAAGACAAGATTGCCGGCGCCCAGAAACAGCGCAAAGGTCATGAGGCCCAGGGCGAGGGCGTTGGTCAGGGTTAATCGGGGAGTAGAAGGCATGAGTATCTGTACTGGTAATCAGCGAAGGCGTGTCAAACACGGGGGACGCGGATTATCCCAGATCACTGCTGCGCTGACAAAAAAGCAGGCACCGATGTGCCTGCCCTTTATTTTGCAGAAAAGACTCAGAAGCGGTAGCTGATACCGCCCATGACGACAATGGGATCGATATGTACTGTCGTTTTGGTGGCTCCGCCGATTGTCGCGTCGGAGTCAATGTCAAGATACCAGGCTGCTGCGTTAACTGCCCAGTGGTCGTTTATCAGCAGATCTACCCCGGCCTGGGCCGCCCATCCCCAGGAGTCATCCATGTCGAGACTGGCACCGCTGTCCAGCTTTTCGCTGCTGAAGCGAGTGTAGTTGACGCCGCCACCTACGTAAGGCTGGACTCGCGCATCAGTGCCACCCAGCGGATAGTATTGCAGTGTCAGCGTCGGCGGGAGATGTTTGGTTGATCCTGCCTTGTCACCGTCCAGGTTGATATCGTGTTTGAAGCGCTGTGCGGCCAACAGTTCGACGCCCCAGTTGTCCAGAAAACGATACCCCAGGGTCATGGCGAAACCGGAGGAGTCGTCAACGTCGAGGTCAGCACCGCCTACATTGGCGTTGTCACTTTTGGGAGATACCTTGGCCACGCCGATTCGGGTGAAGAAATCGCCCTGGCCATAGGACGCCAGTGCCGATTGGGAAAGGGGGAGGGTGCCAGCTGCAATGATCAGTGCCGGGAGGAGATGACCGGTTTTCATGACGTTTGTCCCTTGTAGGATGTATCGCTTTGGTTTTTTTGCGAACACTGTTCGTAGCGACACCTTAACGGCGGGATAAACGTCTGTCGTGAGACAAGTTGTCACACATTAATCTTAATTAGATTAGATTTAAATACCTGAGTTTTTTACCAGGAATTACAGGCATTGAAAAGGCCGCCCGAGGGCGGCCTTGAGTCGACATGGCAATCGACGATCAGAAGCGGTAAGTCACACCACCGCCGACAGTCAGCGGATTCAGGTCGAGGTGACCGCTGTCGCCGCTCTGCTGAGCGCTTACATCCGTGTACTGAGCGAATCCATTGAGTGCCCAGTTGTTGGTGACGTTCAGGTCAACACCGGCCTGGCCAGTCCAGCCCCATGCAGAGCTGTCGATGCTTTGCTGGTTGCTGTTTTCGCCATTGAAGCGAACGTAGGTCATGCCACCGCCTACATAAGGCTGTACCTTGGCATCCGTGCCACCCAGCGGGTAGTACTGAGCCAGCAGGCTGTAGGGACGCGCCTTGAAGCTGGCACCGGTATTTTCATTTTCAAACTTGGTGCGATCGCTGGTATTCAGCTCGACACCCAGCTTGTCAGTAGCCATGTAGCCGATACCGCCAGTCCAGCCGGTATCATCATCGTACTTGCCGCTGGCTGCGGAGTCGGTCTTGGAAACATCACCGCGAACAAAGACATCACCTGCGCCATAAGCCAGTGCAGACTGAGCGGCCATTGCAGAAGCGCCGACAATAACGGTAGCGGAAATCAGTTTAGCGAGTTTCATGATGTGTACTCCCTTGAAAGCCTGTCAGTGTTCGTCTATTTGCGAACGGTGTTTCTAAACGATGAAGACACTATAAGAAACACTGTTCGATTTGTCACTCTATTTTTTTTTACTTTTGACTATTATGGCGATTGCTAAAGACTATCAGACGGAAGTGCTATGATTTTCCTTTTCGCTTCAATCGCTTATTCAGCTTCTCCTGCCAGAATCTGCCTGACTCTACGGTGCCGGCATAAGCGGTAAAAAAGGTCGTCCAGTCTTCGGGCTGCCAGGTGGTCAGGCGGCGCGTGAACACATCCAGGTCCCTCAGCCGCTCGGCTGTCCTGCGGAGCAGCGGACGTGATTTTTCAAGATCTATCAGTCGTGCTTCCCAGTGGCCTGGTTGTGACTTGAGGAAAACGTGCTTGGCATACAGGCTGCCGTGCATCCAGCCGGTGTCGTGAAGTGTTGCCAGCAGGCGTGCACTGGCTTCGATAACACTCACTTGTTCATGTTCAGACAGTTGATTCCAGCGGGCATGCCAGGCAATCAGGTCGCTGTACCCTTCCAGGGCAGGCGTTACCAGAATCGAGCACCATGTCCCCTGTGATCGACGTTCTCCAAACCAGGCCGCTTCAAGGGCGGGGATATTCAGTGCTTCAAAGCGTTGAATATTTCGAAATTCACGCGCAAAGGTAGGTTCACCAAAGGGACGTTGCAGGCTACGTCCGAGGTGATTGGTCTGCCGTTTGACAAAAAATCGTTGATCTTCAAGTGTCAACAGGCTGACTTCAGAATGGCCACCACGCTCCAGGTTGGGCACGTCAACGGGCTCGAGATCAAGATTCCACAGGGCGTCGAAGGTATTGATGTGGTGGCGTTGTAACAGTGGCGCCCATGAAGGCGCAGTAAAATTTTTCATGTAAAGAAATCAGTCAGGATTTGGTGTCGATAGTACGATTATTGAAACCTGATGTAATCAGTCTGGTGGTTGATTGTTCAGGCCATGGTTGTACTTTTCATACGTTGAAGAGGGCGATTAAAGACTGGTAGACAATATGACAGAACCAAAGCGGTCGCTTCGATGCTGCTGTTCGAATTCATGTGTTCGCCAGACACTGGTAAAAGCCAGATTCCAGCGACTGACGCTGAATGCCACACCAGCCACGAGATCACCTACCCAGGGACGTCGATCCACTTCCGGACTGTTTTCAAAGGTATTGCCGTCCAGCAGTAGATTATGGGCCATGTAGCGACCGGTAATGCCCGTAAAGACATACCATCCATTTGCCCGGGAGGGAGTGAAGAGGGTGCGAGTACTGCGGCCGGGGGCTACTGCAGGTATGCCGTGGAAATCGTTCAGGTGCTGGCCGATGCGAACCATCATCCCGGTTTCAGCGTAATCATGGAGATTGCCCAGCGCGAAACCGGCATTCGGGCCGTACTCCAGAGCAAGGCTGCCAAGGGTATCCTGTACCCACCAGGCCCGGTTCCAGCCAACGGTCAGTGTGGGTTCATTATGAAGCTGGTTATGCCAGCCATTTGCCCTGTCACTGTCGATCAGATGGTGAAAATTGTTCTGCACGGTCTTGCCACCGGCGGCCGGACCTACAATGCCGGCCTCGATATAAAGGGTATCCGCAATTCTTAGCTTATGCTGCTGCGCATCCTGGAACAGTGACACTCCGCCATACAGATAACCTGCATAGGGTCGATCATCTTTGACCGGATCATGAGCATCCGTATTTTCAGGTGTGTAGATCTGCTGGCCCAGATGGTAGCTGACGGCTGCCAGGGTGCCTCTGGACCATAGGGGAAGCGCGCTGGAAAGGTCTCTGGTCCAGTGATCCTGGCCCGGTGAAAAGGTCCACTGTGCTTCCAGACCATTGGTATAATGGCCATCGCCATCACCAGTAAAAATATCGTTGTCCAGCTTCAGGCTCACGGTGCCGCTCGCAAGGGCTGCGGGTGAGAAGGCCGTCAGGGCCAGAGCAAGTGCGGGTAAGCGCATGAGATGTCCTTGATATCTGCAAGTGGTGTTTGATTAGCCAGCTAAGCAGAACTATAGATCATACTCTGGACTTCGCTACGTCTCACCCGCGTTCTGCCGGTGTAACAGCTTAATTGGCCGGCGTCACGGCAAGATCATTGCCGGCTCCGATCAATCTCACACGATCACCCACGTTATAGGGGTGATCGGCCTTTTGTACTACCACAACCTGTTGGCCATCATCACGCTGCACCTGAATTTCGTAGGCGCTGACCCTGTTGACCGACTGTTCCACCCTGGAGCCGGCGACCGCACCTCCTACTGCGCCTGCTGCAGAGGTTAGAAGACGGCCGCTGCCACCTCCGAACTGGCTGCCCAGCAGACCACCGATCAGTGCACCACCGATGCCACCGATGCCGGTATCATTTTCGTTGCCTGACTGAATGGTTACCGGGCGCACACCGGTAACGTTGCCGTAGCTGACATTGCGGGCTGTCTTGGCCTGATTGCCGCTGTAGACGTCGCCCGAATAGATGTCACTGTTGGCACAGCCCGCCAGTGACAGAACACCGGCCAGCGCGAGAGCGGTATAGGAAATCTGTTTCATGGTGACTCCTGCATCATGCCATCAACCGGCATTATTTGATTGAAACACTGTTCTAAAACCTGGAGCTTTGAGTTTGAATGTTTCAAAAGGTTCCGGATGATGGATTCGGTCAGTCCAGCGCACAACTCATGTCGCGATGGGGAATACCCGCTTCCGTATAGGGTTCACCCTGTGCGGTAAACCCCAGTTGTTCATAAAACGACAGGGCGTGCAGCTGGGCAGAAAGCATCAGATGAGTATGGCCCTGATGATGGGCCTCCAGCAATACCTGACGAAGCAGGTCCTGGCCCAGCCCCTTGCCTCGCCATTCGGGATGGATGGCCACTCGACCTACATGGCCATCCGGCAGGAGTCTGGCCGTGCCGACGGCCTGATTATCAGCAAACAGGACAAAGTGCAGGGCACGTCGGTCCAGACCATCCCACTCTTCTTCGCGTGTAATGCCCTGCTCATTGATGAAGACCAGTTCACGCAGGGGGCGGCACCATTGGGACAGGGTGTCCCACTCACCTGCACGAATGGTGATGGCAGACTCAGTCATCGTCTTCCTCCGATTCATCTTCCAGTAGCAGGGAGCCACGAGTGACAAGACCGGCCAGCAGCGCTGCTGCCTGAGGGTCGAGAGTCAGAAGGGTTTGATCGATCGGTGTACTGGAGGCCAGCGCACGAGCAAGCTCCTCTGTGCAGGAGAGGCCATCACCATCAATGAACAGGGTGCTGATGCCCCTGTCGGTGTGATAGGCAAACCGTGATCCGAGTGCCCTGACAAGCTCCCCACCTTCCTCAAGCCAGGCCGTCAGCGCTTCAGCGCCGAGGGGAGTATCCGCTTCGGCGAGCTGGCCCGGGTAGCGAGGCTGGGTCATGTAGCGGCCAAACCAGGCGGCCAGTGCTGCCGGATTATCCAGCGTCGATAGGATCAGCTCTCGGGCGCGCGCCAGGGCTTCCGGCCCGATCTCGCCTTCGTGAGGCTGAGGAGTCAGGTCCGGATCCTTGTAGCGTTGATCATCCCGAAGTTGTTCACCCCGGAAATCGGCAAACGAGGTCACCATTTCATCGGCAGACGGTGCACGAAACCCGACGGATATGGTCATGCAGTCGCTGCTCATGCTGACCCCGTGATGAGCCAGCCGGGGTGGCAGGTACAGCATGTCGCCGGGTTCGAGTACCCAGTCCTGATCGGGAGTTACTTCAAAGCGCCTGAGTATTCGAAGGTCTATGCCTTCTATCAGGGGAGCATCTTCGTCCTGCAGGCCGCCCAGTTGCCAGCGGCGCTGTCCGCTGGCCTGAAGCAGGAATACATCGTAGTTATCAACGTGGGGCCCCACGTTGCCACCTGGCGGCGCATAACTGATCATGATGTCATCGAGCCGCCAGCGGGGGATGAAGCTGAAATGCTCCATCAATGCAGCGACATCAGGCACATAGTGATCAACGGCCTGTACCAGCAGTGTCCAGTCCTGCTCACCGAGTCTGGCAAAGGTCGTCTCATCGAAGGGCCCGTGCGATACCTGCCACACCTTGTCCGGCCCGTGTTCCTCAACGAGGCGCGCCTCGACACCTTCCTCACAGGCCAGTCCGGCCAGCTCTTCCGCGCTGAGCGGATTGTCAAAATCCGGATAGGCTCCCCGGATCAGCAGGGGTTTTTTCTGCCAGTAATCGCGCAGGAAGTCAGCGGTAGACAGACCGCCCAGCAGGGACAGCGGAGTATTCGGTTCATGGGGCATGGTTTGGAGGTCTTGCAAAGAGGAGCGGGGCCGGGGCACGGCCCCGGCACGAAAGTTACAGGGCGCGAGCCTGAGCAGAGGCATTGCCGATATAGCTGGCCGGTGACATGGCCTTGAGGTCGGCCTTGACTGCATCAGGCAGCGCGAGGGTATCGATGAAGGCCGCAAAGCCCACCTGGTCAATACGCTTGCCGCGGGTCAGTTCCTTGAGCTTCTCGTACGGTTTCTCGATTCCGTAGCGGCGCATGACGGTCTGGATCGGCTCTGCCAGTACTTCCCAGCTGTTATCCAGATCATCCATCAGGCGTGTAGGGTTGGCTTCAAGCTTGCTGATGCCCTTGATTGATGCCTGATAGGCGATCAACCCATGAGCCAGCCCGACACCCAGGTTACGCAGGACCGTGGAATCGGTCAGATCACGCTGCCAGCGGGAAATCGGCAGTTTCTGAGCCAGGTGGCCCAGAATGGCATTGGCCAGGCCGAGGTTGCCTTCGGAGTTTTCAAAGTCAATCGGGTTGACCTTGTGGGGCATGGTCGATGAACCAATCTCGCCTTCGACCGTGCGCTGCTTGAAGTAGCCCAGCGAGATGTATCCCCATACGTCCCGATCAAAGTCGATCAGGATCGTATTGAAGCGACATACACTGTCAAACAGCTCGGCAATATAATCGTGCGGTTCGATCTGGGTGGTATAGGGGTTGAAGGTCAGCCCCAGGGATTCGACAAATGTCTGGGCATTGTCGGCCCAGTCAACGTTCGGATAGGTGGCCAGGTGGGCATTGTAATTGCCCACGGCGCCGTTGATCTTGCCCAGTATTTCGGTGGACTCGATCTGGCGCAGTTGACGGCGCAGGCGCGCGGCAACGTTGGCCATTTCCTTGCCAAGGGTGGTGGGGCTGGCGGTCTGGCCGTGAGTTCTGGACAGCATCGGCTGGTCGGCATGCTGATGCGCCAGTGCCACGACTTGTTCGACAACATCCCGCATGGCCGGCAGCAGCACATCGTTCAGGCCGCTACGCAGCATCAGGCCATGAGAGAGGTTGTTGATGTCTTCACTGGTGCAGGCGAAATGGACAAACTCGCTGATGGCGTTCAGTTCGTCATGATGTGAAAGCCTTTCCTTCAGGTAGTATTCAATGGCCTTGACATCATGATTGGTGGTTCGCTCGATGTCCTTGATGCGTGCTGCGTCCTGTTCACCGAAGTCAGCGATCAGCCGGTTCAGAAACGCACGGGCATCGTCGGACAGGGCACCGAGTTCCTCGATGCCGGGATGGTCAGCCAGCCGCTCAAGCCAGCGGACTTCGACGATAACGCGGGCCTTGATCAGGCCGAATTCGCTGAAATGCTCGCGCAGGTCGCTGGTCTTGCTGCCGTAGCGGCCATCAATGGGGGATAACGCTGTCAGTGAAGAAAGTTGCATGTCGAGTTCCGGCGTGTTCTGGCAGTGAGTAACAATGAGTTGAAAACACAGGCTGCAATTCAGCGACCATCCATGTGTTTCAGGGCTTCCTTGAGTTTCCCGCGTTGAAACAGCAGCGACCAGCGGCGTCCACCGCGCTGATGCCACAACAGGGCAAAACGAATGCCTGCCAGCAATACCGCACGAATCCGTTCGGGCATCATGCGGCTCTGCAGCAGGCTGGGGTCACCCTGAACGACAATGCGATACTTCAGCGTTGACAGGGTGTCCTTGTAAAGCTCTCCCAGGCTTGCCACCACGTTTTCGTGTTCAAGCCCGAAGTGCTCCGATTGTGCCTTGATACGCTCCAGCCGCTGGCCGACATGATCCATCATGTCGGGGTTCTTTCTGAACTTGTTCATCAGCAGCACCATGGAGAAGGCGTAGCGCATCACATCGGAGGAGGCCTGGGTGCGATCAAAGGCCTCTGTCAGGGTGTCCATGCCCTTGCGAAGATTGTTCGTGTGATTTCCGTAGATATCCTCGAAGCGATCAGGGTCGGTCTGAAGGGTGGCAGACAGCAACGTGTGCAGGTCACGTTCATTGCACTGGCCCGTGCGTGCCAGTTCATCGGCTACCGCGGCTGCCTGAAACACACCCGCAAGGGCCAATGCCTGTTCTTCAATGGTCGTCATGCTGCGGTGTCCTGACGCTTGCTGGCCGTACGGATAACGCCTCCGCCCAGGCAAACATCGTCCTTGTACAGAACCAGGGATTGTCCTGGAGTAACAGCGCGCTGAGGCGTATCGAATACGACCGTCACCGTGCCATCCGAGTGTGATTCAACCTGGCAGGGCTGATCCTGCTGGCGATAACGCACCTTTGCGGTAGCCCGAAAGCGCGTGGCTGGTGCGTGTCCGGCCACCCAGTCAACGACTTCACTGTCAATTATCTGGGTGTAAAGCAGGTCATGATGCTTGCCCTGTACCGCGACCAGTACGTTGCGCTCGAGATCCTTGGCAGCCACATACCAGGGGTCTTCGCTGTATCTGGCCAGTCCGCCAATGCCCAGCCCCTGGCGCTGGCCCAGGGTGTAATACATCAGCCCCTGGTGCTCACCGATCACATCGCCTGTTTCCGTTTCAACAAGCCCGGGTTGTGCCGGCAGATACTGGCTCAGGAAATCCTTGAAGCGTCGCTCTCCGATAAAGCATATTCCGGTGGAATCCTTCTTTCGGGCCGTGGCCAGGCCCTGTTCTTCGGCAATCCGTCGTACTTCAGGCTTTTCAAGTTCGCCGACCGGGAACAGGGTGCGGCCAATGGCATCACTGCCCACGGCATGCAGGAAATAACTTTGATCCTTGTTGGCATCAAGCCCCTTGAGCAGAACGGCCTGACCATCGCGCTCTCCGCGGCGGACATAGTGGCCGGTGGCGATCAGGTCAGCGCCCAGCAGTTCAGCGTATTCAAGGAAGACCTTGAACTTGATTTCCTTGTTGCAAAGGATATCGGGGTTGGGCGTTCTGCCTGACTTGTACTCGGCCAGGAAATGCTCGAACACGTTATCCCAGTAGTCGGCAGCAAAGTTGGCCGTATGCAATCGGATGCCCAGACTGTCACAGACGGCCTGAGCATCTGCCAGGTCATCCTTGGCGGTACAGTATTCGGTACCGTCGTCTTCATCCCAGTTCTTCATGAACAGGCCTTCGACCTGGTAACCCTGTTGCAGCAATAGCCAGGCTGATACGGAAGAATCGACGCCCCCGGACATGCCTGCGATGACCTTGAGGCTCGAAGGGGCGGGCGAAGCGTTGGAAGAGGTCATGACACGCTCGGCGATCAAATAGAAGTGACTGTAGTTGTGTCGAGTATACCTGATGCATCAGGCGCGCTTAACCCCTGTCAGTGCTTATCCCTCGACAACAAGCTCAAGCGGAAAGCGGCGGCCGGCCAGTGCATCCTGCACACGCCTGAGCACCAGTGGGCTTCTCAGTCGACCATCGATGGATAGCGCCTTGATGGCATCAGGCGTCAGCCAGTGCGCGGCAACAATCGGAGTATCGAGGGGCGCATCAACATGACCTGTAACGTGCGCCAGAAAACTATGGCTATGATAGGTAACGCCGGAGGAGCTGGTATGTACATAAAGGCCCAGATAGCCATTGAGTGCGACGGTACAGCCACTTTCTTCACGTGTCTCACGGCGGGCAGCGTCGAACAGTGTCTCCCCCTGTTCCAGGTGACCGGCGGGCTGATTGAAGACGGTTGGCCCGGGTCCCTGCCGCTCTTCCACCAGTAGAAAGGCATGTTCATGCTGAATCACCGTGGCAACCGTTGTGTGGGGCGTCCAGCGCCTCATGAGCGACGGTTCCTGGTGATAGGCCTGCGTGCAGACCGTGGCCTGTCGGGGCGAGGGGCGTGCAGTTGTTCGCTTCGCCACTCACCCGGGGCGAGCTGGCCAAGCTGCCAGCTTCCGATGGCCTGACGTACCAGTCGCAGGGTGGGGTGTCCGATGGCTGCTGTCATTCGGCGTACCTGACGGTTTCGTCCCTCACTGATACGGATTTCAAGCCAGCTGGTGGGCTGGTTGGCACGGAATCTGACCGGCGGATCACGCTCCGGAAGCGCTGGCGCATCGATATGGCGTACCTGCGCCGGCCGGGTGGGGCCATCCTTCAGTCTGATGCCCTGGCGAAGCTGGCAGAGGGCCTGGTCGTTCGGCAGGCCCTCGACCTGAACCCAGTAGACCTTGGTCAATTTGTAGCGTGGGTGGCTGATACGATGGTTCAGCGCGCCGTCATCGGTCAAGAGCATCAACCCTTCACTGTCATAATCAAGCCGCCCCACCGGATAAATGCCTGGCACTGTAATGATATCTGCCAGCGTTCTGCGCCCCTGGTCATCAGTGAACTGGGGCAGCATATGAAAGGGTTTGTTCACAAGATAAATGGTACTCACGGCGATCCTGTAGAGGGGTAAAAGGCAATTGCCGGATATGGCGATATAAATGTGGCCTGCTTCATCCGAGCAGACTACAGGCGCCATGGTACAACCCTGTATCAGCAGGTATAGAGTAAAGCGGAATAATCGTATTCACTCATTTA
Source organism: Larsenimonas rhizosphaerae (assembly GCF_023700005.1). GTDB lineage: Bacteria > Pseudomonadota > Gammaproteobacteria > Pseudomonadales > Halomonadaceae > Larsenimonas > Larsenimonas rhizosphaerae. Next base: position 88,780 of record NZ_JAMLJK010000005.1, on the reverse strand, counting down.
GTGGTTACGAGTTGCATCTTCTGCCTCTCGCCACCATCTTTCAACAAGGCATGCAGGGATGAGTCATGGCGATATTGGCGTTTTTCGGCAATCTCCCTTGTGCTCGAATGCCCTGCCTCTTATGTTCAAAGAAGACTCAACTATGCACGACACCAAGGTGAAAGGAGTTTGGCTCGCCGGTATGAATCCGCCGTCCTCTCCGGAGGGAAACGAGGACAGCGATGTCGCCGAGCAGCTCAGCGACCCTGAACTGAAGGAGCCTCCGCTGTATAAAGTTGTGCTGCACAATGACGATTATACTCCCATGGAGTTCGTCGTTGAGGTGCTGCAGACTTTCTTTGCGATGGATAATGAACGGGCAGTGCAGATCATGCTGGCTGTCCATACTCAGGGCCAGGCGACCTGCGGGATCTTCACGCGCGATATCGCGGAAACCAAATGTCATCAGGTCAATGAATACGCTCGAGAGTGTCAACATCCACTGTTATGTGATGTCGAACAGGTCGACTGAAGTGCCGAATGCGGCAAGAAGGGGACTGCCATGTTAAGCAAAGAACTTGAACTGACCCTGAACACGGCGTTTACCGTGGCGCGCTCCAAGCGTCATGAGTTCATGACCGTTGAGCATCTCCTGCTGGCGTTGCTGGACAATGCCTCTGCGTCAGATGTATTGCGGGCCTGTGGTGCCAACATCGACAAGCTGCGTACCGATCTGCAGGATTTCATCAACTCGACAACGCCGTTGATTCCAGAAGGGCAGGATGATCGTGAGACTCAGCCTACGCTCGGGTTTCAGCGTGTGCTCCAGCGCGCCGTGTTTCATGTCCAGTCATCCGGCAAGACCGAAGTGACTGGTGCCAATGTGCTGGTGGCGATCTTTTCCGAGCAGGAAAGTCAGGCGGTTTATTTCCTCAAGCATCAAAGCGTGGCACGTGTCGATGCCGTCAATTATCTGGCGCATGGTATTTCCAAGGTATCCGGGCAGGAGCAGCCGCACCCGGGGCCTTCCGACAGCAGCGATGATGGTGAAGAGGGAGGAGCAGAAAGTGGCTCACATCCTCTCAAGGGGTATGCCACCAACCTCAATGAGCAGGCGCGTCTGGGCAAGATTGACCCGCTGATCGGCCGTGATCATGAGCTTGAGCGTGTCGTGCAGATTCTGGCACGCCGTCGCAAGAACAACCCTCTGCTGGTGGGCGAAGCCGGAGTGGGTAAAACCGCCATTGCCGAAGGTCTTGCCAAGCGCATCGTCGAGGAAGACGTGCCTGAGGTGATCGCTGATGCTGTCGTGTATTCACTTGATCTTGGCGCCCTGCTGGCAGGCACCAAGTACCGCGGTGATTTCGAGAAACGACTCAAGGCACTGCTGGGCGAACTCAAGAAAGAGCCGAACTCGATTCTGTTCATTGATGAAATTCATACCGTTATCGGGGCTGGTGCCGCTTCGGGTGGTGTGATGGATGCTTCCAACCTGCTCAAACCGTTGCTGTCTTCCGGAGAGTTACGCTGTCTGGGATCCACGACCTTTCAGGAATTCCGCGGAATCTTTGAAAAGGATCGTGCGCTGGCGCGTCGCTTCCAGAAGGTGGACGTAATGGAGCCATCCGTTGATGACACCATCCGCATCCTCAAGGGCCTGCGCAGCCGCTTTGAAGAGCATCATCAGCTCAAGTACACCGATGAGGCTGTCGAAACGGCGGTCAGGCTGGCTGCTCGATACATCAATGACCGGCATCTGCCGGACAAGGCCATCGATGTCATCGACGAGGCCGGTGCTCATCAGCGCCTGCTGCCACCGGAAGCGCGGATCGATACCATTGGTGTCGAGCAGATCGAGTCAATCGTTGCTTCCATCGCGCGTATTCCGCCGAAAAGCGTTACCAGCTCGGATCGCAAACTCCTGTCGACGCTGGAACGTGATCTTAAAATGCTGGTCTTTGGGCAGGATGAAGCCATCGGCAGCCTGACCTCGGCCATCAAGCTTTCCCGCGCCGGACTTGGTTCACCGGACAAGCCGGTTGGTAACTTCCTGTTTGCCGGCCCGACCGGGGTGGGCAAGACCGAGGTGGCACGGCAGCTGTCCATGCTGATGGGCATTGAGCTGGTCAGGTTCGACATGTCTGAATACATGGAGCGGCACGCTGTATCACGTCTGATCGGTGCGCCCCCGGGGTATGTCGGTTACGACCAGGGGGGGCTGCTGACAGAGGCAGTCACCAAGGCGCCGCACTGTGTGCTGCTGCTTGATGAGATCGAGAAGGCGCACCCTGAAGTGTTCAATCTGCTGTTGCAGGTCATGGATCACGGCAAGCTGACTGACAACAACGGACGCGAGGCGGACTTCCGCAATGTGATTCTGGTCATGACATCAAATGCCGGCGCAGAGGAAGCTTCTCGACGTTCCATTGGTTTCCAGCATCAGGATCATCGTACCGATGCAATGGAAACCATTCGGAAAACGTTTACGCCGGAGTTCCGGAATCGGCTCGACGGCATCATTCAGTTCCATGCGCTTGATCTGGCTGTCGTACGCAACGTGGTAGACAAGTTCCTGATCGAGCTTCAGGCGCAACTGGACGAGAAACGTGTTCAGCTGGATGTGTCCGATGAGGCCAAGTCCTGGCTTGCTGAGCATGGCTATGATCCAGACATGGGAGCGCGGCCGATGTCCCGTCTGATTCAGGACAAGCTGAAGAAACCGCTGGCAGAGATGATTCTGTTTGGGGATCTTGCGGATCAGGGAGGCACGGTGCGTGTCACCGTCGACGGAGACGATCTGAGTCTGGTGTCGGAAGTGGAGCTTGCCTGAATAGCAAAAATCCACACGCAAAATAAAGCGCCCTGTCGAAAGACGGGGCGTTTTTTGTCAGGCTGGCATGAAAATGATCAGCCTGCAGTCACGGGCGCTTTTCAGGAAAGAGCAGGGCAACGGTACCACGACCGTCCCTGAGGCGGGCTCAGCGTGACCGGTAAACAATACGCCCCTTGGACAGGTCGTAAGGTGTCAGCTCTACCTTGACCTTGTCACCTGTAAGGATGCGGATGTAGTTCTTGCGCATCTTTCCGGAAATATGTGCTGTTACAACATGTCCATTTTCCAGTTCGACACGGAACATGGTGTTTGGCAGCATGTCTATAACGACACCTTCCATTTCAATATGATCTTCACGCGCCATATGCGGCATTTCCTCCGGTTACGTTAAAACGTAGAGTAGCAGGGAAGCCCTCGTTAACAGGTCCCTGGAACAATAGTGCTGCATTTTGCCTGATGACGGCCGGTTAGGCAAAGCTAGCTGCAATCAATCAGCCTTTGCCAGCTGCGTCCTTCAAGATATTCGATGGGACGAAACAGGGTCTTGTAGGCCATTTTACGGTTTCGCTCTATCCAGTAGCCCAGATAGACATAGGGTAGCCCTAGTGATTTTGCCTGCTCTATCTGCCAGAGAACGGCATGCGTACCCAGAGAAAGCCGAGCATGTTCAGGAGCAGGTGAGTAGAAAGTGTAGATTGCTGAAAGGCCATGCGATAGCTCATCCATGGCAGCCACGGCCACCAGCTCGGCGCCGTTTCTGAATTCGATCAACCGTGAAAAATCGTTGTTATGAGTCAGGAAGCTGGCGTACTGCTCCCTGGACGGCGGATACATGTCACCGTCCTGATGCCGTGCGGCGATATAACGCTCATAAAGGAGATAGTGCTCTTCAACGAACGACGCCTGAAGGTTATTGACTGTTAAATACTGGTTACGTTTAAACAGCCGACGCTGTGTTTTATTCGGTGTAAAGTCTTCGACCGGGATGCGTACCGAGAGGCATTCCTTGCAGTTGTTGCAATGTGGTCTGTAAAGGTGCTGACCACTTCGGCGAAATCCCATCAGGGAAAGTGCACTGTAAACATCCTGATTGATGGGTTGTTCCGGATCCATGAACAGCGTAATGGCTTCCTTGTTTTCAAGGTAGCTGCAGCTGTGTGGTGCCGTCAGGAAAAAGCGCAGATCCTGCGTTCTGGTTGTTGTCGGATTGCTCAAGGGGTCACCTTATTTTGCTCCAGCCTGTTTTGTTGTCCTTATGGGACGGCGGTAGCGTCCGGCAGCCATATTGCTCGGGGGCGTGTAGCCTGACAGGGTTCAAGGTAACGTAAAAAATTGTCACGTGCGATAAGACGAGCGCCCAGGGAAGCCAGGTGATTACTGTGCATCTGGCAGTCTATCAATGTCAGTCCTCGAGGCATTCCCTGTGCTACAAGATAGGTCAGCGCGCACTTTGAAGCATCCGCTTCTCGTGAAAACATGGATTCGCCGAAAAAACACTCACCCAGTCCGACACCATATAGTCCGCCTGCCAGTGTGTTTTCGCGCCACACCTCTACGCTGTGAGCGTATCCCTGCCGATGCAGCTCATGGTATGCGGCCATCATGTCATCAGTGATCCAGGTGCCTTCCTGATCGGCCCGGGTCTGGGCGCAGGCTGTCATGACGTCTTTGAATGACTGATTGAATGTGAAGGTAAAGCCGGCATTGCGAAAGCGCTTGGCCAGGCTTCGTCTCGGTTTGAATTCCTGCGGGAAAAGAACCATGCGTGGGTCGGGTGACCACCAGAGGATCGGCTGGTCGTCGCTGAACCATGGAAAAATTCCGTTACTGTAGGCACTGATCAGCCAGTCGGGGGTCAAATCTCCGCCAGCAGCCAGCAGGCCATCCGGTTCTTCCAGAGCCGTATTGACAGGAGGGAAGGCAGCGGGGGAGGGCGGAAGCCATGGCAGCATGACAAGTCTCTGTAGGGTGTCGAGCCCCGACAGGCAATGCATCCACGGCGCATGCCAGTGTTCGGTGCATTTGTCTTTAAAGGGCAGATAACAGTGTGTATTTATTGCAATAAAGCATGCAATCCACTGTGCGACAATACCTGATGGGCCTGTGATACCTTCGCAGGGGCCGGTATCATGTCCACAGTACTTAATGATGACGACATAATCATGGCAACGTGGTGAAGGGGGATGGCCAGGTTGAGTGCCAATAAACGACAGCAAGCTGCGACCGGCAAAAAGAAGCCGGCAAACAATCGCGCCCGGGCAACCCGCGCACGTCAGCAGGCCGAACGTCTGACAGCGCATCTGCACGGTGCTACCAAGGAAGGCGTAGTCATCATTTTGCTGATTGCCTGCGTCTTTATGCTGCTTTCACTGTTCAGCTACTCGCAGACGGATCCGGGCTGGTCCTACAGCGGTACCGAGCAGGAGGTCAGTAACTGGATGGGGCACACCGGAGCCTGGCTGTCCGATGTGCTGTACAGCCTGTTCGGCCTGGGCGCCCTGTGGTGGCCAGGTATGCTGGGCTATGGCGCCTGGCGGCTGCTTCGCACGCGTGAGGCCACGATCGTCTGGGATCCGACAGTGCTTGCGGTGCGGTGCGCCGGCCTGTTTCTGGTGCTGATGGCAACCTGCACGCTCAGTGCCGTACATTTTTACAATCTAGAGGCAGACCTGCCTGCCGGTGCAGGCGGCATACTTGGATCAGGCCTGTCCGCCGGGCTTTATGACCTTGTAGGTCATTATGGCGCGACTTTGATTTCCATCGGATTCTTTCTGTGCGGGTTTCCGCTGTTCACCGGTCTGTCCTGGTGGACCATCATTGATGAAACCGGCCGCCGAAGCTACGCGCTGGTGCGGTGGTGCATGGGGCATATGGGGCTGGCACGAAACCATCTGGCCGAACGACGAGAGCAGCGGCGGGTCAGGCGAGAAGAGGAAGAGCTGACCTATGCCCGTTATGCCGAACGTGATTTTCAGGAAGAGCTTGAAGAGGCTTATAGTCAGGTCGCCGAGGATACTGACGACGACGTTGAAGAGGTTGTTGTCTCCTCGTCACGGCCTTCCCTGTGGCAACGCTTCAAGTCACGTCACGTCGTGCCGGATTTGTATGGCAGTGATCCTGCTGCGCCTGTAGATCATCCCTCAACCGTTACTCGACCAGCCTCCGAGGAAAGCAGTGATATCCCCTGGGAGGCGCCGCTTGCCACGCCGTCGATGCGTCATGATGATACGCGCTCCACGGCATCAGGCAGCGTCGCGTCAGCAGCCCCCAGCCCTTTATCCGCTGAAGCTCCTGCCAGATTAATGCCCGAAGACGATGAGCCTGACGGCCGTGTGTCGCGTGGTCCTTCCCTGTCTGCACGGCGTGATGATGTGGTTGAGCGAGCTGCACGGGTATCGGCGCGTCGCGATGAGGAGCCTGATGAAGTTGCTTCTGCCTCGGTGTCAAAAGATGTGCCTTTCCGAGCGGTTTCTTCTCAGGAAGAGGTGGCCGAGCCTGTTGCTCTCTCGCCAGTCATGCCGGAAACGCCTGCACCTTCGGCGTCATCTCCCCGGCGCGAGTCTGCCCCCATTGTCAGGCCGCGGCGTGAAGAGGTGGCGGATGTCACTCGTCGTCGTGTGCCTGAGCCGGTTCCTGAGCCGATCACCGGTGATGATGACATCGTAACGCCGCGTGAAGCGGCACCTGCCACGGCTGCTACCGATATATCAGGCTCAGGCGAGTTGCGTGCGGACAGGCGCGATGAAGAACTTTCAACCTGGTCCAGCAACCTTCAGACTGCCGATGAAGAGGATGAGTTTGCTCCTGTTGCCATGAGTGCTCGGGATGATGACACCTCTGAAACGGCAGCCTTTCAGGCCGACATCGATGAGGCCCCTGATCAAGAGGCGCCAAATGCCGCTCCTCTTTCGCCTTACGATGATGACATCAGTGTGGCTTCGTCACACATGAACGATACGCTTGAACCGCAACCGCAACCGCAACCGCAACCGCAACCGCAACCGCAACCGCAACCGCAACCGCAACCGGATCAAGACGTAGAGGGTGTGAGCGAGCCCACGGACCGTGACGTACGGGAAGATACCGATAGCCCGATCCTCTGGACCGTGGAGCATTTACAGACGCAGCGACCGGCTGCGGATGGCGTGCCTGAAATTACCGGGGAGATGCCTTCCTATCGACTGCTGACGACGCCGTCGGCGCATGAGCCGACCTATACGACCGAAGAACTCGACGACATGGCCGAGTTGCTGGAAGTGCGCTTGCGTGAATACGGCGTCAAGGCAGAAGTGGTGGATACCTGGCCCGGGCCTGTCATTACCCGATTTGAAATTCGGCCCGCTCCAGGGGTCAAGGTATCCAAGATCAGTAATCTGGCCAAGGATCTGGCTCGCTCACTGATGGTCAAGAGTGTGCGTGTGGTTGAGGTGATCCCGGGCCGGCCTACTGTCGGCATCGAAATTCCCAACCCCAATCGAGCCATGATTCGCTTGCGTGAAGTCATCGATTCCGATGTATATCAGCAGGCCATGTCTCCAGTGACCATGGCGCTGGGTCAGGATATCGGTGGGGCCGCCATCGTGACCGATCTGAACAAGATGCCTCATGTGCTGGTGGCCGGTACGACGGGATCGGGTAAATCCGTAGGCGTTAATGCCATGTTGATCTCGATGCTTTTGAAGGCGACGCCTGATGAAGTTCGCATGATCATGGTCGATCCAAAAATGCTTGAACTGTCGGTATATGACGGCATTCCGCACCTGTTGGCGCCGGTAGTCACGGACATGAAGGAAGCCGCCAACGCGCTGCGCTGGTGTGTGGCCGAAATGGAGCGACGCTACAAGCTGATGGCGGCCATGGGCGTGCGTAATATTGCCGGCTTCAACGCCAGACTCGATGAGGCCGAGAGCCAGGGGGCTCAGGTGCAGGACCCCTTATGGGAACCTCAGCCCTGGGAAATGCACCAGGCACCGCCCACGCTTGAAAAACTGCCCTACATCGTGGTGGTTATCGATGAGTTTGCCGACATGTTCATGATCGTCGGGAAAAAGGTCGAAGAGCTGATTGCACGGTTGGCCCAAAAGGCGCGTGCGGCAGGCATCCATCTGATTCTGGCCACCCAGCGTCCATCCGTGGATGTTGTCACCGGCTTGATCAAGGCCAATATTCCAACGCGTATTGCGTTTCAGGTGTCATCGCGTATCGACTCGCGCACGATTCTGGATCAGGGCGGTGCAGAGCATCTGCTGGGCCATGGTGACATGCTGTACCTGCCGGCCGGTGCGGGAATCCCGGTGCGGGTGCACGGGGCGTTTGTCGATGACGATGAAGTCCATCGTGTGGTCGAGGATTGGAAACGCCGTGGAACGCCCGAATATATAGAAGAAATCCTGTCCGGCGGGGTGACGGCCGATGCGTTGACCGGCCTTGAAGCGGAAGGCGAGGGCGATGATGCCGAGCAGGACGCTTTGTATGACGAGGCTGTCGGATATGTTACCGAGTCACGTCGCGCCTCCATCTCAGCCGTTCAGCGCCGTTTCAAGATCGGTTACAACCGCGCCGCTAGACTGGTCGAAGCCATGGAGATGGCCGGGGTGGTGTCCTCGATGGGCACCAATGGCAGCCGTGAGGTACTGGCGCCACCGCCCGTAGGTCATTAATCAACAAGGAGTGGTCGATTGAAATTTCCAAATGTGATGGCGGCAGGGCTGACTGCCCTGCTGATTTCGCCGCTGGCATCGGCAGACGATAACGATGTTGAACGCCTGACGAAGCTGCTTCAGCCATTGAACAGTTATTCGGCTGACTTCAAGCAGGAAGTGGTAGACCAGCAGGGCATGAGCCAGCAGGATTCCAGTGGGCACATGTGGCTGTCGCGCCCGGGGCGCTTTCGTTGGGAAGTCAATTCCCCTTATCGCCAGACAGTAGTGTCCGACGGACAGAAGGTCTATCTGTATGACCCGGATCTGGAGCAGGTTACCGTGCGGCAGCTTGATGAGCGGGTGACTCATACGCCGGCACTGCTGTTGTCCGGTCAGACAGATCAGCTGGCCAGAAACTACAGCGTATCCAGCCGTCAGCAGGGGGCTACCGAGATCTTTTCGCTGACCCCGAAGTCCAACGACTCCCTGTTTGAGTCCATGCAGCTTACCTTCACCGGTGAGCAACTGGCGGGACTGCAACTGTCGGACAGTACCGGGCAACAAACCGACATTTCCTTCAGTAATGCCACGCCCAATGCGCGTGTGGCTCCCGACAAGTTCAGGTTTTCCATTCCTGATGGCGCTGACGTGATTCGCGAGGGGCAATGAGCGATCTGTTTGCCAGTGACCTACAGCCTGGCCAGCCACTGGCGGCCAGGTTGCGTCCCGAGCGGCTTGATGGCTATATCGGCCAGACGCATCTGCTGGGTGACGGCAAGCCGCTGCGGCGGGCCTTGGAGCATGATCAGCTTTATTCGATGATCTTCTGGGGGCCGCCCGGTGTAGGAAAAACGACGCTGGCGCGGCTGATGGCGCAGTATACAAAGGCACATTTTGCCACGCTCTCGGCGGTGTCATCCGGCGTCAAGGACATACGCATTGCTGCCGAGCAGGCGCAGCAGCGCCTTCACCAGGGCACTCGAACCCTGTTGTTCGTGGATGAGGTGCACCGCTTCAACAAGGCGCAGCAGGATGCATTCTTGCCATGGATAGAAGAAGGGGTCTTCATCTTTGTTGGCGCTACCACGGAAAACCCGTCATTTGAATTGAATAATGCCCTGCTTTCCAGAGCGCGCGTTCATGTACTGAAGGCGTTGTCCGATCAGGAGCTGATAACGGTCATTGACCGTGCTCTTGCCGAGGACGTTCAGTTGCAGGGGCTGGCCATTGAGGTGCCTGGTGATATCCGTGAAAGCATTGCCCGGGCCGCTGATGGTGACGCGAGGCGCGTACTGAATCTGCTTGAAATCTGCGTGGACATGTCTTCGGCCCGTGACGGTGGTGATGGCGTAATCGATCAATCCGTACTGGAAGAGGTGCTCAGCGAGAGTACGCGGCGCCTGGATCGAGGGGGAGATCTTTTTTACGATCAAATCTCCGCGCTGCATAAATCGGTGCGTGGGAGCGCGCCGGATGCTGCACTTTACTGGTTCTGTCGAATGCTCGACGGGGGAGCTGACCCGCTGTACATCGCACGGCGCGTGGTCAGAATGGCCAGTGAGGAAATCGGCAATGCTGACCCACGAGCCTTGAGTCTGTCCCTGTCGGCTTGGGATGTTCAGGAGCGACTGGGGAGCCCGGAGGGTGAACTTGCCGTGGCCCAGGCTATTCTTTATCTGGCCAGTGCACCCAAGAGCAATGCGGTTTACAGCGCCTATAACAAGGCACGTGAACATGTCAGGACGACTGCCGGGCATGATGTGCCATCGCACTTGCGTAATGCGCCGACGGCGCTGATGGCTTCACTGGGTCACGGTGATGGCTACCGTTACGCTCACGATGAACCGCATGCCTATGCTGCCGGAGAGCGCTACCTGCCGGAACCGCTTGAGGGGGCCCGTTATTACATGCCTGTTGATCGGGGGCTGGAAAAGCGTATCAGTGAGAAGCTGGCATGGCTTGCCGAGCTTGATCGAGCCAGCAGCAGGCAGCGGGGGTAAGGTGTGTCGACAGTTACTCGACCAATAGACGGGGACTGTCATCACATATTCATGCAAGCTGAACTAGAATGAATTGCAATGCTATTATTCGGGAGACGCTGTCATGCTAATGCAACTGCGCCAGGATCACGCCAATATGGCCCGCCTGCTTCATGTGTTATCCCTGAAGCAAAAGAAGCTTTCGGACGGGATACGGCCTGATTTTCGCCTCATTCGTGAGGTCGTGGATTACATCCTCGAGTATATGGATCAGTTTACCATCCCGCTGGAAAACCTCTGTGGCGAGCGGCTCAAGGAGCGTAATCCGGAGCTTGACGAGCTGGCTGAGCGGCTGTCAGCTGATTACAAGCGTATGCAGGGACATCTGAAACGCTTGAGCGATGACATAGACATGATTCTGATGGATGCGGTCATGTCGATGGATCAGTTTGCCGATAATCTCAAGTCCTACCTTCAGGAACACCGCGCTTATCTTAAAAGCGAGCGGCAGGAGCTGTTCCCACTGATCACCGAGCAGCTCGATGAGGAAGACTATCAGCAGCTGTGTGCCGCGCTTCCGGAAAATGCACATATCCATCTTGAGCGGCTGCAGGATGATTACCCGGAGCTTTATCGGGAATTCAAGGGGGAGCCCGCCGTAGCGGTGTAGCTGCAGGCAAGGCAGGCAGTGTTGGTGTCATGACATGAAAAAGGGCCGGCAAACATGCCGGCCCTTTTTCATGTGTACTGCCCGGGGTTACAGGTGCTCGTAGGCGTAACCGTCGTTGCCGTAAATGGCCAGTGTCGACAGGGCAGCAGGTGCGATAATGACGTTCTTGTCGATATCGCTGTCTTCAACGCCCAGATGATTCAGGGACTGACCGCAAACAATGACCTTGACGCCGGCATCTGTAAGCGCCTGAATCAGTCCATGGTTCGGGTTGTCACCGCCGGCACGCTTGTCGTACTGCTTGTCATCGAGAATGGTGCGGGTTGCCGGGCCGTGGATAACGGCAACGAACTTGAGATGGTCCAGCGGGACGCCGGAATCACCAAAGATATTAACCGCACGTGCAACGCGGCCAAGGCCCGGATGTACGGCAGTGGTGTCATTGATCGCACTTGTTACGTCAAAGACAACCTTGTAGGTCTTGTCGAGGCTGGGCTGCTCAGCGGCATCAGGACGAGGGAATGTGCCGCCATAACCTTCAATCAGTGAGTAGCTCAATTTCGGAGCTGCTTTCTTATCGCCGTCGTGTGCAACATTGTACGCCACCAGCAACACTGCCATGAGGCAGACGGCTGCGACAATAAACAGAGCATTCTTGCGTGCAAAAGCCATGGTTCATCCTTGTTGTGATGTTTTTATCAGCCCTGACCGGTAGGGGATTCTTGTGGACTGATGTCCTTATCAAGCGGACGGTTATTTTTGCACGAGCCCTGGCATTTTGGGTAGTCCGGAGTGCTCATAATCACTCACCCTGTCGGAAAGAGGGTTGCTTTTGCCGCGCCTGAATGCTGGTATCATGCCGCTTTTACAGTCAGGCAAGGGTAGGTGATGGGACGGCCACGGGTAATGGTATTTGATTCCGGTGCGGGCGGCCTCTCGGTTCTTGACGCGTGTCGACGCACGTTACCGGGCTGTGAGTGGCACTATGTCTGTGATAATGCCGCTCTGCCCTATGGGGTACGTGACGATGACTGGCTGCTTGCCCGCATCGAGGCAGTTGTTACAGCGGCCTTGTCAGTGTGCCATGCACAGGCGCTGGTAGTGGCCTGTAATACGGCCAGCACGCTGGCGCTCTCATCGTTGAGAGCCAGGCTGACGGTCCCCGTCATCGGTACCGTGCCTGCCATCAAACCGGCCGCGCATCATGCCGCCGGACAGCCGCTGGCGTTGCTGGCGACCTCTGCAACGCTCGGGCGTTGCTATACCGCTGATTTGATCAAGGCCTTTGCCGGCAACAGTTGCGTATACCGTGTCGATGGAGATGCCCTTGTCGAGGTCGCCGAGATGCGTATGGCGGGGGAGCGTGTCAGCGATGCGGCCATCCGATCCGTTGCGGCCCGGCTTTCCGACGTGATGGAGCTATCGGCAGTTGTTCTGGGGTGTACTCACTTTCCGCTGATACTGCCATTACTGACACCCTTGTTACCTCGCACCGTTCGCTGGTTTGACAGTGCCGACGCCATCGCCCGGCGGCTTGGTACCGTCCTGTTTGACGTGATGCCCGGCATGCCAGCAGCCACTGGAGGCGAAGCAGGGCCTGTCCGGGTATGGGCGACTGCGCCGCGGCACTCCCGTTTGCATCGCCAGTGTCGCTACAATGGGTTTGACAGCCCGACTGGCCTGAATGTGCCCTTTCCTGTGCCCTGAACATCAATTTTCAGTATGAATGAGGTTTTTCTTGAGTCTTCCACGGATCGACCCCACGCAGTACGAACAGCAGCTATCGGAAAAAAAGGCGTTTATCGAGCGTCGATTCGCTGAGTTCGAGCCTCCGGCACTGGAGGTTTTTTCATCGCCTGCCACATACTATCGGATGCGAGCGGAGTTTCGTGTCTGGCATGACGGCGATGACCTGTTTTTCGCCATGTACGATGCTGATCCAGACAATCCCGGCGAAAAGAAAATAGTTCGGATGGATCAATATCCCGCGGCCAGCCGGCGTATCAACGAGCTGATGGTGTCGCTGCGGGAAGCATTGATGGTCTCGGATGTGCTGCGCCACCGCCTCTTTCAGGTCGAGTTTCTGACCACCCTGTCCGGTGAAGCACTGGTGACGCTTATTTATCACCGCAAGGTTGATGAGGCCTGGGCGGAGGAAGCTCGAGCGCTGGAAGCTCGGCTGGACGTGGCCATCATCGGTCGCGCTCGCAAACAGCGCTGGGTATTGACCCGTGACTTTGTCACCGAACATCTTCAGGTAGATGGGCATACCCTTCATTATCAGCAGGTAGAAAACAGCTTTACCCAACCCAACGCCAGTATTTGTGCTGACATGCTTGCCTGGGCGCGTGATGCAACCACGCCATCGGCCAGAGGCGTCGCCTCGGTAGACGCCGGGGGGGATCTGGTTGAGCTTTACTGCGGCAACGGCAACTTTACCATTGCTCTGGCCTCGAACTTCAGGCGTGTGCTGGGTACGGAAATTTCCCGCACTTCGGTGGCCTCGGCACAGGTCAATCTGGCGGCGAATCATGTCGACAATGCCGTTATCGCCCGGATGTCGAGCGAGGAGTTTTCACAGGCACTGGCCGGAGAGAAAACCGGTCGGCGTGTCAGTGACATGGCGCTGGATGGCTACGACTTTTCCACGGTACTGGTTGATCCACCTCGTGCCGGTCTTGATGAAAAGAGCTGTGAGGAAATAGCTCGTTACCAGCGCATTGTTTACATTTCCTGCAACCCGGACACCCTGGCCGATAACCTCAAACAGCTTTGTCGTACGCATACCATTGAGCGCATGGCGCTGTTCGATCAGTTTCCCTATACCCATCATTGCGAGTGCGGTGTGGTGCTTGTCGGTCGATAACGGTCATGCCGGCCTGTTATGGGCCATGTCAAAAATCGGCATTCATTGCCTGCTGATGCTGAAACTGTATTAGTCTGATATCACAATGCGCTCTGCGCACCGCACACTAGTCAACTCGATCGAGGTGATCGGATGCAACATGTCTTGAGCCAGGACAAGGAAGAGTTTTTAAAGGATCTTGAAGACCGCTTTCATGAGCGGCTTGATGATCCCCAGGCTCGCGCTGTCAGCGACTTCGCCCGTGCCTATTACGCCACCATGCCGCTGGATGATCTGTATGAGCGGCACATGGATGATATCTATGGTGCCACGTTATCGCTCTGGCACTTCATTAATTCCAATGACCCCAAGGCGCCCAAGGTTCGGGTGTACAACCCGGGCTTTGAAAGTCACGGCTGGCAGTCCACGCATACGGTAATTGAAGTGCTGCAAAGCGATATGCCGTTTCTGGTCGATTCGGTACGTATCGAGCTTAATTATCGCAATATTACCGTCCACGCGATTCACAATGCCGTACTGGATGTCGAACGTGACGATCACTATCAGGTGGTCTCGCTCAAACGTGCCGTTCAGCGCGAGCATTCCGAAGGCACCTCGCGGGAATCAGTGATCTATATCGAAATTGATCGTCACAGCAATGAAGACACGCTGGACGATCTGGCCGATAGTATCGAAAGCGCCCTGGGTGAAGTGCACTGCGCAGTCAGCGATTTCGATGCGATGCGTACTCAGGCTCAGCAGGCCATCCGTGAAACCCGCGAACATCGCCCTGATGACATCGATCAAAGTGATGCCGAAGAGGCCTGCGCCTTTCTGGAATGGTTGATGGATGACCGGTTCACGTTCCTGGGATATGAAGCCTATGACGTGATTCAGGGCAACGATGATGCGCCCAGGCTTGAACGTGTCGAGGGGTCCGAGCTGGGTGTACTCAAGCTCGATCGGCCGCACTACAACGAGGTGCTGAACAAGGACCCGGACATCGATCACCATGGGGGGGAGTATGTATTGATCCCCGAGCTGGTGTCCTTTGCCAAGAGCGCATACCACGCACGCGTGCATCGCCCGACCTACCCGGATTACATCACCATTGAGCGGTTCGATGACCAGGGCCGCGTGATTGGGCAGTATCGTTTCCTGGGCCTTTATACCCTGTCGGTCTATAACGAATCGCCGCGCAATATTCCGGTACTGCGCCGCAAGATCGAAACCGTCATGGCCGAAGCCGGCGTGGACCCGCGTGGGCACAACGGCAAGCAGTTGATGCAGATTCTTGAAGTCTTCCCGCGGGATGATCTCTTCCAGATGTCTGTCAGTGAGCTGTGTGATACCGCAATGGGCATCCTCAGCATTCGCGAACGCCGCCGGGTTCGGCTCTTCATCCGGGAAGACCGCTATGGCAAGTTTTACTCCTGTCTGGTCTTTATCCCGCGTGACGTCTTTACCACCGACCTGCGTATCAAGGTGCAGGACCTTTTGTGTCACCACCTGGATGCGACCTTCGGTGACTTCAATACCTATCTGTCCGAGTCAGTGCTGGCACGTGTGCAGTTGATCCTGCGCTTCAATGGCGATGAGCCGGCAGCCTTTGATTTGCGTCAACTCGAAAACAAGGTCATCGATCTTGCGCGAAGCTGGCGTGACGAGCTGCATAACGCCCTGGTGGAAAGCATGGGCGAGGAAAAGGCCAACCGGATGATGACGCTGTACAGCGAAGCCTTCCCGGCAGGTTATCGTGATGATTACAGCCCGCGTGCCGCAGTACTGGATATCAACTACATCAGTGAAGTGGAGCAGGGTGCGCCCATCGCCATGAGCCTTTACCGGCTGGCGGAGGAAGAGCGTCAGGGCGTCAATCTGAAAATCTACCATGCCGGACGCCCCATCCCGCTGTCTGACGTGTTGCCGCTGCTTGAAAACATGGGGTTGCGCGTTCTGGGCGAACGGCCTTACGGGATCGAGCGGAGCGACCAGCCTTACTGGATCCATGACTTTGATCTGGAACATCCCAGTGATGCGCCGGTGGACCTGCACAAGATGCGGGACACCTTCAAGGATGCCTTTACCCGCATCTGGACCGGCAACGCTGAAAGCGACCCGTTCAACCGGTTGATCATTGCCGCCGAGCTTGACTGGCGCGAGGTGGCGCTGTTGAGAGGTTATGCGCGTTACCTGAAGCAGATCCGGTTTGGCCTGTCCCAGCTGTATATTGCCAATACCCTGACCAATTATCCGGGTATTGCCCGCAAGCTGGTGGCGTTGTTTCATACCCGGTTTGATCCTGCAGTCGACAGTCGCGATGAGCAGAGTCAGGTCAGCGACATCGAAAAAATGCTGGATGACGTCTCAAGCCTCAATGACGATCGGCTGTTCCGCCGCTATATCGAATTGATTCAGGCCACGCTCAGAACGAACTTCTACCAGTCCGGCAGCGATGGGCAGCCTAAGGATTACATTTCCTTCAAGCTGGAACCACGCAAGCTTAAGGATGTGCCGAAACCGCGGCCCCTGTTCGAGATCTTCGTGTATTCGCCCCGGATGGAAGGGGTGCACCTTCGCGGTGGCAAGGTGGCGCGCGGCGGTATGCGCTGGTCGGATCGCTTCGAGGACTTCCGCACGGAAATCCTGGGTCTGGTGAAGGCGCAGCAGGTCAAGAATGCAGTTATCGTGCCGGTAGGCGCCAAGGGCGGCTTTGTCTGCAAGCGTCTGCCGGAAGGCGGTGATCGTGATGCCATCCAGAAGGAAGGTATTGCCTGCTATCAGACGCTGATCCGCGGCATGCTGGATATCACCGATAACCTGAAGGATCAGAGTGTGGTGCCGCCGAAGGATGTGGTACGCCATGATGAAGATGATCCGTACCTGGTGGTTGCGGCTGACAAGGGTACGGCCACCTTCTCGGATATCGCCAATGCGCTGTCCGAGGAATATGGCTTCTGGCTTGGCGATGCGTTTGCCTCCGGTGGCGAGCATGGTTATGACCACAAGAAGATGGCCATTACTGCTCGTGGTGCCTGGGAGTCGGTCAAGCGTCACTTCCGGGAACTGGGCCACGATACGCAGTCCAGCCCGTTCAGTGTCCTCGGCATCGGTGACATGGCTGGCGATGTGTTCGGTAACGGCATGCTGCTTTCCGAGCAGATAGAACTGGTCGCGGCGTTCAACCACCGCAATATATTTATCGATCCGAACCCGGATATCGCTGAGTCCTTCAAGGAGCGCAAGCGCCTGTTCGAGCTGGACCGCTCCAGCTGGGATGATTACAACAAGGACTTGATCTCCCAGGGCGGTGGCATATTCTCCAGAGATGCCAAGTCCGTGGAGATCACGGCAGAAATGAAGGAGCGTTTCGGGTTTGATGTTGATCGCATGTCGCCGACGGAGCTGATTCAGGCGTTGCTCAAGTCCCATATCGACCTGATCTGGAATGGCGGAATTGGTACCTACATCAAGGCCAGCGATGAAACGCATGCCGATGTCGGCGACAAGTCCAACGACACCCTGCGTGTTGATGGGGACGAACTGCACTGCAAGGTGATCGGTGAGGGAGGCAATCTGGGGGTAACCCAGCGTGGTCGTCGTGAGGCCGCACGTCATGGCGTGCGCGTGAATACGGATTTCATCGACAACGCCGGTGGCGTCAACTGCTCGGATCACGAGGTGAATCTCAAGATCCTGCTCGACGACATTGTCCGCAAGGGCGACATGACGGACAAGCAGCGTAACGAGCTGCTGCTCGACATGACCGAGGAAGTCGGTGATCTGGTCATTCGTGACAATTATCGTCAGACCCAGGCATTGTCCCTGTCTTCCCGACTGAGTCAGGAAACCATCGCGCCTTTCCGTCGTTTCATTCATGCCCTGGAGCAGGAAGGGGTGCTTGATCGGGAGCTTGAAGGCCTGCCGGATGACGAGGAGCTTGAAGCTCGTGCCGAGCAGGGCGAGGGGCTGACGCATCCGGAGCTTTCCGTGCTGATCTCCTATGCCAAGAGTGACCTCAAGATAGCGCTGGACAAGACGGATCTTGCCGACAATGCCTACATTGAACGGCACCTTGAAAACGCGTTCCCGGCGACGCTCAAGGAGCGTTTCAAGGATCAGATGTATGCCCATCGCCTGAAAAAGGAAATCGTGGCAACGCAGGTCGCCAACGATGTAGTGGACCACATGGGGATTCCCTTTGTGCGCCGCATGATGGATAGCTCGAATTGTGGCGCGGCTGATGTGGTCAAGGCTTATGTCATTGCTCGTGACAGCTTCCAGCTGCCGACACTGTGGCAATCCATCGAGTCTCTGGACTACACCATCGACAGCGATCTGCAGTATGACGCCATGCTTAAGCTGATGAGCCTTGTGCGTCGTGCTACACGCTGGTTCCTGCATCAGGGGGCTTCCGGCCTTCAGGTCGAGAAGATGGTTGAGCATTTCGGACCACGGCTCAAGACACTGCGTGAAAGTGTTGATGGGCATTTGCGCGGTGAAGCACACGACCAGTTCCTGAAAACGCGGGATCACTATGTGGAAAGCGGTGTGCCTGAAGACCTGGCCTCCACACTCGGCGCGGTGGATCACCTGTACGCGGGGCTTGGCATTATCGAGTCTTCACGAGAGGAAGATGATGCGCTCGACCGTGTGGCCCGTACCTATTACCTGGTCGGTGAGCACCTTGAGCTGCCCTGGATGATCGAGCAGATCCAGCAGCTTGATGCCAGTGATGGCTGGGAAGCCATGGCCCGTGAAGCCCTGCGCGATGACATGGACCGTCAGCAGTTGATTCTGACCAGCAGCGTTCTGCGTCTCGAGGGGGCTTCGGACGATGTTGATGAGCGTATCGAGCAGTGGCTCGAGAACAATCGTCAGTACATCGAGCGCTGGCGTCGGCTGCTTGAAGAGGTGCATTCCAGCAGCTCGCCAAGCTTTGCCCTGTTTGCGGTCGCTGTAAAAGCCCTGATGGCACTTCCTGACCGACAGTAAACCCTGCAGTAACGTGAAGGCACGCCGAAAGGCGTGCCTTTTTCATGTCCGGTATTCAAGCGAATCAAGGTCCTGCATGCAATCTGTGATAGCGTTATATCAGCAGAGTGGTTGCCCGGCCTGGTCTGTAACTGCCGTCACTACTGCCCGTTTTCCACACTTAACAAGGAGCCCTGAGCATGGCATCAGTCACCGGTCTTTATATCTATCCGGTTAAATCAATGGCCGCGATTGCTCTGAGCGAGGCAACCCTGACCCCGGAAGGACTGGCCATGGATCGGCGCTGGATGGTTGCCACCGATGATGGGCGCTTTCTGACTCAGCGTGTATGCCCTGCGATGGCGCGCTTGCAGGTCGCGCTCACCGACAGTCATCTGATCATCAGGGGCGACAGTGGTGAGGCGCTTCAGGTGCCGATTGATCAGACCGGGCCACGGGCGCCGGTGACGGTCTTTTCCGAAACGCTGGAAGGTATCGATCAGGGGGACGCCGCCAGTGAATGGCTGACGCATCAGCTGGGGCCGCACAAGGGGCTTCCATTGCGCCTTTATCGGGTGCCGGAAGACAATGCGCGCCATGTGGATCCTGACTGGCTGCAGGACGATGAAGAGGTAATGACCGGATTTGCCGATGGTTTTCCGTTTCTGGTGGCACTTGAGTCATCACTTGATGCGTTGAACCAGACGCTGGGAGAGGCGCAGGTACCCATGAACCGATTTAGGCCCAATATCGTGATTGCCGGGTCCGATCTGAGCGCCTGGCAGGAGCATACCTGTGCCATGATATCCTCGACGGGCTGGCAGTTAAGGCTTTGCAAGCCGTGCCAGCGCTGCAAGGTCACCACCGTTGACCAGCAGACGGGGACGCCGACTGGAAAGGAGCCGCTGAAAAGCCTGGCCGCCATGAAGCACGTTGCGACGCCCGGCGCCTATTTTGGTGAAAATGCTGTACTGATACGTGGTGACAAGGCCACGATTGCGGTAGGTGACAGTATTGAGCTTGATGACGCACGCCAGTAAGGTAGCGACAGCCAGTCAGCACGTCCGGCCATCGAGCCGGGACAGGTATCATTCAATATCATCCGGGCCCTGGTGGGGCATGCCGGGTACAACAATAGTGAGACGTACATGAACGCACGTTATTTTCCATGGATTCTGGGTGCTGGTGTTTGTGCCATGTTGTCCGCACAGCCTGTGCTGGCCAAAAGCGCTGCACTTGAGCGTGCCGAGGCTGCTGCGAGTCAGAACGATGTTTCAAGCTACATTACGTCGGCTTCCGATGGTGTCAGTCAGACCATCTTTTTAGGCAATCGCCCGGTCGATCACACTTTCCAGGTCAAGGAGGAAGGTGATTACCTGATCAGCAGCCAGAGTTTCCCGGGGGAGAGCGGCGACTATCGTGTCTCGGCCTCGCTCAAGGACCAGAGCGGACAGGTGCTGGCGGAAGATCAGGGCAATGAGCGCTCTAACGGTTTCAATATTCGCAAGCACCTGACAGCAGGGGAATACACGGTGACCGTGACCGGTCAAAGCCGTGGGCCCACCAGTGGCGGGAATCAGAGTGTCACGATCTGGGTCCGTAATGCCGACGCCGTTACCCGGCAGGAAAACGGTCTGGCTGATAGTAACAGGGTGACTCGTCTTGCTCCCGAAGCAGGCAGCGCGGCATCTTCTACTGCAACGACAGCCTCCTCGGCAGCAGTGTCTTCTGCCGGGCATGCCGAGCCATCCGGCGCTTCGAACCAGGCAGACGGCGGTGCGCCGCGCCAGACTGCTGAGGCACCGAATCAGGCTGGTGCGACGACCACCTCCGAGGTGGCCAGCCAGACCACTATCGTGCGGGAGGTACCGATTCGCACCAATGACGATGTGTTGAAATTCGAGGTAGTACAGCCCGGGCGTGTGTCGCTTGAAAGCGCCACTTTTGGTGGCTATCGCGGCACCTACCGCATCAAGGCGCAGCTCAAGGATGCTCAGGGAAATATCGTGGCCGAAAATTCCGGACAGGGTGCCGATGGAGATTTCCACATTGAGCAGCGTCTTGAGCCCGGCACGTATACGGTACATATCGAGGGGCAGAAATTTGGCTCGGCCCGCTCGGGTACCAACAGCTTTACGCTGCGTATTCGCCAGCTTGATGCATCCTGAGGGTGCTGTCTTGCCTTGTCGCCTGATGACCTCGGGTGGCAGGGCCCATATACTTCCGTCCCGTTTTCGATTGCTATCAAGAGCCTGATTGCCATGTATTCGCTGGTGCGCCCCCTGCTGTTTCGTCTAGACCCCGAACAGGCCCATGGCCTGACGCTATCGATCATGGATCAGGCCCACCGACTGGGCCTGGGGCAGCGTTCTGCCCAGACCATGGAAGTCGCCGAGCCGGTCACCCTGATGGGATTGAGCTTTCCCAATCGGGTGGGCCTGGCAGCCGGGCTGGACAAGAACGCGGATCATCTGGATGGGCTGGGGGCGCTGGGCTTCGGGTTTGTAGAGGTAGGTACGGTGACGCCGAGGCCTCAGCCGGGTAATCCGAAGCCGCGCCTGTTCCGCTTGCCGGCGCGGCAGGCCATCATCAATCGAATGGGGTTCAATAACGCCGGGGTAGACCACCTGGTGCGGCAGGTGGATGCCAGTCGCTATCGGGGGATTGTCGGCATCAATATCGGCAAGAACCTGACCACGGCTGTTGATGAGGCCGCGCTGGACTACCTTCATGCGTTACGTGCGGTGCATGGCAGTGCCGACTACGTCACCATCAATATTTCCTCGCCCAATACGCCCGGGCTTCGAAACCTGCAGTTCGGAGATCATCTGGATCAGTTGCTGGGTGAGCTGCGCGGTGAAACGGACCGGCTGGATGACAAGGCGGGAAGAAAGGTGCCGCTGGTGGTCAAGATTGCACCGGACATGAGTGATGAAGAGGTTCAGCTGGTCGCTGATTGTCTTGACCGTCATCGCATCGACGGGTTGATCGCCACCAATACCACCATCGACAAGTCGAGCGTGTCATCCCTTGCTCACGGTGATGAACAGGGCGGGTTGTCAGGCGCTCCGGTACGTGAAGCCTCAACGCGAATCATCCGTGCCTTTCGTGAAAGGCTGCCGGAAATGCCGATCATTGGTGTGGGCGGTATATTGTCTGCAGCGGATGCCCTTGAAAAGCGGCGTGCAGGGGCGGACCTGATTCAGCTCTATTCAGGGCTTATCTACCGTGGTCCGGCACTGGTAGAGGAATGTATTCGGGCGCTAGCGCACCCGATGTGATCAAGCATCAATCAGGGCCCGGTGGTATTATCGGGCCCTGACCGACAGTTGCGCTGCAGCACTACTGCCGGTGTGTCAGACAGCGGATCAGCCCGCCATGGGCGACTTGTGAATACCGGACACGCCGGTCATTCCTGACCACTGATCGCCTCGGCCCTCTCTCCAGCCGCTCATCCACTGTTCACGGAAATTCAGTTCCTGCGTCGGACAATAATCCTTTGAGCGTCCGGTAACACCTACCTTGTAACCCTGGACGTAAGCACGCTGAAGACGATCTCGTTTCTGACTTTTCATCGGATAACCTCTTATATCTCGAAGAAAGTGACCGCTTTGAAAAAGCGATCGCGTAGAGCCGGCGTTATGTTCGGGTAGCTACCACCTCCATCTATAGCGATAATGAGAACCAGTGTCGAGCATCAAATTGTCATAACAGGTTTATCGTTTACATCTTTTTGTCATATATCAATGCTCATTCTTCCAATTCCTTGTTCAGCGGTGAATTAACAAGATGAAATCAGACGTCCCTCCGATACAGTACGACTATTGTGTGACCTGTCCATGGGGGCTGGAAGGGCTACTTGAGGTCGAACTCGGCGAGCTTGGTGCCGAGGTGGTTCGCCAGGCTCCTGCAAGTGTTTTCGTCCGTGCACCGCTTGAAATCGTGTATGGCATCCTGCTGCGCTCACGTCTGGCCAATCGGGTAATCGTCGTGCTGGGCCAGTTTGAGGCCGATGGCGGTGAAGGCCTGACCGAGGCGAGTGCAGAGATCCCCTGGGAAACCATTTTGCTGCCTGGAAAGCGGTTGAGGGTTGATTTCCACGGACGCACTGATCAGGTGCGCCATACGATGTTCGGTGCCCAGTGCATCAAGGATGGTATCGTGGACCGCTGGATGCGCCACTTTGATACCCGTCCGGAGATCGATCCAAAGCACGCAGATAGTCGAATTTATGCGCACCTGCACCGTGGGCGTCTGACGCTGGGGCTGGACTTGTCCGGTGATAGTCTGCATATGCGGGGCTATCGGCTTGATGGAGCGCAGGCGCCACTCAAGGAGAACCTGGCGGCTGCCTTGCTGTTTCGTGCCGGCTGGCCGGCGATGGCCGAGCACCAGGCTCCATTGATTGACCCCCTGTGCGGGTCCGGCACGCTGGTCATCGAGGCGGCCATGATGGCAGTAGGGGCTGCACCCAACGCGTATCGTGAATTCTTTGGCTGCGAGAACTGGGCGGCGCACGATGAGGCTCTATGGGAGAAGTGCGTGACGGACGCGCGCACGGAAACGCGGCGTAATATCAAGCACTCCTCGCTGAAGCTGCTTGGCTTTGATCGCGATGCAGCGGCCATTGATGCAGCGAGAAACAATGCCAAGCGTGCAGGAGTATCTTCACTGGTCGAGTTTTCGCTTCAGCCGGTAGAGGCATGGACACCGGAGGCCACGTCAGGAACGCCGGGTCTTGTGATGACAAACCCACCCTATGGCGAGCGACTGGGGGATATCCCGGAACTGATTCCACTGTATGCAGCGCTGGGCCACAAAACGCGTCAGCTTGGGGTCGGATGGAAGCTTGCTGTCTTTACCGGTAACCCGGAACTGGGGCATCGTCTGGGGCTCAGGGCGCACAAGCGTTACAACTTCCGTAATGGCGCACTGGAGTGCAAGTTGCTGATCTGTCCGATCGAAGAGGCACAGGTACAGCCAGCCGGTGAGACATCAGCACCGCAGGAAGATGCACAGGCTGCCGCGCCGGTACCTGGCGAGCAGGCTCAGATGCTGATCAATCGCCTGGTCAAGAACCGTCGTCAGCTGTCGAAGTGGCTTAGAAAAAGTGGTGTCACCTGCTACCGATTATACGATGCCGACATGCCGGAGTTTGCGGTGGCAGTCGATGTATATGATCAGGATGTACATATTCAGGAGTACGCGCCGCCCAGGAACATTGACCCGCGTCAGGCCGAGCGTCGACTGATGGACGCTGTGGCCGCGGTGACGCAGGTCATGGAGGTGTCGCCTGAGCGGGTGCATCTCAAGACCCGTCAGCGTCAGAGCGGCACCTCACAGTACGAACGCCAGAGCCGCAGCCGCCATGCGCTGACCGTGACCGAGGGCGAGGCCAGGTTCAAGGTCAATCTTCGGGATTTTCTCGATACCGGCGTCTTTCTTGACCACCGTCCGGCCCGGCGCTGGGTGGGGGAGCACGCGTCCGGAAAGCGGGTATTGAACCTGTTCTGTTATACCGCCACGGCTACCGTTCATGCTGCCCTTGGCGGTGCACGGGAAAGTGTCAGCGTGGACATGTCCAATACGTATCTGGAGTGGGCCGAGGAAAACTACCGCCTTAACCGCCTGGATCTGCGTCGCCATACACTGGAGCGGGCTGATTGCATGGACTGGCTGGCCACCGCAAGAGGCGAGTACGACCTCATTTTCATGGACCCGCCGACCTTTTCCAATTCGAAAAAAATGCGCGGCGTACTGGATATTCAGCGTGATCACGTCAGCCTGATCGACAAGGCCATGAAACGCCTGTCGCCAATGGGCACACTTCTGTTTTCAAATAATCTGCGGCGGTTCAAGCTGGATCCGGACGTGGCGGAACGGTTCGCCGTCACTGCCTGTGGTGATGACATGCTGGACCCGGACTTCAAGCGTCGGCCCAACATTCATCACGTGTTCATGATTCGGCACCGGCTGAATCATTGATCCAGCAGCGATAACTGGCGCATGGCATCGCGCGCTTCCGGTGTATGGTCCTGGGTTTCCAGGACCTTGCGGAAGTGGCGTGACAGCTGGATATGATTGATGTCGTCAACCCACATCATGGCCTGGGTCCGGCTATCGGCCAGCATGTGTTTCAAACCGCCGAACTGGGTGCCGATCTGCCCCCAGGCACGGCTGACGATCCAGTCACCGAACATGTCCTGGTGCACGTGCACCAGGACGTAATCGTGCTCACTTTCCCAGCGAATAATCACCCGGGTAACTCCCTGGCTGTGGTGGTGCGGTCAGGCCGCTTTTTTTTCAGTGTAATAATGCCCGGATTTTAATGGTACCGGGCGCCGTGACAAGAGGTCAGGCGCCGCAGCGTAGCGACGATGACCGCATTCAATCAAGGAGTGTAATCATGCATATTGTGGCAGATCGCAACATGCCACAGGTAGAGGCATTTTTCGGTGATCACGGACGAGTGACCCGTGTTGATGGTCGCCGCCTGAGCCGTGAGCAACTGACGGATGCAGATGTATTACTGGTACGTTCCGTGACACGTGTTGACAGTGCGCTGCTGCAGGACACGCCGGTACGGTTTGTCGGTACGGCAACCATCGGAACGGATCATCTTGATCTTTCCTGGCTGGAGCAGGCCGGCATTCCCGTGGCCAGCGCACCTGGCTGCAATGCGGAGAGTGTGGTGGATTATGTTCTGTCGTGTCTGATGCTTGCCTGCCAGCGTTCGGGCGAGACGCTGACAGACAGGACTGTTGGGGTCATGGGGGCCGGTCAGGTAGGCAGCCGACTGGTGACTCGCCTTCGCGCCATGGGGGTGACGTGTCTGGTCTGTGACCCGCCCCGGGCCGAGCGTGAATCTGCGGGCGACTTTATTTCACTGGCGGCTCTGATCGAGCAGGCAGATGTCATTTGCTGTCATACACCGTTGGTAAGAGAAGGGCGTTACCCGACGCATCATTTACTGGATCAGGACCTTATCGGATCTCTGGCACCGGGCACCTGGCTTTTGAATGCCGGGCGGGGCGACTGCATCGACACGGCGGCCCTGAAGGCGCGCCTGCTGGCTCACAATGATCTTGTGGTAATGCTGGATGTCTGGGAACAGGAGCCTGACATTGATCCTGAACTCGCGCGCCTTGTAGACATTGCCACGCCCCATATTGCCGGGTATAGCCAGGAAGGGCGCCTGCGAGGTACCGCCATGCTGTATGAGGCCTGGTGTCATGCGGCAGGGAACGTGCCGTCTCGTCGCTGGAGTGATGTGATATCGGCCCCTGTTGTGTCGGGAATCACGCTTGATGCAGTAGAGGGGCAGCAACAGTTATGGGAAGCACTGGTTTTGTGCCATTACGATGTGCGACGTGATATGGACCTTGTGTCGCGCTACTGGCAGCAATATGGCATTTCAGCCGGATTTGACCGCTATCGGCGCGAATATCCGGCACGTCGCGAGTTTTCTTCCGTCAATGTGATAGCGCCTGCCGGCTGGCGGTCTGCCATTGAGGCTCTTGGCTTTGTGTGTCACGCCCGGACCAACGGATGACTTCATGAAAAAACGCCCCGAAAGGGGCGTTTCAATGAAAGGCAATGGCTGAATGGAAACGCCTACTGACGGTACGCTGCTTCCTTCAACGCCTTGATGCGCTGGTCCAGCGGAGGATGGCTGGCGAACAGCTGCTCCATGAGCTTGCGGGTTTGCCCCGTGGTAATGGCGAATGCGGTCAGGCTTTCAGGCATCTGGTCGGGCACCTCGTGTTCACGCTTGAGACGCGACAGGGCGTTGATCATGGCACCTGAACCGGCCAGCCGGGCACCGGCGGCATCGGCACGATATTCACGCCAGCGTGAGAACCAGGCCACGATGATCGAAGCAGCAATGCCGAAGACAATTTCCAGTACGAAAACGACGGCCATATAGCCGAAAAAGCCCAGACCGCCTCCTTCATCATCACGGCGCAGGAAGCTGTCGATCACTTGCGCTGCAATACGGGCAAAGAACATGACAAAGGTGTTCAATACCCCCTGAATGAGAGAAAGGGTAACCATATCGCCGTTGGCAACGTGACCGATTTCGTGGCCGATGACCGCACGTACCTCTTCCTGGCGCATGTTGTTCAAAAGCCCCTCGGACACGCAGACGAGGGCATCGTTTTTGTTCCAGCCGGTGGCAAAGGCGTTGGATTGCTGTGCGGGAAATATACCAACCTCCGGCGTTTTTATGCCGGCGCTGGCCGCAAGCTCGGTCACGGTCTCGACCAGCCATTGCTCGGTGGCATTGCGTGGCTGGGTAATGATATGGGCCCGCGTGCTCATTTTGGCCATTTTCTTGGACATGAACAGCGATACCAGAGACCCGGCCATCCCGAAAACGAAGCAGAAAATCAAAAGGCTGGTCATGTTGATGCCGCTGCCTTGAAGGTAGCTGCCAACCCCCAGCAGTTGCAGGGTTACACTGGCGACCAGAACGACGGCCAGGTTGGTACCCAGAAACAGCAAGATCCTCATCATGGTGAGGGGCTCCTTGGTTATCGAATAATCAGGACAGAGACGTGATGCAACAGGGCGCACCTTATCCAATGGTCTATTAGATACGGTGCGACACAAAAGGTTTCAAGAGGCTGTTAAGCCTCGGCTTAGTGTGGCTCAGCGCCGGCGAGCAAGGAAGCGTCCCAGCCGGTCGATGGCTTCCTCAAGCTGATCCACCCAGGGCAGGGTCACGATCCGAAGGTGATCCGGTGAAGGCCAGTTGAAGGCAGTGCCCTGCACCAGAAGCATTTTTTCTTCGAGCAGCAGGTCGAGCACCAGTTTCTGATCGTCTTCTATCGCGTAGACCTCGGGGTCGAGCCTCGGGAACATGTAGAGTGCCCCCTTGGGCTTGACGCAGGTAACGCCTGGAATGGCAGTCAGCTTTTCCCATGCCATATCACGTTGAGCGAGCAGTCGCCCGCCGGGCAGCACCAGATCATTGATCGACTGATAGCCCCCCAGTGCGGTCTGGATGGCGTTTTGAGCCGGTACGTTGGCGCACAGGCGCATCGAGGCCAGCATGTTGAGGCCTTCAATGAAATCCTCTGCATGACGCCGCTCGCCGGAAAGAATCATCCAGGCGGAGCGAAAGCCGGCACAGCGATAGCTCTTGGAAAGTCCGTTCATGGTGATCACGAACACGTCATCGGCCAGCGCGGCCGTGGAGGTGTGTTCGGTGCCATCGTAAAGAATCTTGTCGTAGATCTCGTCGGAAAACACGATCAGGCCAAACTCACGGGCGACCGCCAGAATCTTCTTGAGCACGTTGTCGCTATAGACTGCGCCGGTCGGATTATTGGGGTTGATCACGACAAGGGCCTTGGTGCGCGCGGTGATTTTAGCGCGAATATCCTCGATATCGGGTTCCCAGTCGTTTTCTTCCCGGCAGGCGTAGTGCACGGCATGGCCGCTTGCCATATTGGTAGCGGCGGTCCACAGCGGGTAGTCCGGCATGGGCACCAGCACTTCGTCGCCGTCATCGAGCAGTGCCTGCAGCGAGATCGTGATCAGCTCCGAAACCCCGTTGCCGATGAAGATGTCCTCGACCCCGACGCCCTTGATGTTTTTACGCTGACATTCCTGCATGACGGCCTTGCGCGCCGAATAAAGCCCCTTTGAATCGCTGTAGCCCTGTGCGGTCGGCAGGTTGCGCATCACGTCCTGAAGGATTTCTTCCGGTGCTTCGAAGCCGAACGGCGCCGGATTACCGATATTGAGTTTCAGGATGCGGTGACCTTCGTCCTCTAGCCGTTTGGCGTGTTCAAGTACGGGCCCCCGAATGTCATAGCAGACGTTGTCGAGCTTATGAGACTTGCGAATCGGGTTTGGCATGGGTGGCATTCACAGGTTGATGGCTTAAAGGGCGCTACACGCGATACAGCAGCATACCGCGATCAGTGATGTACACAAGAGGGGGTCACTCACCGGACGCCGATGGCGCTCCCTGCTGCTCTGCGGCCTTTCGCGCTTCACGTTCGGCTCGAAGCTCTTCAACCAGCCGGATATCTTCCGGCCCTTCGAGCGTCAACCGGCCCAGAGTGCCCTGGCGCAGTTCATGCAGCAGCACCTCGCCGCCGCGATGGAGGTCAAGCTCGCCACCGCTCCTGAGCCCGCCACGCTTTCGGGCGATGGCGGCCAGTGCCGTATCGCCGGTTGCCATGTCTTCTTCGCTCAGCCCGTAGCGGGACCTGAGGGCCTCCGGATAGCGCGCCAGCAGCTCGCTTGCGGCGACCGTTGCCACTTCCACATAATCCAGAGCGGTGTCGCGAATGGCGCCGCTGGCGGCCAGTCGAAAAGCGCTGGCCTGGTCTTCGATCTTGGGCCAGAGCACGCCGGGTGTGTCGGTCAGGGCGATGCCGTGGCCGATGCGAATACGCTGTTGCCGTTTGGTGACGGCAGGTTCATTACCAACCTTGGCAATTTTCTTGCCGGCCAGTCCGTTGATCAGGGTGGATTTACCGACATTGGGAATGCCCATGACCATGACGCGTACGTCCCGATCTGCCCGAATATGGCCGGCCAGTTCATGGCACAGGGCAGCGATGGGCTTGAGTTCGCGCGACTGGGTGGTCGTGACGGCGAGGGCGCGGGTATCGGGCTGGCTGTTGAAGTAATCGGTCCATTGACGAGTACGTTCCGGATCGGCCAGGTCTGCGCGAGACAGTATTTTCAGTACCGGCTTGTGATGATTGAGCTCAGCGAGCATCGGATTGGCGCTGGAGTAGGGCAGGCGGGCATCCAGCACCTCGATGACGACGTCAATTTCAGGCAGCGCCTCCTTGATCTGGCGGCGTGCCTTGTTCATGTGTCCTGGGAACCAGCCAAGCATAACTACATCCTCGTGCATCAATCATGTGTCTGACGGCATGATATCAAACCAGGCGGGGGACCAAGCCACTATTTGCAGTCGGGCCTGCCCGATGACAGGCAGGCCCGTACAGATCACTCGTTGGGATGGTAATCCAGTGAGACGGAGTTGATGCAGTAGCGCTGGCCGGTGGTGTCGCTCGGGCCATCCGGAAAGACATGGCCCAGGTGGGCATCACAGCGCTTGCAGGTCACTTCTATCCGGCGCATGCCATGTGAAGTGTCGGTATGTTCTTCCACTGACGCCTCGGCAAGAGGGCGGTCAAAGCTGGGCCAGCCGCAGTGCGCCTCGAACTTGTGCTCGTTTTCAAACAGCGGTGCCCCACAACAGATGCAGTGGTAGATGCCCTGGCCTTCACTGACCTGGTAATCACCGGTGAATGGCCGCTCGGTGCCCTGTTCACGGGTCACACGGTACTGTTCCGGGGTCAGTTGTTCACGCCATTCTGCATCGGTTTTGGTGATCTTGCTCACATTAATCTCCTTGAGTAATGACAGTGCCTGCGGGGGGCTCATGATTCAGTGTAGAAGCTGTTAGAAGCAGACGATATGGGCAGCCGCTGTAAATTGCATCTTAACGCGATGAAAGGGTTGACTCTTTTGGGCGACCTTTGTAATATGCGCGCCACTCGTTAAGACGAGAGCAGCGTCCCATTCGTCTAGTGGTCCAGGACACCGCCCTTTCACGGCGGTAACAGGGGTTCGAACCCCCTATGGGACGCCATTTTGTCTTGAAGAGTTTGGATCTGCGGGAATAGCTCAGTGGTAGAGCATCG
The DNA here is from genome assembly GCF_023700005.1 of Larsenimonas rhizosphaerae. Classification (GTDB taxonomy): domain Bacteria; phylum Pseudomonadota; class Gammaproteobacteria; order Pseudomonadales; family Halomonadaceae; genus Larsenimonas; species Larsenimonas rhizosphaerae. The sequence goes on along the minus strand of NZ_JAMLJK010000005.1, from coordinate 58,180 downwards.
CCTTGCCAAGGCGAGGGTCGGGAGTTCGAATCTCCTTTCCCGCTCCAAATGTGTCCCATTCGTCTAGTGGTCCAGGACACCGCCCTTTCACGGCGGTAACAGGGGTTCGAACCCCCTATGGGACGCCACTTTGATCCATACCATATAAAGCGGGAATAGCTCAGTGGTAGAGCATCGCCTTGCCAAGGCGAGGGTCGGGAGTTCGAATCTCCTTTCCCGCTCCAAATGTGTCCCATTCGTCTAGTGGTCCAGGACACCGCCCTTTCACGGCGGTAACAGGGGTTCGAACCCCCTATGGGACGCCACTTCTGCAGTTGTTGTGCATGCGGGAATAGCTCAGTGGTAGAGCATCGCCTTGCCAAGGCGAGGGTCGGGAGTTCGAATCTCCTTTCCCGCTCCAGTGCACCGTCTTGTTTATTATTTCCTGTCTTGATATCTGCGTTTGTTTCTCTATGACACGGCACGATGCCGTTGTGCCTTTCAGGGGAACTCCGCCTTCATTTGGTTTGCGTGCTATCCTTGTCATCCTGAATGTCATGCTCAGTGTCATGAAATCCCCGTGCCGGATACGGCGACGGGCTTTTGCGGCTACCCTGCACGTGACCGGGCCTGTTGCGCCCTGAAGTATCTTTCGTTTGCCCGTCTGAATTACAGGATGTGTTATGCCAGAACCGGCACTCTCCATACGTGGCCTGTCCAAGGTCTACGGCAATCAGTTTCATGCCTTGAAAGGCATCGATCTTGATGTTCCCGAAGGGGACTTCTTTGCACTGCTTGGTCCGAACGGGGCCGGCAAGTCAACCACACTCGGCATTGTCTGCTCGCTGGTCAACAAGACGGCCGGTCAGGTCAAGGTGTTCGGTACCGATATCGATACCAACTTCTCGCTGGCCAAATATCACCTGGGTGTAGTGCCTCAGGAGTTCAACTTCAATCAGTTCGAGAAGGTCTACGATATCGTGCTGACCCAGGCCGGGTATTATGGCATTCCCATGAAGGAAGCCAGGCCGCGGGCACGTCAGTTACTGGAGGATCTGGGGCTGTGGGACAAGCGCGATGACGGTGCCCGGATGCTTTCCGGAGGCATGAAGCGCCGACTGATGATTGCTCGCGCCCTGATTCACCGGCCGCGACTGCTGATTCTGGATGAACCCACGGCCGGGGTGGATATCGAGCTGCGCCGTAGCATGTGGGAATACATGCGTCGTATCAATCAGGAGGAGGGGACGACCATCATCCTGACGACGCACTATCTGGAAGAAGCCGAAAGCCTGTGCCGCAACATTGCCATCATCAATCATGGCCAGATCGTGAAGAACACCAGCATGCGTGCCCTGCTGACCGAGCTGGATACCGAAACATTCATTCTGGATGTGGCCAGCCCGATTACCACCGTGCCCAGGGTGGAGGGCATCGAGCTGACCCGTGTGGATGATGCCCAGCTGATGCTGTCGGTCAAGAAGGGTCAGAGGCTCAATGATGTGTTCACTGTATTGAGTCGTGAAGGCATCGATGTGGTGTCAATGCGTAACCGGGCCAACCGGCTGGAAGAATTGTTTGTAAGCCTGGTGCACGATCAACAGGCTGAAACGGGAGGAATCCGCTGATGAGTCAACGTCAGCTGCTTATCGCACTCTGGACCATCGTGACCAAGGAAGTCCGTCGGTTCATGCGTATCTGGCCGCAGACCCTGCTGCCGCCGTCGATCACGATGACCATGTACTTCATTATCTTTGGCAATCTGATCGGTCAGCGCGTCGGCGAGATGGATGGTGTGCCCTACATCGATTATATCGTGCCGGGTCTGATCATGATGTCCGTGATCACCAACAGCTATTCCAACGTGGCCTCTTCGTTTTTCTCGAACAAGTTTCAGCGCAGCGTCGAGGAAATGGTGGTATCACCCATGCCGGACTGGATTATCCTGCTTGGGTTTGTCATTGGTGGTGTGGCCCGTGGGCTGGCCGTTGGTGCAATCGTAACCGCCGTTTCCCTGTTTTTCACCGATGTGCAGGTACATCATCCGTTGCTGACCGTGCTGGTGGTTGTGCTTACGGCCGTCCTGTTTTCCATTGGTGGATTCATCAACTCCCTGCTTGCCAAGAAGTTCGATGATATTTCCATTGTTCCGATTTTCGTTTTAACGCCGCTGACGTATCTGGGAGGGGTGTTTTATTCGATTCATATGCTCCCCGACTTCTGGCAGATGGTATCGATGATCAACCCGATTCTGTACATGGTGAATACGTTCCGTTATGGCATTCTGGGTGTGTCCGATATCAGTGCAGGCGGAGCCATGGTGGCCATTGTGGCCTTTATCGTAGTGCTCTATGCGCTGGCGCTGTGGTTGCTCAAGCGCGGCCAGGGCATACGCAGCTGATTCAATGACAGGAAGTAGTTCAACGTGACCGACGACTTGAATGCCGTAACGGCGTCCCCGCTGGGACGAAGCTCGGCCTACCCCGAGCAGTATGACCCGACCCTCTTGTTTCCCATCGAGCGAATACTCAATCGCGCAGCGCTGGGGCTCGACAGGGATGTACTTCCCTTTGTCGGTGAAGATGAATGGCAGGCCTTTGAACTGTCCTGGCTGAATGCGCGGGGCAAGCCGATAGTTGCCATTGCGCGCTTCAATGTGCCCGCAGCGTCACCACGCCTGATCGAGTCCAAGTCCTGGAAGCTTTATCTCAACAGCTTCAATCAGACCCGCTTCGGCAGCTCGGTCGAGGTGCGCGACTGTCTGATGCGTGACCTTTCCCACGCCGCAGGGGCCGAGGTCAGTGTGGCCCTGTTCGGGGTGGAGGATGTGCTCCTGGCGCCATCGCCGCTACCCGGTGAGTGCCTGGACGATCTGGACATTGACGTGGCCACCTACACGCCGGATCCATCGCTTCTGCATACTCGTGGCGATATCGTCGAGGAAACCCTGCACTCGCACCTGCTCAAGTCAAACTGCCCGGTGACCGGCCAGCCTGACTGGGGAAGCGTGGTCATCGATTACCGTGGGCCGCGTATCGATCATGAGGGGCTTCTGGCTTACCTGATTTCCTACCGGCAGAAGCAGGATTTTCACGAGCACTGTGTGGAAAGCCTGTTCATGGATCTGATGACCTATGCGGCCCCGGAATCACTGATGGTCATGGCGCGCTACGTGCGTCGTGGTGGCCTTGATATCAGCCCATGGCGAGCCACGCCCGACAAGGCTGCTCCGGAAAGTCTCCGGACGATGCGGCAATGATCGGCCACCGCCTCGGCATAATCACAAACCCAGCGTAACCTGCGGAGTATTTCATGGATGCCCTGACGCTTTTGTCCGCGCGCCGTTCCGTTTCCCGCCTGGAAGGGCCGGAGCCTTCCGAATCCCAGTGCCGTACCCTGTACTGCGCTGCCCTGCGTGCGCCGGATCACGGCGCGTTACGGCCCTGGCACTTTATTGAAATCAAGGGAGAGGGCGCCTGTGGCCGGCTGGGTGATCTGTTTGCCGACGCAGAGCAGCACGATACCCCCGACGCTACCCCTCGGCGGCTGGAAGGAACCCGTGCCAAGGCGCTCCGCGCGCCGCTGATCGTGGTCGTGGTGGCCCGTGTGCAGCCTGGCCAGCCAAAAATCCCGGACCAGGAGCAGGTCATCTCCGCAGGATGCGCGGCCCATGCCATGCTGTACGCCGCGCATGCCCAGGGGCTGGGTGCGATATGGCGTACCGGCCCGATGGCTGCTCATCCTGTCGTACGACGCGGTCTGGGCGTGCGGGAACACGACGTAATCGTCGGATTCTTGTATATCGGCCACCCTGCAGGGCCGATCAAGCCGGTAGACGATCCTGACCCGATGGATTTTGTCGAGCGCTGGCCGGGGTGACAGGATTTATCCTTGCAATTTAAAAGTTTGGGCGATATTATGTGCGCCGTTCTGAACGACGCGAGTCGCTTCAGGCGAACAATGCGGAGGGGTGTCCGAGTGGTCGAAGGAGCACGCCTGGAAAGTGTGTAAGTCGCAAGGCTTCGAGGGTTCGAATCCCTCCCCCTCCGCCACGAATCTGAAAACCAGCCTTTACGGCTGGTTTTTTCGTTTCCGGCCATACATATCCTTCTCCCCTCACTATCAATTTTCTCCAATGGGCTGCGCATCTCGCAAGCCACTTTCCAAACCTCCCGTCTTCTTTGTTTTCATGCGTCAAATGGTGCTGATATGGAAAACTGGCCTGTTGACCAGCTTGATCCCGTCATGACATTGCTCACGATGACCAGATATCGCCCAGCACGCCGCGTGTGGCAGCGATAACCGGCTCATCGCGTCGCTCCTTGAGCCATACGAAACTCAGTGCACAGGGCAGGCTAATCCCCTTGGCAATGACGAGGCCCCGTTCCTGGCGTTCCTGCAGGGCATTGGAATCACGCGCCAGAGCCAGACCGACACCTGCCCGTACCAGATCAATCATGCAGGGTTCCTGATCGACCTGAGCCACGCGATTCGGCGTGAGGCCGTGTGCCAGCATTCGTTGCGTCAGTAGCCTGTAATGAACGGAACGGGGCGGGGTCACGATCCAGGGCAGGGCGGCCAGGGAAGGCCAGTCGGTTCGTGTCAGGCGTGTTGACCAGCCGGCCGGCGCGATGACGTTGTAGTCGAAATGCGTCAGCTCGATCATCTCCACCACCGGTGCTCCTTCCCCTGTGTTCGGCATCTGGCCCGGTGATTCCAGATAAAAGCCGACATCCAGTTCGCGTCGCAGCAATGAGTCGAGCACAAAACCGCTGGTGCCGTGATGCAATTCCGTTTCTACCTGGGGGATTCGCTGTACCAGTCGGTGCAGCAGGGCACCCAGACGAATGAATTCCGGATCCACGATGGTGCCGATGCGCAGTCGTCCGCGTAGCGTGTGATGCATTGACTGAGCGCTGATCTTGAAGGCCTGCAGTGACGCCAGCGCTGCTTCCGCAGAGGGAAGCAGGGCGTGACCGTCGGACGTCAGCGTGAGGCCCTGGGCATGGCGCTGGAACAGCGTGAGGTTCAGGGTTTCCTGCAACTGCTTGAGTTTGAGGCTGACCGCCGGCTGAGTCAGGTGCAGCGCTTCGGCAGCCCGAGACACGCTGCCCTGGTGGGCCACGGCCACAAACGCGCGCAGGGCCTTCAGATCATGCATGGCTATCTCCTCTGGAATGATGACGGCGGCAACCGACAGGATATTAGTAAATCTTATATCGTGTTTTTGGCTTTCTCAATTGATTCCACACGGCCTTGAGTTAGGTTGTTGGCTACCAGGCCCGGCAGCACGGGCGATTCAGTGTGCAGTGCAACATGAAGCGAGAGGCAGACATGACGACCGAGAGCATCGAGCATTATATCAATGGCTATAAGACTAAAGGCGAATCCGATCGGTATCAGGACGTCACCAACCCGGCTACAGGCCAGGTGACCGGTCGGGTGGCTCTGGCCTCCGACGCGGACGTGGACAGTGCCGTGGCCGCTGCCAAGGCTGCCTTTCCTTCCTGGGCCGATACGCCGGCGATTCGCCGGGCGCGAGTAATGTTCAAGTTTCTCGAGCTGCTGAATACACACAAGGACGAGCTGGCCGAGGCCATCACCCGTGAGCATGGCAAGGTGTTTACCGATGCCCAGGGTGAAGTGGCGCGTGGCATTGATATCGTCGAGTTCTCCTGTGGTATTCCGCAATTGCTCAAGGGTGACTACACCGAGCAGGTCAGCCGAGGGATCGATAACTGGACAACTCGTCAGCCTCTGGGCGTCGTTGCAGGTATTACGCCGTTCAATTTCCCGGTGATGGTACCCATGTGGATGGTTCCGGTTGCAATCGCTGCCGGCAACAGCTTTGTACTCAAGCCGAGCCCGCTGGATCCCAGCGCATCGCTGATGATCGCTGATCTGCTCAAGCAGGCCGGTTTGCCGGATGGCGTCTTCAACGTAGTCCAGGGCGACAAGGATTCAGTGGAAGCGTTGATCGATCATCCTGACGTCATGGCGTTGTCTTTCGTCGGTTCCACGCCCATCGCCAATTCAATCTACGAACGCGGCGCGCGCAATGGCAAGCGCGTCCAGGCATTGGGTGGCGCCAAGAACCACATGGTCGTGATGCCGGATGCCAACCTGGACAAGGCCGTCGACGCCTTGATTGGTGCCGCTTATGGCTCCGCTGGCGAGCGCTGCATGGCGATCAGCGTAGCGGTGCTGGTGGGCGACGTGGCCGACAAGATCGTGCCGCGGCTGGCTGAGCGGGCGCGTGATCTGAAGGTCAAGAATGGCTTGGAACTTGATGCCGAGATGGGCCCCATCGTTACTGCTCAGGCGCATCAGCGCATTACCGGTTACATCGAGAAGGGTGTGGCCGAAGGCGCCGAGATGATCGTCGATGGTCGCGATTTCGATACGGCCACTACCGGCGAAGGATGCGCCGAGGGCTTCTGGATGGGCGGTACCCTGTTCGATCATGTGACGCCCGAGATGACCATTTACCAGGAAGAGATCTTCGGGCCGGTACTGGCCTGTGTGCGTGTGCCGGACGTGGCCACCGCCATTCAGCTGATCAACGATCATGAGTTCGGTAACGGCGTCAGCTGCTTTACCGAGAGCGGCAGCGTGGCTCGCGAATTCGGTCGGCGTATTCAGGTCGGCATGGTGGGTATCAACGTGCCGATCCCGGTTCCCATGGCCTGGCACGGCTTCGGTGGCTGGAAGCGTTCGATGTTCGGCGATACCCATGCCTATGGCGAAGAAGGGGTGCGTTTCTACACCAAGCAGAAGTCGATCATGCAGCGCTGGTCGGATTCCATTGATGCGGGCGCCGAGTTCGCCATGCCAACGGCCAAATAATTCCTCCTTCCACTGACTGACGGATATGCCGGCTGCGACGAACGCCTTTGGGGCAGGCGCGCCGGCATACCCCGCGAGAGCACGCCATGGCTGATCAGACCAACACTACTCATGCCTTCGATTATATCGTGGTGGGCGCCGGTACCGCCGGCTGCCTGCTCGCCAATCGACTCAGTGCGAACCCGGTGAATCGGGTGCTGCTGATCGAGGCTGGCGGTCGTGACAATTATCACTGGATTCACATTCCGGTGGGTTACCTGTACTGCATCAATAACCCGCGGACCGACTGGCGATTCCGTACCGAGCCTGATCCCGGCCTGAATGGCCGCTCGCTGATCTACCCGCGGGGCAAGATCCTCGGTGGCTGTTCCAGCATCAATGGCATGCTTTATCTGCGTGGCCAGGCCCGGGACTATAATGGCTGGGCCGAGATGACCGGTGATGATGCATGGCGCTGGGACAACTGCCTGCCGGACTTCATGAAGCACGAAGATCATTATCGTCTGGATGACGGGGGTGATGCCGATGCCGATCACCATAAATTCCATGGTCATGGTGGTGAGTGGCGCATCGAAAGGCAACGCCTGAAGTGGCAGGTGCTGGCGGACTTCGCCACTGCCGCGGTAGAGGCTGGCGTTCCCCGTACCCGCGATTTCAATCGCGGTGATAACGAAGGGGTGGACGCTTTTGAAGTCAATCAGCGCTCTGGCTGGCGGTGGAATGCCTCCAAGGCATTCCTGCGGGGGGTTACGCAGCGCAATAATCTGACGGTCTGGCACTCGACCCAGGTGCTCAAGCTCGATTTTGAATCGGACGAGGGAGGGGAGCCCCGCTGTTCTGGTGCCACGGTCGAGCGTGACGGGAAGGAGGTCGTGGTAACGGCCCGCCGTGAGGTAGTGCTCTCCGCCGGTGCCATTGGGTCGCCACAACTGCTGCAGGTCTCCGGTATTGGACCAGCATCGCTGCTCGCTGAGCACGATATTCCTGTGGTATCGGATTTGCCCGGCGTGGGCGAAAACCTGCAGGACCACCTGCAGATTCGTTCGATCTACAAGGTCAAGGGCGCCAAGACACTCAACACCATGGCCAACTCGCTGATGGGCAAGGCAAAAATCGGGCTGGAATACGCGTTGAAACGCTCCGGGCCGATGAGTATGGCACCGTCCCAGCTATGTATCTTTACTCGAAGTTCAAAGGACTACGAGCAACCCAATCTCGAATATCACGTTCAGCCGCTGAGCCTCGAGGCCTTCGGACAGCCCTTGCATGATTTCCCGGCCATCACGGCGAGTGTGTGCAACCTCAACCCGACCAGCCGGGGCACGGTACGTATCAAGAGCCGCGACCCTCGTCAGCCACCAGCCATCTCTCCCAATTACCTGAGCACGCCCGAGGATCGCCAGGTGGCTGCCGACTCGCTGCGCGTCACGCGCCACATCGCCTCTCAGCCGGCCTTCGCCAAATATGAACCCGAGGAGTTCAAGCCAGGGGTTCAGTATCAAAGCGATGATGATCTTACCCGGCTGGCCGGGGACATCGGTACCACCATCTTCCATCCGGTAGGTACTGCCAAAATGGGGCGTGACGATGATCCCATGGCGGTGGTGGATTCTCACCTTCGAGTCAGGGGCGTCTCCGGCCTGCGTGTTGTAGATGCCAGCATCATGCCGACCATCACCAGCGGTAACACCAACTCGCCGACGTTGATGATCGCCGAGAAGGCAGCAGGCTGGATTCTGGCGTCACACTAAATTCTACAGGAATTGGGGAGAACACCGATGGTCACCTCAGCGCAAACGGAGCTCAAGAAGGGTCCACTTGACGGGATTACCGTGCTTGACTTTTCCCGGGTGCTTGCCGGGCCCTATTGCACCATGGTGCTGGCCGATCTCGGAGCCCGTGTCATCAAGGTCGAAAGAATCGGAACCGGTGATGATACACGGGAATTCGGACCGTTCGTCGAAGGCGAAAGCGCGTATTTCAGCTGCTTCAACCGGAACAAGGAAAGCATCGTTCTGGATATCAAGTCGCCTCGCGATCGTGAGCTGCTGGAACGTTTGCTGGACGAGTCCGATGTACTGGTGGAAAACTTTCGGCCCGGCGTGATGGATCGCCTGGGGTACGGGCCTGAGCGCCTCGCCAGGACGCACCCACATCTGATCTATTCTTCGATCTCCGGGTTCGGTCATACCGGCCCCTTCAGCGAGTTGCCCGGTTACGACATGGTTGTGCAGGCCATGGGCGGCATCATGAGCCTGACAGGATGGCCCGACGGCGAGCCCTCACGGGTGGGAACCAGCTTTGGCGATCTGAGTGCGGCGCTCTTTGCTGCGGTCGGTATCGTTGCAGCTCTTTATAGCCGAACCAGGGATGCTCAGGGCACTCGCATCGATATCGGCATGCTTGATTGCCAGGCAGCATTGATGGAGACCGCATTGGCTCGCTATGACGTTGAGGGGAAAGTCCCGAACCGGACCGGTGATAGCCACCCCTCCCTGGCGCCCTTCGAAAGCTTCAACTCCAAGGATGGCAAGCTCGTTATCGCCGCCGGCAACGATACCCTGTTCCTCCTGATGGCCGATGCCATCGGGGCGGCCAGACTTGCCCTTGATCCCCGCTTCCTCAGTAACGACCTGCGATGCCGGAATCGCCCCGAACTGGTCGCTGAAATGGAGAAGATCCTGCTGGAGCAGCCCGTGCAGCATTGGGTGGATCTGCTCAACGAGGAGGGGGTGCCCTGTTCACCAATCAATACCATCGACAAGCTGTTCGATCATCCGCAACTGCAGGCGCGCAACATGATCGTTCAGGTTGAGGGTAGCGCCGGCAAGCCCTTCAGGACAGCGGGTAATCCCATCAAGATGACCGGGCGCGAGGATTTCGACCGTCACGTTCCCTCAAGGGCACCGGGGCTCGGACAACATCGAGAAGCCATTCTGGCTGAACTGATGGCACGCAAGCGTTCCTATCACCTGCCAACGACGTCGGAAGAGCGTGACGCGGCGTTCCAGGCGCCTGATGTGGATCTCTCATGGCAAACATTTTATCCCGCGGGATCCCCTGAATCTGGCGCCAGACGTTCAGATGGAGGGGCGGCCGGGGCAGCGGCTCAGGCGTCATCCGCTGCGCGACAGCTCGATCCGACCGAGTAGCGTGCCTGTTTTGATCTGGCGTGATTCCTCAGGTCGGTGAAAGAGGGCGTCAGGGAGAATCAGTGCACGTTCACATGGAAGCAGGCATGTCTGCTCCCTGCCGGATGGGCGCCTGAGCCAGGGAGCTGCCTGAAAAAAATCAGTGGGTTACCAGGAATAAACGGGAGTTGGAAGATGAACAAGACAGCGGAACGCCAGCCACAATCGAAACCCGACGAGTCCCCTTCTTCTGATGCGCAGGCCGATACCGGCCCGGAGATGATCATCGTTGAGCGGCGCGAGCGGGTCGGGCTCATCATCCTGAATCGTCCACGGAATCTGAATGCGCTCAATCGGCAACTGGCCGAGGAAACACTTGCCGTGCTGCGTGATATGGACGCTGATCCGGATATTGGTGCAATCGTGATCACCGGCAGTCCGAGAGCCTTCGCGGCCGGTGCGGATATCGAGGAGATGGCCGAGAAGCCCTTCACCGACTTTTACATGGATGACTTTCTTTCGCCCTGGGATCAGGTGCGTCAGATTTCAAAGCCGATCATTGCCGCGGTCGGCGGGTTTGCGCTTGGTGGCGGGTGTGAGCTCGCCTTGTTGTGTGACCTGATCATCGCCTCGGATGACGCTCAGTTCGGTCAGCCGGAAATCAAGCTGGGCATCTTGCCTGGCATTGGCGGCTCGCAGCGCCTGGCCCGTTCGATCGGCAAGGCGATGACGATGGATCTGGTACTGACCGGTCGCAATATCGGTGCCCGGGAAGCGAAGGAAATCGGTCTGGTTGCCCGGGTGGTACCGAAAGAGGAGCTGATGCAACACGCGCTCGAGGCAGCCCATACCATTGCCGGCTATAACGCACCGGCCGTGAAGATGGCCAAGGTAGCCGTCAATGCGGCCTTCGAGACGCCCCTTGCCGAGGGGTTGCGTCAGGAGCGTCTGCTGTTTCAGGCGGCGTTCGCCACCGAGGGGCAGAAGGAGGGCATGAGCGCTTTCGTCAAGAAGCGCGCGCCGGTTTTTCGCCATCGCTAGATAAAGGCGCTTGTAGTTTCCACCGCTTAAACCTGAAAGAAAAAGTTCAATAACTAATAGGGTTACCCAATGAGCACACCAACAACATCGGATGACAGCCTCGACTTGAGGGTCTTTATACCCTCTGTCCTGGTTATTGTGGGGCTGGTAGTCCCGCTGATCATGTTCCCGGAATCGGGGACTGCTCTGGTCAATACGGCCTTCGCATTTGCTACCGGAAAATTCGGCTGGCTTTACATGATCGCCGGGCTGAGTGTCGTTCTATTTCTTGTCGGGCTGGCGTTCAGCCGGTATGGCAATGTGCGTCTGGGTGGGCCGGATGACACGCCTGAGTTTTCGTATTTCAGCTGGGTGGCGATGATCTTTGCCGGTGGCATCGGTATTGCGATCGTCAACTGGGCATGGGTCGAGCCCATTTACTACTTTACAAGCCCGCCCTTTGACATAGAGCCCTCAAGTAATGCTGCGGCTGAATGGGCCCTTACCTACGGTCAGTTCCACTGGGGATTCACGCCCTGGGCATTTTATTGCCTGCCTGCCATTCCCATTGCCTATTCGATGTATGTCCACAATCGCCCCGGCGTCCGGCTGTCCGTGGCCTCCCGAGGCGTTCTGGGTCGTCATTCCGATGGATGGATCGGATCGATTCTTGATGCAGTTGTCGTGTTCGGTATCGTCGGTGGTGTAGGTACGTCACTGGGTCTTGCGGTACCGCTGGTGTCTCGACTGGTCAGCGGGCTGTTTGGTGTCGAACCGTCATTCATGCTCGATGTCGGCGTGTTGCTGGTCTGGACCGCCATTTTCTCTGCCAGTGTCTGGTTCGGGCTGGCGAAGGGCATTCGTATCCTGTCCGATATCAATGTCTGGCTGGCCATCTTTCTGCTCGCATTCACCTTCATCGTCGGGGATTCGCTGTTCATGATTGAAGGGTGGGTGAACAGTCTTGGCAAGATGACCTCTCACTTCGTGGAAATGAGCCTCTGGACCGATCCGGTTGGCGGTTCAACCTTCTGGAAGGACTGGACGGTCTTTTATTGGGCCTGGTGGATTGCCTACGCCCCCATGATGGGTCTGTTTGTGGCTCGTATCTCTCGAGGACGTACCATACGTGAGCTCATCATTGCGGAAATGGTATTCGGTGCGCTGGGTTGCTGGGTCTTCTTCGCCATCTGGGGCGGTTATGCGCTCGAACTGCAGATCAGTGGGGCCCTGAATGTGGCAGGCATCCTCGATGAAGGCGGTATACCGGCAGCCGTAGAGGCCATTCTCAATACGCTGCCCTTCTCGCAGGTGGTCACGGGGCTATTCATCCTGCTTTGTTTCATCTTCCTGGCAACTACCCTGGACAGCTCCGCCTACGTTCTGGCGTCGGTCACGTCTCGTAAACTATCCGGCTATCAGGAGCCCAGGCGCTCCATTCGCCTGACCTGGGCCTTCCTGATTGCGGGTGTCGGGGTAGCCCTGATTCAGCTGGGTGGTCTCAAGGCCGTCCAGACGTCAACCATCGTGGTGGCCCTGCCCATGATCCCGGTGCTGGGTATTCTGACCTGGTCGCTTATCCGCTGGTTGCGTCAGGACTTCGCCAAGAAGGTCCTGGAGCCTCATCTGGTCATTGACGATCAACGCAAGTAATTGATCCTGTCAGGAGGCCGTAAGGCCTCCTGATGTTCCAAACAAGTAACATATCGGCGTGATAAGGAAACTCATAATGGCATTAAATCCCCATTCAAACCTGCCATTGAAAGATGTCAAGGTTATCGACTTTGGTCAGTTCATTGCTGGCCCCGCGGTGGCGATGATCCTGGCAGATCTGGGTGCTACGGTCGTCCACGTCGATCCCCCAAAGGGACCGCTTTGGACATCACCTGCCAATGCGACGCTCAATCGCAACAAGCTGATCGTGTCCATCGACCTCAAGCAACAGGAGGGCCGTGAGCAGGCTCTGGCGTTGATCGAGGAAGCCGATATTGTCATCGAGAGTTTTCGTCCCGGCGTGATGGCGCGTCTCGGCATCGACTTCACGGCCTTGCGTGAGGAGCGCCCGGAGCTGATCACCCTGTCGATTCCCGGCTTTGCCTCCAATGATGAGCTGCGCCGTGACTGGCATGCCTTCGAAAGCGTCATTGCGGCCAATTCCGGCGTTTTCACGGATATGGGGCTCAACCGGGTACTGATGGGAATCAATCCGTCATTTTCACCGCTGCCGCTGGGTTCTGCCTACGGCACCATGCTGGCGGCGTCTTCGGTGGTACTGGCGCTACAGGCGCGTGAACGCACGGGGCTGGGGGATGAAATCGAAGTGCCGCTGGTCTGCGCCCTTATGGAGGGCCTGACCTACAACTCGATCAGGATCGACGGCCTGCCGGAGCGCTACAAGACGCAGCGCGAGAAGGAGATCGAGCGCCGGCGCATCGAAGGTCTGCCCATGAACCTCAGCTACGATGAGCTTCAGGAGCTGCTGGACCCCTTTTATCGCAGCTACAAGTGCAAGGATGGGCGCATGTTCTATGTGGTCTGTCCAAGCCACAATCAGCATGCCAAGCGTTGTCTGAAGGTACTGGGTATCTATGATGAACTGGTTGCCGAGGGCATGAACGAGGAACCGGATACCTATCGTCCGGTCAGCGAATGGGCATCCGACATGTCACTGGGGGTCTACCCTCTGCCCAAGCATTGGGCCGATCATATCGCCGCCCGGATGAAAGAGGTCTTCATTACCCGAACGTCCAAGGAGTGGGAAAAGATCTTTGGCCGCGGCAAGTTTCCCGGTGCTCCGCAGCGCTGGTTGCAGGAGTGGATCCACGATGACCATGCCGAAACGTCCGGCCTGATGGTCGAGGTGGACGACCCGGAATTCGGCGTCATGACCCAGCCTGGCCCCATGGTGTGGTTGCAGGGCAGCGGTGCGGAGATGCTGTCGCCTGCACCACGCCGCTGGGTCAACTATCAGGAAGCGTTGAACGCTCTGCTTCGGATCGAGACCAAACTGCCAAGGGTGCGTGCCAAGAATGCTCGCGATGGCTGGCTTGAGGGGGTTCGGGTTCTTGATCTGTGCAACGTGATCGCCGGGCCGCATTCCGTGGCTTATCTGGCTCGCTTCGGAGCGGAAATCATCAAGATCGATCCAGCCAAGCCCTTTTATGACTGCTGGAACACGGTCATCTTCGGTTTGTCTCACATGCGCTCCAAGCGATCCGTGCTGACCGATGTCACGCAGCCACGAGGACGCGAGATTCTCGAGGAGCTCATCCGCCAGAGCGATGTGGTGGTCTGGAATGCCACCGACAAGCAGGTGAGCCGCATGGGATTGACCGAAGAAGGCATGAAGCGTTTGAATCCCCAGGCCATTTTCTGTCAACTGGACTGTTTCAGCGGTGTACTGCCCGGCCCACGGACCAATTACCTCGGTTACGACGATCTGGTGCAGGCGACCACCGGCATCATGCTGCGCTTTGGCGGCAGCATGGACACGCCTGAAGAGCACGCTCACGTTGGCACCATTGATGTCATGTGTGGTTTCGGCGCTTCGCTCGGTATAGCGACAGCGCTGTATCAAAAGCTCAAGACCGGCAGGGTGGATCGGGTGAAGACCTCGCTGTCCGCCCTGAGCGGTCTGGCTCAGATGCCATTCTGTTACGACTATGAGCGTCGCGGGCTCTTTGATGAGCCGGCAGGGCGGGAAGTCAATGGCTACGATGATCTGTCACGTTTCTATTCAGCATCTGATGGCATCCTGCTGATCAGCGCCTATGAGCAGGAACTGCACAAGTTCGCCAATGTCGAGGGCCTGGAAGGGCTGGCCGAGGTGCCGGCAAGCGAACGCGCCGCTTTTCTGGCCCCCCGGTTTGTGACCATGCGCGCCCTGGACTGGGTAGAGCGGTTGCAGGCCGCCGATATCGCTGCGGCCGTGTGTGAAAACCTCGAAACGCTTCGCTCCTACAATGCCCATCCGGCAGATGAGCATGCCACGGGCATCGATCGGGGCAGCTATTCCTTTTCTGTCTACGAGGACCATCCCAGCGGGCATGTGATTACACAGCTTGATCCCTATGCGATTCGCCCGAGGCGGGGAAGGATCTATCCCATGGTGCCTTCTGAAAAGTACGGAGCGTCGACCCGAAGTGTCCTTGAGGAGCTCGGCCACTCAGCTGATGACATCGACCGCTTGATTGAAGACGGCGTTGTATCGGAAAGCTGGAGCCGTGAGTACCTGCCAAGCTGAGGTCCGCCCCGTTTACCGGGGCGATATCAGGCTTCGCAGTGTGTTCAGGACAATATTTCTGTATTGTTGAGAGTTAATGAAAACCAGCCTTTTATGGCTGGTTTTTTCGTGTCAGGCCAGAGGGTTTCAATCGCCGTTGAGGTACAGGATCTCCTTTCAACGAGCCGGTGGCGTTTGGTTCGCCGTCATGGTCCTGTCCACAGGGCCCGCGGGGTAGTATGAGGAGGGCGTTCGCGGGCCAGCCACTGGCGTACCAGTACAAACACCAGTATCGCTTCGGCCAGTTCTCCGCCGTAGAACATCCACTGGGCGGCCTGGGTGATGTCCTGTACCGTGGCGCCTGGCATGGCCGGGGCCTGAATGAAGTACATCCATTTTCCCAGTACGGCATGGCATGCCATGGCGATGACAAGAACGATCAGTCGAGCAGGAAGGGCGGGACGATAGGGTGCCGGGTCCGGCCCGGCCACGGCCCAGGTAAACAGGCAGCCGGCGGCCATAAAATGAAAATGAACCAGAAGTGCCAGTGCCGGTGAGTGAAGCTGGGCCACGTACAGGCCGGTGAGGTACAGCATGGCCATACCGCCGATATTGAATATTACACTGGTTATCGGGTGACTCCAGAGTCGGACGGCAGGGTGGCCAAGCAAGGCGACGAGCCCTCGGGCGCCCCGTGTCGGCAGGGTCTTGAGCAACAATGTCATGGGGCAGGCGAACACCAGCGCGACAGGCGCATACATGCCGATCATCAAATGCTGGATCATGTGGGCCCGCAGATCATGGTGAGCCAGATGCATCACGATGGGCGACAGGCCCAGTTCGATCAGAACAATGCCTGAAATGAACAGGGCCGTGCGATAACCGGGCCAGGACTGTCCGCGCTGCTTTTGTTGCCATACACCGAGCACATACGCGCACCCCACCAGCGCAGTGAGCAACCTCAGTGCCATCATGACAGCTGAGTGCTGGCCTGCCCGCGCCGGGCTCGCTGAAGCAGCACATAACCGACGGCCAGAAGGGCGATACCTGCGCCGTTCCAGGCCAGGTCGTACACAATCAGGTTGTCGACGTAGCGTACCTGATGCAGCCCCAGCAGCTTGTGATCCACAATGCCATCGAATACCTGAAAGCCGCCCATGCCAAGCAGAAATCCCGGGCCACGATAGCCAGGCGCATGATGGTGGGTTTCGTGAAGTCTGAGCATCATCGCCGCCCCGGTTACAAGCAATACCAGCTCCATGGTATGCAGCACGCCATCCGAAATGATGGCTGCAACGGTGCTGTCGCTTTCCACGAAGTGATGCCAGACCAGTAACTGGTGGAAGATGATTTCATCAATGGCCGCCATGAAACCGATGCCCAGTAGTATGGCGGCCAGCAGGGTACGTCGAACATCAGGAGCAGGTGCGGTCATGCGTCATATCCTTTGACGGATGAGTAAATGTTTCCAAAGCATAGACGACTTGACAGGGGGGCGGAGTGGGGAGAACGACGGTCGATACGTTGCTCGTTACGCGTCCGGAAATACGACTGTCTGCCTGAAAGGTTGCGCTGGCATTGATGTGGAAGTATTCACGGGGTTGATAACCCTCTGCCCCCGGCAGATGCCGGGGGCAGAGGGTGTACTTCAGGCTTGTGAGGAGTAGGTGGTTCTGGTACCGCGTTTTGGTTTGAGGAACCGTGCACGCAGCCTGTCTCGCATTCGATTGACCAGGCGCGTCTGAAACAGGGCGCTTGCTACGATCACCACTGCCAGATAGATCGGGTATACCCATAGGCTTCTTTCTTCCTGAGTTGCCAGATGGGGCAGCATGCCGAGAGTGGCATCCGTTGTAATGATGTCGAACAGGGCGTAGCTCGCCTTTTCAATTTTTGATGCCATCATGGACAGCGGAATATGCAGTGCAAAGATCGACAGCGAGGCGATGCCCAGGCGGGCAGCAACGCCTGCGCTCCATGTGCGAGGGTCAAGTCGACTGCGCGCACAGAGCATGACCAGCAGCAGTTGAGCCGGCAGTAACAGGCCATTATGAACCAGGTAATACCACTGGCCGCCGACGAACTGGTACAGCATGGCCGTGGCCCAAAGGCACAGCAGGATGAATCCGATTGACCACCATTTGCCGGTATGTCCGGTGAGGGCAGCCAGCCATGCGGGCTTCAGATCATACACCCGGTACAGCACGATACCTGCAAGAAATTCCGGCAGCCGCAGCAGCGGATTGCGATGCATCATGCCGTGGGCGATGGGGGTGACGGTGTCGCTGAAAAACATGTACAGCGAGGGGGTCAGATAGAGTAGGCACAGTACGGTCAGCAGCAGAGCCGGCCGATATGTAGCGCGCAGCCTGGGTGCCAGATAGGGAAAGGTAATATAAAAGAACAGCAGGGCGGAAAGTGACCATGCCGGCTGATTGAAGACGGTATATAGCGGATTCCATGCCTGTAGCAGCGAGAGATTGAGCCCCAGGTTGACCAACCACCCTGTTGCATCAAGGGCGTAGGCCTGCGTCTCGGGCGCATTCATGTGCCAGCCGTTGACATTGTGGTCTACCATCACTGTGCCCATCGAGCCCGAGGCTGTGAGCGCCAGGGGGATGGCCAGCAGCAGGGCCAGTATATGGATCGGGTAGAGAGAGCTTAACCGTTTAATGAAAAAGCTCTTTTTATTGATCTCGGCGCGTCGCCCCGGCCCCAGGTATACGTGCGTCAATAGAAAGCCCGACAGCACGAAAAATGTACTGGTCGAGAAAAAGCCGAGGCTTAACAGGCTATGTACCATGGGAAGCGCCTGTACTTCCGGATAATTTTTCAGCGTATGAAACATTACCAGATAGATGGCCAGTGCGAAGCGCAGCCAGTCCAGCGCTACAAATGTCTCCCTGGATGGTGTTGCCATGGTACGGTCCCTCTCATCACTGTCTTGTGTCACGATTGACTTGGGTCGAGGATGAAGCAGTAAGACGACTGAAGCTGTGCTCAAGTGATTTCATTTGGTTACCTTAAGATTTTTCAAAGTTACATTTTCAAAGTATCCCTGCCTTTTTGCTGTAAAAGAAAGTTGCTTCGGTATTAGCCGGTATTTCGCTCTTTTTGCTAGAATCCTTCCCAGATTACCGGGCCCTCTGGTCTGAGCCATTATGCATGCTGTGCAAGCAAGGAGCGTTTTCGTGAAAATAGGGATTATCGGGCTGGGTCGAATGGGGGCAAACATTGCCCGTCGCTTGATGGATGCCGACCATGAGTGTGTCGTCTTTGATGCCAGTGCCGAGGCGGTCAGTACATTGTCTGACGAAGGTGCGCAGGGGGTTGGATCTCTGGATGAGCTGATTGATGCGTTGCCTGCGCCCCGTGTCATCTGGCTGATGCTGCCGGCCGGCGATATTACGGAACAGACGGTCGAGACGCTGCGAGGCAAGCTTGGCAGCGATGACACCCTGATCGACGGCGGCAATGCAAACTTCAAGGATGATGTGCGTCGCGCCGAAAAACTGGCCGAGCAGGGTATCCACTATGTAGATGTGGGTGTGTCCGGTGGCGTATGGGGACGAGAACGTGGTTATTGCCTGATGATCGGTGGTGAACAACCGGTCGTTGAAAAGCTGGATCCGATCTTTGAAACGCTGGCTCCTGGCAAGGGGGATATCGACAAGACCCCATCTCGTGCCACGCGCGATCCGCGTGTTGAGCAGGGCTATATGTATTGCGGGCCGAATGGCTCGGGCCATTTCGTCAAAATGGTACACAACGGCATTGAATACGGCATGATGCAGGCGTTTGCCGAAGGGTTTGATATCCTGAAGAACCGTAACAAGGAAGAGCTGCCCGAGAACATGCGCTACGACATCGAGCTGGCGGATGTTGCCGAGCTGTGGCGTCGTGGCAGCGTGATTTCATCCTGGTTGCTGGATCTGACCTCCATTGCGCTGGCCGAAGATAATGACCTTGAAGGGTATAGCGGCAAGGTCAACGATTCAGGTGAAGGGCGCTGGACCATCGAGGCGGCCATCGAGGAAGCAGTACCAGCCAATGTGCTGTCTGCGGCGCTATTCACGCGGTTCCGTTCCCGTAGCGACAATACGTATGGTGAAAAGCTGTTGTCAGCGATGCGCAAGCAGTTTGGTGGCCATGTCGAGACGCCGCCTGATCCGAAGAAATAAACGGATAAGCAGGTTGCAGCGCCGCACACGATGCGGCGCTGCTGTATCAGGACGGTATTTTTTCAAGTAATGAGGCCGGGCAGTGATGGTTAAAGCGATAACGACATGACAGAAGCGCGCGACATTATAGTGATTGGCGCAGGTGCGGCCGGGCTGATGTGTGCGGCGGCGGCGGCCTATCGTGGGCATCATGTGCAGCTGCTTGACCATGCAAACAAGGCGGCCAAAAAAATCCTGATGTCCGGGGGCGGTCGATGTAATTTCACCAACCTGAATTCGACGCCGGCAGATTTCTTTTCCGACAACCCCTATTTCTGTATTTCGGCCTTGAAACGCTATACGCCACGCGACTTTCTGGAGCTGGTAGAGCGCCATGGTATTTCGTATGTCGAGAAAGAGCCTGGTCAGCTTTTTTGCGAGGAGTCGAGCAGGGATATTGCCAACATGTTACTGACCGAGTGTGAGTGGGCAGGGGTGACCCTGTCGCTCTCGACCACCATTGCCTCGGTAATGGCTCGGGAGCAGGGCGGCTATCGGCTGGAAACGTCTCGCGGAAGCATCGAGGCTGATGCTGTCGTCGTGGCAACCGGCGGCTTGTCGATCCCGACGATGGGGGCGACCGGATTTGGATACGACCTGGCGCGCCAGTTTGGCGTTAATGTACTGCCGGTGCGGGCTGCCCTGGTACCCTTCACTTTCAGTGGTGAGTGGAAAACGCGCTTCTCTGGCTTGTCCGGATTGGCCGTGCCTGTTGAGGCTCGTTGTGGTGACGGCTGCTATCGGGAACCGGTGCTGATGACTCACCGTGGGCTTTCCGGTCCCTCCATGCTGAAGCTGTCCACGCACTGGCGTGAGGGAGAGGACATTGTCATCGACTGGTTTGCCGGTCAGGATGTTCTTGAGCTGCTAAAGCAGGCGCGAGCAGAGACACCTCGCCGGCAGCTTCAGACCTGGTTGAAGGCATTCTTGCCTCATCGGCTGGCAGCAGCGTTCAGTGACTGGTATGACATGGGAGGCACTCTGGCAGCCCTTTCCAATGCGCAGTGCCTGCAGATCAGTCAGCACCTCTCGGCCATGTACCTCAAACCGTCGGGCACGGAAGGGTGGCGTACTGCAGAGGTAACGCTGGGCGGTGTGGATACCCGTGAGGTATCCTCAAAGACATTCGAAGCGGTCAATCAGCCGGGGCTTTATTTCATAGGTGAGGTGCTGGACGTCACCGGACAGCTGGGAGGTCACAACTTCCAGTGGGCATGGGCCAGTGGTGTCGCCTGCGGACGGGCTTTATAAGGGGGCGGGCGCATGGCCTGAAAGAGGCGCGCCCCGCCTAGCGGGACAGCAACCCCTTGACGCGCTTGAACATGGTGTAAGCCAGAATACCCTTGCGCAGATGCCTTGCGATACCCTTTCGCTCATGACGCCTGTTGCGTCGGGCCCGCCATGCAGTCGCAAGGCTTGCCCCTGTCAGTAGTACACCCTTGTAGCGGGCTATCTTCTGCCATCCCCTGTCCATCGGGGCTGTCGCTTCCAGCCAGTCCCGTGCACTGTGGCTTATATCAAGCCGGTCCTGGATGACCTGGTGTTCCAGTTGGGCACGGCGAATTTCCAGCTCACGAAGTTTCACGATGCTGCTCCAGATGCTGTCGGTCTTCGCTGAACTGACTCAGCGTCGATTTCAGCAGGCTTGGGCGTCGTGCGATGGCTCGAACGCGCCATGCCAGTAGAAGGCCCAGAGCGATCAGAATGCCGGAGGCTATGCCCATGGCCATCAGTCTGTGATCTTCCCAGAACATGACCACAATCAGCAGCATCAGCATACCGATGCCGAATGCGATCAGCAGCATGGCGATGCCCGCCAGAATGAGCATCAGCATCAGGCGTGAACGTTCTTCCTCAAGCTCTACAACGAAAAGACGCAGGCGAGTTTCGCCTGCGTTGATCATCGAGCTTATGACGTTACGCGATGCGCCGAAAAGGCGCTCGAAAGGTCCGTCATTCTGTGGCATCAGCGACGTCCGAGCAGCAACCCGAGAACCACACCGGCGCCTGCAGCAAGACCGACGCTGGCCCACGGATTTTCATGGACATAGTTATCAGCGCAGTCGAATTTCTCGAGCGCCTGTTCCCGTACGTATTCGCCTTTTTCACTCAGACGACTCTTGACTGCTGCCAGGCGCTGTTCAGCCTGCTCGCGTACGCGAGAAACATTCTCTCGAGAATCATCCGCGGTAGCCTGCATCAGTTCTTCAACGGTGCTTGAAAGCTGGCGAAGATCATCATAAAGCTGTTCCTTGCTCACATTACGAGCTTGATCCTGCGGTTCAATAGGCTGCATGGCCATGTAGCGTCCTCCGGTGATTTAGGGTGTTCAACTCCAGCATAGCAGTAATCGGTTAGTCTTCAATATAACCGGGCATCCCGGCCTGAAACGCGTTGAAACTGAAGCCAAGACCGATGCGGCGGCTGTAATGATCGTAGTCGATCAGGCTTTCACCATAGCCTTCATAGAGCTGAATGAAGCCACGCAACTTGTTGTGCAGCGGGAAGGAATAGTCGATTTGATTGCCGTAATTGCCCTTGCCGGTATTGCCCTTGGCCGTCCACGTGATTTCCTGACCATGGCGTGCATAACCCAGCATCATGTCGGTGTAGCCGATATAGTTTTCAAGGTCGGGGTTATTGTCCTGCCGGTCGCCTTCAGGAATGCGCCAGTGCGGTGTGACGGTCAGCCACCAGTTGCCACGCTGGAAGGTGGTATCGGCATAAATGCGATTCCAGCTACGGGAAAGAGGGTCCGAGCGACCATTGGATTCGTGGGCAAACCCGATGCGGTTCAGTGTGTTGGTCCAGCCCAGCAGGGTCAGGCTGTTATCAAAGCTTGCAAAGATTTCCGGCTCGTAATTCGTTTCACGGAATGGGGCCGAGGCATCATCGTTGTAGGCCTGCCACCATGAGCGTTGCGTATAGGCAAAATAGATATCCCCATTACTGCCAAACAGGTCATCCCAGACCTTGACCTTGAGGCTCAACTGAAACTTGATTTCCGCATTGTCGACGTTCGAACCATCTCCGATCTGGTCGAAAAAGCGGGTATTGGGGCGCGTGTTGTAGGTCACCGGCAGGATGTAATTGCGGCGATACGCCGAGATGGCCAGCGGGTTGTTTTCGATGTTTGATTCCAGCGTGCGGCGGATGCGGACTGTTTCCGACGGATCCGGCGCATCACTGCCGTTGGCTGCTGCCACTGGAAGAGGGGCATGGTCCGGTGCGCTGGGAAGGCCGGCCGAAAAGGCATTGAAGCTCAGGCCTACGCCGAGGCGGCGCGTGTAATGATCATAATCGATCAGGCTTTCGCCATAGCCGTTATAGTACTGGACGAACCCCCGAAGCTTGTCGTGGAGCGGAAACGAATAGTCGATCTGGTTGCCATAGTGGCCCTTGCCCGGATTGCCCTTGATGGACCAGGTCAACTCCTGGTTATTGCGAGCATACCCCAGCATGATGTCGCCATAGCCCAGATAATTTTCGATATCCGGGTTGTCATCATCACTGTCACTTTCCGGAATGCGCCACCATGGTCTGACGCTCAGCCACCAGTTGCCATTCTGGAAGATGCTTTCTGCATACAGGCGATTCCAGCTGCGAGAAAGAGGATCCGAGCGGCCGTTGGACTGATGCACTGCCCCCAGGCGGTTAATGGTGTTGGTCCAGCCCAGTAGCGACAGGCTGTTGTCAAAACTCGCAAACACCTCCGGCTCATAATTGGTTTCCCTGAAGGGGGCCGAGGCATCCGAGTTATATGCCTGCCACCAGGAGCGCTGGGTATAGCCAAAGAAAAGATCTCCGTTGTCGTTCCAGACATCATCCAGCAGCTTGATCTTGAAGCTGAGCTGGAACTGCACTTCGCGGTTATCGACCGGTTCTCCGCTGATGTACCGGAAATTGCCTTCATCGGGATTAAAGTTGTACGTCATCGGCAGCAGGTAGTTGCGCCGATAGACTGTAATCGCCAGCGGATTGGCTTCGGCGTGACGTTCAAAGGCAGTGCGCCGCTGTGACTGGTCAGCCACCTGCCGTGTTTTTTCATTATCCGAGGTAGACGATTCGCCGAGGTCGGCTGCGTGAACCAATGCAGGAATCAGGGGAAGAGCCAGTAACGGCCAGTGCAGCAAACAGCGAATCAAGCGAGCCATATGGATACCTGTACGAGGCGAAGGAACATTGAAAGGCCGCACGGATACGGCGCCAGCCTCAAAAAGTGGGCGCAGTATATCGCTCCCCCACACAAGGCACTATCCGGATAATAAAAGTGTTCGAGCTGTTAATCAGCGTTTAAGCCGGTTGAGAAAGTGTCACATTCATCGGGACACGCTTTTTACCCGCCGCCGGGGGGATTATGATGGCGCCGCACAGGGCATGAACAACGGATGGCAGGCAAACAATGACAGGGCAGGGATGGTGTGGCGTCTTGAAGGCGCTGGTGGTGATGGCATGCCTTTGGATCGCAAGCGATGCGGCACTGGCACAGGATACGTCGATTCCGGAGGCAGCGACTCTGGAGCAGCAGATTGCCCGCCTGTCCTCCACTGCGTCTTCGAATGCCGATGACAAGCGGGAGCTGGCAACCCTGGAGGCGACGCTTGATGACCGGACAGCATTAACATCATTGCGCGCTCAGTTGGAAGATCTTGATGACAGGATCAACCATGCAGCGTCCCGCCAGCGTCGTTACCGCGAGGCGCTTCGATCGCTCAATGAGTCGGCCAGTGCCGATACCGATGCCCTGCAGACAAAAAGTCTGAGCGAACTGGTGGATCGGGCCGGTAAATCCATCGAGTTGCTCAAGCAGCGTCAATCCACCATGGCTGATACCAACCGGGCACTGATCAACGCCCAGACACTGCCTGAGCGCGCGCAGTCGGTGATCAGTAATGCTCAAAACGATCTGCAGGCGATCGAGTCCACCCTTGGCAGCAATGAAGACGAGAGCGGCCAGCCCCTGTCCGATGTCATGCGGCAGTCTCTGATGGTACGCAAGGCATTGCTGAATCAGCGTATTGACTACAATCGGCGCCAGCTTGAAAACAATACCGCCCTGCGCGATGTGGCACTGGCGCATCGCGAATTGCTGGATCGTCAGATCGATCAGGAAAACAACAACCTTCTGGTGTTGCAGTCCCTGATCAATCAAAAGCGCCGTGATCAGTCTGAAAAGGCAATTGCCGATGCCACCCGAACCGATGGTGAAGCCACCCTTGATTCACCGCTGATCGAGCAGGCGCTCGATCGCAATCGGGCGTTAAGCCGAAAGCTGCTGGATACCACGGACCGCGTCAATACGCTGATCCGTGAAAGTATTTCAGCCAGTACGGAGCTTGATAACGTGCGTCAGGTGCAGCGCACCTTGCGTGAGCAGATTGATGCCGTGAAAGGCAGTCTGTTGCTATCGCGCATCCTGCGTCAGCAGCGTGATGATCTTGCTGATGTCAAAATGGATCGCGGCTTGAAGGAAGAAATCGGGCAGGTGCGCCTCGAGCAGTTTGATCTGTCTCAGACCCGTGACGCACTGGCCAGTCCCGACACCTTTCTGAGTCAGCAAATGAAAGAGGCCAATGTCGCCGAGGTTTCCGACCAGGTGCGCAGCAGTCTTATGCAGCTTTATGCAGCACGGCGAGACCTTCTGGATCAGCTCGACCGCGAGTACGGTAATCTGTTGGGCAGGGCAATTGATTTACAGCTCAATCAGCAGCAGCTGGTCTCGATCAGTGACAGTGTCAATCACACCATTCAGGAACAGCTGTTCTGGGCGGCCAATGGGCAGCCCCTGGGTGTTGGCTGGCTGCGCGCACTGCCGTCATCGTTGTGGCGGGATCTGAACGACCCTTCCTGGGGGAATGCGGTAGCCAGCCTGTGGCAGGTGCCTTCTCTGCGGGCCCTGGTCATGTTGCTACCGCTGGGGCTTGCCGGGCTGGTGGCCTTTTTCCGACGTCGCATCAAGAAACGGCTTTTGATGCTGCATGATGAAGTCGGACGACTCAAGCGGGATAGCCAGCTGCATACGCCAAAGGCGATTTTGTTGAACTGGATTCTGTCTTCCACTGGCCCGTTGCTGCTGGGTGCTCTGGGGGGGCTGCTCCACTATGGCGGAGAAGGGTTTTCATTGTCTCTGGGAAAAGGGCTGCTTCGTCTGTCAATGGCCTGGGGCGTGTTTGCCCTCATGCGTCGCCTACTGGTGCGTGACGGCGTAGCCGAGCGCCATTTTCACTGGGCGCCGGGCTATGTTGCCCGCTTGCGCAGCCTGTTCCTGTGGCTGGGCATGGCGATGATCCCTGTCCTGATGATTACCGCTCTCGCCGAAAACGCAGACAGCCAGCTGGCCGACCATCCGGCCGGGCTGTTGCTGTTGCTGATTGGCCTGGTCGCCATGAGTGTCTTTCTTGTGCGGGTGGTACTGGCACATACGCCCTACATCGGTGTGCGGCTGTTTCGGCTCCTGCTGGGGCTGGTGCTGGCCATGGTGCCGCTGATACTGGGTGTGCTGGTATGTCTGGGTTACGAATATACCGCGCTGCGGCTCACCGGCCGCTTCATCAATACGCTGTATATCTTTGCCCTCTGGATCGTCGTGGAAGCCAGTGTCGTGAGAGGGCTGGCCGTTGCCGCGCGTCGGCTTGCCTATCGCCGTGCAGTGGCGCGTCGCCGGGCACAGGTCCAGGAGGGCGCAGAAGGGGGCGGGCTTGATACCATCGAAGAGCCGCCGTTGGACATGGAGCAGGTCAATCAGCAGTCGCTGCGCCTGTCCAAGCTGATCCTGATCCTGTCGTTCAGTGCGCTGCTTTACGTTATCTGGGCCGATCTGCTGGCGGTATTGTCATATCTTGATACGGTCACGGTCTGGACCATTCATGCGGCCAGTGCCGCCGATGGTGAGATGACCCAGGTATCGCTGGCCAATGTGCTCATTGCTCTGGCAACGTTCGGTCTGATGAGCGTTATGGCGCGGAACCTGCCCGGCTTGCTGGAAGTCATGGTGCTGTCGCGGATGTCACTCAAGCCCGGCACGGCCTATGCGGTAACCTCGCTGTTGTCTTATGTCATCGTGGTCAGCGGGATCGTCTATGCGCTGAGTACGCTGGGTGTCGCCTGGGCCAAGCTGCAGTGGCTGGTAGCGGCGCTGGGTGTCGGGCTGGGGTTTGGTCTTCAGGAAATCTTCGCCAACTTCATTTCAGGCCTGATTATCCTGTTTGAACGCCCGATCCGTATCGGCGACACCATTACGCTGGGAGAACTGCATGGCGCAGTGAGCCGGATCCGGATCCGGGCCACGACCGTGACCGATTTTGACCGCAAGGAAATCATCATTCCCAACAAGACCTTCGTGACGGACCGGCTGATCAACTGGTCCCTGTCGGATAACATCACGCGGGTTGTGCTGAAGTTCGGTGTAGCACACGGGGCCAATCTCGATGAGGTCCACACGCTGCTTTTAAAGGCGTGTCAGGAAAATGCACGTGTGTTGCGGGATCCGGAGCCATTGGTGTTCTGCATGGCCTACAACGTCAATGCCTTTGACTTTGAAGTGCGGGTACATGTCAGTGACCTCGGCGATCGTCTGCCGGTCACTGATGAAATCAATCGGTGTGTGGATCGCATGTTCCGCGATGCCGGTATTCGCATTGCCTTCCAGCAGATGGATGTATGGCTCCACAATCAGCAGGGTCAGGCGTCCTGCGTGCAGACACGGCAAACGCCTGACCCTTCATCCCCCTGATCAGCGGCGACGGGCATGCATCAGAAACTCCCGATTGCCGTCTCCACCGGTGATCGGGCTGTCGATCCATGCCAGCAGGTCGAGCCCCACGGTGTCACAGCACGAGGCCAGCCGGGTACGAACGGTATCGTAATCATCGGCCGAGCGGACCAGGCCGCGGGTGTTGATCGCGTCCGGGCTCAGCTCGAACTGTGGCTTGACCAGCGAGAGCAGGGGCGTCCCGGAAGGCATCAGTGCCGCCAGTGCCGGCAGAATCAGAGTCTGGGAAATAAAGGACACATCCATCACGACAGCGTCGGGCCCTTCAGGCGCCCATTCGGCAATCGTTTCCAGCGTCAGGGTGCGGGCATTGCAGCCTTCGATGCAGATGACCCGCGCATCCTTGCGTAATTCATCGTCAAGCTGTTCGTGGCCGACATCGATTCCGATGACCTGGCGGGCGCCGTGGGCAAGTGCGCAATCGGTAAAGCCGCCCGTGGACTGGCCGACATCGAGCACGGCGAGCCCTTCCAGAGGTACACCGGTATGCGTCAGCAGAGCCTCCAGCTTGAGACCTGCCCGAGATACGTAAGTATCTTCCGGGTCCGGAGTGACGATGAACCTGCTGCCTTCGGGGCACTTTTCGCCCGGGCGCGTCAGCAGGATCTGCCGTCCCTGGCGCTCGATGTGTACCCGGCCATGCCTGATCAATCGTTGCGCCCGTGTGCGGGAGCGTGCCAGCCCCTGGCTGACCAGCAGCTGATCAGCGCGAACATTTCCCATCGCGGTAGTCTCCTTGCATCTTCGGCGGGCAAGCATGCCCTGGTCAGCGGATGCTGTCATCCGGGGGTGGCGTGTTGCGGGTGAATTCGCGCTGCCAGCGGCTCAGTACGCTTTGACGCTTGAGGGGGTCCACCAGTGCCATCAGGCCGGGGCTTAAATGAATGGGGCGCAAACTGCCGCCAAATCCCATCTTGAGGGCACTGGCCGACCCGGGGCCACGTGTTGCCGGGTGGAGGGCACCCAGCATGGCCTGGGTAGCCACTACCTGCTGTCCGGCCTCACTGGTGTAAAAGGCCAGAAAGTGGCGCGCCGCGTTTGGATGTCGCGCAGAGCGCGGTATGAAGGCCAGCCGCTGCAGCACTAGGGCATAATCCTCGGGAACCACCACCGTCAGTGCCGGATTGTCCCGCGCGGCCTGAAAGGCGTAGGAGCCGATCAGGTTATAGCCGATCACATAACGCCCGGCAGCCAGCCCTTCAAGCATGGGGCGCGTCGAGTCAAGCTGTACGGCATGCACCCCGCCAAGGGCATTGATCAGTGACCAGTATCCCGGCGACTGCTGGGCATCCTGAGCGGTGAACGTGAATCCGGTGTCGCTTTTGGCAGGGTTATACGTAACGACCTTGTCCTGCAGGGCCTCCCTGTGGGTCGTCAGATACTCAAGCAGGGCTTCATGGCTGCGGGGCAGGGCATCCTTCAGCAGGTCCTGGCGGAACACCATGACGATCGGCTCGAAGCTCAGTCCCACCAGCTCATTGCGCCACAGGGCGTCGCGTGGCCAGTGATCACTGATGCTGGCCCCCAGAGGCTGGGCATGCCCCTCGTTGACCAGGGCATATTGCCGTGACATGGCGGATGAAATGACCAGATCCGCACTGTCCTGATCTGGCAGGTGATCGTAATGGTGGTAAAGCGCTTCAGTGGAAAAGTTGCGATACACCACCCGTACATGCGGGTTGGCGGCCTGAAAGGCGGTCAGTACCGGAGCAATGATGTGTTCGTCTACCGCACCATCAATCCGCAGTTGAGCATGCTGAGGCGTTTGTGCCTCAAGTGTCAGGGTCGTTTGCGGACGAGCAGCGCTGGCGTGAGCGGTACTGCCGACCAGTAGAATGATCAGGGCGACGGTCTGCAGTCCGCGGTGAGTCAGGCGGTGTTTCAAATGAAAGCTCATGATGGTGTCCGAAAGGTTAGCGTGACACGCAGCCCGCCCCGGGAAGGGGTGGTCAGTGTCAGGTCGGCGCCATGCGCCCGGGCAATGCCATCGACAATGGCCAGACCAAGGCCGCTGCCGGTCGGCCCGTTCTGGCCGCCTCGTCTGAAAGGCTTCATCAGCTCGGCACGTTCGTGTGCTTCGATGCCAGGGCCATCATCTTCAACCCACAGGGATGGTGGGTCTGCCCGGGTGCCGACGGTAATGCAGCTTGCTCCGTAGCGGCGTGCATTATCCAGCAGGTTGGCCAGGGCTTCTTCCAGTTGCCAGCCGGCACCGGTAATCGTGGCATCCCCCTGCTCGGTATCAAGGCCTACATCAATATGGCGAAAGCCGGTCTGCTCCATGGCGCGCACCACGCCGTGTCTGGCGATGGTCGACAGGGTCAGGGCCTCGTTTTCAAGGCCTGACTCGGGATGATGCAGGCGCGTCCAGGACAGGAGTTGCGAGGCCAGGCGTGCCGCATCCGTACTGGTCACGTGCAGCACCTTGAGCGCCGCGTGCCACTGGGCCGGATCTTCCTGACGCAACGCCAGTTCGGCGCGGGCGCTCAAGCCGGCCAGAGGGGTACGCAGCTGGTGTGACGCATCACCGATGAATCGCTGCTGTTCGGCATGAGCGCCACGCTGGCGTGCCAGCAGGTCGTTCAGGGCATTGACCAGCTCCTTGAGTTCACGGGGTGTGGGCAGAGCCAGTGGCGACAGGTCATTGGCACTGCGGCGTCGAAGCTCCCGACGAATCACCCTCAGGGGCGACAGGGAGCGTCGGATCAGCCAGACCACCACCAGCGCCGCCAGTATCAGCATGGCCAGCAGACGCCATGCCGAGGCCATGAACAGCTCTCTGGCCAGATGGTCACGGGCTTCCAGGGTATGGGCAACGCGGATTTCAAACGGTGACGGTTCGCCCCAGCCTGACGGCGTGACCTGACGTACTCCCAGCCTGATCATCATGCCGTGCCAGGGCAGGGTGGCGGTCGAAAAGTCAGCCGACGGATGGTCGTGGCCGGCCATCGTGGGCAAATGGGCATTGCCGCTGAGGGCAGTGCCTGTGCGGTCCACCAGCGTATAAAACACTCGTTCCTGCCCGCTCGGGGCCAGGATGTCCAGTGCCGAGGCCGGCAGGTCAAACCAGAGATGACCATGTTGCCACCTTACCTGTTCTGCCATGGCGCGCGACGCCGCGTCCAGCAATCGGTCATAGGACCGATCAGCGGTATGGCGTGCGCTG
This sequence comes from Larsenimonas rhizosphaerae, assembly GCF_023700005.1. Taxonomy (GTDB): domain Bacteria; phylum Pseudomonadota; class Gammaproteobacteria; order Pseudomonadales; family Halomonadaceae; genus Larsenimonas; species Larsenimonas rhizosphaerae. The sequence continues at coordinate 27,825 of NZ_JAMLJK010000005.1, read as the reverse complement.
TTCCAGGCAGTGACAAGCAGTACCGCACCGCACAGGGCCAGCGGAATCAGCAGCCACAGGCTCAAGCGCCGTGCAAGGCTTGTGGAGGTCATCATGCCCTGTCCAGTATATAGCCCAGCCCGCGTACCGTGCGAAGTGACACGACATCGTCAGGCAGGCGACGTCGCAGGCGGTGGATATACACATCCAGCGCACTGTCGGCGATGGCTTCGTCATCACCGAATGCCTCTTTCAGCAAGGTGGCCTTGTCCACCACCTTGCCGGCGTGCCGCAGGAAACATCCCAGCAAGCGCAGTTCGCGGGGGGGCAGGGGCAGGGGAGTATCTTCCACGGTGATCTGCTGGGTGATGCCATCAAAGGCCAGTGGCCCCAGCCGGTACAGCTCATTGCGGCTGTCATGACGACGAAGCTGAACACGAATGCGGGCTTCCAGCTCATCCAGCGCAAAGGGCTTGGCAATATAGTCGTCCGCACCGAGATCAAGTCCCTTGACCCTGTCGGCAATGGCCCCGCGGGCGGTCAGAATAATGACAGGTGTGTGTGTATTGTGGCAGCGAAAGCGGGCCAGTATGTCAAGTCCACCGGCACCTGGCAGGTTCAGGTCCAGTAGCACCAGTTGCCAGTCCGGCAGGGGATCACAACTGACCCTGTCCAGCGCGCGGGCGCCATCGGCAATATGTTCCACCGCGTTGCCGGCCTGCTTCAGCAGGGCAACCAGCGTTTCGGCCAGCAGAACATCATCTTCGACAAGTAAAATGGGCATCGGGCAGGTCTCCTGCGTCAGAGAAGAGTATCTTCGCGCATTGTGCGAGTGCTCGCATCCTGCGATATGCAATGGGCCGATCATTGCCGTAATGAGTCGATGCGCCGGCGCCAGGGAAATGCGCCTTGTGATCTGTTCAGGGCGCTGTTATGATGCCGCCCAATTCAGCAGAGACGCATTTTACTGCGCCTTTACCTGCTGCGTTATGGTGGCTCCTTTTGGTCCTCCCGCAACGTGAAATCGCGAACCCCGCCAGGCCCGGAAGGGAGCAACGGTAGTGATGGAGTCGTGTGCCGGGATGTGGCTGAGAGGGGCCGCCTCCATTTCTGCGGGGTAAAACCTGCCGCGTTTGCCTTCTGTCTTGCCTCAACGTCTGCACTCTATAGAATGAACGGCCCAGGTGGCGTACAGCGGCTTTGCCCGATGAACGTCCGAGTTTCGTGTCGGGTTCTGCCCAAGGATAGGCGTGCTTCATGAGTTATCAGGTTCTGGCCCGTAAATGGCGGCCGCGCACTTTTCACGAACTGGTCGGACAGGAACATGTATCGCGTGCATTGATCAATGCCCTGGATCAGGAGCGGCTGCACCACGCCTATCTGTTTACCGGTACCCGTGGCGTCGGCAAGACCACGCTGGCGCGCATTCTGGCGAAGTGTCTCAACTGCGAACAGGGCGTATCCTCCACGCCCTGTGGCGTGTGCGAAACCTGCCGCGAGATCGACGAGGGCCGCTTTGTCGATCTGATCGAAGTCGATGCTGCGTCCCGTACCCGGGTGGAAGACACCCGTGAATTACTCGACAACGTCCAGTACGCGCCGACCCAGGGTCGTTACAAGGTCTACCTGGTCGACGAGGTTCACATGTTGTCGACACACAGTTTCAATGCGCTGCTCAAGACCCTCGAAGAGCCGCCTCCCCACGTCAAGTTCCTGCTCGCCACCACCGACCCCCAGAAACTGCCTGTTACGGTACTGTCGCGCTGTCTGCAGTTTTCGCTCAAGCACATGCCGCCGGAAAAGGTCGTCTCTCACCTGACTTACGTGCTCGGGCAGGAAGGGGTGAGCTTTGACGAGCGCGCCCTGTGGCTGCTGGGCCGCGCTGCCAACGGGTCGATGCGCGATGCGCTGTCATTGACGGATCAGGCCATTGCCTTTGGTCACGGCCGGGTAGAAGGTCATGATGTAGCGACCATGCTCGGCACGCTGGACCACCATCACGTCATGGCTTTGGCAGAAGCGCTGGCTGCCATGGATGCTCGCCGCCTGCTGGCTGAAATTGCCGAGCTGGCAGAGCAGGGCCCTGATTTCAGTGGTGTGCTTGATGAAATGACCGGGCTGTTTCACCGGCTGGCCATCGCTCAGATGGTGCCGGATGCCGTGGATAATGCCCATGGTGATCGCGAGGCTGTAATTGATCTGGCGACGCGTTTTACTGCCGAGGATGTGCAGCTTTATTACCAGATGGCGCTGCAGGGCCGTGTTGACATGAATCAGGCGCCTGAGCCGCGTGCCGCTCTTGAAATGACGCTGCTTCGCATGCTCGCATTTCGCCCGCAGGGAGTGCCGCGCCCGGCAGAGACGCCGTTGCCGATCACGGCACCGTCGCAGGCCCCGGTAGAGCACAGTGAAGCCGGGCGTTTATCGCATGTCCCTGAGCCTGCCGCGGCCCTTGATAATGCTCCGCCGCTCGATGAACCCGACACTCGGGAGGCGGCCGAAGGCACTTCTTCCCCTTTTACGCCCCCGGCCGAGACGACTGACGTTTCGGCCGGTGAGGTGCCCGAGCCGCCCCCCTGGTCGCTTGATGATGATACGCCGGACTGGCAGGACGTCCCGTCATCGGCGCATGATGCCGCAGTGTCGGAAGATGATGCCACAGTGGCCGACGCGACACTGGTGCCGTCGCCTGAGCCGGCGCCGATTACCGATCCGCGTCCGGCCCCCCTCGACGAGGCGCCATCATCTGATGAGGTGTCCACGGTATCGGGCAATGTGCTGGACCATGCTGCCTGGCTGGCGCTGTTCCGGCACCTCTCCCTGAGTGGGTTGACAGCCAATCTGGTCGCGCACTGTGCCCTGGGGCAGGACGATGGCCATACACTGACGCTCTTGCTCGATCCCTCCCAGAGCGCCATGCTGTCGGAGGTACATCGCGACCGACTTGAGCGAGCCCTGAGCGCGGTCAATACGCCGCGCCGGGTCATCTTTGACGTCGAGGCGGTGGATAACGCGATTGAAACGCCCAAACGCCTTCGGGACCGATTGGCCGCAGAGCGCCAGGCCCGAGCCGTTGATGCACTGCGTCGTGATCCCCATATTCAATCACTGGAGCAGGCTTTTGAAGGCCGTTTGATCGAGACCTCCGTGGTATCGTTCGAGCCTGATGCCTGATCCAACAGCCGGAATATTTGAACCGGCGATTACTTTCAATCATTACAAGGAGTGTCGGCATGTTTAAAGGTGGCATGGGTGGCCTGATGAAACAGGCGCAGGAAATGCAGGAAAAGATGCAGGCAGCCAAGGACGACATCGCCAAGGAAGAAGTGCATGGCGAGTCCGGCGCCGGCATGGTCAAGGTCACCATGAATGGCCGTCATGACGTGACGCGTATCGAACTTGACCCGTCAGTCATGACCGAGGAAAAGGAGTTTCTGGAAGACCTGCTGGCTGCTGCGGTCAATGATGCGGTACGCAAGGTCGAGACAACCTCTCAGAAACGCATGTCCGAAGTCACCGAGGGCATGAATCTGCCACCCGGTTTCAAGATGCCGTTCTAATGGCGTTTTCTCCGCTGGTAGACCAGTTGCTGGATGCCTTGCGCGTATTGCCGGGTGTCGGGCCCAAGACGGCTCAGCGCATGGCCATGCATCTGCTGGAGCGCGACAGGGACGGCGGTCGTCAACTGGCGCGTGTACTGATGCAGGCCGCTGAAGACGTGGGGTATTGCCAGCGTTGTCGAACCCTGACCGAACAGCCGCTTTGTGAGCTGTGCGAAAGCCCGCGTCGAGAAGACCGGCTGCTGTGCATCGTCGAGTCTCCGGGAGATATGCTGGCCATTGAAGAGGCCGGCGGCTTCCGGGGGCGCTATTTTGTCCTGCATGGCCACCTTTCACCACTGGACGGCATCGGGCCGGATGACCTCGGACTTGATGCGCTGGACGCCGTGATGGAACAGGCCGGGGTGGACGAGGTGATTCTGGCCACCAACCCGACCGTCGAGGGAGAGGCCACGGCCCACTACCTCGCGCAGCAACTCAAGCCCCGGGGCGTGACACTGTCACGGCTGGCCTATGGTGTACCCATGGGCGGGGAACTGGAATACGTGGACGGCGGGACGCTGAGCCGCGCCTTTATGGGACGACAACCTTTCAATGACTAATGCCCTTCCTGAAGTGATGCCCGGCCAGTGGGTCGATACGCCTGATGCCCTTGCTGCGGCCTGTGAATGTCTGGCGGCCTGCGACGTATTATCGATCGACACCGAATTCTTTCGGGAAACCACCTTTCATCCTGTACCGGCTCTGCTGCAGATGGGAACACCGGATCGGATATTTCTGGTGGATATGGCGGCACTTGACGGTACCCATGAGGCGCTGGTCTCGTTGATGGGCCGCGATGGCCCGTTGAAGCTTCTGCATGCCTGCTCCGAGGATCTGGAAGTACTGCGCCAGTGGCTGGGAATCGTTCCGGCGCCCCTGGCGGATACCCAGCTGGCCGAAGCCTTTACCGGAGGTGAAACCTCCATGAGCTATCAGCGTCTGGTAGAGCATTATCTGGACGTTCATGTGCCCAAGGATGCGACCCGCTCGGATTGGCTGATGCGGCCATTGAGTGAGGCGCAGCAGCGTTATGCCACCGTGGATGTGCTGTATCTGGAACCCATCTGGCGGCGCCAGCAGGCATCTCTTGAAGCATCGCAGCGCCTGTCCTGGTTCCGTGAGGAGTGTGATGCACTGGTCAGTCGGGCAGAACAGCCTCGCGATGACGAGCATCGTTACCTTCGTCACCGTCAGGCATGGCGGCTGGAGCCGCGGCAGCTGGAGGCGTTTCGCCGCCTTTGTCTGTGGCGGGAGCAGGAAGTTCGCCTGAGGGATATGCCGCGCAAGCGGCTGGCATCCGATACGCTGCTGTTTGATCTGGCCGTGGCGCTGCCGAAGAATCGGTTTGAACTGTCCCAGATCAATGAGGTGCGCCCACCGTTTGTGAAACGGGAAGGTGATACCCTGCTTGCGATGATCAAGGACGTGCTGGCCATTGAGCCGGAGGCTCTTTCCCCATCGCTGCCGGCACCACAGGTTCCGCCCTTCAAGCCGTTGTTCAAGTCGCTCAAGGCTGTGGTTACGGCCAGGGCCGAGGCGCTGAACATCTCGTCAGAACTGCTGGGCAGCCGCCGTGACATTGAAGGGTGGGTCATGTCGATTCTGGCCGGTCAGCCTGTCGAGATTGTCACCCGATGGCGCCAGACGTTGCTTGCGGAAGACATTCAGTCGGTCGCGGAGACGTACTACACGGAGCACGGACATGATTGATCGGTTGTTGTGCGATATCTATAAAAGCTCACGGCGTGATGAGATGTATCTCTACGTCGTGAGGGGCGACTCCCTCAAGGATCTGCCGGATGCATTGAGAGAGGTATTCGGCCCGCCCATCATGGTGATGCCGATCATGCTGATACCTGACAAGCCGATGGCACGAACAACGGCAGTCAAGGTCATGACATCAGTACGTCAGCAGGGCTTTTACCTGCAGATGCCGCCGGCGAAAGAGCCCGGCATGCTGGACATGTATCGGGCACCGACGGAAGGCCGGTACTGATGCTTCGTGAGCGTTTCTGGGAAACCGTCCCGCTCGAGGAGATGACCGACCCCGAATGGGAAGCCCTGTGTGACGGCTGTGGTCAGTGCTGCCTGATCAAGCTGGAGGATGCCGGGGAAGTGGCCGTGCTGAACGTGGCCTGCGAGCTTCTGAATATCGGCAGCTGCCGTTGCAGTGATTATCCCAACCGATTCGAGCGCGTACCGGCCTGCACCCGGTTGACGCGTGATGCCATTGATCGCTTCAACTGGCTGCCCCACAGCTGTGCCTATCGCCGCCTTGCGGAGGGGCGACGTCTGGCAGGCTGGCATCCACTGATCAGCGGCAACGACCGGCGTATGCACCGTACGGGGAAAAGTGTCCGCGACTGGGCCGTGTCCGAGCGGGATGTGCCTGAAGAGGCACTGGACGAGCACATCATTCAGATCCTGCCGATTGAATAGCCACGGCGGCGTCAGGCGCCGTGGCTGTTGTTTCCTGCGTGATACGTTATTCGCTCACATGACGTGAGGCCATTCCGAGTGCCCACAGGATGAAGGCATCCTGGCGCGCACCATCCTTCCATGCCGCAAAACGGCCGGACGCGCCGCCGTGACCCGAGGTCATGTCGGTTCGCAGCAGGACCGGGCCACGCAGGGCGCTCAAATGATTGAGGCGGCCATACAGCTTGGCCGGTTCCCAGTAGGGGACTCGGGTATCGTGCCAGCTTCCCTGCAGGAAAACCGGCGGGTACGGCAGATCCTCGATGTTATCCAGCGGGGAGTAGGCTTCAATGCGCTGTCTGACGTCCGGCTCATCCGGATTGCCCCATTCACTGTACTCTGCCGTGGTCAGTGGCAGGGCCGGGTTTTCCATGGTCCTCAGCACATCGACAAAGGGCACGTCCAGCACGGCAGCGCTGAATGCTTCCGGTTCCATATTGAGACTCGCACCCACCAGCAACCCGCCGGCACTGGCGCCATAGGCTGCGATGCGGGTTGGGTCGCTGATGCCTTGATTGACGAGGGCATGGCGCGCGGCAAGGAAGTCGTGAAAACTGTTTTGCTTGTGCTCGAGCTTGCCGGCCAGATACCAGGGTTCACCCCGGTCTCCGCCACCACGAACATGGGCCACGGCAAAGGCCATGCCACGGGACAGCAGTTCCAGTCGGGCAATCGAGAACCAGGGGTCCAGTACTTCACCGTAGGCACCATAACCGTACAGCAGGGTAGGAAGAGGCCCCTTGCCGACGAGGTCCTTGCGTATCACGACCGACACCGGAATCTGTTCGCCGTCGTGGCCTTCGGCCCAGACACGTTCGCAGTGAAGGTCGTCCGGTTGCAGGTCGCCATGTACTGTCTGTGTCTTCAGAACGGTACGCTTACCACTGTCCAGATCCAGACTGATCCAGCGCGGCGCAATGGTGAATGACTCTTCCCTGAGGCGCAGCACACGGCTGTCAAAGTGGGGCATGTCGGCCAGTGATTGATGGCACAGGGGTGAGGGCAGGGCCAGGTAGCTGTCGTGATGCGTCTGATGCGTGTCATCCAGTTCAATGCGCCGCAGATAGACCTGAGCCTGTGAATGGTCACGTTCGGCCAGCATGATGCCCCAGTCAAAGCAGTCCATGCCGTCAAGGGTGACACCGTCGCGGTGAGCGATAAATGGTGTCCAGGCGGCCGGGTCGGCTTCCGGGGCGACGGCAAGCTCGAAGTGGGGCGCGGCTTCGTTGTGAAGAATGTAGAACCGGCCGGGACGATGATCGAGGCTGTATTCGACGCCTGGCCTGCGTGGTCTGACGCAGCGCGGCGCGGTGGTCGGTGCGCCTGCCGGTACCAGATACGTTTCCGAAGACGTCTTGGACGCAGTGTCGATGAGCAGCCACTGACGTGAACGGAGCTTGTCGATACCTACCCAGAATTCCGGATCACTTTCCTCGAACAGACACTGCTCTTCATTGCGGGCATGACTTAGCCACCAGACCGTTGCCGGCCGCTGGGTTTCGTCATAGCGGGTAAACAGTAGCGTGTCATCATCTTCGGCCCAGACCACCTCGGGACCGATATCCGTTGTGAGCCTGCGGGTTTCTCCGCTTTCCAGATCGCGCAGATACAGATCAAAGTACTCGTTGCCCTGCGTATCCAGTGTCCAGGCAAGGTAACGCTCGCTGGGGGAAACGGCCATGTCTCCGAGTTCTATGAAGTCTTCTCCCTGTGCCAGCGCCGGCAGATCCAGCAGGCATTGGGAGGCATCCGGTTCGCCGATGGGATGGCGCCACCAGACAGGATACTCCGCATCTGCTGCCGTATCGCTCCAGTAGACATGGGTATCAAGAGGCGAGGGAACGCCCTTGACCGCCAGTTCGCGGCGCGCAAGGTGACCCCGATAGAGGTGATCGACGGTGGCTTCCAGCGGCTCGAACCAGGCATCGCTTTCAGCGTTGGTGGCCACAAGGAAGGCTTCCACGTCCGGGTGATCGCGCTGTTCAAGCCAGTGCCAATCCGGGTCGTCGGAGCGATAAAAGAGCTGTGCAGGGGAACGAGTCGCTGGCTGTGCTTTCATAATAGGTCGTGTAACATGCCGTGAGTGGTGCAAGTAACGCGACCATAGCACAGAGCGACCGTATCTGACGCGGTATGAATACCCGTGGGTCGGGTGCGCTCTGATCCGTTGCAGATCGAGTAAACCGGGGTTTCATTGTGCTGATTTCAGATTCACAGCCGCTGTTGTGGCTTACCTATCTTGGCCTGTCACTGGTGGTGCTGGTGACAGGCTACCTTGCCATCGGCTTCATGGCGCGCCTGCCGCGTCTGGTGGTGACCGGGCTGGTGGCCGGTGCGCTTTTGACGCCCTGCATGTTTTCCATTCCAGGGCCCGAGGAGCAGCTGGGCTACTCCGGCTGGGCGCCTGCGCTGATCGTTTTTGTCGTGGGTATCCTGCAGCATGACGGCGGTCAGGTGTCCGGTGCCGGCCTTGTCATGGTGATCGGGATGGTGGCAGGGCTTGGATTGGCGCTGCTGCTGGCACGCCGCGTCGGCTCATCACGCAGCAATGACGATGACAATGACACACCGGCAAAACGGCGAGCGACAGGAACGGCCGAGGCTCGGCGCGAGCCGACTGTTCGTCAGACGTGAGAGCTCGCCACCCATGCAGGGAGAATGTATGAATATTCGTCGAGACAGGCGCAGCCCCGGCATATTGACGATGGTCCTGCTGGGGATGATGCTTCTGCTGACCGTGGGGCCGGCGGCGATGGCTGATTCCACGCCCGGTCCCCCCTCCGTTCGGTTGCTGGTCGATGTATCAGGCAGCATGAAGGCCAATGATCCGCGTAACCTTCGGGCCAGCGGTATCATGCTCTGGAGTGCCTTGCTGCCCGCTGATGCCCGCGGCGGGCTCTGGACCTTCGGCAGCCGGGTGGACAATCCGGTGCCGATGGCGTCAGCCGACAGTGCATGGCGGGCTTCCGTCATTGATGCGCTGCCCGCACTGACACGCTATCAGCAGTTTACCGATATCGAGCAGGGGCTTTCCCATGCCCTGCAGGGCGCCCGCTCCGGGCAGGGGCCCGTTCACGTGATTCTGCTGACCGACGGCATGGTGGATCTGCCATCGCCTTCTACCGGTGACAAGACTGCCCGCGACCAGGCGTCCCGGGATCGGCTGTTGAACGAGCTTGTACCGGAATTCGTGCGTCGTGGCATTGTGGTGGATACCATTGCCCTGTCGGATCACACCGACCGAGCACTGCTGACCACGCTGTCCCAGCAGACGGGTGGGCTGGCAAGCGTTGCAGATACCTCGGCGGCTCTGACCCGCTCCTTTCTTGATGTACTTTCCCAGGTAGCTCCGTTTCAGCAGGTGCCGCTGACGCAGGGTCGCTTCCGGCTGGATAATCGCGTGGATAGCGTCCGCGCCCTGCTTTTTCATGAGGAAGGGGCTTCGCCCTTGCGGCTGGTGGGCCCTGATGGGCAGCAGTTGACGGCGGATGCGCCCGGGGAGGCGCTTTGGCAGACCAGTGACCGGTTCGACCTGGTCACTCTGCCATCTCCCATGCCCGGTATGTGGAAGGTGGAGGGTAGTCTGGCCCCGGGCAGCCGTATCATGATCGATTCCGGGTTGCGACTGCAGGTCGATACCGGGACTCCTACGCTGTACCAGTATTTTCCGCGGTCACTGGATGCCTGGCTTGAAAGCAACGGTGACACGGTACGCGCCGGTGATGTCGGCGTGGCTCCTCTGTCGATGCGTGCCAGTCTGGTCAGTAATCAGGGCAAGGTACTGGCAAATACCGAACTCGAAAGTCGCGATGATAATGGCCACTACCAGGGGCGACTGGACGGTGTGAGTCAGCTGGGAAATGCCCGGCTGAGACTGCTGGCAGAGGGGGAAGACCTGCAACGCCTGCGAGTAAAGAGTGTCAATGTCGTGCCGGCCCTGAGCGCTTCACTTGATGCGCGTGAAGGGGTTATTCGCGTCCAGGCCGTCAAGGCCGATCTGAATCATGATACGGCGCGCGTCATGGCCAGTCTGCAGGGTGAGCCCCTGACGGTAACACCTGCAGCTCCACGTGAATGGCGCGTTACGCTGCCGGCTGATATTCCGCCGCAGACCGTACCGGTACACCTGCAGGCAACCGTGGATATTGGCAATGCGCAGCGCACCATTGACTTGCCGGATGTGCTGCTCAATCCGGATTCTGATTCCGCGTTGAACGATGCGCAGTCTCGCGGGGACATCACGGCCAGTGACATGCCTGAGCGTGCTCCCGAGGCCGATGCAGGTACTCCGGATAATCTGCAGGGCTGGCTGGCCCTGGCGGGGCAGAAATGGCAGACCCTGGCACCGGTGTTGAAGCATTATGCCGCCATGCCCTGGGTCTGGGCAGTGGCTGCTGCTGCACTGCTGTTGCTGTTGTGGCGCAGGGCTGCGGTAAATCGCCGTCGCCGGACGCAGCGGCGTGAGCCGCATCTGGGGTCTGATGAAGACAGCTGATGCCTGATGCTGGATGACACAACGCGGCCCGTGGGCCGCGTTGTGTCATCTGAAGGGGCTGTCAGGTATCAGGCGTCGTCAAACATGCCTTCAAACATCGGGCTCGAAAGGTAGCGTTCCCCGCTGTCCGGCAGGATGACGACGATGGTGCGATCAGCCCAGGCCGGATCATCGGCGAGCCTCAGGGCAGCCACCATGGCTGCCCCACAGGAAATGCCGCAGAGAATACCTTCCTCTTTCATGATGCGCCGTGCCATGGCCATGGCATCTTCACTGCTGACGGTTGCTACCTGATCGACAATCGACATGTCCAGATTGCCGGGAATAAAGTTTGCCCCGATACCCTGAATCTTGTGTGGTGCCGGCGAGATGGTCTCACTGTTCATGTGCTGGGTGATGATCGGTGATTCGGCCGGTTCCACGGCTACACTGTGCAGGGGATGCTGACGATGGTGTTCGAAGTATTGCGAAATGCCGCTCAGGGTGCCGCCGGTGCCAACACCAGCAACAAGCGCGTCAATGTTGCCATCAAGGGCATCCCAGAGTTCCGGCCCGGTGGTTTCGATATGTATGGCCGGGTTGGCCGGGTTATTGAACTGCTGCGGCATGAAGTAGCGCTCGGGATCGGCATCGTGAATTTCCCTTGCCCGATCCACCGCGCCCTTCATGCCTTTGGCGGGCTCGGTCAGCACAAGGGTGGCGCCCAGGGCCATCAGGACCTGACGACGTTCCATGCTCATCGAGGAGGGCATGGTCAGTGTCACCGGGTAGCCACGAGACGCGCCGACGAAGGCCAGTGCAATACCGGTATTGCCCGAGGTGGGCTCGATGATTTCCATGCCGGGGCGTAGTACGCCACGTTTTTCGGCGTCCCACACCATGCTGGCACCAATACGGCATTTGACGGACATGGCCGGATTTCTGGCTTCGATCTTGGCGAACAGTCTGGGGTGGCTGGTCAGCCGGTTGATTTTGACCAGGGGTGTCTGACCGATGGTCCGGGAGTTGTCCGTATATACAGCACTCATCAAGGGGTGTCCTATGGCGTATCAATGTAAGCACAGACTAATCTGCGGTGAAGGCGATTGCTATGCCGGGCTGCGCTGCCTTGTCTACGACAGCGTACTCGACCAAGGTGGTGTTTTTGCAGGCAAATATCGAGGCCTGCCGACCGATAGTGATAGCATGGCATACCTTTTATTCGCCGGCGCGTATGACCGGGCCCGGGTCAGAACAAGGAACTATTCATGAATACTCCCTCGTGGTTACTGGAAGGTGAGCCGCTGGAGCACCTTGAACGTTATGACTCGGTGCTGGCCGTCATTGATGAAGCCTGCGAGCGTTACCATGACCGCACAGCCTTTTCCTGCATGGGGCAAACGCTCAGCTACAAGGCGCTGGATGAATATGCTGACCGCTTTGCCGCCTGGCTTGTGCATCACAGTGGCCTGGACCGCGGTGATCGCTTTGCCATTGTATTGCCCAACCTGCTTCAGTATCCGGTGGCGGTATTCGGGGCGATGCGGGCGGGGATGGTCGTGGTCAATACCAACCCCCTCTACACCGCCGAGGAGATGGTCAGTCAGTTCAATGACGCCGGTGTGAAAGGGGTGCTGGTGCTGTCTCACATGGCTGATCGGGTGGCCGTGGCCCTGCCTCATACCGGTATTACACGGGTCGTGATAACGGATGTGGCTGACCTGCATGATGCGCCCAGACGATGGGTTTATAATCTGGGGGCGCGTTATCTGAAGCGGCTGGTGCCTGACTATCACCTGCCGGAGGCCGTATCGATGCGTGACGTGCTGGCGACCTCGCCTGCCTATGAGCGGCACAAGCCCGCACTAGATGAGCTGGCCGTACTGCAGTATACAGGAGGCACGACCGGCAAGCCCAAGGGCGCGATGCTGACCCATACCAATCTGATCGCCAACATGCTGCAGACGGCTCAAGTGCTCAAGGGAGCGATCGGGCGAGGCAATGAGATCGTGATTGCTCCCTTGCCGGTCTACCATATCTACACCTTTACCGTGAATTGCATGTTCTGTTGCTGGACCGGTAATCACAGTGTGTTTATTCCCAATCCGCGGGACATGAAGGGGTTCATCGCCACGCTCAAGCGCCATCGATTCAGTGTTTTTGTCGGGCTGAATACCCTGTTTTCAGGCCTGCTGAAACAGGATGCATTCAGGTCGCTGGATTTTTCAGCATTGAAACTGACCATTTCAGGTGGCATGGCGCTTTCCCGGGAAACAGCCGGCCAATGGAAGCAGATAACCGGCTGTGATGTGCTGGAAGGCTATGGCATGACGGAAACGTCCCCGGTGGTATGCGTCAATCCTCCGGATGATGTTCGATTGGGCTCCATTGGCCGGCCGGTGGCCGGTACTTCCCTGAAGGTGATTGACGATGAGGGGCAGCCGCAGCCTCGCAAGTCACCGGGGGAGCTGTGCGTCAGAGGGCCGCAGGTGATGAAGGGGTACTGGAAGAATGCCGAGGCGACTGACGGCACCATCTGCGATGGCTGGGTGCTGACAGGCGACATTGCCGTACTGGAAGAGGATGGTGTGGTACGTATTGTCGATCGCAAGAAGGATATGGTGATCGTATCCGGTTTCAATGTGTACCCGACGGAAGTGGAGGAAGTACTGGCCTCACATCCCGATGTCGTGGAAGCCGCTGTGGTGGGCGTGGCTCATGAAGACAGTGGCGAAATGCTCAAGGCCTTTGTGGTCAGCAGCAATCCCGCCCTTGATCAGGACACATTGCGTGCATGGTGCAAGAAGCACCTCACCAGCTACAAGACGCCGCGGCAGATCGAGTTCCGCGATGAGCTTCCGAAGAGCAACGTCGGCAAGGTGCTGCGTCGCAAATTGCGCGACGATCAGGCTGCCTGACCTGGGGTAGCGTCTGCCGCCAGGGTGGACGCTGCCCTGACAGCCGCTACAATACGCCCATTATTCTGGCCGCTTCCGACCTGAGTGCCGGTGAAGGCGCCATCATGACTTACCCAATACGTGGTACCTCCTTTGACTACACCTGTACAGGATGCCTCCGCACGCCGGAAGGCTCTGCTTCGTCAACTCGATGACTGCATGCGCAGTGATGCCGGCGCCCTCGCGCGTCGGCTCGATAGGCTCAAGCGCCGGCTGGCCGAAGGCAAGCCGATTGATCAGGCGCTTGACGATATCGAGCGCCGGATAGACGCGTCCGCCTCGCAACGTGCGCGTCGTCAGGCACAGCCCCTTGTCCTCGACTATCCGCCGGAGCTCCCGGTGGCAGAAAAGCGGGACACCATTCGGCAGGCGATTGCCGACCATCAGGTGGTGGTGATTGCCGGTGAAACCGGTTCCGGCAAGACCACGCAGCTGCCCAAGATGTGTCTTGAGCTCGGGCTTGGGCAGCGAGGTCTGATCGGTCATACCCAGCCGCGTCGGCTGGCAGCCCGCTCGGTCGCGACGCGTCTGGCTGAAGAGCTTCAGGTGCCGCTGGGCGGTGCTGTCGGCTATCAGGTGCGCTTTACGGATACGACCACCGATACCACGCTGGTCAAGTTGATGACCGATGGGATACTGCTGGCAGAAACCCGGCATGACCCCTGGTTGTCCCGTTACGAGGCCATCATCATTGATGAAGCTCATGAACGCAGCCTCAATATTGATTTCCTGCTGGGGTATTTAAAGCGTCTGACCGCGCGCCGGCCGGACCTGAAAGTCATCATTACCTCCGCGACCATCGATGTAGAAAGGTTTTCCAGCCATTTCAACGATGCTCCCGTGGTAGAAGTCTCCGGTCGAACCTACCCGGTCGAGACGCTGTATAGGCCACTGGTACGTGATGAAGAGGGGGAGGATGACCTGACACTTCAGCAGGGCATTGTTCGGGCGGTGGAAGAAATCGATACCATCGAGCGGGCAAACCACTGGTATACCGGCCCCCGGGATATACTGATCTTCCTGCCGGGGGAGCGAGAGATTCGGGAAACCGCAGATACGCTGAGGCGGGCCGGACTGCGTGATACTGAAGTCCTGCCGCTGTATGCGCGGCTGTCCAACAGCGAGCAGAACCGGGTTTTTTCCTCGCATACCGGCCGCCGCATTGTGCTATCGACCAACGTGGCCGAAACGTCACTGACCGTACCCGGCATCCGATATGTCATTGATCCGGGGCTGGTGCGTATCAGTCGCTACAGTTACCGGGCCAAGGTGCAGCGGCTGCCGGTGGAGCCGGTCAGTCAGGCCAGTGCCAACCAGCGCAAGGGACGCTGCGGCCGAATCGCCGATGGTGTATGCATACGTCTTTACAGTGAAGAGGACTTTCTATCGCGGCCGGCATTTACCGAGCCTGAAATCCAGCGAACCAACCTGGCCTCGGTCATCCTGTCGATGCTGGCCCTGAAACTTGGAGACATTGCCGAGTTTCCGTTTGTGGATCCACCCGGCCAGCGATTCATCAGCGATGGCTTTCGCCTGCTGTTCGAGCTGGGGGCTGTCGATGAACGTCACCGATTGACCGATCAGGGACGTCAACTGGCCAGGCTGCCGATCGATCCGCGTCTGGCTGCGATGATCGTGGCGGCCGGCCCGCTGGGTAGCGTGCGTGAAACATTGATTGTGGTCAGTGCCCTGAGCGTGCAGGACCCGCGGGAGCGCCCGGCTGACAAGCGTGAGGCGGCAGATCAAAAGCACCGCCAGTGGCAGGACCCGGACTCGGACTTTGTTGCCTGGCTCAATCTGTGGAAGGGATTTGACGAGGCGCGTTCCGAGCGGTCGGGCAGCGGATTGCGCCGATGGTGTCGTGATAACTACCTGAATTACATCCGGCTGCGCGAGTGGCACGATACGTTCCGACAGCTGCGTCAGCTGATCGGTGAGATGGGGCTTGAGCTTGATGCGACGCCTGCCGAGGGGGAGCAGCTGCACCGGGCGCTATTGGCAGGCCTTCTGTCCAATATTGGTCTCAAGCATGAACAGCGGGAGTACCAGGGAACTCGCAACCGGCGTTTTGTGATTCATCCAGGCTCCGGTTTGGGCAAACGGACGCCGAAATGGGTAATGGCTGGCGAACTGATGGAAACGTCGCGCCTTTATGCACGTGAAGTGGCCGCAATCAAGCCGGAATGGGTTGAGCCCATGGCCGGTCATCTGGTCAAGCGAAGCTACAGCGACCCGCACTGGGAAATGAAGCGGGCGCAGGTGATTGCTCTGGAGCAGGTCACACTGTTTGGCCTGCCGGTGGTCAGTCGTCGTCGTATCAATTACGGCCCCATCGCTCCGGAAGAGTGCCGCGCCATTTTCATTCGCCATGCACTGGTGGAAGGGCAGTATCAGACGCGGGGTCTTTTCTTCGAACACAATCGAGCCCTGATTGATGAAGTGGAGGCCCTTGAGGACCGAGCGCGCAAGCGCGATATTCTCGTTGACGAAGATACACTGGCCGAGTTCTACGAAGCCCGCCTGCCAGAGGAGGTCGTGGACGGCAAGAGTTTCGAGAAGTGGCGCCGCCACGCCGAACAGCAGGACCCGCAGGTTCTGATGCTGGACAAGGCCTACCTGCTGGCGCGCAACGCCGAGGAAGTGACCGAACAGCGCTATCCGGACGAGCTGAATCTGGGCGGCGTACGTTACCCGCTGAGTTATCATTTCGAACCTGGTGCCGTGGATGATGGTGTCAGCATTACCGTACCGGCCAGCATGCTGTCCCAGTTGCCGCGAGCCCAGCTTGAGTGGCTGGTGCCTGGGTTGTTGCGGGATCGCGCGATCGCGCTGATGAAGTCCCTCCCCAAGCAGTACCGTCGTCAGGTTGTACCGATTCCCGACTGGGTAGATGCAGCGCTTGAAGCGCTGGTGCCGGCGGATGTGCCACTTTCAGCCGCTCTGGCTGAATTCATGCGCCAAAAGACCGGGGTACGTCTGCCACTGGATGTCTGGCAGCCTGATCAGCTTCCACCGCACCTGATCATGAATATCCGGGTAGTAGCCCACGATGGCTCCTTTCTGGGCGAGGGACGTGACGCGGATGAGCTGGAAAGTCGTTTCAGCGAGCAGGCGCGGCTCAGTACCCGGGCACTGGCCAGTGATAATCTTGAACAGACCGGCCTCGATGCCTTCCCTCTGCAATCGCTGCCTGCTTCATTTGTGCGGGACCAGGCTGGTATCCGCGTGGAGGCTTATCCGGCGCTGGTGGATGAGCAGGCGAGTCTGGGCGTCAGTCTTTACGATCATCCGGCCAAGGCCGATTATCATCATCGTCATGGCATAAAGCGTGCGGCCATGCTGGCCTTGCCGGAGCAGGTGCGTTACCTGTCAAAATCGCTGACCGGACTTGAGCGGTGTGTGTTGCTGTTTGCCAATGTCGGCTCACGGCGGGATTTGATCAACGATGTGGTCGATGCCAGCTTCCTCAAGGCTTTTGCATACGATCCGCTGCCTCGTGATGCCGAGGCCATGCGGGAGCGAATCGAGGCAGGCCGTAGTGAGGTGGTGCCTGTCGCGGAAACACTGCTTCGTGAGCTCGAGCCGGCGCTCAAGGGACACCTGCAGGTCAGCAAGCAGCTAAAGGGCCAGGTCAATCTTCAACTGGCGCGTACGTATGCCGATATCAAGGCGCAAATGTCGCGACTGGTCTACCGTGGGTTTATAACCGACTCAGGCGAATGGCTCCGACACTATCCTCGGTATATGGAGGCGACCTTGATTCGCCTCGAGAAAGCGCCGCGTGAACTGCGTCGTGATCAGCTGGCGATGGACGAGATCAATGCGTTTGAACAGCGCCTGGCCAATCGCCAGTCTCGCGCACTCCAGCAGGGCGTACCGGATACAGAGCTAGTAGACTTTGGTTGGTGGATCGAGGAATTGCGCGTTTCGCTGTTTGCGCAACAGCTTGGCACTCTTGAGCCGGTCTCCGCGAAGCGTCTTGAACGGCGCTGGAAGGAGATTACCGAAGGTCAGGCAGGATAAATCGTGCAAGCTCGATGCTGCAGCAGACGGGTGAGCGGTGTAAGGTAGTCGCCCTCGAGGGTGTCGCCTGGCATTTTCGCAGGGAACAAGGGACAGGTCCTGCTCGGGACCAACGTGGAAGGAATAATTATGGGATCCAGTAACGCAGTTATTGCCGTTGTCATGGCCGGTGCCGTCATGACCGGATGTGCCGGTACCGGTGGTCAGTCGAACCCGGCTGACCCCTGGGAGGGCTACAACCGGGCCGTGTTCTCCTTCAATGACACGCTCGACCGGTATGCGCTCAAGCCTGTCGCTCAGGGGTACAAGTATGTGACCCCCGAGCCGGTGCGTGATGGTGTGGGCAACTTCTTTTCCAACCTTGGCGAGCTGGGCAATCTGTTCAACAGTGTCCTGCAGTGGAAGCTGACCGATGCCGGCGTGGCCGGATCACGTTTTCTGTTGAATACCACGCTGGGACTGGGCGGCATACTGGATCCTGCCGCACGAATGGGGCTGAACCAGCAGCCCGAGGATTTCGGTCAGACGCTCGCCACCTGGGGCGTCGGTCAGGGGCCCTACATTGTATGGCCATTTCTGGGGCCCAGTACGGTGCGTGATTCGGCCGGCTTCCCGGTCAACTGGTATCTTGATCCTGTGACTCATGTCGAGGAAGACAAGGTGCGTTATTCCCTGCGAGCCGTGGATGTCGTCAATGGCAGGGCGGCACTCCTCGAGCAGGAAAAACTGATGCAGGGTGATCGCTACAGCTTCATTCGTGATGCCTACCTGCAACGCCGTCAGTTCCTCATCAATGACGGCAAGGCGACGGAAGACCCGTTTGCTTCCGGGAACATGGATATCAGTGATGATGATTTCTCTCAATAATTCAGTGTTGCTGCGCATGTTCATCGGTACCGGACACTCATGATGGCATCCCGCCCGTTGATCGGCGTTGTGGACCGTCCAGGCCCCTTGCGTAACCAGCTCGTGGAGTTGCTGATACGTGAGGGATTCGAGCCCCTTCCGCTGGATGATGTGGCAGGCCTGAGTCGACGACTGTCCCTGATCGTGGTGCATGTCACGGCACTGGAGGGGCGTCAGTGGGATGAAGTTGCACAGCTTTATCCAACGCTTGCCGTCAGTGAGCGGTATTACGATCACGTCGATGTGGTGACCGCCATTGATGCAGGCGTGGAGGATTATCTGATTGACCCCATGGCCAATCAGACGCTTTTTCTGCGTCTGGTGCAGCGTGCGCTGGATAACCTCGAGCTTCGCCGTGCCAGCGTTCGCGATCGGGACCGGCTTGAGACACTGAACGAGCAGCTTCAGACTCACCTGACCCTGTTGCGTGAAGACCTGTACGCCGGCGGCCAGATCCAGCGTAAACTGTTGCCGTTGTCGCCTGCGCAGCTCAATAGCGTGTCAGCCAGCTACTGGCTGGCGCCGTCACTGTACCTGTCCGGCGACTTCCTTGATTATCGGCGTCTGGGTGAGCATTACAGTCTGTTCAGCTTTATCGATGTTTCTGGGCATGGTGCCTCGTCAGCGTTTGTGACCGTATTGATCAAGTCGCTCATTCAGCGTTCGATCGCTGCCTGGGATGGTGAGCGTCCTGAAGCCCTGCTGCCTGCGATGCTTGATAGTCTGAACTTCAACCTCCTTGAGACCGGGGTTGGCAAGCATGCTTCCGTGCTGGTCGGTATGATTGACCGGCGAGATCATGCCCTGTATTACGCGCTTGGTGCCCAGATGCCCATGCCCTTTCTAAAGGAAGAGGCATCGGTCAGCGTACTGGAGGGAGAAGGGCCGCCCATCGGTTTGTTCCCCGGTGTCAACTTCCCGGTTTTCAAGCGCCAGTTGGCAGGCGAGTTCAGTCTCTGGTTATGCTCTGATGGTGTATTTGATTGTCTTCATGCCGATACTCTTGATGAAAAGGTTGAAATGCTGCGTCAGCGAGTGGCACAGTCCGCGACCATTGCCGACCTCAAGGGGTCACTGGTGCTCGGGGATGCTCTTCCTGACGATTTGACGATCATGATGCTGAGTGGTTTTCACGATGACTGAGGCACGCATTCAAGCCGCCTATGTAGATCATGTCTTTATCCTCAAGCTGGCCGGTGACGTTCGGCTGACCCTGTGCGCTACTCTGGATCAGCAGGTGTCGGCGCTTGCGGGATTGACGGATCTTGAGGATGTGATTATCGATCTGCGCGATGTCGTTAATCTTGATTCGACATCGCTCGGGTTTCTGGCCAAGATCGCGCTTGCCATAAAGGCGCGCCTGAACCGTCAGCCGGTGGTCATTGCCAGCCATCCTGATGTGCTTCGCATGTTCGAGGTCATGGGGTTCGGGCAGTACGTTACGCTCAGTGAGGCACCGCCTCCCAATGTTGGCCCGCTGTATGATCTGCCGGTTGTGAAGGTGGACGAAGAGGGGCTTCGTGAGCGTATACTTGATGCTCACCGCACGTTAATGGACATGAATGACCGTAACCGCGACGAGTTTCAGCCTCTGGTGGATCTTCTTGAACTGCAACGATTCGATGCAGGCTATTCTCGCTGAGTAATCGGCAAGCGGTGCCGTCCCTCCACTTTTTTTTCGATGACAAGGCCTGTCGGCTCGTTGGCGCCTTGCGCAGCCTGGGCATCTGATACCCTTCGCCTGCTTTTTATACTTTCAAGGACCTTGTCATGGAAGACAGAGAACACTCCGAACGCCACTATCCCTATCACCTGGTAGTGACACTGGCCTCGCTGGTGATCATCATCACCGGCCTGAAGGTGGGGGCTGACCTTGTTGTTCCCGTCCTGCTATCGGTATTCATTGCCGTTTTGTGCTCTCGCCCTGTCAGCTGGCTGCATGGCAAGGGGCTACCGGTAACGCCTTCCGTGTGTTTGGTTCTGGCCTGTCTGGCTATCCTGATGGCGGCCTTTGGTACCTTGATTGCCTCCCACCTCAATGCCTTTATTGATCAGTTGCCGGACATGGAGGTCAAGCTCAAGTCCTATTATGGTTCAACGCTTGACTGGCTTGCAGGTGTGGGACTTCCGGTCAGCAGACATTCGGCTGAAAACTTCTTTGATCCGGACAAGATTACCGGGTTGATGCCCATGCTGCTGGGTGGGGTAGGCAGCGCGCTTTCACAGACATTGATCGTTTTTCTGCTGATTGTCTTTGTGCTTTATGAAACCCTCGATTTTCCCAAAAAGCTTGAGCTGGCACTTGACCAGCCTGAAGCAAGCATGCGGCGATTTACGCAATTTTCACTGACACTTCAGCGGTATCTGGTTGTGAAGACGGTAATCAGCCTGGTCACCGGCCTGCTGGTCTCACTGGCTTGTGTGTTACTGGGGGTTCAGTTTGCTTTCCTTTGGGGAGTCATGGCGTTTCTGCTGAACTACATCCCCAACATTGGCTCGATTCTGGCGGCGATTCCAGCGGTACTGCTGACGCTGGTGATGCCTGAAGGCGGGGTTATCAAGGCGGCGATGCTGGGAGGAGCTTATGCCTGCATCAACTTTATTCTGGGCAACTTTGTCGAGCCACGAGTGATGGGCCAGACACTGGGCATGTCTACGCTGGTCGCCTTTCTGTCTCTGGTCGTCTGGGGGTGGATACTGGGGCCGGTAGGCATGTTCCTGTCAGTACCGCTGACCATGTCGCTCAAGATTGCCCTTGATAGTCATCCGGATACCCGGTGGCTGTCTGTCATGATCGGGCCAACGCGACGGCGCCGAAAAAAAATACGAGAAGCGCAGACAGAATAGGGCGCCCATGAAAAAACCCACCGGAAGGTGGGTTTTTTTATAACGACCGTCTGGCTTACACGTTCTGTTCGATGAACTGTACCAGCTGCGGCTTGGACTGAGCACCTACAAGAGAGGCAACCTTATTGCCTTCCTTGAACATGACAACCGTCGGTACGCCGCGAACACCCTGTTCTGCAGCAATATCGGGTGCGTCATCAACATTGATGCTGACCACCTTGACGCTGTCGGATTTCTCTTCGGCGACTTCTTCAACGACCGGTGCCATCATCTTGCAGGGGCCGCACCACGGCGCCCAGAATTTCAGCATGACAGGCTTGTCGGATTTCAGTACTTCCTGCTCGAAGTTGGCGGAAGTTACATCCACATTATTACTCATAAGATTCTCCAGATCAGTCAACTGCGTCGCAGTATTGCATGGGATGGTAGCGGTTGCCTGATAATGTGGCAAATGACATCCCCTTGTGGAGGTAGTAAATGGGCGCTTTAAACAAAAACCCAAGGGTTACTGCTCAGAAAAAGGCGTAACGAATGCCCAGCAGCAGCAGTAATCCGGTCAACAGGGTGCGCAGTAGCATTTCCGGAAGAAAGCGTGTCATACGTGCCCCGAGATGAATGGCCGGGATGGACCCTATGAGCAGGGCGCCCAGCAGTGCAAAGTCCACGTTCCCCAGAAAGAGGTGTCCCGTACCGGCAATCAGGGTCAGCGGTACCGCGTGAGCAATGTCCGTGCCCACGATGCGGCCGGAGCGAAACCCCGGATAAAGCAGCATCAGGATGGCCGTTCCGAATACCCCGGCTCCTACCGAGGACAGGGTTACGCAAACGCCAAGGATCAGTCCCGAGGCAATCGTCAGTCCCGGAATGTGACGTTGTATCCAGCCATCCTGGCGTGAGGCAAAGCGTTGCAGGGGCGTCTTGAAGATCAGGATACCGGCCGTCACGATCAGCATGATGCCCAGCATGCTGGTAATCAGGTCGCCGTAGGCGTGGCTGCCGTCGAAAAAGTAATCCAGCATCCATACCGTCAGAACGGCCGATGGCAGACTTGAAATGGCCAGCCGTTTTACGACCTTCCAGTCAATATGTCCCTGCTTCTGGTGGCTGAAGGCGCCGCTGCACTTTGTCAGGGCAGCATAAAGGAGGTCCGTGCCAACAGCCACATTGGGTGGAAAACCGAACAGCAGCAGTAACGGTGTCATCAATGACCCGCCGCCAATTCCGGACAACCCCACGGCAAAGCCAACGCCAGCGCCGGCGAGTATATACATCAACAGGTCCATTACATCCATGGAACGGGCTCCGGAACAGGCATGGATTCAATACGAGCCGAGTATCCTACTCTGCCTCGTTTATTCCTTAAAGGAATGATTGTTCATTATTTTATTCCCTGATAGCATTAAAAAAATCCTTTTACGCAGGGCCCGGGGGCTACGTGAAACTCCAACAGCTGCGCTATATATGGGAAGTCTCCCGCCATAACCTCAATGTATCTGCCACGGCGCAGAGTCTTTTTACATCGCAACCAGGTATTTCGAAGCAGATACGCCTGCTTGAGGATGAGCTGGGCGTCGAGATATTTGCACGTAGTGGGAAGCACCTGACCCGTGTGACTCCGGCCGGCCGTGCCATCATTGATCTGGCCGGGCAGGTGTTGTGCACCGTAGGCAATATCAAGCAGGTGGCACAGGAGCACAGCGATGAGCAGCGTGGTCATCTTTCGCTGGCGACAACGCATACGCAGGCGCGGTATGCCCTGCCTTCGATCATTCAGGAATTTCGTCAGCATTATCCGGATGTGGCACTGCACATCCAGCAGGGCACACCCAGGCAGATTTCGCAGATGGTGTCTGACGGGCAGGCTGACTTTGCCATCTGTACCGAAGCGCTGGAGCATTTCTCCGATCTGATTCTGCTGCCGTGTTATCGCTGGAACCGGTGTGTGCTGGTGCCACGAGATCATCCGCTGGCTGGCCAGCCGCTGACGCTTGATGCCCTGGCGGAACATCCACTTGTCACGTATACCTTTGGATTTACCGGGCGCTCGCAACTCGACGAGGCCTTCAAGCGCAAGGGGCTGTCGCCCAATGTGGTGCTGACGGCTTCGGATGCTGATGTGATCAAGACGTATGTTCGCCTTGGTTTGGGGGTTGGAATCGTGGCGCACATGGCGGTTGATCCGGTTGCTGATCACGATCTGGTGCCGATTGATGCAGGGCATCTGTTTGAAAGCTCGATTACACGCATTGGCATTCGACGTGGAACGTTCATGCGTGGATACATGTACGACTTTCTTCAGCGCTTTGCCGGTCATCTGGACCGCGACTGCGTGGATGCCGCCCTGGAAGCCGGCCCGAGACACGAGGCTTCACTGTTTGACCAAGTGGTACTGCCCGTCAGGTAGCGTGTCTGAGCTTCACGAAAAAGCCCGGCTTGGCAGCCGGGCTTTTTCGTGTCTCATGATCAGGATATCAATGTGAGAGGTGCAGGCCACACTCCCTTGTCTCCTCGCCCTTGGTCGGGTCGAAATAATCAAAGTTGTTGGGCAGGTCGTGCGCCACAAGGTATTCGTAGAGATCCTTTGATGACCAGTGTAGCAGGGGGGCAACCTTTATCAGGCCATCGCTGTTGATGCTTACCGGCTGCATGCTGGCTCGGTGCTGGGTATCTGAAGCCCGCAGAGCGGTAAACCAGACGGTGGGTGCCATCTCACGCAGTGCGCGCTCGAACGGTTCCAGCTTTACTTCATGAGTGAACGCTTCATGAGCCGGGTCGTCCAGCGCCGGTACAGTGCCATCGATGGCTTCTCTGTGCGCTCGGGTGCGGCGAGGCTGAAAAACAACGCGGTTCAGGTTCAGAGCCGTGGTTACTTCATCGGCAAACTGATAGGTCGCCGGGGTGTTGTAGCCGGAATCCATCCAGACTACCGGGATATCTGGCTTGACCTGCGCCACCATGTGCAGAATGACGGCTTCGAACGGGCGAAAATTGGTGGTCACGATGGGGGTGCCACCTTGTTCGAGGGCCCATTTGACCAGCGCCTGAGCGTCCTGGCCGTAGCGTTCGTTGATAGTGTCTATATCCATGTTTTCCTCACGGTAGTGATTGCCCGCCGCCACGTGCAGCGCCCATTGATGGCATAGAGCCTATCAAAGTCAGTGTGGCCTCTCCCAATATCGATCTGTTCAAAGCTTATTGCTTTCCATCCATGGCACATGTTTCCACGGCTGCCATCAAGTGACGGATCTTGGCGATCGATTCATCAAACTCCTCCTGTTCATCGGAGTCCGCCACAATGCCACCGCCGCCCCACAAGTGCATCTGCTGGCCATCAATCACGGCTGTTCGAATCATGATGGAGGTATCCATCGATCCCCGTACATCGACATAACCCAGCGATCCGCAGTAGAGCGTTCGTGCCACGGGTTCGAGTTCATCAATGATTTCGACGGCCCGATGCTTTGGCGCGCCGGTGATCGAGCCGCCGGGAAAGGCGGCCATCAGAGCGTCCAGTGGAGTGTGTTCAGGGGCCAGGGTGCCAGTGACGGTGCTTACAAGATGATGAACATTCGGGAACGAGTGTAGTGCCATCAGTTCAGGCACCATCACGCTACCGGGTGTGCATACCCGGCCTAGATCATTTCGAAGCAGGTCCACGATCATGACATTCTCGGCCCGGTCCTTGAGGCTTTCCATGAGTGCGCTGGCCTGAGCCGTATCATCGGTGGGGCTCTCACCGCGAGGGCGGGTACCCTTGATGGGCTGTGCCATCAACTCTCCGTGATGGCACTGTAGAAAACGCTCCGGGGACAGGGACAGCAGCGCGCCATTTTCCCATGTTGTATAGCCTGCAAAGGGAGTGGGCGTGGCATGTCGAAGTTGGCAGTAGGCGCGCCAGCTGTCTCCTTCCACGTGGGCGCTGAACCGCTGGGTCAGATTGATCTGGTAGCAATCGCCGGCGCGAAGGTAGTCCTGTACGCGTCGAAAGGCTTCCCCGTATTGCTCTCGGTGCCACTGTGCCTGAAAGGGGGTTCGGCAATAAAAGGGGCCTGAAGGTGGGGGCGTTGTTCTGGTCAGTTGTGCAACGCGCGCCGGGGTTTCTTCTGTACTGCAGACAAGTGTGGCGCTTTTCAGATCATGATCCAGTACAAGTGCCCAGTCATAGAAGCCCACACGAACCCAGGGCGGAGTGGCGGGGAGAGTCTGCTGACGAGGAGACTGCTGGACGAGGCGAGAGGCGTCGTAGCTCCAGAAGCCAAGCAGGCCCGCCGTAAAGGGCAGGTCGGTTATCGGCGTAGTGATATCGAACTGCTTCAGCAGGGCCTGTTGGGCTACCAGAGGATCTGTTTCCTGCAGCAGCGCGTCCGGAACGTCACCGCTCCAGTGAATGCCGCTATCGTCTACTGTCAGGATGCAGCGTGGGTCGCTTGATAGAATGTCAAAGCGCCCCGAGGTAGCCTTGGGCCTTCCCGAATCGAGCAATATTGCACCAGGGCATTCCTTGATGGTTGCAAAGTAATCAAGCGGTGTTTCTGCGTAGGGCAGCGTAGTCAATATCTGGCGTGTCATGGCAGTCTTCGTTTTGAACGGGCGCACTGGGCTTGAAACGAGTGCTGGATGGTACCATCCTGGCGTATCGAACATGGACTGGAAGAGCGCTCCGTATGGCAAAAGGCTGGCAGCAATTACATGGCAGGATGGCGCGCGTAGACCAATGCGTTTACTGGCAGCGCTTGGTGAGAGCGGAAGGTGACCTGACACGGCCGCTGTTGCTGCTTCATGGGGCCGGGCTCTCGGGTGCTGTCTGCTGGGGTGGCCTGCTGCCTCATCTTTCCCGCTACCGGGACGTGCTGATTCCCGATCTTCGCGGGGCAGGGCGTACAGTGCATCCCGGGGGGCGTGATGTTCCCTTCTCTATGGCGGATGTGATTGATGATATCAGCGAGCTGCTTGATCAGCAGCAGATAGCAGATATGGATATAGCGGGTTACTCCTTTGGTGGGCTGGCGGCCATGCTTTTGAAAGCGCGTCTAGGTGAGCGAATACATCACATGACCCTGCTCGAGCCAGCGTTGCTTGAGCGGATGGACCGGGCTTTGACCATCAGGGTTCGTGATGAATACAGCGCCGCGGCACGGATTATCCGGGAAGGCGAGTCGCCAGTAGAAGGGGTAGGGCATTTTCTTGATTTGATTTCACCCCATCGAACACGTGATTCGCGTGTGGAAGAGGTTGCCGTGCGCCGCCTTGCACGCCGCCATGAAGGCTTTGCACATGCGCTTGACTGTGTGACGGCCGCCATCTCAACAACCTGCCGGGAGACGCTGCTGTCCTGCCAGCACGATGTCATCAGTGTGGTGGGGGGGAATAGTCCTCAAAGCATGAAGGATTATCACCATCATCTGGCTGAGACTCGAACTGGATGGTCCTTTCATGAGTTACCTGATACCGATCACTCTCTGCCGTTTCAGAAGCCACGGTTTCTGGCCGGGCTGATTGAGCGGCGTATATCAGCCGACAATCCTTGATGCTATGGTGTCTCCATGAAGGCTTGTCACTTTAGAGCCATGTTGTTACTCAAGCAGGTTGAACTCACGCTTCCATGACTACTTCGTCCGCTACTGAAGTTCGTACGATCGCTGAACGCGTTTTCCAGAAACTGCAGGACGACATCGTGCGTGGTCATCTGCCTGCAGGCAGTCGTATTACCGAGCCCGGGCTTGCCAAAAGCTATGGTATTTCTCGTGGGCCACTGCGTGAGGCGATGCGTCGCCTGGAAACGCATCGATTGATCGAGCGCGTACCGCATGTAGGGGCACGTGTCGTCAAGTTATCGATGCGTGAGCTGCTGGAATTATTTGATATTCGTGAAGCACTTGAAAGCATGGCAGCACGCCTTGCTGCGCGGCATATGACGCAGGAAGAGCTTGAAGCCTTGCGCCGCCTTTTGGATACACACGAACGCCAGCAGGACCTTCCGCCTGATGAAGCCTACATGCAGCGAGAAGGGGATCTGGACTTTCATTTCCATATTGTCAGAGGCAGTCACAACCGAATGTTGATGACAACATTATGTGATGACCTTTATTACCTGGTTCGTCTTTATCGCACGCAGTACAGCGCTACCGGAACAAGGCCGCAGCGCGCCTTTGTCGAGCACCACCGCATTGTGGATGCGATTGCCGCAGGTGATGAAGAGCTCGCCGAAACCCTGATGCGTCGTCACATTACCGCTTCCCGGCAGTTGGTGGCTGAGCGTTATGCCATGACGCTTGAGCGTGCCGAGCAGAAGATGGAGCCTATTTCTCGGCGTAGAGACAGTATCTGAATCTTTTTACGGCGATATGTAGGGCCCGACCCCCGCTGTGAGCCACTCACAGCGGGGGTCCTGCTTTTCGGGTAATTAATTTTCATCGAAGGGGTTGTGTTCAAGGCGGTGCGAGCGTAAAGTACGCATCCGCTGCCGGGGACGTCGCAAACGGCCAGGCAGCTGAAGTAGCGCAACCTACTGATTTGGTTTTGATTTTCAGGATTGATCGAAAAGAAAAACATTGACAGG
>NZ_JAMLJK010000004.1 GCF_023700005.1 Larsenimonas rhizosphaerae | reverse complement strand
TCCTTGCCGATGGAATACAGCATGACAGGATTGCGAAATTCCGCGGCTACTTCGCGGATGATATGTATCGACTCGGCTTCGAGCTGCTTTAAATGCGTCTGGCGCTCAGGTGAAAGCATCGCGTTCGACCACCTCTTTGATAAGCGTGAAACGGCAGGCTGTCCGGCGCGATTCGGATGCCCTGCCGACAGGAAAACTTCGGTAACGGTATACGTGTCGGCCTGTAGCGCGCCGAGGGTTGGCGTACCTGTAGATGATGGTACGTTACCCTCGGCCTCTCATAACGTCAAAGAATTAAATTTCATCCTTTTAGGCCATTACGCTATATGTCATGGGTCGACACGCTCAACCCAGGTGGTGACATTGTCGCCTCTGGCAGCCACGACGCGAAAGCCGGGACGCGAGGCGCTATCAAGCTGAAAGGTATCACTGCCGGCCAGAAACTGATCCGACGTCGCCGGCGTAGCGCAGACCCGAATGTTCTGACACCAGGTACTGAAGGCATGATGCACATGGCCACACAGGATCATTTCTACATGAGGATGCATCGACAGGATGTGCCATAACGCTGCTTCATCCTCAAGCGACAGGGCATCCATCCAGGATGAACCAACCGGCACAGGCGGATGATGCATGGCAATGAAGGTGGGCTGATCGCTGGACTGCAACTCACGTTCAAGCTCATCAAGCTGCGTTTCACCCACGCGGCCGGCCACGTCACCAGGCAGTTGGGTATTCAGCATCAATAGCCGGCGCTCCCCCAGATCCAGGGTCGGGATCATCGGCCGGATATCATTCATGATCTGCACATTGTCATGATTGCCCGGCAGCCAGAACCAGGGGCACTGAAAGCGGTCCAGGCGGGCTACCGCCTGATGATAGGACGCAGGCGAATCATCATTGCTGATGTCCCCGGTCACGATCACCATGTCCGGCCGCCGTGCCATGGCCGCATCGATGACCCGCTCGAGCTGAGGAGTAGCGTATCCCTGTCGGTACAGTGCGGCGGGGTCGGCACTGAGGTGACAGTCCGTCAATTGAACCAGGCGCATTGGCAAGCCGTTAGTGTGCTGGGTTAGCCGGGAAGGTCGGCAGTATGTCCATGGGCCATGGCGTGTTCCAGCCATTCACCCAGAAACCGGTTGAGCTGGAGTTTTTCATCCGGCTGATGCATGCGGGCATTCGGATAGCGGTAGCGCCCTTCAAAATGACGCTGACGCTGGAAGTCGGTCACCTCGGCCATGCGTACATCATGGTACAGGTGCACCGTCATGCACGGCGTATCGATCACATGATCGAGCACCCCCTGCTGCCTGACCCGCAAGATGGTGGTATAGGGGGCCTGCTCCCGCACGTCAAGGCACAGCGTGCCGAAGCGCGCCTCCTGACCTGACAGGGCTATTTCGCGCACATCCCCGGCACGTACATCACGCACCAGCCTGGAAAGCCGCGCATAATTGGCAGAACACTCGCCCTGCAGGGTTCGAAGGTCTGTTACGTAGGCCATTCGAGACAAGATTCAGCTCCTTGCACGCAAACTTGCGCGCTCCCTAGACAACCACTGCATACCGATAATGGCCATCGCATTATTCAATCGGCCCGCCATCATCATCTCCCAGGCAGCCGGGAAGGCGATGACGTGAACCTGAATATCCTCTCCCTCGTCAGCAAGGCCGTGTACACCGCCGATCGGAGCGCTATCGATCAATGCACAGAACAGCGTGACCCTTTCAGTGCAGGCTCCCGGACTCGGGTAATAGCTGTACAGCCGAATCACTTCACTGACGCTGCAGCCGGCTTCTTCCTCGGCCTCGCGACGGGCGACATCCTCGAGTGACTCGTCCTTGTCGACAAGTCCTGCCACCGGCTCGATCAGCCAGGGCGTCACGGGATCATTCAGCGCACCTGCACGGCACTGCTCTACCAGTACTACGGCATCGCGGGCCGGATCATAGAGGATAATGCCGACAGCATCATGACGCACGTGCACTTCACGGGTCAGTACCGGGCTGATGCTTCCGTCAAACCGTCGGTGCTTGAAATGGCGGCATTCCAGCGAAAAAAAACCGTCCTGCAACACTTCTGTCTCGACGGTTTCCACATCAGCCCCGGTAAACCGGGGCGTATCGGGGACAGTCTCGCTCATCGGTCAGGGCCTTTGCGGTCTGGGTCATCAGCGATATGCCGATAACGGAAGCACCCAGTATCGCTGTAACCGCGCCATGATGCCAATCAGCCGAGTCTGCGCCTGTTTTCAGGCGGGATGGGTAAAGCGGCGAATGATCGGCAGTTGCTTGATGAGACTGCCCCGCACCAGATCCGGCAGAAAGCTGTTGAGCCGGGCGAAGAAGCCCTCCGGCTGCCCGATGAAACGCTCGGTACAAGGCCGTTTCAGATGTGTCATCAGCGCCTGAGCCACCACATCCGGGGCATCGACCCGCGTGCCCAGCGCCTTCTGCATTGCCTGGGCGGCCTCGTTGTTCATGGTGGTATGCGTGGCACGTGGGGCCAGCCAGCCAACGCGAATGTTGTCATCGCCCAGCTCGCGATCAAGTGCCTGGGAGAACAGCCGCATACCGGCCTTGCTGGCGCCATAAATGCTGTAACCGGGATGGCCGATGGCCCCCAGCGCCGAGCCGATGTTGACGACCTGCCCCGGTCGGGCCATCAGCGGCAAAAGGGCCCGCGTCAAAAGGATCGGCGCAATCAGGTTGGTGGTCAGCTGCGCCTCGATCTCCGCCTCGTCGCAATCACCAAGAAAGCTCAACTGATTGACGCCGGCATTGTTGATGAGCAGGGACGGCGCCCAGTCAAGCGCCGTGAGGCGCTCAACGATGGCGGTGCGGGTAGAGGCTTCATTCAGGTTGCCGGCGACCACCTCATGATGACCAGGCAGTCGAGACGCCAGCTCCGCCAGCGGCGTGGTACGCCGACCAACCAGCATCAGCTGCCAGCCGTCGTCCGCCAGCCGGGTGGCGCAGGCACGGCCGATGCCACCACTGGCACCGGTCAGGATGGCGATCTTCATGCGCGCGCCTCCGGTTCGTTGGCAGTTACGGCGTAGAACATGCCGCCCCACAGGCGATACATCATCCGCGCCATGTGAATGATGTCGTCCTGCTGCTTCCTGTCCGTAATACGGTTGACCAGTTTTTCAAAGAAATCGAGGTGCTCGAGATCCAGGCTGCCATGCGAGTAAAGGTAACTGAAGGCAGATTTTGGCAGGGCCAGCTCGCTTTGAATGATCTCACCCAGCGGGGTTGCCAGCGACACGCTGGTGCTTTCCAGCACATACACCATGCCAAAGAAGCTGACCGGATTTTTCCGCATGACGCTGTCGTAGGCATAGCTGACCATCATCTCGGTTTCGGGCCAGGGCCTGGCGTGGCGAACCGTATCCTTGTCGATACCGCATACGGCCAGATCATTCAGGATCCACTCCTGATGCCCGACTTCTTCCTCAATGTATTCACACAGCGCCTCGCGCAGCCATTCCTGCTCATCCGTCAGTCGGGCACCGGTCGCCATCATCAGCGGTACCGTGTGCTTGACGTGCTGATAGGCCTGGCTCAGATAGCGGGTATAGCGCTCCAGCGTGATATAGCCTTCGCGGCAATCGGCGATCAGCGGCGCGGCCAGCAGCCAGTTCAGATCTTCTGCGGTTTCTTCCTTCAGGCGTTCAAAAAGCAGTGCGGTCATGGTCATTCTCCATACGAGGTCATATCAGGAGCCAGTGCGTCAGGCACGGCGGTTGTCAATGCAGCAGGACGAGACAGCACCAGCGCACGCCGAAGCCGTCCATTGGCGGTCAGTTCACCGCCTTCCCGCGTAAAGGGCGCATGGCGCGCCCAGCCATTCAGGCGGGCGTAGGCAGGCAGTCGGGCGTGTACCCGGGCCAGCGCCCCGTCAATCTCATCATCCGTGGCCGAGCTCACCAGCAGGGCTCGCAGCCCCACCTGCTCATCGCCGTAGACCATCGCCTGATCAATGAGCGGCTCGGCGGTCAGCTCGGCTTCAATCCACTCCGGCGACACATTGCGGCCCAGCCCGGTCACGATCACATGCTTGCGCCGCCCCTCGATCCACAGCCGCCCCTCGTCATCCAGCCGTCCCAGATCCCCGGTCGCCAGCCATTCGGCGCGCGGCGTATCATCATGCAGATACCCCAGCAGGCTATTGCCCCGGACCTGCACCTCCCCATGCCGGATACGTACCTCCACATGGCTCAGCGGATGCCCCACCGAGCCGGCCACCGCCTGGCCCGGGCGATTAAGCGCCACCACGGAGGCACATTCGGACAGGCCGTAGCCTTCCAGTACCGGCAGCCCCAGCGCCATCGCGTCGGCAACCCGCGCCGGCGGTGTATGCCCGCCTCCCAGCGCCAGCAGGCGCATGTCCGTCAAGGGAGCAAGCTGCTGCTGCGCCATCAGCCCGGCCAGCATATCCGGCACGATGACCGCACTGTGGATGGCCAGCGCTCGCAACCGATCTGCCAGCCGTTCGGTATCGATGCCCGCCATGCCCACCCAGCCCAACCGGGCCAGCGGTGACAGCACCAGCGTTCCGCCACCGCGCAGTACGGCCTCACCGGCAACCTGCTCAAGCAGTACCGACAGTGGCAACACCTGCAAATGACGCTGAACACCGCACTCGATCACCACCTCTGCCAGCGCCGCAGCTACCTGGTCCAACTGGCGAGCTTCCAGGCACACACCGCGAGGTGAGCCTGTCGTGCCGGAGGTATACGTCACCAGCGCGCACCCCTCGGGGGGCTGCTGCCGACACCGATAACGCTCCAGCCGATACCCGGGCATCAGCTCCCCCTGCTGATCGGCATGGGCCGGTGTCAGCAGGGCATCCACCCCGGCATCACGCAGGACGTGCTGCTGCTGCGCCGGAGTAAAGAACGACGGCACCGGTACCAGCGTCAGCCCACCCGCTCGCGCAGCGATGGCAGCGACCCACCACAACAGGCCGTTATCCGCCTGAAGCCCCAGCGTCTGAACGCCCTCTTCGGCCAGCCGCCGAGCCAGCCCCTCGGCCTGGTGAAAAACATCCTTCACCGTGACCGGACGACCATCCAGATCAAACAGGACCGAGGCCGCACCTCTCGCCCTCAGTACCGATACCAGCGAAGACGCCGGGCATGCATCAACGGCCATTAATGATCTCCTGCAGGGTGGTGCGAGGAAGCGGGCATGAGCGCCACAGGGCCTGATTGCCCCCTCGATCAAGTGAAGCGAGGCTGGCAGCCACCGGCGCCGCCACGACAACCGGACGGTGGGCGTAATACCGCCCCCACTGAGTGGTCATGTCGCTCAGGCGTTCAGGCAGTGCCGCCCCCAGTGAAATCAGCGCAATGCGTAACCGGTAGAAGGCGGCCAGCAGCAGCGGCGTGCCGGTAAATACCACCACATCGGCATTCACGGACGAGAAAAAGCGGGTCAGTACGGCAATCAGCGGGCGGGAATAGCCGGAAGCAGCCACCAGATTACCGACTTCGATAATGCCGTCGCGGGCAACGGGCCGCCCCAGATGATCACTGACCAGCGCCTCGATGGGATCATCAAGGTACTGCTCCAGATACAGGGGGGCAGTACGTGCGCTGCTGAACCCGGCGCTGCCCCGCCATTGCCCGCCCTGGTCCAGTACAAACTGGTGTGGATGAAAGTACGTCAGCCGGGCATCATGCACCTGCTGATACCGCGTCTTGATTCGTGTACACAGCGCTGGATAATCGGCATCGCCAGGACCACTCAGATAACTTCCCAGTGGCAAGGCAGTGCTATCGGGCGACAACATGGGACGAGGCATGAAGGCTCCTCCTGAAAGGATATGCCCGCACAGTGCGCTCGCGGTCTTAAGGCATTATTAACCGTTTGATTACATTTCAGGGTGCGTGCAACGACGCGGAGACATACGAATGAAAGGACGCAACATGAGCCGCTGGCGCGACCCGGCCACCGACCCGCGCCAGGAAAAAAAGACCAACCTGATCACCCCCCAGGGCTATGCCCGCATGGAAGGGCTGCTGAACCATCTGGCACGGGAGCGCCGACCGGAACTGTCCCGCAAGACCGGTGAAGCCGCCGCCCAGGGCGACCGCAGTGAAAACGCCGATTACACCTACAACAAGCGGGAACTCAACAAGACCATCTCCCGCATTGCCTACCTGCAAAAGCGCCTCGACGCCCTGACGGTAGTCAGCCGGCGCCCGGATGACACCTCACGAGTCTTCTTCAGTGCCTGGGTGACGCTGGAAGATGATGAAGGAGAGGAAATGACCGTGCGAATTGTCGGCCCCGACGAGACCGACACACGCAAGCACTGGATCAGCATCGATGCACCGCTGGCGCGTGCCCTGCTGGGAAAGGAACTCGATGCCGACATCAACGTGGACGCCCCGGGCGGGTCGACCCACTACATCATTACCGATATCGACTACGACGGCCCCGATGCCTGACATCGGCGCCTGACGGCCTCAGCGCCGCTTCGGGTAGCGGCACTCATACACCTTGAAGCGGCGATTATCCGCGATCACCTCAACCGAGTTGAACGTGCGCGACAGGGCCTCCTGATACGGCAGAAAACTGTTGGCCACCAGATAAAACGCACTTTTCATCTTCAGCATGCCCGCGGCCTGCTCGATCAGCCGCCGGGTCGGCATCAGCGTCACATCGCGCTCTTCATGAAACGGCGGGTTGGTGATAATGGCGTGAAAGCGCCCTTCCACACTTTCCAGCATGTCACTGGCCACCACCCGGCCTTCCACCTCATTGGCTGCCAGCGTCTGTTTCGTGGCCTCCACGGCAAAGTGGCTGACATCACAGGCGGTCACGTTCACGCCCTGCTTCGCGGCAAAGGCAGCGATAATGCCATCGCCACAGCCGACATCCAGCACTTCCCCCTTCAGCTCCGGCAGGTTCTCCAGCAGAAGCGCCGTGCCATCGTCGAGCTTGCCATGGCCGAACACGCCCGGATGGCTCACCAGCGTCAGCCCCAGCGCCTCGAAGCGCGAAAAGGAATCCGGCGCCGGCACCGGCGCTACCGCCATGCTGAAGATGGAACAGCGCCGGGCGTTATCCACCCGCTCACCGGCCAGTCCCAGCTCCTCCATCAGTTTCGGCATCCGCTTGATGCCGACCTGATGCTCCCCCACCACATCAAGGGTGGCACCGTCCTTCAGCACCGTGCACAGCGTCTGCAGCCACCAGCGCCCCAGCGCCTGTGCCTTGGGCCAGAACAGCAATGCCCGATCAAAGCCGTACTCCGGCGCCTCAAGCCCTTCAAACACCATCACACCGCGTTCCCGATAATGAGTGGCAATGGCATGATCTGCCGTCCAGACGGCCGCCCCGGGGGCCACATCACCGCCTTCCGGCGGCGCCACCCACAGGGCAGCGGCGTAGACGGCGCTATCCTGGCGGTCGAGGATCTGAAAAACAGGACGTTCTGCGCTCATGAAGACTCCGGACGGTATAAACAATAATGAAGGTAGCGGCCCAGCCGCCAGTAGGGTTCCTGATCGCCGAACCGGGCCTCCAGCTCGGCCAGCTGCGAAAGCTGCACCTCGCTGGGCGTACGTTCGCGCAGGTAATCATGGAAGACGCGAATGCCCGACACCGCCCGGCACTCAAACCCGGCCGCCTCGGCCCAGCCCAGCACCTGGGCATGGGTCATCGGGGAGATCGGCGTCAGCCGCTTTCTATCCCCCCGGCCTGCCAGGCTGCGCCCATCCACCACACGC
Organism: Larsenimonas rhizosphaerae; assembly: GCF_023700005.1. Classification (GTDB taxonomy): domain Bacteria; phylum Pseudomonadota; class Gammaproteobacteria; order Pseudomonadales; family Halomonadaceae; genus Larsenimonas; species Larsenimonas rhizosphaerae. The sequence continues at coordinate 151,654 of NZ_JAMLJK010000004.1, read as the reverse complement.
TCAAGGTTGCCCTTGACGATATTGGAAAACCGCAGCGCATCGTGATTGAACACCATCAGCGACAGCCAGCCACCGGGCGCGGTAAGCCCATACAACAACGGCAGCGCCTCCTCCGGGTGGGCCATCCACTCGAGCATGGCATGACACACCACCCGCGGCCAGGGCGCGGCGCTTTCCCGGGCGAAGGTTTGCAGATCCGCCTGCACACACGGCACCGAAGCCCCCAGCACCTCGCGGGCGCGGGCCAGCATCTCGGCAGACGGCTCCACCAGCGTCGGGCACAGCCCCTCATGGCGCGCCCACTCGCTCATCTGCCCCAGCCCGCCCCCGATATCCAGCAGCGCCGTGCCCACCGGCAGCGGAATGTGCGCCCGGATATGGCGCTGCACCAGCGAGAGCCGAAGCTGCCCGCGGGACGCGCCATACATGCTGTTGGCAAATTTCTCGGCCAGACCATCGAAATGACGATCATTGCCCGGTGTGTACGCCTCAGCACCCATGGTTACTCACCGCGATTGGAAAAAGAGGCCGCATTGTAGGCCCGGCGAACAACGAACTCCACCCTGCGGGTTTTACATCCCTGCTCAAGTGCTTATAATGATGCCCGCTTCGCCCCCATAGCTCAGCTGGATAGAGCGTCCCCCTCCTAAGGGGAAGGTCTCAGGTTCGAATCCTGATGGGGGCGCCACCTGACGTTCCTGACACGTCCAAGCGGTTCCAAAAAAACCCTTAAATTCAAAGAAGTAACCTTAAAACCCTTCCCAGAAAGTCCAGGCCATTCCTACCTAATCCGGCATACTCATGGTATACGTTGTGGACTAACCCACTGTTCGAAGAATGTCGGTATGCCACGATGCCTCTAACTGCCCAACAAGTCTCGAAAAGTAAGCCAGGGGACAAAGTCATCACCCTGTCCGATGGGTCGGGATTAGAACTCAGGATTTCTCCAAATGGCCGCAAGGGATGGCGCTTTCGCTACGTGCGTCCCAATGGAAAGCGCAACATGATCAGTTTTGGGACATACCCTGAAACTACACTCGCAGAGGCCCGGGAAAAGCGCATTGATGCAAGACGGCTTATAGCCAAAGGCATCGATCCCGCTGAAGAAAGAAAGCGTGAGCAAAATGAGCGTCAGGAGATCGTGCGCAATAAGTTCATCACGCTTGCCCAGGAATGGCACAAAACGGTGATTACCCGCTGGAAAGAAGGCTCAAGGCGCGGCAGGCAATGCTGGTCAGCTTTAGAACGCTACGTGCTTCCAGACATGGCAGAGCGTGATATAGACAGCATCAACCCCCTTGAATGGCTAGAAGTCTTCAAGCGAATCGACGAACAGGAAAAGTTCGAACAGCGCCGCAAAGTGCATGCCTACTGCCGTGACATCTATAAATTTGCCGTCATAACAGGTCGAGCCACACATAACCCTCTGATCGACATAACAAGCGCATTACAGCGACCTAAAAAAAGCAGTTTCCCTTTCATATCCCAGGAAGAACTGCCAGAGCTGATACAGGCCATTGAGCTCTACGACAAAAGCAAAATGGTTCAAACCGGCCTGAAACTGCTTTTCATGACCGCTGTCCGTCCATCGGAGTTACGTGAGGCCAAGTGGGCTGAGTTCGACTTCCAAAAAGGCATCTGGACGATCCCAGCCGAACGCATGAAGATGAACAGAAAGCACAGAGTTCCCCTTCCCCGCCAAGCCCTCAAATTACTGCATGAGCTCCATTACGTTACCGGCTCATACGGCATTCTTTTCGTCGGTAGAAATGCCAACTCACAATTTCTATCTAATGCGGCATTTGGCATGGCGCTCAAGCGTATGGGCTATGAAGGCCGCCACGTTCCCCACGGTACGCGCCACACGGTGGCCACCGGGCTCAAGGAGATGGGCTACCCCGGCGAGTGGATCGAGATGCAGCTCTCGCACAAGCTGCCAGGCATCCAGGGCGTGTATACCCATGCCGAGCACATGGCCCCCGAGCAGCGCCCGGCCATGATGCAAGCCTGGGCCGATAAGCTCTTTCCCAACGAGTAGCGCTGAAACGGTATTACTGTGCATGGGAATGCTTCGAACTAAAAATACTGTTTATTTGTACAGTATATTTGGCTAAGGTATTGATTAGACATCGCTGCACGCTGGGGCGTGCGGTGGCCTTATCTGCCCTTAAATCAGTCGAAGATGCCTATGCTTTCGTTCGATCCCCTGGCTGTTCGCTTTCATCCTCTGCCAACGTTTCGCTTCATGCCGAACCATGACACATGCGCCCAGTGCGGGCGTCTGCTGATCCAGGTCGGCCCGGAGGAAATGCTACCGAATAACGTCTTTACGTCATCGATACCCGCTACGTGCCCATCCCTTCTCTGCACCGGAATAACGCATGTTCTTCATGAGGTGATGCAGAAAAACGGGCGGATGCCGCGTTACCGATGTCATGACTGTCTAGGCACCATGCGCGTTCGAACCAGTAAGCGGCTTCACCCGTTCTACAGCGTGATGTATCTGGAATGCCTGACGCCTGGGTGCGGTGCTCGTGTAAAACTTGATCTGACGATCAATGAGCAAAAGCTCGGCTCAAGCACATGGATTCCAGCGTTCTGAGCCTCTTCTACGTCCTTTGTCCCTCAAAACCGCGCTTTCATGCGCGGTTTTTTGTAGGCGTCAACGCTCTTTTTTCCTGCTCGGCCACCCATTTGGCTGTAAAGACCGCTTTTACAACTCGCGCCGCTCGAAGTCCCACGCCAGCCCCGGCAAGCTATCCCTGACCCACACAGACCAACGTGCGTTATCAGGGAGACCGCATGAGCTATCGACACACCGACCGCCTCGACCAGTACGGCCACCGCCTGCTGCGTCGCAAGGAGGTGGAGCACAAGACCGGCAAGGCCCGCTCGACCCTCTACGCCGACATCGCCCGGGGCACGTTCCCTGCGCCGGTACCCATCGGCAATAACAGCGTCGCCTGGCTCGAGGAGGAGGTCGACCGCTGGATCGACGACCGCCTGCACCAGCGCAACGCCCAGCTCGCCGCTATTCAGACCACCGTCGCCCAGGAGGCCCGCCTATGAACCAGTTCACCCTCGAGATCGCCGGACAGCAACTGACCTTCACCGAGGCCGACATCCCGGCCATCGAACAGGCGCTGGCCAAGGCCGTGGAGCGCCCCGGCCACTTCGTTTCGACCCACGGCCAGAGCCGGGTGCGGGTCATGCTGAGCGACACCACCGTCTCACCGTCCAATCCGGCCCCGTTCCAGACCGACTGCTGATTCCCCACTGAGTGACCCGTACGACCGGCCATCCGGCCTCACACCGGATGGGTTGGGGAGACTTTGCCCAAATTCCGAGGGAGACCGCGTTATGCGCACAGTTGTCGCGCGTTCCAAGCGTTTCGAGCTGGCCATTGGCCCGATTCAGACCGCTGGGGACTTGCCCCCGGCGGCGCGATCTGATTATGATGAGCCCGTCGCAGCAAAATCTGCGACCGGGCGTGAGAACCCGACTTCACAAAGGCGCAGTAGCGCCCCTAGCATTGCAGGCGCTTTTTTTGTGCCCGCAACGTGCTGTTATGGCGGCTGTGCATGGGCGGACTTCGGTCCGGCCGGGTTCCTTTGTGTCCGGTTTCTCACCCCGTGTACAGTCGTCACCAAACGCGTGAGAACGTTTGGCGGCGACTCCAAATTACACAAAGGAGTCTGCCTCATGGCACATCACGCCCCCCGTGCGTCTGCACGCACGCCCCAGTCGCATACCGCGCAACCGCGCACGACCCAAAACACGATTCCCGATTCTCAAAAAGCCGTGGCGCTGATCGGCACCCGGCTGATCGAGCTGCGCGTCAACCGCCGTTCCGAACAGTTCGCCGAAGTGCTCGGCATGGCCCGCATGGCCCTAACCCTCGGCGCGATTTCCCGCGCCGACTACACCGACCTGCTCGAGGACTTGAACACGCTGCTCGACGCGGGGGTGTCTCATGGCTGAGCGTCCGACCCACACACCGCTCTCGACCAACACCAGCCGCACCGCGCCGGTGCTGATGATCGACAACACCGTCGAGCGTAAAGAGCTCATCGAGTGCGCCGAACGGCGCATGCTTGCCGCCCGCGAGATGCTGTTCACCCTGTCCAGTATCGAGATCGAGCGCACCATCGCCGAGGGCCGCGATCTTCAGAGCCTGACCCACGCCGCCTACCTGCTGCTGGCCGACGCCGACGATCTGTACAGCGCTGCCCTGCGCCATACGGAGGTGACCCATGGCTGATCTGTCCCGGCTGCGCGAAGCCGACGCCCTGACCATCGACCGCACCCGCCCGAGCCAGGCACTGTTCGACGACGCCCACCACCGCCTCGACGACGCCCACCACCGCCTCGACGCCGCCCACGGCCTGATGGCAAGCCTCAGCGAGCTCGAGCCCGATAACGAAGGGGCGATCCCGCCCATCGCGCTGGCCGTCCGGCTGCTGCTGGGCGATGCGTCCGACCTGCTGATCGCGGCCCGCGAAGGAGGCCACCATGAGTGATGCTCTGCAACGTCTGCGCCTGGTCAGCCGGGCCGCCTTGAGCGACGCCGAGACCCTGCTGGCCGAGTGGCTGCCCGACGGCCAGCGCCAAGGCACCGAGTGGGTCGCCCGCAACGCCCTGCGCGGCGACCGCCGCTCCGGTTCGTTCGGAGTGTCGCTTAGCACCGGCAAGTGGAACGACTTTGCCGACAGCGAGGCCCACGGCGGCGATCTGGTCTCGCTCTACAGCTACCTGCACGGCTGCCGCCAGGGCGACGCCGCCCGTGCCATCGACGCCCGGCTGGGCCTTGGGATCTATCGGGCCAGTGAGCTCTACCCACTGGTCGCCGAGATCGACACCCGCGCCCCGACCGGCAGCGCCGAGACCGGCCAGGCCCAGCGCGACGCCAACCGCGCCGCTGCCGCCGAGCGGGCGCGCAAGTACTGGTCGACCGGGCGCAACGCCCGCACCAATCCCTACGTGCAACAGAAAGAGATCCCACCCACCGGCGTGCGCCAGTCCCACAAGGGCTGGCTGATGGTGCCGCTCTTCGTGGCCGGGGAGCTGGTCAACCTGCAATGGATACAGCCCAACGGCAAGAAGCGGTTCCTCAAGGGCGGCCAGGTTCAGGGGGCCTACTGCCTGCTGGGCACCCTCGAGCCCGGCAAGCGGCTCTACGTCTGTGAAGGCTGGGCGACCGGGGCGACGCTTCACTACCTGACCGGCGACTGCGTGGCCTGTGCGCTCCACGCGGGCAACCTGCTGCCGGTGGCGCGTCACTTCCGCAAACACCTGAACGGCTCGCTCGATCTGGTGATCGCAGGCGATGACGACCGACAGACCGAGGGCAACCCGGGGCGGCGGCTGGCCAACGAGGCCGCCATCGACGTCGGGGCGCTGGTGCTGTTCCCGTCCTGGCGTGACGGCTGCCCCGAGCACCTGACCGACTTCAACGACCTGTACCGCTGGCACAACGCCCGCATGGACGCCGAAGAACGCGCGCAAGGAGGGCCTCGCCATGACGGATAACACGCCCAAGTCCCCCAATACGGACGGCACCAAGCCCAACCTGGCCCTGGTCGGCGACCCCGCCGCGCCGGAGTACCAGCGGTTACAGCGCCCGGGGTATTCGGTCTACACCGGCACCGCCACTCTTGAAAACAAGCGGTTCAGTGCCGGGGTCTGGTATCACGGCATCAAGCAGGCCAGCCCGGATGAAGCGGGCCAGCCGTTCGATCTGTGGATCTGCTCGCCGCTGCACGTCGACGCCGAGACGGTCGACACTGACGACGGCAGCATCGGGCGTCTGCTGCGCTTTACCCACCGAGGCCAGGCGCGCGAGTGCGTGATCCCGATGGAAGCGCTCGCCGGGAAAGGCGAGGACGTGCTCAAGAGCCTGATGCGCCAGGGGCTGGTGATCGAGTACAGCCAGCGCAAACACGTTCCGGCCTACATCGCCAGCCACCACCACCCCGAACGGGTGCTCGACACCACCACCCGGCCTGGCTGGCACGACCCCAGCGGGGCCTTCGTGCTGCCGCATCGGATCATCGGCAGCGACCGGGTGCGGTTCCAGAGCTCGGGCCGTGAGGCGCGGATCTTCGACACCAAGGGGACGCTGTCCGAGTGGCAGAGCTCGGTGGCGGCCTACTGCCTGGGCAACCCGGTGCTGATCCTCTCGGTCTGCTGCGCCCTGGCCGGGCCGCTGCTCAAGAAAGTCGGCGTCAACGGCGGCGGCGTCCACCTGGTCGGCGACTCCTCGAGCGGCAAGTCACTGGCTCAGGACATTGCCGCCACCGTGTGGGGGCCGATGGATCGGTTCAAGATGTCGTGGGACATGTCCGGCGGTGGGGTCGAGATCGAAGCGTCCTCCCGCAACGACACCGTGATGGTAATCGACGAGCTCAGCCGGGCGAGCCCCAAGCAGATCCAGGGCCACGCCTACGCCATCGCCAACGGCACCGGGCGCGGCACCATGACCCGGGAACGCGAAGGACGGCCCAAGAACTACTGGCGTCTGCTGGCGCTCTCGAGCGGCGAGCGCTCGCTCGGCGACCACGCCGCCATCGCGGGTAACACCGCCCACGCCGGGGCCGAACTGCGCATGGTCGACGTCAACGCGGGCACCCGCACCTACCGGGCCTTCGATGACGTCCACGGCCTCGACGGCGAGAGCTTCCACCGCCGACTGACCGACAGCGTGACCCGCCACTACGGCCACGCCGGGCCCGCGCTGGTCGAATGTCTACTGGCCCCCGACCGGCTGGCCGAGCTGGGCGAGCGGTTCCAGATACAGCGCCGTGCGTTCGCGGTCGAGAGTTCCCAGGCCGGGCGCGTAGCGGATAGGTTCGCGGTGATGGCGCTCGCCGGGGAGCTGGCCAGTGAGTGGCAGATCCTGCCCTGGCCATCGGGCACGGCCCGCACCGCCTGCCGTCAACTGTTCCACGAATGGCTGGCCACCATGGGCGACGGCAACGCCGAGGATCGCCAGATCGTGACGGCGCTGTCTGACTTCATCGCCCTGCACGGCGACAGCCGGTTCTCCGACGTCACCGCTCAACTGTCTGGCCATGTGCACCACCGGGCCGGGTTCTATGAGGTCGACAACGGCAAGCGGCTGTACCTGTTCAACCGCGCCGCCCTCAGTGAAGCCGTGCCCGGCTACAGCCGCGAACGCATCATTCGGGCGCTTGGCCACTGCGACGCCCTGGTGAAAATGGATGAAGGCCGCAAGCAGAAGAACTACCGCCTGCCGGGCGGCGGCAGCGCCCGGTTCTTCGTCATCGACCCCGACCGCCTCGACCTGCAAGGAGACCCCACCGCATGACTGCGCCCGACACCCCCACGGCGAACACCGCCGTACGATCCGTGACTCGTGTTATCACTACGACCGCCCAGGAGCCTGTCACCATGACTACGCCACAGCCGACCGTAACAACGCCGGCCCAGCCGGGCCAGACCGTCCCCGGCACCGCCGAGGCGGTCGCGTTCAAACGCCCTGATCTGAACACACTGCGCTACGTGAGCGTGCCGGACGAAGTCCGGTTCATGGGTGGTAAGACCGCCCGGGAACGCTTGGCCGCCCAAAAAGCGCACTATCACGACCTGAAAAGCCGCCTCGAGACGCTGCACACCGAACGTGCCCGACTGATCAAGACCCGCGACGCCCTGGCCGAGCAGCAGAGCCAGGCCAAACGCGACTGGAAGCGCGCCTTGCTGGACGGCCTTGGCAAGCAGAGCCGCAGCGTGCGCAGTCAGCTCAAGAGAGAGGCCGAGGCCCGGGTCGAACTCGAGCAGCACCACGAGATGATCGCGGTGCTCGCCCCCCAGATCGAATACCTCCAGATCCACACCGACACCGCCCGCAAGGGGCTAGCACGCCAGCAGGAACAGATGAACCGGGCTCGGACGCACTGGGCGCTCGAAGACAGCGCCCGGGCTTACCTCGGCGGCGACGCCAGCCAGGCCCCGGCCTTTTTCGGCGCGCTGGAGCCGCTGTTCGAGCGGATCGAGATGGATCTACTCAACAACAGCCTGTACATGGCCCAGTTCGACCTGGACGTCTCACGTCAGATCGGCAAGGCCATCTATCTACAGTTGAGCGATGAGGACACGCGCCGGATCAAGGACGAGGTCTACCGTCAACAGCGGGCCGCTCTGGGCGAGTTGGTGCTGGCCTTCGGCCCGACACACACGACCGCCCCCGACGTGCTCGAACGGCTCCCGGCCCGGGCGGCCTGTGAGGCTCAGCCCGGTCAGTACCGGAACAGTTTCACCACCAAGCGCCGACTGAATGAACTGGCTCAGCAGATGGAGTACGTGCCCGACATCACACACTGACTTGATGCCATCCCATCTGACCCAAGCCCCGCCCCTGTGCGGGGCTTCCTATTTTTATTTCATTAGCTTTTTCTGCTAAAAGTGTTTAGGCAGTTCTTTTAACTAACGAACCAGTTTTAGAGGTGGATTCATGGTGAAGGTCAGCAGTATTAAGGACATTAACGATCAGTACGATTATAAGGATGAAATGCCCAACGGAGAGGGGGATTCCGAACTTGTGGCATGTGGGCAAAACGGCAACTACAACGAGCTATCGTATATCTATAAAGAAAAGCTCGAGTCCGAAGTAAAATCTGGGGCCATTACGGAGCAGGCCGCACTCGACGCTCTGAATAAGGCTTGCGCTAATGTTAAAAACCCTAGATCGCGTGAGGATTTCTATAGCTATCTGGAGCAAGAGTTAGGAATAACGATAACCTGAAGTATTTTTCTAAAAAGCCCCGCCCCCGTGCGGGGCTTTTTGATGAACCCCGCTCGCCAGGAAAGGGGGATGGCCGCCCGGTGCCCACTCAAACAAGGGTGCTCACAGGAACCTGCAATCACTGGCAACAGTGGCAACGCGGCAACGGATCGCTCTACCCCGCATGGTTGAGGGGCTGAGGCGTTGCCATTGATACAGGGATGAGTGGCAACAACTGGCTACTTCTTACTAGGGGCCCTGTTCCTGCCCATGTGTGTCTGCGTCGTTGCCTGTTGCCAGTGGGGATGGCATCGGCAACATGTTGCCAGGCTGGAACCCGCATGGTTGTGGGGCGTAGCCACTGTTGCCACTGTTGCCGGTGTTTTTTCACACACACGTACACGTATATAGGACGACTCAGCACGAGTCCGTCCCGAGCCGATCCCGTCTTTCCTGGCGAGCGGGGGTAAGGGGTATCTCGACCGGGCTTGATCTGTCTTTGTTCTGAGGTGTGTGGCGCACGGTGTTGTGAAGGCCTGCGTTACAACGCCCGCGCCTCGAAGTCCCCGCCCGGCCCGGGCAAGCTGTCCATGACCGAGGCCGCCCACGTCTGTGGCGGCCAGCACACCACCCACGGGGACACCACACCACTATGGATCTGGACAGCCACAACGGTATGACGTATGCCCATTGCTCGCCCAAGGAGTATCTCGAGCTCCGGGCCTCGCTCGAGCAGACGACCGCCGAGCTCGACCGGCTCAAGAAGCAGCGCGCCGCCACCGAACGTGCCGCGACCGAGGCCGGTAAGGGCTGGCGCAGCTTATTCAAGGCCGCACGCGGCAAGAGCGACACCAAGGTGCGTCAGCTTCAGCGCGACGAACACGCAAGCCAGGATGAAGTGGCTCAACTGGACGAGCTCATCGACGAACTGCAACCCCAGGCTGACGGCCTGCGCGTCAAGGCAGGCGGGGCCCGCTCGAGCGCCCGGCGCATGCTCTGGAGACAACGCCAAAGCGCTGCTCAAGCCGCACTCACCGACTGTGCGAGTGCCATGCTGGCCACCGACGAAGGCCCGGCGTTTCTGGCCGCGTTCAAGGCGCGGCTCGCTACCACTGAACGGGAAGCCCTGGACGATACCTCGTTCATGATGGGTGCCGGGTTCGAACCGCCGTACTTCGACGGCTGGTACGCCTCGGTTGGCCATTTCCCGGCCGATCAACAGGCCGAGCTGCGCCGTCACCTGAGCGAGCGTGAAAACCGGCTGCTGTGCGATCTTGTACGGGCCCGGCTGCCCGAGGTGGAGACCAACGACTCGACCTTAAACACGATGACCCTGCCTGAACTGCTGCCTTACGAAGCGTCCGAAGGCAGCTACGCCACGCCGCTTTCAGTCAAGTGCGAGCTGATGAGGCTGGAACGCCAGGCCACGGCCACTGGCTGACATAGCCACGCCACTCACCCGCCGCGCCTCGAGCGCGGCTTTTTTGTGCCCGGGTGCGGCAACGGGGCTTTGGGCCACACACACACGCACGCACCTGCGGCACTCCACCGCTGCTGATAGACCGCCTTGGCTCCTTATGGATGATTGAGGACAACTTTTTTTAGAGATAGCTTAAAGATAAGCGACGCATGGTCGATGTACGGCAAAAGCGCGCGTGACAGAGGTGCAAGTTCGCAAGGAATCGCAAGCGAATCCGCACTCCCAAAACCGCCATGCGACCCAGCAGTGGCGCGGCCTGGGGCCTAGTGCGTAGGTGCAAGGAAACCGACCCATTTAGCGCGCAGGCGGGGCGGGGAGTCGACAGCGCACTGCAGTGGAGAAAATGCATAGAGCTTATTCATGATCAGATTGCTCAGTTATGAAATTAATACCGATCTAAAGCAGTTTTGGCGAGACAGAGATTAGTCTCTCTTATTTCGCGTTGAGTATGCCGTGTAATTTTTTTCGACGTTAGGAGAAATAATGAGTCTTGATGAGGCGAGGGATAGGATCAACCTTTTAAGGCATTTTGATTATTCGCTAAAGCTTTTTGAAAACAATTATCAAGAGCTTTTGTCTGTGATTGATTTTCTTTGCGATGAGAAAGTAGGCCTTGAATTGTTTTCTGTGATTAATCGCTGGAAATTAAACGAAGTTTTATTTCATCTTGGATTTAAGCTCCATAATTACGTTTGCGCTGCAAAATCATTAATAGATCATGCAAGAGTCTTGTATAGAAGAGTGTATGAAGAAAAAGTGTTAAAATTTAAAGATTACGAGGAGGAAGTTAGAGCACGATTTGAAAAAGATGCTTTAAGCAAGTTTGTAGAGTTTCTGAGATCTTACTGCCAGCATGAAAAACTTCCATTTATTAACGCCTCCATGGAATTTGATTCCCAATCTGAAGAAGGGTTTGTTTTTAACGTTTATTTAGATTCTTCAGAGCTTCTTAAGTCCAGCAGCATCAAGTCCTTGCCGAAATCTTTCATTAAGCAAAAAGGTGATAATATTAACTTAAGAAATGTAGTCAACGATTATCACTTTAAGGTAACGGATTTCTATAGATGGGTTAAGATTAAGCAACAAGAGATTCATAATGAGGATTTTGAGTTATTGAGAATATGTTTTAAGGATGAGCAAGTAAGAGCCATTAGTAATTTTATTAGCTCATACTATGATTCTAAAGGTACAAGTTCGATTAAAGAGCAATTTTATACAATTTTAAGTGAAGATAATTATAAAGAGCTTGAGCAATATAAAGAAAATGAGACTAAATGGCTGGAGTGCGCAATAGAGTTGATTGAGTCTAATGTAGTGCTCCCTGAGGGAATTAAGGCAGACCTTAAAGCGAGAGTTAATGTGGCTGTTAAAAAATAATTGTTGTTGATAAAAATTATTTTAAATTTTTATACAAAATGTGGCATTACTGAAATTAATTTTTTGACGAGAATTTAAATGGAAATTCGAAAGGATTTTGAATCGGTATCTATGTTGTTAAGCCGTTTGCCTCAGTACGCAGACGCCTTCGATAGAAATAATGTACGAGATTGGTCTCATCTAAAAAATAAGGAAGATTTTTCAAAGGTTTATTTTTTATGTTGGGATGATCGGAAACCGCTAGAAAATATCTATGCTACTGGTAGAGATGTAGCAGTTTTTATGTCAAGTAAGCTAAAAGAGTTTAATTATGCTGATATAAATCCTACACTATCTGGATATGTTGATTCTTTTGAGAATGGGTGGCTTGACGAAATAGATAAACTCAAAGGCTGTTCAGAAAACGCTAAGGAAACTTGCAGAAATCTTGATCATGCTCCTTGGGCTATCCTTCAAATGATTGAATTGTTTGATGATCAAATTAAACTGCTGATCGCTACCAGGCATACAATAGAGGCATTGAAGCAGACGGATCTTTATAAATGGGAAAAAGGTCAGGTTCAACAAAGTTACCCCATTCCAGATTATCAGAAAATACTAGAGCTAATTAATTCTATAGGGAAAATGTTTGAGCGTCTGCCCCCGACTTATAGTGGGAAAAGTGAAGAGGAACTACGCGACCATATTCTTGTTTCTCTGCAAGGTATTATAATTGGTGGGGGATCAGCAACGGGTGAAACGTTTAATAGGAAAGGCAAAACTGATCTATTAATTAGAAAGAGCGATAAAAACGAATTCGTAGGTGAGTGTAAGTTCTGGAGTGGACCTGCAGGGCTGGGGCAGGCTATAGACCAGCTTTTGTCATACTTGTCATGGCGTGACACAAAGGCGGCTCTAATTATCTTTGTGAAAAATAAAGATTTTACTTCAGTTATTAGATCTGCTGATGAAGTAGTAAGAGCGCACTCTTGCTTTTTAGAATTTAGAGGAAATACAGATGACTCTGTTTATTTGTATGATTTCAGTGTTCAAGGCGACCAAATGCAAGTAATAAGTTTTTCAATGATGTTATATCATATTCCACCAATTAGCTAAGGTAGACAACAAAGCTCAGCCGATGTGTCAAGAGGTGCGCGGCTGATTTTGGCTTTTTATCAAAGATGACCTCAAGCCCGCTTTTCAGCAAGTCGCCCTTTGTCCCATCGAGTGTATTTATGGAGCGCTTTGAGTTTAATTTATTGAAGGCTTTGGTATTCAAAAAGGTATATTTTTTATATTCCTCTGGAATTAATTTCATAGTTAACATGGGGTTATATTTTTTATAGTCCTGCTTCGACATTATCTAATCCAAGCCTCTCCCTCAGTAAGTTGTGCGATGAATAGGCATCTTTTTGCAAGATATGGCATACCAAAAGGCATACAAATCAAATCTAATACTTGATTATTTTATAAAATTCAAACACTTATTAATTAAATAGAATCCTGATGGGTACCCGGCCTTGTCATTCATCCCTCCACCGATACCCATTCCCCGTCCTCCCCTGATATCAAAGCGCCCATGAACCACCGCGCCCTCTGCCAGCCCACCGGTTCAGGGAGGCCATACGCCGGCCTGGTACCCGCATCGCTCCTCGACGTTTTACATGGCAAAAACCTGCCAACCGGGCCGAAGCGTGCCACCATGAACCTCTCTACTTTCACCATCGGTGTCTCATGACCATCGCATCACTGACGCAGTGTCGGCATTGGGTATTTGATATGGACGGTACGCTCACCGTGGGCGTGCATGATTTTCAGTTCATTCGGCGCGCACTGGATATTCCCCCGGACAGCGATATTCTCGATCACCTGGAGGCACTGCCCGATGAGCAGCGCCGGGCCAGCCATGCCTGGTTGATGGCGCATGAACGCGAGCTGGCCAGGCGTGCCACGCTGGCCCCCGGTGCCGAGGCACTGATCCGGGAGCTTCATGGCCGAGGGGACAGGCTGGGCATTCTGACCCGCAATGCCCGGGAGCTGGCCCATATCACCCTTGAGGTCATTGGTCTGGCAGACTGTTTTGCCCGTGAAGAGGTGCTGGGGCGGGAGGATGCTTCGCCCAAGCCCCACCCCGGAGGGCTTGAGCACTTCATCACACGCTGGAACGTGACGCCCTCGAGCGTGGTCATGGTGGGCGACAGCCCGCTGGATATGCAGTGCGGCCGCGCCGCCGGTGCCCGAACGGTACTGGTCAATGCACCGGATACCCCCTGCCCCGAGGCCACGGATCATCACCTTGAGGATTGCCATGCGCTGAAGGCGGCGCTGGCGGTGGGATAGGCGATAGCGCCCCGCTTCTGCACTCCCCCTGTGGGTGCTGCACCCGCAAAGGCTCATGCGGAAATGAGCGAATGCGCCTGGGGCTCTTTACAAGGCCACTGAATCAACGTGAATACCGGAGGCATCATGAAGGTGTGCAAGGAAAGGACTGTACTGATGGCGGCGCTGACCCTGGCGTGCTGCGCTCAGGCATCCGCCAGCGATCATCTACCCGCGCAGGTACGCGCCGAGGTGGACGCGCAGTGCGTGGTAAGCGATGCCAGCCGCGGTCAGGCGCCTGAGCAGTTTCCGGCCGGCCAGGACGGGACGCTCTGGCTGGTGCCCTGTCATATCGGGGCGTATCAAACCGGGTACCAGGCGGTTTATCAGTCAGACGATGGTGCGTCCCGCAAGCTGCTTTTTGCCAAATGGGAAGACCGCAGCTGGACCGGGAGCGACGCCCTGTTCGATCCGAACTTCGACCCGGACACGGGCATACTGTCGGATCAGTACAAGGACCGAGGTGCCGGGGGCTGTGGCGGCGAACGCACCTGGCGGTGGGAATCACACACGTTCAAGCTGATCACCTACCGCGCCCGCAGTTGCAGTGATGATCCATCCCGTTATCCGCTGGTGTTCGAGGCCAGGCAGGATGACGCGCATACCGCGGGGCACTGAATGCTTCTCCCGAACGGGCGGCAGGCCGGATAGCCTCGTCTGCCATGGCATAAAAAAAGCCACGAAAAACGTGGCTTTTGTCATTGCGGTTCGGCGATCAGGCCCCGGAGTCCAGCGTCATGGGGGATTTATGCACTTCGTTGCTGGAGGGCTGACCGATCATCTCGTCATAGGCGGTGCGCTGCACCAGGTAAAACGGCAGTGATTCAAGGCCGCCGGCATCACGCAGCAGTTGCTTGGCCTCACTGACCGAGGCAGGGTTCAGTGCGCCGCCGGAGGCCTTCTCGAGTACAACTTCTTCGCCACCATGCACTGCCTTGAACAGGAAGATATCGCCTTCCATTGATTCCAGCTGCAGCTCGTCAATATCGCCATTACGTGCCCGCCGTACAAAATCATCAAATGTCATATCAAGCATCCATGGTCAGGGATCATCTGCTCGCAGATCCATCTGCGAGCCTGCCTGACAAGGATAGCCAATCCGCCTGATACTTGCCTGTTGTCGGGTATCGCCCCCCGCCCTGTTCGGTTTCAGAGGGGGCAAGCGCCCGGCTTCCGCGCGGCGCATTGCGCGAAACATGCCGTCAGCAGGGCATCAGGTCGTAATCCTTCGGGCGCACCGTGCCGGTAATTTCTCCCATCTGATCAAAATCCACGCGGGAGAGAATCATGCTGAGGTTGCCTTCCGAGTCATTGAGATTTCGCACGACGCGCACCCGGACAGGATCCCCCCGGGCATCGACACTCATGACCCAGCCCAGATACCCCCGCGAGAAATACACCAGACTGCCAATCGGGGTCACTCCGTGGCGCTGCACGTACTGCACGATCCAGTCGCGGTCGTATTCCTCCGGCAGGCTGTACATGTCGCGGTAGGCTTCAAGAGGCAGCATGCCCGTCTTGCCGGGATTGCTGGGCCACATGGCGCCGTTGAGGCGGCGAATCACCGAAAACATCTGGGCAATACGGGCAATCTGATCCATGCCCCAGGGCGGCGCGCCGATCGTCATGAACGGGTCCGTGCGGCTTTCCCGCATGAACCGGTGAATCATGTGCCCTTCCAGCCATTCTTCCCTCGCCAGCCGCGCCAGCAGCACTTCCCGATGGCGTGACAGATGCCGCTTCTGACTCGGGGTCAGCTGTACCGACAGGGAAGGCATGGATTCGTTGACCATCATCGGCTTGCCGATGTTGTGCAACAGCGCACAGAAGATGGCATCACGCACATAAGGCAGGAAGGAGGGTATCGAGAGCAGCATGTCACCCAGCTGAATGGCGGAACGCAGCGCCAGTTGCAGCAGCGGGGGTTCATCCGTCAAACAGCCGGACGCATACAGGCACTGCTGACGCTTGCGCTGCAGCATGTGAATGATGGTTTCCACGCAGTCGTACAGGATAACGCGCGGCAGCTCCTCATCGTTGCGCAGGGCAATCAGGGTGCCATGAAGGCGCCGGGCAATTTCGCGCATGGCCCGAATCAGCGGTACGGATTCCGGCTCATCGACCGTGACCTCCTCCTGGGGAGCTACCGCGCCCGAGGGGCGTGTAAATATCGGCGAATGGTGCGCGGCCCGGGTTTCCAGGCCAATCCGGCAGGCCAGCTCGCTTTCCATTTCATTCAGGAAGTAGCGTATCCGGCGTACGGTATCGTTATCCGGCGTCGTGAACTCAAGGCCCACGGTGGCAAAGTGCGTACGCCCGGCCGGGCGCAGGTGGCTGACGCGCGCGCCCACGGTAAAGCCCTCCCCGTTGGGGAAGACGATATTCACCTGATGCATCAGCCGGTCGGTCTCGAAAAGGCCCGAATGCTGCAGGGGTACCTCGATCATGCAGCCCCCGCGGGAGAGATTGCACAGGCTGGCCCTGAACGGTTCGGAATTTTTATAAATCGTCATCCAGGCATGGGCATACAGCCCCTGGATAAAGGGAATACGGATCTCGCCACGCCGGGTAGCGCTGAAAAAGGAGTGTGGCATCGTACACAGGATGCCGGTCCGGCCATTGACGTGGCGCAGCTCAAGCGGCTGGATTTCGTCAAAGTCCAGGTATTCTGCAGCCGGCAGGCCGGAGACGGTCTGCTTGACCTCAAGCGAGAGGCAGCCCTTGAGCAACCGGCTTTTACTCATGACCAGCTCTTCGGCCAGCTCGATCAGAAAGGCATGCTGCTGCCGATCCACCCGAGTAATCCGCCCGACCAGAGGTGTCTTGAGGGCATCGAGCACCACGGATACCTCGCGCCCCTTCCTTGCCAGAAGGTCCAGCTTGTCCGCGACGTGATCCAGGTTCTTTTCCGCAGCAGGTGGGCTGGAGGCGGTTGTATCGCCATCGCCTGAAAGGAATTTATGCATTGCGTCACGTCCCATGCCGTGTCTTTTGCGTGCGCTATCTCAAGCCGTCCGAACGGGCTGTATGTCGTTCACCACGCTTCTGACCACAAGGAGTGCAGGCCGTTTTTATCGATATACCTTCTGTTTTTTTCGGACAGCCGAAGAATTTCTTTAACGGAAGGCGGCATGCATCACCGCCTCCCGGCCAGGCTCTAAAGCGTCAGACCCAGCCCCAGATACACCACCAGCGTGACGCTTGCGACGCCCAGCGCAAAGGGAATCTGCGTCTTGACGTGATCGATGTGATCGCATGCAGAACCGGTCGAGGCCAGCACCGTGGTGTCCGATAACGGCGAGCAATGATCCCCGAACACTCCCCCACCGGCCACGGCAGCTACAGTGGCATACACCAGCGGTGTCAGGGTGTCGCCGGTCAGGGTGAAGGCCACCGGCACCGACAGCGGCATCATGATGGCAAACGTGCCCCAGGAAGAGCCTGTGGAAAAGGAGATCAGCGCCGCGACCAGAAAGGTAATGGCGGGCAGTAGCTGCGGCGTCAGCCAGCCACGGGTGATGTCGATGATATAACCGGCCGTGCCCATGTCCTTCGAAAGCTGATTCAGGGAATAGGCCAGCGCCAGAATCACGATGGCCGGCATGACGCCCTTCATGCCCGAAAGCGCCGTCGAAATGATGTCATTCAGCGCAATGCCCTGCAGACGCATGATAACGCCAAGCACCACGGCCGCAGCCAGAAAGGCTTCCATGGTTTTGGCCGACCCCATCACGATGAAGGTACCGATCGCGACACTGATGACAATCAGTACCGGCAGAACGAAGTTGAGCCACAGACTGGTTTTGATGCCCTCGAAGGGCTGAAGGTCTGTCAGCTCCGCGCCCAGCAGGGGCTGCGCCCCATCGCGGGAAACCTTGCCCTCGGTTCTGGCGCGGTGCTCGGCCCGCCCCATGGCGCCGATGCTGGGCACCCAGCCGATGATCACCAGCCCCACGGTCAGCACCGACAGCCAAGCATAGATATTGAAGGGAATGGCCTGCACGAACACGCTGATCGCTTCCGGGGCAGTCTCGATCGGCCCCATGCCGATCAGCAACCCGGAAATGAAGACGGCCCAGCCGGTAATCGGCACCAGCACACTCACCGGTGCCGAGGTAGAGTCGGCGATATAGGCCAGCCGCTCGCGGGATACCTTGTAGCGGTCGGTCAGTCCACGCACGGTCGACCCCACAAACAGCGGGCTGAAGTAGTCACTGAAGAACACGAACATCCCCATGACCCAGGCCACCAGTTGCACCTTGACCCGGCTGAGGGCGCGCTGCTCGACGAAGCGGGTGAAGTTGGCAATCGCCCCGGTCCGCTGGAAAAAGGCAATGACCGTACCGATGAACAGCTCAAGCAGCAGTATCCAGGAAAATTCCGTGGTGCCCAGCGTGGTTTTAAGCAGCGTGGGAAAGCCCATCAGCCCCTGCCCCATCGACAGCACCCCGACGAAACAGGCAATGGCGAGGGCAAATATCGTATTGCGCGTTATAAAGGCAAGCACGATGGCCAGGGTGGCCGGCAGAAGGGACAGCAGCCCGTAGTGTGTTTGAGGGTCCATGAAGCGTCCTTGTGGTTGTTGTAAGCCTCGGGATGAGTGGTGTGCGTGGCCAGGCCACGCGGGGTCAATCGCGGATCAGGCCTCGTGGCGCCCTTTGTAGCGCTCCTTCAGGCTGATGGCTTCAAAGCCAAGCCGGCGAAGCGGTGCCGGCGGCATCCATGACGGTGTGCCGAACAGGCCATGAATATCCGCACACGGAACACCCAGCGCCTGGTGGGCCAGTGCCTCACCCAGCAGGGTGCCCTTCACGATGCCCCCGCCATTGCAGCCGGCAGAGACATGAAGCCCGGGGGCAATCGCTCCCCACAGCGGTGCGCCGTTGTAGGTCAGGCCGGTGGTACCGCCCCAGACCGTATCAAACGGGGTATCCCCCAGTGCTGGAAAGCGGGCGGTCAGCCGCGCGTGCAGTTGCGCGGCGATGCGGGCGTTGTCCTGCTCGCGCTCCAGACTGTAGAACGAACGAATCATCATCCGGTGGTCTGCCGTCGTACGCAGGGTGCAGCCCAGCCGGTGGGCCGGCAGCAGCCCCCACTCATGGCCGCCGGTTTGGTCACGCAGCGCGTCGGCCAGCGGTGGCGTCAACGCTGCATAGGTATAGATGGTGGCCAGCCGGGAGCCATCTGCGCCCAGCGCACGGGAAAAGGCGTTATTGGCCAGCACCACATGTGGGGACGTGAGCTCGCCCTCGGGCGTCTGTACGCGCCAGTGCCCCCCATCCCGCTCGACGGTGCGCGCGGGCGTATGCTCGAAACAGGTAATGCCCGCCGGCAGGGCATCCACCAGCCCACGAATCAGGGCCGCCGGCTGAACGAGCCAGCAGTCCGGGGAATACAGGCCTTTTGCGTAATACGTCGTGCCGAGGCGCTCCGCCAGCGCCCCCTGTTCCAGGGATTCAAAGGCAAGGCCGGAGGCCGTCAGAAACCGGCGATAGGCCTCGATCGAGGCCAGTCCTTTCGGCCCCCGGGCGGCGCGATAGGTGCCGGTACGGGCCAGTCCGCACTCGATACCGTGATCCGCGACGGCCTGGCGCAGGCTGTCCATCGCCTGACGGCTCAGATCGTTCATGCGGCGCATGCCGGCCAGTGCCGAATCGTCCACATCGTTGGCCAGCGCGATCTCCAGCATGAATCCGGAATTACGGCCCGGGCTGCCGTCTCCCACCGCCTCGGCATCCAGCATCACTACCCGCGCATCCGGCCGGAGTGCCTGCCAGGCACGGGCACACGCCACACCGGTATAGCCTGCGCCAATGATCACCACCTCGGCACGGTGGCTGCCCTTCAGGGGAGGATGCGGCGTGCGTTCAGGCAACTGGCTCTGCCAGCCGCTCGGGCGCTGGTGCAATGGAAAGGGCCTCATGACACCGGCTCCAGCAGGCCGTGAATCTGCTGCGCCATTCGGCCTGCAGCGTCCTGCAATGCCAGGATGACCTCTGCTTCGCGAGCCTCACTCAGCTGTGACTTGAGCATGGAGCAACTCAGCGCGGTCGGACTGCGCCCGGAAGGGTCCGCGATGGTGACGGCAACGCCTGCAAACTCCGGCAGACTGGCGCCTTCAACGCCCCGGGTGAACCCGGCATGATGAACGTCGGCCACTGCCTGCTCGATACGCGAGATGTCGATGTGATATTCACCGCAAAGACGGGCCTGATGCTGTTTGAGCACCAGCGCCCGTGCGGCAGGGTCCAGGGTGCTCAACAGGGCCACGGAGGCCTGCCCCGCCCCCAGTGGTACCCGTCCACCCATGGTGCCTGCAAAACTGCCCACGGCGCAGGCGCCGTTTTGCACATCGAGGCAGACCGCATGGGCCCCATCCAGGGCGAAAAGATAAAAGCTGCCACCAAACTGCTGTGCCAGTGAGAAGAGATGTGGCCGGGCCAGCTCACGAAGGTTGCCGCCATTGCCGGCTTCAGCCCCCAGCGCGAGCAGCTCGTAGCCCAGCAGGTAACGATGGCGCACCGGCGAATGCCTCAGAAAGCCCTCTTCGCGCAGCCCCTTGAGCAGCCGGTACACGGTTGGCCGGCTCAGCTCCGTGCCTTCGAGGTAATCCTCGATACCGGCACCACGGACGCCACACCGGGAGGTCACCCGCAACAGGGCAATGACATGGCGCAGGGTCGAGGGCAGCGCACTATCGGCGCGAATGGCAGAGGTTGGCACGGTCATGGCTCCCACCGGATCAAATCAGCGATTTCAAATCCAGTATAAGGAGACACTTGCCGCAATGCGTCTCGCAGGGCGAGACAATGAAGATCAATCGCCTGTCACCCGGCCCGGCAACAGGACTCGGCTCCGACCCGCGCCGGGATACTTCACGGCGTGTCTTGCCAGTACGGAAGGCCGAGCGGTACATTTCAATTCACGTTCGCCCTGCCGTGGAGTGCCCTTGAACACTATTGTCTGGTTTCTGGTAGTCACACTCAGTGCCGTACTGCCGGTGCTGATGCCCGCAACGGCTCAGGCTCACCCGCATGGCTGGGTGGATTATCAGGTCACGGTGGAGTTTGACGACCACCAGCGTGCCACCGCGCTGAAACAGGTCTGGGTACTGGACCCGATGTACAGCCTGACACTGCTGGAAGAGCTGTCCCGCGAGGAGCACATCACCATGGGCCAGGCCATGGACAAGCTGGGAAGCGACATTACCGCCAACCTTGAACGGCAGCATTATCTTACTCATGTCTACCAGGGCGGCAGGGAGCTGGCCGTGGGGCCCATCACTGCCTACGCAACGACCCTTCGCGGCAAGCGCGTTCAATACACCTTCACACTGCCGCTGAAAACACCAGTGAAGGTGGATCATCAGCCCCTTCGCTGGAAGGTCTACGACGATACCTACTACATCGAATTTCTTTATGACAAAAAAGCCAAGGCGCCCATCACGCTGACCAATCCGCCTGAAGGCTGCAGCACAACCATTGCCCATGCCACCGCCGCGCCCGGGCTGGTGGAAGAACTGTCTGCGATCGACATCAACGGCGAGGCGCCCGCGGGGATCGGCCAGCGTCTGGCGGATACGGGGATACTTGAATGTCCAGGCGCCTGATCCCGATCGCGGTTACCGTACTCGCCGTATTACTGGCAGTGGGACTCTCCCTGTATTCCGGTACGGATTCAGCCCTTGCCGATCTGACACAACAGGTACGGGAATGGCAGCACCACTTTCAGCGCAATCTTTCACTGGGCATGGTGAATTACGATCAACAGGAAGGCCCGCAAACAGCAGCGCTACTGATGCTTCTGGGGTTCGGATATGGCGTATTTCACGCCCTGGGCCCGGGCCATGGCAAGGCGGTCATTACCACGTACCTGCTCACTCACCCCACCGCGCTGCGCCGAGGGCTTTGGCTTTCCAGTGCCGCTGCCCTGCTGCAGGGCGTGGTAGCCATTGCGCTCACCGGCCTGCTCGTGGGCGTGCTGGGCTGGCTGACCCGCGACAGCATGGCCGGCACGGTCTATCTGGAACAGGCCAGTTTCGGGCTGGTTGCCCTGCTCGGGGGCTGGCTGGTGTATAACGCTGCCCACAAGATACGCGCAGCATGGCCCGCCGCACCATCCCGGGCGCCATTGATGCAGTATCAGCCGACTGCACGCCCCCTCATATCAAGAGGGCCGGCAGCGTCTCCAACGGATTGCGGGTGCGGGAAGACACATCACATTGACCCGGTGGCTGCCGGTACTGGCTGGCGAAGTCAGCTTGTGGCGGTATTCGCCATCGGGCTGCGCCCATGCAGTGGTGCCATCATGCTGCTGGGGGTTTCAGCCATGCTGGGGCACTGGTGGCCCGGCGTGCTCGCCGTACTGGCCATGTCGGCAGGAACAGCCCTGACCACTGCCAGCCTGGCGAGCCTTGCCGTCATGGCCCGTGGTCATGTTCAACGCCTGTTCAAGGCGGTGTCCTCCCCCTGGCCGGGTCTGGCCGGTCACACGGCAGCACTCGCCGGCGGCCTTGTTATCCTGATGCTGGGCATTGCATTGATGATCTCCGGGGTGGACGGTGCGCCGTCATCGCGCGGCCCTCTGTAATGTCTTCCACTACCGGGCAAGCCGGCTGCAGGCCGTCGAAGTAGCCGATCCCTGCCCCACCCTGTTGTATCGACATTGTTGTACCGACATGAAAAAAGCCGGCGCAAGCGCCGGCTTTCATTACTGCTGACCAATATCAGGCCTTGGCCTTCTTGCTGGGTCGAGGCTCTGACATAAGCCCCTTCACGAGCGCGTAACACCCGACCAGCAGCACGATGGTAAAGGGCAGTCCCGTCGATACGGCAGCGGCCTGAAGCGCGCCAAGCCCTCCACCCAGCAACAGTGCTATGGCAATGGCCCCCTCGATCAGACACCAGAACACACGCTGCGTGGTCGGTGCATCGACCTTGCCACCGGCAGTGATGGAGTCGATTACCAGTGACCCGGAGTCCGAGGAGGTAACAAAGAACACGATGACCAGAATGATGCCCAGAACCGAAGTAATGGTGGCCAGCGGCATCTGTCCCAGCATGGCAAAGAGCTTCAGCTCCAGTGCAGCGTCCTGGACGCCCTGGAAGCCTGACGCGATCTGCTGATGAATGGCGGTTTCACCAAAGGCCGTCATCCACAGTACAGAGACCAGTGTCGGCACCAGCAGGACGGACAGCAGGAACTCGCGAACCGTACGACCGCGGCTGACCCGCGCGATGAACATGCCCACGAACGGAGACCAGGAAATCCACCATGCCCAGTAGAACGCAGTCCAGCCCTGGCTGAAGTTGGCGTCTTCACGACCGAACGGCATCGACAGCGCCGGCAGGTAGTGCAGGTAGGAGCCAATATTGGTAAAGAAGTCGGTGGCGATCATCATCGTCGGGCCAACCACAATGATGAAGCCCAGCAACAGGAACGCCATTACCATGTTGATCATCGACAGCCGTTGAACACCCTTGTCCAGACCGGACAGTACGGAGACCAGAGCCACGATGGTGATGGCAACGATCAACAGCGTCATGGTGACGTTGGTGTTGGGAATACCGAACAGGTAGTGCAATCCGGCCGAGGCCTGAGAAGCACCTAGCCCCAGAGAGGTAGCCAGACCAAAGAGCGTCGAAAAGACCGCCAGGATA
This sequence comes from Larsenimonas rhizosphaerae, assembly GCF_023700005.1. Taxonomy (GTDB): domain Bacteria; phylum Pseudomonadota; class Gammaproteobacteria; order Pseudomonadales; family Halomonadaceae; genus Larsenimonas; species Larsenimonas rhizosphaerae. The sequence continues at coordinate 128,040 of NZ_JAMLJK010000004.1, read as the reverse complement.
TCGATGCAGTGGCCCGGCCAGCCCCAGACGCGCTCGCCCAGAATCGGATAGAACACGGAACGGATGGTCAGCGGAAGGCCCTTGTTGTAGGCAAAGATGGCCAGCGCCAGACCGACGAGGCTGTAGGCAGCCCACGGGTGAAGACCCCAGTGAAAGATGGTAGCCGCCATGCCCAGTGACATTGCACCGGCTTCATCACCGGCAGCGCCGTTCAGAGGCGCCCAGTCGGTACGCACACCGTCCGGCCCGGTAGTGGTGCCTGCCAGCGAGGTGCCGAAGTGCGTCATCGGCTCGGCAACGCCGTAGAACACAAGACCGATCCCCATGCCGGCGGCAAACAGCATCGCGAACCAGCCGAAATACGTGTAATCCGGCTTGGCACCCGGCCCGCCGATACGTACCCGGCCCAGCGGAGAAAAGATAAGCCCCAGACAGACCAGCACGAAAATGTTGGCGCCACTCAGAAAGACCCAGGTGAGATTGCCGGTCAGCCAGTCACGCACGCCATTGAAGATCGGTTCAACCTGGTTCTGCAGGGCAAGGGTGAGGAAAACAAAGACCAGTATCACCAGCGCCGAGATGGTAAACACCTTGCCGTGAAGGTCCAGATCAAGGCCCATGGCGCGGGTCGAAATATTGTCCTGACCGATCACGTAATCCGTGTCAATCAGAGCCGTGGGGCCGTCGGGTCGACGGATTCCCTCGCCTGCCGGCTTATCGCCGTCAGAAGGGTTTTTCGGTTCCTGTGGTTTTGTCATACAGTTTTAGCCTTTGTTGTAAATTTTATGACATCGACACTCTATCGCTTCTTTAAACACATTCGGCGGCATACGAAGGCTGATACACCCACCTGATGTGCAGACCGGAACCTGTCCGTTACCCCGGCTCCGCGTCGAAATGATCAGGACTCCTCCTTGTTGTGGGAAATGGCACAGCATCGCTGCTCGATGGCTCCACCGGCACGGGGTCACTATCACTGATTATCGTATTCATTTCGAAAACATTGATACTGATGTACCGGGACGATGGCCGGGCCAGCGATTGCCGGCGGCATGAACACACCATGATGCATGACACAGGCAATTGCATCGAACGGTGATGGCGCCGGCATCACGCGTTGTCGTCACGGGCTTCGTCGACGTTGGACCACAGCGTGATAATAACGTCAAGTTTCGAGAGTAACACCTTGTTATTTCAGATCATCCTCAGGCAAAGCGCCTGATGACACCCCCGGTATTGCGCCGTATGCACCCTTCTCTTGCCATGAAACACGCCGCCGGTCCTTTTCTCGAATTGAATGATGCTTTAAATACAGTGACTTGAATTGAGGCCGGAGGGTCGGTCAACGCTACTTGAGCAGACCTTGTTCAGGTGTCAGGACAGCAATATACCTTGGTCATACCCGTCGCAAACCGATATGTGACCGCCGCAGGCAATGCACGAGGGAGAGTACGCCAGGCCGTGTAACGAACGCCTGCAAGGTTCGAGGCCGGGTCAACCACTTCACCGCGGCGTGCCTGAAAGGGAGGGAGGCGACGCCGCAGCAGTCTTTCAGGGCCGGGAGGGCTTGCGCCGGGTCAGGCACCAGCCGAGCACCATGAACGCCAGCATCAGCCAGACAGACATGTACCCCCCGCCCATGGAAGCCATCGCAGAGCCCGGCACATACCCCACCATTCCGCAGCCCACGCCGAACAGGGCAGCGCCACCGATCAGACGACGATCGATCCCCGTCAACGCAGGCAACTGGAACCGGGAGGTCAGCAGCGGGCCATCCTGTCGCCAGACCAGCCGATACCCGATGAAGGTAGTCAGTACTGCACTGCCGAACACCACCAGCAACGTCGGATCCCAGCGGCCGGCCACATCCAGAAAGGCCAGCACGCGGCGCGGGTCAGTCATGCCGCTGAGGGCCAGCCCCATGCTGAACAGCAACCCGGCAATCAGGCCCGCCAGCGGTTTCATGATCAGTTTGTTGAACATGGATACCTCACAAGTGATAGATGGCGAGCACGGTCAGCATGGCCGCGGCAAGAAACACGGCCATCGCCACCAGCGAGCGCAAGGACAGCCGTGCCAGCCCGCAGACACCGTGTCCGCTGGTACAGCCACTGCCAATACCGGTGCCCAGCCCGATCAGCAGACCGCCAATGGCCATGGTGGAAGGCCCGGTTACCGGGCTGCCCAGCAGCCCGCGTGCACCGCTGACCAGATTACCGTTGACGCCCAGCACGGCGAGAATCACCGGACCGCCGATCAGGCCCAGAACAAAGGCCATGCGCCAGTAAACATCCCGACTGCCCGAGTCCAGAAACAGACCGGCGACGATGTCACTGATTCCTGCAATGCGGCCCAGCGATGACATCAGCCAGACCACCGCAAGGCCGATCAGCACGCCACCGACCAAGCCCGGAAAAAGAGAGGAGATCATGAAAGGGTTCCTTGCATTTCAAACCTGATGCTTTTGTGTGATAACAGCATAAAGTGTCGGGGCAGGCAGTGATATGCCATCCCGGCGGTTATACAGGCTGGTGGAGCACCTCATGTTTGATTTTTTAACGGCATTATGGCCGCTGTTTGCGCTGATTGTGGCCGGGGCCGTCATGAAGGCTTGCCGGTTTCCCGATGATGGCTTCTGGGCCGGTGCAGACAGCCTGAACTATCGCGTTCTGTTTCCCGCCCTGTTGTTTGCCAATCTATCGACCGCCCCGTTTGGCGATCCCGCCCTGCCTCGCCTGCTCGCGGCTGTAGCGCTGACGCTGGGGGTCGGCACGGCCGGGCTTTGGATCGCACGCCGCCAGCAGGGCTGGAAGGCAGCGCGCTTTGGTGTCTGGGTGCAGGGCTGTCTGCGGTTCAATACCTATCTGGGCCTGGCTACCGTAGGCAGCCTGTACGGTCAGGAAGGACTCCGGCTGGCGGCCGTGGTCCTCGGCGTACTGGTGCCGTTGGTCAATATTCTGTCGGTCGTGGCCCTGTCCATGGACAACTCGCTGAGCCTTCGCCGCCTGATGCGCCCGCTGCTGACCAACCCGTTGATTCTGGCCTGCCTGGCCGGCGCACTGGTCAACTTTTCAGGGATCGAACTGCGCTTCGGGGCGGACAGGCTGGTATCGCTGACAGCCGCAGCCAGCCTGCCACTGGGGCTATTATGCGTCGGCGCGGCGCTCAGACCCCGGGAACTGACCCATGAACTGGCCCCCCTGTGCGCCAACAGTGCCCTGCGCCTTCTGCTGTTTCCCACATTAGCGTTTCTGGCTGCCTGGCTTGTCCATCTTCCGCTGATGGAATGCACTATTGTCGTGCTCTTTTTCGCCCTGCCCACCGCCGCCACGGCCTACGCCCTGACCCGCACCATGAACGGGGACAGTCAGCTGATGGCTGGCCTGATCACCCTGCAGACCCTGCTGAGCGCCGCCAGTCTGCCGCTGGTGCTGTCGCTGGTGGGCCTATTGTCAACCTGATCGAGACAGTATGACCGCTTACACCCTGTTTATCCCGTCGAGGCCAGCGCGCAGAATGGTGCCTTCCTTACCTGTCATTCAGGGAGTACCTCATGCTGACCCATCGCAAGGCCGATGAGCGCGGTCACGCCGACCATGGCTGGCTGAACTCGTATCACACCTTCTCCTTTGCCGGTTACGTTGACCCGAACGAGCGTGGCTTCTCCAACCTGCTGGTCATCAATGATGATCGTGTAGAGGCCGGCAAGGGGTTTGGCACACACCCTCACCGGGACATGGAAATCTTTTCATGGGTGCTGAACGGCGAACTGGAGCACCAGGATACCCTGGGCAATGGTGCGGTCATTCGACCGGGAGACCTGCAGCTGATGAGTGCGGGCACCGGCGTGGCCCACAGTGAGTACAATCCGTCCTCTCGAAACGGCGTGCATTTCCTGCAGGTCTGGATCACGCCGAACCGCATCGGCCAGCCCCCTCGCTATCAGCAGGAATACTTCAGCCCTGAGAAGCGTCGCGGCCGGTTGCAGTTGATTCTCTCGCCGGAAGGCGAGGCCCCTGCCCTGGCCATTCGCCAGGACGTGCGGGTGTATGCCGGGCTGTTTGATGGCAGTGAACAGGCCACGTTGACCCTGGCACCCCACCGTTATGCCTATGTCCATGTCGCCCGTGGACGCATCACCCTGAATGGACTGGCGCTCGGGGAAGGTGACGGGGTACGCGTTCGCGAGGAGCAGGTTCTTTCACTGGAAAACGGCCATAATGCTGAAGTGCTGGTCTTTGACCTGCGTCCCAACGAGCTGCCCGGCATGTGATCGTGCGTGTCATTGCCGCTCCGGTGCAGCACTCACCCGGTTGAGCCACTCGGGAGCCTGCATGACACTGGATGACCTTCGCCTGTTTGTCGCCACGATCGAAGAAGGCAGCTTTACCCGCGCCGCCGAACGTGAAGGCGTATCGAAACAATACATCAGCCGACGCACCATCGCGCTGGAGGATGCTCTGGGCGTGCGGCTGCTGAACCGCACAACCCGCCAGCTGACGCCGACCGAGCTGGGCCTGACCCTGCTTGATCGCGCTCGCCGTATTCTGGCTGACGTGGATGATACCTTTGACGCCGTGGCCGGTCAGGGCGCGCTGGCACGCGGCGTTCTTCGCATCAGCGCCCCCATGACCTTTGGCACTCTGCACCTGGGTTCACTGCTGACCGGTTTCATGCAGCAGCACCCCTTGATCACCATCGAGCTGGACCTGAACGACCGGCTGGTGGATATCGTTGCCGAAGGCTACGACATGGCCATCCGCATCGGCGAGCTGGCAGACTCCAGTCATATTGCTCGACGGCTGGCCACCATGCAGCTGATCACCTGCGCCAGCCCCGACTACCTGGCACGCCATGGTCAGCCGGACACGCCGGATGATCTGGCAGATCATGCCTGTTTGCTGTACGGCCATCAGCGTCAGATAGAGTGGACATTTGAACAGCACGGTCGTCGCGTGCACCAGCGGGTAACCGGGCCACTGCGCACCAATAACGGTGAAATCGTACTGGAAGCCGCTCGGGCCGGACTGGGTATTGCTCATCTGCCGACCTTCATTACCCGCCATGCACTGGACACCGGCGAGCTGTGTCAGGTATTGACGCCATGGCAGCCCCGGGCCAGTGCCCTTCATGCGCTTTACCCCCGCCACCGCCAGTCGGCGCGGGCAGTGCAGGCACTGGCGGATTACCTGCAGGACGCCCTTGCCGACAGCCCTGCCTCGCAGTAATGCGCCAACCGCAAACGGTTCCACCCTGAAGGCCCCTTCAGTAGGCGAAGGGGCCACCCTTTTCGACGGCGCGCTGCCAGGCCGGCCGGCTACGCAGCCAGGTAATCCATTGCGATAATGCCGGGCGCCCGCTGATACCGATTCGCGACGCTGCCGCCAGGACCGGAAAGCTCATCTGAATATCCGCCACACTCAAGCGGTTACCCGCAAAATAACCGGTCGTGGCCAGACTTCTTTCCCAGAAATCCAGGTGGTTCTGAATATCCGGCTTCAGATAGGTCCGCGTGATGCCATCCGCCAGCATTTTCCCGGCCGGGCGCAGTATCAGCGGTACCGGCTTTTTATCCAGGCGGGAAAAGATCAGTGTCATGACCAGCGGCGGCATGGCCGAGCCTTCGGCGTAGTGCAGCCAGTAACGGCAATCGCGAAAGGCGCTTGTCCCCGGGGCCGGCGTCAGGGTGTGGCCGGTGTCATAACGTTCCGTCAGATACTCGATGATCGGACCTGATTCGGCGATGATGTTATCTCCGTCTTCAACGATCGGTGACTTGCCGAGCGGGTGAACCTGCCTGAGCGTATCAGGGGCACGCATGGTCACGGGATCCCGTTGATAAACCACCAGCTCGTAATCGAGCTCCAGCTCTTCCAGTAGCCACAACACGCGTTGGGAACGCGAGTTTTCAAGATGGTGAACCTTGATCATGTCTCTTCTCCGATCAGACCTGCCAATGCGTCATTAATGTTCGCTTGTACAGTACATACGAAAGTGCAGCAGCGCACATTGCTCGAATATGACATTTTAATGACACCTGCCGTGTTCGAAATCGAAAACGCCAGGCCTCCCCACGTTGACGAACCATCTGCCCACCGAGGTGTCTGTGCTGTCATTTTTCAAATCCGGGGCAGCAGCCCCTCGTCTGCCTGAAGACAGGATAGACCCGGTCTATCGTCGTCTGCGATGGCAGATTTTTGCCGGTATCTTTTTTGGCTATGCCGGGTATTACCTGGTTCGCAAGAATTTCACCCTGGCGATCCCGCATCTGGTGGAAGAGGGCTATTCCCGAGGCGACCTCGGGGTGGCCCTTGCAGGGGTGTCCATTGCCTATGGCGTCTCCAAGTTCCTGATGGGGGCCGTGTCCGACCGCTGCAATCCACGCATCTTCCTGCCGACCGGTCTGATACTGTCGGCCGTGATCATGCTGCTGTTCGGATTTACCGACTGGGCAACCTCCAGTATCGCCATCATGTTTGTCCTGCTGTTTCTCAATGGCTGGGTGCAGGGCATGGGCTGGCCGCCCTGCGGGCGCACCATGGTTCACTGGTGGTCGCAGCATGAACGCGGACGCATCGTATCGACCTGGAACATCGCCCATAACGTCGGGGGCGGTTTGATCGGCCCGCTGTTCATCCTTGGCATGGCCTGGTACAACGACTGGCACTCGGCCTTTTACATGCCGGCCATGGTGGCACTGGGCGTGGCGGTGTTCGCCTTTCTGACCATGCGTGATACGCCACAGACCTGCGGCCTGCCGCCGATCGAGCAGTACAAGAACGATTACCCCGACGGGTACGACGAATCCCATGAGCGGGAATTTTCGACCCGCGATATTTTCGTCAAGCATATCCTGAACAATCGCCTGCTGTGGTACATCGCGCTGGCCAATGTCTTTGTCTATCTGCTGCGGTATGGCATCCTGGACTGGGCACCGACCTACCTGCAGGAGGTGAAGCACTTCACGGTCGACAAGTCATCCTGGGCCTATTTTCTTTACGAGTGGGCCGGCATTCCTGGTACCCTGCTGTGCGGCTGGATGTCGGACAAGCTGTTCAAGGGGAATCGGGCTGCCACCGGGATTTTCTTCATGATACTGGTCACGGTGTTTACCGCCCTTTACTGGCTGACACCGCCAGGCCACGCCATTATGGATATGTTCTGCCTGATCGCGATCGGCTTTTTGATCTACGGTCCGGTCATGCTGATCGGGCTGCACGCCCTTGAACTGGTGCCGAAGAAGGCTGCCGGCACGGCGGCCGGGTTTACGGGCCTGTTCGGGTATCTGGGTGGGTCTGTCGCGGCCAGTGCCATGGTGGGTTATACCGTGGATGCCTACGGCTGGGATGGCGGCTTCATGCTGCTTCTGGGGGCATGCGTGCTGTCCATTGTGCTGCTGGCAATGACCGTTCGCCATGGCCGACGTACCTGAGTCACCTGCCCTCGCTGCCAGCCAGCGGGGGCACCTGCCGGATTCAGGGCATGTCGTGACGAAGCAATGGCTCCCCTTCCGGCTGCACCAGCCACTCGTGCCCCTTCAGCATGCCATTCCAGTAAAGCCAGGGCAGCACGTGCACCTTGATATACCAGGCGCGGCGGCTGGCGCGTTTCCCGTTGACAAGCCAGGCAGGAAAGGCCGGTACCGGTTTTCGGTTGTAGTCGAATTCCGCCAGCATCGCACGGCCATGCTCCACCATCAGCGGGCAGGCGCCATAGCCGTGGTAGAAGGCGCTCAGCGGTCGTTCCTTCAAGCGGGACAGCACGTTTTCAGCCACTACCGGGGCCTGATGCCTGACGGCCGCCGCGGTTTTGGCATTGTCGGTATTGCAGATGTCACCGATGCCGAAGATGGTATCGAAAAAACGATGCTGCAGGGTTTCCGGCATCACATCCAGCCAGCCATGTGCGTCGGCAAGGCCCGAATCCTGAATCAGCCACGGAGGGCTGTGGGGAGGCACAACGTGCAGCATGTCGAAGGGCACATCATATTCCCGGTCCCCGGTACTGGTCTGCGTGCGAAACCATGCCCGTTGGCAGGGGCCATCCACGGCGACCAGGGCATCACTGAGGTGGTTATTGATATCGTAATGCTGAATATAACCTTCAAGGGCCGGCACAAATTCGCACACCCCGTAGAGCACTGACTGCCCGCTGTGAAAGTGCACATCAATGCCGCTTGATACACCCCGGGACAGCCAGTTGGAGCAGGCCATGTACATGGCTTTCTGAGGAGCGCCCGCGCACTTGATGGTGCTCGTCGGCTGGGTAAACAGGGCCCGCCCCTGATTCATGGAGGTGATCAGCGAGCAGGTATAGGCTGCAAGCCCGGGGCGATAGTTGGAGGTAACGCCATGATCGCCCAGTGTCTCTTCGAGGCCTTCGACCCCTTTCCAGTTCATCACCATGCCAACCGCCACCACCAGGCAGCGATAATGAAGCCGCATGCCACTGGCCAGAATCACCCACCCGCGTCGTGGTGCGACGCTGCGCGCCTTTTGCCGGTACCAGGTAACCTTCTTCGGCATGACATCTTCCATGGCACGCTGGGTGCGCTCCACATCGATGATGCCGGCCCCCACCAGCGTCCAGCCTGGCTGATAGTAGTGGGTTTCAGACGGCTCGATAATTGCAATATCAAGGGAAGAACGACGCTTCAACAGGCTGGCGGCGACAGAAATCCCTCCTGCTCCGCCTCCTATGATGACAACATCGTAACGTCCGTGTTTCGCATCGGAGTTCAACGTTTCCATGACATCCCCTGCCCAGCCACCGTACGTGTCCGGAAACGCGTCGGTCGCTTTTATTTTTCGTGCAACCTGCCAGGGCGGCAGGATGCTGACAGCAGGCGCCTTCATCGTAAAGGCAGCCTGCCAGTATCAACAATGGCACATCAGGGGGGGAGGCGCGCTATAAGGCAGCTCTAGCGCTTTGGTCCAGGAAAGGCCTGTCAATCATCGTCGCGGGGGGTATCCTCCGCGTCATCCTCCTCGCGCAACTGGTAGCGAAGCAGTTTGCCGGAGGCGGTGCGGGGCAGACTTCGGGTAAAGGAAAATCGCGAAGGCACCTTGTAGCGTGCCAGATGTGCCTGACAGTGACTGCGCAGCGCCGGTTCGCTTTCCTGCATATCGACACCGGCATGAAGAATGATGTGAGCATGGCCTGTTTCACCCCAGCGCTCATCTGGCATCCCCACCACCGCCGCATCCTGAACCGACTCATGGGCCAGCAGCACCGCCTCGACCTCGGCCGGGAAGACATTCTCGCCACCGCTGATATACATTTCCTTGATGCGCCCGGACAGGGTAATGAAACCCTCTTCATTGCGGTAGCCTATATCCCCGGTGCGAAACCAGCCCTCTGGCGTAAAGGCCGCTGCCGTCACTTCCGGCTGCTTCCAGTACGCACGTGTGACCCCCGGGCCCCGCACCAGTATTTCACCGATCTCGCCATCCGGCAGCGCCTCTCCGCGGGTGTCCACGATGGCCACCGACATCAGCGGCCCGGGCAGCCCGGCCGACCCGGCCTGCGTCCAGATCCGCTCCGGATCAAGCGGCACGTGCATGATGGTGCCGGTTTCCGTCATGCCCACACCATTGGACATCATGATGCCCCGGGTCAGCCACCAGCGAATATCCTCTGCCGGACAGGGCGCGCCGCCAGTGAATAGCCCTTTCAGCGTACGCCAGCGATCCGGCTCGAAATTATCCTGGCGACGCAGCTGGATGGCCATTTGTGGTACGCAGAAGTAATGCGTTACGCCGAGCGCCGGATCACTCAACCAGTCATTGGTCCGGGCTGGATCAAACAGATGGGAAATGATCACCTGTCCACCGAACAGCATTGGCGAACGCAGGCAGGGAATCAGACCGATGACATGAAACATCGGGGCATCGCACAGGGACACACTGCTGCTGGAGGTCTCGCCCAGCACCGCAAAGTTCATGGCATTGGCATAAATGTTGTTGCGGGTAATCTCGACGCCCTTGGGCCGCCCGGAGGTGCCGGAGGTATACACCAGCATCGCCAGCGTCTCCCCCGGCGGCATCGGCCTGTTCCGGGCCGGCGCGGCACGATCCATGGCCTCGCGCAGCACCTCCATGGGCCGTTCCGTCCAGCCTGCATCGGCGCCACATGCCAGGGGGCGGGCAATATCCGTAATGACCAGCCGAGGCGTGCAGTCAGCCAGAATCTGTCCGATTTCGGCCGGCGACAGCCGATGATTCAGTGGTACACCTACCGCGGCCATGCGTTCCAGTGCCAGCAGCAGCGTCAGCAGATCGGCGCTGTTACGAGCAACAAAGGCCACACGGTCGCCGGCACGAATGCCATGGTCGTCAACCAGTACCGTCATCGCCTGTTGAATGCGGTTATCCCACTCTTTCCAGGACCAGTGCTGTCCGGTGGCCATATCCGTACAGGCTGGTTGTTGCGGACGACCCTGGCCGTGCATCCGGACCGGGTCGGACATCATGAACTCTGACATGCTACCTGCCTCACCGTGGCGGGAAGGAGCCGGGGACATCCCCGGCTGCGGGCTATTTCTGACGGGACTTGTCGTAGGCACCCAGTCCCGGCTTGTAGCTTTTCTCATCGATGAACTGACGAATGCCTTCCTTCCGCCCTTCACCATCAAAGAAATTGGCTGCTTCCTGCGCCCGCACCAGATAATCCTCGGCGTTGTCGTAGGTCATGTCAGCCACGCGGCGCACGGCATCCTTGGTCGCCTTGAGGGCCACCGGGTTCTTCTCGAGCAGCGTTGCGGCCACCTCGGCCACCCGGGTTTCCAGCTGATCAAGAGGCACACTTTCATTGACCAGCTTCCATTCGGCCGCCTTTTTGCCGTCGATCAGTTCACCGGTCATGGCGTGGTACATGGCGTCACGCATCGACAGGAGATCCACCACGACCTTGGTCGCGCCCCCCCCGGGCAGGATGCCCCAGTTGATTTCGGACAGGGCAAACTGCGCCTCATCCGCGGCAAAGGCCAGATCACAGGAGAAAAGCGGCCCGTAACCGCCACCAAAGCACCAGCCATTGACCATGGCGATGGTCGGTTTTTGATACCAGCGCAGCCGGCGCCACCACCCGTAGGATTCCCGCTGGGAGCGCCGTACCCCCTTGAGGCCCTCACGCTCCGTTTCACGAAAGTATTCCTTCAGATCCATTCCTGCCGTCCAGGCACTGCCCTCTCCGCCCAGTACCAGAACCCCTACGTCATCATTGAATTCAAGCTCATCCAGTACCTCCATCATTTCCCGGTTCAGGGCCGGGCTCATGGCGTTGCGCTTTTCAGGCCGGTTGAAGCGAACCCAGGCCACGCGGTCCTTGATGTCACAGGTTACAAGCTCGTTTTGCATCTTCATCTCCAGAGGGCATCGCCATTGCGGAATTAACTATTTCATATAGCTATTTATGCGATATTAAACACTGCACCGTCAATGCCAACGCGTTATTCTTTAGCCGCAGACAACAACTGAATGATCTCCCAAGGACACGACCATGCAGGGAACGACACTGAACAGCCTGATCGGCTACCATTTGCGGCGCACGAGTACCCTTGTCACGTCTCACCTGGTGGATACGCTCAAGCCGCTGGGGCTGCGCCCGGTGACCTTCAGCATTCTTTGCCTGCTACGCGAGGCGCCCGGACTGACTTCCAGCGACATTACCCGCCGGCTCGGGCTGAAAAGCGCCAATACCGCCACCCTTCTGGGCGAACTGGAAGCGCGGGGCTGGATCGAAAGAAGGGACGATGAGAAGGACCGGCGCGTCACGCACCTGCACCTGACCGACACCGCAGTGACAACCCTTGAGGAAGCACTCACGCTGGCGCGTGAGCACGAGGAAGACCGGTTCAGTGCCCTGGACAGCACCGAACGCCAGACCCTCAAGGCCCTGCTGGCCAGAGTCTGGCAGGAATAGAACTTGCGTGCGGTATCGCCCCTCGGTCGCGCTGCCGAGGGCATCCTGTCAGAGATCAAGCACCAGTGTCGGCGTCAGCGAGCGTGAGCAGCAGGGCGTGAATTGATCGTTGGCGGCATGTTCCGCATCATCCATGTACAGATCCCGGTGGTCGGGCGTTCCCTCCAGTACTCGTGTCATGCAGGTACCACATACGCCCTGCTCACAGGACACCATGATCTCGATACCATTATCGCGAAGCACCTCATACACCGTTTTATCCGACGGTACGGTAAAGCGCGTACCGCTGCTGGCAACCTGAACCTCGAAACTCTCGCTATCGCCTGCAGAAGGTGCCGCTCCGGCAAAATACTCGGTATGCAACTGATCCGATGACCAGCCGGCGGCTCGGCAGGTCGACAGCACGTGATCAATGAATCCGGCCGGGCCACACACATACAGATGTGTGTCCGGATCAGGGGGCCCGGCCACCTCGCCAACCGACAGCTGCGTCCCCTCATCATCGATATACACGTGCGCCCTGTCGGCCCACGCGGCCTGGGTAATGTCCTCCAGAAAGGCCATGGCCTGTCGCGTGCGGCCGCAGTAGTGCAGTTCGAACTCCGCGTCCGAGCCGGCCAGACGTTCCGCCATGCACAGCAGTGGTGTAATGCCGATACCGCCGGCCATCAGCACCGTACGCCTGGCGGGTTCCAGCGGAAAATGGTTTTTGGGAGCACTGATCTGGATCAGGTCCCCCTCCTCCAGCGTATCGTGCATCCCGATGGATCCTCCACGCGACGATGGCTCACGCAGCACGGCAATGCGGTACTGGTCCCGGTCCGTGTCGGTATTGCACAGGGAATACTGGCGAATCAGCCCCTCTCCGACACGCACATCGATATGCGCGCCGGCACTGAAGGCCGGCAGGGGCCGGCCATGTGGATCCGCCAGGATAAACCCGGCAACGGTTTCGGAAGCGCGCCACTTTCTTTCGACGCGCACAAACAGGGACAGTGACGTATCGTTCATGACAGATCTCCCGACGAATGCTGGTGGCCATGCTCCCTCATGCCGCGGGACCTTTGGCCGCTGCGGTTTCTTCCTTGATGAAGCGCTCGATCACACGACGCGCCTGAACTCCGCCACTGTCGATATTGAGCTTGAGCAGATTACGGTCAGGCCAGTGCAGCAGGTTGCGCTGCTGGGATTCGAGCATCTCCAGATCTTCGCTGAAGATCTTTCCCTGCCCTTCTCGAATGCGATCGGTCAGCGCCTGGTCGGTCGGATTGAAGTTACGGGCCATGCCCCAGAAGTACCAGTGTGAGGTGTCGGTTTCCGGAGTGATGAAATCCACCACTATGCTGGACGCCTTGTACTCGGGCGGGGCGTCATACCCGCCGTGGCCGGCATGGGCCACACCGACCTCGATCAGCACATGGGTCGGCGGCGAAAAGCGACAGATCTGCCAGCGGTCCACCGGCACATCGGAGGCCAGATTGTTGCCTTCCAGCGCAGCCTGCCAGAACGGCGGCGCCATGATGCCTTCCATGGTGCGACGCGTAATGACTTCATCGCCGTTGACCACGGTTTCAGGAGCGGCCTCCTCGATTTCAGGCTGACCGATACTTGAGGCATGGACGTAGGTCTCATGGGTCAGATCCATCAGGTTGTCGATCATCAGTTCAGCGCCACACTGGATGTGATACATGCCTCCGCCATAGGCCCAGTCCGGATTGTCCGCCCACTCAAGGGTCGGGATCAGCGAAGCGTCTGCGGCGGCGCTGTCACCGGGCCAGACCCAGATAAACCCGTAACGCTCCTCGACCGGATAGGCCTTGATGGCCGGAAAGCCCCGAACCCGCTGCCCGGGCATGTCGCTGCACTGCCCATTACAGCCCATTTCCAGGCCGTGATAGCCACACACCAGTACGCCGTCACGGACAAATCCCAGCGACAGCGGCGCACCGCGGTGGGGGCAAAAATCTTCCACAGCAGCAACTTTGCCGCCTTCACCACGGAAGAAGACAATCCGTTCATTGCAGATGGTACGGCCCAGCGGGCCGGACTCGATATCATCGGGCAGACAGGCGACATACCATGCATTTCGGGGGAACATGGACATACTCCTCAGGGGTCGGTATCAGGTAGTTATTTTCTTATTGGATCCAAAGTACACGCCATAACCACTTTTGAAGGCAATATATGCTTTGGTTGGATCCATAATTGGCACATTGATTCTGTAAACGGCAACTCACTGAAAAGGAACGACATGAGCGACAACTCAAGCGTGGTGGCTCGACTGCGAAAATTGATCAGCGAGGGTCATTACCCCCCGGATGAACGAATTGCCGAGCTGCAGGTCGCCGAAGAACTGGGTGTATCGCGCACGCCGGTCAGACTGGCCTTTCGCACTCTGGAGCAGGAAGGATTGCTGGTACGCGTCAAAAGCCGCGGCTTCAAGGTACGTCACTTCACCGAGCAGGATATTGTGTGCGCAATTGAAGTGCGTAGCGTGCTGGAAGGGCTTGCCGCCCGGCGACTGGCCGAACAGGGTATTTCCCCCCAGGTACTGACGGCTCTGGAGCAGTGTCTGGATGACGGCCAGGCCGTTCTGGCCAATGGCCATCTGAATCATGATGACGTTGCTACCTGGGCCAGGGTCAACTCCCGCTTTCACGGGCTGATCGTGCGGGCGACCCAAAGTGATGTCATTGCCGATGCCTTGGCCCGCAACAATCACCTGCCGTTCGCCTCGTCGGATTCATTGCTGGTAGACAGCGACCACCTCGAACGGGAATACCAGAAACTGGTAGTGGCCCAGCAGCATCACGTACTGATCGTGCAGGCGCTGCGAGGCGGGGAAGGCAGCCGGGCCGAAATGCTGATGCGTGAACATGCCTATATCAATATTCGCTATGGTCGCCTGTTCGGGCTGGCGTATCCGCTGGCCGATGTATCACGCTGACAGCTGCCGAGGCATGGTTCACCCTTCGCGGCTCACGTATGATGCGCCGACTGCCCGTCGGGCGGCCTACCCTGTTTACATCGAGGGCTTATGTATAAATCGCTGTTGGCCGGCCTGGTGCTGGCGTGTTTCACCACTATCGCTCACGCCGATACCGACACGTTCTTTGATCGCGACAAGGCATTCAGCCAGCTCAAGGACGCAGTGGCATACTTTGACGAGATCGGCACCCTTCCAAGGGACAAGTGGTTTGCCCGTGACCAGGCCTCGGCCACCTCGGACATGAACAGGCTGATCGACGAAGCCATGGAGACCCTGGACGTGCCCACGCTGGTCGACATGCGCCGTCAGTACCGGGCGCTCGAAGACCACATTGCCGACGAGCGCACCCGCATTGCCGAGCTGAAGGAGAAACGGCTGACCGCGCCGGATACCGAGGTGTCGACGCTGACCCGCTATACCCCGACCGACATGCTCAAGACATTTACCGCCTCGACTCGCGGTGACTACGAGCTCTTGATCAAGGCGCGTCAGGACAATATCAGCGCCTGGCAACAGGATATGGACACCATCGAGCAGCAGATGGCTGAGGCCCTGAACAGCATTGGCGTCACCCTGTCCGCTGCCGAAGTCGATACCTGGCTCTCCTCCGCCGTGGGTGATGACGTGCTGTCGATGAGTGCGGTCTTTGCCAGCATCAAGGCCGTTACCGGCCAGCTGGCCCGGTTGACCGAAGACAGCGGAGAAGACCTTTCCTATGCCAGGCGCTATTACGGCATGGTCATGATCCTGCACAAGCTGGTAGTGAGAATGCAGCAGCAGTTCATCGATCATGTGGACCAGGACATTCTGCCGGTACTGACCGAGTTTGACCGCCAGGCCCAGGCCAATATTGCCCAGGCACGGACCCTGATTCAGCAGGGCGGCAACCGCTCAAGTCTTTCCGGCAACATCGAGGCCAACCAGCTGACCCGCCAGGCCATCGCCCTGTATACCCGTCTGGTGAGTCAGCAGCGTGACAGGGTGCGTCAGTCACTGGCACGAAGTCAGCAGGAGGCACAGGTGGCCGTTAATACCTACCGCACCGTCAACCTGAGCTCACAGGTATCCGGCCTGATTCGGGAAGGCCAGAAGACCTTCCTGGCCCTGTCCAACCTGCAGATTCCGGCCACCACCACCTTCAAGAATCAGCAGATCAAGGAAGAGTTCCGGAAACTGACGGAGCGATTGCGCGCAGCCGGACCATGACAGGCCCCCGACACTCAAAACGCCCCGGGCAGCTTCACTGCGCGGGGCGTGCGTATTGACACCATGGCTTACCAGTCGGCGCGATGGCCCACATCCGGCGTATCGGTGGTCATGGCGGGCAGGGACGTATCGAGCACACCGTGCGACAGGTAGGCCTGGGTTCTGGCCATGCTGATACTGGTACCGCGAATGTCATGAATGGGTGCATACCCCACTGACTCGAAGGCAGGCGCGGTGCGGGTGCTCAACGGCTCGCTGTGAATTCGACCGGCATGATCGGTAATGGCACTGGCATGTGCTGCCATCGGTAGTATGGAAAGGCTCAGGGCCGCGACAAGGTGGCGTACGTTCATTGGATACTCCAGTAATCAGGTGATGTCTTTCTCTGGGCACCAATTTACCTAGCATACTAACAAAACCCCAATATAAACTTAGCATGCTAACGATACAGTTCACCTATCGCATCCTCCACGAGGATCGAACCAGTCCGTGGCAGCGACTCACATGCTCCCCAGAGCCCGCGCAATACAGCGCCTGAGCCATGACTCGGACACCGTATCGGGTGCGTAACTCAACCGATAGGTCAGGGGCCCCATGATCAGATCCAGCAGGGTGTCGATATCGCAGGAGACGATTTCTCCCCGGGCATGGGCACGGGCCAGAAACAGCGACACCTGATCACACTGCCACTGCCGGCAGCGGCCCTTGAGCGCTGCATCCGTACTGCCGAGCGCATCTGCCAGCACCTGCTGTCCCGGCAGGGACACCATGTCCTCCATGAACTCCCCTGCCCAGGCCAGCAGGTCCCCGGCCAGCGACCCCGTATCCTGCGGCTCTGCCTCGGGCTTCAAACGCTCGGCAGCCACGTGAGCCATCAATTCCTTGAGGCTGCCCCAGCGACGATAGACGGTGGACGGTGTAACGCCAGCGCGCTCGGCAATCAGGGGTATGGTCAGCTGATCGCGTTCGACTTCATCGGCCAGTTGCCTGACAGCGTCATGCACTGCCTGCTGGACCCGGGCGCTACGCCCACCGGGTCGCACTGCTGTAGTGGTGCGCATGCCGCCCCTCCTAACGCAAAATAATTGCTTTAAACCCGTAATGGCTTACACTGGCGGCATTCTAACGCAAAAAGTCAGCCTTAAGGACGTTCTCCATGACCGCTCCGAGTGCGACCCATTCATGGGATACGCCTGATCCTCGTCAGTTGATGTTCTATACCCTGGTACTGGTCGCATTCGTGGCCGCCTCCAGCGTCCCTACGCCCCTGTACCCGCTGTATCAGCATCAGTGGCACTTCTCGACAGCCATGCTCACGCTCGTCTTTGCCACTTATCTGTTTACCCTGCTGCTGACGCTTCTGGTAACCGGAGCCCTGTCGGACCACCTGGGGCGACGGCCGATCGTGCTGGGCGGGTTGATACTGGAGGTGCTGGCAATGGCCTGTTTCTGGGGGGCACAGGGGCTTGATACCCTGCTGCTGGCCCGCGCCCTGCAGGGCATTGCTACTGGTCTGGTGACCAGCGCCCTGGGGGCCGCCATCATCGAAAGTGATCATCTGCGCGGCCCGGTACTGGCCAGCGCCGGGCCATTGTTCGGCACCGGGCTGGGGGCATTGGGCTCCAGTATTCTGGCAGATACCGCCCCTTACCCGCTGCGGCTGGTATTTATCGTCATGATCGGTCTGTTTGCCTGGCAGATAGCGGGGCTTCGTCATCGGCGGGAATATGTAGTGCCACGCCCGGGAGCGCTGCGCTCGATGCGCCCCCGGGCGCATGTTCCTGCCGAGGTACGTGCAACCTTCCTCCGAGTGATTCCAGCCAATATTGCGTCCTGGACCCTGGGCGGGTTCAGTTTGTCTCTCGGCCCCCACCTCGTGCAGGTCATCACTGGCAACGATAGCGCCATGCTCGGCGGGCTGGTCATTTTCCTGCTGACCGCGACCGGCTCCCTGAGTGTATGGCGGCTGCGGGGGCTGCCGACCGACCGGATCCTTCGCGTCGCCAGCACCCTGCTGCCGACAGGTATGGTGATCGTACTGGCCAGCGTTTACCTGCACGCCACCTGGTTGCTGCTGGCTGGCATTACCGTGGCTGGCGTCGGTTTTGGTACGGGGTTCATGGGATCGATGCGCGCGGTCATGCCGCTGGCCCCCCCGGAAGATCGGTCATCATTAATGGCCGCATTTTATGTGGCAAGTTATCTGTCAGCCAGCCTGCCCGCTCTGATCGCGGGGGTGGCCATTCAGTACGTGGGGTTCGAACCGGTGGTCTACGTGTATGGCAGCTGCGTCGTCATGCTGTCACTGATGGTGCTGATCAACGTCCTGCGCGGCCCCGACGTCGTCCTCACGCGCTAGATTGCCCGGCCGATCCGGCGCCCCGTCTTCGCCAAACCGACGCATCAGCTCCTGGCGGCGACGGGCATCCTCGGCTTCTCGGGCCTGCACGTCGGGAAGCAGCGCCCGTGCCCGGCCCGGGGGCAAGGCAAAGACGCCATCCTCGTCACCGAAGATCAGATCCCCAGGTGCAATGCGCCGGCCCTGTAGTTCAAGCACCTGATTCAGACGGCCCCATGGGCGCTCGGAATGGATGGTCAAGGCACTGATGCCCTGATGAAATATCGGCAGGTCAAGCGTACGCAACGCCGCCACGTCCGTCACCGAGCCGAAAATCACCACCCCGGCCAGCCCCTTCACAAGCCCGGCCAGGGTTCGCAATTCACCCCAACAGGCCAGCCCCTGCCCCCGGTCATGATCCAGCACGACCAGCACATCACCGGCGCGGGCCATGATCAATGCCTCGCGCAGGATCCGGCTGTCCTGATTATTGACCTCCACGGTCAGGGCGTTGCCGCAGATTCGGGTGCGCCGTCCCAGTGGCCGAACCTCAGCCAGATAGCCGTCATGCGTAACGTGCCCCAGCGTAGACGCCGCCAGCACTTGCCAGGCTGCTCGCTCCGACAGGGAAAGCCCGTCGCTTCGCGGGGCAAGGTCATAGGCCATGTCGATCTCTCCGGGGCTTTAACAAAGGGCAGGCATCACAGTATTCCGGCGGGCAGGTGGCCTTGAAATAAAGACAGCAGGTCTTGCGAAAACGCACCGAACCACCCGCCTCAAGCGGCGTTCGCTCACCAAGGAAATACGCCAGCGGGTTATAGGGCAGACCAAATACAGCCGGCGAGGCCGACAGGAGAAACTCGAAATCAGCGTCACGCCTTGCCTGCGCCCGAGCAGAGGGCAAGGTCTTCATTCGCCGCTCATAGAGGGAGTACACGCGAACGGCCGTGTTCTCCCACAGCATCCTCGGCGGCACGCCACTGACCTCGGTGAGCACCTGCCACAGCGGCTGCATTACTCCGGCAAAGAGCCGATGCACAAGCTGCTCACGGGCGGACGGCCGCGCCTGGTCGGGCCAGTCGTACAGCGCCGTATCTTGAAGCAGCAGGGAGGACACCCAGCACTGGCCATCATGAGAGAGATCCAGCAGGCAGTTGTCCCGCGACACATCGAGTCCGCGATCACAGGCCGACAACGCATAAAGGCCAGCCCCGGTCAGCAAAAATGCCCACCGCTTGGCCAGCAAGGAGGCCGTGATGCGTCGCCGGGGCGAGCCGATCACAGGCCCAAGCCAATCCAGCATCTCAGCGCAGTAGTCACGGTCAAGGAAGGCATCCACCGTACAGGTCTGAGGCCCGGCCTGTGTGGCAGGCATCAAGCGCAACGGACCGGTCAGAAACGCCGTATCAACCTCACCGTGCAACACCGTCATGGCGGCGCATCCCGGCCAAAGGGAATACACAGGGGCGTATGGAAGAAAGGATCCTGGATGATCCGGCATGACAGCCCGAACACTTCCTTGACCTGCTCACGGGTGACGACCTCGGACGGCGTCCCCTGAATATGCACACGGCCACGGCATACCGCGACCATGTGGTCAGCGTAACGACAGGCCAGATTGAGGTCATGCAGCACCATGACCACGGTCTTGCCCTCCTGCCGGTTAAGGTCACGTAACAGATCCAGCACCTCCATCTGATGAGTCAAATCCAGAAAGGAGGTCGGCTCGTCCAGCAGCATCAAGGGGGTATCCTGGGCAACCGCCATGGCGATCCAGGCGCGCTGGCGCTGCCCGCCTGACAGTGAGTCCACACCACGTTCGGCCATATCCACCAGCCCGGTACGCGTCAGGGCACGCTCTACCTGCCGAGCGTCCTCACGGGACCACTGATTGATCCAGCTCTGATGAGGATAGCGACCCAGGCTGACCAGCTGTCGTACGGTCATGCCCTCCGGCGCGACCGGATGCTGGGGAAGCAGCGACAACAAACGCGCCACCTCACGGGTCGGGCGGGTCTGGATATCGACACCGTTCAGACACACCTCCCCGGACCAGGGCGACAACAGGCGCGCCAGCGCCTTCAACAGTGTGCTCTTGCCGCAGCCGTTGCTGCCGACCAGCACGGATATCTGCCTTTCCGGCAAGACCACATCCAGTTCATCCAGAATACGCTGATGCTGGTAGCCAAGCGTCAGCGCACGAGCAGAGACGGTCGCCATAATGATCTAGCGCACCTCACGCAACAAAAGGCCCAGAAAAAACGGCGCGCCAATGGCGGCCACGAAAATCCCCGCCGGCAAGTCCAGCGGTAAAAACAGGGTGCGCCCCAGCAAATCGGCCAGCATGACCAGCGTGCTGCCGATCAATACTGCCAGTACCCCCTGGGAAAGCCCCGGTCGCCGGCAGACAAGCCGCGCCAGATGAGGCGCTACCAGCCCGACAAAGGCAAATGCCCCTCCCCAGGCAATGGCCACCCCGGCAAGCGTCGCCGCCAGGGCCAGCACCATGGCCCGGAGGCGCTGTACCCGCACCCCAAGGCCCGTTGCCAATGCGTCATTCAAAGGCGCCAACGGTACATGACGCATCAGCGGCACCAGCACCATCAGAAGCAGCGCGCAGCAGCCGGCCAGCGTGCGCACCGTGCCCCAGTGGGCACCATAGACACTACCGGTCAACCAGACATACGCCGACAGCGTCGTGGTCAGTGGACTGAGCACCAGTGCCAGCATCGTCAGCGCGCCAAGCGTTGCAGAGGCCCCGATCCCCATCAGCACGAGCCGGATCGGCGTCACGCCGCCCTGCCATGCCAGCCGATAAATACCCAGCGCCGTCGCAATGGCCCCGGCGACCGCCGCGACCGGCAACCACTGCATGCCAGAACCTGCCCCCAGCAACGCCATATACCCGACGGCCGCGGCACTGGCCCCACTGGTTACGCCAATGATATCCGGCGAAGCCAGAGGATTACGCATCACTTGCTGCAACAGCCAGCCGGACAAACCAAGCGCTCCCCCCACCAACGCCGCCAGCACGATGCGTGGCAGACGAAGCTCGGTGACAATCATGCCGGCCGGGGTGGACGGGGCTCCCCATGCCGCCCACAGTGCCGCAGGCGTTAATACCACCTTGCCCAGTGACAATGACACCAGCACCACTGACACCACGACCAGCAGCGCCAGACCAACACGGCCGCTGCCCTCACGGCACCACTGCCGTGAAAATCCCGGCGTTCGGGTCAGGTCACGCTCGGCCATGTCCACCTCCCTGTCGGCGTACCAGCGTAATAAACAGGGGGGCGCCGATCAGCGCAGTCATGACACCAATCGGTATTTCCCGCGGGAGTATCACGGTGCGCCCGATCACATCAGCCAGCAGGAGCAGCGTGGCCCCCATCAGAGCACACCCTGCCAGCCAGATACGATGGTCTACCGGCAGTAGCCGTCGGGCAATATGCGGCACGATCAACCCCACAAAGGCAATATTGCCGGCCATCGCCACCGAGGAACCGGCCAGCAGGATCACCAGCACCACCATCAACAGCTGCAGCCGCGCCACACCGACGCCGACGCCACGAGCAATCGCCTCGCCCGCGGCCAGTACATTCATGCTTCGCGCCAGAGGCCGGCAGGCAAACAGTGCAACCAGCGCCACCCCCATCAACGGGGTAACCTCCGCCAGCGGACGCCCGGCCACTGACCCTGCCAGCCAGAACAGGACGGTATCCAGGCCTTGCTGATCGATCACCAGCATGGCCTGGCTGAACGAGGTAAACAGCGCCGTGATGGCAGCACCGGCCAGCACCAGCTTGAGCGGCCCCCCGGACGCCTGTCCACGCATGGCCACGGCCCATACCAACAGGGCCGCCAGGGCCGCCCCGGCAAAGGCCCCGCCATACCACAGGGAAACGCCCGCGCCAGGCCAGAGGGATACCAGCATCACCATCACGAACAGGGCTCCGGCATTGACCCCCAACAGCCCAGGCGAAGCCAGTGGATTGCGGGTCAGGGTCTGCATGACGCCGCCGGCCACGGCCAGACAGGCCCCGGCGACCAGCGCCACCAGTGTTCTCGGCACACGGGTGGTGCGTATTACCAGCCCCTGCACATCGGTAGGCGACGCCGACAACAGCGCGTGCCCGACAGTAGACGGCCCGTACCAGACCGCTCCCGCCATCAGGCTAAGCCACAGACTCGCCAGCAACAGAACCAGCATCATGACAAGACGCGTCATGACTGCACCTCACGCCGGTCAAGCCAGTGCTCGATGTCATCAAGCATGGCAAACACCCCCAGCATGCCACCGGACAGGCTCCATGCGACTGTATCCACCGGCACCACCTGACCATGGCGCGGCGCGGCGAGGCGTTGCCACAGAGGGTGATGAATCAACCGTTCATAATGAGCTGTCACGGCCGGCGAATTGCTGTGGCGCATTACGAAAAAAAGTGACGCATCAATGGCCGACACACTTTCAACACCACCCAGCTTGAGCATCACACCACCCGCCTGACGGGCGGTTGCGTTCCATCGAAACCCAAGCGCCGATAACACCTCGCCGCCAAAACTGGCCGGGAGGTAGCTGCGGATCTGATCAGCACGTACATCAATCAGTGATACGGTCATCGGCCAGTGCGGCGCCAGGGTCACGGCAAGGCGTGCCCTGAGCGCCACGATACGCGCCGCGTACTGGCTTTCCAGCCAGTCGGCGGCAGGCCTTTTCCCCAGGGCACGGGCCATGCTCGCCAGCGTGTCATGAAAGCGATAGACATCCTCCAGCATGATCACCGGCGCGATCCGGGTCAGCAGCGGCGCAATTTTTTCATGGCGAAACCGGGAGGCCACAATCAGGTCGGGTTGAAGCATGACAATATCTTCAAGGCTGGGCTGGGTTTCCAGCCCGACCAGCGTGGCATCACACAGTGCAGCACGAAGGTAGGGATACACCGGTGGGTCCTGCCATGACTCGACCACCCCGACCGGCATGACACCCAGCGCCACGGCAGTATCCGTGGCGCCCTGAAACAGCGTCACCAGCCGTGGGCGCGCCCCGGCCGCCGCCAGCACGGCCTGAGGCGCTACCGCCCAGATGCAGGCCATGCCCAGCAGAGCACGCCGGGACACGCCACTGCGCCGGGTCATCCCCGATACCGCCTGCTGCATTTATCCTCCAGTGTCAGGCGCATCACGCGATGCGCTGTAACGGATTAACGGCCCTGCCGGTGCCAAACGGCATGCTGCCCGGCCCGCCGGCACGCACCATGATCGGCCCGACCAGATGCTTGAACGGCCAGTACGGCGCGTCGAACAACTGCTTGATCAACAGCGCACGCACCGGCGCGGTAAAGGGAATATCGTGTATCTGCCGGCGTAACTGCCTGGCCACTTCCTGCCAGAGCGTGGACACTGGCATCTCGAAATGAGACGCAATAGTATCAACAACAGCCCGCACATTGACTTGAATGGCCAGGGTTTGCAACCAGAACAACAGGCCCGCCAGGTCATCGTGGTAAAGCGTATTCGAGTGCCCCGGCTTGATGCGGTACTCAGGATCGGCAAGGCCCGCGGCCTCCAGGGCCGGGACAGCAATCCGCAGGGAATCATGGTCACGCAGCACCATGCCGGTGATCCGCCCCTCGCGCCATACCAGCACCGCATTTTGCCCATGCACTTCCGGCAGCATGCCCAGCCGAAACAGGCGCAGGGTGAGTTCGAAGAACACGCCGACCAGCTCACCGGTCAGCTGCACCACGTTCTCTTTACAAGGCTCAAGCCGGCGCCAGGCCAGCCAGTCATCCAGAAAGTGATGGCCACCCTCCGGCAAGGGCGTTCCCAGTGCGGCCATCGGTAACAGGCGGCACGCCGGATCGCGGGCCAGTGCCTCGGGATAACTTCTGACCATGGCGGATAAATGCCGTGGCGCTTCATCAAAAAGCGAGGCACCCTCGGGCATGAAGGCCCACCATCGCCCCTCCTCGCACAGGTGCAGTGCCTCCGCCAGCCGGGCATCGCGTGCCTGGGCCTGATGCAACAGGGCGGCGCTCAGATCGCCGTTCATCATTTTGACCGCCGGCAGGTAGCGCGACGCCCCCAGTGAGTTAACCGCCATGGGCAGCTTGACGCTGTGTCGACTGTCTCGTCCGGGCAACAGTGACCTGAGTGACGAGCTGGCCCTCCAGTCCGTCGAGGTAACCGCAAGCGTCAGGCAGTCACCGCAGGCGAAAGCCTCGGCAAGCCAATGAGGCAAGGCGTGCCGCTGCTGCCAGGGATGTACAGGCAGCGCCATGTGGCTTTCCTCAACGCCCAGGCGGTGAAGCTCGGCCGCCAGCGCGGCCTGTTCGGCAGCGGTCATCAACCACGTGGCCGGGGCATCGCCAGCGGCCACCTTCGCGCCGGTCATCAGCGCACTGCGCCTGACGGCCACCCAGGCAAGAGTCACCGGCTGGTCAAACTCGGCCACCCAGGCGACATACTCCTCCGCCGAGAGCCCTTCCTTGGCCTTGGCCGTCGGGTGATAAGGTCGGTCCAGCAGCGAGGCCCATTGCTCCATGACGGTAAAGAATGCCCACGCCGGCTTGTCGAGCAGGCCCTGATGATCAATACAGTGCGCCTGCGAGCGGGCCAGTTGCCAGGTACTGGTGGCCAGCGCATTTAAAAACACGGCCTCCCCCGCCGTGGGGTCAGGGTCGTCTGGATGAAGGCCCACACACACCTGGCGCATGAACTCATCCGGGGCAAGGGACGCACCCTCCACTGACACCGCGCCATGGGCAGGCACACACCAGACACCGCTGCCGTCGGCCAGCTCCCAGGCCTGGGTAATCCCCGGTTGCAGCACCATGAACAGCGTTACCTCGGGCGTAGTCGCCACTGTCCAGCGCCAAAGCCGTCGCGCCGGGTCTGCGCTCAAGAGGGACATCGCCGAGTGACCGGCAAGCCACAAGGAGGCCTCATCGGCGTCTGACCAGATCACCGGTAGATGGCTGAACATCTCCTCGACCAGCAGTGCATCCACCAGACTGCGAAGCAGATGGCGTCGGGCTGCCTCGGCATGAAGGTCATCCGTCGTCGGGGCATCGTACGTGGAAAATGCAGTCATGAGCGAGCTCCTGTATCGGTATGTGCTTGTTCAAGGGCGCGGCGCAGTGCGCGAAAGGCAATACCGCGCTCATCGCCGAGCATGAAGGTCGTGACGCCACGCGCACGCCAGTAGGCACCGGCATCCTCGTGGCGCAGAAAGGCGGCGTAGGGTACGCCGCTGTCGAGACAGGTCCGGGCAGTATGTTCCAGCGCCGCCAGCACACGAGGATGGCTGGTATCCCAGCTGACACCCAGCGACTGGGACAGATCAGCCGCGCCTTCCAGCACCAGATCCAGCCCCGGGGTCTCGGCAATATCCCGGGCGGCCGCCACCCCCGCCACGGTTTCAATCATGGCCACCACCATGATGTGGCGATTGGCATGCGCCACGTACGTCGACAGGGCATCCCGCCCGAAGGCCCCCGGGCGCCCGGCATTCAGACTGCGGTTGCCTTCCGGGGCGTAACGGCAGGCCTGAACCGCCTGGCGCACCGTTTCCGGCGATTCAACCTGAGGGATGACAATGCCCTGCGCCCCGCCATCCAGCAGCCGCAGCATGCGCTTGGGGTCGGCATCCGGCACACGCACCAGCGGCGTCATGCGATAACGCTCCGCCGTGCGGATCATGTGCTCAATGGTTTCGGGGTTAATCAGCACGTGTTCGGTATCAATCACCACAAAATCAAAGCCGGCGTCGCCAATCAGCTCGATGGACGCGGCCGTGGGCAACGACGCCAGCACGCCAAATACGCTACGGCCGGCCTTGAGGGCCTGCCTGAGACGGTTCTCACTCAGCATTGCGCTGCTCCCCGGGCCGGAACGCCGTCAGTGGATTGGGTACGTGCCGGATACGGGGTTCGTCATCGCCAAACAACCGGCGACAGGTCAGCGCCTCCACGTCATACCCGGCATTGAACACGTCAAAGCGTTCGAATCGCTCACGGTGCTGCGGGTGCGCCTGCTGATACGCCATGATGACCTCGGCCGTCATCTGCCAGAACCGGGACTCGTCCAGGCCGTAATGCCGCTGCAGGAAAATGGCCATATCGGCCAGCGCGATGAAGAAAAAGGCATCGCAGGAGTAGTCTCGAACCGCGGCCGGGTCATCGGTAATCAGGAAGGAATTGCGGTTCAGTGCGGCGTGGCGGGCAGGCACCGGCTCAAGCTCAGGGACCTGCTGCGGATGAGCCAGATGGGCCGGACTGAAGCGTACCCCATCATGGAAGTCCTTCAGGGCCGCTCGCACCGGCCAGCCATTCCGGTGCACGATAACGATGTTCTGCCCATGGGATTCAAGCCCGATGCCTTCGGCAAACAGCAGGTGCAGCACCGGCGCTGCTGCTGCCTCGATCAATGCCCGGGTCCAGGCCATGAGGCCATACTGCGCGATCCAGGGATCAATGAAAGGTGCCGCCGGTATCCCGTCCGGAGAACGGCCACACTGACTCAGCCCATTGAACGGCACCGCCTGCTCCCCCGACCGCAGGTGCGTGGCGATATTGTCTCGCCAGATCGCGCCAAGCGCTCCGTAAACCGTGTCATGACGCAGGGCGCTGACCCTGCGCTCATCCAGGCTGACCCCGGCGACTTCCCCCAGCAAAATAAAATCCATCGCGCGGGCGGCCTCATCCTGCGCGACCAGCGCCTGAAGCCAGGCGGTAATCCGGGGCGCATTGGTGACGGTATGCCGCGCCAGCAACCGGGTGCTGGAGGTGTTGGTCAGGCTCATGGCCAGTTTAAGGCAGGGCTCGGTGGGCGTGGTCGGCGATAGCGTGCGGATCGATTGCTGGGGCACAAACCAGCTGGCACCGGCGCCCAGGCAGGCGACTTCATCACGGGCCAGTTCCGGGTACAGGGCACGCAGGCCCTGCTCCCGCCACTGCCAGGGATGTACCGGCAGCAGAACCACCTCATCACGGCGCAGGCCACGGCGATCACAAAAGGCGTCGCGCTCTGCCATCACGGCAGTCCCGGCCTGTCCGGCCATCAGGGCGTCCAGATTCACTTCATCGGTATGGCCGACCACGGCGCGCGAGGCCGGTATCGCCAGCCAGACCACCTGCAGCGGCTGGCCAAACTCCGGCCCGAAACGCGCGTTGTCCTGCAGCGTGAACCCTATGCGAGACTTGTAGCAGGGATGATAACTGTGCGCGTCCGTAAAGTACTGCTCCAGCGCATCGGCACCAAGCGCCGTGGGTGGACCTACCGGTGGCGTATAAGCCGCCGCCGACTGCAGGTCATGAAGCAGCGTCTGCTCAAGCTCTCGTACAAACCCCGGCTGGGCGGCCAGGGCCCCGGTCAGTGCATCCACCTCGCTCAGTAATGTCGGCAGTGTGAGCGCCACCGCCGGCTCCGCCGGAGACTCGATCCTGAGGCTGTCGGCTTCCAGTCGAATCAGCGAAAAGCTCTGGCACACCCGGCCCAGAGCCGTGAGTACTCGCCCCCCGGCAAGCGCCACCTCAAAGTGATGCGCGCCCGCCCTTTCGGTCACGTCATAGGCAAGCACCTGTTCATACAACAGGGTTTGCAGCAGCTGAGCCACCACGCGGCGCTCTATACGCGCTGCGTGACGCCAGTGCGCCGTCTGATCCAGAAAGGGCGTCTCCGACGTTGACACATCGGGTAAAACCGCCTGATCCATACACATCATGGGGAATATTCCTTGTCATCGAGATTCAGCGCCGGTCTGGCGAGCAATCGGAGTGGGCGTAAGACGCAGGGCGCTGGGGACTGCCAGCAGCAGTAACAGGCCAGAGAGGGTAAACAGCAGATGAAGGATGTCCGGCAGGGCAACGCCACGTGCCGGCAACAGGTCGATCGCGACAGACACCGCCACCACCGCCAGCGACGCCGTGACGCGTCGGGCGATATTACTGATGGCAGCGCCCTGGGTCGTGAGCGCCTCGGGCAGGGTATGAAGCGCGACCGTAGTGGACGGCATGTAGGACAATCCGATGCCGGCACCGCGCAGCGCCATCAGGACGCAGAGGCTGACAATGGAGGCCTCTGCCGGCAACCGGCCCAGCGCCACGGTGGCCGCGGCCGTCACGACCAGCCCGCTGCCGATGAGCCAGCGCGGCCCGTGCAGGTCAAGCCAGCGCCCACCCAGGCGACCAAAGCCACTGGCAAACACAGCGGTACACAGCAGCGCCGTGCCGGTCCACAGCGCACTGCGGCCCATTACCACCTGCACCCACAGAGGAATCAGCACCAGGCTTGAAAACATGCTGACAGAGTGCAGTACGGCCACCACCATGCCGTGGCAGAAATCGCGACGGCCGAAAATGGACAGGGCCAGCAGCGGCGCCGGGTGGTGACGTTCGTGGCGAACCAGCACCGCGCCCACCATGAGTCCGGCGACGATGCCTGCCAGCGCGTTCAGCCCGCCGCCGCGGGACATCCAGTACCCGCCCCCCATCACCAGTAGCAGCGCCGTCACAATCAGCCCGTACCCGATACCATCGAACCGGACCGGGGCCTCTGATGGTCCATCACGGCCAGGCAGACAGCGGCAGGCCCCCGCGCCTGCCAGCACGGCCAGAGGCACCTGCATGATAAAAAGCCCCCGCCACCCGCCATTTTCGACCATCAGCGCGCCGACCAGCGGGCCGACCGCGGGTACCAGCATCACCACGCTGGCCCAGACCCCCGTCACCCGGCCCCGTTCAGCCGCTGGAAATACCTTGAACAACAGCGGCAATGCCAGCGGGATGACCAGCCCGCTGGCGGCTCCCTGGACCGCGCGCGCCATCAGCACCTGGGGAAAGGAAAACGCCACCCCGCCCATCACCGCGCCGAGGGTATAAAGCGACATGCCCACCAGATATAGCCGCCGCCGGCCATAACGCTGTCCCAGATAGCTTGTGAGCGGCATGGCCAGCACCATCGAGACCATGAAACCGGAAACGACCCAGGCAGCGTGGCCGGCGCTGACTGAAAACGCCTGCATAAAGGACGGCAGGGCCGGGTTAAGCATGCTGTTGCCCAGACTGACCGTACCGGTTCCCAGCAGAACAACCTGCAGCACCCGGCGAGGCGCAGCCGTCATACCCCGCCTCCGGCCCGGCCAGTACCAATAAAGTGAAGCATGGGCCGGGGGTGACAGAGGAAATCCGCGTGGGAGATGTTATAGCCGTACGCTCCGGCCAGCGGTAGCACAAGCACATCACCCACGGCCACATCGTCCAGATACTGACCGCGGCTCAGCACATCCTTTGGGGTGCAGAGCTGTCCGACCACGGTCCACACCTGGCCTTGCCCCTCTCCAGCAGCGTGACAGGGCACATGAATAATCGGGTGGTCATGGCCCTGCGCCACCGGCAGACGAAACTGGTGCGTACCGCCACGACATATCAGGAAGTGCTCGCCATGGCTTTGCTTGCAGTCCAGTACTTCCATGACGTAGTAGCCGCAAAACGCGCTTAAATAGCGTCCGATTTCAAACCGCAGCACCGGGGCCTCCGACCAGGCGGCAAGCGTCTCACCCAGCCAGGCACAGAATGCCGGCCAGTCAAACCCGCCCTCCCCGGTGTAATCAACGCCAATGCCACCCCCCACATTCAAGTGGGTCACCCGCGCAGGATCCGCGCACAGCGCACGCCACCGGGGCCATTTATCCAGATAAAGGGCGATAAGGGCCTGATGACGTTCAGCACTTTTCTGGTGCGACATGGCATGCACGTGAAACCCCTGCAACACCAGGGCCTCGGAGGCGTCGACCCGGGCCACGGCGGCTTCAAGCTCTGCCTCGTCGATCCCGAAGGGGCTGGCGCGCCCGGCCATGTTGAGCCGGGTGGAAAACCGCGCATCCAGCGCAGGATTCACGCGAATGAATACAGCCTGTTGTCGCCCTGCTGACCGAGCCAGAGCCGACAGTCGGTCAATTTCCGACAGACTTTCAACATGGATCGCCGCAATGTCACAGGCCATGGCAGCCCGCAATTCACTGTCCAGCTTGCCGGGCCCGGACAGCAACCAGGGACGCGCGACGCGACAGGCAGCAGCGCGTTCAAGTTCGCCCCCGGAGGACAATTCAAACCCGTCCACGCTGGGGGCCAGGACCTCAAGCAGGGGCGTTTCACTGTTGGCCTTGATGGCATAGAAAAGCTCGACCCCCTCTGGCAGCATCAACCGGGTCTGCCGGGCGTGGCGCGCCAGGGCGTCCAGGTCAAACACAAAGGCAGAGACGGGGTCATCATGCTCGGCGCGTGCAGCCAGCACGGCGGCTTTCACGGTGGGGGGCAACTCACGCACAGGCCACCTCCATCGCCCACGGGCTGGGCAGGTCCACATAGCCCGCTTCACGGTCGGCGCCGGCCATCAAACGCACCTTGAGATTGGTTTTACACGGCAGTGACGCCCCGTCGAGCAGCGCATCCAGCTCCGGTGCTTCCGTCTCGCCCAGCGTGCTTCGCACTTCGACAAGGTGCTCCCTGACCTGCGCCCATAATGCTGGCGCCAGCGCCGGACGGTTCCAGCTCAGCGCCAGCACGGCCTCCGACAGATGGTTGATCAACAGGCAGTAAACGACCCGACGCCATCCCTGAGCACGGCTGTAGGTCATCGCATCACGCACATGTCCCGGGATTTCAGCATCCATCCACCGTGTGCCCTGCCCATCGACCAGCTTGATGCCTTCGAAATCGCGCAACAGCATGTCCCGCGGCTGGCCCTGGTCATGTATCAGCACACAATTCTGCAAATGGGGTTCAAGCACCACGCCGTAGCGGAAAAAAAGCACCAGCACCGGCGCGAGCAGGGTTTCCAGATATGCCGAGAACCAGTTCAGGGCGTACTGACCGGCACCTCCCTGCCGGTGTCGGGGGAGAAAGTCATCGATCAGCGCGTTTCCGTCCACGTTGCGCGCAACCAGCGTGGCGGTCAGCACGCACCGGTGCCGCCCCTCCCTGAGGCAGAAGTTTTCACGAAAAATGATGCCGGTCTGCTCCATGAACCAGCGCCGCTGCCCCTCCTCGACCTCAGGCGGCGCCCACCAGAGCACCGCGGGTTCCCGGGCAAGGCGAAGCCGCGCCAGGGCAGGGTCATTTTCAGCGACCAGGGTCTGAAGCACGCGATCAATCACCAGGGTGCCTTCAAGCTCATACCAGGCGTTCTTGCGCACACAGTTGGTGACGCGCAGATTGAGTGAGCCCTTGATGAAAAACGGCTGCTGATCCACATACCAGGTGCGAAGCGAGGCCGTTGGGCTGGCCCGTCGACCACTGGCGCCCAGGTCACGAAGCGTGCCGGATGCCAGCAGCGCCTGCACGGCCGGTGCCTGCTTGAACAGTGACGCCTGGACAGGATGCATGCTGATCACCACCTCCCCGGCCCGGGCCTGATGCTGCCGACCGACGCTATCGATGATCAAGGCCTCATCTAGGCCGTTGACGACCACTTCCAGACCACGTTTCGGGACCGCGAACTGGTACAGCGCACATTGCGCCTGATGCTCCGGCGTCACGGCGTCACGATCAGTGTCGTTCGGCCAGTGCCGCGCCTTGGGGGCCGGATGAGATGGATGGCCGAACCACAGGCCCTGTTCACTTGCCACATAATCAAGCAGCGGTGAGCCAGCCTGATGACGCGCCTGAACGATCTCGGTCATCGTCTCCAGACTGTCGCTTATCTGGGTAGCAAGCTCATCGTTACGTACGCCTTCCAGACCGGTCAGCGTGGCCAGTAGCGTCGTGACATGCTGCCCCATCGAGAAAACACACCAGTCATTCTCGTCAGGCCGCTTCATGTACAGCGGGGACAGATAGCGGTGCGCGCCAAGCGCAGAGCACCTGTCGACCGTAATAAACAGGGCCAGCCCGTCAGGCCAGTGGATGGCCAGCGGATAGACACCTTCCGCCGGGGCCACCATCAGGCCATGACGACACTCGGGCCAGTGATGAGCCAGATAGCCGCCGGGTATCGCATACTCCCTGATGATACAGTTAAGAAGCGCATGGGTGGATTCGCGCTCGCTGATGGCGCGCGCGGGATAAAACAGCTGCCGTTCGTTCATACACTCTCCGCCGGGTAAAGCTTCCAGTTGTATTCCGTCTACGGCCAGTCACAGGGTAATTATTGTGATGTGTTGTTGTAATGCGTTGCGCCCGCACAGCGGGGCAATGGGTTATTAAACAGGACACTTGAGTCATGGCAGTGGCCTCGGCTCATGCACTGTGCGGCGTGCCATGGCGTCCATGCAGGAAGACACCATGGCACTGCCCCGTTAGAAGTCTGCGCTGTAACCAAGCGTCAAGGTACGACCTCGCCCGGCGAAATAACGTTCATCCTGAGTGACGGCGCTTTGCGAGTAATACGTGATGTACTGCTTGTCGAACAGGTTCGAGATCCCGACATTGATCCGCCCGACCGGCAGGGTATAGCCCACGGCAGCATCTACCAGGGTATAACCATCGAAGTCCTTGTCGTCACCGTCATAATCTTCATTGAAGGCATGCGAGGCCTGGATAAAGGAAGACCATTCGGGGTTCCACCGGGCCGACCAGCTGGCAATCAGCCGATCCGGCGCCACGTTGAGGCCATCGAGGTCGGCATCCAGTGACCCGTTGTCATCACTGTCATAACGCCCACGAATGTGGGAATAGGCCAGCTTGCCGTGATGGGCAGGCGTGAACTGATACCCCACCGATGCTTCAATGCCGTCGATTTCGGTTTTCTGGCGCTGCATGACAAAGGCGTCATTAACGCGGGTCACACGGCTGCCGAAATCGGAGGATGACACGTAGTAGCTGAGTTCGGCGTCCAGGCGCCCATCGTTGTAGCGCACGCCGGTTTCGACGTTATCGGTGACAATCGGCCGGAGGTTGTCGAAGTCATCCACGGACTGACCCGGCTGGCTGATCCCGCGCAACGCCCGGCCCACATCAGGAATGGCAAACCCTTCCGAATAGTTGGCAAACAGACTCCAGTCGGTAATCGGAGTCCATACCGCGCCTACGTTGTACAGGGTCTCGTTAAAGCTGGGCGAGCCGCCCTCGACGTTGACGCCATTGTTGGCCGCCACGGTCTGATAACCATCGATATCAAGTCTGGCGTACTCATACCGGGCTCCCATCGACACGGTCAGGCTGTCGATCGGCTTGATATCCACCTGCATGAACGGGGAGAGATCAAGATACTGAATTTCAGGCACATACGTGCGCCCGGTACGCCAGAGAGACTGCTCGGTCTTGTCAATAGTGGTATCGAATCCCACGGTCAGCTTGATGCGGCTGTCCCAGATGTCATCCCTGGTCAGGGACGTCTTGGTGCCGTATTTCGTGGTACTGGCCATGGACTGGTCATACAACGTCCCTATCGGGGCCAGGGCAGGATCCTGATAGCTGCCGGAATCCGTGGCGCCGAACAACGATTCGTAATCCTGATAAAACGCCAGCATGTTCAAATGCATGCCGGCCAGGTCGTAGTCGTCGTAGGTAATGCCGGTCGTCCAGACCTTGTTGTAGGGTGCCTCGCCCGGCGGATTGCCGCGGCGTGACGTAGTCGGCACACCGTTATCCCGGTCACCATCGACGCTGATGTAATCATCATTGCCCCGGATGATGTAGCGGTTGGCGCTAAACTGCAGACGCTGGTCATCGTTGAACCAGTAGGACGCCTTGCCGAACAGGTCATAGCTGCGGGACGCCATCAAATCTCCCTGGGTGTTATCCACCCCGACCGGATGGTCATCACCATCACGAAACAGCCCCTGGTCTTCATGGCTCATCGAGAAAACATAATCGAGCTTGCCCTTGTTGCCGCTGACGCCATAGGTGGTTTTATACCCGGTGGTTTCGGAATCAAGCCGTGACGTGGGGGTGGTCACCTGGACATTGAGGTGCTGGGTAAATGACCCCGAAGCCGGACGACGCGTGATGATATTGATGACCCCGCCGGTGGCTCCGAGCCCGTTGGTGGCATTGGCCCCCTGAATAACCTCGATATGATCCACCATCGAAAAATCGATGGTATGCAGTTCACGGCCGGTCGGGCGCAGCGGATTGGACTGCGGTATGCCATCGATCATGACCAGCGGTGTGCGCCCGCGCAGCGTTTCACCACTGCCGCTCATTTTCTGGCGGGCCGGTGAGAACCCAGGCAAAAGGTTGCTGAGAATTTCCGACGAGTCCGAGGTAATCTGTTGCTGCTGGCGGATTTCCTCGTGGCTGATGATGCGAATGGTCTGGGGTGCATCCTGCTTGTCCGTACCGGTGCGCGTGGCGGTCACCACCATCGAATCGGTATCAGACGGTTCGGCACCTGCCACCAGAGGCGCCCACGCAAGGCAGGCCAGAGGGAGTACCGACCATCTTTTCTGTAACGTCATTTAGCCCTGTTCCTTGTCTTTTTTGTGTTCTTCTCGGGTCGTACCACCCGGGGAATGTGTTGACCAACACCGCCCATTAATAGCACTTATTATCATCTACAAAAAATTATCATTTGTATTTAACAGGACGTTTATTTTTGAAACAGACGAGACACTGCACGTATCCAGATCGGGGCAATGTGTATCAGGCAAAGAATAATGAGGACTTTCAGGCCGGCATCGGTCTGCAGGTCGAGCCGGCGTCATACATCGGCTATCTTGGCGAGATAGAAAATGCCGACTGGGCGTGCTGCACACACCGCGCCATACTGGCTGCATTCATGACCGATAAGGAAAGAGGCCCTGCATGACAGATACTCCCCCACCGCTGGATGATGACGCTCTCGACCTTGCCGCACGCATCTTCAATGCTGCCCGCGAGGGAGACAGTGCCAACTTCACTACCTGGCTTGCCCACGGCATGCCGGTAGACATGCGTAATCACAACGGTGACAGCGTATTGATGCTGGCCAGTTACCATGGTCATCATGAGACGGCCCGCCTGCTGCTGGAGCACGGCGCTGACCCGGAGCTTTATAACAGCAAGGGTCAGAACCCGCTGTCAGGCGCGGCGTTCAAGGGAGATGTCGAGATGATCAGGATATTGCTCAACGGTGGTGCCGCAGTCGATGGCAGTACAGAAGATGGCAAGACGCCACTGATGTACGCTGCCATGTTTGACCACCCCGAGGCGGTGCGCCTGCTGATCGACCAAGGGGCCGATGTCAATCGTACCGATAGCAAGGGTGTCACGGCCAGGCAGCTTGCAGAGGTCATGGGCGCACAAAAAACCCCCGCCCTGCTTTAACAGGACGAGGGTCATCGGCACCTCATACCATCAGGTCTGATATTCCGGCATGTGATGCCCGGAGGACCGACCTGATCGGCTTTTGGACGTGGTAGTGCCATGTGACTCAGTGGCGGCATGTGCCTGTTCGGCCCACTGTTCGTCCGGTAGCTTGAATCGCGCCACCAGGGCCTTGAGTTCGGAGGCCTGCTGTTCAAGTTCAGCCGAGGACAGGCTGGATTCCTGCACCAGTGCCGCGTTCTGCTGAGTCACTCCATCGATCTGTGATACGGCGGTATTGATCTGGTCGATCCCCTGCATCTGCTCACGGGTAGCCATGGCGACACTGCTGATCAGTTCGGCAACCCGCGTAATCGATACCACCACCCCTTCAATGGTTTCGCCGCTGTGCTCGGACTGAGTCGCACACTCGAGAATCTTTTTGTGCGTCTCATCCAGCATGATGCGGATGTCGTGTGCCGATGCCGCACTCCGGGTTGCCAGCGAGCGTACTTCATTGGCTACCACGGCAAACCCGCGCCCCTTGTCGCCGGCGCGCGCCGATTCAACCGAGGCGTTCAGTGCCAGCAGATTGGTTTGAAAGGCAATGTCATCGATCACCTTGATGATCTCGTGCATCTTGCTCGAACTGGCCGCAATCTCACGCATCAGGATCACATTCCGCTGAACATCAGCGCCGCCTCTAGAAGCCTGCTCCGCGGCACTATTGGCCTGCTGATCGGCTTCGCGCGTCGCGTCGGTGCTGTGTTTTACAGTCGCGGTGATCTCTTCCATGCTCGCAGCCGTCTCTTCAAGCGACGCGGCCTGCTCTTCGGTCCGGGACGACAGTTCACGCGCTCCGGAAGAGATATGATTGGCCCCGTCAAACACGGCATTGCTTGAATGACGCAGAGAGGTGACCAGAGAGGCCAGCGAAGTACGCATCTCGGCAACGCCACGAAGCAGGGTGCCGATTTCATCCCTGCGTTCGGAACGCACCTCATGACGCAAATCGCCATCAGCCATCTGATTGACGGCCGACAGGGCCTGGTTAAGGGGCCGGGTAATCCCGCGTGTAATTACCCAGGACAGTGCCGCTGCCAGCAGCAGCGCCATGCCGGAAAAGGCGATCAGGGCAATCAGGGCCTTGTTGGACTGCTGGTCAATATAAGGCGGTGCTGCCGCGAGCCGGCTAGCCGCCACGTCATTGATTTGACCGGCCAGCTCTTCCAGTTCATAGATATTCTGCTTGTAGGCAGAAAAAGCCGTATTGGCATCGGCGGTCGTTGTCAGCTCCCCTGCCTGGATCCGCTCATGGACTCCGATAAAGTCAGACGCGTACCGCTCCAGTGCCTGCTGAGCACGGGCATAGAGCTCCCGGTTTTCAGGCGCTACCGCCAGCGCCTCTCCAGTGCGCAATGTCTGCATCAGCTCGGTACGCGCACCGTCCCACCTGGTACGGTAGGATAGAAGCTTGTCAGGGTTATCAAGATTGATGAAGGCATCCTTCTCGAAACGACGTTCCTGCAGCGCCAGCCGCTGGATATTCAGTGCATTCATTGACAGGGCCGCGTCACGTTCGATTGCAGTATGAGCGGTCTCCTTCATGGATAGCAGGCCGTATAACCCGACCGCAGAAGACAGCAGCAACAGCAGGGAAACGATGGCAAACGCAGCGGCCAGACGCGTACCAATCTTGATGTTCGACAGCATGATGCATCCTCACGAATGGGTATACCGTGCTATCGACCGGCACCACCTGACCTTGATCATGAGCAGTCGGATGTCAGTGGTCGCCACTGTCTGAATCGGGGGCAAACGAGTATGATATGGATCGCCTGTCCACATGGCTGCTGACCTGATGATATCTTCCCGACATGCTCCTCGAACATTACCTGCCTGGCTTGGCCTTTTTGCCATGCTGCTGGTGTTCATGGGGCCGTTGATCAGCCAGAGCCAGCGAGCAGCAGATCACGCTCAGACAGCCGAGCACTCCATGGCCGCAGGCCATGACATGAGTCAGGACGGCGAGACGCACGCACATCTGGCAGCCTGTGGTTATTGTCTGCTGTTTGCCCATGTGCCGGCCTTGAGCCTTCCCGCCCTGCAGCTTCCGGTCGGGTCGCGTCAGATATCAACGCCGTTGATGACCGCCTGCCAGGCCCCTCGGGCCCCACCGTTCCTGCATGCGACCTTCGCGCCCAGAGCGCCACCTTCTTTCCTTTCGACACGCATCACCTGACTCGCGGCCTGTGCCGTATTCCATGTCCATGTCGAAGAGACTGCCCCATGTCGATTGCCCGTTCTTCAAACGCGGCCGGCGTACGCGCGACGCTACGCCCCCTGCTGCTGCGCCTGCACCTTTATATTGGCCTGTTCATTGCGCCGTTCATGCTGGTAGCGGCCTTCACCGGCACTGCCTATGTGCTGACACCACAGCTTGAAAACCTTGTATATCACCATGCTCTGACGGCCCCCACTCAGGGCACAGCCCGCCCACTGGCCGATCAGATCCTCGCCGCTCAGCAGGCCCTTGGCACGAAGGCCCTGCCATCGGCAGTACGCCCTGCCACGGCCCCTGGCCGCACGACGCGCGTCATGTTCACGCCACAGGATGCCCCCGCGTCCACCAGTCGCGCTATTTTCATTGCCCCCGACACGCTGGAAGTCAGGGGCGACCTTGAGGTCTATGGCACCAGTGGCATCCTCCCGCTGCGAACCTGGCTTGACCAACTGCATCGCAGCCTGCTGCTGGGAGACACCGGCCGCGCTTACAGCGAACTTGCCGCCTCATGGCTATGGGTAGCCGCACTGGGTGGGCTGATACTCTGGATCACGGCCCCTCGGCGCACATCATCCGGAGCCTCCTCCCTGCGCAGCCGCTATCGTCGATGGCACCAGGTGCTGGGCGGATGCCTGCTGCTGGGGCTGCTGTTCTTTTCCGCCACCGGGCTGACCTGGTCGACCTGGGCAGGGGCCAACATTGCCGAATTTCGCCACGCCTTCGGCTGGAGTACGCCCTCGGCTTCGACGACCATGACCCACACCACCATGGCAAGGGAGCCGGACGCACATGCCGAGCACAGGGCTACAGGCGGCAGCATGCCA
The DNA here is from genome assembly GCF_023700005.1 of Larsenimonas rhizosphaerae. Lineage (GTDB taxonomy): Bacteria > Pseudomonadota > Gammaproteobacteria > Pseudomonadales > Halomonadaceae > Larsenimonas > Larsenimonas rhizosphaerae. Next base: position 89,249 of record NZ_JAMLJK010000004.1, on the reverse strand, counting down.
TCGATGGCAGGCACGGCAGCCACGTTTGACTTGATGCTGGCACGGGCGCGTCAGACCGGGCTTGAAAGCCCCGTGATCGAAATTCAGGCAAAACCGGCCGGCCAGGCATGGAAAGTACGCGAGATCGACCGACGCTGGCCGACTCATGTGGATGAAGCCACGTTCGACCCGCTGACCGGGCGGGAAGTGGACCATGCCACCTTTGCCGACTACCCTCTGGCCGCCAAGCTGACTCGCTGGGGAATTGATGCGCACATGGGCATTTTGTTCGGCCTGCCCAACCAGCTGATTCTGGCAGCTACCGGCGCTGGATTATGTACCATGATCATACTGGGATACCGGATGTGGTGGCTTCGACGCGCTACCGCGGCACAGGTGCACGGAAGCCTTGTCGGTCTGATGCGCGACCAGTCATGGACGGCCCGTCTGACCATCACAGCCGGTGCAATCGCACTTGGACTGGCTCTGCCGGTACTGGGCATCAGTCTGGCCATCATGCTGGTTCTCGATATGCTGGTTGCTCTTCTCAGGCACGGCTCCAGACGAACCGCCGTCAACTAAATCAGACAGTTCTTAACCCCCTGTCACCGCATCCGGTGACAGGGACCACTGACCGCATCCCTCCTCTTATCCAGTGTTCCCCCTGCAGTGACGGCTACCGACGTGGCCGTTTTCGGAGTAGGATGCGATTAACTTCGGTTAAACTTTCATGAACAACAACACAACATTCAAAAAGATGTGTGCATTTTTTTACCATGCGCTCTTCACTCGACTGATGGCAGATGCCCCTGATGACATTGAACGCACTGGTCATTGATGATGATGATGAAATTCGCTTGTTATTCCAGCACCTGCTGGCACGTCGAAACTATCAGGTCACCACGGCAGCCGGATTGGATGAACTGATACGCTCCGCCCATACCGCTGACATTGATCTGGTCATTCTGGATTTGAGCCTGGGAGATTTTTCGGGACTCGATGTGCTGGGTTATCTACAGGAACAACGTCTTGACCCGGCAGTGCTTCTGCTCAGCGTCAGCGATGAAACCATCGCGGAAGACACCCTCAAGTTTGGTCAGGCTCAGGGATTTCGCATGCTGGGGTTCATGCCCAAGCCCGTCCTGCCCGAAACACTGGACCGCCTGACGGCGCCTCTCGATACGACCCAGCGCGCGGTAACGCCGGCAGATGTTGACCGGGGGCTGGATGCCAACGAGTTTGAACTGTATTACCAGCCCAAGGTGCGCCTCAGCGATCACCAGCCTACGGGAGTGGAGGCACTACTGCGCTGGCATGATCCGGAACGCGGCCTCATTCCTCCCGCACGTTTTATCGCTCTGGCCGAACGCCATCACCGGATTGTTCCCCTGACCTGGATGGTACTGGCTCAGGTATGGCAACAACACGCCACCTGGCGTCGGCGCGGCTGGATACTCGATATTGCCATCAATATTCCAGCAGTCTTTCTGCAGCAAAAGAATGTACTTGAGGAACTTGATGCACTGGCCATGCGCCATGGCCTGCCCCCCGAAGGGCTTACCCTTGAAATTACCGAGACCTCGGCCTTTGAATGCCTACAATACGCCCGGCATGTGCTGAGCGGGCTGCGGGAACGGGGCTATAGCCTGTCGCTGGACGATTTTGGCACGGGGTATTCTTCCATGACCCAACTGTACCGATTGCCCTATGATGAATTGAAGATTGATCGAAGCTTCGTGTCGCTGTGCGACAGCGAGCATGAAGCAGAAGCCATTACCCGCTCGATCGTCGAACTGGGACAGCGGCTCAACCTGCATCTGGTGGCAGAAGGCATAGAGTCACTGGCCCAGTATCAGTTTCTGGAACGTGCCGGCTGTGAACTGGGTCAGGGGTTTTATATTGCACGCCCCATGCCACTCGCGGCGATGGAGCAGTGGTACGTTGACCACACGTCAGATCAACGATTGATCAGCGAACGCTTGTAGTTTTCAAGGGCGCTGAACGTCTGATCAGCACACAGGTAAAGGCGAGAAAGACGGGCCTTCATCACCGCACCTCGCTCAGCATTTACCCGCTGCTCCATGTCCTCAAGCAACGCACCCATGGTCTGACAGCCCAGTGACAGGGATGTGCCCTTGAACGAGTGGGCCTCCCGCCCCAGAGCAGCCCAGCGTGCCTGCTCAAGACAGGTATTCAGGGTATCAAGTCGCCTGAACAGGCGAGACTGATACAGCGTGATCAGTTCCTTCAAGGCCTCATGCCCTACCGCAGACTCAAGATCTTCCAGAACAGCCAGACTGATATCGCTCGATCCATGGCTGGATGATGAAACATCAGCCTGAAGTGCTGTCCGCGGTGATGGCGCTGCGTCACGACGCCCGGCATATCGATACAGGGCTGACAGCACATCACGCTGGAGAAAGGGTTTGTAGATCACATCATTCATGCCGGCACACATGCACCGTCGCCGATCCGCCAGCGACGTATTTCCCGTCATCCCGATAATGGGAATATCAGCAGGCTTGCCACCACCGAGACGCCAGCGGCGCGTCGTCTGGAGACCATCCATGATCGGCATGTTCACGTCCATGAAGACAAGATCGAAGGACGGGTCGTCAGCATGCTCCAACGCCTCGGCGCCTTGCTCCACCAGCACCACCTCAACACCGAGGCGCTCCAGCATGACCCGGGCAAGCATGCGGTTGATGCTGTCATCTTCCACCACCAGCACCTTCATTCCGTGTGTAACCACGGTATCGTCGGTATCCTCGTCCAGCGCGGTGGGAGCATCACTCGCCGCCAGAGGCACGGTCAGACAAAAGCAACTACCCTTGCCCGGCGTACTCTCGGCGGAAATATCACCCCCCATGGCTTCAGCCAGCCACTGGCTGATGGCCAGCCCCAGCCCGGCGCCCTTGTGATGGGAACGCTGTCCCACCTTGTTGAAGGGCTCAAAAAGCGCGCCAAGATCGGCACGAGAAATCCCGCAGCCCGTATCGCGAACGTCAATACTCAGCGACTGCCCACCGGCATGGCAGACACTGAGTGATACCGCGCCCTCATCGGTGAACTTGATGGCGTTACCCAGTAGATTGGTCAGAATCTGTCGAAGCCGTTGCGTATCGCCATTAACCCAGTCCGGCAGGTCATCGGCCAGTGTCAGATTGAAATCGAGTCCTTTCTGCCTTGCCTGCATGCGATGATACACACAGGTCTTTTCGATGAAGTTGACCAGTGAGAAGGGGCTGTTGTTAAGCACGATCGCCCCCTGCTCAAGGCGGGCATGATCCAGTACGTTATGGATGATGCCATGCAGACCATGCGCGCTTTGCAAGAGCGCCTGCAGGTACTGGCGGCCCTGGCTGGATACGGACTCATGCTCCAGCAACTCGGCCATGCCAATCATGCCATTGAGGGGATTGCGAATTTCATGGCTCATCATCGCCATGAACCGGGTCTTGGACTGGCTGGCAGCGCGTGCACGCGCTACGGCCTTGTCCAGTGCCAGGGCATTGTCCCTGAGCCGTTTCGCCTGTTCCAGACCAAAACGCCGCTCCCTGAGCACGATCATGATCAGCAGCAGTCCGGACAGAATCATCATGCCCAGCATGACCAGCACCCACCGATACAGCGACGACAACTGCTGCCTTGAATCGGATTTAAGCGCCGCCACATGTGCCTTGACCTCCAGAAGGATTCTAGCGGTCACGTGACGCAGATCCCTGGCCGTGGCCAGTATCCGGCGCTTTCCATCTTCAGACAGCCCCCCCGTAGAATGCCGCAGGGGCGCCAGAAGATCATCCAGTCTGTGCGTCTGCTGCCATACCTTCTCCAGATCACTGTCCAGCATCGAGCCTGATGTAATGACATGAGCTACCTGCCCTTTTCTGAACAGACGGATGCGGCTGAAGAGAATTTCGTAGCGCAGTAGTAGCCGCTCACTTGACGAGTCCGTCGCCGCCAGTTGCCAGTAAAACCGATTGGCTTCCTGGTCAAGCTGATAGGCAATCCAGGACATGTTTTCAAAGGTTCGATTTTCAAGCACCTTCTGGCGCTGGAAGATCATCCAGCCGATCGCCATGGAACCAACCAGAAACAGGATGGATGCCAGAGTAGCCACCTTGAAATGCAGGGAATAACGTGGAGCAGAAAGCATGGCAGGACGCCGTTAATGAACAAGAATACGATTGATCTGCCAGACACATCGCGCCCGTGTCAGCGCATCCATGAGCCCTGGCGTCTCATCGAAGGGATAAATGGCAAAGAGTGGACCGAAATCGCGCACCCTGAGCGGTTGGCCATCAGCGGACATGGCAAGAATGACATCATGGTTCATATAGTCCGAAGCAGGCATTCGGGCATGATAGTCGTTCAGTCCCGTCAGAGTGATATCCGCTCCCGGATGGGCAGCCAGCGTCAGTACGTCTCGCACCAGAGGCCCTTCAAATCGCACCGCGTGGTCATGCCAGGGCGTATGCGTGATTATGACATGCTGCGGCAGGGCAGCCAGCTGGTCGTATTCCAGCACGACCGGCGAGGCCTGAGCCTCCTGACTGACAATACCTATCGATACATCCCGAGCCTGTATCGTCTGGCTTGCTGCCAGACCGATGGACAGCATTGCGACTCCTGCCCATACCTGCAGTAATTTGCCCGGCAACCTCATCTCATTAAAGTCTCCTGCACGACCACCCGTGGCCAAACATGCTCATCGCCCATCAAGTTATACGCGGCGTATCCGTTAGTTCCCTTTACTCTCGCGCACTTCAGGGGTCATTGACCAAGTACCATGCAAGCCAACTACCTCAAATTGCTGGCCATTGATGAGCATGCATCCACCCGTGGAACACTGGCCGCCCTGCTGGACAGCACCGGACTGGCGCTCCAGATCCATCTGTCGGCCTCCCTGGCGGAGGCACGGCAATACCTGCTTCATCATGACGTTGACTGCATACTGGCAGATCATGATACCGCAAGCGTGGTCAGAACCGACCTTTTATCCATTCTGAAACGCTATCAAAAGACCCCTTATTGCGTCATCGTGCTGAGCCACGATACCAATGAGCGCATTGCCGAAGAGGCGCTTGCGCATGGCGCCTTCGACTACCTTGATGTTCAGGAACTCAATACCGGTCAGCTTCGCGTGGCGCTGACCCGGTGTCGCAGCTGGCTGGAACAGGAATCCCGTCGGGTAGCCACGGAAAACCGGCTGCGCTCACTGACGGAAGGCATCCCGCAGCTGGTATGGAGCTGCTCTCCGAACGGTCGCATTGATTATCTCAGCCGACAATGGGCCGACTATACCGGCGTCACCTTCGCAAAGGACCTTCAGGTTGCCTGGTTTACTCGCATCCACTCGGATGACAGGGACAATTTTGTCGATGCCTGGAAAAAGGCCCTGGAAGCGGAGCAGGACTTTCAGCTTCTATGCCGGATTCGACGTCATGACGGTGTATTTCGCTGGTTTGATACCCGTGTTACGGCGAGAAAGGACAGTGATGGCCGGCTTACGCAGTGGATCGGCAGTCATACCGACATTACCAAGATCGAGGAAGCCCGCCTCAGTCAGGCGCACCTGGCGGCCATTGTGGAAAACTCCCAGGATGCCATCATCGCCCATGATCTTCAGGGCCGTGTTACCAGCTGGAATACCTCAGCCGAGCGTCTTTTCCTTTATAGCGCTCAGGAGGCCATCGGTCAGCATCTGCAGGATCTGACGGTACCGCCCCATCTACAGTCCCAATTCGAGCAGCACCTGTCCCGACTGTCGGACACGGGTGTATCTCAACCTCATTACGAGACCCTGCGCCGGCGACGGGATGGCCAGTACATTGACGTAGCCATCACCTCATCGCTGGTGCAAATGGTGGACGGACGCGTACAGGGGGCCGCCAAGATCGTGCGCGACATTACCGATCGAAAACGCTTCAGTGAGCAGCAACTCGCCTCTCTGCAGGAAAAGGAAACCCTGCTCAAGGAAGTCTATCACCGCGTCAAGAATAACCTTCAGGTCATCGGCAGCCTGTTCAACATGCAACTGCGCCAACTGCCCGAAGGGGTGGCGCACGATGCACTGCGAGAAAGCGCAGATCGGGTAAAGGCAATGGCTCTGGTGCACGAAAAGCTGTACCAGTCGGCGTCACTGTCCTCGATTGACCTGGCCGCCTACGTCGGTGACCTGTGTACCAACCTGGCATCATCGACCGGTGCCAATAGCCGCGACATCATCCTTGAACCCACTATCGAAACGATCCAGGTCGGCCTTGAAACAGCTGTTCCATTAGGCCTTCTACTGAACGAACTGCTGACCAACAGCCTGAAACACGGCTTCCCTGGCAAGAAGACCGGTCATGTACGCATCACGATCGACATGCTGGATGACGACACCCTGAAGCTGGAAGTCATCGACAATGGCGTTGGATTTGATGACACCCAGGCCACGGGAAAATCACTCGGGCTCAAGCTCATCCGCATTCTCAGCCGTCAACTCGATGGCGAATTCACGACGAAAAGCAAAAACGGCAGCCACAGCCGGCTGGTGTTCCGGTTACCGGCACCTGAATTAATCAGCGGCGGGGCCGATACATCCTACTAATCCGGATACTTCGACCATCACGTATCGCAGCTGAAGAGTTCTGCCATGATCAAAATGCCTCTCGCCCCTATCTCGAAGCAAAGGTCATCTGTCATGACATCACGGCGACTGCTCATCGTCGAGGATGAGGCCATTGTGGCCCATGATCTGGCCGAGCAGCTGGGCGAGATGGGATACGATATCTGTGGCGTTGCCGACAATGGCCCGCAGGCCCTTGAGATGGCCCGAACCCACCGGCCCAACCTGGTGCTGATGGACGTGGTAATCAAGGGGCCGATGGATGGCATCAAGACTGCCGCCATGATGCATCAGGAGCATGATGCCGCCATCGTGTTTCTGACCGCCTACAGTGATTCGGATACCGTCAGGCGCGCAACGGATACGGCGCCCTATGGCTTTCTGACCAAGCCCTATCAAATCAATGAAATAAAGGCGGCACTTGAGATAGCAGCCTACAAGTTCGCCATGGAAAGGGAACTGAAGGAGTCAGAGCAGTGGTTCTCCTCCATGCTTCGCTGTGTCACGGACGCCATTATCGCTACAGATCGCACCGGTGCCGTACGCTTTATCAATTCACGCGCAGAAGCACTGTTTGGCCGCTCACTCGATCAGCTTGCCGACACCTCTGTTTCCAGCCTTCTGACGTTTTCAACATCAAACGGCGAAGCACGCTCAATCGAGCTGGCCGATATCCTTGATGATCACGGCTGTGCTCATATCGAATTCAATCAGCAGCTGATTCTTGATGCTCCGCGCACCTGCCTGACGGTGGATTATGCAGTAGCCCCTATCCGCTCCACACTTGATGGGCTGGACGGCCTACTGATTTCGCTTCGCGATGTCAGCGAGCGACTGAACGTTGAGCAGACACTGCGCAGCAGCGAAGAAAGCTTTCGAACGGCCTTCGATTTTGCACCCACCGGCATGGCGCTGGTCGGCATGGATGGCCGATTTCTTCAGGGTAATCACGCCATCTGTCGCCTGCTGGGACACAGTGCATCAACCCTGGTCAATCAGTTGCAGCGAGACGTAAGCCTGCCCGAGGACATGGCAGAGGAAGAGCGACAATTGCTCAACCTCTTTATAGAAGGCATTACCTCGGTTCAGTTTGAAAAGCGTTATATCAATCATGCCGGCCAGCCGGTATGGACGCTGGTCAGCGTTTCCTTGCTGCGCAAATCAGATATTCCGGTATGTTATCTCTATCAGGTGCACGATCTGAGCCTGAGAAAGGAATATGAACTTCATTTGGCCCGACAGGCCAACAGTGACAGCCTGACAGGCCTTCCCAACCGTTCAGCTCTGATGACCGAACTGAACAGGCTGATCGTCGGCAGCAGGCGCCGGCAAAGCAAATTTGCACTGCTGTTCATCGATATCGACCATTTCAAGCAGGTCAACGATACCTGGGGGCATGATGCAGGAGATCAGTTCATCAGCGAGGTGGGGAGACACTTGAGCTCTCTTGTCAGGGCCTCGGATTTTGTAGCTCGACTGGGAGGAGATGAGTTCATCATCCTGCTCTCCGAGCTTACTGATGCCAGTCAGATAAAGCCGGTCGTGCGCAAGCTATTGAACCACTTTGCCCAACCCCTGACGGTCGGCAAGCTGAGCATCCCCTGCTCCATCAGTATCGGCATCAGCATGTATCCCGATGACAGCGAAGAGCCTGCTCGCCTGATGCAGTATGCCGACAATGCCCTTTATCAGGTCAAGGCCGAGGGACGTGGCAGCAGTCAGTTCTATGCTCGCGAGCTGACAGACCATCTGCGCCAGCGTCTCTCCCTTGACGATGAGCTTGAACGGGCAGTTGCTCAGGAAGAATTCGAGCTGTTTTACCAGCCCATTGTTCCCCTGGAAGCACGATTACCCATCAAGGCAGAAGCACTGATTCGCTGGCGCCATCCTGTTCGAGGGCTGGTCGGCGCCCATGAGTTCATCAATCACCTGGAAGACAGCGGCCTGATCGTTGACCTGGGACGCTGGATTATCAAGGAAGCCTGCCGTCAGGCAGCGACATGGCCCATGACAAACAACCTTGCTCCAGGTGTTTGCATCAATGTGTCGGCGCGACAGTTTCGATTCGACGATCTGGCAAAAACCGTGACCGAGGCACTGGATGAGACCGGACTCACCCCGGAACGGCTTTGCATTGAAATTACTGAAAAACTGCTGATGATCGACTCGGAACGCACTCTGTGCACCATCAATGAGCTGAAAGCCCTGGGAGTGGAAATCGCCATCGATGATTTCGGGATCGGCTACTCATCCCTTTCCTATATTCGTCGTTTCAAACCCGACAAACTCAAGATTGATCGTGAGTTTGTCATGGGCATAAGCAATAGCGAATTTGATGAAAGGTTACTGTCGGCCATCATCGCGATGGGAGATCAGTTGCGCATCGCCATCGTGGCTGAAGGCGTGGAAACACTGGAACAGCGCGATTACCTGAAAGGCCAGCACTGCGGCTATATTCAGGGATTCTTTTACGCCAAACCCATGGAGGAAAGCAGTTTCAGACAGTGGCTGATTCAAAACGGGCCCGACATTATCCGTGATCAAATACCATTGGCCGACTGAATTCTACCGGCAGCGGCTTCATCCGAAAAGATAACGGCCTGGCGGTGAAAGGTCATTTCCAGGCGCTCGGTCAGCCCTTCGATCAGCTCGACCTGCTCCCTGTCCATGTCACTATGATCCCGCAACTGCGCCAGCAGCGAATCGGATGCTTCCCTGAAGCATTCATCCTCCTCCCCCCAGGCACATTTCTGAAACGCCTGGGCCAAAGCCTGCTGCCAGTGACGTGACGCCGCCAGCACGCGCGGCTCATCGTGTTCGGCAAGCCTTGAGTGCATACGAATGGACACATGCCCAAGGTTCAGCCCGGTCAGTCCAAGATCCAGCAGATTACGCTTGTCCTCGGGCAACGTGGCATCATAGCCTGCAAGACGCTGCAGTCGTTCGGCCATTCGGCCATTGAACCAGTGTTCATTGCGCTCACGCTCTCTACGCCAGAGTTTGCATAAATCATCCGCCGTTGCACTGATCAGGCGACGGCGCATGACCAGAGGCCCGGGCGAGCCTACCATTCTGAAAACGGCCCAGAGAATGATCAAGCCAACCAGCACTGCGATACTGCGATTAAGTGTACTGGTTATATCGAAACTCATATGGTTTCCCGGCATGACCAGCACCGTATAAATGATGCAAAACCCCAGTCCGTAAGCCAGCGTAGGCGGGTTTGCCAATGCCATTAGACCAAGGAAAAGGGGTGGCCCGAAGACGAGTACCAGCATTTCAAAGTCCCGAGGAGCCTGCGCCAGCAATACGTTGCCGAAAAGCAGCGCCGTCGGAATGGCCACCATGGCACCAAGAATAACCTTTCTGAGCGCCACTGCAGGTTCAGGGAACCGGGCAAACATGATGCTGAAGATGACGGGCATGACCATCATCAATACAGCAGAGGATGAGCCTGACGCCACCCAGAAAACTGCCCCGAGCGCAAAGACAAGCCCGGCCCGCAACCCGGTCAAAAGCCCCAGCAAACCGTCACGATATACCGAAAGGCTGGGAGCCTTCAGGCGGGTTTTATCTGCATTGACTATGGCCTTGTTGGCTTCGAGCATCACGATGGCATAAGCCACCAGCTCACGAGCCCCGTGAAGCGCCCGACGCTGCAAGGGGGTGCTGTTGTTTTCCTGCCGAACATGCTTGATTCGCTGCCGAAGATTCTGCGCCAGCTGACGCGCTTCGGCTTCTGAAGAAGTTTCGCGCATTTTCCTGAAGGTATCGCGCAGATCCTCCAGTACATCGATAACATGCTGACTCATGAGCTCGGGGGCGTAGCGCATCAATCGGCCAAATATCTGAATTTCGGCAATCATGGTCAGGGTGCGCTGCGCCAGTACGTTGGCAGCCCTGACGCGACCGGCACCGGCCGGACCTTCATACACCATGGCACTGCTGTCATTATCAAGCTGTACTACAGCCTGGATAACATCCACTACACTTTGCCGGGCCTTTTGAGCATCCGCGTTGAGGGTCAGTTGCTGCTCAAGACAACTGAAGGTGGCATTGACCACGGTACGCGCATGGCTGGTAATAATGTTTCTCACGCGTGCAGGCCACAGCAACATGCTGACCAGCGTGGCGCAGGTTGCCCCGAGTGCAATTTCGCTGATACGGGCCACTGCTGTATCAAACACGCTGTAACTGGTAGGCGTACTGCTGTAGACCAGCGACAGCACCACGACCAGTGTTGCCGTGGCGGCGGCGATGGCAAACCCATAGGTAAGATTGAAGTTTCGAACCAGTGCTGAAGCCGCAGCATTGAAGGAAACCCACAGCATCAGACAGCTCAAGGCCATGCCGGGCATCTGCATGAAAAGCCCCATGATGGCAACACCTACCCCACCACCGACCAACGTGCCACCGATCTGGCACAACCCCTTTTCGATAACAAGGCCGCTTTGAGGGCGTATCTGCAGAAATACAGCAGAAATAAGCGCCCAGTACGGACGCTCAAGGCTCATTTCCATCGCCAGAAACAGGGAAAGCGCCATGGCAATGGTGCCTTTCAGAGCAAATTGCAGCACCGCTCTTTCAGGCAACAGGTAAAGACGCAGAAATACCGGCATGGCGGCCTATCCCCTGTCCGACAGCGCGCCATCGCTGCCCGCTTCGGCATGGGAGCCTGATGCCTCGCGTACTACCGTATCAGTATCGTCGGCGGAATGGCCGGCTATCTTGATCGTAGCCGTCATGCCGGCACTGAGCTTTATGTCTGTCGGCATATGGTCAAAAACGATATCAACAGGAATTCGCTGTGCCAGCCGTACCCAGGTAAACGTCTGCTGAATCCGGGGCAGCAACTGCCCGTCAGGTGTGGTGTTCTGATTGGAAATCCCCTGGCCGATACTGGCGACATGGCCAGGTATTCGTCGAGCCCCACTCATGAGATAAACCTCAGCCTTGTCGCCCACCTGAATGGAAGGAATCTTGGTTTCTTCGAAATAGCCGGTGGCATAAAAGGATCCCTGCTTCACGATCGACAGCGATGCCTGCCCCTGCTTTATGTAGTTACCCTGACGCAACTGAAGGTTGATGACCGAGCCTGCAACCGGTGCCGTAACGGCAACACGGGCCAGATTGATCTTGTCAGCCGAGAGTTTAGCGAGTGCCTGCTGATAGGTGGCCCGCGCCACTTCCGCCTGGATACGAGAGGATTCAAGATCTTCGGAGCTGATCGCGTTTTTGCTCAAAGACTTGCGCCGTTCGTACTGATGCTGAGCCTGCTGCCATGAAAACTTGCGCTGCATGACACTTGCCTGATCCTGATTAACCATGGCCTGGTAGCGTGCATCGTCAACCATAAAAAGCGGATCACCCTGCTGAACCTGCTCATTGTCACGCACATGAAGCGTCCTTACCCAGCCGGACACATCAGGGGCAACGGTGACTACCTGCGCCCGAATGCGACCATCACGCGTCCAGGGCGAATACATATAATATTTCCACAGCCAGATACCGGCCAGAATGGCCGCGACAGCAATGGCAAGCGTAATGATGATACGAAGTGATTTTTGCATGTAATTAACTCAATGCACCAAGCCAAAAGGTAACGCCTGCCAGAATGCAGACATATAACGCCACGTCGAACCAGGCCTCTTTCCAGACCCAGCGTTCAAGCACGGTGCGGTGCATGACATAACGGACAGCAAAGGTGAGCACTAGGCTGATCAAAGCAAACAGAAGCAGTGGGCTGAAATAAACACCACCCCAGGCCATTTCATGAAGCAGCATGCCGGAAATACTCTTTAAAGGAAGGATACAGGGCGTTCACGGCGATAATTGCCCAGTCACACCGGTCAAACACGCAGTGTAGCATGACATATGCCACGCCCAACAACCTAGCCTGCTAACCTTCCACCGGTTGGGCATAAAAAAACCGGCCCAAAGGGCCGGTTTAGATAACTCAAGACGCTGTGTCTTAGAAGCTGTAGGCAACACCGGTGGCAACGCCGTTACCAGTGTTGTCATCGCGATCGTAGTAGCCACCTTCCAACCAGACATACATTTGGCTGCTCAGGTTATAGGTACCACCAAGCAAGTATTCATTGTAGCTTTCATCGCCCTGGTTCACGCCAGAGTATCCGTTGTTGTCCAACAGAGCGACAGCCTGTCCTTCAGCATCGACATACTGGTAAGAGGCATAAATATCACCCATGCCATAGCCGTAACGGAACCCAAGACCGTAACGATCAACATCAGCATCATCGCTCCAGTCAGCATCCATATGGCTGAACTTGAAGCTGACCAGAAGAGTGTCGATATTGTAGGCAACGTTGGCACCGTACAGATCGCCATAATCACGCTGATCGCCAGCATTATTAATATACTGGAAGTTTTTCAGATCATCGTAGACTGCTGCAAGCGTCCAGCCGCCCATGGTGTAACGCAGGCCACCGAACAACGAAGCACTGTTGTCGTCATCAAGTACAAACTCACCAAGATCGGACGGTGTGTTGTAGTCGTAGTTGTCGTAGGACTCGCCATCGCCTTTATACTGCGTACCTACGGCAAACTGGAAACCACCCATGATCGGTGAAGTATAAGTGAACTTGTCACTTTCATACTGAGTACCAGCTACATCATCGATGGCTCCGGTGTGGCCGAAGTACTCATCGTTCGCCATCGGATCCTGGATCCAGTCGTTGAACAGGGCGTCCCATGAGCCTACGCGGAAATCACCAAAGTTACCGGTGATACCGACATATGCCTGGTCACCCTTGGACAGGCCGGACTGGTTGGTATTATCGGTGTCTGCACCAGCATAGTAACCTTTCTGCTGATCAGCGTTGAATTCGAATTCAGCGCGGAAGTAAGCAGTCAGGCCGTTATCGAGAACATGTTCACCCTTCACACCCAGAGTTGAACCATTGTCGAAAAGGTCACTCTGAGAGTCTACGGTGCCATCGGAGGCATTCTGTTTGATATTACGAAGGCCCAGCTGAACGTTGCCGTACAGATCAAGCTTGGAGCCGTCCTGGTTGTACACGGTTGCAGCCTGGGCACCAGAGGCAGCCATACCCAACGCACCGGCAATCGCAGTCGCTAATAGCGTCTTTTTCATTTTTTTAAGTCCCTTACTAGGCTTACTGTTCGATTGTCTGCTTTTTAATTATTTGCAGAGGGTTGCTTCGTGCCTGTGGTCCAGGCTGTGAAGCTTGTTATTATCTGTTGCTCGCAGACGTACCTTATAACGACCCCTGACCGAACGCAACAAGAAAAAAACACTGTTTTCGATCCCTTATTGCCTCATCTCAGCGACGTCATAACACAAAAAAAGTGCCACATTATTGTGACACTTCAGTTAAAAACCCTTTAAAAAAAGCAACTTGCAATTTCGTTAATCTGCAAAAGGTATTAATTACCCTTATTGAAAAAGTTCCGCCACCCTTTATTATACTTTGGTTTAATAAGGCGTTAGTCGTGGTGATGCAGTGTGCTCAGCGCCGACAGTTTTTTAGCCATGCGCTCACGGTTTTCCTGGTCTTTCTTCTGTTGCTGCCGTGCCTGAAGTGATTTCAACTGCTCCCTTGCATGCTGCTCTTCTTCTGCGGTGATTTCACCAGCTGGAGCACCGTCAAGATCAACTCGCTGCACTCCCTGTCGAATTGATTTCAAATAACGAGGAAGATTGACATAGCAGGCAAGTGCCCGCCGAAGAAGTCGCGAGGATACGGGATAATAAGTTGCAAGCACTTCGTGGATACCAACCTGAAGTGGCTGCGTGTGCCCCTTGTAGAATGCCTTTGGAAACCGTGCATACCACTCTTCCAGAAGAGCCTGTGGCGTACGAAAGTCGCTCTCAGAAATATCGACAGCCGCCTCATCAGCCCGACTGTCGTGATGAGGCGTGCCCTGTGTCACATCATGGTCTTCAACTGATGCAAGGGGCGACGCAGCCACTGTTGGCGAAACTGATGCCTCATCGCCTGATATCGTTGAAGGTTCAGTCATGGCGCCACCCTCCTCGCGAGGGCGTTTCTCGCCGCTGCTCCCCAACGTCTCTAGACGCGACTTGAGGGCCCTGTTATCAGCCTCAAGCGCACGAATCCTGCCATGGGCCTTCTCCAGTTGCTCCCAGGCATTGATGGCCCGCTGCTCCAGCGCGTCCATGAGTGCGCCCAACTGCTCGCTCATAATAAACTCCACACATTGTGCGCAACCTCATGGCTGCATAAGGTTAATCGTTGATGGTAGACGTGCGCTCATAGCGAACGAAGTCATAATCAGGCTGTTGTGGTGTCGGGCTACCCGCCACACGCTCCACTTCCGTCCATTCCGTGTCGGTAAGTGGAGGAAACCAGGTATCGCCCTGAATATCAACATTCACTTCTGTCACATAAAGGCGCTGTGTCATGTCCAGAGCCTGACCATAAATATTTCCACCACCGATCACCATGATTTCCTCACTGCCATCCAGCATTGCCTGGTGGTCGGCAACCTCGATGGCCGTGGCCAAGTCATGACACACCCTAACGCCATCGTGAGAAAAACTGGTGTTACGCGTCACCACAATATTAAGACGGTTGGGCAGAGGCTTGCCGATGGACTCAAAGGTGGCTCGCCCCATGACCAGCGGCTTGCCCTGAGTCGCCGCCTTGAAGAATTTCAGATCTTCCGGCAGATACCAAGGCAACTTGCCGTCGACCCCGATAACCCGGTTACGTGACATGGCCACGATCATGGCTACCGGCACAACCGTATCATCACTGCTTGAGTGCTTTTTCATACTGCCACCTGTGCCTTGATATGCGGATGAGGGTCATACCCCGAGATGCTGATATCGTCAAAGGTAAAATCAAACAACTCCGTCACGGCCCCGTTAAGCTGAAGCTGCGGTAACGTGCGGGGTGTGCGGCTCAATTGCTCTTGAGCCTGTTGCAGATGATTAAGATAAAGGTGAGCATCTCCCAGCGTATGAATGAACTCACCGGGTTCAAGCTGACAGACCTGCGCCACCATACGGGTCAACAGGGCATAGCTTGCAATATTGAAGGGCACACCCAGAAAGATGTCGGCGCTACGCTGGTAGAGCTGGCAGGACAGACGGCCATTGGCCACATAGAACTGAAACAGGGCATGACAGGGAGGCAATTGCATTTCATCAACCAGCGCCGGGTTCCAGGCCGATACGATAAGACGTCGAGAATCAGGTGTTTTGCGAATACCATCAACAACCTGACTGATCTGATCGATGTGTCCTCCCTGATAGTCTGGCCAGCTACGCCACTGGTACCCGTATACGGGCCCAAGTTCGCCGTTCTCATCTGCCCATTCATCCCAGATGCGCACCCCGTTGTCCTTGAGGTAGGCGATATTGGTCTCGCCTTTCAAAAACCATAAAAGCTCATGAATGATAGAACGCAGATGCAGCTTCTTGGTGGTCACCAGCGGGAAGCCGGCCGCAAGGTCGAAACGCATCTGATGGCCGAACACCGACAGCGTGCCGGTGCCGGTGCGGTCAGTTTTCTCGACGCCCTGGTCGAGAACACGCTGCATTAATTCCAGATAGGGCTGCATGAACTTTATTTACACTCATTACGCGGTGGGGGTTGAGTACGGTGTCTCAACAGACTGGCGCCGCGACCAGACGACAAGCAGAATGCCGCCGGCCAGCATTGGCAGACATAGAAGCTGCCCCATGGTCATCCAGCCAAAGGCAATGAAACCAAGCTGGGGGTCGGGGCGCCGGAAAAACTCGACCGAGAACCGAAACAGGCCATAGAGTAACAAAAAAAGACCGGACACAAGACCCCTGCGGCGGGGTTTCAATGAGACAAACCACAGGACAAGGAACAACACCACACCTTCCAGCAGGAACTCATAAATGGCAGAGGGGTGACGTGGTTGCGGGCCATATTTGGGATAGTCCATGGCCCAGGGCACATCGGTGATACGACCGGGCAGTTCCTGATTGATGAAATTACCCAGCCGCCCTGCCCCCAGGCCAATAGGTACCAGTGGAGCCACAAAATCGGTAAGCTGAAAAAAGGCCAGCCCATGGCGCCGGGCGAATAATATCGAAGCGATCAGTACGCCGATCAGCCCACCATGAAAGCTCATTCCGCCATCCCATACCTTGAACACCCAGAGAGGGTCAGCGGCAAGGGCCTCCCAGCCGTAAAAGAGCACATACCCAAGGCGACCGCCCAGCACAACACCCAGTGCGCCATAAAAGATCAGATCGCCTACATCATCCCTTGTAAGCCCCAGCCGGTCTGCGCGCATTCGCGCCAGTAACCATGCACCGGCAAAACCTACTACGTACATGAGGCCATACCAGTGTATGGCCAGCGGACCAATGGAAAACAGGACAGGATCAAAATTCGGGTAATGCAACATGCCAACATCCTTAGCCGAAAAGTAACTTGAGTGCCATGACAAGCAAAAGTACGGCGAAAATACGCTTCAGCCAACGTTCTGACAGATAATGCGCGACACGCGCCCCAAGGCGGGCCGTCAACACACTCATCAGTACAATGCCAAGAAAGGCAGGCCAGTATATATAGCCCGTAGCGCCATGAGGTAATCCTGGTGAGTGCCAACCGACAACAACGGCTGTGACTGCACCGATGACGGCGATGGGCACACCACAGGCCGATGACGTTCCCACGGCAGAACGCATGGAGACTCCGCGCCATTCAAGAAACGGCACCGACAAAGTACCGCCCCCTACACCGAAAAGCGAAGATACTGCTCCGATGACGCCTCCAGCACCAGCCATGCCCGGGAGAGGCAAAAGTCGCTCCTTATCGCGGGCAAGACCGGGAGCAATCAGAAGCTTGAGTGCTACCGCCACAAAAAACCCACCAAGCAGGAGTGACATGACAGGGCCGGATAACTGTCCTCCGATCACCACACCGAGCATCGCGCCAGGAATCAGGCCTGGCAACAATTTCCTTAGACAGTCAACGCGCACACACCGGCGAATGAAGTGTGCCCGTGCCGAAGAAAGAGAGGTAATGGCTATGGTGGCAAGCGATGTGCCAGTGGCCAGATGTACAATAGTCTCGGAAGAAAAACCGAGGACGCCGAATGTCAGTACCAACAGCGGCACGATCACGGCACCACCACCAATACCGAAAAGCCCGGCCAGAAAACCGGCCAGGGCGCCTATCGCGGCAAAGATCAGAAAACTCACGTTGATCGCGTCCTGGCTGCGTCCTCAGGACTTCCGCACCCAACGCAATGAGGCAGAATGCCGTCGGAGAGCCTGTTAATGATGCTCGCTCCGCGGAGGAAGAAGATGAGCCAACCCCCACTCGTTCATGCGATTGAAAAGATGGCGATGTACCAGCGCCGGTGTAGGCTGTGTCAGGGTCTCTTCGACCAACTGGCGCGCCGAACCAAGACTGACACGGCGAATCGCAGCACGGACACGTGCAAGATTGGGCGCATTCATCGACAGCATGTCGTATCCCATGCCCGTCAGCAGCAGTGCTCCGGCAGGGTCACCGGCCAGTTCACCACAGACCGAAGCAGGAATGCCGAGCCGGTTTGATTCAACCGCCACATGATATAACGCCCTCAATACCGAAGGATGGCAGGCATCATAAAGCGATGATACGCGTGCATTATTGCGATCAACCGCCAGAAGATACTGGGTAAGGTCATTGCTGCCCACTGAAAAGAAATCCACCAGCTGTGCCAGCGCATCCAGTTGATAAAGCGTGGCAGGCACTTCGATCATCACCCCTACCAGCGGCCGCTCGATCGATACCCCGTCGTGCTTGAGCTCCTCGATCACCCGGTCCATCAGTTTGAGCGCGGTAATGACCTCTTCAACACAGGACACCATGGGCAGCAGGATACGGAGATTGTTAAGCCCCTCTCCTGCCCGCAGCATTGCTCTTAATTGCACCATCAATACTTCGGGATGGTCCAGCGTAACGCGAATGCCTCGCCAGCCAAGAAACGGATTATCTTCCTCGATTGGGAAATACGGCAGATCCTTGTCTCCACCAATATCCAGCGTACGCATGACTACCGGCAGCGGAGCAAACCCTTCCAGTTGATCACGATACAGGCGCTGCTGCTCCTGCTCACTAGGAAAGCGCTGATGCATCATGAATGGCACTTCAGTGCGATACAGGCCCACTCCATCTACACGCGCCTTGAGAGAGCTGGCGATTTCCAGCGACAGGCCGGTATTGACCATCAGCTTGACCGAATGGCCATCTTCGGTTTCGTTCGGCAGAAACTGCTCGCTTTCAAGCATGCGCGTAAGCGCACGCTCTTCCTCGATCAATATTTCGTAACGGGCTTCCATTTCCTCATCGGGCCGAACCATCAGCTTGCCCCGATGCCCGTCGACAATAAGGCGAGAGTGAGTCAGGCGAGACAGGGGCAAATCACTCATTCCCAGCACGGCCGGAATCCCCATGGCACGCGCAAGGATGGCCACATGAGAAGTGCTCGACCCTCGTGTCGCCACCAGCGCGACCAGCTTGTCACGAGGAATCTCCCCGAGTTGCGCCGCACTGATTTCATCGCCTACCAGGATAGTATTATCAGGATAGATCACCGGCTCGGCAGCGCTTTCCTGCTGCAGATACCCAAGAACACGCCGACCGAGGTCCCGGATGTCGGCAGCACGCTCCTTGAGGTAATCGTCATCCACACGCTCAAGATACTGAACATGACGACGCACGACTTTTGAAAGGGCAGTCGGCGCAGACCATCCCTCACGAATACGTTTCTCGACCTCCTGTCCGAGTGAATGCTCACCCAGCATCTGCTGATACACTTCAAACAGCGCCTGCTCCTGGGCCGAAATGCGGCTTGCCAGTCGCTCCGCTGCAGACTTGATATCGGCACGTACACCATTGATCGCCTGATTGAAGCGCGCCACATCGGCATCAATATCGTTTGTGCGCTTTTCGGGCACCGCATCAAGATTGGCCGGCGGCACGACCACATGAGCCTCACCAATCGCAAGTCCGGGCGAAGCAGCCACACCGGAAAGCACGGCCGACCCCTCGAATTCATTCAAATGCGCCAGTGCACCGGAAGCCAGTGCCTGAACAAGCACACCGGCCAACTGGGCAGCCATCGTGATCAGAAACGCCTCGTCACCCTCATCGAAGCGGCGCTTGTCTCGCTGCTGCACGACCAGTACACCCAATACACGGCGCTGGTGGATGATCGGCACTCCCAGAAAGCTGGAATAGCGCTCTTCCCCGGTTTCCTCGAAGTAACGAAAATGCGGGTGTGATGGTGCATCTTCCAGATTGAGCGGCTCTTCCCGGGTCCCGACAAGACCGACCAGCCCCTCATTGTGCGTCATGCTAACGTGCCCAATGGCGCTGGCATTCAGGCCGATGGTGTCCATCAGGACGAAGCGGTCTCGCTCGCTGTCCAGTAGATAGACGGAACACACATCGGTTTTCATCGCCTTGCGTATGCGGCGAACGATGATCGACAGCGCAGAATCCAGACTTTCTGCGCCGTTGACCTCCTGAACAATTCGCCTGAGCACCTTTAACATGGAAGTCATTATGTCCTTATAGTCTCGGTCAACGGGCCACGAACATGCGCATGCCCGTTTGTTGCTACCCCGACACCCTGTACGGAGAAGTTATCAACGCTGCATCCCTGCACGGCAACCTGGGTGCCAACTCACGCAGCGCACGACGGTAAACCTCGCGTTTAAAAGGCACTACCTGTCCAAGTGGGTACCAGTAACTTACCCACCGCCAACCATCAAACTCGGGCTTGGGCGTAGTATCGACACAAATGCTGGCTTCCTGACATCGAATCCGGAGCAAAAACCACTTTTGCTTTTGCCCGATGCAAAGCGGCCTTGAGTGAGTCCGTATCATGCGCTGAGGCAGCCGATACCTGAGCCAGCCTCGGGTACAAGCCATTATTTCAACATCGTCTCGGCATAATCCGATTTCTTCCTTCAACTCACGATAAAGCGCCTGCTCGGGTGATTCATTCGGTTTGATGCCACCTTGCGGAAACTGCCAGGCATCCTGTCCTACCCGCCGAGCCCAGAGTACCTGCCCGCTGGCGTTGGCAATGATGATACCAACGTTAGGGCGAAAGCCGTCCGGGTCGATCACGAGTATCCCCTTTTAAAAATACAATAAGGGCATTTTTCCACAAAGCCTGAAAGCCCATCAACAGCCACTGACAAGTATTAAACAATTGGCCTGTTTGACATAATCACGTAAAACCACTGTTTGAGCATTCTTCTTTTACTCAAGCCTACAGGAGCCATGCGTGCGACTGGCCATTTTTGATCTCGATAATACCCTGATTGCCGGAGACAGCGACCACGCCTGGGGCGAATTCCTGGTGGAGCAAGGCGCTGTCGACCCGCTTGAATATCGCACTGCCAACGACCGCTTTCACCAGGATTATATCAACGAGACCCTGGACCTTGACGCTTATCTGCGTTTTTCACTGGCACCACTGGCATCACACTCTCGTGGACAGCTTGCCGCCTGGCATCAGCACTTCATGGCGTCGGTGATTGAACCGATCATTCTTCCCCGGGCCGAGGAGCTGCTGGCAAGGCATCGGGCCAATGGTGATTACCTGCTGATCATCACTGCCACCAATCGATTCATTACCGGACCGATTGCAGAGCGTCTCGGTGTGGATGACCTGATTGCCATCGAGGTGGAAGAAATTGAGGGTAGATACACCGGTAACCCTACCGGCGTACCCAGCTTTCGAGAGGGCAAGATTACACGGCTTGAACAGTGGCTCGAAGCGCATGACATGTCACTTGAAGATGCCTTTTTCTACAGTGATTCCCGCAATGACCTGCCACTACTGAAGCAGGTTGATCATCCGGTTGCCGTCGATCCGGATGAACACCTGAGAGCATACGCCGAAAAGGCAGGCTGGCGGATCATGAGCCTGAGAGATCCGATTTGAACAATGGCAGGACATGAAAAGGGGCGGTGCCATAGGCACCGCCCCTTTTCATTGCCGCCGGTCACCTGTCACCCGGACACCTTGTCGGACACGTCCGCATGGTCGGCATGCAACCTTGCAATCAACACATCCTCCAGTGCAAAGCGGTCCTTCAAAACACGCGCCAGCCTGTCAAGCCAGGCCGTGATTTGCAGGCGGTTTTCCTTGAAGGAAGTCTCATCGGCATAGGCATCATTAAAATCCAGCGCCAGCTGCGTTGACGGATCCATGTTTTCAAGCAACAAATGCCCCGTTTGAAGTGCGGCCTCATCATCGAACAGCCGGCACTCCTCGCAAAGGCGGGGATAAAGCTCAAAGTGTCCGGTACTGACGTAATCCACCAGTGCTTCACCGAACCGGTCAACCAAAGCGCGGTCAGCGATTTCAAGGTCACTGTCACAGGCCCGCTCCAGCGCCGCGTAATGCTCGAGCAGCTCACCTCGCTGCTCAAGCCACCGATCAATCAGTGTATGAACACCACCCCAGCACTCCCGAGCACTTGCCCACTGTTTCAACATAACCGGCTCTCCTTTCATTCATTCACGAGGCACGGCGCAGTGAACGCACCATAATGCCGAGGGTGATCACAGCCAGTACCGTAAAACCAATCAGAGTCCATACCGGCAGGGTCATGCCCAACCAACGGAAGGATACTTCAGCACACTCTCCCGACCCGGACAACACCTGGGAAATAACATTCCAGAACGGAAGTACCTCCATCATGTAATCAAGCCCGGGACCACAGGTGGGCACCTGATCCGGCGGCAGTGTCTGAAGCCAGGCATGGCGGCCGGCAATGCCCGCACCCACCAGCGCCGACACCAGTGCCAGGCCGCCATACACCGCCCCGCCCCTGCCTTTGGGATTATGAAGCGCTCCAATACACAGAATGATCAACGCCACCAGAACCGCAACGCGTTGAAAGATGCACAGCGGACACGGATCAAGTCCGAAGCCATGCTGCATGATCAGGGCGGCGCCAAGCATCAGCGCGCAGAATACGGCACCCAGCCCGCACTCTCGTCGTGTTGTACCTGCCTTTATCGGCGAACTCATTGGCGTATCCATATACCGTCGTTGTCTGGGAGTGTCGTCACTGCTTAGTCCCTGCGCGCTACACGAGGTTCACTGGCTTTCTCAAAGTAGCTTTCCAGAAAGGTCGCAAAATCGACGGTTTCGTCCTGCTCAATGTCCCCTTGCTGCTGATGAGAGGTGTCAGTCAGCTCCTTCAGTAATGACTCACGCGCCCGATCCATCGGTTCGGCAGCCAGCCGATCGGTATACATTTTCGCCTGTGAAAGCGCCCAGTCGGTGAATTCCTCACCACTGTCACGCAATGCCGCTTCCATTCGGCCGGCCGGAGTCAGCGCGGCATTATCCAGAAGCGGCGCAAGCGCCGTGATGGCCGCCTGATGCGGTGCACCGGCATCACCTTCATCAAGCAACTCGGCTACCGCGCCCATGGATCCCAGAACATGACGGGCCTGATCGCGCATGGATACTTCATTCCCATCCACAAGCAGTGTCAGCTCGGGGTCACGGCCATGAGCCACAACCCGTGTACGGTTCAGATCCAGCTGATCGCACTCGCGGTCAGAGACCTTCGGGCTCGGTGACAACAGGCACCAGACCAGAAACGCATCCAGAAACCGAATTTGTGTTTCGCTGATCCCCAGGGGCTCGAACGGGTCGAGGTCCAGGCAACGCACCTCGATGTACTCCACACCACCAGCCTCGAGGGCCTGCGTAGGCGTTTCGTTGTGACGAGCGACCCGCTTGGGACGAATGTCACTGTAATACTCGTTTTCGATCTGGAGAATATTGGCGTTGAGCTGTTTCCATTCGCCCTGCTCATCCTGAACACCCAGCGCTTCATAGGCAGGCCAGCGCGCCGTAATGGCATGACGAAGTGTATTTATGTAATTTTCGAGCGAATTGAAACAGATACGAAGCTGATCCTGTACCTTGTTCTGATAGCCCAGATCACTCATGCGCAGACTACAGGCGCTCGAGGATAACCGTGTCCGCTTGCCGTGCCGCGGGAGTTCCGAATCACGCCCGTCCAGAAAGCTTTCGTCGATGGCAGGCGAGCCACCGAAGAGATAAAGCAGCAACCAGCTATTACGTCGGAAGTTTCTGATCAGATCGAAGTAACGCCGCGATCTAAAGGTTTCCAGAGAGACGTGCTCAGCCCCTTCGAGGCTCTGCAGCACCGGCCACAACGCATCCGGCAGGGAAAAGTTGTAATGGATACCCGCAATGGACTGCATGATGCGCCCATAGCGGGCGTCCAGGCCATGCCGATAGACCTTTTTCATGATACCGCTGTTGGAAGAACCGTAATCAGCAATCGGCACACTGTCGTTGCCTGACAGACGACAGGGCATGCTTGCAGGCCATACCCATTCACCGTCCAGCTGGCGGAAGGTATAACGATGCAGATCGCCCAGAAAGGCCAGCGCATCCTTCGGGCGGCAATAAACAGGCGTGATGTATTCCAGCAGGGATTCGGAATAATCCGTCGTGATATGCGGATGTGTCAGCTTTGACCCCAGTCCGTGCGGATGATGCACCGCACTGATACGCCCCTGGGCATCGGCTCGCAGACCTTCCTTCTCGATGCCGCGCCGAATACGACGAAACATTCCCTGACGCGCTGCATTTCGCAGCGCCTTTACATGACCGGTGAGTGACTCGGACAAGAGAGGCACCTTCTTTCAGGGAGGGCCACAGGGGGCCCTCGTGTTCGGATCGAGCCCATGGGCTCTCTTTAGACAGGGTCAAACCTGACAGTATCAGGCTTGAACATGCCGCTCATTATGACGCTAACTTTTCTGCTTTCAAGCACCTTACTGCTCGCGCGCGCCCGCCTTTAAAAGCGCTGCAGCCAGTGCGCCTGCCGGCTTGTCTTCCTGCGGTGCTCGCGACGGAGTACGACGCGAGCGCCCCTTGTCTTCAGCAGCCCGTTCAACCACATCGTCATCAAGGCGCATGCTAAGCGCGATTCGCTTGCGCGGTATATCGACATCCATCACCTTTACTCGAACGATGTCACCGGCCTTGACCACTTCACG
The DNA here is from genome assembly GCF_023700005.1 of Larsenimonas rhizosphaerae. Classification (GTDB taxonomy): domain Bacteria; phylum Pseudomonadota; class Gammaproteobacteria; order Pseudomonadales; family Halomonadaceae; genus Larsenimonas; species Larsenimonas rhizosphaerae. Next base: position 64,604 of record NZ_JAMLJK010000004.1, on the reverse strand, counting down.
GGGGTCCTTGACGAACGTGTGCGACAAGGCAGAAATATGTACAAGGCCATCCTGATGCACACCGATATCCACAAAGGCACCAAAATGCGTCACATTGGTAACAGCGCCTTCGAGCACCATCCCGGCACGAAGGTCCTTGAGTTCCTCCACTCCGTCCTGAAAACGGGCAAAGTTGAATTCGGGGCGCGGATCCCGACCGGGCTTGACCAGCTCCTTCAGGATATCTGTGACCGTAGGAAGGCCAAACTGTTCATCGGTAAAATCAACCGCCTTGAGCTGTCCCAGAAATGCAGCATCCCCTACCAGACTGCCAACCTGGCGCTGATATCTATTGGCGATACGCTCGACCACCGGATAGGCTTCCGGATGCACGGAAGAGGCATCAAGGGCATTCCGGCCCTCCCGAATGCGCAGAAATCCGGCGCACTGCTCGAATGTTCTGGGCCCAAGCCGTGACACTTCCAGTAACTGGCGCCGCTCATCGAAGGCACCATGCTGATCGCGCCATGCGATGATGCTATCGGCCAGATTGGCGTTAAGCCCCGAAACACGCCGAAGCAATGCACTCGACGCCGTATTGAGGTCTACCCCCACGCCATTGACGCAATCCTCGATCACCGTATCCAGTGACCTTGAAAGCTGCATCTGCGAAACATCGTGCTGATATTGCCCAACGCCGATGGACTTGGGATCAATTTTCACCAGTTCAGCCAACGGATCCTGCAGACGCCGGGCAATCGACACGGCCCCCCGAATGGTCACGTCCAGATCCGGAAACTCGCTGGCCGCCAGTGCCGAGGCCGAATATACCGATGCACCAGCTTCACTGACGATGATCTTGTTGACCTGTCGCCCACGCACCGCTAGCTGCTTGACCACATCGCCCGCCAGGCGATCGGTTTCACGACTGGCGGTTCCATTACCGATAGCGATCAATCCGATGTCGCATCGCTCACAGAGCGCTACCAGAACATTGACAGCGTCAGCCCACTGGTTTTTGGGTGCATGCGGATAAATGGTGTCATGAGCCAGAAACTTGCCGGTAGCGTCTATGGCAGCAACCTTGACACCGGTACGAAGCCCGGGATCCAGCCCCAGTGTCGGCTGCGCTCCCGCAGGAGCCGCCAGCAACAGATCCTTGAGGTTGGCCGCAAAGACCTGAATGGCCTCACCTTCGGCCCGCTCTCGTAACCGGCCCAGAAGCTCGGTTTCAAGATGGGTATACAGCTTGACTCGCCAGGTCCAGCGTACAACATCACGAAGCCAACGATCGGCGGCCCGGCCCTGATCTTTAATCCCGGCAGCATGAGCAATATCCACTTCGGCAGGATGCACATCGCCTTCTGTTTCAGGTAGCTCCAGCCGCAGCGTCAGCACTCCCTCGTTACGGCCACGGAACATGGCCAGCGCACGGTGTGACGGCGCCCTGCACAGTGGCTCCTGATGGTCGAAATAATCGGAAAACTTGGCGCCCTCCTGCTCCTTGCCATTTACCACTTCAGCCCGAAGCAGGCCATCTGTCCATAAGCGATCGCGCAGACGACCGACCAACTCGGCATTCTCTGCAAACCGCTCCATCAGAATCTGGCGAGCGCCATCCAGAGCATCACGCGTAGTTGCAATCCCGTGCTCGTCGTTGATGAAAGAGGCTGCCGTTGTGTCCGGGTCGCGTGTCGGATCCGACAGCAACTGATCCCCCAGTGGTTCAAGCCCGGCTTCGCGGGCAATCTGTGCCTTGGTGCGCCGCTTCTTGCGAAAGGGAAGGTAAAGATCCTCGAGTCGCTGCTTGGTCGTGGCGTCTCGAATCTGCTGTTCCAGTTCAGGCGAAAGCTTGCCCTGCTCGTTGACCGATTCAAGAATGGTCAGCCGGCGCTCATCAAGCTCGCGCAGGTAACGCATCCGCTCTTCCAGCGTACGCAGCTGACCATCATCCAGCCCCCCCGTGGCCTCCTTGCGGTAACGCGCCACGAAGGGCACGGTCGCCCCTCCATCCAGCAACGTCATGGCTGCCTCGACCTGGCGAGGTTCAACATCAAGTTCTGTAGCAATACGTACTGCTATATCGTTTGAAATCATTGTCATACCCGGTCATCCCCTTATCGCTGGCAACACCCTACCACACAACATGAAAAAGGCCGCGGCCATGGTCGGCAACCTCAAGATTCAGGCCATCCAGGGCGATAGGTTCTACTCGACCCTGTCCCGGTGCCAGCGCGACCTCATCCAAAAGGGCGTCTCCTGATCGGCACCGACCTTATTGAGGAAGGCGTTATGGCCATTCAATTCAACAGTCTTAAAACCAAATACATGGCGGCATTCATGGGTGTCGCCATCGCACTGCTGATAACGCTGCTGCTGGCAGAGCTGACCATTTCATCCACTCGTGATCGCATGGTCGAATTCAGCGGCACGTTCAACCGTGCTGTATCCGCCGTCCTCAATGCCGACAGGGATCTGTACCAGGCCCATGTGGCAGAACTGAATTACCTTTCCCTGCCCAGCGAATCAAAGGCTGCCGCCGATGCAAAGGCAGATTACGAGGAAAATGCCCAGCAGGCGTTCGATCGCATGAAGCTCTACCAGTCCAGTCTGGCAGCGTATCCGGCCCTGGTTGAGCGGGTAAGCGATTTCGAGCAACACTATGCCCTCTGGAAACAACAATCCAGCCAGGTCTTCGCCCTCAAGGCCGCAGGTGATACCGCGGCGGCCACGGCATTGAGCCAGGGCCAGTCGCTGGATGCCTTTTCCCGTCTTAGAGACGTCTACGACACCGCCGGTGAAGCAGCAGACCAAAAGATTGATCAACTGGGTGCAGAAACCCTTGGCGACATCTCGAATCGAATGATCATGCTGTGGATCGTATCCGGCTCCGCCTTCATTTTTTCCGTCGTGGTCGCTCTGATGGGCCCCACCCTGCTGACACGCAACATCAAAAAACTGATCAATCGTATCCATGACATTTCCAATGGGGAAGGCGACCTGACACGGCGACTTGATGCCTCGCGACAGGATGAACTGGGTGATCTTGCAAGGGCCTTCAACGAGTTCGTCGAGCACATTGACGAGACCCTCTCGGGCGTTCAACACAGCACAGCCAATGTACGAGGCTCCGCAAACGAAATCGCCGGCAGCAGCCGCGAAATGGCGTCACGTACCGAGAAGACCGCAGCCAACCTGGAACAGACCACCGCCTCCATGGAAGACATGACACAGGCCGTCAACAAGACATCCGATGCAGCGAGGGAGGCCAGTCGCCTCTCCGAGCAGACGGCTGAACTGGCCAGAGACGGGCAGCAGGCCATGACAGCCGTGGAAGCCAGCATGGACAACATAAGTACCTCGGCAGGCAAGGTCAGCGACATCATCACCCTGATAGACAGCATTGCCTTCCAGACCAACCTGCTGGCATTGAACGCCTCGGTAGAGGCTGCCCGCGCCGGGGAGCATGGCAGAGGGTTTGCAGTAGTGGCCCAGGAAGTTCGCACACTGGCAGGCCGTGCCGGAGATGCTGCGCAAAACATCCGCGATCTGATCATGACGTCGGCTGAACACACCGAGAATGGCACCAGGATGGTCATACAGGCCAGCGAAACCATGACGCGCATCCTGGAAGGAGTTGAACAAGTCAATACCACCATCAACCGCATCAGTGGTGAATCCCAGGGCCAGAGCGACGGTATCAGACAAATCAGTCTGGCCATCAACGAGCTGGATCAGATTACCCAGCAAAATGCTGCCATGGTGGAAGAATCAAGTGCGGCAGCCGATGACCTTCGTGAACAGACAAGCCACCTTTATCAGATGATCAGCGGGTTCAAACTCAGCAAGCAGGCCCCGACGGTTGCAGAAACCTCGTCGCACCCTGCACCTTCGACCGCACCAGCACCAGCACCAGCACCGAAAAAGGCACCAGCACCTGTGAAACCCCTGGCCCAAAAGACAGCTACGCCACCTCGCAGGACAGTACCTGATACTGTTAGTGAGGATGACTGGACAGAGTTCTAAGCGAATCATCACTTCTGTAAAAGCCAGTCAAAAAAAGGGGGGAAGACAATGTCTTCCCCCCTTTCCTGTTACTTCATACTGACATCAGGCCTGCGGACCAGCCTTGATGATTTCGTCGTCCACGCCTTCGAATTTTTCAAAGTTGGCCACGAATTTCTGGATCAGCGCCTCGGCCTGCTCGCGATACGCTGCCTTGTCTTCCCAGGCATTGATCGGATTGAGCAGATGGGACTCAACCCCTTCCACTTCCAGTGGAACAGACAGGTTGAGCCCCGGTACATGTTCGGTTTCCGCGTGACGCAGAGCACCGGACTGAATGGCGGCAATCACGCTACGTGTCGTCGGAATGCTGAATCGCTCTCCGCCCTGGCCGAAGGCACCACCGGTCCAGCCGGTATTGACCAGATATACCTGAGACCCAAAAGCCTCGACACGTTTCATCAGCAGCTCGGCATACACATGTGCCGGCCGCGGAAAGAACGGCGCACCGAAACAGGTAGAGAACGTGGCTTCCAGTTGTGACGTTGAACCAATCTCGGTAGACCCGACCTTGGCGGTATACCCGGACAGGAAGTGATAGGCAGCCGCTTCAGGCGAAAGAACCGAGACCGGCGGCAGCACGCCACTCATGTCACAGGTAAGGAAGATAACGGCGGTAGGTTCTCCGGCGCGGTTATCAGGAACCCGCTTTTCCACGAACTCAAGAGGATAGGCTGCGCGGGCGTTCTGAGTCAGAGATGTGTCGTCATAATCCGCTGCACGCCTGTCATCCAGCACCACGTTTTCAAGCACGGTGCCATAGCGAATCGCTCGCCAGATAATAGGCTCGTTCTTCTCGGACAGATTAATGGTCTTGGCATAGCAGCCCCCTTCAATATTGAAGACGGTACCTTCACCCCAGCCATGTTCGTCATCACCGATCAGATAGCGGGAAGGGTCAGCAGACAGCGTGGTCTTGCCTGTGCCGGACAGCCCGAAGAACAAGGCCGTTTCGCCGTTTTCGCCAACGTTGGCACTACAGTGCATTGGCAGCACGTCCTTTTCCGGCAGCAGAAAGTTCTGCACCGTGAACATGGCCTTTTTCATCTCGCCGGCATAGCGCATGCCAGCCAGCAATACACGACGGCGCGCAAAGTTGATCATGACCGTGCCATCCCCATTGACCTGATCCCGCTTCGGATCACAGGTAAAGGTTGGCGCGCTCAGGATTTCCCATTCGCCCTTGCCGCGCGGATTGTACTGGGGCGGACGGACAAACAGGTTACGGCCGAACAGCGCATGCCATGCAAATTCGGTACGCACACGCATCGGCAGATAATGGTCCGGATCCGATCCGACATGCAGCTCGTTCAGAAAAGAGGCCTTTTCGGCGACATGATCTTCCACCCGCTCCCACAGCGCATCAAAGATGGCCGGAGTGGTCGGCTGATTGACCGCGCCCCACTCGATGAATTCGCTGGTGGAGGGCTCGTCGACAATAAAACGGTCCCGCGGCGACCGCCCGGTGCGGTGTCCGGTTTCCGCAACCAGTGCACCATCTACCGAAAGGTGCGCTTCGTTGCGCATCAGCGCCTGTTCCACCAGCTCGGGCATCGTAAGATTAACGAGCGGCTTCGAAGAACTGTCCAGTTGTGTCGTCATGTATATCCTCGGCCGTGAGGCCTCTCTCTCGTTGGTACTTGCTTGTAAAGCAGGGGCATTATATGCGCCCTGACATCCACGCTGCCCTCTCTAATGGAGGTTTACAGCAAATATCCCGCAGTGCATGCCTTTCACGGGGCCGCCAGTATGGCAAAAAAGCACGAGGCCGGGAATGGCCGACAGGGAAGGCGCGACATCTTATGCACATACGGCACAACGCATGCCAGGCGCAGTGTCGGTTTTCAGTGCACTGTCGGCGATGGGGCGCCGGGATTTTCGATCAGATGCTCGATATCCGCCGCCGAGAAATGATAGCTCGTATTACAGAAATGGCACTGCGTATCAATGGCCTGGCGCGTTTCCAGGGTTTCGCGCAGCTCGGTTTCGCCCATACTCAACAGCGCCGCGGCAAACCGTTCCCGAGAACAGGTACACCCGAACGACAGGGGCGCAGGATCAAAGACTCGAATCTGTTCTTCGTGGTAAAGCCGATACAACAGCTCTGTAGGCTCAAGCGACAGCAGCTCATCGCTCTTGACGGTCTCGGCCAGTTTGGTCGAACGATTCCATGCATCCGGGTCCTTGCTGGACTGATCATCCGGAAGGGTTTGAAGCAGAAGCCCGCCGGCAGCATGCTCACCAGCGGCCAGCCACAGCCGCGTCGGCAGCTGCTCTGACTGGGAGAAATAATGCTCAAGACAGCCCGCCAGCGTGTCGGAATCCAGCGCCACGATGCCCTGGTAACGCTGTCCGTCCCTGGGGTCGAGCGTCATCACGATATGCCCTTCACCCATCAGATCGGCCAGTGAGATATCCGATGCGATATCTGCATGCTCATCAAACCGTGCAACCGCGCGCAATGACTGGGCACGCTCCTCGTTCCCCGGGTTGGATTCAGCCATCAGAAGAGTGGCCGCACCCTTGCCTCGCACTTCCAGACTCAATACACCATCAAGCTTGATGGTAGTAGTCAACAGTGCAGCGGCCGCCAGCAACTCACCCAGCTGGCGTCGAATGCCGGCGGGATAGTCATGACGAGCAACGACCTCGCCAAAGGTATCGGCAAGTGTTGCCACTTCGCCGCGTACATTGGTGTCGTCAAACATGAATCGTTGTATATGGTCCATAATTTTCTCTTTCGCGTCTGCCATGTCAGGTCTCGGTATCCTGACGCTGAAAACGCTGAATGTGTCGCCGCTCCCGCTTGTCGGGACGATGTTTGGGCGGTTGCATTGCCTGATTGGCCAGGCGCCGGCTTTCGGCTTCCTTCAGACGGCGGGTCTCGCTGTCAGGCGTTTCCTGATACAGCAAACGTGCCTCAGGTGCACCACGGCGCTGGCCGGAAAGAGACAACACCTCAACTTCAAGGATGTCCCATCCCTGCGGCACCTTCACCAGTGCGCCCTTTTCCACCATTTTACTGGTCTTGGCGCGCGCGCCGTTGTAATTCACCTTGCCGCCTTCAATGGCCTTCTTGGCCAGCCCACGGGTCTTGAAAAACCGCGCTGCGCACAGCCACTTGTCCAGTCGAACGTCATTGTCGCTCATGAGCACTCCTGTATGTCGTGTGCATGACTCAGGATATGAGGGCTGATCTGCTCAATGACAAGTCAGGGCAATTTCACCATGGTCTCTGCAAATCGGTCGAGCGCCACGAACTCGGCAAATACCTTTCGGGGAGACTGACTATTGGGTTGCAGGATACCCAGTAGATGGCGAATACCGTGCTCGCGTGCGGCTTCAAGCACTCTGACATTATCATCAATCAACAGGGTTCTGGTCGGGTCGAAGCCCAGCCGCTCCTCAAGCAGCAACCAGAATTCGGCGGCCTCCTTGGGATGGCCTATATCTTCGGAAGATACGATATCGTCTACCAGCTCATCCAGTCCGGTCATTGGCAGCTTGAGGGCCAGGCCACGCCGGTCCGCGTTGGTCGCCAGCACAACTCGTGGATGCTGCTCCCTGAGCCACAGCAGGAAGTCGCGAGCATCCTGTCGAAAGCCGATCAGATGAGCCACCTCCTTCTTGAGTGCGACAATATCGAGATCCAGTTCGCGAGACCAGTACTCGAGGCTATAGCCGTCAAGTGTGCCGTACTGCTCCATGACTCGACTCAGCATGGCCTCACTGGCAGCTTCATCCAGCTTGTGTAATTCCCGATAACGCTTCGGAAGGTGTTCCAGCCAGAAGTGGCTGTCAAAGTGCAGATCCAGCAGCGTGCCATCCATGTCCAGCAGCACCGTATCGACACTCGACCAGTCGATCATGCTTGTTCTCCCCGGCAATAAGCCTTCATTGTAAGCGTTGACATTCGAGACGCCAGAGTCATATTCGGCTCATCCGGAATGCTGAATTTTCCTGCACCGGTTTTCAATGCCGGGTACTACGGTATTGAGTACCATGGGCACAGGATACAGCCAGGAGGTAATGCCATGCCGAAGAAAAAACCCTGCGTTGACGCCGTTTACCCGGTCGCAGAAAGTCGCCTTTTCCGGATTGAGGCGCTGGATTTGACGTTCAGCAATGGCGAACAGCGCTGCTTTGAACGCCTGAGTACCTCAGGCACAGGCAACGGCGCGGTCATGATAGTGGCCATGCCGGATGACGAGCACGTGCTGTTGATCCGCGAATATGCTGCAGGTATTGAAGACTATACGCTGACCCTGCCCAAGGGCATCATTGACAACGGTGAGGATGTGCTCACTGCCGCCAATCGTGAACTCAAGGAAGAATGCGGATATGGGGCACGAATACTTGAGCCACTGACCGAGCTTTCCCTGGCGCCCAACTATATGTCCTACCGTATACAGGTAGTGATCGCTCAGGATTTGTACGAAGAAACCCTGCCGGGCGATGAACCCGAACCGATGGAAACCGTGCGGTGGCGGTGGGATGAGCTTGGCGCGCTTCTGGCAAGAGAGGACATGCATGAAGGCCGTGCCATTGCGGCATTGTTCATGGCGCGGGAATATCTGAAAACGCGTGAAAACAACGATGCTCGATGGTGGTAGGCTTTCCTGAGCACAAAAAAGCCGGCTTTAGCCGGCTTTTTTTTATACACATTTAAAATTACTGTGCTGACGGAGACTCACCGGTTTTGGTCGGATCATCATTACCGTAGGTCGGTGTTGCTTCCATCTCGGCAGAAGCACCCTGACGACCTGTATTCGTTACCGGTTGCTGCGCAGCGTGATCCGGATTGGCATCGGAGCCTTCATGCTGCATCTGAGCAGAATGACCCTGACGACCAGTATCCATGTTGCCGGTATTGTCACCAATAGTGCTGGGGGTGGTCTTGCCATCAGTAGCAGTATCGGTGGCTTGGCTGCCCATGTATTCCTGACCATCGCCGGTCGGGCTTACGTCATTCGCGCCGGTCTGAGCGGCCATGGCGAATGTCGGTAGTGTAAGTGCTGCGCAGAAGGCAGTAGCTATCAGCTTGTTCATGGTTCCATCCTTAAGCTTCCACGGGAGGTTATCCCCCGTTCAGGGTGCTTGATGCTGCTTGGTGTCGTGGCAGATAGAAGCAGTGTTCATCCTGAACGACCCCTTGAATCAGCTCGACCTTACATGGTCCTTTGCCAACATCCTGTCGGCAGGGAGTGCATCAACTCTATGACTGTAAACCTAGACAAAGCCAGACCAAAAGTCAAAGTTCTGTACAAGATTTCATTGACACAGTATCACCAAGTTATATCGCGCAGTGACGTTGTTTGCACCTTTTTAACCGACTGCAAGACAATTTGTTAAGTGTCATTTCAAACAGTGGCCACATTTTGAAGCCGTCTGGATCAGGTGGGTTAGCACATGGTTACTCCGCAGCGCATATGAGTGCCCGCCCTCTTCTCGGTACCGTAGTCTCGAGAGCCCTTACAGAATGAGCATGGTACTGATCTGCGTCATGATCATGTGCCGTAAAGATAAAAAAGGCTCGCCGGTGGCGAGCCTTTTTATGGGGAACGGTGTTACTGGCTCAACAACTGTTCCAGCTTGGTAATATCACGCACCGCGCCACGATCTGCTGAGGTAGCCAGCAGTGAGTAGGCCTTGAGAGCAGCCGACACATGTCGATCCCTGGTGATACCAGGTTTCCAGGCATCTTCGCCGCGATCATTCATCGCCTGACGACGGTGCGCCAGCTCTTCCATGGAAAGATCGACATTGATGGTGCGATTGGGGATATCGATCCTGATCATATCGCCCTGCTCAACCAGACCGATTGCGCCACCGGCAGCCGCCTCAGGAGAAACGTGACCGATCGACAGGCCGGAGGTGCCGCCGGAGAAACGTCCATCGGTCAGCAACGCACATGACTTGCCCATTCCTTTCGACTTCAGGTAGGAGGTCGGATACAGCATTTCCTGCATGCCAGGGCCGCCACGAGGCCCCTCATACCGGATTACGACAATTTCGCCTTCCTTCACCTTGTCATCAAGAATGTGCTCGACAGCCTGATCCTGAGACTCGACCACATGTGCCGGGCCTTCGAACACCAGAATGGAGTCATCAACGCCAGCGGTTTTGACCACGCAGCCACTCTCGGCGATATTGCCGTACAGCACGGCCAGACCACCTTCACGGGAGAAGGCATTGTCAAGGTTGCGAATACACCCGTTGGTACGATCACCGTCCAGTGACGGCCAACGGGATGACTGTGAAAATGCTTCCTGAGTGCGTACGCCCCCCGGCCCGGCCTTGAAGAAGTCCACTACTTCCGGTGTAGGATTACGCATGATATCCCACTCATCCAGAGCGGCCTTCAGCGTATCGCCATATACGGTAGGCACCGACGTATCGAGAACACCGGCCCGATCAAGCTCACCCAGAATGGCCATGATGCCACCGGCACGGTGACAGTCTTCCATGTGATACTTCTGCGTATTGGGCGCCAGCTTGCAAAGCTGGGGTACTTCACGTGAAAGCCGGTCAATATCGGCCATTGTGAAATCGATCTCGGCTTCCTGAGCCGCAGCCAGCAGGTGAAGGATCGTGTTGGTGGATCCCCCCATGGCAATATCCAGCGTCATGGCATTTCTGAAGGCTGCCTTCGAGCCGATGGCCCGCGGCAGAAGGTGCGCCTCATTGCCTTCATAATAGCGCTTGGCCAGGTCAACGATACGGTGACCTGCCGTTTCAAACAGCCGCCGCCGATCACTGTGCGTAGCAAGGGTGGTACCGTTACCGGGAAGGGCCAGACCCAGGGCTTCCGTCAGACAGTTCATCGAGTTGGCAGTGAACATGCCGGAACAGCTTCCGCAGGTCGGGCACGCACTGCGTTCGACTTCGTTGAGCGTCTCGTCGTCCACGCTATCGTCGGCCGCCATGACCATGGCATCAACCAGATCCAGACCATGATTCAGCAGTTTGGTCTTGCCTGCTTCCATCGGCCCGCCAGATACGAAGATGACCGGCACGTTCAGCCGCATGGCCGCCATCAGCATCCCCGGGGTAATCTTGTCGCAGTTGGAAATACAGACCAATGCATCAGCGCAATGGGCGTTCACCATGTACTCCACGCTGTCGGCAATGATGTCGCGACTCGGCAGCGAGTAAAGCATGCCGTCGTGGCCCATGGCGATGCCGTCATCCACCGCGATGGTATTGAATTCCTTCGCCACGCCACCGGCCTTCTCGATTTCACGTGCCACCAGCTGCCCCATGTCCTTCAGGTGAACATGGCCGGGCACAAACTGGGTGAAGGAGTTTGCTACGGCAATAATCGGTTTCTGAAAGTCGTCATCCTTCATGCCGGTCGCACGCCAGAGCGCGCGGGCACCAGCCATGTTACGACCCTGGGTTGTCGTTCTAGAGCGATATTCGGGCATGATGTCCTCATCTTGTTTATTCGTCTGCGCATTATCAGCGTCATGACGGGCAACAGGGTTGCCATGTGTCTCAGCAAAATCATTTTGTCACGGGGCGCGCGCCCTTGACCAGACCAGGAGCACGCAGAGCCGGCAGAAAGCGGTTATGCTCACCTGTGTGTATTCACTGATAATGGAGATTCATGATGTCGACGCCCGTCGTGTTCATTACCGGGGCCACCTCCGGGTTCGGTCGTGCCTGTGCACACCGCTTTGCCAGCGCCGGCTGGGCCCTGATACTGACCGGTAGACGCCAGGAACGGCTTGAAGACCTGAAAACGGAACTGAAAGACAGCGTACCGGTATACAGCGCTGTTCTCGATGTTCGTGACAGCCAGGCCGTGACAGCAATGATCAATGACTTGCCTCCCGAGTTTTCAGACGTTACCTGTCTGGTCAACAATGCCGGTCTGGCGCTGGGCGCCGGGCCCGCACAGGAAGCCAGCCTCGAGGACTGGCATACGGTCGTGGATACCAACATTACCGGCCTGCTCAACGTGACACATGCACTTCTGAACACGCTGATCAGGGTGGGCCGCGGAGCCGCCATCATCAACATCAGTTCAACGGCCGCCCTGTGGCCCTACCCGGGCAGCCATGTCTATGGCGCCTCCAAGGCATTCGTGAACCAGTTTTCCTATAACCTGCGCTGCGACCTCAAGGGCACCGGCGTGCGCGTGACCGATATCGCGCCAGGCATGGCCGAAACCGAATTCACGCTGGTACGCATGAAAGGCGATCATCAGGCCAGTGATAACCTGTACAGCGGTGTTGAGCCCATCCAGCCGGAAGATATTGCCGAGCAGGTATTTTATGCGGCAACCCTGCCGCCACACCTTAATATCAACCGCCTCGAAATCATGCCGGTCTGCCAGTCCTGGGCAGGGCTTGCCGTTGATCGCGAGTAGGAAGTCGGCTTATCCATGAAAAAAAGGCCACCCTGTCGGGTGGCCTTTTGAATGATTACTGCCGGCTATTGCCCGAAGACAATTCGCGATACATCACTGTATCTGGTCGCAAAATGCACGGTCATGCCCTGCTTCAGATACTCGGGCAGTTCGTCATAATCCCGCTTGTTGGCCTGAGGAAGAATCAGCTCGGGGATATCACTGCGGCGTGCAGCAATGACCTTTTCGCGAATCCCACCGACTGGTAATACCTGTCCCGTCAGCGTGATCTCACCGGTCATGGCCAGAGGACGATCAATCTGACGTTCCAGTGCCAGAGAGAGTAGCGCCGTGGTCATGGTGACGCCCGCCGAAGGGCCATCCTTGGGCGTGGCACCTTCCGGCACATGCATGTGTACAAAGGCCTCGTCGAAAAAGCCCTTTGGCGCACCATATTCTTCCAGATGCGCAACGGCAAAACTGTAAGCCAGATTGGCAGATTCCTGCATTACCTCGCCCAGCTTGCCGGTCAGCTTCAGCCCCCGTGACAGGCTGTGTACACAGCTGGCCTCGATGGGCAGCGTAGCTCCGCCCATGGATGTCCAGGCAAGACCGGTGACTACGCCTTCACCACGCAGTACCTTCTCCTTACGAAAAATGGGTGCTCCCAGGAACTCCTCGAGGTTATTGACCGACACCTTGACGGTCTCCTCCTCGCTTTCCAGTAACCGCACGGCAGCCTTGCGCACAATGCGGTGAAGCTGCTTCTCGAGCTGGCGCACACCTGATTCACGGGCATAGCCTTCGATGACCTGCTTGAGCGCGGCATTGGTCAGGTTGATGCGCTTTTTGGGGATGTTATTGCGACTCAGAAGACGCGGCCAGAGAAAGTGACGGGCAATGCCGTATTTTTCCTCGGCAATGTAACCGGAGAGTCGAATCTGCTCCATTCGGTCCAGCAATGGCCCGGGGATGGTATCCAGCTGATTAGCCGTGCAGATGAACAGCACCTTCGACAAGTCGAGACGCACATCCAGATAGTGATCCAGGAAATCCGAATTCTGCTCCGGGTCCAGAACCTCAAGCAGGGCCGACGCCGGATCGCCCTGGAAGGACTGCCCCAGCTTGTCGATCTCATCAAGCATGATGACCGGGTTTTGTACCTCGATTTCCTTCAGTGCCTGCACCAGCTTGCCAGGCATTGCACCGATGTAAGTGCGTCGATGCCCCTTGATTTCAGCTTCATCCCGCATGCCACCGACCGAGAAGCGATAGAACTTCCGATCCAGCGCCTCGGCAATGGACCGGCCTATCGAGGTCTTGCCGACCCCTGGTGGGCCCACCAGCAGCAGAATCGAGCCCCCGACATCCCCCTTGAAGGTGCCCTCGGCCAGAAACTCGATGATGCGTTCCTTTACATCATCCAGCCCATCATGATCTCGATTGAGCACACTGCGGGCATGAGGCAGGTCCAGCTGATCCCTTGAGAAGACGCCCCAGGGCAACGAAGTCAGCCAGTCCAGGTAGTTCCGGGTGGTGCCGTATTCCGGGGAGCCGGTTTCAAGCATTCCCAGCTTGTCGAGCTCCTCCTCGATGCGCGTCAGTACTTTCGGCGGGACAACCAGGCCCTCCATTCGCTCCCGGAACGTATCGACATCGTTGTCGCGGTCATCCTTTGAAATGCCGAGTTCCTTCTGAATGACCTTGAGCTGCTCACGCAGGAAGAACTGGCGCTGATGCTCCTGCATCCTGGAATTGACCTGCTCGGAGATTTCACCCTGAAGCTTGGCAACATCGATTTCCTTGCGCAGCAACGGAAGCACCACCTGCATGCGCTCAAGCACCGGCAGGGTTTCCAGCACGCCCTGCAGCTCGTGGCCTTCTGCAGAGGTGATGGCAGCCGCAAAATCCGTCAGTGGGCCCGGCTCGTTGGGACTGAAATGGTGCAGGTAATTCTTGAGCTCTTCCCCATAGAGCGGATTGATCGGCAGCAGTTCCTTGATGCCATTGATGATCGACATCGCATAGGCACGCGTCTCGTCACTGTGCTTGTCGAGAGCTTCCCTGGGATACTGCACTTCAACCAGATACGGGGGCGTCCGAGACAGCCAGCGCACAATCCGGAATCGGCGCAACCCGCGGGCAATGAACTGAATCTGCTCATTGGACTGCTTGGCCTGATGAACCTTCACCGCCGTGCCGACGGTCGGAAAATCATCATCGCTGAGATCGTCAGACTGCCCGTCACCCACAAAAGCCACACCCACCATGTGGTGTGACGTTTTGGCAACGGCCTGCATGGTCTCACCCCAGCGTGCCATGTTGACCAGAAGTGGCTGCACCTGGGCGGGGAAAAAGGGGCGATTATGCAGTGGCAGCAAATAAAGACGCTCGGGAAGCGATTCCTGGCTTGGCACCATGCCCTGGCCGGGAGACGCCGTATCCATCCCGTCATCGTCGATCAGTACTTCAAACTCGTCGTGTTGATCCGTCATGTTCTTCCCTGGTCTGGTGGAGACATGTCATGTCTCGATGAGATCAGCAATATGGGCGATACAGTGTGCAATCAAGCACTCGGATACAAAAACGCGCCCCGAAAGGAGCGCGCAGTAACTCATTGCCATCTCACAGACTAGTTCAAACGCATCAGTCTCTGGTCATTGACTGTCACAATCCCCTGATCAATCCGGAAGACCAGCGTCTGCTGATCAGGTGATAACCCTGCAAACAGCGCTACCAGTGGCGGAGCATGATTCAGAGTAAAGGTGCCATTCAGCCGATTGATCAACGCGTCCTGTCCCTGAGGAGTAGTCAGCGCATCGGCCGGCATGGTGTCGATGCCCTGTCCGTCAAACGTCAGGCGGCCAGTCATGTCTACCGGCTCCTTGACCATCGGGCTTTCAAGGGAGAGGGTCTTGAGGGTAAACACCGGTGACGGTGCCAGCAGCTTGAGTACATGCGGAGATATCGCCGTCAACGTACGCTGCGACGTGATGGCATCCGTATCCTCGAACCACTCCGGATGTTCATTGCCAATGGCCGCAATGGCCTGCCATGCCGTGGCGTCCAGCCCATCAAGCGTGCTTTCAAAGGCGATATCACCCAGCGCCTGTCCCGAGGCTTCAATGCCCTTCAGGCTGCCACTGGAATGCTGATTCCACTGGTCATTATCCCTGACTGCTTCCCCGGAAAACTCCAGTGCACCGATCGTGACCGGCATCAACTGACTGGCCGACAGGGTAAGCCCGTCCGAGGTCATGTGATATTTCTGGTGATCCGGGTTATCCCTCGGCCCCTTCTGATCCATCACGAAACGTGACGCGCCGGCCGTCATGGCCCCCTGTGCATCACGATACTCAAGCCCTGCCAGATCCGCCGTGGCGTTGACAGAGGCGTCGGTGTAATCCGCTCTGATCGTCAACCCGTTGATGTTCATCATCTGAAGCCCGGTATCGGCCTTCATGTCCGGCATCTCAAGTTCGGCCCTGCCGCTCTGATCAAAATGCTTGAGCGTGGCATCGAAATGCGCCTTTTTGCCATCCGCCAGAATATCCGCCAGTACCCAGGGCGCATCAGCGCCGGTACGCGCATCAAGGGTGCCGTCAAGCCCGGTAGAAAGCAGGCCGTGATGAGCCGTCCAGGGCGCCTGCAGGTTCAGGGGAGTGGCCTGGGCATCGGGTTGATAACGGACATTCAACACCCCGGTCGAGGTAAACCAGCCATCATGCCGATCAGCCACGTCCATTGTCATCCCGTTGTCGGCGGCATTGATCTGTTCTACCTGGCGCGTCAACTCCTGGTCAAACCGGTGTGCACTGTAGGCATGCCCACCGACCCACAGGGCTGCACCCACGATAATGACGCCACCCAGTCCATAAACGACCGCTTTTTTCATTTCCCCTCCAGAGACAGACAGCACCGGCTAGTGAAGCCAGAACCACAAATGCATGGTGCTCCAGGCGTACACGCCTGCCAGCACATCATCGAACATGATGCCAAAGCCACCAGCCACCCGGCGGTCTACCGTCCGAATGGGCCAGGGCTTGATCACGTCAAACACACGAAAAATGGCAAATCCCCACAGGGCGGCCTGCCATGAAAATGGCACGGCCGCCATGGTCAGCCAGTACCCGACAAACTCGTCCCATACGATGCCTGAATGGTCATGCACCCCCAGGTCCCGGGAGGTTCGTCCACACAGATAAATGCCCACAATCATCGCCACCAGCACCACCAGCAGGTAGGTCGGCAGTGATAGAAAGCTCAACATCCAGTAAAAGGGAATCGCGGCAAGGGTTCCGAAGGTGCCGGGGGCGAACGGGGCCGCACCACTGCCCAGCCCGAAGGCCAGGAAATGAATCGGATTGCGCCAGATACTTTTTGGTACAGGCGTCATGAGGCGTCTCCTGCGAAGTGCTGCCAGCCACCGGCAGATGACGGCCCGCCATGAATCCCGGCAGTGGACGTGCACTCCCCGATGGGATAAAGCTTGCCGCCAATCGATGACATTGCCTCGTTGGCTACATCCCACTGCCCCGGCGCAATAGCCAGCAACAGTTCGTAATCATCACCACCATGCCAGACGGCAGCATCTCGGGCGGACTCGGTAGCCGTTGCCAGATCGGGGGCGACAGGTACGGAAGGCATCAACTGCGCCCCCACACCACTGGCCAGACACAGATGCCCCAGATCAGCCCACAGGCCGTCGGAAATATCGAGCCCGGCCGACACCAGGCCTCGCAGGCATTGTCCGGCGGCCACGCGAGGCTCCGGCAGAAGATACGCCGCAATCAGAGGGTGGCCCATGTCGCGTTGCCCCTGCTGCCATAGTTCAAGCCCGCCATGCGCCCCGCCAATCGGGCCGGTGACAGCCAGCACATCTCCAGGACGAGCACCATGGCGACTGATGAGTTCACCGGCAGGTACTTCACCCATCACGGTAATACTGATCGACAGGGGCCCACGCGTCACATCGCCGCCTACCAGCGTAATGCCGTGCCGGTCAGCCAGCCGATGCAACCCGGAGGCAAAGTCATCCAGCCACTCGGCGTCGGCATCGGGTAGCGTCAGGGCAAGTGTATACCAGCGTGGCACCGCCCCCATGGCGGCAAGGTCGCTCAGATTGACGGCAAGGGCACGATGCCCGATGGCGTCCGCTGGCGCGTCGGCCGGGAAGTGCACACCCACATTGGAGGTATCCGCGCTGACCACCAGCTGATGGTCCGGACGCGGTGCCAGCACGGCACCATCATCACCGGGACCAAGCACCACGCCGGCAGCATCCTGCTCGTGGCGGGCGTAGCCGTCTGCATCACGC
Organism: Larsenimonas rhizosphaerae; assembly: GCF_023700005.1. Classification (GTDB taxonomy): domain Bacteria; phylum Pseudomonadota; class Gammaproteobacteria; order Pseudomonadales; family Halomonadaceae; genus Larsenimonas; species Larsenimonas rhizosphaerae. The sequence goes on along the minus strand of NZ_JAMLJK010000004.1, from coordinate 46,890 downwards.
GAACCCAGGGCTCGCACGAAACAGCGCTTGATCAGGTCAAACTCGCCGAGAGCCGCCATCGTCAGCAGGCGATCAACGGCGACGCGCCTTGACTTCAGCACTACGCAGCTGAAGGGCCAGGCGGTCGAGAATGGAATTCACAAACTTGTGGCCATCGGTGGCACCAAAGGACTTGGCAAGCTCCACGCCTTCATTGATGGCCACGCGGTAAGGCACTTCAAGGCGCTTGGCAAGTTCGTAGGCTCCCAGCCGTAGAATCGCCAGCTCGACCTGATCAAGCTCGTCGAGCTTGCGGTCCAGAAGCGGCGAAATCAGCTGGTCAATCTCGGCCTTGAAGCGGGATACGCCCTGCAACAGCTCACGAAACAGCGCGATATCGGCAATTTTCATGACCTCGGCCCAGTTCTCATGAGCAGGCATGTCATCGTCCGGCAACTGGGCGCGAAATTCGGCTTCCAGCTGTGAAATCGGCTTGTCGGTCATTTGCCACTGGTAGAGACACTGTACAGCCAGTTCCCGCGCTGCCCGACGTGCCAGCTGTGCCTTCGAGGGCGCCTTCTGGGGCCTTGGCTGACTCACGCATCACCTCCGATACGCATACCGCCCAACTGACGCAGCAGCGACACCATTTCCATTGCTGCCATGGCCGCTTCCGCGCCCTTGTTGCCTGCCTTGGTACCGGAGCGCTCGATGGCCTGCTCGATGGTATTGACGGTCAGTACGCCATTGGCTATCGGTGTGTCGAATTCAAGCTGCAGCGTATTCATCGCGCTGTTGCACTGACCGGCAATATGTTCGAAGTGCGGCGTACCACCACGGATCACGGCGCCCAGTGCAATGACCGCATCAGGCTCCAGAAAGGTCAGGGCCCGCTTGACCGCCAGAGGCAGCTCCCATGCGCCAGGCACATGGATCAGGTCGATGTTTTCTTCACTGACGCCGTGGCGCACCAGGGCATCAACTGCTCCTTCCACCAGGCTATCCACGACGTGATGGTTGAAACGGCCCACGACGATGGCATAACGCCCGTCGATCTCGGTGAAACGGCCTTCTACTTGAGCAATAGGTTGCATGACACGTATTCCTTGACCGCGGCAACAGCAGGCCGCGGTTCGATGATCCGGTGATAAAGGGAGGCTATTCTACCGGTTGTTGGCCGTCGAGGGTATCGCCACCAAGCTGTTCTATGACTTCAAGGTCAAAACCGGACAGGGCCGAGAAGCGCCAGGGCGAACTGAGCAGTCGCATTTTACCGACACCCAGGTTCCGAAGAATCTGCGCGCCCGTCCCGATGGTCAGGTAACTGCCGCTGCCGTCGGATACGTTATCGCGGGGAACGCGCGTACGTTCAAAAAAGACGTCCAGCTGGTCCTTGAGATCTCCGCCGGTGCTGCGAGTATCCAGCAGCACCATCACGCCCTGCTCGGCCCTGGCCACTTCCATCAGGGCTTCCTGCGCATTCCATCCGGTACGTTGACCACTGCGTTTCAGCATCAACAGATCACGCAGCGGGTCTGATACATGCACCCGAACCGTGGTGATCGTATCCGGCGTCGGCGTCCCCTTGACCAGGGCCAGATGATGGGTATCCAGCGTAGTGTCAAAAAAGCGGTGCAGCCGAAATTCGCCCAGCGTGGTCTCGACGACTTCCTCACCGGCAGGCTCGACCGTTTTCTCGTTCATCATCCGGTAGTGGATCAGATCCGCGATGGTTCCGATGCGAATGCCGTGCGCCTCGGCAAAGACTTCAAGCTCGGGGCGACGCGCCATGGAGCCGTCATCGTTCATGATTTCACAGATGACGCCGGTAGGTGAAAACCCGGCCATGGCCGCCAGGTCACATGCGGCCTCGGTATGGCCGGCACGACGAAGTACGCCACCCTCCTCGGCCATCAACGGAAACACATGCCCCGGCTGAACGATATCATCGGCCCGAGCACCACGGGCCGCCGCCGCCCGAACGGTACGCGCTCGATCCGCCGCGGAAATCCCGGTACTTACCCCGGTGGCCGCCTCGATGGAAACGGTAAACTTGGTGCCAAAGCCCGACCCGTTGCGCTTGACCATCAGATCCAGGCCCAGCCGCTCGCACTGGTCACGATGCATCGGCATGCAGATCAGCCCACAGGCATGACGCGCCATGAAATTGATATGGCTGGCCTCGACGCACTCGGCCGCCATGATGATGTCACCTTCGTTCTCGCGATCCTCATCATCCATGAGAATCACCATCTTGCCTTGCCGAATGTCGTCGACCAGGTCCTGAATGCGTGAAAGGGCCATGCTTGCTCCTTGTCGGGCTGTGAACGCCACACCGGCGGACAGCCTACCTGCCGGGCGGCCGGGCTGCCAACCTTGCAGCAATACCGGGTTACCCCTGTATACGGGGCCGGGCGAGAATACGCCAGTCGTCACCGAACGCACGAACATCTTCGATATGAAGATGACGCTGATGTGCCATGGCAGTCATGCCCGCCATCGAAAACAGCGGACGAGCCTCGGGCCCGAGCAGTGTCGGCGCCATGAAAAGATGCATCTCATCAACCAGACCGGCCTCCAGCGCTGCGCCGGCCAGCGTGGCGCCGGTTTCAAGCAGGATGTCATTGCAGGCTTCCTGCTGACCCAGATAGCGCCACAGCGCCTCAAGATCCACCTGGCCATCCGGGGTTGCCGGCAGAACAATACAACTGGCACCAGCACGTTCCAGCACCTGCCGCTTTGTCTCATCGGTGGAAATCGTTGCGATCAGCGTGCGACCGGGCTCGCTCAGGCAACGGGCTGCCACCGGCATTCGAAGATGGGTGTCCACAACCACACGAAGCGGCTGACGGTAAGGTCGACCCACAGGCACGGGCACCGCTGGCTCACCCGCCTCGGGCAGGCGCACGGTGAGGCGGCTATCGTCGTACAGGATAGAATCAATGCCGGTCACCACGGCGCTGGACAGTGCACGCAGGCGTTGCACCTCATCACGGGCCGCCGGGCCGGTAATCCACTGGGACTCCCCGCTGGCCATCGCGGTGCGGCCATCCATGCTCATGGCCATCTTGAGGCGCGTAAAGGGCCGACGTCCCGTCATTCGTGCCACAAACCCTCGGTTCAGGGCCATGGCATCGGCTTCAAGCACCCCACGCACAATCTCGATACCTGCATCTTCACACATTCTGAAGCCACGTCCGGCGACCTGCGGATTGGGGTCCTGCATGGCCACCACCAGCCGGACAATACCGGCATCGACAAGCGCCTGAGAACAGGGTGGCGTGCGACCGTGATGCGAGCACGGCTCCAGCGTTACATAAGCGGTAGCACCGCGCGCCTGGTCTCCTGCATCGTGCAGGGCGTTGACTTCTGCATGGTTCTCTCCCACCCAAAGGTGCCAGCCCTCGCCCACAATCTGGCCATCCCTGACCAGCACGCAGCCGACGCACGGATTGGGAGCGGTAGTGTAGCGGCCTCGTTCTGCCAGCCGCAGGGCGTGCGCCATATAGAGAGCGTCCATTTCAAACTGACCGGACATTACAGTGGGTTCCTGAAAGCAGGCGACGCATTCACGTGCGCCGCCTGAATAAACAAATGAGCTTTCTGCGACAACGTGTCGCTATGAAAGGTCGCCGGTTAAGCGTTCAATTTCCGCTCGGAATTCGTCCAGATCCTGAAACCGACGATAGACCGAGGCAAATCGAATATAGGCCACCTGATCCAGTCGCCGAAGCTGCTCCATGACCTGCTCGCCGACAATGCGCGCCGCCACTTCACGTTCGCCGCGCGCCCGCAGGTTCTGACGGATGCGAAGTATGGCTGCTTCAATGCTCTCGGCGCTGACCGGTCGCTTTTCCAGCGAGCGCATCATGCCGGCACGCAGCTTGTCTTCATCAAAGCTTTCACGTGACCCGTCGCCCTTGATGATGCGCGGCATGATCAGTTCGGCGGTTTCATAGGTAGTAAAGCGCTCGCCACAGGCCAGGCACTGGCGGCGGCGACGCACCTGGTCACCGTCGGCTACCAGACGGGAGTCGGAGACCTTGGTTTCGTGTGTACCGCAAAATGGACAGTGCATCGGCAGACTTCCGATGAAAAAAAGAGAAAACAGCCCGGGCAGGGCCTGAACGCTACCAGCCCCCGAGCCACGATGAGGCTCATTGTAACCGCCCGGGCCCCGTGGGGAAAATTGCGTCACTGTGCATCAATGCATATTGCGCCGGAATTGATTCAACACACTTCTGCTCAAGGAGCATTTCATGGATATTCTTTCCTGGTTTTTTACCGGCATTCTGACCGGCCTGATGTTTAACGTGGTGGTACCACAACGCATCATGCTCGGTTTTCTGGGCAGCATGGGGGCCGGCGCCCTCGGTGGCACGGGGCTTGCCTTCATCGCGTCGCTGGCAGGCCTTCTGCCGGAAGGTGAATTCAGCCAGCTGGGGATTGCCCTGGCCTTTGCCGGAGCCATGGGACTCAACATGCTGTCCTGCATATTTCGTCTGTCGACGGGCCGCTGACGTCGACAAGGCCACACCTACCGCGTATCTTGCTGGCAGGTGCTGACATCTGTCAGCACCGCCCTGGACTGACACGGAGGTGAGTATGGGCATTATCGCATGGATTGTATTTGGCCTGATTGCAGGCGCTATCGCCAAACTGCTGATGCCGGGCAAGGATCCGGGTGGCTTCATCATCACGATCGTCATCGGTATCCTGGGTGCCGTGGTCGGAGGCTGGATCGGTACCGCACTCGGCATGGGCGGTGTCAGCGGGTTCAACTTCGGCAGCTTTGTCGTCGCGGTGCTCGGTGCCATTGTACTGCTGGTGCTTTATCGCGTCGTTCGTCGCTGATCGAGTACCCGCTGAATGAAAACGCCCGGCCAAAATGGCCGGGCGTTTTCATTACAGAACAATAACTCAGGAGGCTGCGCGCTTGTCCTTTCTGCTTTTGGCAAGGCTGGCCACCGTGGTGATGATCAGCACGCCAATGATAATCGACAGGGACAGCCAGGTGGAAATATGCGGCACCCAGGTAATCGACTCGCCATTATTGAGAAACGGCAGCGTGTTTTCCGACATGGCATGAAAGACAAGCTTGACCCCGATGAATGCCAGGATCGCTGACAGCCCGACCCCCAGGTACACCAGCCGGTCCAGCAGGCCACCCAGCAGAAAATACAGCTGCAGCAGGCCCAGCAGGGCAAAGGCATTGGTGGTAAAGACAATGTAGGGTTCCTGCGTCAGGCCATAAATCGCCGGGATCGAGTCCAGTGCAAACAGTACATCGGTCAGTCCCAGCGCCAGCACAACCAGAAACAGCGGTGTCATGACCCGCTTGCCGTTTTCCCTGGTGAACAGGGCATTGCCATGAAACTGCTCCGTCATCGACAAATGTTTCTCGGCAAACTTCACGATCAGATTCGGCTCGTATTCCTCTTCTTCCTTGCCATGCGCCATGCTTTCCATTGCCAGCTTGACCGCGGTATACAAAAGGAACAGGCCAAAGATGTAGAACACCCAGCTGAATTCGTTGATGGCAGCCGCCCCGACAGCGATGAAGATACCGCGCAGGACAAGAGCAATGATAATACCGATCAGCAGGGCTTTCTGTTGGTACTGCCGTGGCACATTGAATTTCGCCATGATGATGGCAAAGACAAAGAGGTTATCCACCGACAGGCTTTTCTCGGTGATGAAGCCCGCCAGAAACTCCCCGCCGTGGCCGTGGCCCCAGAAGCGCCAGACACCGGCACAGAACACCAGGGCCAACGCAATATAAAACAGCGACCAGAGCGCTGCCTCCTTCATGGAAGGCGTATGGGCCTTGCGGGTATGTGCAAGAAAATCAAATAGAAACAGGGCGGCAAAGCCCCCGATGGTTACTTCCCAGATCCAGGCAGGTACATGCACAGCACATTACTCCGGTGAGTCAAAAAAAATCCGACACCTGGCCGGACCGGCTACCGGAGGTCTCTCCCGCAGCCCTGAGGCTGCCAAAGGCACCGGGGGGTTAACCCGTGATGACGGCACCTTCGCGCGTGACAAGCACGACCTGGAATACTCCCCTCCTGACGCTCGGCAAGTCTCCATGAGTCCTTATCCACATGCAAGGTGCTTCAGCTTAATACCTGGCCAATGGTCGTACAGGGCCTTTTGCCGGGCTACAGTAAAAGGGCAGCAAGACGCCATCCATAACAACAAGGCACCAGGAGCTTCCCATGGGCGCACGTGAATACACGGTTTCCCCATTATCCGAAGATGCATTTACCGACCGGGCACGAACACTGCTTGAATATGTGTACGGCGAAGAGCGCTCTGAATCCATACTTCGCCGCCTTTTGCAGCTGATTGACGGCTATCGTGGTCACTTCGACAATACACCGCGACCGCTGTGGAGCGAAAAGAGCCAGTTTCTCATTACCTACGGCGATACGATCAAGTCGGCCGATGCCGAGATTTTTCCGCTTGATGAGCTGCATCGTTTCCTGAACGAGCGGCTGTCCGACACCTTCAGTGCGGTCCATATCCTGCCCTTCTTCTCCTGGAGCTCGGACGACGGATTTTCCATCAAGCATTATCGGGAAGTCAGTCCTGATCTTGGCGGCTGGTCGGATGTGCGTCGCATAGCCGAAGGGCACAACCTGATGGTGGATCTGGTCATCAACCATGTGTCCAGGGAGTCCCTGTGGTTTGCCGACTACATTGCCGGGACGCAACCCGGTCGTGACTACTTCATCGAGCTGCCTCCCGAGACCGACGTATCGCTGGTGACTCGCCCGCGCAACACTCCCCTGCTGGTGCCGGTATCCACCCGGCGTGGCACTCGCCATGTCTGGGCGACCTTTTCCGAAGACCAGATCGATCTGAACTTTGACAACCCCGATGTACTGATCGAAATGTTCGGCGTACTGCTTGGTTACCTGGAACAGGGCACTCGTATCGTGCGCCTGGACGCCATCGCCTTTCTGTGGAAGGAGCTGGGCACACCCTGCATTCACTTGCCCCAGACCCATGCCATTGTGCAGTTGATTCGTGCCCTGTTTGATTATCTGGTACCAGGCGTGCTGCTGATTACCGAAACCAATGTGCCCCATCATGAAAACCTCAGCTACTTTGGCGACGGGGATGAAGCCCATATGGTTTATCAGTTCACGCTGCCGCCACTGCTGGTACATACCCTGACCACCGGCGATGCCGGTCCGCTGACCGAATGGGCTGCTACCCTGCCGCCGCTGCCGCCGGGCTGTACCTACTTCAATTTTACTGCCAGCCACGACGGCATCGGGGTACGTGCCCTGGAGGGCCTGCTGCCGGAACACGATATCAGCCAGATGCTTGAGCTGATGAAGCGTTTTGGCGGGCATGTCAGCATGAAAAGCAGCCCGGATGGCACGGACTCCCCCTACGAAATCAACATCACCTATTTCGACGCCATGAAAGGGACACGCAAGGGAGAAGACCCATGGCAGATCGGACGTTTTCTGTGCAGCCAGACCATCATGCTCGGGCTGCAGGGTATTCCCGGCATGTATCTGCACAGCCTGACGGCCTCAGCCAATGACTACAACGGCGTCCAGCACACCGGCAAGCTACGCAGCATCAATCGGCGCAAATGGCAGCGAGACCAGCTTGAGCCCCTGCTCGACTCCCCCACGACGCCTACCCGCATCGTGTTTGATACCTTGACGAAGCGGCTCCAACTGCGCCGGGAAGAGCCCTGCTTTCACCCGGATACCCCGCAGAAGATCCTCGATATCGCACCTCAGGTCTTTGCCTTCCTGCGCGGCCCTACCAGCGAGGGTCGCAAGCTGCTGGCGCTGCATAACGTATCGGACCAGCCTCAGGTGATAATCCTGCCAGAGGCATTGCAGCACGAATACTGGCGCGATCTGACCGATAACCTGCCGGAACCCAACGCGACGCAACTGTTGCTGAAGCCCTATCGAAGCGCCTGGCTGGTGAACGACGGCCGGCCCTGATCGCCCATGAAAAACGCCTCTTCAGGGGCGTTTTTCATGCTCGGGCAACGAATTGCGTCATACTTCACCGCGATTATCCAGATCCACCGCCTGCTGCATGTGATCCAGAATCGCCGGAAAGGCAGACTGCACACGACTCCAGCTCGGAATGAACGGCTTGTCCCGCGGGTTTTCCAGAAATGCCGCCCCCGCATCCATGATGGCCTGCGCGAAGAGTTCGACGGCCTGCTCCTCGCTGTGGCGGTCTACCTTGAGGCCATTCATCATGGCATCGTTGTAATAGGTTTCGATCAGATCCAGCGCAGTCCGATAATACGTCGCCTTGAGGGTACGGAAATCCTCTTCCTGAATACGTACTCCAAGGGTCGCCAGCTTGCGATACAGCGCCTTGGCGATATCGATGCTCATTCGGTTCAGGCCGCCATTGGCATCGTCTGCCGACAACGGCTGATGCTTGTGATCATAGGTATCGGCAATATCCACCTGACACAGGCGCTTGGTCGAATAGTTCCGGTGCACCTCGGACAGCACGCCAATTTCAAGCCCCCAGTCGCTGGGAATCCGGATGTCGTTCAGCACGTCCGAGCGCATCGAAAACTCACCCGACAACGGGTATCGATAACTGTCCAGATAATCCAGATAATCCAGCGGCCCGTAGAGTTTCTTGAGCGCACGCAGCATCGGCGTCACCATCAGCCGTCCGACGCGGCCGTTCAACCGGCCGCTGGCTACTCGAGCGTAATAGCCCTTGCAGAACTGATAGTTGAACTGGGGATTGGCAATCGGATACATCAGCCGGGCCAGCAGGGAACGGTCATAGGTCACGATATCGCAGTCATGCAGGCCAATCGCCTCGGACTTGCCGGAAGCCAGCGCATAACCGGAGCAGAACCAGACGTTACGCCCCTTCCCGGGCTCCTGCGGCGATAGCCCCTCCTTCGCCAGCTCCTTGTCGATGGCCTTCAGGCGCGGGCCGTCATTCCATAAGATCCGGTGATGCTGGGGCAGGCGGGAGAAAAACTCGCGAGCATGCAGGAACTGGTCCCGATTGGCACGATCAAGCCCGATGATGATCTCACCGATATAATCCACCTTGCTCAGCTCATCAACGATATTCGACAGCGCCGGTCCTTCAAGCTCGGAATAAAGGGACGGAAGAATCAGCCCCATGGGACGTTTTCGAGAGAACTGCCTTAACTCGCTTTCAAGCGCAGCGACCGGCCGGTCGCCCAGGTTATGAAAGTTGGTAATGATGCCATTTTGATAAAAATCACTCATCCAGCGTGCTCCCTTCGAGGCTGATCCAGTGCGTCAATCCTTCATCCCAGCCGGCGGGGCCGGACGCACGGGTGAAATAACAGTGGGCGTTGTCCACCTCAAGCACCTGCCCATGAGGGGCATGAATGGCAACGGCCATATCGCAGGCCTCAAGCATCGAGACATCGTTGGGCCCATCCCCCAGCCCGATCGTACAGGGGCGCTCCTGATGCAGGACCTCACGTCGGGACGTCAGCCAATGAACCGCGCGGCCCTTGCCCGCCTCATCCCCCATGACATGGTAAAACCGCCCGCCACGGGTCAGGGTGAGTCCGAACCCGGTGAGCACCTGCTGAAAATGCACCAGACGTCCGGGAGTATCCTCCCAAACCAGCGGCTCCGATCCCTGACGCTGTTTGGCCAGCGCTGCCCTGTCCCTTGAAAGTGCGGTGCGCTCGGCCACCTCGTCAGTGTCCATATCGCTGAAGCAACGAAAGCTCAGGCCTTCGTTCTCGCGAATAGCGGCCAACACGCTCACGATTCGATCGTGACTGGCCCCCAGAGGAAGGTGCGCCCACTGCTCGGCAGTGGCCGTTTCATCCACACACCATTCGGGAGGAAGAACCACGACACTGCCGTTTTCAACGGTATAGGGGGCGTAAAGGTCCAGTTCATGACGAAGCTGCTCTACTTCAGCTGCCGTTTTACTGGTATTGATGATGACGGGAACAGCCGCATCACGCAGACGTGCAAGCCATGGCTCTGCTGGAGACCAGTCATAGCTTTCGTGGTCCAGCAGCGTCCCGTCCAGGTCGGTATAGATGAGCAGGGGATCATTCAACGAAACCATATATGCGCCTTTGTTTATAATCTTGTCGGCGTCAGCCAATAAGCAGAATAGACGTGAAGCGGCGCAAGGGAAACGTCAACGCATCATGCAGAAAGCCCTCATCTGTGGCGCACGGCCATCAGCGCTCGCACACCCGCCAGAGTCGCAGCATCACTGGATACCATGCGCACTGCAATGCTTCGTCGCAACAGGGCGGTTTCATACAGCGGCGACAGGCCGGAGGCCCCCACCAGTACGATCTCCTGCTCGGCACTCAATGCCCTCATGGCCTCTACTTCCGCCCCGATCAGTACACCGGAGAGAAAGCTGCCTACCTCGTCGGCTTCCAGGCCGGTATACAGATGGCGGCTGCGGGCTTCAAACAGGGCGTGCAGCACTCCCCCCTCACCTTCGGAGCGCTCAAGGCCCAGCCGGAAGGCATCTTCATTCAGCGGCGCATCATCCCGGGCAGGCTCCCCCGGCAGGGTATGAAACCGAACGGCATGATAAAGCTCGCCAGTCATGGCCGTCGTAAACCTTATCAGCGCGTCCCCTGAAAGCGTTGCCCACTTGCTATGGGTTCCCGGCAGACAGAACCAGCAGGCCGATTCGCCCAGCAGCGCCCGCGCGCCGAATATCTGAATTTCTTCACCGCGCATGACATCCACATTGCCACTGGCCTCCGTATCCACCCATTTGGCGCCAGGAATAATCCAGCTGTTCTCCATGCCAGGTGCATCAATGCAGTGATCGGCCAACGACTCGAGCGTTACCGGCAGGGAAAGCTGCGGCGCCTCACGCCAGCCTCGTGCAGCACCCACCATCCCGGCCAGATATACCGGCACATCACCTCCGGCGCGCCACTCACCCAGCTGGCGCGCGCAGTAGTGTGGAAACTCGTCGCGATTCAGCGCCTTGATGCCCGCCTCGGCGCGGCGATCATCAAGGCACTCACCCGTGGCAGCATCCACCAGGAAGGCCCTGAAATTACTGGTCCCCCAATCCACCACAATATAGCGCGGGGCCTGACTCACTGATCACACTCCCGTTGCTGGGCTTCAACCTGACCGGCCAGCTCCTGCAGGCGATCCCATTCCGCGACAATCTCGCAGGCGGTCTGCCCGACCTCACGTGCCGACCTGCCAGGGGCATACAGCATGCTGCCAAAGCCGAACCCGTTGACGCCTGCGGCGTGCCACTCCCCCATGCTGGTAATGCCGACACCGCCCACGGCCATGACCGGAACGGTCGGCGGCAGTACGGATTTGATGTCCTTCAGAAAATCACAGCCCAGACGCGCCGCGGGAAACAGCTTGAGGCCACTGGCACCATGCTTGATAGCGCTGAACGCCTCGGAGGGTGTTGCGCACCCGATCAGGCTGTAAAGCCCGGCGTCATCGGCTGCTTCAATGACCTCCGGATCCGTATTGGGCGTCACCACCAGCTCACCTCCCATCTCGGCCAGCCGCTTTACATCTGCGGGATGAAGCACCGTACCGGCCCCAACCACCACATCAGCGGGGACACGCTTGATCAGCGTCTCGATGGAAGCCCAGGGCGAGGGAGAATTCAGCGGAACTTCGATCAGCTTGATACCGGCCTCGACCAGTGCATCGCAAACCTCTTCCACCTCGGACGGCTTGATTCCCCGAAGAATCGCGACCAGCGGGCGTGACTTGAGTGCATCATGAAAAGCGGTCATTCACTTGCTCCTGTTCAGGTTTCAAAAGGCCCCGCCGTGACAGGGCCTTTTCACATTCAGTGTTTACCACTCGGCAATGCTGCCATCCTCGTGGGTCCAGACCGGATTACGCCAGCGATGCCCGACCTTTGAGCGCTCCTCGACAAAGGCCTCATCAATTTCGACCCCAAGCCCGGGCCCTTCGGGGATATCCAGATAACCATCGGTAATGGTCAGAGCAGTCTTGTCGACCAGGTAATCCAGGACGTCATTGCCCTTATTGTAGTGGATCCCCATGCTCTGCTCCTGAATGAAGGCGTTGTGCGACACTGCGTCCAGGTGCAGGGAAGCAGCCAGGGTCAACGGCCCCAGCGGGCAGTGAGGGGCCAGCGCCACATCATGGCAGGAGGCAAGCGCGGCAATCTTCATCCCCTCGGAAATACCACCGCAATGTGACAGGTCGGGCTGAATGATGTCGATCATGCCGTCCGCCAACAGGTCACGGAACTGATACCGGGTATGCAACCGTTCCCCGGTCGCCAGGGGATAGCTCAGCCCACCGGCAATGTGCTTGAGCGAGGGTAAATGCTCAGGCAGCACCGGCTCCTCAACAAACATCGGGCGATACGGCTCCAGCTCCTTGAGTAGAATTTTGGCCATGGGCCGGTGCACGCGGCCGTGAAAATCAATGCCGATACCGATATCCATGCCCACTGCCTCGCGCGCCTCGGCGACGCGGGCGACAGCTTCATCCACCTTGGTGTAGCTGTCGACCATGGCCATTTCTGCCGTGCCGTTCATCTTGAACGCCGTAAACCCCTTATCGACCAGCGCCCTTGCACCCGCGCCGACATCCTGGGGCTTGTCCCCACCGGTCCAGGCATACATCCGCATCCTGTCGCGTACCCGCCCACCCAGCAGCTGATACACCGGTACCCCCAGATCACGGCCCTTGAGGTCCCACAGTGCCTGGTCAATTCCGGCAATGGCACTCATCAGAATCGGGCCACCACGGTAAAACCCGGCGCGATACAGGGTATTCCACAGATGCTCGATGCGCCGCGGATCCTGGCCGATCAGATAGTCTTCCAGTTCGTGCACCGCCGCCTGTACCGTCGCGGCACGCCCCTCAATGACAGGCTCTCCCCATCCGTATACACCTTCATCGGTTTCTATCTTCAGAAACAGCCAGCGCGGGGGCACTTGCCAGGTCTTGAGTCGCGTAATCTTCATGGGTACCTCTCAGTAGGTAATAACAGGTCAGCCATCATCCTGGCCGATATCAACACCTCAGAACGCCACGGCATTCGTGGCGAGATCTGCTGCCGTGCGATCCAGCATGGCCTGCGTGGCCTCGCCTGCCTGTCGACGCTCACGCAGGCGAATGGCTTCAAACACGCGACGATGGCACGCGACGCTTTCGAGCAGGCTGTCAGTCGTACGATTGGTGCGGGCCACCTGGGCCAGGATGATGGGTTTCAGTACGTGGGAAAGTTGTGTCCAGATGACGTTATGTGTTGCGGCGTACACCGCTTCATGGAATGCCACATCAAATACGTCAAACAGGGGGTCAATCCGGCCTGCATGAGAGGTATGCCAGGCCGCCTCCATCCCCGAAAGTGCATCTTCGATGGCATGCAGGTCAGCGGCACTGGCCCGCGTTGCGGCTTCCATGGTGACAAACGGCTCAACCGAGGCCCGAAAATCGAGCAGATCCTGCATGTAGAACTGTCCTGCTTCGCTATAAAGCGTCAGCCAGTGCGTAACACGCGGGTCAAGCAGCTGCCATTCTCGAGGATCACGGACCCGAGTCCCCTGCCCGGAAATGCGCACCAGAATGCCGGTATCCGCCAGCGTTTGAAGGGCACTTCGGGCTGTGCTGCGGCTGACGTTATAGGTATGGCAAATATCCACTTCACGAGGCAGAAATTCGCCCGGAGCATATTCACCGGTAAAGATGGAACGCGCCAACTGCTCCAGCAGATCATCACGGTTAAAGGCGCCCTGCATGAGACCAACCCTGTCAGGAAAAGAGCTATAGAAATAACGTATGTCGGACATACTGGCAACCGTTTCAGTCCTGGACAATAGTGGCGTCCATGCATGTCTGACTACAAGACGATCAACACCATACGCCGTAGCTTCTTCTTGACCATGGATAAAATACTGCTCGACAACCTGAAGCACTGTCTCTTTTATTTTAAAAACCAATAAAAAAATGACATAAAAAAAGCCCCTGCAGGGGCTTTTTAATATTAAATCATTCAATCATTCATCAGCACATCTGGCTGATCGGGCTGTGATGGCTACCGCCATGATCATCATGGGTTCTGTCGTTAGCCATGATACCGCCGAAGATTAAAACAAAGAGAAGTACGATGCCGATCTGACCCATGACGAATTACCTCAAACAGAATATTTTGAACAACTTTCTTTTCTGTTGAGTAATCTAGAGGATTTTTTTACTTACATTTATGCCGATATGATTAACATGATACATAATGGATAAATAATACTAACAGAAATTAACGTTTACGATTTTTGAATTCATCAAGTTTTAAACCATTCTATATTAAAGGATGTCATACCAATTATTTTGACCAGACATGCGACCTACAAAAATAATTAAAAAGTAAAAATAAATAACCAGGATACAGGAGCACTTAAAACCAGAACACTGATACCTTTAAAGACAACAGGACTAATCACAGCCATTCTTTAAGCTACACCAGGTCTCATCCACGCTATCAGCGCTGCCTGATGAACAGGATCATCGGATGACAGACACACCATAAAAAATGGCGCCCGAAGGCGCCACGATGCACATGAAGCATGGAGAGTCAGCGCCCGCAGGGGCAATTTCACCTACGAGGCCTCACTGTCATCCAGCGCCCTCACCCACCTGTCAGAAGGCCCGGCATGAACCATGAACCAGGGGTTAAGCAATGACGCCTTCTGGTTGTAGCGCAGGGGTAGCCTTGTTTCGATATTCATCACCTCCCCACCGGCTGCCCGTACCACAGCATGTGCGGCGGCAGTATCCCATTCACAGGTAGGGGCAAAACGCGGATAGAGGTCTGCCTTGCCTTCAGCCACCAGACACAGCTTGATCGAGCTTCCCATGGATACCCGCTCATGAGCAGGCAGACGGGCACAAAAGGCTTCCAGTGCATCGCTGCCATGGCGGCGACTGGCTACCACGTGCCAAGGGGCTGTATCCGGTGCGGGCAGAGGGCGCACCTTGATGGAAATATCGCCTCCTTCCTCGCGTCTGAATGCCCCGATACCCTGCGCACCCCACCAGGTTACGCCCAGCACCGGCGCATGGACGATTCCGAACACGGGTTCACCCTGTGCAATCAGGGCCACATTGAGGGTGAACTCACCGTTCTTGTTGATGAACTCCTTCGTGCCATCCAGGGGATCGATCAAAAAATAACGATCCCACTGGCGGCGCTGCTCAAAGGCTACCTCGGCATCCTCTTCGGAAAGCACGGGTACCTCGGGGAAGTGATGACCCAACAGTGCTACCAGTGCGTGATGAGCCGCCATGTCCGCCTCGGTCAGCGGGCTGTCATCTGCCTTGGTGGCAATATCAAAATCGCGTTGATAAATCGCCAGAACCTGACGCCCCGCCTCGATGACACCCTCGATCAGGGGATCGCGTTGCTGGCTGTCCATTATGAGCACTCCTGAAAAAAGCTTGAATTATCGGGAAGTATCTACTTCGGTGAAGGATTTCACCAGATCATCGATCGCCTTGATCTGTGCAAGAAAAGGCTCAAGCTTCGATAGCGGTAACGCACTCGGACCATCACAGCGGGCATTTTCAGGGTCAGGATGAGCCTCAAGAAAAAGACCTGCCAGACCGGTCGCCATACCAGCACGTGCCAACTCAAGTACCTGGTCGCGACGGCCGCCGGATGCGGCACCCAGCGGATCACGGCACTGAAGGGAGTGAGTTACATCAAAAATGATCGGACGATTGCCTGTCACCCTTTTCATGACACCAAATCCGAGCATATCAACAACCAGATTGTCGTAGCCGAAACTGGCGCCACGCTCGCACAGAATAATCCGGTCATTGCCGCACTCAGTAAACTTGTCCGCCACGTTCTTCATCTGATGCGGGCTCAGAAACTGCGGCTTTTTGACGTTGATCGGTTTGCCGGTTTTTGCCATGGCTTCAACCAGATCAGTCTGGCGGGCCAGAAAGGCTGGCAATTGCAACACATCCAGCACCTCGGCAGCGGGTACGGCCTGCTCGATTTCGTGGATATCGGAGATGACCGGTACGCCGAACTCCTCCTTAACCTTTTGAAGAATACGAAGTCCTTCCTCAAGCCCAGGCCCACGAAACGAGTGGATGGAAGAGCGGTTGGCCTTGTCGAACGAAGCCTTGAACACGTAAGGAATACCAAGCCTTGTTGTCACTTCGACGTAATGCTCGCAGGCCCGAAGGGCAAGGTGCTCGCTCTCGATCACATTAATACCACCGAAGAGCGTAAAAGGCAGATCGTTGCCTGCCTGAACAGTATTCGTAATGGAAAGGTTCATGAATGGTCCTGTAAATACGTTGATATGTTCAAGGCGTGGAATGGTCAGAAAACTGCAGGAATATAGCTTTTGACAAGGCTGACATTATTTTGTGACGCGCCACTCCAGCCAGGCCATGGCCACAATGCCACATACCATTGAAAACCACAGCGTCGAAATCCGTATGCCAATCGCCGCCAGAGTAGCCATGACAATACTGTAACCATGGGACATCACACTGGCAGCGATGACGGCTTCCGTTGACCCAAGGCCACCGGGAATCATGGAAGCTGCCCCGGCCAGCATGGCAAGTGGGTATATCGATATAGCCTCATTCAAAGGAACGCCGACTCCAAGCACATGCAGGAGGTAGACAAGGGACAGTGATGTCATCCCCCAGGCAAGCAGGCCCGCCAGAAAGCAGACCACGACATCGAGCGGTACACACCAGTACCGACAAAGATGAAACCCCTCACGGATCTTTCTGAGCAAAGAAGCAGTGCGCCTGTATCCACGTACACGCAGCCAGCCCACCGCTCTCGACAACCAACGCGGATACAACATCAGCGCTCCGACCAGAGCCAGTAGCACCGCGACGAATAATAGTGCGACGAGAAATGTACCCTTGTCGCCGATAAACAGCGACGCCAGTAAAAGTACCGACAACAGGTCAAAGACACGTTCAAATACAAAAGCGGCCAGAGTCAACTGCGCGGGCACCCCCTCCTTCAAGAGATAACGTGCCCGGACAAGCTCACCGACCTTCCCGGGTGTTGCAGTAAAGGCAAAGCCGGACAGATAGATCAGCCCGCCACGGACTATCGGGTGACCATACCCGGCTCGATGTAAAAGCCAGTGCCATCGCCCATAGCGCACCAGATAGCCCACAAATGACACAAGCATGATGACCACCAGGTGAACACCAAGCGCCGGGAGCCGCTCAAAGAAGGGATTTTGTGAATCGATCCAGACCAGTATCAAAAAATACGTCAACGTCACGGCAAGAAAGGCATGGAAGGGTTTCCGCTGGAACATGTCTAGGCCTTGAATGACAAGTGCTTATGGCCGAGATAACTCGTGAATACGGGAACAAGCACCCCCGTACCATGAGCAATCTCGCGTGCGTACTGCTCAATGCCCATCCAGGGCAATACCGCATTGAACAGCAGCATGCTGATCATCCAGGTTTGTAGAACCGCGACCATATTCACCAGAACAAAGAATAGAACGGACTGATGAAGCTTTCGGGTGCTTTCCCTGAAGACAAATATCTTCGCCAGCACAAAGGCAGTAACCATACCAGTCATGTAGGCGAGAATAATGGCCGACGAAAAATCCATCCACTGATTGTATATAACCCGGCTGCCAAAATTGGCAAGGGCAGCAATGCCACCGGTTATCATAAAACCGATGAACTGCCTTGACCTGAATGCCTGAATCACCGCGTAGCATCCCGAGCCATCTGTCGGCCAAACCCGATACTTTCCGATATGCCACGGTCCTCGGGATAGTAATAGGAGGTATCTGCCACACGCAGCCCCTTCACGGGTAAATTTACCGGCGGAAGGGTATCGAGGTAACCAGGCTCGCATATAGGCTGAGCAAAGCGATATCTGCTTGCTCGAATATCGATGAAATCGTCATCCGTCAGCTTAGGATTGATCTTCTTGAGATAACGCCGAACCTTGTCAATAAAGACGGAATCCTCGTCGGCATACTTGGGATGCTCACCTGGCACATAAAAAGGCACGTAAACCACATGGTCATCAAGCGGTCGAAGGTTGGAGTATTCAACAAGGCCCGGAATATCCATCTCGGGATCATTGATATTTATCCAGAATTTATCACTGACCCGACGACGTAGTTTCGCAATGACACATACGGCGGCAATATTATTTTTGGCCTGATACTGTTCAAGAATATCCTGAGGTAAATCCGGCATGACACGAGAAATATATGGCAATGGGATGGTACTGATCACCTGATCGAAGGGCTCTTCACCACTCCGTGTAACCACACCCTGAACACGATCATTGGCCATGGATACCTTGATTACCGGTGTACTCAAACGGATATCCCCGCCAAGCCGCTCGATTTCCTGTTTCATGGCAGACAGGAATGTTGTTGAGCCTCCCTCCAGATATCCCAGCTTTTCACGAAACAGATCGTACCGTGACCTGCCGATCCTACGTATTCTACTCCAGATCCAGGCTGCAGAAAGATGGGGAGTATGCTCATAAAATTTCAGCTCGAACAGGCTTCGCCAAAGCACGTCATAGGCCTTTTCCCCCACTGCCCGCTTGATCCAGCCAGTCGCTTCGACGTTATCAAGAGGCTTCCAGTCATTACGTTTGGTCGCCAGAAAGGCATGAAGCCCATAACGAAACTTGCTGACAGGACCCAACCCCTTGAACTTCAACAGGGCAACCGGGTTACCCCAATCCTGCAAACGGGACAAATACCAATAGCCCATTCGAGTTTCAACCCACTTCATTTTATCGGCAAGGCCGAGTTCATCCAGCAGCGTGAGAAAATCAGTATCGGACGTACAGTGGAAATGATAATAACGCTCAATATCGAGACCATTGAAATCAAAGGTCGCGGTCATACCTCCCACTCGGTCATCAGCTTCAAAGACCACCGGACGATACCCATCCAGTGCCAGTTGATATGCCACGGCCAGTCCCATGGGGCCCGCACCCAGCACAGCAATCCGTTGTTGTTTATCAGCCACCATTAAAACTCCAGAGTAATATTGCTGTAGCGGTCATCGTTGAACGTTTCCTGCACGGCCTGCCGAAAGGGGGTGGCCTTTACACCAAAAGTGCCTGGCCAGTCCATGACTTCAAACTCGTCTCTGGCAGTCAATGCCTCGAGTTGTTGCGTGGTAAAAGGAGGATTCTTGTCGAAAACAGACCATATGCGCAACAAGGCATAAAAAAGAAAATACGGTATTTTCACAATCAGAGCTTTTGCGCCAGTAGCTCGTTTTATTTCACGAATGATATCGATGTAATCAATCCGTTCGTGTCCCGTAATATTATAAATACCGTCATTAATACGATTTTCGATACAGCTGATGATGACATCACAGAAATCACCAGCATAAAGTGGCTGCCTCATATAACGGCCATGTCCGGGTACAGGAAAAACCGGCACTTTCTTCATGAACCGGGAAAGCCAGCCCAGGTGCTTGCGATCAAACCATCCAAACATCAGGGTAGGCCTCAGAATCGGGCAGGAAATGCCACTCTCCAGAACCATCTGCTCCTGATCCGTTTTACTGCGTGTATAAAAGTCATCTGCCACCGACTCAACCACGGAGGAGCTGATATGCACGAGATATGGCTGCGACGGCTGAGCCTTGATGGCATCAAGCACCAGTTCGGTAGAAGATACATTGTTATCCACAAATTCCTGATACGTGTTCCCCCCGATCTGAGCCTGCAGCATTACAACAATATCAGCCCCCTCAAAGTGAGCCTGCCATTTGCCGGGCCGGGCCAGATCCGCATATTCAGCAACAATATCGGGCTGTACCTGTTGAAGAACCCTGAGATTAGCCTGATGCTTATCAAGCACTACTATATTGCTGTACCCCTTGTCCTTGAGTCGTGCAACAAGGTTCTGCCCCACCAGACCGGCACCACCGGGAAGTATTATTTTTTGCGTATTCATTTTAAGTACTTAACCATTGGAATTTAAATCAACAGGAATGTTGTATTGCGAACATGTCACCAGATTCCCCTGGTAGCGATATGCAAGCCCTAGAGTATAGTGCCCATGCAGATGATCGATTCGGCCTGCCAGCCTGAAACCGGCCTGCGCCAGCAAGGGATTGGAAAAGTGCAGGCCCACATCCGGGCGGCGCATGGGTTTTGTAGCCAATAACAACATCTGTCCGTTTTCAGGTGTCAGCGTTATATAAATGTCATCAGCGAGCTGACCCTTCGACGAAGAAACCGTCAACCATCCCGTCGCACCCAGCAGATCGGAGTCAATGGATGAAAAATTCTCGGGTTGCTTTCCATCTATATCATCCATGCCCCCTTCACACGCCTTTATATTCGCCACATCTGATAAAGTCCGCACCTCAGGCTCTGAAAAGGCATAGACAGTTATCAGGCTTTTATCCGTAGGTACCTTGAGCGAGAAAAAATGAACGGTAACATCCGGTTTCCAGAAACTGACATGCTGTTTAGGCATAATGGAAAAGGAGGTAACACCTTTGTGACTTTCAGATAGCCTCATTCCTGTATAGAGCAGTCCAAAATCAAGCGTGTTCTCAATATCCTGCGAGATCAAAAAAGGCGTTTTTCCCATCCCTGGTATAAACCGGTAATTTTTGACACTGCCATCTATTTTGTTTAGCCGAATATCAACTTCACTTGACTTGAAAAACGTATTGGCCAGCCGGCCCTTCCAGGTCTTGCTGACATCGACAGTCGCAAATAGCGCGTCCTCGGGTACAGGTATAGGCTGCCCAAGCTTGACTTCGGCGCTGCCAACTTCAACTAGCCGGCTATCAAACGGTGCCGATTTTTTATTTAATAACAAAGTGTTATTATCAAAACTAACAGGCGCATAACGAGTAAGCAGCACGGGCCAGCTAGCCCCATCCGCCAGCGAGGGAAGCCTGCTATCAATGGGCTGAATCCTGAATAAAATATTATCCGGCGCATCATCTCCCAGCAGATAGTTGCGATTCAACGCCAGAAGCTCGGGGGTATACGCCGAATAGCTTTGCAGTACTGGCCGTGGAGCCCAGTGATTGCCTGAAGCAATCAGTTCAGCCTGGTCAAATGAATAAATATCGGTCGTGCCTGCAAGCTGCGGAAAGCCTGCCATCTCCTTTAAATCGTTTATTTTTTCATCATACCTTTCATTAAAGAAATCAGGATCAGAAAAACGATACGCCAACCCTTTGACGGCCTTGATGTAATTATCATGGGCCTGCCGTTTATATATCTGAAAGGGTGAAGCGCCATAATGTGAAGCAATATAGGCACCGGCCAAAAATACCAGCACGGCGACACACCAGATTCGTTTACTTAAAGAAGTAGCAGCTATCCAACCAGCACACAGTAATAATACACACGCTGCAGTAGTTGCATGAGCATCATGACGAACAAACCCGGCCTTGAAAGCCAGAAACAGTATCAAGGCAAACAGCAGTGCTGCAAACGAACGCTCACACCAGGTTCTTTTCGCTTCCAGTGCTGCAAACAGCACCACAGCAATGCCGGCAAGTATATAGGTGACAGGCTCGATTATATTACCAGGCTGAGACATTGCCTCGGTATACCCGGTAATGATAGGCAGCATTGCCTGAAAGTAATCAGGCAACGCCGATAATGGCTGGCCGGCAATCGTCCAGAATATAACCATTGCCAGCACTGGCAAGACCAGCACAATCCCGGCCAATAGAAAATCTCTTTTAAGAGCGCAAAATATGAAACTCAGCAAAGAAACTGCAAGACATCCGATCAGGTAGGAGCCCTTCACCAATGGGAGCAAGCCAAATGCCGTAAATAGGGAAGCTACCAGAAGGTAGTGTACTTGCCTTGCTCTATCACCTAAGGCCCTTTCACCAGCCACTTCACGAACGGATAGACCCGCTAACAGCGTATAAAAGAACATCATTCCATCACTGGAATAAAAGCACCCTGCAAATAAAAGCAGCATGATCACGCCGCCAGTAATAGCCCGCTTTTTCAGGTTTACGTAAAGAGCCAAAAAAAGCATTAGCGTAAAATATAATGATCCCCCTAGCATCAAACCATCGGTTACAGGATGATAAAGATGCGTTTTTATAGATGCGTAAGGTCCGTAAGTGAAAACGATATTCTGACCAAATACGAGGCTCTGAGCCACGGCTTGATTCATTCCCAATGCCCAAGAAGGATCAAGACCGACTACAGGCATACCAGGAAAAAAAGGAACCCAGGCAAGTACAAGAGTTATAAAAACCAACATCCATATAAATCTTGACACCATTCTACTATTGTTATTTATGATCACTTGCTACACCCTCAATTGGAAAGTAAGCTTCCAACACATATTACAGAAGCGCTTTCAATCGCCCCATGCCCCTTGTGCTCCATGGGATCAAATCGTAAATTGAAGTGACCGCCATTATTATTAAATGCATACTGCTGTAATGAATATCCTTTTGGATACCACCTTCTCAAGGAATTACTTTCAGTAAATTCTGCTTTATCTGTTTTCCAGAAAAGCTGGCTCCACCCAGCCTGATCCCGGTAGACCTTCAACTCCACACCTACACTTTCATAGTCATGGCAGCTGATACTGCGCCCGAACATCATAAAAGGATCATTGCTCAACGAGTTAAACTCACCACCTCGAACCACCTCAATATTGTGAGCAGCCATATCTTTTAAATCAATATCCAAGCTTATTGATTTATGGTCCTCATCCTCACGAACAGAGTCAGCGATATACCATCCGGGATATTTTCCCCACACAGGGTTTATAGGAATTATTGTATTGGTGACTTTGGACATATTTGCATAATCGGAGAAATTAAGATTATATCTTTCAACCTTCTTGAAACCTGAAAAACATATCGTGAGCATGCAAACCATAAAGGCTCTGCCCAGGATACCTGTATTTACAACAGAAATAGCTGCGATAAAATATAAAGCGTAAGGGATCCATGAATATCGACTTCCCGTCCCTACAGGTGAAATCTGTGTGGGAAAATCCTTGCTTGACCAAAGGCTGGCAACAACCATCAAAACTCCACAAAAAACCAAGAATATAGAGCTGTCGACCCTTCTGTAATACCTTCTCTTTACAACAAAAAACAAAAAACAAAACCAAAAAAAAGAAACCACTACCACCATTGGAAACGATATATCGCCAAAAAAGTTAATTCTCGAAAATGCCAGCAACCACTGTCCCGGATCAGTATTAATGGTTTTATCTGCACCGCGCCCAGAACTTAATAGGAAAAAACACTGCACCAATGCGCCAAGAACAATTGGAACAAGAGCACACTTGACACGAAACCAATTTTTTTCCAAAAAACAAAAAATAATTAAAGGAAGCATGCAAATTATTGAAAATGGCCCCGTTAGAGACAGAGAAAAAACCAGAAAGAAAACTATCAAACCATGCCTTGGCTTGAAATTAGAAAAAACCAGCAAAAAAAGACTGGCGCCCAGCATCCATTGCGAATTTGTTATATTGAAAAAAACCTCGTTATCGTTTGGCTGGACTGTAACAAGGAATATTGCTAAATATATAAGAGGAGCCTTCACCCCCCGTAACATCATAAAAAAAACAATAGAATAAACCATAAAAAAATAAGAAAAAAACCATCCGAGCGATGATATCAATGGCCTTAATTCAAAATTAAAAAAACTGGCAACATAAGAAATCAGCCTGGGATAAAGGTGCATATATCCAGCATGAGGTTTGAAAATGGATTGCCATCCAAACTCGGAGGCTTGCATTAAAAAAATTTTCCCATCTTCAGCCCAAAGCATTTGTCCAAAAGAGTCAAAATCACCCAGGCCTTTTAAAAAAAGAAAAGAAACACCCAAAATAAATGGTAAAAATAAAAAAATCACCCGACGATCGTTCATATCGAAAACCTATATATTAACCTTATTAAATACAAACCGAGGCAAAAGCTTTATCACAAGCATAATAATATTCCATTTACCAGGGGCATAAATTACAGGTTTACGCTTATCCACGCCCTTCACGATACATTGTGCTACTTCCTCAACACTGGCCAGAGCCGGACCGCTGTTCTTGAGATGGGCGGTCATGGGCGTATCCGTGGGGCCGGGCTTGATCAGCGCTACTCTCACCTTCGTTGCACCAAGGCGATGATCCAGCCCCTGGGCGTAACGTTCCACCAGCCCTTTGGCAGCGCCATATATATAATTCGACTTACGCCCACGATCCCCGGCTACCGAACCGATAATGGCAATGCAGCCCTGCCCCACGCGCTCCATAGCTCCCGAGAAAGCTTCGGCAAACAGCACCGGGGAGATGGCATTGATGTCCAGCGCTTCATTGGCAAGTGACAGATCAGCCTGACACATGCCCTGATCCGGTAATGACCCATGCGCGATCAACACCAGATCCACGGCCCGCCTTGTCGTCAACTCGTCTACAAGTTGCTGTATATTGCCTGGTGACTGAAAATCAGCCATCCGCACACTGATTGAAACTCCCGGCGCTCTGGTGCGAAGGTCTGCTGCCACTGCTTCGGTTTTTTCCTGATGCCTGCCGACAAGCACCAGCTCGTCCGGCGAGCGGGTAACCCATAGACGCGCGCAATGTTCGGCAATGGCCGATGTCGCACCGACAATAACAATACGTTGATAGGTATTCACATTAACTGCCCATTAGACGGCGTGACATTTCGGAACTGATGCCCGGATCACGAAAGGAAATAAAGTTATCAAGGCCAGGATAACCCGCTTCGAACAGATGACGAGGCATACGGGCATCCTTGGCCGGATAGAGTCGCCCCCCCGCTTCTGCAACAATCGAATCCAGTGCCTCAAACAGTTTCAATGTCTGATGACCATGGTTGGGGAAATCCAGTGCAAGAGTGACGCCCGGCCGCGGAAAGCTAAGCATGCCCAAAGCCTCACGATTACCAAAGGTTTTCAATACTGCAAGAAATGACCCCTCACCCGAGCGGGAAATGGCGCTCAGCATCGCGGCAATTCCGGACTCACCAGACTCACGCGGCAAAACACACTGATATTGATAAAACCCGCGGGGCCCATAAAGCCGGTTCCAGTCGTGCAGGTTATCAAGAGGGTAAAAAAAGGATTCGTAATGAGCCGTCCCTGTGCCACGTCGACGTTTCTGAAGCTGATAATAGCTCCAGTTCATCGGCGGCAGGGTGAGCCGGTTGATCACGGAAACCGGTGGCGTCACGGGCACGGAACGAGAGCGAGCACGAGGCAGTGGCATATCCTGCTCGCCCACATGGTTACCTCGCATGAAAATACCGCGCCCCTGTTTTGCGAGGCAGTCGATCCAGGATACGGTGTGTTCCCATCCCGACTCCGAGTCGTCTGCCAAGGCAAAAAATTCATCGAGACTGTCGTAGGGTATGGTTTCAGTGGAAAGCCACGGCCCGCGAGTGGCGCGCAGCTGCAGCTCAACCTCCGTGATGACCCCCGTCAGGCCGATCCCTCCTACGGTGGCAGCGAACCAGTCTTGCTCAAGTTCCGGCCCGCACTCGATAACCTCGCCGGAAGTGCGATGCAGACAGAGTCTGGTCACACAGTCGCCAAAGGAACCCACGACATGATGATTTTTGCCATGGACATCATTGGCGATGGCACCACCCACTGTGACAATCTGCGTTCCCGGGGTGACGGGCAACATCCACCCTCGTGGAATCATGAGTCGCTGGATATCCTGCAGTAACACACCAGCTTCACAGCGTAGACGCCCCGATCCCTGATCAAATGATATCAGCCGATCAAGCCCCCTCATTTGCCAGATCGCACCGCCACCATTGAGACAGACATCCCCATAACTGCGGCCCATCCCGTGGGCGATGGATGATCCTGGCGCTGCAGAGAGCCCCGGCTGATTCCGATCCGTCACAGGAATGACCCTGTGCTGATGACGCGTCAAGCGCCCCCAGGAAGTAACCTCTACCATGGCACCCCCATCGCACCTACGGCCAGCACGCCGCAGAAGCATGCTCCCGTTATCAGGCTGGTTCTATCCTTGACGGCAAATACCAGCGGGTCATCGTGCATATTGCCGCGGTGCGCCTGCATCCACATCCAACTGATCCAGAACAGTAACAGGGGTACCGCCGCCCAGATAACTCGGGGTGATTCATAAAGCCGTAAAACGGCGTCACTGTTTAAATAAAGGGCCAGAACGAGTGCCGAGGAGTAACCGGACACTATTCCCATTGTCTGGATAAGCGAAGCATCGCTGGTGTGATAGCCACGACCATGAAGCTTGCTGTTGCCACCAAGAATATTGACTTCAAGCTCGGCGTATCGCTTTACAAAAGCCAATGACAAAAAGACGAATACGGAAAAAGCCAATAGCCAGAAGGACAATATATTGCCCACGGCGGCAGCTCCCGCAATGATTCGCAGGGTATACAGCATCGCAAGGGTCAGGCAATCCAGTAACACCAGACGTTTCAACAGAAAGGAATATGTGCAGGTCAGGGCAAAATAGAAGGCAAGCCATGACAGAAAATAGTCGCCTTTGACCAGGCTACCAATGGCAACACTTACAAGAAGCAGTAATGGTGCAATAACAACACCCATCCATGCAGGCACGACGCCAGCAGCAAAGGGTCGCTTGCATTTCCGTGGGTGTAGACGGTCACTTTCCAGATCCAATAGATCATTGGCAATGTAAACAACGGAAGCACACAGGCTAAAGGCAATAAAGGCCAGGGCTGATGAAAGCCAGGCGCCTGCATCCGTCAACAGGTGTCCCGCCAGAAGCGGAGCGAAAATAAGCAGGTTTTTAAGCCATTGATGAATCCGCAGGGTACGTCGCCACGCAGATATCCCTCGCGGCTGGCGCAGGAAACGCTTTTCTACCTGAACACATGCCTCTGCCTGACTTGCAAGCCTGTCGGAAGCATTCACGACGATCGCCCTGCGGGCCTCTTTCCAGACCAGCAAGTCAGGTGAGGCATTACCGACGTAGTCAAAACCTTGATGGCCGTAACGCGCCTGAAGAGTCGCTGCCTTGTTATGACCAGCCATGTTCTTAAGGCCATCACTTGCAATCACTTCGTCAAAAAAACCAAGATGCTCGGCAATGGCATGTGCAATGCGAGTATCCGAGGCCGTACACAACACCAGAGGGCGGCCCATGGCATGCTGTTGCTCCAGCCACTCGATAAGCTCTTTATTATAAGGGAGTGTGGCCGGGTCAAAATCGGTACGGGATGCCAGTTGCTGCTTGAGCACAGCCTTCCCCTGGGATAGCCAGACCGGGATACGTATCACGTCAAGGGGACTGTCTTTCAATAACCGAAGGGCATATTCGTGCAGCATGTCAGTGTTGACAAGGGTTCCATCCAGGTCAACTACCAGTGGACACTGAGTCAAAATCATTCCCCTGAAAATTTTGTTCTATTTTTCACCAAGTCTTACTGACCGAAGACCTTTTCCTAAGACATGACTCTAACACTTTTAGACTGGATATCTAACCGCTCCACATATTGGACCTATGAAAAATATACACTTCAGCGCTGGAGCTGGGATTTTCAGGGATCAGAAAAGCTAATCAAATGGCTTGATCGGCAAACGTATAAATCGTTTGCGTCACCACTTTTTTAAAAACAAGAAAGCCAGAAATGGCTATCTGAAGACGCCAGTCCATTGGACCGCATTTAGAACATAAATACTGTTGACATGAAATAAAGTGCCCTGATCAAAATTCAATTTTGGCTGACTCCAAAAAGAGAGGATAATCTTCTGGAGGGATTCTGGCTAGAAAATCAAGAATGGAAAGAGGGAGGAAACACCTGGAAAAATTATCCCTTTCAAGATAGGAAAGTGAATTTGCATGCATAAAACCAAGACGTATCATCTTTGATGCAAATAAATTATTATCGTAGAGACTCCGACCACCGGCAGGATTTATATAACACTCCGCCCCCACCTCCTCACATACACTTACAATTCTTTCCTGACCTCTTTCATGCTTACCTATGGGAAGAGTTGATGTGCGACTTATATTTGTATCAATTGCAAGAATATTAAATAATTTTTCCAGGGAATACATTGTAACATCGACAAAATCGCGATTACCGGATGCAAAAGACGCAACGTCCTCTATCAGAGAAACGGCAACATCCTTGAACTCGAACAAACGATACTCACTTTCGACCAGCCTAATCAATTTAACAAAGTCTTCTTCAAAAGGATCAGCAAGGAATTTATTATTTATTCTATCTTCGCGGTGGCCTTTATTAACAGAAATAGTAAACAGCCTGCGATTTTCGCTTCCCCCCTGAACATAGTTCCTGTTCATCCATCCACGACGAATATATTGAACACAATCGTAAATCCAAAATTCATCGACATGATTGGCAAGCTGAAAATACCCAAGATAAGGAAAAAGATAAGGCTGCATTACAGCGATTTTCTTCATGCATGGCTTCCTAGAGAAGGCACTTAAGCTCATTTATTATGGTTTCGTCACTGAAAAAACTCATGCTGGCATGAGTAGGAATATTTATCATATGATTATAAATATTCATAGCACCAGAGCCAAATCCGACAGTAGGTCTGTAATACTTTTCCAAGGGGAGAATAGAAGCATCTATTTCATGACGGCTGACAGGACGTTTCGATAAAAAACCGATTTGCCCAACAACATGTCTCGAAGGGAGATCGTTCGACAGTGGCACCAGACCAGCCTTGCAAGCCAGATTCATTATTCTGTGTGTTTGATCACGGTACTGACTTACCCAATTCTGGCGATCCCGTACTCGACACATGATTGCTGCAGCCGCAACTTCACTCATTTTTCCATTGCTGACCCAGCGGGAATCCTCGAGAACAATTTCAGGTGAAATTCCGAAATTGAGTGCGGCTGCAATATATTTAACAAGCTCTGAATCCGCAAAGGCTACGCCTCCCTCACCAAACCCCCATGGCTTGGTGTGATGAAGGCTTACAATCTCTATCCATTCAGGTGCTAGACCAGGCTCCGAATTCATGTGCCTGTTCGCTAGAGATCCAAAACCTGCGGCATTATCGACTATCAAAATTTTGTTTTTCTGACGACAAAAACGGAAATAATCTTCAAAATCATCATGCCAGCCAAAAACATTGGTCACCATCACGACATCAAAAGAGTCATCTGGCAGTAGCGCAAGCTGATCAATATCCAGCATACCGGCCGAATTACATTTCACTTTACTGGCTGTCTTGACGGGACCTGTAAAATTGGTAAAAAAACCAAAATCACATACTGCCCATCGAAGTGATGTTTGATACCGGTTATCGAGTGCTGCGGCTACTGCAGATATAAGTAGAGTAGCGCTGGAACCACAAATCGCCTTAAAGTTGCTTTGCAAGGAATCAATACCGTTGAGCAGGGAAAGCTCGGATTCGAGTTCCTTACTAACAGGTCCAAAATTCGATACCCTATTGTTGGATATCGATTTTTCAAGCAACACATTAAAAAGTGAAAAATCGATATTTTTCCTTTCAACGAAACCTATATCACACGGTATGTAGTTTTCCATTATCAATTACTCCATTTCAGCCCAGCCAATACCGCTTTTTCCAAAAAAATTCCCATTATAAAACATGAAAAAGCTGTCGTCTGACCCATACACAAACGGATAGCATTCCATTTCCGAGTCGAAGTCAGCTGAACCTGGGGACGTCACAAAAACAGATTTTGATTCATTTCTTACCCATGGATTTTCGCCAATGCGAGAAGAATATCCAATCTTGTATGAGGTCTGCCGACCTGATCTATAACCATCGATACCACGATGGCAGTAAAACATTAATTCTGTATTTTTTTGGTAACTCATTAAAGTGGCGCGCGCAATACCACCTTCATTATTGTTTTTATAATCAACAACTACAGGATTATCCTTGCGCCATTCAACGCCATCCCGGGAAACCGAGTGCCTGATATTGTAACGAGGTTCAGATTTACCCTGAATTGTTCTCCATTCCGTAGCACTCATGTAATACATATCGAGTTTGCCATCTGATACTACTACTTCAGATGTGCCACAAAAAAAGGGTTCATTTTTCCCTTGGGAAATAACAGGGCCAGAAAATGAACGCTCCCAGGTCAGGCCGCCATCAAAACTTTCACATAAACCAATAGCATTATGATAGGGAACATCAGTGCGGACGGTCCAACCTATCGTGTACATCAATAGTCGGTTTTTCCATCTGACGATCGATGAAGGCATCACCCCCGCAGCATCGAAAAGGCCTGGGCCGCTGGGAGACAACACAGGTTCAGGAGCCATGCGAACCATTCTCCACGGCGGCGAATTTTCAACGTCAGCCCAGAGTATGTGTGATTCATTTCTTCTGTCTCGACTACAAAAGAAAATACGAAGCAGGCCATTTTCCAACAACAATGGAGTAGGCATCTGGCAATGGCCAGACCAGGCAGAATCCAAGGATTCAGGTGAAATTAAAACTCCACGCCTAGACCAGCCTCTAAAATTAGAACTCATGTTCAGTCTCCACCCAGTTTCCCTTTGTACTCATCAAAGTATCTTGACTTTGGAGCGGCTACCATTGAATTGGCAGGGAGACTTTTGGTGACCAGTGCAGCAGCGCCTATAACGCAGCTTTCACCGATATTGACATTGTCAACCACTGTAGAATTGACCCCAAAAAAACAACTTTCACCAATATTTACAGCACCAGATATGACAACATGAGACGCCACAAAGCAATGATCTCCAATAATAGAGTGATGCCCAATATGGTTTCCACTCCACAAAATACAATTATCACCAATTCTTGTATAAGGCTGAATTACGTTATCTTCAAAAATAAAGCAGTTTTCACCAACAAATGTATTATAGTAGCGCGCATCCGGATGTATAAAGGAAACAAAACCGTATCCCTTTTCCTTACCCTCCAGATAAACTCTCTTCCTGTTTTTGTTGACATTCTTGAATGACACAGGACAAAAAAGCCGATAATCTTCTGTACTATAGTTCAGTTCAATATTTTCCCAAGGAATAACAGGAAGATTGTCCTTGAATGATTCCCTTATGAATTCCCTATTAACCGTATACCCAATCACGTCATTATCACTGAAATTATCCAGATAAAATCTGGCTATTTCAGCTATTTGACCCGTACCAAAAACAATTACCTTGTGACCACTGTATCCCTGCTCTTCCAGGAAGTTTTTTTTCATGATTATGCTCCAGCATCAAGGAAACTAAAATCATAACCTATGCTTTCATAAAAACCGCGCAATTCAAAATGGGAGAAGAAGTATATAAACAACTCTTTTTGCCATATTGAAAGCTGCTCCCAACGTTTTGCACTACCATCTGGAGCACTACGGTGGTGTCGGTTTATTTTCCCTATACCCCTGATTTTCTTCCTGTATTCTTCAGTTGAAAATATATTGCCGCCTGAAAGATCGGATATAAACTCAGAAAAACCATTATCGTTACCTATTATATCCTCCATTCTGATAATCCCTCTGTAATCGAATGGAATCTTTCCATTGCCACTTATTTCATTTATTGCCTTTATATCAAGTTCGAGACTTCCTAGTACAGCACATGCTGATGCAAAGCAGATAATCTGATAATCTCCGGGTGCCTTCCCCCCCAATGAAGCAGCCTTTTCAACTGCCTGAATAGCCCCCTCGACTCTGACAAGCTTATTCAGGGACCAGGCATATTCATTGATATCGATCTGAAACAGATCAAGAAACTGCCCGTAACCTGATATAACCAGATCAAAGGGATTACGAACCAGATTCCATACCGGATAAATATATTTTATCTCGTGATTTATTAACTGCTCTGGAAGATCCCGCATTCTATAGGTATGTACAGTACCTAAAAAGCAGTTACTACCTGATTCAATGGTGCCAACCTCCTTTTCCAGAGCATCATACCTGCAGTCTATCGATTCTGATATTCGCTTGAGGTATCCGGATCTCAAGGCAGGTATGCTTTTTTTTAGTCCATCACCATCAAAAATGGACTTGTCATTGGAAAGTATAGCAGCTGAACTATGCGCACAACTTATGGAAGGATGTTGATTGAGCACGTATGAAACATAATTACTTGCACTCCACCCATGACAGGCAATAACAAATCTATTCATAAAACATCCAGCCATGTTGATTTAAAATCACCCTAAAAGGGATAGCCCTTGCCGCGAGTAACCCTTAAAAAGGCTTGTTGTGTAAAGTTATCGACGTCATCCTTGTCTAGTTTTTTCTCCATGAAAAAATTGAAACTTTCAGGAGTTGAAAAAACTTCTCTTCGCTTGTAATTATTTTCTCGCAGGTAGTGCAAGAAAACTATATTATCAAACTCATCCGGGTATAATATAAACGCCTTCGAATCATTGGGAAAATTATACCTCATTGGCAGGGAAATCCCATCCATGTTCATGGATTTTAAGGCAAGTGGCATTGCCACCTGCCCCGCAAAATCAGTCATACCAAATTCTGATGACAGCCTTTTTCTTATATCAAAGTATGTTGGGTAGAATTTCTTTAATGACTCACGCACGAATGCAATAAATCCATGATTAATATAAAAAGGAGCTTTAAAAATGTAATCCTGTTCGCCGCCATGGTCTAGCAGGGAAAAATCATAGGGTGTTTGTAATCGCATACCAAGCATCCTATTACCTAGCGCCATAAAACCTGGTAGACCTTTATTAAAAAGATTTGGTGGAGGAAAGTGTGCAATAACACCGGCAACAGGATGAGTATCTGTTAGTTTCTCAAATACATAATCCAGGCTCCCCAATGGAATGGTATCAGCATCACATAAAATACATATATCAGCATTTGAAGATTCAGCGTGTTCAAACCTTGCCTTTGCCTGGGCGAAATAACCCTCCTTTCTTACCAGATTACTATCCACAAACCTTACATCAACATCTTCAAGAAATGATTGCCATTTTCCCAGTTTTTTTTCCTGCTCATTTAAAGTACCCAGATAAGCAACAACATGGGATTGAGCATGCCTGTCAAAACAGTTATCAACAGCTTTTTTAAAAAATGCAATTTGGGACAAAAAACCTGAGTTGGGTTCACCTGCTATCACAAACTCAATGGATATATTCTCGATATCGATCATTTAAACCACCTTAAACTGCATCATTACTTGATTTTAATTTATATACCGTCATAAATATTATTTTAATATCAAGCAGTAATGACCAGTTTTCTATATACCAAAGATCAAACTCAATACGCTTTTTGAGGTTCGTATCCCCTCGCCAGCCGTTGACTTGCGCCCAACCGGTAATACCTGCTTTCATCATGTGTTTTTGCATGTAGCCAGGAATTTCACTTTTGAACTGATCGACGAACAGGATGCGCTCAGGGCGCGGCCCTACTATCGACATATCACCTTTCAAAACATTAATGAACTGGGGCAACTCATCCAGGCTCGTTCGACGGAGCCAGCGCCCTATCGGGGTCATTTGTTTATGTCTGGCCTGGCCCCAGGTAACACCATCCTGTTCTGCAGTAGTGACCATACTGCGAAACTTGAGCATGTCGAACGCTTTACCGTTCCAGCTCATACGCTGTTGGCGATAAAACACCGGCCCTTTTGACGTTAATTTCACTGCAATCGCCAGACTCAAAAACAGCGGTGAGCAGAGCAACAAGGCCATTACCGCCAGCAACCTGTCTTCCAGCAGTTTGAAAAACTGAGCTGAATCACTCATGGGACTACACGACATATCCAAGAGATAAAGCCCGCCCACTGTTGAAATATTGTGATTCAACAACCGTAATCCCTGCATGTCAGGCATATAGCGTACGTTGGCAACGCAATAACTCAGCACGGACATGACCTCTTCCACGACCGCCCCACGGGATAAGGGCAAGCAGATCCATATTTCGTCGGCCTGCATGTTGTCATCGACTGCCGGATCAAAGGGCCGGCAGTCGGCTATTCCCAGGGTTTCATGGCCCGATGCCGTATCCATCAGACGTATCCGGGCGATGTCGAAGCCTACCGACGGGTTATTACGCATCGCGTGTACTGCAGTACGGCATGACTCAATATCACCTACCAGAATAATTTGTTTCCGGTTTTTGCCATAACGACGCAGGCGATTGAGCGCCGGATAAGCCAACGTGCGTATGCCCACAGATAACACAAAGGCCATCAATAACCAGTACATCAACCACAAACGTGAAAACCGGATACCTGTTTTAGAGAGGTAAAGATAGGTAAAGATGATCGCGCCCAGAATCATGAAACCATGACCGATACGCACCACCAGCTCTACGCGGACAGCACCGCGCCACGAGCGGTATACACCACTGGCCGAAAAAATGATCATTCCCGATAGCGTCGAGAAAAGCATCATCCACAGGTAGCGCTCATCAATCGGCCCCGAGACTCCGAAGCGAATAGCGTAGGCAGCAAACCCGGCCAGGATAATGGCAGCGACATCGGCCAGCCTGGCCGCCAGGTGTGAATAAGGTGCAAACCCTGAGATTGTTTTAATAACCATTGAATCACTGTTTATCGTATTCGGTAATCATGTCACTGGCCTGCTGCCGTCAGGTAAGAGAGGATGAGGTCAGCTCTATTTTTCGATCGCAAACTCGATTTACCTGTTCCTCTGAATGAGAAACCAGTAGCACGGTCTGATCTGAATGGAGCTTTTTCATCATTTCGGCCTCCGCCTTTTTTTTGAAGTCGGCATCCCCGACACTCAATATTTCATCAAGCAATAACACGTCAGGTGTCATGTACATGGCGACCGCAAAACCAAGGCGCGAGCGCATTCCCGAAGAATAGGTCTTCACCGGTTGATCCATGAAAGAACCCAGCTCTGAAAATTCTCGAATATCATTCAGTCGCGCCACAATCTGCTGACGCCGGTATCCCAGTAGCATGCCACTGATAATGGCGTTATCTACCCCTGACAGATCAGCATCAAACCCTGCAGCAAGTGATAACAGTGATACAGTCACACCATGATTTATAAACCTTCCGGTATCGGGCTTTATAATGCCGGCTATCAAACGAAGCAGTGTTGACTTTCCTGCGCCGTTCCGCCCTATGATGCCCAGGGTTTCCCCACGATAAATATCAAGGTTCAGCCCCTCAAACGCCTGGTAATACCCTGGTTTTTTAAAGCGCCCACCCTGCTGGCGATAACGCACCCCCACGTCCTTCAGGGAAATAATAACTTCACTCCCAGCAGGTGCTCCATTCATTGTCCCACCACCCTTGGCAAGTCACTTTCAACCCGTTTGTAAAACCACGAAAGGGCAATGCCGCCTATGCTACAGCCCAGCAATATCCACCCCATGCCAGACCAGTCCGGCCATTGCCTATCCATCAGCACTAGACGATATTGATATAACAGACTAGCCATCGGGTTGGAAAAAAACAGCGTTTGCCACTTTTCAGGGATAGTATCAACGGTATAAAAGACGCCGCTACAAAACAGCATGAATTGAATTCCGGTCGGAATAAGGTTGTTTAAATCACGAGCAAAAGGCACCAACAAAGCCAGAAAGCAACCTATAACCGACATCAACACTAACTGGAGGACGATAATGGGTAACAATGCAATCCAGTGCCAGGTAGGGTGCAGCCCATAAAAAATCAAAAAACCAATCAAGAGTAAAAATACCGGCATTTGTTTGCCAGCATTTTGCATAATACCCACCAGCGGAAAGAACAAGGGGGAAATATGCACCTGGTTCATCAACCCTCGTCCTGCAAAAATGGCATTGGAAGATTGCTGTACCG
This sequence comes from Larsenimonas rhizosphaerae, assembly GCF_023700005.1. GTDB lineage: Bacteria > Pseudomonadota > Gammaproteobacteria > Pseudomonadales > Halomonadaceae > Larsenimonas > Larsenimonas rhizosphaerae. The sequence goes on along the minus strand of NZ_JAMLJK010000004.1, from coordinate 11,152 downwards.
TTTTTGCGAACCATTGAAAGGGAACCAGCCCGGTCAACAGATAAACGATGAAATCCCCTCCACCGCCTCGGTGCAGCATTACTCCAAATACCAGATAAAACACGCTCATATAAAGCAGCGGGTCCAGCACCCACCAAAAGTAACGGAGCGAATTCTGGCTGGCTTCCGACTTGAGATTAAAGCAGGCCTTGACCCATACAAGCTCAACAAACTGGGCCGCATTGCGTCGTCGCGGTGGGGCAATATGATCGCTGGCCAGGTCAGGGCGGTCAAAGCTTGCCAACCATTCAAGTCCGTATTCTCTGGCAAGCTTGAGCCTTCGCGCCTGTTTCACATGGCCCTGCGCCTCCGCCGCTTCAGCAGCGCGCTCATAGCCAGCCGGCATATCAGGAAAACGCGCACGCACCTCAGCCCAGCGGAGCAGCGCTTGCGACCAAGCCATACGCCTCATGGAAATTTCGGCATACTGACACCACGCAGAGGCTTCATTACTATAAAGGTCTCGCGTCCGCGCATTGAGCGCATCGGCTTCATCGAAAGCATCATCCAGCATCGCCTGCTCCGCTGCTGACATCATTACTGCCAACTGATGCGGAAAGCGCTCAAGCGTTTTATTCAGATATGTGCGTGCCTGCTCGTTGGCTCCCTTGGCACGATAGAGCGCTACCAGTTCAAGCCAGGCATTCGGGTTGGCTTCAAAGCGCCGAATAGCCTCTGTCAAAAGCTCCTCAGCCGTATTCCAGTCACCCAGTTGGCGATGGCAAATAGCAGCCTGTACCCATACGTCAGCGACCTGCCCATGTGCGGCACGAAGAGTAGCCCAGCGTTCGGCAGCCAGCTGCCAACGCTGTTGTTGCATTGGGGCCAGTGCCCACTCCATGGCATCCTGGCTATGTACTGTATTATCCATCATTAGTCCTGTTGACCTGCAGTGATCGCTATTCATTTAGACTGTTGAAGTTCTTCAGGACTTGTCCCAGAAACGTCGATGCATACTCAACCGCCGTTTCAGCCAGTTGGGTAATCTTTTTTCCTGTTGACCGAGCTTGTAGAAAACAAGTTTGCCCACATTCCGTACGACTGAGAGAGCCCATAACGCTTTATTTGATTTTCCCAGATACTTGAGCTCTTCGATAACAAATCGCTTGCCTTCTCCACTGGCGGTACCAAACCGCTCAAGAATCCAGGGTGCACGCCCGTGGAAAACACCAATGTCAAAATAGCGCCGCCATTCCTGCGAGATTGAATAGTTATGAGAGTGAATACATTCAGAATTTGCGACATATGAAACGACCCATCCGGCCTGCACCAGTAGCGCAGCTGCCCATGCATCTTCACCAAGAATAATCCCGTCAGGAAATCCTCCTACCTGCTGAAGTGCCTGTCGCCGATAGGCAGCAAAGGAATTTGAAATAAAGACCGTTTTCATCCCAAATGAAGGAATGGAGGCCAGCGATTGCCGACGCGATACGCCCGGATAATTAAAGTCTCTCAGAAATGCCGCAAAAGGTGTTGCATCAGCTCGTGGAAGCTGGCGCCCATAGGCTGCGCCAACCTGGTGGTCATCAAACGCATCCACAAGACGCTCAAGAGCCAAGGCGTCAGCCAATACAACGTCCTGTGTTAGAAACGTGCATATATCATACTGCTCCAGCGTATCGACCATGCGCTGCCTCGTCCCGCCATGGTCAAATGTCTCAACATTTATTTCCGTCACCTCTGCACCAGCAGCACGTGCTGCGAGGCGACTATCATCCTCGGAACTGGAATCCACGATGTATAGATCAAATGGCTGTTTCTGAATCGCAAGCGACGCAAGCAGCGCCTTGATATCGTCTCCGCCATTGCGAGTGGGAACGATGCAGGCGACACGTAATGAATCTGTCATATCCAATGGAGTCTCTGGCTCAAGCCTGTGGCCTTTTCTTAAGGCGCCGAAAGGTCAGTACTGTTTTACGCTGCACGATATTCCACAGCGAGACGTCGGGATCGATCGCCCTCGCTTGCCGATAGATTGCCCACCAGGGCTTGATAAACCCCCACTGCTTGAAAAGGGTACGTATATAATAAAATACATCGATATCCCGGGCGCCAACGACATTGGCGCCATGCTGGCGATACTTGACCAGTGGCCGGTCAACGAAACCAATTACACCACCGTGATAGCGTACTTTTGCCGCGATCCACCAGTCATGCATTATGGCCTCTGGTGGTATGGGGAGTACCAGATCTCTCGCAGCACGATTGATCAGTAAAGTACAACCCGTCACATTATTTTGGACCATCTGATCAAGCACAGAGCCATGAACACGAGGCAGACACTGACTATCAAAAAAGGATGGTGAAAGCGTATTCAATGTAGCGTCCACTACCTCGAGATCACAGTGCACAATAATCGGCCTGTCTGGATAAAGCGCTTCAAGATGCTGCATTTCGGCCATTTCCAGCGTCAACTTATCAGCATCCCAGACATCATCCTGATCACAAAAAGCCACATAGTCAGATGAACTATTTTTCAATAATTCAGAGAAATTTTCCTTGGCAGAGACCCTGCCGGAGGAATCCAGAATCCTGTAACGCGCTCCCTTTCGAAAAGCTTCCCTGATAATGGATAATGATCTGTCACAGGACCCACCATCACGTACACATAGCATCTTGTCCTTATAGACCTGCATTTGCAGAGAAAGGATCTGTGACTCAAGATATTTCTCGCCATTGAAAACGGCCAACAATATCTCAATACTCATTATTTATTAAATACTCTCTGGTCAATTTTTGACCATTTTGCTCAATAAAGCATTCAACGTTATCATCTTCATTGAAAACCGCCTTAGATACAAACCCTATAACGCGGCGCTCCGGAAAGAAAACCGATGGCCCCGGCATGTGGACATCTGATTCAATAGTATCCACATGGACGTTATTTATATATACCTTCACCCTTGGGGGCGTATTATCATTTTCAAACCACGCCCAACCTTCTATGGCACCTGACGCACAGCTGGATATCGCACAGTGAGCAACATCCTTGCCACCGGCAAGCAATTCGCTACGCTGCCTGGATAGCAGGGTTGCCAAGTCATAGAGAACATAATCCTTTTTATTTAACTCAATAAATTCAGCCTTATGCCTATCGAGATCAAGACGATTAAAACTTACCCTTGACTTGTCAGTAGACACATTTTCTCTGGTGACCGGAATTCTCAAGCCATATATCCTTTCAAGTGACATCAACTCACTTTCATATAACTCGGTAATACCAACAAAGCCTATGGCCTGAAGAGGCACATTTGCCAGCATTACCGACTGCCTGTTGATAAAGTCACTTCTTCCAATGACATCAATAAAACTTCCTTTATAGCCGTTATCCCGAACAAAATGCTCGTACTCGGACACCATCCTATCCCAGGGGTTACGAATAAAGGTTAAAAACATGCATGCTTTAAAAATTGATATATAACGAAATATCTCAAAATGACCCACAAGCCAAGAATATTTCTTTTTATTGAACTTGATGCCAAACAAACATTCATCGCGCTGATCATAATGATATTTTTTAACTATTCTCGATGTAACCCTGGAGTCCCTTGAATAGTCATAACATATCCTTCTACGACCAAACTCAACCTCAAGAGAAGTTCTGAAGCTTGTTCCCGCAGTCTTCGGGATATGTAAAAATACAAAACCACTCATAAATTGCCCCGAAGTTAAACCGTTGACCATGACAGGCTGAAATCTTCATGAATTAAAGACAAATTCGGATTATAAGCCGAATCCCTGTCAAGCAGGTCGCCCCAACGCTCTCTCATATAAGTCACTTCCGAGCTAAAGCGTGCCATTTTTTCAGGCGTATTTTCTGCACCCCGGCTGACCGACTCGTGATGATAAAGTTGGGCGTAAGGCGTCCATACATTACGATACCCGGCCTCACGAACACGCAGGCAGAAATCAACATCATTGAAAGCAACTTTCAGATGATCTTCATCCAACCCACCGACATCGTCATAAATGGATTTTCTGATCACCAGGCAGGCCGCCGTCACAGCGGAATAGCTACTGATCAAATTCAAACGGTTGAGATAGCCCGCCGAAGTACATGGAAAGTGCTTATGGGAGTGCCCGGCAACGCCACCGATGCCCAGCACAACACCAGCATGCTGTATTGTGTCATCCGGATAAAGCAGCTTGGCTCCTACCGCGCCAACCCCTGGCTGCAGGGCCAGGCTGACCATCTCGGTCAACCAGTCTTCGGAAATGACTTCGATATCGTTATTGACCAGCGCAATGACTTCTCCGCTCGCTCTGGCCACCGCATCATTATTAATTGCGGAATAATTGAAGGGCTGTTCATCCCGAATTACCTTGATATTCGGACGCCTGCCAAGCTCGGCGAAATAAGCCAGCGCCTCGGGATCATCGGAATTATTATCTACCAGCAAAATTTCATATTGCGGATAATTCGTTTTTGACATGATGCTGTCAATACACATCCTGACCAGATCAGCGCTATTGCGTGTAGGAATCACCAGGCTGACCAGGGGCGGGGAATCAGGCAATGTATAGCGGGCTCGATAGCCAAACGGTGTGGCTTCCACATGTCCGCGCCGCCCGGTACGCTGAAAATGCTCATTGAGCGCCTTGAGTCCTGCCTTGACAGTGTAGGGCTTGGCCTCGCCACCAGCTGAAGTACTTGCGGCATGCATACGCCAGTGGTATAGCACTCGAGGAACGTGGTGAACCTGATGATCTTCAATCTGCTCAATGAAGCGAAGCGCGAGATCGTGGTCCTGTGACCCTTCCAGCCCGAGCCTGAAACCACCAATGCGTTCAATAATGTCGCGCTGATATACCCCCAGATGACAAATAAAATTCTGTGAATATAAAAGGTCACGGTTCCAGCCCGGTTTGAAATACGGCGCCTGACGGTGGCCGTATTGATCCACCTTGTCTTCATCGGAATAAAGCAGCTTCACATCAGGACAACCACGAATCGCCTCTGCCATGTAAAAAAGCGCGTGTTCTGTCAGCAGGTCATCATGATCGAACAGAGCCACCCATTCGTTTTTGGCCAATGCCAGAGCACTATTGGAACTGGCTGAAATATGACCATTTTCCTCTCGGAAAGCTACTTTGATGCGTGGTTCCGCCCGAGCGTAATGGTCAAGAATGTCTCGAATGGCGGGATCGGTCGAGGCATCATCAGCAATGCACAGCTCCCAGTGCGGGTAAAGCTGGCCGATGACTGAATCGATGGCCGCCCGCAGCATGTCAGGCTCGGGATTAAAGGTCGGCATGATAATCGAAAAGGTCGGGCACTCGTCCCACGCATTGATTATCCCCATAATGCGCCGTCTCTCGGCAACATCAAGGGTATCGAAATGCTCTACCCAGGCAGCGTAATCGTTACGGTCGATGCCCTGGAACTTAGCTGATAGGGGGCCTTCAACCGGGGAGTGCATGGTACCTGCGCGAATTTTGTAAAAGCCTCGCTTTAATCCGCTCACTCCTTCAACACGGTAAAGTTGTACGGCCTTTCGTACCATGCCCTTGACACCACCGCCCTGCTGTATCCCATGTCGGACAAGATTGACCCATGGATTGCTGCGCCCGCTATTCCCCAGATACCTGAGGGGCGCGGTAATTTTCCAGCTATCAGAAGCTAAAACGCTATCAAGTAATGCCTGTTGTTTTTCCAGATGCAGCCTGGTCGCCACCAGCTCATCCATAGTCTGCTGATGTGCTGCACCGATGCTCAGAACATGTTGATTACGCTCGTCAATGCTGTTTTCAAGCTCTGCATAATCAGCAGCAAGTATATTGCGCTGATGAACGGTTTCAGCAAGCTTTCTGGAAACGCTTTGGGAATTCGCCTCGTAACGTTCGCATCGGAGGCCATCGATGTACTCAAATGATGCGCACAGGTGCTGATGATAGCTGGCCAGCTGTTCCAAAATGGATTCATCATTTGATAACAGCGCGGTATAAAGTGCCTCACAGGCTTGAGATAGCTCAAATTCGTCTGAAGCGCGCTGATGATTGTTACGCAGCCCCTTTTCTGCAATGGAGTCAAACCCGGAAGCAGGTAGCCCCAAAAATTCGGCAATTGACTGTCCGGTACGCTCTTCCTCATCAATCAACTGATCGTAGTCGACCATGAGACGCGAATACCCGAAACGGCATACGTCGCAGTAGGCGTCATAGTTGTATACAAACCATAAGGCCAGCCCCAGCTGGCGATCAAACCCATTACGCTTTGCCAGTGAACCGGCAACATCCGAAGGGTGGCGTACGACGAAAACGACCCGAGCACTCGCACCAAGAATGGGGTGCCAGTATGAAAGCGTACGGCATATACGGGGATCCTTGAGTGCCACCATCGCCTTCTCATGGTTATCCTCCAGAAAGCTGTGCCACCAATGCGTCGCCGCGCTACTCCATTCCAGGCTGTGATGCTGGCTACATTGCGGGTTGATCAGTGTCCACCCTATTTCATGCCCAAGCAGCTGCTCGTTGAAGGCCACCAAAGAAAGGTCTTCCAGAAAACCACGCGGATTTTCCTCGGCAGCAGGCATGAGATTATTCCCAAAGCCCACGCCCATGGCTTCAAGCAACTGGCACACGGCGCTGGTTCCCGAGCGGTGCATGCCAACCACGAGTACAAGCTGCTGCTCGTTCATTATGCGTCTCTCTTGTTGAACACATCACCAGCTGCGATGACGTCTGCAAAATACGGGCTTGCTGCATCCTTTTCAGATACGCTGACATCACCGCTTAAAGGCCAGTCAATGGCAAGGGTTTCATCATCCCAACGAATACTGCGCTCATGTTTTGGCGCGTAGAAATCAGTAGTCTTGTATAAAAAATCAGCCGATTCAGAAAGTACAACAAAGCCGTGGGCAAACCCTTCCGGCACCCAAAGCTGGTGCTTGTTTTCCGCACTTAAATGCGCACCCACCCACTGACCGAAGGTAGGCGAACTCTCACGAAGGTCCACGGCGACATCGAATACCTCACCTTCAACCACGCGTACCAGTTTACCCTGCGCGTATGGCGCAAGCTGATAATGCAGACCGCGCAGCACACCCTGGCTTGAGCGGGAATGGTTATCCTGTACAAACTCGATATGCCGACCCACTGCTTCATCGAACTGCTTCTGGTTGAAACTTTCGAAGAAAAAACCACGCTCATCGCCAAACACTCGAGGCTCGAAAAGAATTACATCAGGGATGTTCTGCGGTACGGCCTTCATTGAATAACACCCTCTTTTAATATGCGCTGCAGATACTGGCCATAGCCATTTTTCATCAATGGCGCTGCCAGACGCTCGACCTGATCTGCGTCAATCCATTGCTGCCGATAGGCAATCTCTTCCGGGCATGCCACCTTAAGCCCCTGCCGGTGCTCGAGCGTGGCAATAAACTGCCCCGCCTCCATCAGGGACTGATGCGTGCCGGTATCAAGCCATGCATACCCGCGCCCCATACGCTCGACGTGCAGCAAGCCATGGTTCAGGTAGGCAAGGTTAACATCGGTAATTTCAAGCTCCCCCCGGGGCGAGGGTTTGATGTCTCTGGCAATATCAACGACATGTTCGTCGTAAAAATAGAGGCCGGTAACCGCAAAGCTGGACTTGGCTACCTCGGGCTTTTCCTCAATGCTGATCGCCTTGCCGGACGCATCAAACTCCACCACCCCATAACGCTCCGGATCCTGAACGTGGTAGGCAAATACACTGGCCCCTTCCCGACGTTCATTGGCCTGTTGAAGCAACACATGAAAATTCTGACCGTGGTAAATATTATCCCCCAGCACCAGCGCACAGGGGCTATTGCCAAGAAACTCACTTCCGATCAGAAAGGCCTGAGCCAGCCCATCCGGAGAGGGTTGCACCGCGTACTGCAGGTTGACGCCCCACTGGCTGCCGTCACCTAGAAGCTGCTCAAAACGTGGCGTGTCCTGGGGAGTCGAAATGATGAGAATGTCCTGAATACCCGCCAGCATAAGCGTGCTGAGCGGGTAATAAATCATCGGCTTGTCATAAACAGGCAACAACTGCTTTGAGATGGCAAGCGTGGCCGGATGCAGACGAGTGCCGGACCCACCAGCGAGAATAATGCCCTTGCGCTTCATGATTATGTCCCTTTTATTTGTAAGCCCTCTTTTAAATTGATACCAATCAGGGCCTGTTTGCTATTTATTCAGATATTCAACCATCATGCGCTCTGCATGAAGCTGCCACCGGGGCAGCATCAGACCAAAGGTGCTGCACAGCTTGTCGGTATTGAAAAGTGAGTACGCCGGCCGACGTGCAGGTACCGGAAATTCGGCCGTTGTAATCGGTCGAATCTCTTCAGCTGAAAGCCGCGTTTCATATCCCAGGGCATTGGCATGCTGGATTACAAATCGTGCAAACCCATGCCAGGTGGTGTGCCCACCGGCCGCCAGGTGATAGATACCACTGGTACGCCTGGCAAAGTTACGATCGTCAAGAGCACGAGCCACCACCTGCGCAGTAACATCGGCAATCAATTCTGCACTGGTCGGGGCTCCGTACTGATCAGCCACCACATTAAGTTCATCTCGCTCGCTGGCCAGGCGCAGCATGGTTTTGGCGAAGTTCCCTCCCCGTGCGGCATACACCCAGCTGGTGCGGAAGATATAACCCAGGCAGCCACTGGCCGTAATCTCTCGCTCCCCGGCCAACTTGGTACGTCCATAGGCACTTAAAGGGCCTGTCTCGGCATCTTCCTCGTAACCCAGTTCATACGTGCCATCGAATACATAATCCGTCGAGTAATGGACGAAAACAGCACCCGTAGCATTCGCGCAATCGGCCAGAACTCGCACGGCCTCTGCATTGACAAGCCTCGCAGTCGCTTCATCATCTTCGGCCTTGTCTACCGCAGTGTACGCTGCCGCATTGATGATGGCCTGAGGAGCATGGGCATCAACCAGTGCTTTCAAACTCTCGGGCCGGGACAGATCGGCCTGCTCTCGCGTGCAGGCAACCACCTCGCCCAAAGGAGCCAGAGAGCGCTGCAACTCCCATCCGACCTGGCCATTGGCGCCCAAAAGCAAAAGCTTTACTGGTACTGTTTGTTGACCCATTCGCGATAAGCTCCGCTGGTGACATTTTCAACCCACGTTTGATTGGTCAGATACCATTGCACAGTCTTGCGAATACCTGTCTCGAAGGTTTCCTTCGGTCGCCAGCCCAGTTCGCGCTCCAGTCGGGTCGCATCAATGGCGTAACGCCGATCATGGCCCGGGCGATCAGTCACGAATGTGATCTGGCTACGGTAGGAGGCACCGTCACTCCGCGGGGCTTCCTCGTCCAGGATATCGCACAATGTATGAACCACATCGAGATTGGCCTTTTCATTCCAGCCACCCACGTTGTAGACCTCACCTGTCGTACCCGCCTCCAGTACACGACGAATGGCACTGCAATGATCCGTCACAAACAACCAGTCTCTTACCTGCTGACCATCTCCGTAGATAGGTAAGTCACGGCCGCCCAAGGCGTTATGAATGACCAGCGGTATCAGTTTCTCGGGAAAGTGATACGGCCCGTAGTTGTTGGAACAGTTTGTCGTTAGTACCGGCAGACCATAGGTATGATGGTAGGCCCTAACCAGGTGATCTGAAGCCGCTTTAGATGCCGAATAAGGGCTATTCGGTTCATAGCGATGCTGCTCGGTAAAGGCGGGGGCATCAGCCTCCAGAGAGCCATATACCTCGTCGGTCGACACATGCAGAAAACGAAAACCTGCAGCTGCTTCTTCATTCATATTCCGATGGTACTGGCGAACGGCCTCAAGCAATCGAAACGTTCCGACCATATTGGTCTGGATAAAATCTTCCGGACCATGGATAGAGCGGTCTACGTGTGACTCGGCTGCAAAATTGATGACAGCACGGGGCTGATGCCTGTCGAGCAGACCGATAACACAGTCATGGTCACCAATATCGCCATGAACAAATACGTGACGGTCATCACCTTCCAGATGTTCAAGGTTGGCCAGATTTCCGGCGTAGGTCAGCAGGTCCAGATTAATCACTGGCTCATCATGGTGAGCCAGCCAGTCCAGTACAAAGTTGGAACCAATAAATCCGGCCCCACCTGTCACAAGAATTGTCATCGCCATCCCTTATTCATGTAGTGTCAGCACAAACTCGGCTCAACCACTTGATACACCTGCGCCAACGACGTCATGGTCTCGGCAACAGGTCAAATTATCTTCCGCATAAACATCAGCGCTGAAGTGCCTTTAGTAACTGGCTGACAAGCGCATGTTGATCATACTGTCCTGCCTTCAGCACCACCTCGGCATCCATCGGCGTCTCATAGGGACTATCGATACCGGTAAAATCTCTTATTTTTCCTTCCCGCGCCTTTTTATAAAGCCCTTTAGGATCACGCTGCTCGCAGACAGTCAGGGGCGTATCTATGAACACCTCGACAAAATCCCCCTCATCAAACAGTACGCGGGCTTCTTTTCGGTCGGCCCGATACGGTGAAATAAAGGCGGTAATCACGACTAAACCGGCATCAACAAAGATTTTTGCAAGCTCACCTACCCGGCGAATATTTTCATTGCGATCCGCCTCGCTCATTCCTAGATCCTTGCAAAGACCATGGCGAATGTTGTCACCGTCCAACAGCATGGTGTGATAGCCATGGCGGTTCATTTCTACTTCCAGCGCATTGGCAATGGTGGATTTTCCCGAGCCCGACAATCCCGTAAGCCAGATGCACCGAGGCTGATGGCCCTTGATGGCAGCTCTCATTGCTGGCGTCACGCTAGTCGTATTCCACACGACCTCTGCCGGACTGTCGTTATCCCTGTATTCATAAGGCGTTTGAATATCCAGTGATCCTGTTACCATGCCGGCCCCCACGGTCACGTTGGTCAGCCGATCGATCACGATGAAGCTGCCCGTGCCCGGACTCCTGCGGTAGTTGTCGATCGGCACCGGAGAGGTCAGCTCCACCTGGCACCGCCCGATGGCATTGAGCACCAGCTCGTCGGCGGCGTGGTGATCCAGGGTGTTGACGTCAATCTGGTAGTCGATGTGCCGGATCTGGCCGCTGACTTCCCGTGTACCGATCTTGATGTCGTACGCCCTGCCCGGCTGCATCGCCTGTTCG
>NZ_JAMLJK010000003.1 GCF_023700005.1 Larsenimonas rhizosphaerae | reverse complement strand
TCCTTGCCGATGGAATACAGCATGACAGGATTGCGAAATTCCGCGGCTACTTCGCGGATGATATGTATCGACTCGGCTTCGAGCTGCTTTAAATGCGTCTGGCGCTCAGGTGAAAGCATCGCGGGTGATGAGGTATTCATGAGTTTATCTTTTCACTGTCAATGCTGTGATATCAGGCTTTCAAAACGCTTAAAAAAGCCTCGTGTAATGAGCAGCTAGTGCACTTGCACATCGGAAAATTAATGAGTACGAGTCTGCTTTTATCATACAGCGCGCGAAACGAACTAACTATACACACATTCATTACGGTTATTAATTATACACAACTAAATTAACAAAACTAAAAAACACACAACCTAAAGGATGAATCCGAATAAGTCGAACTCAACGTTTCAAGCTATTAGGCAGGGTACTAATCATGCAGGCAGAAAAGTAAACGTAAATACAGCTCGTTTACTGCTGTTAATCAGCTAATGACACACGACGGTGCGTGGTATCGAAAGGAAAAATACCGGGCAGCTGCCTCAAGGCGCTCTAACACAGCCGGAAGATGACTGTTGACTCAAATACCGAGCTCGACGCATTTCTTTTGCATGAGATGCGACATTCATATAGTGAACTGCCCGACCCCAGATGCTTTCAGGCAGGGGTTTCAATGAGCGCCAGGACGAATCATCAAGATACGAAAGCCAGAGCTTTCGGAAGGGATGAAAGCACCCGAACACCCAGGGCTTCTTTTTGGCCAGAAAGTGAACCAGGCCCGGACGCTTGACGGCGGCTTCAAAACTATCCGCGTCATATCCTGTTTTTGAAAACCGCTTCTTCTCGTAACGCGACCACACCCCGGGCTGCACGTTCCAGCGCAGTGGCAGGCGTTGCCACTCGCCATGAAACAACACATTAAGCGCATCCTGATCAGGGTATTCAAAAGTATCACCCTGCTCCCTCATCAGATCCAGTAGTTTTTCTTCACATCGCCGGGCACGCCAGGCTTCCAGGTTAATCACCAGTACGCCGGAATTGAAATACCTTCCAGGCTTGCAGAGTTGCGAGGTCGGACCACCGATATTTTCCACGGCGGCAAGCACATGAGCCGGGTCATGATCATCCAGTAGATCACCTATATCGGTCGTTGCCAGTACGTCACAGTCCAGATAAATAACCCGCTTTACCGACGCCGGAAGTATGGAGGCAATGCTCAGCCTGTAATAGGAAGCAATGCCATACCGTTTGATTGGAAAACTGGAAAATGCGCAGGGGTCCGGGGTATACCAGTGAATACTGACGTCCAGCCGGCCGGCACCCAGCGCATTGATCCTTTCACGGTTATCAGTACTGACGCCCTGCTCGACAAGATGAAATTCCATGGCTCCGTCAGGCCGGGTATCGAGGATGGAACTTATTAAAACACCAGCCCAGGGCGCATAGGTATTGTCGGTAGCGAGCACTACGTGAACGTGATCGGACATGCTGACTCCCGGATTATGGCTAGAGGGTATAACACGGGCTTTCCGGGGAAATACTCGGAAACCAGGCGCAGATGGCCTACGCCATACGCCCGATGGCACTATACAGAAGGCCGGGCATGAGAAATTGAGGTAAAGGGTATACTTCATGATAGAAAGCGTAGCGTCAGGAAACTGAATGCTCGCTTATGATGACGACATGAAGCATCAGACAGGGTCAGGCATAAGCATGTTGATGTTTATATCCTTGATACGTTATTACCATGAATCACAGGAAATACGGCACGCGCATGAATATTGCCATTATTACCGCCCGAGGCGGATCGAAGGGGCTGCCTGGCAAGAATACTGCCCTGCTTGGTGGTCGACCACTGATTGGCTGGACTATAGCGGCCGCACTTGAGAGTGGGTGCTTCGATAGAGTGATCGTCACCAGCGATGATCCAGCCATCCTTGAAACGGCACGTATCGAAGGAGCAGAAGTAATTGAGCGGCCATCCAGTCTGGCGACAGATACTGCGTCCAGCTTTGATGCGCTCATGCATGCAGTGGACGAAGTGGAACAGGAAGGCACCAGAGCCACAACGGTCACGTTACTGCAGCCCACATCTCCTCTTCGGCGCGCGCACCATATCCGGGAGGCCTTTGAACGTCTCCTGCCTGAGGTAAATGGCGTCATCAGTGCCGTCATCCCCGACACCCATCCGATGAAGGCCTACCGACTGAATGAAGACGGGTTCATGGTCGGCCTGTATGACAGTGAAGCACCTTATCGGCCACGACAGACCCTGCCGGATTGTTGTTATGCTAATGGGGCTATCTATATATTTCGCCGACAGGCCCTGAAAACCGGAAAGAATTTCCCGAGGGATGGCATTGTCCCCAGCCTCATGTCGGCTACCGATTCCATTGATATTGATACACGCGACGACCTACTGCGTGTCGAACACATTCTGAGAGCCCAACATGTCAGCACACCCTGAATTTTATATTGGCACACGTGCCGTCGGTTACGATCATCCTCCGCTGGTGATCGCGGAAATAGGCATCAATCACGAGGGTAGCCTGGATGTCGCCATCGAAATGGTGGATGCAGCCATCCGTGCCGGGGCCGAGGTAATCAAACACCAGACCCATATCATCGAGGATGAAATGTCATCGGAAGCTCGGGGCGTCATACCGGGCAATGCGGACGTCTCTATTTATGACATCATGGAGCGATGCGCGCTGAACGAGGACGATGAGCGCGCACTGATGGAGCATGTCGAACGTCAGGGGGCAATTTTCATCAGTACTCCCTTCTCCAGAGCTGCCGCTGAAAGGCTTGAGCGCTTTGGCGTTCAGGCCTACAAGATTGGTTCAGGCGAGTGCAACAACTACCCGTTGATCGAACATATTGCCTCCCTTGGCAAGCCCATCATCCTGAGTACAGGCATGAACAGCCTGGACGCCATAGAGCCTGCCGTTGACATCATGCGCCGTGCCGGCGTGCCCTTCTGCCTGCTGCACTGTACCAACCTCTACCCCACTCCAGATCACCTGATTCGACTGGGCGGCATCAATGCGCTGGCCGACCATTTCCCGGATGCCGTTGTCGGGCTATCCGATCATAGCGCCGATCACATGGCATGTGTGGGTGCCGTTGCAGTCGGGGCCAGCGTCCTTGAGCGCCACTTTACTGATCACAAGTCGCGTCAGGGCCCGGATATCGTCTGCTCGATGGATCCAGAGGAATGCAGCCTGCTGATCCATGAAGCCAACCGCATGCAGAAGATGCGCGGCGGCACCAAGGGAGCCGTGCCTGAAGAAAAGCCCACCATCGACTTTGCTTATGCCAGTGTCGTGGCCATTGCGCCCATCAAGGAGGGCGAGACACTCAGCAAGGATAATATCTGGGTCAAGCGGCCGGGCAGCGGCGACTTTTCTGCCGCCGAATACAATGCACTTCTAGGCAGGGTCGCCGCTCGCGATATCCAGCATGACGTGCAGCTCAAGCGCGAGGATGTAAAGTGACACGGCGCGTTCTGTTTTTGACCGGCACTCGAGCAGATTTTGGCAAGCTGAAACCCCTCATGATGGCTGTTGACCAGGCCGACGATGTTGAGCTCGACATTTTTGTCACGGGCATGCATATGCATGCCCGTTATGGGCACACCTATCGGGAGATAGAAAAATCAGGGTTTGTTCATTACCACACCCACATCAACCAGCGCCACGGCGATGAAATGGATATCGTTCTGGCCAAAACGATTACAGGCCTGTCGGATTATGTCCGTGAAAACCGCCCGGATCTGCTTGTTGTGCACGGCGATCGAGTAGAGACACTGGCCGGGGCCATTGTGGGCAGTTTGAACAATATTTTGGTGGCACATATCGAGGGGGGAGAAATTTCGGGCACCATCGATGAGCTGATCCGCCACTCGGTGTCAAAGCTGTCGCATCTCCATTTTGTGTGCAATGCCGAGGCGGCTGCCCGCTTAAAATGGATGGGAGAAAGGGAATCATCGATTCGTATTATCGGCTCACCGGATCTGGATATCATGCACTCCAGTGAACTGCCGGCGCTTTCCGAGGTGATTGATCGCTACAGGCTGCCCTTCCGTACCTTTTCGTTATTCATGTACCACCCGGTGACGACAGAAGTCGACCAGCTGCCACAGCATATCAAGGCTGTCATGGATGGGCTGATGGCGAGCGAAGAAAACCTGGTGATGATCTATCCCAATAATGACAGCGGTAGCGATATCATCCTGGAAGCAATAGAGCAGTATCGCGATCATCCTCGTGTTGCCATTTATCCATCACTGCGGTTTGAATGCTTTTTGACGCTGCTGCAACAGGCGCGCTGTATTATCGGCAATTCCAGCGCAGGTGTGCGAGAAGCACCGGTATACGGTACGCCGGCCATCAACATCGGTTCCCGCCAGCAGGGCCGCATTCCTGCCTGTGACAGCATCATGAATGTAAATAATGATCAGGGGGCGATCGCCAGTGCGATACGGCTCATGGCAGGGAAACAGTTCTCGCCACAGGCGACGTTCGGCGACGGCAACAGCGTGAGTCATTTCATGGCGGCTCTGAATGAATCAAGACTCTGGCAAACCAGTCACCAAAAGCAATTCAGGGATGTCGAGGCGCCTTAATGAAGCATCTGTTCTGCATCAGCTCACCCTTTCAGGCCGATAGCGCACGACGCATCATTGGTCATTACGGCCTGCCGAGCGAGGAGGTACGCATCCTCCTGTTTGACCACGCCTTCGGGCGAGACCATGAGCGAGTACTCTGCAGCCTGGGTGAACTGGCAGGGCAGTTAGAAATTCGGCACATTACCGCCAAAACCAATGCACTGTCACGCCGTCTTCGCTTTGTATTTCGTGAAGCACCGGAGGGGAATTTCAAGGTATATAGCGGCGACTGGCGCAACAAACTTTTCAAGTTCTTTGCGCTGCATCCAGGGTTCAGGGGATTTATCGCCATGGATGACGGTACGGCATCCCTTGTCATCGCGGAACAGGCTGCGAAGGGGCGTCAGAAAATGTTTGCAGGCCTAGCGCGTTTCAGACCGCTGTTCATATCGCGCTATCCCCTCAAGACCCTGTGTCCGTCTCTTGAGGTCATTTCACTGCCAACAGCGTGCCATCAGAAGCCACTCGATACCAATGCGGTGCTTTTCATTGGCTGCTGTGTTGTAGAGAAGGGCATCATGCGTGAAGAGGATTATCAGCAGCAGCTGGCCTGCGCGCGAGCCGCCTTTCCGCACCAACGCATTGTCTATTATCCTCATCGCAGCGAGCAGTCACGTACCCTGCCCGAGGGCTTTGAACGTGTTGACCCGGCGGTCCCCATCGAACACTGGTTTGAAATGCAGCCTTCTCCACCGGCAGGCCTTGTTTCCCTGTTCTCATCTGCACTGATCAATCTGGCCAGTGACTACCCTGATATTCGCGCCTTTTACATGAAGCCAACGGCCGACAGGATTCTCAAGCGCAGTGACGATATAGAACGCGTCTACCACTGGCTGGAATGTCTGCCTGGCTTTACCCGGCTGCCCGAGATTCATACACCGTAAAAGGATCGGTACCAGTCGACAAAGGCACCGATGCCCTGCTCTATCGAGGTGCCTGGCGTGTATCCCGTCACGCTGGCCAGCGACGCCGTATCAGCCCATGTGGCAGGCACATCACCTGGCTGCATGGGCATGTACCTGATCTGCGCACGGATGCCGGTGTGTCGCTCGATCGCGCGAACAAAATCCATCAGCGGTACCGGCTCGCCCCGGCCAATGTTGAAAACACGGTAAGGTGCACTGCTGCCATCCGGCGCAGGCGCCGACGCATCCCACTCGGGATTCGCCTGAGGAGGCTGGTCCAGCACATCCAGTACGCCCTGAACAATATCGTCAATGTAGGTAAAATCCCGGGCCATGTTTCCTTCGTTATAAACGCTGACCAGCTCTCCGGCCAGAATGGCTCGCGTAAACTTGAAAAGCGCCATGTCCGGGCGGCCCCACGGACCATAGACGGTAAAGAAACGCAGACCGGTAGCGGGCAGCCCATACAGATGAGAATAACTGTGAACCATCAGTTCTCCTGCTCGCTTGGTTGCTGCATAAAGGCTGACCGGATGGTCTGCAGTGTGGTCGGGAGCAAAGGGCATGTTCTCATTCAGGCCATATACCGAGCTTGATGAGGCGAAGACAAGATGCCGTACGTTGTGCCGACGGCAGCCTTCAAGGATATTGATCTGCCCCACCAGATTGGTCTGGCCGTAGGCATGCGGGTTTTCGATCGAGTGGCGCACTCCGGCCTGGGCCGCCAGATGTATTACCGCATCCACGGCATGCCGGTCGAAGAAATCCCGCATTGCCTCGGTATCAGCAATGTCGATGTTTTCAACATGCACGTCACCATGTTGCGCGAGATCATTCAGCCGCGCCTCCTTGAGTGCCGGATCATAATAATCATTCAGGTTATCCACCCCGATGAGCCGGTCTCCTCCACGCGTCAGCAGCCGTCTGGCAACCGCATGCCCGATAAACCCGGCCACACCGGTAACAAGAATGTTCATGTAATGCCCGCTCCTGAACACGTGCCCGGTGCACAATCCCTGCCCCGTCACACTGGTTTAAACAAAAAAAGCCGCGCACAGGGCGCGGCTTTCGTATCAAGCCTTCGACGCCATAGTTGACGCCGAAAACATTAACGCACCATTAAGCGTAAACCGGCAGTCTCTGGCAGATCTTCTCGACCTTGCCCCGAACGTCCTGTTCAACAGCCGTGGTGTCTTCGCCCTTCTCGAGCACATCAAGAATGTCACAGATCCAGCCTGTCAGCTCACGGCAGTCTTCAACATTGAAACCACGCGTAGTCACCGCAGGTGTACCAATGCGCAGACCGGAGGTTACAAACGGGCTTTGCGGATCGTTTGGAACGGCATTCTTGTTGACGGTAATGTGCGCACGCCCCAGTGATGCGTCTGCATCCTTGCCGGTCACACCCTGCTTGATCAGTGACAGCAGGAACAAATGGTCTTCCGTGCCTCCGGAGACCACGTCAAAGCCGCGCTCGATGAAGACCTCGGCCATGGCCCTGGCATTATCCAGCACCTGCTGTTGATAGGTCTTGAACTCGGGGGACAGTGCCTCCTTGAAGCAGATGGCCTTGCCGGCAATCACGTGCATCAACGGGCCGCCCTGACCACCCGGGAACACGGCCGAGTTCAGCTTCTTGTAAAGGTCCTCATCGCCGGCGGCCGAAAGGATCAGGCCACCACGCGGGCCGCGCAATGTCTTGTGAGTCGTGGTGGTTACTACATGTGCATGGGGCAGCGGACTGGGATAAACGCCTGCTGCCACCAGACCGGCCACATGCGCCATGTCAACAAACAGGTAGGCGCCAACACCATCGGCAATCTCGCGGAAACGCGCCCAGTCGATGATCTGTGAATATGCCGAGAACCCGGCAATGATCATTTTCGGCTGGTGTTCCTTCGCCAGGCGTTCGACCTCGTCATAATCGATCAGCCCCTGCTCGTTCAGGCCATACTGAACGGCATTGTAGTGCTTGCCGGAAAAGTTCGGACGCGCACCATGGGTCAGGTGACCACCGGCATCCAGGCTCATGCCAAGAATCGTGTCATTGGGCTTGACCAGCGCCTGAAACACGGCGCTGTTGGCTTGGGAACCTGCATGAGGCTGCACATTGGCATAATCGCAGGAAAACAGTTCACAGGCCCGGTCAATGGCCAGCTGCTCTACCTTGTCGACAAACTCGCAACCGCCGTAATAACGCTTGCCGGGGTAACCTTCCGCATACTTGTTGGTCAACAGGGAGCCCTGAGCTTCCATTACACGCGGGCTGGTATAGTTTTCTGATGCAATCAGCTCGATATGAGCTTCCTGACGCGCTACTTCCTCGGAGATGGCGCTGGCGATATCGTCATCAAATCCGGCAATCGTCATATCACGTCTGAACATGAAGCAGTCCTCAACAAAAGGCAGGCAAAAAGTGAGCGGTCATCATAGCGCAGGCGTATGAACGTTTCACTCGAAAGGCAGTCATGCAGCGCCGGACAATGACTCATGACAAAAGCCGGCAATTCAGGTGCCTCCTCCGGCTTAAAACATACAATAAATAACGTAAAATCCAGTTTTCACCATTAGCTCATGGACAACCCAATGCCGAACCGTATCGCCTTGTTTATGGGACCGCCGCCAGCCCATTCCCCCGGCTGGGCCTATCGAATCGGGCTGATAGCAACACTTCTGTTTCTGGGCTGCTGGTCGGTTTTATTTGAGGTATCACGCCAGCTTGAAGCCGTGGTACTGGTCATGTTTGTCATCGGCGCCGTCTGCACACCGGCACGGGGGCGCATGGCCCGGGACCCGTTGTTGATCCTGCTGGTCATCTGGCTCTTGCTGCAATGTGTCACCCTCCCCTTTGCCATGGCGCATTTCCCGGCATTTGCTGACGATCAGATCACCTCGATGCGCCATCTGACAAAGCTGTTCCTGGTATTACCGGTAGCCTGGTTTCTCTACGGACATCATCTGCGAACAGGGCTGGCATTGGGGCTCTTTCTCATGGGTATGGTGATGACGGCGCTTGTCTACCTGACCCTCCACCCTCAGTACTGGTTTCAGCTCACAGCCAATAATCGCCCCACCCTGGGGTTTAAAAACTGGGAGCATGCGGGAGTAGCGCTTGGAGTGGTACTCATTGCCCTGAGCTGCCTTGCTCCCAGATTCACGGGCTGGCTGCGTCACGGCGAGGCATCCACAGGATGGAAGAGCCTGTCAGCCGCACTGATGATCGCAGCCTTCGGGATGTCCGCATTTGGCGTGCTACTTGTGAAAACCCGTGCCAGCTGGCTGGGCCTGATACTGGTCATCATCATCAGTCTGACGGGGCTTTTGATCACGTCATTGCGAAAGCCGGCGTACCGCCGGCGCGGGCTGAGCCTCTGTGCACTGATCATTATTGCCATCGGGCTGCTTTCAGTAGTGCTCGGCCCGATGCTCCTGACCCGTATGACCGCTGAAAGCGGTGTGATCCGCCATATCCTGCAGGGCGATCTGACCGATATCCCCATGACCAGTATTGGCTTTCGCATCCATGCCTGGTACTACGGCATTCAGACATGGCTTGAGCACCCCTGGTTCGGCTGGGGGCCTAAAAGCCATATCCCGCTATTGCTTCAAAGCATGCATCCGGTCGGCCAGGGAACACTGGGTGACATCGCAGCCCAAAGCAATCTGCGCCACTTCCACAACAGCTATCTGTCATTGTTGATTGCCAACGGGCTGGCCGGAACAGCGGTAATGGCGGCGGCGGTCGGCGTCATCATTCGCGGAGCCCTCATGGCCTGGCGACGCGGCGACATGCCTACCGACATACTGGTATTTCTGGTGCTGTTCGGCGTGTTCTGGGCGGTGGTCAACAGCTTCGAAAGCTACATCAACTACGACACAGGCTATTTCATGGCAGCCATGACCGGTGGCCTGGCCTACAGCTTTCATTTGCGGCACCGCCTGGAATCCAGCCGTTAAATCTCATCAAGCAACCCCAGGCTCCGGACAGGGGCCTGGGTACGCAGCGGGCGCGCCATGGCAACCCCCAGCCCTCCCACAAACAGCATGCCTGCAGCAGGTAGCACACCCCAAAGCAGCGGATGCCACGCCACAGGCAAGTCCAGCCAGCCGGCGTACAATGCTGCCAGCCCGGCTTCAACCACCATCGCCGCCATTACCCCCGACAGTCCACCCAGCATGACAAATTCGCTGATATGCGCTTGCCTCAAATACGCCTGCTGCGCTCCAAATACGCGCAGCAGCGCGCCTTCATGGGCCCGCTCCGGCAGGGAAGCGACCAGGGCCGCATACAACACCGCCACACCGGCCAGCGCCACAAACAGCAGAATAAAGGCAATGGCGCGTGACACCTGATCCAGAATGCGGTCAACCTGGTCCAGAATGGCAGTGATATCCAGAAAGGACACCGCCGGGAATTCTGATACCAGCGAGCCAATGGCCGGAGCATCTTTCGGCGGCACGTAAAATGCCGTGATGAAACTGTGGCTGAAGCCTTCCAGCACGCCAGGTGGGAAAATAACGAAGAAGTTGGGCTGAAAGCTTTCCCAGTCCACCTTCCTGATACTGGTAATTCTGGCCGTCACATGCTGATCGGCAATCTCGAACGTCATGGTATCGCCAGGGGAAAGGCCCAGCCGGGTGGCCAGCCGCTCGGCCACTGAGATAGGCACGGGACCACCAGCGTCGACTGGGTCAGAGGCAAACCAGGCACCGCGGGTTATCCGATTCGCCTCAGGAAGCGTACGCCGCCAGGTCAGGTTCAGTTCACGCCGCAGGTTGCCATCGTCACGGGCGTCTTCCGGCACTGCTTCACGGGGCAACTGACCATTGATGGCGCTGATACGCCCACGAACCAGCGGATAAACATCACTTCGGCGAGAGCTGATGTTATCCAGCGCCGCTACGAAAGCGTCTCGCTCGGCAGGCTGAATATTGATCGCGAACTGGTTTGGCGCCTGCTCGGGCAAACGCTGCTGCCAGTCACTCAGCAGGTCACTGCGCACAAGCGCGATGAACCCCACTGCTGCCAGCGTCAGCGTGAAGGCGATCAGCTGGCTCTGACTGGAACGCCGCCGATGCCCCAGCTGACGAATTCCCATCCGCCAAGGGCCACCCAGCAGCGATGACACCCTGGATAGCCCTGCCAGACATCCAAGTGAAATAACCCACAACACCCCCATGACACCCCAACCTGCTATAACGACCCAGCCGGCGAGAGGGGCATCACCGCTGTAAAGCCATAGCAGTGCACCGAAGACAGCGCTGGCCATCAACAAGACCACCCAGGCAGATGCTGGCAGAGGATCGAGTTCACGACGCAGTACCTTGAGGGCGCTGACGTTTTCAAGACGTAGCAGCGTCGGCCCGGCAAAGCCGGCCAGAATGGCCACTGCCGTCAGTATTCCCAGGCCCAGTGGCGCCAGACCTGGCGCTGGCAGAGCCAGTGTCAGCATTGAGGACAGAATGGAGGCCAACCCGTACTGCCCCAGCCAGCCCAGCCCCGCGCCGATCAGAGAGGCGGCCAGTGCCAGCCAGCTTAACTGGTAAACAAACAGGCGACTGAAATCGGCGCGGCTGCTACCGAAGCAGCGCATCATGGCGACCGTCATCAGATGGCGGTCCACATAGCGACGCGTGGCCATGGCGACAGCAACTCCCGCCAGCAGCACGGCGGCCAGCCCGGCCAGACTCAGATACTTCTGTACTCGATCAAGCGTGCGGCCCAGTCGTGGGCTATCCGTTTGTACGTCCATGACGCGAACACCCTGATCCTTGAGCTGCTCAAGCCATGGTCGTACCCGGGCCACGGCATCGGCACTGCCACGCCCCATCAGTCGCCAGGTGGATCGCGAACCTGGCTGGATCAGCTGTGACGCCATCAATGTTGATGGTGACAGCATGATATGAGGATTAAGGCTTTCGAGCCCGCCACGCTGGTCAGGCTCACGCTGGATCCAGCCGGCCACCTCCACGCGCGACCGCCCCAGCTGGAAGGTATCACCCTGGGTCACGGACAAGGCACGGCCCAGCCGCCGGTCAATCCATACACGACCGTCAGAGGGTGGCCCCTGCGTGGCACGTGCGCCCTGGCCGGCATCAATCATCAGTTGGCCATACAGCGGATAAGCGCGATCAACGACCTTGAGACTGGCCAACTGAAATGCCCCGTCATGGCTGGCCATCGATATCAGCTGCGTTTGCTGGCTGATATCGAACCCCGCTGCCCGAAGCCTTTGCTGCTGCGTATCGCTGAAGGCGGCCCCCTTTACCAGTACCACATCTCCCCCCAGCAGCTGGCCGGCCTGGCGTTCCAGCCCCTGAGTCAACCGGTCGAGAAAAAAGCCGATCATGGTGGTGGCTGCCACCGCAATGATCATGGCCACCAGCAGCGCGCGCACATCGGCAGCGCGCAAGTCACGGCGCAGACTTTTCAGGGCCAGCAACAGCATGCTCATTCCTCCTCGACCAGAGGGTGAAGCTGACCATCGACCAGTTCCAGCTGACGCTCACACTGACGAGCCAGCGCGACATCATGGGTTACCAGTACAAGCGTTGTGCCCTTTTCGCGATTGAGCGTAAACAGCAGCTCGGTAATATCGTGCCCGGTACGATGATCCAGATTGCCGGTGGGTTCATCGGCAAATACCAGCTCCGGGGAGGTAACAAAGGCACGGGCGATCGCAACGCGCTGCTGCTCCCCTCCCGAGAGCTGACGCGGCAGGTGGTCCAGCCGGGCACCGAGGCCGACACGTTCAAGCCATTCGCGGGCCGTGGCACTTTTTGAACGGGCGTGGGTCAATTCAAGCGGGAGCGTGACATTTTCAAGGGCGGTCAGGGTCGGTAACAATTGAAAGTTCTGAAACACGAACCCGACCCGACCGGCACGAAGTCGGGCACGGCCATCCTCGTCACTGTCACTCATGGCATCACCAAACAGGCTCAGCGTGCCACTGGTGGGGGTATCAAGGCCTGCCAGCAGGCTTAACAGGGTAGACTTCCCCGACCCGGAACGGCCGAGTATAGCCAGGCGCTCTCCAGCCGTAATACGTAACTCCAGCGCATCAAGAACAGTCAGTTCATGGGCGCCGGAGCGCACCTTTTTCGTCAACTGCCGTGCGCACAACACCGTGCGTGCTTGTTTTTCCTGCAAGGATGAGGCTTCAGACATGCTCAAGGGACTCCTGACATTACACCCGTTCACACCGGTGATTTGGTGCCGTACCCGGCAGGGCATCGGCGCACTGACTCTGGCCCTGATGGGCCTTCTGACGTCGATGCCGGCCAGCGCACAGACGATCCTGGTTTTTGGTGACAGCCTGAGTTCGGCCCATAACATGCCTGAAGACAAGGGATGGGTGCACCTGCTGCAACAGCGCCTGGGCAATGAGGACAAGGTCATCAATGCCAGTATCTCGGGCGAAACCACCTCGGGCGGCCTGGCGCGCCTGCCCCGGACGCTCAAGCAGACCGACCCGGACATCGTACTGCTGGAACTGGGCGGTAACGACGGGCTGCGAGGGCTGCCTCCCCGGCAGATCAAGGACCGCCTAGATCAGATGATCCAGATGATTCGTGGCTATCCGGCGAAGGTTGGCATTCTAGGCATCATGATTCCGCCCAATTATGGCCCGCAATATTCGGATGCCTTCAAGAATATCTACCCGGAGCTGGCTGAAAAATACGGCCTGCCGCTCAAGCCGTTCATTCTCGACAACATCGCCTTCAATGATGACCTGATGCAAAAGGACGGCATCCACCCCAATGCTGCAGCCCAGCCAACGGTGCTCGATAATGTCTGGAGTGTAGTTGACCAGTTGCTGAGTCTGCCGCCGCTGAAGACCGATGATTAAGTCGCTGTTCAGATGAAGGCATCATCCGGCATCACTCAGCGGAGTCGGATGATGCCTGCGGTCGCGGCGGGCAGCGACCTGCTGCAGGATCAAACCGGCGAGAATGGCCATCAACCCCCACAGGGTCGATAGACTGATGGGCTCGCCGATCACGACATGTAACAACAGCAATGAGATGGGCGGGGACAGAAAAATCAGATTGGAAATCTTCGAGGTACGCGATATGCGGTGCACGGCCATCTGCCACAGCACGAAGGACACTCCCATTTCGAACAGCCCGACGTAGATGCTGCCGGCCAGCGCACCGGTACTGTATCCATGAAACCCTTCCTGCCAGGCCACCAGTGCCCACAGCACAGGCAAGGCCACCGTAAAGTTCTGCCACTGCGCCACCAGCGGCGGACGATGATCCTGCCGGTTAAGCAGCCAGTAAAGCGCCCAGATCACGGTGCTGATCAGTGCACAGGCTACGCCGGTCGGGCTTTCAAAGGCCATGTTGAAGATATCGCCTCGCGTGGCGATCACCCACACACCGAAATAGCTGACCAGACTCGATAGCATGTCGCCCGCAGTCAACCGGTGTCCCAGCAATGGAACCGATAGCAGCGCCAACGCCAGCGCCCAGGTATAGTTGATGGCCATGGCTTCCTGCCCGGGCAACAGGTCATAGGCGGCAAACAGCACCAGATAATACGCCACCGGATTCATCATCCCGGCCCAGAGAGCCGTACCCCAGCCACGCAGCAGCATCCGGCGGTCCTGACGCTGATAAAGGAGCAGTCCGCCCAGAAAGACCCAGGACACTGTTGAAGCAATGCTGATCAGTTCAATGGGGCGCATTTCGGCCAGCGACCACTTGAAGGCAGTCGCCACCGTTGACCACAATGCCACGGCGCCCAGCCCATAACCTATCGCGCGTTGATCCTGTGTCACTGCACTTTCCTCGTGGCTGGAATAAATCAGACTTGCCGCGCTCGCGCACGCCTCGCATCATGCGGCCAATATACAGGGAACAGCCTGGTCTCATTCCCGCCCCGAATCAATAAACCCTGTGTCGGCCTTGCCGACACCTCAGGAGAGAGTCATGTCCGAAACGCATACGTCACTGGTGGCCGCCTATCGCCTGGATGGCCTGGGTCGGGGGCACGCACTGGAGCGGGATAACCTCAGCCAGATCTGGCAAACCGACCCCGCCCCCATATGGATGCATCTTGACTTCAGCCGGGGCGATGCCACCAACTATCTGGAAGATATCGCCGACCTGCACGAAGACATCATCGAAGCCCTGCTCGAGGAGCAGACTCGGCCTCGTGTGGGCCGATTCAATGGCGGTCTGGTCACTACCCTTCGCGGCATCAACCTCAACCCGGGTGCGGCACCGGACGACATGATTTCCCTTCGGGTCTGGCTGACGCACAACCGGCTGATTACCCTGAGGCGCAGACCGCTGCAATCCATCACACTGGTGCGCAACTATTTGCACGACGGTGAAGGCCCCCACAATGTCTCCGAGCTGCTCGGTGCCATGACCGATGCCATGATCGACAAGGTGGGAGAGCTGGGAATCGAGCTGGATGACCGGCTGGGCAAGCTGGAAGAAGATCAGCTCAATGATGTTCCGATGGCCGATGATGATGAACTGCTCAAGCTGCGCCGCTCCCTGGTGACACTTCGCCGCTTCATGGAACCCCAGTGCGACTGTCTGAACAGACTGGCTGAAAACAAAACGTTCGTGGAAGAAACCGCCAGCCTGTGGCTGCGTGAATCTGCCAACCAGCTGCAACGCCATGTGGAAGACATCAAGGCCATGCAGGAGCGCGCCCTGATGCTGCAGGAACAGCTCAACAGCGAGAGAAATGAACGCCTCAATGACCGAATGTATCTACTGTCGGTCATTACCGCCATCTTCCTGCCACTGGGCTTCCTGACCGGCCTGATGGGCATCAATCTTGGCGGAATTCCCGGCGCGGAAAACCACTATGGCTTTACCATTTTTGTCGCCATTGTGGTGGCCATCATCATTGCCCAACTGTGGCTGTTGAAACGCAAGCGCTGGTGGTAGACCGGCAGGAAAGAATCAGCGATCCAGGTGACCAAGATCACGTCCGGGGTCAAGGCGATCACGTACCAGCCGCTTGATTTCCTTCACGGCCGGGAAGCCGTTGTCCCGCTTGCGATCCCAGATCAGCTCACCATTGGCGAGAATATCGAAGTGGCCGCCATGGCTGGGGGCCAGCGCCACTTCGTCCAGATCTTCGCCGAACGTCTGCAATAGTTCCTGGGCATACCAGGCGGCGCGCATCAGCCAGTGGCATTGGGTACAATAATGAATCGTGATTCTCATCCGGGTCCCTATCAATGAAAGTTATGGGCTACGCTTTGCAACTTTAGCGATTGATCGCCATGAGAGACAAGGAAGTAACATGGCTTTAAACAGTGTGGACGACTCCCTCACCTACGCCTATGAAAAACTTGCCAATGATGAAGATAGCCGTGCCTGTCGTGATATACCGGAGAGTGCCTGTCATCAGCAACCCGGCAATTTCATCAAGCAGCTTATCGGGTCACTCGGCAACAAGCTGGCAGACGAGCTCGCCAGTGCCCGCCTGATACTCCCCTGGCTTCTGGGCGCGCTGGGTGCGCCGGGCTGGATGATCGGTCTGCTGGTCCCTATTCGCGAAGCCGGCTCGCTGTTGCCCCAACTGCTGGTAGCGGCGTTTATTCGCCCCTTGCCACAGCGCAAGTATGCCTGGGCCGTGGGGAGCCTTCTTCAGTCAGTATCCGCGCTGGCGCTGTCATTGATCGCCCTTTATGGATCATCTTCACTGGGCGGTGGTCTTGTACTGGCAGTACTTGCCATCCTGTCGCTGGCACGGGGGATAACCTCGATCGCTACCAAGGATGTGCTGGGCAAGACCATCGACAAGGATCGTCGAGGCCGTCTTCTGGGCTGGAGTGGCAGTCTGGCAGGTGCCGCCACACTGATCGCCGGCGTTGTGATCGTACTGCTCGGCAACCATCCGAACCGATCGGCCCTGGCGGTACTACTGGCAATCGCTGCCATCGGCTGGCTTCTGAACGCACTATGCGCGCTGTGGCTGAAGGAAGATGCCGGTGCGACCCAGGGCGGACGGAATGCACTGACCATCATGGGCGATGGCCTGCGGGCACTGCGGACGGATCGCAACTTTCTGATGTTCAATCTATGTCGTACGCTGTTGCTCGGCAGCGCCCTGTCCCTCCCGTACATGGCACTGCTTGCACAGCAAAACAGTGATGAAAATCTGAAGGGGCTGGGCGTGCTGATCCTGATTTCAGGAGTTGCCGGCATGCTGGCAAGCCCTGTCTGGGGAAAGCAGGCGGATCAGGGCAGCCATCGCGTGATGCGCAATGCTGGCCTGCTGGCCGCGGCGGCTCTTGCTCTGGTAACCCTGCTGACGCTGCTTCCCTTTGCATGGCTGCATACGGTGTGGCCTTATGCGGCCCTCTATGCCGTCATGATGGTCGCCCATGCAGGCATCCGTCTTGGCCGCAAGGCCTACGTGGTCAACCTGGCCGGCAGGGACAACCGAGCCATGTATGTCGCCATGTCCAATACCACTACCGGCATCATGCTTCTGGTGCTGGGTGTAACAATCGGATGGGTTACCCATGGACTGGGTAGTACCTGGGCGTTACTTTTGCTTACAATAAGCCTGTTGCTGGCTTCTTTACTTGCACACCGTCTGCCGAATGCCGAAGCATCCCCGTAACGCCATGCGGGTGCTTCCCTGTAGACCACCACCGACCTGCGCACGTGACTATTCCGGCGCGATGGACCACTGATCAAGGACACTCTGGCCCATGGAACGACCGCACATGATCGACCCCGCTCTGCTTGAACGCGTCATCAACTCATCCGACGATGGCATCGTGGTGGCTGAACAGGAAGGCAACGAAAACATTCTGATCTACGTCAACCAGGGCTTCGAGCGGCTGACAGGCTACAGCGCCGATGACATCCTCTATCGGGATTGTCGCTTTCTTCAAAATGGCGATACCCAACAGCCCGGGCTGGACCGTATCCGAGACGCCCTGACCGAAGGGAAAGCGTGCCGTGAAATCATTCGCAACTATCGAAAGGATGGCAGTCTCTTCTGGAACGAACTGTCAATGACGCCAGTCTTTGACAGTGAAGATGAACTGCAATACTTCATTGGTGTCCAGAAGGACGTAACCTCAATGATGGAAATGCGTCTGGAACTGGAACGACTTCGTGAGCAACTCGGCCGGAAAGAAAGCTGAATATTTCATTTAAAAGTCAAGTAACGTTTTGAAAAGGGGTTGCATCCTTCAAGCCATCACGCTATACAGCGTTCATGACCATCTGCGATGGAGGTGAATGATGAGTTCAACAGAGCTGCACCTTGATGACGATGACCTGCAGGACGATGCGGTCAATGACGACGATTTCGAGACACGTCGCCCCAGAAAATCCGACCCTCAAAGTCGCCGACGTCTTGAGTCCTTTCTTGAAGAACGCCGACTGCAACGAGTGATCGAGGATGACTGGGACCTCGACGATGACGATGACGAGTTTGACGAGGAGGAGTAACACACCTTCCTGCTGCACTCATTGCGACCGCCTTCGGGCGGTCGCGTCGTTTACCCGCCCTAGCTGATGGCTGGCCTTGCGCCTCGCCTGCCTCTATCATCACACACCGAACACTACTGCCCGGCGCACTGCCGGCGCACTCATTTCAAAGCAAGGTAACTGGACTCCCATGGCGCAATACGTTTACACCATGAATCGGGTCGGCAAGATCGTGCCACCCAAACGGGAAATCCTGAAAGACATTTCCCTGTCATTCTTTCCGGGCGCCAAGATCGGCGTATTGGGTTTGAATGGCTCTGGCAAGTCCTCGCTGCTGCGGATCATGGCGGGCGTGGACACGGAATTCAACGGCGAAGCTCGCCCGATGCCGAACCTGAATGTCGGCTACCTTCCCCAGGAACCGGAACTGGATGACAGCAAGACGGTTCGCGATATCGTGGAAGAATCCGTCTCGGTCATCAAGGATGCTCAGGCACGACTGGATGAAGTCTATGCCGCCTACGCCGATCCGGACGCTGATTTCGATGCCCTGGCCGCCGAGCAGGGACGGCTTGAAAACATCATTGAAGCCAGCGACGCCCATAACCTGGAGCGCAAGCTGGAAGTGGCCGCCGAGGCACTGAGACTGCCGCCCTGGGAGGCACAGATTGCTCATCTTTCAGGGGGCGAGCGCCGTCGTGTTGCCCTGTGCCGCCTGCTGCTGTCCGGCCCGGACATGCTGTTGCTCGACGAGCCGACCAACCACCTGGACGCTGAATCCGTCGCTTGGCTTGAGCGGTTTCTGGTTGAATACCCCGGTACCGTCGTCGCCGTGACCCACGACCGCTACTTCCTGGATAATGCTGCGGGGTGGATTCTGGAACTTGACCGTGGCCGCGGCATCCCGTTTGAAGGGAACTACTCCAACTGGCTTGAAACCAAGGAGCAACGTCTGGCTCAGGAAGCCAAGCAGGAAGCCTCTCGTCAGAAGGCCATTACCCAGGAGCTCGAATGGGTACGCCAGAATCCCAAGGGACGCCAGGCCAAGAGCAAGGCACGCCTTAATCGCTTCGAGGAAATGCAGTCCGGTGATTTCCAGAAGCGTAACGAAACCAATGAAATCTACATTCCGCCCGGCCCGAGACTTGGTGACAAGGTCATCGAATTTCACAACGTCACCAAGAGCTTTGAAGGCAAGGTACTGTTTGAGGACCTGTCCTTTACCGTTCCGCAGGGGGCCATCGTAGGTATTGTCGGTGGCAACGGCGCCGGTAAATCCACGCTGTTCAAGCTGGTCACCGGCATGGAAAGCCCGGATGCGGGTGATGTCGTCATCGGCGAAACAGTTCAAATTGCCTACGTCGAGCAGCTCAGGGACAAGATGCAGGACAGCCAGACAGTCTGGGAAGCAGTATCCGACGGTCAGGACATGCTCAATATCAATGGCTACGAAGTCTCGTCACGCGCCTATGTCGGCCGCTTCAACTTCAAGGGCACGGATCAGCAGAAATACCTGAAGGATCTTTCCGGCGGTGAGCGTGGCCGTCTGCAGCTGGCTCAGACTCTCAAGCAGGGGGCCAACGTTCTGCTGCTGGATGAGCCGTCCAACGACCTGGACATTGAAACCCTTCGTGCTCTGGAAGATGCCCTGCTGGCCTTTCCGGGCTGCGCCATGGTCATCTCGCATGACCGCTGGTTCCTTGACCGTATTGCCACCCATATTCTTGCTTATGAAGGTGACTCCGAAGTGGTCTTCTTTGAAGGCAATTACGCTGAATATGAGGCAGACCACCAGAAACGTGTCGGCAACGATACCCCCAAGCGCACCAAGTACAAGCGTATTGATGCCTGAGCCTGGTTCGACTGCTTTATAATGAAACGCCCCGATGGGGCGTTTTTTATTCAATGCATGAAACAGGAATTATTAATCACGATACACGGACGCTTTGTCACCAGCCGCACACCTTATACTTTTCAGCACGCTCGGAAATATAATGACTGAGGTCATATTGCGTGAAGGAAAAAATCGCCGTCGCAGCCATGATCCTGTCTGGCGCCGTATGCTTTTACGTTTACGTCCTTATCAACGAAGGCTGCCCCTACTCCCGACACCTTGATGCGCGCATGTGCCAGGTCGTTACCAACACGGCCACTGCCCTTTCAGAAACACTTCCACTGCCCGCCGCCGCCGATATGCGAATCATCGCTGCTCAGGCCGACAAGGCCACTCTGGTACTGCACGTACAGGCTACCGAGACACGCAGCAGCATTATTGCCAAGCTTCGCAGACACCCTGCCTCACAGGCTCGGATCAACAGGTACCTTCATGACCGCATGCGCTATGCACTGTGCAACGGACCCAGGGATAATCCCATGCGTCGCATACTGAATAACAAGGGAGCGCTGCGCTACCACGTTACGGATAAAAACGGTGAGGCCGTTGGTAGCGTCACACTTGAGCGCCTGGCCTGTACAAGGTGAGTGCCATCGCACACGCTTGCAGATGACACATGGCATGGGAGGCTCGTCAGTACAGGGAAGGATCCCGCTTGTCGGGGCGGGTCTTGAAACGACGGTGCAACCACAGATACTGTTCCGGATGACGGCGTATCGCCTGCTCGATAACCTGATTGACCCGCGCCGCATCGGCGACTTCATCGCCGGTCGGGAAATCGGCAATGGCGGGCAGATACTCGAGCGTATAGGTGCGATTGTCCGGATTACGGTGAAATATCAGCGGCATGACCGGTGCTCCCGTCATCCCGGCAATTCTGGACGTCATTTTTATCGTGGCCGCTTCAACCCCGAAAAAGGGGGCAAACACGCTGGCTTCCCGCCCGAAATCCTGGTCCGGCGAGTACCACACTGCACGCCCTGACTTGATGCGCTTTACCACACCGCGCAGATCGTGACGATCAATGGCCGCCCCGAAGATGCGGCGACGCGCCCGAGTCATGAAAGACTCGAACACGGGGCTGTCATGCGGTCGATATACCACATCCGCATCAAAAAACAGGGAATGAAGCGCTCCGCCCAGGTCCAGGGTGGAAAAATGAATGCCGATGATCAGCACCCCCTTGCCCTGCGCTTTAGCCTGCACCATGTGCTCATGGCCCTTGAAGGCGACCCGATGACGCAAATGCTCCGGGTCACGGCACCAGCCGGTCGCCGTTTCAAGAATGCCGATCCCGTTGGCATGAAAGGTCTCACGTACCAACCGGGCTCGCGCCCGATCATCCAGCTCCGGGAAACACAGCCGTAGATTGGTCTCGGTGATGTGACGGCGCCGCCTGGCAAAACGCCAGACGCACTCCCCCATGATCCTGCCAAGGGCAATTTTCACTGGCCAGGGAAGCCAAGCACCAAGTTTCATAAGGGTGATGCCGGCCCACGTTGGCCAGTAATACGGATGCGCCGGATGCGCCGGACGCGTTCGTTTCTTCTTGCCCATATCCTGTCCATTACTGAAAATGGCGGTCATTGTAGACCGCCATCAGGGTGACTTCGAGTCATGCCTGTATCTGGCGCGTCCTGTACACAATCAAGGGTAATGACGCGGCACGCGCGGCAATACGCCAGTCAGCAGGGTATAACTGATGGTATCGCAGTACCGCGCCACCTCATTGATGTCCAGACAGGCCTCATTGGGTCCACGACCCCACAGCGTTACGGTCGTCCCGATATCTGCAGAGGGTACGTCCGTAATATCAACCGTCATCATGTCCATCGACACCCGGCCGGCCAATCCGCAGCGAATGCCATCCACCAGTACGGGTGTGCCGTCAGGTGCATGGCGGTCGTAACCATCGCCATAACCACAGGCAATAACGGCGATTCGGCTGGGGCGCGTCGTAACAAATCGGCCGCCATACCCTACCGGCTCACCGGCTTCCAGCTGCTGAACGGCAATGATACGGCTGGAAAGTGTCATCACCGGCTTCAATCGCCGTGATAGATCATTCTCACCTTCGAGCGGGCTGGCCCCGTAAAGCATGATTCCCGGGCGATTCCAGCCGCCATGCACTTCCGGTCGGCATAACGTGGCCGGCGAATTGGCAAAGCAGATATCGGCATTCAGCTGATGCGCCGTGGACTGCGCCGTAGCGGCCTGCTGCTGGAATAATGCCGTATCCATCAGTTCTGCCGTGGCAAAGTGCGTCATCAGGCGAAGTCCGGAGACGTGGGAAGAAGCCGCAAGCCGCTGCCAGACGACCGGCAGGTCGGCCGGCTGAAATCCGAGCCGGTGCATGCCGGAGTCCAGCTTGACCCAGACGGTAATCGGCGCCGAAAGCTCGGCGGCCAGCAGGGCCTCGAGCTGCCACTGCGCGTGTACCACGCACCAGTAGTCACGATGGGCGATATCCTGCAACTCGGCCGGGTCAAAGAAGCCTTCCAGCAATACTACAGGTGACTCGATCCCCCCATCACGCAGGGCATCGGCTTCCTCGATGGATGCCACGCCAAACGCGGGAGCAAGTGACTCGAGCGCCCTGGCACAGGCCAGTGCGCCATGACCATAGGCATTGGCCTTGATCACGGCCAGTGCCTGGCTGTGCGGCGCACACTCACACGCCAGTCGGTAGTTGTGGCGCAGGGCCTCAAGGTCAATCGAAGCGGTCAGAGGGCGCGCCATGTATCACTCCACTGCATATCATGTCCGTCGACCCGTTTATCGAACCGGGTCAAGACGAGCCTGTTCAACATTACCGAATACATCGGATACCGATCCGTCGGTATCGATTTCCCGGGCCAGCAGATCCTTGTCGTTTTGACGATCCGGCGCGATCATGGCAACCGGATTGGCGGCATCAAGCCACTTGTTGAGCGCCTGCAGGGTGCCCAGGTCCAGCACGCCCGATGCCTGACGAAGATTCAGCATGTCCAGAATATAATCATAGCGAGCATCGGCATAATCCGAGATGGAGGTATACAGATTTTCTTCTGCATCCAGTACATCAACGATGTTGTACGTACCTACCTGATACCCCTGACGTGTCGCGTCGAGTGAGCTTTTAGCCGATTGAATCGCCTTTTTACGAGCCGCAATGCTATAGATGGCATTGTTTACCTGCGCGTAATAGGAACGAGCATTCTGAACAGCTGTTCTCAACTCGTTTTCGGCGTTGAACTGACTTTCTTCCAGCAGGTACGTGTTGTAACGCACTCGGGCACTGGTGGAGCCTCCACTGTAAATCGGAAGGCTGGCCTGAATACCCACCTGGGTATCTTCGCCATGGCCACGCAGATAGTCAGCATTCGAGCGGCTGTAATCGTAGTTGGCAAATGCCTCGATGGTCGGCAGGTGGCCGGCACGTGCCGTTTTGACATCAGAGCGCGCGGCTTCCACCCCGACTCTGGCGGCCAGCAGAGATATATTCTGACTGGAGGCCATCTGACTCCATGCATCCCGGGAGGCCGGCCTGGGCGGCCGAATCGGCAGACTCTGCTTCAATGAATCAATCGAGGCATACTGCCGACCGGTCAGCTGTTCGAGCGCCTCGAAATTGACCTCGACCGTACTCTCCTGAGCGATGCGCTGGGCCCGCGCGGAATCATAGGAGGATTCAGCCGAGCGCACATCCGTGATGGCAACGACCCCGACATTGAACTGCTGCTGTACCTGCTCAAGCTCTCTGTTCAGTGCCCGCTCCTGCGCCTTGTAGGTCTCCAGAAGCTCATTGGCGCGCAGCACTTCAAAATAGGCCTCCGCCACATTATACATCAGCTGCTGCCGATCGCCGGCGAGTGACAACGACTGTTGCAGCGAGGAACGCTCGGCAGCCTCGAGCTGATACCAGTTGGTGGCATCAAACAGCGTCTGAGTGACCTGAAGTGCTGCGGACGTTGTTCCGTAATTGTCATCACTGGCACCTGCCCCTGCGGCACCCGCACCTGCCACACCACCTGCGCCTGCAGCACCGGCGCCACCGGTAGAGGCACGCTGGCGCTCAAGGGTGTGCGTCTGCGTGTAGGACGCCGTCGCCGATACCTGTGGCAGCAGATCCCCACGCTCGATGTCCTCATTGGCCCGCGTGCTGTCGTAGGTCGCACGGGACGCGTTGTATCCGGCGTTATTGCTGAGCGCATCCTGAGTAATCGTCATCAGATCGGCTGCGTGTGCCGGTACGGCAATCACCAGTGCGATCGCCAGCGGAAGGGACTTCATTCTGGGCATGGACAGGTTCCTGTAACGGCGAGAGCGAACATCGCTGGCAGAGTGTCTTCGACTCCACCACGGCTTTCCACCGGATTGGGTTCACACATACATACATGATTGCATGTTAGTCATGGCAATAGTCTAACGCGCCACGACGAAAATAATAAGTTCAATTGCTCATAACGACATCGAGCGGGCACCAGGCCCGCCCGAAAGGGAGATGATTTACATCGCGCGCTACGACTGGTCGAAAATGGATTCCAGCGACAGACCCTGCGCCTCGAGCACCTTGCGGAGCTTTTTGAGTGCCTCGACCTGGATCTGCCTGACCCGCTCACGGGTAAGGCCGATTTCCGCGCCGACATCTTCAAGTGTTGCCGCTTCATGACCGCGCAGACCAAAGCGACGTACCACCACTTCCATCTGTTTTTCGGTCAGCTCAGCCAGCCACTCATCCACGTGGGCCTTGACGTCAAAATCCACCAGATCGGATTCAGGGCCGGACTCATTCTCGTCGGCAATGGTATCGATCAGTGGCTTGTCACCTTCCGACCCGACCGGATAATCCACCGAGGATACCCGCTCGTTGAGCCCCATCATTTTCTTGACGGTGGCAACAGGCTTGTCGAGATGTTCTGCAATCTCGTCCGCCGTCGGTTCATGATCCAGCTTCTGTGTCAGCTCGCGCGAGGCGCGCAGGTAGACATTGAGCTCCTTGACGACATGAATGGGAAGACGAATGGTACGGGTCTGGTTCATCAGGGCCCGTTCAATTGTCTGCCGAATCCACCAGGTCGCGTAGGTTGAAAACCTGAAGCCACGCTCCGGGTCAAATTTCTCGACCGCCCTGATCAACCCGAGGTTGCCCTCTTCAATCAGGTCCAGAAGCGTCAGCCCCCGGTTCAGATAACGGCGTGAAATCTTGACAACCAGCCGGAGGTTGGATTCGATCATTCGCTGTCGACCTGCCGGGTCGCCCTTGCGGGCCAGTCGACCGTAGTAGACTTCTTCTTCCGGCGTCAGCAGGGGTGAAAACCCGATTTCATTGAGATAAATCTGGGTGGCATCCAGGCTCTGACTGGCCTGACGCTCTTCCCGATGCAGAGCCTTTTCAAAGGCTTCTGCTTCTTCAGTGGCGGCGTTATCGCTGCCTTCCAGATTCAACTCCTCATCTGCGTCATCAAGATTTACGTCCTGTATATCTCGTTCTGCTACCGTCATAGCTCTTACCCCTTTTCATTCGAAGCTTCCGTTGCCCGGAATCGGGTGTCTACGCCTGTTTTTTATAATCGGGCGCGGGTTGCGGCACGCGCCCGGTATTGCTCAGGCCTGATCCGGCAGATAGTTCAGCGGATCCTGAGGTTGTCCATCCTTGCGTATTTCAAAGTGAAGGGCCACCTGATCAGCATCACTGTTACCCATCGTGGCGATGGTCTGACCGGCACTGACAACGTCATTTTCCTTTACGTTCAATGACTGATTGTGTGCATAGGCACTGAGGAAATGATCGTTGTGTTTGATGATGATCAGGTTACCGTAACCACGAACACCGTTGCCCGCGTAAACAACAATGCCCGGGCCTGCAGCTTTCACAGACTGCCCCTTTTGACCGGCAATATCAATGCCTGCTGTTATATTTCGAGACTGGGTAAAATCACCCACTACCTTGCCTTTTACAGGCCATTGCCACGCGACATTGGCCACCGGCGAATACTGCTGTTTCGCCGGCTTTTCAGCGGTCGTTTCCCCGGCTACGGCCGTACCGACATCATTGCCCTTGCTATCGACCGTACTGCTGCTCGGCTGTCCGGCCGGGGGCAGGGTGCCGGAGGCGTCAACTGCGCCATCGGCATCCTCTGCATCCGAGGTAACAAGCCAGGAATCATCCGTGTCATCACTGCTGCTGCCCAGCGGTGACGTCGTAGCCCCCTGGGAGGATGCCACCGTCGGTGTACTTGCATCGCCCGCCGCCGAGAGCCTCAGCGTCTGCCCGGGGCGAAGGTTGTAAGGGGCCTCGATATTATTCAGCGCGGCCAGCTGTCTGAAGTCGACATCATGCTGCCAGGCAATGCTGTACAGGGTATCGCCGCGATGAATCTGATAGGAAACGGGCTTGTCAGCCTGCTGCCGATTGAAGGACAGGTCCTGCACCTGAGGCGTCGTGGCATTGGTACCACAGCCGGCCAGAAGCAGAACTGCAGCCAGCGAACCGGCCAGTTTGTAGTTACTCATTGCATATCCTTAACGAGTTGTCGTTTCAGCTGATGACGGCGCATTGCGCTCACCCAGCAAAATGACCAGCCCCATCCCGATGACCATCAGTACCAGCGACATTGCCAAATGCGATGGCTCACCGGTCAGCGCCGAATAATGTTCCGGCATGAGCAGCTGATGATCCAGCGGAATCTTCTCGCCCTTGTCAGACAACCGGTACGCCGTCAGGGTCTTCCAGGGCCAGAGCGTTGGCAGGGACCCGAGAATAAAGCCGATCAGCAGCTGAAGCGTCATTGCATGATGGTGCCTGAACAGCCAGGACAGCAGACGCGAAAACGTGAAGAGCCCGACCAGACATCCCAGCGCAAACTTGACGATCAGTATCAGGTCAAACCCCTTGATACCACTCATGACCGTACCGTACATCCCCATGGTCAACAGCAGAAAACTGCCGGAGACACCGGGAAGCAACATGGCACTGATCGCAATCGCTCCCGCGAAGAACAGCATCCAGCCACTGCTGTTACCGGCCGGCAGCAGATTCGGCAGGTACCAGGCCAGTATCCCGCCCAGCACCAGCGGTACCAGATGAGCAACATGCCAGTGCGTCAATCGGCGTGCCACGACAAAGGCCGAGGCCAGTACCAGCCCGAAAAAGAAGGCATTCAGTAGCAGCGGATACGCGTCCATCAACCAGGTAACGACATGCGCCACAGTGATCAGGCTGGTCAGGATCCCCAGCATCAGGGGCACCAGAAAACCGATATTGAGAAACTCGTACAGCCTGGGCAACCCGCCTTCACGCCAGACGCCGACAGCCTCGGGGCCAAAGCATTTAATGGTATGAATCAGCTCTTCATAAATACCGGTAACAAAGGCGATGGTACCGCCGGAAACGCCCGGTACAGCATCCGCGGCCCCCATGCCGGCACCCTTTAAATACAACGATAACGCTCGCTTCACACCTGTTGCTCCTTTACATGAATAATGCCCGGTGACGACAGCCAATCCGCGACATCGGCCAATGCCGAATGGCGCGTCAGATCCGTCATCAACGGTGTAATCGATACCCACTGTTCGCTGACCGCGGCAAAATCAGTGTCGCCGCCATCGTCGGCATTGCTGCCGGCCAGCGCAATCCAGTACCTTGCCCGCCCTCTCGGATCACGGACTTCCAGAGGCTGATCGCCCGGCCCGCGATGGCCCAGTCGAGTCACACGAAATCCCTTGATCTCCGACCAGGGCACATCGGGCACGTTGACGTTGAGCAGGCTGCGAGGTGGCAATGACAATCGGTCAGCACCGGATAGTAGTACCGCCGCCGCCCGTGCTGCCGTTTCGAAATGCGTATTGCCGCACAGGGAAACGGCCATGGCAGGAAGCCCGAGCGAACGTCCTTCCATGGCTGCCGCCACGGTGCCGGAATACAGGACATCGTCCCCCAGATTTCCACCGTGATTGATGCCGGCCACCACCATGTCGGGCGTATCCGGCCACAGCTCACTAACGCCCAGATACACGCAATCTGCCGGTGTGCCATCTACATAGTGAAAGCCGTTTTCAAGCGTATTGACTGACAGGGGGCGCGACAGTGTAAGCGAGTTGCTTGCCCCGCTCTTGTCTCGATCGGGCGCCACGACCCGCACCTCGAACGCGCCGGACAGTGTCTCGTACAGGGCGCGAAGCCCACCGGCGTGGACACCGTCATCGTTGGAAAGCAGCAGTTTTTTCATCGAATCTCCCGGCCCTTCAGGCAGGATTACAGGGTTGGATGGTCGATCAACTCGCGCAGCACAGCGGTCGCAAAGGCGCCTCGTGGCAACGTCATGCCAAGCCACGTACCGGTCTCGTCACGCAGTAGTCGTCCCGCCTCAACCCGCACACGAAGGGCACGTCGGCCCGCCTCGGCCCGGGCACGTTCGATGCCACCGGCCAGAGACTCATGACGGTGCAGTACATCGCGTTCAAGAGTCTCCGCCGTCTGCGACGTACCAGAACGTCCCGTGCCGTACAACGGG
The DNA here is from genome assembly GCF_023700005.1 of Larsenimonas rhizosphaerae. Taxonomy (GTDB): domain Bacteria; phylum Pseudomonadota; class Gammaproteobacteria; order Pseudomonadales; family Halomonadaceae; genus Larsenimonas; species Larsenimonas rhizosphaerae. The sequence continues at coordinate 225,683 of NZ_JAMLJK010000003.1, read as the reverse complement.
CCTGTCGGGTGAATGTCGAGCGTGGCCACCCGCTGGCGAAGACGCTCATCAAGCCCGTCACTGGCGAAGTGACTGTGTGACCCTTCCAGCATGAAGACATCGCCTTCCAGTGCCTGGTTCCAGCATCCAAGATCAATGCGCTCGGCCAGCACCTCATTGAAGAGAAAACTTCGGGCACTTGAAAGCAGCATGCCCTGACGGTCATCGCGACGCCGCCAGCCCCGATCCATGACCTGACGCGCCCGACGCAGGTTCTCGCCGCCGACGCCGAACCGCTGGGGGCCGAAGTAGTTGGGTACACCGTCATCCAGCAACTGCTCCCAGCGCGCATCAAAGGCGTCAGTCATGACGCACTCGCCTTCAAGACGTAGATAAAACCGGTTGGCGCGATGAGCACCTCGCTTGAGCTTGCGACGATGACGGCCGGCATTCAACAACCGCCCGCCGGCACTCTCCACCAGCGTCGCCGGGTCTGTCGGCAAGGGGCGTCCAGGCAGCCAGATCGAAAACCACTGGCGCGTCAGGGCCATCCGGTCCTTCAGTCCGCTGTAACCGATATCCTTCAGCTCCACGTCCAGCAACTGACCCAGCCGACGAGCCATTTCCAGCGTCCCGAGGTTTGCTTTTTCGATGAAAAGCCACCAGTGCTCGCCGTCGCCTTCCGGCTCGAACCCCAGCTGCTCTTCTACCTGAAAATGGTCGGGATGCTGCCGGTACCGTGCCGGCCCCACCGGCAACCCGAAGGCGCGAGGCCACTCCGGCAGAATGCCGCTCACAGGGCCTCCGTCAGCAGCACGACCGCTTCCGCCGCAATGCCCTCACCGCGGCCGGTGAACCCCAGCGTTTCCGTGGTCGTGGCCTTGACGTTGACCTGACCGATGCTGACACCGAGATCCTCGGCAATACAAGTCCGCATGGCGTCGATGTGCGGCGCCATTTTGGGCAGCTGTGCCAACAGGGTTGCGTCCAGGTTACCCAGCCGGTAGCCCTTATCGCATACCAGCCGATAGACCTCACGCAACAGCATGCGGCTGTCCGCGCCCTTCCAGGCGTCATCGGTATCAGGAAAGTGCTGACCGATGTCCCCCAGAGCGCAGGCCCCGAGCAATGCATCACTGATGGCATGTAACAGCACATCACCATCGGAGTGGGCTACAAACCCATGATGGAATGGCAGGCGCACGCCGCCGATCATCAGATGATCCCCCGGCCCGAAGCGATGCACGTCGAAACCGTGACCAATACGTAATGTCATGAACCGTCCTTGAAAAGCAATTCGAAATCAGTCGCCGCCTGGCAGGGCCAGTAGCGCTCCCGCCAACGCGAGATCCTCGGGATGCGTGACCTTGATATTGTCACGACGTCCAGGCACCAGACGCGGCGAACGGCCCAGTGCTTCAATGGCCGAGGCCTCATCGGTCACCTCTACGCCCCCGGCCCGGGCAGCATCCAGTGCCTGGCACAACAGGTCATAGCGAAACCCCTGGGGGGTCAGTGCATGAAAGAGGTGCGCGCGTGATTCAGTGCGCAGTACACCGCCACAGTCATCGGCCCGCTTCATGGTATCGGCCACCGGAGCAGCCAGCAGGGCACCATCGGCGTGCTCGCCGGCGGCCGCGTGAAGACGATGCAGGTCTTCTACCTGCACACAGGGGCGGGCTACATCGTGAACCAGAACCAGGTCATCCGGCGCAGCCTGCTCGGCCACGGAAGCGAGGCCCGCCCGCACTGACTCGGCACGGGTTTCCCCGCCACGCACACGCTGCCAGCGGGCAAAGGGCACCATGGACGCGTCGAAGCGATCGTCTTCATGATCCAGGCACAGCACCAGCACGGCTTCCGGAAAGGCGTCATGAAGGCGGGACAGCGTGTGTGCCATCAGTGGCCGCCCCTGAAGAAGCAGATACTGCTTGGGCCGGTCGGCCTTCATCCGGCTGCCGACGCCGGCTGCCGGCACGACAAGAAACAAGGTCATGAGCGAGGCTCCGGCGGGCTGTTTCTGGCTTCCTCGGTCGCATCGACGGTGACACCGGGCACCCAGAAGAACTGTTCGTCACCGCGCACCATTCCCAGATCATTGCGTGCCCGTTCCTCCACGGCCCCCAGGCCGTTCTTGAGGTCGATGACCTCGGCGGCCAGACGCTCGTTACGCGCCTTGAGAACAGCATTGGACTCGGCCAGCGTATCGGCTCGGGACATCACCCGATGCCACTCGATAAAACCGCCCTCATCAAACCAGAGGTGGTACTGGAGTATGCCGAGCAGCGCTACCAGCGCGATCGAAAGCCATTTCAGCATGAGACATCCGTTGTGGGTCGTGTCCGGTCAAAGGGCCTGTCCGGCCCTCTGTGTTGATCGCGGGATTATGCCATTATCCCCGAACCTTCGCAGGCGCAAACCGGCACTATTTATCGGCAGGCTGATTCTCTGGCGTCTGTCGAGCCATGGGCTGGTCGATGGTACTGGCGTGCAGGGGAAAGTGGTTCCGACGGCGATCTTCAAAAAAATGCTCAAGCGTACGTCGGATGGTGGGAAAGGCCAGCGTCTCCCAGGGAATGTCCCGTTCGTCAAACAGGGCGACTTCAAGACTCTCCGTACCGGCCTCGAACCCGCCGACCAGATCTGCTCGAAACATCATGTAGACCTGATTGATATGGGTCAGATCAATCAGGGTATAAAGCCCCTGCATGACTACCTCGGCTCCGGCTTCCTCACGGGTTTCCCGGCGGGCGGCATCCTCGGTCGACTCGCCGTTTTCCATGTAGCCGGCAGGCAGCGTCCAGTAACCATGGCGTGGCTCGATGGCCCGACGGCACAACAGCACCCGCCCGTCCTGTACCGGAACGGTTCCAGCGACAATACGTGGATTCTGATAGTGCACCGTGCCACAGTGATGACACAGATGGCGCGGGCGATCATCACCGCGAGGAATCTCGAAGCGCACCGGCGCGCCACATTCACTGCAGAAATTCATGATGGCGCTCCCGTGCCTGGTAGAATGTCAGGAAAACGTTCGGCATGTTAAAGACCCTTGAGCAACGACTGCAAGCCTATCACCCTCAACGTATAAAGGGGGAGCGCCCGCGGGCCGCCGTTCTGATTCCCCTGCATGATGAACCAGAACCCCGCCTGCTGCTGACCCAGCGCAGTGCCAGGCTTTCAAGCCACGCCGGCCAGGTAGCCTTTCCAGGGGGCAAGCTGGACCCGGGTGAAACCCTGGAGGAATGCGCCCTGCGGGAAACCGAAGAGGAAATCGGGCTGCCTCGCACCAGTATTACCCTCATCGGCCGGCTGAGTGACTGCATTTCAATCAATGGCATTATCGTGACACCGTTTGTCGGGCTGATTCCCGCCCAGCCAACCCTTGCCATCAACCCCGCGGAAATCGACCGACTGCTGGAAATTCCGCTGGCCCGACTGATCGACGATGACCGCGCCTGGACCGATGTCATCGAACTCGATAACGCCGATACACTCTATGTACCCAGCTATACCGTGGCTGACACCCAGCTCTGGGGGCTGTCCGCCATGATGATCATCGAGTTGCTGCGCGTGGGGTTTCATGTGGATGTCAGTCTGTCACATCCGCCCACAGCGGGTGATCTTCGCCCTCGCCCCCCCAGGCGCAAGCGCCCCTATCAACAGGATACCGATTCATGACCACCCCCGACGCCCCCGTGACCATTGACGGTCAGGATGCACTGATCGACCAGCTTGTGGCGTTTGGCTGGGGCGTACAGCACCAGGCCATCAGCCAAGAGCACATTCAGGCCCTTCGCCTGGAGCTGGATCATCTGCATGAGCACGACCAGCTCAGCCGAGCCGGCATCGGGCGCGGCCAGGACCACCAGCTGCGCGATGATATTCGTGGCGACAGCATTTACTGGCTCAACCCGGCAGGGCCGGCACAGCAGGACTGGCTGATGCGCATGGAGCACTTCCGCCAGGCCCTGAACTACAGCCTGTTTCTGGGACTTCTGGAATTCGAGGCCCATTTCGCTCGCTATCCGGCCGGAACCTTCTACAAGAAACACGTGGACAGCTTCAGGAACCGAGCCAATCGCATGGTCTCGACCGTGCTGTATCTGAACGAGGACTGGCCGGCTGACGGCGGTGGAGAGATGGTGCTGTTTGACGAACACGACACCGACCGCGAAATCGGCCGGGTACGCCCTGAAGCAGGCACCCTGGTCTGCTTTCTATCGGAAACCATTCCCCACGAAGTGCTGCCAACGCATCATAGCCGAGCCAGCATCGCCGGATGGTTTCGCCGCAATGCCTCACAGGGTGGGCGCATCGACCCTGCCCACTGAGCACCGCCTATTACTACCCTTGTCAAGGAGCCATCATGTCAGCGCAGTCGTTTACCGGAACATTCACTACCTACTGGCTTGATCAACCGGAGCATCACCTCTGGCTCAGGGAACAGACGCACCAGCTGATTGCCTTCGGCAAGGCCGCTCGCCTGCCTGATGGCGGCTTCGGCTGGCTGGACGAACAGGGGCGGCTGGACAATGCCTGTCGGCCTCAGACACTGGTCACTGCACGCATGACACATGTCTACGCCCTGGCGGCCCTGCAGGGTATTCCGGGAGCTGCGGAGCTGGTGGATCATGGCCTGAAGGCGCTGACCACCCTGTTTCATGATGACGAGGCCGGCGGCTGGTTTTCGGAAGTTCAGGAGCCGGGGGCCAGCGATACCAAGGAAGCCTACCTGCATGCCTTTGTCGGACTGGCGGCAGCATCAGCCACCCAGGCAGGGCGGCCCGGCGCGCATGAGCTTCTGAACGACGCCTGCCATATCATCGACACCCACTTCTGGAGTGATGATGAAGGCGCAATGCGTGAAAACAGTGACCGTTTCTGGACCGAGGGCGAAGCCTACCGCGGCGCCAACAGCAATATGCATTCGGTGGAAGCCTTTCTGGCCATTGCCGATGCACTGAATGCCCCCGCATGGCGCTACCGCGCCCTGTCCATTGCCGAACGCCTCATTCACGATAATGCGCGCCACGCCGGTTATCATGTGATCGAGCATTTCGATGACGCCTGGCAGCCACTGCGCGACTACAACCAGGACAAGCCCGGCGACCCGTTCCGCCCCTACGGCGTCACCCCCGGCCATGGCCTTGAGTGGTCTCGATTATTGATCAACCTTGAAGCGGCCCTGCTGAAGAACGAAGGGACGGCGCCGGACTGGCTCGCCCGCGATGCGGCTGCACTGTTCGACGCAGCCCTTGCAGGCTGGTCCGCTGATGGCGCTCCCGGCATGGTCTACACCCTGGACTGGGCACAGCAGCCTGTTGCGCATGAACGCATGCACTGGGTCATGGCGGAAGGCGTCTGTACCGCCGCCGCACTACTTGCCCGCACCGGCCACGCGGTGTACGAGCACTGGTACCGCACCTTCTGGGATTATATTGATCTGCACCTGATTGACCGACATCACGGCAGCTGGCATCACGAGCTGGATCGATACAACCAGCCCTCCACGACCGTCTGGTCAGGCAAGCCGGATATTTATCATGCGCTTCAAGCAACCCTGTTCCCGCGCCTGCCCCAGGCACCTACCGCAGCTCAGTGGCTGAAACGCCACCCCGAAACGCTGCGCTGACATCAGCTCATGCGCCGGCGGTACTGCAGCCAGTACACGCCACCACCGCCGGCGACCACCATGATCCACTGAATGAACGGGGTGATCAAAAAGGTGAACCCCCCATCGTTGTGCGGATGAAAAAAGATGATATCCAGATACGCATAGATACCCGGCAGGCTTATCAGCAGCGCCAGCGCCAGCATGACCCGCGGCGCGGCACCTTTCATGAGCCACCGATCCAGTGACCAAAGCACCGCATAGGGGGACACACCCCAGATCATGAAAATCACCGCACCCGAGGTCAACGCACGACCACCGCCGCCCAGCAAGGCAAGCCAGATGGTCATCAGTGCGGCCAGCAATAGAACCGTTTTAAACAGGGTACGCATGCATGTCTCCCAATAACTGCCATGAAATCGTGTATCAAGGTGGTGTCGCGGTCGGCGCGCTATCCTGACGGCCTGCCGCCTGTGAAGCAAGTATGGAGCCTGCCCCGTCAAACGCGGCAGGAAATAACGAAAAAATTTCAGTAAAGTAGTGATATTACGCGTAAATAGCGCGCCGCACCGGGCGGGTCCCGGCCCCAGCGAGGTTATTGCCCATGCTGACTCGACTTGATCATCTGGTACTCAACGTCGCCGACATCGACAGAACCGTGGACTTCTACACCCGTGTCTTCGGCCTGGATGTTCGCTATGGCGAACAGGGCCGTGTCTTTCTGGTCGCCGGCAGTGTTCAGATCAAACTGCACGGTCCGGACTTCGAGGCCCACCCACGGGCGTCGCGGCCAACGCCTGGCAGTGCCGATCTGTGCTTCATCAGCGCCCTGCCGGTCGATGAACTGACACGCCATCTTGAAGCATTGAATATCACCATCGAGGAAGGCCCCGTTCCCAGGCATGGTGCCGCCGGCGAACTGACGTCCTTTTATGTGAGGGACCCGGACGGCAATCTGGTTGAACTGGCACGCCCGGTTCGCACATCGTCCACTTCCGCCTGATATACGGGCTGCCATGAGCACCTTTTCCCAGCTGACACAACGACTGTCTACCGCCAAAGACCGCCTGCAGGCCGCCGTCATCGGCCGCCTGTGGCGATACCTGTCCACCTCGACCACGGCCCGACTGTGGCGGCTGACCCAACGGATCGAGCCGGTCTATCGCACCCTCGCCGCCCGCGAGCGGCGCATTACCCGGGTCAACCTGGCACAGGCCTACCCCACGCTTGACCGTGATACCCATCGCCGAATGGCACGGGAAAGCCTGACCCACTCCATTGCGACCGTCATGGAATTCGGGTTTGCCTGGATGGCCCCGCCCGAACACGTCGAGGCATCCATCAAGGCCGTTCACGGCCGTGAGCTGCTGGACCAGGCCCGAGCCAGCGGCCGTGGCGTCATTGTACTGGCCCCGCATTTTGGAAACTGGGAAGTCCTTAACTTCTGGCTCTCGAGTCACTTCCCGTTTACAGCCATGTACGAACCCCCCCGAATTGCCCCGCTGGACCCGGTCATCCGGCATGGCCGTGAACGCATGGGCGCATCACTGGTCCCCACCACGCCTCGGGGCGTCTCGGCCCTTCTGAAGGCCCTGAAACGCAGCGAAGCCATCGGCATCCTGCCCGACCAGGTACCGAGCTGGGGCAGCGGCGTCTTTGCTGACTTTTTCGGCCGACCGGCCTATACCGCCACTCTGCTGCCCAAACTGGTCGCCCGTACTGATGCCAGAGTCGTCACCGGCGTTGCGCGACGGCGTCCCGGCGGCGACGGGTTCGAGATTCATTTTCTTGCCGCCGATGAGCGGGTGTATGACACGGATGACGTCAGCTCGGCTGCCGGCGTCAATGCCAGCGTCGAGGCAGCCATCGCGCTGGATCCGGTGCAATACCAGTGGGAATACAAGCGCTTTCGACGCACTCCCGGTCAGCGCGAAAACGCGCCGGGCTGGCGAGAGCAGCGCCTTTACAGTGACAGGCACCGCTGACGGATGCCTGTCGTCTGCCATCACGGTCGCGACGCACATCACCGCCTATAGCAGCGATAGCGCCAGCGTGCATGCCCCGGCATAGGCCAGTAGCCACAGACTGTATTTCAGAGTCAGTCGCATGATGGCCGACTCCTGCCCAACCAGCCCCACCGCACCGGCCGCAATCGCAATCGACTGCGGCGAAATCACCTTGGCCATGACCCCGCCACTGGTATTGGCAACCACCAGTAGCGCAGAGGCAATATCCAGCTGCTCGGCGGTAACGGCCTGCAAATGGGCAAACAGTACATTGTTGTTGACCACGGACCCGGTAATGAATACGCCCAGCCAGCCGATGCCCGGTGAAATCAGCGGGAAGGCCCGCCCGGCTTCTGCCAGCGCCAGCCCGAGCGTCGAGGATGTACCGGAGAAGTTGGCCACGTACGCCACGGCCATGACCAGGCAGATCGTCATCAACGGTGTGCGCAGCTCGGTCAGGGTAGCCTTTAATTGGTTCATGGCGTCGCTCGCCCTGAGGCCTCGTGTCACGGCGACGGTGATCATGACGGACAGCAGAATGGCCGAACCGGCCGCCCCGACGATATCCAGCGTCCAGACGGCAGGCAGCGGATGAACGGCCGCGGCAATGGGCGGCTGTTCAGCCACCGCACGATCAAGCCAGGGCACTGGAAGACGGACAACGGCTTCCGACAGCGCGCCCCCCTGGGCCCACAGTGCCTTGAACCAGGGCAGGCTCCAGACAAGAATAACGCCGGTCAGAATGTAAAACGGCGACCACGCCAGAAGCACCGCTCTTGCGCTGAAGCGACCGGCAGCCGGTGCCGGTGCGCCCTCTACCCGATAAACTCGCCGCGGCCGCCAGACCCGCATGAGCAGCGCCAGCCCGCCCATGGTGACGACCGGAGGAAGAATATCCACCAGCTCGGGGCCCAGCAGGTAAAGAGTGGCGGACTGCAGCCCTGAAAACAGAATGCCAACCAGCACAACGGCCGGCCAGGTTTCCCGCAGTCCACGCACCCCATCAAGGATCAGCACCAGCAACGCCGGAATGAAGAGCGTTGCCAGCTGCAGGATGACGATCAGCATCGGGGCCAGATCAAACGGTGTCAGACCGGCCTGGCGCGCCCCGACAATGATGGGAATACCAATGGCACCGTAGCCCCCTGCAGCGGCATTGGCGACCAGACACAGCATCGCAGCGCGAAGGGGCTTGAAGCCCAGTTCCACCAACAGCGCCGCACAAATGGCAATCGGCACGCCAAACCCCGCAGCCCCTTCCAGAAACCCGCCGAAGCAGAAGGCAATCAGCAGCACCTGAATACGCTGATCCGTGGAAATACCGGCAATGCTGCCACGGATGATATCGAACTTGCCGCTTTTGACTGCCAGCCGATACAACCAGACCGCCATCACCACGATATACCCCACCGGCCACAGACCGTTGGCGATCCCCAGCAAAGCCGACATCACAATCGCCGGCATCGGCATGTGAAACAACAGCGCCGCCATCAGCGCCGACATGACCAGCGTCACGGCAGCCGCTGTCAGCGCCTTCCATTTCAGCAGCGTCAGGGCAAGCAGGAAAAAGACAATCGGCAATGCAGCCACGCATGCCGACAGTACGGCATGGTTCAAGGGGTCATAATGTTGATACCACACGGCGCAGCTCCTCGCGGGAAGACGACATGACTCGGCACGGACCTTCAAATAACTCTACTAAAGTATAATCCGAACAAGTGGTCCCGCGACTGCGCCCTGTTGTCACGCCCCGGCCCCCGTCAAGGAGTCAGCCCACCGAACCGGCCGGCGTAATAGTCGTCGATGGCCACCTGGATTTCCTCAGGGTACGTCATCACAAACGGCCCCCTGGCAGTGACCGGCTCATCAATGACATCGCCATGGCCAAACAGCAGCGTGGTGTGCTCCTGCGCCGTCAGAGTCAGCGCGTCCCCGGTGCGGTCAAGCTCGATCAGGTGGTGCGTCTTCAGTACATCTCCCTCAAGGGAAGCCGCCCCCCTGACCATGTATAAAAAGACGGCCCGCCCGGCAGGAGCCGGCAGCGTTACCCGGGCCCCGGGCACCAGCGTTACCGTACTCATGAAGATACCGGTCAGGGAGTCCACCGGCCCGGCATGCGTTTCCCACGCACCGGCAATCAATTGCAGTGTCACACCGGATGCCGGCGAGATGACAGGCACCTCATCCCGGCTCAATCCCTGGTAGCGGGGAGGCGACATTTTCAGCCGAGCCGGCAGGTTGATCCACAGCTGCAGTATCTCGAGCGCGCCCCCCTCCGCCATGAATGACGGCGGAGAGACCTCGGCATGGACAATGCCACTGCCAGCGGTCATCCACTGAACCCCGCCCGCCTCTATCACGCTGTGATGGTCCGCACTGTCGGCGTGGGCAAGTGCCCCCTCAAGGATAAACGTGACGGTTTCAAAGCCACGGTGCGGATGGGGCCCGAACGGCAGACCGGCATTGCCGGGCGGATAGGTTTGCGGCCCGTGGTGATTGAGAAAAAGAAACGGATCAAGCTGATCGATCCCGGGCCCCGGTAACGGCCGACGGGTAATCAGCGAGCCGATGTCATCGCGATGGGCCGGATACTGGTTGATTACTCGCCGTGATAAAAGCGTCGCCATGGGTCACCTCATGATGAATGGAAAGTAATGGGCGCGATGCCTTGTCGCACCGCTGACCGCAGGCACCTGCAAGCGCGCCGCCCCATACCGGGGCGGCGCGTTCGGAATCAATGCCAGGGATGCCCCTGCCTGTCAGACATCTAGTCGCGGAAATTGTTGAACTGCAGCGGCAGATCCGGCCCCTGCTCGCCACGAAGCAGCGCCATGACCTGCTGAAGGTCATCACGCTTCTTGCCGGTCACGCGAACCTTGTCACCCTGTATGGCGGCCTGAACCTTGACCTTTGACGCCTTGATCTCCTTGACGATGCGCTTGGCATCCTCCTGCTCAAGTCCCTGCTTGAGGGTCACATCCTGACGGGCCTTGACGCCGGCCAGCTCGGGGTCCTTCACATCCATGCAGCGGGCATCGATGCTTCTGCTGATCAGCTTGTTACGCAGCACATCCAGCATCTGCTGCAGCTGGAAATCCACCTCGGCTTCAAGGTGAACCACCTCTCCCTCCAGGGTAAAGCTGGCCTTGACGCCCTTGAAGTCAAAACGGGTCTGTATCTCTCGATTGGCCTGATCCACCGCATTGGCAGCTTCATGTTTATCAAACTCGGAGACGATATCGAAAGACGGCATGGTTAAAATCCTTTGAACGGCAGCATGAAAGATGGGCGGTACGACATTTGAGCGTTAAAAAAGGCGCCCGCACACGATAGCGGGCGCCGAGCTCCAGTTTTAAACATGACTATAACAAAGCCCTACCAGGGCAATCACAGCGTTTTTGATATGTTGCACAAAAGGAATCAAGGCGCCTCGTCCTTTTGAAGCTGCTTCAACGCACCAAGCGTCGTAAACACATCAAGACTGCTCAACGGCGCACCCGAACCCGCTCCGCCAGCCACATAGTAATCAGGCATATCAATAGTCGTATCTTTAAGGGCTGGGTACATGACTCGTGCAATATCACGCTGAATTTCGGCCAGGTAGATGTCCTTTGCCTGCTGACGTGCCTGCAAACGCGCTCGGGTCACATCGGCCTCGGCAAGCCCCTTTTCGCGAATGGCTTTCGCTGCATAGGTTGCAGCGTCTGCATTGGCCTTTTGAATATCGCGCTCTGACCGCGCCACTTCGAGCTCTTTCTGCTTTTCAAGCACAGCGACCGCTTTTTCCTTCTCCTTGCGCACCTGCTCGACCCTGGCCTGCTGCTCTTCCATCGCGACCTCACGCTGCTTTGCAATAATGGCCAGCTCCTTGGTGCGCTGAGCATCCTGAATCGCGCGCGCCCTTTCGATTTCCTTTTCAAGCTGCGCTGTCTTGGCTTCGGCGCGGGCGGTTTCCTGCGCTTGAATCGCCGTGATGCGCTTGGCAACAAGCGCCTTTTTCTGACTCAAAAGCTCATCCAGGCGCTGCTCCGGAACAGGACGACCGATCGTGACCTGTCGAACCTGAATACCGTACGATTCCAACGGGTTAGCCAGGCGCCGAGCCTGGCCTGACTTATCCTTTAAAATGATGTTCTTCCAGACGAGTTGGCGCCTGTTTTCGAGTCGGTCGCCATCGCCATTGACCGAGGAAACGGCAGCAATATCTGTCTGCTCAACTTCGACCCGACGGCGCTCGGTTTCATACAACCCGTTTTGAAGCTGATCTTCCAGCTGAACCTTGAACTTGTTGAGTCCACCCTGAAAGAACTCTTCGCCGGTGTACTGCGTACCGGTCACGACCGTGACGTTTTTGGCATTTTTGATCAAAAGCGAATCGATCAGATTGTCAAATCCGCGAAATTCGCGGTGCATAGCGATAATTTTCTGAGGATCGGAAGATAGTCTGAAGCGGAACGTGGCCGGAATTCGAGACGTATACGTGTCCGCGAACTGAACCTGCACCTCGGGAAGCTCACGTGTCGCTCGAACCTTTTCGCCGCTGTCTTGGTTGCCGAAGTTAAGCGTCATGGCCTGATCATAGACGTATACATTGGAGAACATGGGCACCTTGAAATGCACGCCAGGCTCGGTAAATACGCGTGTGGACCCAAACAGAGTGTCTTGAACAACATAGGTGTAGCCGAGTTCCGTCGTGAAAAAAGAGGCCAGAATCAAACAAAGCGCCACTAGCGAGGCGATGGCCAGCCCAACCACTTTTCGACCTCCAGACAGCAATTTCACTCCTGATGCCCAGAGCACGTTGCCCTTCCTTTCGTCATGATTATTATCGTCGTAGTCCACTTTTCATTCCCGGCGATCAAATAAAGCGGCGAAATCTAATAAAAACCCAACTAAAAAGGAAGATTCAATTTTATAAGTCGAAAGCATTAACCAGGCGTTTTCCACAACGTGCAATTACCCTCCTCCCTCTGCCAGAAAATCCATTCCCGCCGGCAGGTCACGTGCAGGCACATTTCGGTATTCACGATGGGCCAGCGTGGAGCTGATGGGTAGCGCGTCAGGGCCATGCCAAATGGCCGTAGCGGTTCCCCGTGGTGCTTTCCCATCAAGCGCTCATGCGCGTTTTTAGACATCGTTCAGATTCAATATCCCTTTGTGCAAGGTTAAGGCACCGAACAGGACTTGACCGTCCGGCGCCGAACAGCACAGACTGACCCGGCAATGGCCTGGCCATTGCTGCTTGACGGGGTGCCGGTGGAACCGGCTGAGATCACCTTACGTTGCCAGACAACGTCACGGTGGATCCCGATGAACCTGATCCGGCTAGTACCGGCGTAGGGATCAAGCGGCGATACCGTGCGTTTCGTGACGTCATTCGCCTTCCCGATCCTGCGCTCCAGCCGGCATTGATTGCCAATGGGAGCACACATGACTACCCCTCAGTTTCTGTCCGAATCCGCCCGCGTCGATGAGGCCGCGATTCAGCCGCTGCCCGCCTCTCGCAAGGTCTACCTTCAAGGGTCACGCGCCGATATTCAGGTGCCGTTTCGGGAAATCACCCTGTCGCCGACCACCACCTCACACGGCGTCGAGGAAAATCCCCCCGTGCTGGTCTACGACACCTCGGGCCCCTATACCGACCCCGGGGCCTTGATCGATATTCGAAAGGGCTTGCCGGAACTCCGCCGTACCTGGATCGATGAACGTGGTGATACCGAGCGTTTGAACGGTCTTTCCTCGAACTACGGCAGGCAGCGCGCCAACGATCCGCGCACCTCCACCCTTCGCTTTGACCTGAAACGAACGCCCTGCCGCGCAAAAGATGGCCGTAACGTCAGTCAGCTTCATTACGCTCGCAAGGGCATCGTGACGCCGGAAATGGAGTTCGTTGCGCTGCGGGAAAACCAGCGTCGCCAGGCCCTGGGCTCCGAAGAAGTAGAGCGCCTTTTGAACCAACAGCATGCGGGCGAGGGCTTTGGCGCGGTACTGCCGGAAGAAATCACGCCTGAGTTCGTGCGTGAGGAAATCGCGCGGGGCCGCGCGATCATCCCGGCCAACATCAACCACCCTGAAACCGAGCCGATGATCATCGGACGTAATTTCCTGGTGAAGATCAACGGCAACCTCGGCAACTCGGCGGTCACGTCCTCGATCGAGGAAGAGGTCGACAAGATGACCTGGGGCATCCGCTGGGGTGCAGATACCATCATGGATCTCTCGACGGGTCAGAACATCCACGAAACCCGGGAGTGGATTCTGCGCAATTCGCCGGTACCGATCGGCACGGTGCCGATCTATCAGGCGCTCGAAAAGGTGAATGGCGTGGCCGAACACCTGACCTGGGAGATCTTCCGCGACACCCTGATCGAGCAGGCCGAACAGGGCGTGGATTACTTCACCATTCACGCAGGCGTTCGATTGCATCACGTGCCGATGAGCGCCAGGCGGCTGACCGGTATCGTTTCCCGCGGCGGCTCGATCATGGCCAAGTGGTGCCTGGCCCATCATCAGGAAAGCTTCCTTTATACGCACTTCGAAGAGATCTGCGAGATCATGAAGGCCTATGACGTAGCCTTCTCGCTCGGCGATGGCCTGCGGCCCGGCTCCATTCATGATGCCAACGACGAAGCCCAGTTCGCCGAGCTTGAAACCCTGGGTGAGCTTACCCGGATCGCCTGGAAGCACGACGTTCAGGTGATGATCGAGGGGCCGGGGCATGTGCCGATGCACATGATCAAGGAAAACATGGACAAGCAGCTTGAGTGCTGTGATGAAGCGCCCTTCTATACCCTTGGGCCGCTGACCACCGACATCGCGCCGGGCTATGACCACATCACCTCCGGCATCGGCGCGGCGCAGATCGGCTGGTATGGCTGTGCGATGCTCTGCTACGTCACCCCGAAGGAACACCTCGGGTTGCCCAACAAGGATGACGTCAAGACCGGCATCATCACTTACAGGATCGCCGCTCACGCCGCGGATCTTGCCAAGGGCCATCCGGGCGCGCAGCGCCGGGACAACGCGCTGTCGAAAGCTCGGTTCGAGTTCCGCTGGGAAGACCAGTTCAACCTCGCCCTCGACCCGGATACCGCGCGCGCCTTCCATGATGAAACCCTGCCGAAGGATTCCGCCAAGGTGGCGCACTTCTGCTCGATGTGCGGACCGAAGTTCTGTTCGATGAAAATCAGCCAGGAAGTGCGCGACTACGCACGCGACAATAACCTCGACGGTGACGAGCAGGCCATGCGCGAGGGCATGAAGGAGCAGGCCGAGAAGTTCCGGCGTGAAGGCAGCCAGCTATATAATGAGGTCTGAACGCCGTTGAATTGCTGATTTGCATGTTCACCCCAGGACGCGTCGGCCGATAAACTCGGCAGACGCGTTTTTTCATGCCCCGGAGTTTTATCGATGCGGGAATGTGCTCATCGTGCGGTATCGGGAAATGCGCTTTGAATCCAAAGGAAAAGAAGCGCAAAATATTTCCATGGTGCACTGCACACAGGCTATTATTCCTGCGGCATGGTGTCACCTGTGCCGGAAAGATCGTTTTGTATCATGACGATGCAGGAAACCATGACCGGCAGAAGATGACGGCAAACGCACACGCCGGATAGAGTTTCGGAAGATAGTGCACAGGCAGCGCCCAGGAGGCTGCCCACCTGTGATCTCGGCCACGTAATTTCAGGATCTTACATTGACACACGTTATGGATGAGTCCGTAGATATTGTTCTGGTAGGTGCCGGCGTCATGAGCGCGACTCTGGCAACCCTGCTTCAGGCCCTCGAACCCGAATCCAGAATTGAAATTCTGGAACGTCTGGATACGCCCGCCAGCGAAAGCTCCTTTGCCTGGAACAACGCAGGCACCGGTCACGCGGCGCTGTGCGAGCTGAACTATACCCCCCAGGCCCCGGATGGCAGCATCAACATCGACAAGGCCATCAGCATCAACACCATGTTCGAGGAATCCAAGCAGTTCTGGAGCTACTTTGTCGAGCAGGGCGATCTGGGCGACCCCGCCGACTTCATCCATCCCGTACCGCACATGAGCTTTGTGCGTGGCGAAAGCGATGCCAACTTCCTGCGTGCGCGTCATGAAGCCCTTCAGGCCCACCACTGCTTCGAGGATATGTCCTTCACTGAAGACCGTGAGCAGATTCGTGCCTGGGCACCGCTGCTGCTGGAAGGCCGGTCCGACGGTGAAAGGCTGGCCGCCACGCGGTCCGAAGGCGGCACCGACGTTGATTTCGGCGCCGTAACGCGCATGATGCTCAAGCGCCTTGAAGCCCTGCCGGACGAGCAGGTCAAGGTCAGCACCGGCCAGTCCGTCACCGACCTTTCCCGTGAAAGCGACGGCCGCTGGAAAATCGAATCAACCACGAGTGACGGGCGCAAGCGCGTTCTTCGCTCACGCTTTGTGTTCCTCGGCGCCGGTGGTGCTGCCCTGCACCTGCTGCAGAAAAGCGATATTCCCGAAGCCAGCGGCTATGGCGGCTTCCCGGTCAGTGGTCAGTGGCTGCGCTGCGACAAGCCGGAAATCGTCAAACAGCACCTCGCCAAGGTCTACAGCAAGGCTTCCGTCGGCTCGCCGCCCATGTCCGTGCCCCACCTGGACACCCGTAATGTCGATGGCTCCCCATCCCTGTTGTTCGGCCCCTATGCGGGCTTTACCACCAAATTCCTCAAGACCGGTTCCGTGTTTGATCTGGTGAAATCCGTCAGCGGCTCCAATCTGTCGCCGATGCTTTCGGTAGCCAGAAACAATTTTGATCTGGTCAAGTACCTGGTAGAACAGGTGCGCCAGACGCACAGCCAGCGTGTTGATGCCCTGCGTGACTTCTATCCGGATGCCAGGGATGAAGACTGGCGTATCGAGGTAGCAGGCCAGCGCGTTCAGATCATCAAGAAGGATCCGGAGAAGGGCGGCATTCTGCAGTTCGGCACCGAAGTGGTCGCTGCAGGTGACGGCTCGCTCGCGGCCCTGCTGGGCGCCTCTCCCGGCGCCTCGACGGCCACGTCAATCATGCTTGGGCTGCTCGAGCGGTGCTTCCCCGAGAAGGCTCGCTCCCCCGAATGGCAGGCCGTTCTCAATGAGATCGTACCGGTTCGGGCAGGCACACTGGCCACTGATGCCGATCAGCTTCGCCAGGTACGCCATCGCACGCACCAGACGCTCAAGATCAACGACCCTACCGCCTGACGCCAGCCAGATGGCAGGCGTCATGGTGCCGGGCAATATGCCCGGCACCATGGCAGTACTCACCGCCCCTGCTGATACACCACCTTCCCTGCCTTCAGGCCGATGCATCTGCCCTGATCAGATAACGCTTCAATGCCGTCACCATGCAGGACATGGCCGCCATTGATGGCGCCGTAAACCCCAGAATGAACCCCTGGCTATCGGCGGACTCGCCCACAAAATGCAATGACAGGGGCTGCAACCGAATGCCCTCATTCATCAAGTCGCGTGCCACCATCTGATCACGCGTCGCCGTTTCCGACAGCCGGCCAGACGCCGATACGGCCTCCCTGAAACGTATCACGACGTGCATGCCGCCCGAGGGCGCCTGCCAGTCAAACCAGGGCCGTAAATGCTGGTCCAGCAGCCGCAGCAACTCATCCCTCTTCTGCCGGTAATGCCGTCGCATGCGGTTGATGTGGCGCGCAAACTCGCCATTGTTGATGAATTCAGCCACTACCGGCTGCATCGGCAGGGCCGCAGAACCACCCAATTGCCGGCGACTTTCCAGAAGTGTGCTGTAACAGGCAGGGGGGGACACGATAAACCCCAGCCTGAGGCCTCGGAAAAGTACCTTGGAAAGACTACCCACCAGGAAGGTCCGTTCGGACACATCGGCCTGCATCATGGGCACCGTGCTCCTGCCGCTATAGACGAACTCATTGTCGTAGTCGTCCTCAATCAGCCAGCACCGTCGTTGCTGCAGCAGCGCAAGCCATTGCTGCCGACGCGCCCGGCCCAGGCTGATCCCTGTCGGGTACTGGCGGTTAGGGGTCAACAGCACAATGGGCGCGGCACCGGTGAGCGTTTCATCGGGCAGGCAGCAGCCCTCCTCATCCACCGGCAGGACCATGGATGCCCGAGCACTGCCTTCAGGCCGCCAGCTTTCCAGCAGTCGATGAATGGGGGGATACGCCGGGTTTTCCGTTATCCACGCACTGCCGGGGCTGAGTGACGCCAGCGCGTGCCTCAACAGCGTCAGGGCATCACGGTTGCCTGCGGTAATCAGAATCTGCTGCGGGCTACAGGCAAGCCCTCTGAGCTGATACAGATAATCCGAGATCGCCTGTTTGAGGTCGGGCAGTCCGGTGGGGCAACTGTCATCCAGTACCCGAGGGTCTACCGACGCCCAGCTGGTACGAAGGCTTCTGAGCCAGGCCTTTTCAGGAAACCGGCCAGCATCACTGGTGGAACTGAAACCGATGACCGAGGGTGGTGGCGTTTCCCCCGTGTCACTATCGCCCACTACGGGCCGGGACGACTGAGTGATATACCCCGCCTGCTCGGCCACGAATACACCACTCTTGTGCTTACTGACCAGCACGCCCTGAGCGATGAGCTGATCATAGGCGTTCACCACCGTACTTCTGGAGATGCCCAGGCTTGAAGCCAGCACTCGACTACCGGGCAGCCGGTCATGCGCCTTCAGTTTACCCTGGGTGATGAACTCCACGATCTGATCAATAAGCTGACGATAGAAATGACCGCCCTGCCCCTGCAGGGAAAAGTTCAGGCTGACAATGGCAGTACGCGACATGGGAGCGCACCAGTCTGGACGGGTAAAATGATTCAAAAGTGGCCATGTTTCAGCATGCCTGCTGCCGGTAAAGTCGGACAGGACACCGACAGGCACAAGAGGTATACCATGACACCAGATACCCCGTTAACACACGCTGTACCGCCGACGCTGAGCGCCACGCCACTGACGACGGTCAAGCGTGGCCGTGGCAGGGCCATCGATGATGGGCAGGCACTGCTGGATTTCATTGACCAGACGCTGATCTGTCATGTGGGGTTTGTGGTTAACGGGCAGCCCCGTGTGATCCCCACCTGCCACTGGCGCGATGGAAACCATCTCTACTGGCACGGCCATGGCAAGGCCGCCAATATCGTGAGTGCAGCTCACTCGGCTCAAAAGGTATGTGTGACCATTTCACACCTGGATGGCCTGGTGATGGCCCGCTCGGCCTTTCATCATTCGGCCAACTACCGTGCCGCCATGATCTACGGCGTGCCCGAGGCTGTGACCGATCCGGAGCAGAAAAAACATCAGTTCGAGCGATTCGTCGAAAAGATAAGCCCGGGGCGCTGGCCCCTGCTGCGCCCGGTAACCGACAGTGAAACCCGGGCAACGGGCATACTGCGTATCAAACTCGACGAGGCTTCAATGAAGGTACGGGCTGACGGCGTACTGGATGATGACGCCGATCGGGACTGGCCGGTGTGGGCAGGCGTACTGCCGGTGGCGCCCAAGTGCCACCCCCCTGAGCAGGATGCGAAGCAGACAGCAGCGTATGCGCCGCCGGCCTGGCCTGCGATGTGAGGGGGCGCGTCGGCCTGGCGTCCCGCCCTTCACGAAAAAGCCCGGCACTGCATGCCGGGCTTTTTCATGGCACCACGACGGGCTACCGAAATGGCAGCCGCCGCGTCAAAAAGATACCGAAGACCACAATCAACATGCCGGGCAGGGTCAGTACGGCGTAGGTCATCTCACGAGTGACCGGCAGAAACCCGTGCCAGTTCTGGATGAAAACCGGCAGGATGATCATCAACAGCCCACCCAGCATCGTTAGCGAGCTGACAGCGTAACCTCTGATAAACAGCGTCATCGCCGCCACCAGCAACGCAATGGTCGCGGTGACCAGCGCCATGCCCAAAAAGGCCAGAATCATGAGCGCACCTCCGCGGTATCACGTGGTTTGGACGCGGTCATGAACGCCATGGCCAGCACCGTCAGTGCGATCATCATCACGGCTACGCCTGCAATCAACAGCAATACCTCAGCCTCCAGATACAACCGGTAGATGGGCAGTGACCCCAGAGAGGCGATCAACGCCTTGTTCTCGACAAAACTCATCCACTCTACGGGCTGATCCGACATCAATATCTGCACCCCATACACCGTATCCCCGGCGAGTATCAAAAAGGCCACTCCTACAAACACACTGAGAATGCCCTTGCCACGGCGCCACAGCGACATGGCCCAGCCGGCAATCAACGCAAGCGACAGGCCGAGTATGATCGTCGCCTCAATCGGCGACTGAAGCATGGCCCGAAACACCGCCTGCACTTCGTTGTAATCTGTCGAGATCAGCGGCACATCTGCCGACGCCGCCGCACTCCATCCCAACAGGCCCATAAAACCGATCCACTTCCACATCATCGTTTCATTCCTCTCTGCCCAGGCGACCAAGCCTAAAGCAATCACGAGGTTATGCAATCAGGCACCTCGCCGCACCTCATCCACCCCGGCAATGGCATTGAGCCGCGCCGCCAGTTGCTCGGGCATTTCCATCGGCAACAGATGCCCCATGCCCTCATAAACCTCAAGCGAGCCACGGGCCAGATGGGGCATTACCGCCTCGCGCTGCACCGAGGGCGGTAGAGAGGGATCCCTGTCGCCCACCAGTACCCAGGCCGGCATGTTCAGTATACCCACCACCTCCGCCCAGTCCTCGGCATAAGTGGCCGCCGGCCACGCCCGCCAGGCCGCCGGGTGCGCCGTCATCGCGTCCTCCACGGCCTGCTCATACAGGTCCGGAGCAATGTCTACGCCAATCGCCCCGTCAATGAATTCACGGGCACTTTCAACACTGAAATCAAAGCCCAACTGAAACTCAAGCTCCTCCTCACTGACCGGCTGTGGCCCGGGTGGCGCCGGCGCCACCAGCACCAGCGACTGAAGCCAGGCAGGCTGCTGCGCGGCCAGCGTCATCGCGATACGCCCGGAAAAGGAGTGCCCGACCAGAATCACATTATCAAGCGCCAGGCGCTCGATGGCGTCCTGCACGTGCCGGGTCATCGCGGCCACATCGTAGCCTTCCACATCATGGGCGGTGCCAAAACCTGGCATGTCCAGCGTCACCACCCGCAGGGAATCATCCAGCCGCGATACCACCCCATCCCACTCGCGGTGAGAACTGCCAAAAAAATGCATCAGCACCAGCGCCGGTGCACCCTGGCCGCGATCCATTGCAATCATCATTCGAAGACATCCTGTCCGTGAAAAAGAACTCTCAGCATAGAAGGAGGGCGACGAACGGCAAAGGACAGAAAGAACACAAGGCCGCATCCATGGCTAGAGCTGGCTGCTCTGCTGATGGGGCGAGGAGTGGGTAATATCGCCACCTCTGTCAGGGCCATGTCACCGTCGGCGGCAAGGCACGTCTTCTGATAGACCTGATAGTTTCCGCTGACAATGCGCGGGTTGTGCTATTCAGCCGACGGAATTCGATGGTGTCATTATTGGCGGGATCGGAGAACCGACAGACAATGAGGACAATCTGCCACATGAAGTGCACCTACCATATGTCAGCATGACTCGTCCACGTCGAGAGCTACTGATCACCGACAGTAGCAGTGACTGGTTCACTAGATCGGCTTCATGAGATGAACTCGATCTATTGTAATCGATAGCTTGCCTCAGATTCAGGACTTTAAAACATGCTGACCATGTTTGTTCAGCTGGATCTCCAGCTCTAAAAAATCATTTTTAATGAAGATTGCTTGAGAGGCACCCTCAGACACAGGCAATATGCGGATAAATTCACGATAAAAAATTGTCGATACGTAAAGCAGCCATGAACGCCAAAACACTCAATGAGGTCAGCAGATTTCTCAGCTATGTTTTGAGACACGAGCCCCAGTCAATCGGCTTGCAGCTAGACAGCGAGGGCTGGGCAGATGTCGAATCCTTAATAGCCGGTGCAGCTAAAGATGGGCGAGTTTTAGATATTGGCCTGATTCAGGCTGTCGTCAGCAGCAGCGATAAAAAACGCTTTAGCATTTCAGATGACGGACAACATATCCGTGCCGTGCAAGGCCATTCAACCGCCAGCGTAAACCTTCAACACGTAGGAAAAGAACCTCCTGAATTCCTTTACCATGGTACTGCGACACGCTTCCTTGAATCGATCCAGCAGCAAGGATTGATCGCAGGCTCTCGCCACCATGTGCACCTGTCGCAAAACATAACTACGGCCATTACTGTTGGGCAGCGCCATGGAAAGCCTGTGGTACTAAAAATTAAGGCCCTTCGAATGCATCAAAAGGGCTTCAAATTCTTTCAGGCAGAGAATGGAGTTTGGTTAACTAGTCATGTGCCTGAAAAATTCTTATATGAATATGGACAGTGAGCTAACTGCTCATAGCCTCAATTTTTAAACAGAAAATACGCGCCCTCTCAAAAATCAGTCCTGGAGAGCATCGTAGAGCCAAGCCTCAAAGTTCGGTAGCTCATAAACTCGCTCTTTGTTGCCTAGATCAATAACGATAACCTTAGGGTCGCCACTTGAGTCATCACCATCAAAAAAAGCAGCATCATCATTTAGCTGAGCAAAAGGTATTAGGTTTCTCCCTTCCAAACCCAACCACTCACTATAACTTCCCCGCAATTTCCACGACAACTGACCACCATCCGTGCACGCATCGTCAAACCACCAAGGAAAATCTTTAGGCAGATCAATAGACTTGGCAAAGCCCAAATATCTACTGGGATATTTAAAGCCAGTAGGCAATTGATCGACAGAATAAGTACAAAACCTCACCTGCATTTTCATCACCTCGTAATCTCAGGATTATAAATAGATCCCCTGGGAAATTTCTCTGCCCAACTCTTATCCACACCAGCCATCTGGCTTTGTTTCCTCACCCGACACTCCACAGCCTCTCCCCAAGTTTTAGGGTGTCGTCATCTTCCAGGAGGCGATTGATGGCTTGCAGCCGCCGGGCTTCTGGATGCGACAGATAGTTATACGCCGCCGCATTCCCCGCCACCTCCGCGCCCTTCTCCACATCTCCGCCCGCCATCCCGGCGGCGAGGATGCCGGTGATCTTCGAGGCGGAGACCAGAAGCGTCCGGTCG
Source organism: Larsenimonas rhizosphaerae (assembly GCF_023700005.1). Taxonomy (GTDB): domain Bacteria; phylum Pseudomonadota; class Gammaproteobacteria; order Pseudomonadales; family Halomonadaceae; genus Larsenimonas; species Larsenimonas rhizosphaerae. The sequence goes on along the minus strand of NZ_JAMLJK010000003.1, from coordinate 202,980 downwards.
TTATCGACCAGCGCGGCGAGCTGCGTGATCAGCGCTTCGTTGGCGCCGGCGGCAATGGCGCCGCTGCGGAAGTTACGGCATCGCTGAAGCTGGCGGTCTTGAGGGCAGCGTCGGTGCCGGCATCTAGGCGCGCCTTCTGATAGACCTGATAGTTGCCGTTGAAAATGCGCGGGTTGTGCTAATCAGCCGACGGAATTCGATGCTGTCATTAATCCGGGACGCTGCAATCAGAAGCTTCTTATCTCTCTTCACCAAGGCATCAAGCTGATTGATTCCAGAAGAAATATCGGATCAATAGTTTATATTAACAACCTAAAACCCGATGCCAATCTGATGCAACAACTGAAAGCCTTTTGCCGAGAGTAGCACGACATCAATGTCCCCCTTAACGAGTTCAGGGGCAGGGTCGTCGATGAGCGAATACTGTCCGCCACTGTTTATAAATAAAGCAACACCGGCTCGAGGCCGGTGTTGGATGAGGGCACCATTCAAATATGAGCCAAAATTCGTTTATATAAAAACTCATAAAAATCTGAAGCGTAATTAACACTCTCGCCAGACGGAAGTCTAAGGTTCACTGGGCATTCGCCATCTTTAAACCTTGAATAATCCAAGAAAAAGACCTCACCCATATCAGTTTCGCTAATTACAAGCCTTTTGCTATCTACCGAATTATTTTTTATACCCACGATATGTTGATAGACAATATCCCCTCCATTTACACCCTCAAAGTCCACCCCATAGATACTGTAAATTTCTTCAGCACCAATTTCTCCACCCGCATACGTCTTCAAAAACCACTTGTACGACCTTGGCAGTTCAAGCCCTAAACGCTGTTCCGCCTTCTTGATCCAGTCGTCACCCACCTGATCGGCCTCACTACCGAAGCACACGACATCAGGATGCAATGACACCAACTCTCTAATTTTCTGCGCCGTAACTTGGCTCATAATCAATTCCTTAAATCTGCGGATCGTTGCTGCCAGTATTGCCCCCTCCACTTATTAAAAGCGGCTCGATCAATACCGGAGGGAATTGCATTAGGGTTAATGTGAATAGTTGCGCTATTGGACTGATGAAAGGTCTGGGTCATTTCTGCAATAGGTCCTGACTGTGTTTGTGTCAGGTGATGTAGGTTCACTGACTTTCCATCCACACCGATTGGCGCCCGACCAGAGGCCATACGTTCAACATTAGTACCTGTTATGACCTTACCACCCTCACGCCAACTAGTTTGCAAGTTTGGATCAAATAAGTCATTCCGCTGATAGACCTTATTCCCACTAAACTTAATGGGATCTTTTGACCAGAAATTACGCTGTTGAGTAAAAATGGAACCCGCTTCTGTAGCACTCCCTGCTGCTTTTGTACCGTTTGCAACAGCTCCGCCATCCAAATTACTCCGCTCAGTTTTCCTGAGAGGACGAGCTCCGCTATCAGCTACGCTTTCACCTTTTGCAGAACCTAATAGTGCCTTTCCATCTGCATCAACAAAAGTGACGGTTAGCGCTTTTTCAGACCTGCCAGCCTTTCCTGCGATCGCAACAACGTTGACGCCTTTTTTGGCCACACCGCCAGGCACCAAGGTGCTAACAATATCCGTCAGCAGCTTGCCACTTTCACGGCCTGCCTGAAATGCCCCTCCAAGCCCCGCACGTTCATACTGCTGCCTGATAGTGTCAAACTGCTCACGATAGTGATCAGCCACCGCGCTGCCGAGCACTGCAAGTACGCTATCCTGCTGTAGCAGCTGGCCGATGGCGTCCCACGTCGAGCCCTTGAACAGACTCAGCACATCGGTAACCGTGCTGAGACTTTCATCCGCAATACCTTTTACAATTCCTGCCGCAAGCGCTCTATCCTGACCGCTGTCGATCAGTTGCCATTTTAGTTCAACTCCAACGCACTCCACGCCCTTGCAGGTTTCGCGTTCCCGAGCCCTCTGCGCCTTCTGATGCTCCGCCAGATAGTTGTAGTTTGTCGCATTGCCTGCTATCTCGGCGCCCTTCTGTACGTCGCCGCCGGCCACACCGGCTGCCACAATGCCGGTGACTTTTGATGCAGCAACCAGGAGGCTCTCATGCATGCCGGGCTGGCCGCCCAGCCAATCATCCAAGTGCTTGACCAGTGCTTCATTAGCGCCTGCGGCGATGGCGCCGGTGCGGAAATCACTACCGGTCGCTTCTGCAGCAAGTCCGCCGGCCAAGGCATGGAGTACCGTTTTTTCAGGGCCGCTCTCAGCCAGCCCTTCACGAATCCCCAGATCGCCGACGTTATAAAACAGCGAGGCTTCCAGCACGGTGGTGACGGCGCCTTTAAGGCTCTGCTGGAGATTGTCGTTCAGGCTGCCGCCGTTTATGGCGGTTTGCAGGCCGGCATCAGCCAAGGCCTGACTGGCATTACGGCCAACAAATTGACCGATGCCCGGGACATTGTTGAGCTCAAGCCCTTTAACCTTGCCCGTTACCGGGTCAGCCTTCCCACCCCAGACGCTATCCAGCTGCTGCGACGCACCGGCAGAGGCCGCAGCAATCAGCGCGCCTTTGAGGCTTTCGGACGAGAAAGTGTCACCCAGCGTGGCACCAAGATTGCCGCGGTTGTTGATCAGGCTGACCGCGCTGGTACCGGCCAGTGAGCCTGCAGCCCCGGTCGCCATGGCGCCCATGAGGCCACTGCCGGCCAGACCACCTACCGCAGGCCCGACCACGGCCGCCGCAGCAATGCTGATCGCGAGCGCCGCACCCTTGCCAAGCCCCGATTGGCTGTAATCCCAGTTATCGTGGATCTCCTTGACCGTGCGCCAGTCGATGTCGCCCTGGGCCTCGGCCCGTTTCAACCAGGCAAGCTCCGGATCAGCGGCGACCATGGCGTCCACCGTCTGGCTGACGCTCTGGGCGTTGATCTCCGGTACTTCGATCGCGACCCGGTTGGCGGCCTGAATGGCGAGCTGCCCCTGCGCCACCAGTTCGCTCTGGCGCAGGGGATAGGCCTGCTTGCCGGCCGAGAGCTGGCTTGCCTGCGCGGTCAGATCGTTATTGGCGATAAGGGTCAAGTCATCGCCAGCGGAAAGTATCGCTTCCGACTTGGCGAATGGTTTCGTTGATGATGTCTTTTTTGATACAAAATTAGCTGTGGCCCATTACTTCCCGGGACCAAACATCTAGATAGCATCTTGGCCAGATCTAATACTGGAACTTTTAATCCGGCTCTTCATACATAATTTAAAAATTAGCCAAGCAAAACCGCCTGACATATAATAATTAATTTATTTTTAAACCTGAAGATCATCACTCACATAACCTTTATTTCGTTAACAATTTCCAAAAATTCTTTCTCTGTCATTTCAAACTCAGGCCCTTCCTCCATAGAAATTAAAGCTAACAACTTACGATCCATCTCTTTAGATATATCAACTCCATAATTTTGATAAATCCTAAAAGCCGCCCTAGATATTTTATTAACATTGTAACCGCTCTCATTTTCTTTCTCTAGCTTGGCGGCTATTTCCTCAGCCAAATAAGTCATTTCCAGCTCTCCAATTCTTTCCCAGTCGGGGGATAATGCTGCGCGTTTACCGTCTGCCCGTTAATACTTTTTGGATGCACACGAATTACTTTTCCAGAATGATCATAGCTTTCCATCCACTGCCTAGCCTTTCCATTCAGTGAATTATACTCCGTCACAAAAAAAGAGCCACGTGTCGGGCCTTCGGTTGAGCTGGCGTCTCTTCCATATAGTAACGTTTACGTCCGTCTGGCAGTGTTTTTTCATAGGCTGCGTTTTTCTGAGCTTTTTGCAGCCCAGATAGTTTAGCTTTCAAAGCGGCATGAGCATTATTGTTTGTAGCTTCATTTGCGATAACCGATGTTATTTTTTTATTGCCAACAGCGCCCTGACTACTAGAATTGGATTTACTTATACCTCCAATAGTCATTGCAGCAAGGGAAGCTAATTCCCCGGAAAACTTCACCTTTTCCTCTAGAGAAAGCTCACGTCCGGCCAGCTTATTCAGGTAGGATGTGTTTTCATTCCATTCTTTTAGCTTTAGCTTTTCTGAGCCAGAAAGCCAGCCTTCCTGTAATATTTTAGTTTGCGCCAGATCGTTTATAGGTAGGAAAATGCCCCGATTGCTTTGATGATTACCCAAAGTCTGATCTTCTCCTACTAATCGGGAGGGATCTCCTTGAAGCAGACTAGCTACATCATAAGCAAAATAATAATTGACAGTATCAAATATATTTTTCGCAGCGGGATCGTTAAATCCAATCAACTGAGAGCGTATATCTTCAACACAGCTTCTGCTATTGCAATCTGCTATGGCTGAAGCGTTTTCTGCAGACAACTTCTCGTAAGTCGCCAAGATTTCATCGATATCTTCAGAGCTACAATTTCCACCCTCTTTACATGCGTCAAGTTCATCGCTTAGCGCCTGAACTTCTCCATGTCTCAAGTGATTATACGCCGTCGCATTCCCCGCCACCTCCGCGCCCTTCTCTATATCGCCATCCGCCATCCCGGCGGCGAGAATGCCGGTGATCTTCGAGGCCGAGACCAGAAGCGTTCGGTCGTTGTCGACCAGTGCGGCGAGCTGCGTGACCAGCGCTTCATTGGCGCCGGCGGCAATGGCGCCGCTGCGGAAGTCACTGCCGGTGGCTTCGGCGGCCAAGGCATGCAAGACAATCTTGCCACTGCCACCATCGGCTAGGAATTCCGGGTAACGCTCCCCCAGATCGCCGATCTGATTGAACAGCTCGGCCTGGAAGGCGGTAGCCAGTGCGCCTTCGAGGTTATGCGTCACGGCGTCGCTGAAGCTGCCGCCCTGAATGGCGGTCTCGAGGGCGGCGTCGGTGCCGGCCTGTGCGGCGCGCCGGCCGACGAACTTGAGCACACCGTCAAGGGAGGTCTTGTCGATCACCGAATTACTGGACGTGTTCATGGCGTCATCGAGCCAGCTGGACGCGGCCGCCGTTGCCGCCGCAAGCGCAGCGCCTTTCAGACTGTCCGAGGAGAGGGTGTCGTCAAACGTGTCGCCGAGGTTGCCTCGGTTGTTGATCACGCTGACCGCAGCGGTGCCGGCCAGGGAACCGGCCACCCCGGCGGCCATGGCACCGCCTAGCAGGCCTGCGTGGTCAGATCGTTTTGGCGATCAGGGTCAAATTATCGCCGGCGGAAAGATCGATTCTGACCTGACAAATGGTTTCGCTTTGGGGTGCAGAATCAGCGGCCGACCATTGCAATCCGGGACCATACACCTAGCCTCACGAAACCCAAAGACTATACCTCATTAGAGATAATTTCTAACTCATCCCATACTGGCAACAATTTTTTTCCTCCATATAACTACCATAATCGTAAAAATTATTTATTCCAATATCTTTAACATTGAACCAAAAAGATTCGCACTCATCACAAATTAAAAAATGAACATTAATAGCTTTAACTTTGGCCTTTAAAATACATCCCTGCTCACATCTCGGACATAACATACGTACTCCTCTATTTCACAGGGTAAGCGGTGATAATTTTATTAGCCCCAGGACGCACGATTATTTTAATACTTTTTTCACCTAGTGTGCCGACCGTCCGCTGAATTTGGACAACATATGCCCTGGGATCGTTTTCGATTGGGCTACCTTTTTTAAGCCAAGCTTCATCTATGGCGCCTAGGATTTCTTTCCTGTCCATGTTGAAGACGCTATGTGCTACTTTATTCGGGTTTAGCACCGCATGTTCCAATACATGTAAAACTCGGTTCCCTTGACGTGAACCTTGTCCATAATCCAAACCTGCTGGCGTAGTCCAAGTTCGAGTCTTTTTGTCAAAATTTAATTTTACTGCATCAGATTTTGCTTGATCGGCAACATCATCGACAAATTCGACCGATGACGGCTTAACCGATGCCGCACTCTATAGTTGCCTGGCCGCCCCAAGCTCACCACCCATACCGGCCAAGCCATAATAGAACTCGGCCTGCGCCTCGGATATACCCAGCAGGCTCGAGAGCCCCTTCGCCCCGAAAGTCAGCATAGGACGACCATTGGCAACCGTCATGACTCCAGCTGCCGACTGATCCGCGGCCATTATATAGTAAGCCTTCTGTCGCGGAAGACTACGTTATTAGAGAACGAGCAAGCACTCAGACAATATCCGACCGACCAACTGTCAATCCAATATATATATTTAATCAATCATCGCTAAACTCATATCTGGAATAAACAAAACCACTAAGAGATTCTAAGTCACGCTTGAGACTTGTCGAATGTATACATTGAACATCAATTTTATCGATACATTGTTCTTTTCCATCAAGTGCATCCAAATTCGTGGCTACAATTTCGATGCTTTCTAAATCGAAGTCAGTAGGCTCTCGATCAAGATAGTAACGTATCAAAACACTACCATTGTCACAGTATCCGACAGCAATGGCTCTAATGTTAGGATATATTTCTCCTAGCAACGCTATACGAAATATGTCAACTAACCAACTAGGTATCCGGTTAAAAAAATTCATTTCATCTCCTTGAGCCATGGACAATATGGGCCCCGTTTTTTCCAAAATGAATTTGCCCTCTGCTAACAGATTTTCCGGTGGCGCCATCAACTCCTATTGGCTTACCAAATTCCACAATAGGGTTCCCTCTCGCCCCTGCTCCAACAACTGGATATTTACCAATATGAACACCTTAAAGAAGCTCTTCAGGGTCAATATTTTCATTAAAATAGCTCCGACCTTCTTGAAAATTATTATGACCTTTAATGTGCTTACCTTGCTGCCCCATATGTATATTATTTGGCAAGCCACCTGGAAGAGGTAAAGAATCTTTGCTGTTTGGAACATCATCAACAAACTCGACCGATGACGGCTTAACCGATGCCGCACTCGATAGTTGCCTGGCCGCCCCAAGCTCGCCGCCCATACCAGCCAGGCCATAATAGAACTCGGCCTGCGCCTCGGATATACCCAGCAGGCTAGACAGCCCCTTCGCCCCGAAGGTCGGCATAGGACGACCATTGGCAGCCGTCATGACTCCAGCTGCCGACTGATCCGCGGCCATTATATAAAGTGATGGAGCCAGAATCGCCCCGGCGCCACTGCCCGAAAGCATTGCGGCACTTCCGGCAAGCGCGGCGCCCCCTACGACCTGAAGCGCTCCGAATGCTCAGCAGTTTTGGCACTGCCACCATCGGCCAGGAATTCCGGGTAACGCTCCCCCAGATTGCCGATCTGATTGAACAGCTCGGCCTGGAAGGCGGTGGCCAGTGCGCCTTCGAAGCTGTCCGTCACGGCGTCGCTGAAGCTGCCGCCCTGAATGGCGGTCTCGAGGGCGGCGTCGGTACCGGCCTGTGCGGCGCGCCGGCCGACGAACTTAAGCACACCGTCGAGGGAGGTCTTGTCGATCACCGAATTGCTGGACGTCTTCATGGCGCCATCAAGCCAGCTGGACGCGGCCGCCGTCGCCGCTGCAAGCGCAGCGCCTTTCAGACTGTCCGAGGAGAGGGTGTCATCCAGGGTGGCGCCGAGGTTGCCGAGGTTGTTGATCAGGCTGACGGCACCGGCTGAGACTGCGTGTCATCAATGGCCGCACCGGTTTCGACTGGATGCGTTTTGAGTAAGGGATTCTGGTGGCAGGCGTGGATGCCGGCTCACGCCATCTCCACGGGGCGCTATGGCAAGCCCCCATCTGGTCAGATGCCGACCGGCCCCCACCGTTAATGATCGTCACATTCAGGCGCTATGCTCCGCTTAAAGAAACGGTACCACTTATTCCTGCGTGAGAGTGCAGGAGTGAGCATCCAGCAGTACTCGGTCATCGGAATATTTCATCGGAGTGTGTATGCCATGAAAACGGCATCGAGCACCGCCTGACGCGGCCCTTACATTTCTTGATCAATGGTCAGGTGGAGCGGATGAACCAAACAGGCCCCATCATGATCCGAACCATTACTTCCCGGGACCAAACACCTAGTAAGTAAATTTAGTGCTCGCTTTGCCGTCAAGATCAACAGAGAGCACAAATTTTTTCCAATTACCACCCGTATGTGATTTCATCAACTCGTGCAATTTATGTACTAAATCGGAAGCTCTATCTTCAGGATCATCCAGGAGCTCGCTTACAGATACACCATCTCGAACAAACGAGTATTTAGAGCCTACAGACCATCCACCATCGTAAATTTCATACTCAAATTCACAGCGCATCTCTTCATACTGTCCACACGCAGAGTCATGCATGATCTGCGTGAGTGCATTTAAAACTTCCATCTGTTGTTCAATACTCATTGACCTGCCTCATTTCTGAATGATTTACGCATTTTCTCTCCATTGATTGAGTAGTCAATGACTAGTGAGTCTGGTCGCGAAGATGCAGGGTCAGTCCTAGAAAATCGTACTGTCACTGAGCCAACTTGGTCGCCACCATTCAATGCGTTCTTGATTCCCATCTCCCAGCGTTTGTAGGCAGAATTGTTAAAATTGCTGTTTTGCGGAAAAAGATTGAACCGATCACATGTTCCACCAAACTGGCAACCTTGAATGTGCCCCCCAACATCCGTTGACAGTCCTTCCTTACCAACCGCCGTTTGGCGCGCATCACGAATCCCTTTTTTCAGTGATGGAGTGAACGTAAGTTCGTCGACGTAACCGCTTGAGTTGGTCTTGAATTCAGTGCCATTGTTCAGTTTGACTTGGCTATTGGGTGGTGGCTCATTCAATATTTTGTATTCGGGCGTACCTTTACTGGCTTTGGCCACATTGACCTCAACTATAGCCAGTTTCATTTCCCCTTTTGCACCATTTGTAATAGTGCCATCTAAACTACCCGTTCCAACTTTACCTCCAGAGGCAGCATTTGGAGAAGCTTGGGAAGCATCGATGCCATCATCAACCTATTCGACCATCGGCTTCCTGCTGGCACTACGCGATGCGGCATTCAACAGTTGGTTTACAGCGCTGGCTTCCCCTCCTGCCGCCGCCAGACCATACACGAGCTCTGCCTGTTCTACGGATATGTCCAGCTGATCAGCAAGTGCCCGAGCACCAAAGGTTGGAGTGGGATGACCATTGACCATGGTCGTGGTGCCGGCTGCAGCCTGATCCGCGCCCACTGCGACCAGTAAGGCACCCAGCAGGCTACCGACTCCGGTGCCTGACATTGCAGCACCACTGCCCGCGAGAGCGACACCACCTGCGGTTTGCAGCGCTCCGAAGGATCGATTGCCCACCTGGTAACGTTCTGCGTAGTCACCCACCACATCCAGACCGCTATAGCCGAATAACCCCGAGCTCTGTAATTTCTGACGTTCGGTCGCATAAGTATCGGTGTTACCGGCGTTCTCAAGCTCCTTGTAAAACTTGTACTGCTCTGATCCTCTTTCGTACTGGGCCGAGCACTCCACCAGGGCACAAGCGGCAATCTTCAGCCTTGCCTTTTCCTCTTCACTGCCCCCATGTGCCTCGATCCACTCTTTTTCCGAGGTATGCATCATGCGGTTATACGCTGACGCATTACCGGCAATCTCCGCGCCCTTCTGAATATCGCCGTCCGTCATGCCGGCCGCGACGATGCCGGTAATCTGTGACGCCGCAATCAAGAGCTTTTTATCCCCTTTCACCAGAGCATCAAGCTGATTGATTAGCGCTTCGTTGGCGCCGGCCGCAATGGCGCCGGTACGGAAATCGCCTCCGGTTGCCTGTGAGGCCAGACCGCCGGCCAGAGCATGCAGCGCGATCTTGCCACTGCCACCATCGGCCAGGAACTCGGTGTAGCGATCCCCCAGATTGCCGACCTGATTGAACAGCGAGGCTTCCAGCACGGTAGTGACGGCGCCCTGCAGGTTCTGTTCAAGGTTGTCATTCAGGCTGCCGCCGTTGATGGCACTTTGAAGACCAGCATCGGCCAGGGCCTGCGAGGCACGCTGGCCGGCAAAGCGACCCGTACCTCCCCAGGAGCTGAGGTCATGGGGAATGGTCCGGCCCGTGGCGGGGTCCGTCTCGCCGCCCCAGACACTGTCCAGATTTTCCGAGATCCCCGCAGACGCCGCAGCGATCAGGGCGCCTTTCAGGCTTTCGGAGGAGAGGGTGTCATCCAGGGTGGCGCCGAGGTTGCCGAGGTTGTTGATCAGGCTGACCGCGCTGGTACCGGCCAGCGAGCCGGCAGCAGCGGTCATCATGGCACCAGTAAGGCCGGTACCAATGCCGGGCATGGCAGCCGTGGCTGCAATGCTGACCGCCAGCGCCGCGCCTTCGCCAAGACCGGACTGCTTGTAGTTCCAGCTATCGTGAATCTCCTTCACCTGGCGCCAGTCGACATCGCCCTGCGCTTCGGCCTGTTTCAGCCATGCAAGCTCCGGCTCGGCAGCGACCATGGCATCGATGGTCTGGCTAACGCTCTGCTGGTCAATCTGGCGAATATCAACGTTGAGGTTGTTGGCGGCGTTGATCGCCAGCTGCCCCTGCGCGACCAGCTCGCTCTGGCATTATGATCCGAACCACTACTTCCCGGGACCGAACACCTAAGTCCAAATTTCTGTGCCATCTTCATATAGCCATACAAGTCCACCAGGCACCCAAGAGACGCCCTCATTAGTTACCCAGAAAAGGCTTTCATCGATATCATCTTTTGCAGGCCATGCGACCTTAAAAGCTTCAATCTGCTCTAAAATCGTACCTTTTAGAAAGTCACCACACGCTAATCTAGCCTTTCCTTCGATTAGAACCCTGTAAAGAACCTGCAAGAAAATATCCTTACAATTATCATAGGAGGAATTATCGTAAATTTTGCACACACTTAACCACAAAGAATCGATGGCCAGGCCATAACTCCACTCAAGTATTAATTTGTACTCACAATCCTCAAAAGAGCAGTTAATCATTTGAATTTTATCTCCACTTTAGGGGCCTTTATTCCTGCAACTCCGATAATGTCTATTGACCACTTGGCGCCAGTCTCAGCAGCAGATGACGAACCGTTCCTCAAATTCAGTTTCACACCATCGCTTCTTACAAGAGAATAAACTTCTGATGGTTGACCACGTATAGTAATTGCTTTGGGAGAAGGCAGCTTTTCTACACCTGCAAGTTGCATAAAATAATTAGCCACCATGTCATCAGTAGCCCCAACATACACCGGGGCGTTCTTACTAACGATAGGATCAGCCTTCAGAACTTTGCCATTAATAGTTAACTCAAAATCTTTTGGAAGAAGCGCTTTATCTGAAAAATCCCGAATCAAATCATTCATTCTCTTATGTGATTGCGCTTGCAGCACAGTGCCAGGCTGCTTGTCTGCCAAGCTGGGCCCTTTCGGGTTTTTTGCAATGCGGTCCAAAGCTTCTTTTTCAGCATCAACTACTGGGTTTCCAGTAGTTTTCTTATCACCTTCGCCCGAAACACCATGTCCAAGCTTACTTCTCGAAACACTCCTAGCCAGCCTCGGCAGGTGTGCCAACAGCCCACCTGCGCCCATCAGCATTGATTCGTTGTCCAGCGCAACGCGAACTCTCAGCCTGTCAGCGTCATCCAGTCGCCCCGCCTGCTCCAGCGCATCGGCACGTGCCAGCTGTGCGCGATTGCTTTCGCTGATGTAGTTCGCGGGATCGGCAGCAAAGGCCTTTATCTCCTCGCCCACTAATTGCAGTGTCGCCCGGGACTCTGCATCTCCCTGTAACGCCTGCCCAACGAGTTTTCCCATGATGAAGGGCGCGCTGGCTGAATCTACAACCATCTCCGAGAGGGCTTCGGCACCGATGCGCTCCATGCGCTGTTGCTGGTTCTGACCATACTGCCTCGCCGTATGCATGTACTCGGCAAAGACCGTGTCCTGGTCATCTCGACCCGGCGTCACGCCTTTCCAGCTACCCATGGCTACCTGCAGCTGTGCCCGTTCATAGTGGCAGGTGCTTGCCGAACCGCCCTGACCACAGGCCTGCTCCAACGACCGGTCACGCGTCTGGCTGCGGATATTAATTTCCAGACGTTCATCCTCCAGGGCCTGACGCTGTGCCTCGGTGAGGGTCTTGTCATCATCCAGGAGGCGATTGATGGCTTGCAGCCGCCGGGCTTCTGGATGCGACAGATAGTTATACGCCGCCGCATTTCCCGCCACCTCCGCGCCCTTCTCCACATCCCCTCCCGCCATCCCGGCGGCGAGGATGCCGGTGATCTTCGAGGCCGAGACCAGAAGCGTCCGGTCGTTATCGACCAGCGCGGCGAGCTGCGTGATCAGCGCTTCGTTGGCGCCGGCCGCGATGGCGCCGGTACGGAAGTCACTGCCGGTCGCTTCTGCGGCCAGTCCGCCGGCCAAGGCATGCAAGGCAATCTTGCCACTGCCACCATCAGCCAGGAATTCCGGGTAACGCTCCCCCAGATTGCCGATCTGATTGAACAGCTCGGCCTGGAAGGCGGTAGCCAGTGCGCCTTCGAGGTTATGCGTCACGGCGTCGCTGAAACTGCCGCCCTGAATGGCGGTCTCGAGGGCAGCATCGGTGCCGGCCTGTGCGGCGCGCCGGCCGACGAACTTGAGTACGCCGTCGAGCGAGGTCTTGTCGATCACCGAATTGCTGGACGTGTTCATGGCATCATCGAGCCAGCTGGACGCGGCCGCCGTCGTCGCCGCAAGCGCAGCGCCTTTCAGACTGTCCGAGGAGAGGGTGTCATCAAGGGTGTCGCCGAGGTTGCCTCGATTGTTGATCACGCTGACCGCAGCGGTGCCGGCCATCGATCCCGCGGCCCCGGCGACCGCCGCACCGGCGATGCCGGACACACCAGCAAACCCGGCGGCCATCGGGCCCACCACGGCGGCCGCGGCAATGCTGATCGCGAGCGCCGCGCCCTTGCCAAGTCCCGATTGGCTGTAATCCCAGCCATCGTGGATTTCCTTGACCGTGCGCCAGTCGATGTCGCCCTGGGCCTCGGCCTGTTTCAGCCAGGCAAGCTCGGGGTCGGCGGCGACCATGGCGTCCACCGTCTGGCTGACGCTCTGGGCGTTGATCTCCGGTACTTCGATCGCGACCCGGTTGGCGGCCTGAATGGCGAGCTGCCCCTGCGCCACCAGTTCGCTCTGGCGCAGGGTCTGGTCGGTGGTGCCTTTGCCCTTCGCCGACTGCCACGCCCAGTTGCTCTTGCTCTTCTCGTGGGATTCGGAGTGGGTATCCATCGCGCCGGCGAAGGTGATGTCGCCGCCGGCGCTCAGGGTCATGTCACCATCGGATGCAAGGCGGGTGCGCTGGTAGGTCTGGTCGTTGCCGCTGACTAGCCAAGCCTAATCACCTGTCTAGAACACCAGCTTAAAGCCAGTGCTAGATAAATTTTTTATAAAGACTACTCACCCTCTACCCATGCATATTTGATCCAATTAGCGAGACTTGGCCAAGTTTCATCATAGGGTCCATCATGTGACCAATAACTGACAGACCCATCTTCAAGAAGACAATAGTAGTTTCCATTATCCTCGCAGATGGGGAGCCACGACTCTGGAACGCCTTGCTTTCGAGCCCCTGCAACAGTGCTCAAAAGCTCTCTCGGACTATCTCTATTCACTGTCAATCGAAGCGCATCCTTACCACTAAAGACACTATCGCTCGCCTCCTTGGCAAAAACCTTGTACTCATCCGAAAATGAAACACCAAGCTCACGTTCATAAGCATCGATTAAAGCATCGTCAGGCAATTCTTGTGCATTTGGAAGAGAAATTCGAACGCTTTTTAGCTCTGCAATAGCATCTCTTATATCGATATTCATAATTATTTAAAAAACTAAAATTACTTTTCATACGGGGCCTAAAACAAGGCCAATAATTGATAGATCCTCCAATATCGCTTGGCGTCATCTTTTAAAATCGCAAAACCTACTTAGAAAACAAAATATCCAATCTATCAATTTTCCAAGAAATCAACTTACCATCAAGAAATCCAAAATCTGTCAGCAACACGTCATCACAAAAAACCAAATCACCACAATATATGCAGCCATCTTTCAGCTTACCAATAAAATCATAAGAGTATCCCAGTCCTTTTCTAACAATTTTAGGCTTGGAAAAATCAACTTCTTCAACAATGTAATTGTCAAAAATTACAGGAAGCAGCTCTGCCGAATAGACCCCTCCAACTTTAACTTCATAAGGCAGATAGCTGGCAAAGCAAGTTAACTTTTGACCACATACTATTACTGAAACCTCTTCTTTGATTTCTGAGCTAACAGAATCAACAGTGATTAAGTTTATCATGGAACAGGCCTTATATTTTTATCACCAGCGTCACCATTTAACATCTTCCAAAACTTTTACTTGGTTGTGGGTCACGGCATCGCTGAAGCTGCCGCCCTGAATGGCAGTCTCGAGGGCGGCGTCGGTGCCGGCCAGGGAGCCTGCCGTTCCGGCGGCCATGGCAACGCCTAGCGTGCCTATACCGCCCGCGATACCTGCGGCCATCGGCCCGACCACGGCGGCCGCGGCAATGCTGATCGCGAGTGCCGCACCCTTGCCAAGGCCCGATTGGCTGTAATCCCACTGGTCGTGGATTTCCTTGACTGTGCGCCAGTCGATGTCGCTCTGGGCATCGATCTCCGGTACTTCGATCGCGACCCGGTTGGCGGCCTGGATGGCGAGCTGCCCCTGCGCGACCAGTTCGCTCTGGCATTATGATTCCAACCATTACTTCCCGGGACCAAACACCTAACCCGCTCTAAATGGATCAAATAAAACATTTTTTCCTAAAGACTTCGCCTTAAGCATCAGACTCATCATTAATTTAGCCATTTCAGAAATCAGAGAATTTATGCTGGCGGCAGCAAGCAACTCGTCCATGAGAAAATCAATTTGCAAACCAGAGAACATATCGTAATCATCAAAGCTTAGACTGGAAAGAATTGGAAATTGCTCTGCATCCAGCCGAAATAAAAAAATTGCCGTATTCAAAGGAATCTCCATTTTATCGAGACAACCATCTCGCCCGGTGGATGCCAAGTCTTTGTCCCATACCATTACGTAATACATGATTAGAAAGTCTTCCCTGGAAATGTGTTCACCAAATTGCCTTTTGAGTCAGTAATCACCGTCATGAAATTAGTAGCCTGCCCTCCGGCTTTGGCATCAATTCTAATAGAACGCCCCATATCAACTGTTCGAATAAAATTACCAGACGTGGGTGATTTGTACGCAGGTGTTTTGACAACCTGTGGATCCTGCAAAACGATCTTCAACTCATCCTTGGAAATTGTAAAAGCAGATTTATTCTCACTCCAATCGCCACCATGCTTTTTCCAAGCATACTCAAGCCCACTACCATTGACGTTTGCAGTGCCCGTCAGCAAATTAATACGCGTTGCAACAACTCCTTTCGCAGCACTGAGAGCATTATTAGTTTCTACTGCTACCGTCGTAATCTCTTTGGCACCATTTGTAACAGTGCCATCCAGGCTATCCGGTCTCCCCTTACTTCCAACAACACTCTTGGCCAGCCTCGGCAATCGAGCCAATAGCCCACCTGTGCCCATCAGCATCGACTCGTTGTCCAGCGCGACGCGGACTCTCAGCTTGTCGGCGTCATCCAGCCGCCCGGCCTGCTCCAGCGCATCGGCCCGGGCCAGCTGCTCGCGGTTGCTTTCGCTGATGTAGTTCGCGGGATCGGCCGCCAGGGCCTTTATGTTCTCACCCACTGATTGCAATACCGCCCGGGACTCTTCATCCCCCTGTAACGCCTGCCCAACGAGGCTCCCCAGGATGAAGGGCGCGCTGGCAGCATCCACCACCATCTCCGAGAGGGCTTCGGCACCAATGCGCTCCATGCGCTGTTGCTGGTTCTGACCATACTGCCCCGCCGTATGGATGTACTCGGCAAGGACTGTGTCTTGCTCCTCTCGGCCCAGCGGCACGCCTTTCCAGCTACCCATGGCTACCTGCAGCTGGGCCCGTTCGTAGTGGCAGGTTTGTGCAGAACCGGCCTGGCCACAGGCCTGCTCCAACGCCCGGTCACGCGACTGGCTGCGGATATTGATTTCCAGACGTTCATCCTCCAGGGCCTGACGCTGTGCCTCGGTGAGGGTGTCGTCATCGTCCAGGAGGCGATTGATGGCTTGCAGCCGACGGGCTTCTGGATGCGACAGATAGTTATACGCCGTCGCATTTCCCGCCACCTCGGCGCCCTTCTCCACATCCCCACCCGCCATCCCGGCGGCGAGAATGCCGGTGATCTTCGAGGCCGAGACCAGAAGCGTCCGGTCGCTGTCGACCAGCGCAGCGAGCTGCGTGATCAGCGCTTCATTGGCGCCGGCAGCCATCGCGCCGCTGTGGGAGTCACTGCCGGTGGCTTTGGCGGCCAGACAAGGTTGAGGGCTTTGATAACCGGAACCGGCTGATTCAGGCTAACGGCTGGATCAGGGGCGTTTTGCTCTTCCTGCGACGTAAATATGCAAACTGCCGAGAAAGCAGACCTCTGATGTACGGAGGTGGGGTGCAGGCCTGGCGATAATGCTTTAGCCACCGGGCCCGCTATCTTACGAAAATAGCTGGAAAACCTGCGTGAAGCTGCTGGCTATTGCTGTGCACTGGCTGAGAGTTCTGCCTTGCGCTCGAGAAGCATGCGCTGAAGCTCGTCCTGATGCGCCATTACCTGCGTCTGGCCGATACTGGCACCTTCCTGCATTAATTCAGGCATGAGTTCCATGGCCTTTCTACCGGTATCGGTACTGTAGAAGTCCGTCAACGTGTTCAGCTCGTCTGCGCTGAAACGGGAGGCATAAAGTGCAGCCAGTCGAGGCTTGATGCTTTCAAAGCTCACATAGTCGTTGAAGAACTGCTCCATGACATCCTTGTAGGGCACCAGGGCGGGATTGACTGCCAACTGCTGCTCCAGAGAATCCTGCATGGCCTGATCAAAGATGCCTTTCATGTCCGTCTGCTCCATCAGCGTGTAGGCAGCCTGGCTGGCCTCCTCGCTCGGAGCGTCCGCCATGGAGAGAGGACTGAAACAAAGCAGGGCAGCAAGACACAACGAAGGTTTCAACATGATGGAACTCCTGTTCAAGGCACTATAAAAAAGGGCAGCCAGCCGGCTGCCCTTCCTGAATCAACAAGTAGTGAGAATATTACTCGTCGTTCTTGTTCTTTTCATGAACGTTACCGGCATCCTTTTGATCCTTTTTCCCCTTGTGCTTGAGGTCCTGATCGCCTGCTGCCTCGCCGGTTTTTTCCTGAATCTTGCCGCCAACCTTGTCAACCAGTTCTTCTGCCTTGGACTTGTCACCGGACATATGCTGTCCTCCATGTCATGTTGAGAATCCACCAGATGGGCATCAATGCCACTGACTGAAGCATAGCTGTTTCACGCCCCGGGAGGAAAGCTTCTCCTCATCAGATTGCAAAGCGCTGCTGAAGATAGCGGTTGATATCATCTGATTCGTACATCCATTCTTCCAGCCCGCCCGGATGAACAATCTTCAGACACGGCACCTTGACCCGGCCGCCGCCGGCTTCCAGCTCACGTCGCGCCTGGTCATCCTTTTGGATGTTCTTCATTTCAATCGGTAATGCCAGACGGTGAATTTCCTTTTTGACCTTGATGCAAAACGGGCAGGTAGAGAACTGATAAAGAGCCAGTTGCTGGCATTCCTGGTCGATATGAGCCTGATCCGAGGCACTGCGCTCTACGGCCTTCGGTTTTGACACCGCCGCATAGATCAGCATGAAAGGCATCAGAACGCGCCGTAGCCCCTTGAAAAACAATCGAATGACCAACCGCATGGAATCCCCTGGTGCCATTGCACCGTTTTAAAGTTTCACTCAAGTTGGGCCAATTCTATCAGTTTGCCGAGCTACGGGCGACGTATCACGGCGAGCCGACAGCTTCTATATCAACGATGCGGGAACGGTTCATGGTGATTTTCCAGCGTTTGAGCTCGATATCATCGCCCTGACGTGTCTTGACCACCAGGTTGACCTGATAGCGCTTTTCCACCTCATCGCGTTGGATATTGCCCTCATCATCAAGTCGGTAGACGTCAAAGGAGCCTGGGTCCATCAGTCGGGCCACGAACTGCAGGTCCACGATGATAACCTCACGGGTGTGGTAATAGCCTTTCAGGAACCGGCCCGGAGATAGCATCGTGTGGTTGCGATAGTGAAGTACGTGTTCTTCCCGCTTGACCATGTTGCCGCGGCGGGTACGGCGAATGTCGTCGGGCAGGCGCTGATAGCGGGAATAATCAAACCATTCGAGCGCACGTGCGACCATGTCACCACTGAAGTTATCGTAATACTGGCTGCGCCACTTTGGCCGCCCTCGCCGCAGCCAGCGCCATAGCGTATCGCGCAGGTCTTCCTTGAAGACTTCACGGGCGGCGTACATGACCGCCAGCGCTAAAAAAAAGCGCAGGGTGAGATCGCCCAGTACCGAACGCGCCTCAAACATCAGCACCGATACCACAACCATTACCAGACCGGCTGCCAGAGCCTTGACGCCCTTCTCTTCCATCTTGCCCAGTTCCTGACGCTTTTCGCGCAGGGTAATCGGATATTCGATCAATCGCCTGAGCAGGCGCATCTTGTTCGACATCCGTGAAGGGTTATCCATGGCCCTGGAGGAGTTGTAGTTTTTTTCCTCGCGATGGCGCCGCTCCTGCGCGGCGAGGTCCATCAGCGCCTGCCGCCCTTCATGGGCATGCTCATGCTGCTCCACGTGCATGGCCAGTGCCAGAACACTTTGCTCGGTCAACCAGGAAAGGTAGTTATCGATATTGAAATAGTATTTTTCCAGACGCTCCTCACCCGGCTGGTGCCGGCGAAGACGACGCAGAATGCCCTGACACAGCTCGCTGAGTTCAAGAAGCTCTTCCGAGCTGGCGTCATTACGGGACTGAAGGGCGCGCGCCTGGCGCTCGAGGGCGACAACGTACTGGTAGGCGTAAAGGCTCAGATCCAGCCGGTAACGCTCCGGAGAGAGTCTGGACCGACTGGCCAGTCGGCTGTATACCAGCGGGAGCTGATGACGAGTGCTGTGATAGGTACGCTTGACGTAGATGGCGTTGTGAAAGAAGTCACCTTCCGACATGACGCGCGCGCTGAAGCCCAGTTCGCCGGGCAGGAAAAAATAGATATCAACATGCTGAGAGGGTTCCCTGCTCAGAATGCGTGAAATTCGAAGCGAGAACCCTTCACGGTTGTCTACAGTGATCACCGATGTATTTCCGCTTGCCGCCTAAACCCTGAGTGTAACTTACTCCCGGGAGGGGTTATACAAAGGGCGTATCTCACCCCCTTGGCAGGAGAACATAAAAGCAGCTGCCCTCATCTTTCACGGAGGTGAACCCGATTCCCCCGCCCATGCCCTCCACGAGCTCCTTGCTGATGGCAAGCCCCAGCCCGGCCCCGCCATGACGTCGCGTACTGGCACCATCCACTTGAACGAACTTCTTGAATACCATGGGTTTGAAGGCATCTGGAATGCCTGCGCCATTGTCCGTCACGCTGAGCCTGACCATGCCATCGCGTTGTTCGCTGGCAAGTTGCACGTGGCTTCCTTCAG
The DNA here is from genome assembly GCF_023700005.1 of Larsenimonas rhizosphaerae. Lineage (GTDB taxonomy): Bacteria > Pseudomonadota > Gammaproteobacteria > Pseudomonadales > Halomonadaceae > Larsenimonas > Larsenimonas rhizosphaerae. Next base: position 183,465 of record NZ_JAMLJK010000003.1, on the reverse strand, counting down.
GCGAAAAGCGAATGGCATTACTCAGCAGGTTGATCAACACCTGCTTCAGGCGCGCCTCATCTGCCTTGACCAGACCGTCAAAGGAGAGCGTACATCCCAGGGTAATATGGCTCTGCCGTGCGATGATCCGGCATTCATCGAGACAGGCCTTCAGCAATGGCTCGATGGCCTGAGGAGCCAGGTCGTAATTCATCTGACCGGCAGAAATCCGCTCCATGTCCAGAAGGTCACTGATCAGCCGCTTGAGGCGTTCACTGCTTTCATGGGCAATTCGGATCATCTCGGTCGCGGTAGAGGAAGGCAAGCTCCCCAGCACGCCTGAGTCAAGCATGCCCAGGGCCGCGCTGATGGATGTCAGTGGCGTTCTAAGTTCATGACTGACCGTTGCAATGAACTCATCCTTCATCCGCGAGGCTCTATGCTGCTCGGTGATATCAAGGATTTGAGTAATGAATTGATCCGGCGCGCCGTGGGCATCGCGCAACAACGACACCTGCATCTCGGTCCAGAGCTCACTGCCATCCCGAGCATGATAGCGGCCTTCGATACGGTAATGTTGACGCGTGTTGTTCAACATTTCCTCGCGGAACGGCAGCTCGTGCTGCCAGTCTTCCACATTCATGAGAGTGCGCAGCTTCAGTGTTCTGAGTGTCTCGAGGGAATAACCGAGCAGACGGCACAGTGCGTCATTGGCATCCACGATCCACCCTTCCAGGCTGACCAGCGCCATGCCAATCGGTGCCGTTTCAAATGCCTGGGTAAATCGTTGCTGAAGCAGGGCAAGCGCGCGCTCGGACAGCACACGTGCCGTCACATCATGCATGATGGCGACAGCGCCCAGTGGCCGTCCATCGGGGCTGAAAATCGGATCGGCATTGGCAGAAACGTATCGAACCTCCTGATCGTTTCGGGCAATGACCATGGGCTCATCACGCAGCGTTTCACCGCCCAGCGCTCGTACCAGCGGAATGCGCTCAACCGACATGGGCGTGGTCGCATCCTGCTCATAGAGGTCATAGTACTGCCCCCATTCCGACTGAGGCACGGCCGTCACATCGACACCATGCCAGCGATAGGCAGCCTCATTGAATACCGTCAGCTCGCCCTGCTCGTTACAGGCCACGATCCCCGAGGAGGCAGCAGACATGACTCTCTGATACATCGCGCGTTCCGCCTCGATTTCAAGCCGGCCTTGCTGGCGAAGCGTGATATCCGACAAGAACCCGTACCAGGCCAGCGTCGTGTCATCCTTTTGAGGTGAGGCTTCTATTCGAAACCATCGCTCCTGGCCAAGGACACTCGCCCGAAAGATCACATCCACCATCGTTACACTACGACAGGACGCCAGAAACGCACGACGCACCGCACGCCGGTCTTCCGGAACCAGGTGACGAAGCAGCACGTTCACATCGTCATAGAGGTCACTGCAGGCAATGCCCAACATCTGCTCGGCGCGCTCTCCTGCATATTGAAGGGTAAAGGCGCCGGGATGATACACCAGCTCGAAAAGAAGCCCTGGCGCGCGCTGAGAGAGCTCGGTAAAGCGTGATGCCATGCTGTAATGATTCTCGGCAAGTTGACGCAATTCGATCTGCTTGACGACCTGACGGCCAAGCCCGGTCAGTGCCTGACGCTGCATGTCGGTGAGGCATCCGGGTTTGGTATCGATCAGACACAACGTGCCAAGTGCATGCCCTGACTTCATGACGAGGGGAATACCGGCATAAAAGCGAATATTCGGCGCTTCCCTGACCAGCGGGTTATCCGCAAAACGCGGATCCAGCCTGGTGTCCTGAACTTCCAGAATCCGGTCTTTTTCCAGGATGGCAAAGCCGCAGAATGCCATGTCGCGCGGAGTTTGCGTTGCATCAAGTCCCAGACAGCTTTTAAACCACTGACGGTCACTGTCAAGCAGGGAAACGAGTGCGATGGGCTTGTCGCAAATGACGCGGGCCAGCTCGGCAATATCGTCAAACGCCTGCTCGGGAGCAGTATCCAGAATATTCAACTGCCTCAGCGCTTCGAGCCGCTGGGGCTCATCGAGCGGAAATGGCGCTGGAACATAATGAGGCGTGTGACGCATAAGGTACCCTTGATCGAGTGATGGGCTTCACGGTACTGAGCTCATTCATCGGCGGGAATCAGTCAGCGTGAACTCCATGGGTCGAGCGCGGCAGCGATAATCGAATAAACCCGACACCTCAATATAGGTATATTAATTATAAACAATACTCTAAATAATCATACAAAAGAGGCCTTCCTTGCTACATCAGAGAAAACAGGATTTCCAGCCCCCAAAACACGGCCCCGGTAATCAGCGCCATGATGAGCAGGGAAACCAGCAGGATACTTGCGGCGCGCCGCGCCGAGCAGCGCTGGACCAGGGAAATCCCCACCACACCTACCCGAGCAGCCAGCAGTACCATGATCCATTTGGCAAAGGTCAGCGCCAGCGTGGCAGGATGCTCGACGATGGCTCCTCCGGCCATGAAGTAATCCATACCGGCAATGTTGAGCTGAACAAGCGTCGCCAGCGCCACCACGCACAGGGGCACATTGGTCCAGGTCAGGATACTCAGCGTATCGGCCCAGTCTCCCCGTCCTTTCATGGCTCTGGACACCAGACATGTCACCCCATTGAACAGATAAAGGCCGGCTATCCCGCACAGCAGACCTCCAGGCAGACACCACACCAGAAGATACAGTGCGCCATGACGCAGCCCCAGCCCCTGAACGGCGGCCAGTTCGGTCATCAGTACAATACCAAGCACCCCTGCCAGTAACAGCCGTGTTGAAAACGCATTCCGCGACTTGAGCAAGGAGCGCAGGGTATGGCGCGGCCTGACCCATAGAGCAAGCCATGGACTACGCCTGTGATCATGCAGGGTATGAGACATAAAACGCCCTTTCAGTTAATTTGAACCATCCTTTCGACCCAGGAACCCTATCCGAGTCGAATCAAGTTTTGCTTCGACCTATACTTGTTTTTTTATTTGACGGACCTGCTCATGCCCTCCAGCCGTACGACTTCTGCGTATACACCGCTACAGCTACCGCCTCGGGCAATGCTTTCCGCCCTGTGGCGGGTAAAGTCCCTGATGACTGACAACTACGCCAACATGGTTGCTGCCAGCATCGCCTTCTACGGTTTGCTGGCCATCTTCCCGGCCATTGCTGCGCTTATTTCGATCTGGGGCCTGGTATCGGATCCCCTTGAGGTTCAGCAGCAGATCCAGGCCATGAATGGCATCGTTCCTCAGGAGGCCGTTTCGATCATCAGCCAGCAGGCCATCAAGGTCAGTACCAACCCGCAGGCCGGCATGAGCGTCACCGCCATCGGCGGGTTGCTGTTTACCCTGTACAGCGCGTCCAAGGGCGTGCGTGGCTTCATGGCCGGTCTCAACATCATTTACGGGGAGCAGGAGCATCGGGGGCTCATACACCAGGCGCTGATCAACGTGACCCTGACCCTGGGCCTGGTGCTGTCTACCATCATCACGCTGGCGGCCATCGCCCTGGTGCCGGCCATCATTGGCTACCTGCCCTTCGGCGACCTGCTGAGCTCAATCATGCTTTACGCGCGCTGGCCGCTGATGCTGATGCTGGTTCTGTTTGCCATCGCCCTGTTGTATCGCTTCGCTCCGGACCGCCGCGCTGCCCGCTGGCAATGGCTGACCCCAGGTGCACTGGCAGCCACCCTGCTGTGGCTGCTGGGATCGGCCGGTTTTTCGATTTATGTCCGTAACTTCTCGAGTTACAACGAAACCTACGGTTCTATCGGCGCCGTGGTCATTTTATTGATGTGGTTCTGGCTGTCGGCTTACATCGTGTTGCTTGGTGCCGGTATCAACAGGGAGTTCGAGCGGGAAACCAGCACGGACACCACCGTGGGTGCCGAAAGGCCCATGGGGGATCGAAAGGCTTATGCAGCGGATACCACGGCGAGTCAGGATGCGGCCGAAAAGTCGTCTGCCGGTTGAAGGATGGGAAAAACACCCTATATTAAGAAGAACATGCAGGACGCATGCCCCTCTAGATATGCAAGGAGCACGATATGTCTCACATCAAATCCGCCATTGCCGGTACTGCACTTTTAACCGCAGGCGTATTCATGATTCCGCAGGCCATGGCTGCCCAGGCGGCAACACAGGGCCTCTACAGCGCTGATGAACTCATGGATGCCCCGGTCTACCTGCAATCAGACCCGAAAAATGAAGCCGGAGAAGTTGAAAACATCCTTCTCGGCGATGACATGAGCGTTCAGGCTATTGTGATCGAGACTGGCGATATCGGTCATGACAAGAACTTTGTCATTGAAAAGGGCAAGTTCACGGTTGAAACCACTCAGGACAGCAGTCTGGAAGACACCGAATACAAGGTGACCGTGGATCTGAGCGAAGAACAGCTCAATAACCAGCCTGAGTACACCAATGACTGGTGGCAGGATGCCAAGAAGCAGGCATCCACCGCCTGGGAAAAGACCAAGAACGGCGCTGAAAGCGCATGGAAAAACACGCGGGAAGCCACATCCAACCTGCTGGATAATGCAAGCAACGCTGTCGACAAGTAACAGCGCTGTACCGCAGCAAAAAGGCCCGCATTGTGCGGGCCTTTTCAGTATCCGGCATATGCCTTACTGACGGGGCATCAGGACTCGATCCAAACGGTACAGATACCCGGTCTTGAAATGCCTTATCGGCACTGCGGACACACCATTGACGTGAAGCTGTCCCTTATCGTCGGTAACCTTCAACGACTGCCCCTGATCCGACCCCAGATCACGCTGCTCAACGGCCCTGAAAGGCGCCACCTCGCCACTGACCATATGAAGATTCAACACGTCACGAAGGCGGTCACGGTTGGCGGGTGAAAACAGTTTGGTCCGCGATGTGGCGTCCAGCGCCTCAAAGGCGGCATTTGTTGGTGCAAAGACAGTAACCGGCTGCCTGTCCGTGGCATGTTTCAGCCGATCATCAAGACCCGCTTCATCCAGTGCCTTCACGAAGGTCGTGTAGTCGGGTGAGCCCGAGAGCGACTGCCACAAAGGCGATACCGTGTCGGCCCGTGCCGGCCCCGTCAATGCAAGGGTGCCCAGTATCAGGGCGGTAATCCATTTACCCATGATCGTATTCCTCATCCCTGTAACCAATAGTCGTTGCTGATCGAGAACCGGTCGTGACGAAAGACACTATCCTGTTATCTGCCTCCATCATGGCTCCGGCAGCGAATCAGCTCCCATCAATCTGCCTGAAGGGCAAAGCCTCCCGCGCCAGCGTCATGCGTTGCTCGACCACGGGCCTCTCGCGACTCAGAAAATCACCGACAGCCTGGTGAAACCTGCTGTCTCTCAGCCAGTGCAGCGAGCGCGTCATTACCGGCTCAAAGCCACGTACCAGCTTGTGCTCGCCCTGGGTACCCGGGTCGAAGCGGCGCAGACCGTGTGCAAGGCAATAATCAATTCCCTGATAATAACAGGCCTCGAAATGCAGGCAGTCCGCATGCACTTCGCTACCCCAGTAACGCCCATAAAGCGTGTCGACACCCTTGAGGTATAGGGCAGCTGCGATAGGCTGTCCATCGACCCGTGCCTGCATCAAGACGATATTGTCAGGAAGCGTTTTCATGAGTCGCTCAAAGAAATCGAGGCTCAGATACGGGGTTTGACCGCGCTCGAGATAGGTCATTCGATAACAGCGATAAAAATGCTCAAGACTTGCCTGCTCGAGGCTTTCCCCTTCAATCCAGTGCAGTGTAATGCCCTGTTCAGCGACCTTGCGCCGCTCACGGCGCACTTCCTTGCGTCGCTTTGATGTCAGCGTCGCCAGAAACCCCTCAAAGGTACCGTAGTCACGGTCCTGCCAATGATACTGAATACCGAGACGAAGCAGCAGCGACGGCCAGGCGGCCTGCCAGCGAGCTGTCTCCTGCACACCAGGAAACAGAAGATGCGCGCCAGAGCGATCGGTACGCTGAAGATGATCAGCCACCAGTATGCCGGCCACCTTCGGATCAATATCCTCGGCCAGCACCAGCCGCGGCCCTTGGCTTGGCGTGTAGGGCACGGCACTCAAAAGCTTGGGGTAATAGGCCTGACCGGCCTGCTCCCAGACATCGGCCCACTGCCAGTCGAAGACATATTCGCCCCAGGAATGGTATTTGTCATAGTGCACCAGAAACCCGACCAGTCGGCCTGACTGCCACAGTGTTACATGACGAGGAACCCAGCCGGTATCCGCTGACACATCACCGCTTTGCTCCAGGGCATATAGAAAGGCGTGGCGTAAAAAGGGGTAGTCACGGTCGACCAGCAAATCCCAGCTGGCGGGCTCGATCTCGGTAACGCCCTTGATCTCACGTAGTTCGAGTGTCATAACTGTCCATCACTTTTCGTTGTAACCGGCCTTGTTGCCCATTGAGCGCGATACAGCACATGACCACACCTGCACGGCATGAATCGACCAATACCATGGCGGTCATTGCCTTTTTGCTCAGTCTTGCCTCGTTCATGGTAGCGCCTGCCTGCCTGGGAGGGGTGGTCTGTGGCCACATTGCCCGACATCAGATCCGGAAAACCGGTGAGCGCGGTGATAGCTGGGCATTGGCAGCCCTGATCATCGGTTATCTGATGCTACTGGTGTCGGTAGGTGGCTTGATTCTTTTCGGCGGTATAATGCTGACCATGTTCGGCATTGCAGCTTTTACCTGAGCCGTGCGCGCCCTACATCATAGAAGCCGTGCCTGACCATAATCCATGGCACCGCCTATGTATCATTACCTACAGGATAACTCAGGGTCAGATGCTCACATCGATACTTGATAACGATTTCTACAAGTTCACCATGCAAAACGCCGTGGTGAAATTATTTCCAAATGCTCACGCACGCTATGCCTTCATCAATCGAGGCCAGCACGCCTTCCCTCCCGGCTTTGCAGAACGTCTGCGTGTGGCAGTGGATGCCATGGCCGATCTGCGCCTGACCTCCGGGGAGCGGGAATACCTCGAGGCAACCTGCCCCTATCTGGACCCGACCTACCACGACTTCCTGCAGGGGTTTCGGTATAACCCGACTGAGGTTCACATCACCCAGGAAGGCGAGTCACTCGAAGTGATCGTGGAAGGCCTCTGGTACCGCACCATCCTGTGGGAAGTACCGCTGATGGCCATGATCAGTGAGCTCTGGTACGACATGTGGGGCATGCAGCGAGCCAGCGACGACGTCATCGTCGAGCGCACGCGACACAAGATCGAGCACTATCAGCATATCGGCGTGCGCATTGCAGAATTCGGAACGCGGCGCCGTCACTCCTATGCGGTACATGACCTTGTCGTGGATGCGCTCAAGGAGTTCGGCGGCGAAAGCTTTACCGGCAGCAGCAACGTATACCTGGCCTACAAGCATGGCGTGAAACCACTGGGGACACATGCCCATGAATGGTTCATGTTTCACGCCGCCCGGTTCGGCTTCAAGATGGCCAATATTCTGGCACTTGAGCACTGGGTCAAGGTGTATCGGGGTGATCTGGGCATTGCCCTGTCGGATACCTTCACGACGCCGGTTTTTTTCGAAAGCTTTGACAAGATGTTTGCCAAGCTGTTCGACGGCGTCCGTCATGACAGCGGCGACCCGATTCAGTTTGCCCAGGATACCATTGCCCACTACGAATCAATGGGCATCGATCCTCAGAGCAAGACCATCATCTTTTCCGATGGGCTGGACCCGGACAAGGTCGACAATATATCCCGCTTCTGCAAGGGCCGGATTGGCATGTCCTTCGGCATTGGCACCAACTTCACCAATGATGCCAATCTGGAGCCCATGAACATCGTCGTCAAGATGACGGCTACGCGCCCGGAAGGACGCCAGTGGATGCCGGTGGTGAAGCTGTCGGATATTCGCGCCAAGAATACCGGCGACAGTGAAATGATCAGTCTGGCCAGACGGATTCTGTCACTGGAGGACTGATCCATGAAAAGCGGCGCCTTTTGGGCGCCGCTTTCAGAATCATCAGGCCTCAGCTACCTGAAAACACCTTGTTGAACAGGTTCAGCATGACCTGCCAGGAGGCAGCATCGGCTGACGGACTGTACGCCAGGGGCAGATCGAACTTTCCAGCCTTTGCGTCCACATACGGGTTGGTAAAGGCGTGTTTTGCGTTCGGGTACTGAATGACCGTCACATTGGTATCTACTGACTGGTAGGTATCCACCAGCGACTGGAGGGCATCCTGCGTGACCATGCTGTCATCCTGACCGTTCTGAATCAGCACACGTCCGTCAAAATGTCTGGGAGTATCCACGATCTGACCCGGGCTGCCATGAAAGCTCACCACGGCCTTGAACGGCATGCCGGCCAGGGCAGCGTTCAGCACAATACCGCCTCCAAAGCAGTAGCCGATGGCGGCAATGCGTGCAGGATCCACGCCACCCTCGCCTTTCAACACTCCGATGGCTGCTTCAAGGTTGGCCTGGGCATCACTCCAGTTTTCGTTGACACCGGATGAAAACGAGGCCGCATCATCAGGGTGCTCCGCCACCTTGCCATTTCCGTACAGATCCACCGCCATGGCGACATAACCCAGGGCGGCAAGCTTTTCGACGCGCTGACGAATATAGTCGGTCTGGCCCCACCACTCATGTACTACCAGCACACCGGGCCGGTCGCCTTCGGCATTGATATCACGGGCAATAAAGCCCTTGTACTGCTCGCCGTTAACGGTATAGGTCACTTCATTGGTGTGTACATCCGGACCAATTCGCCCGAGCGCGCCTTCGGCACCATAGGTGCTGACGCTGGTCATCAATAATCCCAGTCCTGCGACCATCGCTCTCATGGTAAATACTCCTTGCCTGCCTTGTTTGCCCTGAAGGGCCGGATCGCCTGCTGCCTTCAGTGTAGATCACCCGAGTGATCCACCCAGTATTCAGACATGAAAAAGCCGGACGCTGTCCGGCTTTTTCATGTCTTGTACTCATGCCCTGTGGCGGCGCTCTACCTTGCCTTGCTTCGCCTGCTGCTGATCATTTTCACGATGCTTTACCGCCTGAATCAGGGCTTCCAGCTGATCTCGGGTCATGACCACCCGCTCAGGACGAGTATCACCCTCCCAGATCACATCCACCACCGGATGCTCCCTGCATTGATCAACCCCTACCACTGCACCAGTGCAATCACGTCGCGCATCTCGCAGCGTGGCACCAATCAGTGAAGACACCTCTTTGACATACTGTCTCATGGAACAGGCCTTGACGGTGGAGGCCGCCATCATTTTTTTAGCGTTCTTTGCCCCTGCATGGCCGTTAAAGCGGATAAAAACATGCCAGTCAGGGTTCGATACGCTTACTTCTACAGAAAAAAAACGTCAAGTCAACCAAAAGCGCGCTATGACGGCGGCAAGGCATCAGACAGATAAACAAGTGACGATACTGTTACCAGTGGCTTGAGATCCTCATCTTCGATGGCTGTATGCGACCGCTTGATCCATGCCGCCCCAAGCCCGGTATGGCGTGCGCCCTGAATATCCCAGGCATTACTCGATACCAGCCAGGTACGCGAAGGTTCGCTGTTCATTCGACGAAGCAGGTGCAGATAGACCTGCGGATCGGGCTTGAAACGCTTGATATCATCAACGCTTACCAGCTCATCAAACAGCTCAAGCAGGCCGGCATTGGCCAATACATTCTTCATGGCTGCTTCAGTGCCATTGGAAAATGCAACCAGCCTAATGCCCTGCCCTCGCAGAGAGCGGAGCCCCTCGGCAGCATCATCGTGGGCGGGCAATGCGCCATAAGCATCCATCCAGTCCTGGCGCGTTTGCTCATCTACCTCATGTCCCTGTTCTGCCAGCACGGCACGCAGGGCATCCGCGGTACAGACAGCAAAATCCACGTATCGCCCCATCAGCCCGCGACGAAAGGCAAGAGTCAACTGTCGGGCACGCCATGCGGCGCTAACGCTCTCGGCGTCATTGCCCAGTACGGGACGAAGTGTCTCGGACAGGCTGTCCGGATCAATCAGTGTCCCATAAACATCAAAGGCCAGCACATCAGGTCTGGCAGCATGAAATTCCGTTTTCATGTCAACACTCCGTTCTTGAAAAACCATGATCCTGAAGGGTAGATGCCTGTGCACAAATTAAAAAGGCGGCCCTGAGGCCGCCTTGTTGAACAGGATGACACCGGATATTTATTTCCAGGTTTTTTCCATGGCCAATGCAGTATCGAGCATGCGGTTGGAGAAGCCCCATTCGTTGTCATACCAGGCCAGGATCTTGACCAGCTTGCCGGATACACGCGTGTGATTCTGATCAAAGATCGAGGAATTGGCGTTGTGGTTGAAATCCACGGACACCAGCGGTTTGCTGTTGATTGCCAGTACCGGTGACTTGTCAGCGGCGTCCTGCAACAGCTGGTTGATTTCTTCCTTCGTGGTTTCGCGCGAGGCGGTAAACGTCAGGTCCACCACGGACACATTGATAACCGGCACGCGCATCGCGAACCCGTCAAGCTTGCCATTGAGCTCCGGCAGTACCAGGCCCACCGCAGCAGCAGCGCCGGTCTTGGTCGGAATCATGGAATGAGTGGCACTACGCGCCCGGAACGGGTCGCTGTGATACACGTCTGCCAGATTCTGGTCGTTGGTATAGGCGTGAATCGTGGTCATCAGCCCGGTTTCAATTCCCACACCATCATTCAGCGCCTTGGCTACCGGCGCCAGGCAGTTGGTAGTACAGGAGGCATTGGACACGATCTTGTGGTCGGACGTCAGAGTGTCGTCATTGACGCCATATACGATGGTAGCGTCGGCATCGGGGCTGGGCGCAGAGATCAGCACGCGGCCGGCACCGGCCTGAAGGTGTTTGGACGCGGCTTCATGCTTGGTGAAAATGCCGGTGCACTCCATCACCAGATCAACCTTCAGCTCCTTCCAGGGCAGCTGGGCAGGATCACGCTCTGCCAAAATGCGGATGGCATCACCATCGACGCTAAGGCTGGCATCATCGTGAGACACATCAAAATTGAAATGGCCGTGAGTTGTATCATACTCAAGAAGATGCGCATTTAACGCCGGGTCACCCAGATCGTTGATGGCAACCACCTGAACACTGTCACGATAGCCGTTCTCATACAGGGCTCTGAGCACATTACGGCCAATCCGGCCAAAACCATTGATAGCGACACGCAAGGTCATTGCTTTTCTCCTACTGGAAACACAAATGGTAACTGCAGTTCATAACAGTGAAAGTAGTACAACTACTTAAAAAGCGCCCCTTGAGGGGATATCACCCCCTTCCGGGAGGGGTATTTTGCACCTTTTTGAATAATTACTACGTATTCTCCTCACTTTCGACCAAAAAGAGGGCGTAATCAAGTCCGCTTTTTTGCTAAATTTACAAAAATAGCTAGTCAAACTACATAACCGTGAGTCGAGGATCGTCATGAACGTGCATCAAACCGTCGCCGAGGTTACCCAACGCATCGAAGATCGCAGTCAGGGTCGCCGCGCTCGTTATGAGCAGCTAATGGAACAACAACATGCCGATGGCGTTCACCGTGGTGAATTGTCCTGTGGCAACCTGGCGCACGGCTTTGCTGCCTGCGGAGCTGAAGACAAGGAGCGCCTGAAGCTGACCAACAGCGTCAATATGGCCATTGTGTCTTCCTACAATGACATGCTGTCGGCCCACCAACCGTTCAAGGATTATCCCGACATCATCAAGGCCGCCGCACGAGGCATGGGATCTACCGCCCAGTTTGCCGGGGGCGTGCCGGCCATGTGTGACGGTGTAACGCAGGGGCAGCCGGGAATGGAGCTTTCCCTGTTTTCGCGTGACGTCATTGCCATGTCGACGGCCATAGCCCTGTCTCACAACATGTTTGATGGCGCACTGTATCTGGGGATATGCGACAAGATCGTACCAGGCCTGTTTATCGGTGCAGCGCGTTTCGGCCACCTGCCCGCCATCTTTGTACCGGGTGGCCCCATGCCCTCCGGTCTGCCCAACAATGAAAAAACCCGCATCCGGCAATTGTTTGCCGAAGGCAAGGTAGGTCGGGACAAGCTGCTCGAAGCAGAATCGGAGTCATATCACAGTCCGGGGACCTGCACCTTCTACGGCACGGCCAACTCGAATCAGATGATGATTGAAATGATGGGACTTCATCTGCCGGGCGCTTCCTTCGTCAACCCCAACACGCCGCTGCGTGACGCACTGACAGCCTATGCTACCGAGCAGACCATTCGTAATACGGCGGCCAATGGTACGTACCGCCCGTTTTACAAGCAGATCACGACAAAGGCCATCGTCAATGCACTGATCGGGCTCCTGGCCAGTGGTGGCTCAACCAACCACACCATGCACCTGATTGCGATGGCAGGCGCCGCCGGCATCACGCTGACATGGGATGATTTCCACGACCTTTCCAACGTCATCCCCAGCCTTACCCGCATCTACCCCAACGGCCAGGCAGACATCAATCACTTCCAGGCAGCCGGGGGCACATCCTATCTGATTCGTACCCTGCTTGATGCGGGCCTGCTGCATGCCGACGTGGAGACGGTGTTCGGCGGCACAATGGCCGATTATGTCAAGGAACCATTCCTTGAAGACGGTAAACTGGTCTGGCGTGATGGTCCCAGTGAGTCACTGGACAAGGACGTGCTACGCAGCAGCGATAACCCGTTCGCGCCGACAGGTGGCCTCCGCGTGCTCGATGGCAACCTGGGGCGAGGCGTTATCAAGGTATCTGCCGTCAAGCCGGAGTTCCGCAAGGTTGAAGCACCCGCCCGCATTTTCAGCGACCAGGACCAGCTCAAGTCAGCCTTTGAAAACGGCGAGCTGGACCGGGACATCGTTGTAGTGGTGCGCTTCCAGGGGCCACGCGCCAACGGCATGCCCGAACTGCATAAACTGACCCCCTTCCTGGGCGTACTTCAGGACAGGGGGCACAAGGTCGCACTGGTCACTGATGGCCGTATGTCCGGTGCTTCAGGTAAAGTACCGGCAGCGATACACATTACCCCCGAAGCTCTGGATGGCGGGCCGCTTTCCAGGCTCATGGATGGTGATGTCATACGACTCGATCCGGATAACGGAGAACTGCGTGTTCTGGTCGATGACAAGGAGTGGAACGCCCGCGAACAGCAGCGTATTCCACTCAACTACCACCACCACGGCATGGGCCGCGAGCTCTTTGCCGGGCTGCGCACCATGGTAGGTGGAGCCGAGGAAGGTGCCTGCAATTTCGGCGGCTTCGGGGATCTTGAAGGAGATAATGAATGACACGCCCAGCTCTGGTCGGCGATATCGGTGGAACCAATGCACGTTTTGCATTGGTTACCCCGGGCAGCTTTGACCTGCACGACATAGAAACACTGCCGTGCGCCGACCATGCCAACCTGGACGATGCCGTCAGGGCATATCTGGACATGGTAGGCAGCGATGCACCCAGAGAGGCCTGCCTGGCCTTTGCGTGCCCGGTTCACGATGACGTGGTCAAGATGACCAACAACCCGTGGCGCTTCAGCAAGAAAGCCATGAAGGAAGCGCTTGGCCTGGATAACTTCAAGGCCATCAATGACTTTACCGCCATGGCGCTGGGGCTGCCGCATATCCCGGAAGAGGATCTGGTCCAGATCGGTGGCGGCCACAGCGAAAGCGGCCGGGCCCGACTGGTCATCGGCCCGGGTACCGGACTCGGCGTTGCCGGCCTGGCTCCCAGTCAGCGCTACTGGATTCCACTGTCGGCAGAAGGTGGCCACACAAGCTTTGCACCGACCAACGAGTTCGAAATAAAGCTCCTGTGCTGGTTCCAGGGCCAATACGGTCGTGTGTCCATCGAGCGTATTCTCTGCGGCCAGGGGCTGCTGGATCTGTACCGCGCCCTGTGTGAATTTTCCGGCATGCCGGCCATGCTCGAAAGTCCTGCGGCCGTTACGGACGCTGCACGCGAGAACAATGAACAGGCTCATGGCGCGGTCATGCTGTTCTGCAAGATTCTGGGGGATGCGACGGGTGATGCCGCACTGACCCTGGGGGCTCGTGGCGGGGTATACATGTGTGGCGGCATTCTGCCGCGAATTCTCGATTTTCTGCAGCAAAGTGATTTCCGCAAGGCCTTTGCGGACAAGGGGCGTATGGGTCACTATACCGACAGCATCGCTACCTGGGTGGTCAAGGCCAAATGGACCGGACTCCTGGGTGCCGCTGAAGCCCTGCACAACGAGGAGGTCTCATGAGCGACGCGTTATGCACGCTCGTGGAAGCCACACACGGTCAGCGCGACGCTGACTGGTGTGGTCGCAAGGTACTGGTCATCAACGAAGGCTGGGGCAGTCTGGTTATCGCCTACCAGGGCGCACAACTGCTGCATTTTGCCCCGCATGGTCAACCGGGATGGCTGTGGACTACCCCCACACCCAAAGAGGCGCCTGACGCTATCAGGGGGGGCATCCCCCTGTGCTGGCCCTGGTTCGGAGACGCCGACGGCCATGAGGGGCCTGCCCATGGAACAGCCAGAACGGCGCCGTGGCGGGTTGATGCCGTCGATGAGCACCAGGAAGGCGTGGAAGTACACCTTTCTCCGGAACAGCGACTGGACCCGCAACTCACGCCACGAGTGGTCATCCAGGCCAACGCCCAGCGGCTCAATATCGAGCTGATTACAGAACACACCGGGGACACACCGGTAAGCTTTACTCAGGCGCTGCACACCTACCTGGCAGTGGATCAAAGCTTTGAATGCCGGATCAGCGGCCTCGCCGGAGCGCGCTACCTTGACAAGCTTGACGGCCTGCGCGAAAAGGACCAGCAGGGTGAGCTGGGCATCCGCGGCGCCCTCGACCGTATTTATCATTCCAGCCGCCCCCTGCTGCTCGAGTCCGGCAACACGACACGTCGACTGGCCAAGCAGGGCAGCGATTCGAGCGTTATCTGGCACCCGGGAAGCGCCCTTCCCGGTGACGTTCCTGCCGAACAGGCCCAACGCTTTGTCTGTATCGAGGCCGCCTGTACCCAGCTTGACCGCGTCTGGCTGGCACCGGGCAGCCACCATCTTCTGGCTCAGCACCTGTCACTGGAGACCCGGGACTCATGAGCGCCATGCCCCCCTTCGTAATCAGCCTCCGTCAGCTGGAGCATTACGATAGCCTGCTGAATACCCATGCCCTGGCCGACTGGATCGAAGCACGTCTGGACGAGGGGCTCGACTGGTTCTGCCTGTCGGATATCTATGGCGATGGCGAGCACGAACGTCGCTTCGGCGAAGCCCTTGCAAGCCGCCCAGCTCTGGCGTCACGTGTGCATGTCATGGCCAAGATCGGCATTGTACCTGCGCACATGGACCCGTCGGGACGCCATATCAAGCACTACAACACCACGCCCGACTACCTGACCAGTGCAGTGGAAGAACGTCTTTCGCGGCTTAATCTTGAACAGATCGAACTGCTGCACCTGCACCGCCCCGACCCGCTGATGAGCTATACCGAGGTTGGCCGCACGCTGGACAGCATTATCGACCAGGGCAAGGTTGCACGACTGGGAGTCTCCCACTTTCTGCCCTCCCAGTGGCGCCGCCTGCAGGCTGCCATGACCCACAGCCTGACATCTGCAGAAATAGAGCTTTCCATACCCCGAAGCGCACCATTGTTCGATGGGTTGTGGGACTCCCTGTGCCTTGACGGCCTGGCCCCCATGGCATGCTCGCCCCTGTGTGGCGGGCGCCTGTTCGAAAGCCTGCTGGGCAAGGTCATCAGCGAAAGCGCGCAGGAGCTCAACGTACAACCGGCCAACATCCCCATGGCCTGGCTCAACACCCTCCCGCACGCCCCAACTCCCGTTGTGGGCAGCCTCAAGGCCACCAACCTGCAAACCCTGCTTGAGCACAGCACGTTGACACTTGAGCGGACACGCTGGTTTGCCCTTCTGGAAGCAGCACGCGCCTACCGCGTATTCTGATTCTGACCACCGGCAGCGGATCTCCCTGATACCGGGATCAAAAAAAGCCCGTCGACCAGGTCGACGGGCGAAGCAACAGCCGAGGCTGTCGAGAGAGAGAAGGTACTGACGCCCTAGTGGCGCTTCAGAAATTCCGACGTTTCCAGGGCCAGCTTGCGAATGCCGTCCCAGTCTTCGTTTTCAATCATTTCCTTCGGCATGATCCACGACCCGCCCACGCACATGACGTTGCGAAGCTTCAGGTAATTGCCGGCATTATCCGGAGTAATTCCTCCGGTCGGACAAAACTGTACGTCACGAAGCGGACCCGCCAGGGCCTTGAGCGCCGGCACACCACCGCTGGCTTCGGCCGGGAAGAACTTGAACCGGCGATAGCCATACTGCCAGCCGTTCAAAAGTTCGGTCGCTGTGCTGATACCCGGAAGAAGCGGGACCGGGCTGTTGATGCCATATTCAAACAGACGATTGGTGGTTCCAGGCGTTACCACAAAATCAACACCGGCATCTTCTGCCAGACGATACTGCTCGGGCGTAAGCACCGTGCCTGCACCGATACTGGCTTCCGGCAAGGCATCACGCAGACGATGCAGCGCTTCAAGAGCGCAGTCAGTCCGCAGCGTCACTTCCAGCACCGGGAGACCGCCTTCATACAGTGCACGGCACAGCGGAACAGCGTCTTCGATGCGATTGATGGTCAGCACCGGGATAACTTCACAGCGCTGACAGATGCTGTCAATTTCCGCTGTACGGCTGGCTGGCAGCTGCTTGTCGATGGTCATACATGTACTCCTGTAATCAGCGCAAGGGGGATCAGGGCGCCCAGTAAAGCGACAAGGCCTGGCTCATGAAAGCACGGATCGGCAATGCCTTCACATCGTTACCACCAAAAGCATCAGCAAACACTGACCGCTTTTCATCACCGGTAACATGAAGAAAATGGCGACGAGCATTACTCAGCGCACTGGCGCTAAAGGAAATGCGCGCCTGGGGCACACTTGGCGAACGAACAGCCAGCAAGAGCTTATCGGTTTCAAGACCGTACGCGAGCTGAGGACTATCGGGAAACAGCGAGGCCGTATGGCCGTCACCGCCCATCCCCAGCACCACAACGCTGGCGGGCCAGGAAAGCTGCGCCATCTGAGCTTCAAGCGTGCTCACACCCTCTTCAGGGGAGTCGGCCTGGTTCACCAACGGATGGAATACGGCGGCACTGGCTTCCTGCGCGATGAGGTCCTGCTTCACCAGCCGAGTATTACTGTCCTGACTGTCCTCACCAACCCACCGCTCATCTGCGAGGGTAACATCTACCCGCGCCCAGTCCAGATGCTGACGTGAGAGCGCCTTGAAAAAAGGCACCGGCGTGGAACCACCCGATACGATCAGGGTAGCACGTGCCTGCTCGACCAGATCCTCCCGAAGGGCTGCCGCGACAGCTTCCGCCAGCGAGCATGCAAGGACTTCACGTGCGTCGGAGGCGGTGTAATCAGTAGTCTTCATACCAGGAGAATCCGTCCTTGGTGATCATTGCAATGGAAGATACCGGGCCCCATGACCCTGCCGGATAGCGCTTGGGCGGTACGTCACGTGCCTGCCAGCCTTCGATCAGGGTATCAACCCAGCGCCAGGCAAACTCGATCTCGTCACGACGCACAAACAGGTACTGCTGCCCCTTCATCACTTCCAGCAGCAGCCGCTCATAGGCATCGGGGATACGCGCCTTGGGAAACGCCTTGTGGAAATCAAGGTGCAGGGGCCCCTGACGCAGCCGCATTCCCTTGTCCAGACCACTGTCCTTGGTCAGTACCTGCAGGGCAATACCTTCTTCCGGCTGCAGCTTGATCACCAGCTTGTTGGCTGCCAGAGAGCGCTGGTCAGGATCAAAGATATAGTGCGGTTGCTGACGGAAGTGAATCACGATCTGGGACAGTTTTTCAGGCATCCGCTTGCCGGTACGCAAATAAAACGGAACCCCTGCCCAGCGCCAGTTGGAGACTTCGGTCTTGAACGCTACAAAGGTTTCAGTGCGGCTTTCGGTATTGGCATCTTCCTCATCAAGATACCCCGGTACCTGCTTGCCGCCTACGGAACCTGCAATATACTGCCCCCGCACGACGTCGGTATTGAGCATATCGCCCTCGATTGGGCGCAGCGCCTTGAGTACCTTGACCTTCTCGTCACGAATGCTGTCAGCATCCAGATTGGACGGCGGATCCATGGCAATCATGCACAACAGCTGCATCAAATGGTTTTGAACCATGTCGCGGAGCTGACCGGCCTGATCGAAATACCCCCAGCGACCTTCGATACCGACCGTTTCAGCCACGGTGATTTCAACGTGCGAAACCTTGCTTTGGTTCCACTGATCCCCGAATAGCGGGTTGGCAAACCGAAGGGCCAGAAGGTTCTGTACGGTTTCCTTGCCAAGGTAGTGGTCGATTCGATAGATACTGGTCTCATCGAATACGGCACCGATGGCATCATTGATTTCGATCGACGTTTCAAGGTCATAGCCGATCGGCTTCTCGACAACCACGCGGCTGTGTTCATCCAGGCAGCCCGATGATTCCAGGTGTTGACAGATATCACCGTAAAGGCTTGCCGGCACCGATAGATACACTACCAGCGGGCGGGAGCTGTCCTTGCGCCAGTCGGCAATTTTCGAGTAGCCATCAACGGTCGTGAAATCGACCTGGGCATACTCCAGCCGGGCCACGAAACGCTCCATGCTTTCTTCGGTGCGTTCGGAAGCATCGACACGGCTTTCCAGCGCATCGCGTACGCGCGCGCGATAGGCCTCTGCCTCATAATCCTGACGAGCCAGGCCGAGAATGCGTGCGTCGTCGGCCAAAAGTCCTTCGCGATCAAGGTGATACATCGCTACATAGAGCTTGCGAAGGGCCAGGTCACCAAGCGCACCAAACAGGGCGAGGTCGACTGACGGGGTCTGTTCAGACATGCGACGCTCCCTTCCGACTGGTTAAATTACGCGCAACGTTAGCCATATCACAGAGTCCTCGCAACTATTTTTCGTAAACTTACTAAAAAACCGGCCGACTAAGCGGTCTCATTGGCTTAAACCGAATCAAGAAGATAGCATGCGGGTATTGCGTAGTAATTTCACCACAAAAACATGCACAACTATCCATCTCCTCATGCATTTGACACAGCGAGATTTGCGGTGGCCCACGACCTTATATCCAAAATCCGGCTTCGTCTGGACTCCCTGAACCGTTCCGAGCGCAAGGTGGCCGATGTCATTCTGACCGACCCGGACGCCGCAACGGGCATGAGTATTGCCACTTTGGCACAACAGGCCAGTGTCAGCGAGCCTACGGTGAACCGGTTCTGCCGCAACTTTGAAACCCGCGGCTATCCCGACTTCAAGATAAAACTGGCACAAAGCCTGGCGGGTGGCACGCCCTATGTCACCCGAAGCGTCGAACATGATGACGATACAGCGGCCTATGCGCGAAAAATCTTTGGTGCCAATATCGCGGCTCTGGATGAAGCCTGCCGGTCACTGGACCCCAAGATCATCGAGCGGGCCGTGGACTACCTGATTCAGGCCAAACAGATCAGTTTCTTTGGTCTTGGCGCGTCGGGCCCGGTGGCCTTTGATGCTCAGCACAAGTTCTTCCGCTTCAATCTGCCCGTGGTCGCGTATGATGACGTATTGATGCAGCGCATGGTAGCGGCAGCATCCCGCACCGGTGACGTTATCGTCATCATTTCCAATACGGGCCGAACCTGTGACCTCGTGGAAATCGCTACGCAGGCCCGCTCCCACGGCGCCACGGTCCTTGGCATTACCGCCGCCGACTCACCACTGGCTCGACAGTGCACGGAAAGCCTGGCCGTCATCAGCGCTGAAGATACCGATCACTACATGCCCATGACGTCACGCATGATTCACCTGGCCCTTATCGATGTACTGGCCACCGGCGTCACACTGCGTCGCGGACCGGACTTCCTGCCTCATCTCAAGCGCATCAAGGACAGTCTGAAGCCGACCCGCTTTCCTGTCGAGTAACGCCATGAGATGGCGCGGTGTGCTGATCACGACGAAGGTCTAACGGCAAGACTTTGCCTTCGTTACCTATTTTGAAGCTTAATGCACACCCAAGGTCTTATCGCCAACTGTCTGTAATCCTGCATGGCCGACGCACCCTGCCGGCCATGCACCCACGTTCAGCTCCGAACCAGACCGCATGTATATCCGTATCCTCACACCACATCCTGACGACCTCAAGGGCGTCGACAAGGAGACACGTCATGTCTGATACCTCCGGTCCGGAGCAGACCAGAAAACCCGATGCCGTTGCCCACGCTGATATCGTACCCATGGTCTGGTTCAGCTGTGCACTGGCCGCCCTCGCCGGCCTGCTGTTTGGCATGGACATTGGCGTCATTTCCGGTGCACTTCCCTTCATCAAGCAGGAATTTCACCTGAGCACCGCCATGGAGGGCTGGATTGTCAGCTCAATGATGGTAGGCGCCGCCGTGGGCGCCTTCTTTGCAGGCGGAATCTCACAGCGGTTTGGCCGGCGCAAGGCACTGCTTTACAGCTCCCTGCTGTTTTTCATCGGCGCCCTTGTCGCCGTCGTGGCCACCAGCACAGCAATCCTTGTGGTAGCGCGAATCCTGCTGGGTCTCGCCGTCGGGGTCGCCTCCTTTACCGCCCCCCTGTACCTCTCCGAGATTGCCCCTGAACGCATTCGCGGCACGACCATCTCGTTTTATCAGCTGATGGTCACCGTCGGCATTCTGGCTGCCTTTGTATCAAACCTGGCCTTCAGCTACATCGAAAGCTGGCGCTGGATGTTTGGTGTTCTGATGATCCCGGCGGGCATGCTGTTTGCCGGCGTACTGATGGTACCCAACAGCCCTCGCTGGCTGGCCACGCGCGACCGTTTTGATGATGCCAGAAACGTCCTCAACCGGCTGCGCAGCAGCCGCGAGGAAATCGATTATGAAATGCGTGAAATTCGCGAGAGTATCGAGCAGAAGGAACAGAGCCGAGGCTGGGGCATGTTCAAGGAAAACGCCAACTTTCGCCGTTCGGTACTGCTGGGGGTCAGCCTTCAGATCGTGCAGCAGTTCACCGGCATGAACGCGATCATGTACTTCGCCCCCCAGATCTTTCAGGCATCCGGATTCGAAGGCACGGCGGCACAGCTCTGGAGCACAGTGGCCACCGGGCTGGTCAATGTACTGGCGACCTTCATTGCCATCGGCTTCGTTGATCGGCTCGGACGCAAGCCGATCCTGTATGCCGGGTTCACCATCATGGCCGTCAGCATGGCCGTACTGGCCACCATCCTGCACATCGGCCCGGACACCTCCGCACTCCAGTACACTGCCATGGGCGCCGTCCTGGTGTTTGTCGCCGGATTTGCCATGTCTGCCGGCCCACTGATCTGGACCCTGTGCGCTGAAATCCAGCCCCTGCGCGGACGTGACTTCGGTATCAGTGCCTCAACGGTCTCCAACTGGGTTGGTAACTGGATAGTAGGGCAGTTCTTCCCGTTGATGCTGGTCGGCATTGGAGGCACCATGACCTTCGGGATTCTCGCCGCGCTGAACCTGCTGTTTATCGTGTTCACGTTCATGCTGATCCCTGAAACCAAGGGCATTTCCCTGGAAAAAATCGAGAAAAACCTGATGGGCGGCAAGGCATTGCGCGATATCGGTACTTGAGCCCCCGTCAGACTGTCATGAAAAAACCCGGCATTCGCCGGGTTTTTTTGTTGCACACGTAATTGATCGATCCCTCAGGGATGAAATATCTGCAGGTTGAAGCTTTCAGGGGTGACAGGCTTGCCTGTTTCCAGCGATTTGAAATGAAGCACAAACCCGCGCCACGCCTTGTATTTACCGGCACCGCTATAGGCATCGATATAATCAATACCGGCAGATACCACATCATGATCATCAACGGTGACCGTCAGAATCGGGTCCCGAAACTCATACTCGCCCTGGTCAAACGACAGCTCGACCTGGCCTGTCTTGCGAGCCTTGTTATTCGGGAAGAAGTCGACCCCGGGCGCCTTTTCATCACCCTGGCGCCACTTGACGAACTGGGGCACACCGGTAAGCGCAGTATGAACATTGCCCGCCTTTGTCTGCTGCGGTGAACGCCCGGTCAGTCCCGGCAGATTTTCGTTGACCTGATACTCGTCCCACAGAATCGCCGGCTTTTTATCCTTGTCGTTTTTCGCACCCGCCTTAGCTCTGGCAGCAAAACGCAGCTTGCCCTTCCACACCCCATCGCTGGTCAGCTCGGGGTCGGTATCGAATTCGATATCGCCATTGTGCCCTGAATGACGAAGCACAATAGGATGGGCTCGCTTGTGAGCACTGGCATAACTGCCCTGAATGATAAAGGGCGTGTCTCCTTGCCAGGCGTCCGTTTCCGCCTTGATACCCCCAGGCGTCATTCTGAGCGCCGACCCCGTGGAAGACCGAACCAGCACCGCCGTACCGTTGGTCGATACGCCCCCCATGGCCTTGTTGTGCTGATCGCCACTGAAGACATCCTTCCAGCCATAAACCATGGTATTGGCACTGGCGAAACAGCCAATGATCTGCTGCTTCATGGTAGAGCGTACGGCTGGCCAGTCGGACTTCCCTCCGTTGCGCTTTTCCCACCAGTTCCCGATGAAGTTACAGCCATGAATGACCTGAGCCACGATCGCATCGCCCTTGACTGCTTCGAAGATGTTGTCCTGAAAGGTAGCGCCATAGAGCTCCTTGTCGAACACCACACAGTTCGTGACGTAATTGAATTCGTTGCCTGTCAGTCGAACGGTAGTCGAGGACATCCCCCCCTTGTCCTTGACGTGCAGGCCGTATTCACATGCAACAAAGGCACATTGCAGGATGTTGAAATTGACAATCCCCTTGTCAACTTCAATGGCCTTGCCAAGCGAGGTGAAAAGGTTATTGCGCAGGGTGGTATTGTAGCCATAACAGTTCAGTGCCACGGCGGAACTCTTCTTGCTCTGACCATTGAAGGTCAACGAGGCAATTTCAGGCCCTGTCTTGATAAACATCGGCCCTTTAAGATCATAATGGGGGATGAGACACGCCTCATCATCGCCGCCGCCACTGCGTGTCCGCCCCGGTCCCATCATGCTTTTGCCCAGAAGGTCTACCGTTTGAGCAATACGATACACGCCCGGCGGCACCTGCAGGGTACGCGCCCATTGAGACCGTGCTGCCTTGGCAAAGGCTGCAGAGCTGTCGCGACGACCGGACGGATCCGCTCCCCAGTACAGCACATTGGCCCGAGCCAGCGAATCCACGGCCTCGGACCGTTCACCACCGCCGGAGGCAGCCTGCACCCTGGGGGCCATTACACTCCCCACGACTACAGCGGGCAACAGTGTGAGTGAGCCACGCAAGAACGCGCGGCGCTTTCCTTCATCCCTGGGCAATGTCATCTATGGCTCCTGCCAGTCAAATAAACTGAAACGCCCCCGACGGGGCTGTATATGCTTCATCCTGCGGCAAGCGGCACGTCGTAACCATGCCTGGTCGCGCATTTACCGGCGTCGACGGGTATGGAGAACTACCACCAGCCCGATTACACTAACGCCCCTTCGCTGACCCGACCACGACGACCCACCATGACCCTGAACGTAGCTGACAACGACAATACCCTTGCCGAAGTATACATTCTGGACTGGCGGGGATGGCTCCCGGGCAGCAGCGCCCAGGCACCCGGACTTTCCACCGAAGCCAACCCGACCGCCGCCGACATACCGGCCATGCTGCGCCGACGGCTGACACCGGTAGGACGCGCGCTCTGCAGCATGCTGTGTGAGCTCGATGTTGCACGCCACAACATACCCATCATACATGCCTCGCAGCATGGTGACGGCCAACGGCCTCTTGATATGCTGGACGCCATTGCTGCCGGCGACCCGGTATCACCCGCCCGCTTCAGCCTGTCCGTACACAATGCGCTGGTCGGCGTGTATTCGATTGCATCGAACCATCAGGGTTCCATTGCCGCCATAGCGGCCGGCGGTGATGAATGGGCAGCACTGCTGTCCGAGGCGAGGGGGTATCTGGCAGAGGGCTGGCACCAGGTCGCGCTGGTGTGGAGCGACAGCACCGTTCCTGCCCGGTATCGCGCAGCAGAACGAAGCGCAGAAGCACCATCGGCACTGGCGCTGACCCTGAGCCTTGATGCTTCACCTACGGCTCGCCCGGTTTCATCCTTCTCGGCACGACCATCAAACGCTGTTCGAGATCAGCCCGAATATCTTGTCCATCAATTGATGACGTCCTGAAGAGCCCTGTTTTTCAAGGGATGCTTGTCGCCCTTTCTCATGACAAAATATGGCCTGTTCCCACTGCAATACATGTCATTTAACTGCCAGCCCAGGCCGCTGATAAAAAGGATCCTGTATGTCGGACACCCCGCTGACGCCTCTGGAGCATGAGCTTGCCGAGCTGATTATCAACACGCTCGAGCTCGAAGACGTTACCAGTAATGATATTGACCCGGATGACCCGCTGTTCGGCGAAGGACTGGGACTTGATTCCATCGACGCCCTCGAGCTGGGGCTGGCGCTTCAGAAACACTACGGCATCAAGCTGGACAGTGATGCAGAAGACAATCAGACCCACTTTGCAAGCCTTCGCCATCTGGCTGCACTCGTTGAGGCTCGTCGAGAAAAATAGGCCCTCATGACTGACCGTCGCCCCCTGGCCCTCCTGCTGGCTCTGGCAGGCCTCATGTATCCGCTGATGATCCTGTGGCTGCTCCCCCACGCGGGCGTCAGGGCGCTGGCAATGGCAGGTCTGGGCCTGCTGCTGGCCAGAGCGGTGATCACGCGAAGGTTCCTTCAGAACGGACTGTTCGCCCTGCCGATCATCATCCTGTTGCTGGCAGGTCAGGATGAACTGGGATTAAGGCTCTACCCGGTACTGGGCAATCTGATGATGCTGGTGATGTTTGCCGGCAGCCTGATGGGCCCCATGCCGCTGGTAGAACGACTGGCACGAATCAGTGAGCCCGACCTGCCGGAGGCCGGCATACGCTATACCCGAAACGTCACCCGGGTCTGGGCCGGCTTTTTTGCGCTGAATACCCTGGCAGCACTGGCAACGGCCGTGTGGGCCGACCTGCCGACATGGACACTTTACAATGGTGCGATCAGCTATCTTCTGACCGCCGCCCTCTTTACCGGCGAGTGGATCGTGCGCCAATACGTTCGACGGAGCCATACGGCATGATACCCATCCTTGACGAATCCCGGTTCCTTGACGCGCCATGGCACTACCGCCATGACAGCACGGTGGTGGCGGCGGGTATCAATGAACAAAAATGCATTGCCGATCTTCACCGAGATATCGCCGCGTGGCAGCAGGCCCCCATCGGGCCTGATCAGAAGGCCGTGCTTTATCACCCCGGGCCATGGCCCTTTGTCTGTGCCCTGCTGGCCTGCTGGCATCGTGGCATCCCTGTCGTATTGCCAGGCGATGACCGGCAGGACACGCTGAGCCAGCTGACCCGGGAAGGTGATGTGCTGCTGGGAGAGGCGCCCCATGCCTGGCAGCCCTGCCTGGATGATGACATCATCGCGCGTCCTGCCTGGGGGCCACTGCGAGCAGATGCCCCCGCCATGGAAATCTTCACCTCCGGCTCCAGCGGTGATCCGCAGCGTCTGATCAAGACCTTCCGACAGCTTGCCCATGAAACCTGTGCCTTCGGCAATACCTTTGCCCTGCCCGAGGGCGTCATTGCAAGCCAGGTAAGCCATCAGCACATTTACGGGCTGTCCGCCGGCCTGCTCCGCGCACTGGTACAGGACCGCCCCTTCGGCCTGAACATCTGCCGGTACCCGGAAGAAGTGGCACGCTACCTCGAGCACATGCCCATGGCTGCCCTGATCAGCTCTCCTGCCCAGCTTGAGCGAATACCGGAGGCGCTGCTTCCTCCTGATGGCCGCCGCCCCGGCTCGGTGTATTCATCAGGTGCCCCCTTGTCCCTGCCTGCCTGTCACCACGCCGAGGCCCGGCTGTCGGTGTCAATCATCGAAATCTACGGCAGCTCGGAAACCGGCGCGATCGCCTGGCGCGATCAGCGCGCTGACCCGGCATGGACCCCCTTTGATGATACCGACATCGAGGAACAGGACGGCGTATTGCGGCTTCGTTCTCCACGGCTGGACACGGCCGACTGGCAGCGTCATGCAGACCGTATCAAACATCTGCAGGGCCGCCGGTTCGAACTGCTGGGCCGGGCTGACAGAATCGTCAAGGTCGCCGGCAAGCGCGTTTCGCTGGATGGCATGGTTCGGCACCTGAAAGCCCATCCGGACGTGCAACGAGCAGACTGTGTCGAACTGGCATTCTCGGGAGGGCGGCTCGGGGCCATAGTACAGCTGGAAGCGTCGGCCGTACCGCACCATCGCGAAGCTCGACGACGTTTGATTGCCTCGCTGCGCGAGACGCTGGAGCGTCAGTTCGAGCCCGTCGCCGTACCGCGCTACTGGCGCTTTACCACCGTCTGGCCCACCAATGCACAGGGCAAGCTGACCCGCGCCTTGATAGACGAACTGTTTGCCGATGTGATGGACCATGAACGTCCCCGCTGGCTGGGCAGCGAGCTTGAAAGCGATACCCGGCTGATAGTTCACCTGGAAGTGCCGGATACCCTGCGCGCCCTGGAAGGCCATTTTACGGGCATGCCTATCGTCCCAGGCGTTGCCCTGCTCACCTGGTGCATGGAGTATGCTCACCGCCAGTGGCCGGACGCCGGTACCGCCGGCCGAATCGAACGGCTGCGTTTTCCGCGCCCGGTTCGACCGGGTCAACGCCTGACACTGACACTTGAATGGCGTGAGGACACCCTGCATTTCAGGGTAGGTTCCTGCGAGGGCGATCATGCCAGTGGACGAGCTCGATGCGAGGAACAACGCTGATGGCCTCACATCACGCCTGCGTACTGATACCGGTGTACAACCATGAACGCGCCATCGTGGAAACCTGCCGACAGCTGACCGCCCTGGAATTACCGATCCTTCTGGTCGATGACGGCAGCAGTCCTGCCTGTGCCAGCGTGCTGGACGAACTGGCCGCTCGCCCGGACATTCATCTGGTGCGACTGCTCCGCAATTCCGGCAAGGGCGCTGCCGTGCGCACCGGCCTGTTTGCTGCACGCGATCTGGGATTTACGCACGCTCTTCAGGTCGATGCCGACGGCCAGCATGACGTGGAGGACCTCCCGGCGTTCATCGCCGATATGGAGCGTACGCCGGAGGCACTGATCGTCGGCAGGCCGCGCTTCGATGACACCGTCCCCATGCACCGCTTTATCTGTCGTTATATCACTCATGTCTGGGTATGGATCAACACCCTGTCCATGGCGATCACCGACAGCATGTGCGGTGTGCGGCTCTACCCCGTCGCCCCCCTGACACGGATGCTGTCGCGACACAGCTGCGGTGATCGCATGGATTTTGATACCGAAGTACTGGTGCGGTGGTACTGGAGCGGCCAGGGCATTCAGAACCGTCTGGTCCGGGTTCACTATCCCACCGATGGGGTGTCTCACTTCAGGCTGTTGCGTGACAATCTGATTCTGGCGCGGATGCATGTTCGGCTGACACTGGGCATGCTGATGCGAATGCCCTCGCTGCTGGCCAGGAGGCGGACATCATGAGCAACAAGCACTGGTCAGAAGTCAAGGAATCCGGCTCGGTGACCGGCATGAATATCATGCTCGGCATCCACCGATGGCTGGGGGATACCGGGTACAACACCATTCTGTTTTTCGTCAGTGTGTACTACTGGTGTCGAAACCCGCTGGCACGCCGCGCTTCGCGCCAGTATCAGCGCCGACTGACATCGGCCCATCCCGATGTCCGACTGCCTGCACTTGCCACCCTTCGTCACTTCATGGCCTTCGGTATCGCCATGCGCGACAAGGTTCGGGCCCTGCACGGCCAGATCCCGCTGAATGACGTACAGATTGTCGATCATGCCACACTGCGTGATGCCATCACCTCAGGCAGGGGCGGATTGATTCTGGTATCCCATCTGGGAAATCATGAAATCTGCCAGGCACTGGGCACGCTTCGGCCCGACCTGAAAATCAGCGTACTGATGCATACCCGTCATGCACAGCGCTTCAATACCCTGCTGAGCCGCTCAAGCGGCCCTCGCCCCGACATCATCGAAGTCAGCGAAATTGGTCCGGCCACGGCACAGCGTCTTGGCGACCGTATCAATGAAGGGGGCTTTGTGGTCATTGCCGCTGATCGGGAGCCGATCGGACTGACCGGCCGCCGCCGGGCACTCGAATTCATGGGGCATCCGGCCTGCTTCCCGGAAGGTGCCTTCTGGCTGGCAGCACTGCTGCGCTGCCCCACGTGGTTTCTGCTGTGTGCCCGGGAACGCAGCGGCTACAAGGT
This sequence comes from Larsenimonas rhizosphaerae, assembly GCF_023700005.1. Lineage (GTDB taxonomy): Bacteria > Pseudomonadota > Gammaproteobacteria > Pseudomonadales > Halomonadaceae > Larsenimonas > Larsenimonas rhizosphaerae. The sequence goes on along the minus strand of NZ_JAMLJK010000003.1, from coordinate 155,083 downwards.
ACATTTCGAACCGCTGGCGGACGCCGGCACCCTGAAGCGGCACGAACGCAATGCCTGGATTGATCAGGGCATGCAGGCCTATGCTGATCGCCTGGAGCAGTTCTGCTGCCGCTATCCGCTTGAGTGGTTCAACTTCTACCCGTTCTGGGCACAACGAACACCCGCAAATGAACCTGATGCGACCAGCGCACTCCAATCGGCCGAGAGCACGCCACCAACGACGAGGCATGATCCGTGAATGTTACGCGCCCCTCCGCCACTGTCGAGATGGATGTCCCGTTTCACGATGTGGACATGATGAATATTGTCTGGCACGGCCATTACGCCAGGTATTTTGAAATTGCACGCTGTGCGCTGCTTGACCAGCTGGATTACAACTATCTACAGATGAAGGCCTCGGGCCACGAATGGCCGGTGGTTGATCTGCGGATTCGTTATCCCGGCCCTGCCCGGTTCGGTCAGCGCCTGACCATTACGGCCACTTTGACTGACTGGGATGGCCGCTTACGCATCGCCTATGAGGTGCGGGACAAGGCAACGGGCAGCCGGCTGACCCGCGGCCATAGCGTTCAGGTGCCAGTGGACATTGCCACCGGCGAACGCCGCCTGTGTACCCCACCGGACCTGCTGGCACGACTGGAGCATTTGCCATGAATCATTTTTTCCGCCTTCTGCCCCTGCTTACTGCCAGCGGGCTACTGCTGGGCACCCTGGGGCTGTCAGCAACGGCCCAGGCAGATCCGGTGAGCATGAGCGCCATCGAGCAACAGCTTTCCCGTCAGGCCCATGTCGAGGGCACGTTTGTTCAAAAGCGATGGCTGCACGATATGCAGACCACACTGACCAGTCACGGACACTACGAATTCGATCGTGGCGAGCAGGTTCGCTGGACACTGACCAGCCCGGTACAGGAGACCATGACGCTGGACGATACGGGCATGACCCGCAACGGCAAACCCGTGAAGGATGACCCGGGCGGCGTGGCGCGCCTGATCATGCAGTTGCTTGACGGAGATCTTGGTGCACTTCAGGAGCGCTTCACCATCGCGCTGTCCGGCACGACCGGACACTGGCAGGCTCGGCTGACCCCCAGATCCGATAGCATGAAACGTTATCTTGAGCGCATCGACCTGGCGGGAGGTGATCAGCTCGACACCCTGGCCATGCATCTGGCGAACGAGGACCGACTCGACATTCGCCTTGATCAGACCCAGAGCGACTCATGAACACGTCGGGCGCGCACCGGCCATCATGGGCCTGGTCATGGGGCGGCGTGATACTGCTTTGTGCGGTCATCTGCGGCTGGCTGTTGACCCACGGTGCACGCTTTGACACCCGTGTCACGGCACTGCTGCCGGATACTCATCAGTCCGAGCTGGTAGGGCGTGCCAATCATCAGCTGGGTGCCCAGTTCGAGGACCGGTTCGTATTGCTGCTAAGTGCAGATTCGCTGAACGACACCGCAGCACGCCTTGCCGGTCTTCTGAACCAGAGCCCGGCTGTTGCATCGCTGCAGTGGCGCCCGGACGATTTTGAAAGTGGCGACATCGTCAAGGCCCTTGGCCCCTACCGATACCGGCTCATGGCACCGGACTGGCAGGACGATGTTGATGCCGGCCAACTGGAAAACATTGAACAGCAGGCCCTCAAGGGGCTCTTCATGCCGGATGGTCTTGATCAGCATCCCATCCGCGACCCCTATGGCCTCCTGAATCACTGGCTGACCTATCAGCTGCCCTCCCTGTTCAAGACACATCACAACCTGGTCACCGTCACATCGGAGGAAGGTCAGGAGTACGCTGTACTGATCGGCACCCTGCATGGCAACCCGTTTGATCAAGGCACTCAGGCGCAGCTTGACGCGTCCCTCGCTACCTTCAACGATCAGTTCCCCAGGGCCACCCTGCTGCGCTCCGGGATGATCTTTCATGCCAGTGAAGGCGCCAGACAGGCTCGACGCGAGATGTCCACCTTCGGACTGAGCGCCCTGATGGGGCTTCTGATCATGCTATGGCTGGTCTTTCGCTCTCCAAAAACCATGGCCAGTCTGCTGCTTCCCCTGGTGACAGGCGGCCTGTTCGCCCTGACGGTGACCCTGCTCATCTTTGGCCGCCTTCACCTGCTGACCATCGCCTTTGGTACCAGTCTGATCGGTATCGCCATTGATTACGCCATTCACATGCAGTGCGCCCGCGCCGCCGAACAGCATCATTTCTCACTGTCTCGCCTGCTGCCGGGGCTGGCACTGGGGCTGGCCTCAAGCGTCATTGCCTTTGCCGCCCAGGCCCTGACACCCCTGCCGGGCCTGCGGCAAATGGCCATCTTTGCTGCAGCTGGCCTGATAGGTGCCTGGATAACGGTCGTGGTCTGGCTGCCTCGCATCCGCATGAAAAATACGCCTCACGCTGCCCGGCTGGCTGACCGGCTCTGGGCTCCGTTCTCACGCCTGCAGGGACGACTTCGCGCGCCGGCGGCCCTTGGCCTGGCCGCCCTTGCACTGATACTGATTGTCAGCCGTCTCGGCACCGATGACAGCCTGCGCCTGTTGAATACTTCCTCACCGGACCTGCTGGGCGACGAGCAACAGGTGCAGCGTCTACTGCACCGCGACACGGGCACTCGCTATCTATTGCTGACGGCGCAGACGGCAGACCTGTGGCTTGATGCGGCCGATCAGCTGCATCCCCTGCTGTCTTCTCTGAAGAAGGAAGGCCATCTGGGCGGCTTCGAACTACTCAGTGACCATGTGCCCACCATGGTGCATCAGGATGACAATCTCGAGCGCACCCGCACCCTTTATCAACAGAATCTGGCCACCCTGTACACTCGTGCCGGCCTGCCCGAAACACTTGTTCAACAGGCCGACAGAACACTGATCTCTCCGCCCTACCTGACGCTGGATCACTGGCTGGCCACCGGCCCGGGCAAGAGCGATCAGCGGCTCTGGATCGGCCCGGCAGACCCTACTGAACCACAAGGTGCCGTCGCAGGTATCATCAGCCTGACCGGCAAGGCGGATGCCAGTGCCATCAAGGCACTGCAGGCCGCAGACAGGAACGACCCGCATCTTCGCCTGGTAGACCGGGTTGCCGATATTTCCAGCGTACTGGGCCAGCTTCGGCGGCAAATTGCCTGGTGGGTCGGCGGCGCCCTCGTACTGCTGGGTCTGGGGCTGTCCCTGCGCTACCGTCGGCGTACCTGGCGCGTCATGGCGCCGGCTGCCGGAGCGGTATTGCTGGTTCTGAGCCTTTACAGCCTGCTGGGCGTGCCCCTGAATCTATTTCATCAACTGGCCCTGCTGCTGGTCATTGGTCTGGGACTCGATGCCGGTATCTTCATTACCGAGCACCCCACCGCGCACCATGCATGGCTTGCCATTACGCTATCCACGCTGTCCAGCCTGCTGGCCTTCGGTTTGCTGGCCTTCAGCGCGACCCCGGTTCTGCATTATATTGGCCTGACCACACTGCTGGGATTATTGAGCGTCTGGCTGCTGGTACCGCTGGTTCAACCCAGGCAACCGACCTCGCCTCAAGGGAGCATTACGCATGAGTGAGTTATCCACCACCACTGATGTGGCCATCATTGGTGCCGGCCCGGCCGGTGCCCTGGCGGCCAAATGGCTGGTTGATCGAGGCGTCAGGGTCGAGGTCATCGAGGCTCGGTATTTCCCGCGGTTTTCCATCGGAGAAAGCCTGCTGCCACAGAGCATGCATTACCTCGAGGAAGCCGGGCTGCTTCATGTGCTGGAGGAAGGCGGTTATCAGCACAAGAACGGCGCCCGCTTTGACCAGGACGGAACAAGCGTCGATATCGATTTTCGAGACAAGTTTACCGACGGGTATGGCACCACCTGTCAGGTAGAACGGGCCGATTTTGATCATCGTCTGATCAAGGCTGCCGAACAGGCCGGCGCGGTCGTTCATTTCGGCGCCCGTATCAGCGATTTCACCGCACACACTCAGACGCCGTGCCTGACCATTACACCGGACGAGGGCCCAGTGCGACATCTTACGGCCCGGTTCGTGATCGATGCCAGCGGCTTTGGCCGCGTACTGGCCAGGCATGAAGGACTGATGCGTGCACCAGGACTCTCCGAACGAACGGCCGTCTTTGCACATATAGAAGACCACATCAGCGACCCCGGCTACGATCGGGAAAAGATTCTTCTGGGCGCTCACGCTTCAGAAGCAGAGCGCTGGTTCTGGCTGATCCCCTTTGCCAATGGGCGTGCATCGCTGGGGTTTGTAGAGCGCGCCCATCGACTGACTTCGCTGGGTGATACTCCCGAAGCCCAGCATCAGGCACTGTGGAAAAGTTTTCCGTACCTGACAGAGCTTCTGAAGGACGCGCGTCTGGTGCGTGAGCCCGCCACCCTAGGGGGGTACTCGGCCGATGTAGAGCGGCTTCACGGGCCCGGCTATGTGCTGGTCGGCAACGCCGGTGAGTTTCTGGACCCGATCTTTTCCTCCGGCGTCACCATTGCCCTGCGTTCGGCACGAGACGCCGCCGCGCTGGTTTATCGCTCACTGCAGGGAGACAATGTGGACTGGCACCTCGAGTTTGAACTCCCCCTGCGCCAGGGCATCAGCGTCTTTCGCGCCTTTGTCGATGCCTGGTATGACGGCTCCCTGGCTACCATCATTTTTCATCCCGATCCGCCCGCCTATTTGAAACGCATGATCAGTGCTGTGCTGGCCGGCTATGCCTGGGATACCACCAACCCGTTCGTGGCCGCACCTCGCAAGCACCTTGCATCGCTGGCGGCCCTGTGTAAAAAGGAAACTGCCTGATGCGAGGACACCTGGCCCCCTGGTTGGGCATCATGCTACTGACCCTGCTGGCCGGCTGCATGGGCCCGCAACTGGCACCCACGCCGGCGCTTGACCACCCGGCCGCGCCGAACACTCTTACCCGCCTTCTGACCTTTACGCCTCATGACAAGGATGATGATGCACGTCAGCTGCTGGGAGTCATTCGGTTGATGCCCGGGGGGCTACAGACGGTAGTGGCTACGCCCACCGGCCAGCGGCTGTTCACGCTGGTTGATGATGCCCAGGGCGCCCGCTATACCCAGACGCTGATGAAGCCGCCCTTCCCGGCTGCCTGGCTGGCGGCCCGGCTGGAGTGGGGCCTGTGGCCTGCGCCGGCTCTGGCTGATGCCTGGCAGGGCAGTGACTGGACGCTCGCCACCGAACGAGACCCACAGGGCAGAACCATCCGCCATATCCGCCAGAAAGGCCGTGATATCGTTACCGTGACCTATGATGGCGACCAGCCGCTGGCACCGGCGCCGGTGTATCTTGATGATCATCAGGCCGGTTATACCCTGACCATCGCCCCCTTGCCCGACGAGGGGACACCATGAGCCAACAGATACCCTGCCGTCTGTCGGCTCCAGGAATCGCGTCCTGTCTGGGCAGCGATCTATCCGTCATCACTAAAGCGCTTGAAACCGGAACACGCGGGCTGACGATGTGCTCGAAGTACACCCCGGGGCATCCCCTGGCGCTTGGGGCCGTAACCATGCCCCTGCCGGACATGTCCCACTGGCCGGCCAGACATCAAAGCCGCAACAACCAACTGAGCCTGGCCGCACTTGAGGCGCTTGGAGAGGCACTGCCAGCATTATTGGCTTCGGTCGCCCCGGAGCGCATTGGCGTGGTAATGGGCAGCAGCACTTCCGGTGTCAGTGAAACCGAAGCGGCCATTGACCGTACCGGGCCCGGCAATGACTTTGATGATCAGTACTGCTACTTCCGTCAGGAACTGGGAGCCACGTCTGCGTTCATTGCACATCACCTCGGGATTCGCGGCCCCCAGTGGACCATTTCCACGGCCTGCACCTCCGGCGCTCGGGCGCTGAGTGCGGCCCGACGTCTTTTGGCCTCCGGCCAGTGTGATGCGGTCATTGCCGGCGGTGCCGATACCCTGTGCAACCTCACGGTACATGGCTTTGCGTCTCTGGATGCCGTCAGTGCAACGCCCTGCATGCCGTTTTCACGACACAGAGACGGCATCAATATTGGAGAGGCTGCCGTTGTCTTCATCGTGACTCGTGACACCGATGGCATTCAGCTGACCGGCTATGGTGAAACGTCTGACGCTCACCACATTTCAGCCCCCCATCCGGAGGGCGACGGTGCAGCTCGCGCCATGGCCCAGGCACTGACCATGGCAGGTACCTTGCCGCAGCACATCGGCTATCTGAATGCCCATGGCACGGCTACGCCGCACAACGATGCCATGGAAGCCCGGGCCATTGATCGTGTTTTCGGCCATTGCGGTGTACCTGTCAGTGCCACCAAGGCGTTGACCGGACACACACTGGGCGCGGCCGGTGCGCTGGAAGCGGCCTTTGCCTGGCTTTCACTGACACATCAGTTTCTGCCGGTGCATGTTCATGATGGCCACTATGATGACCGGCTGCCGCCGCTTGATCTGGTCAGCTCGTCCATACCAGGGACCCCGTTGACTCACGCCATGAGCAATGTCTTTGCCTTTGGCGGCAACAATGCCACCCTGCTGCTGGAGCGCACGTCATGATACTGCCACGCCCCATCGCCGGCCTCGTGCCTCACTCCGGCCCCATGTGCCTGCTCGATAGCGTTACCCATGCCGATGCAGCGGGGCTCAGTGCCATGGTAACGCCAGCACACGACGCCCTGTTCATGACGCCGGACGGCCTACCGGGCTGGATCGGACTGGAATGGATGGCACAGGCAGTAGCAGCCTGGGGCTATCTCACCGCCGATACCGGACAGGAAGAGGCTCCCAGAAAGGGGCTTCTGCTGGGCGCCAGTCGCCTGCAGCTGTTTGAACACTACCTGCAGCCCGGCACCACTTATCGCGTCGACATCACGCCCGGATTTGTGGCCGACAATGGTCTGGGTACCTTTGACGGTGCCATTTTCAAGACCGACGCTCGTGTGGCCGAGGCCACCCTCAAGATTTTTCAGCCAAGTGACCCGGCTGCACTGACCGATGGATAATCACACCATGACCTCTTCCGAGAACACCCACAGAATTCTGGTCACCGGTGCCAACCGTGGTATCGGTCGGGCCATTGCGCTGCGATTGGCGAAGGACGGCTTTGACATCGTGGTGCACTACCGACAACGTCAGGATGATGCCGCCATGGTGTGTGAGTGCATCGAGGCCCTGGGGCGCAAGGCCTGGCTGCTGCAGGCCGACATCAGTGACCGCGATGCAACCCGCATCGCCCTTGAGCAGGAAGTGGAGGCACGTGGTCCCTTTTACGGCGTGGTACTCAATGCCGGCTTCAGCCAGGATGTCCCCTTTCCCGGCATGCAGGACGAGCAGTGGGACAGCGTATTAAGCGTCAATCTGGATGGCTTTTATAACGTATTGCGCCCGCTGGTCATGCCGATGATCCAGGCCAGAAAAGGCGGACGAATCGTGACACTGTCCTCGGCGGCAGGTGTGGTGGGACAGCGCGGCCAGGTCAATTACAGTGCCGCCAAAAGCGGGCTGATAGGAGCCAGCCGAGCGCTGGCACTGGAGCTTGCCAAACGACGCATCACGGTCAACTGCATTGCGCCGGGCTGGATAGACACCGAGATGACCGAAGCCGTGCCCCGGGAACAGATCAAGGAGCAGGTACCGATGCAGCGCATGGGCGAGCCGGATGAGATTGCCGGCGTCGTGAGTTTTCTTTGCTCACGAGACGCTGCCTACATGACTCGTCAGGTCCTGTCGGTAAACGGTGGCATGTTCTGACAAGGGGCGCACCGCGGCGGCAGTGACCTGCTTGCGAGGCCGAACAGGATCACGGATAGTAGCCCCATCGCGCCTTCACTTTTTCGAATTACTTCGTTTTTTGAACCAACATGGAGAGGGTTCTCATGATGCGTTGCAAGACTCTGGCAGCTTCGCTTTTGAGCGTTGCCGTCGTTACGCTCGGCTGGACCGGACAGGCCCAGGCGCGCAATACCCAGTACTTCATGCCCTTCAAGGATGTACTTTCCCTGCCTCAGGCACGTGAAGAGCTGGACCCCACGATTCGATTGTATTTTGGCAACCAGGTCCATCCCGAGGTTCAGGACCGTCACGGCGGGTATTACACGGACCGTACCACCAGCTCGATAACCAAGAGTGATGAGGAAGCCTGCCGCTGGGTTGCCCTGTCTGCGCTGATTGATCTTCAGCAACGCGCACGGCTTGTGGGTGCCAATGCGGTCACCAACATCGCCAGCTACTACGACAAGCGTGATTACATCAACGATGAAAATTACGAATGCCATGCCGGCAACGTGGTAACAGGTGTTGCGCTCAAGGGCAACATGGTTACCCTGCCTCCGCAATAAGCTCTGTTTCGGCGAGTTTTCCCCTCGCCGTATCCTGTCATTGATGCCTCGTTTTCCAGCCCGCCTTTCCCCGCCCTGCTTTTTTCTCGCATAATGCCCGCCCTGCTCCGACTCCATCGATGGAGTCGGAATGACTCTGACACCTGAGCAAGGCGGAACGATGGCAGCGAGATTACTGAAAAATACAGGCTTGCAGGTAGTGATCGCCATGATGGCCGGCGTGATTGCCGGCATCATTATGGGCGATGAGGCCCGCCTTTTTGCCCCCCTGGGGGATGTATTTATTCACCTGATTACCATGCTGGTAGTGCCCTTGATTGCGGTTGCCATCATCTCAGGGGCCGCCGGGCTTGGCAGTTCCTCTTCGGCCGGACGTACCGGTCTGCTGACCATTGGTTTCTTCCTGCTGACCTCGGCGCTGGCTGTCGCCCTTGCACTGGGGCTGGGCGAGCTGTTTCAGCCAGGTCAGGGGGTTGATCTCAGCCAGAGCATGTCCAGTGAATATGCCGACAAGGGCTCGGTTCCGGGCTTTTGGGATACGGTGCTTGGCATGATTCCCACCAATATCTTTGCTGCCTTGAGTCAGGCCAACATTCTCCAGATTCTGGTGTTCTGCATGTTCTTTGGTCTGGCGCTGACACGAATCGATCAGACACGCGTCAAACCTCTGATGGCCGGCCTTCAGACCATCATGGATGCCTTGATATGGATGATTACCGTCGTGATGTGGCTTGCGCCTGTCGGGGTCTTCGGGCTGATGGCCGATGCGGTGGGTACTTTCGGCTTCGGTGTACTGGAATCGATCAGCGGGTTGATCGGCGTCTATTTTCTGGCCCTGCTGATCTATGGCCTGATCATCTATCCATTGATCATCCGCCTTGCCTCGGATGTACCACTGGGTGTCTTTTTCAGCAAAATGAAAAAGCCTCAGGTAGTGGCGCTGTCAACAGCCTCCAGCATGGCCACGCTGCCGGTCAACATGGAGGTTGCCGAAAAGGAACTGGGCCTGTCCAACGAAACCTGCGCCTTTGTTCTTCCGCTGGGGGCCACGATCAATATGGCCGGCAACGCAATCTATTACGGGCTTGCCGCCGTTTTTTTCGCTCAGGTCTTTCAGGTCGATCTTGGTCTGGCCGCATGGAGTGCCATCATCTTCACTGCCACCATCGGTGCCATCGGTCAGGCGGGTGTGCCCGGCCCCTCCTTTCTGGTGGTAGCGGTTCTGATCGCCGCAGGCATCCCCACCGAGGGGCTGCCTCTACTGATCGCTCTGGATCGTATCTTCGACATGACACGCACTGCCCTGAACATCACCGGTGATGTGGTAGGTGCGGCCGTGGTCGATAAATGGTCGCACCGTTCCTGAACCATTACCACAGGCGCCAGCCATGGTGGCCGGCGCCTGCGTACATGCCGTCAATGATTTTCGATCATCGGCGTCAGGTCCTTCGAAACCGCTTCCAGTACATCCTTCCACCGTAAATAAGGGGTAGCAGCGCGCCCGTTGACCATGACGGCAAAGGCGCCCCATCGCCCCTGACGAGTACGGAAATAGCCGGCTACGGCACGCACCGGCACCGGCTGATTGAGGGTACCCGTCTTGATCATGATGTTGTTTTGAAAGACATCACTGCCCCGACGTATGAACCGCATCGGCCCGTTGACCGGCGCCTGCATGCCAGCCACAAAGACCGGAAACAGGGCGGGACGATGATACATCTCATTGAGCAGTGCAATCAGGCCGTGGGCCGAGGTCTTGTTTTGCGTGGTCAGCCCACTGCCGCTTTGCAGGGTCACCGGCCCGTGGCCCGGCACGGTCGCCACAAATCGCTCGAGCGCTGCACTCGCATTGGCCAGGGTCGCCGGTGTCGTACTCGACAGGTCCAGTGCCAGTACATCGGCCATGAAGTTATTGGAATAGTTCATCATTCGAAGCAACAGTTCCTGAAGCGTCGGGCCGTCGACCGATGCCAGTACCGTCGCATCTGACGGAGGTCTCGTCCGGCTCAGGGTTGCATTGCCGGTCACCGTAATATCGGCCTGATGCATAAGATCCACCAGCGTATAAAGGCTCTGCTGGGCCGGATCGGCACTGGCACGATAGATATTACGCGGGAAGGTATCGAGCGCGATGGTGCCATCGAGCTTCAGTGTATCGGTTGACCCGCTGGTCACTCGTGCGCCGCTGATGCGCGTAGGCTGCGTCGTGGCAACGGTCTTGATGCTACTGTCGACCGCCGTCAGTGCCTTCTCGCCAAAACAGCCCTGCAAATGTGCCGGTTCACCGACCTTCGATCCCGGATAGACGCGCACACACCAATTGGCAAAATCCACGGCAGCCGAAGACAACAGGGCATCATAGGCATGGCGTGAGGAAGTACGCGCCCGACAGCGATCCGTGCTTATGCAGGGCACCGGGCCAAATCGCCACTCACTGACCAGTACATTACCCCGCACACGCTTGACGCCCAATTGCTTGAGGCCCTGCACCAGCATCCAGTAGTCGTTGGACGTAAGCCCCGGGTCACCGGCACCGTCCAGGATGATGTCACCGCGCAGCGTGCCATTGCTTTCCACTTCTCCGGTAGTCACCAGCCGGGTGGTAAAGCGCTTCTGGGGGCCGAATCGGTCCAGTGATGCTGCAGAAATATAGAGTTTGGAGACCGAGGCCGGTGTCAGCATGGCCCTGGGCGCGATGGCGCCCAGTGTGGTATTGCCATCAAGAAGTACTGCCTGAGCACTGACGTCAAATCCCTTGGCAGCAATGCCTTCAACGGCATCAAATCCGGCAGCATGGGCAAGTGACGTCACACTGCAGGCCACCATGCAGGCCAGTACGGCCAGACGCTGCGTTATCGGGTGTTTCATGAACCGCTCCCTGTCATTATCGTGCCTCCATTGGAGCACATCAGCTTACTGACAGGGTTCCAGGAAAAACAGGGTTTCCTTTCATCAAACCTTATTAATGACGCCATCCGTTGGCATGAGAGAGGGCTGCCAGGAAAGTATGGCGCGCATTCGCCACAGCGATTGGCCGCTGTCATGATACTTGAGCTCGAAGGGGGTCATGAAATCGCCGTTCGGAGCCCAGCACTCGACGGCAGGCAGGGCCGTTACTGCGCCGGCCATGGTCATCGCCTGAGCAAATTCCTCTACGTAGATACGCCAGTTGGAACGCACTTCAACCTCACCCCCCAGTGCCAGCAGCGCTGGGAATACCGGGTGGCCATGCCAGCGGAGCTTCAGATGGCCGGGCTTGGGATAGGGATTGGGGTAAAGGATATAATGGCGTGAAGGCTGCCAGCCGGCAGCCAGGGCGAGGCGCCAGAAATCCACCAGATCCGCACGAATCAGGAAGGCGTTATCGGCCAGGGCGCCGTGCTGCCGGGACAGCCGATCTGCGCTGCGATCAATGCCGATGACACAGTTGTCGGGGTACAGGGCCGAGAGCCGGCGCGTTGAAATGCCGACACCGCATCCGGAGTCCAGTATCAGTGGCCCACCATGGCACTCACGCCAGCGTTGTGCCCGCTCGAAAGCCTCCCGGGAATGATCCGCAATCGGCCGCTGCCAGGGCGCCGAAAGTGCGCGCTGTACCCGGGTCGCGAGGTGCTCGTGAACCGTGTGTTGCGAGGTGGAAATACTGGAAGAATTGCCCTGCATCTGTCTGCCCTGCCGTGATGATCGCCCAACCACCGGCATCATACCGCAGCCACGCAGGACCCGGACAACAAAACATGACCACGAGAAGGACGCACCAGCATGACGTGCGACCCGACGCAATGCTATCATCGCCGTATTCTCCGCCCATGATGGTTCGTTCCCATCATGGGCGAATCGATATGAACGTATTACGAGGGACGCGGCTTGTCACAGTTACCGGTGATCGTCGGCATGGGCGGCATCAACGCTGCCGGCAGAACCTCGAGTCATCAATCCTATCAGCGCACCGTGCTTGACGCCCTCCCCACGGCATCACAGCATCATACGCTTCTGGGCCTGGCATCACTGATGGCCCTGGCCACACGCGAAGCCGATCAGTGGCGCGACACCCAGGGCAATGCACTGGATGAAGCAAGTCTGATTGCTCAGCATCGCGACTGGATCCTGACTCATACCAATATTCGTCGGATCGAGGATCCTCAATTCGGCGATGACGGCATTTCATCCGCCAAAAAGGCCGGTCTGTCGCTCGACACACCATTGACCTTCGTGCTCAGCCGTCGACAGCTCCCTACGCCGACGCCGGCCCACTGGCAGGTGCGAGAGATCGACAGGCGTCAGGTGGAAGTGACCGTGCCGGCTGGCCCACTGGATGTCATGTTGCCGGAGCAACGTGACGCTCTGGTGAAAAGTGCCGGACAATTACCCACCGGGTTTGAACCGGCTTCCTTCTACCGCAGTGTGCATCACCCGCGCGGGCTGGCCATGTCCATCTTTGGAGCATCAGACTGTCTGGGCCAGAGCGGGCTTGAATGGCAGGACATCATTGACCGACTCGACCCGGATGCCGTGGCCGTTTATGCCGGCAACTCCATCGGTCAGCTCGATCAAAACGGCTGGGGTGGCCTGCTGCAAAGCTTCGTGACAGGACAGCGTGCCACGTCCAAGCAGATGCCGCTGGGATACGGCCAGATGCCGGCCGATTTCATCAATGCCTACGTTCTGGGCAGCGTGGGAACGACAGGCTCCATGCTGGGTGCCTGCGCTACCTTCCTGTACAACCTGCGCCTGGGCGTTGAAGACATCAAACAGGGCCGTCGGCGTGTGGTCATGGTCGGCACCTCGGATGCTCCGATCACCCCGGAAGTCGTCGAAGGGTTCCGTGTCATGAGCGCACTGGCAGATGATGCCAGCCTGAAGGCTCTGGATGCTCTGGAGCTGCTGACCGATGCCGATTATCAGCGCGCCAGCCGTCCCTTTGCACGCAATTGCGGCTTCACCATCGCAGAGGCTTCTCAGTTCATCCTGCTGATGGACGACAGTCTGGCGCTTGAAATGGGTGCCCAGGTGCTCGGCAGCGTGCCGGATGTCTTCGTTAATGCCGATGGCTGGAAGCGCTCCATTTCGGCACCGGGTATCGGTAACTACCTGACCCTTGGCAAGAGTGTGGCACTGGCCAAGGATCTGCTGGGGGATGACGCCGTACGCCATCGCAGCTACATTCATGCCCATGGGACCAGCACCCCCAAGAACAGGACGTCCGAATCGCACGTCATGGATATGGTGGCGCGAGCCTTTGGCATCGAGAACTGGCCGGTTGCAGCCATCAAGGCCTTTATCGGCCATTCCCAGGGCAGCGCTGCCGGAGATCAGATGGCCAGCGCACTGGGAACCTTTGCCTTTGGCATGATTCCCGGCATCCCCACCCTTGACCAGGTAGCGGATGATGTCTTCGCTGAAAAACTCGATTTTTTCACTACGCCAAAGGCCTTTACCGCAGATGTCAGCTTTATCAATGCCAAGGGGTTTGGCGGCAATAACGCTACGGCTCCCCTGCTGTCACCGGATGTGACCGAACGCCTGATGACCCTGCGCCATGGCGAGGCCGCCATGACGGCATGGCGAAGCCGCCGTGACAGGACACTTGAACGCAGCGCAGCCCATGAGAATGCATCACATGGCGGACACTTCAAGCCGACCTATCAGTTCGGCGAAGGGGTGCTCGAGGGCCCTGAGCTGTCCATGGACAGTGCCGGATTGAAGATACCCGGTTATGCCAACCCGGTATCGTTCAACGTCGACAATCCCTTTGGACATCTGAACGACAAATAACTGGCCCGGACCGCGCTGCCTGGCGTCACTGACTGTTGCAGCGCGAGACTACCAGCGAGGCGCGTAATGAATATTGCGGTGTATCCAGGGACCTTTGATCCCATCACCAATGGCCACACTGATCTGATCGAACGGGCAGCACGCCTGTTTGATAAAATCGTGGTGGCCGTGGCCGCCAGCCCCGGCAAGAAACCGACATTGTCACTGGACGAACGTGTCCAGCTGGCGCGTGATGTGCTTGAAAGCCTGGACAATGTCGAAGTGGTAGGGTTCAGTTGCCTGCTGACCGAGCTCATCGAGCACCACCACGGGCGTATCATTCTACGTGGCCTGCGCGCCGTTTCGGACTTTGAATACGAACTGCAGCTGGCCAACATGAACCGTGCCATGGCGCCTCATGTAGAAAGTCTGTTCCTGACGCCGGAAGTACAAAACTCCTACATCTCGTCGACCATCGTGCGTGAAATTGCACGTCTGGGCGGAGATGTGACTGCGCTGGTGCACCCCCGGGTGGCTCGCGCGCTTCAGGAGCACTATCACTAAGTGCCTCCCTGTTGTCTTCATACGGCAGCGTATCGCGCGCTGCCTGCTACCGTGAGGTAACTGTCATGTCTTTGATGATCACCGACGAATGCATCAACTGTGACGTCTGTGAACCGGAATGCCCCAATGATGCCATCTCACCGGGCGAAGAAATTTATGTGATCGACCCCGGGCTGTGTACCGAGTGTGTCGGTCACTTTGATGAACCTCAGTGCCAGCAGGTATGCCCGGTAGACTGCATACCGCTTGACCCCGAGCATGAAGAGACCCGGGATCAGCTGATGGAAAAGTATCAACGCATTGTGGTTGCCGGCTGAAAAACCAGCGCTCCGGACATGAAAGGGCCGCCTCGATGGGCGGCCCTTTCATGTCCAACACTGCCTAAAAACTATAGGTTGCGAACAGCTCGACGAGTTGCGATGTGTGGTCATCATAAAGACCACTCTGCTTCGCTCCATCGTCCGGAAAGGCCACACCGTACACGCCGGAAATGCTGAAGTGATCCGTGACGGTCCAGTCGGCATAAAGATCTACCTCTCGGGCAAAATCACGACTGGAAATACCCTGCGGAGTTTCATCGTAGCGGAAACGATAGCCAATCAGGCCGGTTTCAAGCGACTCATGAGGCCTGATCGATGCCTTCACCATGTCCACTTTCAGATTGGAGTTGAACAGCATGTACTCACCGACCACTTCCCCGAAGTACCAGCTGCCCCACCCACCGGCGAACGAATAAAACAATGGATCATAACCCTGGCTGAATTCAGCGTAGCGATAGGCAATTTCGGGCGTCCAGGGTGTATTGAGGAAGGTATAGGTAACCTGCCCGTACCAGGCGTGATCATCGACATTCTGTCTGTTGTTGGTCTCGTATACATACTGGCCACCGAGCGCAAGGCCGGGTAGCGATGCCAGAGGGATGCCCTTGGCACGCAGGTTATAGACTTCCATGCCATCGCGGGCATCAATATCACTGTCGTAGATATCAAGATATGCCACACCGAATTTGGCGCGATCTCCCAGGGTATAGTCCACGTTAACCCCGTTCAACGACGTATCCTGATCGGAGCCGCCGCTGACGTATTGATGCGCCTTCAGATGAAACAGATCACCATGCCAGCCCTGGCTTTCCAGTGACAACACCGCGCTGGACTGAAATTCGTCACCCGGGCCGATGTAGTACACAGCGTTCTTGCCGGTATCGCTATAGGCATCACCAACCAGAAATCCATCACCGAACTGGAAGGTCTGTCGGCCAAAGGAAAAGGTAATGGCATCCTCACCCAGTGAATCTGTCAGCATGTCGCCGCTGCGCCACCCCAGGTAGGATTTTTTCAGACGGGCTTCTTCTGGATGACCCGGTGTTGCGCCGTCGACATCGCCATGGGCATTGCCCCGTGTCAGACCATAGCTGCCGGAAACGCCCCCGAACAGGGTACCCCTGCTCTCAGGCAGATCAACTTCACCTGCCAGACTCGGGATAACGGCTGCTTCCCACCAGTCCGGGCCCTTATCCGGCTGCGCCCCTTCCCGTGTACCACCGAAGTTGGCATTGCGCGTGCCGGCTGCAAAACCGTGAACCGTCAATCCGCCGCTGAGCCGTACACCAGTAGCAGCATTGTCATACAGCGAGATATTGGTTGTCGGCAAGATGATCCCTGCCGATGTCAGATCAACATCCGTCACGGTCCCTGCCTGAGCCGTCGAGGCCAGCAGCAGCCCTGAGACCAGTGAGCTGGACAGTGCCAAAGGCCGCAGCTGCTTCGGTGAAATCACGTTATTCATTGTTGTGCCCCTTTTTGAATGAAATAAAGGCGTGACAGCTTGAATCGTTCCAGTTTTCCGGGAGGGCAAGGGCGAGAATATGTCAGTATTGCCCCTTTGGAGCAGTCGGCGGCTGGTCACGCATGAACAGTGTTTTTGTAGTAATTGACACGATGTTAAATACATTCTTGTTATATTACAAAAGCACGGACCTGCCCGGCCGCATGTCTTCCTGCATATGCCACTCGTTTTACCATGGACTACAGACGTGAGTTTCCTTCCTGCTGCGACTCAGCGCGTGTGGGGCCTGGCCTGGCCCATCATTCTCTCCAACATAACGGTCCCCCTGCTGGGACTGGTGGACACTGCCGTGGTGGGGCACCTGAGTGATGCCCGATATCTGGCCGCCGTAACACTGGGCGCCACCCTGTTCAGCTTTCTGTTCTGGGGATTCGGTTTTCTACGCATGGGAACCACCGGCCTGACGTCGCAGGCCCATGGCCGTGGCGATACCAAAAGCCTTCGACACCTGCTGGGCCAGTCGCTGATCATTGCGCTGATACTTGGCCTCATCCTGATTGCCCTCTCGCCGCTACTGATTACTGCAGGGCTCGATCTGCTGGGCGGTGCCCCTGATACGCGTGAGCTGGCAAATGGATATGCTTATATACGAATATGCTCGGCACCAGCGGTGCTGGTCAACTATGCATTGATAGGATGGTTTCTGGGCCAGCAGAACAGCCGAGTCACTCTGTTGATCATGGTATTGACCAACAGTATTAACATCGTTTTGGATCTGATCCTTGTTGTCGGACTCGACATGACCAGTAACGGCGTAGCACTGGCATCAGTGGTGGCAGATTATTGCGCCTGTGCGACAGGACTCTGGCTCGCCATGCGACAGCTGAAGCGCATTCCCGGCACCTGGAGTATCGAGTTACTGTCCAGACTCAGGGCCTACGCTCCTCTTTTTCACGTCAACCGCCACCTTTTTGTGCGCACGATGTGTCTACTGTCTGCAATGGCCTTCTTTACGGCACAGGGCGCACGCATCGATACAACAACACTTGCCGCCAACGCCATTCTCATGCAGCTGGTCATGATGACGTCCTACGGCCTGGATGGCTTTGCCAGTGCCGCAGAGGCACTCGTGGGGGAAGCCGCAGGAAAAAATGATAAAACACTCATGTCCCGCCACATCGTTGCCTGTACATGGTTCTCGATACTGACAGCAACAGGGGCTGCACTTCTGTTCTGGCTCGCAGGCCCATGGTTCATCAGCCTGATGACGGATCTGGCACCAGTGACGGCAACAGCTGTCAGCTTTTTGCCGTGGCTTGTTGTCATGCCACTGGTCGCCGTATGGAGTTACCTGCTGGATGGAGTTTTTATCGGTCTGACCGATACAAGAGCAATGAGGGATACCATGATTATCGCTCTGATGGCCTATATCGCCTGCTGGTATGTTACGCAATCTCTGGCCAATACCGGGCTATGGCTGTCATTTACCTTGTTCACGGCCGTTCGCTCTCTTGGGCTGGGAGCGATTTATCTGAAACGGCACACTTGAAACGTCAGAGTGTAAGAGCATCCCGGTAACACTCAAAAAATCCTGTGAGTCCTTTTGCTTTGATAAACTACATTAACATTTCTTTAATGAACGGCCTCTTTAATCAGGGCATTTATCTATGAGCTACCCTTTCAGCTCCAGGGCATCCGGCTACCGCCTGCAGTCTGCCAGCTTTCGTTACCTGCTGCTGCCGGCAATCCTTCTGATGGCACTGATCGGCTTTTTGTGGCTGTCCCGCGTCCAGGGCACCTGGATTCCACCACATTATGCTGCCTGGCATGCCGTCATCGAAATAATGGCTACCCTGATGGCGCTCATGGTCACCCTCTGCCTGTTCACAGGATACCAAAGCACGGTTCCTGCGGCGTTACTGGTAATGGGCGTCCTTTATGGGCTGGCGGCAGGTTTCAACCTTGCTCATGCCCTGTCATTTCCAGGGCTTGCCCTGTTACCCGGCATCACCGATATCAACGTCACGCTATACCTTGGGGCAACAGGGCGCTTTCTTGCCATCAGCGCATTGTTGATGGTGGGGATCTCCAGTGTTGAGCGGTGGCCATCATCGCGCTGGCTGTTCGGATTACTTATAGGTAGTGCCTTACTTGCTCTGGTGCTGGCTGGCCTCATCTACCATCACGACCGCATCCCCCTTCTCTATAACCAGGGTGAAGGGCTGAGCACTTTCAAGATAGTCATAGAGTGGGTACTGGTAGTTACCAGTCTCATGGCAGGCGTCTTTCTCATGAAAAACGAAAGGCTGTCGAAATACGTCAACAACAAACAACTGGCCAGTGCGGCCTTCATTACTGCGTTGTCAGAAGTCTGCTTTACCCTATACGCCGCATCCTATGATGGGTACAGCCTGCTTGGTCATGTTTACAAGCTGATTGCTTATGGCCTGGTATGCCAGGCCACACTGGGCTCCAGCCTGAAACAACCCTTTACCGAGCTTCAGAAAACCCGGACCTCACTGGACAGGCTGAAACGGGATTATCACTTTGCGCTGGAAAATGCTCGCACCGGCATCTGGGAATACAACCCAGACCAGGACAGACTTGATTACTCCCAGCACTGGCATCGCCTGCTGGGTTATCAAAACAGCGACATGCTGGATGGCAGCATTGAAAAAACACTGGGGCAGATTCATCCGGACGACAGGGCCGAATTCAAGCAGATTATTCATCGTCATTTATATGATGAAGGCCCGCCGATCCAGCATGAATACAGAGTGCTTGACGCCAACGGTCAGTGGGTGTGGGTCGAAGCGCAGGGTCAGGTGATGTCACGGGATGCCATGATGCATCCTGTGCATGTAGTGGGCACCGTCACCATCATCAATGAACGCAAGCCCACGCAACTTGCATTTCAGGCCATGAATAACCGCTTCAGAGCCATATTTGATGCATCGGCCGATGGCATGGCAATGATAGATACCACGGGCACCCCTCATCAGACCAATTCGCCATTGCAGCAACTGTATGGTGAAGAGATCAACCCGGACATCAGCCTCTTTGAGCAGGCTTCCGGGCCGGACGCTCGTCGTTTGGCCATTGATTGGAACGATTATCTCGAACAGCTTCCTCTGGGTCAGGAGGCCGCCCTGTCACCATTTACCGGAAAATACCGGCTTGATACCGGGATGTATAAGCCGCGCTGGACCGAATGGAATATCATGCCACTGAGTAATGAGCCCCTGTTTCTGGTGCAGGTCAGTGACATTGATGAACAGCACTACGCCAGAGAACATTTACGGGAAAATAAAGCCCTCTACCGAGGCCTTTTTACCGGCGGCAATGCCATTAAACTACTGATCAACCCGCTCGATGGCCAGATCATCGATGCCAACCCAGCGGCTTCCGAATATTATGGGTATGCCTTGCGTACCCTGCAGGGCATGTCGATACAAACGCTCAACGGCGGGAATCATGAGGACGTCAAACGGCGATTGCTGCAGGCACAACTGAACTCGATAGCGCGCTTTGAGACCACGCACTGTCTGGCCAATGGAGAACATCGTGCAGTAGATATTCGTATCAGTCCGATTCATATCAATGGCGGAAACATGCTGTTTGCCATTGTTACCGACACTCAGGAGCGGGTCTGCGCAGAGCAGTCACTGGCACAGTCGACAGAGCTTTGCAGGGAAAAGGAACGATACCGGCAACGGCTGCACGCCCTCCGCTCACGTCTTGCGACTGCGACAACCATCGAAATGTTCAGGGCCGGCGTGACTCAGGAGTTGCCAGGCTGCTTCACTGATACCAGCGGAACGCTGACACTTCCCATTACCGAGCTGGCTCAGCCTCTGCACGTGCACTGGGGCACGGAACAACATGCACAGTCAGACTGCACACTATCAAGAACCATCGACAGCGACCAGGCATCACCCGGCACACTGACATTAATGACAGACCCCCTGACGCCGGAAAGACGAAAACTGCTGGAAGACATACTTGATGAATGCACGATTGCCCTTGCGACAGCTCTGACAATCCTCCGCCTGTATCTGCGCGTTCAGGAAGCAGGGCGCAAACCTTTTGAATAATAAAAGTACCGGCGTCCTGCCGTTACATCCACCATGCCCCTGCATGAAGCACATCCGCGTCAGTCACGGTTCTTGAACTGACGCGGTCAACCACCTGATGGACGTATCACTTCTCGGACGCGTCCGATGGCTTTCTTTTGGCCACGGGATGATTGGACATCGGCGGAGAAGACAAGTCAGTCTCTTCCTGCAGGGCGCTGAAACGCCGAGGATGTAACGAATGTCGCTCACGACGACAAAATACCTTTTGCTCCGGCGTATGCCAGTGGCAAATATAGGCTGTGCCTGAAGCAGAGCGTACACTGTTTTTGATTTTTGTCATGACTGCCTCTCCTGGCGAAATATATTTGTTACTTTAGACCGCTTACGCCACTTTAAAAATCCTTTATCACCTTATACTCATATTTAATAGTGCCTCACAGCATGTCTTCTTATGAAGAAATGTTATATCTCGTGATCATTCATGGAGGATACGGGCAGCTCCATGCCTGACGCGCTAGACTGTCGGCAGTAATGTCCCTTTTACTTCGGAGCTTTTGAATGCCCCCGTCCCGCATTACCCGACCTGCAGCCCAGGATGCCTTTCATGCCTGGTGGGACACCATCATTGTAGTAGTTGTTGGGCTTAACCTGCTGCTCATCCTGCTCGATACGTTATACGCCCTTGGCCCGGTACATGCTCTTGTAGACCTGGGACCAGCCAGCCTTCAGTCTACCGCCGCCTGGATGCACGCGAACTTCACCACGATCGACCTGTATTTTGTTGCCCTGCTGGCACTTGATGTACTGGCGGGCTGGCTTGTTGCTATTCGAGAAAGACGTTATCACCGATGGTTCTTCTATCCCTTCATTCACTGGTATGACGTCCTGGGCTGTATTCCGGTCAGCGGATTCAGGGTATTGAGAGTGCTGCGTGTGGTCAGCCTGCTGATTCGACTTCAGCGCATGGGCACCATCAATGTACGGCAATGGTCGGTCTATCAGTTCTGCTACAAGTATTACCAGATCCTGATGGAGGAGCTGACCGATCGCGTCGCCATCAAGATGCTTGGCAATGTACAGACGGAACTCAGTGACAACGGCAAGCTGACCGACCGCATCACCCGCGATGTCCTGCTGCCTCGTAAACAGGCCCTGATCGAGGACATGACAGACCGTACGATTCGCCTGATATTGCAGGCCTACGGTACTCATCGGGCCGATATTCTCGGCATGGTTCGCAGTCTCGTGCACGACACCCTGTCAGAAAATCCGGACATGCATCGCCTTAAACGGCTGCCAATGGGGGATACGCTGGCAACTGCCATGGAGCAAAGTCTGACCGAGGCAGTATGCGGTCTGCTGGATGGCAGCATACAACGTGTCAATCAGCGCCGCTTTCGGAACCTGGCCGAATCGATGGCTGAAAGCGGCTTTGATGCATGGATCGAGGATAATGCCAGTGCCAATCGTGAAATAGAGCAGGTCATGATTGAAGTGCTGGACGTCATGAAATCCCAGATAAGACAGCAGCAGTGGAAGATGGAATACGGTGCAGAATCCCGCCCCCCACACCATCAGGATGAAGCATCGTTCAATCCGAAATAACGCTTGAGCCAGTAATCGCGCATCCGGTGTGGCAACAGCGCCAACAGCGGCAACGCAAGCCCCCCATTACCCACACGGATAATGGCTGGCCGGCGCGACGCAGTAAGGGCTGAAGCAACCTTTTCGGCCAGGCGAGAGGCCGGCGTTGAGCTCAAGAGTTCTGAAGAACCTGCACGCTTGTCAATGCCGGCGCGAAACGGCCGCCACGGGGAGTTTTCCTTCAGGCGTCCCGAAAGCTCGTGACGTGCTCGCTGTCCAAACCGGGACTCGATGGCGCCAGGGCGTACCAGCACCACGTCGACCCCTAGAGGAGCCAGCTCCATGCGCATGGCATCGTTCAATCGGTGAAGCGCTGCTTTCGATGCGCAGTACACTCCAGCATAGGGAGAACTGACCTCCCCTGCGACACTCCCGATATTGAAAACAACCCCCCCACGCGCCTTCAAGAGCAGCAGTGTGGCGCGAGCAAGTCGCACCGGCGCAATCACATTGACCTCGAACTGATGGGTCAGCGCCTTATCATCGAAATCAAGTACCGGCCCCATGGCGCCGAATCCAGCATTGTTGATCAGTACATCCAGTCCCTGGTAACGCTGCTCCACGTCAGTAACAAGGGCATCCACCCCCTGAGCGTCCGTTACATCCAGAAGTCGTCCTTCTGCTCCCAGCGCCGTTATCCGAGCCAGATCCGCTTCACGACGCACCGTGGCAATCACGTGATAGTTCAATGTCACCAACTGCTGCACCAGAGCCAGCCCAATCCCACTGGAGCATCCGGTGATCAACGCGACCTGCGACATAGTCTTCTCCTGTAGTACGAACGACCCTCGATTTCCCTACTTTAACCAAAAAGTGCTGAATGCGGCTCGTCATCACGCCGCCGACCACCTACATTTAAAGGCACTACCGTTGTTGCGGCGTTGTCTTATACCGCAGGCGCTCGGTTTCAGGCGTGAAGCCGAGCGCTCCTTTTATTTATTTCTTCCCTTTTTGTGAGGTGGCTCATGGATGAGACATCAAGTAAAACCTCTTCCGATATGCTGGGTACTCAGGACAAATCATCTTCTCCCGGCGGCGGCTGGCTGGCCCTGAAGGCAGTAGAACAGCATATGCTTCGACAGCAGGTGCCCTTCCGTGGCAACCGACTGATGCTCAAGATGAACAAGCCCGGCGGATTTGACTGTCCAAGCTGTGCGTGGCCGGATCCAGCCAAACCCCACATGGCTGAATTCTGCGAAAACGGTGCCAAGGCCGTTGCATGGGAAACCACACACAAGCGCACCACGCCGGCGTTTTTCGAGCAGCACACTGTGACAGCGCTTCGCGAGTGGTCTGATCATGAGCTTGAAAATCAGGGACGCCTGACCCATCCAATGCGCTATGACGCAAGCAGTGATCGGTATCAGGCCGTCAGCTGGGATGAGGCCATGGCTGATATCGGCGCGACTCTTCAGCAGGTGGGCAACCCCAACCAGGTAGAGTTTTACACCTCGGGGCGCGCCTCCAATGAATCCGCATTCATGTTTCAGTTGCTGGGGCGTCTCTATGGCACCAACAACTTCCCCGATTGCTCCAACATGTGTCATGAGACCACCACCGTGGCGCTTCCCATGAGCCTTGGCGTGGGCAAGGCTACTACCACACTCGATGATTTCGATTATGCCGATGCCATCTTCATTTTCGGCCAGAATACCGGTACCAACAGCCCAAGGATGATGGGCGAGTTGCACAAGCTGGTCATGCGTGGCGGCAGTGTCATCACGTTCAATCCGCTGCGGGAAAAGGCACTGGTCAAGTTTGCCAACCCGCAAAGCACACTCGACATGCTCAAACCCGACGGCACCAGGATCAGCGCCCAGTATCATCAATTGCGTATCGGAGGTGATATTGCCGCCATTCAGGGCATGTGCAAGGCACTGATTGAAATGGATGATGAGGCGCAACAGCGTGGCGAGCCTCGAGTACTGGACCACGAATTCATCGAAGCCCACACGCACGGCTTCGAAGCCTATATGGCGCACTGCCGCTCCCTGACATGGGAGGTCATCGAGCATCATTCAGGCATGACCCAGTCAGCCATTCGCGAAGCCGCCGAGTGCTACAGCAAGTCCGAACGCGTCATTGCCTGCTGGGGCATGGGAATTACCCAGCACCGCTACGGTGGTGATGCCATTCACCAGATCATCAACCTGCTGCTCATGGGCGGCAATATCGGCAAGCGCGGCGCGGGTGCCTGCCCGGTTCGCGGGCACTCCAATGTTCAGGGTGACCGCACGGTAGGAATCTTTCACAAGCCAACCACGGAAATGCTGGACAACCTGGACAGTACCTTTGAGATCCAGTGCCCTCGTGAGCATGGTCATGATGTTGCCCTGTGCTGTGAGGCCATCATGCGTAACGAAGTATCCGCGTTCATTGGCCTGGGCGGTAATTTCTTTCGCGCAATTCCCGACCCGGAACGTGTTGCACAGGCAACGATCAACCAGCTGGATCTGACGGTTCAGATTTCCACCAAGCTGAACCGAAGCCATCTTGTTCATGGTAAAAAAGCCTATATCCTGCCTTGCCTTGGCAAGACCGAGCGGGATATCAAGGCCGGCGTTGCACAGGCCAGTACAGTGGAAGACGGGATGTGCATGGTGCATGCCTCAACCGGTGAACTTGAACCGGCCTCCCCTCACCTGCGCTCTGAAGTGACGATTATCAGCGATATTGCCCGCGCTACCCTGCCGGTTCACCCAAAGGTCGACTGGGCATGGCTGGCCGAGGATCACTCTCGTATCAGGGACCGGATTGAAGCCGTCTTTCCGGACATCTTTCCTCGATATAATGAGCGCATTCAGATACCTGGCGGTTTTCATATCTATAACGCTGCCCGTGAACGGGTATGGCTGACCGATTCCGGAAAAGCCAACTTCCTGTTCGATGCCGATAAAATGGATTCCGGCATGACGCCCCCAGACGCCGATTACTTTCAGTTGCTTACCACCCGTGGCCATGATCAGTTCAATACAACGGTTTATTCGCTGGATGATCGCTACCGTGATATCTACGGAACGCGGATGGTCGCCATGATGAACCCGGAAGACATCGAGGCTCACGGCCTTGAGGCAGGCAACATGATTGCATTCAGTGCCGTGGCTGAAGATAACATTCCACGTCGTGTGGCCGGGTTCAAGGTCGTGCCCTATGATATTCCGCGTGGCTGCATTGCAGGTTATTACCCCGAGACCAATGCACTGATTCCGATCGCCAACAGGGACGAGCGCAGTAATACCATCGCCGGTAAATCCGTTCCGGTGACCATTGCTCTGATGGATAGTGAAGAGGTGGAGCGCACGACTGGCTTGCTCGCCACCGGCTGAACCGACTGGTCAAGGGCACAGGAAGCTGGCATGGGGCCAGCCGTTCTTCAAGCGGTTACAGATAGTGCCGATATTAGCGAAATATCGTACAAGCATCTGTCGGAGAAGCCCCCCATGCCAGCTGTCGATGAACAGAGCCTTATGCCCTGCACTGTGCTCTATGCACGCCAGCCGATTGTAGATCGCAACAAGACACTTAAAGGCTATGAGTTTCTTTTTCGACCTGCTGACGGTAGCGGCTGCTTTCCACTGGACATGGATGGAAACCAGGCCACGGGAACGGTACTTGCCAACGTATTCATCGAATCCGGTATCGAAAAGGCCTGTGACGGTACTAAAGCCTATATCAACTTCACCGAAGAAACCCTGCACGGCGACTTTCCCTTCAGACCCGAACACCTGGTGATCGAAGTACTGGAAACCGTTGATGTCACTGATGAGAATATCGAGGCACTGCGACACCTGTACGAGCAAGGCTATACGCTGGCACTCGATGATTATAGCCAGACCGACGCAGACCACCCCTTTCTTCCCTGGGTACGTATCGTCAAGCTGGATTTCCCGGTCTATGACGATATCGCATTGATCAGAACAGTCATTCAGCTCAAACGGCGCTACCCTTCCCTGCTGCTGCTTGCCGAAAAAATAGAAACACAGAGCGATTATGAGCAGTGCATGCAGGCAGGCATCGACCTCTTTCAGGGCTATTTTCTGGCAAGACCTGCTCCGGTTCATGGTAAACAGCTCGACATGAATCATGCGGGCATACTGAAACTTCTGAAGGTGTTGAACAGCCCGGATGTTACAACGCTTGAAGTGACCCGTATCATCGAAAGAGACCCGGCACTCAGTGTGCAACTTCTCAAGCTCGTCAATTCCGCCTACTACCAGCGCGCGACCGATATCGTTTCCATCAGACAGGCCACTCTGCTTCTGGGTCTGCAACGAATACGCAGCCTGGCAAGCCTAATGGCATTGACGCGCACCAGCCAGACCGGCACTGCACTGCCTCACATGGCACTGACCCGTGCATTTCTGGCCTTTGAACTGGCAGCCCAGTTCGATTCGGATACTCAGGAAAGTGCTTTCATGGTGGGGCTTTTCTCCTACCTGGATGCCTTCTTTTCCATACCCGTGGAGCAGCTGCTGGAAGCCATTCCACTGCACGACAATATCCGCAGCGCCCTGCTTCACCATGAAGGAGTACTGGGCCTGCTGCTTGAAACGTCACGGCTGTACGAGCAGGACCAGTGGATCAGTATCCGGTGGCCGACACTTGCCGAGTACAACATTACCCCCGAATACGTTCACAAGTGTTTTCAGCAGGCACATATGGCAGCCAGCCAGCAGCGCCCACTGTGAAAGCACTCTGTCTTGATATGTTACGTTTCGCTGCCTGCATGGATCATCAACCGGCTTCCGTGGTCTGAGCCTGTCTCGAACAGACAGGCCACAGGAAACCAACGCATGCTGATCTCGGTACAGGGCCTTCGCGCCTTCGCAGCCTGGCTGGTAGTGTTTCATCACTTCATGCAGGTCTTTTTTGACTTCAATGCCACCACCACCACCGGCCACCTGCTTTCCACGCGCGGCCAGGCTGGTGTGGATATCTTTTTTGTCATCAGTGGTTTCGTGATTTATATCTCCACTGCAGGACGGGAGATGGCCTCCCATACCTTTTTGATCCATCGCCTGGCCAGAGTCGTACCCGCCTACTGGCTTTATACCCTGATTACGGCGGGAATTATCACCTTTGCCGGCGAAGTGATGCCGGTCTATGGCGTCAGCATGAGGGAGTTGCTGTACTCTCTTTTCTTTCTACCGTCGCAGAACCCGGGTGGATTCGGCCTGTATCCGATTTTGCCAGTTGGATGGTCACTGAATTTCGAAATGCTTTTTTATGTGATATTTGCCCTGTCATTCGTGGCAGGAGAGCGGTATCGCCTCTGGCTGGTCGCCGGTCTGTTGGCCGTAATGTGTCCCCTGCTGGCACAACAGCCATTTATCAGTAACTTCTATACCAATCCCATGATGTACGAATTTATCCTGGGTATCGGCATTGGCGTAATATACCGACGCGGTTATATCCCACAGGGGCGCTGGATTCCGCTGATGCTGGCGGTGCTGGCAGTGGCATTCATGTTGAAGTTCGACGATCAGTCACCGTATCGGCTGGTGACCTGGGGCGTACCCGGTGCCTTGCTGGTCGGCTGCGCCATTTCACTGGAAGCCCACTTTCAGCGGCTGCCTCTGTTGAAACAGCTGGGCGACTGGTCCTATTCAGTCTATCTGGTACATATCATTGTACTGTGGAGCGGTGAGTACCTTCTGACACGACAACTGGACATCAGCCCCGCCATGACACTGCTGGCATGTCTGCCGGTCATTCTGGGCCTGTCCTGGTTAAGCTTTGAAGTCATTGAGAAACGGCTCTCCAGAATGATCAGGCGCTGCCTTGCCTGACTCATGCTGAAACGCCCCGGTTTTCGGGGCGTTTCAGCAGCTCAAGGATTGTCATGCCTCTCGGGATGACTCCCAGGCAAGAAAGCGCGGCGCCGGCACATCCGGCACCAGCGGATGAACCTCCGCCAGACGAGCCTTGAGTTCATCAGGTGTTGGCGCCGTGACATTGAGGTGTCCCAGCTTGCGGCCGGCCCGCTCGCTCTTTCCATAGCGGTGCAGATGCACGTCTTCATGTGCCAGAATCTCGCTCGCATCCACCTCCCGCCCAATGATATTGATCATGCAGGTCGGATGCAGGGCACGAGTTGACCCAAGAGGCAGGCCCTGAATGGCCCGAAGATGGTTTTCAAACTGACTGGTAACCGCGCCGTCCATCGTCCAGTGGCCCGAGTTATGAACACGAGGAGCCATTTCATTGACCAGAAGCGAGCCATCGGCCAGCTGGAAAAGCTCCAGCGCCAGCACACCCACATAATCGAGTTCATCAAGAAGCTGCTGAATGTAGTGCTCGGCACGCGCCTGAACATCATCGGAAATATCTGCCAGCGGCGCCATGCTGTAACGCAGGATTCCCTGGTGATGATGGTTTTCGGCCATGGGGTAAAAAGCCAGTTCTCCACTCGTACTGCGCACGGCAATGATGGACATTTCACGCACGAAATCGACAAACGCCTCAACCACCAGCTGCGTGTGCCCGATGCTGTTCCAGGCAGCCTCGGCCTCATCGGCATGATGGAGTACCGCCTGTCCCTTGCCGTCATAGCCTTCCGTTACGGATTTGGCGACCACCGGTGCACCCATCGCATTGACTGCTTCGGCCAGCTCGGTGGCACTACCTACCAGCCGCCATTCAGGGGTCGGGATCGACAGGTGAGAAAAAAGCGCCTTTTCATCGCCGCGATTCTGGCAGACAGCCAGAGCACGCCGCGAGGGATACACCGGTACGTGCGCTTCGATACGCTCGACCAGAGCAGTATCCAGATGCTCGAATTCATAGGTTACCAGATCCACCCCGGCCAGAAATTCAGCCAGCGTGTCGTCATCCTGACCGGTCATGATCCGACCGATATCGGCGCTGGGGGTGCCGGCAGGATCAAGAAGAGAGAAGCGATTTGCCAGTGGGTAGCCAGCCAAAGCCAGCATTCGGCCCAGTTGTCCAGCTCCCAGAATACCAATATGCATGAGCGCTCACATTACGATGCGGGATAAAGAAGCGTACCCTGAGGGTACGCGCTCACTGTTCTCGCGGATCCGGCGTATCCAGCACGCTACGGGTCTGCTCGGTACGGAAGTCATCGACTGCCTGGCGCACCTGCTGATCATGCGTACCGATAATCTGCGCCGCCAGCAGCCCGGCATTCTTCGCACCAGCCTTGCCGATCGCCAGTGTACCAACGGCCACGCCGCCCGGCATCTGTACAATGGACAGCAGGGAATCAAGCCCCTTCAGGGCCTTTGACTCCACCGGCACGCCCAGTACCGGCAGAGAAGTCTGGGAAGCCACCATACCGGGAAGATGGGCAGCCCCGCCTGCTCCGGCGATAATCACCTCAAGGCCGCGCTCGGACGCCTGACGTGCATACTCGAACAATAGATCCGGCGTGCGATGTGCCGAAACAACGCGTGTTTCGAATTCTACCCCCAGCTGTTCCAGCATGAGAGTCGCATGCTCCATTACAGGCCAGTCAGATACCGACCCCATGATAACTCCGACGCGTGGTGCCATGATGCGCTCCGTTGATGCATACCGCCCCCTGGTGCCAGCGGCACGACAAGGCAGGAAAAGTACATTCAGGAAACCGGGCAGGATACCCCCGATCATGCATCAAGAAAAGATGGAACGCTCAGAGACAGGCGATAATCGTCAGAGCCGTCAGCACTCCCAGTACCGTGACTCCCATCGCCGTTGGCCAGAAGCGCGATGCCGCTTCGGGCATGTCTGCAGGTACAGCCGGCGCGACCTCGATGCGCCCCTGGTATAGATAGGAAGACAGGCCGGCGACCTGGGCAAATATCTGGCAGGCCTGCTCCATGGGCATCAGCGCGCGGGCTTCAAACCAGGTCGCCGGCTTGTCGACGCACTCCTCGGGAACAAGGTAGGCACAATCACTCATGAACATGAACTGACGCTCCTGCCCCTGCTCCTGCTCTTCCACCAGCCATTCACGTCCGGGAAAGGTCGCCGGAAGCGACTCCGAACCAACATGACAGGAACGCAGCGGGCGCCCGACCAGAAAGTCACCCTCCATCCCCATGATCTGGAACCGATATCCCTGCCCGCCCAGTGTTACCCGCGCAAGATAAGGGAAGCCCGGCTCGGTAAATGCAGGGGTGTAATCACGCATTTGAGTACTGTTTTCAAGACGGCAGGCCAGCGTGTCCCACAGGCCATGCGTCAACCATTCGGTCGCAAACCCATGATCACTGTAGTGATTCCAGGCCAGCCGCTGCGCAATGGTGCGTATCAGGTACTCATGCAGACCTTCAGGCACCGGATAGTGGCCAGGCGCCCCTGGAAGACAACCATTGAGTGGCAGCCGTTCGGCATCAACCTTCAAAACGCCCAGCACACCGATGAAATGCTTTTCACCGTCCAGAAAATACATTTTCAGATGCCCCGGCGAATGCCCTTTCGGGTCATCATCCTGCACTGCGAGTGCGTGAGGTTCAGCCGCCGACAGTTGTTTGACGAACTGTGAAAGCACATCGATATACGAAGAGTATGAGCGATAAGGTTCCATCATCGTGATCTCGCAGGCCTATGTGCAGTTGATGCGCGAAGTACTTCCGTTATAACGACCGATGGCCAGGTTACTTCACCCGAACATGCCCGATGCTCATTACCGACAGAGACCAAAGCGCCGTGTTCCCAGATGAAAATGGTTGGCATGGGCCTGATTGTAATCAGGACCAAGAGACGTACCGAAGATATCGCAGGCCCCCTTGAACAGGGTATGCCAGTATTCGCTGCGTGCATCACCCTTCGGCCACTCCGTCAGCAGATCCAGACGGCGGCCGTCAGCCAGCTCGAGCGCCGCCAGGTCGAACGCGGAGGCACTTGCATGTTCACTGCGAGGGGCATTGGCACGATGATAGATATTACGGCATGCAAAGCTTCCATAGTGCCGTACCCGGGCTACTGACGTACCCAGCATGTCGCGTGTTATTGGCTGAAGACGCTGACGCTCGAATACCAGCCAACTGACAACCAACGGACAGCTGGCCAGAAAGGAAGCGTTGAAGGCCACGGAAGTACGATACACGCGTGACACGTTCTTCAGCGGGCATCCCTGTACTACAAACGAGCCGACAGGCCTTACATCGATATCGGATGTTTTGACCGCCTGCGCCAGTACGACCTGGCAGGCGCCATCATCCTGCTTCAACCGTTCAAGCTTCCAGCGCGTCAACGGCGTCACCTCATCATTGATATTCAATGGGACTAACGGATTATAGGCGTCAGGAACGAGCGAGCGCAGGGTCGGCTGGCCGAGGCAATACCAAGACACCAGTACCAGCAGTGCACTTCCGATAACAAACCAGCGCATCACGTTGTTCTCTGCCCTTTTTGTCCAGCATAGAAGAGAACGCTAAAGGAGCTTATAAAAAAATCCCGCACCTGAGTGCGGGATCCAAAAAGGGTCGTGCTGATGCATGCGTTAAGTGAACAGCACAGGATTCAGGACAATCATCCCGAACTCGCGCATGGTAATACCCGGCATGAGTCCCCTGACAATTGCTTTTTAATATGGTGCCCATTAATGCCTGCGGCTACCCCTGATCGGTCGAGTTGCTGTCGCGGCTGGTCCTGATCCGACGATTCACCGTCCGCGGGATCCGCCTGATCCGCTCATCCGCGCTGCCCGACATCTCGTCAGCCTCGTAAATATCAGCCCCGACGGGCGTTTCACCATGTTGACGGTACAAATGGCGCAACATGTTTCTACGATCTGCTCGCAACTCCTTCATCAGCACATAAAGCATGGCATAAACAATAAACGTGAAGGGCAATGCCGATAGCACCGCGGCCGACTGCAGCCCCTTGAGACCACCCGCCACCAGCAGCGTCAGACAGATCGCTGCAATCAACACCCCCCAGACAATACGCTTGTAAAGCGGTGGGTTAAGCGATCCATTATCCGTCATCTGCGACACGATGTAGGACGCGGAATCTGCCGACGTCACCAGAAAGATGAAAATGAGCACAACGGCGACAAAGGACAGCACGCCGGAAAACGGCATCAAATCAAACATCTTGAACAGTGCTGTCGTGATATTGTCACTGGTGGCCTCGGCCAGATGCGCACCCTGCGCCAGATCCATATGAATGGCGGCACCACCAAAGACACCAATCCACAGACATGCCAGCAACGGCGGCACGATCAGCACTCCGAACACATACTCCTTGATGGTACGTCCCCGCGATACGCGCGCAATGAAAGTACCCACAAACGGAGACCAGGCAATGACCCAGGCCCAGTAAAAGACGGTCCACGAACTGGCCCAGTCTTCACCACCGTACGGCGACATGCGAAGGCTCATTCCGATGAAGTTCTGCAGATAATCTCCGATCCCCATGGTAATGGTCTGCAGAATGGCAATGGTCGGGCCGGTCACGAGCACATAGATCATAAGGCCAATACATAGCGCCATATTCAGGTTGGAAAGCCGTTTGATTCCCTTGTCCAGCCCCGAAGCCGCAGATGCCATGTAGCAGGCAAACATGATCGCCAGAATAATGAATTGCCACAGAAACCCTTCCGGCACGCCCATGACAAAATGCAGTCCACCATTGATCTGCAGCACTGCCAGACCGATGGAGGTAGCGACCCCCATCACCGTGGCAACAACGGCAAAGACGTCAAGGGCATCACCAATACGCCTGCCCTGAGGCAGCCTGGCCGTCAGAGGCGATAGAACCGTAGACACCATGCCCGTCTGGCCCTTGCGAAACTGGGTATAGGCAATGATCAGCCCCACGATGGCAAAGGCAGCCCACTGATGTACGCCCCAATTGAAAAAGGCGTACTGAATGGCAAGGCGCCCGGCCTCCGGCGTCTGTCCCTCGACATCACCAAAGGGCGGATTCATGAAATGAGTCATCGGCTCGGCCATACCGTAAAACACCAGACCCACACCGAAGCCTGCCGCCAGCAACATACTGACCCAGGAAAAGAAGCTGTAGGTCGGCTTGCTTTCCTGAGGACCAAGACGAATCTTTCCATACTTGCTGATCGCAAGGGACAACAGAAAAATCACAAAACCAAATACCGAAATCAGGTAAAACCAGCCAAATACGTGGCTTACCCAGCCGAGTGCCGCATTGGCGGCATCGCCAAACTGCTGGGGCACGGCTGCCCCCAGTATCACCAGTAGCGTGATCACCAGTGCAGAGATGTAAAACACCTTCTGACGTCCATGACTTGGAGTGGCCATAAGCGATTCAAGTCCTTTTTTTATGATTGATGCATCGAGTGACTTGCATTGCCTGCACGTCGCAGAACACAAGCAACACCTTATTCACTGTAGACAAAAAGCCCGTGTTTGCTTTCCTCATCACACGAGGTCCCTTGCTCGACGCACAGGATTTGCCCAATAAAAAGGGGATGCTGATCGCATCCCCTGTGGCAGGTCACTATACAGAAACCATAATTTATTTCACGGCAAAGAACGCATCAACCATAACGACCCGTTATGTAATCTTCTGTCTGCTTCTTCTCCGGATGCGTGAAAATGCCATCTGTCGGGCCACACTCCACCATCTCGCCCAGATACATGAAGGCCGTGACATCCGACACACGAGCGGCCTGCTGCATGTTGTGTGTCACCATCGCGATGGTGTAGTCCTGCTTCAGCTCATTGATCAAGTCTTCGATATAGCCTGTCGAGATCGGGTCCAGCGCCGAGGTAGGTTCGTCGAGTAGAATCACCTCCGGTTTCACTGCAATGGTACGCGCGATACACAGTCGCTGCTGCTGTCCACCCGACAGGGACTGGCCGTTTTTCCTGAGCTTGTCCTTGACCTCATCCCACAGCGCTGCCTTTTTCAGAGCCCATTCGACCCGCTCTTCCATATCTCGCGAGGACAGCCGCTCGTATAGCTTGACGCCGAAGGCGATGTTATCGAACACCGTCATCGGAAAGGGCGTCGGCTTTTGAAACACCATACCGATGCGGGCACGCAGCAGATGAATATCAATGCGCTTGTCATTGATGTTTTGCCCATTGAGCAGAATCTCGCCGTCGGTCCTGAGGCCCGGATACAGATCATGAATACGGTTGAAACAGCGGAGCAGTGTCGACTTGCCACAACCGGAGGGGCCGATAAATGCCGTAACCTGGTTGGACGGAATCTCAAGGGAAATCTGTTTCAGCGCCTGAAAATCACCGTAATGAAAATTCAGGTTATTCACCTTGAGCTTGGCCGACCCGGTCGACGTGGCGGTAGTACTAACATCGTCCCCAGACATGGAGCGAGTCATCGTATTCATCGTGTTGGCCCCTGTTCGCGCGTAGGCAAACGTTTTTCCAGAAGATTGTAGTGTCATCTGCTTCATCCTTTTTTACGCTCTGCAATGACGCGAGCCAGGATGTTCAAAACGAGAATGGCTACCGTCAGTATAAGTGCACCCGCCCAGGCCAGTTCGACCTGTCTCGGAATGAACGAATTTATGGTCATGTTCTGATAAAGCGTCATCGGCAGGTTGGGCATTTCACTGCCAAGGTCAAAGAAGTTCCACTGGTTGGTATTCAACGAGGTAAAGATCAGCGGGGCCGTTTCACCGCTGATCCGCGCACACCCCAGCAGAATACCGGTGGTGATGCCGGCGCGCGCGCCGCCGTAGCAGACCTTGCATACCACCCACCAGCGATGTGCACCCAGCGCTGATGCCGCCTCACGCAGTGTATTGGGAACAAGCCGCAACATGTCTTCCGTGGCCCGAATAACCACGGGGATAATCAGTACCGACAACGCAGCCACCCCGGCCCAGCCTGAAAAGTGGCCGGTAGGCAACACCACGATGGCGTAGATATAAAGCCCGACGATGATCGACGGCGCCGACAGCAGAACATCGTTGATAAAACGCGTCAGATTGGCCAGTCGTGACTGGCCGCCGTATTCGGCAAGCCAGGTACCGGCGGCCACGCCCACAATGGTTCCCGCCACCGTAGCCAGCGACGTCATGATCAGACTGCCCAGAATGGCATTGCCAAGCCCGCCGCCGGTCATGCGCGTACGTTCGGTAAATACCGTCACATCCAGGGCGGTAATACCCTTGGTCACCAGGCTGAACAGAATCAGAAGCAACCAGAGAATGCCGAAGGCTGCCGCACTCACGCAAAACAGCATGACCAGGCGATTGAGCATCCGCCGGCGCCGATAGACGGGGTTGGACGGTGTCAGGTGAGTACTGGTGTGGGTGCTCATTTCGGAGCCCTCTGATCCATACGGTTGAGCATCACTCGCGCCAGAGCCAGCACGATGAACGTGATGACAAACAGCATCAGACCAAGAGCCAGCAGTGCCGAACGCTGCAAGCCATCGGCTTCGGGAAACTGATTGGCAATCAGTGCCGCTATGGAGGTGCCCTGTCCGGTGATGGTGGGATTGAAAAAGAGGTTGTTGCCGATGACAAAGGTCACTGCCATGGTCTCCCCCAGTGCCCGCCCAAGTCCCAGAATCACGCCCCCTACCATCCCGGCCTTGACCGAGGGGAAGATCACGTGACGCGTGACTTCCCAGGTAGTGCAGCCCAGACCATAGGCGGACTCACGCATCATGGGCGGTACGGTCTGCATCACGTCCCGGGTGATCGCGGTAATGAACGGAATGATCATGACCGCAAGGATCAGGCCGGCCGTTGTCAGCCCGGTTCCGGCCGGGAAGAGCGAAGGAAAGTGAGACTGCAGGAAAGGCGCCAGCACCTCCACTCCCCACATGCCGTAGATGATCGACGGTACGCCGGCCAGGAGCTCAACCGTGGTCCCCAGCGGACGGCGAAGTGCACGCGGGCATTTCTCCGTCAGAAAAATGGCGATACCAAGTGACACGGGGACAGCAATCGCCACCGCAATGGCAGAGGTTACCAGCGTGCCGTAAATGGCCGGCAGCGCTCCAAATCGATTCAGGTTGGCGGCCCAGCGGTCTTCCGTGAAAAAGCCCCAGCCAAACTTGGCCAGTGCCGGCCACCCGGATACGATCAGGGAGCCGAGAATGGTAGCAAGCAGCACCAGCACCAGCAGGGCAAACCCACGCGTGGACAGCTCAAAGAACCGATCCCGCCGATGCTCACGCCTGAGCGCGGCCTGCTCCCCGGGTGTTGCATCAAGCAACATGTTTTTCTGTACATCTGTAGCGTTTCCAGACACAGCGCCACGCCCCCTTAAAACCGGTAGAAACACAGGATCATTCTGCAGAAAAGCGCCACAGCCTTCCGGCTGCAGCGCTTTCAGGCATTACGCAGGCCTAGTTCGTCCAGACAGCCTTGCCATTATCACCCTGCACCTTGCTCCATACATCCTGGCGGATCATGGACGCAACATTGTCCGGCATGGGCACGTAATCAAGTGACGCGGCGGCATCGCCACCATTGTTATAAGCCCAGTTGAAGAACTTGAGTGCCTGTTCAGCGGCTTTCGTGTCCTTTACATCCGTCGGCATCAAAATGAAGGATGCCCCGACAATCGGCCAGCTCTGTGCACCGGGCTGATCGGTCAGCACCAGATAAAGGCCGTCGGCATGTTTCCAGTCAGCGTTTGCTGCTGCTGCCTTGAAGCTGTCGCTGCCGGCGCTGACAAACTGGCCATCCTGGTTACGAAGCTGAGCCACCTTGAGGTTATTCTGGTGGGCATAGGCATATTCGACGTACCCGATCCCGCCCGGCGTACCTGCAACCTGGCTTGCCACACCGGCGTTGGCCTTGGCGCCGACCCCTGCAGGCCATGCCACTGACTTGCCCTCACCCACGCTATTGGCAAATGTGTCACTGACCTGAGCCAGATAATGCGTAAAGAGGAAATTGGTGCCGGATCCTTCTGCACGGTAAACCGGCGTGATGCGCGTGTCGGGCAGATCCATGTCCGGATTGAGGCTTGCAATGGCCTCGTCGTTCCAGTTTGTCACCTCACCCATGTAGATACGCGCCAGGGTCTTGCCGTCAAGCTTGAGCTGCGTACCGTCAATACCGGGAACGTTCACGACCGGCACAACTCCGCCCATGATCTGAGGCCATTGCACCAGATGGTTTTTGGCAAGCTCTTCGGGCTTCATGGGGGCATCGCTGGCGCCGAAGGTCACGGTACGTGCCGTGATCTGCTTGATGCCGCCACCGGAGCCGATCGCCTGATAGTTAAGGCCCACGCCAGTCGCATCCTGATAGGCATCAGCCCACTGGGAATACACGGGATACGGGAAGGTAGCGCCTGCGCCTGTGATGGTCTCGGCAGACCAGGCTGCAGCAGAACCGAGCATCAAGGAAGAAGTAACAAGTGTAGCGGCGACGTGCTTAAGCATAAGGGTGCTCCCGAGGACGCGATAAGGCCTTCATTGGGCAGAAGGCACATGTTTTTTCGATGTCGCCACGGTAGCAAGGGAATATGTCAGTTTTGTGTCAGGCTGTCATAATTACGTCGAGGCCCCCAGCTGCCAGTATTCAATCGAGCGCTTGAGGCAAAAAAGAGGTAACTCCGCTGCCGTTACCACCTTGATCAATTCATTGCAGTGATGATCATCGAGAACGAACATCACTTCTTCAGGCCGATCCGCCAGCTCGAAGAAATGCGCGCTGTGCGTGCGCCCATTCTGGCCCTGCGCCTCGGTATCCAGCCTGCGGGTATAGCTGTTGATGCCCAGCTGACTCGCCAGTGAGATGACCTTTTCCAGGACCTGCTCCCCCTGATGACGGCGCCCCTCGGGTGCCATGAAAAGCACTTCGAATCCATTCATTGCTGACCTCCCAGCCAGAGCTTGAGTAACGCAAAGGTGCCCATGCCCAGCCCGGTCATGCATAGTGCACCGACAACATGCAGGGCAATTCCTGCCAGGGCCGTCAAGTAACGCCCCGATTGAAGGGTGGACCACATTTCAGCCGAAAAGGTCGAAAACGTTGTCAGGGCACCCAGAAAACCGGTAATGACAAACAGGCGCCAGAAGGGTGACAGGTCCGGCAGCGCCGCAAAAAAGGCCAGTGCCAGTCCGATCAACCAGGCCCCCAGCAGGTTGGCCACCAGCGTCCCGGGCGGGATGGCAGGAAACAGGGCATTCAGCATCACGCCGAGCCACCACCGAAGATTTGCGCCCAAGGCCGCACCCAATCCAATCGAAAGTATGGAAGATAACATGCCGGATCTCATACTCCGCCCGAGCCACCTGCCGGGCCACCGTAAGTAAATGAACGCGCCTGAGCGCATGAATGTCACGTTTTCAATACTATGCTTTCCGGCCCTGTCCCTTCAGCAGGAATACTCTTTCGAGTCTACTGACATCAGAAGGTTCCTCCGCTGTTCCGGTACCGTTGTGAACCATTCGCGGAGCGACCACAAGCACATTATCATCTCCACTTTATCACCGAATCATGTTAGCTTTATCTAATTAGAATGAGTTCCTTCACCGGCGACCGCTGGTTTCAACAGGGCGCCACAACATGTTGAAACACATGTTTCCCAAGTATCCCCCCGCCTCGCTGACATCGCTCCAGCTACGTCTTTACACCACGTTCTGGTACGCCAATATTCTCGCCCTGCTGACGCTGGTACCCTATCTGGTGCTGGATCTTTTCGTTGCGCCCCTGCTCTGGCCCTTCCACGCAATGGCATCGGTTCTGGTACTTTATTCCCAGCTTTTGCTGCAGTACGGGCATCTCAGACTGTCACAGCTCATGTCCCTGTCGACCTGTCTGGGTATTGTGGTTGTGGGCTATATAGCGTTTGGTAAAGACAGCGGCATCGAATACTTTTATTTCCCACTGCTGGTATCAGCAGTGACCAGCAGCGTATGGCCACTGGCACGCAGGGTCATGGTGGGGCTGATTACCGTCTGTGCCATCGCCACCCTCCTGACGTCCCTGGCTCCCCCGCCATGGGTCACCATGGACTCTGGCACGCTGGGCTTCATCAAGCTTTATAACCTGCTGATGACCGTCATCATGCTGGCCTTTATAATGACGCGAATACGCACGCTGGTTGAGCTGCTGGGAAAGGATGCTGATATCGATCCCCTGACGCATACCCTTAACCGACGCGCCTTCTACCTTGCCGTGAATCGCCTGCAGCAGCGCAGGCAGGCGTTTGCGCTCCTGCTGCTGGACCTTGATCATTTCAAGACCATCAATGACACCCACGGACACGAAGTAGGTGATCAGGTTCTTGTACATGTCACACGGCTTCTGAAGCAGCATAATCAGCGTAATCGAGATGTCCTGAGCCGTTATGGCGGTGAAGAATTTCTTCTGTTATTACACGACGCCAGCCCGGAACAGGCATTGCAGACCAGTCAGGCCATTCGTAATACCCTGGCGGTCAACCCGTTCAAGCACGACAACACCCTCCTCACCATGACCGTTTCGATTGGTATCAGTCTTTCATCGGAAAGCAGGGACATCGACAAGGTCATCGCGCTGGCTGATGAGCGTCTTTACAAGGCCAAGAGCACTGGCCGCGACCGGGCAGTTCTTTATCATGCCTGACCCTTTCAACGACAATCACAGCATCCTGAAAACAAGGAGACGATTATATTTCACGGAAAGTTGATGCGGCACAAGGAACTATATTGATTCATGTTAAATTAAAAAATACTGATCACCACACGGATATGCCAGAGAGCTTAAAAATGTCTGCCGACCCCAAGCGACTTGAATGGATTGATGCCGTAAAGGGCGCAAGTATTCTTCTAATCGTTTTTTATCACACGATAATATTCTGCCTCGACGAGCAATTTCTTGGTGACCTTTATAGCCACAGGATTCTTGTCATATTGGCTACGGTACTTGTTCCTTTAAGAGTGCCCCTGTTCTTTCTTGTTTCAGGCTTTCTGGCCGCGTCTGCCATAGACAGGAAATCCTGGGGCAGCGTATTTCACGGACGCATAGCGAATATTTCATGGATCTACCTTGTCTGGTTTATCCTGCAGTGGATAACTGCTCTGCTGGTATTCCATCTTGGCAACCCGGATATCATGCCTCGCGATCCTGCGTTCAACCTCGCCACGTTAACGCATGACTTTCTTACCGGTGAAAGTGCAACCTGGTACCTGTATGCACTGGTTCTTTACTTTATATTTTCCAAAATAATTCATCATTCAAAAATAATTCTTGTCGGCCTGGCCGTCGTGGCTTCAATTTATGCCGACACCTTCATCGAAAGCTGGAATTTAAGAAGCATTGGACAGAATATTATTTTCTTCGTAGCCGGTTATGCATTCAAGGAACAAATCAACTCCAGGTTCAAGGCATTCAGCACACCGCGTTTTTTGGCCACAACACTAATATCCTTATTACTCCTTGGGCTCGCTTCAAAGTTCAGTTTGATGCGTGCTCCCGGCTTCCGGATGGTATTGGCCTTCATGATGATCTTTGCTGCCATCGATCTTTTATCGCTGCTTTCACGTTATTTTAAAATGACGTTATTGAAACGAATCGGCCAGAATACGCTTCCGGTTTATGTTATACATTTTATTCTTATCCAGATAATCATCCAGCTGATCGACACCTTGAATGTTTATGAACCCGTCGGGGAACAGGGAGTGCTGGGTGAAGCCATTATAATAATTCTGCCGTTCCTGCTGACTGCACTGATCAGCATAATGTGCCTGACCCTGCACAAATGGTTGATGAGCGGCCCGGGCAGCATCCTGTTCACGTTGCCCCACCGTCCTTCAACCGGCAAATTGCCGGCAAGGGAGTAAATTCAACGCTGATGGCGCTCACGCACGCCCAGCGCCCTGAGCTGCTCTGCCTGACTGACAAGGCTGCCCTGCCCATCCGATAGTCGCTTGAGCGCCTGTTGGTGGCTGCGTCCGGCGCGCTCCAGGTGCTCACCCAGATCGTCCAGGCTGGACACAAAGCCCTGAAACTTGTCGAGCAGACGCTCGGCGCGCTCGGTAATGGCTCTGGCATTTTCATTTTGATGCTCCAGTCGCCATAAATTGGCAACCGTGCGTAAACTGGCCAGTAGCGTGGTCGGCGTGACCAGCACGATCTGCCGATCAAATGCGTACTGAAACAGGCCAGGGTCGTGCTCGAAGGCCAGCGAAAATGCCGGTTCAACGGGCATGAACAGAAAGACCATATCCGGTGATCTGATTCCTTCCAGCGCCGGATAATCCCTGGCCGACAGCGTCTCGACATGCTGTCGAACCGCCTGAAGATGGCGCTTGAGCGCTGCGGTACGCTCGGCGTCGTCTTCAGCGCGCGTCCACGTCAGATAATCGACCAGCGAGACCTTGGCATCCACAATCAGGTGACGTCCTTCCGGCAGGTCAATAATCACATCAGGGCGCCCACGCCGGCCCTGCTCTCCCTTGAAGGACACCTCGCACCGATACTCCTTGTCCTTTCTCAGCCCCGAGCGCTCCAGTACGGACTCCAGCAGCATTTCACCCCAGTTGCCCTGACGCTTCTTGTCACCCTTGAGGGCCTGCGTCAGACTGGCCGCGTCCTCACTCATCTGGTGATTGAGTTCGGCAAGCTGCGTCAACTGGGCACTCAGGCGCGTCTGTTCGCGACGATCCTCGCCATGCAATACCTCCAGCCGAGACTGAAACTGTCCGACCTGTTCCCGAAATGGCTGAAGCAGCGCTTCCAGGCTCTGGCGACTTTGATCATTGAACTGACGGTGGCGCTCTTCAAAAATACGTGCCGACAGTCGTTCGAACTCATGACACAGGGCATCACGTGCCTGCTCGAGCGTTTGTATCTGAGTCTGATGGTGGGCTTCGGCCTGCTGCCACCTGGATTTCAATACCGACAGCTCGGAGGCCTGCTCATGGCGCACCTGCTCACTATCCTTGAGCATCCGGCGCGCCTCGGCATCAGCCTGACGAGCCTCTCGCAGGTGGGCACCCGTCTGCTCGAGCAGAATATCCCGCTCCGCCAGATATCGTTCGTTTTCAATCCGTTCATGCTCGCTGTGCTCAAGCCGTGAGCGAAGTAATTCATTTTCCTGTCGGGCCGCGCCGAGCCAGCGGCCGATGATCCAGACCGGTACCAGCGCCCCCAGCACGGTCCCGCCCAGCCCCGCCATCAGTAGCATCATGTCTTCATTCATCCTGCCACCCCGAAACCGTTATGTTCATGGGCAGTGTATCAGTAACCTGCGCCCCCCCCTTGAAGGGGGCGCGCCATATCCCCACCCACTACTGCAAAGGCCAGGCAGAACAGCCACAAGTCTTCTAAAGTAATAAGGATGCTATCGATCATGGAGGACACGATGGAAACAATTACCCTGCCAAACAGTGACCTGAGTGGCAGCCGAATTGCGCTGGGCACCTGGGCAATTGGCGGCTGGATGTGGGGCGGTACCGATGAGAAGCAATCCATCGACACCGTTCGCAGTGCCGTCGAGCGCGGCATTACCACCATTGATACAGCAGCCGTTTACGGGTTTGGCGAATCAGAGCGCCTGGTCGGCAAGGCGCTGAAACAGCACGGTCTGCGTGATCAGGTATTACTTGCGACCAAGTGCGGCCTCAACTGGCGCGATGATGAATCCGTGTTTCGCGATGCCGGCAGAGCGCGGATCGAACAGGAGATCAATGACAGCCTGTCTCGCCTGCAAACCGACTACATCGACCTGTATCAGCTGCACTGGCCGGACCCCACCCGCGATATTGAGGAAGCAGCCGACACGCTGAAATCACTCAAGCAGGCAGGAAAGATCCGCGCTGTCGGGGTCAGTAATTTCAATGTAGAGCAGATGAATGCCTTCAATGAAATCTGCCCGCTCAGCACTATTCAGCCGCCTTACAACCTGTTCGAGCGCGACATCGAACAGGACATCCTTCCGGCAGCGCATCAGGCCGGTATCGGTACACTGACCTACGGCGCCCTGTGCCGCGGACTGTTGTCCGGCAAGATGAAGGCCGACACCACCTTTGACAGTGATGACCTTCGCAGCAACGATCCGAAATTCCAGAAGGGACGCTTCGAGCAGTACCTTTCTGCTGTCAGCCGTCTGGATGACTATGCCCGCGAGCGCTATGACAAAACAGTGCTGGAACTCTCGCTGCGCTGGCTTCTTGACCAGGAAGGTGTATCCATCGCCCTGTGGGGCGCTCGCCGCCCTGACCAGCTTGATCCGGCCAGCAAGGTAATGGGCTGGTCGCTGGATCAGCAGGCCAAACGCGATATTGATGCCATTCTGAATGAATGCATCACGGACCCGGTCGGCCCCGAGTTCATGGCGCCCCCGACACGCAACGAATAACTGACCACCAGGCGCGGAAGGACTCCGCGCCGTTTATCCACGATAAAGACATGACACAAGGAGTTGTCTCATGACCCAATCACTCAACGGTATTCGCGTTGCCATCCTTGCAAGCGATGGTTTTGAAGAATCCGAACTGGCCGTACCAAAGGCTGAAATGGATGCCGCAGGCATCGATGTGCACGTTGTCGCGCCGAAAGGTGGCAACATTCGAGCATGGGCCGAAACCTGCTGGGGTGATGAATACCCGGTCGACAAAACGCTGGACGA
The DNA here is from genome assembly GCF_023700005.1 of Larsenimonas rhizosphaerae. Lineage (GTDB taxonomy): Bacteria > Pseudomonadota > Gammaproteobacteria > Pseudomonadales > Halomonadaceae > Larsenimonas > Larsenimonas rhizosphaerae. Next base: position 111,454 of record NZ_JAMLJK010000003.1, on the reverse strand, counting down.
AGTCAGCGAGCATGATTATGCCGCCCTGATGCTGCCCGGCGGTGTCATCAATCCGGATACGCTTCGCCAGAATGACAAGGCCTTGGCATTCGTACGCGCCTTCTTCAAGGCCGGCAAGCCGGTCGGCGCCATCTGCCATGCCTCCTGGATACTGATCAATGCAGACGTGGTGGAAGGCCGTCGCATGACATCGATCCCCTCCGTGGCCCAGGACCTGATCAATGCCGGCGCGGAATGGGAAGACAGTGAAGTCGTATGCGACAACGGGCTGGTGACCAGCCGCAAGCCGGCAGATCTGGATGCGTTCTGCAGCAAGCTCATCGAGGAAATCGATGAAGGCCGCCACACGGATCAACACGCATAATTCCCCTCATCACGGACGATACAAGGGAGTCACTACATGACTGATCTTAAAAATACGACTATTGCCATTCTTGCCACTGACGGGTTCGAGGAAGCCGAACTGACGTCACCCAAAAAGGCACTGGAAGCACAGGGCATGACTGTTCACGTCGTCGCGCCAGCGTCCGGCAGCATTACTGCCTGGGCCGAGACGGACTGGGGAACAGACTACATGGTCGACAAGACGCTTGATGATGTCAGTGCAGCTGATTACGACGCGCTGATGCTGCCGGGCGGGCTCTTCAATCCCGATACCCTGCGTACCAACGATGATGCACTGAACTTCGTTCGTGACTTCTTCAAGGCGGGCAAGCCGGTAGGTGCCATCTGTCATGCCCCATGGATCCTGATCAATGCAGGCGTGGTGGAAGGCCGCCGCATGACCTCTGTCGCCTCCGTCTCCCGCGACCTGATCAATGCAGGCGCGCACTGGGAAGATGCTGAAGTCATCTGTGACAGCGCGCTGGTAACCAGCCGAACCCCGGACGACCTCTACGCGTTCAACAACAAGTTGATTGAAGAGATCAAGGAAGGCAAGCATCGTCAGCAGCATGCCTGATCATGCCTTTCGCACCTGAACAACGGGCGCCACTGGCGCCCGTTTCTGTATTCCTGCCAGGCCTGCTACATGCGCCGAACTATCACAAAGAATCTCTCTACTACTGCCGTTTCCGTCGGCCTCGTCACCCGGGAGACCCCGACAAATACCGGCAGATTCAGTAAAAGCCCCCAGAAGCCCGCATGAATATCCAAAGGGTTACGCCATACCAGAGTAAACAGGACCGTGACGGCAAAGCCCGCCAGAATCCCAGCCATCACCCCGGCCCGCGTAGCCCGAGGCCATAGAAAGATGCCGATGAAGGCCGGCAGCACCTGCGCGGCAAATCCCAGTCCCACCAGCAGTATCATGATCAGATTGGACGGCTCGGTAATTGCCACCGGAGCCACAATCCCCGCCATGATAGGCAGCAGTAGCCAGCGTGCCAGTCTGGTGGTTGCCCGATCACCCAAACCGACCAGCGGCTGCGCAATATCCTTCGCCCAGCTCAGCGCCGTTGAATGTATAAACGGTTCACAGGACGACATGGCGGCGGCCAGCGTGCCGGCGCCCAGCAGGCCGGTCAATACCGGTGGCATCGATGTCAGTGCCAGTTGAAGCGCAACGGTATCGGCTCGCGCCAGATCCGGAAGTGACCAGACACCAATGAACCCCACCACCACCATCGGCAGGATAATCACATAGTAACTCGGCAGCCAGGTCGCGCTGCGCCGGAGGGTTCGCGCCTTTCGGGCACTCATCCACTGAGTCCAGACCGGCGGCATGAATGACAGCATCGAGACGATGATCGAGGTTGTCCAGAACGAAAAACTCATGGTGCCATCTGCGCCGGGCAGGGTCAGCCAGGCAGGACGCTCGGTCTGAAAACGCTCGAAAACCGCGCCGAACCCCCACTGACCGGTGAACTGATGTACCGCCCATAACCCCGTACACCAGGCAACAACCAGCATCAGTGCCCCCTGAAAGGCGTTGGTCAACCCGATGGCACGCTGACCACTGATAAACAGGTAAACCCCCATGACCGCCAGCACCAGCCAGACGCCCATCCAGACCGGCAGCGCACCATGACTCATGACATTAAGAATATATGCCGCACCGATGGTCTGAAGAACCGCATACGCCAGCGTACCAATGGACATGACCAGCGCTGACAGTGCACCCAGCGCCGGACTTTGATATCGATCCCGAATGGCGCTGGCCTGGGTGACATGGCCAAACTCAATACCCAGCCGCCAGACCTTCGGTCCGAAGTACCAGGCCACCATGGCCAGATACGACAGATAGATCACGACATAAAAGACCGGTACGCCCTTGCTGTATGCCCAGCCAGGTGCGCCCATGAAGGTATAAGCACTGATACTGCCGGCACCGATCAGAAGATAAAGCATGACCGGTCCCATGCTTCGTCCGGCGACCCCCCACTGCTCCAGCCGGGTCATGGCATGGCCACGGCGTGCCAGAAGCCCCAGGGTCATGGCCACCAGCAGATAACCGATCGTGATCAGGAAGGCGGTATCAGTCATCATCATCCCCAACCAGCCAACGATTTCCGGCTACCATGACAAGCGTAGAAAGTGCCACGACCAGATAAGCCCACGCCCCGACAGCCGGCAATCCCAGGACGATAATCGGTCGATTCACCCACCCCATTACCGGCCAGAGCCCCAGGCCGATCACTCCGATAAACAACGCCAGAAACCACCACCCACGCCGCGTGACCGGTCGCACCCCCTCAGGTAACTCCCTCATCCGCCTTTCCCTTCTCCTGTCTGGATGTACTGGCCCGATACCCATGCCCGGCGCCTCATGATGCGGCGTCATTGTGAGCAAGCCGAAAGCGACCTGCCACCCCGAACACAAAAAAACCCACCGGCTGACCGGTGGGCCATTCATAAGGGGCGCATGTGGCCATTTTACTGGCTGAAAAGGCCCTTCAGCGCATGTGGTTCACTGCGCTCATACTGAGGGGGCACCCTGACCTGGGCCTTGAGCGCGGCCGCCGCGTGCCAGGGCCAGCGGGGATTGAACAGCATGGCACGTGCCAGCCCGACCATATCGGCCTGCCCGGTACCAATGATTGCCTCGGCCTGCTCCGGCTCGGTAATCAGTCCCACAGCGATCACCGGCATATCGACGGACGACTTGATCCGACTGGCCATCGGTACCTGGTAATTGGGACCAGCCGTAATCTGCTGATGCTCGGACAACCCGCCACTGGAAACATGAATAAAGTGACAACCGCGGGCCTCAAGGGCCTTAGCCAGTGCAATGGTCTGATCAGTATCCCAGCCGCCTTCTACCCAGTCCTCGGCGGACACACGCACCCCCAGCGCCATCTGCGCCGGAATGGCTTCCTTCACTGCCTCGAACACCTCAAGCACCAACCGCAACCGATTTTCGAGTGTACCGCCATAGCCATCCTCACGATGGTTCGACAAGGGCGATAAAAACTCGTGCAGCAGATAGCCATGAGCAGCGTGCAGCTCGATCACATCGATCCCCAGAGACGCAGCACGTTGTGCGGCGGCCACAAAATCTGCCTTCAGGGTCTTGATATCATCATCGGTCAGGGCGGTCGGTACTGGATCGCTCTCGGCAAAGGGAAGCGCGGAAGGAGCCCATGTCTGCCAGCCCCCTGTCTGATCAGGAGCAATGGATGAACCACCCTTCCAGGGAACATTGCAGGAGGCCTTGCGGCCGGCATGCCCCAGCTGAATGGACAGAGGCAGATTCGAATAATGGCGAATCGCATCGACAACGGGCTTCAAGGCATCACGATGCGCGTCCGACCACAACCCCAGATCACCTTCGGTAATGCGACCTTCCGGTGATACGGCTGTCGCCTCGATGGTCAACATGCCAGCGCCGGACATGGCCAGATGACCCAGGTGCATCATGTGCCATGACGTAGCAAGGCCATTATCGGCTGAATACTGGCACATGGGTGCCACCACGATGCGATTGGACAACGTTACGTCACCCAGCGTGATGGGCGTAAACAGATGACTCATCAGACAATCCTTTTGTAAGCATGCTAACAATATAGCCACGAGATTAGTCCGAAGGTCCTGTTTTTCAACCCATCCCACCGAATATTTCAAACACGACGTCAAGGGGCATCACTACAACGCCGATATATCGGGCATATACCATGCGGCGCATAACGCGCCCGGCGTATCAGGGAGATACTCATGCTGAAGTACCTGTTCAACAAGACCACCAGGGGCGCACTTAAAAAGGAAGTGACTGTCATCCGGACGCCCCTGCACGCCCTGGAAAAGCAGGCCCGTAGACTCAAGGGAGCGCGAGTGATATTCGGCTTTGTGTCCGCAGGTATCGAACTTGAGCCGGTACGCCGAATACTGCGTGAAGCAGCGCCCGAAGCAGGACTCATGCTGAGCATGACCGCCGGTGAGCTGCACAGTGACGGACGTGAATCGATATATATTACACCGGGCAAGGATACGATTGTGCTGCAGGGATGGCATACCGACCTTGTCGATCAGGTTCATGTTGCTCGTGTACCACTGCACTGCGAAGACATAAAAAACGGCCACCCCACCATGGACGCCGATCAGCGTGTCAACCGAATCCGCCAGGAACTCGAGCGCATCAAGCTCCCCTTTGCGCTGAATCACCACGACACTGTGGCCATTCCACTGGTAGACGGGCTGTCCAACAGCGAAAGCTTCCTGATGCGCGCCGTCTACGACAGTGGTCGCTTTCCGGTGATGTTTGTCGGTGGCTCATCCGGCGGCCCGCTCGATTTCACGACAACCTGCCTGGCCGATCGGGATGGCGTATTTGATAACCACGCCCTGATTGCATTTGTCCGGCTCAAAAAGCCGTATCGCTACTCGGTTTTCAAGAGCCAGAACTTCGAGGCAACCCGCACCCAGTTTACCGTAGGAGAAAGCCAGCCCGAGCTTAGAACCCTCACCAACGTGATCGATCCGTCGACAGGCCGGCTGGTCGATTTCATCAGCGCCCTGTGCGCCCACTTTCGGTGTGATGAATCCGGACTGGAAGAACACCTTAAACGCTACACCTTTGCCATTCGAATTCAGGGGGAGCTGTTCATTCGCTCCATCCTGAAATTCGATTACACCGCCAGACATGCGCAGTTCGCCTGTGATGTCGCCTGTGGAGACGAGCTGGTACTGGTCAAGCCTACCGACTTCTGTGCACAGACCGCCGAGGATTTTGCGCATCATCACCAGGGCAAGGGCCGGCTGGTCGGTGGCATTCTCAATGACTGCATTCTGCGCAGGCTGAATAACGAAAACGCCCTGGCACACATGGACACCTTTTCCCGTTACCCGGTCAGCGGCTTCTCGACCTTTGGGGAGCTGCTGGGCGTCAATATCAACCAGACCCTGTCTGCACTGCTGATTTACGACCCTGCCCCCGGATTCAGGGACGAGTACACCGATAATTTTGTGACGCACTACGCCAACTTCCAGAATTACTTCAGGGAGACCGAGCTCAAGCGACTTCACATGATGAACGACATGAAATCGACCCTGGTTGCCAGCCTGACCGACTATAGAAACTTTGCCGAACAGGTCACCAATGATTTCCCGGAATTTCAGGCCTCCATTGTCGGATTTACCGACATGCTGGACAGCATTACCCGGCGCGTCGAAGGCTTTACCCACGACATGAGCCTGAACAGTGCAGCGTCAGCCGATGTAGGTGAGCGAATAAAGGAACTCAATCACAATGCCGCGCAGGCCCGGGAACTACTGGCCACCATCGGCGGTATAGCACAGCAGACCAACCTGCTGGCGCTTAATGCAGCGGTAGAAGCTGCACGCGCCGGTGAACACGGCCGAGGCTTTGCCGTTGTCGCCCAGGAAGTTCGCTCACTGGCCAACAAGACGCAGGAAAGTCTGGTTCAGATCACGGAAGTGATCAACGCCGTTCAGGGCTCGGTCGATACGGTCAGTCGACAACTCGAGCAGATGGGCAGCATGGTGTCGGAAGTATCACAACAGGGTGACAGCATGCAGCAGGAGATTATCCATTCACGCGCTGAAGCCGATCAATCCCGGGGCAACATGGAGCAGATGCTGTCACGCACGTCCAGTATTCACGAACGCATGGCTCAGGATGCGGATTACATGGAAGACATCGAACGACTCAGCAATGCGCATTGATTGCGTCATGAAGGTTGCCCTATCCCGCACGCTCGACCAGGCTGATTCAGGTAATGGCAGTATCCTGATGACCGGTTAAGGAGAACCGACATGACGACCATGATTGTTGTTGCCGATGCGGCCCGCGCACGCATTTTTACCGAAGATAACGGCGCAATGAAGGAACATGAAGCGCTGGTGCATCCCGAAAGTCGTGAGCATACGGGCGATTTGAGAACCGGTGGCAAGGGCGCGTCAGGCAAGGGCCCTCATCGGCACCAGACAGGTAACGAGGATGCCACATCCGACAAGCATGAAGCGTTTTTTGCATCTGATGTGGCCGAGTATTTGAAGCAGGCGCATGATCAGGGCAAGATCGAGAAACTGATCATTGCTGCAGCGCCCTCATTTCTGGGCACGTTACGTCAGAAGATGGATAAATCCCTGCAGCAGTGCATTGACCAGACCGTGGACAAGGAATTGTCCCGAGAGAGCGCTGAAGAGATTCGTGACCGGTTCGCACCCAATGCCAAACTGGGGTGAACACAATGTTCAGAATGCAAAAAGGCCCGCAAAAGCGGGCCTTTTTTCGAAGCGGATCAGGTAATTTAATTACTTGATCTTGGCTTCGCGATAAGTGACGTGCTTGCGGACAACCGGGTCGTACTTCTTGAATTCCAACTTGTCAGGCGTATTACGCTTGTTCTTGTTGGTAGTATAGAAGTGACCGGTTCCTGCAGAGGACACCAACTTGATCTTGTCACGCATATCAGCGTACTCCGAAAAAAATCGTTTTAATTAGACGCGTTCGCCGCGGCTGCGCATTTCTGTCAGCACGGTGTCGATGCCTTTCTTGTCAATGATACGCATGCCCTTGGAGGAAACACGCATTTTGACAAAACGCTTTTCGGATTCAACCCAGAAACGATGGCTGTGCAGATTGGGCACAAACCGACGACGGGTTTTGCGCTGGGAGTGTGAAACATTGTTACCGGTCACCGGACGCTTACCGGTAACCTGACATACCTGGGACATGGAAGCCTCCAAAACCGTAAGCCATGAGCTTGTTAGGTACAAGGGATATAGTGTCGGGCAAACCGGGAAGTGGCAGGCGTCGGCCTTATGCCCTGTACTCAAAGGGCGTACTTTATACCAGACACCCCACCTGACAGCAAGCCGACACTGCCTTTTTGGCTAAAAAACCTATAGCCAGCCGCGTTCGGAAAAGGATACCACTTCTCCCTCACCGATGACGAAATGATCGAGTACGCGAATATCAAGAAGTGCCAGCGCATCACTCAGGTGACGAGTGATATCCCTGTCCGCCTGACTGGGCTCGGCCACACCAGAGGGATGGTTATGCGCGAAGATAACCGCACCTGCATGAAGGGCCAGTGCCCGTTTGGCTACCTCCCGAGGGTATACGCTGGCACTGGACAGGGAACCGGTAAACAGTTTTTCAAACCGCAGTACCCGGTGCTGTGTATCCAGAAAAAGGGCAGCAAACACTTCATGCCCCAGATCGCGAAGATGTGCGGACAAAAACCGTTTGACCAGCATGGGAGAGGTCAGCGCATCTCCGCGTACCAGAAGGGTTTCAAGGTGGCGCCTTGATAGCTCCAGAGCAGCCTGCAGCTGAACATACTTGGCGATGCCCAGCCCGTGAGCCTGACAAAAGCGCGCCTGATCAGCACCCAGCAGAGGGCGAAGACCGCCGAACTCGTTCAACAGATCCCGCGCAAGGTCAACGGCCGAACGCCCCTTGACCCCGACGCGCAGGAAGATGGCCAACAACTCGGCATCACTGAGCGCCTCGGGGCCAAGGCCGATCAGTTTTTCACGAGGCCGTTCTCCCTCCGGCCAGTGACAGATTCCCATGTACATTCATCCATCGGCAAGACAACAGTATCTGCATGAGCTTATCGGCAGCCGAGGTAGAACATTCATGCCGACCCGGACACGTCAGGGGGTGCCGGAAGGCTGCCAGGCCTTGAGCCCTGCCTTGCGGTGGGCCGACTTCTCATCGGGAGGCAAACTCCAGTCTCCGTCGTACAATGCCGCCTCCCAGGCCCCGTATACCGGATTGGGAAGCAGAATGAACCGTCGACCAAAACGAGCCTGGTCATCAAATACGGCCTCATTGCGTACCGATGCCAGGTCACTGCCATAAATGGACTTAAAGTCAGCCAGATTATCGCCCATCATCAGCGCCACCTGATGACTCGAGGTCACCAGATCCCGACGCGCCTGTTTGTCGGAACTACCGGACTTGAGCAGCAGGTGAGAGCGTGTCAGCTGCGGGAATCCCAGGGCGGCCAGATTCGCCTGGGTATCGGTCCATGCATCCTCATCACGATTGGTGATGTAATACACATCAACACCCTGCCGATCCGCGTACTGCAAAAACGAGACAGCGCCCGGCAATGCCGTCGCCTGACGCGCCTTCATCCACTGGTGCCAGCGCTCACTACCATAGGCTTCATCCTTGCCCACCAGCCAGGCCTCGAAGGCCATGTTATCAACGAGAGTCTCATCAACATCGACGACGACCGCCAGGGGCTTGTCGTGACGCGACTGACCAGCCAGTGCGTCATCAAGCCTGTCTCGGGCAATATTAAAGGCCTGATAGCTCAGTGCCTTGTATTCAGCGGCGTGCTGCACCCACGCCGTGGCCATGACCAGCTGCTCATTCAGATCCGACAGACTGTACTCGGATGGCGCCGACTGCTGTTCTGACGGTGCCGAGGCACACCCGGCCAGCACCAACCCCGCGACCAGCGTACCCACCATCGGTGACAGGACACGTTGCTTCATGAAAGATCCCTTCCGGTTATGTAATCCCTTTCCAGCATAGCGAGCCTCCCCGGTCGCGCCACCATGACGTACAACAAGCGCTGGTGCTAAGGTAGCGAAGGATTATTCAATGAGCAGGACATGTCATGACATCTCTTATCGGCCGCCGCATCCTTCTGGGCGTCAGTGGCGGCATCGCGGCGTACAAAAGTGCCGTACTGGCAAGGCTGTTGAAGAAGCAGGGAGCCGAGGTCCGTGTCGTGATGACCGACGGTGCCCAGGCCTTCGTCACTCCCCTGACCTTTCAGGCACTGACCGGAAACCCGGTACGCACCACCCTGCTTGACCCGGAAGCCGAGGCCGGCATGGGACATATTGAACTGGCTCGCTGGGCCGACAGTATTCTGATCGCCCCGGCCTCCGCCGATCTGATGGCTCGGCTGGCAAATGGCATGGCCGATGACCTGTTGACCACCCTTTGCCTGGCCAGCCAGGCCACGCTCTACATGGCCCCGGCCATGAACCAGGCCATGTGGGCACATCCCGCCACAACGCGTAACACCGAGCGCCTTCGAGAGTACGGCTGGCACCTTTTAGGGCCGGACAGCGGCGAACAGGCCTGCGGTGATACCGGCAGTGGCCGGATGCTGGAGCCTGAAGCCATTGTCACGGCATTGCTTGATGCAGCCGAGCCCCCCCTCGCCGATCTGGCGGGACTGCGGGTCGTACTGACCGCCGGCCCTACGCGAGAGGCCGTTGATCCGGTCCGCTACCTGAGCAACCACAGCAGTGGCAAGATGGGATTTTCGCTCGCGCTGGCAGCCAGGCGCCGGGGCGCCGATGTCACGCTGATTACGGGGCCGGTAGCACTTCCCACACCGGAAGGAGTACACCGACAGGATGTCGAAAGCGCTGTTGACATGCTGCATGCCGCAGAACAGTGCATCGACCATGCGGATATCTTCATTGGTTGCGCCGCAGTAGCCGATTTCCGGCTTGAACACCCAGCAGAACACAAGCTCAAAAAGCGGCCTGATGAAGACACACTGACCCTGACGCTTGTCAAGAATCCGGATATCATTGCCACGCTGGCCCATCGGGCCAATGCACCGTTCATGGTCGGCTTTGCCGCCGAAACCCGCAACGTGACCCACTACGCCGAAGACAAGCTGATACGCAAGCGTCTTGACCTTGTCGTGGCCAATGATGTGTCACGTGAAGGACTCGGGTTCGGCAGCGACGACAATGCGGTCACGCTTCACTGGCAGGAAAGCGGCCGACACTGCCACCAGGCCTTGCCGACCGCCGACAAACTGACGCTGGCTCATGGTATTCTGGACCATCTTCTGGTGAGGTTTCACGCCACTCACCCCGCTTCACTCTGACAGGACTCCGTATGGATCACCCGCAGCTCAAGGTAAAGATTCTCGACGACCGCGTCCGCCGGTTCGACCTCCCGCATTATGCCACTGAAGGCAGCGCCGGCATGGACCTTCGTGCCCTGCTTGATGCACCGCTGACACTGTCACCGGGCGAATGTGAGCTGGTTCGCACCGGACTGGCCGTACACATCGATGATGCACGCTATGCCGGCATGATCCTGCCTCGCTCGGGACTAGGCCACAAAAAAGGCATTGTCCTGGGTAATCTGGTGGGCCTGATCGACTCGGATTATCAGGGTGAACTGATGATCTCGGTGTGGAATCGTGGGCAGCAGGAAGTCACGCTTGATGTCGGTGAACGTATTGCACAGTACGTGCTGGTGCCGGTCATGCAGGCCGAACTGACCCTCGTTGACGATTTTGAAGAAAGTATTCGCGGCGCCGGAGGCTTTGGCCATTCCGGCCGCCACTGACCCGCCCGACAAGAGACATTGCAAGGATGACGCCGTGAGCCAGATCCCCCAATCCATTTTCCGCGCCTACGATATTCGAGGCGTGATTGACCAGGACCTTACTGTTGCCGGCGCCCGTCTGATCGGGCAGGCCATCGGCAGCGAGGTGGTGGCTCAGGGCGAATCCCGCATTGTGGTCGCACGGGATGGGCGTCTGTCCGGCCCGGACATGCTCCAGGCCCTGACAGAAGGCCTGCTGTCGACAGGAGTCGATGTCATCGATCTTGGCCGAGTTCCCACGCCGGTCCTTTATTTCGCGGTTCATACGCTGGAGGGCGTTCACTCCGGGGTAGCCGTTACCGGTAGCCACAACCCGTCAAACTACAATGGCTTCAAGATCATGATCGGGGGTCACACCCTGTCCGGCGAGGCTATCCAGGGGCTTTATCAGCGCATCAGTGACGGTCGCTTCAGCACCGGCGAGGGCCATTGCGAGTCTCACGACATTCGAGACACGTACCTGGAACGCATTCGTCAGGACATTCACCTCAAGCGACCACTCAAGGCCGTAGTCGACTGCGGCAATGGCGTGGGGGGTGAACTCGGCCCCCGTCTGATTGCCTCCCTGGGCGTGGATACCATCCCGCTCTTTGACGATATCGACGGGCACTTCCCGAATCATCACCCGGATCCAGGCAAGGTCGAAAACCTTCAGGATCTGATTGCCATGGTTCAGGAAACCGGGGCCGATATCGGCCTCGCATTCGATGGTGATGCCGACCGGGTCGGTGTCGTTACGCCCAGGGGCGAGGTGATCTATCCAGACCGCTTCCTGATGGCTCTGGCAGAAGACCTGTTGACCCGCAAACCGGGTGCCCGGGTCGTCTTCGACATCAAGTGCACAGGCCATCTGGCAGACATGATTGCCCGCCTGGGCGGTGAACCGGACATGTGGTTTACCGGCCATTCTCTCATCAAGGCCCGCATGAACGAGGTCGGGGCGGATCTGGGAGGAGAAATGAGTGGCCACATCTTTTTCAAGGAACGCTGGTACGGCTTTGATGACGGCATTTACGCTGCCGCACGGCTTCTTGAGATACTGGCCGGCCAGTCAGAGGATGCCGATACCTTTTTCAGCCGCTATCCACAGGACCTCGGCACGGCCGAGCTCAATGTTGAAGTCACCGATGCAACCAAGTTTGACCTGGCCCGACGCATCGCACTGGAAGGTGACTTCGGCAATGATGGCACTCGCACGACGCTTGATGGCCTGAGGGTCGACTATCCGGATGGCTGGGGACTGTGCCGAGCGTCCAATACGACACCCATGCTGGTATTCAGGTTTGAAGGCGCCTCTCAGGCCGCCCTGGACAGAATTCAGGACTGCTTTCGAACGGCGCTGCTCAAGGTGGCCCCCGACGCCACACCAGGCTTTTAACGCGTTACGCCGCACCCTGCCGGACGCGATGATCACTACAGGCAACCAGCCCTCTCGCCTGGCGAGAGTTATATCGCCTCGTTATGATGAAAGGTCGTCTCCGGCAGCCGCTTTGATGGTTTAACCCACCCCGCGCCAATCAGGACACATGATGAGCACACCAGAACGCGACCCGAGAGAGGTCGTTAGAATCCTTTCCGAGGCCCTGCCCTACATTCAGCGCTTTTCCGGCAAGACCGTGGTCGTTAAATATGGCGGCAACGCCATGACCGACGATACCCTGATCGATTCCTTTGCCCGCGATATCGTTCTGCTGAAGGAAGTCGGCCTGAACCCGATCGTGGTCCACGGCGGCGGCCCGCAAATCGGACAACTGCTTGAGCGACTTCAGATTGAATCCCGGTTCGAGGAAGGCATGCGGGTAACCGATGCCCAGACCATGGACGTGGTGGAAATGGTACTGGGTGGTCTGGTCAACAAGAGCATCGTGAACCAGATCAACCAGGCAGGTGGCAAGGCCATCGGTCTGACCGGCAAGGACAATGCCCAAATCAAGGCCCGACAGTTGAAGGTGCAGCGTTACAGCCCCGAGATGGCTGCGCCGGAAATCATCGATATCGGGCATGTCGGCGAAGTGGAGCATATCTCCACCGACCTCATCGACATGCTGTCTCAGGCCGACTATATCCCGGTCATTGCTCCCATCGGAGTCGATGATGACGGCGCTTCCTACAACATCAATGCCGATCTGGTGGCAGGCAAGGTTGCCGAGGCCCTGAATGCCGAGAAGCTAATGCTGTTGACCAACGTCGCGGGCCTGATGAATGCCAAAGGCGAGGTCATGACCGGCCTGACAACGCAGGACGTTGACAGCCTGATCGAGGATGGCGTGATTTATGGCGGCATGCTGCCCAAGATCCGCTGTGCACTGGATGCCGTCAAGAATGGGGTAACCAGCGCCGTTATAGTGGATGGTCGGGTAGCTCACGCCATATTACTGGAAATCTTCACCAATTCAGGCGTTGGCACCCTGATTACCGACAAAACCTGAGACTGGTGTTCGGCAGACTGCCTGCCGAACACCCCTCCATTTTACGCCAGGGAATGTACGCGCTATGGCTCCGACAAAAAAAGGCGCCGCCCGCCGGGAACAGATACTCCAGGCGCTGGCAGGCATGCTTGAGGGCGACAGTAACCAACGGATAACGACCGCCGAGCTGGCCCGGGAAGTGGGGTTTTCGGAGGCTGCGCTTTATCGCCATTTTCCCAGCAAGGCAAAGATGTTCGATGCCCTGCTCGACTATATCGATGAAGTACTGTTTGAGCGCATCAACCTTATCGCCCGTGAGGCAGAGGATATAACGCAGCGCTGCCACCATATCCTGACGCTGGTGTTGAACTTCGCTGAAAAAAATCGCGGGATGTGCCGCTTGTTGACAGGAGAGGTACTGACCGGCGAGCTGGCGCGTTTGCGCCCGCGAGTGCAACAGATCTTCGAGCGCATGGAAACCCAGTTGAAACACCTGCTGAGAACCGCCCGGGCAACAGATGACATCGCATTACCGATGACCGCCAGTGCCAGTGCCCACCTGATGATGGTCACGGTGGAAGGCCGAATCAGTCGTTACTCCCGCAGCCAGTTCAGACACCGCCCCTGTGAACACTGGAATGAGCAGTGGGATGTGCTTGCACAGGCACTTTTCCACGCACCACGAGCCCACATGGCGCTTTAGCGCTGTTGTGCAATGGCTTGTCGGCAGGCCATGAATTCGTCTGCCGGCATGGCGACACCAAACAGATACCCCTGAAGCGTGCGGCACTGGTGGTCTCGCAGATAATGCCATTGCCGCCTGCTTTCAACGCCCTCGACAATCACGTCAAGATCCAGAGCAAGCGCCATGCTGATAATGGCCGTGATGACTCCACGTTCCTGCAATCGGTCCGGCACACCATCCACAAATCGCTTGTCAATTTTCAGACGATCCAGTGGCAGGGAAGCAAGATAGGCCAGCGACGAGTACCCCGTCCCGAAATCGTCCAGCGCAATGGCAATGCCCCGCTCGCGAAGGGTCTGAAGAATGGTATGGCTCAGCGCCAGGTCATGCATCAGCTGTGTTTCAGTAACCTCCAGCTCAAGTCGCGAGGGTGCCAGATCATGCCTGTCGAGCAGACGCTCAACCTCTTCAATCAGGGCCGGGGTCAACTGCAGGGCCGACACATTGACCGACACACGCGGCATATAAAACCCGACGCGATCCCAGTCCACCAGTTGCTGACACACGCACTCAAGACTCCAGCGCCCCAGAGCATTGATCAACCCCATTTCCTCGGCAAGAGGAATGAACGAATCCGGTGGTACATTTCCAAGCTCCGGATGGCGCCAGCGCATCAGTGATTCGGCGCCCACCATTTGCCCTGAGCAGGCATCGACCTGAACCTGGTAATATACTTCCATTTCATTACGAGCCAGTGCATCCCGCAACGCCTGCTCCATGGGCAGGCGACAGGTCTCCATATGGGAAAGGTCCGCCTCGAACTCGCCACTAATCTGGTTATTGGCGCGCGCATACTGAAGCGCCAGTCTGGCCTGACGAATGAGCACATCAGCGCTGCACGAACTGGCCTGGGCCAGACCAATACTGATATCAATGGCCAGAAACTGGCCGGCAATCTGATAGGCAGGTTTCAGGACGGTCAAAAGACGAGCCATTGTTTCATGCTGGCGATCGGCATCCGGAACGAATACGGCAAACTCATCTGCCCCCATGCGAGCCATGACAGAAGACTCACTGACGCACTGGCTGAGCCGTTGAGCCACCTGATGGAGCAGTTCATCACCGGCCTGGTGCCCCAGCTCATTGTTGATCGACGAATACCGGACAATATCAAGATAAAAAAGCGCGCCCTCGCCTCGCTCAGCAAACTGCTCAAGGTGGTTGATAAAGGGTAAACGCTGCCATAGCCCTGTCACGGCATCATGATCCACGACATAGGCCAGATGCTGTTGAACACGCTGGTGAGAGGTCATGTCCAGCAACAGGCCTTCACGAAACAGCCGCCCGCGCTCATTGATGACAACGCCGCGATCCAGCACCCAGGTCTGAGGGTGATGGCGACCGATACCGGGCTTGAGTCGATACAGAACTTCATGACGCTGCCCTTCAGACACCGCATGCGCCAGCTCACCTCGCCAGCGACAAAGGTCATCCGGATGAATCAATACATCAAAGGGGGTCTGATCGGCCAGCAGCTCATCCAGCTGGCCGTCAATCAATTCACGCGCACCGTGGCTCATGAAAAGCAGGGTATTGGAAGAGGCATCCGTGCGGTATACGCCGCCAGGCAGATTATCAATGATGGCTGCAGAGAGTGTTTCCCGCTGACTATCGGCATGAAGCGCAGATCGACGAGGTATCGCAGAGCACAGGCTGCCCATGTGATGGCACAATCTGGACCATCTCATTGCCACATACTGAAATGGCGATGATTTGCTTACCTTGCGCTGCGTCGATTTCACCAGAAGTTATGCCTCTACCAATCAGGAAATACATAGTATTGCCCTTGATTACATAACATACTTGGCTGAACGGCTTATCGCTGACTTTTGAACAAAAAATTACATTGAATACGTAAAAAGCCCGGCACGCGCAACAGTCGGGCCGGGCTCGTGAAGCGTTTGGCGATCAGGCTGCTTCGGCGTCTTCTGCCATGAAAGCCTTGAGCTTTTTCATGGCATTCTTTTCAAGCTGACGTATTCGTTCGGCAGATACCTCATAGGTTTCGGCCAGCTCATGCAGGGTAGCCTTTTGCTCCGCCAGCCAACGCTGCTGAAGGATATCCCGCGAACGCTCGTCCAGACGTGCCAGTGCCGATGCAAGCCGACGAGAGGAGTCCTCTTCCCAGTCGGTACTTTCCAGCATGGATGCCGGATTGGTCGCCGTATCTTCAAGATAATTGGCCGGCGCATGCCAGGTCTGCTCTTCATCATCGCTGGGTGATGCATCAAAGCCTGCATCATGTGCTGAAAGACGGTTTTCCATCTCACGCACTACACCCGGTTTGACGTTCAGATCCTCGGCAATGGCATCCACTTCATCATTGTTCAGCCAGGCCAGACGTTTCTTGGCGCTGCGAAGATTGAAAAACAGCTTCCGCTGCGCCTTGGTAGTGGCCACCTTGACGATGCGCCAGTTACGCAGGACAAACTCATGAATCTCTGCCTTGATCCAGTGCACCGCAAACGATACCAGACGCACACCCTGTGCCGGATCGAATCGCTTGACGGCCTTCATCAGGCCGACATTACCTTCCTGAATCAGGTCGGCCTGAGGCAGGCCATACCCGGAATAACTCCGTGCGATGTACACGACAAAGCGCAGATGTGACATGACCAGCTGGCGCGCAGCGCCAAGATCACCTTCATCATGCAGGCGCACTGCCAGAGAATGCTCTTCTTCTGCCGACAATACCGGAATGCCATTGACGATCTGTATATACCCGTTCAGGTCATTGCCCGGCGACAGATTCCCGATAGGCTGAAGACTATTACTCATATGCACTGGGTCTCCCCGTTGCCTTTTATTACGTTACCCATTAGAGGACAACATTTGAATAAGGTTCCCTTGACTCTCCAGTATAGCGTACCCATGTCATAGTGCGACAGCACCGATTCGTGCATGCCTAGCGCGGTCGCATTCGGGCCAGGTGCCGTCCTACCGCAATCCATGCGCCAAGCCAGCCAAGCACGGTACTGCATACAAGCAGCAGCAGTGAGCCCTCGAACCCCAGCCCGGGAAGCTCCCAGTCGGTACCATAACTGCTCGCCAGTGCAGACAGCGGTGAAGAGAGCCACCCCATACCGACCGCCAGCAGCACCAGTGCCAGCATCCCTCCCCCAAGCCCCAGCCAGGCACCGCTGTAAAGAAAGGGGCGACGGACAAAGGCATGTGTTGCACCAATCAGCGTAACCACTTCAATTTCATCACGTCGATTTTCGACCGCCAGACGAATCGTGTTGCCAACGATAAGCAGAACCCCCAGTGCAAACAGTGCGCCAAAGGCCAGCACGATACGCTGGCCCAACCGGGTAAGCTGCTTGAGACGCTCAAGCCACTGCATGTCGGCGCTGGCTTCATCAACCCCGTTTACCTGGCGCAATTGCATGGCCAGTGCTGCTACGGCCTCTGGCGTGCGAGTAACAGGCTGAACCACCAGAGAGGCAGGCAGCGGATTATGATCCAGCCCCTGCAGGGCATCCCCCAGATCAAGGGATGCCTGAAACTGGTGCAATCCCTCCGCAGCGGTGATCAGCTCTACACGTCCCACATCAGCGCGCTGACGCACCTTGTCGGCCACTTCCCGAGCAGATGCCTCTTCAAGCGAGGGTGACAGATACACGGTCAACTGCGCGGTATCCTCGAGATTACGATCCAGCACCTGGGCGCCTCCCAGCAACAGCCACAGGGTTGCCGGCAGTACCAGGGCCACGGCAATCGCAAACAACGTCATCAGGGTACCCAGGGGACGCTGACGCAAGCGGATCAGACTGTCGCGTGCAACCTGTCGATGATGCGCCTGCCACGCACGGCGCTGCTGCAGAAAGGAAGGCGCCTGCTGATTGGCGCCACGCCGTGAAGACATTCGTTCACTCATGATCCATTCTCGTCTGCGATCAGCCGACCATCCTTGAGTCTTAATACCCGATGCCTGAGCCGGGCAATCAGTGCCAGATCATGACTGGCAATCAACACGGTAGTGCCAATGCGGTTGAAATCCTCGAACAGGCGCATGATATCGGCAGAAAGCTGGGGATCCAGGTTACCGGTCGGCTCATCCGCCAGCAGCAATGCCGGCTTGTGAACCACGGCCCGTGCGATACCGATACGCTGCTGCTCACCGCCGGACAGCTCAATCGGCAATGCTCGCTCCCGATGAAGCAACCCGACCTTGTCAAGCGCAGCCCGAACCCGGCGAGCAACATCCGAGGCCGGCATTCCCTGAATCAACAATGGCAACGCCACATTGTCAAAGACCGTACGATCAAACAGCAGCTGATGGTTCTGGAATACCACGCCGATCTGGCGGCGATAAAAGGGAATGCGGACGCTTCCCAGTTGCCCCAGATCATGACCTGCAACAACAATACGACCACGAGAGGGACGCTCAAGGCAGGTCAGCAACTTCAATACCGAGCTTTTCCCTGCTCCGGAATGCCCGGTGAGAAACACCATCTCCCCTCGAGACAGGCGAAAATTAACATCCGCCAATGCCTCGAAACGGCCTCCATAACGCTTCCCTACGTGTTCGAAGGCAATCATCGGCTATGACTCGCGATCATCTTGAGTAAACAGGGCCTGCACAAAATCGTCAGCCTTGAAGGGACGAAGGTCATCCAGACTTTCACCCACCCCGATGTAACGGATCGGGATACCCAACTGTTTCGCCAGCGCAAAGATAACCCCACCCTTGGCCGTGCCATCGAGCTTGGTCAGCGTAATTCCGGTTACCGGAATGGCCTCATTGAAGGTTTCAGCCTGACTGATGGCGTTCTGCCCCGTTCCGGCATCCAGCACCAGCATGACTTCATGCGGCGCCGTGGCATCAAGCTTGGCCATGACACGTTGCACTTTCTTGAGCTCTTCCATCAGATGAGACTTGTTGTGCAACCGGCCGGCCGTGTCGGCAATCAGAACATCCACGCCCCGCGCCTTCGCCGCCGCCACACCGTCATAAATCACCGATGCACTGTCAGCACCGGTATGCTGAGCGATGACCGGCACACTGTTGCGCTCCCCCCAGACCTTGAGCTGCTCTACGGCGGCGGCACGGAATGTATCACCGGCCGCCAGCATGACGCTGCGCCCCTGGGCCTGATAGCGCCTGGTCAACTTGCCGATGGTTGTGGTCTTGCCTACCCCATTGACTCCGACCATCAGAATAACAAACGGCCCCTGCCCCTTTTCAGGCAGGCGGAGCGGCCGGGCCACCGGCGTCAGAACGGTAGTCAGCTCCTCCTGCAGCGCCTTGTACAGGTTTTCGGCATCATTGAGCTCCCGGCGCGACACCCGCTCGGAAAGGTTATCCATGATCTCGGTCGTTGCCTCGATACCCACATCGGCCATCAAAAGCCGTGTTTCGAGCTCTTCCAGGAGATCATCGTCAATCTGCTTCTTGCCGAGCAGCAGCGTCGCAAGCCCCCCGGTCAGGTTGCTGCGGGTCTTGCCCAGTCCCTGACGCACACGCGAGAACCAGCCCTTGCGCTCGACGGTTTCGGAAGGATCAGCTTCCATGGCCGTTTCGACTGGATCAAACATGGCCGGCAGGTCATCCACTCGGGGAGATGACGACACGACCGGCGCGGGTTCGGGAGCAGGTTCCGGTTCCGGTTCCGGTTCCGGTTCCGGTTCCGAAACAGGCTGCTCCGGGACCTCAGGAGGTGACAAGGCTTCATCACCCTTTTCGGGAGCTATTCGAGCATGATGTTCGGGCTCCCTGACCGGCGGGGCTTCGACGGGCGGCTCTTCCACCGGTGGCGTTTCCACCGGGGGCTCAGGCTCGTCGATGGCCGGGGGGGCAGATTCATCAGGCGCAGGTGACCTGGCATCCTTCAGCGCCTCTTCCCATGACGTGTCATGGTGCCGCGCTGCGGGTGATGCAACGGTATCATCCTTCCGGACGCTGTCGTGGGCAGGCTCCTCGCTGGACTGCTCGGCAGCCTCGGCGTCACGTTGCGCCTGATCCTGAACATCCTGCTCGTGCTGTTCCTGCTGCTTTTGTTTCTTGCGTTTGAAAAAACCGAACATGTTGGCTGTATCTTTTGTTGACGACCCGTCACACCTTAGCCCTGAACCGGCCGCGCTGCCCTGCCGGCTGGCCTGACGAAGTCCGAAAATTCCGATCGGGGGCTCCCGACACATGCCTGCTCATCCTACCACTCCCGTCACGCGACGGGTACAATCCACGCCATGACAAGACGCCGACCCCCAACCTCCTCTTCACGCACCAAACGCCCCCCAGGCAAGCTTCGCCTGATTGGCGGTATTCATCGTCGCCGACAGTTGCCGGTGCCAGATCGCCCCGGCCTGAGACCCACCCCGGATCGCGTACGCGAAACCCTGTTTAACTGGCTAGGCAGCTCCGTACATGGTGCCAGGGTACTGGATGCCTTTGCAGGCACAGGCGCACTGGGGCTCGAGGCACTCTCGCGAGGCGCCACTACGCTTTCCTTCATCGAACAGGACCGCATTGCAGCCGATCAACTGGCTGATAATCTGGCAACGCTGAGTGCTACGGCCACCCTGTTGCGCCAGGATGCCCTGATAGCGCTTGCCACTGCGCCTGCAGCGCCGTTTGACATCATCTTTCTGGACCCGCCCTTCAACCGTGATCTGGCCGCACCCAGCTGTAGCCTGCTGGAGCAACAGGGCTGGCTGGCATCAGAAGCATGGATCTATCTCGAGACGGAAGCCACCCTGCTTCCCGAGGTGCCTGCCACCTGGCGGCTACACCGTGAAGCACGCGCCGGAGAGAGCCACGCAAGGCTTTACCGCCGTTCAGCTCTTGCCGAGACCTGAGTGGGCGCGTAGTCTTTCGACCGACGCGGTGCGTCAGGGTGAAAAAGGACGACCAGGAGACGTGAACGAATGAGTAATGAATTGTTTGACAAGCTGGAACAGAAAGTCAGCACGGCCGTTGATACGATCGAGATGCTGCGTATGGAAGTTGAAGAACTGCGTCAGGAAAACGAGCAGCTCAAGAACGAACGTACACAGTGGGAAAGTCGTCTTAACGGCATTCTGGCACGCTTCAGCGATTTAACTGATGACGCCAGCCAGGCATCCTGATATCCGGCCCCATCAAACGCCGCGAGTCAGGCCGATGTCGTATCTGTGAGCAGCGGGTACGACATCAGTACAGCATCCTCGCGCTGCCCTCCGGCGCAGGGATAATACCCGGGACGCACGCCGTCGCGAACAAACCCCATCCCTTCATACAATGAAATGGCCGCCTGATTGCCGGCTCTGACCTCCAGCAGCAACCGCTCCTTGCCCAGCGCCGCGGACCGGGTTATTGCCGTCTGAACAAGCAGTCGGGCAATGCCCTGCCGGCGCACATCGGGCGCCACCATGATCAGTTCAAGTTCTGCATCAAAGGGCTGCCAGCCCAGCACGACAACCCCTGCCAGCACCTCATCCTGCCACATACCACACAGTAGGTTATCCGGACTTCCCAGCCCACGCAGAAACTGAACCCGGGACCAGCCGCCCTGGTGACTCAGTCTGTCGAGCGTAACCAACGCATCAAGTGCATCCAGTGTCAGAGGCTGAATCATGTCTTCATGCAATATCATGCCGCGCCGGATGCCTCCCCGTGCCACCAGGTGTGCCATTCGGCCAGCCGTGGCCAGAGGCGACGCTTCTGCGTCCATTCACCCAGCATGTCCTCCAGGGCAGGCCCCTGCCAGACGGGCAGGCCGAGAAGGTGGCTTTCGCCGTCCTCGATCTTCAGGACGGATGCCACCTGCTCATCCTGACCAAACACCATAACGCGCTCGGGTACCCAGCCACGCCCCCTGCGTCCTGAAAGAAAGGCCTTCACCCCCTCGCGCGCTTCATCAAGCGGTGCCGGACTGGGCAGCCCTTCAATCATTGGCCAGCCCAGCTGCTCAAAGACCGGCCAGTGCCCTGGCGTAATGCGACAGGCCACCAGCAATGCCTTCAACAGCGCCTGAGCCTCCGTACCGAGTGCCCGACCAGGCACCACCACCAGCCAGCGCCCTTCCAGTGCCGCTACCGCCCATGTAAAGCGCACTTCCTGAGGCACGGTATCCACCACCGGGTCAGCAGCGGATGACTCAACTTCCCGAGCAGCAGCCGGCCTTTCTGCAGATGCAGGCGAGCTGTCCGTCGATGTTCGAATATCGTCCAGCAGCGCGCGCGCCGATACTACCGACTCGGCCGTAGCACTGTCCGGCGGAGTTGTCGCAGCAGCAGATTCAGATACCGGCGCGGCCGCATCACGCAACGCCGCCATTCCGCGGGTGCCCGGCTGCGGCGCAACAGCCGGCTTTTCAGGCCAGTCGCACACTGGGGTCGGCATCGCATGGGGCAGTTGATAGCGCGCTTCCCACATCGGCAGCCCCATCGCCTCAAGGTACTGGCGGCGGTAAAATTCAGAAACCATGCAGAATGCTTACTCGCCGCCGCCAAGGCAGTTGGGTGAGTCAGGTCGCGTTTTACCTCGAGCCTCCCATTCTTCCGGCGTATACAGGTGCAGGGCCAGCGCATGCACCGGCCCGGCAAGCTCGTCGGCCAGCATGCCGTAGATACGCTGATGACGCTTGACCTGACTGAACTGCTCAAAGGCCGCCGAGACCAGCGTGACCTTGAAGTGGGTTTCTGAATTGGGCGGCACGCTGTGCTTGTGGCTTTCGTTCTCGACCTTCAATACGGAAGGGTCAAGTTCAGCCAGCTTCTGTTCAATAATCTCTTGAATGCTCATGGATCACCTCTTGTTGTCACGTTCAATCAACATCACTGCGAGGCATCCCTGCCCGTCTTATTCGCGCGGGGCCCTGAGCCGCAGGGCACTCAGTACCAGCGCGATTACAGCACTTGCAACCGCCACTCGAAGGGCCAGCACTACAGGCTCGCCACCGGCCATCGCCAGCAGGCCACCCGACAGCGCCAGCGCGACCAGCGCCGCCCCCAGGGATTGCCCGAAGGTTCTGACACTCGCCATCACTCCCGCAGCAGTACCACTGAACTGGCGCGGCAGGCTACCCATCAGTTCCCGATTATTCGGTGATTGATAAAATCCGAAGCCCAGCCCGCAAAGTGCTGTCCGCCATGCCACGTCGAGCCAGCCGGCGCCGGATTCAAGCAGGGCCAGTGAGATAACGCCCAGAATAAAGATCATCATGCCGATGGTACAGATCAGCGGCGGCGAAAAACGGTCAGCCAGTCGCCCGGCCCGAGGGGCGGAGAGCATGATCGCCAACGGCCAAGGGGTAAACAGCAATGCCGAGGCCAGTGGAGAATACCCCAGGGCGCCCTGCAGCAGAAAAGGCACGCTCAAGAACGCGCTGGCCTGCCCCACCCAGGCAAAGAATGAAGTAACCGCCGCCATCGAAAAGCGGCTGGATCTGAAAATATCCAGCGGTAACAGCGGATTGTCGAATCGCTGCTGGCGGCGAATAAACAGCACTGCGGACACGACCCCCAGCACAAGCCACAGCATCCACCGGCTTCCCTCTGCCGAGCGAAGCTCATCCACACCGACCACCAGACCACCGAACATCAGTCCGGACCACACCGCGCCCCAGCCATCAAACGCTATCCTGCTTCCCGGAGTCACGGGCAGGTACCGCCATGTAAGCACCAGCGCGACCATCCCCACGGGTACATTGATCAAAAAGAGCAGCGGCCAGTCACCAACCGCCAGCAGCAATCCACCAAGCGTTGGCCCGGTAGCTATACCGGTGGCAACAATCATGGCCGAAAACCCCATGGCGCTTCCCAGCAATCGCGAGGGAAAGACCATCCGATAAAGCGCCGGGCCGAGGCTCATCATGGCAGCGGCACCCAGCCCCTGAAAGCAGCGAAAAAACACCAGCCATGACAGGGAGGGCGACCAGGCACATCCCAGCGATGTCACGATGAACACCACCAGACCGGAAATATAAATGCGCCGCGCCCCAATACGGTAGCTGAGCGCAGCAAAGGTCAGAATCGCGCAGGCACCGGCAAGCTGGTAGATATTGACGACCCAGATCGCATCCGACGACGAGATGGACAGGGCATCGGCAATGGTTGGCAAGGCCACATTGACGATGTTGGTATCGAGAACGGCCATGAGAGAGCACAGCATGAGTGCTGCCATGGCCATCGCGCGTGGTTTGGGGGGGTAGCCGTCATCGTCGTGACGGGAAGAAAGCAGATGCTTCACGTAATACCGTTTCTCATTTGCGTTCAGGGAACGGTATCCTAGTCATCTTCCTCGCTGGATACAAAGTCTTCGCCCATCTCATCGCTGTCAAGCGGCGTATCTGCCTCAAGATCCAGCGCCAGATAGCTCAACTGATACTGAATGAATTCCTGAAACAGCGCCCAGTTGCGTGGAGCGGGCCATTGCTGCGCATCCTCTTCCCAGGCACTCAGCTCATTCTCGAGAATATCGCTGTACCGCTCGCGTACATAGGCATGCAGCGCATCTTCGGTATCCATCTCGGGAATCAGATAAACCGTGCTTTCCTGCTCAATGTCCTTGAGCATCAGATCGTCATCGCCGTCGGTGGCTTCCAGCGAGTTGATCCAGTCAACAAAGGCCTGCGTCGGGCTGACACTCAGGGCGGAACGATTCACCAGTTTCATGGTGCTCTCCTTGTCAGGTCATGCACGTAAGTGACGCCCATTATGCGCGCTCGACCGGGCGGCGTCCAAGGCCATCAACGTAAACAGGGCAGCCATTTACGGACTGCCCTGCTGAAACTACTGCGCGCCCACGCCCTTTCAGCCCTGGCGAGGCCGCATGGCGGGGAACAGAAGCACATCCCGGATCGAAGGCGCATCGGCCAGGAACATGACCAGACGGTCTATGCCAATGCCCTCGCCTGCTGTCGGCGGCATGCCATATTCGAGTGCCTGAACGTAATCGGCATCGTAATACATTGCCTCGACATCTCCGGCATCCTTCTCTGCCACCTGCGCCTGAAAGCGCTCGGCCTGGTCCTCGGCATCGTTGAGCTCGGAGAAACCGTTGGCAATCTCGCGCCCGGCAATAAAGAACTCGAACCGGTCGGTCACGAAGGGGTCGGCATCGCTGCGACGTGCCAGCGGGCTGACCTCGGCCGGGTACTCGGTAATGAAGGTTGGCCGGTCCAGCCGGTGCTCGGCCACTTCCTCGAAGATTTCCGTCTGAAGCTTGCCCAGCCCCCAGCCGGTCTTGACCTCGATACCCAGCCGCCCGGCCAGCGCGCTGGCCGCCTCAAACGAGGCCAGGTCCGCCTCGGTAATATTCTCGCCATAGCGAATGATCGATTCACGCATGCTCATGCGATCAAACGGCTCGGCCAGGTCATAGGACGTGCCCTGATACTCGACCGTGGTTGACCCCAGCACCTGTTGCGCAACATCCCGCAACAGGGTTTCGGTCAGATCGATCAGTGCCGTGTAATCGGCATAGGCCCAGTAGAATTCAAGCATGGTGAATTCGGGGTTGTGCCGAGTGGAAAGCCCTTCGTTACGGAAATTGCGGTTGATTTCAAAGACCCGCTCAAACCCGCCGACCACCAGCCGCTTGAGATAAAGCTCGGGCGCAATACGCAGATACATGTCGATATCAAGCGCATTGTGATGCGTAATGAACGGACGCGCCGTGGCACCGCCAGGAATGGGCTGCAGCATCGGCGTTTCCACTTCCATGAAGGCCCGCTCGTTGAAAAAGCGGCGAATGGCAGCGATCACACCCGCGCGAATACGGAAGGTATCCCGCACTTCGGGATTCATGATCAGGTCAACGTAGCGCTGGCGATAGCGCGCCTCCTGATCGGTCAGGCCGTGAAACTTGTCCGGCAACGGGCGCAGGCTCTTGGTCAGAAGGCGCGCCTCCTTCATCATCACGTACAAGTCGCCCTTGCCGGACTTGTGCACCGGCCCGTGGCCATAGACGATGTCGCCGATATCCCAGCCCTTGATGTCATCAAGTACGTCGGCCGGAAGGCCCTTCTTGTCGACATACAGCTGAATCTGGCCGGAAACATCCTGAATCACGATGAACGGGCCGCGCTTTCGCATGATGCGTCCGGCAACCTTTGCGTGACGATCCCGCTCCTCCAGTGCCGGCTTGTCGAGTTCACCGAGCTCGGCCTGCAGGTCAGCCGCCAGATCCTCACGATCGATATCGTTCGGAAAGGCGCTGCGGCCGGTGGCAGCCGCCTGTTCACGGCGCGCGGTCAGCTTGGCGCGGCGCTCTGCGATCAGGTGATTGTCATCCTGGCCGTCGAGTGATGTGTCCTGTTCTGACATGGTCTATCCTATGATGAGCGAAACGCCGGCTTACAGCCCCTGCTTGAGGCTTGCCACGATAAATTGATCCAGATCGCCGTCGAGCACCTTTTCGCAGTTGCTCGACTGCACATTGGTCCGAAGGTCCTTGATGCGCTGGTCATCCAGTACATAGGAACGAATCTGGCTGCCCCAGCCGATATCGGACTTGCTGTCTTCCGCTTCCTGCTTCGCCTCGTTGCGCTTTTGCATTTCGAGTTCCCACAGTTTCGCCTTCAGCTGTTTCATGGCGAAGTCACGGTTGGCATGCTGGCTGCGCTGGTTCTGGCATGACACCACGATGCCGGACGGCTCGTGGGTAATACGCACGGCGGAATCGGTGGTATTGACGTGCTGGCCCCCGGCGCCGCTGGAGCGGTAGGTATCGACACGCAGGTCCGAGGGATTGATATCCACCTCGAAGCTGTCATCGACTTCCGGGGACAGGAATACGGAAGCAAACGAGGTATGACGGCGACCACCGGAGTCGAACGGGCTCTTGCGCACCAGACGATGCACCCCGGTTTCGGTCCGCAGCCAGCCAAAGGCATATTCACCCTGGATGTGGATCGTGGCCGACTTGATCCCGGCGACTTCACCGGCAGACAGCTCGACGATTTCAGCGGTAAAGCCATGGTGCTCGGCCCATCGCAGGTACATGCGCAGCAGGATGTTGCCCCAGTCCTGCGCTTCGGTACCACCGGAGCCGGCCTGGATATCAAGGTAGGCGTTGTTCGGATCCATTTCGCCGGAGAACATGCGCCGAAACTCGAGCTTCTCAAGCTGATCATCAAGGCGAGCCAGTTCGGCCTTGACCTCTTCAACGGTGTCCTCGTCATCTTCCATGACAGCCAGCTCGAGCAGTTCCTCGTTGTCTGTCACGCCCTGGGTCAACGCATCAAGGGTCGATACCACGTTATCGAGCTGGGACCGCTCGCGCCCCAGTTTCTGGGCGTAGTCCGGATCATTCCAGACATTGGGGTTTTCCAGTTCGCGGGTTACCTCTTCCAGCCGGTCCTTCTTCTCGGCATAGTCAAAGATACCCCCTCAGGACGTCTGTCCGCTCGGACAGGTCCTTGAGTGTCAGATGAATCGGGTTGAGCTCTTGCATGAATGATCTCTTGTGATGACAGACGCACCCGGGCAGCCCCGTGTGCAAAACGTCCATTGTAGCCAACCCCGATGCAGTACGTCATCCGCTGCGATAACAACGCCACGACTCGAAAAGCATCGCAGAATAGGCTTATATAAGCAGCATAACTCTATCAGCACGCAAGGAAGCCACCATGCAGCCACGCACGTTTTATCGCGCCACCGCCCTCACCCTCGGGCTGGGCGCGGCCCCGTTTGCCTTCGCCGATACCCTGAATGTAGGCATCAGTGGCGATCCGGCCTCACTGGACCCGGCCAAGATTACCGGTGGAGTCTGGGAAGAAGATATTCTGCGGGATATCTATGAGGGGCTGGTCTCGGTCAGTTCAGAGGGGGACATCATTCCAGGCGTTGCCGAAAGCTGGAACGTCAGCGATGACGGTACGATATGGACATTCACGCTGCGTGGTGACGCCAGGTGGTCAGACGGCACGCCGGTGACCGCCAACGATTTCGTGGCCGGACTACGCCATCAGCTCGACCCGAAAACCGCGGCAAACTATGCCCAGCGCCTGTATCCGATCAAGAATGCCCAGGCCATCAACGGCGGAAAAATGCCGGTAGACCAGCTTGGCGCCACCGCCAGCAAGGATGGTCGCACGCTGACCATTACTCTCAATGAACCCACGGCCTACTTCTTCAAGTCGCTGGTGCTGCCGATCGGCTATCCGATTCCGGCACATCTGGTGAAGGAGTACGGCGACACATGGAGTGATATTGGTCATATCGTGACCAACGGTGCCTTCACCCCCACCAAATGGGTCTCGCACTCCGAGCTGACCACCGTCAAGAACACGCATTTTCACGATGCCGATGCCGTCAGCCTCGACGGAGTTGATTACTTCCCGATGGAAGACAAGAACGCCGGCATCCAGCGCTTCCGGGCCGGCGAGCTGGATATTCTGCGTGACTTCCCGGCGTCCCGATATCAGTGGCTCAAAAAGAACCTTCCTCAGGCCACCCACCTCTTTCCGTCGCTGGGCACCTACTACTACGTCTATAACCTGAAAGACGGCTCTCCGGTCACGGACGTGCGCGTGCGCAAGGCACTGAGCCTTGCCATCAACCGGAAAGTGATCGCCGAAAAACTGCTGGATGGCGCCGTAACGCCGGCCACCACACTGGTACCGCCGGGCACCGCACATTACAACGCACAATCCCAGCCGGGCCTGGATGCCCCCTATGAAGAGCGTCTCGATACCGCCAGAGCACTGATGAAGGAAGCCGGCTACGGCCCCGACCATCCCCTGAGACTGACCCTTCGCTACAACTCGGGCGACGAGCACAAGCGCATTGCAGTTGCAGTGGCGGCCATGTGGAAGCCTCTCGGCGTCAATGCCGAGCTTCGCAATACGGAAGCCAACGTGCACTACGCCGACCTGATGGCAGGCAATTTTGAAGTGGCTCGCGCCGCCTGGATCTCAAGCATTGATGATGCACAGAACTTTCTGCAGCTTCTGCTGCAAAAATCCAATAACTACGGAAACTATCAAAACACCGAATACCAGTCGCTGATGGCCAGGTCGGATACCGAGCAGGACGCTGACGCGCGTGAGAGCCTGATGGAGCGCGCCGAGAAACTGGCCCTGGCGGAGTACCCCCTGACGCCGATCTATACCTACAGTTCGCGCAATCTGGTAACGCCTGACCTCGACGGCTGGAACAACAATGCACTCGACATTCACCCTTCCCGCTGGATGTCACTGAAGGATAAGTAAAATATCCTTCTGCGGGCCGGCCTGTCACGGACCGGCCTTTTTTTCAGTGCGAGAGCGGCATGACATCGACTTCAACGATCAGCTCATGGGCGCCGCCGCCACTCATCAGCCCCTTCAGGGGCACCACGTCCGCGTAATCGCGCCCGAAGGCTACGGTAACATGGCGCTCACCAGGCACCATGTTGTTGGTAGGATCAAAATCAACCCACCCCACCACGGGATCAAATACGCTGAACCAGGCATGTGAGGCATCAGCCCCGATCATGCGCGGCTGACCCGGCGGTGGCACGGTTTCAAGATAGCCACTGACGTAACTGGCCGGAATGCCCATCGAACGCAATGCACTGATCGCCAGCTGAGCAAAGTCCTGGCATACCCCCCGCTTTTGCCGCAGCACGGTGTGCACGGGCGTTGCCAGTGTCGTAAAGCCCGGGTCATATCTGAACTCGTTGAAAATGCGGTGGCACAGCCGCCAGGCGCCTTCCAGCACCGGCATTCCCGGCGCAAAGACATCCTGAGCGAACGCCTTGAGCACCGGGTCCACCGGGGTCATTCGCGTCGGCGTACGGAGTAGTCGTGCCTGCAGCCCTCGGGCATCTCGAGCCGTCTCGAGCCAGACCAGCAGCGTCTCCCATGGCATGGACTCCCCCAGACGATCTTCTGTCGGGCGCGGCAACACCTCAACCTCACTGACGACGCTGACGCTCAGGGCATCATGCAGCTCGTTGACGTGAAAAAAAACATGCCGATTGCCAAAGAAATCCAGCCGCTGCTCCATGGTACCGGGCATCGGCGAGACATCCATGTGCGATGAATCCACCCTTTGCCAGGGCAGAGCCCGCGGGGACATGCACCCCAGGTTGTAACAGTTGGCGACATCCAGTCCATAGCGGTATCGCGTCAGATGGCTGATTCGATAACGCATGGCTCACCCCTCGTACCGGTCAATGGGCCGGGGAATATCAGTATGATTGAAATAGGCCAGCGTAATCGCATCCGACAGCTGAGCCAGCAGTGTCTGCACCCGGCGCATCAGCTCGACAAGCGGCTCGGCAGGCTCTCCCTGCTCGTTCATCAGCTCATCGGTATCCACCAGCTGCAGGATGGACACCAGTTCAACCATCAGACGCTGCTCAGCGTTAAGGCCCGGCATGTTGGAATCCCGCTCAGGCAGATCATGCACCTGACGCCGCAACCGCTTGCACTGATACCCCACCGACCTGGGAGTGCCCTCATCCAGCAGCAGCAGATCGATGATCGCTATCGGGTGCAGTTCAGAGCGGTACCGGCGACGATAGGTCATCAGGGTATCCGCCATGCGAAGCACAACCTCCATCAGCATCGCAGGCGGTACCGGGTGAGTCACGAACACCTTTTCAAGCATGGCGGTGGTCTTGAGGGCGCGCTCAAGATGCTGACCGATATCCATGAAACGCAGCGTCTGCGTGCGGCTCATGGTTTCATTGTTAAGGCCGTAAATGGCGGACTGCAGCAAAATGACGTTGTCCAGGGCACGTACCATCCGGGAGGTGGAGCCCTGCGCCGGAAAGCTGTTCATTGCATTCTGCAGGCGCTCCAGCACATACCAGGTATCCTCGCTGAAATACTCCCGCACCGACTGGGCGTTCATGATCAGAGACTGCATCAGTGATAACAGCCCGTCCGGGCGGTCGCGATCAAACAGACTGACCAGCTGGGCGATCACCTCATCTTCCGAAGCGGTAGGCGTGAAGTGACCACCGTTGATCGTGCAGGCAAATTCCACCATGGGAGACAGCACTCGCACCTGGTCTTCACGGGCCACGGTACTGACCAGCGGCAACGCTGCCCTGAGCGCTCGGCAGGCCAGATTGAGCCGCTCGCTGTAGCGCCCCATCCAGAACAGATGATCCGCTACCCGGCTGGGTAGCAGACCCGCCTTGCGTGACAGGCGCACCCGGCTCATGGCGCTTTGCAGGAGACTGATGCGCTGTTCGATCTCACTGGGCAGCCAGACATCCTTGCCCACGAAAGGGGCGTCCAGTCCGTGCTGCAGCTCGAGCGCATCCTCACCGCACCGGGCCAGCCCGCCGGGCAACACCATATCGCCCTGCTCGCCGAACAGCACAAAGCTGCGAAGCACTGCATGCCGGGACTGCAGCGTACTGTCCTGCCAGACCGGCACCGTACTCAGGGGCAGGGCCTGACGTGCCACGTACCGCCCCGGATCGGCCTGCAGCCGTGCCAGCCATTCCATGCGCTCGTCGCTATCAAGCAGCCCCACGGCCACGGGCGCGCCCGGGACTACCAGGTCATGGAGAATCACATCATCAAGCCGTCCCATGACCGTTGCCAGCGAGGTCGGCTCACCGCACCACCAGGCCGGAACGGTCGGTAACAACAGCGGTTCTCCCAGCAGGGCCGCGCATGACTCGGCCATGAACGGCAGTAGTGCACCACTGTCAATCACCCCGACTCCCGGGGGGTTACAGCAGACCAGCAGGCCCTGACGAATGGCCTGCAACAGACCGGCACTGCCGATCCCGTCGCCATCAAGCTCCAGCGGATCACTCAACGCATCCGGCAGATACCGCATCAGACCATCCATCGGCTGCAGGCCACTCAAGGTCTTGAGCCACAGCCGACCGTCCTTGTACATCAGGTCGGAGCCATGAACGAGTGCAATATCCAGGTAGTTGGCCAGAAAGGCGTGTTCGAGGTACTGCTGGTCCCGATAGTTGCGAGTCAGCAGCCCGATCAGGGGCTCGGCGGTATAGGCCCCGGCCGGTGCCAGAGTCTTTTGAAGCTGTTTGAAAAAGCCGGCCAGCCGCCGTTTTTGAAAGCGACCGGACAGCTCGGGTACGACCTGGGTCAGGGCCAGACGATTCTCGAGAGCATACCCCAGACCGCCAGGCGACAGCGTGCTGTCACCATAGGCACACCAACGGCCCTGCGCATCCCGCCCGACATCACAATTAAGCTGAACCAGCCACTCGCTGTCTTCATCCAGAAGCTCATGGCACGGCAGCATGTACCCGGCATTGCGAAACAACATGTCGGGGGGCAATACACCTTCCTTCAATAATCGCTGCTCACCGTAAAGGTCCCGCAAGACAGCAGACAGCACCTGTCTGCGCTGCACCAGACCGGCCTCGAGCGTTTGCCAGTCAGTGGCATCCATAACCCAGGGAAGCAGGTCGAGGCTACGGTGCTGTTCGAAACGAGGGTTGAACGCTGCGCCGTATTCCCGCAGCTGATCCTTCATGTCGGTAGAAAGATTATCGAGTGTGTCTGCATCCTGGCCTGCCAGCCATCCCAGTATGCTGGTCCAGTCCGATGCATCGCCGCAGGACACCCATTCATCCCTGCCCCCGACCCCAGCCTCATAGGCCTGTCGAAGACGTGTCAGTGTATCGAGGCAGACGCCGGCATCATCACTCATTACGTGTTCTCAATGGAGGGAGGCAGGCGCGCAGAACAGGCACGCGTGCCTGTCCGTTACGCCACGGATAACCTGAGTGCATCAGACATCAATACCGTGTGAATGTCATTCAATCCGGATTGCAGGGTATCGATCAGGGCATGCAGTCCCTCAACATCGAGAACGGCCAGGTCCTGATCGTCCATCTGCCGGCGCAGCGCCTCCAGTGTCGCCAAGAGCGAATCGTTGTGGGGCAGAAAGGCAGCCTCTTCCCGTACCCTGTCCAGGCAATAACTGATCGATCGCGGAAAGACGCGGCAGGACATCAGAAAATCGATCACATCCGACCGCTCATCCTCTCGAGTCACATAACGCTGGTAGGACTCAACACCCCCCAGGGCGTTGAGTACCGCATGCCACTGAATGCCTCGCTGCCCCCTCGGGCCCGATGCCGGCAGCAGTTGATGCAGAATCAGAATATCCATGATTCGTGAGGTCATGTCCGCCCGCTCAAGCAACCGACCGATGTTGAAGAGATGATAGGCATCATCGCGAAGCATGGTGCCATCCATGACCCCGATGACCATCTGACAGCGACGAATCACTTCCACCATCAGGGTATAGCGCTTGTGCCGGTTGGAGGCATGCAGGCACTGCTCCTGCATGAAAAGGTTAAGCCCGTTGAGCTCCTCCCATATATCCCGCGGGATCACCTCACGCACGCAGCGGGCATTGAAGCGTAGCTGCGAGCAGGAATAACGAATGGAGGCGGTGCTGTTTTCCGCCGCAATCAGACAATGCATCACGGCACGTTCGCTGGCGCTGTGTTCCTCCTTGATGAACCGCTCACTGTCCTCACCCAGCACATCCACCAGCACCGGCCAGCTGAAGCCGGTATCCCGGTGTGAATCGATCAGAATATGGGTGGTGGCATTGATCAGGCGCGCCGTATCATCGATGCGTTCAAGATAACGTCCCATCCAGTACACATTTTCAGCCACTCTTGCCAGCATGGGTCAGCCCTCGTCGTTGATTATCCAGGTATCCTTGCTGCCGCCACCCTGTGAAGAGTTGACGACCAGCGAGCCGCGGCGCAGCGCGACACGACTCAGCCCGCCGGTGGTGCAGTAAAGCTCGGCGCCCTGAAGTACGAAGGGACGAAGGTCCAGATGCCGTGGCTCCAGCTGGCCATCGCACAAGGTAGGACTGGTGGACAGGTTAAGGGTCGGCTGGGCGATGAAGTTTCGCGGCGCAGCCTTGATCGCTTCGGCAAATTCAGCCCGCTCCTGCTCGGTAGAGCGCGGACCGATCAAAATGCCATACCCACCGGATTCATTGGCAGGCTTGACCACCAGAGAATCAAGATTGGCCAGCACATGCTCGCGCTCCTTGTCATCCATGCACAGGAACGTGGGAACGTTATCAATCAGTGGGGCTTCACCGAGGTAGTACTTGATGATCTCCGGCACGAACGCATAAATGACCTTGTCATCAGCCACACCGGAGCCCGGCGCGTTGGCAATGGCCACCCGACCGGCACGCCAGGCGCCCATCAGGCCGCGAACGCCCAGCACGGAATCCGGACGAAACACGTCCGGGTCAATGAACACGTCATCGACCCGACGATAAATGACATCCACCCGCCGATTGCCACGCAGGGTCTTCAGGTACACCGTGTCATTTTCAACCAGAAGGTCCGTGTTTTCGGCCAGATAACAGCCCATCTGCTGTGCCAGATAGCTGTGCTCGAAATAGGCCGAGTTATAGATACCCGGTGTCAGGATCACGATCACCGGCGTATCGTCCGGGCGGGGCGAAAGCGAGGCCAGCATGCTCCAGAGCTGGCGGGGATAATCATCCACCGGCGAGATGGTCGAACGGGCAAAAAGCTCCGGAAAGACGCGCTTCATGACCGTGCGGTTTTCCAGCATGAACGAGACCCCGGAAGGCACCCTCAGATTATCTTCCAGCACCAGAAACTGACCGGTCTCATCACGCACCAGATCCGTGCCGCAGATATGGGCCCACACGCCATGAGGCGGCGTAATACCCTGGCAGGGGGCGAGGAAGTTCCTTGATTCGTGAACCAGACTGGCGGGCACCACACCGGCCTTGAGGATACGCTGATCGTTGTACAGGTCATTGATGAACAGGTTCAGCGCTTCGAGACGCTGCTTGAGTCCATCGCTGGTACGTTTCCATAACCCGGAAGGGATGGTCCGAGGTACGACATCCAGCGGCCAGGACCTGTCGATGTTCTGACTGTCGGAGTAGACCGTAAAGGACACCCCCATCGCACGAATGGTGTCATCCAGTAACTGCTGCCGTTCGACCAGTGCCGACCCACCCTGCTCGGCGATGAACCGGGCAATCGGCAACGCATGCGGCCGAGGCGTTCCCCGTGTTTCCACCAGTTCATCAAAAAAACCGGCATAGGGTTCATACTGCTCCAATGCAAGTACATCAGACATACTGCGTACCCCCTGTAATGGCTCTCATGCCACGTTTTTGTTTTGTTCTGGACAAGAGCAGGCAGTGCCTCGAAGACCCGCGACCGGCAGGGCCTGTCAACCCGAAATACCGCGACGCTGAATCATTGCCTCCGACGGCCCGAAAATGCAGGCCGCCCTATTGATATATGCCATTTACAGCCACAGCGCCACGCCAATATCCCCCTGGAGCATGCTGAGTCCCAACCGCCGCCTCAGACGAAAACAGTAGAAAACACTTGTTTTTTAATGGCCGGTCCACTCGCCGCAGTAGACAATCCATCATTCCTGACGCTATGGTCAGCTTTGCTCTCAGCGACCTTCAGATGCTCAAAAAGGTCCGAACTGTCCTTATTACAACAAACAATACTGTCAGGATATTTCATGAAAAATTCTGTCCGGCTCATGGTTGCCACCCTGACCATGACGTCTGCCCTTGCCACTACCCCGGCACTGGCCCGCACCTTGAACATCGGCGCAATCGGCGAACTGGCCTCCTTTGATACCTCTCAGGTCTCCGGTGGCACATGGGAATCGGACATCCTGATGGATGTCTACGAAGGGCTGGTCAAGGAAAACCCGAGCGGTAAACTGCTGCCGGGCATGGCCACCTCCTGGGAAACCAGTGACGATGGTCTGACCTGGACATTTCACATGAGAGACGGCGCGAAGTGGTCCGACGGTACGCCGGTAACCGCCGACGACTTTGTCTTTGGCTGGCGCCACCTGCTCAACCCGGCCAACGCCTCCAAGTACGCCTATAACCTGTACCCGATCAAGAATGCCGAAGCCGTCAGCACCGGCAAGCAGCCGCTGGACGCTCTGGGCGTTGCCTCCCGCGATAACGGCAAGACGCTTGAGGTCACGCTTAACCAGCCAACCCCCTATTTCCTGCAGTTGATGGCTCACTACACCGCGTTTCCGCAGCCGAAGCATCTGGTGGAAAAGTACGGCAAGGACTGGACCGGGATGGAGCACATTGCCACCAACGGCGCCTTTCATCCGGTCCAGTGGGTCTCCCAGTCTCGCATCACGACCGAAAAGAACCCGGCCTATTACGATGTCAGCCAGGTGGCGCTTGATGGCGTCAATTACTTCACATCCGAAGACCGGAATGCCGGGATCTCCCGCTTTCGTTCAGGCCAGTTTGATGTCCTGCGGGAATATCCCTCCAACCGCTATCAGTGGCTGAAGGAAAACCTTCCCGATGCCACCCACATGAGCCCCATGCTGGGCAATTATTATTACGTCTTCAATCAGCGCAAGGGCGAGCCGACGGCAGACCCCAGAGTGCGTGAAGCCCTCAACCTGGCCATTCGCCGCGATGTGCTGGCCAAACAGATCATGGGCGGCACCTTCCTGCCGGCCTACGCCTTTGTACCACCGGGGGTGAACAACTACACCCGCCAGCCGCTAGCCTTCAAGGGCGAGCCCATGGCCGAGCGCATGAAACGTGCCAGGGCCCTGATGAAGGACGCCGGATACGGGCCGGACCACCCGCTAACGCTGAACCTGCGCTACAACTCAAGCGATGAACACAAGAAAATCGCGATTGCCGTGGCGGCGATGTGGAAG
The DNA here is from genome assembly GCF_023700005.1 of Larsenimonas rhizosphaerae. Lineage (GTDB taxonomy): Bacteria > Pseudomonadota > Gammaproteobacteria > Pseudomonadales > Halomonadaceae > Larsenimonas > Larsenimonas rhizosphaerae. The sequence continues at coordinate 74,914 of NZ_JAMLJK010000003.1, read as the reverse complement.
CCGCTGGGCGTTAAAACCCAGCTGCAACAGGCTGAAGCCACCGTGCACTACCAGGCCATTGCCGAAGGTGATTTTAACGTCGCCCGTGCCGCCTGGATTGCCGATTACGATGACGCCGAAAACTTCCTGAGTCTGCTGTCCACCGGGGCAGGCAACAACTATGGCGCCTACTCAAGCCCCGCCTTCGATGCGGACATGAAAAAAGCCGCCAACACCGCCGACCCGGCCGCTCGTGAAAAACTGCTCGAACACGCCGAAGCCATTGCCATGCAGGATAACGCCGTGGCACCGCTACTGTTTTACGTGACCCGCAACCTGGTCAATCCCGACCTTGAGGGCTGGGAAGACAACGTGAAGGATAACCACCCTTCACGCTGGGTAAGCTTCAAGGAATAAGCCGCGTGCGTATTGCGGTAACGCTGGCCAACCTGTGGGCCTCTCCCCGGGCTCCTCGCCCGGTGGACAGACGCTCGACAGCCCCTGCGCCGGACATGTCGGGCTGGCTTGATGACATGACCGATCAGGACCGGCTGGGCCTGTGCCAAGACAAGCGACTGGTCACCCAGGCCCTGTTCAACACCCCGGTGACCGTCCTCGCCCGCGAGGGAGAGTGGGCCAGAGTCAGGGTGCTGGATCAGCCAACCGGCGTACCAGCCCGCGGCTACCCGGGCTGGCTGCCCATGGCGCACCTCGCCACACCATCTCGCGAACAGGGGATGCCTTACCGAGTGACACGGGAGGGCGCGACGCTGGCGCTGGACAACGGCACGTTGCTGCCACTGCTGTTTCTGACCCGGCTCACGGTGCGCGACATGACCTCAGAGTCGGCTCACGTGGAGACACCGCTGGGGTCTGGCACCCTGCCGACCCGTGCACTGATGCGCCTGGACGATATTGACGACCATGGCCCTGACGCCCTTTTGCATCTGGCACGCTCGTTCATGGGCCTGCGCTATCTGTGGGCCGGTAACAGCCCGCTGGGGCTAGACTGCTCCGGCTTCACGCACACGGTATTTCTGGGCCGAAACATCAAAATTCCCCGCGACGCCTGCGACCAGGCACTCGGCGGCGACGCCATTACGCCAGGTCAGCAACGACCGGGGGATCTACTCTTCTTTGAACGCCCGGATCGAAAGGGAAACCTGCGGATTGATCACGTCGGCCTGTATCTCGGCGATGACACCCTGCTGCATGCGCCAACCAACAACGCCCATATCGAGTGTCAGCAGATTGAGGGCAGTCGATATGCCCGCGAGCTGGCTGTCGTACGACGCTACACTACCGGCAACGCCGCTTCCGGCTGCGATGCCCTTTGACTCGTTTATTACGTCAGGAGTAATCCCCATGCTCTATTCGTCACGCCGCGGGCTGCGTCGTCCGCTGCTGCTGGCCGCCCTGCTGGGCCTGTCGCTCAGCCAGGTCCAGGCCGCCACCCTGAATATCGGCACCCAGGGCGAACCCGCCTCACTGGATACCGCCCGGATCGGAGGCAGTGTCTGGGAAAACGATATTCTGGGAGATATTTATGAAGGGCTGGTGACACTGGACCCCGAAGGTCAGTATGTGCCCGGTGTTGCCAGAGACTGGCGCGTGTCCGATGACGGCCTGAGCTGGACGTTTCACCTGCGCGATGACGCCAAATGGTCGGACGGCGCTCCCGTGACCGCTCAGGATTTCAAACTGGCCTTTTCCCGTTTGTTCATGCCTGAAAATGGCGCCGTTTACGCCAGCCTTTTCTACCCGATCCGAGGTGCCGAGCCGATTACCAAAGGCGAGGAATCCATGGATGCGCTGGGCATCGACACACCGGATGACCATACACTGGTGTTTCACCTGAACCAGCCCACGCCCTACTTCCCCACACTTCTTGCACACATTGCCGCCTCACCGGTTCCGGCACATGTAATCAAGCGCTACGGGAAGGACTGGGCCAGCATGGAGCACATCACCACCAACGGTGCCTTTACTCCTGTCAAATGGGTCTCTCAGGATCACCTGACCACTGTCAGGAATGACAACTTCCATGATGCGGACTCGGTCAGCCTCGAGGGCGTCAACTTCTACCCGATCGAGAACCGCAATTCAGGCCTGACCCGCTTTCGCTCCGGCGAACTCGATATCGTGCGCGACTTTCCACCGGCACGCATTGATGCCCTGAAAGAGCAGTTACCCGGCGCAGTACACCTTGCTCCGCAGCTGGCCAATTACTATTTCGCCCTGAATCAGCGCCCCGGGCACCCTACCGCCGACCGGCGCGTCCGCGAAGCACTCAACCTGGCCGTGGCTCGCGATGTCATTGCAAGGCACATCATGGGCGGCACCGTAACGGCGTCCAGCAGTTTCGTGCCTGATGGCGTAGCCCATTACGATGCCCGCTCGATGCCCGGCATGGGGCCGGACATGAAGGCCCGTCAGGCACGCGCACGCCGCCTGCTCGAGGAAGCCGGTTACGGACCGGACAAGCCGCTGACACTGGAGCTTCGCTATTCGACCACCGAAGCCAACAAGCGCATTGCCGTGGCGCTGGCTGCAATGTGGAAACCACTGGGTGTCAAAACGCAACTGATCAATGCCGAAGGCCGCGTTCACTACGCAGACCTGGCCGCCGGCAAGTTCGATGTCGGCCGGGCCAGCTGGGTTGCCGACTTCGATGACGCCTCCAACTTCCTCGGTATTCTAACAAGCGATGCCGTCAAGAATTACGGCGGTTATCACAGCGAGGCCTTCGATACGCTGATGGAGAAGGCAGCCACCACGCAGGACCTGGATGCCCGTCAGGACGTGCTTCAGCAGGCTGAACAGCAGATGCTGGACGACTATGCCGTGCTGCCGGTGTACATCGACACGTCCCGTAACCTGGTTAAACCCGACATTGAAGGCTTTGCCGACAACGCCCTCAATCGCCACCTGTCGCGCTGGATGCACTTTAAAAACACCCAGTAACCACCACGGGGGAGCTGACCATGACGCTGCGACGATGCCGAGTCCTTGCCCTGCTGCTGAGCCTTGCGGCCGGCAGCGGCCAGGCCGCTACACTGCATGTGGATAATGAAGGGGAACCGGGATCACTTGACCCGCAGAAATCCAACAACCAGTGGGACGCGCGCATCCAGAAGGCGCTGTTTGACCGGCTGGTGGATGTGGCTGCCGACGGCACGCTGATACCCGGGCTAGCCCGTTCATGGGACGTTTCGGCAGATGGCACGGTATGGACCTTTCATCTGCGTGATGCGCGCTGGTCCGATGGCACCCCGATTACTGCCGAAGACGCCGTTTTCAGCCTCCGCCGGTTGCTGACACCGGCCACGGCCAACCGGAATGCCAATCTGTATTACGCCATTCACAACGCCCGGGCCGTCAACCTGGGCAAGACGCCCCCCGAATCACTGGGAGTGGACGCCGTGGACGAAAGCACCCTTCGGGTTACTCTGGACCACCCCAGCGGCTATTTTCTGGAAGCCATGGCCATGGCCGAAGCCGCCCCACTGCCGGCGCACGTGATAACGCGGGGAGAGCGCTGGATTACGCCTGGAAACACCGTGGTCAGTGGCGCCTTTACCCTCGGGGACTGGATCCCCCAGTCCCGGCTGACCCTTGACAGGAATCCGGCCTTCTATGCCGCGGACACGGTCGCACTCGACAAGGTCGTCATGTACCCGCTGGAAGATACCAATGACGCCATTCGCCGGTTTCGAAGCGGCCGAATCGACCTGTCCCTGGCCCAGGTTCCTTCAAGCCGGATCGACTGGCTCAGGACGAACATGCCCGAGGCGCTGCAACAGGGCCCCTGGGCAGGCGAGTACTTTTACATGTTCAACGTCCGCAAGGGCCCCCTGGCCGACGCCCGCGTACGCGAAGCACTGAACCTCGTCGTCAGACGCGACATCATCACCGACAAGATACTGGGAACCGGCATGATCCCCAGCACTCGGTTCGTGCCCGGCGCCGTCAGTGGCCAGGGGGATGCCACCATGCCGGGGCTTGACGCGCCCTGGCCGGAACGGCTTTCAAAAGCGAAGGCACTGATGAAGGACGCCGGCTACAGCCCGGCACATCCGCTCAGGCTGACGCTTCGCTACAACACCAACGACGATCATAGAAAAGTGGCTGTGGCTGTCGCCGCCATGTGGAAACCACTCGGCGTGGAGACAACCCTGTACAATTCCGAAGCGGCAGTGCATTACGCTGCCATCCATGCCGGTCAATTCGATGTGGCACGCTATGGCATGATTGCCACCGTCAACGATCCGTTCGACTTTCTCGGAAGCATGGCTCAGGGCGGCAGCGCCGCTGAAAGCAGTGGTTACACCAATGCAGCGTTCACCGAGGCCGTCCGCGAAAGCGAGACCCTTGCCAGCCCGGAGGCACGGTTTGACGCCCTGACCCGGGCCGAACAGCAGCTTCTCGACGATCATGCGGTTCTGCCCATCTATGAATACGTGGCCAGCCATCTGGTCTCGCCGCGGGTCCACGGCTTTGAAAGCAACGTCATGGATGAGCACCCGCTGCGCTTTCTTTCCATCACCCCACCCACCTCTGGAGAATGACATGGCAATGGAGCCACACCGCCATGGAGGCCTGCATCAATGCTGAGTTACATCCTTAAACGCCTGGCCTTTGCCATTCCTACGCTGCTGATCGTCATTACGATTTCGTTTTTCCTGATGCGCGTGGCACCGGGTGGCCCGTTCGATGGCGAGCGCCAGTTGCCACCGGAAATCGAAGCCAACCTGGAAGCGGTCTATCACCTCGATGAACCACTGCCCATGCAGTATCTGCGCTACATGAACAATCTGGTGCACGGCGATTTCGGCCCCTCGTTCAAGTACAAGGATTTCTCGGTCACAGAGCTGATCATGCAGGGCTTTCCCGTCAGTCTTGAAATCGGCGGACTCGCCATTGCCCTTGCACTGCTCATCGGCCTGCCGCTGGGGGTCATCGCCGCGCTCAAGCGCAACAGTGCGGCGGATTATTTTGTGATGTCCCTGGCACTGGGCGGCATTGCCGTACCCAACTTCGTCATTGCCCCCATCATGGCACTGGTGTTCGGGGTACTGCTGGGCTGGCTGCCGGCAGGCGGCTGGAACGGCGGCGCATGGCCCAATCTGGTGCTGCCGGTGGTGGCGCTGTCGATTCAGCAGATTGCCTACATCGCCCGAATGATGCGCGCCTCCATGATTGAAACGCTGGGCAGCCATTTCATCCGTACTGCGCGGGCCAAGGGACTGAACGAAATGCAGGTGGTCATGCGTCATGCCCTTAGGCCGGCCATGCTGCCGGTCGTATCCTACCTTGGCCCGGCCATCGCCGGCATTGTCACGGGGTCGGTGGTCATCGAACAGATTTTCGGCATTCCCGGCATCGGACGCTATTTCGTTCAGGGCGCCCTGAACCGGGACTACACCCTCGTGATGGGGACAGTGGTGTTCTATGGCGCACTGATCGTGCTCATGAACCTGCTGGTCGATCTGCTCTATTCCGTACTGGACCCCCAGATTCGTTATGACGACTAACCGCGAGAGGCATTCATGACATCTTCAACTCCAACGCCCTACCGCGGCGAACATGATGGCACGCCCTTGCCGGCCGGCGCCCCCAACCCGCCCTCGGGGCCGGACAGGCACACCGGTGAAAGCCTCGGGCGCGAGGCCTGGCGGCGACTGAAGCAAAACCGGGCCGCCATGCTCAGCCTGATCCTGATGGTGATACTGGCCCTGGTCTGTTTCATCGGGCCATACCTGCTGCCCTGGGGGCTTGATGAGGTCGACTGGAACAGCTTCCAGACTGCTCCCTCCATGACCGATGGCCACTATGCCGGCACCGATGCCAACGGCCGCGACCTGCTGGTGCGCACCCTGTTCGGTGGTCAGGTCTCGCTGTCGGTAGCCCTGATGGCCACCTTCGTGTCACTGCTGATCGGCGTAATCTACGGCGCCGTGGCAGGTTACGTCGGCGGGCGAACCGACAACCTGATGATGCGCTTTGTCGACATCATGTATTCCCTGCCGTTCATGTTTCTGGTGATCCTGCTGATGGTGGTCTTCGGCCGGAACATCTTTTTGATCTACGCCGCCATCGGGGCCGTCGAGTGGCTCGACATGGCCCGTATCGTGCGGGGGCAAACCCTGGCACTGAAACGGCGCGAATTCATCGAAGCCGCCCATGCCCTTGGCGTCAGCGGCCCGACCATCGTGCGACGCCACCTGATTCCCAACACCCTCGGCCCGGTCATTATCTATGTCACCCTGACAGTGCCGAAGGTCATCCTGCTGGAAAGCTTCCTGTCGTTTCTGGGGCTTGGCGTGCAGGAACCACTGACCAGCTGGGGGGTACTGATCAGCGAAGGCAAGGACATGATGGAAAGTGCACCCTGGATGCTGATCGTGCCGTCGGTATTTCTGGCCGTGACGCTGTTTTGTCTCAACTTTCTGGGCGATGGGCTGCGTGATGCCCTCGACCCCAAAACCCGCTGAGGAGGCTTCATGTCAGCCCTGCTTGATATTTCACACCTGACCGTCTCCTTCGATCTGCCCACTGGCGCCGTCGAGGCCGTCAAGGACGTCAGCTTTCAGGTTCCGGCCGGAGAGACCGTGGCACTGGTCGGCGAGTCCGGTTCAGGCAAGTCCGTCACATCAACGGCCATCATGCGCCTGCTGCCCGACCTCGCCCGTATCGAGGGTGAGATTCGCTTCGATGGTCAGGTCCTTAACCGATTGAGCCCGAAGGCCATTCGCCGGCTGCGAGGCAACGACATCGGCATGATCTTTCAGGAACCAATGACGTCACTGAATCCGATGCACCGCATCGGCCGCCAGATCGGCGAGGTGCTTCGGCGTCACAAGGGCATGAATGGCGACCAGGCACGGACCCGGGTGCTGGAGCTGCTGACACAGGTCGGCATTCCCGAACCCGAACGGCGCATTCAAAGCTATCCGCATGAACTGTCCGGCGGTCAGCGCCAGCGTGTCATGATTGCCATGGCCCTGGCCTGTGATCCGAAGCTGCTGATCGCTGACGAGCCGACCACCGCGCTGGATGTCACCGTGCAGGCCCAGATCCTGCAGCTGCTCAAGTCCCTGCAGCAGCGCTACGGCATGGCGATCCTGTTCATCACTCATGACCTGACCCTGGTACGTCACTTTGCCGACCGGGTCTGTGTCATGCAGCATGGCCATCTGGTCGAATCCGGCCTGACCCGCGAGGTCTTCGATGCCCCGCAGCATGCCTACACCCGCATGCTGCTGGCCGCCGAACCCAAAGGCCGCAAGGTACCGGTCAACGAGGACAGCCCCCTGGTGCTCGATGCCCGGGATATTCGCGTCCGCTTCACCACAAAACGGCGCATGTTCGGTCCCGACGACACCTTCGAGGCAGTACGTGGTATCAGCCTGAAGGTCAAGCGAGGCCAGACCGTGGGTATCGTGGGAGAATCCGGCTCCGGGAAATCGACCCTGGGTCGCGCCCTGCTTCGACTGCTTCCCAGTGAAGGCACCATTGCCTTTGATCAACAGGCACTGGAGGGGCTTGATCAGAAGGCCCTGCGCCCGTTGCGCTCACGGCTGCAGGTGGTCTTTCAGGACCCCTTCGGTTCGCTCTCCCCGCGAATGACCGTAGGCGAAATCATCAGTGAAGGCCTGCGGGTCCACCATCCGGAGCTGTCTCGTCGAGAGCGCGACGCCCGCGTGGTGGAAGCGTTGAAGGATGTCTCACTGGATCCGGCCATGCGCGCCCGCTATCCCCATGAGTTTTCAGGTGGCCAGCGTCAGCGAATTGCCATTGCCCGCGCCGTGGTGCTCAAACCGGAATTTCTGCTGCTGGATGAACCCACGTCGGCACTGGACCGGTCGGTACAGGTAACGGTAGTAGAGCTGCTGCGGGACCTGCAGCAGAAATACGACATGACGTACCTGTTCATCAGTCATGACCTGGCCGTGGTCAGAGCCATGTCGGACACGGTGCTGGTGATGAAGAACGGGGAAGTGGTGGAGTCGGGTACGACCGAGGCCATTTTCGACCACCCGTCCATGCCCTATACCCAGGCGCTGATCGAGGCATCCTTTCTGAACCGGGCAGCCTGACGACCCGCCCCCGCCGCAGCGCGTCGGCGGGGGCGGCCACGCCAATGCCGCGTCGAAACCGGCCATCACCTTCTCGGGCCGGTATCAACGGCACGAGTATGCTATTTTTCGCAGCTGAACCCCGCCTCACCTACAAGGATGATCGCTCATGTCGGATGATGTCGGCGCCAGGCTCAAGGCACTGCGTACGTTACGCGGCATCTCCCAGCGAGAGCTGGCCAAGCGCTGTGGTGTCACGCATTCCAGTCTGTCACTGATCGAGCATGGCAAGGTCAGCCCCTCGGTCAGCTCGCTCAAGAAGATTCTCGATGCCATTCCAATCAGCGTGGGCGATTTCTTCACGATGGACTTCGAAAACACTCACCAGGTGTTTTATCACCAGCACGAATTGCCGGACATCGGCAGTGACAACGTGATTTACAAACTGGTCGGTGCCAACCGCCGAGACCGCGCCCTGTCGTTCATGATCGAAACCTACCCCGTCGGCAGCGATACCGGCCGCGAAATGATTACCCATCAGGGCGAGGAAGCCGGGGTAGTCATCGACGGCGAAATCGACATTACCATTGGCATACAGACCCGGCGGCTCGTAGTGGGTGATGCCTATTACTTCAACACCAACCAGCCGCATCGGTTCCTGAATGCCGGCAAGGTTCCCTGCCGAATCGTCAGCTGCTGCACGCCGGCCAGAACCTTTTAGCCCGCCTCCGACGCGGGGATGGGTGTTGCCTTTTATTCAACATCCTTCTCTCATTACCCGGTGGCCATTCTCGCGCCAGAACACCATTTACCGCCATATTCGCACCTCTAAGCGAAAAATTCGCTGAAGAAACTTGCCAGGCCCGCCTGCCAATAGCGCCGCTTGTACTAAAAAAATTGACAACCCCACTGCAACAGCGGAAAGATGAGGGATACCTCTACGGCACCGCAAGGAATCAGCCCATGTCCGAGTCACCGCTGCCCCGGCGCGCGCAGGCATTTCTGGATGCCCACCCCGACATTGACACCATTGATCTATTGATCAGTGACCTGAACGGCGTCATGCGGGGCAAGCGCATCCCCGGCGAGAACCTGCACAAGGCCTTTGACAGCGGCATCAATCTGCCGGCCTCCCTGTTCGCTCTGGATATCAATGGCAATACCATTGAGGAAACCGGCCTGGGGCTTGATTCCGGCGACAGCGACCGGGTCTGCCGCCCGATCCCGGGAACGCTGGCCCTGATGCCCTGGCGCCAGGAAGGCCGCAAGGCGCAGGTGCTGATGAGCATGTATGAAAATGACGGCACCCCATTCTTTGCCGATCCTCGCCACGTGTTGAACGCCGTGCTGGAGCGCTTTCGTACACGCGGACTGACGCCGGTGGTCGCTCTGGAACTGGAGTTTTATCTGGTTGAGCGCCAGCGCGACAACAAGGGCCGCATCCATCCTCCCTGCGCCCCTTCTACCGGCGAGCGCGCGGTGCAAAGCCAGCTTTACTCGATCAGCGAGCTTGATGAGTACGCCGATTTTCTGGAGGACATTCAGTACGCTGCGCAGGTGCAGTCCCTGCCGCTGGATACTGCCCTGAAGGAATGCGCGCCGGGGCAGTTCGAGATCAACCTGATTCACTGCGATGATGCACTTCTGGCCGCCGACAGTGCCGTGCTGCTGAAGCGCCTGATCAAGGGAGTAGCCCAGAAGCATGGTCTGGAAGCCACCTTCATGGCCAAGCCCTATGGCGAGGAAGCCGGCAGCGGCGCCCATGTACATATCAGCCTGCTGGACGACCAGGGCCGTAATATCTTTGCAAGCGATGATAATGATCCACTGGGTACGACCGCCCTCAAGCACGCCGTGGCCGGCGTCCTGGAACTGATGCCGGCATCCATGGCGGTGCTCGCCCCCAACCTGAATTCCTTCCGGCGGTTTCAGCCAGGGCTTTACGTGCCGATGGCACCCTCCTGGGGATATGACAATCGTTCCGTGGCCGTACGCATTCCCTCCGGGCCCAACGCGGCCAGACGGATCGAGCACAGGGTGGCCGGTGCCGATGTGAATGCCTACCTGTTGCTGGCTACGCTGCTGGGGTCGGTGTTGCACGGGCTGGACAGCGGTTCGGCGCCTCCGCCGCCCATCACCGGCAATGCCTATACCCAGCTCGAACCTACCCTGACCAACAGCTGGCAGCAGGCCCTGACCCTGTTTGCCCACCACCCGGTGATGAAGGAGATGTTCGGCGAGCAGTTTCACGCCGTCTACACCGCCAATCGCCAGGCGGAACGCGATCAGGCCATGCGGCGGGTCAGTACACTGGAGTACGACTGGTATCTACGACACGTGTAATGGCACGGCGGGCGACTCGCGTTGTTCAGCCACCTCCCCCTTGCTGCATTGACGCTGCACCGAAAAAGGGCCCCGACGGGGCCCTTTTCGCACATGGTCATGTCAGCGCATTACCAGCCAAGCCGATCCCTCAACTGGTAATACCACGCACCCAGCGTGGTCAGCGGTACGCTCAGTGCACGCCCGCCGGGAAACACCTGATGCTTCAGGCCGGCAAAGGCATCAAAGCGACCGCTCTCGCCATGAATGACTTCCGCCACCAGCCGTCCGGCCAGATGGGAGCAGGTCACGCCATGGCCGGAATACCCCTGGGCGTAGTACACGCCCTCATTGATCCGTCCAAACTGAGGCAACCGGTTCAGGGTCAAAAGAAAGGTACCGCTCCAGGCATATTCGACGGCCACCCCCTTGAGCCAGGGAAAGGTCTTTTCGAGCTTGGGCCGAATCGCGGCTTCAATGCTTCTGGGGTCCTGGCCGCCGTAACTGACCCCACCGCCGTACAGCAACCGGCCATCGGCGGTAAGCCGATAATAATCCAGCAGGTAGTTGCAGTCCTCGACGGCCCGGTCATTGGGCAGCAACTGGCGCCGTTGCTCATCGGTCAGCGGCGCGGTGGTAATGATCTGGGTACTGGCCGGCATGGACTTGTTTTCAAGGCTCGGCAGCAGCCCGGTCATGTAGGCATTGCCAGCCAGCACAACGCGGGTGGCCCGCACCTGCCCCTGAGCGGTATGGACGCACGGTGTGTCGTAATCGATACGCTCGACCGGAGAGTGCTCGAATATCTGCCCGCCCAGCCCTTCAAGGGCCGCTGCCTGCCCCAGCACCAGATTCAGGGGGTGAAGGTGTCCACCGGAGTGATCCAGCAGTGCGCCGGTATAGCGATCAGATCCGGTCTCACGGCGCGTCTCGGTGTCGTCCAGCAGTTCAAGCTGCTTATGGCCATACCGCTCCCAAAGCGCCTTGTGCTCCTTGAGCCCCTCGAACTGGCGAACATTGCAGGCCGCAAAAAGGTTACCTTCCCTGAGATCGCATTCAATGCCGTAGCGGGCGATACGCTCACGGATAATGCGGTTACCTTCAAATGCCATATCGCCAAGAGCGCGAGCTGTTGTACCACCATACTTCGCCTCGATGACATCCATGTCACGGCTGTAGCTGTTAACGATCTGACCGCCATTGCGACCTGAAGCCCCAAAGCCAACCCGCGCCGCCTCAAGGACGACCACCCGATATCCCTGCTCTGCCAGATGCAGTGCCGCCGAAATGCCGGTAAATCCGGCACCCACGACGCAGACGTCGCAGTCGATGTGCGCCTGCAGCGCCGGGCGATGGGGGCTTTCATGGGCACTGGCCGCATACCATGAGGCCACATGATCAGTTGTCGTTGAGGCGGACATGAGAATCCTCGAAACCGTGACGTTGATTTTATTTTACAATACAGAGCCAATTTACCGTTGAAGCCCTTTGAATAAAACAAATTGGTCATTTATTTAAAACATGACATCCCTGCTCAACCTTTAACATGGCCTGTCTGCTTCATGGAACACACGTGAGCACACTACACTGCTCTATCCACCGGCCTCCGGAGTCGGCAGCCCTTTTGTGATGAGGTGATGATGTTACGACGTACGCTCCGCCCCTGTCTGGCGACCGCCCTGCTGTCTGGATTGACTCTCGCACCCCTGCAGATGGCACTGGCAGAAGATACCCCACCGAGACCTCACTGGGCACTTGCCGACCTCTATCCTTCCGTGACGGCTTGGCAGCAGACCCTTGACCGTACCCGCGACGACATTGATCGGCTCACGCGTTTCAAGGGCGCCCTGAGCCAATCACCCGAAGCACTGGCCAGCGCGCTGGATGCCATCGGCCGCATCGAGAAGACCACGGCGCGCCTGAGTGTGTACGCGGGCCTAGATGCCGATGAGGACCTGAACAGTAGCAAGAAGCGGGAACGGGCAGCGCAGACCACCCGACTGCAGGCACGGCTCAATAGCGTTACCGGCTATGTCACCCCGGAACTGGCGGCCATGACACCGGATGAGCTGGCCCGATGGGCCAAACTGCCGGCATTGTCCGATTACCGCTATTTTCTGACACGACTGGCCGAGCGTGCTCCGCATATCCTGAGCGCCGACACCGAATCGGCTCTGGCGGCCATGGCGCCGGTAACCTCGACTGAAAACAGTTATGCCCTGCTGGCCAATGCCGACATTCCCTGGCCCGCCATCACCATTGACGGGGTGTCACGCACCCTGGACCCGTCAGGATACGCCCATTGGCGCAAGGTCGATGAGCGCGACGCGCGCGAGCAGGTCTTTGATACGTTCTGGGCCACCTTTCACCAGTATGCTGATACCTTCGGCTCCCTGCTCGACCACGACGTGACCGCTCATGTGACCTCGGCACGCCTGCACCATTACGACAGTGCCCTGTCCGCGGCGCTGGACAGCAATGACATACCTGTTGCGGTCTACGACCAGCTGGTGCATTCCGCCAATGCTCACCTGGATACCCTGCAGCGCTACCTGCGCCTGCGTCAGCGGTTGCTGGGCGTCACGACCCTGCATTACTACGACATCTATCCGCCGCTGATCCAGAAGGCACCGGAGTTTACACTCGACCAGGCTCGCCAGCTGACCATGGAGGCAACTCGCCCCCTGGGGGAACATTACCAGGCCCTGCTGGACGAGGCCCTGCATGCCAACTGGACCAGCCCATACCCGCGCAAGGGCAAGCGCTCCGGTGCCTACATGAATGGCGCTGCCTATGACGTGCACCCCTACGTGCTCATGAACTTCAACGGCAGGTTCGGTGACGTATCGACCTATGCCCACGAATGGGGCCATGGGGTTCACTCGATGCTGGCCACCGAAGCACAACCCTGGGCCACGGCGGACTACTCCATTTTCACCGCCGAGGTTGCCTCGACGGTCAATGAAATGCTGCTGTCAGATCACATGATGGCTACGGCCACTACGCCTGAAAACAAATTGTTCTACATCGGCCAGGCTCTGGAATCACTCCGTGCCACCTTCTTTCGCCAGACCCAGTTCGCCGAATTCGAACGCGAGATTCATGACGTGGTGGAACAGGGAGGATCATTATCGGGCCAGCGCCTCAGCCGAATGTACGGTGAGTTGCTGCACAAGTACTACGGTGTGGACAAGGGCGTGATGGAAATCAAGCCGGCTTATAACATCGAGTGGGCGTATGTTCCCCACTTCTATTACAACTTCTACGTCTATCAGTACGCGACCTCGGTGACAGCAGCGCGCGCCCTTGCCGACCGTCTGGCCTCCGGTGATCCGGCAGCCCGTGCCGACTACCTGACACTACTGAAACGTGGCGGGGCCGACAGCGGCTATCAGCTGATCAGGGATGCCGGCGTGGATCTGGCCGAGCCCGCCCCCTACGAGGCCTTGATGCGCTACATGAACGGATTGATCGATCAGGCCAATACGCTGCTCGACCAACACCCGGAACTGCTCGAGCGCTCATGAAAACGCCCGGCCTGCGGCCGGGCGCTTCCCTGCACACTCACCAGGGTTCAGAAGCGCCAGGTCACCTGCGTACCAAATCCGTGACCATCGCTGTCATAGTCTGCCTTGTAGGTACCCCGTGAAGCATCCTGCATGTCGACAGAGGCCTTGTTTTCGTTGAAGTAGGTATAGGACACATCAACGGTGAGTGTCTCGGACGGCTGCCAGCCCGCGCCCACGGAATAGATCCAGCGATCTCCGGTGGGCACACGTGGCGAACGGTTGCCACCGTCCATGGGCGACTCGTCAAAGGCTACCCCGCCGCGCAGCACCCACGCAGGCGTCAACTGATAGCTGGCCCCCACGGAGTACATCCAGGTGTCCTTCCAGTTTTCCTGCTCGTTGATGTCACTGATGTCATTTTCAACATTCAACTCGTCGAACCGACTCCAGTGCGTCCAGGCAGCCCCCGCCATCAGCGTCCAGCGTTCATCCAGGACCTGGGTCACGGCAAATTCGATGGTTTCAGGCAGGGTGATGTCCAGTGACGCATCACTATCCACCGAGGCGCCCGGCGCGATGGTCACGACATTGTCGAAGGTCACATCGCCCTTGAGGGTGTAATCCACCTTTGAGCGGTAGGCCAACCCCAGGGTCGTACCGGGCTGCGGCCTGAACATGACCCCCAGGTTGTAGCCCCAGGCTTCGTCGTCGCCCTTGACGTTCACATCCCCTTCACCCAGAACTCCCACGGTCGGATCAGGTGTGGCAGAGCCCAGCTCTCCCTTGATCCGGTTATAGGTGACACCCAGCCCCACGGACCACTGGTCATTGAAGCGATAGGACAGGGTAGGCTGCGCAGTAAAGACCTCCACGTCGCTGTAGTCGCCGAAGAAACGCCCCTTGAAGCTGCTGCTGTAATCCGTGATCAACCCATAGGGGACATAGGCACCAAACCCGAAGGTCCACTGTTCATCCAGAGGCACCACCACATAACCGAAAGGGATCGCCTTTCCGGGGATCATGTCTCCGTCGTTTTCACCGGATGTCGGTACACTGCCGGCCAGGCTCGGCTGTGTGGACTGCTGCGTATCGATATCGCTTGAAAGCGCCAGATAGACCGTACCCACGGTCAGTTGCGCCTGATTCAGAAATGACATGCCGGCCGGGTTATTGAACACCGTCGCGGCATTTTGTGGTGTGGATGCACGACCGGCAAAGCTGGTGCCCTGCGTGGCCACATCCTGTTCATTGAGCAGAAACCCGCCAGCCATTGCCGGCCAGCACAATCCGACACCCGCCACGCCGGCGCTCAAACGTACCCATGTTTTAGTCATTGTTGTATCCCCTGCCATATGAGGTGGCAACCTGGAGTCAAACGATCGTTTGATCCCCTTCACCCTTACCGTTGTGTAAGAACCTGACTCACTGGTCAATCCCGACCTTGGCCGCACGACCAAGGTCGGGGCTGTTAAAGAGAGCCGGAAGCCCTCTGCTCACATCGCTTGACCCTTGTGTTACACCAGGGTTTTACACTGCAGGTCATGACAGACAGTGAGGCCCCCATGAGAAAAGTCAGCGAACTGGCCAGCGCCGCCGGCGTGACGGCCGAAACCGTACGGCACTATACCCGAGAAGGCTTAATAAGCTCTAACCGAAACCCGCATAATGGCTATCAGCTTTATGATGAGCAGGCCCTGCGTCGGCTGCGCTTCATTCAGCAGGCGCGTACGCTGGGCTTCAGTCTTCGTGAGATTCGCGACATCCTGGCCCATACCGAGCACGGCGATTCGCCCTGCCCGATGGTGCGAGACCTGCTCGCTGCGCGGCTTCCGCAAATACGTGAGGAAATTCATCAGCTTCAGCAGCTGGCCGATCGCATGGAGCAGGCGCTGGCAACCTGGTCAGCCATGCCGGATGCCGCCCCGGACGGACACACCCTGTGCCGTCTTATCGAACACTGGGAGCCCCCGGCAGCCACTATCGAACAGCCAGGCGCGGACAAGGAGTAACTCATGCCGACCGAACACCCCGCAACGCTGCACCTGAGCCTGGACGGCCTGTCCTGTGGTGGCTGTGTCAACAAGACCCGCAGGGCGCTGGAAGCGCTGGACGCCGATGCCGACATCACCATTGATCGTACATCGCTGATCATGGTGACTGACCAGCGCGCCGATACCGTCATCGATGCCATTGGTGCTGTCGGCTTTACGGCCACACCGGCGACCCGGTACCGCCATATCAGCGCCATGTCCTGTCAGGGCTGCGTGTCAAACATGCGTCGGGCCATTGCCGAGGTGGATCCGCATGCACAGGTGGGAGGTGACCCGTCCAACAAGGCCCTGCAGGTTCAGACCACGCTGGGCGATGACGCACTGGACAACCTTCTGAAGGAGGCAGGATTCCCCCCCTCCGCCAGCCCGATGAAGGAGACGGAGAGCGCAACCGAGGGTGAGTGTTCTCCGGTACCTGCAGAAGCGCTCTCGACTGACCAGGCGCCGACCGGTCGGATAAAAACCATCGAACTGGCCCTGAGCGGCATCACCTGCGCCGGCTGCGTCGCTACCATCCAGACCGTACTGGAGCATACGCCCGGCGTTGATCAGGCCAGCGTCAACTTCGCCAACCGCAGTGCCCGGGTGAAAGGCCGAGTGGATGCCAAAGCCCTGATTGCTGCCATCGAACAGGCCGGTTATGGCGCCAGTGCGGTCGAGAATGCCGAGGCGCTGGACGCCACACAGCGCGACAACGCCAAACGGGAATGGCGCCGCAAGTGCCGTGACAGTGCCCTCGCGCTGGTACCCGGCGCGTTGCTGATGGGATTGATGTTTTTCCACCACCCGCATCTGGCAGGCTCCGAACGTCTGGTCTGGCTGGGCGTCGGCGTCCTGGTACTGGGCGTCATGGTCACCGCCGGGCGCGGCTTCTTCAGTGCGGCCTTCAAGGCAGTACGTCACCACCAGGCCAACATGGATCTGCTGGTCGCCCTGGGCAGTCTGGCCGCATGGATCTATTCGATGGCCGTGGTGCTGGCCCCGACCCTGTTCCCTGTCATGGCCAAACACCTCTATTTTGAAGCGCCACTGATGATCATCGGCCTGATCAGTGCAGGCCAGGCACTCGAGGTACGCTCACGAGGGCGCACGTCCGAGGCCCTGCGGGCCCTGCTCGATCTGCGCCCTCCGACGGCGCGGCGTATTACCGACGGACAGGACGAGGATGTCGATGTCGAGGACGTGCAGCGCGGTGACCAGCTGCGGGTTCGACCCGGCGAGCGGATTCCCGTCGACGGCACGGTCGAGGAAGGCGAAAGCCGGGTCGATGAATCCATGCTGACCGGTGAGCCTATGCCCGTCATCAAACGGCCCGGCGACACCCTCAGTGCCGGCACCGTCAATGATCAGGGCACGCTGGTCTATACCGCCACCAGCGTCGGTCAGGACACCACCCTGGCTCGCATCATTCACCAGGTACGCGATGCCCAGAATTCACGACCACCCATCAGCCGGCTGGCCGACCGGGTGGCCGCAGTCTTCGTCCCGGCGGTCATGATCATTGCCGTGATCGCCGCGCTGGTGTGGTTCAACCTGGGGCCTGACCCACGCATCATGCACATGCTGATCGTAGCCACGTCGGTGCTGATCATTGCCTGCCCCTGCGCCCTGGGCCTTGCCACGCCGCTGTCGGTCATGATCGGGGTCGGCAAGGGCGCCGGACTGGGGGTACTTATCCGCGATGGTGATGCACTGCAGACAGCCAGTCGGCTGACCACCCTGATCATCGACAAGACAGGCACACTGACCTGTGGCACGCCTACGGTGCAGCACCAGTGGCATGCGTCAGAGACAGAAGCAGCGACCATGTCACCAGTCGTCAAGGCACTGGAGCAGCGCTCCGAACACCCGCTCGCCGGTGCATTGCTGGCCATGGACGGCATGTCTTCCTGTCAGGCGGCGCCCTTGACCGACGTGCGCTCGATGACAGCGCGGGGCATGGAAGGGCGTGATGCACAGCAGCAATGGTGGCGCATCGGCAACCGCACCCTGATGACCGAGCATCAGGTGGATCTTTCCGCGGCCGATGCCCCGCTGGCAGACTGGGCGTCTGGTGCCCCTACGGTACTGTACCTCGCCCGAGGCCGGCAGCTGATGGCGCTGTATGCCATCCGCGACCCGCTGCGCGATGATGCACTGTCCGCCGTGCAGCGCCTCAAGGCCGAAGGACTGCACCTGGTCATGCTGACCGGCGATAACGCGACCACGGCCGCCGCCGTCGCCGCGGAGCTGGGCATTGATGATTACCGGGGGGACTGCCGTCCGGAAGACAAGCAACAGGCAGTGCGCGACCACCAGAATAAAAGGGCCGTGGTCGGCATGGTCGGTGATGGCATCAACGATGCCCCCGCGCTGGCGCTGGCCGATGTCGGATTTGCTGTCGGTACCGGTACGGATGTCGCACTGCAGTCAGCCGGAATCACCCTGATGCGGGACAGCCTGCACGGCGTGGTGGATGCCATCGCCCTGAGCCGTGCCACGCTCACCAATATCCGGCAAAACCTGTGGGGCGCGTTTGGCTATAATGCACTGGGGATTCCGCTGGCCGCTGGCGTACTGTACCCGTTGACTCATCAGCTGCTCTCGCCCATGGCGGCAGCGCTGGCCATGTCACTGTCTTCGGTGACGGTCGTGGCCAATGCCAGCCGGCTGCGGCATTTTCATCCTTCAACCACCGGGGAGGCGTGAATGGACATGATCATCAACCTGATCGGGCTGTTTGTCGTGGCGCTGATCATTGGCTGGTTCTGGGGCCGCTTCAAGCGCTGAGTGGTTCTGTAAAACCGGCACATGGCCTGACCTGTCCTGCCCGGATGAGTATACTCATCCGGGCATTCCACCTCCGATGATGCCCGGCCACCCCCCGACACAGGAACGCCCTTCTGCCATGCCCTTTCTTGCCCTGATTCGAAAGTGTTCCCAGTTACTGGTTTATCGTTTCAGCTGGGGCAGCCTGCTGCTGGGCGTGATCATTCACTGTGCCGTGGGCTATGAAGGCCTCGTGTTCTTCGATGAAAAGGCGCTGCTGGCGCCGATGACCTATCTGTATTTTTACCTGACCACTACGCTGACGGTCGGCTATGGCGATCTGCTGCCGGTCACCGAAGGCGGCCGGCTGTTTACCGCCCTGTGGCTGATGCTGGGCGGCATTACGCTGTTGACCGTGGTGATCGGCAAGCTTACCAACCTGTTTGTTGCTCTGTGGAGAAAAGGCATGAAGGGAAAACACAGCTATGCGCACCGCGAAGCGCATACGGTACTGATCGGCTGGGACCCTGCCACCAGCGAGCGCATCATCGATCTGCTGCTGAAGGACGATACGTCCAGTGATGAGGCCATCGTGCTGTGTGACAACACCCTCGACGAGAACCCGTTACCGGGCAAGGCGGGCTTTGTACACGGCGAACAGCTGACCTCCAGAGCCCTGCTTGAGCGAGCCGGGGTCAGTACCGCCGAGCGGATCCTGATTCATACCGGCAATGACGATGTCACCCTGGCCGTTGTCCTGTCGGTGCATGCCCTGGAACCGCAGGGGCACGTGGTTGCCCATTTCAACGACCCGGAAACCGCGCGGCTGGCTCGTCTGTATGCACCAGCGCTGGAGTGCACCTCCTCCATGTCGGTCGAGATGCTGGTAAGGGCATCCCAGGACCCGGGATCGTCATCGGTGATTACCGAACTGCTGGCCGTGGATCAGGGGGCCACCCAGTATCGTACCCACCTGCCAACCACCATGACAGGCCGACTGGGCGACCTGTACCAGCGCATGAAGGAAGAGCACAACGCCATTTTGATCGGTTATATGCCGGAAGATGGCACCACGCTGCTGCTGAATCCCCATGGTGATACCCATGTCGAGGGTGGTGAAATCTTCTACATTGCCAATGAGCGCATCACGTTCTAGACATTGCCTGAACGCTGTCGCACTCATCTGACCGTAACGGCCCACCAGCTCACCACGGCCTTGCTTGTAACCGACCGCAGGAGGCGATCGCCATGACTCATTGCGCACCCGCCCTTGGCCATGTTCTGGAAAGCGTGCTCTATACCCGGGACATGGCCAGCGCCCGAACCTTTTTCGAAACCGTGATGGGGCTGACGCCCTTCAGGGCCGATGAGCGCTTTACCAGCTACCCGACGGGCAACACCATGCTGCTGCTGTTCCAGCAGGGGCTGACGGAGGAGACCGTCCATCTGCCGAATGACATGGGCACCATCCCGCCCCACGATGGCACCGGCAGAACGCATCTGGGCCTGGCCATTGCCCAGGACGATCTCCCGGCTTGGGAAGCCCACCTGGCAGCCCATGACATTGATATCGAGGGACGCTCCCACTGGCCGGGCAACAGCGAAAGCCTTTATTTTCGCGACCCTGACGGCCACTTGCTGGAGCTGGTGACGCCGGGACTCTGGCCCAATTACTGAGCCAGACCTCTCAGCTCTCGCCCCTATAGCGTTCCGGGCGATGGTTGATCAGCACAATGGCATTAAGCACTACGGCCCCGACCACCGAATAAGCGACCTTGTCGAGCGGCAATACAAACAGCGCCGCCACCATCAGGCTGATATCGATCACCAACTGGATATGCCCTGCCCGGGCGATATGCCGATCCTGAAGGTAAAGTGCCAGAATATTGATCCCCCCCAGACTGCCCCGATGGCGAAACAGTGCCAGGATGCCCAGGCCAATCAGACAACCGCCCACCAGTGCAGCGTATAGCGGATGAATGTGCGAGAGCCCTATCCAGCCAGGCATCCACATGGAAAACAGCGACAACAACCCGATCGCCATAAAGGTCTTGAAGGTAAAGGCCAGCCCCATGCGCCTGAACGCCAGCCAGTAAAACGGAATATTGACGACAAAGAAGATCGGGCCGAACCCCCACCCGGTGATGTAACTGACAAGCAGCGCCAGGCCTGCCGTACTACCGATCAGAATCTGGGCATCGCTGTAAAACTGAATACCCAGTGAAGTCAGGCTCACGCCTATTAAAATCGCCAGCGCGTCTTCCCACGGACGATGGTGAAGCGTGGAATCAATCATCGAACCATCCTTTTGTTGTTATGCCACATGAATGGTGGCTGCAGGCGGACAGCGCTTGTGGCACTGCCGCCAACAAAAGGTAATCCCCCGACTCGCCCCTGTCGAGATCAGGCCGGTTCGAGGTGTTCGATCATCAACTGCAGGCTTTCACGCCCACGATAACGGTTACGGGAAAGCTTGAAGGCGCAACGCACCTGGTCGCCCTCGCTGATCGGCGAAGGGTCGCCGGGATCAACAGCCCGAAACCAGATGGCCCTGGTAAGCTGTCGACCGGCTTCCAGAGTCAGCATCAGGTGATTGCCTTCACTGCCGACCAGACGCGCCATATCCACCTGAAAGACGCCCTCGAACAGGGGCGGGTCAAATTCACGTCCATAGGGCGCCAGGGCTTCCAGCTCATCCAGCAGTGCAAGCCCCATGCATGAGGCATCCAGCTCACCATCGGTCAAAAGCAGCGGGTAAAGTTCGCGCTCCCCCAGTTGTTCCTCGATGGCCTGCGCAATCGCCGCCTCAAAGGCGCTCAACTGCTCACGGGCAAGCCCGATGCCTGCCGCGCCGCCATGACCACCGAACCGGGGCAGTGCGTCAGGCGCCAGCGCAAAGGCCCGCTGCAGCGCATCGCGCAGATGTACTCCTTCCACTGACCGGCCGGAGCCGGTCAACATGCCGTCCTCCTCCGCCGGCGTAAGCACAAAGGTCGGTCGCCCCCAGGCCTGCACCAGTCGCGAAGCCACGATGCCCTGTACCCCCGGATGCCCCTGCTCAAGGAAGGTCACCAGCACACGGGCACCTGCCATCAGGGCCGGTTGCACCTGCGCACGCGCCGTTTCCACCATGGTCTGTTCAATGGCCTTGCGAGCCTGATTGTCCTGATCCAGCAGGTCCAGATAGCGCCGGGCTACCGTATCGTTGTCAGCCAGCATGAAATGAAGCGCTGCGTAGGGATCATCCAGCCGGGAGCGGGCATTGATGCGGGGCCCCATCTGAAATGCCAGGGTTTCGGCATCAAACGGTGTGCTGTCAGCCCCGAGGCGTTCGGCCATCATCCGCCAGCAGGGGGCACCCATACGGTTGATCAGCGAAAGCCCCTGGGTGACCACCGCACGATTGATGGCACTGTCGCCCAGCGATACGCAGTCCGCCACGGTGCCCAGCGCCACATAGGAAAGCCAGGGCGACAGCTTGGGTGTGTCACTGCCCAGAATGCCCTGCTCGATCAGCACGGCCCGGGCCAGCGACATCAGCAGCCACGAGACCATGCAACCTGCAATGGTGGCATCGGGGTAGCTGCAGTCGGACCGTGAGGGATTGACTACCGCCAGCGCCGAAGGCGGCGGCCCTTCCACCGGCAGTGCGTGGTGATCAGTAACAACTACATCGATACCCGCCCTGGCCAGTTGAGCAATGCGAGGCTCATCGGAAGAGCCGCAGTCAGCGCTGATGACCAGACCTGGACGAGGCGACAGGGCCAGCGTTCTTTCCACCAGCGGCTGACTGATGCCGTACCCGTCATGTATGCGATGCCCGATCAGGCTATGCAGCCGCTCGCGTGGCACACCAAACAGCTCATTCAGGGTGCGCAGGATCACGACATGGGAAGTAATACCATCGACATCATAATCGGTCAGGATGCCGATATGCTCACCGGCACTGACAGCCTGTGCTATGCGCTCGGCAGCCAGGCGTGCATCACGCAGTTTTTCAGGATGATGAATGTACTTGAGGCCAGGACGTACCAGCGCCTCGATCGGCGCCCGTGGCGACGACAATCGCCCCGCCAGCACTCGGGCCTGAAGCTCGGTAAGACCGGCAGACAAGGCCTGCTGATACAGGTCGGGATGGCAGGTTCGACGTTTCAGTTGGCGTGCCAGCGTTACCACCGGCGTTTGTGCATCGCTCATGGCAGCATCACATCAGACACGGGATAAAGGCCGCCCTGACGGGCGGCCGGGAAAGGTCAGTGGCGGTGTTCTGCCACATAGGCCTGAACGGCGGACAGCTCCGCCGGGAGCACGGCATACTGCTCTTCACGCTCCAGCAGGTCAGCCATGGATGGCGGCAGCGCCGCGCCATCAAAACCGGCCTTGACAATGGCATCCTCGAACTTGGCCGGATGGGCGGTTGCAAGGGTGATCATTGGCGTGGTCTGGTCAGCGCGAGCCTTCTCGGCGGCGTAGAACCCGGTTGCGGTATGTGGGTCGAGCAACTCACCGGTCCGCGCGAACGCATCCTTAATGACCTCAATGATGCCGTCATCGCTCAGGCTGGCACTGGCAAACTGCGCTCGCAGTCGCGCCAGTGGCGCCTCCGCGAGTACGGCAGGCTCCTGCTGAAACTGCTCCAGCAATGCCCGGACCTGGTCACCGTCACGATCATAGGCGTCAAACAGCAGCCGCTCGAAGTTGGACGACACCACGATATCCATCGACGGTGCCAGCGTGGCCAGCAGCTCCTTTTTGGAAAAGTCATTGCTGGCAAGCGTGCGGTGCAAGATGTCATTGGCATTGGTGGCAATGACAAACTGCCTGACCGGTAGCCCCATCTGGCTGGCAGTAAAGCCGGCATAGAGGTTACCGAAATTGGCCGAGGGCACCGTGAAGCTGACCTCACGATGGGGCGCCCCCAGATTCACGGCGGCATACACGTAGTACACGATCTGCGCCATGATCCGGGCCCAGTTGATCGAGTTGACCGCAATCAACCGCGTACCGTTCAAAAACTGCTGGTCTGCAAAGCTGCCCTTGACGATGGCCTGGGCATCATCGAAGTTACCTTCGATGGCTACATTGAACACGTTATCCGACAGCACGGTCGTCATCTGCCGACGCTGGACTTCCGACACCCGCTGATAGGGATGCAGAATAAAGATATCCAGGTGATCACTGTGGCGACAGCCTTCAATGGCGGCCGACCCCGTATCACCGGACGTCGCCCCCATGATGACGCCCTTCTCGTTGCGCCGGGTCAGGAAGTGGTCCAGCAGACGACCGAGCAGCTGCAGGGCAACATCCTTGAAGGCCAGCGTCGGCCCGTGAAACAGCTCCAGCAGATAGTGGTTTGGTCCAAGTTGAACACTCGGAACGACCGCATCGTGCTTGAAGGTGGCATAGCTGTCTTCGATCAGGCCACGGAAGGTGGCATCATCGATGCTGTCACCCACGAATGGCTTCATTACCCGAAAGGCCACTTCGCTGTAGGGCTTTCCGGCCATGTCGGCCAGCTCATCATGGCTGAACCGGGGTAGCGTCTTCGGCACGTACAGGCCGCCATCACTGGCAAGTCCGGTCAACAGCACGTCTTCAAAGTCGAGTTCCGGGGCAGCGCCCCGGGTACTGATATAGCGCATCGCTCTTCTCACAGAATCATGTGCCGACCCCGGCACAAGGCAAGCCTGTTCAGGCGTTATCGTCGAGGTTTTCAACACGAATACGAGTGACGGAGCCGGCCACGTCCGCCAGGGACTCCAGCTGGCGAATGGCCTCGTTCATGCTGGATTCACGTGTGCGGTGAGTCAGCATGATGATGGGCACCAACTCGCCTTCAGTGGCTTCCTTCTGGGTCAGGGCTTCAATGCTGATGCCCTGCTCTGAAAGAATCGTCGCCACGCGAGCCAGCACGCCTGGCCGGTCGACCGCCATCAGGCGCAGGTAATAAGCCGTGACGATGTTTTCCATCGGCAGCACCTGAGGTGCCTGGTCGCTCTGCTCGATGATCCCGCTGAACGCCAGATAGGGCGTGCGGTACTTGTGCTCGGTGACCATGTCTCGCGCCACGTCCAGAAGATCCGCCACCACGGCAGACGCGGTCGGTTCAGCACCGGCCCCCGCTCCGTAATACAGCGTGGGGCCCACGGCATCGCCCATGATCTCGATGGCATTCTTGACGCCATGCACATTGGCCAGCAGACGCTGCTTTGGAATCAGCGTCGGGTGCACACGCAGCTCAATGCCCTCATCGGTCCGGCAGGAAATGCCCAGATGCTTGATCACATAACCAAGGTTATCGGCCTGCTCGATGTCTTCCGAGGTAATACGGCTGATACCTTCGGTATAGGCCTTTTCGAACTGCAGCGGCACGCCGTAGGCGATCGAGGCCAGGATGGTCAGCTTGTGGGCCGCATCGATTCCTTCCACATCAAAGGTCGGATCTGCTTCCGCGTATCCCAGCGCCTGAGCTTCCGCCAGCACATCGTTGAAGTCACGTCCTTCATCACGCATGTGCGTCAGGATGTAGTTGCCCGTGCCGTTGATGATGCCCGCCAGCCATTGGATACGGTTACCGCCAAGCCCCTCGCGCAATGACTTGATCACCGGAATGCCGCCGGCAACCGCCGCCTCGAAGGCAACCATGACACCCTTCTCGGCCGCCGCCTGAAATATTTCGTTACCATGCACGGCGATCAGGGCCTTGTTGGCCGTTACTACATGCTTGCCGTTGCTGATGGCTTCAAGTACCAGTTCACGCGCGGTGTCATAGCCGCCGATCAGCTCGACCACGACATCGATGTCCGGGTTTCTGACCACCTCGAAAATATCGTTCGTGACGTTGATACCAGCCAGGTCACAGGCCGGGTTGTCACGACGTGCAGCCACCTGCTGGATGACAATCGGACGCCCGGCACGACGCGCGATATCGTCAGCGTTGCGTGTCAGAACATTGAAGGTGCCGCCACCTACGGTACCCAGCCCACAGATACCTACCTTTACCGGTTCAAGCGTTGTCATGGTTTCACTACCCAGCCAAGTCGAATAAAGATCATCTCGATCTGCGAAAAAAGAGCCCAAGTGTAACGTCATTGGGCACGGCAATGAATGCCGGGCCCGCTGAAAGGCTCAGCGCTTTTCGAGCATTTGAATCAAACGCTGCGCCGGCAGATAGCCGGCAATCATCTGGCCATCCGGCAATACAATGGCCGGAGTCCCCTGAATCCCGATCTGCTGACCCAGCTGATACTGTGCCGCTACCGTGCTGTCACAACGAGTACGTCCCCGTTTGGCGTCCCCTTTCATGGCCGCCGTCATGGCCTCACTGCGGTTCTTGCTGCACCACACGCCGGCCAGCTCCTCGGCTCCCCTGGACCCCATGCCGGCGCGAGGAAAGGCCAGATAGCGCACTTCGATACCGGCCTTGTTAAGGGCGGGCACATCATCGTGCAGCTTGTGGCAATACGGGCAGGTCGTGTCCGTAAATACCGTCAATACGTGCCTGACCTTGCCGGCAGGCCGAAAGATCACCATGTCCTGCTCGCTGACCTGATCCATCTGCGCCTTGCGCTTCTCATTGCGCTGCTGCTCGGACAGATTGACCAGCCCACCCTCGGTATTTTCGTAGAGATCCCCCACCAGCAGATAGCGCCCCTTGTCATCGGTATAGAAGGTTTCTCCGGACGCGAGGTGTACTTCATTGATCCCCGGAAGCGGGGTGCTGGCCACGGATTGAACCGGCATTTTCTGACCATTGACGACCAGGTTGTCCAGCAGGGCCTGATCATCGGCCATGGCGGCGCTGGAAAGGACACTTGCACAGGAGGCCAGCGCCAGAACGGCACATATTCGACTTAACATTCATCAACCTCTTGGATGGTGCATGGCATGCAGTGCTTCAAGGCGAGCCTGCGCCACGTGGGTATAAATCTGGGTTGTCGACAAGTCGCTGTGACCCAGTAGCTCCTGTACGACACGCAGATTGGCCCCATGATTCAATAAATGGGTCGCAAAGGCATGACGCAGGGTGTGGGGCGACAGGGGCTTGTGAACCCCGGCCACCATAGCGTGATGCTTGATACGATGCCAGAAGGTCTGCCGCGTCATGAAGCCATCACGCCGACCCGGGAACAAAGGCTCGCGCGTAATGGATGCCATCAACAGTGGACGGCCGTTGCGCATGTATACGTCCAGCCACTCAAGCGCTGTCTCGCCCATCGGTACCAGCCGCTCGCGATCCCCCTTGCCCAGCACACGCACAACCCCCTGACGCGGATTGACATCACTGACGCGCAGGCCAACCAGTTCGCTGACACGCAGTCCGCAGGCATAAAGCACTTCCAGCATCGCGCGGTCCCGCAACCCCAGCGCGGTATCGGTGTCCGGCGCGTCCAGAAGGGCATCAACATCAGCCTCATCCAGTGTACCCGGGAGATCCGGCCGGACCCGCGGCAGGCTGATGCGAGCAACCGGATCATGGATAATCATCGCCTCTCGCACGTTCCAGCGATAAAACCGGCGCAGGCTCGACAGAAGCCGAGCATTGGATCGGTCGCTGTAACCGGCCGCCACCCGCTCGCTGAAAAAGGCCTCGGCATCGTCCTGCTGCGCCGTCAGCGGGCGAACGCCATGCGCTTCGGCAAAGCGCAGCCAGTGGCGCAGATCCGTGCGATAGGCCGACAGCGTATGGGGGCTGGCACCACGCTCAAGCCACAGCGCATCCAGAAAGGTATCCACCAGCTGCTCACCGGATGGCGACATGTCGTTTCCCCTGAAAATGAAAAGGCCCCGCGGCAATCATGCCAGCGGGGCCTGCTGTGAGCTACCCCTGGGGCAGCCCATCGCCTTGAGTGGCGATCAGGACAGCTTTTCCTTGATACGTGCAGACTTGCCGCTACGCTCACGAAGGTAGTACAGCTTGGCCTGACGAACGTCACCGCGACGTTTGACGGCAAGGCTGTCAACCAGCGGGCTGTAAGTCTGGAAGGTACGCTCGACGCCTACACCGTGGGAAATCTTGCGCACGGTGAAAGCGGAGTTCAGACCGCGGTTACGCTTGCCGATGACGACACCTTCAAAGGCCTGCAGACGCTCGCGAGTACCTTCAACAACCTTGACCTGCACCACAACCGTATCACCCGGGCCGAACGAAGGAATTTCCTTGTTCATCTGCTCGTTTTCGATTGCCTGGATCACCTTGTTCTTGCTACTCATGACACACTCCTGATATTCATTGGTGTTCACCCCTCTTCAAGCGGTGAACGCTGATCCCGGCGCTCGAAAACGCGGGAGTCACATTGTGGATGACGCATCCTGTCAGGCATCTGCCGCCCACACTCGCACCGCGCAAATCACGTACTGCGGGTACTATGAGGATGCACCGCCGTCGCCGGGAGCGACGTAGTCCTTTTTGAACGCTTCAAGAAGATCATGTTCCTCCTTGTCGAGCGTCCGTCCTTCGAGCAATTCCGGCCGTCTCAGCCAGGTTCTACCCAGCGACTGCTTGAGCCGCCAGCGCCTGATTTCGCCGTGATGGCCACTGAGAAGCACGTCCGGCACCTGCCGACCATCAATGGCTTCCGGCCGGGTATAGTGCGGACAATCCAGCAGTCCATCGGTGAAGGAGTCCTCTTCGGCAGAGCCCTGATGCCCAAGCACCCCGGGAACCAGTCGCGCCACCGCGTCGAGAAGTACCATGGCCGGCAGCTCACCACCGCTCAGCACATAATCTCCTACAGACCACTCTTCATCGATATCGGCCTCGATGACTCGCTCATCGATACCTTCATACCGTCCTGCCACCAGAATCAGTTTCGAGTGACGCGCAAGCGCCTGAACCCCCTGCTGATCCAGCCGGCGCCCCTGGGGCGATAGATAGATCACACGGGCAGGACGATCGTCCTCGCTCGATACCTGTTCTGCTGCCCGCCGAGCCTCGTGTATGGCCGAGCGGAGGGTATCCACCTTCATCAGCATGCCAGGACCGCCCCCATAGGGCCTGTCGTCCACGGTGCGATGTCGGTCCGTGGCGTAATCCCTCGGGTTCCAGGTCGCCAGCTCGATCAGCCCGCGTTCCACGGCCCGTCCCGTGACGCCATAACGCGTAAGCGCGTCAAACATCTCGGGAAACAGGGATACCACACCTACCCACACAGGATATTCTGCCTTCCAGCGACGCCATAACGCATGTTAAAACTCCGGATCCCAGTCGACGGTCAGTTCGCCGCGGTCGAGATCAACGTCGGTTACAACATTGCTGATATACGGCAGCAATCGCTCGCGCCTGTCGATACTGTCGTCACTCCCCTTGACCACCATGACATCATTGGCACCGGTTTCGAACAAGTGATCGATCCGTCCAAGTGTCTGGCCATCAACGGTGACAACGCGCAGACCTTCAAGCTGATACCAGTAAAGCTCGTTCGCATTCAGAGGAGCCAGCTGCTCGGTCGGTAACCGGATTTCGGCGCCGGCGAGTGCCTCGGCATCATCACGCGAATCAACACCCTCGAGAAACACCACGAGACCCTTGCCCTGCGGGCGGCCCTGAAGCACACGCATGGTGCGCGTCTGGCCCTGAGTCACGACAAGCCATTCGGGATAACCGAAAATGCCCTCGATGGGATTGGTGTATGAATACACCTTCAAGCCACCCTTGACGCCATGAGGACTGGTCAGCGCACCAAGCAGCACACTGTCCTGCGTCGAGGGACGCGTACGGGACGTCATCGGGTCAGCCATCGTCTCAGGCCTCGACAGCCTGGGCCTTGCGTGCTTCCTTGACCAGCTCGCTGACGCGTTCGGTCAACTGGGCACCCTGGCTCTGCCAGAATTCAACGCGCTCAACGTCAAGACGCAGACGCTCTTCCTGGCCGCGGGCAACCGGGTTGAAAAAGCCGAGGCGCTCGATAAAGCGGCCGTCACGGGCACGACGAGAGTCGGTGACCGCTACGTGATAAAACGGACGCTTCTTGGCGCCACCACGGGCTAAACGAATCGTTACCATCGTTAATGTCCTTTGGGTTGGTATCAATCAGAGCCTTGGCAAGCTCCGGGTGAATAGTCACGTGCCCGCATAATGCGGGCACGTTTGTTTGAAGACGCGGTATTCTACGGGAAAGTTCAATGATTGGGAACCACTTACCCTGTCCCTGACCGAAGGCCTACCTCCCGGGAAAACCACCCGGTCCGCCACCCATCGGGCCGCCCGGGCCGCCACCGCCCATCATGGAGCTCATGCCACGCATCATCTTCTGCATGCCGCCCTTCTTGCCCATCTTCTTCATCATCTTCTGCATCTGCTTGTGCTGCTTCAAAAGACGATTGAGATCGGCCACCTGGGTTCCGGACCCGGCGCAGATACGACGCTTGCGAGACCCATTGATCAGTTCCGGCTTGCGACGCTCCTTCTGGGTCATGGAGTTGATCATCGACTCGAGCTTGCCGAACTCCTTCTCGCTGGCCTGCCCCTTGGCCATGTCGGCCATCTGCCCCATCCCCGGCAGCTTGTCCAGCAGGTTGCCCATGCCGCCCATCTGCTTGAGCTGCTGAAGCTGGTCGCGGAAATCTTCCAGATCAAAGCTCTGCCCTTTCTTGATCTTGCGGCTGAGCTGATCGGCCTTGGAACGATCAACCTTGCGCTCGGCCTCCTCGATCAGGCTGAGCACATCGCCCATGCCCAGAATGCGCGAAGCAATACGATCCGGGTAGAACGGCTCGAGGGCGTCGGTTTTCTCGCCCATGCCCAGAAACTTGATAGGCTTGCCGGTAATATGACGCACCGACAGGGCCGCACCGCCACGGGCATCCCCGTCGACCTTGGTCAGAATGACACCGGTCAGCGGCAGCGCCTCATGGAACGCCCTGGCCGTATTCGCCGCATCCTGCCCGGTCATGGCATCGACGACAAACAGCGTTTCCTGCGGCGACAGGGCGCGGTGAAGCTCCTGAATTTCGCCCATCATCACGTCATCGACGTGAAGACGGCCCGCCGTATCCACCAGCACAACATCATGAAACTTGATGCCGGCATGCTTGATCGCCGCATTGGCGATATCCACCGGTTTCTGACTGCTGTGAGACGGGAAGAACTCGACCCCCACCTCGGAGGCCAGCATTTCAAGCTGATCGATCGCCGCAGGACGATAGACATCCGCCGATACCACCAGCACCTTTTTCTTCTCGCGTTCCCGTAGGTACTTGGCCAGCTTGGCAACCGAGGTGGTCTTGCCCGCCCCCTGCAGACCCGCCATCAGGATCACCGCCGGCTCGCTGCGCCCGAAATCCAGTGGCACATTGGCCTCGCCCATGATCGATTCCAGCTCCTGCTGAACGATCTTGACGAACTGCTGGCCCGGCGACAGGCTCTTGGAAACTTCCTGGCCAACGGCACGTTCACGCACCTGATCGATGAACGCCTTGACCACCGGCAGGGCAACATCCGCCTCCAGCAGCGCACGTCGCACCTCTCGCAGCGTGTCCTTGATATTGTCTTCAGTCAGCTTCGCCTGTCCGGAAATGGACCTGAGCGTGTGCGACAGGCGATCTGTCAAACTGTCAAACATAAGCCTCTCCGGCAAAACGGCGCCTGACGGGAAGCCTCCCGGGCGCGGTGTCATGGGCATTTGACAACGGATTATACGCACAAGAGGCCCGTGCCTCCATGGGTTGGCGCTGCACCGAACGAATTTACCCGACTGCGACGTCATGGCCAGGCCATCGGATGCCACCACAGACAGCTTTACGGTATAGTGGTCAAAACAAGTCCACCCCGAATCATGCACGACCATTCAAGGAGATGACGCTCTTCATGCAGGCACTGCCCTTTGCCTTCGCGGCCATCTTGCTGTATCTCGCTGCCGGTCTGTGGCAGGCCATGGCCCTGGCGCGCCGAGTTGAACCTCGCCCGGCACCGGTACAGTGGCTGGGCGGCACCGCAGCCCTGTGTCACGGCGTCATCGTTTACCTGACCATTCACGCGGCGACGGGATTCAACCTGGGCCTGTCGGAAAGCGCATCGCTGGCCTGCTGGATCATTACGCTCCTGTTGATCGTGGTCAGCTTCTTCAAGCCCATCCTGGCTGCCTCGGCCATTCTGTTTCCGATTGCCGCCGTCTCTGTCACGGCCGTTATCGGCCTGCCGGGCAACACCGTGGAAAGCGGATTCAGCCCCGGCCTGATCATCCACATTGCTACCTCCATGCTGGCCTATGGACTGCTGAGCATTGCGGCCGTGGTCTCCATTCTGCTGGCATTTCAGCAACATGCGCTCAAGCATCATCATCTACGGGGCATCATCCAGGTTCTGCCTCCCCTGGTACGCATGGAGCGGTTGCTGTTCGAGCTTATCAGCTGGGGAATGGTCTTCCTGACCGGTGCCATCATCAGCGGCTTTATCTTTCTGGATAATCTGTTTGCCCAGCACCTGGCCCACAAGACCGTCCTGTCGATTGCCGCATGGATCATTTTCGGCATTCTTCTGTGGGGCCATCATTATCGTGGCTGGCGAGGTCAGCGCGCCGTTCGCTGGACCCTTACCGGAAGCGTCTCACTGCTGCTGGCCTACCTCGGCAGCAAACTGGCACTGACCCTGATCTACCACTCTACCTTTTGATGGGCAGCCCCCCGTGCCTTGACACCGGCGCAGCAAATCCCTACAACCATCTCTGGCTTTATATCGAGGATTATTGAATTTTGAGCAACGACACATCGTTGTGGGTGATGTTTGTCCTGCTGGGACTACTGATTGCCCTGTCAGCCTTCTTCTCGAGTTCCGAGACCGGCATGATGTCCATCAACCGGTATCGCCTGAGCCACCTCGAAAAGGCCGGTGACAAGCGCGCCAAGCGCGTACTGCGTCTGCTTGCCCGTCCGGACCGCCTGATAGGTGTCATCCTGATCGGCAATAATTTCGTCAACAATCTGGCAGCCTCGATTGCCACCATCATCGCGATCCATTTCTTTGGTGATGTTTCCGGTCCGGCCATTTCCACGGCAGCCCTGACGCTGGTAGTACTGATTTTTGCCGAAGTGACGCCCAAGACCATGGCTGCAGTAAAGCCCGAGCGCATCGCCTTCCCCGCCTCGGTAATTCTTGAGCCCCTGCTGAAGTTCATGTATCCGCTGGTCTGGCTGGTCAACGGCATCTCGAACGGCCTGTTACGCATGGTTGGCATCAAGGATGTTTCAGGCGGCGCTTCCAGTTTAACGCGAGATGAACTCAGAACCGTGGTGCACGAGGCCGGCACGCTGATTCCCCGCCGCCACCAGTCCATGCTGATCTCGATTCTTGATCTGGAAAACGTCACCGTCAACGACATCATGGTGCCTCGCCACGAGATTGTCGGCCTGGACTTGGACAGCCCCATAGACAGCCTGCTGGCTGACATCCGGGCCAGCCAGCACACGCGGCTCCCGGTCTACAAGGGTGATATCAACAATATCATCGGTATTCTTCACCTGCGCAATGCTGCGCGCTTTCTGTCCAAGCCGGAAGTCACCAAGGCTGCCATCGTTCAGGAAGCCCGCGAACCCTACTTCATTCCCGAATCCACCCCGCTCCACACGCAACTGCTCAACTTTCAGCAGCAAAAGCGGCGCATCGGTATCGTGGTAGACGAGTACGGCGACATTCAGGGGCTGGCAACACTCGAAGACATTCTCGAAGAGATCGTGGGAGAATTTACCACCGACGTCTCGGGCACCCATCAGGACATACACCTGCAAAATGACGGCAGCTATGTCATTGACGGTACAGCCAATATTCGTGAGGTGAACAAGGTGCTCGGCTGGCAGCTTCCCACGGATGGCCCAAAAACCCTCAACGGACTGATTCTCGAACACCTGGAGTCCTTTCCCGATGCTGCAGCCTGCCTCCAGATCGGCACGTCCCGGATGGAAATTCTGGACGTCAAGGACAACCTGATCACTGCAGCGCGCTGCTGGCAGGCTACCGTACGTCGCCCCATTCGTGACTAGAGGGCCGACACAAGGGCTGTTTCAGGTTGAAGTGGCGCGAATACAGTAGTCTTTGAGCCTTTGACGCGACGGAGAGCACCATGACTCTCGCCTACCATTGGCCGGCTGCTGCCGCAGGGATGCGGGCCATAAGGCACCCTGCCACTTTCCTGTGGATCGGCGGGCCGTGCCTGGTCCTGGTATGCCTGATGGCCATGACCCAGCCGTGCCAGGCTGATCTCTCCCAGGATGATGTGCTTCGCCTGACCCGCTCGGGCCATATCATTGAATTTCCAGCCATACTGGAGAAGGCACGACGCCATCACAGCGGTAAATTGCTGGAGGCCGAGCTTGAAAAGGAACATGACCGCTATATCTATGAAATTGATATTCTTGATGACCAGGGCACAGTCTGGGAATTGAAATTCGATGCGGTCACAGGTGATTACATTACCGCCAGCGAGGAAAAATAAGTTATGCGGTTGCTACTGGTTGAGGACAATGTCCCGCTTGCCGATGAGCTCAACGCGCTGTTCAGCAGAAACGGCTACGCCGTGGACTGGTATACCGATGGCCGCGACGCTGCCACCATGGCGGTCAAGGAACCCTACGATGTCATCGTACTGGACCTGGGGCTCCCGGGCCGACCCGGCCTGAGCCTGCTTGAAGAATGGCGTGAAGCCGGTCTGGATATCCCCATCCTGATTCTGACGGCTCGCTCAAGCTGGAGCGAACGTATTACCGGCCTTCGCGCCGGTGCAGACGATTACCTGCCGAAGCCGTTTCATCCGGATGAATTGATTCTGCGTCTGCAGGCACTGGTTCGGCGCCGTCATGGCCAGCGCCCCTCTCCGACGCTGGCTGTCGCAGGTGTAACTCTGGATGAAAACAGCCAGACAGCAATGCGCGACAGCGAAGGCAAGGCCGTCAGTCTGACCCGCGCCGAATTTGCGATCATGCGCTACCTGATGCACCACCCCGAACACGTTATTCCCAAGGATCGGCTGCTGGATCACCTGTACGACAGCGAGCATGACCGCAATCCCAACGTGGTCGAAGTCCACATCAACCACCTTCGCCAGAAACTGGGCCGCAGCATCATCGTGACCCAACGTGGCCAGGGCTATCGATTTGGTGGCGACAGCACGACATGATGTCGCTGACCCGACGGCTGGACATGGGGCTGTTGCTGGCCAGCCTGGTCGTCATGCTGTTGCTGGCCCAGGGCAGCGTGCTGCTGTTTGACTACGCAACGCGCGATTATCTGGGGGAGCGACTACAGGAGGATGCTGAAAGCCTGATCGCCAACCCCCAGCTTGAAAACAGCCCACAGCGCCTTGATCCGGATACACTGCGAGCATCCTTTAATCGCGTATATTCCGGTCACTACTTTCTTATCCAGATTGACGACCTGCCGCCCATTCGCTCCCGTTCGCTGTGGGACTTTCAGATCAAGCCCCATAGCCAGGGCCTGTCCCACGGACTGGAGCCCGGTCCGGAAGACCAGAAACTACTGGTATGGACAGGTCAGTACCACCGTGGCACTCATGAAATCCAGGTCACGACTGCGCTTGACTATACCCCGGTAACCTACCGGCTATTCTGGCTTCGCTGGTCCATCTGGGGGCTCGGCGGGGCCATGGCAGGGCTTCTGGTATTGATTCAGCGTCGTGTGATCCGGCTTGGCCTCAAGCCACTTGACCGCCTGCAGCAGGAACTGGCCCAGCTTCACGAAGGCGAACGCATGGCCCTTGAAACACCCATGCCCGCTGAAATATCTCCGGTCGTTACCGAGCTCAACCATCAGCTCGGACGCATCGAGCAGGTGCTCAACCGCTCACGCGATGGCATTGCCAATCTGGGGCACGCCCTCAAGACACCGCTGGCCGTGATGGAAGCCCTGCTTTCCAGGGAAGAACTCAATCAGCATCCTGATATCAAGAAGGGCCTGCAGCACCGGCTGGATGATATCCATCGACTGGTCGAGCGTGAGCTACAGCGAGCACGTCTTGATACCAGTGAGGTATCACCGGCCGCACGCTTTCGCCCGGAACACGATTTGCCGCCACTGCTGGATACCCTGCGTGAAATTCATGGTCCCAGGATTCGCTTTCTCTGTCTGGGGGACAAGCCTGCCTCTCTTCCGTGGGACAGGGATGAACTACTGGAAGTGCTGGGCAACCTGCTTGATAACGCCGGCAAGTGGGCAGCCAGTCAGGCTCGCCTCACGCTTCATGCCGAAGAACATGCCATGCGCCTGCAGGTTGATGATGATGGCCCAGGGATAGCCATCGAACATCGAGGTGATGTGTTGAACAGGGGAACGCGCCTGGATGAGCAGGTCAGCGGGCACGGGCTGGGGCTGGGCATTGTTGAACAGATCGTTGGCCACCATGGCGGCACCCTCACCCTGGGCGAGAGCAACCTTGGCGGCCTCTCTGCAACCATCACCCTGCCCTGGCCCACCCCCAAGCTGGCAGGATAAGCCAGCCTGGTGAAGAAGCTAGTGTGGCGGTGAAAGCGGAGCGGTACTGGCGGTCAGATCGCCCTCTTCCTTCAACGCCATGACGGCATGCTGCAGGTCCAGACGGCTGGTATCCGCCGGCAAGGGCTCACCGAATCTGAGGCAGACCCGTGCACGACACCGGCTCGGCCATCCCTTGAAGGGCCGCCCCCCCTGGCGGGAAGTCCATGACCCCCACAGACCGGACAGGGCCGCCGGCACGACAGGTACCGGATCTCGCTTCAGGATCAACTCGATCCCGCGCCGAAATTCATGTACCTGGCCATCCCGGGTCAATCGACCTTCGGGAAACAGCATCACCACTTCACCATTACGCAACGCGTCGCTGATTTGATCAAGCGCTCGGCGCATCCCCTTGGGATCACGACGTTCGGATTCCACCGGAATAGCGCCGGCAATCCGAAAAAACCAATTCATCCACGGTGACTGATAGATCGGCTTGTCCATCAGAAAGCGCAGCGGACGTGAGCTGGCGCCCCCCATGACCAGTGCATCCATGAAGCTGACATGATTACACACGATCAGTGCAGCGCCCTCGGCCGGAATATGACGACGCCCGGAAAGCCTCAACCGATACCAGCAATGCACCAGCAGGAAAATGACAATGCGCATGGTGGGCCGAGGATGAAGACTGGCTACACTGACGGCAATCAACAGGGCCAGCAGGGCCAGCAATACAAACAGGGTGGATAGTGAAGCCTTGAAGACACTGAGCACCAGCACACCGAACACTGCTGCAGCAATCATGAAGACAGCATTCAGCAGGTTATTGGCAGCGATCATCCGCGCTCTCTGATCTTCCGGGCTGCGCAACTGAATCAGCGTATAAAGCGGCACGATATAAAGCCCACCTCCCACGCCCACCGTCGCCAGCTTCAAAAGCATCCACCACAACGCGGGCATGGACAACAGGGAAGCCATCGATTGTGGCGCACTGGCCAGGGGGTCTGTCATGGCAAACCCGAACCCACCCAGTGCAATCAAAAGGGCACCAATGGGTACCAGGCCGACTTCAAGGCGGCCGGCGGACAGGCGTGCACAGATCAAGGCACCCAGCCCGATACCGACGGCAAAGGCAGCCAGCAACAGACTGACAGCCGTTTCACCTCCCATGACGATCTGGCGAGTCCAGATCGGCAACTGTGTCAGATAACAGGTGCCCAGAAACCAGAACAGGCTGATGGCCACCAGGGCTGGAAAAACCCGTTTGGCACGCCAGGCGTCCTTCATGACGCGCGTTGATTCGCGAATGGGCTGCCAGCGCACCTTGTGAGATCTGACAGGAGGAGCGGAGGGAATAAGCCAGCAGGTGCCCAGCCCGATCAATGCCACGACCACCAGGCATATGGCGGCCAGCCAGTTGCCTTCCGAAGGCTCGGACAGCAGAAAGGAAGATGACAGGGTACCCAGCAAAATGGCGAGAAAGGTACCCATTTCAATCCAGGCGTTGCCACTGACCAGTTCATGTCGCCCCAGGTGCTGGGGCAAAATGGCGTACTTTACCGGGCCAAACAGCGCTGACTGCGTTCCCATCATGAACAGTAGCGCCAGTAATACTTCGAAGGCTCCGTTGATCAATGCCCAGGCAGCCCCGAGCATGGTCAACAGCTCCAGCCATTTAAGCGCAGTAATCAGGCGCCGCTTGTCCATGGCATCGGCCAGCGCACCGCCCAGTGCGGAAAACAGCAGAAAGGGAAGAATAAAGAGACCGGCTGCCAGGTTATTGACAAGACCGGCATCCCAGCCGCGCTGTGGCACGGCAACAAAGGTGACCAGCAACAACAGGACATTCTTGAACACGTTGTCGTTGAATGCACCCAGCGCCTGAGTCCAGAAAAAGGGCGCAAAGCGCCGGTGCCACATCATTTCTGCACTCACGCGCTGTCCTTGTAGCGGAGACCGCGAATGATGGTAGCCAACAACTGATCCAGCAGCTCCGTGACCTCCAGCGGCTTGCCCTGCCAATATCCCAGACGCTCGTTAAGTCCCAGCTGCACCAGCCCGTGAACACTGCCCCACAGAGAGCGGGCCATATAGTTGGCCTCGACCTGACTAAGCGTGGGCTGAATCTCCCGAAGAGTCTGCTCCACGCGGATGAACAACTGCTCGATCATGTTACTCTGGCGCTGATCAAGCTCTCCTTCCTGCGCCAGCGGATGGTCAAAAAGCAGTTGCCATCGGTACGGGTATTTCTGGGCAAACTGCCAGTAAAGGCGAGCAAGACGGTAGATGCGCTCACTTGGCGCATGATCTTCATTGTCTTCCTCGATGCCGCTTCGCAGGGCGTTGAGGGTATCGATATTGACGTATTGCAACAGATTACTGAAGCTGCCGTAGAGTTTAAGCAACGTACTCGGCGCGCACCCGACTTCTCGGGCGATGGAGCGTAACGACAGGGAGTGGATCGGCTGAGACACGAGCCACTCATCACATGCCGCCATCACTCTCGCATGCAGCTCATCCGGTGCATGCTGTCGTGGACGGGCCATTGCATTCCCCTGGTATAATTATCATCGAACAGCGTTTTCGTACAGCATATCGCGCACCGGTTTAAACGCAAGGGCTTTGTTCCCCTGTGTAAAAACATGAACAAACAGGTTAAGGAGTGGCATGGCAGGTCGACTATGGGTGGGTGATTTTTCCCTCCCCTCCGCAGTATCGCCACTGACGCGACGCGGACCGGTAATTACCAGCACCAATCTGGCACCTCGGCGCCCCATCAGCACCCTGCGCCATGAGGCCGGAGTCGGTGCAGTACTTGATCAATGCTTCTGGGGCCTTACCCCCCCCTGGCTCAAGGTACTGGACCATGCGCCTCACTGTGCTCGAGCCGAATCCCTGTTCGAGCGCCCCATGTTCCGGGATGCCATCACCACGCAGCGCTGCCTGATCCCGGTATCCGGTTTTTACGTATGGAAGCCGCAGCCCAAGCGCAAGCAGCCGTTCCTGGTCGTTCATATCCAGCGGCGGCCGCTGCTGCTGGCCGGACTATGGTGTCGTTTTGAACAGCAGTTCACTCATTACGACAGTTGCGCATTGATTACCGTTCCCTCGCTGCCCCACCTGACGCCACTGACCGATCGGCTGCCGGCCGTCATAGCGCCTCACCGGGCTCGACAGTGGCTGTCACCGGACACGCCGATGGATGAGGTGCACCAGATGCTTTCCTGCCCGTTCCCGGAACCCCTGGGCGCCTATCCGGTCACAACCCTGGTCAACAGTCCAGAGAACCAGTCCATGCAATGCACCCACCCGACCGGCCCGATGCTGGTCGACAGGCACCACGACACACCGGATACACCATGACGCCTTCCCGGCTCGCACTCTGCCTGCTGCTTACAGGATTGAACCTTGCCTCCCTGCCGATGACCGCAGCGGCCTCGATCATCAAAAAAAGCCCGAATGATCCGGCCACCTACCAGGCCATGACGCTGGATAACGGCCTGACCGTCATTACGGCTCACGATCCGGGTGCCGAGCGCGCGGCGGTAGCCGTAAACGTCGAAACCGGCAGCGAGGATGACCCGGCGGCCTACCCGGGGCTTGCCCATCTGACCGAACACATGCTGTTTCTGGGTACACGGGACTATCCGGCGCCCGGGGCCTTTGACACCTTCATGAGTCGGCATCACGGACAACACAACGCCTACACCACACTGCGCAATACCAACTACCACGCCAGTGTAAGCCCCAAAGCGTTACCAGCATTGATTGAGCGTTTCAGCGGCTTTTTTACAGCCCCCACACTGGATAGCCATTACGTCGACCGGGAACGTCACGCCGTCAATGCAGAATTCAGCATGCGGCTGGATAATGACGCGGATGGTCGACGAGACGCGATGATTCAGGTCATGAACCCGGATAGCCCGGTACATCGCTTTACGGTAGGCAATCTTGAAACACTGGGCGGGGATCCTGACCGACTGGCGCAGGCGGTCAGAACGTTCTATCAAACCCATTATCACGCAGGGAAAATGACCGTGGCACTGGTCGGCCCGCAATCTCAGACAGAGTTGCAGTCGATGGCCCGTGCCCATTTTTCCCGGGTCCGCGCATCGGACACCGCCTTGCCTGATCACGAACGCACATCCCCGGCGCTCTTTGAGCCAGAAACCCTGCCCCGCACCCTGAACGTACACAGCCGTCGCGACCAGCGCTCCGTAAGCTTCATGTTTCCGATCGCCCATAACGAGCGCGATATCCACAACAAGTCCGCCGATTTCATTGCAGGCCTGATCGGTGATGAAGGACCAGGCAGCCTGCTGGCTCGCCTGAAGGCCATGGGCTGGGCCAATGGCCTGACAGCCGGTGTCAATCAGCTCACTGGACGCCAGGCACTGTTCACTGTCGGCATCCAGCTTACTCCTGAAGGGGCACGACATCTGGACCGGATTCAGGCCAGCCTGTTCGACGTTGTGACTCACATCAGGGCCGGGGGGCTGCTGCGCTGGCGCTACCAGGAACAGGAACAACTGGCTCGTCAGCAATTCCGCTTTGAAGACGTCCCCGATACCGACAACCTCGCAATCTACCTGAGCAGCCACGCCCATCAGTACCCTCTGACGGATTTGCGTCGGGCACCCTATGTCATGGACCAGTTCAATGCTCCTGAACTGCGTGCGATTCTGTCAGCCCTGCGCCCGGCGCGGCTGCTTCGACTGTACAGTGGTCCCGACATTCAAGGGCAGAAGACCAGTCCCTGGTTCAAGGCCAGCTATACGACGCATGCCGTCACCGCGTGGCCTGATGCCGAGCCACTTGATGGACTGCGGCTCCCCTCACCCAATCCTTATATCGCGCGCAATCTGACCCCGGAAGGACCAGAGAGGCAGCCACCGGCCCGCCTTGTTGATCTACCGGAAATGGATATCTGGTATCAGGGCACCCGACAGTTTCACAGCCCCCGAACAGCGTGGCGACTCAGCCTGCAAACGCCACGAGCCAATGCCAGTGCACGAGAGCAGATCCTGACCTCTCTGCTGGCCCGATGGTGGATCGACAGCCTGAGCAGTACCCTTTATCACGCCGCCACTGCCGGTCAGCAGATCGGCGCCTACAGCCATCCCAGAGGCATCACCCTGTCATTGACCGGCTGGAGAGACCGTCAGCCCCTCATCATCAAACGCATGCTGACCCAATTGAAGACTGGCGCCATACAGGCTGACGATGTGGAGCGGCTCACCACCGAACTGCGCCAGTCATTGATCAGTCAACGTCAGAATCCTGCCTGGCAGCGTCTGGCAGCCGCCCTTCACCCTTTGACAGTGATGCCCGCCTTTACCGAGCAACAGCAGCAACAGGCGCTCAAGGGCATTACCGCTTCGGACCTGCGAGCATTCCGGGCACGTTTCATCAACCACCTGCATCTGGAGGGAATGATTACCGGCGATATCACCCAGGATCATGCCCTTCAAGCTGTCGAGGCAATCAAACAGCAATTGCATCCGAACCTGACGGATACCGCCATCGACACCCCCGCCCCCCAGTATCCAACGCGTCAGGCGCCGGCCTGGACCATTCCGGTCGATGACGGCAATCATGCCGTCATCCGCTACCTTCAATGGCCCTCACGGGATGAAAGAACGCGCGCCGTCGCTGCCGTACTGGGACAGTGGATCGCCTCGCCCTTTTATAATCAGTTACGTACCGAGCAGCAGCTGGGTTATGTGGTAAGAGCCGGTTATCAATCCATACTGGATGCCCCAGGCATCATGATGACCGTACAGTCTCCCACACATGATGGAGATGACCTGAGCCAGCGTATACAGACACTGATTCAGGCCCTGCACCCGCCCGCCACTACGGAAGCCCTGGCCCCCTACCAGAAGAATCTGGTACGCGAGTTGCTGAAAAAACCACGCACACTCGACGAGTTGACCAGCAGGCACTGGCAGGCACTGGGAATGAATACACTGGGTACGCATCCCCGACAACGCATGGCTGACGCCGTACGCGCACTCACACCGGATGACGTCCAGGCCGCATGGAAACAGGCCCTTGAATCCCCCTCGATAACACTCCACGCCCGCCCGAGCGACAAGGCCGTGCCGCCACCCGCGCCTGACTGGGGGCTGCGCCCCCTGCCTCCGGCACCAGCAATGAAAAACGCGCCCTGAGGCGCGTCTTTCATTGCTGTAAAGGTAGAGTGCCGAGCTAGCCGAACGCTTCTTCCGGCATCATGCCCTCGACATACAGCACCAGCTCTTCCAGTAGCTGACGATCACGATCTTCAAGGGGCTGCTGATTAAGCCGTTCGATCGCACGCGCAAACTGCTGCAGCGTCAGCGATGACAGCTGAGGCGAGTTCATGCGCTCCCAGCGAAACTGCTCCCATTGTCGGCGTTCTTCATCACTGAGCGTGACCGGGTAATTGCGCGCCCGATACCGGAACAGCATTTCCTCCAGCCGCGGATCCTGAAATGACGGCTGCAGCTCATGCAGCGCCTCTACGGGACACTCACGCACCCGAGCCATTTCCCGCTTGTCACTGCCGGAAAAGAACGCTCCGCTGTACAGCATCAAATCCGGGTCTTCCACGGCAGCACCGGGTGGCCCTTCGCCGAAGACGGCCTCGACCTTGCCGGCCACGTCGCCTCGACCGGCCAGCGCCTTCCAGTGCTGCTCGGCCTGCGCCTTGTCAATGCCAAGACGCTGAGCCACGGTTTCATCCACTACGCTGATCGGCATGACGACCGGCGAGCGATTGATATGAATCACCTTGAGAGGAATACGATGTTCACCCTCGCTCAGCTCATCGGCACTGGCAAACACCCGTGCACGGATAGCCTCCGGCGACAGCTCGAACAATGGCTCCGGATCCACCGACAGGTCATAGACAATGACCCCATTGGGGTTGGAGGGATGCCTGGCCAACGGGATGATCAGCGCACTGCAACCGCGTGCCGCCGGATAACGACGAGAGATATGCAGCATGGGCTTGCGGCGCTGCACATCCAGCTGCTCGGCCACCGTCTGCTTGCGCCGCAGCGACAACAGATAATCGAATAGCCGGGCATTTTGCGC
Source organism: Larsenimonas rhizosphaerae (assembly GCF_023700005.1). Classification (GTDB taxonomy): domain Bacteria; phylum Pseudomonadota; class Gammaproteobacteria; order Pseudomonadales; family Halomonadaceae; genus Larsenimonas; species Larsenimonas rhizosphaerae. The sequence continues at coordinate 31,725 of NZ_JAMLJK010000003.1, read as the reverse complement.
TCTGAGCAGCTTCGCAAGCTCGATGGTGGCATACACATCCGCCAGCGCATCATGGGCGTTGCCGTGTTCGATCCCGTTGGCCTGGCTTAGATGCTCAAGCTTGAAGCTGGGCACCCCGGGCTCACGCTCCGGCCACTGAATACCGTCAGGACGCAGCGCATAAAACGCGCGTACCACATCGATCAGGTCCCAGCGTGAATTGCCGTTTTGCCATTCGCGTCCGTAGGGGTCAATGAAGTTACGGTAAAACAGATGACGACTGATCTCATCATCAAAGCGCAGGGTGTTGTACCCCAGTGAACAGGTATTGGACACCTGCATCAGATCGGCAATTCGTCCGGCAAACTCGGTTTCAGGCATCCCTTCCCGACGCGCCTTCTGAGGCGTCAGACCGGTAATCAGGCAGGCATCGGGATGAGGAAGATAATCATCCGCCGGCTGACAGTACCAGACAACCGGCTCACCGATCACATTGAACTGCTCGTCAGTGCGAATGGCAGCAAACTGGGACGGACGGTCCCTTCGCGCATCTGCACCAAAGGTTTCATAGTCATGAAACAAGAATGTGGCCTGCACCCCGCCTCCTGTTAATCAAATACCGGACATGGACCCCTGCCGGGATCAGCTGTCCTTACTGTTGGGCAGTGTGACGTTCAGCTCGAGGATGGAACAGTCATCTTCGCTGTCGAGCGTAATATTGACTGCTTCCTGATCCACCGACACATAGCGGCGGATTACCTCCAGCAGTTCCTGCTCGAGCATGGGCATGTAATCGGGCTGGCCGCGATGGCCTCGCTGGTGCGCCACGATGATCTGCAGCCGCTCCTTGGCCACCGAAGCGGACTTTTTCCGCTCGCGCTTAAGAAATTCGAGAAGTTTCACCGGCGCCCTCCGAATATACGACTGAGAAAGCCTTTCTTCTGGGCCTGGTGGAAGCGAAGGGTGACCTCTTCTCCCAGCAGGCGAGAGACAGTGTCGGCATACGCCTGACCGGCGTCGCTGCTGTTATCGTGCGTAACCGGCACCCCCTGGTTCGAGGCCCGAAGAACGGCTTCGGATTCTGGAATCAGACCGATCAGCTTGATCGACAGGATTTCGGTAATGTCATCCAGATTCAGCATGTCTCCATGATCCACCCGTTCCGGATTGTAGCGGGTGATCAGAAGATGCTCGCGTACCGGATCGTTGCCCTGCTCTGCGCGACGGGTCTTGGACGACAAAAGGCCCAGAATCCGATCCGAGTCCCGCACGGAAGATACTTCGGGGTTGGTCACCACGATGGCTTCGTCAGCGTAGTACATCGCCAGCTGGGCACCTCGCTCGATACCGGCCGGTGAGTCGCAGATGATGAAATCAAATTCTTCCTTTAGCTCACTCAGAATGCGCTCGACGCCTTCCGGTGTCAGCGCATCCTTGTCACGCGTCTGGGACGCGGGAAGGATATACAGGTTTTCAGTACGCTTGTCGCGAATGGTGGCCTGGTTGAGCGTCGCCTCCCCCTGAATCACATTGACCAGGTCATATACCACGCGGCGCTCGCATCCCATGATCAGGTCAAGGTTACGCAGGCCCACGTCAAAATCGATAACAATGGTCTTGTTGCCACGAAGCGCCAGCCCTGTCGCAATCGCTGCCGCGCTGGTGGTTTTCCCTACTCCGCCCTTGCCGGAGGTCACTACGATAATCTTGGCCAAAATCACATTCCTATGCTGACGTTACGCAGTACATTATCCGGTTGCCCTCGGATTGTTACAGCGCCTCGATATATAAATGATCGTTGTTCAAATACACCTGAATGGCTCGCCCGAGCAATGCAGGATCAATATCTTCCAGCCGCTTGTAATTCCCGCTGATCGAGAGCAGCTCGGCATTCAATTCGTTGCAGAACACCCCGACATCGGTATCGCCGTGGATACCGGCCAGAGCGCGTCCACGCAATGGGCCATATACATGAATACTGCCTGCCGCCAGAATCTCGGCGCCGGCATTGACAGCACCGACCACCACCAGGTCGCCGTCGGGGGCACTGACCTGCTGACCGGAACGTACCGTTCCCCGGTATACGCGTCCACCACCAGGTACCGCAATATCGACGGCCGGCTCTGCCGGTACCACCGCCGGTACGGACTCCACGGTGCGTGCGCGTTCCTCGGTAGGCGGAAACCAGCCAAGCCCAAGAGCCCAGGCTGACTGCTTGACCCCGTCAGCGCCACCCCGCACCGCGACCGGCAGCAGTTTGTGAGCACGACAGACGGCACACAGACGCTCCAGCGCCAGGTGCGGCTCGTCGAGTTTTTCGACGCTCAGCACCACCGGCGTATGCTGAAAAAAGGCCGGCGACTGACTGATCTTGCTGACCAGTTGCGCCCGGATCTCTTCCGGGTCGGCACTGGACAGCTCCATAACCGTCATTGGCAGCATGCCGCCCTTGAAGGTAAAGGCCGTATTTTCCCTGTCCATGTTGAGGCTCATGCCATGCTCCACATTGGCTGATATTTCCTGGATCCCGTACCGTATTTCACGCATCCAGGCGGCTTACGCTATAGGCAGTAACGGTCAAACGCAATTGATGATACGGCTTGTTCCCGGCAATGTCAGGTGTAGATCAGAAGCGACATCACGGGCAATCGCGGTATTGTACGCCGGGATGATCAAGGACGTGCTTAAAATGGGTGCCCCACCCATGTAAACTGCTTCACTGTATTTCAATGCCGGTCGTCACGGTACCGGCTTCTATTGCGTCGACTCACCCATCGCGCTCAGGACATCCCATGCTCGGATTTTTCAATCGCTTTTTCGCCCCCGCCTGGCGTCATCCCGATCCACAACGTCGCCGGCAGGCCATCGATTCCCTGGACCCGCAACAGGACCGGGAAACGCTGACAGCACTGCTCAATGATGACAATGCCCAGGTACGTGATGCGGCCCTGTTTCGCCTTGATGACCCGGAGCTGATGCTGGCCCGCCTCGACAAGCAGCAAAATGATGTCATTCAGACCCGATTGATCAAGCACCTGAACGGCACCTCCGCGCACCCCCTGCCGATCGAGAAGCGAAAGCAGCTGCTTGAGCTGATCAGCGAGCAGGCGCTGCTGAAGGCGGTCGCGTCCAACGCCGATAATCAGCAACTGCGTCTTGCTGCACTGGCGCGGATCCGGGATGAAAAGTGCCTGATCGAACAGGCCTGTCAGAACCGGATCGCCGCAGTGCGTCACGCCGCCGCCGAACGAGTAGAAAGCGATGAAGGCCTCGAGCAGCTTGTCCGCCAGTCAACCCGCGACCGACATATCGTACGTTATGCACGCGATCGCCTGAATCAGCGCCAGCAGGATGCGCAGGAAGTACAGCGCCGCCACGAACAGCGGGAAGCCCTGATCGCGAGTCTGGAAAAACACGCCACGGCGCCGTGGGATGCCCTGTACGAACCTCGGCATCGCCATTTCCTGAAGGAATGGGACACCATGGCCAGCGAAGCCGGCGAAGAGCAGGTGCTCCGGTTCCAGAATGCCCATCAGCGCTGCGAGCAGGTCATCCGTCATCATCATGCCGAGCTGCTTGCCGCACAGGAACACGAGCAGGCCCTGAACAGGGAACGTGAAGACCGGGCCGCCGTTGTCGAAGCTCTCGAGAACGCACTGACACACCTGAAAGGCGAGGCTCACCCGCGACGTCAGGATATCGACAGCCTGCTGGCGCTAAGGCGCCTGCAGGCAGAACGCTGGGGCTACCTCAGTGAACACAATTCACCCACACCGGAACGCCAGGCCCGTTACCACAGTGCGCTGGTCATCATTGACCAGCTTGTTGATGCCTGGCAGCTGCTGGATGATCACCGAGCGGATATCGAGCAGGCGCTGGATGAACAGGACATGGGTGAACTGGCCCGACTTCGCGGCCTGGTGCACTGGCCGGCAGATTACCCACTGCCCCTGTTGATGCGTGAAGTCGACACCGCCCTCGAGACCCACCAGAGCCTGAAACAGACTCGGGATGACACTCGAAGCCGTGAAGACAGCCAGCGCCTTGAACAGCAGCTGGACGAACTGGATAAGCTCCTGACAGACGGAGAGCTTCAAAGCGCAACGCGTCTTTTTGATGCCTTGAATCACCGTTTCGGCCGCCTGAGTGACGCTGATCGGCACCGCCACAATGCCACGGTCAAACGGCTTCGAGCCCGACTGGCCGAACTGCGGGACTGGCGCAGCTTCGTTGCTTCGCCCAAACGAGAGCACCTGTGTACCGCCATGGAAGAACTGGCCGAGCAGCCCATGGCCGATGTCAACAAGGATCAGCGCCATCGCCAACTGGTCAACGAATGGCGGCTGCTGGGAAATGCCGCAGCGACGCGCGAGCTGTCCCAGCGCTTTCGCACGGCCTCGGATCGTATTCGGTCAAGCCTGGCAGACTACTACACCCAGCTTGGCCAGCAGCGCGAGGAAAACCGCGCGTTCTGTGAAGCCCTGTGCACTCAGCTTGAAGAACTGATTGCCCATGCCGACCAGCGGGCTGATCCGGATGCCCTGCGCACCATTCGCAACAAGGCCCGGGAAGAGTGGCGGCAGCACACTCCCCTGCCTCGCCAGCATGTTGACGCCCTGAAACACCGGTTCGGGCTTGCTCTTCAAAGTGTACAGGCCCTGATTGACCAGCAGGCGCATCATATTGCCGAACAGAAGCGGACTCTGGCCGAACAGGCCGAAGCCCTGCTTGTGGATACACGGGATATCGAGCAGCGCACCCGAGAAGCCAAGGATCTGCAACAGCAATGGCGCAGTCTGGGGCGCGCCCCCAAGGGTGAGGAACAGCGACTCTGGAAACAGTTTCGTCAGGCATGCGACCAGCTGTTCGCCTGGCGCGATGATGAACGCAAGACGCGCCGCAACGAACAAGACAGCCATCTGGACGATCTGCAGACGCTGATTGATCGCATCGATAACTGGCATCCGAATCACGCCTCGGACGCCGAGACCCTCGATCAGGCCGAAGCCGAATTCAATACCTTTGAGCCCCTGCCACGCGGCCGGCGCAGCGAAGGCATGCGCAAACGCTGGCGCGGCATCGTTCGTCAGCGTCGCGATGAACTGCACTCACTGGCGCATGATGTACTGAAGCAACGGTGGCATGCCTGGCGCCCTCTCTTCGACGCCCATGTATCAGCCGATGATGCCGCCCTGGCTGATCAGGGCATCGAGGACGTATCACTGGTCAATGGCACAGACCTTGACAGCGATGCGCGCCAGGCCCACCAGCACCGCAATCTTCAGCGGCGCCAACCGGTTCGGGTCGAGGATGATACGCTGCAGCGACTGCGTGTTCACCTGGCACTGATGGCCAACGCCCCGATCGATGACAGTGACAACGACCGCAGGCTCGATATCCAGGTCGCACGTCTGAACGACAATGTGGGCCAGATACACAGCCTCAGCGAAGAGTTTGCACGATGGCTGTGCAGTCTGCTGGCGACCGGTCCGGTGAGTCACGCCCAATGGGAAGCGCTGCACCCTGAGCTTGATGCCCTGATCGGCCGACTGGATTTTGAAGATTGAAATTGATTTGGTGTAATTTGTTGACAGATATAAAAAAAAGCGTAGTATGCACCTCAAGTTGATGCGGGGTGGAGCAGCTTGGTAGCTCGTCGGGCTCATAACCCGAAGGTCATCGGTTCAAATCCGGTCCCCGCTACCAAACATTGAAAAAAGCAGGCCAGTTATTACTGGCCTGCTTTTTTTATGTCTGATGACCGGCCCGCTGTATCTGCATGATGTCTGACCATCATTGCTTCCTTTCCACCTGTCAGAGCAGGGACGACGCCCGGACACTTATCCGGAAGCGGCACAGACCTCCTCAGGACGCCACCTGAACCCACTGAAGGGTCTTGTCCGACTTCTCGATGGCATCAATCAGACGGTTTACTCGTGCAGCTTCACGAAAGTCGGGATAAAGGGAACGTTGGCCGAAGATCCCCTCGATCAGATCACGCACTTCGATAATCTTTTGATCGTTATAGCCCAGGCCATGCCCCGGCGCAGGACTGAAAGCGGCATAATCGGGGTGTTCGGGACCTGCCAGCAACGTGGTAAAACCACGCCGCCCTGTCGCATCGTCAGCGCGATAAAGCTGCAATTCACTCATGCGTTCCTGATCAAACACGATGGCCCCGCGGGTTCCCGTCAACGTATAAGCAAGGCCCATTTTTCTTCCGGCGGCTATCCGGGACGTTTCGATATTCCCCATCAACCCCCTGTCAAAGCGCAGCATGGCCTGAGCCTGATCATCATTTTCCACGGCAGCCATACCGGCACCGTCGGCTTCGGGCCGCGACGCAATAACGGTCTGCAGCTGACCGCACACCTCAGTAATACGCTGCCCGGTTAAAAACTCCGCCATATTGAGAATATGCGACCCTATATCGCCCAGTGCCCCGGCGCCCGCCATTGCGCGCATGGTATGCCAGTCATGGGGTTTTTGCGGATCAAGCAGGTAGTCCTCATTGTGTCGCCCCCGGAAGTGAACCAGCTCGCCGATTTCGCCGCGCATGACAATCTCGCGAGCCAGCTGAGTGGCTGAATTGCGAATATAATTGAAGCCCACCAGAGTTTTAACGCCAGCCCTTTCAGCCGCTTCCACCATCTCTTCGGCATCAGCCGTACAAAGCGCAAGCGGCTTTTCGGCATACACATGCTTGCCAGCGGCAATGGCGGCCAGCGCTATTTCCTTGTGCAGGAAGTTGGGGGCACAGATATCAACCACATCCACCCTGCTGTCCGCCACCAGGGCACGCCAGTCATCAGTGGCGCGAGCAAACCCCCAGGCACTTGCACGGCTTTTCGCTCTGGCGAGATCAGCATCGGCGAGCAACTCACAAACGGGCCTTGCAGGTAGATCAAAAATACTGGAAACCGCATTAAGGGCAACAGCATGGGCCTTGCCCATGAAGCCGGTGCCGATCAGGCCAATATTAAGTGTTTTCATTGTGTCTTCGCTCCGGCAGGCAGGACGAACAATGCGCAAGCGCCGGGCTGGGCCCGGCGCTTCATGGGGGCCTGATAATTGGCAAGCTCACATTGTCGGCATGGTGAAATGGCTGGTTTCTTCACGAAGGCCACTGGGCCAGGCGTACCGCGTCGCGGGTTTCGTCGGCACTGGCCAGCGCCACCTGAGCAATCTGCTCGCCGGTAGCCGGGTTATAGACCGGTGCATGACGCTGATGCCGGCCGGTCACATACCGGCCGCCGAGATAGTGGGATAACGTCTTCACAAGGGCTCCAGATAACAGGGCGCGGGGGCTGTGTCAGTCGGCAATGTCAAAACCGGCCTGTTCGGCAAGCTGACGCAGATTACGGTAGCCCAGACGAGCATAGGTCAACGGGTGAGCAACTTCGGGGTCCTGTTCGGCTTCAACTACCAGCCAGCCTTGATAGCCCTGTTCGCACAGAAGGGTCAGGGTTGGCAAAAAGTCCACGTTGCCATCTCCAGGCACGGTAAACAGGCCGTCCAGTACACCATTCAAAAAGCTTTTATCCCGATTTCGAACCGCATCCAGCACAGGAAAGCGCAGATCCTTGCAGTGAACATGATGGATACGCTGACTATAGCGCCGGGCAATGGCGAGCGGATCACCATTGGCACCGCGCAGATGACCGAAATCAAGCAGCAGGCCCACCCCCATGCCCGTGTTATCCATCAGGCGCTCAATGTCGGACTGACTTTCGATCACCGTCCCCAGGTGATGGTGATACACCAGTTGGATTCCCTGAGATTGAAGATAGTCACCAACAACGTTCAACCCATTCAGCAGGCGCTGCCAGTCATCCTCGGCAAGGTGCGGTCGCTGGGAAAGCGGACGCTGCTGATCGCCATGTACGCAATGAGTAACTTCACAGAGCACCATCACTTTGGCTCCACACTGCTTGAGAAGCTGCATGTGATCCTGAATGGCTTCAATCTCTTCGTCAGGGCTACGCTCAAGAAGGCGCGCGGAATACCAGCCTGATACCAGTGACAGATCGTGAGAACGCAAAACGCTGTTCAGGGCCTCGGGCGTTCGCGGAAACTTGTTGCCCAGCTCAAAACCGCTGAAACCTGCTTCGCGCCCTTCCTTCAGGCAGGTTTCCAAAGGCGTTTCACTGCCCAGACTGGGCAGGTCATCATTCGTCCAGGTCAGCGGATTAATACCCAAAGTGACGGTTGGCATAACGTAATTCCTTGACATTGAATATTGTTGGCATTAATGGCGCTGGCGCTGCTTGGCCTCTCGATAGCCTTTGTAAGCGGCATTGACCGCTTCGCGCTCAGAGACCTGGGGTACGGCGACCTCCCACCAGGCACCGCCTTCCTGGGTGCTGGGTAATGGGTCCGTTTCAAGGGCAATCACATAGGTAGTCCGAGCAGCGCGGGCGCGCACCAATGCCTGCTCCAGTTGCGCAATGCCACTTACCGTTTCGGACTCGCAGCCCAGCGCCTTGGCGTGAGCTGCAAAGTCGGTTTCAGGTGCCCCCGCATCGATAGCGCGACAATCCTTCAAGAGGTTGTTGAATCCTGCGCCGCCGGTGGCATGCTGCAAACGGTTGATACACCCGTAGCCGCGGTTATCCAGCACTACCACCACCAGCTTGTGGCCCAGCATCACCGAGGTCGCCAGCTCCGAGTTGTGCATCAGATAGCTGCCATCGCCTACCATCACCACCACTTCGCGCTCGGGCCTGGCCATTTTAACGCCCAGCCCACCAGCAATTTCATACCCCATGCAGGAGAAGCCATACTCCACGTGGTAACTGCCCGGCCCCGAGCATTGCCAGAGCTTGTGCAATTCACCGGGCAGTCCACCGGCGGCACAGACTACGGTGGTATCGTCGAGGGCCTGCCGATTGACCGCACCGATCACCTGAGCATCCGTGGGCAGCTCGAGCCCCTGATCTGCCGTTATGCGGTGTACCGCGTCACTCCATTCACGCTTGAGGGTGCCGGTCTGTTCACGCCATCCATCACTACTGCGCCATTCGCCCAGCGCGGCATCGATCTGTTCGAGCCCGATCAGGGCGTCGCAGCACAGCGGAAGGGCCTGATGCTTCAGACTGTCGAAACGGCCCACGTTAAGCGCAACAAGCGTTTTATCGCTGCTTTCAAACAATGCCCGTGATCCCGTAGTAAAGTCCTGCAGCCGCGTACCTATTGCCAGAATGACGTCAGCCTGCTCCGACAACTGGTTGGCGGCGGCGCTGCCGGTCACACCAATGGCTCCTGTCGCACAGGGATGGCTATCTGCCAGTGCGCCCTTGCCGGCCTGAGTTTCAGCGACGGGAATACCTCGCGCCATGGCAAATGCTGCCAGGGCCTCGCAGGCATCGGCGTAATGCACGCCACCACCGGCAATGATCAGTGGCCTGCTGGCCTGTTTCAGTGCAGCAATCGCCTGATGCAACTCATGAGCATCCGGTGGCGGGCGGCGAACATGATGTACTCTCGGAGTAAAAAAGGCGGCTGGGTAGTCGTAGGCAAAGGTCTGTACATCCTGTGGCAACGCCAGGGTTGCCGGGCCACAGTTTTCAGGGTCAAGCAGCGCAGCCATCGCCTGGGGCAGACTGGTCAACAACTGCTCGGGACGATGAATGCGGTCAAAATAGCGTGATACCGGACGAAAACAGTCGTTGACGCTGATGGTGGGATCACCGAAATGCTCCACCTGCTGCAGGACCGGGTCAGGTTCACGAGTGACAAAGGTATCCCCTGGCAGCAGCAGGACCGGCAGGCGATTGGCGTGAGCGAGCGCAGCAGCCGTCACCATATTGGTCGCCCCCGGGCCAATCGAACTGGTCGCCGCCATTAAACGCCTGCGACCGTTGGCTCTGGCAAAGGCAATGGCTGCGTGGGCCATGGTCTGCTCGTTATGAGCACGAAAGGTCGGCAATTCATCCTGTACGTGGTAAAGGGCTTCACCCATGCCGGCCACATTGCCATGACCGAATATTGCGAACACCCCCTCAAACAGTGGCACCTCCCGGCCAGCCATCTCGATACGCTGAGCCGCGAGATATTTGACCAGCGCCTGGGCCATGGTGAGTCGAATAGTATGCATTTCAAGCTTCCTCCGAATGGACCAGCGGTTGCGACTGTGCCTGCCTTGATTGACGCCATGCCTGTATCAGCTCGGCATAGTTTCCGGCCACCTGCGTTATCAGGTCAGCATCATTTATTCGCCCGGCCAGCCACTCTCGACTGGCGCTGGAAAACAGCGTGCGTCCGACGGTAAACCCCTTGCAGCAGGGGTGTTTGGCGGCGTTTTCAAAGCCACGCTTCATGTCATCCATGGGCGCATCCAGTCCAAGCAGCACAACGCCTCGGCAGTAGGGATCCTCGCTCTTGATCGTCTCGCACACGGCATGCCAGGCCGCATCCGGCATGGCAGGAAGTTTCCACCAGTCGGGGCGAATGCCCAGGTTATAGAGCCGTTGCAGAGTGCGTGGCAAAACGCTGACATCACTGGGCATGTCCACTGGAGGAATGACTTCCATCAACAGCTCCAGTCCATAAATACAGGCCGCCTGATAGAGTTGACGCAGCCGTTCTTCCTGCTCGAGACGCAGCGAGATATCATCGTCAGGATGGTAAAACACCAGACATTTGATGATCTGTTCCCGCGGCCACTGGCGAAGACAGGCCCCCAGGTCATCTCCGTGCTGGAAGCGCAGTGGCCGTGATCCCGGCAGCTCCACCGGGCGTGCGATCCACCACCCCTGACCGCTGGCCTTGTTGAGCGCTTCCTGCCCCAGAACATCATCCACCAGAATGGCGGGAGTCGTTAAGCCGCCGAGCCTGGCGCCCTCTCTGGCTGCAGTGACAAGGAGTTTTTTCAACGCCGGCAACCGTGCACTGTCCGCATGCTCTTCGCGGGCCATATCGGTGAGCTGACGGCGGTGATCAAATGCCAGTCCCAGTACTTCAGGCCACTGGGCAGGCACTCGGGTGGTTACTCGATGCAGGTGATTCAGGCGCTGGTCGATATCGGGGCGAGGGACATCATCGCGGCGGGCCAGATAATCAAACAGCTCGTCCTCGGTGGGCATGGCAGGAGCACAGCCATGGCGGGAAACCACCAGCGCACCACAGGCATTGGCATAAGCTGCGGAGGTTTGCCAGCTTTCACCGCGCAGCCAGCCACGTAACAACCCACTCATGAAGGCGTCACCGGCGCCCAGCACATTCAGTACCTCAACCTGAACGCCCCTGACCAGGATACCGTCTTCCAGACGATCCGGAACAGGACCTTCAAATACCACACAGCCCATGGGCCCCAGCTTGCACACAAGGGTAGCCCTGCTCACCTCGCGCACCGCACGCAGTGCCTCGAGGGTCTCGGTCATGCCCCCGGCGATGTGAAATTCTTCCTCGGTACCCACGATCAGGTCGAAGTCAGGCAGCCAGTGCTGAAGATCCCTGGTGACCTTGTCATCAGCGATGAAACGGGTTTCGCCATCACCTGGATGGGTCAATCCCCACAGTACGGGCCGATAGTCGATATCCAGCACTCGCTTCACACCATAACGAGCAGCGGCGTCCAGCGCCCTGCGGCATGCCCGCCGAGTTGTATCGGTTGAAAGGTGCGTACCGGTAATCGCCAGGGCTTTTGAGCGCCCAATGAACTCGGGGTCGATGGCATCGGCGTCGATGGCCATATCAGCGCAGTCACGACGGTAGAACAGCAGTGGGAAACTTTCGCGATCCTTCAGGGCCAGCAGCACCAGCCCAGTGTGGCGTTCAGGGTCGACCTGAAGCGCGGTGGTATCCACACCGGCACGCTCCAGTTCCTCGCGTACAAAGTTGCCCATCTGCTCGTTACCCACGCGTGAGAGCATGGCTGATTTAAGCCCCAGCCTCGCGGTGCCGTAGGCCATGTTGCCGGAACTCCCTCCCAGATATTTGGCGAAGCTGGCTACGTCTTCCAGGCGGCTGCCAATCTGCTCGGCATAAAGATCCACTGCCACGCGCCCCAGGCAAACAAGGTCAAGCGGTTGGTGTTGCGTATTATTGTTCGTCATAAAGTCTCCCCACGTTACAAACTCGTTGTACTGGGCAAGTGATAGCTAGTACATGAAGGCGTCTAAAGCATCCATTACACGGCATTCATCCAAGGCGAGAAGGCGGTCCGGAATCGATCGAGTGCAAGGCTCTGCACTGCCGGAAGTCCAGCCTTCCAGACCCACAATGTCCTGACATTCATGTCGTTGAGCATTGGCGCAATGGTCGGGGAGTTGATGTCACCCGTTCCAGGTTCACAGCATCCGGGTACATCAGCCACGTGAACTTCACACATGCCGGGCCTGCAGCGACGAAGGAGCTGTTGATACATTCATGACAACTCCTCAGCGGTCACTCGCCAGCCGCTCTCCGGCAGGAGCATCAGCATGTCCGGCCGCTGCCACCGACTCGGAATGACCGGGAGCAGGCGCACCATCGGCCTTCCTTTCGCGGTCATTTCGCTGAAACTCGGCCAGTTCTGCATCCAGGTTTTCCAGCTCGGCACCACCCGCCATCATGTTGAGCACCTCCTCGCGACTGATCTCTTCCTTGCGGAAGGAGCCCAGGCTGCCTCCCCGTGACAACAGGGTGAACGCATCAGCTACCGGGTATGCATGGTGGACGTTGTGGGTAATGAAAATGACCGCAAGACCGTCAGCCCTAGCCCTGGCGATGTAACGGAGAACTACGGAAGCCTGCTTGACCCCCAGTGCCGACGTAGGCTCATCCAGGATCAGTACCTTGGCGCCGAAATAAACGGCTCGCGCAATCGCCACACATTGACGCTCCCCTCCCGAAAGCGTCCCTACCGGCTGGCTGGGGTCGCGTACATCGATGCCGATCCTGGCCATTTCCTCCTTGGCAATGCGATCGGCATACTTCCAGTCAATGCGCTTCAAGGGCCCCCAGCCAATGGTTGGCTCACGTCCCATGAAGAAGTTACGGGTGATCGACATCAGTGGAACCATTGCCAGATCCTGGAAAACGGTTGCGATGCCGGCATCGAGTGCATAAGCAGGAGACTTGAAACGAGCGGGTTTGCCATCGAGCAGCATGTCGCCATGAGTAGGCTGATGCACACCGGAAAGGGTCTTGATCAACGTCGACTTGCCTGCGCCGTTATCACCGAGCAGACACATGACCTCACCGGAATAGACCTTCATCGAGATATTGCTTAGCGCAATGACGCTGCCAAAGTGCTTGCTGACACTGCGCATTTCGATCATGGGCGTCTGAGTTGTCATGTTACCGAGCCTCCATCGCCTTCTTGCGCATGTAGTTGTTGAAAAGCACGGCTACCAGCAGCATCACTCCCAGAAACACCTGGAACCAGTCGGTGTTCACACCGGTATAAAAAATGCCCATCTGCACCATGCCGAAGATCAGTGCTCCCAGGGCCGCCCCGATGGCCGAGCCATACCCTCCGGTCAGCAACGCACCGCCGATTACTACTGCAATAATGGCTTCCAGCTCTTTCAACAGCCCACGGATGGTGTCAGCAGACCCCGTATCCATTACCTGGATGCAGGCAAAGATCGTCGCGGAGAAGGCCGTGAACATGAACAATGAAATCTTCACGCGGTGAACAGGAACTCCCGAATTTCGCGCGGCATTGGCATCACCACCGCTGGCGAAAATCCAGTTGCCGTAAGGCGTACACAGCAATACCCAGGTCGCCACTGCCGTCAGCCCAAACCACCACACGATGGAGACGGGGATACCCGAAACAACGGGATTGCCCGCAAAGTTGGTGGCGATCCAGCCGTTGGCCGCCATCCAGCTGAACAACCCCGTAGCGACCTCTCCGGAAAAAAGTGACGCAAACCAGTCACCGGGGATATGTTCCTGAATACCACCTATCTGGGTGCGCCCCGTCAGAAGCCGACTGACACCAATTGCCAGCCCTCGCAGGATGAAGAGAAAGCCAAGGGTAACGATGAAGGATGGCAGGCCCGTTTTATTGACGAGATTACCGTTGATCCAGCCCACCAGCCCGGCACAGGCAAACGCAAGCAGAATAGCCGCCCATAACGGCCAGCCGTATTCCACGGCAGGGATGGCAATCAGGATGCCGGCCAGCCCGATCATTGAACCGATCGAAAGATCGAATTCTCCGCCAATCATCAGCAGGGCGGCCGCCGTAGCAATAATGCCGAGCTGAGCGGCAACTTCGAGAAAATTGACAATACCCGCCGGGGTAAACATACCGGTACCGCTTGCAGAGACAATAAAGAACGCAATAACCAATACGGCACCGGCCAGTGCCCCCAGCTCAGGACGATTGAGCGCTCTTTTCCAGAAGGAGACTCTCTGAATACGCTCATCCCGATCAGTCGCGGATGGCGCAACCGACTGTTTCGTTTCAGTGGAACTCATGGCGATCGACTCCCAGGGTTCGGTATCGCCGAACCCCTTGATATCAGGTAGTTATCAGCGGATGCCCTGACTGCTCAACTTAATGACCTGAGATGCATTTTCCCTGGTGACAAACCCAGGACCGGTGGCGACATCTCCTGCGGGCAGTAATCCATTTTTGACGAATTGATCCAGGAAGATGACAGGCAGATACCCCTGCATGTACTGCTGCTGATCGATCGCAAAATCCAGATCTCCCGCATCCAGAGCCTTGAGGATGCCTGGCGAGAGATCAAAGGTGCCCAGGGTAAACATGTCTGTAGCACCCTGCTCTCGCATGGCTTGAATCATGGGTTCCGCAGAGAGAGCGCCCAGGGTCAGCACACCACGCACATCATTGTGTTCATTGAGGTAAGCGACGATGGCATTGCGGATATTGGTAGGGTCATACGTGGTCGCCAACTGCTCGGCATTGCCGTTGAAGCCATCAACAAAACCATCACAGCGCTGATCAAGCCCCTGATTGCCTTGTTCGTGGTTAACGCAGACGCCCTTCTTGACGCCCAGTTCCTGCATGCGCTCGGCGGCCTGCTTTCCTGCTTCGTACTCACTCTGCCCCACATGAAGCCGGGCACCGTATTTTCGTGCCGCATCGCCACCGGAATTAATGGTAATGACGGGGATGTCATTATCGACGGCATTTTGAACCACGCTGCCCAGAGCATTTTCATCCGTGAAGGAGAGGATCAAGCCATCCGGCCTGGACGCCACGGCCGCCTGTACCAGTTGCTGCATCCTGGCCATGTCGAAGGTCGACGGTGCGCGATATTCAAGTTCGGCACCTACAAGATCAGCAGCAGCTTCGGCACCGTTTTTCACAACTGACCAGAAAGGGTCCGATGGGACACCGTGCGTCACCATGACAAAGCGGCTCGTGTCCTGCTGCGGCGCTTGTGCCTGTGCAGCAGTACCAGCCATCAACGCTGCCGTGGCAGCAGAAGCCAGAAACCAGTGAGATAGACGCGTCATAGAGTCATTCCTCTTCGTATTATCATTATTTTCAGATGATTCTTCGTTGAATGCCTTGCTGGAGATGAAATATAGATTCCATAAACAAAAAATATCAAACCATTTATTCTATACTTTGGTTTAAATGGAATATTTATTCCAATATCCTAGACTGCACAACAGCCAGCCACTTTGCTCACTTGTTACCTGTGCCCATGAACTGCAGATGAGCTACCGCGAAGGAAATTTGCATGACACAACCACCACAAAGTTATCGTGAGCTGGAAACGCTGATCTCTGCCGAGTACGACACGCTAAGCAAACGCCTGCAGCAAACAGCGCGCTTCATACTCGACCATCCCCAGGAAGTGGCACTGGCAACCGTGGCCAAGATTGCCGAGCAGGCGGACGTCACCCCCTCCACCCTGATTCGCCTGGCCAACAGCCTGGGGTTCAACGGCTTCTCCGAAATGCAACAGCTGTTTCGCAGTCGCCTGGTAAACGAACTACCCAATTACACCGAGCGGATTAGCGCCGTACGCAGTGCCACCGGAGAAACCCCGGACAGTACACAGCTTTTATGGGAATTTGCTGACGCCAATCGCGCCGTGCTGGAGCAACTGCCTGGCAGGATTGATCCGGAAGCATTGGAGAAAGCGCTGGATATCTTTGAGCAGGCCCAGTCAATTCATGTGATGGGGGCACGGCGCAGCTTCATGGTGGCCAGCTATATGACTTATGCACTGGCGCATGTCGATAAACCGGCCCTGCTGATCAGTGGCCTGGGCGGCATGTATGGAGAGCAACTGCGCGCCATGAGCCAGCATGACGCCCTGTTGACCATCAGCTATTCCCCCTATGCCGAAGAGAGCCAGAAGGCCTGCGAGGATGCGCATCAGCGTGGCTTGCCCATCGTGGTCATTACTGACTCGACCCTGAGTCCGCTTGCTCGCTTTGCTGATGTAGTGTTCGTGGTCAATGAAGCTGAAGTGAAAAGCTTCCGCGGCCTGACCGCCTCCTTCTGTCTTACCCAGACCCTGGCGATTGGCCTTGGGGTAAGGCAGAACAAGTCCTCTGAAAGAGGCCTGTCGCCAGATATCCGTAAAGATCCATAAAAAACCCCCTATTCATCCATAGCCATTCACTTCCAGGAACAGGACAGAAAAGCTTATGAAACTTGCACTCATCGGCGCTGGACGTATTGGAAAGGTGCACGCACAGGCCATTCACTCTCATCCCGATGTCACACTGGCGGCCGTGGCCGATCACCATCAACCTGCCGCACAGGCGCTGGCTGAGCAGTACGGCAGCAGAGCGGTCAGCGTTGATGACATTTTCGCCGACAGCCGCATTGATGCCGTGTTGATCGCCTCCAGTACGCCCACTCATGCGGAATATCTGGAACGCGCCGCTCGTGCAGGAAAAGCGGTGCTGTGCGAAAAGCCCATCGCTCTGGATCTGGAACGAACGCGTGATGCGCTACAGGTGCTCGATGACAATCCGGTAGTCTGCGCACTGGGCTTCAACCGGCGGCATGACCCTCAGCTTGCAGCACTCAAGCAGGCCATTGCCCAGGGACGCATCGGGTCTCTGGAAACCCTGACAATCATCAGCCGGGACCCGCTGCCGCCACCGGCAGAGTATGTTGTCGAGTCCGGTGGCCTGTTCAAGGACATGATGATTCATGACCTGGACATGGCCCGCTGGCTACTGGATGAACCCATCAAAAGCGTCTTTGCCGTGGGCAGCAGTATCATCGATCCAGCCATTGGTGAAGCAGGCGATGTGGATACCGCCATGGTCACCCTCACCACCGCCAGTGGAAAGCTTTGCCAGATCAGTAACTCACGACGTGCCTGTTATGGCTACGATCAGCGCATCGAGGCGTTTGGCAGTCTCGGCATGCTGCAGGCGCAGAACGAAAGCGATACCCGGTTGCGCTTTACGGGCGAAGCCGGACAAGTAGAAGAAAAGCCCAGGTGGTTTTTCCTCGAGCGTTATGCTGAAGCCTATCGTCTGGAAATCAGTGACTTCGTAGCAGCCTGGAAAGAAGGGCGGCCTCCCCTGGCAGGTGCCCGGGACGGGCTTGAAGCATTGCAACTGGCCGAGGCAGCTGAGCGCTCGCTTCGCGAAGGTCGGAATATCCTGATGGATACATTGGTGTAAAGGGCCGGACACGCTTTCATTCACGTCATTCGGCTTAAGGAGCTGCTGCCGAATCGTCAGGAGGAGTACAAATGACTTCGTTACTGATACATCCCACCCCCCCGGATGCCCAGGGCACTGTAATTGACGTGACCCCCGCCTCCGCCGGCTGGACCCATATTGGCTTTCGAGTACACCGGCTCGCCAGGGGCCAGCGTCTGGAGGCAGGCAGCGGTGATCAGGAAGTCTGCCTGGTGCTGATTACCGGCCGTGCAAACGTTGCCTGTGGGGAGCATCGCTTTGACGACATTGGCAAACGCATGGATGTCTTCGAACAGATCCCCCCCTACGCGGTGTACCTGCCAAATGGCGTTGACTATTCGGTGGAAGCAACCACTGAACTTGAGCTGGCAGTGTGTGCAGCCCCGGGATATGGCAATCATGTGCCACGCCTGATCGCACCGGAACACATCAGGCAGAGCACCCGTGGGCAAGGCACGAATACTCGGCATGTGCATGACATTCTACCGGAGACGGAGGCCGCCGATAGCCTACTGGTGGTCGAGGTATTCACCCCGGCTGGTAACTGGTCGAGCTATCCGCCCCACAAGCATGATGCAGATAATCTGCCCCATGAGTCTCAGCTGGAAGAGACCTACTATCACCGTATCAACCCATCTCAGGGGTTTGCCTTTCAACGTGTCTATACCGATGACCGATCACTTGATGAAACCATGGCAGTGGAAGACGGCTGCTGTGTACTGGTGCCAGGGGGCTATCACCCCGTAGGCGCTGCCCACGGCTACTCACTTTACTATCTGAATGTCATGGCAGGGCCAAAGCGGGTATGGAAATTTCATAACGACCCTGATCATGAGTGGTTAATAAAGACGTAACACGGCAACGGTTATATATACCCGATCATTCTGATACCAGGTGGTCTGAATGCCTGAAAGAGCCAGTGTCATTTCATGAACGGCCTGTTTTGCAGCCGCGAATACAGAGCCATCCGTTCATGTCCCCCGGCTCACGATCCATCATTGAAAAAGCCGATTCACAGGGTGAATCGGCTTTTTAACGCCTTGTATTTTTATCCCTGCGTTATCACACGTCGACGATATCAGGGATCATTTGCCGCAGGCTGCAATGACACCACCTCCGAGCGACCGAACATATGATGCTTCAGATAAGAAGCCTCCCGGTGACGACGAGTGGCGTAGTTGTCGCCGAAATCCACCAGCTCGGTAATCATGCCCATCCAATTCTGCAAGACAGCATATGACCAGAACCGCGGAGCGCGTGCTGCCAGGTTCGGCCCGTACTGGATGGCTACGCTGGTCATTACCGTAGCCGCCGCTGAAGGCAACGAAGCCCAGCCATTTTCCGGCGACGTTGATTGATGGGCATCATAGTGATGGGCCAGCGTTTCAATGATGCGCCCGTACACTGCATGATCAAGCTGGTGTACTTCCTTTTCCGATAGTTGCAGCGGGCAAGCCTCCAGCGCCTCAACCGCCTTTTGTCGCTTGAGGCCGACATACGGCGCCAGCTTTTCGATCAAGCCCCGGGGCAGTGACAGCCCTGCCAGCTGGGCCATATCCATCTGACCAATATCGATACCGTGCCCTACGGTAACACCGCTTTGACTGCTGTCCGGCATGGGAACACATGCCTGTGTAGCATCACCACCCTGCTCCAGTTCAAAGATGAAATCAAAGTCGATGGCAGCAGTAGCAATCTGTGCCGGGGTACGAGTCGGTGCTTCAGCCATTGTCTTTCTCCCTGGTGGTACGCGGTACATATCCACCATAAGGGAGGCCACGCGTCAGTGCGCGTGGCAGGCAGTGTCAGTCTTAAGGCTTACACTAGTAATCATATAGTGCTATCGAAGCAAACCTCACGACGCTGTTCGGCACTTTGCTTGCCAAGCTCAAGAAGGCGCATGGTATCCAGGGCGCTGCTCAGGCTGACCGGGGCGTCGCCATTATGCTGCAGGGCATGCCTGACCCCCTCATAAAAGGCCGGATAATTGCCGTGTAGCGATGGCCATGTTTCCCGCACCAGATGTCCGTTGGCATGGCGTGTTATCGTGCCGGGCACCGGGTCGGCTCCCCAGCCCTCGAACCCAGGTCGAGCACCGCTTCGGAGCGCCGCCTCCTGAGGATCCATTCCGTAAATGGTATAACTGCCTGTCGTACCATGCAGACTGAATCGGGGCGCCGGCTCGCAGGCTACGACTCCTCCGTGCAACAGCACCCTGAAGCCGTTATACCGAAGAACAACATGGAAATAGTCCGTTGCCTGGCCACCTTCCCGTAAAATTCCCAGATCGGCGTAGATCCCTTCAGGGCGACCAAACAACTGCAATGCCTGATCTCCCAGATGTGCCCCCAGATCCATCCAGTTGCCGCTGCCCGGGCCGGGCTGCTCCTTCCATTGGCCGTGGTCCACTTCCGGACGAAACTTGTTGAAGCAGGATTCAAACTGTTTCAGTTCACCCAGCGTGCCCTCTTCCAGCAAGGCACGAATCGTCAGAAAGTCGGCATCCCAGCGCCGATTGTGAAACACCGCCAGCATCAGGCTACTGCCCTCGGCCTTTCGTGCCAGCAGGGTGGCTTCGTCAAGGCTCAGCGCAAAGGGCTTGTCCACTACCACATGCTTGCCATGCTCCAGTGCCTTCATGGCGATCTCTGCATGGGTATCGTTGGGCGTGGCAACTACTACCAGATCAATATCATCGTCATTCAGCGCATCCTGCAGCGAGCAGGCATGTGCCTCAGGATATTCGGCATGAACGAGCTCAGTCTGTCGGGTAACAACCCTGGAGAGCTCCAGACCCGGCGTCGTGCTGATCAAGGGCGCATGAAAGGCCTTCCCGGCCAGGCCAAAACCGATCAGTGCTACGCGGGAAACGCCGTGGGAGGGTGCTTCGGACATGATATCTTTTCCTTGAGTGCTTGAGACTTCCCCATGTCAGCTCAATATATCCACTGACATGGCGGTTGAATTTATGGCCAACTGACAGCATTACTTCAGATAACATACCTATCCAGATCACACCGAGCCAGGAAAGAGCGATGCAAATAGTTGACCCAAGAACCGGCGCCCCGATGGAAAGCCCGTCATCCGCATCTTCCGGTCAAAAAGCCGGCGATACCGCCGCCATTGATGATGCGCACCTCATCGTGGATGTCGACATGAGCAACTTCCAGCAGGTCGTGCTCGAAGGATCCATGCAGACACCTGTTCTGCTCGATTGCGGCAGCCATAATTCGGAGGCAAGCGCCCAGCTGGCACCCGTGCTTGAGAAACTGGCCCGTGAGTATGCCGGCGCGTTTGTTCTCGCCCGGCTAGATGCCGAGCAGAATCCACAGATTGCCGCCCAGCTTGGCGTACGCTCGGTGCCTGACGTCAAACTGATCAGCCAGGGCCAGCTGTATGATCAGTTCCAGGGCGCCCTGCCGGAGCATCAGATTCGTGAGTGGCTGGGGAAATACCTTCAGCCGCCGGAAACCGCCGGGCCAAGCACCCATGAGCAGGCTGTAGAAGCCGTCGCGACCGGTGATACCGCCACGGCAAAGGCACTTTATGAACAGCTCATCAGTGAATCACCGGAACATCATGCATATCGCATCGATTATGCCGGCGTCCTGACCAGCGAGGGCCAGTTCGATCAGGCCCTGGAAATTCTGGATGCACTGCCACCTCAGGACCGGGACAGCACACCAGGTCGCGGCGTTCGTGCTCGCATCGATTTCGCCCGGCAGGCCCCTGCCGCTGATGAAGTCAATGCGCTCGGCGAGCGGAATGACAGTGAAGCACAGCTTGTCAGAGCCCGTTTTGCACTTGGTCAGGGACGCTATGAAGAAGCACTTGAAGGGTTGCTGTCATTGATGAAAAGCGATCGCAGTTATGGTGATGACGCTGCCCGCAAGACACTTCTGGAAGTGTTTGATGCCCTCGGCAAGGACCACGAACTCACGACGCTTTACCGCCGCCGCATGTTTACTCTGCTGTACTAAAGCAGCACGATGACGGGCCCGGCAAAACGCCGGGCCTCGCGTTTATTTATCCGGCCAGCACGCGGTCCATTCGTTCAAGTGCAGCTTCAAGCGTGGCTTGATCCGTGCCGAAGTTAAGTCGTACAAAGCCAGGCCATCCGAAATCTGCCCCATCCGACAAGGCGACACGACAAGCCTCGAGCAGAGCCTGTTGAGGTGCCTGATCAAACCCGGCCTTCCGGCAATCAAGCCAGGCCAGATATGTGGCCTTCGGCGCGCACCAGCTCACTCCAGGCCAGCGTGCGACATAATGCTCGATCAGTTCCACATTACCTCGCAGCAGCGTCAGTAATGCCTGACGCCACGACTCACCATCCCGATACGCTGCCAGCGCAGCAGTCTGCCCCATGATGTTGTCGGATGGCGTCAACCCCAGACACGCCTTCCGAAACCGACGTCGCAGTGCAGGGTCACTGATCACGGCACAGGCGCTGGTCAGTCCAGCGACATTGAAGGTCTTGGAGGGAGCCCATAACGTAATGGTTCGAGAAGCCAGCCGCGGCTCGGCGCTGATCAGCGGCGTATGGGTGCGGGCATCATCCAGCAGCAGGTCACAGTGCAGCTCATCCGAGCAGATCCAGAGGTCATGACGCTCAGCCAGGTCGGCCAGCGCACTCAGCTCCTGACGAGAAAACACATGCCCGGTCGGGTTATGAGGATGGCACAGCAGCAGCATGCGGGTGCGAGGAGTAATCGCCGCCTCCAGCGTCTCCAGATCAAGCTGCCAGTAAGGATGCCCTTCTTCGGGGGGCTTCATGGGGGCAGCCTGGGTATGACGACCGATGTTTTCCGCCACATGCAGAAACGGTGGATAAATGGGCGTCAGCGTCACGATATCGTCGCCCTGCTCTGTCAGACACAGACCGGCAATGTGGAGCGCCGGCACAACGCCAGGCAGCCACAGCTGCCAATCGGGCTCGATCCTGAAGCCATAGTGCGCCTCGCTCCACTCACAAAGTGCCGTCTTGAGAGCCTCCGAGGGAGAAGTATATCCGAACACCCCATGCCGGGTGCGCGCTTCAAGTGCATCAATCACCGGGGCCGGGGATTTGAAATCCATATCGGCCACCCACAGGGGAAGGACGTCATCGTCATAGCGGCCCCACTTGCTGGATCCCATCTCGCGCCTGTTGGAGGGCGGCGTAAAATCAAAGGCATCGTGCGCGCTTGTCATGGTATAAAGCCCTTCTCCTCAACTTCGGGTAATTACGTATGACCGTAGAACAGGACCCCGGGTTCTATCGACTTGCCATGCAGGGCCTTTCCCATCTGGTCGGTCACTGGCTGCTGATTGGTGATGCGGATGCCGACCGGCTGGCCGTCATCCTTGCTGATACTGCACGCCTTACAAAGCTTGGCCAACCCACCGACAACCCGAGCGGCCACCAGCTGACGTCCTGGGCTCAGGGTGAACAGCCGCCAATGTGGGTAGCTCGTGCCTCGCTTTTTCTACTGGTGCAGATGCCGCGGCGCCCTGCCCCGCAGACTCCCGAAGAGGCGGCGGCCTGGGCCTATGTCTGGCTTCGCCTGCGTGACCATGAAAGCAGGGACGCGGCACTGAAGGCCTTGCCTTCTCATGTTCAGGAGAGCCTGAAGGACACCATGGACCGTGCCTGGCTTGACCTTCATTCACAGCGATTGATTTAATCAGTCAATCCTGACGCGGACGACGCGACCTGGGCTGAAATCCTGCCGGCTTGTCGGCCAGCCAATCGACAAAGGCACGAATATCCGGGTGGCTCAGCAATGCCTCGCGACTGGCGTGATGCTCTCCCAGAGCCTGTTCGCTCAGAACCACATGAATATGGCGATGACAGGGGCGACACAGCCATAGAATAGCACTCAGCATTTGCTCCCGACTGTAACGCTTTCGAAATCGCTTGCGCCCATGAACCGTTCGCGGAATCAGATGGTGTCGAGTCAGTGCAGCCACCGGCCGGTCGCACAGCTCGCACCGCGCTGGCCTGTCCTGCTTCCCGGGAGGTAATGAGAACTCAGGTGGCATGCGCCCTCCATGATCGTTACCTTGCATGAATCACTTTGCAGTGCACTATAGATCATCACCCCCTGTGACTGCTGCCCCTGACAAGGAGCCGATACCTGCATGACGCCTGCCATTCGCCTGCTGAAACAGCAGGGCATCCCGTTTGAGACTCTCCGCTTCGAACACGCAGAGGGAGCACACTCCTTTGGCGATGAGGCCGCCCAGGCACTGGATTATCCGGCTGCCCAGATATTCAAGACACTGATGGTCACTCTGGATCAAAGAAAACTGGTAGTGGCGATTGTTCCTGTAGCCGGCACACTGGATCTCAAGGCATTGGCCAGGGCTGCCGGAGCCCGCAAGGCTGCCATGGCAGAGCGCGTATCAGCCGAACAGGCCACCGGCTATATCATCGGGGGTATCAGCCCGCTCGGACAGAAAAAATCGCACCCCACATTCATTGATGCAAGCGCACGGCAATGGGATGCCATACTGGTCAGTGGTGGCCGAAGAGGGCTCGATATCTCACTGGCTCCCGAAGATCTTGCGCGGCTTGTCAAAGCACAGTTTGTAGCTATCGCACGGATAGACTGACAGGCCGCCTGTATCCGCTATCATGATAGAATGCACCCGAAGGAGCATGACATGGCGCCAGGGCAGTACGATCTTTGGCTGTATCCGCAGGATATCGACCGACACCGACGTATCGAGGCCGACCTTCAGGGCTATTTCATGGAGCGGTTTGCCGATTTTCCGCACATCCGCCTGCCTGTGGCACAAAGCCTCGATCAGGAAGTACCGTTCAATCGGCTGTACGATTCGCTGATCCATCGGGCACGCAGCTGGTGCCGGGAACACCGCGATTATTCGCCCAGCCCCATGCAGCTCAATCAGGCCTTTTTCAGAGCCGTCTCACGCTCTCCCAAGTTCATCATAGAAGACGACACGTCCCATTCATGATCATTCAGACAGATCACGCGCCCGATGCGCGCCAGCTCGACATCATTGCCCATCAACTCGGCCGTGCCCCCCATGGCATACAGGCCGTCAGTGCCGAAGATCACAAGGGCACGCCGCTGGTTCTTCGCATGCACTCCCTGATCGATGACAAGCCCTTCCCCACACTCTACTGGCTCTGCAGTGACCGGCTCAAGGTGACGCTATCCCACCTGGAGGCTGCCGGGGTCATCAAGCAACTGGAAGATGCCCTGCGTGATGACCCGGATTTCATGGCCCGTTACCGGGAAAGCCATGAAGATTATGTCCGACAACGCTGGGCCTTCATGCCAGAATCGCAGCGTGATGAAGTACGTCGCCGGGGATTTGAAGACATTCTGACGCATCGGGGAGTAGGCGGTATCGCCAACTGGACGCAGGTACGCTGCCTTCACACGCAGTATGCGCATCACCTCTGCGGTCATAATGTTATTGGTCAGTGGGTCGATGAACATTATCCGGACGTTGCGGCGTCCGTTTAACCTCAGCAGCCAGCCGCAGGTTATCGAACTCTTCAACGCTCACTATTCGACAAGGGGCACACCATGATCAGTATCTGCGTATATCTGGGTTCTCGCGATGGCCAGGATGCTCGATGGGCGGCACTGGCCGAACGTACCGGCAGACTCATTGCAGAGCAGGGATGCCGGCTGGTTTACGGTGGAGGCAGGGCCGGTTTGATGGGGCGCTGCGCCGATGCAGCGCTGGAAGCCGGTGGTGAAGTCATCGGAGTAATCCCTGAACATCTTGTGTCCCGCGAGGTCGCTCATACCGGGCTGACCCGGCTTGACCGGGTCGCCAATATGCATGAGCGCAAGGCCCGCATGGCCGATCTGGCTGACGGCTTCATGACCCTGCCTGGCGGCATCGGTACGCTTGAAGAGCTGTTCGAAACCTGGACCTGGCGCTACCTTCAACTGCACGGAAAACCCCTGGGGCTGGTCAACGACAATGACTTTTTTACGCCCCTGCTGGACTTTATCAACAATGCAACGCAGGCAGGCTTTCTGGACGCGACGACCAACAGGATGTTGCTCGCCGAGCCCACGCCGGAGGCATTGCTGGATAAACTACTGACCGCACACCATCATCACTGACAGTGTCGGACAACGCACCCCATGGAAGAGGAGCGTCTCATGTACGCCATCCATATCGAAGATGATCATACCCTCAGCTGGCGCAAGGGCGCCAAAATTGCCGAACCAGGCGAGTTTGAAGTTCGCATCAATGTCGCCTGGGCGGGAATGAACCGGGCAGACAGCCTTCAGCGTCAGGGAAACTACCCCCCACCGCCCGGCGCATCGGAAACGCCCGGACTTGAGGTCAGTGGCACCATTGCCGCCATCGGCTCCGGAGTTACCCGCGCCAAGATCGGGGACCGTGTCTGTGCACTGCTGACCGGCGGCGGTTACGCCGAGCAGGTAATAACACATGAGCTTCAGGTATTGCCGCTGCCTGAGGCATTCACCCTCAAGGACGCCGCTGCGCTTCCCGAAGTCTTTGCCACGGCGTGGCTCAATCTATTCATGGAAGCCGGGCTGCAACAGGGTGAGCGCGTGGTATTGCATGCTGGAGCCAGTAGCGTAGGCACAACGGCCATCCAGCTCTGCAAGGCGTTCGGCAATCCCGTATTTGTCACGGCAGGCAGTGATGACAAGATCGAACGATGCCGTGCTCTTGGCGCCGATGATGGCTTCAATCGTCACAACGGCAGCTTCGTTGATGCCGTCAACGCCTGGGGCGGTGCGGATGTCATTCTTGACCCCGTAGGTGGTGACTACCTGCCCCAGAATCAGAAGGTACTGAAGACCGACGGGCGTCTGGTCATGATCGGCGTCATGGGGGGCATGGAAGAGACCCTCAACCTGGGCACCATGCTGATGAAGCGCCAGCGCATTATCGGCTCTGCCCTGCGCTCTCGCTCTCCCGAGCAGAAAGGCAACATCATGCGTGAGCTGTACGAGCAGGTCTGGCCACTGCTTGGTTCGGGGAAGATAGCGCCCGTGATTGATGGCAGCTGGCCGGTCGAACAGGCCAATGAGGCCATGGACTACATGGAAGGTAATAGCGGCATGGGCAAGTTGTTGCTGGAAATAGCGGACACTTAATCGGTCTGGCTGGACCGCAGATACGTTAATTGAAGCAGGCGAGCATCCTCACCGGCGCGATGCCGACGGATGCTCGCATCACACAATACCTCTTCCTTGACGTCAGACCATCGATTGAGCTGAGCTTCATCAAGGAGCCGCCGCAGGCTCTCAAGCCTGAACCCCGGCAGCATCCCGGCATGGTGAAACATCAGTGACAGCCAGGTATTGTCAAAGCCCCAGCTGTCACTATAGGCAATTTGTACATCCTTCAGCTCATCATTAAGCCAGCGGGCGACATCACGCACGGGGTACCCCTCTCGAGCCAGACGTGCCCGGGAGATGCCATGCAGTAATTCTGCCTTGGGATCCCAGTGCACCCATTCTTCGCAGGGCTGAATCAACAGGGCACAGGTAGTACCGTCAGCACGGGCAAGGCCAACTTCGATAGGGTAGCTTCCTCGACCGAACCCGGAAGCTTCAACGTCCAGAATGACAGGCAGCATCTCGTGGTTACCCACCCTTTTCAGAAAGCACAAGGGACACGTTGTGTCCCTTGTATCAAGCCTGGCAGCTTAGTTCCCTGACGGCGAATGAACTAATGTATCGATACTGCCATGGCAGGCGCATTACGTGCCGCAAATGCTGGCACGTCAGAGGTCGTTACAACCCTGCTCTCCCAGTAATCGGCACGAGCCGGATCAATCTGAAGGCCCAGCTCACCACATGTATATGCACGAGCCAGGCGAACAGCCGCTTCCTCGTGACCGGCTTCTGCTGCTCGCGCAAACCAGGTCACGGCACGCGAATCACGCTGCGCATACTGCGCGCAACCGAATTCGAAGATCCGGGCAGCATGATACTGTGCCTCGATGTCACCGGCCTCGGCCGCCATGATCACGAAACGAGCGCCACGCGCCTTTTCCTGAGAAGAGGCTCCACAACGAAACAGCAACAGCCCGTACATGGACTGGGCATTTACATGACCGGCATCGGCACAGCGCTTGAAAAGACGCATGCTCAAACGATGCCAGCGAAGGGTATTCTTGCTTTTACAGGTATAAAGTAAACGTTCAGCCAACCGATATTCCAGTCGCGTAACGAGTGAAGCAGCCTGCAACATGGCGACTCACCTTTGAAACGATAATCAAAGTATTCAACGTCCCTTGTCATCACTGACGCAGGGCGTCCATCAAACCGATTTCACAATACGCGCAAACAGCACCTCTCTGTGCCGTGCCACCGTATCATCACGCTTACTGGCCGCCTGTCGACGGGCAGGGCCGGCAATATACGCCTGGAACCCCTGCGACTCAACCCTCCATTGCTGCTTTTTAGCGACCTGTCTACCATGAAGGCTCACTTCCCAGCACCGGAACGGTTTTCTCATGGAAAGACGCCCCCTTGGCAATAGCGGTATTGATGTCAGTGTTCTGTCTCTGGGCACCATGACCTTTGGTGAACAGAACTCGGAATCCCAGGCGCACGAGCAGCTCGACAGGGCACTGGATGCCGGCATCAATTTCATCGACACGGCAGAAATGTACCCTGTCCCTCCCCGGGCAGAAACCCAGGGCCGGACAGAAGAGTTCATAGGTAGCTGGCTCAGGCAGCGCGGTAGACGGGACGACATTATCCTTGCCAGCAAGGTCGCCGGTGCCGGCCGCGACATGACTCATCTACGAGGCGGTCCGAAACTGTCACGTCAACACATCCACGAGGCGGTGGATGCCAGCCTGACACGCCTTGGCACGGACTACCTGGACCTTTACCAGCTTCACTGGCCGGACAGACAATCCAATTATTTTGGCAAGCTCGGGTATGTGCCCGTCGATGACAGTGATGCCACTCCGATCGAGGAAACACTGAGCGCCCTGAAGGAATTGGTTGATGCCGGCAAGGTCCGTACGGTAGGGCTGTCCAACGAAACAGCCTGGGGTGCCATGACATTTCTGCACCTGGCCGACAAGCTGAATCTGCCGCGGATGGTCAGCATTCAAAATCCTTACAACCTGCTGAATCGCAGCTATGAAATCGGTCTGGCGGAGGTCAGCCACCGCGAAAACGTAGGGCTACTGGCTTACTCGCCACTCGCCTTTGGCGTACTGTCAGGCAAGTACCTGGGCGGCGTAAAACCCGAAGGCGCCCGCTTGAGCCTGTTTGAACGCTTTCAGCGCTATACCTCTCCACTGGCAGAAGAGGCAACCTGGGCTTACGTGGACATTGCACGTCGGTTCAGTCTGGATCCGGCGCAAATGGCTCTGGCCTTTGTCAACTCACGCCCCTTCGTGACCAGCAACATTATCGGCGCGACCACGATGGCGCAGCTTGACAGCAACATCGGAAGTGCCTCACTGACGCTGGGCGATGAGGTCATCGAAGCACTTGAAGGTGTTCATCACCGCCTGCCCAACCCCAGCCCCTAAGCATGAGCATGAGCATGAGCATGACGAGGTAGGCCAATAAGGCCTGCCTCAGGCCCGTATAGCTTAAAGCAATCTGTAGCTCACCTCTGTATATCGGCCAGGTGATATACTATGAACCTAACACCGGAACACAGAGGTGCTACCCATGCTGAGCGTGATTTCGCCGGCTAAAACGCTCGACTTTGAGACGCCACCATCCACCCGGCTGCATAGTCAGCCCGACTTTCTGTCCCACAGTCGGGAACTGATCGATGTATTGAGGACTTATTCACCTCATCAATTGGCAGACCTGATGAAGCTCAGTGACAAGCTGGCCGGCCTGAATACAGCCCGTAATGCCGAATGGCATACGCCTTTCACTCCCGAAAATGCGAAGCCGGCAGTGCTGGCCTTTCAGGGAGACGTTTATCAGGGGCTGGAAGCAGAGCGCTGGCAGGAACAGGACAATGAGTGGGCCCAACAGCATTTGCGCATTCTATCGGGCCTGTACGGCGTTTTAAGGCCATTTGATCTGATCCAGCCATACCGGCTTGAGATGGGCACAAGACTGGCCAACAGCCGCGGCCAGGACCTCTATAGCTATTGGCGCAATGACATTACCACTGCCCTGCAGAACGCCGTAGAAGAAAGTGGCTCAGCCACCCTTGTAAACCTGGCCTCGAATGAGTATTTCAAGGCGGTGGACAAAAAGGCATTCGGACCAGAGATCATTACCCCTGTGTTCAAGGATGCCAAAAATGGCCAATACAAAATCATCAGCTTTTACGCCAAGAAGGCACGTGGCCTGATGAGCAACTGGATGATACGCCAGCGTCTTGATGACCCTGAAGCGCTCAAATCCTTCAATGAGGATGGCTACAGCTTCAATCAGGCCATGAGCGATAAAGAACAGTGGGTCTTTACCCGAGAAGCCCCCTGAAAAAAGCGGGCCCCCGACCACCACAACCACACCTTCATATTGACCAACCTGGGAGTTCTTTCATGAGGCACCTTCTTATCACCTTCATGGTGGCCCTGATGACGTTTGGCGTCGCGGTAGATCATGCCGAAGCCAAGCGGATGGGCGGCGGAAAGAGCTTTGGCTCCTATTCGCGCTCATCACAATCTGCAACCTCAACCAACCGCGCCACCACACCACCTCGTCAGGCCACTGCACCAAACAGCCGGCTTTCACGCTTTGCAGGCCCGTTTGCCGGCATGCTGGCAGGCGGCCTTCTGGCATCAATGTTCTTCGGTGGCGCTTTTGACGGCATCCGGATGACAGACATGCTGCTGATCGCGCTGGTAGCATTCATCGCCTTCAAGTTCCTGCGCCGCAGGCGACCGGCCATGGCCGGTCATGGCCAGCAGGAACAACCGTGGCAAAGCCGTCAGGCCCAGCCCGAAGCCCCTGTTGCCGGAAGTGGTGGCACAGCATCACGCTCAGGTACTCCTGCATGGTTTAACAAAGAGCAGTTCCTGCAGGGCGCCAAGGAGCACTTCAATGCTCTGCAGCGCGCATGGGACAAGAATGATCTACCGGAAATTCAGGAATATGTAACGCCTGAACTCTACAACATGCTTCGCAAGGAACGTGCCGAGCAGCCTGTTAACAACGAAACCGAAGTGGTCAAGCTGTTTGTCGAGCTGGGCAGCATCAACGAGTTTGATCAGCAGGCTGAAGCGACTGTACTGTTCCACGGGATTATCCGTGAAGAAGGCAAGGAAAGTGAGTTCAATGAAACATGGCACCTGACGCGCCAAATCAAGGATGGGGCGCCCTGGTACATTCAGGGTATTGAGCAGAACGCGACCTGAGCACTGCTTCGATACAGAAAAGGCCAGCGGAAGCTGGCCTTTTTCATGTCTACTGTTTGCGAAAGCCATTTCTCCATGGCACTCACTAAAAGAAAAGGGTCGGCATATTGCCGACCCTTTTTCTGCCAAAGCGCGACCAATCAGTGATCGGTGGCTTCTTCAGCCTTGTCACCCAGCTCTTCAGCCTGATCCTGCATTGCGTCGCCAGCATCAGATGCTTTTTCCTGCGTATGCTCAGCGGCGTTATCAATCTTTTCACCGGCCTGCTCTGCCGGACCTTCTTTTTCACAGCCTGCCATTACCGTGGCAACCATCATCACACATACAAAACTCAGCAGCTTTTTCATAGCATTTTCCTTGCGTAAATATGGATGCGTCCTTGCTCATTATCGAGCGCGTGCCTTGTGCACACTACCACTAACGCTACATAACGAAAACAAAAAAAACCTCAGTACAAAGTACCGAGGTTCCCATCAATACGTTTGAAGCCATGATGAGCCTCACACGTTGGGCATTATTTCAACACGGATGGATCTAGCCGACCATAGCGCTTTAGCCGCACGACCAAGGTCTAGCTACAGGGGATAAATACCAAGGCTAACGGGGCTCTTTATTCAACCTTCATCAATCCAGAGCCCGCTGCACTGCCTCTGTGCCTTGTCCAAACAAAGCCCTTGCCCTGCACAGCTTTTTTCACACAGCCGGGCGGCCGACGCCGCTGTTTTTTTAGCCATAAAAAAAAGCCCCTGGTCATGTGACCGGGGGCTTTGGTATAGATGCCTGACGATGACCTACTCTCGCATGGAGAAGCTCCACACTACCATCGGCGCTAAGCTGTTTCACTTCCGAGT
>NZ_JAMLJK010000002.1 GCF_023700005.1 Larsenimonas rhizosphaerae | reverse complement strand
GAGAAGCAGAGAAGCAGAGAAGCAGAGAAGCAGAGAAGCAGAGAAGCAGAGAAGCAGAGAAGCAGAGAAGCAGAGAAGCAGAGAAGCAGAGAAGCAGAGAAGCAGAGAAGCAGAGAAGCAGAGAAGCAGAGAAGCAGAGAAGCAGAGAAGCAGAGAAGCAGAGAAGCAGAGAAGCAGAGAAGCAGAGAAGCAGAGAAGCAGAGAAGCAGAGAAGCAGAGAAGCAGAGAAGCAGAGAAGCAGAGAAGCAGAGAAGCAGAGAAGCAGAGAAGCAGAGAAGCAGAGAAGCAGAGAAGCAGAGAAGCAGAGAAGCAGAGAAGCAGAGTGGCCTGTCTGCTGTCCCATGATGTTAGCGCCCCCCGGCGTCCTTGCCTGTACAAGCCATCCTGGCTCAAGGGGGCGATTCACGCTAACAGGGTCCCTTCCTTGGGTAGCGGCGCGTCCTGCGCCCCCCTCTAACGTGATATCACTATATAGGAGATGTATTGTATCTGTCCAACTTTTTTTGTTTTTTCTATTACTGGCACACTTCAAAGCTGTACAAACACTTTATCCATGTTAACAAACTGTATGGAAGGTCACTGTTATCACCCCAAAGAGCGACCGCTTGCGGCTTCAACCATGGACCAGGGTGATACGTGCATACCGCTTTTTACCCGCCTGGAAGACTCTTGCCTGCCCATCGACGGCCAGCATCGTGCCCGCAGATACCTTTTCACCATCAATCCAGACACGCTGATTTTTCAGCATGTCCTTGGCCTGGGCACCATTACTGGCCAGACCGGCCTGATTGAGGATCATGGCAATCGGCGCTTCCTGCATATCAAGTTTCAGAGTGATGTCTTCAATATCATCGGGGATCTCACCTTCCGCCAGCTGATTACCACTGGACTTGTGTGCATTGGCGGCTGCCTCCTCACCATGGAAACGCGTCACCAGCTCCCGCGCCAGCTCCATCTTGACATCACGTGGGTTCGCACCACGCTCAACGCCATCCATGAGCTCACGCACTTCATCCATCGATTTCAGAGAAAGCAGTTCAAAATAACGCCACATTAAACTGTCGGGCATCGAAACCAGCTTGTTGAACATCTCCCCGGGCCGATCATTGATACCGACATAGTTACCCAGTGACTTGGACATTTTCTGGACACCGTCCAGCCCCTCAAGAATCGGCATGGTCAAAACAACCTGAGGCACCTGGCCAAAGTGCTTTTGCATCTCGCGACCCATGAGAAGGTTAAACTTCTGATCAGTCCCCCCCAGCTCGACATCTGCTTCAAGAGCCACCGAGTCGTACCCTTGTATAAGGGGGTACAGGAATTCATGAATGGAAATGGCCTGATTGCCCTTGTAGCGCTTTTCAAAGTCGTCACGCTCGAGCATACGGGCCACGGTCGATGTCGCCGCCAGCTCAATCATGTCCGATGCTGACAGCCTGCTCATCCACTCGGCATTGAAAACCACCGTGGTTTTTTCCGGATCCAGAATCTTGAAGACCTGTTCCTGATAAGTCAGTGCATTGGCCTTTACATCCTCTTCGGTCAGCGGCTTGCGCGTCACGTTCTTGCCGGTCGGGTCTCCGATACGGCCAGTGAAGTCCCCTATCAAAAACAGCACTTCGTGGCCCAGATCCTGAAACTGACGCAGCTTGTTGATCAGCACCGTATGCCCCAGATGGAGGTCCGGAGCCGTAGGATCAAAACCGGCCTTGATGCGCAGCTTGCGCCCTGATGACAGCTTCTCGACCAGCTCGTCTTCGACAAGAATCTCATGCGCTCCGCGCTTGATAATCGATAATGCTTCCGCGACATCCACCATGACTGACGACTCTCTTCGTAGGTGAGGTTATGCAATCCTTCGGGATCACTATAAAGTGGCGCGATCATACCATGGGCAATAGACGGGATTCATGATCATGCCTGCCACCATTTCCGGCCTGTTTGTGGGCCTGATGTCCGGTACCAGCCTGGACGGCATTGATGCTGCTCTGATTCGCTGTACCGATCAGCGAATTACCTTCATTGATGCCCGCGCGTGCCCCATGCCGGACACTCTGAAGGACGAGTTACTGGCCCTGTGCCATGCACGTTCGGTCGAATTCGACCAGCTGGCCTCGGCAGAACACGCCTTTTGTGTACTGCAGTCAGAACTGGTGAATCAGCTTCTGAAAGGCAACGGCTATACCACTGATGATATTGTGGCCATCGGCAGTCATGGCCAGACCATAGAGCATCAACCGGAACTGTCCACGCCTTATACCTTTCAGCTGGATAATCCGAGCCTGTTAAGCGAATTGACAGGATGTGATGTGGTGGGGGATTTCAGGCGACGAGATCTGGCCGCCGGCGGACAGGCCGCACCGCTGGCCCCGGCGTTCCATCAGGCGATCTTTCAGGATACACAGTGCTGGCGCGTGGCTCTGAACCTGGGTGGATTTGCCAACATTACTCTCCTTCCACCGACAGAGAGCGGTATCAGTATCACTGGATTTGATACAGGCCCGGCCAATGTCCTCAGTGACTATTGGTTCCACCAGTATAATGAAGGCAACTATGATGCTTCGGGCTACTGGGCTCGCAGCGGCACTCCCCACCAGGTCCTGCTGGAATCCATGCTGGCAGACCCCTTCTTTGCACGAACCGCCCCGAAGAGCACAGGCCGGGAATACTTCAACCCTGACTGGCTCGGCAATCATCTGGCAGCGCACCCGGCCACCCCGGAAGATGTTCAGGCCACCCTGATAGAGCTGACCGCCCGCACAATCGCCGATGCCGTACGCGACGCCCTGCCTGATACGGCATGCGGCGATGTTGATGTCATCCCCTGCGGGGGTGGTGCCCACAATGGGTACCTACTTGAACGGCTGGCATGTCACCTTGCTCCGGTGCGCCTGCGTGACTGCACTGATTTTGGCTGGTCGGCTGACTGGATGGAAGCGGGCGCCTTTGCCTGGCTTGCATGGCGACGCGTCAATTGCCTGCCCGGCAACCTGCCGGAAGTAACCGGCGCGCGAGGCCCCCGAGTGCTGGGCGGACTCTACCGCCGGTAAGCAGATGACTGCCCTGCCTGCTCGGTCGCCTTTTCCTGGCGGCCGGCAGCACTTGATGGCACGGGGTGAACGACGAAGAGTCTTCACCCCACCTGGACATATCACGGGTCAGCGATCGTAAACAATCAGCCCATCAGTACGCAGTCGATTAACGGCATGTTCCATGGTCTGCATGCCGACTGCCGTGCCGGTTTGAATCGCGGAGTAGATCTGGGCGACCTTGTCCTCTCGAATCAAATTGCGAATGGCCGGGGTAGCCACCAGCACTTCGTGCGCAGCGATCCGCCCTCCCCCCACTTTCTTGAGCAACTGCTGCGACACGATGCCCTGAATGGATTCAGACAGCATCGAACGTACTACGGACTTCTCGTCGCCAGGAAAGACATCAACGATGCGGTCAATGGTTTTGGCTGCAGAGGTGGTATGCAGCGTCGCAAATACGACATGACCGGTTTCCGCAGCAGTCAGGGCCAGGCGAATGGTTTCAAGGTCGCGCAATTCACCTACCAGAATGACATCCGGATCTTCCCTGAGAGCCGAGCGCAGGGCGGATGCCATGGTATGGGTATCACGACCTACCTCGCGCTGAGTTACCAGACAGCGGGCCGGAGTGTGAACAAATTCGATCGGATCCTCTATCGTCAGGATATGCTCATAACGCTGACGGTTGATGGCATCCAGCATGGCTGCAAGCGTGGTGCTCTTGCCTGACCCGGTAGGCCCTGTCACAAGTACAAGCCCTCGTTTGAGCGCCGCAAGCTGTCTGAACACATCAGGCAACCCCAGCTCATCCAGATTCGGAACCTGGTCTGGAATAGCGCGAAACACCGCAGCAGCCCCCCGATCCTGCTGAAAAACGTTGGCACGAAAGCGTGCAACACCGGGGATCGCAAAGGAAAAGTCAACTTCATGCTCGGTTTCAAACACGCTGCGCTGCTGCTTACTCATGATGGCGTTGATCAATTCAATGACCTGACGATCATCCAGTGCAGGTACATTGATCCGCCGAATATCCCCATCAACTCGAATGATTGGGGGCAAACCGGCGGACAGGTGTAAATCCGAGGCGTTCTGTTGTGCCGAAAATGCCAGCAGTTCTGTAATATCCATGGTTTCTCGCCAACTATCCGTATCTGGGGTCGTCATGTCAGGACACACTGTGCAGGACAATATCGTCGCGGTACGCGGGCGACTTGAATCCGCGTTGCAAAAGGCCGGACGGACGCCGGGATCAGCCAGCCTGCTGGCGGTGAGCAAGAAAAAGCCGGCCGAGGATGTACAGGCTGCCTACGAGGCCGGACAGCGGTCCTTTGGAGAAAACTACCTGCAGGAAGCGCTCGACAAGCAGCAGGCCCTGTCAATGCTCGACATAACATGGCACTTCATCGGCGCCGTTCAGTCCAACAAGACACGCGAAATAGCCGAGCACTTCGATTGGTGCCATACCGTGGACCGGCTGAAGACTGCTCGCAGATTGAGTGAGCAACGGCCAGACCACCTGCCGCCCCTCAATGTCTGTCTGCAGGTCAATATCAGCCGGCAGGAGTCGAAATCCGGCGCGGCTCCTGAAGAGGTCGAGACCCTGGCAGCAGAGATTGCCACCCTGCCCGGACTCTCCTTTCGTGGCCTGATGGCCATTCCGGCACCCACCGTGTCGTTCAACGAACAACGCCTGCCCTTCAGGGCACTGCGTGAACTACTGGACACATTACGCATCAACCATCCTGATCAACCGCTGGATACGTTATCCATGGGAATGAGCGATGATATCGATGCCGCCATTACAGAAGGATCAACGCTGGTACGAGTCGGCACGGCCATTTTTGGTGCCCGGGCAAGCTGATCAGCGCGACGGGCATGCCAAGCACCCCGTTTCACGTTAAGGTAGCCGCCATCACTGATCATTCATGAACAGACAGGAGCATGCATGGCACATCAACACATTGCGTTCATCGGCGCAGGCAACATGGCCAGCGCCATTTTCGGCGGCCTGATCGACGGTGGTTTTCCCGCCGATCATATTACAGCCGCCTGCCCGGATGCCGACCTGCTTGACGCCGTCGCCAAACGCTACGGCGTCAAGACCACAATCGATAATGCCGAAGCGATCCGTCAGGCCGATGTCGTGGTACTGGCAGTCAAGCCACAGATAATGAAATCGGTCTGCGAGCCACTGAAAAGTCAGCTCAAGGATGGCCCGTTGTTCATCTCGGTAGCTGCCGGACTCAAGGTGGATACGCTGGATCACTGGCTCGGTGGTGGACAATCCATCATTCGCTGCATGCCCAATACACCGTCACTGGTTGGTGCCGGCGCATCAGGCCTTTATGGCAATGCACGGGTTACTGACACACACCGCACAACGGCCACCGAGCTGATGCAGGCAGTAGGTATTGTTGAGTGGGTCGAGGAAGAATCCCTGCTGGATGCCGTTACTGCCGTCTCCGGCAGCGGGCCGGCATACTTCTTTTTGATGATCGAGGCACTTGAAGAAGCCGGCGTCAATCGTGGGCTCCCCCTAGAAACCGCACGGCGCCTGGCCATTCAAACCGCTTATGGAGCGTCGAAAATGGCGAGCCAGAGCGAGCAGGACCCCGCCCAGCTCAAGCGCAACGTCATGTCGCCGAAAGGAACGACAGAGCAGGCCATCTTCAGCTTTGAAAACGCCGGCATCAAGGCCATCTTTGATGATGCCACGCGGGCATGCAGCGACAGGGCCAGTGAAATGTCCGACGAGTTCGGAAAAATCTAAATTACGTAACGGAGCCACACCATGGGGACAACCCTGGGAAATACCGGCCTGATGCTGGTAAATACGCTGATCGGCGTTTACATGTTCGTTCTAATGCTGCGCTTTCTGCTGCATTTTTCGAAAGCGGACTACTTTAACCCCATTAGCCAGGGGGTGGTAAAAGCCACCTCACCTCTGGTTAATCCGCTACAGAAAATCATTCGCCCGATCGGTGGCATTGATATCGCCACCCTGGTAGTCGGGCTGATCTTCAAGGCACTGGGAATCATTCTGGTGCTATGGATTGCCGGCGCCGGCATGCCGGCCCTGCCCAGCCTGTTGATCGGCGCGCTTGCGGGGGTACTCAATGCCATTTTGAAGATCTACTTCTTCGCGATGATTATCCTGATCATCCTGAGCTGGGTTGCACCGCAGGCCAATCATCCTGGCGCCCTGCTGGTCTTCCAGATCACGGAGCCGGTCATGGCACCGCTGCGGCGTGTCATCCCGCCGCTTGGTCCGCTGGACCTCAGCCCGATCGTGCTGTTTTTGATCATCAATCTTCTTGATAGCCTGGTCGTCAATGCCCTGGCCCGTGCCGCCGGTTATCCGGTAGGTGCACTGATCGGTTTTTAACCCGCCTGATCAGCCCGGCTCCCAGCCGGGCTGATCGATATGCTACATTGTCCTGCCCTGGCGCACGTCTTTCCTGCTGCGCTACTGATTCAACCGGAACAGACGCAACAATGCCTGATACGATGCCCTCGACTTCGGTAGGGTTGGTAACGCCCCGCACCGAAACGTTTGAGACGCCGCTGGCCCTGGCCTGCGGCAAGGAGCTGCCCGGCTTCGAACTGGTGTATGAAACCTATGGCGAACTCAATGCAGATGCCAGTAATGCCGTACTGGTTTGCCATGCCCTGTCCGGCCATCATCACGCTGCCGGCTATCATGACCTCGAGGATCGAAAACCCGGCTGGTGGGATGCCTATATCGGCCCGGGCAAAAGCATCGATACTCGTCGTTTCTTCGTGGTCTGCGTCAACAATCTCGGCGGGTGTCACGGGTCGACCGGGCCACAAAGCATCAATCCGGCCACGGGGCAGAACTGGGGGCCGGCCTTTCCACTGGTGACCGTGGAAGACTGGGTACATAGCCAGGCCATGCTGGCTGATCGCCTGGGCATCGAGCGCTTCGCCGCTATCGTGGGTGGAAGCCTTGGCGGGATGCAGGTGCTTCAATGGGCCATCACCTATCCGGACCGGCTGGCCAATGCTGCCGTCATTGCCGCAACGCCCAAACTGTCCGCACAGAATATTGCCTTTAATGAAGTGGCACGACAGGCCATTCGCTCCGACCCGGACTTTCATGATGGCTGGTATGAGCAGCACGGCACGCTACCAAAGCGCGGCCTGAAACTGGCTCGCATGATTGGTCATATCACCTATTTGTCTGAACATTCCATGGGGACTCGGTTTGGCAGGGACCTGCGGACCGATAGCCTGAATTATGGCTACGACGTCGAGTTTGAAGTGGAATCGTACCTGCGTTATCAGGGCGATGCATTTTCGACACGCTTCGACGCCAATACCTATCTATTAATGACCAAGGCTCTGGATTACTTCGATCCAGCCAGCCTTCACCAGGGCGATCTTTCAAAGGCCCTGGCACATACTCGCTGTCCGTTTCTCATCGTCAGCTTTACCACCGACTGGCGCTTTGCCCCGGCACGCTCCCGAGAGCTGGCCAATGCCCTGATGCGGGCAAAACGGCCGGTGAGTTATGCCAATATCGACTCCCCCTTTGGCCACGATGCCTTTCTACTTCCCAATGACCGTTATGAAGCGGTGTTCACCGCATTCATGACCAGGGCCTATCACGACATGACACGGAGAGCCGCCTGATGCGTGCCGATTTTGCTCAAATCATGCGGTGGGTACCTGAACAAGCACATGTACTGGACCTGGGGTGCGGGGATGGCATGCTCCTTGACACCCTGAGCCGCGACAAGCACATCACCGGATATGGCCTGGAAATTGACCCGGAAGGTATTACTGCCTGTCTGGCGCGTGGCGTAGATGTCATGGAGCAGGACCTTGATGGTGGTCTGGACAACATCGGGGATGATGCCTTTGACGTTGTGATCATGACTCAGGCGCTCCAGGTTCTGCGACGACCGGATCTGATGCTCGATGAAATGCTTCGGGTAGCCCGTGAGTGCATTATTGCCTTCCCCAACTTTGCCTATTGGCGCCACCGCCTCTATCTGGGACTGAACGGGCGCATGCCGGTATCTCGCGCACTGCCTCATGAATGGTACGACACACCAAACATTCACCTGTCGACCTTCAAGGACTTCAGACGGCTATGTGATCAGCAGGGGCATCGCATCATTGACCAGGCCGTCGGCAACGGCCATCACCAAACGCACTGGAGTGCCGAGCGCTGGCCCAACCTGTTCGGCCAGACGGCCATCTTCCGCATTCAACGCTGACCGGGCCCCCATGACCGAACTACGCGCCACGCTTGATGATGTCATTCACACACTGCAAAGCGGCACCGGATCATTTGAACGCCTCATTGCATGCGCAGGCCCGCCCCTGTCCGGGCTGGTTGAGCGCACCTGCCCGGAGGCATCGGATACGACCCGGGAACTTGTTGTTCAGGACATATTCTGTCTGGTACACAAAAACCTCGGACGCCAGCCTGCAAGCGAGTGGTCAGGCCATGACTGGATAATGCTGGTGGCTGTCAGGCGCATCAACAACTACCTGGACAGCATAAACTCTACCGCAATGGCCCAGTGGGTAGATCGTATCGAACAGGCCATCGAGCAGTGGCTACCCATTCAAGGCGCCCCTCGCTATCCGGTACACATACCACATGCAGCGACAGGCGACTGCCAGACCCTGTGCCATCATCTGGAAATATCTCCCGATTCGAATGTACCAGCCATGCTCGATCAGTGCCTTGCAACACGGTTCAGGGATATCCCCCTGCCCTCGGAGGCAATCGAACGGATCATGCAGGAGATTGATCGCCATCGTCCGGTCAGGCATGGGGCTGCCCCCATGGAAGAACCGGCGTTCAAATCCCTGTCGGATCCCTCGCTTGCAAAGGCAACACAGAGAGCACGCTGGCAGTATCACATTCGCGACATATTCAGGCAGCGGGTAGGCGAGCCTGCCGAAGACGCCCTGTTCAATCTCTGGTACCGGCAGCGCAACAGGCGGCAACGGCTTGAAGCCATGGGACTACCGCGTCGAAGTGTGGAAAAGACCATGGGATCAAGGCTATCGGTCAGCATCGTTCCAGGCCAGCTGGTACAGTCCATCTCCTTTCCCGACAAGACAGAACGCCGACGATTTGCAAACCGGTTCATCTGGGACGGGGACTGGGATACGCGCCTGTCAGAGCCCCGTACCGGTCGGCAGTTTCAGTTTATCTACGACATCTGGCGGCACCGGGCAGATCTGACGCAAAGCCTTACTCTGGCGGACTACCAGGCGCGTATCGATCAGGGCCGTCCCTTAAGCTCGACACACAAGGGCATCCTGCTGAATAGCCGGGAGCGAATCCTGACTTACCTGCACGTTTATCGCTTCTATCTGGAAGACATGGCCTGCTTTGGTCTGGATGCTCACCAGGGCAAGGATGCCATCGGCGTTGCCGTAACCCGCCATGGTCAACTGACCAAGATCAACAAGGGCCTGCATCGCATCGCCATGGCACAGGTACTTGAACTGGCAGAAATACAGGTTCAGGTGCGCAGTGTTCATCGCGGCTGGTGGCAGCAGGTAACCGAGCATCTTCCTGGCGGCAGAGCCCTTGACCAGGTGGGTCAGGCACTTCAACAAACCCTGCCGGCAACGCACCCGCCCTCAGAGCATTTTTCGCGTGAAAAATGGCGCAGGAAGCATCAGCGCTAGTC
The DNA here is from genome assembly GCF_023700005.1 of Larsenimonas rhizosphaerae. Lineage (GTDB taxonomy): Bacteria > Pseudomonadota > Gammaproteobacteria > Pseudomonadales > Halomonadaceae > Larsenimonas > Larsenimonas rhizosphaerae. The sequence continues at coordinate 405,397 of NZ_JAMLJK010000002.1, read as the reverse complement.
AGGTATAACAGACAGAACCTGCCAACACAGGAGAGCAGTAATGAACTTTCACACTCGCAAGTGGATCAAGCCGGAAGACCTTAATCCCAACGGCACTCTTTTCGGGGGCAGCCTGCTGCGCTGGATCGACGAAGAAGCCGCAATCTACGCCGTCATTCAGCTTGATAACCCTCGGGTAGTGACCAAATACATGTCCGAGATCAACTTTCTTTCCAGCGCTCGGGAAGGCGATATCATCGAACTGGGCATTACAGCCACCCACTTTGGGCGGACATCGCTGCGACTGCGCTGTGAAGTGCGCAACAAGATCACACGGAAAAGCATTCTGACCATTAGCGATATCGTTTTCGTCAACATGGGCGCTGACGGTCTACCTGCCCCGCACGGCAAAACCGAAATCACCTACGCAAGCGACCGGTTTGATGACGAGCCGGATAATCAGCCAGCGTCATGACATCGCAACGCTCAGCGGGCGATCACACAGGGTAAGCGGTCCATCAAACCGGCAGCCGTAGGCCAGCACGTGCACACCGCTTTCTACCGCACGATCCAGTGCCAGCCCATAGCCTGCATCGATGTGACGAGCCGGACACACGACCTGCACATCATCACGAGCCACACAGAACAGCAGCACGGCGACTCCTCCCTGGCGAGCCCACCCTGTCAGTGCCTCTAGGTGCCTCTGTCCGCGGCGTGTCACCGAGGATGGAAAGTATCCGCGCCCATCCTCTTCTCGTAATGTGACCTGCTTGACCTCCATGAAAAGAGAAGGCTCATCGGGCAGGCTCACACAAAAGTCGATTCTGGAATCATCAAGCTGTACTTCCCGTCTGATTATCGTATCGGCTGGGGAGCATGCATTGTATGGTAAAGGGAGGGTGATACGGCCCGCCTTCAGGCTCTCGGCAACCAGCGCATTGGCACGGCCGGTATGCACCGAGGCCACTGCGCCGCCGGGCAGTTCGACGCGTTCCCATGTCCAGGCAAGCTTGCGTGCAGGATTGTCACTGGCAGATACCCATACACGAGCACCTGGGCGGTCGAGACTTCGCATGGATCCGGTATTCGGACAGTGTGCCGTGATGGCCCGGCCGTCCCACAGCACGATATCAGCCAGAAATCGCTTGTAGCGTTTGACCAGTCGGCCTTCAATCAATCCATTCAAATACACGTTTTATTTACTCTGATCCATAAAAAACGGCCAGGTGTTAACGCCACCCGGACACTTGAGAATTTCTACGCTGTGTCAAAATCGCATTATTCTTAACAAGGCCCGCCATGAAGCGGTTTCATGCACTACTGAGCAGAACGGGCAAACGAAAAGTATTGCATACAGCTTGAAAATACGCTAAATAGCTCTACCTTTCGTGGGCCACCCACCATGCCTGGCGGTCGAAGTCATTACAAGCAAGAGGCAGTCCCATGGCAGTAGCTGAAAACCCAGACAGTTTGAAATCCTTTACGCCCTATGAAGAAGCACCGGGCGAGGAGTACATGAACGAAAAGCAGCTCGCGCACTTTCGCCAGATCCTGTCCAACTGGAAACAGGAATTGATGGAAGAAGTGGACCGCACCGTTCAGCACCTGCAGGAAGAAGCAAATAATCACGCTGACCCTGCAGACCGTGCCACTCAGGAAGAAAGTTTCAGTCTTGAATTGAGAGCCCGTGATCGTGAGCGCAAGCTGCTCAAGAAGATCAATCAGACCATCGATAACATCGACGAAGATGATTATGGCTTCTGCGATGCCTGTGGTGTCGAAATAGGCATCCGCCGCCTGGAGGCTCGTCCAACAGCAACGCTTTGCGTGGATTGCAAGACGCTGGCTGAGCTCAAGGAACGCCAACTCGGCAGCTGATGCTGCAGCCTTTCCTGCGCCGCGCCATCATGCGGCGCTGACCTGTCCGCCGGATATTTCGCCATGTCAGGCTATGTTGGCCGGTTTGCGCCTACGCCTTCCGGTCCTCTCCACTTTGGTTCACTGACTACCGCTCTGGCCAGCTGGCTGGATGCGCGTGCTGTCGACGGGCAGTGGCATGTCCGCATTGAAGACATCGACCCTCCCCGCTGCCCTCCCGGTACAGACACCCTCGTCCTTAAACAGCTTGAAGCATTCGGGCTTGTCTGGGATGGACCGGTCACCTGGCAACACGACCACGGTGAACGCTATGAAGCCTTTCTGAACACCCTGGTGGAAAGCGGTCATGCCTACCCCTGTGGTTGCTCCAGGAAGGAATGGCAGGCTTACGGGGTCTATCCTGGCTGGTGTCGCCATACACCGCGCCATCCCGAGCGTTCATCTGCCTGGCGTCTTGACGTGACAAGCGGTCCATCGACCATATGCTGGAATGACCGACGTCTGGGGAAGCAACAATGGCCACTTGAACCACTCGGGGATGTTGTTCTTAAGCGCCGCGATGGCCTGTGGGCCTATCAGCTCGCCGTCGTGATCGATGATGCCGAACAGGGAATCACCGATGTTGTACGTGGCGTGGACCTACTCGACAACACGCCCTGGCAGCACCTCCTTCACGACCTTGCTGGCTATACCCCACCCCGAATGCTGCACCTGCCACTAATGCTCACCCCCGAGGGCCAGAAACTGTCCAAGCAAAACCTCGCACCGGCGCTTGATACTCGAAGGGATGCACCACGAAGCATTCTACACCAGGCACTGATGGCACTTGGACAGAAGCCCCCAGAGGAATTGATGGATGCTCCAGTAGTCGACCAGCTCGCCCATGCCAGGACTCACTGGCGCATCAGCCGACTACCGGGCTGCAATGTAACGGCACGTTCAACAACGTAGACCATTGTCTCAGTTTCACAGGCCGGTCAACAGGTTACCCTATACACCACATCGATCGCGCACCAATTTGGCACACACCAGTAGTTCGATGTTCACTTTTGGCGCGCAAGAAAACCCTGCAACAGCTTTAATGCCATCAAATTGATACCGCATTCAAAGCACATAAAAACAAACTACTGTTTTAAAAGAAAAAAATAAAAACTGGCATCACGCATGCAAGTTATAAAGTGAATACGAAGACCGACAGCCATTCGGTGCATAACAAAAACAACGCCACCACTGGCACGGAATAACCAATAACAACAATTTATTCCGATGATACGACCGGCAAAACAATAACAACTCTTTGCCACACAAACGTATGACATAAACAATAACAAGATAGAATCGGTCAAGTAACACGGCGCCGTGAGCACGGGAAAACAATAACAAGGCCCCGGCCAACGGCTACTTCGATCCAACAACAAGAAACGAAGGTAGAAAGGCATCTGCCGTGGTGCATGGAAGATTGTTTTGAATACGAGACGGTCATTGGTCGCCGTCACAAGTACAAGAACGGTGGACTCACCCCCTTGTGACCGTGGTGCGTATTCAGGGCATTAAGCCATCATTAGAAAAATATGAGCAAAGCGCATTCAAGGGAGGCATCGCCTCCCTTTTTCCTGCCTGTAATATAAGTAAATCCTGTAAATACCTTGTGCTTTGCAATACCCGGTCGCTTCGTTACACTTGGCCTATTCATTTACCCATGTTTAAAAGCCTTCAAGGTGGCCCACAGCGTTTGAATACCCCAACTTCTTCACCCCACATTGCTTCTCCACGGATCCTGACGCGAGACGAGCACTCCCTGTCGCGCCGCATGATCAATGAAAGCGCACTCAAGGTCCTGTACCGGCTTAACCGCGCAGGATTTGAAGCTTACCTGGTGGGTGGCTGTGTACGTGACTCCCTGCTGGGCAAGCAGCCAAAGGACTTTGATGTGGCGACCAATGCCACGCCGGAAGAGGTCAACGATCTTTTCCGCAATGCTCGTATCATTGGCCGCCGCTTCAGGATCGTGCATGTACGCTTTGGCAGGGAAATCATCGAGGTAACCACCTTCCGGGGCCAGCATGGTGACGCCGAGGACAGTCCGCACGCTCAGCAAAGCGATGCCGGCCTGCTGCTGCGTGATAACGTATGGGGCAGCGTGGATCAGGATGCCATACGTCGTGACTTCACCATCAATGCCCTGTACTACAATATTGACGATTTCTCGATTCATGACTGGGCTAATGGGCTGGATGATCTCGACAACCGTCTTGTTCGGATGATCGGTGACCCGGAAACACGCTATCGAGAAGACCCGGTGAGAATGCTCAGGGCAGCCAGGTTTTCAGCCAAGCTGGATTTCGACATCGAGGAAAGTACACGCGAGCCGATTCTTGAGCTCGCGCCCTTGCTGCTCCAGATCCCACCGGCGCGCCTGTTTGAGGAAGTGCTCAAACTGTTTCTATCAGGGCAGGCCCTTGCCACCTACGACGTCCTGCGCGAACTCAACCTGTTTCCGATGCTTTTCCCGCCGACGGCGGAATCCTTCGAGCACCTCCCCTGGGCGGATCGCCTGATTCGTCAGGCTCTCGAAAATACCGACACACGCATCAGGGAAGACAAGCCGGTTACGCCGGCCTTCCTTTACGGTGCATTCCTGTGGCCGGCAGTTCAGCTCGAAGCCCAGCGACTGGAAGATGAGGGTGTGCCAGTCATGCCGGCCTTCCAGCAGGCTTCTCAGCAGGTCATTCACAGGCAGCTGCAACACACCTCGATTCCCAAACGATTCAGCTTCCCGATGCGCGACATCTGGGAACTTCAGCATCGATTGCCACGTCGCAAGGGCAAGCACGCCTTTCAGTCACGCGAGCATCCTCGTTTTAGGGCAGCGTATGATTTTCTGCTGTTACGCGAGCAGGCAGGCGAACTTGAGCCAGGCCTTGGCCAATGGTGGACGGATTTCCAGGTAGCCTCCGAACAGCAGCAACGCGAAATGATAGAAGCCGTGTCAGGACAGGCACCCTCTTCAGTCAAGGCGCCACGACGGCCACGTCGCAGAAAGCGGCGCACACCCCCGACCTCATGATGGCCACAGCCTTCATCGGCCTCGGAAGTAACCTGGGAGAGCCGGCAAACCAGCTCACTCAGGCCTTTCAGGCCTTGAACCGCATTCCCTTGACCCGACTTACAGAAACTTCACCGCTGTATCGCAGCGCTCCGGTAGGCCCACAGGATCAGCCCGACTTTGTCAATGCAGCGGCCACTCTCGTTACCCGACTGTCTCCCCTGGCGCTGCTTGACCAGCTTCAGGCCATAGAACAGGCACATCGACGGGTCCGGGCGCGCCACTGGGGCCCCAGAACGCTTGATCTTGACCTGCTCTGGTTTGAACATCAGTACATGACTCACCCCCGCCTGCGTCTTCCGCACCCCGAGATGGTGCACCGCGCCTTCGTCATGATCCCGCTGGCAGATATAGCCCCGACCCTCATGATTGATGGGGAGACCGCACGTAGAAGAGCAGATAACTTCCCCCATCAGGATGTATCGTTACTGATAGAATAACGCCGCACATCCAGCGCGCTTTTTATCCGTTCATATCGAGAGATCTCATGAAGAACGTGACCTTGTCTACCCTGCAGAAACATCGACAGGAAGGCAGCATCTTCAGTTGCCTGACCGCTTACGATGCCACTCTGGCAACACTGGCGAGCCAGGCCGGCATCCATGTCCTGTTAATCGGCGACTCCCTCGGCATGGTGCTTCAGGGGCATGACAGCACGGTTCCAGTCACCATGCAGGACATGATTTATCATACTCGCTGCGTGGCCCGCGCCAATACGACGAGCCTTGTCATGGCAGATATCCCCTTCATGGCACACGCTACTACCGAGGATTTGCTGCACCACAGTGCACAACTGATGCAGGCAGGGGCACATATGGTCAAGGTAGAAGGAGAAGGCTGGCTCGCCGACGGAATTCAGGCCCTGACACAACGAGGCATACCTGTTTGCGCCCATATGGGCCTGACGCCGCAAAGCGTCAATGCCTTTGGCGGTTACAGGGTTCAGGGACGCAGTGATGAAGCAGCCCACCGAATGATCAGCGATGCCAGACACCTGGTATCGGCCGGAGCAGCCGTCATTTTGCTGGAGTGCGTGCCTCGCCAGGTGGCACTGGCGCTACGCGAGGAAGTCAACGTACCGGTTATCGGCATCGGTGCCGGCCCGGACGTCGATGGGCAGATACTGGTCATGCACGATATGCTGGGCGCCACTACCGGCCGCATGCCACGTTTCGTCAAGAACTTCATGACCGAGGCATCATCCATTCAGGAAGCATTCGAAGCCTATCATCTTGCCGTCACCGAGCGTCGATTTCCCGCCGAGGAGCATTGTTTCTAATGCAACAATTCAATGACATCGCCAGCCTGCGTGAAACGCTTCAACATGCACGACGCCAGGGTCGGCGAATTGCCTTGGTACCGACCATGGGTAATCTGCATGAAGGCCATCTGACCCTGATAGCCGCAGCACGTGCAGAAGCAGACCTGGTGGTTGCTTCCATCTTTGTCAATCCGACACAGTTTGGTCCGGGCGAAGATTTCGATCGCTATCCACGAACCCTTGAAGAAGACTGCCTGAAACTGATGAGTGCCGGTTGTGATGTGGTATTTTCGCCCACGCCTGCCACCATGTATCCCCATGGAACAAAGCATTTGAGCCACGTTCATGTTCCGGCGGTTTCGGAGGGCCTTTGCGGCGCGAGACGTCCCGGCCACTTTGACGGCGTATCCACCGTGGTCAGCCTGCTGCTTCATATCGTACAACCGGATATTGCCTGCTTCGGTGAAAAGGATTACCAACAACTGGCCGTCATTCGAAAAATGGTCATGGACCTTCATATGCCAGTCACGATTGTTGGAGTCCCCATCGTGCGTGAACCCAGTGGACTCGCGTTGTCCTCCCGCAACCAGTATCTGACCGCAGATGAAAGGAAGGTTGCGCCAGGCCTTGCCGCCGTACTACGTGATGTCAAAAGAACACTGGAAAATGGGGGCGACATCTCAACGGCCATCGATCAGGGACAGCAAGCGCTGGTTACCAGAGGATTCCGACCGGACTACCTCGAACTTCGTGAGGCCATCACACTCACACCTGTAACCGACTCAACTCACAACGCCGTACTGCTGGTTGCCGCCTACCTGGGGCAGACACGACTTCTGGATAATACAGCCGTTACCCTGTCCTGAGATTCTCCGTCCTCCGAAGTGGTTTGATTGGAAAATCAAACTATGCTCATAAAAGCGCCGGCAGTCGCCGGCTTTCATGACGCATTACCGTGAGGAGCCTTCCTATGCAAGACGTGGTGATTGTTGCCGCCAAACGAACCGCCGTCGGCGCATTCAATGGGTCGTTGGCTGGCGTATCCGCTGTCGATCTCGGTGCACGAGTCATTCAACAGTTACTGCAGGATACCGGTGTGTCTCCCGAAGCAGTCAGCGAAGTACTGATGGGGCAGGTACTTACAGCCGGCTGTGGCCAGAACCCGGCCAGGCAGGCTGCCATCAAGGGTGGTCTGCCTGTTTCCGTGCCCGCCATGACCATCAACAAGGTATGCGGATCGGGCCTCAAGGCACTTCATCTGGCAACACAGGCCATCCGCTGCGGGGATGCTGACCTTGTGATTGCAGGGGGGCAGGAAAACATGTCCCTTTCTCCGCATATCCTTCCTCATTCGCGCACCGGGCAGCGCATGGGACACTGGTCCGCCATCGATACCATGATTCAGGACGGTCTATGGGATGCCTTCAACGATATTCACATGGGCATCACCGCTGAAAATCTGGCCGAAAAATATGGCATCAGCCGTGAAGACCAGGACGCCTTTGCCTTCGCATCGCAGGAGAAGGCCAAAGAGGCCATCGCCAGTGGCGCTTTCAAGAATGAAATAGTCCCGTTCGAGATCCCTCAACGCAAGGGTGATCCGCTTGTCTTTGACACCGATGAAAACCCCAGAGCAGTAACCCTTGAAAAGCTGGCCGGCATGCGCCCTGCCTTTAAAAAGGACGGCACGGTAACGGCCGGTAACGCATCCGCACTCAATGATGGCGCGGCGGCTGTCATGCTGTGTTCTGAAAGCAAGGCTCGGGAGCTGGGCCTTGAGCCTCTGGCACGCATTGCCGGTTATGCCAACTCAGGGGTGGATCCTGCAACCATGGGCTTTGGACCAGTCCCGGCGACGCAAAAGTGTCTTGAAAAGGCCGGCTGGAATATTGGCGAGCTTGATCTGATCGAGGCCAATGAAGCATTTGCCGCACAAGCCATCAGCGTAAATCGGGCACTTGAGTGGGATACCGGAAAGGTAAACGTTAATGGTGGCGCAATTGCATTGGGCCATCCGATCGGTGCTTCCGGCTGCCGCATTTTCGTGACATTGCTTCACGCCATGCTGAAACGCGACGCCAAAAAGGGGTTGGCAACACTATGCATCGGTGGCGGGCAAGGGGTCGCTCTGGCAATCGAGCGTTGATCTACTTTAACCCTGTCTATGGCTTCAGACATGAAAAAACCCCGCCGAAGCGGGGTTTTTTTAACAGTAAAAGCAATTAGAGAGACGCTTCAAAAGCAGCCTTTTCTTCTGCTTCTACTTCCTTGATGGACAGTTTTACACGTCCACGGTTATCGATATCAAGCACCTTGACGGTAACCTCATCCCCTTCGTTCAGGAAGTCACGCACATCGTTGACGCGCTCCTGTACGATCTGGGAGATATGTACAAGGCCATCCGTGCCCGGCATGAAGTTGACGAACGCACCAAAGTCAGCGATACGAACAACCTTGCCGCGATACAGCTTGTTGATCTCTGCTTCGGCAGTGACTGCGGTTACTGAATCAACCGCCTTTTTCATACCTTCCTTGGTGTCCGCGTAGATCCGTACGGTGCCATCATCATCGATATCAATGGAAGCGCCTGTCTGATCACAGATCTGACGAATGGTCGCCCCACCCTTGCCGATGACATCACGAATCTTTTCAGGATCAATCTTGATCGTCGACATGGCCGGTGCGTTATCGGACAGTTCAGTCCGGCTCTGGGAGATGACGTTATTCATCTCGCCCAGAATATGCTGACGGGCATTGAAAGCCTGCTCAAGAGCGATCTCCATGATCTCCTCATTGATGCCTTCAATCTTGATGTCCATCTGCAGCGCGGTCACGCCCTTCGCTGAACCTGCCACCTTGAAGTCCATGTCACCCAGATGATCTTCATCACCCAGGATATCGGTCAGTACGGCAAACTTGCCATCATCATCCTTTACCAGACCCATTGCTATACCGGCCACCGGTGCCTTGAGCGGAACGCCAGCATCCATCAGAGCCAGTGAAGAACCACAGACGGATGCCATGGAGCTTGAACCATTGGACTCAGTGATCTCGGATACAACACGGATCGCATAAGGGAAGTCTTCGGCGGTCGGCAGCATGGATACCACACCACGCTTGGCCAGACGGCCATGACCGATTTCGCGACGCTTGGGTGATCCCATGAAGCCCGCTTCACCCACGCTGTAGGGAGGGAAGTTGTAATGCAACATGAACCGCTCATGCATTTCACCAGCCAATCCTTCGATCAGCTGTGAATCGCGCGTCGTCCCGAGTGTCGTCGTGACGATGGCCTGGGTTTCACCACGAGTAAAGATTGCCGAACCGTGCGTTCCCGGAAGAAGGCCAACCTGGATATCCAGCGGACGAACCGTCTTGTTGTCACGCCCATCAATACGCGGCTCGCCATCGATGACCCGGCGACGAACCAGTTTTTTCTCTAGTTTGGCAAAGGCGCCGCTGACATCTTCACTGCTGTAGCTGGTCTCGGATTCACCACTGAGTTGCTCAAGTGCACGTGCCTTGAGATCAGCCAGCGCGTCCTGACGCTGCATCTTGTCAGTGATGCGATAGGCCTTGCCAATACCATCGGCAAACCCAAGTTCGATCGCATCCTTGAGAGAATCATTTTCCTTGACCGGCTCCCAGCCCCATGAAGGCTTGCCGGCTTCCCTGGCGAGTTCGTCGATGGCCTGGATAACCGTCTGCATCTCTTCGTGTGCGAAAAGAACGCCACCCAGCATCTGGTCTTCGCTCAGCTCGGACGCCTCGGACTCCACCATCAGCACGGCATTACGCGTACCTGCAACAACCATGTCCAGATCAGATGATGCCAGGTCTTCATTGCTGGGGTTGAGGAAATACCCTTTCTCTTCGGTAAAACCAACACGAGCCGCCCCGATGGGGCCCTTGAACGGCGCACCCGAAATGCTGAGTGCGGCCGAGGTGCCGATCAGCGCTGCAATATCAGGATCGCGGTTCTTCTCGGCAGACAGAACCGTACATACGACCTGCACTTCATTCAAAAAGCCCTTGGGAAACAGCGGACGGATCGGGCGATCGATCAACCGCGATGTCAGTGTCTCCTTTTCGGTAGGACGCCCTTCACGCTTGAAGAAGCCACCCGGGATCTTGCCAACGGAATAGGTTTTTTCCTGATAATGTACGGACAGCGGGAAAAACCCCTGACCCGGCTTGGCTTCCTTCTTGGCAACGACCGTACACAGTACAACCGTTTCACCTACCGTAACGACCACACTGCCAGTGGCCTGACGCGCAATACGCCCTGTTTCCAGGGTGACTTTTGTATCGCCGTATTGAAAACTTTTAGTTACCGGATTCACCATGAATTCCTTCGATGTCGATTTAAATCGCGTTGTCTATTTTCACTTGAATGCTCATGTTCATCTTAAGAGCTAATGATGCACCTGTCACTGATATCCTCAGACAGGTAGCCATCATGTGAAGTTGCGCGATCAGGACAAGATCATGTCCATAAAAAAACAGGCAACCCCAAGGGGTTGCCTGTCTGAAACATGCGCTTCGGAACCGTCTTAACGACGCAGGCCCAAACGCTGGATCAACTGCTGATAGCGGTCAAAGTCCTTGCCTTTCACATAATCAAGCAGCTTGCGACGCTGGTTGACCATGCGAATCAGACCACGGCGGGAATGGTGATCCTGCTTGTGATCCTTGAAGTGACCCTGCAGACCGGCAATGTTGGCGGTCAGCAGCGCTACCTGTACTTCTGAAGAACCGGTGTCATTTTCAGACGCGCCGAATTCCTTGACGATTTCAGCTTTCTGTTCAGCTGTAAGAGCCATGATTACTTCCTCTAATATGCATTTTGCATAAATGTTGGAGACCACGCATATTTGCAGTCTCCCCGTACACGCAGAGCACCTTCAGGTACTTTCTGCCGTGTTTACAAGCCGCTTGGGTGCCAGACGCCCCGTGGGTTCTACCAGCGCAATCCCGAGCAGCCGATGTTCATCATACACGCGAACAGGGTCATCATCGACAACCGAAGTCCGGTTTTGAAGCATGACACCCTGGCCCTGCTGAAAGCGAGCAGACTGATCAGCATCAAGCACCACTCGAGGGAGATGCTCTATCAGCACGTCCATCGGCAGCAGGCAGGCCATTCGCTCGCTGTCAACAAGGCTTTCCAGATGTTCCAACGTAACCATGCCAGAGGCATCGAACGGTCCGGTACGAAGTCTGCGAAGCGCATTCAGGTGCGCACCACATCCGAGAACTTCGCCGATATCCATGGCCAGCGTGCGAACATAGGTACCCTTGCTGCATGTCACATCCAGCGAAAAGCCGGTCGGTCCTGCATCAAAGGGCCTGCTATGATAAACGCTAACCGAGCGGGGTGCACGCTTGATCTCGCGCCCTTCACGAGCAAGCTCATAAAGAGGCCGCCCCTGATACTTAAGGGCTGAAAACATCGGTGGAACCTGCTCGATTTCACCGGTGAATTGCGCTACTGCGGCATCAATGCTGGCCGGCTCAAGCAGGGGAACAGGCCGCTCCTGAATAACCTGCCCTTCAGCATCACCCGTATCGGTACATTGCCCCAGCCTGAGGGAGGCAATATAGCGCTTGTCTGCATCCAGCAAATAGGATGCAAACTTGGTCGCCTCACCCAGCAGGACAGGCAATAGCCCGGTAGCCATCGGATCCAGCGTTCCGGTATGGCCCGCCTTCTGCGCCCCAAACAAACCACGCGCCTTTTGCAGCGCGCGGTTTGAACTCATGCCGGAAGGCTTGTCGAGCAACAGGACACCGTCAATCGGCTTGCCCTTTCGGCGCCGAGCCATTACGGAGATTCTTCCTGTACATCATCGTCATCACGATGGCGATCACGATCAGAAGCCACTGCTTCGTTGATCAGCGATGAAAGCTGCTGACCCCGAGCGATGCTTTCATCGTAATGGAAACGAAGCTCGGGCACATGGCGCAATGACATGCGACGTGCCAGCTGAGAGCGAAGAAAGCCTGCAGCATGCTTAAGAATCTGCATGTTCTCACGAATGACCACAGGATCATCCTGCCCCAGCACCGTGACATATACTTCGGCATACGCCATGTCACGGCTGACACTTGCATTACTGACCGTCACCATGCCCAGCCGAGGGTCTTTCACCTCGCGCTGGATAAGAACAGCCAGTTCCTGCTGAATCTGCTCGGCCACCCGGTCGGTACGACTAAACTCTCGCATCGGTTACTCCCGCGCCTTACAGCGTACGTTCGACCTTGATTTGATCAAAGACCTCGATCTTGTCGCCGACCTGAACGTCGTTATAGTTCTTGACGCCAATGCCGCACTCCATACCGTTACGCACTTCGCTTGCGTCATCCTTGAAGCGGCGCAGAGACTCGAGCTCGCCTTCGTAGATAACCACGTTTTCACGTAGAACGCGGATGCGCTTGTTACGGTACACGCTACCTTCAACCACCATGCAACCGGCCACGGCGCCAATCTTCGGTGCGCGGAAGACATCACGTACTTCTGCGATGCCCACGATCTCTTCCTTCCACTCCGGCGCCAGCATGCCGCTCATGGCCTGCTTGACTTCATCGATCAACTGATAAATGACGCTGTAGTAGCGAAGGTCCAGACCATCACGCTCGACCACGACGCGTGCTGCAGCATCGGCACGGACGTTGAAGCCAACAACGATGGCATCACTGGCAACGGCCAGGTTGGCATCGGTCTCGGTAATACCACCGACACCAGAGGACACAACAGAGACCTTGACCTCATCGGTTGACAGCTCTTCGAGCGCACTGCGAATGGCTTCAAGTGAACCCTGTACGTCAGCCTTGAGAACGATATTGACCTTGGCCACTTCGTCCTGACCCATCTGACTGAACATGTTCTCAAGCTTGGCCTTCTGCTGGCGTGCCAAACGAACATCGCGGTATTTGCCCTGACGGAAGTTGGCGACTTCACGCGCTTTCTTCTCATCGGGAACCACGAGAAATTCATCACCGGCACCTGGCGTACCATCCAGACCCAGTATTTCTACCGGCATGGAAGGGCCGACCTTGTCGACCTGCTTGCCAAGCTCATTGACCAGCGCACGAACACGCCCGTAATGAAGGCCGGCCAGCACGATATCGCCCTTGGACAGGGTACCGTTTTGTACCAGCACGGTGGCTACAGGACCACGGCCACGGTCAAGGCGAGACTCGACCACGACACCCTTGGCAGGTGCATTCGGCACCGCATTGAGCTCGAGCACTTCAGAGACAAGCAGTACGGCTTCCAGCAGCGAGTCGATCCCTTCACCTGTCTTGGCAGAGACATGGACAAACTGCGTATCGCCGCCCCACTCTTCTGAAATGACACCACGCTGCGACAGCTCATTCTTGACGCGATCAGGATCAGCGCCGGGCTTGTCAATCTTGTTGACTGCCACGACCAGAGGCACTTCGGCTGCCTTGGCGTGCTCAATCGCCTCTACTGTCTGCGGCATGACACCATCATCAGCGGCCACAACCAGGATAACGACGTCCGTCGCCTTGGCACCACGTGCACGCATGGCAGTAAATGCCGCGTGTCCGGGAGTATCAAGGAATGTGATATCACCGGAATCATGCTCGACATGATAGGCGCCGATATGCTGAGTGATGCCTCCAGCCTCACCGGTAGCAACCTTGGCACGACGAATATAATCAAGCAGTGACGTCTTGCCGTGATCAACGTGCCCCATCACCGTTACAACCGGTGCGCGGGTCACGGAGTCGCCATCATAGGAAATGGTCTGAATCATTTCCGTTTCAAGCGCATCTTCCTTGACCAGTTTCGGCGTATGGCCCATTTCTTCCACAACAATCGCAGCAGTATCCTGATCGATGGTCTGGTTGATGGTAACCACTGCACCCATGGTGAACATGGTCTTGATGACTTCGTTGGCCTTGATGGCCATCTTGTCAGCCAGTTCAGCCACGCTGATGGACTCGGGAATGGCAACTTCCCTTACAATTGACTGAGTCGGACGCTGGAAGCCATGAGCATTGTCACCACGACCGCCACGGCGGGCACCACGACGCTCTGCACGCTTGACCTTCTTGCCACCGCCACGCTTGCGCTCCTGACGGTCGCCACGATCTTCTTCATCGTCACGACCACCACGACGACTGCCTGTCTTGCGGGCCGTATTATCGTTACGCTTGCGGCGGTCACCACGACCTTCCTTGGGCGGTGCATCTGCACCCCCTTCAGTCGGCGCGGGAGCCTCTTCACCCGAGGCCAGGGCTGCTTCCACATCGACTGGTGCGGAGGTGTCAGCCGGCGCCGTTACAGGCTTGGCCTGCTCGGCTGCTGGTGCTTCAGAAGCCGGTGCGGCAACCTGGGCAGCAGGCGCGGCCTGAGCGGAGGCTGCAGCCGGTGCATCCTGAGCAGGAGTTTCCTCCGGCTGCTCATCTTCGCGTTTGACGTAAGTACGCTTCTTGCGAACCTGTACTTCGATTGTCTTGTTACCACGGCCATCACCAGTACGAATCCGGCTCTTGGTCTTGCGCGTCATCGTGATGCGGTTCTTGCCGCGTCCCGGACTGCCACCGTGGTTTTTTGTCAGATGGTCAAGCAGCTTCTGTTTGTCTTCTTCAGAAACCACATCACCCTCGGATTTATGGGGAAGCCCCGCTTCACCCATCTGTTCAAGCAGACGATCGACCTCACGGCCTACCTTGCCTGCAAATTCCTTAACCGTTGTTTCCGCCATTGCGACCCTCCTGAGCCCGTGTCCTGATTACTCTTCACCTGCGAACCAGGGCGCGCGGGCCGTCATGATCAGTGCTGCTGCGCGCTCTTCGTCAATGCCTTCGATGTCCTTCAGATCATCAATGGCCTGCTCCGCCAAGTCTTCCATCGTGACGATGCCCTTGCTGGCCAGTAAATACGCCAGCGGACGTTCCATGCCTTCCATGTTCAGAAGGTCTTCAGCCGGCTCGGCGCCATCCAGTGCTTCTTCGGAGGCTATCGCCAGATTCAGCAATTCATCCTTGGCGCGAGCACGCAGTTCCTCTACCAGTTCCTGATCGAACTCCTCGATCTCGAGCATTTCCTCGAGTGGGACATAGGCCACTTCTTCAAGTGAAGTGAACCCTTCATCGACCAGAATTCGAGCCATATCCTCATCAAGATTGAGGTGGGATATGAAATATTCAACGTAACTGTCGACTTCCTGGTCACGTTTGCCCTGTGCATCTTCTTCGGTCATCACATTAAGTGACCAGCCGGTAAGTTCGGATGCCAGGCGGACGTTCTGACCGCTGCGCCCGATGGCCTGCGCCAGATTGTCTTCACTGACGGCAACATCCATGGAATGGCTGTCTTCATCAACGATAATGGATGCCACATCGGCAGGAGCCATGGCATTGATAACGAGCTGCGCGGGATTGTCATCCCAGAGAACGATATCAACACGCTCGTTGCGCAGCTCGTTGGATACGGCCTGCACACGTGAGCCACGCATGCCGACGCACGCGCCTACCGGATCAATGCGGCGGTCATTGGTCTTGACCGCAATCTTGGCACGAGAGCCCGGGTCACGCGCGGCACCCTTGATCTCGATCAACTGTTCGGCAATTTCCGGCACTTCGATCTTGAACAGTTCCGTCAGGAATTCGGGGCGGGTACGCGACAGAATAAGCTGCGCACCACGTGCCTCGGCATCCACGCGCCACAGAAGCGAGCGAACACGCTCGTTCATGCGATAGCGCTCACCGGGAATCATCTCATTACGCGGCAGGAAGGCTTCAGCATTCTCGCCAAGATCAATAACAAGACCATCCCGCGTGGTTTTCTTGACAGTGCCGCTGACAAGCTCGCCATCACGCTCGGCATACTGACGTACAATTTCTGCAC
Source organism: Larsenimonas rhizosphaerae (assembly GCF_023700005.1). Classification (GTDB taxonomy): domain Bacteria; phylum Pseudomonadota; class Gammaproteobacteria; order Pseudomonadales; family Halomonadaceae; genus Larsenimonas; species Larsenimonas rhizosphaerae. The sequence continues at coordinate 389,290 of NZ_JAMLJK010000002.1, read as the reverse complement.
GCTCGGCTTCACGCACCTTCTGCACGATGACCTGCTTGGCCGTCTGGGCAGCGATACGACCGAAGGCAACAGACTCGATCTGCTCCTCGACATATTCATCCATGTCCAGCGGCTCATCACGCTCCTGGCCGGCTGACCAGGGAATCTGTCGGGCCGAAGTAACATAATCCTCATCTGCTACCACGGTCCAGCGCCGGAACGAGTCATAATCTCCACTCTGGCGATCGATGCGAACACGAACGTCCACATCCTGACCCTCGAAGCGTTTACGGGTAGCACTGGCCAATGCGGCTTCCACAGCCTCAAAAATAACGCTGCGGGACACTCCCTTTTCATTGGAGATCGCATCAACGACCAGCAAAATCTCTTTGCTCATAAGTCTGCCTCGCCAGAAAAGCGGTTCTTAGTCATCGAACCGGGGCACTATCTGCGCCCGATCGATGGTTTCTACAGGAAAGCCGTATTCTTCATCGTCCAGCTGAAGGAGCACTTCATCTCCCTCCACGCCGGCCAGAAGGCCCTTGAACTTGCGCCGCCCCTCAAAGGGAGCAGTCAGACGCACATTAACAGTGTGGCCGACGTAGGCAGCAAACTGCTCGATCGTGAACAGGGGGCGATCCATGCCGGGTGAAGACACTTCAAGATTATATTGGCCGGATATGGGATCTTCGACATCGAGAAGTGCGCTGATCTGGCGACTGACGTCTGCACAGTGGTCAACGGTTATGCCATCAGCATGATCTATATAGATAACAAGACGAGAATGCTGGCCCTGCGCCAGGTAATCAATGCCCCACAGCTCGAACCCCATGGCGGTAATGGTCGGTTCAATGAGCGTCTTGAGCGTGGATTCTTTAGTCGCCAACGATAGTACTCCTAAGCAGCAGTTGCATTCAGGCACCTGGCCAGGAGATCGAAAAAGCGAGGTGGCCGATTGGCACTGGTGCTAACAAAAAGCCCCTTCGCAGGAAGGGGCTTTCGAAAAAAACTTTCCACGCTTTAAAGCGTGGTAGCGGGGGCCGGATTTGAACCGACGACCTTCGGGTTATGAGCCCGACGAGCTACCAGACTGCTCCACCCCGCAACAGGACGCGACGAGTATAGGTGCTTTTGACTTTCAGGTCAAACCTGAACACCCTGTCGCTTTCAAATGGTGCCGAAGGCGGGACTTGAACCCGCACGACCATACGGTCACTACCCCCTCAAGATAGCGTGTCTACCAATTCCACCACTTCGGCACGGGGGCCAGGCGATACTTGCCCGGTTACTACCTTACTGCGTCGTTCCGCTTGCGCTATTACTCTCCGACGCTGGCGCAGCATTATCCTGACTTTGCCCTTCAACGTCAAGGGGTTCACCGGATTGATTTTCATCGGCACCGGCAGAAGGAGCAACAAGGCCATTATCGCCCGATTCGTCGGCGGCGTCACCGGCCTGAGATGCAGGTGCACCGTCATCCAGTGAAGGCACGGCAGATTTCTGCTGCTCAATGACATTGGCATCAGGAATACCGTCATCGCCCCCTTCACCATGATTGACCGTCCAGGCCAATCCCAGTGAAGTCGCAAAAAACAGGGCAGCCAGTATGCCGGTCAATTTCGCCAGGAAGCTGGTGCTTCCCTGGGAACCAAATACAGTCTGAGAGGCGCCCCCACCAAAGGCGGCACCCGCTTCTGCTCCCTTACCCTGCTGAATCAACACCAGCGCAATAAGCGCGATGGCCAGCAGTACATGTACCAACAAAATGGCAACTTGCATTAGTTCAACCTGCAGCGTGACAAATGGCTATAAAGTCTTCCGGTTTCAGGGAAGCTCCCCCGATCAGGCCGCCATCAATATCAGGCTGAGCAAGAAGCTCGTCTGCATTGGATGGTTTCATGCTCCCTCCATAAAGGAGGCGCATGTCATCGGCCAGTGATTCTGAATACGTGCGAAGACGCGCCCTGATGGCCGCGTGCACCTGCTGCGCCTGTTCCGGTGTAGCCGTTCGGCCGGTGCCAATGGCCCATACAGGCTCATAGGCAATAACCAGCTTCTGACGCTCGGCCTCGGTCAATCCATCCAGCACAGCAGCAACCTGGCCCAGAACGATGTCATCGATACGACCGGCATCGCGCTCTTCGAGCGTTTCACCCACGCAAAGTACGGGCGTAATGCCGGCCTCCAGCGCCTGCCTTGTACGTGCAAGCACTGCCGCATCATCTTCACTGAAGAGAGTGCGCCGCTCGGAATGCCCGACCAGAACAAAATGCACACCAAACTCCTTCAGCATGCTCGCGGAAACTTCACCCGTGAACGCACCACTGTTTTCGGAATAAAGTGTTTGAGCACCAATCTGGACCAATGTTCCTTCAAAGGCTTCATCTGCATTGGCCAGATACGGGAAGGGTGGAATGATGACAATCTCGATTGCCTTCGATAAGGATTCCGTACGCGCAAAGGCGTTGCCAAAGTCCTCGAGCAAGGCCAGAGACCCGTTCATCTTCCAGTTACCCGCAATCAGCGGAATACGCATGACTACCCCCTTGAAGGTGGTTGTGGATGGTAATAGAGCAAGTTCAGGAATACAACTTGTTAGCCTAGCCTTCCAGCGCTGCCTTCAGTGCGCTGGCTATACGTTCCGCCATGGAGTTCACATCAAAACGCGGGCGCCCTTCCACCATGACGCGAATCAATGGCTCGGTTCCTGAGGGTCGCAACAGCACTCGCCCTTCATCGCCAAGCTCGTGCTCGACTTCGGCCACGGCACTGGTAACTGCATCAGAGGTCATCAAGACCTCCTTGTCCACACCCGGTACAAGGCGAACATTGACCAGAGCCTGAGGTGTCATTTCAAGGTTCGAGAGCAGCTGCTCCAGCGTCTTGCCACGCTGCTGCATGACAGCCAGTACCTGAAGCGCAGATACCACACCATCACCGGTACTTTGTACATGCCCGCAGATCAGATGGCCGGAAGACTCACCACCCAGTAGCCAGTCGTTGGCCCTCATGCGCTCCAGCACATAGCGATCGCCTACTTTCGCACGCTCGAACGGAACACCCAGCTTTTCGAAGGCAGCTGCCAGACCGAAGTTGGACATCAATGTACCCACAACACCGCCGTTAAGCACCTTGCGGTCAAGACGGTCCTTCGCAATGATGTAAAGCAGCTGGTCCCCATCAACGACCTGACCACGACTATCGACCATGATAAGACGATCACCGTCACCATCGAAGGCGACACCCAGGTCAGCCCCGGTCTCAAGCACCTTGGCCTGCAGGGCGCGAGGATGGGTAGAACCCACATCCTTGTTGATATTCAGGCCGTCCGGAGAAGCACCGATGACCGTAACGTCAGCACCCAGTTCACGAAGGACATTCGGAGCAATGTGGTAGGTAGCGCCGTGCGCGCAATCCACTACGATACTCATGCCATGAAGGCCGAACCGGCCAGGAACAGTTGATTTGCAGAATTCGATATAACGACCTGCCGCATCACCGACGCGAGTTACCTTGCCCAGTTGAGCAGGCCCAACCGTTTCAAGCGGTAACTCAAGCGCCGCCTCGATTTCGCTCTCAACATCGTCCGGCAGCTTGGTTCCCTCGCTCGAGAAGAACTTGATGCCGTTGTCCTGGAAAGGGTTATGAGACGCACTGATAACTACGCCGGCGGCTGCATGGAAGGTACGCGTCAGGTAGGCGATACCCGGCGTAGGCATCGGCCCCAGCAGAAGCACATCAACTCCCGCCGCCGAAAAACCAGCCTCAAGGGCAGACTCGAACATGTATCCCGAAATCCGGGTATCCTTGCCTATGATTACTCTGGAACGTCCCTGCTTGGCAAAAACCCGTCCAGCGGCCCACCCCAGCTTCAATACGAAATCGGCTGTAATCGGTGATTCGCCAACTGTGCCGCGAATGCCATCGGTTCCAAAATATTGTCTAGCCATTAAGCGCCTTCCTTAAGCACGGCCCGAGCCATATTGACGGCGTCAACGGTCGGAGCCACGTCATGTGTTCGTATAATTCCGGCACCCTTCATCACGGCAATACTGGCCAGAGCCAGCCCGCCGGGGAGCCGATCAGTCACTTCCCGCCCAAGTGCCTTGCCAATCATGCTCTTGCGAGAAACCCCAACCAGCAAGGGCAGGGAAAAGTCAGCCAGATAGTCTAATCGATTCATCAGCCGAAGATTATGCTCAATCGTCTTGGCAAAGCCAAACCCGGGATCGAGTATAATACGTTCCCGCGAAATACCCGCCTGCTCACAGGTAGCAATGCGACCTTCAAGAAACCGGGCAACCTCTTCTTCGATAGGCACATCGTAGTCGACATGCTGTTGCATGGTAGAAGGCTCGCCACGCATGTGCATCAGACACACCGGCAATCCGGTGGCAGCAGCGGCCTCAAGTGCTCCCGGACGAGAAAGCGATCGCACATCATTGATCAACGATGCGCCACAGGCCGCGCCCTCCGCCATCACTTCAGACGTACTGGTATCAAGTGACACCAGGCAATCAAACTCGGCTACCAGCCGCTCTACCACGGGAAGAACGCGGTCCATCTCCTCCTGCGTACTGACAACCGCTGCACCAGGACGGGTTGACTCTCCACCAAGGTCGATAATACCGGCACCTTCGGCCAGCATGGCGTCAGCCTGACGCAATGCCCGCTCTACCGTCGTGAACCTTCCACCATCTGAAAAGGAATCAGGCGTGACATTCAGCACCCCCATGATGACCGGCGAAGACATATCAAGGCAGTGGCGACCACACGCCAGAGAAGAAGATGAGCTCATCAATGGTTCCACAGAACAGGAGAATTGAAGGGTAAACGACAAGCAAAAAGGCCGCTCGAGAGCGGCCTTTCGGACTAGTGGCCTGCAGGGCCACCCAGCGGATCCGAGGGACGACGACGAACATCATCGTCATCCTGATCCGGGCTTGCGTCAGGATCACTGTCCGGCAAGCCTCCCGTACTGGAAGGCGTACCACCAGCGGGACCATGATCATTCCAGTCCTTGGGTGGCTGAGGATAGCGCCCCTCCATGATGTCCTTGATCTGCGCAGTATCAATTGTTTCATACTGCACCAGCGCATCAGACATCATATCAAGCTTGTCACGATTGTCTTCCAGCAACTGCTTGGCATGCTTGTAGCAGTCGTCGATGATACGACGTACTTCCTTGTCCAGCCGAGAAGCCGTCTCGGCAGAACTGAAACGACCGCCGGCACCGCCGCCTGGCCCACCCAGGAACTGGTGAGATTCGTCTTCGTCATACATCAGCGGGCCCATTTCGTCCGACAGACCCCACTTGGCAACCATGTTATGAGCCAGCTCGGTTGCACGCTTGATGTCGTTGGACGCACCGGTGGTCACACCGTTGGGCCCAAGCGTCATTTCCTCGGCGATACGACCACCAAAGAGGGAGCAGAGCTGACTGATGATCTGCTGACGCGTGAGACTGTACCGATCCTCACTGGGCAGGAACATGGTGACACCCAGAGCGCGCCCGCGAGGAATGATGGTGACCTTGTAAACAGGGTCATGCTCCGGCATCAGAAGCCCGATGATCGCGTGACCCGCTTCATGGTAGGCCGTATTACGCTTTTCCTTCTCGGACATCACCATGGAACGACGTTCGGCGCCCATCATGATCTTGTCCTTGGCAGACTCAAGCTCTTCCATCGATACCAGACGGCGGTCGCGGCGAGCAGCAAAGAGGGCCGCTTCGTTCACCACGTTGGCGAGATCGGCACCAGAAAACCCTGGCGTCCCTCGCGCGATCAACTCGGGCCTGACATCATCACCCAGCGGCACCTTGCGCAAATGCACATTGAGGATATGCTCACGCCCGCGAATATCCGGAAGCCCTACCGTAACCTGACGATCAAAACGGCCGGGGCGCAACAGTGCAGGGTCCAGTACGTCAGGACGGTTGGTCGCGGCAATCACGATCACACCGTCATTGGGATCAAAACCATCCATCTCGACCAGCAACTGGTTGAGTGTCTGCTCACGCTCATCATGACCACCCCCCATACCGGAGCCACGTGAGCGGCCTACCGCATCGATCTCATCGATGAAAATAATGCATGGAGATTGCTTCTTGGCCTGTTCGAACATGTCCCGCACGCGTGATGCACCAACACCCACGAACATCTCGACGAAATCCGACCCTGAAATGGTAAAGAAAGGTACCTTGGCCTCACCTGCAATGGCCTTGGCCAGCAGTGTCTTGCCCGTTCCCGGAGGACCGGCCATCAGTACACCACGGGGGATCTGACCACCGAGACGCTGAAACTTGGAAGGATCCTTCAGGTAATCGACCAGCTCTTCCACTTCTTCCTTGGCTTCATCGCAGCCAGCGACGTCCTTGAAGGTGGTCTTGATCTGATCCTGAGACAGTAGCTTGGCCTTGGACTTGCCGAAACTCATCGGCCCGCCCTTTCCGGCACCACCACCCTGCATCTGCCGCATGAAAAACAGGAAGATGGCCAGAATGATAAGAATCGGGAAGCTTGCGATCAGCAGCCGCGACCAGATGCTCTGCTCTTCGGGTTTCTTGCCCTGAATGACAACATTATGGCTCAACAGGTCATCGATGAGTTTGGGGTCCTGCACTGCAGGCCGTATGGTCTGGAAGGAAGAACCGTCCTCACGCTCACCACGGATGGTAAATCCATCAATGGTAACCTGCCGGACCTGGTCTTTCTGGACCTGCTCGACGAACTGGGAATAGTTCATCGATTGCGGCGCATTATCGACGCTGAAATTGTTGAACACCGTCAGCAGCACTGCCGCGATGATCAACCATAAAATCAAATTCTTAGCCATATCGTTCAAGGGATCACCCTCATTACGTCATTCCAACGGCTCGATCAACTCAAGCACCCGTCCCTTCAAGGTGAGGGCTAAGGAGTATCGTTGCAAGCCTGGGTACGAAATTCTCTTCCGAGCAGATAAACCTCTCGGGAGCGCGCTCGTGACGCCTTGGGCTTGCGCGTCACCACCTTGGTAAAATGCTTTCTCATTTCCTGCAGATACTGATCAAACCCTTCGCCCTGAAACGCCTTGACGAGAAAGTGTCCGCCGGGAGACAGCACCTGCGTCGCCATGTCCAGCGCCAGCTCGACGAGGTACATGGCCTGAGGCTGATCGACGGCCGCCTGGCCACTCATGTTTGGCGCCATGTCGGACAGGACAAGATCCACAGGCCGACGCCCTATCTCTGCCATGATAGCATCGAAGACGTCACTCTCCGTGAAATCTCCCTTAATGAAGGTTACATCGGCCAGACCGTCCATCTCTAGAATATCGGTGGCAATAACCGTTCCCGACGAACCAACACGCTCGGCGGCGATCTGACTCCAGCTGCCAGGTGCAGCCCCTAGATCCACGACGGTCATCCCCGGCGCCAGCAGCCTGTCCTTTTCATCTACTTCCAACAACTTGTAGCTGGCACGACTACGGTAACCGTCCTGCTGGGAGCGCTGCACATAGGCATCATCAAAATGCTCCTTGAGCCAGCCGGCACTTGACTTGGATCGTTTCACGATTTTTCCTGCATGGGGGTCCTGATGATCACGCCGAACAGGATCATTGGCTAGAGTCCGGGTGACTAGCGTAGAATAGACGCAAAATGCCTATCAACTGACGTTAAATGCGAGTAAAGAAGATATCATGAGCCTGACAGCGGCACAAAAGAAAAGCTTTCGCAGCATCGGCCATCACCTGAACCCGGTCGTTCTGGTCTCCGAGAACGGAGTCAGCGAAGGTGTCCAGGCCGAACTGGATCGCGCCCTTTCCGACCACGAACTGATCAAGATCAAGGTGGCCGTCAATGACCGCGATGCACGTCGCGAGATCCTCGAAAGCCTGAGTAAAACAGCAAAGGCCGAACTGGTGCAAACTATCGGCAAGATGGCATTGCTCTATCGCCGCAATCCCGATGCCAAGCCAAAGCTTTCAAATGTGGTACGCACCAGCGACAAGCGCCGGTAGCAAAAAAGCCCCGTTTACCGGGGCTTTTTTACAGCACGCACTTGCCGATCAGAGATGCTCGACTTCGCTTATCTCATACTCGACGTCACCACCTGGCGTCCGAACATTGACCACATCCCCTTCTTCCTTGCCGATCAACGCACGCGCGATCGGTGAAGTAACGGAAATGCGGCCCTTTTTGATGTCCGCCTCGTCTTCACCCACGATCTGATAACGAACCTCTTCATCAGTATCGAGATTCATCAACCCCACGGTCACACCAAAGATCACCTTGCCGGTGTTGGTAACCTTTTTGACATCAATGACCTGACTCGCCGACAGCTTGGATTCAATCTCCTGAATCCGACCTTCGATAAATCCCTGCTGCTCGCGTGCAGCATGATATTCGGCATTTTCCTTCAGATCGCCGTGCTCACGTGCTTCGGCAATCGCAGCAATTACCGTGGGTCGCTCGACGGACTTCAAATGGTCCAGCTCTTCCCGGAGGGCGCGCTCGCCCTCCACCGTCATGGGAAACCTAGTCATAAACTACTCCTGCATGCAGCTCCTGGAGCCGCCGCACATTAATATCATTGCCGTATTCAAGTGCCATGCAAACAGCGCGCGCCCCGGCCAGCGTAGTGGCATAGGGCACCTTGCGCGCCAGCGCCGTGCGACGAATAACGGAAGAATCGTTGATAGCCTGGCGGCCTTCTGTCGTATTGACGATATAGGCCACTTCATCGTTTTTCAGCATATCGACGATATGCGGCCGGCCTTCAAACACCTTGTTGACAACACCAACCTCGATGCCGGCATCAGACAACGCGCGAGCCGTACCACGCGTTGCTATCAAGCGGAAGCCTAATGTTAGCAAAGAGCGGGCCACATCGATAACACCTTCCTTGTCAGGCTCACGTACGGACAGGAACGCAGTACGGTCGCCTGTCAGTGGCGGCATGGCCTCACCAGCCCCCAACTGCGCCTTGAAGAAGGCCTCGGCGAAAGTTTCACCGCTACCCATGACCTCACCGGTGGACTTCATTTCCGGCGTCAGAATAGGGTCAACCCCTGGAAACTTGTTGAACGGGAAGACCGCTTCCTTGACGCTGTAGAACGTCGGAATACGCTCCCGCGTAAAGTTCTGGGAAGCCAGCGTCTGACCGGCCATGCACCGTGAAGCCACCTGCGCCAGAGAGCGTCCGATGCACTTGGATACGAACGGCACGGTGCGTGACGCGCGCGGGTTGACCTCGATCACGTAGATTTCGCCATCCTGCCAGGCAAGCTGCACGTTCATCAGGCCGATGACATTAAGCTCAAGCGCCATGCGCTTGACCTGGTCACGCATGGCATCCTGAACCTCCGCCGGCAGTGAGTAGGGCGGCAGTGAACAGGCCGAATCACCGGAGTGGACACCTGCCTGCTCGATATGCTGCATGATCCCGCCGATAACAACCTGCCGACCATCGCTGACAGCATCGATATCCACCTCAACAGCCGCATTGAGGAAGTGATCCAGCAGCACCGGGCTATCGTTGGATACCTTGACGGCATTGGTCATGTAGCGCTCAAGCTCTTCAGCCGAGTAAACGATTTCCATCGCTCGCCCACCCAGCACATAGCTTGGGCGCACCACCAGTGGATAGCCGATCGCTTCGGCCTTGGCAAAGGCTTCATCAAAGCTGCGCGCCGTGGCATTTTCCGGCTGCAGAAGACCAAGCTTCTCGATCATGTGCTGGAAGCGTTCACGGTCTTCGGCACGGTCGATGGCATCCGGCGTGGTACCAATAATGGGCACCCCGGCCGCCTCGAGGTCACGCGCAAGCTTGAGTGGCGTCTGGCCACCGAACTGCACGATGACACCTACCGGCTTTTCCTTGACGACGATTTCAAGCACGTCTTCGAGGGTGACCGGCTCGAAATACAGACGATCACTGGTGTCGTAATCCGTGGAGACAGTCTCCGGATTACAATTGACCATGATCGTTTCATAACCGTCTTCGCGCATCGCGAGCGCAGCATGCACGCAGCAATAGTCGAACTCGATTCCCTGACCGATACGGTTTGGACCGCCACCGAGCACCATGATCTTGTCGCGATTGCTCGGGTTGGACTCACACTCGTCTTCATAGGTGGAGTACATGTAAGCAGTGGAAGTGGCGAATTCCGCCGCACAGGTATCAACCCGCTTGTAGGTCGGATGCAGGCCGAGCCGATGACGGAAGTCGCGGAACTCCTTCTCGGACACCCCCATCAGTGAGGCGACACGCGAATCACTGAACCCCTTGCGCTTCCAGCCGAACACGTCCTGGCGGGACAGCTCACTGATACCCTTTCCAGCAATCTCGGACTCAAGTGCCACCAGCTCCTGGATCTGAACAAGGAACCAGCGATCAATGTTGGTATATTCAAATACCTGCTCGAGGCTCAGGCCGGCACGGAAGGCATCCGCCACATAGAAAATCCGGTCGGCGCCCGGACGCTGGAGCTCGCCCTGCAGCTGTGTCATGGCACTTTCGTCATGACGCGTCAGCTTGGGGTCAAGCCCGTCCACATCAATTTCCAGCCCACGCAGGGCCTTCTGCAGGGATTCCTGGAAGGTACGGCCGATGGCCATGACCTCACCCACGGATTTCATCTGCGTCGTCAGACGATCATTGGCCTGAGGAAACTTTTCGAATGTAAAACGGGGGATCTTGGTAACAACGTAATCGATGGAGGGTTCGAAAGAGGCCGGTGTCGCCCCGCCGGTAATATCGTTTTGAAGCTCGTCCAGGGTATAGCCGACCGCCAGCTTGGCTGCGATCTTGGCGATCGGAAATCCGGTAGCCTTGGAGGCCAGCGCCGATGAACGCGATACCCGCGGGTTCATCTCGATGATGACCATGCGGCCGGTGTCAGGATGAATACCGAACTGAACGTTGGACCCACCGGTTTCAACACCGATTTCGCGCAGCACTGCCAGTGATGCATTACGCATCAACTGATATTCCTTGTCCGTCAGCGTCTGGGCCGGAGCCACGGTAATGGAATCCCCTGTATGCACGCCCATCGGATCAAGGTTCTCGATGGCACATACAATGATGCAGTTGTCGCTCTTGTCGCGAACAACTTCCATCTCGTATTCCTTCCAGCCCAGCAGCGATTCGTCGATCAGGAGCTCACGTATCGGAGAAAGCTCGAACCCGCGATTGCAGATTTCCTCGAACTCTTCCTTGTTGTAGGCCACCCCGCCCCCGGAACCACCCATGGTGTAGGACGGGCGAATGATGCAGGGAAAACCCAGTTCGCCCTGAATTTCCCAGGCTTCTGTCATGGAATGAGCGATCTTGGCCTTCGGACATTCCAGATTGATGTTTTTCATGGCCTTGTCGAAAAGGTCGCGATCCTCAGCCTTCTCGATTGCCTTGGCATTGGCTCCGATCAGCTCGACACCGTACTTCTCAAGTACACCGGCACGGTCAAGTTCCAGCGCGCAGTTAAGCGCCGTCTGGCCACCCATCGTCGGCAGCACGACGTCAGGGCGTTCCTTTTCAATAATGCGCGTGACCGCTTCCAGAGTGATCGGCTCGATGTAGGTCGCATCTGCCATGACGGGATCCGTCATGATCGTGGCCGGATTCGAGTTGACCAGAATGACGCGATATCCTTCCTCGCGCAGCGCCTTGCAGGCCTGGGCGCCGGAGTAATCGAACTCACAGGCCTGGCCAATCACAATGGGGCCTGCGCCGATGATCAGAATGCTATTAATGTCTGTACGTTTAGGCATGACAGTGTCCGCGAAAAACCGTGAATAGTAAGGCGAAGGGCGTAATCAGTCCGCTGACCGGCGTTCGATCATGCGCGTCACAAAGCGGTCAAACAGGGGCGCCACATCATGCGGCCCGGGGCTGGCTTCCGGATGTCCCTGAAAGCTGAACGCCGGACAGTCGGTCAGCTCGATGCCCTGCAGCGTCTGATCGAACAGTGACCGATGGGTGGCACGCACATTGTCCGGCAGGCTGTCTTCATCCACCGCAAAGCCATGATTCTGGCTGGTGATCATGACGACACCGCTGTCCAGATCCTGCACCGGGTGGTTGGCACCGTGATGGCCGTGACTCATCTTGATGGTGCGCGCACCACTGGCGAGTGCCAGCAACTGGTGCCCCAGACAGATACCGAACACGGGTATGCGGGCAGCAAGAATGTCGGCGATGGCCTTGATCGCATAATCACAGGGCTCCGGGTCACCAGGCCCATTGGACAGGAATACGCCGTCCGGATTCATGGCAAGCACTTCAGCGGCAGGCGTCTGCGCCGGCACGACCGTAATCCGGCAGCCTCGGCTTGTCAGCATGCGGAAGATATTGAACTTGGTTCCATAATCGTAGGCCACCACGTGCAGGGGACGTTCCAGCCCGGCTGCATCGAGATACCCCTGCCCGAGCGCCCACTCCCCCTGATGCCATTCAAAAGCTTCGGTAATACTGGCCTCCCTGGCCAGATCCATCCCCTTGAGCCCCGGGAATGCCCGGGCAGCTTCCAGCGCACGCTCAACGGCGTCGTCACCTTCTGCCTCACTGCCCGCCAGAATGGCTCCGTTTTGCGAGCCCTTGTCCCTGAGGATACGGGTAAGCTTGCGGGTATCGATGTCGGCAATGCCCTGAATATTCTGGGCACGCAGATAATCATCCAGGCTGCTGACACTTCTGAAGTTACTGGCCAGACGCGGAAGGTCACGAATCACCAGACCGGCAGCACACACGCGGTCGGACTCGACATCTTCATCATTGATACCGGTATTGCCGATATGGGGGTAGGTCAGGGTAACGATCTGTCGGGAGTAGGAGGGGTCGGTCAGTATTTCCTGGTAACCGGTCATCGCCGTATTGAAAACGACTTCACCACTGGTCTGTCCTTCGGCGCCAATGGATATGCCGTGAAATACAGTGCCATCTTCTAATGCCAGTATCGCGGGTTTCAACGCAACATCCTCCCAGGGCTTGATCAGTTGCCCGGGCCCCTCTCAAAGCCAGCGTTCGGCCGTTGCTGGCGATGATGGTGGCGCCGGGCCTGCAGGTCGCAAAAAAGCGGGACGAAATCCAGTAAAGGTTTCATCCCGCTTCTTTTGATTATCACTTGGCTAAACGGGCTTGACCGCAGCCAAATTGGACCGATGATACCGTTTTTATGGCACCAACGCTACCCGACCTTCTCACTTCAGGCCCAGGACATCCTGCATGTCGTAGCGGTCGGCCGGCTGATCAGCCACCCAGCAGGCAGCACGAACCGCACCCTTGCCGAAGGTCATGCGGCTGGATGCCTTGTGGGTCAGCTCGATACGCTCTCCCTCGGTGGCAAACAGCACCGTGTGCTCCCCGACAATATCGCCGGCACGCACGGTTGCAAACCCGATCTCATCGTCTCGACGCGGGCCACACTGCCCCTCCCGCGAGAAAACTCCATGTTCCTTAAGCGTTCGCCCCAGCGGCGCAGCTACCGCCTGCCCCAGCATCAATGCGGTGCCGGACGGGGCATCAACCTTGTGCCGATGATGGGCTTCGATGATTTCGATATCGTACCCGGCCTCGCCCAGCGCCCTTGCAGCGGTTTCAAGCAGATTGACCAACAGATTGACACCCGTGCTCATGTTGGCCGCAAATACCATGGGAACGCGCTCTTTGTAGCCGTCCAGTACCGCCAGCTCATCCTCGCTGAAGCCGGTCGTGCCGATCACGATGGCCTTGCCGTGGTCGGCACAAAAGGCCAGATTATCAAGCGTTAACGCAGGGGTCGTAAAATCGATCAGTACATCGATGTCATCTGCCGCCTGACGCACATCACCGAGAGTCGCCACACCGAGCCGACCAAGGCCGGCCAGCTCGCCGATATCCACACCGATCAATGAACTGTCAGGACGGACAATGGCTGCCGCCAGCTCAGCCTGCTCTTCCTGAGCAACCGCCTGTATCAGCACGCGCCCCATGCGTCCGGCAGCACCCATTATGGCTATACGTGTCATATGCGCTCCCCTTGTCGGTGGTGTATGTTGAAAAGTCGGCACTATACCTTATTCTCATGATCAGGCGGATGCCCATGCCCCCCTACCTGCTTCGCGCAAGTCTTGCCGGCAGTCTGCTGCTGAGTGGCTGTACCCTGGCCGGTCCCGTCAGCATGGGAAACGGCAATGCTGACCCCTCGTCCTCGGTTCACTGGTGCGGGGCACTGAACCTGTCAGACAGTGCCATCAGGGGCATTCGCGTTGGCGGCCTGTCGGACCTGGCCTACGACGACCATACCCATACCCTGTATCTGCTTTCCGATCGCGGCTACCTGTTTCAGGGGCGATTGTCATTTGATGAAAACAATCACCTGACCGGGCTCGATATCGACAGTGCCGTCCCCCTCACCGACACCGATGGCAAGCCCCTGACTACCGAGCAGGCTGATGCCGAAGGCATGGCGCTGGTGGCAAGGCTTCATGGCGGCAGAGCCCTGCTGATTGGTCTGGAGCTCAATGATCGACTACAGCTGTTTTCACTTGAAGGACGCGCTCTCGGGCCACCGATACGCCCGGATGCCCTTGAGGGCACCCGCTACAATGGCGGACTGGAAGCGGTAACCTATCATCCCGATTTCGGTGTGATTTCCGGGTTGGAGCGTCCACCGGCCGGCATGCCGGATCGCACTACGCGACTGTTTGATCTTCAGGGACATCTCTGGCGCTATCAACTGGCCGATATCTCAGGCAGCAGTCTGACCGCTCTGGCGCCGCTGGGGCATGATCTGCTGGCGATCGAGCGCGCCTTCGCTCCTCCGCGGCCACTGGCCATCTCCCTGCGCCGAATTCATCTTGAACAGGATGGCAGCACGACCGTCTCCCCGCTGGCCACCCTGTACTCCAGCGATGGCTGGTTACTGGACAACTTTGAAGGACTGACCCGGATCGGTGAGAATCGCTATCTAATGACGAGTGATGATAACTTCAGTCGATGGCAGGCCAGCCTGCTGACCTGCATGGATATTTCATCGCCATGAAAGACGCCGCCCCTGTGGGCGGCGTCTTGATGATGGCAGACAGCCATCAGATCGGGAATTGAAGGCCTGCCATTTGTGCCAGATCAATCAGCGGTTGTGGGTAAACACCCATGATCAGCACCAGCACTGCCAGCACCAGCACCATCAGTCCCCCGACCTGCTGCGCCCAGTCATGAGGTGCATCACGCCCGGGCTGCTCGGCCGGTGACAGGTACAACGTCACCATGACGCGCAGGTAATAGTAAAGGCCCAGCGCACTGCCCAGCACCACACCCCCGACAAGCCACCAGAGGCTTGACTCGACCCCCACACTGAACACATAAAACTTGCCGATAAACCCGGCCGTCATGGGTATGCCTGCCAGCGAAAGCATCATGACCGTCAGTACGGCCGTCAGGTAAGGGCGGCGCCAGAACAGGCCACGATAGTGGTACAACAGTCCGGCATCGGCACCTCGATACGGGCTTGAAACCAGGGTAATCACTCCGAAGGCCCCCAGCACCGTCGCGACATAGGTCACCAGATACACGGCCGTGGCTTCCAGAGCCAGCCCGTCACTGGCTACCAGCGCAGTCAGCAGATACCCCAGATGGGCAATCGAGGAATACCCGATGATCCGCTTGAGGTTGCTCTGCATGAGGGCCAGAAGGTTACCGACAACCATCGACAGCACTGCCAGTACGGCAATGATGGTATGCAGCCAGCCATCCGCCGTGGCCGGAGCCAGGCTGAACAACCGCATCAGCATTGCAAACACCGCCACCTTGCTGACAGTAGCCAGAAAGGCGGAGACCGGTGCCGGCGCTCCTTCGTATACATCCGGTGTCCACAGGTGAAACGGCGCAATGGACAGCTTGAAGCCCAGCCCGACCACCATCATGCCGACCCCTAGAATGACCCAGTTGCTGGCCAGGCCGCCCGCGCTCAACTGCTGCCCCAGACCAGTAAAGGACAGGGTGCCACTCTCGGCATACAACAGCGCCATACCGAACAGCAGGAAGGCACTGGCCATGGCTGACAGCACCATGTACTTGATGCCCGACTCCAGCGACGTGCGCTCCTTGAAAGCGTATCCGGATAGGCCATACAACGGCACCGACATCAGCTCCAGCCCGATGAACAGCGACGTAAGATGCTGACTGGCCACCAATACCAGAGCACCGGCCACGGAGCATCCAAGCAGCATGTAAAACTCGTCACGCTGATCCGGCAGGGTTTCAAGATAGGCGTAGGCAAGCGTCGTACAGGCCAGAGCCGCGACCAGAATCAATCCCATGTAAAACAGGCTGTAATGATCGACCATCAACAGGGGCGTCACCTGAATCGGCGCCACCTGAGCCGCCGGAATCAGTGCCAGCAGGGCCGCATTGAGTCCGATGACCGTCAACGTGGCACTCATGAAGTGGTTTCGACGCCAGGCCACGGCCAGCATGACGATGACGACCGTTGCGCAAACCAGCATCAGCGGCAAAAGCGCAATCAGATGTGAAGTTGTCAGATTCATGGCGGCCCTACAGTGTTGAAGACAAGGGAGTGGTGGCAGTCGCGACCCAGGTCTGGATCTCGCTCATGGCATGCTCGGTAACGCCCAGCAGCAACTGCGGGAAAAATCCGACAACCACCGTCAGCACAAACAGCAACAGCAGCATCAGATACTCGCGTGTATCCAGTCCCCGATAGGTAGCCTCGCTTTTGGCTGCGCCGAAGTACACACGCTGCATCAGGATCAACGAATAGATCGCGGCCAGCACCAGCCCGATACTTGCGACCACCACCACCCAGGGTTCTACCTCAAAGGCTCCGAACAGAATCAGGAATTCCCCGATGAAGTTGCCCGTTCCCGGCATACCGAGTGTCGCCATCACAAACACCAGTGCAAATCCCGGCAGAGCGCCCAGCTTGCCGAACAGACCGCCCATCTCGCGCATGTCCCGGGTGTGCAGCCGCTCGTACAGTTGACCGCTGATGATGAACAATCCTGCCGAGGAAAAGGCGTGAGCCACCATCAGGGCGATAACGCCCTGCAGGGCCAGCAGGCTATTGGAGAAGATCCCGATCAGAACAAATCCCATGTGTGAAATGCTCGAACAGGCAATCAGGCGCTTGATGTCCGTCTGGGAAAACGCCATGGCCGCACCGTAAAAGATGCCCACCAGCCCCAGCCCCATCGCGATCGGCGCAAACTGCATCGCCGCCTCGGGGAACATGGGCATCAGAAAGCGCAGCATGCCGTAGGCAGCCGTTTTCAAAAGGATTCCGGCCAGATCCACACTGCCGGCCGTAGGCGCCTGGGCATGCGCATCAGGCAGCCAGCCATGCAGTGGCACCACCGGCAGCTTGACGGCAAAGGCAATGAAAAAGCCCAGCATCAACAGCATGGCGGCCGGCTCGGACAGGGTGGTGTCCTTCAGCGCCGCATAATCGAACGTAAATACGTCGGTCTGCAGGTAATGCATGAAGACCAGCCCCAGAATCGACACCAGCATCAACAGGCCCGACGCCTGGGTATAAATAAAGAACTTCATTGCCGCACGGACACGGGAATTCCCCTTCGATCCACTGTGTCCCCACAGCGCGATCAGGAAATACATCGGCACCAGCATCATTTCCCAGAAGAAGAAGAACAAAAATAGATCTACCGACAGGAAGATGCCGACCACAGCCCCGATGATCCACAGCAGGTTCAGGTGAAAAAAACCAACCCGCCGTGTAATTTCAGCCCAGGAACAGGTAACCGCCAGCACGCCCAGAAACCCGGTCAGCATGATCATGATCAGCGACAGGCCATCCAGGGCAAGATGAAAGCTGATGCCGAATCGATCGATCCAGGGCGCATGGAATTCAAGCACCCAGTTCGGAGTATCACCGATGACACCATCGAGCTGGTATTCGCCGTGCCACCACAGGCCAAGCGCAATACCAAGCTCCAGCAGCATGGTAATCAGCGCAATCACGCGGGGCGGTTTTACCCCGAAGCGTTCGGTCTGCCAGCACAGAAAGCCGCCGATAAACGGGATGAGTATGAGCAAAGGCAGGATCATGACGTTCACGTTTCCTTATGTCGTTATCCGAGGACCAGCAGCGCCAGCATGATGGTCGCCCCTGCGGTTATTGAACCGGCGTACCAGCGGATCCGACCGGTCTGACTGGCCGACAGTCCACGGTGAGCCTGCTTTGCAAGCCATGGCCAGATATTGACCAGCGCATTGATCCAATCCACCCGATGCAACCAGGCAATGGCCAGAAAGGGCTTTACAAACAGCATGTTGTAAAGCTGATCAAACGCGAAGGCATTATGAAGGAAATGCCAGCCCGTACGGCCGATGTCCGTTTTGACCAGCGCACTGACCAATCGACGACGTCCCAGAAACAGAGCTGCCGCGATACCCAGCCCCAGAATGGCCACGATGGAAGACACCACTTCCAGCACAAGTTGCAGCCCCTCGGCATCTCCCTCCGGCGATGCCGGCAGTACGCCGGCCAATGGCGGATGAATGAAGGCACCGATAAAGGTCGACAGCACCAGCAATACGACCAGCGGTAGATGATGCGCCAGTCCGTGCGGAGCATGCGCCCTGGTTTTCTCCTCCCCGTGAAACACGATAAAGATCATGCGGAAGGTATAAACCGAGGTCAGGAACGCACCCATCAGGCCAAAGGCCCACAGCACTTCATGTCCGGAAGCGAACGACAGCCAGAGAATTTCATCCTTGGAGTAAAACCCGGCCGTGACCAGAGGCAGTGCCGCCAGCGCCGACCCGCCCACCAGAAAGCAGGCATAGGCCAGCTTGAGTGGTTTTCTCAACCCGCCCATTCTGAACATGTTCTGCTCATGGTGGCAGGCGATGATCACCGACCCGGACGTCAGGAATAAAAGCGCCTTGAAGAAGGCATGAATCATCAGGTGAAAGATGGCCGCATCCCAGGCCTGAACACCCAACGCCAGGAACATGTAGCCGATCTGACTCATGGTCGAGTAGGCCAGAACCCGCTTGATATCGGTCTGCGCCAGAGCGGACAGCCCGGCAATCAGAAGCGTCAGCGCCCCGACAATGCCCACCAGACCCAGCGTCATCGGTGCCAGCTCGAAAATCACGTGCGTCCGGGCAATCAGATAGACCCCGGCCGTCACCATCGTGGCAGCGTGAATCAAGGCCGATACCGGCGTCGGACCGGCCATCGCATCGGCAAGCCAGGTCTGCAGTGGCAACTGGGCCGATTTGCCCACCGCGCCGCCCAGCAGCATCAATGCTGCCAGCTCCGCCATCATGTCGCCCTTGCTCCAGGCCTCCGGCGCCAGAGCCAGCAACGTCTGGATATCCAGCGTCTGGAACCGGGCATACAAGATGAACATGCCGATGGCGAGAAACACATCCCCCACCCGCGTCACGATAAACGCCTTGAACGCCGCCCTGGCATTGTCCAGGTCACGGTAGTAATACCCGATCAGTAGATAGCTGCACAGGCCAACCCCTTCCCAGCCCAGATACAACAGCATCAGATTATCCGCCAGCACCAGCAGCAGCATGCTGAACACGAACAGATTCATGTAGGCAAAGAAGCGGGTATAGAGATAGCCGGTGGCGTCCTTCAGATCTTCGGTCATGTACCAGGACGCAAACAAATGAATCAGAAAGCCGACGCCGGTAATCACACCCAGCATCGTAATCGTCAGACCGTCGACATAGAGGGAAAAACGCGGCGTGAAATCGCCAACGGAGATCCACTGCCAGAGCGTCACGGTGACCGGCGTGTGATCACCCCCAAGGTACGTCACGGCGATAACGGCGACAGACAGTGCAGACAGGGCAATGGAGCCCACACCAATCAGCGCCGCCAGACGCTGGGGCATGCCCCGCAGAAATGCCAGCAGCAGCGCCCCCACCAGCGGACAGATAAAGACCAGAGGAAGTAACGTCATCCTTTCATCTCGCTTACCTGGTCAATATCCAGGGTCCTGAAGCGGCGGTATAGTTGAATCAGCAGGGCAAGACCGATGCTGGCTTCAGCGGCAGCCAGCGTAATCACCATGATGAACATGATCTGGCCGTCCGGCTGCTGCCAGCGCGTGCCACCGACAATAAACGCCAGCGCGGCGGCATTCATCATGATCTCCAGGCACATCAACACAAACAGCATGTTGCGACGGACCATAAGACCGGCCAAACCGATTACAAACAGGATCGAGGCCAGCACAAGGCCATGTTCGACGGGTAATCCGTTCATCGTGTCCCCCGGTGATCATGTGAAAGGCGCTGTTTGGGCTCATTCATCTCGCGGGTCGGCCGCATCGAGTCATCCCGGCCCAGATGATAGGCCGTAATTACACCAGCCAGCAGCAGCATGGAGGCCAGCTCGACCATCAGTACATATGGGCCATAAAGCGCCTTGCCCACCATCTTGGCGTCAATCAGCTCACCGGTAATCATGCCTGTTCCCGGACTTTCAAACAGCGCCACCAGCATCACGATCAACATCACGGCCACCATCACCGAGGGCCCAACCCACATCCTGGGATTGAACCAGCTCTTTTCCTGTTCAACGGATGCCTGCCCCAGATTGAGCATCATCACGACAAAGACAAAAAGCACCATGATGGCACCGGCATAAACGATGATTTCAAGCACGCCGGCGAAGGGGGCTCCCAGAGCAAAGAACACCATGGCGACCGCAATCAGCGAGACGATCAGATACAAAAGCGCATGCACGGCATTGATACTGGTGACGACCCTGAGTGTCGACAGCACCGCTACGGCCGCCGCAATATAAAAGGCATATTCCACGGGCTAGTTTCCTTGGTCTGTGATCACGGCAACAATGATTTGACGTCAATGGGCTCAGCCTCGTTTTGCGCCTCACCCTTGCCCTTGCCGGCAATTTCCATCCCGGCAACCCGGTAGAAATTATAGTTATGATCCTTGCCGGGCCCTGATATCAGCAGATCTTCCTTCTCGTAGACCAGCTCCTGACGGTTGTACTCACCCAACTCGAAATCAGGCGTCAACTGGATCGCCGAGGTAGGGCAGGCCTCCTCGCACAGACCACAGAAAATGCAGCGCGAGAAATTGATGCGGAAAAACTCGGGGTACCACCGCCCATCCTCCTTCTCTCCCTTCTGCAGGGAAATACAGCCTACCGGGCAGGCTACCGCGCACAGGTTGCAGGCAACGCAGCGCTCCTCACCGTCCGGGTCACGGGTCAGTACGATACGCCCACGGTAACGAGGGGGCAGATACACCGGCTCTTCCGGGTACTGAAGCGTTTCGCGCTTGCGAAACCCGTGCATAAAGACCATGCCGAGCGTGCGCAGCTGCGACCAGGTCCCGGCAAGTACTTTCATGATCATGCCGTGTCCCCCCTTACGATGTGGCCGGGGCGTTGAGAAGAATCACCGCTCCGGTCACGAGTAGATTGATCAACGTCAGTGGCAGGCAGAATTTCCAGCCAAAGCTCATGACACGGTCATAACGCGGACGCGGCAGCGCGGCCCTGAACAGGACAAACAACATGATGAAAAAGCCGGTCTTGAGCAAAAACCACACGATGGGCGGCAACCACGGCCCTGTCCAGCCACCGAAGAACAGCGTGGCGATCAGCGCCGAAATCAGCACCACACCGATGTATTCCCCGACGAAAAACATGCCCCATTTCATGCCGGAGTATTCGATGTGATACCCATCGGACAGCTCCTGCTCGGCTTCCGGCTGGTCAAACGGAGAGCGGTGCGTGACTGCCACACCGGCAATCAGAAAGGTACAAAATCCGAAGAACTGAGGGATGATATTCCACATGTCCGCCTGAGCGGTGACGATATCGCGCATGTTGAAAGTACCGGCCATGGCCACTACCCCCATCAATGAAAGCCCCATGAACACTTCATAGGACAGCGTCTGCGCCGATGCACGCAAGGCACCCAGCAGGGCGTACTTGTTGGCGCTGGCATAACCGGCGAACAGCACTGCATATACGTTCACCCCGGCCATGGCAAAAAAGAACAGCAGGCCCACATTCAGGTCAGCGACGCCCCAGCCCGGCGTAATCGGAATAATCATGAACGACAACAGAAGCGATGCCATCGCGATAACCGGCGCCAGCGTAAAGATTTTCCTGTCGGCAAAGACTGGGATCCAGTCTTCCTTGAAGAACATCTTCAGCATATCGGCAGCCAGCTGCAGGGAGCCGAAAGGGCCAACCCGGTTCGGGCCATATCGGTCCTGCCACCACCCAAGCAGCCGGCGCTCGACAAAACTCAACAGCGCCCCGGATACCACCGCCGCCAACAGGATGACGATGGCCTGAACAACAGCAATGACGGTATCGATCACCGTAGGCGTCAGCCAGCTCATGCGCGGCCCTCCTGCGTCAGCGTTACGCGCGTGGCAAAGTCGATCCCGGCCGGTACGCCGGGCAGTCCGACCGGCAGGCCGGCGACACCATCGGGCAGGTCACGGCTGACGCGTACCGGCAGCGAAAAGCGCACACTGTCCAGCTGAACCGTCATCAAACTGCCCTGCTCGACCGCCAGATCCCTGAGGCCGGCGGCATTGACCGCCACAAACGCCTCCACCATACGCTCCTGAATGGGTTCGGCCCGTGCCGACATCGGATCACTGCCGAACAGCTGGTGCAGGGGCGTCAACTGCCATTCCCCTGCCTCACACCGGCGCGCCGGTGCAGCCGGCGTAAAATATGCGAGCCCGGCATCAGGCTGGTGCGTAATGAGCCGAATCCCCGGATCCCCAGCGGTCAGATGGCCGCCCACCTCGTCCTGAAACTTGTTCCAGGCCTGAGGAGAGTTCCAGCCCGGCGCCCAGGCAAAGGGGACTTCGCCACGCGGCTCGGCATACCCGCTATACCCCTCCATCGAGAAAGCCAGGGCCGTATCTCTATCCTGGGGCGTGCGCGGTTCATGCACACTGATATTGGCGCGCATGGCCGTACGGCCGCTGGAGCGATGAGGCATCCGGGCAATCTTCTGCCCCTTGATCCGAAACGAAGCGCTGGGGGCTGCGCTTTCAATGCCCTCAAACTGAGGCAACGCCTTCGCACAGTGCAGGGTGACCTCATCGAGCTGAGTCCAGTCCACATCACGCCGTTCACGCGTGGTATGCAACGCATGCAGCCAGCGCCAGCTTTCATGGGTCAGATCGCCCGGACGGTAATAATCCGGCTGGTATACCTGGAAGAAGCGCTGGGCGCGGCCTTCATGGTTGACGAGGGTGCCGTCGGCTTCTGCAAAGGAGGCTGCCGGCAGGCCGATATCTGCGCGCTCAAAGGTCTCGGTGCGCTGGTGATCCATCACCACCAGGGTGGCCGCCTGACCCAGCGCCTGATCAACAGCAGCTCGCGGCAACCGCTGGTAGAGGTCATTCTCGACCACGATCAGCGTGGTATCGCCGTCAACGCTGGCCAGCGCGTCTTCAAGCGACAACCCACCCATCATTGCCAGGCCTGTGCTGTTGGCTTCACCGCTGATCAGTCGAAGTGATGCCTGCTTGTCACGATGTCGAAGGGCGCGGGCCAGGTTGGCTGTGGCCTCAAGAACGGCCACGGATTCAAGGCTACCCCCCGACACAAGCAGGGGCCGTCTGGACTGGTCGATGACATCCACCAACTGCGAGATCAGTGCCTGTTCGGCCTCCGTGAGAGAGTCGACCGCTGGTGCATTACCATCCAGTCCGTGAGCGAGGGCACATCCCAGCCGCGCAATCTGGTCTGCCGTGCCGCGGAAGGTCTGGACCGCAATATCATCCAGCCTGGTTTCAGCAGGTGTGGCCACAAATACCGGCAACTTGCGCCCCTGAGCCAGGGTTTCAGCGGCGTTGTAATTCCATTCGGGGATCTTGTTGGCATGCGCAAGCTCCGTACGCTTGCCATTGGCCACCTGACGCACGGCCAGCGCCTCACGGGCTGCTGTCTGGGTCAGGTCTTCCCCCAGAATGATAACGGCGTCGTGCTCTTCGATCTCGCGAAGCGAGGGCGTCGGAAGTGCCCCCTCCTTCAGAATGCGGTACATCAGCTGCTGCCGTTCGAGCTCGGCACGCGGCATACCCACGGAAAAGTGTTCGGCACCCACCAGCTCACGAAGCGCGTAATTACTTTCGAGGCTGGCTCGTGGCGAACCAATACCGATGGTACGCGAGGACTGCCGAAGCCGGTCAGCACCGGTATCAAGGGCATGATCCACTGACACCTGACGGACGGCACTACTATCCCGCACTTCAGGCTGGCGAGGACGGTCTTCCCGGTTGACATAGCCATACCCGAACCGGCCGCGATCACACAGAAAGTAGTGGTTAACGTCGCCGTTGTACCGGTTTTCTATCCGCCGCACTTCACCATAGCGCTCTCCCGGGCTGATATTGCAGCCGCTCGAGCACTGGTGGCAGATGCTTGGCGCAAACTGCATGTCCCATTTACGGGTGTAGTGATCAGAGTGAGTGCGATCGGTAAACACGCCTGTCGGGCATACTTCCGTCAGATTGCCGGCAAACTCGCTTTCAAGCACCCCTTCGGTGGTTCGTCCGAAGTAGATATTATTGTGCGCCCCGAAGGCCCCCAGATCCTCGCCGCCGGCGTAATCCTGATAAAACCGGACGCAGCGATAGCATGTGATGCACCGGTTCATCTCATGGGCAATGAACGGCCCAAGATACTGGTTCTTGTGGGTACGCTTGGTGAAGCGATAACGACGGGTATCGTGACCGGTCATGACCGTCATGTCCTGGAGGTGGCAATGCCCCCCCTCCTCGCATACCGGACAGTCATGCGGGTGGTTGGCCATCAGCCACTCCACCACACTGGCACGAAACTCCCTTGCCTCGTCATCCTCGATCGAGATGTAGCTGTCGTCCGAAATCGGCGCCATGCAGGACATTACCAGCGTGCCCCGCGTGTCGTCGGCATCCTTGTACTGCTTGACGGCGCACTGGCGGCATGCCCCGACGCTGCCAAGCGCGGGATGCCAGCAGAAATAGGGGATATCAAGCCCCAGCGAGAGACAGGCGTGCAGCAGGTTATCGCTGCCGTCTACCTCATACTTCTTGCCGTCGACATGAATGGTTGCCATGGCGTGTTATTCCCATCCTCATGCCCGGCGTACCGGGCGGCTCAAGTCAAAAAACGGTCTGCCCTTGCGGGCGGCATAACCGGCTTATACGGATCCCACCGGAATCGGCTCACCGTGCGCTTCCCGCTTCGGGTGGTTGATGCCTTGTTCGAATTCGTCACGGAAATACTGAATGGCACTGCCCAGCGGCTCGATGGCCCCCGGTGCGTGCGCGCAGAAGGTTTTTCCCGGCCCCAGCTTGCCGGTCAGCTCCTCGAGTATCTCGATATCGCCCTGCTCACCCTCGCCACGCTCCAGCGAGCGCAGGATGCGAACGGTCCAGGGCAGACCATCACGGCATGGGGTGCACCAGCCACAGGACTCGCGGGCAAAGAACTCTTCCATGTTTCTGAGCAGTGACACCATGCTGACGGTGTGATCGATCGCCAGGGAAAGCCCCGTTCCCATCCGCGTACCGACTTCACCGATGCCGTTGGAGCACATTTGCGCCGACAGATGTTCCGGCAGCAAGAAGCCGGTGCCGGCACCGCCGGGTTGCCAGGCCTTCAACTGATAACCGGACTTCATGCCCTGGGCGTAGTCTTCGAAAATCTCACGGGCCGTCGTGCCCAGCGGCAGTTCCCAGAGCCCCGGGTTATTGACCTGCCCCGTGAAGCCGAACAGTTTGGTACCGCCGTCATCACTGCCTTCAAGCGCCAGGCCCAGATACCAGTCCTTGCCGTTGGCAAGAATCGAGGGCGCATTGCACAGGGTTTCAACGTTATTGACGACCGTGGGCTTGCCCCAGGCCCCACTCTGGCCGGGAAAGGGCGGCTTGGAACGCGGATTGGCACGCCGACCTTCCAGAGAATTGATCAGCGCGGTTTCCTCGCCACAGATATAGCGACCGGCGCCGGTATGCAGAAAGATATCAAAGTCAAAGTCGCTGCCCAGCACGTGAGTGCCCAGAATCCCGGCCTCACGCGCCTCGACCAGCGCCTCCTCCAGACTTCTGGCGGCATCGACATATTCACCGCGCAGGAAGATGTACCCTCGGAAGGAGTTGTTGGCGAGCGCCGAGATGATCATGCCCTCGATCAGCAGATGGGGCAGCTGCTCCATCAACATGCGATCCTTGTAGGTGTTGGGCTCCATTTCATCGGCGTTGCAGACCACATAGCCCCGGGGCATTTCTTCGCCCCTGGCCGTCAGGCTCCATTTAACCCCGGCAGGAAAGCCGGCGCCGCCGCGCCCCTTGAGGCCTGCTTCCTTGACCAGTCCGGCAATATCATCAGCCTTCATGTCGAGCGCCTTGCGCGCGCCCTCGTAACCATCCTTGTTTCGGTATTCATCCAGGCCGACCACGGCACCGTCATCACGCAAACGCCAGGTCAGCGGATGGGTTTCAGCTGCACGTGGCATGGCATTGATGGTGCCGAATGAGGCAAAGGGGCTCGCACTCATGAGTATTCCTCCAGCAGGCGCATGACGTTGTCCGGGCTGACCGGGCCATGGATGTGCTCATCAACCATCATGGCCGGGCCCTTGTCGCAGTTGCCCAGACAGCACACCGGCAACAGCGTGAAACGCCCGTCGGCAGTGGTTTGGCCAGGGGAAATACCCAAAGCGTCCTTCAGGGTTTCGCGCACCGATTCGTAACCGTTGATGTAGCAGGTCATGCTGTCGCACAGCAAAATCACGTGGCGCCCCACTGGTTGACGGAAAATCAGGCTGTAAAAGGTCGCCACCCCTTCAACGTCGCTGGACGAGATTCCCAGCACATCGCTGATGGCATAGATGGCCCCGTCGGGCACCCAGCCATGACGCTTCTGCACGATCTTGAGTGCACCGATCGAGGCCGCACGCGGATTCTCGTAATGCGACATTTCGTGCTCGATGGCGTGACGATCATCGTCATGCAGCACAAAGTCGCTGCCGGGCCGGTCGGTAAATATCAGGCTGTCTTTGTTCATTGGCTGGTCCATGACTTAACGATCCACATCCGCCATCACGAAATCGATGCTGCCCAGATGCGCAATCAAATCCGGGACAAAGCCCCCCCGCATGACCGCCGGGATCTGCTGAAGGTGCGGGTAACTGGGGGTTCTGATTCGAGTGCGATAGCTCATGGTGCTGCCATCGCTGGTAAGGTAATAACTATTGATCCCCTTGGTGGCCTCGATCATTTGCATGGATTCGTTGGGCTTGAGTACCGGCCCCCAGGAAACCTGCAGAAAGTGGGTAATCAGCGTCTCGATATGCTGCAGCATCTTTTCGCGCGGCGGCGGCGTTGTCAGCGGATGGTCCGCCTTGTAGGCACCGGCAGGCATATGCTCCATGCACTGACGAATGATGCGAAGGCTCTGGCGCATCTCCTCGATCCGCAACATGCCACGATCAAAGACATCACCATTGCTGGCCAGGGGCACATCGAAGTCGAATTTTTCGTAACCACTATAGGGGCGCTTCTTGCGCAGATCGAAATCCACTCCGGTCGCTCGCAGGTTCGGACCGGTCACACCCCACTCAAAGGCTTCCCTTGAGGTATAGGCGGCCACATCCCGGGTGCGTTCGCGCACGATGGCGTTATCCATCATGGCCCGCTCATATTCATCGAGCCGGGCCGGCATCCAGTCGATAAAGCCACGGATCAGACGATCCCAGCCATTGGGCAGGTCATGAGCTACGCCACCGATACGGTACCAGGCCGGGTGCATGCGAAACCCGGTAATGGCCTCGATGACCTCATAGGCCTTCTGACGATCGGTAAAGGCGTAGAAGACAGGCGACATGGCCCCCAGATCCTGCAGGAATGTTCCCAGAAACAGCAGGTGAGAGTTGATGCGGAACATCTCGGCCATCATGACCCGAATAAACTCGGCCCGGGGCGTTACGGTAATGCCGGCCAGCTTTTCGACCGCCAGCACATAGGGCAGGTTATTCATGACCCCACCGGTATAATCGATGCGGTCGGTATAAGGAATAAAGCTGTGCCAGGACTGACGCTCGGCCATTTTCTCGGCGCCGCGGTGGTGATACCCG
This sequence comes from Larsenimonas rhizosphaerae, assembly GCF_023700005.1. GTDB lineage: Bacteria > Pseudomonadota > Gammaproteobacteria > Pseudomonadales > Halomonadaceae > Larsenimonas > Larsenimonas rhizosphaerae. The sequence goes on along the minus strand of NZ_JAMLJK010000002.1, from coordinate 361,215 downwards.
ATATCCGGCACGCAATCGAGAATTTCCTCGCCATCCAGCTGCAGTACGATACGGAAAGCCCCGTGAGCTGAAGGGTGGTTCGGCCCCAGATTCAGAAACATGAAATCGGCATCGTCAGTACGACGTTTCATGCCCCAGGCTTCCGGATCGAATTTCAGGGCTTCCTGCGCCTGATCCTGCCCCTCCATCGTCATGCTGTAGGGGTCGAATTCAGTCGCTCTGGCCGGATAATCCTTTCTCAGCGGATGGCCGTTCCAGGTCGACGGCATCAGGATGCGGGTCATGTGCGGATGCCCGCTGAAATCAATGCCGAACATGTCAAACACTTCCCGCTCGTACCAGTTGGCATTGGGGTAGTGCCTGACGATGCTGGGAATTACCAGATCCCGCTCCGACAATGCCACCTTGACCATGATGTCGCTGTTGCGCTCCAGCGACATCAACTGGTAGAACACGGTGAAATCCGCATCCGGCAGCCCGTCACGGTGAGTACGAAGACGCTCGTCCACACCGTGCAGGTCATACAGCATCACGTAGGGCTGACGCACGCCCTTGAGAAACTGCATCACCTCTTCGAGCCGCTCACGCGCCACCCACACTACCGGCATGGCTGTTCGAGTCACCTGAAAGGTCAGGGCATCCGGCCCAAAAAAGGCCAGTAGTTCTTCTTCAATCGCCCAGGACGACTGAGCGCCGGCGGGCTGTGCATTTTCCACGGTCATGAGCGGTCCGTTATCAAGAGCAGTCAGGGTTAAATCTGGTCAGGGGTGCGAAGTTCCGTCACGGCGATGCGCTCGGCACGATGCTTTTCTCGCTGCGACGGCATTTCGGCGCGATACACGCCCTGGTCTCCTACCACCCACGACAATGGGCGGCGCTCTTCCTGGATCGAATCCTGTAACAGCTGAAGCCCCTGCAGAAAGGCTTCGGGACGTGGCGGACAGCCGGGGATATAGACATCCACCGGCAGGAACTTGTCTACGCCCTGCACGACAGAGTAGATGTCGTACATTCCGCCGGAGTTGGCGCAGGACCCCATGGAAATGACCCATTTGGGCTCCAGCATCTGGTCATAGAGCTGCTGGATTACCGGAGCCATCTTGATGAAGCAGGTGCCGGCAATCACCATGAAATCAGCCTGACGCGGAGAAGCGCGAATGACTTCGGCACCAAACCGGGCAACATCATGAGGTGCCGTAAAGGCAGTCGTCATCTCGACATAACAGCACGACAACCCGAAATTGTAGGGCCACAGCGAGTTCTTTCGTCCCCAGTTGACCGCGGAGTGCATCACATCCTCAAGCTTGCCCATGAAGACATTCTTGTGAACCTGCTGCTTCATGGGGTCATCGACGATGCGACGTTCCCCGGCCGGATACTGGGTTGTTTCGGGCGCGTTCGGATCGATACGCGTCAGTTTGTATTGCATGGAGAAACCTCAGGACGAGGTCTTGATCTCCTTGGCGCGTTTGATGGGCGCCCAATCAAGCGCACCCACACGACTCAGGTAGATCAGACCGGCCAATAACACAACGATGAAAATGAAGGCTTCGACAAAGCCGGTCCAGCCGCTTTCACGCACGGTGACCGCCCAGGCGAATAGAAAGAGGGCTTCGACGTCGAAGATGACGAACAGCATCGCAACCATGTAGAACTTGACGGAAAAGCGCTGGTGCGCGCTTCCCACCGGTACGATACCGGATTCAAAGGGTGTGTTTTTCTGATGCCCCCAGGCGCGCCCGCCAAGGAGACTGGCCAGTCCGACCATGAAGGCACACAGCCCGAAAACAGCGACGACAAAAATCGCTACCGACCAATGCTGTGCAATCTGCTCCATGCCTGTTCTCACTCATCAATGAAGGTGTGGGGCGCGGCGGTCAGGCCGTGCGGACTAGTCACAATGTATTTATTATGTGCGCTTTTTCGCTGGCAAGCGCCCTGGTACCTTCAAGGTAGACGATTACCGCACAGTCATGCCAAGCCCGTTTCCGGAATTGAAAAAACCTGGTTAAATCTTAACGCGCTGAATATTCGGTCATACTAAACGACGCGGCATATCAAAATCCACAATTGGGCGAATTCCTTCCTGAAGGGGCCTGCCAGACAGCCAGTACAAAAAAGGAACATAGTGATCGTGGCCATTCCCAGACTCCTGTCCATCGCAGGCACGGACCCAAGCGGCGGCGCCGGTATGCACGCTGACATGAAAACCTTTTCGGCCCTGGGCGGCTACGCCACCAGCGCCATCACCTCCATCGTGGCCCAGAATACCTGCGGTGTACGCGAGGTATATCCCCTGCCCCTGGCGGCTCTGGAAGCGCAGCTTCGTGCCGTGTTTGATGATATCGAGATCGACGCCGTCAAGATCGGGATGGTGGCTGACCGGGATACGGCCCAGTGCATTCGGCGCCTGATACTGGAGTACGCTCCACGCCATGTCGTGCTGGACCCGGTCATGGTAGCCAAAAGCGGTGACCGGCTGGTCGACGCCGGCGCCGTGGCAGCAGTATGCGAACTGCTGGTGCCCCTGGCAGATATTGTTACCCCCAACCTGCCGGAAGCCGCTGAACTGCTCGGTACGAACATCCCCGATTCACGCGATGCCATGATGGCCATGTGCGATGACCTGCGCGGCCTGCAGTCTTCCCACGTTCTCCTCAAGGGAGGCTTTCTGGCTGACAGCACCTGTGCCGATCTGCTTATTTCCGCGCAGGACACCGAGTGGCTGGAAGCACCGCGCATCGCAACACGCCACCTGCACGGTACCGGGTGTACGCTCTCGTCAGCCATTGCGGCATTGCTGCCCCAACACGCCACCCTGCCGGCAGCCGTCAGGGCTGCCAAGGTCTACATGACCCGAAGTCTGGAAGAAGCCGATCGTCTGGGGGTAGGAAAGGGACAGGGGCCGGTACATCATTTTCATGCCTGGTGGTAAAACGAAGTCCCCAATTCATCCACGGGGCTGTTGAATATTCATCCCGCCCAGCCATACTGAGCACACCTGCCACCCTTCCTCTTCTGGAGGCTCGTCATGACACAAACGCTGCTGCTTGCGACGGACCTGTCCAACGAGTGTCGCGCAGCGTTTTCCCGCGCGGTACTGCTGGCCAATGAGCACCACGCCCGGCTTAACATTCTGCATGTACTTGACCCCTTTCTTCCCAGAGCGGCGCTGCGCGAGCTGGAAAAGGCGGTCAGTCGTGAAATCGAACAACTGCTGATAGATACCTGTGAATCGCTGGGCTCGCCAAGACCCAATACCATGATTCAGGTAGTAACCGGCACGCCCTACGCCGAGATCATTCGCGAGGTCTACGAGCAAAAGGCCGATCTGGCCATTCTTGGCAGCCACCGCAAGCATCATCAGCAGGATCTCGTGACGGGCACGACGGTATCCCGCGTCATGCGCCGTGCACCCTGCCCGGTACTGAGCATTTCTCACAGCACCAAACGCAACTGGCAGGACGTACTGGTCCCCATCGACTTCTCGCTGGCATCGCGTCACACCCTCAAGGAAGTCCTGCTGCGCTTTCCCGACATTCGGCTGACCCTGTTGCACGTCTGGGACATGCCTGCCTCCAGAGAACTGGCAAGTGACCCCGGCTATGCACGCTGGCGCAATGAGGAACGCACCAAACTGCGCCAGCAGCTGGAGTTTGAAACCGAACGTTTCATGGCCGATATCGACGATGTACCGGACCTTGAACTGGTGCTTGAGCAGGGGGATCCGACGGAAGTGCTGATCCAGCGAGTACGCGACCAGCCACCCGACCTGCTGGCGCTGGGGAGTCATGGACGCATCGGCATCGGCCGCCGCACGGCGGGCAGCCTGCTGGAGCGACTGCTGTCTGAAACCCGCTGCGACATCATGCTGTGCCGCACCTGGTAAGATGCCCACTGGTTTCACACCACAAGGATGATGAATGAAAGCCCTGATTCAACGGGTCAGTCATGCCGCAGTGCATATCGATGGCACCTGTGTCGGCGATATCGGCCCGGGGCTGCTGGCGCTGATCGGCATCGAGCGTGACGATACCCCAGAGCGCGCCGAGCGGTTACTGAACAAGCTGCTGGGGTATCGCATTTTCAACGATGATGATGGCCGCATGAATCTCGGCCTTGGGGCGACCGGTGGCGGGCTGCTGCTGGTCTCCCAGTTCACGCTGGTGGCCGATACGCGCAAGGGCCTGCGTCCCGGCTTCTCATCCGGCGCCTCCCCGGCGGTGGGCGAAGAACTGTTTAATACCCTGGTTACCCTGGCTCGCGAACGACACGCGCCGGTCGAGACCGGACGGTTTGGTGCCGACATGCAGATATCACTGACCAATGACGGCCCGGTCACCTTTTTGCTGGAGGCCTGACCCCCGTTTTTATATTGCACCGCAACATAAACTTTCCTAGGCTGGAATAAAATCACGTTCACCCCGCAGCGCCACAGTGTGCTGCGTTCGGGAGGGTCTGATGTCGCGGGCAATGAATATCCTGTTGTTGCAGGGCGGAGGCGCTCTGGGGGCCTATCAGGTAGGTGTTTACGAGGCGCTGAACCGGGCAGGCATACGACCTGACTGGGTCGTGGGTACCTCGGTGGGCGCGCTGAATGGGGCACTGATTGCCGGTGGCGACACCGAACACAGCCTGCAGCGTCTGGAAGCCTTCTGGGAAGAGATTGCCCAGCCCGGCCACAGCTTCGGCCCGCAGAGCGACAGAATGGAGAGTCAGGCCGCACGCTATATGGCACTGACCCGCGGCGTACCGAACTTTTTCACGCCTCGCCGCCCCTGGTCGATTCCACTGTTACACCCCAACGGCACATTGCCCGGGTTCTATGACACCTCGGCCCTGCGGGCCACCCTGAATCGGCTGGTGGATTTCGATGCCCTGGGCACTCGCAACTTTCATGATGGCATCCGATTGAGTGTCGGCGCCGTCAATGTTGGCAAGGGGGAACTGACCTACTTCGATAGCCACCATCACCCCCTGAATGCCGAACACATCATGGCCAGCGGTGCACTTCCTCCCGGCTTTCCGCCGGTAGAGGTTGACGGCGAGCTCTACTGGGATGGCGGGCTCGTCTCCAACACACCGCTTGATTATGTACTGGAAGAAGAGCCGCCCGGCAGCAACCTGCCCGTCAACTGCTACGTGGTGGATCTCTGGCACGCCGCCGGACCGGCGCCCTCGACCATCATGGAAGCCATCAATCGGGAAAAGGACATTCAGTACGCCACCCGTGCAGGTCAGAACGTACACTTCCTGAAGCGTATTCATGCCCTGAAGGCCGCCATTCGCACCCTGTCCCACCATCTGCCCGAAGAAGTACGTCACACCTCCCAGATCAGTGAAATCCTGAAACTGGGCCTTCAGCAGCCGGTCAATATCGTGCGATTGCTGGCACCGGTACGAGAACAGGAAACCGCGCAGAAGGACATCGACTTTTCCTGGTCAAGCATCGTCGCGCGCCGACAGGCAGGCCACGATGACATGACCCAGGCCCTCGACATCTGCCCCTGTCACAAGGACCCGGTCAGCGATGACATCGGCGCCCGCGTCTGCAGTTTTCGCAGCAACAGGGATGGCCAGCTGGTTGAAGAATCCTGAGCACCGGCCAGTGGGCCCCTGCCCGACCGGATCACGAAACACAGGAGCATGTCATGAAAAAAACCCCTTCCCTGCCCGAGCACAGCGTTGCCATGCCCTGGGACTGCCCCTCCTATCCACCGGGCCCCTATCGGTTCGTGAACCGGGAGTTTTTCAACATCACCTACCGCACCGATGCCCAGGCCCTCCGGCGAGTACTGCCGGAGCCACTGACCTTCGATGAGCCGCTGGTGAAATTTGAATTCATCAACATGCCGGATTCCACCGGTTTCGGGCAGTACGTCGAGTCCGGCCAGGTCATTCCCTGCCTCCTTGAAGGAAAGGCCTACGGCTATCAGCGCGCCATGTATCTGGACGACCACGCGCCCATTGCCGGGGGCCGGGAACTGTGGGGGTTCCCCAAGAAGCTGGCCACCCCGCGGCTTTCGATCATGCATGACACCCTCACCGGCACGCTTGAATACGCCGGCATGCCGGTAGCTCAGGCCACCATGGGGTTCAAGCACCGTGCTCTGGATACGAACAGGGTGCGCCAGGATATGCTGGACACGCCCACCCTGCTGTACAAGCTGATTCCCCATGTCGATGGCAGCCCGCGCATTGCTGAACTGGTGGAAGTGGGCCTGGAGGATCTGGTGATCAAGGGCGCGTGGGAAGGCCCGGGGCGCCTGCAGCTGTATGAACACGTCTTCGCCCCGGTCGCGGATCTGCCGGTGCGGGACATTGTCAGCGTTCAGCACCTCCTGACTGACCTCACCCTGCCCTACGGCCGGGTAGTACACGACTATTTAGCCTAACCTGATATTCTCGAAACGGTGCCGGGATGCCCCGCGCGGTTTCATTCCAGTACGGGCACGACGCGCCCGACCATCGCCAAGGAGAGCCATATGTCAGCCTACCCCGCGCAGGACCGCCTCAAGGACAAGGTCGCCCTGATCACCGGCGCCGCCAGCGGCATCGGCAAGCAGATTGCTGTTTTATTTGCGGAACAGGGCGCAAGGGTCGTGATTCTCGACATGGACAAGGACGCCGCCGACAAGGCAGCGGAGGATATCGGACGCGCGGGCGGCACCGCGCTGGGCGTTGCAGCCAACGTGACGGATGAACAGGAAGTAGAAGATGCCTTCAAGGCCGCCATCGACCAGTTCGGCCGGCTGGATATCATGATTGCCAATGCCGGCGCCCAGCATGTCGAACCGATCCACAAGCTTTCCTACGCCAACTGGAAGAAGGTGACCGATGTCCAGCTGGATGGCAGCTTCCTGTGCACCCGAGCGGCGTTTCGCCAGATGATGACTCAGAAGGAAGGCGGCTGCCTGCTGTACATGGGCTCGGCCCACTCCCATGAGGCCTCGGCCATGAAGTCACCCTACGTTACGGCCAAGCACGGCCTGCTGGGTCTGTGCCGCACCATGGCCAAGGAAGGTGCCCAGTACGGTATCCGTTCAAACACCATCTGCCCGGGGTATGTAAAAACACCGCTGGTGGAAAAACAGATCCCCGATCAGGCGCGCGAGCACAACATGACCGAAGATGAAGTCGTCGAGAAGATCTTCCTGAAGGACACCGTGGATCAGACGTTCACCACCGTCGAGGACGTGGCAGAAACAGCGCTGTACCTGGTGACCTTCCCGTCCAACGCGCTGACAGGCCAGTCCATTCTGGTAAGCCATGGCTGGTACATGCAGTAAGTCAGGGCCTGATACGACAGGGGCGCCCCATGGGCGCCCCTGTACGGTGATCACGGGACATGTGACTTACCGCCGCAGACGGGATGATGTCAGTGCCATGCCACAGACGCTCTAGCGTCCGGTCTGCTCAAGCCCCTGATACTGGAACGTGATGGCCCTGTTGGCTACGAACTGCGCCTGTATCGATCGCCTGCGGTCACCCCATACACAATTGGAAAACCCCATGGCACCAGTACATTTTTCACCCTCACCCAGCACAGCCTCCACCTCGGCACGGGTCATGCCCGGGCTTAACCGCTCATAGTTGCTCATCGTCAGGGTGTCATTGGCGCAACCGGCCAGCAGAACCAGCACGCCTGCCAGCCACCACGTCCCTCGGCTTCTTGTCATCATGGTTCCTTCTCCCTGTCTCAGGAGGCATCCAGCGTATCAGCATAGGCCTCAAGCGCCTCTTCGGCATCAAGCCAGGCCTGCTCACTGGCGTCCAGTTGTGTCTTGAGCTCCCCCTGCCGAGTCAGCAGCCGGTTCAGCTCATCCTTGCGGCGGCTATCGGTATAAAGCGTGTCATCTCCCAGCGACTGCTCCAGCGCATCAAGGTCCTTCTGCAGCGCGACCATGGTCTTTTCAGCCTTGTCGCGAGTGTTCCTGAGCGGGCGCATCCTTTCACGCAGCTCGGCTGCGGCCTTGCGAGCCGCCTTCTTATCCACCCGCGGCTCGGCAGCGCCGGAAGACGCATCAGCGGTACTGCGCGTCATTTCACGCTGCTTGAGCCATTGACGGTAGTCTTCCAGGTTTCCGTCAAAGGCCGTGACTCGCCCATCCGCCACGCACCAGAACTCGTCAACGCTGGCGTTCAACAGATGTCGGTCGTGCGAGACGATCACGACAGCGCCCTCGAACGCTGCCAGCGCCTCGGTCAGGGCCTCACGCATGTCCAGATCAAGGTGGTTGGTCGGCTCATCGAGCAACAGCAGGTTGGGCCGTTGCCAGGCAATCAGTGAAAGGGCCAGGCGCGCCTTCTCGCCACCGGAAAACTTGCCCACTTCACTGAAGATATCGTCCCCCTTGAACCCGAAGCCCCCGAGGAAATTGCGGATATCCTGATCACTGGCGCCAGGCGAAAGCCGCTGAATGTGCATGAACGGGCTGGCCTTGATATCCAGGGCTTCCAGCTGATGCTGTGCGAAATACCCCAGCACCAGGTGTTCGCCTTCCACCCGCTTGCCATTGATCAAGGCCTGATCACCGGTCAACGACTTGATCAACGTCGACTTGCCCGCTCCGTTGGGGCCCAGCAGACCAATGCGCTGCCCAGGCGCCAGCGTCAGACGTACCTGCGACAGAATTGCCGTATCAGCATATCCCAGCTCGGCATGATCCAGCGCCAGCAGGGGATGAGAGGTCTTGTCGGCACAGGGCAGGGTGAACTGGAACGGAGAATCGGCACGGGTCGCGGCAATATCTTCCATTCGCTCGAGCATCTTGAGTCGACTCTGCGCCTGACGAGCCTTGGTGGCCTTGGCCTTGAACCGTGCAACAAACTGCTCGATCTCGGCCCGACGCGCCTCCTGTTTGACCCGCTGCGCCTCGCGCTGGGCAATCTGTTCGGCACGCGTGCGCTCGAACGTGGAATAGCCACCGCGATAGAGCACCAGGGTACCATGATCAAAATGCAGAATATGGTTGCAGACCGCATCCAGAAAGTCGCGGTCATGAGAGATCAGCAGCAGCGTGCCCTCATAACGGACAAGCCACTGTTCCAGCCACAGCAGGGCATCCAGATCCAGGTGGTTGGTCGGCTCGTCCAGCAGCATCAGGTCCGAGGGCATGAACAGGGTCTTGGCGAGATTGACACGCATCCGCCAGCCACCGGAAAAATCGCTGAGCGGAGCCCGAAGCTGAGGCTGGGTAAACCCGAGCCCCATCAACAGCTGTTCGGCCCTGGAGCGGGCGGTATACCCGTCCAGCGCGTCAAAGTGGCCGTGCAGTTCGGCTTCCCGGTGGTTGTCACCGGCCTCACGGGCCACTTCAAGCGAGCGCTCGACCTCTCTCAGTGCCGGGTCGCCGTCCATGACCACTTCAACGATCGGCCGATCCAGGGCATCAAGCTCCTGGGCCATGTGGGCCATGCGCAATCCGTTGGTATAGTCGATACTGCCCTGATCAGGCGTCAACTCGCCAAGCAGCAGCTTGAACAGGCTCGATTTGCCGGCTCCGTTGGGGCCGACAATACCTACTCGGCTGCCATCGTTGATGCGAACATCGGCACTGGTAATCAGCGGCGTCCCACCGCGTTGCAGCGCCAGTTGTCGAAATGCAATCATGTTCTCTCCACGGCGTTCATACGTTCCACGCCCCGAAAGGCGGGGGCGGGACTATTCTGAGGCGATAAATGACCGACCATTCTACGCAATTGTGGCACTACGCGCTGCGCTTGTACGCGAAAGACGGTGTTCAGGCCCTGTGTCTGGATCTTCAGGAGAATGCCGGCCTTGATGTCTGCGAACTACTGTGGCTTTGCTGGCTGGACCAGCAGGGTCTGACCCTGAACAACGACTGGGAAGCGGCACTGGCGGGCGTACGACGCTGGCAGCATGACATGACCCTGCCACTGAGGCGCTGTCGCCAGGCCCTCAAGGGCACGGCAGCTCACTCGCCACTGGCCCATGGAATACGTGAACAGCTCAAGGTGGATGAGCTCGACAGTGAGCGCGAGGCCCTGACCCGGCTGGACGCCCTCAAGGCGCAGGAAAATGCCGTCCGCCGGAAGGCACATGGCGAGTCACTGGAAACCTCACTGGCCCGCTGGGCTCCAGGCCTGTCGCTGGACAGCCGCAGACTGGTTGCCCGAACACTGGCGCAAATTCAGCCTCATGCGGAACCAGGAACATCCTGATACAGTCACATCACACATAAATACCAGTATTCCGTACTGGTCTGGTTGCATCAACGAGGACGTTTCATGAAAAAACTGGCAGGCGCGTTACTTATCGGCACACTGGCAAGCACCACGGTATGGGCGGCAGATACCCCGTCATCCCTGACAGACGATCAGGCAAAACTGAGCTATAGCGTAGGCGTTACCCTGTCTCGCAGCCTCAAGCAGGACATGGACAAGGTAGATGTAGATGCCCTGACCCAGGCCATCAAGGACGTCTATTCAGGCAATGACCTGAAAATGTCCGATGAGCAGATTACTCAGACGCTGACCAGCTATCAGAAGAAACAGATTGCTCAGCAAAAGGCCGAGCAGGAGAAGGACGCCACACAGAACAAGCAGGCCGGTGAAGCCTTCCTGAAGGAAAATGCAGACAAGGAAGGCGTAAAAACCACCGATTCAGGCCTTCAGTACAAGGTGATCAAGAAAGGAACCGGGCCACAGCCTACCGCGGATGACACCGTCAAGGTCGATTACGAAGGCACCCTGATCGATGGCACCGTCTTCGACAGCTCCTACAAGCGCGGCGAACCCGTCAGCTTCCAGGTCAACCAGGTGATCCCGGGCTGGCAGGAAGCTCTCAAGAACATGCATGAAGGTGCCACCTGGATGCTGTATGTTCCCGCCGATCTGGCTTATGGCAGCGCAGGTACCGGTGGCTCGATCGGGCCGAATGAAACCCTGATCTTCAAGGTTGAGCTGCACAAGGTCACGCCGGCCGACCAGGCACAGTAACCGAGTTATCAACCGGTGGCGGTCATGCCGCCACCGGCCTTCTCCATCCTGTGGATAACTTTGTGAGCAACCCGTAATAATCACGACAGGTCAGTGAATTTCGCCCTGCCGGTTTGCTGAACACATGGTCAACATCCCTACCCCATTACTGCCACTTTAAGCTTAAGCACCTGTAATCGTTGTGATTTTTTGACGCACCTCTTGACAGGCCATCTTGACAACTACCAGCATGAGCCAATTAACTGCCAGAACAGACTTTTTTTGCTGTCAAGGGCTCTTGTGGATAGTTTGGTGAACTAAATTTATTGACAACCTCGCTGGAGAGCAGTTCACCGTAGGGAAGTCCCACATAGTTTTCAGCAATGGAAGCAAGTCCCGCGACCGAATCGAGCATGTAACTCAACTCGATATCCTTCATCCGCTGCGCAAAACCATCGTCTTCCGGAAAGGAATGCAGTGTATTGGTCATCCACCATGAAAAACGCACCGCCTTCCAGACACGATCAAGGCAGGTAGGCGAGTAGGAAGGCACCAGATCCTTTCGCCCATGGTGATAGACCTGTACCAGTATCCGGTAGAGCACCGACACGTCGCTGGCAGCGAGGTTAAGCCCCTTTGCCCCGGTAGGCGGTACAATATGCGCCGCATCCCCGACCAGAAACAGACGGCCATACTGCATCGGTTCCGTGACCTGGCTTCTAAGCGGTGCGATGCTTTTTTCGATGGAGGGTCCGGTAACAAGCGCCTCTCCCACCTCGGCAGGCAACCGGTGTGACAGCGTGCTCCAGAAACGGTCATCCGACCAGTCTTCGACCTTCTCATCGGCATTGACCTGAACGTAATACCGGCTGCGGGTGGAAGAACGCATGCTGCACAAGGCAAAGCCATCTGCATGACGCGCGTAAATCAGCTCCTCATGCACAGGGGGAGTATCCGACATCAGCCCCAGCCATCCGAAGGGATAGACCTTTTCAAACAGTGACAGCCTGTCCTGCGGTATAGACCGGCGCGACACGCCATGCGCGCCATCACAGCCGGCAATGTAGTCACACTCGATGTGCAGTGTCTCCCCCTGATGGACAAGCGTAACGGATGGAGCATCACTATCGATATCGTGAAGCCTGACCTCGGAAGCCTCATAAAGGCTCAGGGCGCCACTGGCCCGACGTGCCTCCATGAGATCCCGCGTTACCTCGGTCTGGCCATACACCGTCACGTGGCGCCCCTGAGTATAGTGAGCCACATCCACCCGGCGCAGCTGATCGTGATGCGCAATGGCAAACCCGCCGTGCACCATCCCCTCGTCCATCAGACGCTGGCCGACCCCGGCCTCCTTCAAAAGTGACGTCATCCCGTCTTCAAGTACACCGGCGCGAATTCGTGACAGCACGTGGGCTTCGCTTCGGTGCTCCACAATGACGGCATCAATGCCCTGTCGATCAAGCAGTTGACCCAGCAACAGCCCGGAGGGACCTGCTCCGATAATGACAATCTGTGTTCGCATATGACATTCTCCCTGTAATTACTTGCATTTTTCAGGGATAAAGAGGGTAAATTAAGAGCCTTTTTCGCTATTAACCAGCACATATCGCGGATCTGCAGTCCACTTTAGTGGCAGTCCGTCGGGAGGAAGATGAATCGCCCCGATGAGGTACCCGTTTTTTCACTGTACGGTGAACGGCTACAGTGGCCGGTCGACGATCTGCTTCACTGTGAATCGATCTTCGCCCGCAGCCGTCTGCACGATTTCAATATTCGTGCCCATCGCCACATGGACTTGATGCATGTGTTACTGCTGGACAGTGGTCCGGTCTCGCTGGGCATCGATCAACGACGTCATCAGCATGACGGCCCGCTATTGATCCGCGTCCCGCCGCTGGCGGTACATCATTTCAGGTTCAGTGCCGAGACCCGAGGCCATATTCTGACGCTGTCAGCCCCGATGATCGCCAGGCTGCGACAGCGCCTCCCCGAGGCGGCAGGCTGGCTGGATGAAGGAGGCTGGACCGCGCTGTCACCGTCATCGCCGGTTCTTGAGCTGCGCGACGAGATCCGGCGGGAATTTGAAGGGCGCGCCCACGGGCGCGAAACCATGATGGATACCTGGCTGTGTGCCCTGATCGGCAAGGCCTGGCGACTCGACATGCCCCGCCGGCAGGCCCGGCGTCAGCCGGCAAGCCGAGCCGAACAGCATCTGGCGCAGTTCCAGCACCTGATTGACGCCCGCTTCCGAGCCCGCCCTACCATTACGGTGCTGGCACAGGAGATGGGCATCAGCGCATCACACCTGAATGCCCTGTGCATAAAACATACCGGTCGGAGTGCGCTGGCCCTGCTCAATGAACGCACCCTTCTGGAAGCCCGGCGCGAGCTGACCTACACCAGCATGAGCATTACGTTGATTGCCGAACAGCTGGGATTCGACGAGCCCGGTTATTTCGCCCGCTTTTTCAAGCGTTATACCGGCACCTCGCCGTCCCGGTTTCGTCAGCGAGGCTGATGCTTCGCCGCTTAAAAATCAAAGAAGACCGTTTCCCCCTCGCCCTGAAGACAAATATCCAGCCGATAACAGGGCACTCCATGCCGCTCCCCGTCCCGACGGGCAATCATTGTCTGACGACGCTGCGGTGACTCCACGGCGTTCAGCACCGGACAGGAGGCATTGGCCTGTGCTTCATCCTCGAAATAAAGTCGTGTATGCAAGGCCAGATTGATGCCCCGGGCAAACAGGCTCAGCGCCACGTGAGGCGCCATCCACTGGCCGCGACTGTCCTTCACGCATCCGGGCTTGATCGTATCAAAGGACCACTCCCCGTCACTCAGAACATCCGGCGCGGCACGGCCAAAGCCGTTAAAGGCGTTGGTCGGGGAATATTCGTCACAGTACTCACCGCGGGCATTCGCCTGCCACGCCTCGACAAAGATGTCCCTGACGACATCACCATTGCCGTCAATGACCGTCCCGACCAGAGCGATACGCTCCCCCTCGGCCTCCTCCGTCGCCAGTTGATTCCATATTTCCATATCACGCTGCGGCAGCCCGGCGACCGACAGGGCAAGACCGATATGCACATACGGCCCGGCCGTCTGGGACGGCGTTTCACGAAACATCAAATCCCCGGCACGGGCGATGGCAGAGAGTGGTTTGAGCTGACTCATGGCTTATCCCTGTGATTCAAAAAACGTTTGAAATTCGCCGCGCGTCACAATATCGAAACGGTAAGCCAGTGCATCCATGGGCCGGCTACGCTCCAGATCCAGACGCGCGGTAAGGCTTTCTACCGCCTCGCGGTCATTCAGGGTCTGCACGATAGGGCAACGGGGAATCAGCGGATCACCCTCGAAATAAAGCTGCGTAATCAGACGCGTCGACAGTGAAGACCCCATGATGGAGACGTGAATGTGTGCCGGTCGCCAGTGATTGACACCATTGGGCCACGGATAGGGACCCGGGCGGATGGTGCGGAAACGATACCAGCCCTGCTCATCGGTCAGGGTGCGCCCCACGCCACCAAAGTTCGGGTCCAGCGGAGCCAGATACTGATCCTTCTTGTGGCGATAGCGGCCGCCGGCATTGGCCTGCCACATCTCGACCAGCGTGTGCGGCACCGGTTTTGCGAACTGATCCACGACCCGTCCGAAAATGATGATCCGCTCCCCGATCGGCAGCCCATCCTGCGGCGTACCTTCTCGATAATTCAGCAGTAGATCGTTGTCGTGAGGGCCCAGATCAGCCCGGGAAAATGTCGGCCCGCGCAGCTCGGTAGCCGTCGGATGCTGCAGGCTGACCAGCGACTGCCGGGGTGAACGCGCCACCGAGGTCTTGTAGTCTGGTGCGAAGGCAGGCGGATGCCAGCGGCGATTTCGCTCGACGAAGCGACGTGAAGGGTCAAACGACATGACAGACTCCGGAATCGATGAAGGCGCCTGGCGCCATGGTCATCCTCCATTGTGCCTGCCCGCCCTCCCCCGACAATTGAATTCATCGCCGGGGGTTATAACCGGTGGGCTATATTCGTCAAAGGTCCAGGGCGGAGGTGTCATCCGTGTCCGCCAGCGCCTGCTGGCAGAGAAACCGGCGTAACGCTTCGGCACCCGCCGTCAGCGGCAAGGAACTATTGATGCATAGCCCGACCGAACCTCCCCGGGACTCAAGGGTCACTGGCAGCCGACACAGGGGTGTCGCCCCCGGCGCAGGAGAAATGGCATCCAGCGGCGCCAGCCACAGGGCATCACTGTCCAGGCAGTAACGGCGACTGAGTGGCAGCGACAGGGTCTCCAGCATGATGCGGGCCGGGGCGGCGCCCTGCTCGACCCAGAACTGCTCGACGCGTTCACGCAGGGTGGTGCCCACCGGCGGCACGACCCATGGAAAGTCATTCAATACCGTGGCGGTCAGCTCCGCCTCCGCCATCCCCACCAGTGGATGTCCGGGCCGCACCACCATGACCAGCGGCTCGTAATACAGGTGTTCAAAGCTCAGATCCCGTATTTCGCGGGCATCACTCATTCGGCCGACCACAAGGTCCAGCTCTCCCTGCCGCAATCGTGACAACAGGAAGGCACTCGGCCCGGTGGTGACCTGAAGACGCAGTTCAGGCCATGCCCGGTGAAGGGCCACCAGGGCACGAGGAAGGAAGCCCGCTTCCACCGATGACAGCGCCCCCAGCCGGACCACGCGCCCACGGGCAATCTGCCCAACGGCCTTCACGCCCTCCTCCAGGCTCGACAGGGCCGGCCCGGCGTAACGCAATAGTGCAAGCCCGGCCGAGGTCAGCGCCATGCCCTGTGGGCTGCGCTCAAACAGGGAGGTGTCGAGGATCTCCTCCAGCTCACGAATGGTCTTGGACAGCGCTGGCTGGCTGATCGACAACGCGTGAGCCGCCTTGACCAGGCTGCGCCGGCGGGCCACCTCCTGAAAGGCGCTCAAATGGCGCAGCTTGATACGCGACGACATCATGGGAATGTTCCTTTCAAGAATTCAACTGCAACGCGGTGAAGCAGCAATATAACCCTGCCAGGTCGCGCTCATTGTGCTGACCGACAGCAAAAAGCCCGCCAGAACAGGCGGGCTTCATGACGTCAGTCATGACACGCCGGGCCAGAAGATCATGCTTCCGGCACACCGGCGCTCACATCAGCCGAGGGTATCAGAAAGTGGCCGCGTTTATATCTGTTCGCCCCAGCCGTGCTCCTTCGCCATTTTAAAGGCGTGATTGGCCGCCGGAACTCCTGCATATACGGCCACATGCGTCAGCGCCTGACGCAGCTCCGCTTCAGTTACTCCAATACGGTGAGCGGTATCAAGGTGCAGTGCCAGCTCGCCATCACGTCCAAGGGCTGCCAGCACAGCGAGGGTAATCAGACTACGATCACGGTGGGACAGGTCGGTATTGCCCCACAGCTCCCCCCAGGCCAGACGCGTAATCATCTGCTGAAAGGGCTGATCCAGGCTCGTGGCATTATGTGACGCACGCTCGACGTGAGCCTCTCCCAGCACCTGCCGACGAGTCGCCAGACCCGTGTCGTAATCCACCCAGCCGGATCCGATGTCGGCCCCGGAAGGCAGTAACCAGGCCGTCAGCCAGTCGACAAAACGATCGGGGCACTCTACCGATGGAACATGTGCAATCCCCTCAAAGGTCTCCAGGGGTGCACCGCCCAGTGCCTCGGAAAGGCCTTTCAGGGTTGCCGGGGGCGTGGACAGGTCATTGTCTCCGGCCAGCAGCGCCACCGGTGTCTCATGACCCGACAACGCCTTCGAAAAGTCGGTATCGCCCAGCATCAGGCTCAGCTGCGCATAGCTCTCCGCATCCGTCCTGGCCAGTTGAACCTGCCAGCCCGCCAGAGTGGCTGTCTGGTTGCGGCGGAAGGAGTCCGAGAACCACCGGGCCGTAATTTCCGGTGCCATGGCATGAAGGCCTTCTTCCCGTACGCGCCGTGCACGGGTCTGCCAATTGGCCGGCGTGCCGATCACGGCACCGGTATTGGTCAGGGCCACCCGGTCAAGCCGCTCGGGGGCGTCACACAGCAATGCCTGCCCGATCACCCCGCCAATCGATGTTCCCGCGTAATGGTATTTCGGAACATCAAGATGATTCAGGAGCGCCCGCACATCGGCGGCCAGCTCGGAGGGCGTTATTTCTCCTGTCACCGGACTGCTGCCCCCGTGCCCCGGCAGGTCCCAGGTAATCAAACGAAATCGGCGGGACAGGCGAGGAATCACCTCATCCCAGACGGCCTGGCTCATCCCCAGCGGATGGCCCAGGACCAGTGTCGGCAAGGTGGTGCCGCCACTGTCCCGGTAGGCAACCGTACGGCCCTGATACCCGAAAAAAGACATGTCTGCTCCCTGTGTCAGTCAATGTGCCGGTTCTGAATCCACCGTGCCCCCCGAGGCTATACCCGTTCAAGCACGACGGCGATGCCCTGACCAACACCAATGCACATGGTGCACAGTGCGTAGCGCCCGCCGGTGCGAGTCAACTCATGCGCCGCCGCCGATACAATCCGTGCACCGGACATGCCCAGTGGATGGCCCAGTGCGATGGCACCTCCGTTCGGGTTGACCCGTGGGTCATCTGCGTCGATCCCCAGCTGCTGCATACAGGCCAGTGCCTGGGAGGCAAAGGCCTCGTTGAGTTCAATGACATCCATCTGATCGATACTCAGCCCCAGCCGTCTGAGTACGCGCTGGCTGGCCGGCACGGGCCCCATGCCCATGATCCGCGGTTCGACACCGGCCGTGGCCATGCCCAGCACTTTTACCATGGGCGTGAGGTGGTAACGGGAAAGCGCGGCCTCCCCGGCAACAATCATGGCCGCCGCACCATCATTGACGCCGGAGGCATTGCCGGCCGTCACGGTGCCCCCCTCGCGAAACGGCGTCGGCAGCTGACCGAGCCGTTCAAGCGTCGTTTCCGGACGGGGATGCTCATCCCTGTCGATGACCAGGGCCTGCTGACGACGCCTGGGCACCTCGATCGGCACGATGTCCTGTCCAAGCCGACCACTTTCCAGCGCCGACCGGGTCTTTTGCTGTGATCGGAAGGCAAACAGATCCTGGTCTTCGCGAGAGATGCGAAACTGTGCGGCCACGTTTTCGCCGGTTTCAGGCATCGACTCGGTGCCATAGAGCGCTTCCATCACCGGGTTGATAAACCGCCAGCCAATCGTGGTGTCTTCCAGTTGCTGGCCCCGCGTAAAGGCGCTGTCGGCCTTGCCCATGACATAGGGCGCCCGGGACATCGACTCCACGCCACCGGCCAGCATCAGCTCGGCCTCACCGGCACGAACAGCCCGTGCCGCAGTGCCGATGGCGTCCATGCCGGAACCGCACAGCCGATTGACGGTACCGCCCGGAATCGTGGTGGGCAGACCGGCCAGCAGCAGTGCCATGCGGGCAACACTGCGGTTGTCTTCCCCCGCCTGGTTGGCGCACCCTAGGATCACATCATCGATCGCCGCCGGATCAAGGTCAGGACAGCGTGCCACTACCGCCTTCAACAGATGCGCCGCCAGATCATCCGGCCGCACCGTGGACAGACCGCCACCAAACCGCCCTACCGGTGAGCGCAGTGGCGAACACAGAAAGACATCGTTCATGATCAGGTTCCTTGTATCAGCGCCAGCACTCAGACGGTATCGCCGGCATGGTGGCGTTCGGTACGCACCTTGAGTGACCGCAACACCTCGATTTCTTCAGCAGTCGGTATGGCCGTGGTCTCCAGGGTGTCGGCAAAGCGGATGTCCCAGCCCGTGGCATCGATCACCTGATCACGGGTCACTCCCGGATGCAGCGCAGTCACCACCAGCTCATGGTCCACCGGATCAGGACGCATCACACACAGATCCGTAATGACGCGTGTCGGACCACGGCCCATGTGACGGGCGGTCTCCGGGTGCATATTGTCCCGAGCGGTACCATCCCGACCAAAGCCGACCGTGGTAATGAAATCGACGTCCTTCACGAACGTGCGCCGGGACTGTTTGACCATCACGAAGACTTCCTTCGAGTTGGTCGCTATTTCCGGGGCACCCCCGCCTCCTGGCAGACGGACCTTCGGCTCGCGATAATCACCGACCAGGGTTGTATTGAGGTTGGCGTAGCGGTCAATCTGGGCCGTCCCCAGAAAGCCCACATCCACATGGCCGCCCTGCAGCCAGTACCGAAACATTTCCGGCACCGAGACGGTCGTCAGTGCGGTTTCGCACAGCTCACCATCCCCAATCGACAGAGGCAGCACGTCCGGCCGGGTTTGCAGGGTACCGGATTCATAGATCAGCACGGCCTCCGGCGCATGGGTCAGTCGGGCCAGATTCGCGGCTTCGCTCGGCAGACCAATGCCCACGAAACAGGTTGTGCCGTTGCCCAGCGCACGGGCTGCCGTCACGGTCATCATTTCCGACGGTGTGATATCAGCAAGCGGTTGGCTCATCGTGTGCTCTCCTCGGGGCGGGCGTTCATGACGTGATCATTCATCCAGGCAGCAAAGCTCTCCCTGTTCCGGGCGATGGCATCCCAGGTCTTGTAAAAGCCATTGTCACGTGGGTAGTAGCCATGAGCATACGAGGGGCTGGCACCACGCTCGGCAACCACCACGGCGCTTATGGCCCAGCCGGGTATGATGCAGGCATTGGGATGTGTATCGAGCGATTCCACGATCTCCTCGACCGTGACGATACTGTGGGTTGCCGCCAGCACGGCCTCCTTTTGAACGCCGATGATGCCTTCGATCAGCACGTTGCCATGGCGGTCTGCCTTCTGGGCGTGGATGACGGCCACATCCGGACGGATGGACGGAATGGCTGCCAGCTCCTCTCCGGTAAACGGACAGGTGATGGACTTGATCTGGTCATTGACCTTCGGCAGGTCACTGCCTACATAACCGCGCAGCACCGCCAGCGGCAAGCCGGCCGCTCCGGCTTCATACGCGCAGGCCATGGCAGCGTGGCTGTGCTCGCGAATATCGAGCGGCACGGGATGATGATGCTCCACCGCATCACGCAGACGATGAAGCGAGCCAACACCAGGATTGCCCCCCCAGGAAAAAATCAGTCGTTTGACACATCCCATGCCAATCATCTGGTCATAGATCAAATCCGGCGTCATGCGGATCAGCGTCAGCTCACGCTTCTGCTGACGGATGATTTCATGTCCGGCAGCGAAGGGAATCAGGTGGGTAAAACCCTCCATGGCTACCGTGGCACCGTTCTCAACGAAACGGGCCACGGCATCATGAAGGCTCAGGAACTCGGCCATGGGATCACCTATCAACTATGGGGAGGGCTACATTGTTCGCAAAACGAACATTAATTTTCCATACGAACAAACTATCCCCTTCGCGCCATGACGTCAAAGCCTGAAAAAAAGGGGCCTTGCAGGGCCCCGGTCATGCACATCAACTCATTTATCGGTTTTTCAACGGGTTAATGGGAAGATAGCCATGCATCCATCCGATCCACCTGAGCCAGACTGCTACCAAGGTAGGAGGCAGGTGCCACTACACGCGCCACATCGTCATGGGATATGTGTTGATTGACCCGTGCATCCTTCATCAGTACCGATGCCAGATCCTGGCCGGTGCTCTGCGCTTCAAGAGCCGCTTCCCGAGCCAGCGCCCGGGCATCGGCGGCGGACATCACTTCCGATAGCAGCCGCGTGGCTGGCTCGGCCATGATGGCACCTCCAGTCAATTGAAGGTTGGCCTGCATCCGCTCCTGGTGTACTTCCAGCCCCTGAAGCAACGCACACGTACTTTCCAGCGCACCTTCCAGCAGCGCCGCCATGGCCAGCAGCGGCTGCCATTCGGCATGCCACTCTCCCAGCCCGCGCTCAAGCGGGGAGGCGCCGGAGGTACTGATCAATGAGGCATCGGCGTGTATATGACGCGCCGCTGCACGAATGCGCGCACAGGCGACGGGGTTGCGCTTGTGCGGCATCGAGGAAGACCCGCCGACGCCGTCTCCTGCCGGCTCGCTGAGCTCCCCGATTTCGGTCTGACACAGCAACGCCACGTCCGTGGCGATCTTTTCAACGGCGACCGCCACGGCGTCCATCGCTCCGGCCAGCAACAGTATGGGCTGGCGCTGGGTATGCCAGGGCAGTACCGGCGCGGACAACCCGAGTCGATGCGCCATGTCGTCCATGATGGAAAGCCCGACCTCATCCAGCCCCGAATGCACACCGACGGCGCCCCCGAACTGCACCAGAAGATGGCTTGCCCGAGCCTCTTCAAGTCGCTCCCTGGCCAGCGCGAGGCCATACAGCCACTGAGCCACCTTGGCCCCAAAACTGATGGGCAGCGCCTGCTGCATCAGGGTACGCCCTACCATCGGGGTTTCCTGATGCGCCATCATGACGTCACGCCCGGCAGACAGCGCGTCGCTCAACAGGGCCCCGGAGCGGGTCAACCGCGGCCTGAGCACCAGCATGAG
Source organism: Larsenimonas rhizosphaerae (assembly GCF_023700005.1). Lineage (GTDB taxonomy): Bacteria > Pseudomonadota > Gammaproteobacteria > Pseudomonadales > Halomonadaceae > Larsenimonas > Larsenimonas rhizosphaerae. The sequence continues at coordinate 339,816 of NZ_JAMLJK010000002.1, read as the reverse complement.
CGCCGTATCCACCAGGTCCTGGCTGGTCGCCCCACGATGGAAGAACGGCACCAGTGCAGGAGGCAGCGCCGCCTTGCATTGGCTGACGAAGGGAATGGCCATATTGCCGCCATCCACACACCCCTGAAACAAATCGTCGACATCAAGCGCCAGCGTTGAAAGCGCCTCACGCATCGCCTCGGCGGTATCAGGCGGAATGATACCTCGCGCCTGCTCGGCCTCTGCCAGCGCAAGCTCTACCGACAGCATGGCGTCGATCAGGGCCTCGGCTCCGCTTTCGCGAAGGGCTACCGTACTCATGAAGGGGTGATGCAACAGCCGTTCAAACATCCGATATTCTCCTTGCAGCAGGCAGGTCGTGGCCTGTTTCCTATCGAACCAGTGTTCGCTCAACGAACTATAGACAATCCCCCCCCTGCCGCTGCAAGCTTTCCGCATCGCAGGAAAGGAGAGCCTGACATGACAATGCCCTATCAAGACGACAGTATCGGCACGGATGACCGGGATTTCGTGACGGCTCTGGCCAGTGGGCTGGATGTCATTCTGGCATTTGACCAGGACCACCCACGCATGACCCTGAGCGAAGTAGCCGCTCGCACCGGCATGAACCGGGCACGGGCACGGCGCTTTCTACTGACGCTGCACGCCCTGGGGTATGTTCACAAGCAGCAGCGCCATTTCGAGCTGGCACCGAAAACCCTCCAGCTGGGCTACTCGTTTCTGTCCGCCAATGGCTACCAGAGCGTCATACAGCAGCACCTGGAACATATTACTCAAGTGACCGGTGAGTCTTCATCGATGGGAGTACTGGATGGGCTGGACGTGACCTATGTCGCACGCTCGGCAGCACGTCATCGGCTGATGGCCATTACCCTGTCGGTAGGCACAAGACTGCCGGCCATGGCCACGTCCCTGGGCCGCATGCTGCTGGCGCAGCTGTCAGATGACGCTCTGGATACCCTGCTGGCCCGGGCCGAACTGACGGCTTATACCGAACGCACCTTGACCGACCCGGCACGGCTGCGCGAGCAGATACTGGCGGCACGCCAGCAGGGATACTGCCTGGTCGATCAGGAACTGGACTCCGGCCTGCGATCACTGGCCATACCGGCCTTCAATACTCATGGCCAGCTGATCGGCGCCATCAACCTGAGCACCAATGCCGCTCGGGTAGATCGAGACACCCTGATGAACAGCTTTCTGCCACTGATGCAGGAGCGGGCCGCCATGATTGCACGCCAGGTCAGCTGAGAGCGGACTAGACCGTACCCAGCAGGCTCGCCAGCGCCAGGCGATACCCCTGACTGCCGAGCCCCACAAGAATGCCATCCGCTCGGGAAGAGACCCAGGAATGATGCCGGAAGGCTTCCCGCTGATGGATGTTGGAGAGATGGACTTCGATAACGCGGCCATCGAAGGCCTTCAACGCATCCAGAATGGCTACGGAAGTATGGGAATAGGCCGCCGGGTTGATGATGATGGCGTCGACGTCATCGAGCCGCGCCTGCTGAATCGCATCAACCAGCACCCCTTCATGATTGCTTTGCAGATACGTCAGCGCGGCACCGGATGCCGTCGCCTGCCGGGTCAGGGCCTGATTGATATCATCGAGGGTCTCATGCCCGTAGATGTCAGGCTCGCGAATCCCCAGGAGGTTCAGATTGGGGCCGTGCAGGACCAGTATGTTCATGTGATCATCCAGTGTAATGGCAGTTATGTTCAAGCGACGGGCGACATGAGCACGCGCTGGTAGTGCAGGAGCAGCGGCGCAGCCTGACAGTCCACCTCGCCACGCCGCGACTCATCGTCGCAAAATACCCGGAAGGCATCGACACCCTGAAACACAAAAAGGTGTACACCACTCATCACATCAGCGCCCACATCATCTGATCGTTGAATAAAGGTGGTTCTTGCCGGTACATAGACGGCATCAAATACCCAGTGAGATGGCCTGATACCTTCGACGGGAAAGGGGCAACCAGGGCTTTTTTCATGCCCGAGGGGAGTACAGTTCACGAGCCCATCACATGCGTCCATGTAGTGTGTCAGCCTGTCGACCGACCCGGCGACCGCCGGAAAGCCCGACTGATTAAGGGCCGCTGCCAATCCACGGGCCTTGTCCGGGTCAATATCAACCAGGGTAATGGCACTCGCCCCAAGTCGACCAAGTGCAAAGGCAACGGCCCGACCGACACCGCCTGTGCCAATCACCACGACCCGACCGGGTGCCCGCGCTCCGAAGGCGGCACGAAATCCGCTTATAAATCCTGAAAAATCCGTGTTTTCCGCATGCACCTGGCCGCGCTCAAATACCAGCGTATTGGATGAGCCCACCAGGGCTGCCCCGTCACTGCACGAGGTGGCCAGATGCAGCGCCTGCTCCTTGAAGGGATAGGTGACGTTGGTCCCTCGGTACCCCGCTGCCATCAACGTCCTGACCTGATTCTCGAGCGTGGTAAACCCCTGGATCTCCTGCGCATCGAACAAGTCATAGGTGACCGGGATTCCCGTCAGCCTCCCTAACCGATGATGTAGATCAGGCGCGCTCGAGCGCAAAATGGCCTTGCCGATCAACCCCAGCCGCATAACACATTCCCCGGTATAACAATGATAAGTGACGTCATTCGTCATGACGGCGTGATACGGACGGCATCGCCGAGCGGGCGCGACCGTCACCCCCGGCGAGACGATGACCATGACATATGCGCATTCACTTCATGAGAACATACTGATCGGTCTTTCCGGGTACCACCATCATGGCCCAACAATGGTACCGTAATGCCCCGGGTACAAGAGCCACTCGACATTTGAAATACTGGTTGAAGGCAGTATGCAACGGATAGACAGGCGTGAGGCCTGCTCTCCTGCAGCTCGCATGGGAAACCTGCCATGCGGACAATGCCCTTTTTCCACCTCATCCATAACAACCGATAACCGTCTGGAGCAGATTCCATGCTTAAAGCACTACTGGCGACACTGACCCTTTCAGCAGGCGCAACGCTGCTGGCAGGACCGATACAGGCAGCCGATTACCCGCAGCGCAATATCGAAGGCATCATTCAATGGGGAGCGGGTGGCGCGACGGATAACGTGGCACGCAGCCTGACCCCCCATGTTGAAGAAGCGCTGAACGGCAAGATCATCCTGAATAACCGGCCAGGCGGTACAGGCGTTATTGGAATGAATACTGTCATGCACAAACCTGCCAACGGATATACCGTCCTGTACGGCGCGGAAAACCCCCAGCTTTATCCGGTCATGGGGCTGGCAGACTTCGATTACAGCGACATGACACCGATCAATGTCATTGGCCAGGGAATGGTGGTTATTGCCGTGCCCGCAGACAGCCCCTACAACACGATGGATGACCTTCTGAAAGCTGCCCACGACAAGCCCGGCGAGCTGCGCATGGGTGGAACCGGTGCCGGCGGCCTGCCAAGCACCGTACTGGCCATGATCAATTCCGTTGATACGCTTGACGTTCGCAACGTGACCTTCGGTGGCGATGGCCCGGGTATTACGGCCATGCTGGGCGATCATATCGATTTCATGCCGTTAAGCCTTGCGGCCGCTCAGGAACAGATCAAGGCCGGTCGCCTCAAGGGGCTGGCAGTATTGAGCAAGGAACGACTGGACGTGCTGCCCGAGGTGCCCACCATCACCGAATCCCTGCCAGACATTGGCAGCTATCTGCCCTGGGGGCCGTTCTGGGCCGTCGCTGTACGCAAGGATACCCCTGACGATATCAAGGCCACACTCAGCAAGGCCTATCAGACTGGCGTGGCCAACAAGGACTTCCAGTCCTTCATCAAACGGAACGGGGCGGAGACCCTCAACCTGACCGGGCAGGAAGCGGTCGACTTCCTCAACCACTGGCAGTCCGTGACGGCATGGGCGATGCAGTCCGCAGGCACCGCCAGGGTATCACCGGAAAAACTGAGCATTCCTAAACCCTGATATCTGTCACGCCCCGGTGCCTTGCCGGGGCTTTTCGGGAAATCACCATGTCTACATCTCCCTTGAAGGCAGGCGAGCGCGCCTTCAATATTCTGCTGCTGCTGTTGAGCATCAGTATCCTTGTCGTGGCCTATCGGATTTCAGGATTCGAGTCCGTTCGCTCCCCGGGGGCCTTCCCCATGTTTCTTGGGTGCCTGCTGGTGCTGTCCATGGTGGTGATCATCATCGGACAGCGTCATCACCCCCGTCCGAAAACGACCGGGCACCTCGGTGAAACACGGCAGTTTTTCAGGACGCACTTACCGCCACGGTTCATGGTCTTCACCCTGATGACCATCGGCTACCTGTTGCTGCTGACCCCGCTGGGATTCGTTCCTGCGACACTTTTATTCATGTTCTGCGCCATCGTCTATTTATTTCGCGGCCGCTGGGTGCTGTCGGCGCTGGTCACCGTCGGCGCCACCGCCATTATCTACGCACTGTTCACGTTGCTGTTTCAGGTCTATCTCCCCTGATCGAGGTTAATTTCCATGGGTGACACACTCTCCTATTTTCTGATGGCATGGAGCGATCCATGGCTGCTGGGCCTGGTGGCGACGGGCACATTTGCAGGCATCTATATCGGCGCCATCCCCGGCCTGTCCGTCACCATGGCCGTTTCCATTCTGATCTCGTTTACCTTTGCCTGGGACATCAACAATGCACTGGCGCTGATGGTGGGCGTTTTCTGTGGTGGTGTGTATGGCGGCTCGCGTACCGCCATTTTGCTCAACATCCCCGGGGCCCCCTCGGCAGTCGCCACGGCGTTTGATGGCTATCCGCTGGCCCAGCGGGGTGAAGCAGGTCAGGCGATAGGGTTAAGTACGGTCATGTCCGTTATCGGTGGGATGATCGGCATTGCCATTCTGGCCGCCTCGGCGCCGGTGCTGTCCGACATGGCATTGCAGTTTGCCCCCAGGGACTACTTCCTGATTGCCGCGCTGGGCCTGTTGCTGGTAGGAAGCCTGGCCGCCGAATCACTGGCACGTGGTATCTTCGCGGCAGCCCTGGGCGGCATTATCGGCATGATCGGCATGGATCCGGTCACGGCGCAAGGCCGGTTTACCTTCGGCAGCGTGGACCTTCTGGGGGGAGTGCATTATGTCATTGTGATGATTGGCCTGTTCGGGGTGGCCGAAGCCCTTTTCCAGTTGCATCAGCTCGACACCACCCCCGTGCGGCAGAAGGTTGACAAGATCATTCCCTCCCTGCACCTGGTGCTGCGCTTTCTGCCACTATCACTTCGCACTTCGATCATTGGCGTCATCATCGGGGCCCTGCCAGGCACAGGGGGTGATATTGCAGCGCTGTTTGCCTACGACCATGCCAAACGTACGACCAAAACCCCGAAGGTCCCCTTTGGTGAAGGTGCCTATGAAGGACTGGTTGCGCCTGAAAGTGCCAATAATGCCGCCGTAGGCGGTGCCTTTGTGCCCATGCTGACACTAGGGATGCCCGGAGACGCCGTAACGGCCGTCATCATTGGCGCGATGGTCGTTCACGGCCTGAACCCGGGCCCGATGCTGATGATCGAAACACCGCATATTTTCTGGTTCATCGTGGGGGCTCTGGTACTGGCCAACATCTGTCTGCTGGTGTTCGGGCTAATGGGCATCAAGCTGTTTGCCCGCGTCGTTGAGCTGCCCAGGGCCATTCTGATCCCGCTGATTCTGGTGCTGTGTGTGGTGGGAAGTTACTCGATCAATGGCAGCATGACCGAAGTGTTCTGGATGCTGGGCTTTGGACTTCTGGGGTATTTCATGAAGATCTTCGGTTTTCAGATGGGGCCTGTCATTCTTGGCGTCATCCTGGGGCCGTTGATGGACAAGACCTACCGCCAGGCCATGGCCTCCGTGGGTGACAGCAGCAGTGCCTTTCTGATGGATCTGGTCACCCACCCCCTGTCCCTGATATTGACCGCGGTAGTGGTGTTGCTGCTGTTGAGCCATACCCCGGTCAAAAGGCTCTGGACACGCCGCTGATTCAGGACGATACGGCCTGATTATCCTCGCAGGCCGTATCAAAATCGAACCACCCTCCCAGATTGCGATGTGGCGTATGCACAACCACTTTCAAGCGCCAACGCATGGGAGACGTACTGCACTGGTCAAGCGGCAACAGGCCGGTAAACCGATGCGCTCCGACCTGCTCCATCCTTGTGCTTTCAACCGTACGCGCCTGATCCCTGCGCTCGAGCATGACATCAACTCGGCTGGCATCCAGCTGCTCGACCTGAGCACTGATATGTGCTCGATGCTGGTCGGTCCGTGTCGTGGCAAGGGCCAGTGAAATGTCGCCGTGATGCCCAAGGGATGCCACGCAGCGGCGCTCGGACACCTGGCAGAAGGGGTTGGCCGGGTACCAGGTAATCTGATGAGAGCTGCCTACCCCAAGGTAATAATTGGCCAGGTACCCCATCGACACCAGGATCATGACCAGGGTCACCAGAATCAACGCATTGAGCGTGGGCGAGCGTCGGTTGTCTTCCCTGCGTCCTGAATCCGGCATGCCGACAGGTTCCTGTATGTGAAGTAGGTTAGCGGTGTGATGCAGCAACCAGTGCATTGGGGTTATCCGTGCCGGCCTGATAGGCGCAGAGGTTGCCCAGTGTTACCTCGGCAATCTCGCTCAGGGCCTCACGCGTGAAAAAGCCCTGGTGGCCGGTTACCAGCACGTTGGGGAAGGTCACCAGCCGCTGAAGCACGTCATCATCGATGATATCGTCGGAATGGTCCTTGAAGAAGATACCGCTTTCCTGCTCATAGACATCGATGGCCAGCGCGCCAAGATGCCGCATCTTGAGCGCAGACACCACCGCCGGTGTATCGATCAGCCCGCCGCGGGACGTGTTGATCAACATGGCGCCCGGCTTCATCGCAGCCAGTGCATCGGCATCAATCAGGTGCTCGGTCGCCGGCAGCAACGGGCAGTGAAGGCTGACGATGTCAGAGTCGGCCAGCAGAGTGGGCAGATCCACCAGCTCGCCCAGCCTGTTGAAGTCTTCCTGTGGACAAGGGTCATACCCCAGCACTCGGCAGCCAAAGCCCTTCATGATGCGCGCCAGCGCCAGACCGATCTTGCCGGTCCCGACGATGCCCACGGTCTTGCCGTGAAGGGTCATGCCCAGCAGCCCATCCAGCTGAAAGTTTCCTTCGCGTACCCTGTTGTAGGCCCGGTGAATTCTTCGATTGAGGGTCTGAATCAACGCCACGGCATGCTCGGCCACGGCCTCGGGGGAATAGGCCGGCACCCGTGCAACGTACATGCCCAGCCGTTCGGCCGCCTTCAGATCCACGTTATTGAATCCGGCGCAGCGCAGAACAATCGCCCTCACTCCCTGCTCGTAAAGCCCTTCAAGAACCGGAGCATCAAGCACATCGTTGACAAAGACACATACCGCCTGGCTGCCTGCTGCCAGTGCCAGCGTCTTCATGCCCAGCGCGGAAGCCTGGTAGGTAAAATGAAGGTCACTGTCGGCAAATTGCGTATGGCAGGTCTGCTCGAAGAATCGCTGATCATAGGGCTGAGCACTGAACACGGTAATATGCATGGCAAACCTACCTTGTTGAATAACAATGTCGTCGTTCACTGTCGCCGGCGCCCTCTGTCGTCGGCATCTGACTTTAGTATAAGACGATGAATGCAGTACGACGACAAGCGACCCAGTGTCGCATCCAATTAAAGCTAATCAATAAAAAACTCAAATGAAAAACAATATCAAATGACTTGAAAACACATTTGCACCGGATTATCCTTGTGTGCGGGTTGATTACCCGGCTCACACGGATTCAGGTCCGATGGGCACCTCCTCATCAAGCTAGTCACGGTCATTATCAGCGCCATTCCATGAATGGCGTTTTTTTATGTCCGGCCCCTGACCGTATCCTGCACGAACGATGCTGTCTGCAGGGTAGTGGCCCTACCGGGCAGGCAGAAAAACGCTCCATGCCGCAAGGCATGGAGCGTCATCAACTGCATCACGCGAACATGGTGCTTATCGGGAAACGTTGCCCCAGATGCTCGACAGCGAGTTTGTCAGTGAAGATGACACGCCAGACTGACTGAACCAGGCCAGCATGGCCGGGCCGAACTGATCGACCATGGACGCATCCATTCCAAGATTGGAGAACACGGCGCTCAGGGCATCCCGGTCACTGGCATTCGCGCTTGATGATGCATCCGCGGACAGGGGGGCCATCAGCTCCGACATGTCACCGGCACGGGCGCTGGCGAGCAGACCGGTCACCGCCGGCGCCTGATTGATAAGCTGGTTGAACTGGTCCGACGTCAACCTGTTGCGAGCCTGAGTCAACAGGGATGCCGCACCGCCGGCTGCCTGCACCGGAGACACATCCAGTTTCTGACTCAGAAAGGAGGTCATGGACGCCGCCTCTGCCAGATTGCCCTCCGTCGTGCCGGTCATGATCGATGCCAGACGCGCCGGAGACACCTCCGCTTCGGTGGTCAACTCGTGGCTGCCCCTGGACAGATCCATTCCTTCTTCGGCCGCCTTGTTCATGTCAAAGGCCATTGCCTGCGCTGCACTACCCAGTCCAAGGCAAATTACCAGTGTTCCTGCAATGCGTTTCATGAAGCTTCTCCTTTGGATCAAGTGTCGAAGGCACTCGAGTAGTAATGTTCATTCCCTCGAACCATTCTCATGAAGCATAGAAAACAACCTGGTATTTCGCCGCCTGTATCGCACGATCATCTCACCGGCGTATCTGACCTGATATCATGGGGGTCTGTGGCGCGTCATGTTCCATGCCCTGCGCTGCCCCGTCTGACACTCGACCGAGGTGCGTCTTGCCCACCCGTTCTGCCTCACGACTGACTGAAGGCTCCGTTGCCGGCTCGCTGCTCAAGCTGGCCATACCGATCGTACTGGCCAATATCCTCCAGTCAGCCTATCAGCTCATTGATGCCTTCTGGATCGGCCGGCTGGGAGGGGATGCCGTGGCTTCCGTCTCCATCAGTACACCATTGATCTTCCTGCTGTTCGCCATTGGCTCAGGGCTCAGCGTGGCCGGCTCCACACTGGTGGCGCAGTACAGCGGCGCCGGCCGCCAGCGTGACGTCAACCGGGTGGCCGGTCAGACACTGATCATGGTGGTCGTGGTTTCGCTGGCCCTGTCGCTGCTGGGTCATCTTCTGGCCCCCACCCTGCTGGACATGCTGGGGGTAGCCCCGCAGGTGCGCGAGGGGGCGCTGTCCTTTTTACGATACGCACTGTCCGGCGTGGTATTCACCTTCGGCTTTTCCATGTTTCAGGCCTTGATGCGCGGAATCGGCGATGTACGCATGCCACTTTATATCGTGGCCACGACAGTGGCGCTCAACAGCGTCCTGGATCCACTGTTCATTTTCGGTGCCGGGCCCATCCCGGCCATGGGCATTGCCGGAGCCGCACTGGTCACCCTGCTGACCCAGTGCCTTGCCTTCACGACCGGCGTGATACTGATGTGGCGCGGCTATCAGGGCATTCACCTGCAGTGGCATCACCTGAAACCAGACACGCTGCTGATTCGGCAGGCCCTGAGACTGGGCATTCCCTCGTCGATCGAGCTGTCGGCACGCGCGCTGGCCATGAACGTGATGGTTGTGCTGGTGACCGGGTTCGGCGCCACCGTGACCGCGGCATATGGCGTAGGCATGAATGTACTGGGCTTTATCGTGATTCCGGCGCTGGGCTTGTCCATGTCCACGGCAGCCGTCGTGGGACAGAACATTGGTGCAGGCCAGCTTGAGCGGGCACGTCATGTCGCCAGACTCAGTGGGATCATTGCGTTCGCAGGCCTCTCGGCAGTAGGACTGGCCGTATTTCTGGGTGCGCCAGCACTGGTCGGATTTTTTGTTCCCTCGGACCCGCAGGTCATCGAACACGGCGCACGGTTTTTGCGTACGGTATCGCTGACCTTTGGCTTCATGGGGTTACAGATGGCATTGACCGGCGCCTTCCGGGCCGCGGGAAAGACCACGGCGGCCATGATATTGACCCTGATTTCCCAGTGGCTGCTGCAGTTCCCGCTGGCACTGGTATTATCCCGAGATGCGCTGCTGGGCAGCGACGGGCTGTGGTGGACATTTCCGGTCACCAACGTAGTGATTGCCCTGATCACGCTGGTCTGGTTTTCACGCGGTACCTGGCTGGATGCTACGCTGACAGGCTCTGCCGAAGAGACGCCCGCCACCCTGACACCCCCGCGACCCGCCAACGTTCGATCATGATTCCGTGTGTATTATCTGTTTTCAGCCTGGAGATTCCTGTTCCATGAACCAGCACCAGTATGGCCGCATCATGGCTGCCATTGATGACGCCCACGCCTGCGATCCACGCCAGGACAAGGCCTCAGACACCCCTTATGAGCTGGCCTATGCACGCCGTATGAGTGAGTGGCTTGAACGCGTTGCACCTGACGCCGATGCCGAGCTTCGAATTGCTGCCCGCGCCCAGCATTTTCGCCGCTGGGAAAGTCCGCGCGAAGACTATCCGATGACCCGTCCCGGCTACCATGCCTGGCGTACGGACCTTCAAAAACGCCAGGCCAGTCTGGTCGCCGAACTACTGTCGGAAGAAGGTGTAACGGCAGATGAGATCGGGCGAATCAGTGCATTGATCCTGAAGCAGAACATCAAGACCAACCCCGAGATGCAGGCGCTGGAAGATACCATCGCACTGGCCTTTCTGGACCATTACGTCGAGGCCTTTGCCGAGGAACACGATGACGACAAGCTTGGACGCATTCTGGCCAGAACCTGGGCCAAGATGTCAGCGCATGGCCATCAGCTGGCCGGCACCCTGACCTTCTCCCCCAGGCTTTCACGCATCATGGCCGAGGCCTTGCCCGCCGCCGACTAGAACCGGTCAGCCGAGGCCGCCGACCAGCAGGCCGACCACGCTTCGGGGCGCTCGCTGTCATCAAGCAGCTGCCCCGGGGCCGGACAGGGGCCTATGATATCGCTCCAGGGTCTGGCCGGCGCAAACTGGGTGCGGTGCTGAACCATCGCCGGCGTCAGCTCCTTCGGCGACGATAACCCCATCGCGCCGACCATATTGAAAAACGACGCCACGGTGGCTTCGTGATACCGGGTCACGCGTTTGGACTTGTCTTCTACATCCAGCGCCCGAGAGCGGCGAGGATCCTGAGTCGCTACGCCGGTCGGACACTGATTGGTATGACAGCGACGCGACTGAATGCACCCGACCGCAAACATGAAGGGACGTGCGGCATGGCAGATATCAGCCCCGAGGGCGTGCTTGACCACCATGTCATAGCCCAGTGCCACCTTGCCGCTGGCAATCACCCGAATCTGATCCCGCAGCCCACAGCCTGTCAGCGCCTGATGTACAAAGGGCAGTGCTTCATTGATATAAAGACCAAGGCTGTCGGAAAACTCTGTCGGTGCGGCCCCGGTTCCTCCCTCGGCCCCGTCCACGGTAATGAAATCGGGGAGGATACCGGTATCGAGCATGGCCTTGCAGATACTCAGAAACTCGCTTCGCTGCCCGATGCACAGCTTGAACCCCGTCGGCTTGCCGCCGCTCAGCTCACGCAGCCTTGCAACAAATTCAAGCAGCCCCCCGGGCGTTGAAAACTCCGGGTGCGATGCGGGGGACTCACAGTCCTGTCCTGCCTCGATCCGCCGCGTTTCAGCAATCTCGTCGTTGACCTTGGCGCCGGGCAATAATCCGCCATGAGACGGCTTGGCCCCCTGGGACAGCTTGACCTCGATCATCCTGACCTGATCACTACAGGCCTTCTCCTTGAACAGATCCGGGTCAAACCGGCCCTCCTTCGTGCGACAGCCAAAATAACCGGTACCCAGCTGCCAGATCAGATCGCCTCCATGGCGTTCATGGTAGGGGCTGATGGCCCCCTCTCCAGTGTCATGAGCAAAGCCGCCGGCCCTGGCACCCTTGTTCATTGCCAGAATGGCATTGCCCGACAGTGCTCCGAAACTCATGCCGGAGATATTGAATATGGAAGAATTGTAGGGTTTGGTGCATTGCGCCCCACCGACCACGACTCGACCAAAGGCGCTGTCCACATTTTTCGGTGCCAGGGAGTGCATCGAGTAGTCATACCCGGCGGCATCGATATCCCTGAGCGTACCAAAGGGCATCGCGTCTGATCCGCCGGCAGCGCGGTGGTTGATCAGTTCGCGCTGCTCTCGATTGAAGGGCCGGCCACTGGAATCGGATTCAAAGAAATACTGGCGCAACTCGGGCCGCACAAACTCCATCAAATACCTTAAATGGCCGATGACCGGATAATTGCTCAACACACTGTGGTGGCAGCGAAGATCATATATGCCGAGTGCAGCCACCCCCAGCCAGACCACCCACAGCACATTCCAGGCCGGATGAAAAAGGCCCGTTATCGCAAGACCGATAAAGGACACGGCCAGCGCAATGAAAAAATGACGTTGATACATGGCATTCCCCTGGAGCACGTTGGATTCTTGACTGACACTTAAGGTAGCCTCACGCGCATCGCCTTGCATGGATCACGTGATAAAAAAAGCCCCGCACAAGGGCGGGGCCATACCAGAGGAGTCGACAGTCATCAGTGACCGGCGGCTGATGAGGGCTGCGGCAGGGCCGGCAGCTTCTCATGCAGCATACTGACGCTCTGCTGGTAGTACTTCTGACTTTTCGCCGGCTCACCCATGCTGGAATAAAGGCGGGCAAGTTCAGCGCAGACAGTACTGCCTGGATGGACACGATAGCTTGACTCGAAGTACTCCTGCGCCTTGCCCCAGTAGGCATTGCGGAGGGACAAACGCCCCAGGGTAAGCATCAGGTCAGGGTCCTGTGGCCGCTCTTCGGCCCATTTCTCGGCGTGCTGGAGCTGACGGCTGGCGTCCACATCCAGCAGGCCGTAACGCAGGATCAGAGCGGAATGCCACTGCTCCTTCAGCGTCTGACGCAGCAGGCGCTCGGCCTGGTTTTCTTCGCCGGCCTTGTAAAGCGATTCGACATACATCAAGACCATGTCCGGATCATTGCGCAGTGTATCGGGCATTTCATCCCACAACTGGCGCACCTCATCCAGCCGACGGTAATCCCCCGAGGCATCACGAAGCGAGGACATGTAGGCATTACGCTCAAGAAGCACTCGCTCTTCATCGGTCATCAGATTGTGGCGCTCAAGGCGCGGCAGCAGACGACGCAGATTATCCCAGTCACCGACACCCACGTACGCCTGCTTGAGCATCTTGAGTACCTGGGGATGCTCCGGCAGCTGTTTTTCAAGACGGGTCAGTGTGGCAACGGCCTGTTCGTTCTGTTCTCGGTCCAGCATCAACTGTGCATGCACCAGGGAAACGGCAGTATCAGACCCTTCCGTACTGTGATGAGCCTTTTTCAGCAGTGTTTCGGACTGGTCGTACCGTCCCTGGTAATGAGCGGCAAGCGCTGCGGACAGGTAGTTCACCATCGGTGCAGAGGAGTCATCGGCAGCACGCGTCAGGGATTTTTCCGCCTTTTTCCAGCGTCCCTCGGCAAGATCAACCAGGCCCTTTACCGTGCGGTCCATGGCCTGACGATTACGTGTGCGATGATTCCAGCGCTTTATCCGGCCAACCGGGCGGCGCAGCTGCAGCAACAGGCGCAGTACCATGTAGAAGACCAGGAAGGCGACCAGCACAAGGATCAGCCCAAACCAGAAGGACGTCTGGACTGACGTATCACCGACACGTACAAGAAAATAACCTGGCGTCGACAGCATCAACTGACCCAGCAGCGCACCTACTGCCAGCCCGATGACGATGAAGAGAATCAGTTTTCTCATTCGACCGCTCCTTGCTGGTCATAGCGCCGCTGCATGATGTCACGCAGTGTATTGAGTGAGCCGCTGACATCGGGCAGGTCAGGGCGAATGGTTTCATTGGCCAGCTCATCAAGGCGAGACAGCGCCGTACGCACACGGTCATCATCGGTCTTGTAGTAGGCCTTCACCATGTCACGTGCCCGGCTGATGCCCTGCTGATACACCTGCGGCTGCCCCTTGAGCAGTGCCAGTTGCGCCTGCTCGAGCATCAGGCGGACGTTCTGACGCAGATAACCTTCCTGGGACGGCGTGATCAGTGCTTCAAGCGCTTCATCATGATGACGTACCGTCACCAGATCCTTGAGCTGATTCCCAAGCCGTGCCAGCTGGTCACGCCAGTCACCGCCGTAGAATGAACCGTCATCCACCTTCGCAGACAGGGCCTGAGTATCCTGAGCCAGCGGCAGCGTCTGGAACTGCTCTGCCTCGGCAGCCAGCGCCAGATAAAGACCCGTTTCATCCACGCTGGGCACCGCATCGAGTGCCGCCATGCCGGAACGAATCTGACGACGCACCGGGGTAAAGGCGGGGTTGTCTGCCTGCTGGAGGCGCTCATCAGCACTTTTCAGCAGGGCATAGGCGCCGCTGACATCACGCTCGAGCTGGAGGCGCTGATTGGCAAGACGAAGCAGATACTCGACTTCTGCATAGAGCCACTCGCGGGAGTCGGTTTGCTGTGATGCACTCAGTTCATCAAGCACCTTGTCCTGTGTGGCGCTCGCTTCCTTGAGGGAATTCTGAAGCTCATCAATTTTCTTCTGCTGTGCCGACAGGCGCCGCGTCAGCGTTTCATCCTGCTGCGGGATCTGCTGCTCAAGCGTTGCAACCGTCTGTTTCTGCTGCATCAGCTGCCAGCCACCCCAGCCCATGGCGGCAAGAACAATCAACAACAGGATAATCAGCACGACCATGAGGGCCTTGCTGCCCTTTCCGGAAGACGACGTACCGTGGCCACCACCATTGCTGCCACTGCCGCTGCCTTTTCCCGTACCGCGCGGAGGCGTGTTGGCTCCGCTGGCTCCGGGGCGGGATGAGGATTTGGACGACGTGCCTGTCCCGGCACTGGCGGAAGCGGCCGCACCGGATGCTGAGGCCGTGGTATCAGACCCGGAGGTGCCCGAGACCTTGTCGCTCCTGTCCTCGGGCGAAGCAGGGCCTGCCGTATCCGGCGCCCGGGCAGGCGGGGTCGACGCAGACGAGCCGTCGGGCCGAGAGGAAGCGGTGTTGTCGTCTTTGTCGTGTTCTTGCTTGCTCATGTATCACTAGCCTTTATCAAGGTTAGAAGGCGCTACAAGCGCGGGCCACGGCTGCGCTCAATGCATTCGGGGAGGCGTCTCCGGCCACCATGACGGTATCAAATCCGTGCGTGTAAGCCAGTGTAGCCAATCGCTCGCTGGAAACGACCAGCGGGCGTGAAAACGTTTGCCTGTCACACCATACCAGAAGATGCTCAAGCTGTTCCGCGCTGGTCAATACCAGTGCAGAAAAGCGCCCTTCCGACAGCAGGTGCTGGTGCGTCAGCTCGGGCTCATGAAGCTGACGCCGGTAAAGTGCCAGTGTATCGACACTCGCGCCGCGCTGCATCAGCGTTTCGTGCAGAAGTGGGCGCCCGCCCTGACCACCGGCCAGCAGAATACGGTGACCGCTGACATTATCAGCCGCCAGGGTAGGCAATGCCAACAATGCCTCACTGGCACTGCCACTGCCCATGGGCGGAAAGGACACGTCCACCGACAGCCCGTCGGCCAGGACATCGGCGGTGCTGGTACCGGTTGCCAGATACTCGATACCGACCGGCAGCTGAGGCCAGACTGCCTCGATCTGCTCGACCAGGCACTGCGCGGCGAAGGGGCTCGTGCAGATCACCTGGCGATAAAGATCCAGATCCAGCAGGCGGCGCCGGATGGCGCCCTCCTCGTCGTCCAGGGGGGACAATGACATGATATTGAGCTGCTCGATCGCATGCCCGTCAGCCCGAAGCGCAGCATCCAGCGCTTCGGCGCGCGCTCCCGGACGCGCAATGACCACCGGCAGATCAGCGCGTGCCATAAACATCTTCCAGAATCGCACCAGCCCCCTGGGCCAGCAGCGCATCAGCGACCTGAACGCCCAGCGCCTCAGGTGCCTCTGCCGGGCCACGGGCCTGGGCACGCAGCACCTGTGAGCCGTCCGGCGCGCCCACCAGCCCACGCAGCCACAGGGTCTGTCCTTCATCTTCCAGCAGGGCAAAGCCGCCGATTGGTACCTGACACCCGCCTTCGAGATGCGTATTCATCGCACGTTCGGCAAGCACACAGCTAGTCGTTGGTGCATCGACAAGCGGCGCAATCAGGGCACGAACCTGATCATCCGCCAGACGACATTCGATTCCCAGCGCACCCTGGCCACAGGCCGGCAGGAGCTGCTCTGGCACGAACTCGCTGGTAATGCGCCCTTCCAGCCCCACCCGCTGCAAGCCGGAAGTCGCCAGTACGATGGCATTGAACTCTCCGCTATCGAGTTTGGACAGTCGCGTCTGCACATTGCCCCGCAGACTTTCAATGACAAGGTCCGGGCGCAGTGACTTGATCTGCAGCCCGCGCCGAAGGCTGGACGTCCCCACGCAGGCCCCCAGCGGCAGGGCCTCAAGCTCCGACACTTCATTGGAAACAAACGCATCGGTGGGTGCACCGCGGTCCATGATGACCGCAAGGCCCAGCCCTTCCGGGAAATGCATCGGGACATCCTTCATGGAATGCACTGCGATATCGGCGCGGCCGTCCATCATGGCCTCTTCAAGCTCCTTGACGAACAAGGCCTTGCCACCGATTTTTGCCAGCGGCGTGTCCAGGATCTTGTCCCCCCGGGTTGAAAGTGCCACCAGCTCTACCAGAAGCCCGGGGTGCAGCGCCTCCAGCCGCGCCTTGACGTGTTCCGCCTGCCACAGGGCCAGCGGGCTTTTGCGGGTAGCAATACGCAGATGAGATAGCGGCATGTCAGACACAGGGACTCCAGAGTCGGTAATCAAGCAGGACGACTATCATAAAGCACCCTCCGCCTGCTAAAAACCACCACACGGTTCAACGTTGCCCGAAGGGCAGAGCCTGACCACGGAGTCTGATACACTCGAACGCATCCGGTGCGACTCGGCCGTCGCGCTCTGTCACTTGTCATTATCAGGAATATTCAGCCGCCATGACTCAACAGACCAATCAGTCCTGGGGCGGACGCTTCAGTGAACCCACTGACGCGTTTGTCGCTGCATTTACTGCCTCCATCGGGTTTGACCAGCGCCTGTACCATCACGATATTCGCGGCTCGATCGCTCACGCCACCATGCTGGCCCGGGTTGGCGTACTGACCGATGATGAGCGCGACGCCATCGTTGAAGGGCTGAACGATATCGAACGCGATATCGAGGCCGGCAACATCGAATGGTCCGTGGAACTTGAAGACATCCACATGAACATCGAAGCCCGGCTGACCGACAAGATTGGAATCACCGGCAAGAAACTGCATACCGGCCGCTCTCGCAACGACCAGATCGCCACGGATATTCGCCTTTACCTGCGCGATGAAATCGATGCCATCGGCAGCGAGCTAGGTCGCCTGCGTGAAGGCATGATCGAACTGGCGGACCGTCACGCTGACACCATCATGCCAGGCTTTACACACCTGCAGACCGCGCAGCCCGTCACCTTCGGTCATCATGTTCTGGCGTGGCAGGAAATGATCACTCGCGACCACGAGCGACTGATGGACTGCCGTCGCCGCGTCAATATCCTGCCTCTTGGCGCGGCTGCGCTGGCTGGCACCACCTACCCGATCGACCGTCACGTCACGGCTGAGCTGCTCGGTTTTGATCGTCCGGCCGAAAACTCTCTCGATGCGGTCAGTGATCGTGATTTCGCCATCGAATTTACAAGCTTTGCCAGCATCCTGCTGATGCACATGTCCCGCATCAGTGAAGAGCTGGTGCTGTGGTCCAGCGCTCAGTTTGACTTCATCGATCTGCCGGACCGGTTCTGCACCGGCTCCTCCATCATGCCGCAGAAGAAAAACCCGGACGTGCCTGAACTGGTACGCGGCAAGACCGGGCGTGTCTACGGCCACCTGATGAGCCTGCTGACCCTGATGAAATCCCAGCCACTGGCCTATAACAAGGACAATCAGGAAGACAAGGAACCCCTGTTCGACAGCGTCGATACGGTCAAGGGATGCCTGCGCGCCTTCGCTGACATGATCCCGGCCATCGAGCCGAAGAAGACCTCCATGTACGAGGCGGCCCGCAAGGGGTTCTCGACGGCCACCGATCTGGCTGATTATCTTGTCCGCGCCGGTGTCGCCTTTCGGGATGCTCATGAGATCGTGGGCACCTCGGTCGCCTACGGCATCAAACAGGGCAAGGACCTGTCCGACATGACACTGGAAGAACTCCGACAGTTCTCCAGCGATATTCATGAAGATGTCTTTGACGTGCTGACGCTGGAAGGCTCTGTAGCAGCCCGAAATCATATCGGCGGCACCGCGCCTCATCAGGTTCGCGCCAGCGCCCAGCGCGCCCGGGATGCGCTGAAGGCAGCCCATGCAGGAGGTGCACAATGACACGCCTCATTCCCCTGTTGCTGGCCACCCTGGTATTGGCCGGGTGTGGTCAAAAAGGTCCGCTTTACATGCCAAACGATGAGCAGGCCGCCGAGAAATACGACCCGCAGCATGCCTATGAGCAGCAGTCCGAGCCAGCGCAGGCCGATGACCAGCCGGCCGACAGCGGTAATGACACCCGCGGCAATGCCGATGGCGATACCACAGCAGCCCCTGCGGAGGCCCGACAATGAGCGCATTTGACTATCGGGGAGGTCGGCTTTTTGCGGAGTCCGTCGCCCTTGAGGATGTGGCCGACCAGGTCGGCACCCCCTGCTACGTGTATTCCCGCGCCGCACTGACCGCCCATTTCAAGGGCTATCAGGACCCTCTGGCAGGCCGGGCACACCTGATCTGCTACGCCGTCAAAAGCAATTCGAACCTGGCCGTGCTTGATGTACTGGCCCGCCTCGGTGCGGGATTCGATATCGTTTCCGCCGGGGAACTCGAGCGTGTTCTGGCCGCCGGCGGCGACCCTTCTCGTATCGTCTTCTCGGGCGTTGCCAAGCAGGCCGAGGAAATGGCCCGCGCGCTGGAGGTTGGCATCAAGTGCTTCAATGTCGAATCCACTGCCGAGCTTGAGCGACTCAACGAAGTAGCCGGCAACATGGGCAGGATTGCCCCGGTGTCGCTGCGGGTCAATCCGGACGTCGATGCCGGCACGCATCCCTACATTTCCACCGGCCTCAAGGACAACAAGTTCGGTATCGCGATCGATCATGCCCTTGAGACCTATCAGCGTGCCCAGGCACTGCCATACGTACAGCCAATCGGGCTCGATTGCCATATCGGCTCCCAACTGACCGATATCGCCCCCTTTATTGATGCGCTGGACCGGCTGAAGGTGCTGATGGCCACCCTGGCCGAGCACGGCATCATGCTCAAGCACCTTGATCTTGGTGGCGGTCTGGGCGTGAACTATCAGGGAGAAACACCACCGGCCACGGCGGATTACATCAATGCCCTGCTCGAGCATCTGGACGACGATACTCTGGAGCTGATTTTCGAACCCGGCCGCTCCATCGCGGCCAACGCTGGCGTCATGCTGACTCGGGTCGAATACCTCAAGCCCGGTGAAACCAGGCACTTTGCCATTGTTGATGCAGGCATGAATGACCTGATCCGCCCGTCGCTCTATCAGGCGTGGCAGGGCATAGTGCCGGTCGACACACGCACGCCTCGCGACAGCCAGACCTATGACGTGGTGGGCCCGGTGTGCGAATCCGGCGACTTCCTCGGCAAGGACCGCACGCTGGCCATTGCTGAAGGTGACCTGCTGGCCGTCCAGTCTGCCGGTGCCTATGGGTTTGCCATGGCATCCAATTACAATGCGCGTCCCCGGCCCGCCGAAGTAATGGTGGATGGCGATGCGATGTATCTGATCCGCGAGCGGGAAACCCTTGAGGAGCTGTGGGCCGGTGAAAGCCTTCTGCCGGAGGAGCAGGCCTGATGCTGTTGCGGTTCTGGAAAATGCATGGTCTGGGCAACGACTTCATGGTCGTTGACTTGGTGACCCAGCGCGCTCGCCTGCCCGCCCAGAAGATCAGCGAGTGGGCCAATCGACATACCGGCATCGGCTTTGATCAGTTGCTGCTGGTCGAGCCACCCACGCATCCGGACATGGATTTTCGCTACCGCATCTTCAACGCCGATGGCAGCGAAGTGGAAAACTGCGGTAACGGTGCGCGCTGTTTTGCCCGGTTTGTGGTCGATAACCAGCTGACCGCCAAGCGTGATATCCGCGTCGAAACCGCGGGCGGGCCAATGTTGCTGAGTCTGACTGATGATGCCCGGGTTCGGGTCGACATGGGTCCGCCTCGGCTGGCCCCGGCCGAGATTCCCTTTCATGCCGAGATGCAGTCACTGAGCTACGAGGTGGAAACCGAGCAGGGCACCGTATCGCTGAGCGCAATCTCGATGGGCAATCCTCATGCCGTAGTCATGGTCGACAGCGTGGATACTGCACCAGTGACCACACTGGGGCCGCTGCTTGAGCGCCACCACCGCTTTCCACGGCGTGTAAATGTCGGCTTTCTGGAAGTGCTTTCCACTCAACATGCCCGACTGAGGGTCTTTGAGCGGGGCGTCGGTGAAACCCGCGCCTGTGGCACGGGGGCCTGTGCGGCAGCGGTTGCCGGTATTCAACAGGGAGTGCTCGAGAGCCCGGTCAATATCGATCTGCCCGGCGGACAACTGACACTTGAATGGGCCGGTGAAGGCCATAGCGTCATCATGACCGGACCTGCCGAGCGCGTTTTTGAAGGACGCATCCCTCTTTAGGAGACCCCATGCCGGACATGCTCACGGCAGCGCAGGTAGCCGCCTGGCTGGAAACGCATCCTGATTTTTTCGAGACACGGGAAGCGCTGCTTGATCAGCTTGATCTTCCACATCCGGTCCACGGCCACGCCGTACCGATACGGGAATATCAACTGGCCAGACTACAGCAGCGCGAGCAACAAAGCAGTGCCGGCCTTTCAAGCTTTTGCGTCGGAACACGCCAGGATCAGGGCCGCCAGCAACGGCTCAGGATGCTGGTGCTGACCCTGCTGGAAGCTGAATCACCCGACGCGCTTGGTCAGCAACTGGCAATGCACCTGGCGGAGCTGTTCAATAGCGAAGCCACCGCCCTGTGGCGGCCACACTGCTCCAGCGCCCCCTGCTACCCTCCCAGCCACGCGGCTAACCTGGTGATCTCTCAGCGGTTCAGAAGCCTTCTGACAGATGGCCCGGTCCAGCGACTCACCCTCACGACTCAGCAGGCTCGTCTACTACTGCCTGGCGCACCCGAAGGGCCGGCCAGGGTGCTGTTGATGTCACTGCCACTGGGCGCAGAAGATGGCTGGCTGCTATGCCTTGATACCGACCGGCTTGACCGTTCAGGCTTCGGGTTTATTGGCGACATTACCGCACGACTGCTGACCCGGATGCTTTCATGACCGCAGACCTTCATTCCCTGTGTACTGACTGGCTTGAACAGCTGGCTCATCGGCATAGCCCGGCGACCGTGGCGGCCTACAGGCAGGACCTGCAGGCCCTCGTCAAGGGGCTTGAAGAGGAAGGCCTTGAACAGTGGTCCGCACTGACCACCACTCACCTGCGTCGTTTCCTTGGGCGTGAGCGTACACGTGGCCTGTCGCCTCGAAGCCTGGCGCGGCGTCTGGCAACCCTGCGCGGCTTTTGTGACAGTCTGGTTGATCAGCAGTTACTGGCCAGCAACCCTGCCCGCCTGCTGGATGCTCCGCGCGCAAAACGCCCGCTGCCAAGACCGGTGGATATCGATCTTCTGAGCCATTTTCTGGACACACCGGTGGATGAGAATGATCCTCTGGCCTGCCGCGACCAGGCCATGGTCGAGCTTTTCTATTCATCCGGCCTTCGTCTGGCAGAACTCACCGGGCTGGATGTGAATCATCTGGAAGCCACTCGATTGCGCGTTCGTGGCAAGGGCAACAAGCCGCGCCAACTGCCACTGGGGCAGCGAGCCCGCCAGGCACTGGACTGCTGGCTGGTTCATCGTGCCCTGCTGGCCGAGGATAAACAGACTGCGCTGTTTGTCGGCCGCCATGGCACCCGACTGAGCCCTCGCAGCGTGCAGCTGCGCCTGGCCCGACTGGCCGTCGAGCGGGGCCTGCCGGAACACCTGCACCCGCACCGGCTTCGCCACAGCTTCGCCAGCCATCTGCTGGAATCCAGCCAGGACCTGCGCGGTGTGCAGGAACTGCTGGGGCATGCCCATTTGTCGACGACCCAGATTTATACGCGGCTTGACTGGCAGCACCTGACTGACGTTTATGACAAGACGCACCCGCGGGCACGCAAACGCCCGACCAAAAAGGAAACGTGACCATGCTGAAAGCCATTACCTTCGATCTTGATGACACGCTGTGGGACAACGGCCCGGTCATGGCCCGCACCGAACAGGTTCACTACGACTGGCTCGATCAGCAGGCACATCATGCCGAGCGCTTTCCGCTCTCCGAGTATGTCGCTCGCCGCGAAGCCATGGCACAGCGCTATCCCCTGCGCCGGGGCGATTTCACCTTTCTGCGCCATGAGGCGCTGTTGTCGATACTTCAGGATCACGGGCTGCCCGATCATGACGCCCGCAGGCTGGTCGCGGAGACGATCGACTACATGCTGACATTACGCCATGAGGTGACACTGTATGATGAGTCGCTGCCCCTGCTCGAAACACTGGCAGAAAACTACCGACTTGGCGCCATAACCAATGGCAATGTAGATGTGCGCCGAGTCGTGGATGCCACGCTGTTTGACGTTGTGATCAATGCCGGAGAAATACACGCCCCCAAGCCGGATGCACGCGCCTTTCTTGCCGCGCTGGCCCGCATGAGGGCAACAGCAGGCGAGTCACTTCATGTCGGTGATTCATGGAAGGAAGATGCACTGCCGGCGTTGAGGCTTGGCATGAACGTGGCCTGGATCGACCGACGCGGCAGTGGGTCACCGATCGAGCATCCTCGGCTGCACCGGTTGGCGCATGTACGGGAACTGCCGTATGTGATCGAGGCTCTGACGCAGTAATTCACCGGATCGTGGTTATCGATGACTTGTTATCAGCAGGAACCTGGCTGACACTTGTACACTACATATCTACTTTCCTGCTGGTTCGAGGTACTGATGCGCCTGCTTCCGTTGACCGGTTTACTGTTGATCGTCAGCGCGCTTGGCATTGCTCTGGCACTAGTGCTGGTGCGTGCCGATCGCGCGTCGCAGCCGGACGCGCTGCATGTCAACTATCCGCGCCAGCCGGCTCCTCACCTGACCCTGCACCCTTCTTACAGGCAAGCCGAGACACCGTCGACTCCTGCACCACTGACGGCTCGACATGGCCAGGATGAGCCTGCCGCCCTGTTCAACCAGGAAGGCAACGCAGCGACGTATCGCTACCCTGCCACGGGTCGTACCTACGTGTTCTAGGTCAGCTCAGTCTTCGCTGGCCAGCCAGCGATCCAGCGTAGCGGAAAGCGTTTCAACACCGTCCTTCTTAAGGGCGGAAAACAGCTGTACGCTCACCAGATCCTCCCATTCCCTGAGGGCATGCCGCACCTTCTGCAGGCTGGCCGCCGCGGGGCCGCGCTTCAACTTGTCTGCCTTGGTCAACAGGATGTGAACGGGCATGTCTGCCTTGTCTGCCCAGGACAGCATCATCTGATCAAATTCGGTGAGCGGATGGCGTACGTCCATCAGCAGCACCAGCCCCTTGAGGGAACTGCGACGCTGAAGATAATCCGACAGATGGCGCTGCCACTCCAGCTTTACCTTCTCCGGCACCTTGGCGTATCCATAGCCAGGCAGGTCGACCAGCCGAAGCGTGACATCCTCATTCAGCGCAAAGAAGTTGATCAGCTGGGTACGCCCTGGTGTCCTGGACGTTCTCGCCAGTGCACGCTGCTGCGTCAAGGTATTGATGGCACTGGATTTACCGGCATTTGATCGCCCGGCAAACGCGACCTCCGCGCCAGTATCCTCCAGGCACAGGGCCAGGGTCGGGGCACTGTGCACAAAGCGGGCCTGACGATAATTGATGGACGTGGAGGGCATGAACAGGATCCTGCAGAAGATGGTCAACAAGGCTAAGCCAGACGTATGCCGGCCAGTATACCAGCAAGGACCGGATAACGGGGCAGGATCCATCTCGCACCGAAGAGACTTCCCGGGTAGGATAATTCGGGTCGGGAGGAACTTGTCATATCTCTTCCCGCTCTAAACAAGGTTTATTGTCCCTACTAACGGAGCTCCACGGATGATCAAAAAGCTGCTGACCCTGGTGTTCGGCCTGACGCTGGCCTCGATGGCCTTCGCCGCTCAGCCTGTCGCCGGAAAGGATTACAAGGTGCTCGACGAACCGGTTCCAACCGATCTCCCGGCCGGCAAGATCGACGTCACGGAAGTATTCTGGTTCGGATGCCCGCACTGTTATGCCCTGAACCCCGCGCTTGAAAAATGGGTTGCCCATCAAAAGGATGACGTCAACTTCGAGCTGCTTCCCGCCACCATGGGCCGTACATGGGTTCGTCATGCCACAGCCTATTATGCGGCCGAAGAGCTTGGCATCGAGAAAAAAATGCACGATGACTTCTTTGATGCTATCCATAAGGACGGCAGGCAGCTGACGGATGACGGTGAAATTGCCGACTTCTTTACCCATTACGGGGTCAGCAGGGAAGCCGCGCTGAAAGCGCTGAATTCCTTTGGCGTTAAAAGCGAGATTAACGAAGCGCACGCCAAAATGCGCGCATACAAGCTGATGGGCGTTCCGGCACTGGTCATTAACGGTAAATACGTCATCACTCCCAACAGTGCGGGCGGCCTGGACAACATGATGGTTGTCGCCTCATCACTGATCGACGACATCCGAAACGGCGAGACTCCATGATGGAAGGCAGTGCTTCAGACGACAGACAGCGTCTGCGTCTGTTGACGTTCAACCTGCAGGTAGGCATCCATACGCATGCCTACCGCCATTACCTGACGCGCAGCTGGCAGCACCTCCTGCCACATCCGACGCGTCAGAAGCGGCTCGATTTCATCAGCGACGTGCTGAAGGATTATGACGTGGTGGCACTGCAGGAAGTGGACGGCGGCAGCTTTCGCTCCGGCCATATCAACCAGACCGAGTATCTGGCCAAAAAGGCCGGCTTTGATTACTGCTGCCATCAGTTGAATCGCAATTTCGGTCATATGGCAAAGCACAGCAACGGTGTGTTGAGCCAGCGCCCCATGACACGGGTGGAAAACCACCGGCTACCCGGCCCCCCGGGTCGCGGTGCCATCCATGTGACCTTCGGTCATGGCGAACACGCACTGCATGTCTTCGCCGTGCACCTTGCACTGGGACAGCGCACCCGCGACCGTCAGCTGGATTACCTGAGCACCTTGATCGAGCCGGTAAGGCATGTCGTGCTGCTGGGGGACCTGAACTGCACGCTTGAGCAGCTCAAGCCCCATACGCGATTCTGTAGCGCCATGGATCTGTCACCGGGCAAGGCACTGTTGAGTTATCCAGCCTGGCAACCCAAACGGGCACTGGATCACATTCTTGTTTCGAAAAGCCTGGAAACTGCCAATGTGCAGGTTCTGGATCAGCTGTTTTCGGACCACCTGCCGCTGGCTATCGACATCATCCTACCGGATGCCTGCTCTCGAGCATTGGCCCACATGCCGGAACAGGAAGACCCCAGCATCGTGCTTCCTACCTGACACTGCCTTGATTCTGATTCACTGACTCATAAAAAACCCCGCTTGCGCGGGGTTTTTTATGGGCTTCAAGACAGGGCTCATGAACGCATGTCATCAAAGAATTTCTTCACACCATCAAAGAAGCCACTCTTGCGTGGAGAATGACGGCTACCGGTATCCTCCAGGCTGGCCTGGAACCCGCGCAGCAGCTCCTTCTGGTCTTCATTCAGATTGACAGGGGTTTCAAGCACTACCTTGCAGATCAGGTCACCCGGAGAGCCACCGCGTACCGGCTTGACTCCCTTGCCGCGCAGCCGGAACAGCTTGCCGGTCTGGGTTTCAGCCGGAATCTTGAGTTTCACACGCCCTTCAAGCGTGGGCACTTCAAGCTCACCGCCAAGCGTTGCATCCACGAAGCTGATCGGCACGTCGCAGAACAGGTCACGACCATCACGTTCGAAGATATCGTGCGCCTTGATCGACACCTGAACATACAGATCACCTGCCGGGCCGCCATTGACGCCCCCTTCCCCTTCGCCATTCAGGCGAATGCGATCGCCGGTATCAACACCTGGCGGAATCCGGACAGACAGGGTGCGTGTTTCCTTGACGCGCCCTTCTCCATGACACTTGCGGCAGGGAGTCTCGACGATCTCACCTCGACCGTGACATGTCGGACACGCCTGCTGAACGGCAAAGAAGCCCTGCTGCATTCGTACCTGACCGATGCCATTACAGGTGGAGCAGGATTTCTTGCTGGTCCCCGGCTCGGCGCCATCGCCGTGGCAATGGCCACACTCGGACAGGCGTGGAACGCGAATATCCACATTGGTACCGGCTACCGCTTCCTCGAGTTCGATCTCGAGGTTGTAACGCAGGTCACTGCCACGCTGCGGAGCGTTCGGATTACGGCGGCCACCGCCGGCTCCTCCGAAGATATCGCCGAAGACATCACCAAAGATGTCGCCAAAACCTCCGGCGCCACCACCCCCGAAGCCGCCACCACCGGCCTGACCATCCACACCGGCATGCCCGAACTGGTCATAGGCCGCACGCTTTTCACTGTCAGTCAGTACTTCATAGGCGTCGGAAACTTCGCGAAATTTCTCGGCCGCGGTATTGTCGTCCGGATTTCGGTCTGGATGGTATTTCTGGGCAAGTCGGCGATAAGCCTTCTTGATTTCCTTCTGGTCGGCGCTGCGGTCGACGCCCAGCACCTCGTAATAATCACGTTTGGACATGAAGCATCGGCCCTCCGGAACCATGGTTCAAACACAACGACGCGGGAGTCGTGATGGCTCCCGCGCCGGTGTTACGAGAACGGACTCGCCTTACTGTTTTTTCTGATCGTCGTTGACTTCTTCATACTCGGCGTCAACTACGTCATCGTCCGCTTTCTGGCTTTTACCGGAAGTGCCCGCCTCGGCATTACCTTCAGCACCTTCCTGCTCGGCATACATTTTCTGTGCCAGGGTACCGGACGCTTCAGTCAACGCATCAAGCTTGGCCTGAATTGCTTCGGCATCGTCACCCTTCAGGGCTTCTTCAAGCTCGGTAATCGCGGTTTCAATCGCCTGACGCTCTTCGTCAGTTGCCTTGTCACCGGACTCTTCCAGCGTCTTGCGAGACGCGTGGATCATACCGTCCGCCTGGTTACGAAGCTGGACAAGCTCTTCGAACTTCTTGTCTTCTGCTTCGTGCTGCTCTGCATCCCGGACCATCTGATCGATTTCCTCGTCAGACAGACCACCGGAAGACTTGATGACGATCGACTGTTCCTTGCCGGTTGCCTTGTCCTTCGCCGTGATGTTCAGGATGCCGTTGGCATCAAGATCAAAGGCTACTTCGATCTGCGGAACGCCACGCTGTGCCGGCGGGATATCGGACAGATCGAACCGACCCAGTGACTTGTTCTGGGCAGCCTGTTTGCGCTCACCCTGCAGCGCATGAATCGTGACCGCGGTCTGATTGTCTTCAGCCGTAGAGAAGGTCTGAGTCTTCTTCGTCGGAATCGTGGTGTTCTTCTCGATCAGCGGTGTCATGACACCACCCATCGTTTCGATACCCAGCGTCAGCGGCGTCACGTCCAGCAGCAGCACGTCCTTGACGTCACCGCCCAGAACACCGCCCTGAATGGCCGCGCCCATGGCGACAGCTTCGTCCGGGTTGACGTCCTTGCGCGCTTCCTTGCCAAAGAACTCGGCGACCTTGCTCTGAACCATCGGCATGCGCGTCTGGCCACCGACCAGAATGACATCATCGATCTCGCTGTTGGAGAGACCGGCATCCTGCATGGCTGTTTTACACGGCGCGAGAGAGCGCTGAACCAGATCTTCGACAATGGATTCGAGCTTGGCACGCGTCACCTTGACCGCCAGGTGCTTCGGACCTGTATTGTCAGCAGTGATATACGGCAGATTGACTTCGGTCTGCTGCGCGGAAGACAGCTCGATCTTGGCCTTTTCAGCAGCTTCCTTCAGACGCTGCATCGCCAGGCTGTCGCCAGACAGGTCGATACCGGAATCGGATTTGAACTGAGCGACAAGATAGTCGATCAACTTCATGTCGAAGTCTTCGCCACCCAGGAAGGTATCACCGTTGGTAGCCAGAACTTCAAACTGCGTTTCACCGTCAACATCAGCGACTTCGATAATGGAAATATCGAAGGTACCGCCACCCAGGTCATAGACCGCAATAGTCTTGTCGCCACGGGCGTTATCCATACCGTAGGCCAGCGCTGCCGCTGTCGGCTCATTGATGATGCGCTTGACTTCAAGCCCGGCAATACGGCCGGCATCCTTGGTCGCCTGACGCTGAGAATCGTTGAAGTAGGCCGGCACGGTAATGACTGCTTCGGTAACTTCCTCGCCCAGGTAATCCTCGGCGGTCTTTTTCATTTTCTTCAGGACTTCCGCACTGATCTGCGGGGGGGCCATCTTCTTGTCGTTGACCTGAACCCAGGCATCGCCATTATCGGCTTCAACGATGGAATACGGCACCATCTTGATGTCCTTTTGAACAACATCATCCTTGAACTTGCGGCCGATCAGACGCTTGACCGCGTACAGGGTGTTGTTCGGGTTGGTCACGGCCTGGCGCTTGGCCGCCTGACCTACCAGTGTTTCGCCATCATCGGCATAGGCGATGATGGAGGGCGTGGTACGAGTACCTTCCGCGTTTTCGATAACCTTGGTCTTGTCGCCGTCGAGTACAGCAACACAGGAGTTGGTTGTACCAAGGTCAATACCAATTATGCGTCCCATGTATCCACCTCAAAGCTGATTCGTTTCTATCATGTGCGGTCATTGCCGCGCGTCTGTTTGCGTATATGGGGCCAGGATTTGCCCTTTCAAGGGCCTTTTTCCTATTCAGCGGCCTTGCTGACCACAACCATTGCCGGACGGACCAGGCGGCCGTTGAGCAGATACCCTTTCTGCATGACATCAATCACGGTATTCGGCTCTACATCAGGGTTCGGCACCATGGTCATGGCTTCATGGTATTGCGGGTCGAACGGTTCGCCGTGGGGGTCGAGCTGTTCAACACCGAACCGAGCCAGAGCATCCACCTGCATTTTCAACGTCATCGAGACACCTTCGCGATGTGTCTCGGAAGCATCTTCCTGCATGCTTTCAAGCGCCTTTTCAAGGCTGTCGACAACCGGCAGGAGCTCTTTCACGAACTTTTCGAGTGCAAACTTGCGAGCCTTCTCGACTTCCTGGTCGGAGCGGCGGCGAACATTCTGCGCTTCGGCAGCGGCACGCAGGGATTTTTCTTCAGACGCCTTCAACTGGTCCTCAAGCTCGGCAACGCGTGCGGCGAGAACATCAGCTTCCGGGTCTATATCCTGCCCCTCCAGTTCACCATCGATCGGCTCAAGGGCCTCTTCCTCGATCGTTTCACCTGTCAGCGGCGACTGCTCATCCTCCATGCGCTGCGGCTCGGCATCACGCTCGGCACGCTGCATCTCTTCATCAATGGATGTTCTGGACTTGTCGGTCATGCGTCCTCCTTCGTGCATGGCAATACGTAATACGGGCTGATAACGGCTTGGTGCATAGATGGGGCAGCCCGGTGATAATCTCAAGGCCCAGGAGCAATGAATGCGCGCTTTTCCCTCAAGTAGAGGATTGAATACGGCCTAGAACCACTGTATAAAAAGCCATAGTGTGATTTTCAACAGGATCTGCTCATGTTGTCGCAACTGTCCATACGTCACTACGCCATCGTTGAACACCTCGAGCTCGAGTTTCATCAGGGCATGACAGCCATCACTGGCGAAACCGGAGCCGGGAAGTCCATCCTGCTTGGCGCCCTGTCGCTGTGCCTGGGTGAACGCGCTGATGCCGGCAGCATTCGCCATGGCGCCGCCCAGGCCGATATCAGTGCACGTTTTGATATTCGTGAACTGCCTGCAGCCGCTGCCTGGCTTGCCGAACGCAATCTCGATACCGAAGACTGCCTGCTGCGCCGTGTGGTCACGGCTTCCGGCCGCTCGAAAGCATGGATCAACGGCAGTGCCAGCACGGCCGCGGACCTGAAGGCGCTAAGCGAGTTATTGATCGAAGTACACGGTCAGCATGCCCATCACTCGTTGCTGCGAGAAGAAACACACCTTCATCTGGTGGATGAATTGGCAGATCACCAGGCGGAAGTGACCGAGCTAAGGCAGATGTATCGTCAGTGGCAGGCCCTTCGCCGAGATATACGTCATCGTCGCGATAATGGTGCCGAACGCGATGCGCGCAGCCAGTTACTGCGCTATCAGGTGGACGAGCTTGACCAACTGGCCCTGGCAGATGGAGAGCTGGCACAGCTCGAATCCGAGCAGACAGAGCTTGCTCACGCCGACCAGTTGCTGCAGACCGCCCAGAGTGCCATCGACGACTGCGCGATGGAGGACAGGGGTGCCCTGTCGCGCCTGGCCAGTGCTGTTCAGCAACTAGGCAGCCTGCCCACGGAGCAACAGCAACGCTTCAAAAGCGCGCTGGCCATGATGGAAGATGCGCGTATTCAGCTGGAAGAAGCCGTCAGCGAACTTTCCTGGCATCATGCTCACATCGACCTTGACCCCTCACGCCTTCAACTGGTCGAAGAACGGCTGGGAAGCGTCCATGGCATTGCACGCAAGCACTATATTGCCCCCGAGGAACTGGTAGCACTGCATCAGCGACTGGCCGATGAGCTGGAGCAGCTGGAAGGGGGAGATGACACCATTGCAGCACTGGAAGAGCAGGCGGAAGCACTTCGCCATCAATGGCGTGAACTGGCTGGCAGTATCTCGGCACGTCGTATGGAAAGTGCCCGGATCATGGCCGAACGTGTACAGGAGCAGCTTCGCTTTCTAGGTATGGAAAAGGCGCGTTTTACCGTAGAGGTAGTGCCACGTGAAACACCTCAACCGGAAGGCCTTGACCAGATTCAGTTCATGATGAGTGCCAACCCCGGTCAGCCTTCACGCCCGTTGCACAAGGTCGCCTCAGGCGGTGAGCTGTCACGCATCAGTCTTGCCATCCAGGTTGTTACCGCACAATTGAGCCCCACTTCAACGCTGGTTTTCGACGAAGTTGATGTAGGAATCTCGGGCGCGACTGCCGAAATTGTCGGGCAGCTTCTCCAGCAGCTTGGCCATGGCGGCCAGGTATTGTGTGTAACCCACCTGCCACAGGTCGCCGCTCAGGCTCACCAGCATCTTCATATAGAAAAACAGACTGGCGATAGCGATACCCGCACGTCGATGCTGATCCTCGACCACAAGGGCCGCGTCAAGGAGCTGGCGCGCATGCTTGGCGGCATTCATCTGTCGCCTCAGACGCTGGCGCATGCTCGGGAAATGCTGAAAAGCGGTCAATCCAGGCAGCGTCATTAACCTCACAGCAGAGCATTGCTGTAGTGGAACATAAAAAATGCCGCTCGAGAGAGCGGCATTTTTACAACGGCTGCGACACGTTTCAGCGGCGCCCACCTCCGCTGCCATCCTGGCGCGTCGCGGTCGACCCCTTCGGGCGCACGTAAAGTACAAGCGCGTGGTCTACCAGTTCAAAGCCACGCTCCTCTGCCAGCTCACGCTGGCGACGCTCGATATCTGCATCAAAGAATTCGACAACCTCGCCGGTTTCAAGACACAGCATATGATCGTGGTGCTCTTCCTGCGACATTTCGAACACCGCATGGCCACCGTCAAAGTTATGACGAACCACAAGCCCTGCGGCTTCAAACTGGGTCAGAACGCGATACACGGTGGCGAGACCAACGTCTTCTCCCTGCTCCAGAAGCGTCTTGTAGACGTCCTCGGCGCTCATGTGCAGCTCTTCTTCGCGGGTTGCCTCCAGGATCTGGAGGATCTTGACCCGAGGCAAGGTGACCTTGAGGCCTGCCTTGCGTAATTCCTGGTTCCTATCGGCCATGGGTTAGCTCTTCGCAGTCGCTTGAGGTATCAGGTATGATCGATGAACGCAAACGATAAGGAAAGTCTGAGACAAATGCAAAAATCGATCCTATTAGTCACTTTTTGTTGCATGATCGGCGTGCTTTCTGGCTGCAGCTGGTTTGGCGTCTACAAAAGAGACATTCCCCAGGGCAATCTGATTACAGAGAGTATGGTACAACAACTTCACCCTGGCATGACAAAAGATCAGGTGACTTATGTGCTGGGGACGCCTCTGCTTGATGATCCGATGGGCGCCAATGCCTGGGATTACGTCTATCGAGTAAAGGAATCCGATGGCAATGTCATCAACAAGCGCGTCAGCCTGACGTTCGATGACAATGTGGTAAGCCATATCGATACTGCCGGTGATATCGATGCCAGCCCGGATGTAAACAATCAGCCCCCTGCCTCGGGGGCAGCACAATCGCCGGGTGTTACTCCGCTTGAACCCATCCCGGCCACCAGTAGCGAACCTTATCCCCGCGGCGAATGATCAGCGCCTTCGACCCTGACCGGCCCGATTTACTCGGGCCTCCTTGGGATCGATGATCAACGGGCGATATAACTCGACTCGGTCACCGGCAGCAACCTGCTGGTGATCCGGGTCACGTACCTTGATACCAAAGATTCCGACCGCAAGCGTGGCAAGTACTTCCGGACTTAACCCGCTTTGCGCCACATTATCAAGCCCGCACATGATGGCTACCTGGCGCACGGTGGTACCTTCAGGCACCACCATCTCGAACAACCATTGCCTCTCGGGCAATGCGTAGGCCACCTCGATAGTCAGCTGTTTAGCGCCCATAAACCTGTTCTGCCCGTTTAACGAAGGCATCAACCTGCTGCTTTGTGACCTGCTGAAAAAGCCGGCTGAATGCCATGCTCAACAGGCGATTGGAAAATTCAAATGACATGGAAAATTCTACCCGACAGGCATTTTCACCCATCTCCCGAAAATGCCATTGCCCGGAAAGCTGCTTGAATGGCCCATCCACCAGAGACAGATCAATCCGGGATGGGGCATGAAGCGTATTACGCGTCGTAAAACTCTGCTCAACGCCGCCCTTGGCCAGAGTAAGTCTACCCGTTCGGTAGTTCTCACCTTCGTCCACGACGTTGGCGGCTCGACAGCCCGGCAAAAATTCCGGGTAGCTTTCAATATCGTTGACCAGATCAAACATCCTGCGATCAGAGTGTTTAACCAGGGCCGATTGAGTGACCGTTGGCATGCAGCTCTCCACTGACGGCAACGCACTTTATGCGTATGATAGTGCGTCTGTTCTATAGTGACTTGAATATTATCACGCTTTCCCGCATATCGAGGAGAGCACGATCACTCCGAAGGTTTAAGAGGTCCCATGGGCAAGAAAAAGAGCAACGCGCCCGGCAGCAACGTTATTGCCCAGAACAAGAAGGCTCGTTTCGAATACCACATTCGAGAAACCTTTGAGGCAGGACTTGCCCTCTCGGGCTGGGAAGTAAAAAGCATGCGCGCCGGCAAGGCACAGCTGACCGATACCTATATTCTGGTCAAGCGTGGTGAAGCATGGCTGCTGGGCTCGCATATCACGCCGCTGAACACGGCCAGCACACACGAAATAGCGGATCCGTCCAGAACCAGAAAGCTACTGCTGCATCGCAAGGAGATTGACAGGATCTTCTCACGCACGCAGGACAAGGGGCATACCTGCGTTCCTCTCAAGCTTTACTGGAAGGAAAATCTGGTGAAGTGCGAACTGGCACTGGTGGAAGGCAAACAGCTTCATGACAAGCGCGCTACCGAAAAGGAGCGTGACTGGAACAGACAGAAGGCGCGCATCATGCGCGACAGCAAGTAACGATTGGCACTCGCCTGACTGTAATGCTAGGATGCTGATTCTTCGGGGGCGATATGGTCTCGACGCCGGTAGTAAACTCCGAGGTGCATGCCGAGATTGTAACGTATCTCGTAAATCCCACGTTGCAACTAAATAGTCGCAAACGACGAAAACTACGCTCAAGGTGCACTGGCAGCTTAAACCCTGCTAGTTGTTAGCCTGGCTCCAAGGGAATGTGCCCATTTATTCCGGAGGAGAGATGAGCGACAGCTAATGGGATCGTGTTTGGCCCTGTCCTCGTGTCAAACACTAAACTTTAGAGGAATCGTGGTGCCGTATCCTGCCCGTCGGAGGCGTCACTGCTAAATCAAAAGACGGAACTAAGCATGTAGAGCCGAAGGGTAAGCGCCGGCGGACGCGGGTTCAATTCCCGCCGCCTCCACCAAACACGAAAGCCGCTGTCGATGACAGCGGCTTTTTTGTTGCCTGAAATGAAGCCATGAACCAGGTAACTCCATGACAGTCGCTGATTGAAAGCTGCAACTTAGAGACGAAAACCTCAGGCTATCAAGAAGTGGATAAGCCCATGGCGCGACACATGCTGCCAGAGGCTATTCATTCGGCGACAGGTTAATGTGGCGATGTCGCTTTAGTATCTTGTGCCCGGCCCTCGCCGGGCTCTTTTTATGTTGGGCCCATCCCCCAGCACACGACAGCCCGTAAACGTCACTGGGCATGGGCTTATGAAAAATGACGCTGATCAGGGCCGCTTCCTTAAACGTCAGATTTCGGTTTTCCGACCATATGCGACAGCGTTGCATCCTTCAAAACATAATGATGATAAATCACCATGCTCATATGACCCGCGATTGCGGCCAGAAATGTCCATGCCATAACGCCATGCAAAAGATCTCCGGTCTTGTATGCCCACTGCAGTGGGTCATGAACTCCCCAAAGATGCCCTCCGAAAAAGACAAGCGGTTTGCCTGCGCCATACACAAGAAGCAGCCCCAGTACAGGCGTGACAAGCATGAAGCCATATAAGGCCATATGCCCATACGCAGCCCATTTGCCCGTTTTATCCAATGCACGAGGGCGATTACGAAAGCTCATTAATCCCCAGACAGCTCTCATGAGGGCCAGGGCCAAAATCAGTACTCCTACCGAGAAATGTGTACCTCGCCAGGCACTCACCCACGACAGGTTGCGACTGAACAGCTCAGAGATGACTATGCCGCCGATCTGCCAGAACAGAAGCGCTGCCATGGACCAGTGAAACATGCGGCTCACCAATCCATAGCGGTAACGATTATCGGTTAAAAGGCTCATTATTGTTTCCTCTTTTCACAAGAGGCCATCAATAGCATTCCAGAATTAAGGAGAGCTTATACACCTGCAGGATTCCTTCTAAAAAGGGTGCCGCATAAAGCCTCAAACCGACCCATACTGTGCCACTTGATGGCACGTGAAGAGGAGAAATTCATGGTCGATGTAGTCGATGGCGCCACCCGTTCAAGAATGATGGCAGGCATCAAGGGCAAGAACACCCAGCCGGAGTTGACCATCAGGCGCTTTCTTCATGGCAATGGGTTACGTTATCGCCTTCACCGCAAGGACCTGCCCGGAAAACCTGATCTGGTACTGACGCGACACAACCTGGTAGTTTTTGTACATGGATGCTTCTGGCATCGGCACCCGGAGTGCTTTTATGCAACCTCTCCTGCGACACGGAAAGCATTCTGGCAGGAAAAGCTACAGAAGAATGTCGAGCGAGATCAACGCCAGATAGCACTGCTGCGCGAGGATGGATGGCGAGTTCTGGTGATATGGGAGTGCGGCATCAGACATTGCAGAGAACAGCTGAGCGAGGTTCTGGAATGCGTTCACAATAATGAACCTGAACAACAGTGGCCCACCGTACCACCGCGACAAAGGTAAGCGCCTGATGGGAAACCGCTTTCCCAAAACACGACCTTTTACACTCGCCGACTGGCAACGCTGACGCTGATTTTTAAAAACACCTAATGTACTCTAACCATACTTTGAAGAACCTCGATGGCGCTCAGGCAGAAACAGGTATAAAGCCTGCTAACAAAGCACATATGGCACATCCCCGAGCGCGTACCAGTGTCATCATAAGACATGATGGAACAGCTTGATCCAATAGTCTTTCCTTACCTTTCACTTTGAAGCATATGCAAACCGTTCGCGCCAATACCCTCTGGATCCTGTTCGAGAAAATATTCTTTGTTCTGGCCGGAATCTTCGTCAATGTTTACGTAGCACGATACCTGGGCCCCGAATTGTTCGGTGTACTGGGCTTTTCGCTTGCCATGACGGGCTTGATATCGCCTTTTACGACACTTGGCGCCAACAACATTGTCTTCAATCGGCTGTCTCGCAACCCGGTAAGTGGTCTGCGCCTGCTGAAATCCTCTGCGCGCCTGCGCGCCATCATATTTGTCATGATGGCGTCCCTTTTCAGCCTTTTTGCGTTGTTTTACTTTGAAAATGCTGAAAAAAGAAACGTTTTCCTCATCATCCTGTGGGGCAGCTTTTTTACCACCAACGATGTATACCAGGTTTTTTTCAACGCGCGACTGGAATCCAGGATCAATACCCTGTGCCAGAACTCGGCGTTACTGGCCTCGGTCGTTTTAAAACTGGCATTTGTTGCCGCCAAGCTGTCCGTGACCGCCTTTGCTCTGGCAAGCATTGCTCAGTGGGCCACCTCCTACCTGATGAAACGCTATTTTTACGAGCGTAACAGCGATGTATTACAACAGCGCGATGTACGTGGTTCACGTCGCCATGCTCGATATCTGTTAAGAGTAGGCCTTCCCCTGGCCTTCTCCGGACTGGCCATCGTTCTATATACCAAGACCGACCAGATCATGCTGGGCATGCTCGTCAATCACGAAGCGGTCGGGTACTACACCGCCGCCATCACGCTGGCGCAAGGATGGATCTTCATCCCACAGGCCATCATTGCATCCTATATGGTCGGCATCAGCCAGAGCTCAGGCAATACACGCCAGTTTGATGCAAGAACAAAGGCCCTGTTCAGCAAGGTAATATGGATGTCACTTCCTGCCTCGCTGGCGCTGTCATTATCAAGCCCCTGGGCAGTGTCCCTGATTTATGGCGAAAGCTTTACCCCGGCCACTGACATTTTGTACATCAGTGCCTTCAGCACGCTCTTTTCGGCCATAGGCACCATCAGCTACCGAACGATTACCGTGCTGGGAGGCTATCAGTTTCTTTTTTACAAGATGATGTCAGTAGCTCTGCTCAACATCGTCCTGAATTATGTACTGATCCCGATTTATGGAGGCACCGGCGCAGCCATCTCGACACTGTGCGCCGAGATACTGTCGTCTGTTGCCTTCAACCTGTTTTTCCAAAAGGGCCGCATACTCAAACTACAACTCAAGGCCTGTGTCACCTTACCGATGATGGAGAAGACCGATGCCAAGGATAGCACCGGGCAAAACCCGCGATAGCTCGGATATCAGAGCCCGCGACAAGACACGCAGCCTTCGGCAGCTGGGGAAACGTTATAGCCCACGTCGCGCCCTCGATGCGTTGATGGCTGTACTGCGCAGCAACATCATGAACTCCCTATCGGACCGGCTGCATGTACCGCTTCGCTACAAACGCGCCTTCGGGGAATTTCCCAACCTGCGCAACCCGAAAACATTCAACGAGAAAATCTGCTACAGGAAACTGCATCCCGAGCCGGTTTTTTCAATTCTGAGCGACAAGGTGGAAGCAAGAAGCTATGTAAAACACTGCATTGGCGAACAGAACCTGACGCCATGCCTTGGTGTAGCTCGCCAGCTCACCCCGGAATTGTTCGACGAACTTCCCAACCAGTTTGTGATGAAGGCCAGCCATGGGTCAGGGTTCAATCTTCTGGTTGACGACAAGCGTCATGTTACATTCCCGGAACTCTACAACCTGAGCCAGAAATGGCTATCCAGCAATTTTTATACG
Organism: Larsenimonas rhizosphaerae; assembly: GCF_023700005.1. Taxonomy (GTDB): domain Bacteria; phylum Pseudomonadota; class Gammaproteobacteria; order Pseudomonadales; family Halomonadaceae; genus Larsenimonas; species Larsenimonas rhizosphaerae. The sequence continues at coordinate 301,918 of NZ_JAMLJK010000002.1, read as the reverse complement.
GTTTGTCGTGAAAATCAGTACAAGCCCATCGAGCCTCGACTGATCTTTGAAAAGTTGTTACTGGATGAGTCCGGCAAGGTTCCGAAGGATTACAAGTTCCATTGCTTTCAAAAGCCAGGCGAAGAACCCGTCATTTACATAGAAATCAGCCATGACAGGTTTACCAATTATCGCGTGGATTTTTATGATTCTGACTGGAAGCTGGTGCGGGTACGTGAAGAACGTCTGGACTCAGGCATTGAGCTTGAAAAGCCGCATAATCTCGATGCCGCCATGGAGCTGGCCTTGAAGCTTGCCAGGGGATTTTCATACGTCAGGGTTGATTTCTACCTGATTGGGGATGATATCTATTTTGGTGAAATGACCTTCACACCGATGGCTGGCCTGATGAAGTTCGACTCTCGCGAACTGGATGAACAATGGGGTGCCCTTTTTGATTAATAGCCTGAGCAGGCAAACAACCCTTTGAACAAGAGAGATCTGCCATACAACAGATCTCCCCCGCACTTTGCCTTACAGGTTTCAGGACGAAAGCTGTTTCAGCATCCGCTCCTTTAACTTGGGCGCCATTGGTAGCCTGATATCCGGATTGGGATGCAGACTAAAGGTCAACGTTTGCGTCAGCTCCAGTGCCAGCTTGCCACGCCATCCACAATCAGGATTCTGACATTCCACTACCGCCTCTCGGTATATCGGCGTTAGCTGCTGGCTTTTACGAATTCTTGCAAAGGCACCGCAGTGAGGGCAGCTGAGACGCAAGTTGCTTTTACGATCCATAATTGACACCTCCAATTCCCCGATTCGAGCATCCAGTTACTGGTACTCGTTATTATCAATAACGCTAATGTTGCCGATCGTGCTTTTTAGAATTCGCCCGGCGGACAGCCTCCTACAGATAAGGTATGCTCCTTTAAGTTCAATGAAGCATACCCGAAGACTATTTACATATTGGGGAATAGTCAACTATTGCAGGAATACTATTGTCATGAATACGCACCAGCAAATAGCCCCTATGACTATCTCGGCCTTGATAATGGAACGGATGAAGACCCTTACAGGCCTGACTTCTGACTATGCACTGGCCAAACGCTTCGGAAAATCCACAAGTGCCATTCACAATTGGAGAAAGCGAGGTACGATACCCATTGATGAATGCATTCAACTTTCAGTTCAGTACAACGTTAGCCTCGATTGGCTAGTGCTGGGCAGGGAAACTACTGCCGACTCCCCACCCAACGAATCATCGACCTATAGCGAACCTGTCGATGCAGAAGTGCGTTACCAGCAGCAGGATTATGCCGGCGTACCACTTTATGATATCGAAGCCGCGGCCGGCTCAGGACGCCTGTTCGACGATGAGCATGTCATATCCCACCTGAGTTTTCGGCGAGACTGGATTACTCAGGAAGGACTGCACTTGAAGGATCTGGTAGTCATCCGGGTGCGCGGAGACTCCATGGAAGGAACGCTTAAAAACGGAGATACCGTGCTGGTAAACAAGGCACTGACCCGACCAGATGGCGTGTTTTTAATTCGAGTCGGAGATGAGCTACGCATCAAACGACTTCAGCGCCTGTCCGATGGCTCACTGCGCCTGTCATCGGACAACACCCATTACGCGCCAGAAATCATCCATCCTGATGCACTCGGAAACGTTCATATCATTGGCCACTGCCATTGGCACAGCGGACGCGTTGCCTGAAGCCCCGCATCTCGGGGCCTTGCAACAGCCGACGATAACACGCACAACCCGCCCGAATTATCATGGCCAATACCTTCCCGCCCCTGTCAGTGGATATGTAATGCTACTCGTATTACCACTATCCAAATTGACCGTACAAAGCATGGTTTTTGAGAACCGGACTACTAATGAAACTTGAAAAATCCAATCCTCATTATCCAAACCAGACCATCCATAAAAAATCATTTAAAAACAATATATTACGAACAACCCCCACCAAAAGACCATATGCTTTAAATAATTTTCGACCAGCCCTTGCCACTGCTGCCGACATTTTTCATAGCGAAGTCTGAAAAAACCATACCGCTCAATCAGTTTGCTGGAAGCAGCCTGTAAAGAATGCCAGCGAATAACACGATACCAGGCACCACGCACGAAGATCATTCACATTCGCCTGGGTAGCAAATTGCAGAGTGCGAGAGCCATAGACTGAAAATAGTGGCAGAGAGACTTCTCCACCCTGACCATGCAGATGATACAGACACAAAAAAACCGCCTTCAAGGGCGGTTGATTTCATTCCAGTTCACTACTTGGACTGGAAGATTAATGGTGCCGACACCAGGAGTCGAACCCGGGACCTACTGATTACAAGTAATATCTATTTATGATAAAAATCAAAAATTTATAGCTTAATAAAGTACGTCTACCCTGCCTGGACACATCAAATAAAACAATGCCTTAACAACGCCAAGTACGTCAACTTTTAGAGTTTAATAGCTTTTTTCGATCCCGAGATTCACCACTTTGCCCTGCCCCTTGTTGCACTATCAGAAACGCAAGGAACCGCAAGAAAATTTTCCCGGTTGAAACCCTCGCGCAGCCCAGCAACAGCCTGTCTCCTACCTACCTGCAAGGGTGCAATAAAACCGACCCATTTAGCGCGCAGGCGGGGCGGGGAGTCGACGGCGCGCGAACGGTACTGACCGACGACACCGGGTGTGGATAAACCAACCGACCAGGCACAAAAAAAGCCACCGCGAAGGTGGCTTGTGATGAGCGTGGATTATCTACCGGTTAGTGATGATCAACTCTCCGCGAGGCTCCGTGTGTTGTTGTCCAACCGAGTAGCGAAGCTGAGTTCGCCGGATGGTCAGACCATCGAACGCCTCGTGCATTTCGGGAATGTCATTGACGCTGACAACAAACTGCCCCCTGGCCTGGCGCGCCAGCTTACCCATCAGCGCATATTGCTCCAGCCCGAATTCAACGCCATAACCGGCCGTGCCCCAGTACGGCGGATCGAGATATAACAGCGTTTCATCGCGGTCATAGCGTCGAACGCATTCATCCCAGGGTAACTGCTCGATCAGCGTTCGACTGAGACGCAGGTGTGCGTCGCTCAAGTCTTCCTCGATTCGCAGCAGATTGAGCCGTGGCCTGGAAACCGCCGAGGTTCCGAATGCCGGATTATCGGATCGTGCGCCGAAGGCATTCTTCTGCAGATAGAAAAACCGTGCCGCTCGCTGGATATCGGTCAGCGTCTCCGGCGGCGTCCGCTTGAGATCCAGAAAGTCCTGCCGGCTGACCAACGCCCATTTGAAGTGGCGCAGCAATTCTTCAAGGTGGTGTTTAACCACCCGATACAGATTGACCAACTCGCCGTTGGCATCGTTGATCACTTCAACTGGCGAAGGCTCCTTCATGAAGAAAAGCGCCGCACCGCCGCAGAAGGGCTCGACGTAGGCTCGATGGGGGTCGAACAATGGCAGGATCTGTTTGGCCAGTCGGCGCTTGCCGCCCATCCAGGGAATGATCGGTTTTTGAGTGGCGTGTAAGCCCATGGTGAGACACCTGTCATGAGAGGCCATCCAGTGGGTGGCCGGTTAAAGTAATGGTGTCGCTAGAAGCTTCTTATGCCCGGTCCTCGCCGGGCTTTTTTTATGCCGGCGCATTGCCGCCCAGCTCATACGGCCTGAACCTCACCACCTCCTGTCCCACAATGTCGTTGATCTCAAGGAACACCGACTGCAACGGGTCCAGCTCATTGGCCACGAACACGCGCGCCGCCTTCTCGATGTCACCGAACCCGCCCGTGTTGTTCGGGATGATCCCCATCAGCTGCGGCGGTACCCGGTGCCCGGCCAGTGTGTCGTCGCGGGTAATGTTCTTGATGCCCGCAAACTCGTCTTTCGCCGCGACCTCCGAGATCGGGATGATCTGCACCCCATCCTTTTTGCCCCCAGGCGAATGCAGGAACAGGTTACGGAAGTTGCCGACGCCCTTCGAGTTCTTGAGCGCATCCCGCATCGCGTCGATGTCCTCCTGATTCTGCGCCGCATCAGAGACGTACATCACGAACCCGGCATGGCTACCGTTCAGGTAATAGCGCCGGCGGAACAACGTCGCGTTTTCATTCAGCATGATCGACTGCAGCGCGCCCATGTAATCCGGCACGCCATAGATCTCCTGATTGATGTCCGGCTCGATCAGATGAATCATCGAATCAGGCTCGAACTCGACCGGCTGCTGCCAATTGCTCACCCACCAGAAATGCCCATCCTCGGTACCACGCCGCACGTACTTGGCCCGCGCCGGGCGCAGCCCGATCAGCCGCCCCAGCCGACCATAGACCCGTTCGATATACGCATTGCCGAAAACCAGATAGTCCGTGACCAGCTCGCGGAACGCCTGCCGGCCCAGCAGCGGATGCGGCACGAACGACCGCGTCAGGATGTTGCGTTTCACCTGCAGCCCGGACCCATGATGCGCCGTCGCCCGGTACATTTTCGCCAGCGCGGCCAGATCCACCGGCGGCTCATACCACCGTGCGTTCGCCATCCAGCATCCGGTATAGAGGAAATCAGCCAGATCGGTGACGGGCACCGGCTCGCCGAACGTGAACGCCTCGGGCCTTGCCGGGGTCGGTGTGTCGGCCTGCGGCTCGAACTGCGCATACAGGCGCTGGCGTGGTTTTGCGGTCATCCGTAAATCTCCATGATTGAGCCACCGCGCTCGCCCTCGGCGAGGACGTCGATGGGCTCATTGCTGAGGGCGTGCATGGTGGCCCACGCCAGGTCGGCATGGCCGGTCTGGCCATTGCGGCCGGCGGCATAGGTGAACTGCCGACCGCTCGCGGTCAGCTCGCGGCGAATCGAGGTAAACGACTGCGCGATGATCGTGTCGCGCGCGTCGAACTCCAAACGCCCACGGTCGATGATGTGCTGCGCCTGACGAACCAGCGCACTCTTGCTGTCGGGGGTGTAGCGAATTCGGTCAACACGCGGGAACCATTTCGCAACCAGCTGCGCCACCGCATCGCCCATCCCGTTAATGTCGATACCGATGTACTGGACGTTATAGCGCCGGCTGACCTCGCGGATGTACTCGGCCTGCGCCTCATAATCGTGACCCTTGAGGCGGTGCTGTTCGAGAATCCGGTGTCGGTCGTTGCGATTTTTGGCCGGGGCCAGCACAACCAGACCCGCGCCATCGCTGCCCTCACCCTCACCCGCCGGGTCGTAACCAATCCACACCGGCTGATCCCCGAACGGGCGCTGCGCGAACGGCTTCCAGTCGCGCCAGATATCCCATGAATCCACCATGCAACGCTGCATGCTCATCATCGGGAACGCGCTCTGCGAGTCATCGACGAACTCGCACATCAGCAGGTTCGCAAACTCGTCATCGCTGTACTCCAGGCGCAACTGGTCGATGTCGAACAGATCGCAGCCACCGGCCATCGCATCCTTGATCGTGACGATCTGGCGCCACTGACCATCGGCGCATCGGGCACCGCTGGCCAGTGCCGCATGGCTCACATCGATCTCGACGCGATCCGATTTCTTCTGACGCTTGTTGAACCGCTCGCCGGTCCAGAACGGGTACGCCTCATGGGCGACGCTGCTGGGCGTGCTGAAATAGGTCTGCTTCCACTTCTTGTGCATCGCCATGCCGCTGGTGACTTTGCGGAACTGCTCGAAGCCACCGATCCAGAAGTATTCATCAAGGTAGGTGTCGCCGTGGTAGCCCTGGGCGGTTTTGGCGTTGGTGCCGAGGAAGTGAAGCTCTGCGCCGTTGGCCAGCACGATGGGGTCACCTTTCAGCTCGACCCCGGTCGTCTCTTTGACGAACTGCACGATGTAATTGCGGAAGATGTGCGCCTGGGCTTTTGAGGCCGACATGAAAATCTTGTTTTTGCCCGTCTCGATGGCGTCGGCGATGGCCTCGCGCGCAAAGAACCACGTCGCGCCGATCTGGCGTGACTTGAGCAGGTTGCGGATGCGCTCATGCTGGCCCGCCCGGTACCAGTGGCGCTGGTACTCGAACAGTGACGCCTCGAACGCCTCGACGATCTGAATCACGCCCTCATCGCCAACGTCATTACGCGCGGGCTTTTTCTTCTCGCCGGCATTGCGTCGCTCGATGTTCGGATTGAGGTCTGATTCCTTGCCGCTGCCCTCAAACTTGTGAACCCGGGCCAGCCGCTCGATCTGCCGACCCAGCAGGTCGATCTCCTTGAAGTCGCGCCCCTCCTTCTGCTCCTTCGAGATCAGCATCACCAGCCGCGCTTCGAGCGCGCCCTCGACGCGCTGCGTCGATGTCGCTTCATCCCATTTATCGCGGGCTTTCCAGCTGCTGATGGTATTGGGGGAAAGGTTCAAAAGCTCGGCAATGCGCCCGACGCGCCAGCCCATCCAGTACAGGTGGCGCGCGGAGAGTTTCGCGGCGTCAGGACTGTCCAGCGTCGCGTCGATTTCAGCGGGATTCAGAGGGTTAGCGGTCATGTCGTGTCCGGCACTGTAAATGCAGACAGCGTACCGACCAGCCGAGGGCCTATATCGGGGCGCGGCTTGTAACGCCCGTTTTTACAACGACCGCGCGTTGAGCCGGCAGCGATCTACGCGGAACCTGACGCCCATACAGTGCCCGCACAGTTCCCGAGGATTGCTCAATGCCCGAATTTCGTATCGCGACAGAAGGTGCCACCACCGACGGTCGCAAGATCAGCGCCGAATGGCTGACGCAGATGGCAGCCAACTATGACCCCGAAAAATACGGGTGCCGTCTCAATCTTGAGCACATTCGGGGGGTGCTGGCTGACAGCCCGTTCAAGAGTTATGGCGATGTGAACTCGCTGAAAACCGAAAAGAACAGCGAGGGCAAGCTGGTTCTGATTGCCGACATCGACCCCACCGATGAACTGGTGGCGATGAACAAGGCGCGCCAGAAGGTCTACACGTCGATGGAAGTCGATCTCGACTTCGCTGATACCGGCGAGGCGTATCTGGTCGGTCTGGCCGTCACCGATTCCCCGGCCAGTCTCGGCACCCAGATGCTGCAGTTCAGCTCAACGCTCAAGCCCGAAAACTCCCCGCTGACCTCCAAAAAGCAGCGCCCGGAAAACCTGTTCAGCGAGGCCGCCGAGGTCGATTTCACCCAGGGCGAAGCCGATGAAAACGACGGTTTCAAGAACAAGGGCCCGTCGCTTGCCGAACGCGTCAGAACCATGTTCAAGCGCCAGCGCGAGCAGACCGGCAACGACTTCACCGCCCTGCGCGATGACCTTGAGCAGACCATGGCCCTGTTCGTCGCTGAAAACGCCAACCTGCGCACCGAGCTGGAAAAGCGCCCCTGCGCAGCTCAGTTCAACGAGCTTAAAACGCAACACCATCAGCTCAAGGCCGCCCATGACGAGCTGTATGCCCAGCTCGACAAAACGCCCCGCCACCAGTCCCGCACGCCGGCCACCGGCAGCGACGGCTCTATTGAAACCGACTGCTAAAGGACGCCTACATGCGCAACGATACCCGCAAGAAGCTCAACCAATACGCCCAGCGTCTCGCCACGCTTAACAATGCCGAAAACGCCTTCGCCTCGTTTGATATCGACGCCACGGTGCAGCAGACGCTGGAAACCAAGATTCAGGAGTCCAGCGAGTTTCTGAACCGGATCAACATGGTCGGCGTGCGCGATCTGGTCGGTCAAAAACTCGGGCTCGGCATCAATGGTCCCATCGCCGCGCGTACTGATGTTGGCGAACGCGACCGTGTGCCCACCGATCCGACCTTCCTCGAGCTGCACGACTACCGCTGCGAATCGACCGAGTTCGACACCTACCTGACGTGGGCCAAGCTCGACGCCTGGGCAAAGTTCCCGGATTTTCAGGCCCGCGTGCGCGACGCCATCATCCGGCAGCAGGCGCTGGATCGCATCATGATCGGATTCAACGGCAAAACCGCCGCTAAACAGACAAATCGCACCCAAAACCCGCTCCTTCAGGACGTCAACATCGGCTGGCTGCAGCAGTACCGTCTGCACGCCGCCGCGCGCGTGTTCAGCGATGCCAGTGATGTCACCATCGGCAAGGGCCGCACCTATCAAAATCTCGATGCGCTGGTATTTGATGCCGTCAATTCACTGATCGAACCGTGGTACCGCGACAGCACGGATCTGGTGGCGCTGGTTGGTCGTGGTCTCATGACTGACAAATATCTGCCCATGGTCAACAGCTGGGAGCAGCCGACCGAGTCCCGCGCGCTGGATTTGATCATGGCCCAGAAGCGCATCGGCGGCGTCAACGCCATGCAGGTACCCTTTATGCCTGACGGCGCCATCTTCATCACCTCGCTGGATAACCTGTCGATCTACTGGCAGGAAGGTTCGCGCCGCCGCTATCTGAAAGACAAGCCCGAGCGCAAGCGCGTCGAGAACTTCGAATCCTCGAACGATGCGTATGTGGTCGAGGATTACGGCTTTGGCTGTCTGATCGAAAACGTATCGCACGCCGATGCGACCGATGAAACGGCCGGTGCGTGATGACCAGCCCACTGCGACAACACTACAAGCGCGTCTCCGCCGCCAATGCGGCGGCGGAAGCCGGCGATCAGGTCATGCACGGCGATGCCTACCACCTCATGCATGCCCAACTGTTCGAGGACTACCGGCGCCTGAAAAGTGTCCAGTCCGTCGAGCGCAAGGTCGAGATCAAGCGCGAGATCCTGCCCCACTATGCCGAGTATGTCGACGGCGTGCTTGAGGCCGGGCGCGGTGCCGAGGATGAAGTACTGATGCGCATCATGCTGTGGCGCATCGACGTCGGCGACATCACCGCCGCCCTGCCGATTGCCCGCTACGCCATGCGGCACCAGCTCGACCCGGGTGAGCAGTTCCAGCGCTCGACCGCTGCGATCCTCGCCGAAGAATCCGCCGACCAGGCGCTCGTCCTCGCGGATGACGATGACTCGATGCTGGAAGCCCTGATCGAGATCAACGCGCTGATCGACGGCAAGGATATGCATGACCAGATCCGCGCCAAGCTGCACAAGGCCATCGGCAATGGCTACCGCGCCAGCGGTGATCTGCTGAATGCTTTGACCCACTATCAGCGCGCCTTTGAACTCAATGACCGCGTCGGCGTGAAAAAGGACATTGACCGTATCGAGCGCACGCTTAAAAAAGAACAGCCGCCCCAAGACACTGCCCAGACGGGCTAACCGAGTCGACCCGCGACGTCCAGGGGGCACGGTGAGAACGCAGGGCCACGCGCCTATCGCCGCATCACCGTCCACCCCCTGTATTTATCCCGGGTAGAACGCACCGAGGTGACGCCATGAGCAGTTTCGCCCCCACTGGTAACGCCAGCGCCCGTACTGCCGAACCCATCCAGAACAATGGCTTTTGGCCGACCATCCAGCCGGCCAAGTTCCGCGACGCGCGCCGTATCGACGGCACCGTCACCCCGCCGCGCGTGCAGGATGCCCTGCTCACCGCCATGGCCACCGTCAACCGCGTGCTGCGTCACTGGCAAACCAGCCAGATCGACGCCGGTTATCAGCAGGTGCAGGACGTCCCGACACCCGACTGGCACCCGCCCGGTATTTATCTCGCCCTCTATCGTCGCGCCGTCTATGCCACTGCCCATGCCGCCATCGCCGAGGCGTATCGCGATTATGACGCCACGGCCAGTGCTCGCGACCGGGGCGATCTGCAGGAGTACGCCGGCGAGAGTTACCGCCGCGATGCAGCCTGGGCGATCAGCGAGATCCTCGACCGGCCCCACGTCACCGTGGAGCTGATCTGATGGCTCGCACGGTACGTAGTCTGCAGGGCGATACCCTCGACCGCCTCTGCTATCGCCACCTTGGAACCACCACAGACGTCAGCGACGTCTATGCCCTCAACCCCGGGCTGTGCGATGACGGCCCGATTCTGCCGGCCGGTACCGCCGTGCACCTGCCAACACGCGGCGCGGCAACGGCCACGCCTGTCATCACGACCATCAACCTGTGGGACTGAGTATGTCGAATGATCTTCATATCACCACGGAAGCCATGAAAGTGGCCCCGCCGGCACTGGTGAGCGCTCTGCACTGGGGCGGCATGACCCCCAGTGACTGGGTAGCCATCCTGACGGTGGTCTATATCGTATTGCAGCTCGGCCTGCTGATTCCGCGTTATGTCACCTCCTTCCGAAACTGGCGTCGCCGCCGGGGCGGTGACACATGAAAAAGCCCGGACGCATCGGCGCAGGTGCTCTGGGCGCAGCCCTGGGCGGCGCGCTGTCCCTGTCGATTCAGGTCGTAAGCTACTTCGAAGGCACCTCCCTTGAGACCTACCCCGACCCGGTCGGCATTCCCACGATCTGCACCGGTCATACCGGCCCGACGGTAGCCCTGCACCAGACACGTAGCCCGGAAGAATGCACCGAGTTGCTCAAGGGGGATCTGGGCCAGGCCTTTGATGCCATCAATGCGAGCCTGGCACCGGACATCAACCAGACGCTGCCCCCAACGCGTCGTGCCGCGCTGGCGTCGTTCATCTTCAACGTCGGTGAGGGGGCCTTTCAGCAATCCACCCTGCTCAAACGCCTCAATGCCGGACAAACCCGAGCGGCCTGCGATCAGCTGTCCCGCTGGGTCTATGCCAGTGGGCGCAAGATGTCTGGCCTGGTGAAGCGACGAGAGGCCGAACGGGCACTGTGTCTGATCGGGATCGACTCATGACCCGGCTAATCACCAGTGCACTGGTTTTCAGCCTCGCTCTCGGCGGCTGGGCGCTCTGGCAACGCGGCAATGCCGCCAATGAGCGGGCCGATCGGATCGCTCTCGAGCGCGATAGCGCCGAACAGGAAAACCACCGCCGGCAGGTGGTGATCGATGCCCTCTGGGATAACGCCCGCCGCCTTGAATCCCAGCGTGCCGCGCTCGCAGACCAGCAGACCGAGCTGGCCCGCACCGCCTCCAACCGTCTTGAACAGATCAGAGAGATCCAGCGCGATGATACCGACACGAAAGATTGGGCCGACGCTCGCCTGCCTGACACTGTTATCCGGCTGCGCCAGCGCCCCGCCGTCACCGGCGCCGCCGCTTATCGTCAATCAGTGCGCGACCCCAACACCCTGCACCCTGCCGGCCAGTCACCCGACCAGTAACGGCGAACTGCACCTGCAGCTCGAACGGACCGAGGCCGCCTGGGCAATGTGTGCCGCCGAAGTCGACGCCATCATTGCCTGTCAGGAGACCGTCCAGTGAAAAAGCTCACCGTGTTGCGTCAGTACCTGCTCGACGCCATCCCGCATCTTCAGCGCGATCCCGGCAACCTGCTGACGTTCGTCGAGGACGGCACCATCGAATTCGCCCCCGGCCCGAACCTGTCCCACGGCTACACGTTCACCGCGCAGATCGTGCTGACCGATTTCGCCGACGACATCGACACCGTGATGATCCCGCTGCTGGACTGGCTCGCCGTTTATCAGCCCGATTTAACGCCCGCCGAGGCGTTAAAATTTGAGGCCGAAATTTTGAATAACGAGGCCGTCGATCTCGCCCTGCGCATCCAGCTCACCGAGCGCGTCGTCGCCAAAAAGGACTGCGACACCGGCCATATCAACATCAGCCACCGCATGCCCCGCTTTGATGTCGACACCTGCGGCCCGCGCCGCTGGCAGCTGCTCTCGAAAAGCCACAAGGGCGACAGCGAATATCAGCACCTGAGCGACTACACCGAGCCGGAGGGCGCCAATGGCTGACAACATCGAGCGCCTCGAAGACTGGGCTGCGCCCCTGCTGGCCAAGCTGGACGCGAAAGAGCGCCGCCGGCTTGCGCGCGTGGTGGCCACCGACCTGCGTCGTTCCCAACGCGAGCGTATCAAGGCCCAGAAAAACCCCGACGGAACCCAATATGCCCAGCGCAAGGCGCAAAGCCAGAAAGGTGCGATCCGCCGGAAAGCGATGTTCAGCAAGCTGCGCACCGCCAAATATCTGCGCGTGCGCACCAGCGCCGACGGTGTCGAGGTCGGTTTTTTTGGCCGCGTGGCCAGCATCGCCAAGACCCACCAGTTCGGCCTGCGCGACCGCGTAGCGATCAACGGCCCGCGCGTGCAGTACGAGCAGCGCGAGCTGCTGGGCTTCACCGATCATGACCGCACCGTGCTGCGCGACTCCCTGCTCGACCACCTCAATCACGGGCTGTAACGGCCCGTTTTACAACGCCCGCCGCTCGCATCATTCCCCACACCTGCCGACGATAGCCGCATACCCGTTTACCGCCCGGAGCGTTGATGAATCCCGTCGAACTCGCCCGACTCCTGCAGAACATGATCCGACTCGGCACCATCGCCGAGATCGATCACGGCGACGCCATGGCCGAACCGCCACGCCCGGCGCGTGTCCGCGTCACTACCGGCGACCTGCTGACCGACTGGCTGATGTGGCTGGAAAGCCGCGCCGGTGCCACGCGCACATGGAACCCGCCGACCATCGGCGAGCAGGTCGTGCTGCTGGCCCCCGGCGGTGAGCTGGCCGGGGGCGTGGTGCTGGGCGCCATCAACAGCAACGCCTACCCGGCTTTGAGCGATGATCCGAACCTGACACGATGGGACATGCCTGACGGCGCCGTCATCGAATACGACCACGCGGCAAAACACCTGCGCGCGAGTCTGCCCGGCTCGGCGGCCATTACCGCCCCTGCTGGCGTTACCGTCACCGGCCCGGTCGTGATCAAGGGCACGCTGCACGTTTCTGATGCCATCACTACACCCGTCGATGTCACCGCATCCGGCATCAGCCTGGTCAATCACAAAACCACCGGCGTTCGGTCCGGCTCGGATACCTCGGGGCCACCACAATGAGCGGCATGAATCGCCACACCGGCGCGCCCCTGTCCGGTGACGAGCATATCTGCCAAAGCGTCGGTGACATTCTCACCACGCCCATCGGCTCGCGGGTCATGCGCCGCGAGTACGGCAGCCTGCTGCCGGACCTCATTGACCAGCCGCTGAACGGTGCCACTGCCCTGCGCGCCTACTCGGCCACCGTAGTGGCGCTGATGAAGTGGGAGCCGCGCCTGCGCGTCCAGCAGGTGCAACGCCTCATCGATGCAGATCGCCCCGGCCGTCTGCTATTGACCATCACCGGACGACGGGTAGATACCGGGGAAACCATCGACCTGACCGTCCCGCTGCGAGGTGACACGTGAGCAGCCCGATTGATCTCTCCCAGCTGCCCGCGCCCAATGTCGTCGAGGTCATCGATTTCGAGACCCTGCTTGATGAGCGCAAGGCGCGCTTGATCGCGCTTTACCCGGAGAATGAGCACGCCGACATCTCCGCCCGGCTTGCGCTGGAATCCGAGCCGATCACCAAGCTACTGCAGGAAAATGCCTACCGCGAAGTCGTACTGCGAAGCCGCATTAACGAAGCTGCCCGGGCCACCATGCTCGCGTTTGCCATTGAGGCCGACCTCGATCAGCAGGCGGCGAACGTCAACGTCGAGCGTCTGATGATTGATCCGGGCGATCCCGACGCCGTGCCGCCGGTACCGCCGACCCATGAAAGCGATACCCGGCTGCGCCTGCGTGCGCAGCGGGCGTTCGAAGGGCTGAGTGTGGCCGGCCCAACCGGGGCCTACGTGTTCCACGCGCTAAGCGCAGATGGCCGGGTGGCCGATGCCACTGCCGTCAGCCCCGGCCCCTGCGTGGCCGTCGTCACCGTGCTGTCCCAGCTCGGCACCGGCGAGGCTACTCAGGATCTACTTGATATCGTGCAAGCCGCCCTCTCTGCCGAGGACGTGCGCCCGGTGGGGGACCGGCTCATCGTCCAGTCAGCCACCATCGTCGACTACGCCATCGAGGCCACGCTCTATCTCTACCCCGGCCCCGAGCAGGAGCCCATCCTTGCCGCCTCACGCGCCAGGGCCGCCGCCTATGTCGCCGAGCAGCGCCGGCTCGGGCGCGATATCCGTCTGTCAGCCGTGTATGCCGCATTGCATGTCGAGGGCGTCCAGCGCGTCGAGCTTCAAAGCCCAACGGCTGACGTGGTGCTGGATGACAGCCAGGCATCGCACTGCACCGGCGTCACCCTGACGCTCGGGGGCAATGATGAGTAGGCTACTGCCGGCCAATAGCACAACGCTCGAACGCCTCGCCGCCGAGGCGCTCGCCGATCTTGAACGCGTGCCGGTACCGCTGCGAACCCTTATGAGCCCGGATGATTGCCCGCTGCCCCTGCTGCCCTATCTGGCGTGGGCATTCAGTGTGGATCGCTGGGACACCACATGGGGCGAGATGACCAAACGCGGCGTTGTCCGTGCCGCGTATTACGTCCACTCGCGTAAAGGCACCATCAGCGCCCTGCGGCGCGTCGTTGAGCCGCTCGGCTACCTACTCGAAGTCGAGGAATGGTGGCAGCGCGTGCCCGAGGGCGAACCCGGCACGTTCGCCCTGCGCATCGGCGTGCTGGATACCGGCATCACTGACCAGATGTACACCGAGCTGACCCGGCTGGTATTCGATGCCAAACCACTGACGCGTCACATCATCGGCCTCGACCTGCTCGGTGAGACGCGCGGCCCGCTCTATGTGGGTCTGGCCGCCTACGACGGCGACACCACTACGGTCTACCCCTACGCCCCCGAATTTATCGCCTCGACCGGCGCGCTCTATCACGTGGCCATGGTCGAGGCATTCGATACCACCACCATCTATCCCATGAACATGAGCGAGGCCCCATGAGCCAGTTCTTTACGCTACTGACCAAAACCGGGCAGGGCCTGCTGGCCAATGCCATCGCCTACGGCGAACCCTTGACCATTGCGACCATGGCCATTGGTGACGGCGGCGGCAAGCTGCCCACGCCCGACGCCACCGTCACGCGCCTGGTCAACGAGGTGCGGCGCGGCCCGATCAACCAGACCGCCGTCGATGACGACAACCCGAACTGGACCGTCGTCGAGCAGGTGCTGCCCGCCGACGTCGGCGGCTGGACGATCCGCGAGGTCGGCCTCTATGACACCGACGGCAACCTGATCGCCTACGGCAACTACCCCGAGACCTACAAGCCCCAGCTCTCGGAAGGCTCCAGCCGCACGCAAACCATCCGCTTTGTGATGGAAGTCACCGACACCAGCGCCGTGACGCTCAGGATCGACCCCAGTGTGGTCATGGCCTCGCGCCAGTACGTCGACGAAAGCCTCAAAGCCCACGCGGAAAGCCGCAACCACCCTGCCGCCGACACCAAAAACAGCGGCATGATGCGCTTTGCCACGCTGACCGAGTCGAAGAAAGGCGAGGAAACCAAGGCGGCCCAGACGCCTGCCGGCGGCATGGCGCAGCTGGATGATCACCGCAATGAGACAGCCGCACACCAGGCCGAGCAGATCGCGCTGATTGAGGAAATGATCAGTGCAACCGGACTCACGAACGTCAGCGATGTGCTGACACGGTTGCTCGATCTCACCGCCTTGAGCGTTACCAGAAACACCGTCAACACCCCGTACCGTCGAGACGGCGAAGCGAAAAAATGGCAGATCAGGATGGGGCGGGCTCAGATACCTGCCGCTGCCGGTAATAACGGCATCGCCATCGTGTTGCCGGAGGCGTTCGAAACGAGTTTTGATTTTGTCTATGCGATGGATCGGGGCAATGGCGCCAACAGCGTGTCGTGCGAAGTGATCGATCTCGGCAGGTTCAGGGCATATGGCAGATCGGGCAGCGGTGACAACCCGTTTGCCGTCACGGACATAACGTATCTGGCGTTTGGAGGAATGAGCTGATGGATTATCAATACTCAGCATCAACGGGCTGTTTTTATGACGGCGCGCATCCTTCGATACCGGATGACGCGGTTGGCATCACGCGGCAAAAACGCGATGAACTCATCGCCGCTCAGGCCGAAGGATGCCACATCACCGCAGACAAGAATGGGCGACCTGTCGCCATACGGCTCGAATTTACCGCCGGGCAGCAGCGCCAAAACGCGCTCGACTGGCTTGACGCCACCGCCGACCGCGTCCGCGCCTCTGACAGATCCGTCGGCCAGTATCTCGATGCCGAATATCAGCTGGTCGCCCAGGCACTGATCGAGTACCGCAACAACCCCGAGGGCGAGGTGCCCGACGCGATTCAGAGTTACGCCATTGCCGAAGGGCTCACCGTCGAAGACGCCGCCCAGCAGATCGCAGAAGCCGCCGCACGGGCACAGGAGCTGCTGCAGGACGTGCGCCGTATACGGCTTGCGGGTAAAGCTGCAGTGCGTGATGCTGACACCGATGACTTTTTCAATACTGCACAACAGTATGTGGAACAACTTGAAAGGCAGACATAAAAAATCAGAAAACATCGATAACAGGCCTAGACACTAAGCCTGTTACATTTACTTGTCAAAAAAACCCGCTATTTCATCGACCCATTCTATCTGAGCGTACTCTTTTCTATCCAAAAAAGATTTTTTGTACTCTTTTGAAAATAAACCCTTAATCTCATCACTTGCTAAAAATTCTTTTAAACGAGGCTTTTTTTCATAGCTTTCTACATCGTTACACTCAAACATTGCCATTTCTCCAGTAAAATCTGTATACGTAACGTCAGGATTGAACTGATAGCAACTTAGAATAGCTTCGAATTCGGCATCTGATTTTGACAAATTTGTTAAGGCTTCCCATGCAACCGAAGCTTCTAAAACGTCTTCTATCTCTGTATTAACAGAAAAATGACTAGCCACACTAATCGTAGTGACCTTATTGTTTTCCCTATTAAAACCCCAACGCTTAAAGCCAAGCTTAGAATTGAATTTCCCGGCATTATAGCCGTCAACGATAACTGTTGATTTGGCATCCGTGTCTATCAGACACAAAACCTTGCCCAATATTCTTTTAGATTCATCATTATCACTGAAGGGCACAGCCAGAAACTCAAAAAGCTTTCTAACATTTCCACAGCCATTAAATGGCAAAATATGTAACCTCTGAATACGGTCACTTAAATACAAACTCAAATAACTTGCATCCTCAGCCCCTTCGCAAATTATCCAGTTCTCTTCTTGGCTTTTGAGTATCGACAACATAGAGCTCATTAAATCGAAATAGCTTTTCATTTCAAAAGAGTTAGGAAAGCTTCTCCTACTATCGAAAAACGACTCCATGCTGTAATCTTTAACTGCCGGAATCAAACTTTTCTCTTCTATATAATGAAGTCGCCCTTTAGAAGGACGAAGTAAAAGCCCATACCAATGCGTAGTCAAAAATATTTGATTGCTATACTTTTCTGCAATACCTACCAGACGATTGAATTGTCTGAACCTTTGAGCTGCTTCCAGTGAGCTTTCAGGTTCATCGATAGCCAATACTACTTTCTTTGATTTCTTTGCGTTCGAGGATAACAGAGTTGTAGCAACGTCTATTAAAGCCAGCCTTTGTTGACCAGAACTTAAACTATCTATGTTTTTCCCATCTTTTGTTAGTGGGCGTATGCTAAAATATTCTGAAAGAACAACTTTAACTATATCATTTGGCTTTATCGTCTTCTTGTGTGCCTTAGGCTCAAACTTGTAACCATCAGACAGCTTATTATTAATATCATCCACATAGCTACCAAGCTTCCCATTAATAAGATCAGTAATACTTGATCTTTTGTTATCGTTATCTTTTACATGCTCACGCTTACAAAAGAGATCTCTTATCTCATCTACAATGCTTCTATCCATAAGGCTTTGCATTTCGTTAGCCTGCATAGATAAAACATCATCAATTCTAGACTCCACCGGTATATATATGTAACTATAATTGGACACTATCCTTTTGAAGAGATTAAATATATATTCCTTAGAAACCCCATGCCTCTTTGTGTTATTGAAAACCGTTTTATCGAATGTTGACGTTAATATCACACCCCCTTCGTAATTTTTGCCGATAGCAACAAGATAGTATTTATCAATATCTATCTTGCTTTTCAGGTCATCCCTCCACTCAACAAAAAGTTCAGTTGAATCAGACTGATTGACTTTTGACATATCGTAGTTCCAAAAAAAACTGGATATCGCTTCAATCTGATCATCTTGCTTTATACTGTCTTTTTCTATTAAAAAAACCGGACAAATATGAGCCCTGTCTTTCTTTTGACCTAAAGTAGTTTCCCAATCCTTAGGGTTTATATTGTTCATTATACAATCTAACGAACTTAAAACAGTTGATTTTCCGACACCATTATCTCCGATAAATATATTTATATTATCCCCAATATCCTTAGTGAAAGGTAAAAAATGAAGATTCCCATAACATTTGATATTTCGTAAAAACAAACCTGCAATCATCGACTCTCCCCCTCCAAAGACTGAGTTTTCAATAAAAATCGGCATTCTCTCTTTTTTCTTTAGGTAAATCAGAAGCGGCCGAAACTAACGTATATATTTGTCAAAGCTGCTTTTACAACGCCCGGCGCTCGCCCTGCTCCGCATCACCACACACCATGTCACCACATCACTGGATCACCCTGCCCGCTCACCTGATCAGGTACCGACATGGCACTCGACCAATACCACCACGGCGTGCGCGTCGCCGAAGTCAACGACGGCACCCGCGTTATCCGCACGGTCTCGACCGCCGTCATCGGCATTGTCTGCACTGGCGCCGATGCTGACGCCGAAGCGTTCCCGCTCAACCGCGCCACGCTCATCACCAACGTCTCGACCGCGATCGGCAAGGCTGGCACCACTGGCACCCTGCGCCGCACGCTAACGGCGATTCAGTCCCAGACCAAACCGATCATCGTGGCCGTCCGTGTCGAAGAAGGCGCCGACGCTGACGAAACCACGGCCAACGCCATCGGCACCGTCGACGAGAACGGTCGCCGCACCGGCGCGCAGGCGCTGCTCTCGGCCAGTGCCTCGCTGGGCGTGACGCCGCGCATCCTCGGTGCACCGGGGCTGGACAATCAATCAGCCACCACGGCACTGGTCAGCATCGCGCAGGATCTGCGCGCGTTCGTCTACAGCTACGCCCACGACTGCACCACCATCTCGGACGTCACCGCCTACCGCGACCAGTTCGGCGCCCGCGAGCTGATGATCATCTGGCCCGAGTTCGAGGCGTTCGACGTGGCCGCCGCCGAAACCGCGACCATCAGCGCCGTGGCCTCCGCCCTCGGCCTACGCGCGAAAATCGATCAGGAGGTCGGCTGGCACAAGACGCTGTCGAACGTCGCCGTCAACGGCGTGACCGGCATCAGCGCCGACGTGTTCTGGTCGCTGCAGAATCCGAACACCGACGCCGGCATTTTGAACGCCGCCGACGTCACCACCCTGATTCAGCGCGACGGGTTCCGCTTCTGGGGCTCACGAACCTGCGCCGGGCCGACCAGCCTCTTTGCGTTCGAGAACTACACCCGCACCGCGCAGATCCTCGCCGACTCCATCGCCGAAGCGCATATGTGGGCCGTCGACAAGCCCCTGCACCCCAGCCTCGCCCGCGACATCATCGAAGGCATCAATGCCAAGTTCTCCGAACTCAAGGCGCTGGGCCTGATCGTCGACGGCACTGCCTGGCTGAATGAAGACCTCAACGACGAGACCTCGCTAAAAGCCGGCAAGCTGCGCATCGATTACGACTACACCCCGGTGCCCCCGCTGGAAGACCTCGGCTTCCAGCAGCGCATCACCGACACCTATCTGGCCGATTTCGCCGACCGCGTGAACGCCGGTTGAACAGGAGATAAACCATGGCACTACCCAAAAAGCTCAAGGGCCTGAACCTGTTCGGCAATGGCAACAGCTATCAGGGGCAGGTTCAGTCCGTCACGTTGCCCACCCTCACCCGCAAGATCGAGGAATGGCGCGGCGGCGGCATGGACGGCACCGTCGGCATCGACATGGGACAGGACGGTCTCATGACGTGTCAGTGGACCGTCGGCGGCCTGATCGAGTCGATCTTTGATAATTACGGCAGCGCCCGCCTCGACGCCGACCTGCTGCGCATGACCGGCAGCTACGAGCGCGACGACGTCGATGAGGTGGTCGCGGTTGAGGTCGTCATGCGTGGCCGGCACACCGAGATCGACATGGGCGACGCCCAATCCGGTGAGAACACCGAGCACCAGATCACCACGACGCTCAGTTATTACAAGCTCGTCATCGACGGGCGCACCGTCATCGAAAACGACATCCCCAACGGCGTATTCAAGGTCAACGGCACCGACCGGCTGGCCCAGCGCCGCCGTGCCCTCGGCATCTGATCAAGCAACCATCAATCATCGATAAAAGAGATCCTTCATGACCAAGGCACAAGTCACCCAGGCCGTCAGCGACGCCATCGAACTGGACACCCCCGTCGTTCGCAGCGGCGAGACCATCAACAGCCTCACCCTGCGCAAGCCCACTGCCGGCGAACTGCGCGGCGTCAATCTCTCCGACGTGCTGCAGCTGCAGACCGACGCGCTGATCAAGCTGATCCCGCGCCTGTCGAATCCGTCTTTGACCGAGCACGAGGTGCGCAACATGGACCCGGCGGATCTAGTCCAGTGCGGCGGAGAGATCGCCGGTTTTTTGCTGACGAAGCGGGCGAAGGGCGAGGCCGCATAAACCTCCCTGCCTCCGTCGAGGATGCGATGGCCGATCTGGCCATCGTGTTCCACTGGACCCCCGCCGACTGCGCGGATTTTTCAATCCGTGAACTGATGGACTGGCGCGAGCGCGCCCGCAAACGATCAGCCCCCGAAGATGCTCATGGGGCACATGGAAAGGGTAAAAAACGATGATGCGACGTCGTTGGCTGACAAGTAAGGAAAGCGCCCAGCTCGACATCCTGCGCGCGTCTCCCCCGCAGGTATTTCTTTCCCCCGGCATGACACCGTCTGAATCCGCTGAATGGCTGGAGCGCATGGCCAACGCGCTACGCCAGAACTATCGGCTACAGGCCAAGCCAGTTCACCAGCAGGGTGGAAAGCACGCCCGTGCCAAGGGCAAAGAGTAATGGCCAGACGCCCTTGGTCAGTACTTTCTGCAAGCCCCTGCCGAGCCAACGGCAAAAGCGCCTCAATGGCGGGGCCTGTCGATAAACACCCGCTACCATCGGGCTTTTGTATTCACAGAAATACTCATCCCAATGCTGTTGCTTCAGGCGTTGCAGCCACCGCGCTAAAGCGCCCCACAGCTTTCTCATTGCCGCGTCTCATGTCGAAAAAAAGAACCGGCCAATATATCAGCGCCTTCGTGGCCCCCATCACTGAAAAAAGTGGAGTGTGACGCATGGCGCGCGATCTCAAGCTGCAGGTGCTGCTAAACGCCGTTGATAAAGCCACCGGCCCCCTGAAAAAAATCACCCAGGGCAGCGGCAAAACCGCCGAAGCCCTGAAAGCCTCGCGTGACCAGCTAAGATCACTGGAAAAGGCACAGAAGGATCTGCGCGGCTTTCGGGACATGAAGAAGCAGGCCAGTGAGACCAGTGACGCGCTCAAGGAGGAACGCGCCCGCATCAAAGAGCTTTCTACCCAGATTCGACAGGCCGAAGGCGATACGAGCAGCTTCAACAAGGAGCGGGACAAGGCCATCAAAAAGGCCCAGAAACTGGCAAACGAATATGACCAGCAGCGGCGTGAGGCTCATCAACTCAAGGCCACTATTCGCGACACCCACGGCATTACCGGCAAGCTGGCCGGTAGCGAAGAATCGCTGACCAAAAAGATCCGCAAAGCCAATTCGGAAATAGACCAGCAAAAACAGAAGCTCAAAAAGCTGGGCGATGCTCAGCGTAAGGCACAAGCAGCCAGTGACCAGTATCACCGCAGCCTCGGGCGTGCGAATACGATGCGCAGCGCCGGCTTTACCGGGATGGCCACCGGTGGCGCAGCGCTCTATGGCGGTGCGCGTCTGCTTAACCCCGGCATCGAATACGGTCAGGCCGCCTCAAAGGTGCAGGCTCTCACCCGGCTGGAAAAAGATGACCCGCGCTTCCAGGCGCTCAAGCAGCAGTCGCGTGACCTCGGCAGCTCGACCGCGTTCAGCGCCTCGGAAGTCGCGCAGGGTCAGGGCTTTCTGGCCATGGCCGGCTTTGATCCCGAGGCCATTCAGAAAGCCATCCCCGACATGCTCAATATGGCGCTGGCCAATGACATGGATCTGGCCCGCGCGTCTGACATTTCCTCCAACATCCTGTCCGGCTTTGGCCTCGACCCGGACCAGATGGGCCGCGTCGGTGACGTGCTGACAGCCACTACCACGCGCGCGAACGTCGATCTGGAAATGCTTGGCGAGTCGATGAAGTACGTCGCCCCGCAGGCGCGCGCCATGGGCGTCAGCATGGAAGAAGCCGCCGCCATGACGGGGCTGCTCGGTAACGTGGGCATACAGGGCAGTCAGGCCGGCACCACGCTGCGCGCCATGATGACCCGACTGGCCGCCCCGACCGGCGCCGCTGCCGGAGCGCTCAAGGAATTGGGCGTTGAAGCCAGCGACGCCGATGGCAACCTGCGCGCCGTACCCAAGATCCTCGCCGACGTGGCCAAGGCCACCGAGAGCATGGGCAACGCGGATCGCGCCGCCTATCTGAAATCGATTTTCGGTGAGGAGCCCGGCGCCGGCATGGCCGAGCTGATCGGTCAGCAGGGCGCCGCCGGCATCGAAAAGTTCGTTGAAATACTCAAGGGATCGATGGGCGAGGCGGCCAAAGTGGCCGAAACCCGCACCGATAACATCGGCGGGGATCTCAAGGGGCTGCAATCGGCTTGGGAAGAAGTCGGTATCAGCATCACCGACACCAATGAAGAGCCGCTGCGTGATCTGGTGCAGTGGGTGACCAGTATCACCCGCGCCGTCGGTGACTGGATCAAGGCCAATCCCGAACTCGCCAGCACCATCGCCAAGGTTGCCGCTGGCGTTGCCGCGCTGGTCGCTACTGGTGGTGCGCTCACCGTTATGCTGGCTTCACTGCTCGGCCCCATCGTCACGGTACGATATGGGCTTGCCATGCTGGGCATCAAGACCGGCGGGCTTGGGGGCAGGATCTACTCACTCACCAGCAAGATTCTTCCCGCACTGGGATCGGCACTGATGTGGTTGGGTCGCATCTTCCTGACCGTAGGTCGCATGTTCTTGATGAATCCCATCGGGCTGGCAGTCACAGCCATCGCTGGGGCCGCCTATCTGATCTATCGCTACTGGGAGCCGATCAGTGACTTTTTTATCGGGCTATTTCGTCAGATAGATGGCGCTTTCGAAGGCGGGATCGCAGGAGTAGTAAAGCGGCTGATCGATTGGAGCCCCATCGGTCTGGTTCATAAGGCCATTGTTTCCGGCTTATCGGCGATGGGCCTTGAAGTGCCGGCGATGTTCTCATCATTCGGCACCTACATTGTCGATGGTCTCGTCCTCGGTATTCGTAATGGTTGGAGTGAGCTGGGCTCCGCAATCCGAGAGATGGGCGGCAATATTGGCAGTTGGTTCAAGGAGGTGCTGGGCATTCACTCGCCGTCGCGTGTATTTGCAGGTTTCGGCGCCAATATCATTGAAGGCTTGATCGGCGGCCTACAGGAGAAGTGGGCGGCATTAAAAGGCACTGTTACTGGCATCGCCGGCAGTGTCACCGGCTGG
The DNA here is from genome assembly GCF_023700005.1 of Larsenimonas rhizosphaerae. Lineage (GTDB taxonomy): Bacteria > Pseudomonadota > Gammaproteobacteria > Pseudomonadales > Halomonadaceae > Larsenimonas > Larsenimonas rhizosphaerae. Next base: position 278,387 of record NZ_JAMLJK010000002.1, on the reverse strand, counting down.
TTCAAGGACAAGATGGGCATCCATTCACCGTCTCGCGTGTTCGCCGCCCTTGGTGGCCACACCGTCGACGGCCTGACGCTGGGGCTTGAGCGTCAGCGCGATGATCCCGCGAAAAGCGTCACCGATATCGCCAGCCGTGTACGTGCTGCCGGTGCCGGTCTCGCCCTTGGTGCCATGGCCCTGCCGGCAGCGGCCATGCCCTCGATCTCGGCCTCCGAGCCGATCCGGTTTGATAATCGACCGCCGTTGGCCTCACAGGCAGCAGCGCCCAGCTATCAGGACAACTCGACCAGCCACTACACCATTACGATCAATGCCCCACCCGGGGGCGACGAGCACGCGATCGCGAACGCCGTAAGTCGCGAGCTGGATCGTAGGTCGCGTGAGCAGCAGGCGCGGCGTCGGTCTTCGATGTGGGATCGAGATTGATTACACAGCTTTAAGGATGGCCCAAATAAGGTTTAGGGACATCCAAATCAAGGAGGACAACATCGAAGTCAAAGGCAAAAAAATCAATGTCTGGCCCCAAAAATCATCAGCTATACGTACATCGGCCGGCACAAGCTGCATAGCCGCTGACGACAAGGCCAGTGTGATTGAGAAAAGCGCCGCGCAGGCAACAGAGATATTACTGTCTTTTTTGAACGTCAAAAGAGCCAGCATTCCGACACCCAATGTAATGAATACATCCACTCTCAAGTTTTTAATGCTGCCCAAAAATTCAGCATTACTGGGATCGTAGTAATGGCCCACCCATTCCAATAGAACGGAGATGATCACAAACCCAAATATCCATTGGATGAGGAATCTACCGATCAGATCCGCTTTTACGGACCGAGTTTTCAAAGGAGTATCCATGCTCATGTGCCTTGGTATGTTCGTATTTGAGACAAGTACGGTACCTTATCAGCAACTCCAGCGCCGCACCGAGTGGCGCCATGCCAGCCAGTCCCGTGTCGGCGACCGGCCCGCCTATCAGTTCCTCGGGCCAGGTACGGACACCATCACCCTCTCGGGCACGCTGCTGCCAGCGTTCACCGGCGGGCGAGTGAGTCTTGACCAAATCCGCGATATGGCCGATCAGGGCCGGGCGTGGCCGCTGGTCGAGGGCACCGGGCGCCAGTACGGGCTGTGGGTGATCACCGGCGTCGATGAGACCAGCAGCACGCTCTACCGGGACGGTGCCGCCGCGAAAATCGAGTTCAGCCTCACGCTCGAGCACGTCGATGACGAGCGTACCGATATGATTGGGGACCTGACGATTTACGCCGGCGCGCGACTGGTCGGGGCATTCGTATGAGGGAGCAGCCTACCTACCGCCGGCCCGGCTACCGCATCACCATCGCCGGGCAGGACATCACGCCCCGCATCAACGGCCGGTTGATCAATCTGCGCATTACCAGCCAGCGCGGGCAGGAAGCCGACCAGCTCGATCTGACGCTCACCGATCATGATGGCCAGCTCGAACTGCCGCCCAGGGGTGCCAAGCTCACCGTGGCCATCGGCTGGCAGGATGAGGGGCTCATCGACCGGGGCGTGTTCATCGTCGATGAGATCGAGCACAGCGGTTCGCCGGACCAGCTCACCATTCGCGCCCGCGCCGCCAACATGCGCCACCTGTTACCCGGCAAGCGCAGTCAGAGCTGGCATGACGTCACCCTGGGCGACATCGTCGACACCATCGCCAAGCGACACGAACTATCGCCGGTGATTGGCGATACGCTACGTGGCATCCGCGTCGGCCACATCGATCAGACCGACGAATCAGACCTCAATTTCCTGACGCGTCTGGGCCAGCGTTATGACGCTATCGCCGCCGTCAAATCCGAACGGATGCTGTTTACTCTCGCTGGCGAGGCACTGACAGCCAGCGGGCTCAAACTGCCCGGCGTCACCCTCACCCGCCGCGACGGCGACCAGCACCGTTACAGCCAGACCGACCGCGACAGCTACACCGGAGTGCGCGCGCACTGGAACGACAAGGCAGGCAGCAAGCGCCAGACGGTCATCGCCGGTGAAGGGGATAAATTCAAGGATCTGCGCGCCACCTACGCCAGCGAGGCCGATGCGCTGGAGGCCGCAAAATCAGAATTGCGCCGCATTCAGCGTGGCACGGCAGAATTCGAGCTGACCATGGCCCACGGTCGCGCCGACATCACGCCCGAGACGCCCGTCATCCTGAGCGGCTGGAAGCCCCAGATCGACGGCACCGGCTGGCTGGTGACGGAGGTCGTGGACTCGCTCGATGACTCGGGGTATGGGACGCGCATCAAATGTGAGGTGATGCGCGTTTGAATGAAGGGTTAGTTGAACCCTAAAAGATTGAGAACAACCGCAACCAAAATAGGAGCGATAATCGGACCCCAAAGCCAGCCCTGAAAGCCAACCCAGTTTATTGATCCTTTTTCTGCCTCATAAACCGGTTTTTTATTTAAAGGGGTGACCTCTTCTCCTGCCCGCTGTCCTTTAAGCCTTTCCCTTCTGATTTCTGCATCAATGTCTCTCAGCTCTTTGCTGTCCTTGCTGGCCCCAGCCCATACCAGGGCGGCCACCAGGCCAACGATATAAGCAATCAACGCGTACAGATTCCTTCCTGAGAAGGGGTCATTCAAGTCGATAGGAGCCAAGAGAAAATTGACGTTATTAGTGACATGCAAAAGATTAAAAAGTTGAGCCGCGAAATTGCTAATAGCATTGTTTGCTGCTCCCACGATGCCGTATCCGATACCACCATGTGAGGCATCCCAAATGCCCCAGCTAAAATCGAGCAGGATGCAATAGAGCGCCAAGAGCCCAACCGGTGCGCTAAAAAATCTCCTGACCCAGATGCTTGTAGAAATACTCATGATTTCGCTTCCTTTTTTTGAAGCGGCGAAGACTACCATAAGGTTTATTAAATTTAGTAAATCATAGCCCTACAGACATCAAACTGACCTATAGAGTTACCAGAGTTATAAAATTATTGCGCCTTGGGGTTATCGGGGTTATAGTGCGTATGCACTTACAAAATACAGGGGCAGGAGGTGAAAAGCAGCGATCTGATAGACGAACTGACGCGGGATGGCTGGGAGCTGGTAAGGGTTAAAGGCAGCCATCACCATTTCAGACATCCGGCCAAACCCGGCACTGTCACAGTGCCCCATCCGAAAAAGGATTTGAGCAAGGGTCTGGTAACCGGAATCAGGAAAAGCGCCGGCCTCAAATGAGGCCGGAACCTGCTGCCCCACTACAGGAGAAACCCCATGTTGTTTCCGATTGCGATAGAACGTGGTGACGATGAGCACGCCTATGGCGTCGTAGTACCCGATCTGCCCGGCTGTATTTCGGCAGGCGATACTTTCGAGGAAGCGCTGGCCAACGTGCATGAAGCCATCGAGGGATGGCTTGAAGTGCAGATTGACTACAAGGAGCCGATCCCCCGGGCCACCACCATTGATGCGCATATGGATAACCCGGACTTTGCCGGCTGGGTCTGGGCGGTGGTAGACATCGACATGACGCCCTATCTGGGCAAGAGCCACAAGATCAACGTCACCTTGCCTGATCTCCTGATCAAGCACATTGATGAACGTGTTTCCCGCCAGGCCGAGTACAAGACCCGATCCGGGTTTCTACTTCAGGCCGCCATGCGCGAGCTTGGGCGTGAAAGCGCATAAAAAGGCCCGGCATCTGCCGGGCTTTTTCTTGCCTATCGTTCTATCGGTCAGGCCGCACAACGCCGCACCAAGCTCACCACTACGCCCAGAATCAGCTCTGGCTTGAGCCGCAAGCTGATGCCACCGCCGACCGGACGAAATCGAAACCGGGGGCCAACCCGGAACGTCTCAAATACCTCACGTGTCCCATCCACCATGACAACGGCCAGATCCCCATGGCTGGGGTGACGCGCCTCATCAACGACCAGCACATCACCCTCGATTAACGGACCGCCCACGCCGGCATCGGCGCCGGCCTGCATCAGATAGCAGCTCGGCGGATAACACCGCAGGTCGAGAAATTTAAGGGACGGATCGGGACGGGAATCGATGGGGCCGAGGTACTGCGCGAGCATGGGGTGGTCTACTCCGTGACTGTATATGAATACAGTAAAGATAACCCACGATGTCGGGCAAGTGTTACAACCAATTACAAAAAAGCCGCCCGGTATGGGCGGCTCATTCGGTGTGCGGTCTCTCACGTTGCTGGTTGCTCATGCGGTACCGGCTCGACCTTCTCGATGTGGCTTTCAGGTGTCGCAATGACAATCATCGTGGCCATCAGAAATAGCCCCGTGGCGCTGCCAGCGATGATGCCCACCACAAAGCCGGTGATTGGCCCCCTGCCACTGCCGCGCTGATGTCGCGCGGCGCGCACCGCCACGATGATCGCCAGCACGGTGCAGATGGTGTATCCAATGTCCAAAGTCATGGCGTCCTCGGCTCCTGCGGATCGTTAAAAAGCCGCTCGGTGCGAGCGACTCATAAAGGCGAGCGAATCACTGACAGGAATGAGTGCAGTAAGGCTGCAAGGCATGAATGAAAGCGCCAAGGCCCGGCTGCTGGTCCGAGTAATAGATACTGTTCCAGTCATCCGTCCAGCCGTAAAAATCCCATTTAGGGTGCTTCGCCTTGAGATCCTGCAGGGTAGAAACATCGATAAGACCTTGCACGGCTTCGAGCGCTTCCTCTCTGCTCATGTCCAGGGTGATCTGTCGGCTGGTCAGTAGTTTGGGGTCTTTGCGGTTCACCATGCTGACATACTGGCGTGGAATAGCGTCCACGATGACATGATCGGCGTCGGTATGAATGAAGGTGTTATAAGCCCCATAAAGTGCCGCGCGCCAGTTGGTGTCGTGGATGACTTCTTTAGGCTCACCCTTGAAGGTGCTGGGTAGCAGCTGGATATGCAGCGGCGAAGATTCGATGACGGAAAAGTCCCCCGCTCTCTGGCGGATAGTCGTTGAGGCTCTCGGCCATTGAGGTGACGTTGTCAAAATGCTTGAGGCCATCATCGGCCATGGTGGGGCTGGCAAATAACGTCACTGCCGAAGCGGCAAGGAAAAGGATCTTCTTCATGGGTATGCCTTTTAAACGGTTTACCCATCAAAAAACGGCCACGCGGACCGTCACTTTAGAAGAAACTGAAAAGAGAGCGGATCAACTTCCAGCAAACCGCAGGATGGCAAACACAAGGCCACCAGTTGCAATGATGGCGCTCACGCTCCACATGATCATCTGACGAAGCAGGGAATGCGTGTTTGCGTTGAGATCGGAGATGCTGGCCTTGAGGTCTGAAATATCAGCCTTGGTCGCATAGTTCGATTCCATTACGGCGACAGATTGCTCAATTTTTTGCATATGCTGATCCATAAAGGCGATTCCTGAGGTTAATAACTCTGGAGTATAGATTCGATCACCTCGGCATTATGAGGAGAAAGCCCGCTATTGAGCTGGGCAACAACCTTTCCAGACTTGGATTGATAGAGGTAGGGGCCGACCAAGGCTGGAAATTGCTCAAAATATGTCATCAATGCATCGCAGTATTTTTTGCTGTCACAAACAAAAACCTGCCCGCCCTTTGGCGCTACTTCTTCGATGGTAAACGAATAATGGTCACGATAGCTGTTAGGTAATGAGCTGGATGGGTCTCTTTCTTCAATAATGATCTGAGTGACACCTGCACCAGAATCCCGCAGGTCTTCAAGAAGGTCATCGCTCTCGACAGTTTGAGCGCAAGCGGTGGTAGAAATAAGGAGGGCAAGGGCAGTAGATGTTCTAAGGCGCATTAGCTTTCCGCTTAAGAGTTAAAAGAAAGCCGCATTAAGCGGCTCAATTAGAACTTACTTTCTGAAACACAATGTTTCAAGAGATACGCCCCAGTCGCATCACACATTCCCCAATAATTTCGACGTTCTGGTTGGACAGCGGATCGACCAATTCGGACTGATACCGCCCGTTATCGCTGATCAGCATCCAGCCGCCGCCGGCCACGCGCTGCACGCGCTTGATGCGCAGCCCATCATCCATACGCAGCAGGAACACGCCATCCGGGGTCCGGCTGCTGCGATCCACCAGCACGCGATCCCCATCGTGCAGCGTCTCCCCCATCGAATCCCCACGCACGCGAACGCCCACCAACTGCGATGGGTCCAGCCCGTCGCGCTGTAACTGCTCGGTATCGAACTGGATAGTGGTCTCGACCAGCTCGTCATCGAACAGTCGACCCGTGCCAGCGGCAGCCTCGATGTCGTAGATCGGGATGGCTGAATAGCTGGCATCGTATGCGCGGGCAGGTACGCGAACCTCGGCATGCCCTATCGCTCTTGAGGAGGCGACGGCTGTTCCAGTGGCTACGCCCTCACCAAAGAGCAACCACTCCAAACCTGCCTTTTTGGCAATTGCCAATTCGACACATTCGTCATACGGAATGCTTCCACGGCGTTTCCAGTTATGCACTGAGGTAGATGAAATACCGAAGTATTCAGCCACCTCCTTGTCTGAAGACACCCCAAGTGCCTCTTTTATGCGCTCCAAAACCCCCGGAGCCATTAGTTTTTTGTCAATCATGGAAACGCCTAATAGCTAAATATAATTGCCATTTGGTTGTTAAATGCCATTTTGGCAATTAGCATTATGCTGACTGTGTAAGTTAACTATTAGGGATCATACACCATGAGCAACACGCAAGCCTCTCAACGCCCCCGCCGAGCCCCCAGTGGCTGCCGTGGCAATCCTGTCTGGATGAACCTGACACCGACCGAACGCGCCGAACTCGAAGCTATCGCGGATACCGAGATGCGCACGCTGTCAGCGCAAGCCCGCATGTTTTATCTGCGTGGGCTAGAGGCCATCAAGGCCGAAAAAACCGCCCCCATCAGTCACTAATGCCAAAAGGAATCGCAGCCATGTACAGGGATACCCGTCGCCTCAAGACCGCCCGCATCGGCATCAACCTCGATGAGTTCGAAGACGATCTGATCGACGCACTGGTGGCCTATACCGGCACCGAAAAAGCCACGCTGGTGCGCGAGCTGGTCATGCGCGCGGCGCTGGATCTCCTTGGCGTCTCCAGCCAGCAGGAGTTCGACACCATCAGCATGATGGATTTTCAGCCGGCCGCAAAGCTCCATTGAGGCACGTCGGGACGCCCTTTCAGGACCTTGCGAGGTACCCATGACACGACACATTGACATGTTCCCGACCGAAGACGACCGCCGTGTGCTTGAAGCGGTACGCCAGCAACAGGGAATGGACACGCTGGACCAGGCCGCCGAGTTCGTGCTGCGGCGCCATTTGAGAAAAGGCGTCGGGCGTTTGGGCACGCCACGCGGGCCGCGCCCGGTAGGGAGGCGCGGATGAACTCCAATCCGTTGGGACTGAAATGCATGAAGTGCAAAGGCGATCTGCGTATTCGTCACTGCCAAGCAGAGAATCCCATGGCGCAAAAGATGTACCTCGAATGCCAGAACAGCCCCTGCGGTCAGCTCTATTCCGGGGTGGCCGTGATCTACCCGGAAGGCGACGAGCAGAACGGATCAAGGGCGAGAGATCGGTGGAAATGTCCCTGCTGTGACAGCTGGTGCCGTATCCGTACCTCAAAGAAGCCAGCCCCATCGCTGCGCATCGTTTATCTGGAGTGCAGGCAGGAAAGCTGCGGCTGGCGCGGCAAGGGTGAATGCCTCGACGGCGAACCACCGCGAATTACAGGAGGGCTGCAATGACCATGCGCTGGGTGTGCCCGCACTGCGATGGCCCGTGCCGGGTACGCACCTCGAAACAGATGCACGACGACTACCGCGTCTCATACCTGCAGTGCCAGAACCCGATCTGCGGCTGGTGTGGCAAGGGGGAAAGCATCATCACCGAAACGACCAGCCCCAGCGGTATACCGAATGCCAAGTACAAGGGCCAACTGGCTGACAACGTGCCTTATGCGTTGATTCCGAAGCCGCCCGAAGACCTGTTCAGGAGCAGAAAATGAAGATCGACCCGATTTACCAGATTGATCCCAGCGACAGCGTGCAGGACGCGGCGCAGCAGTTCCTGCGTAATCAGCCGCGCCACCGTACGCCGCTGCAAATGGTCACCGCCTGCGGCGATCACCTCTCGAATGTGGGTCGCCTTCGAGAAGATGAGGCCTTCATGCACGCGGCCTATGCCTTTGATCAACTCAATACCCAGGGAGGTGTGGCATGCACGCACTAGACCAGACCAACGCCGCCACGGCCTTTTTGCTCACCCTGCCCCGCCCGGTTCGCAAGGAAGAGGCCGTGGCCCGCTGCTGCGCACACCTGATGACCGAGCATGATATGGCGCGGGATCACGCAGGCATCCTCGCCCTGCAGGCCTTTGCTGAATTACAGGCCATGAACCAGACCACGTGGGTCGATCTGGATGCCAGCACCGCCCATCTGGTGGTCATCCGGCAGGCCACGGGCGCCACCCTGGCCCTGACGCTGACAGACCTGATGCGACTGGTTCGCCATGAGTCGCTTTCCCACCAGACGGTGACGGCTGCCACCACGCACTAACTCCCTATTCACTGCATTTCAAACGACACAGGAGGTCGTTATGGGATCACTCGCCTTGATTTCAGGCACAGAGGCCAAAAGCGCCTCCCCTCGGGCCGGATTTATGGCCCTGCGGGATGAGCTTCACCGCCGCACGGCGGATCTCGATCTGATCGAACTCTGGGCATCTCTTCAGCCTGGTGAGCATGCGGTGCTGTTGCGCAGCGCCGGGGAGCGGCTGGTGCCGAACCGGCCCTTGAATGAGATCCCGCTGGATCAGCGCACGCCGGAGGCCATTGCCGCCGGGCTGCTTCACACCCCGATGGAGCGGATGACCCCGGTCACGCGGCAGGCGATCCGCGCGGCCATTCATCGCATGAGCACTTACGCCAATCGCTTGAAGGACATGCTGGAAACGCCCCGCCCGCATCCGTCGCAGGCGCTTGCCGCAAGCGCTCGCACCGCACTGGCCGAGGGCGATACCGAGGCCGTTCGCCATTTTCTGCACCTGATCGAGCATGCCGAATGAACGCCATCGACCTTTCCCGCGCCTTCGGGGCGCCGGGCAGTCAGGGGCGGCCGAGCTGCGCCGAGTGGCGCCAGCGGGCTGTCTTTGATCGTTTCCCTCACTATGCCGACCGGCTTGCGCGGGGCTTTCTGGCCATCGCTCGCCGTGAGGGCAATGCCAGTGGCAACCGCTGGCTGCGCCATGTGCGGGCGGCGCTGTATGTCGGCCCATGGAACGTGACCCACGATGATGAGGCGCTGGTCGATTACGCCCAGGCGCAGGCCAATGCGGTCAAGCAGAGCCACGAAACCCTGACGGCACGACTGATCAAGCAGGGCGGCGTGGAAGCCGAGGCCATTGTTCAGTCACTCAGGGCGGCAATTGATCGGGCACGTCAGCACAGCATTGAACCGCCGGATGCCCGGCTGCCCCGCCATTCCCAGCTGGCACGGCTGTATTGCGCCAAGTGGTGGCGCCGCAAGTTGCGGGTTGTGTCCGGCCGTCGGCTGGAGCAGGTCGAGCGGGAGCTGGGCAGCGTGCATCATCGGGCAGGCATCTACTGCTCGAACGTCACCATCGAGCGTCGCCGTAAACAGGTGCGCCGTAATACCGCGATGCTTGAAGCGGTCGAGGCGATCAACCAGCACGGCCAGTACTACACCCTGGCGGAGTTGTCTGAACTGGGGCTGGCCAACCCGGATAACCGCCGCGCCGAGTTGATGCTGCGCATTCGCGAGACCGAAGCAGAAGCCCGGCGGCTGGGCCATGTGGGCGTGTTCTATACCCTGACCTGCCCGAGCCGCTTTCATCCGGTGCGGGCCAAAAGCTGCACCCGTAACCCCCGCTACAAGGGCGCCACGCCGCGAGACGGCCAGCGCTACCTGACCAACCTGTGGGCGAAGATGCGCGCCAAACTGGCCCGGGATGGCATTGGCGTTTACGGCATTCGCGTGGCCGAACCGCACCATGACGGCACGCCACACTGGCACCTGCTGCTGTGGATGAAACCGGAAGCGCTCGACGCCGTGAATGACGTGCTGCGTGCTTATGCACTGGCCGATTCACCGGACGAGCCGGGCGCACAGCGCAACCGCCTCGAAACCAAGCTGATCGATTACAGCCGGGGCACCGCGGCCGGGTATATCGCCAAGTACGTCTCCAAGAACATCAACGGCCAGCAGTTCGTCGATCTCGATCAGTACGGCAAGGACATGGCCTCCAGTGCGCCCCGGGTAGAAGCCTGGGCGGCGGTGTGGGGCATTCGTCAGTTTCAGTTCGTGGGGCTGCCGAGCGTGACGGTGTGGCGGGAAATGCGCCGCCTGACCGAGAAGCAGGCCGACATCATGGCGGAGTGGGAGGCGGCACTGAATCCGGGCCGCACGATCCTTTCCTTTGTTCAAAAGCTACGCACGGCCTGCAATGCCGGGGCATGGGATCAGTTCATCCGCTTGATGGGCGGCCCACTGACCCCGCGCAAGGATCAACCGGCACGCCCCTGGCGCGTCGAGCGCTGCGTGGAGGGCGATGACTTCACCGATTATGCCACCGGCGAATACAGCGCGTTCATGAAGGGCCAGTACGGCGACCGGGTAAAGGCCACCTTCGGGCTGGTCATCAAGGGCGCCGAGTATTTGACCCGGTTTTACCGCTGGGAGATGAAGACACGGCGCACCGCCGGGCCGTATGACTTCAGCCAGAAGGGCAGTTATGGCGGCGGCGAAGCCGACGCCCCTTGGACTTGTGTGAATAACTGTACGGGGCCTGATACCACGCCCCGCACACCTTCCCCCGAAGAAGCCGACCGCCAGAACCAGCGCTTTGAGGCCTGGCGAGCAGCACCGCAAACCCGCGCCGAGGATGAGGCACTGGCCTTTGAGGCCGACATCGTCCGCGACGCACTTAATCACCTGCATCGACCACCCGCACCCCGCAGTGCCTGGGACGACATGCCGGAATATTTCCCGATCTGACAAGGAGCAGCACCATGGCTGACGCCGCCGATTACGCCACCGACATTAACCAGCGCCACTTGGAGGGGCTGCTTGCCCGCCGCGCCCGGTTGACCGACTACCACGACATCGAGTGCGAGGACTGCGGCGATGAGATCCCGTTGGCCCGCCGCCGGGCGGCACCGTTTGCCAGCACCTGCATCGAGTGCCAGTCCATCCGTGAGCACAAGGCAAAGGGAGTACGCGCATGACCCTCGCGATCATTCTGGGCGGGCTCGCCCTCACCTCGCTTCTGTTCTGCTGCGCCGCCCTGCGCCTGGGCGTTGTATGCGATGAGCGGGATCTGGAAATCATGAACGGAGACCAGCCCCATGTCTGAACAACACACCACCACTACTGCCACGCTGCCGGCGGAGATCCGCATGACGCTGCTGGGACTGGCCACCGCCCGCCTGGTCAACCTGACCCGGCATGCTCCGGCCACCGAAATGGAGAAGGAAGAAGCAGACGACATCGCCCAGGCAACTGACTGGCTGCTGAAGGCAGGTAAACAATGAGCACCATCAAACAGTGGCTGGTCCGTGAGCTATGTGCGGCGCTGAATATCGACCCGGAGGTACTGCCATGAGCACTACATCAGTGCAGGGCGGCCGGTATGCCCGAGCCGCCGGTATGCTCTGCCGCGATGAGCGCTTCCATCGTTACCTGGACCAGCGAGCGCGGGCCAAATTCGGGGCAGATGTACCGGACGGCACACACAGCGAAGACGATGCCCGCGACTGGCTATGCCGTGCCTGCGGTGTGGGCAGTCGCCGAGAGCTGGATCACGATGCCAGGGCGGCGGGTATGTTGTGGAAAATACAAAACGCTTTCAGGCAATGGACAACACAGGGAGGGAGGCATCATGAATAGCAACATTCTTTCTTGCGATCAGCTCAAGGGCATTACCGGTTATCAACGTTCTGCCGATGTCGCTCGCTGTCTTCGCGATCAGGGCGTGCGCGTGTTCCACGGCCGCAATGGCCCATGGACAACGCTGGACTTGATCAACATGGCCGGCGGTTTTGAGAAAAATGCCAACCCGGATACGCTGACACCGGACCAGATACTGTAATGAGTAAACGATTGAAACCCGGCAAGCCTCGCCGTCATAACCCGCATATTCCTCAGCATATCGACCAGACCCGCTTACCGGCACGGGTCTACTTTGACCATCGTGGGCGCGGCAACTGGTATGTGCTTTATTGCGATGTAGCCGGAAAGCAGAAACGCCAGAACATTGCGAATATCCATACGACGCTTTCTGAACTGCACCGCATCATGGAAGAGCGAAAAGGAATTACTCGGGATACCTTACGCTTTGTACTAGGGCGCTTTCATGAGTCGGCGCAGTACAAGATGCTCGCTCTTAAAACGCGTTCGGATTATGACTATTGCCGCGATCTGGTGGTCGAAATGCCCACACGACTGGGAAAGCCGCTCGGGGATGTTCCACTCAGACATTTCAAACCCGCGCTAATACAACGCCTTATAGACAGAATCGCCGGAGAAGGGACACCGTCAAAAGCCAATCACATCCTGCGATATTTGCGACGTGTCTTTCGCTGGGGCATCAACCGGGGTTACTGCGATACGAATCCAGCTCAAGGTGTCGAGGCCGCGAAAGAGCGTCAACAGAGGCGGTTGCCGGATATAGACACCATGATGACGCTGGTCGATTTTGCTCGTGAGCGCGGCAAACGTGTTCGTGGTGAGAAAGGAGCCTGCGCCCCATACCTATGGATCGTTATGGAGCTGGCTTATCTCTGCAGGTTACGCGGGATCGAGATCATCACATTGACGGACGCCAATGCCACCACTCAAGGCATACTGACCAATCGGCGAAAAGGAAGCAGAGACAATATTGTTCGCTGGGACACAAGGTTGCGTGCGGCCTGGAACGCAGCCACTCAGCGCCGAGCCGACATATGGAGAGTAAAGAGCCGCACTGCGCCCAGCCACCCGGAAGAGCGCACTCTGATTGTTGCCGCCGATGGCGAGGAGCTGCGAAAAAGCAGCCTGGATACGGCCTGGCAGCGAATGATCAAGCTGGCCATTGAGGAAGGCGTCATACCGCGCGAGTTACGCTTCGGGCTTCATGACTTGAAAAGAAGAGGCATTACAGACACTACAGGCACACGTCATGACAAGCAGGATGCCAGCGGCCATCGAAGTGCCGCCATGCTCGATGTGTACGATCTGAGCGTACCGCTTGTGGACTCATCGGGCACAGAAAGACCCTGAATATTACGTAGACATATTACGCATAGGCACAAAAAAACCGCCTTCAAGGGCGGTTGATGTTTTCCAACTTGCTGTTTTAGCTGGAAAATTAATGGTGCCGACACCAGGAGTCGAACCCGGGACCTACTGATTACAAGTCAGTTGCTCTACCAACTGAGCTATGTCGGCACTGCATTAAAATGTGTTGACTGGCTGGGGTACCAGGACTCGAACCTGGGAATGCCGATACCAAAAACCGGTGCCTTACCACTTGGCTATACCCCAGCAAATGGTGGCCAGAGACGGAATCGAACCGCCGACACGGGGATTTTCAATCCCCTGCTCTACCGACTGAGCTATCTGGCCGTTGCCAACGGGAGCGAATTAAATAGAAAATCGCCTTTGCGGTCAAGCCTTTTCCGGAAAAACTTTTCAACTATTTTCAAATCTCCCCGCCAGCCCTTATTTTTCGGGGGGTACGTAGCCTTCGGCAATATCGGTCGGCTCGTTATCCAGAAAGCGCTCCATCTGCTCCATCAGGTAACGGCGCGCATCCGGGTCAAGCATACTGAGGTGCTTTTCGTTGATCAGACGTGTCTGAAGCTGCTGCCATTCTTCCCAGGCCTGCCTAGAAACCGTCTCGTACAGTGTCTGCCCCTTGGGACCCGGCAACGGCGGAGCCATCATGCCGTCCATTTCCTCGCCGTATTTACGACACATTACCTTGTGCATGAAAAAAACCGTCCCTTATCCTTGAGAATTTGCAAAGTCGCATTGCGCCAGCAGTGCCTTGACCGGCGCGGCCAACCCGAGGGTGGCAGGTGAGGCTGGATCATACCAGTCCTGTTCATCACCTCGCAGGACATCAGAGCCACCCTCCCAGCGTATCGGGCAAGGGGTAATCGTCAATCTGAAGTGGCTGAACACATGAACAAAGGGAGTCCAGAATGCGAGGCGGCCTGTATCGCCCGGCAAGGCCTCCTGCCACGCCGATAATGCCTCCAGCGAATCAAACTGGGGCAGACTCCACAAACCGCCCCACAACCCCCTTGCCGGCCGTTTTTCAAGAAGCACCCGGCCATTCCTGTCATGAAGCAATGCAAACCAGGCCTGCCGTTCAGGAATCTGACGTCTGGGCTTGCTGTGGGGATACATCTCTTCCTCGCCTTCGGCATGCGCCTGACAGGCATCCTCCAGCGGACAGAGCAGGCAGGCAGGCCTCTTCCGTGTACATAGCGTGGCGCCCAGGTCCATCATCGCCTGCGTGTAGTCTGCAGCGCGCTCGGAAGGCTGTAATTGCTCGGCCAGCCCCCAGAGCCTTCTCTCGACAGCCGTCTGCCCAGGCCAGCCTTCCACGGCCCTGTAGCGTGTCAGCACCCGTTTGACGTTACCATCAAGGATAGGAGCAGGCTGGTTGGTAGACAGGCTGATAATGGCGCCTGCAGTTGAACGGCCAATGCCAGGCAGCGTCATCATGGCTTCGACACTTTCCACCGGGAAGTGCCCGCCATGAGTGCCAACCACACACTGGGCAGCGCGATGAAGATTGCGTGCTCGGGCATAATAGCCGAGCCCTGTCCAGAGGTGCAGCACCTCATCCTCGGGCGCTTCGGCTAATGCCTGCACATCCGGAAAGCGCGCCATGAAACGGTGGTAGTAATCGATCACTGTCGCTACCTGGGTCTGCTGCAGCATGATCTCTGACACCCAGACGCGATAGGGAGTGCGCTGCTGCTGCCAGGGGAGGTGGGTCCGGCCATGTCGGTCGAACCAGTCCAGTACGCGGGCCTGAAAGTCATCAGCCGCCAATTCGGTCATCAGGCGGTATCCTCACATGAAAGTTAAGAGTGACAGTATGTCAGGCCATGGCACAGACATAAAAAAAGCGCCGACAGGGTCGGCGCTCAAGACTGGCTTTCAAGGATTGCTCATTTAAATAGACCATTGATGGCATTCTTTAGTTCCTGAGCAGCTCCTTCTCCGAGCTTGTCGTTGATCTTTTGCCGGGTTTTATCCCCCAGACCGCGCTCAACTTCTTTTTGAAGCTTGCGTTTCACTTCGCTACCGGCCAGTCCGGCAAGGGATGCCTGGAAACCATTACGATCAAAGCTGCACCAGGAACCGGGCTCATCGGAAAAGGCACCCTGGCAGTGCAGCGGAAAATCGACCTTTTGAAACTTGTCGCTGACCTTGCAGGCTGCCGGGTCCGCAGTATTGATAAAACCGGCGTTAATGGCGTAGTCAAACCGGGAAGTTGGCAGGTTGGCCTCACCGGCCCCACTAAAACGAATCCCCGGGATATCCAGCCGGAAGTCATCGTTGTGAGCAATGCCGTTTTTGATGACGAACGTGCCTGAAAGCGCGTCAAAAGGCGTATTATCAGCCCACTCGCGCGCCGACGTATTACTGCTGACTGCTGCTACCACCTGACACATGCGCTGTGACAGATTCTGCCCCAGCAGTGCCCCATCCGTGACCTTGAACTGCGTACGACCATCAAGATTGTTCAAAAGGCTGTCACGCTGATTGGTCTGTGAAGTAAACGTGCCATTCATCGCCAGAGTACCCTTGATCGGTGCCGTCTTTTGCAGGGCATCAGCAAGCAGTGGCTCCAGCTTCACGCCCTCAAGGGTATCGGTCATTCGCCACTGAATAGGGGCCTTGCGTACATCCAGCCCTCCCTTGATCAATGCCTTGCCACCATAAAGGTCCGCAGACAGATGCTTCAGGGCATGCTGCCCCTTACTGCCCTCTACCAGCAGCGATACATTGCCTAGTGAAAGCTGTTTGGCTGTCATCTGATTGATCGACAGGGAAAGCTTCAGGGCTGCCTGGCGCAGCCAGTCCACGGGAACCAGCGCAGACTCTTCCACGGCCGCATAGGCAGGTGACACCAGCAGATGTTTCAGTGACGCAGTTTTTTCCTCCTTCGCCGCAACCGGTGCAAGATAGCGGTCGAGATCAAAGGACTGACCCGCCAGCGTCAGAGCAATACGCCGACCATCAAGGCCCATCGCAGCCTGTCCATTGAAATTCTGATCATCCAGTGACACATCGAGCCCGGAAAGCATCAACGTGTTCATGTCACCCTTGATCGGCGAATCAAGGGCAATGCGCGTCAGGGCCTGATTATCGGCGCTGGCCAGCGTGGCACCTGCATGCTGCTCAAGCCATTTACGTAGATTGAACGGGGCAAGCGTCACCTGACCTTCATAGGCCGGCGCCTTGTCGAGCCCGGTAAGGGCAAGATGCCCTACCAGCCGAAAATCGTTATCACTGGTCAGCGACAGATCCGACACTGATGCCGTGCCCTTTTGCAGGTCGGCCCGTGCCGAAAAATCGAGGCCAACGGGTATGGCATGGTCGCCACTCCGGGGCAGATACGCCTCACCATCCAGGCTCACGCCATCGACCTGATAAATCTGCTGACCCGGATCCGCCGACAGCCGAGCAACAGCAAGATCCAGCGACTGCTCACGACCACCGCTCAGCTCGGGATAACGGGATGTGGTATTGGCCACCAGGTTCTCCAGGGTGTAACTGGAATTGGCCAGATCGGCACGGACACGGCTTTTCAGGGAAACATGTGTCACAAATGCCGGCGAGGTACTTTCAAGATCGAAGGCCATGCTGAGCGGGAAGAACTGGCCCGGCACCACATTGGCCCCCTTGAGATCCAGCTCACTCAGGGTGTAATTCGCTCCGCTGGCTGCATCGCTGTAATGAACGCGCCCGCCGTTGATGGCAAGGCTCGCGATATCAATGCCCAGCGGCTGATCAGCGGCCCTTGACGGAGAAACAGGCTTTTTCGGGCGTTCCTTGTCATTGGACAGGGTGCCACGTGTTTTTGCCATGTGATCAACAATCTGCTCCCAGTTACCCCGTCCGGTGCCGTCACGCTCAAGATCGAGCTGCAGCCCACTGACATTGATACCGTCAACCGACACATCGCCAACCAGCAGCGACGAGAAATCCACTTCAACATCGGCCTTTTCAACCGAAGCGAAGGGCGTACTGCCTGCCCCCGCGTTCGGCAGACGCGCCGACGCATCCTCGATGGAGACCCCCAGGTGTGGATAAAACGACCAGCTCAGAGGCCCATCCAGGGAGAGTTCAAGCCCGGTCTGGGCCTTGACCGCCTCCGCCAGACGCGGCTTCAGATCATTCGGGTCCAGAAAGGTCGTGACATAAACCACCCCGCAAACAAGCAATAATGCCAGCGCACCGACCGCGGCCAGCAGTATGCGAAACAAAGCTTTCATACGGTAACTCCCTTACCATCACCTGCTGTTGTGCAGACAGGCGTTCACCCAGGCCGATACCGACCCCGATTCATGTCGTCCCTTACCCTGGCGCTACCCATCTAACATCGTCCATGTCACAAGAGACTGAACCTTGCGCGAACCTCTCCGGGTTCTTTTTTACAACGCACCACAAAAAACCACACAGACATGGCCCCGAAGCAGCGATTACCAGTGTAGCGGATGCAGTGGCCCCTTCTCTATAATGGATCCTTATTGCATACCAGCATCCAGCCGAGGCTGGTTTACTCACTCCACCGGAGATGCCGATGTCCCGCCCTGATCTGGACGCCCGTACCGCTGAAATCACTCGCAACACGTCGGAAACCCGTATTCGTGTACGTATCAACCTCGACGGCGAAGGGCGACTTGATGCCTCGACCGGGGTGCCATTTTTTGAACACATGCTGGATCAGGTAGCACGCCACGGTCAGATTGATCTCGAAGTACACGCTGACGGCGACCTGCACATCGACGATCACCATACCGTTGAAGATACCGGGATTGCCCTGGGACAGGCCTTCGCCGAAGCACTGGGCGATAAAAAGGGAATCTATCGTTACGGCCACGCCTATGTACCGCTGGATGAAGCCCTGTCACGCGTTGTCATCGATTTTTCCGGTCGCCCCGGGCTGTTCATGGACGCCGAGTTTACCCGCGCAACCATCGGACGATTCGACACCCAACTGGTATCCGAGTTCTTTCAGGGATTTGCAAACCATGCGCGTGCCACGGTGCACATTGACAACCTGAAAGGCCATAATGCCCATCATCAGGTTGAAACCATCTTCAAGGCCTTTGGCCGGGCCCTGCGCATGGCAGCCGAACACGACCCCCGCATGACCGGGCGCATTGCCTCCACCAAGGGCAGTCTTTAACACCGCTTTTCAGCCGTGACGAATCGGGAGAACACATGACCATCGCCGTCATCGATTATGGAATGGGCAATCTGCACTCTGTCGCCAAGGCGCTGGAACATGTAGGTGAGGAGCGCGTCACCATTACGCGTGACCCTCGAGCCATCAAGGGCGCTACCCGGGTGGTACTGCCAGGCCAGGGCGCCATTCGCGACTGCATGAGCGAGCTGGAACGCGCTGAACTCAAGGGCCTGGTCAATACGCTGCTGGCCGATGGCGACAAACCGTTTCTGGGTATTTGCGTCGGTCAGCAGATGCTGATGACCCGAAGCGAGGAAAACGGCGGAGTACGCTGCCTGAATTACCTGCCCGGATCAGTAAAGCACTTTGCGACCGACATGACCGATGCAGATGGTCAGCGCCTCAAGGTTCCGCACATGGGCTGGAATCGTGTTGATCAGACACATATGCACCCACTGTGGGAAGGCATTCCGGCCGGCGAGCGATTCTATTTTGTCCACAGCTACTTTGTAGCTGCCGAGCAGCATGCCGATGTCTTCGGCACGACCACCTATGGGCACCATACCGCTCACATCGCGACCGGCCGGGACGCCGTTTTTGCCGTACAGTTTCATCCGGAAAAAAGCGCAGCAGCGGGTCTGAAGCTTCTGGCCAACTTTGTCGAATGGTCACCCTGAGGAGCCGACGCCGAGTCATGCCGTTTCGCCACCATCTGCTGCACTTGCCACAACGATAAAAGGGACACACATGCTGGTCATACCTGCCATTGATTTGAAAGACGGCCACTGCGTTCGCCTGAAACAGGGCCGCATGGACGACGCGACCGATTACGGCGCTGACCCCGTAGCCATGGCCAGGCGCTGGGTGGAGGCCGGTGCACGACGTCTGCATCTGGTGGATCTCAACGGGGCCTTTGAAGGCCGCCCCGTCAATGGCGATGCCGTGACGGCCATTGCCCGAGCCTATCCGGACCTGCCGATACAGATCGGCGGTGGTATTCGCTCGCGGGAAACCATTCAGTACTATCTGGACGCTGGCGTCAGTTACGTCATCATTGGCACCAAGGCAGTCAAGGATCCTGACTTCGTGACCGACATGTGCCGTGAGTTCCCCGGCCGTATCATTGTCGGCCTGGACGCGCGGGACGGCTTTGTTGCCACCGATGGATGGGCCGAAGTATCCACCATCAAGGCCACCGAACTGGCCAGACGCTTTGCCCATGACGGCGTTGAAAGCATTGTCTACACCGACATAGCTCGCGATGGCATGATGCAGGGGGTCAATATCGAAGCCACCGTCGCCCTGGCAAGAGAAGGCGGCGTGCCCGTGATCGCGTCCGGCGGAGTGACCAACATGGATGATATCCGAGGCCTGGCTGCCGTTGCCGATCAGGGCCTGCTGGGCGCGATCACCGGCCGCGCCATCTATGAAGGCTCACTTGATGTGCGTGAAGCCCAGGCCCTGTGCGACGCGTCTACAGATGACACCTCGAAGGAAACCTCATGACACTGGCCAAACGCATTATCCCCTGTCTTGATGTAGACCGCGGTCGAGTGGTCAAGGGCATCAACTTTGTCGGCATACGGGATGCCGGCGATCCGGTCGAGATCGCCCGGCGCTACAACGAGCAGAATGCTGACGAAATCACGTTTCTCGATATTACCGCCAGCCACGAAGGCCGCGGCACAACCCTTGAAATGGTCAGCCATATCGCCGGAGAAGTCTTTATCCCGCTGACGGTGGGTGGTGGCATACGCACCTGCGACGATATTCGTGCCCTGCTCAACGCCGGCGCAGACAAGATCTCGATCAATACCACAGCCGTTACCAACCCGGATTTTGTCTACGAGGCATCACAGCGGTTCGGCAGCCAATGCATCGTGGTCGCCATCGATGCCAAGCAGGTCAGTGCACCGGGAGAGCCGCTCAAGTGGGAAATCTTTACCCACGGCGGGCGTAACACCACGGGGCTGGATGCCGTGGAATGGGCTCGCAGGATGGTCGATTATGGCGCTGGCGAAATACTGCTGACCAGCATGGATCGAGATGGCACCCGTCAGGGGTTCAACCTTGAGATGACACGAGCCATCAGTGACGCCGTCACCGTACCGGTCATTGCTTCCGGCGGCGTCGGATCACTGGATGATCTGGTGGCCGGCGTCAAGGAAGGCGGCGCTGATGCCGTGCTGGCCGCCAGCATTTTCCACTTCGGTGAGCATACCGTGGAAGATGCAAAACGCCACATGGCAGCACAGGGCATCGAAGTCCGCCTGTAGTGCGTTTCTACCCCGGCATCAGGCCGGGGTATCATCATCGAGCGAGAGGCCGATGTTGCTGACCCCCTGATTACGGGCCAGCCGGCGCAGACGCTTGAGTCCCTCACGGTCAAACCGGATCTCCTCGACGGCTTCGATCAAGGCCTCGGCGAATCCGGTTTCATCCACCATCAGCGGATGCTCATCCAGCGAATCATCCTCGGACTCCCCTTCGCTGTACTCGATGAATCGCGCTACTCCGCCTGCGGACAGCCGCAGTGCCTCCAGCGCTGTCTGATGCGGCTCGGCCTTCTGCAACCCGTCGAAACAACTGGCCAGCGCCATGGTGACATCCAGGGCAAGCCGTGCACCAAAACTCTCATCCCTGTCAGTATCCGGTTCCAGCGCCACCAGTTTTTCCGCCTGGCGCTCAAAGTCGATCGTGGCACGGCTGGGGCCCAGCTGTTCCCAGATCAGGTCAATCATGACACGGATACGAGCAGCGTCTCCGGTACCGCTGACGTCGGCGTACAAGACATAATTGGGCAGCATCCGCTCGGTCATCCCTGCCGCCACGCCAAGGGCCTGATCGGCACTCAGGGCCAGAATACGCGTACGCGTTGCGGAATCCGGAAACCTCATGCGCCATTCTCCTGATGGTAGAAAAACGTCATCATACACTGAGTGTGCTAGCTTGAAAGGCTCGAACTCCAGGCTTGAGGACAGGGGTCATGCCGCGACTGTTTGTCTACGCTCATCTGCTGCGAACCGCCCCATTGCACCACCTGCTCGATGGTGCTCGGCTACTGGGGCACCACCGTACCACCACTTCCTTTACCCTTCTGGAAACAACCTGCGGGGTGGGCCTGTCGCCGGAAGGCACGACCCCCATTGATGGAGAAGTCTACTCTCTCACTTACTCGCACCTGAACGCACTGGATGAGGCGCTGATCAACACCCACCCCCTGCATCGCGCCGAACTCGTCACCCCGTATGGCGAAGCATGGTATTACGCGCTCGATCCAGTCCCCATGGATGCCGTGGCCCTGCCTCACGGCGACTGGCTTGCCTGGCGAGCAAGGCAGCGCCGATGAACGCAGCCGGCCAGTGCTGTTCAGAATCAGGGCCAGAAAAAGTGCGTTGGAATCCGGCCACGCTCATCAAACACCACCCCCTCGGCCCGAAGCCGTTCATGCTGAACGGCAGCACCACTGTGGTCAGCCAGCACGCCCCCGGCACGCACGATACGGAACCAGGGCAGTACGTGATCCGACGGCAGGCTTCGAAGCACCCAGGCAACGTAGCGGGGCGTCGCCCCGTCCGTCATGCCGGCGATGGTACCGTAGGTAGTCACCCGACCAGGCGGGATTTGAGCCATTATCGTAGTAACCTGTTCTTTTACCTCATCTTTCACATGACCTCCTGCTGGCTGTCTGCCAGTGGGTTATTCATCATGGGCCTATCATATGCATATCTACTTTTTACAGCACAGTGATTATGGCACGCCCGCCCGTCTGGCCGACTGGCTGACCGGCATGGGCCATAGCTACAACATTTGCGCCCTGCATCGCGGCGAAGTTCCCCCGCGCCCGGAAGATGTTGACGGGTTGATTGTTCTGGGCGGCCCCATGGGTCCGCATGATGATGAAAGCCATCCCTGGCTCAAGCGAGAGCGCAAGCTGATCGATCGCCTGCTTAAAAGCAGCAAACCACTGATGGGTGTTGGGCTGGGAGCGGAACTGATCGCTGATGCGATGGGAGCCGTGGTATCACGGGCCCCCCGAGCGGAAATCGGCTGGCATGATATTACGCGCAGCGACGAGGCCGAGCTGGCCCTGCCTCCAGCCTTTTGCCTGTTTCAATGGCATACACGAATTTTCGGACTGCCGGATGACTGCGCGCCCATAGGCCACAGCGCCGCCTGCCCTGTTCAGGGCTTCAGCTGGGACGATAATCGGGTCATTGCCCTGCAAGGCCATATCGAGGCCACTCAAGCCTGGGCACAGGCACACTATGCCGCCCTTACCTTGCCGGAAGGCTTGTCCAGTCAGGACGAGGCTACCGCACTGGAGCAGCCTCGCCTCTTTGATCACCTTGCCCCGCTTCTGGACAGGATCATGGTGGCCTGGACCGAATCGGTCGACTGACCATCCGGCCCCTGCCATGCCTACAGGTGCATGCATGGCAGAGCCCCTTCCGGTTCCGTTATCCCATCACCCGCAATACCGGCTCGTTGTCACGGGCCGCGGTGCATTCGCCAAATGGCGTCAGGGTCAATCCGAATTCACGTCCCGCACGTTCAACATCATCATCCCAGGCCGGGTCTACCGCGATGAGCAGGCCGCCTGACGTCTGCGGATCACACAGCCACTGCCAGTGGGCATCATCCATGGGGTGAAGGGCCGACCCCAGCGCCTTGAAATTGCGTGCCGTGGACTCCGGAACAAGCCCCTGCCGACGGTATCCTTCTGCCACCCTGAGCCGGCCGATACGACTGAACTCGATACGGGCATGCACACCACTGCCATGACACATTTCATACAGATGGCCGGCCAGCCCGAACCCGGACACATCCGTCATGGCATTCACACCCTTGATCCGGGAAAGTGCCGCACCAATGACGTTGGGGCGTAGCATGGTCTCGGTAGCAAAGCCATGATGCTCCGGATCCAGCTTGCCCTTGCGACCGGCCTCGTTCAAAAGCCCCACGCCGATCGGCTTGGTCAGATAGAGCTTGTCACCAGGACGCGCACCGATATTGCGCTTCATGTGCTCAAGCGGCACCATCCCGCTGACTGCCAGCCCGAACATGGGCTCGCTGGTATCAATCGAGTGCCCACCCGCCAGTGCCACGCCCAGCTCACGACATACTGCCTGTGCACCGGCAACCACATCGCCCGCAGCACGAGCCGGTAATACATCGACCGGCCAACCCAGAATACCGAGTGCCATGAACGGCTTGCCACCCATGGCGAACACGTCACTCATGGCGTTGGTGGCAGCTACCCGCCCGAAATCGAAGGGATCATCCACCATGGGCATGAAAAAATCCGTGGTGGATATCAGCCCCTGACCATTACCAAGGTCATAGACAGCGGCGTCTTCGTGGTCCTGATTGCCAACAACCAGTCGGTTATTGATGGCACCCGGCCCCGCGTTGGCCAGAATGGAGTCGAGTACATCCGAGGCAACCTTGCAGTCGCTGCCGGCATGACGGCTGTACTGGGTCAAACGAATGGAAGTCATGGCACATCCCTGTATAAGCAATGGTTCAGAGCCGGGCAGGCCCTTTTACAATATATTCTGACGTCATAAACGATGATCATGGGCCGTGGCCGGTGATCGTACTTCGAGTCTAGCGCAGGGCGGTCGATTAGTGACCCTAGAGTGCATCAAGGGCCTGCATCAGTTTCTCGACAGCCACCACCTCCATGCCCTCGGGGGACTTTCTGGGTATATTCGCCCGCGGCGCAATGGCTCGTGTGAAGCCATGCTTGGCAGCTTCAATCAACCGTTCCTGACCACTGGGTACCGGACGAATCTCTCCAGAGAGCCCAACCTCACCAAATACCACCAGCTCCCGTGGCAGCGGCGTGTTGCGAAGGCTCGAGACAATGGCCAGCAGTACGGCAAGGTCTGCGCTGGTTTCAAGCACCTTGACCCCGCCGACCACATTGACGAAGACATCCTGATCACCGGTAAACAACCCGCCATGCCTGTGCAGCACCGCCAGCAGCATGGCCAGACGCTGGCCATCCATCCCCACGGCCACACGTCGCGGGTTGCCCAGCGAAGATTCGTCCAGCAGGGCCTGTACCTCGACCAGCAGTGGTCGGGTACCTTCCCATACCACCATGACGACGCTACCGGGCGCCTGCTCCTCCTGACGTGACAGAAAGATCGCACTGGGATTGGTCACTTCCTTCAGGCCGTGCTCAAGCATCGCAAATACGCCCAGCTCGTTGACGGCGCCAAACCGGTTCTTCTGGCCTCGCAAGGTCCGAAAGCGCGAATCGGTGTCCCCCTCCAGCAACAGTGACGCATCAATCATGTGTTCCAGCACCTTTGGGCCGGCCAGAGTGCCGTCCTTGGTAACATGCCCCACCAGCAACAGGACGGTATTGCTCTGCTTGGCAAAACGGGTCAGGGCCGCAGCAGATTCCCGTACCTGAGCCACACCACCCGGCGCCGATGCAATATCCTCCAGGTGCATGGTCTGGATGGAATCGATGATCAGTACTGCCGGCTGCTCCTTCTGCGCTGTAGCCAGCACGGTTTCGACACTGGTTTCACCCAGCATCCTGAGCCCCTGGGTAGGCAGTCTGAGACGGTTGGCACGCATGGCCACCTGGGAAAGGGACTCCTCGCCGGTGACGTACAGCACCTTTTTCTGTTGCGCCAGTGCACAGGCCACCTGCAGCAACAGGGTTGACTTGCCGGCACCGGGGCTACCGCCCAGCAGTACCGCCGACCCCGGCACCAGTCCGCCGCCAAGAACCCGATCAAACTCGCCGAACGTCGAGCTGAACCGGGGCACTTCCGTCAGGTCCACCTCGCCCAGGTCCGTGACACTGGGGGTTACCAGTCCGGCATAACCCTGGCGCGCAGTACTTCCACCTGCACTGCCACCACTGCCCGGTCGGGCCGGCGAGGAAAGGCGCACCTCGGTCAGGGTATTCCACTCCCGGCAGTTCGAGCACTGCCCCTGCCATTTGGAGTAGTCTGCGCCGCACTCGGTGCAGACAAAGGCACTTTTGGCTTTGGCCATTGCTGCTCTCTTGTCGTGTCTACCTGTCCGGGTCAAACCCGGCACATAAAAAAGGCGCCCATGGGCGCCTCCTGTTCAACGAGCCCGGCTTATGGCTGTTTTTTAAGCTGCAACGCCTGGCCATTTTCAAACCGGCGAAGCTGCGGGTCGATCAGTTCAAGCGTCTGCGGGTCGATGCGCTGGAAGTAATAGACCTGACCTTCACCATTGGGTGTCAGTTCATACACTGTTGCCTTGTCGTCCGCCGGCGTACCGGTCATGACATCCCAGTTGCCTTCGTAATGTTCTGCAGGCGGGTTCTGGGGATGATTGACGTACTCGGCTTCAAGCGTAAAGGTGCGATCTGCCGGCTGCGCCTGATCGGTACCGGTCAGGTCAACGGTCAGGTCGATGCCATCGCAGTTGCGGCACGGCAGCGTACCCTTGTATTCGGCAGTCTGAGCGGCCGGTTTCTGGCTGTCAGGTGCCTGGGAGCCTGAAGTAGCACACCCGGCGAGCGCGGCAGTCATTGCGACACCGGCCAGCAACGTCCTGATTTGCATGAACTCTCTCCTGCTGATTGGATTAACGGGCCGCAAGGCGACCGGTCGGCCCTACAGCATAGCGGCAAGTAGCATAACCAGGCCACCCCCTGGCACGGATGCGTCACATTTCAATGCAGGCTGTAACGCAGAACAGGATTAAAACGGCATATTCGCCAAATCTTTAGTCTCACGAGGTCGCTTTTACTACATTAAATGCCGTTGAAGGACACGCCACTCCTCCATACCCCCCTATGCTGACTCAGCCTCGCCGTATCTCGGCCGGGACTTATCACACAGAACAAGGAGTGCACGCCATGTCTTCACATGCCAATCGCGGAGTGGTTTACCGCGGCGCGGGCAAGGTCAATGTTGAGTCCATTCCCTTTCCCGAACTGGCCCTTGGCAATCGGCAATGCCATCACGGCGTCATCTTGAAGGTATTGACAACAAACATCTGTGGCAGCGATCAGCACATGGTTCGCGGCCGTACTACCGCCCCTGAAGGGCTGGTACTTGGGCACGAGATTACCGGCGAGGTTATCGAATGCGGGCGTGACGTCGAATTTGTCAAAAAGGGCGACATCGTTTCCGTACCGTTCAACGTGGCCTGCGGCCGCTGCCGTACCTGCAAGCGTGGCGATACGCATATCTGTCTGAATGTTAATGGCGATCGTGCCGGCGGTGCCTACGGCTACGTCGACATGGGGGGCTGGGTGGGTGGTCAGGCCGAATACGTCATGGTGCCCTATGCCGACTTCCAGCTGCTGGTGTTCCCGGACAAGGAACAGGCCATGGAGAAGATCCTTGACCTGACCATGCTGTCGGATATTTTCCCGACAGGCTTCCACGGCTGCTACATGGCCGGCGTTCGTCCTGGTTCAACGGTTTATATCGCCGGCGCAGGCCCGGTCGGTCTGGCAGCGGCCATGTCCGCACAACTGCTGGGCGCCTCCTGCGTCATCGTGGGCGACATGAACGAAAAACGCCTTGATCAGGCACGCAGCTTCGGTTGTGAAGGCCTCGATCTCAAGCAGGACGCCAGCATGTCCGAGCTGATCGAAGGCATCCTCGGCGTACCGGAAGTCGACTGTGCTGTCGATGCCGTAGGCTTTGAAGCCAACTGTCATGGGCATAACCACAGCCATGAACAGCCGGCAACAGTGCTTAATGCCACCATGGAAATCACGCAGCCGGGTGGCCAGGTCGGTATCCCGGGCCTTTATGTCACCGAAGATCCGGGCGCTTCCACGGAAGAAGCCAGACACGGCAACATCTCGATGAAGTTTGGTCTCGGCTGGGCCAAGGCCATGTCGTTCCACACGGGCCAGACGCCAGCCATGCGCTATCAGCGTCAGCTGATGCAGGCCATCCTGCGTGACCGTGCTCCCATCGGCAAGGCGGTCAACGTACAGACCATCTCGCTGGATGATGCACCCAAGGGCTATGCTGCCTTTGACGGCGGCGCGGCACAGAAGTTTGTCATCGACCCGCACGGCCAGCTTGCCTGAACCTGAGCTGCAGTACCGATGCATAATGAAAGGCGACACAGTGTGTCGCCTTTTTTCATTGTGGCGGAAAACGCAGGGCAACCGCACACTTGAGCAATATTTCCAGCAGGTAACGCCCGGAGCAAGGCACCCGGGACAGGCCCGGGTGCTCTTTTCATGCGAGGCGCTTACTCGATCAGGAATGGATAATCGGTATAGCCCTTCTCGGCACCGCCGTAGAAGGTCTCCGGATCCGGCTCGGTCAGCGACGCCTCGCGACGGAAGCGCTCCGGCAGATCCGGATTGGCGATGAACGGCCGACCAAAGACAGCAGCATCGGCGATGCCGCGCGTAATCGTATCGTCTGCCCGCTCGGCCGTGTAGTGACCGCAGAAGAACAATGCACCACGACTGAAACGATCCCGCATGGCCTGACGGAATTCATCGGTCAGATGGATATCATCACCCGCCCAGTCAGGCTCGTTGATGTGCAGATAGGCAATGCCACGACGATTGACCTCTTCCGCCATGTAAAACGCCATTTCTTCAGGCTGCTCGTCGGTCAGGCCGAATATCTCGATGAACGGCGACAGACGAATGCCAACGCGTCCCGGTCCGAAGACCTCACTGACCGCGTCCACAACCTCGAGAGGCAGACGCGCCCGGTTTTCGATGGAACCGCCGTACTGGTCAGTACGCTGATTCGAACCGGTGGCCATGAACTGCTGCAGCAGGTAAGCATTGGCAGCATGTACTTCGACCATATCAAACCCGGCCCGTTTGGCCCGTACGGCCGCCTGGCGGTACTCATCGATCAACGCGGGAATTTCATCCGTCTCGATCGCCCTGGGGGTACTGGCGGGCTCTCGGCCGGAAGAACCATCCTCGAATTCGATGAAGGCCTGAGCCCCCTCGCCACGCAGGGCACTGGGCGCCAGAGGTGCCTGATTATTCGGCTGCACACTGGTATGTGAAACGCGCCCCACGTGCCACAGCTGCATGGCAATCTGGCCACCCTTGGCATGTACTGCTTCCACCACGCCTTTCCAGCCTGCTTCCTGAGCATCGGTCCAGATGCCCGGGGTGTACACGTACCCGACAGCAGTCGGCGAAATGTTGGTCGCTTCACTGATGATCAACCCCGCGCCAGCGCGCTGACCATAATAGGTTTCCTGCAGCGGGCCCGGAATGGTATCCGGCGTACGTGCACGCGTCAGGGGCGCCATCAGCACCCGGTTGGACAGGGTCAGGTCACCCACCTGAACCGGAGTAAACAGTATATCGTGAGCCACGAGGCCTCCTTGCGTTCGAAAAGTCACTATCCCCAGCATGGTAGTAGTTAGCAGACTTATCAAATGCAGCCCTGCTCATATAACGTCATCGGCTGTCTGCACGTCACCATCCCTGCCGGATAGCCCTAGCGCAGCTGGCTATCCTTGCTGCCACGCCGATTGAATCCTGCCCGGTTCCGAGGGCGTTTATCAGCCGCTGTCTGGCAGTCGATACACAGCCGCACGCCGGGCACTGCTTCGCGGCGCGCCTGCGCGATGGGCTCCTCGCACTCCTCGCAATACTCCAGGCTCGGCCCACGCTGCTGCTCAAGGCGCTGCCTTGCCTCCTGCACGCCATCTTCGACCGTGCTGTCGATCTGGTCCTGTACGGCACCATCCCTTGCCCATCCTCCGGCCATGATCACACCCTCCTTCTTCCACCTGCATGATGGCTGTAATGACCATTCAGTCTAGACGACCCTGCCCGTAAGGTTGTCTCCCAGGGTATAGTTGAACAAAACAAGCCTGACTCATTTTTCGTCTCATCGACTATTGGAATTGCCATGCTCTTACTGGTTATCATTTTTGGCCTTATCGGCTACGCCTTCGGCGGCTTCTGGGGCCTGTTGATTGGCGGCCTGATCGGCGGTGCCATCGGACGCTACGTGCGACAGCGCCTGATCAAGGCCCGCCAGCAGATACAGGGCCGTTACCTTGATTCCACCTTTGCGGTCATGGGATGTCTTTGCCAGGCCGATGGCGAGGTCACCGATGGTGAACTGAGCGCCGTCGAAAAGCTCTTTGACCAGTTTCGCCTTCAGGGCGAGCAGCGCGCCCAGGCCAAAGCGTCCTTCGAGCGGGGCCGCGCCGATACCTTTGATCTCGACGCGGACCTGGCAGATATCAAGCGACTGACACAAAGCCAGCCGGTACTGCGGCAGGTCTTTCTGCAGGTGCAGCTGTCGGCCATTGCGGCTGACGGTGTCCTGCATCCCAACGAGCAGGAAATGATTCTGCGGGTCGCACGGGGAGTAGGCTGCAGCGATGCGGAAGTCCAGCAGATCGAAGCCATGCTGCATGGCGCCAGGGAGCAGTCCCCCGAAGCATCGGCGGAAGCGCTCAGGGATGCTTACCGTGTGCTGGGTGTGGAAGAGGATGCCAGTGACGCCGAGGTCAAGAAGGCCTATCGCCGGTTGATGAGCCAGAACCACCCGGACAAGCTGGCCGGCAAGGGGCTGCCGGACAGCATGCGTGAAGTCGCCCAGGCCCGTACCAGCGAAATCGGCAATGCCTACGAGCGCATCCGGACGGCCCGCGGCAACGATTGAGGCCGCGCCTTACCGCTCGCGCCCCGTCACCAGCATGTGCCGGAACTGATCCATGCCCACCGGCCGCTGCCCTGCGGCCGGAATCATGCCTGACGTCCAGCCCCATTCGGTCGCCTCATCCAGCAGCGCATTGCCTCGCGGGGCCAGGATATGCATGGGCACCTGCCGGGTCGCCCTGTCGCCGGTAATGATCGACGCCGGCTGATGGTCTCCCAGAACGATCACGACAGGATCGGTCTGCTGATACGCCGTCACAAAACTGCCAATGACCTGAAGGGTGTAATCGATTGATTCAAGATACTGAGCGCGTACCCGCTCCGGGTCCTGCCAGACCACGGCGGGCGGGTCGCCTGCGACTGCCTCATCATTGAACACCCGCCCCCGATCCAGCTGATCCCAGTTTCTGAGCGTGGGAATCGGCGTCCAGGGCGCATGGCTTGAAATCAACGCGGCTTCGAGCATGACCGGCACATCATCCCGGGCGGCCAGCTCACGCTGATAGACCGAGGCCAGCGTGAACTGATCCGGCATGGTGACCCAATTGAACGGCCGCCCCTCATAGCCCAGGCTTCTGGCGTCGTAAACCGTGTCATAGCCATAAAAATCCGCCTCTGGCCACGCTCTGGTATTGGCAGGCATGGCCGCTACAGTGCGCCAGCCGGCCCGGCCGAACAGCTGCGTCAATGTCAGACGTGAGGTGCCTGTCAGCCAGTTGTAACGCCGTTGGCTATTGATCCATAGCCCCGATAACAACGTGGAATGGGCCAGCCAGCTCTGCCCGCCTACCGTTGGCGACTCGAGCCAGCCACTGCGCGCCTCGTAGTTCACCCGCCCCAGTGAGTGCTCGATGACTTCAAGCCGCCCGCGCACCCTCGCCTGATAGCGCGGGTCATCAAGGGCGCTGCGCCCATAGGACTCCACGAACAGCAGCAGCACGTCTCGCCCCCGCAGACCGGTAAAAAGCCGTGCCCCCGGCTGGTCGTCCGGATCAGCCTGCGCCACGCGTGCCTTCAGCTCGGCCAGCCCTTCGAGGTTGCTCCGGGACTCCCTGACGTGTGCCACGATGCTCGCCGTGGTTGTCGCCGCCCACCCGTTACCACCCAGGCCACCGATGACCAGCACCAGCGCACTACATCCAAGGCTGGCCGCCAGGGCGCGACGCGGCCATCCGGCGCCCCCTCGTGCGGCTGCCTCGAACCCTCGACCCAGCACCACCAGAACAAGGATCAGCAGAACCAGCAGCAGCAGCAGACCTGCTCGGGCCCACCCCACTCCGACCGTATTGGATAATACGTTCCACCCCGGGCCGAGCAGGCGCCAGTCCGATACCGGATCAAAGGTGCGCCAGTAGGCACCAAGGGCCGCCATGTCTGCCAGCTTCATTACCAGCATCAGTGTAAAAAGAAGGGCCAGCCCCCAGGCCAGCATGCGCCGCCCGCGCGCCGGAACCAGAACAAGCAGCGCCAGTGCCACGCCAGGCTCGAACGGAGGTCGCCACCAGGCCCGGGGGCTGGTCAGTGCCTCGAATTGCCCGGGCAGCAGCACGATCAATACGGCCACCAGCAAGCCGGCCAGGGCAGAAATACTACGCAGCGATGGCATGACAATACTTCCATCCGACAGGGGAGATACCGAGCATAACCGTTACAACAGCACATGACTTGCACCGTCTGACGCACAGCGTCACTATGAAGCTCCCTGTCCTGTACGCATTCTTTCAACAAGCGAGTCATCATGAGCCAGTTCTGGAGCCCTGCCGTGCGGGCGCTGACACCTTATGTGCCCGGCGAACAGCCCCGCGAAAAGCTGATCAAGCTCAACACCAACGAAAATCCCTACCCGCCGGCCCCGGGCGTTGCCGAAGTGCTTCGCGAGTACGCCATCGACCGCCTGCGCCTGTACCCGGACCCTGGCGCTCATGCGCTGCGTGAAGCCATCGCACGCCACCATGACGTCGCCGTGGAACAGGTGTTTGTCGGCAATGGCTCCGATGAAGTGCTGGCACTGGCCTTCAAGGCCTTTTTCGAACGCGACGAAGCACTGGCCGTGCCGACGATCTCATACAGTTTCTACCCGGTATACTGCGACTTTTACGGTATCACCATGAACCGGCTGCCGCTGACCGAGGCCCTTGAGGTGGACCTTGATGCCTTCCCGACCGACTCGGGCGGCGTTGTCTTCGCGAACCCCAATGCCCCGACCGGCCACGCCCACTCCCGCGAGGCCATTGCCGGCCTGCTGGAACGCTATACCGAACGGGTGGTACTGGTGGATGAAGCCTATGTCGATTTCGGCGGAGAGTCAGTGGTTCCCCTGTTGGCCCGTTTTCCCAACCTGCTGGTTACCGGCACCTTTTCCAAGTCCCGTAGCCTCGCGGGTCTGCGGATCGGCTACGCCATCGGTTCACCCGAGCTGATCGACGGACTGAACCGGGTCAAGGACTCGTTCAATTCCTACCCCCTCGACAGCATCGCCATTGCCGCCGGGGTGGCTGCCATGCAGGATGACGAGCATTTCCGTGCCTGCTGCAACGCCGTGATCGCGACCCGGGAGCGCACCCGTGCCGCCCTTGAACAGGCTGATATTCAAGTACTGCCCTCCTGCACCAATTTCCTGTTCGTGCGACCACGCAGTATCGACGCAGAAGCGCTCTTTACCGGCCTGCGTGAGCGCGGCATCCTGGTCCGTTTTTTCGATAAACCCTCACTGAATCAGTTCCTGCGGATCTCGATTGGTACCGACGATGAAATGGATCAATTGATCGATGCGATTTACGTCATGACAGGAGTCAATGCATGAGCCTGGGCTTGAAAGGCATTCACCATGTTGCGCTGATCACCGCCGACTACCCTGCGGCCAGGGCGTTTTACCTGGAGATCATGGGCGGTGAGGTAATCGAGGAGACCTATCGCGAGGCGCGAGACAGCTACAAGCTTGATGTGCGCCTGCCGGGTAACGTGCAACTGGAGCTGTTTTCATTTCCATCACCGCCGGCCCGGGTCGATCAGCCGGAAGCCTGTGGGCTGCGCCACCTGGCCTTTGCTGTCGCCGATATCGAAGGTGCCATCGCGCATCTGACGCACCATGGCGTCGCCACGGAGCCGGTACGTATCGATGAGCTGACGCACCAGCGCTTTACCTTCTTCAAGGACCCGGACGGCACGCCGCTGGAACTGTATGAAGTGACCGCCGACACACCGCCCATTCTGTAGTGGCATACCCTGAAAGCGCCCCTAGGGGCGCTTTTTAACCATTACAGGCTGGCCATGGCCACGATCACACTCAGCGCCAGCACCGGCCCGGCGACAGCCACCACGAAAATGTCCAGATAGGACTTGCCATGCGTCATGCCGCAGATGGCCAGCAACGTGACAACGGCCCCGTTATGCGGCAGGGCATCCAGCCCACCGGTGGCCACCGCGGTTACCCGATGGAGCACCTCGGGGGCAATCCCGGCAGCCTGGCCCAGCTCCATGTAACGTGCGCCCAGTGTTTCCAGCGCAATACTCATGCCGCCGGAGGCCGAGCCGGTAATCCCCGCCAGCAGATTGATTGACACTGACAGGGAAATCAGCGGATTGCCCGGTGCCATGGAGAGGATCATTTCCCTGAGTACGGCAAAGGCCGGCAGGGCAGCCATGACCGCACCAAACCCGACCAGGGACGCCGTATTGAAAATCGGCAGCATCGCATCCTGTGCCCCGGGGCCCAGCGACGCGCCCAGTGAGCGAAGATGGCGCAGATTCAGTACAATCACCGTCAGGCAGGCCAGAAACAGGGAGGCAATGATCGACCATACCCCGATCACATCCTCGGGGCGGGCCGCCCCCCAGGCGGGCGTTGCCAGCCAGGCATAATCGCGTCCGGGCAATATCAGCTTTGACAGCACCAGGTTCGCCGCCAGCACCACAATGATCGGTGCCAGCGCCTTCCATAACGGCGGCCGCAGGCCCTCCTCCTCGCTTTCCTGTACCGTCTCCTCCGCCGCCAGGCTGTCTGCAAACCCTTCCTGGTGACGATGCGCGACTGCAGCCCGCCGCTTGAGCCAGACATATCCCACGGCCATCATGATCAGCGATGCCACCAGCCCAAGCCAGGGCGCAGCAAAGGCCGTCGTTCCGAAATAAGGCATCGGAATGGCATTTTGAATCGCCGGCGTGCCCGGCAAGGCCGTCATCGTAAAGGTAAAGGCCCCCAGCGCAATTGCCCCGGGGATCAGTCGCGCAGGAATATCCGCGGCCTTGAACAGCGCTCGCGCGATCGGGAATACCGCAAACGCCACCACAAACAGGGACACCCCGCCATAGGTCAGCACGGCGCAGCACACCACGATAGCCAGAATCGCATGTCGCTCACCCAGCCGATTGACAGTCCAGTAGCCGATACTTCTGGCGGCGCCGGAAAACTCCATCAGCTTGCCGAACAATGCCCCCAGCAAAAACAGCGGAAAATACGCCACCACAAAGCGTCCCATCGACACCATGAAGATCTGGGTATAGCTGCCCAGCATCGGCAACCCGCTGATACCTGCGGCAATCACCGCCAGCAGCGGGGCCAGAATCAGGAGCGACACGCCGCGCCAGGCCAGATAGATCAATAATCCCAGAGTAATAACAATCAGAAGAATACCCGCCATGATGACTCCTTTTGGCCTGTCCACTGACACCCCGAGACAACAGTATCCCGTGGGCATGGGACGTTAATTTAGACCAAATTAATACAAGCGCATCATGATGGCTTTGGCAAAAACGATACGGCTCGTTCATCTCGAACAGGGTGGTCCAGCACCTCGCTGATGACAGGGCCTGTTAACCAGACAGACAACAGCCCGTTGCCACCGCATGTTGACCGAGCAGATTATCGTGCCCTCGCGGGGCGGTGCCGGTATCAACGGCAGACAGGCCAACCATGGCATATCGCGATGACGTGGAATGACGTGCGCCACTTTCCAGGGCCCGGAAACTGAAAAAGCGCCCCGAGGGGCGCTTATTGCAACATCACCATCATTCAAGTCAGGCCAGTCTGGCCGCCGTTTCCGCGACCAGCTTGCCCTGATAGCGGGCAATCGCCAGCTCTCGATCATCCGGCTGACGAGAGCCGTCACCGCCGGCCAGGGTAGTCGCACCGTAGGGCGTACCACCACTGACCTGTGAAATATCAAACAGCTCGTCGGTGCCGTAACCGATCGGCACCAGCACCATCCCGTGGTGGGCAAGGGTCGGCCAGAAGGTAGTAATGGTCTGCTCTTCACCACCGCCCGTGCCGGTCGAGGCGAACACACTGCCAACCTTGCCGAACAGCGCCTTGCTCGCCCACAGCCCGCCGGTCTGGTCCAGAAAGGTACGCATCTGACCGGCCATGTTGCCAAAGCGGGTCGGAGTACCGAAGATGATGGCGTCATGATCGGCCAGTTCCTGCGGCGTAGCCTCCGGGTGAGCGTAGTCAGTCAGACCGCCCGCATTTTTGACGGCTTCCTCGCTCATCGTTTCCGGCACACGCTTGATGGTCACCTCGGCGCCGGCGCTGCGCGCCCCCTCGGCCACGGCCTCGGCCATGGTTTGAATGTGTCCATACATTGAATAATAAAGCACCAGTACCTTGGCCATTACGTCCTCCTGATTACACGCAAAAATCCTGATTCCTGTTGAGCGTAGAACGGTTACTGCGTGTACAAAAACGAAATAATTCCACGCTACGCATCGATTTTTTGAATGCGATACCGAGCTCAGGCCATGGCAATGTCCGGTGCGCCCGTGGCGGTTTCTCCCAATGGGCGTTCAAGGGACACCGTGGCACCGAACTCACGACGCTGGCCCGGCTCAAGTGCCAGGGCAGTGCGCCACTCTTCCCGGTTGAACGCATCCGGCATGAACTCGTTCGGCTCGATGGCCAGTGACTTGCGCGGCCGGTACGTCAGCGGATCGCCGGTAAACAGATGCACCACGCCATGCTCCTGACGAACCACCACGGCATAATCCACGCCAGGAGCGCTCAGTTCGGACACGACACCATCCCCCACCACCGCTGGCGACACGGTATAGCACTGATCCACCACCTGCCCCTCCAGCTGCAGCGGCATCGGAGGCGCCGGATCAAAGGCCTGCTCTCCAGGCAGTGGAATCAACTCATCGTTGGTGACCACGGTCTGACTGGCCGGCAACCTGACACTGCAGGCATCAAGCTTGCCTCCCGGCGGCAGAAAGTACGGGTGCCAGCCCAGCCCGACGGGAGCGACCTCCTGGCCGACATTGGTTGCTGCCAGTGACCAGTCGAGCCGGTTCTCGGCGAGGGTCAGGGTGAGTTCAAGCAACAGGGGAAACGGATACCCGGGCAGGCAGCTTTCGGTCAGCGACAGCGCCCAGCACAGCTCCGCGTGCACGTCATCAGCCTCCTGATGTTCAAGGGTCCAGGGAAGCTGCCAGGCGATGCCATGCAGAGCGTGCTTGCCCTCGTCATGAGGCAGGCGATGAGTGGTGCCGTTCCATCCGTAATGGGCACCGGCGATCCGGTTGGAAAAGGGAGCCAGTACCGCACTTCGCGCGCCATCACCGCTGTCGAACTCCTCGTCACTGGCATAGCCGTCGATGACGGATTCCAGCCGCCCTTCCGGGGTGCGCAACACGAGTTCGGTCAGCGTCGCCCCCCGGGCCGACTGTACCAGCCGACATGCCCCGTCCTGATCGCGAACCTCAACGGCCGGTGCGCCGTGGCGTGTTTTCTGCGTAATCACAAATCCCATGATGCTCTCCCTTGCCGGACGGCAGGTCTACGCTGCGTCCTGTGACTGTGCCAGACTGTTCTTATAGTAGAAGCCTGGCGCCACTTGCCCACCCTTGATCACGCGGTACCGATAACGAGGACATCATGCCCATCCATATGCTGGTTGTTACCCCGCTGTCCCGGCATCATCGCCAACAGCTCGCCGATGCCGATATCATCCTGCACCTCGCCCGCACGAACGAGGACCGGGAGACGCTGATCGCCACGCAGAGCGAGCATATTACAGCCGTGCTGACGATTGGCACGATCGGCTTCACCGCCGAGGAAATGGACCGTTTACCCCATTTGACACTGATCTGCGCGCAGGGGGTGGGGTTTGAAAACATTGATGTTGAGGCGGCGCGCGCCCGCCATATTGCCGTCACCCATGGCCCGGGGACCAATGCAGGCACCGTGGCGGATCACACATTCGGGCTGATGCTGGCCAGTCTGCGCCGGATAGTGCAAAGCGACAGGGCCGTCCGCGAAGGGCGCTGGGACGAGGTCAGGCGAAGCCTGCCGGCCCTGCATGACAAGACCCTGGGGATTCTGGGCATGGGCAACGTCGGCCAGGCCATTGCCCACCGGGCCTGGCACGGGTTTGACATGCCGGTGCGCTATTACAGCCGGCACGCCCGCACCGACCTGCCCTACACCCACGACAGCGACCCCCTGGCACTGGCACAGGGGGTCGATATCCTGGTGGCCGCCCTGCCCGGCGGATCAGCCACGCGGCACATGGTCAACCGCGAGATGATGGACGCCCTCGGCCCCAAAGGGCTACTGATCAACATCGGGCGCGGCAGCGTGGTTGATACAGCGGCGCTGATCGATGCCCTGCATCACAACACGCTCGGGCAGGCGGCACTGGATGTGCTGGAAGATGAACCGGAAGTACCCGCAGAGCTTTCAGCACTGACAGAGCAAGTGATCCTCACCCCGCATACCGCCGGCCTCTCGCCCAGTGCCATCGACGCCACCATCGCGCTGGTCATTGAAAATGTCAGCGCCATCCGCCGCGGTGACGCGCCGGTTACGCCCGTGCCTCTTGTATGAATCGGAGTCACTACCCACTCTTTCCACGGAATGGATGACGACTGTGCAACGGTAAATATTGATCAGTTCAGAAGGTCAGGCAGTGCAGCGGCCTGGCACTTGGCCTCGACGCCGGGGCCAGGTGCAGATTGGTCAGCATCACGGTTTTCCAGCGCTTTCTGACGCCTGTGTGCGGCGTGACGCTCAGTGCGGCTCCGGCACACCGATACGATGGTCCAGCCACTCAACGATGATATGAGGCACGGTCAGGCAGGCAAGGCCGATGAACGTCATCTTCAACAGTGGAGAGGCCACACTGTAGTGCGCCATGATGGCGTAGCCGATACTGGCGGCAATCCAGGTCACGATCACGACCGGGCCAGCCATCCACAAGGCCTGACGGGCAGAGCGAATCCCCAGCTCCCGACGAATTTCGCGCAAGTGAATCGGGCTGTGGCACGCACAGAAGTAGCAGGCAAAGTACAGTAACGGGTTGAACAGCCAGCCCGCCCCCAGCAGTAACACCAGGCTTGCCAGTACAGCGCGCTGCTTCAGCAGTCGGGGCAGGGCCATAAGCATGAGTGCCAGTGCACCCCAGAAGACCCACGGCGCTACCTGCAGAAAGGGCGCGGGGTCGTCGATGGCCAGTGCCTGAATGATGCCCGACACCGCCTCGGGTCGTGCATGAAACGGGGTGGCAATGACCAGCGCCCCCCAGGCCAACCGGGGCGCCATGGGCAATGCGCCACGCCAGTCCGTCCCGAAATGACAGGCCGAAATCAGCAGGAAAAGCCACAGCCCGAGGGCGGGCGCTGCAATCCAGCCGGCCATCAGCGTCATGGACAGGCTGATATACAACAGCAGAAACAGCAGTAATGCCGGCAGGGGACGGCGGCAGTACTGCTTCAGCAGGCCGCCACGCAGGATTCGCTGGCCCAGCAGGTGATCAAAGGCCCCGTGAGGCAAGCCGAGCACCGCGACACCGACAACCAGCACCGTCATACCCATACCGGACGAGGCGCCGGTCAGGTGAGTGGCAAGCAGGAGAGCAGCCCCCAGCGCAAACCGGTAAAAGGTACGCCTGGCATCCATGTCACTGGCGTTCATGACCTGTCTCCATAACAGGAGGGGCGGCCATCAGCCGCCCCGGACCAGCCACTACGCCTGCTTGCGTGCAGCGCCCAGTGCCACGAACCCGAACCCGACCTTCGCGGTCACGTCCAGCACCAGATAGAGCCAGCTCTCGACAGCCGTGGAGATAACGTTGAACCCGGATGACCCGATCAGCCACACGATCGGATAGCAGATCCAGAGTACGGTCAGCATGGTCGCCAGCGTCTTGAAGGCACCAGGATTGGGGCCATTGACCGCTTCTGCAGCCAGGGGCTTCCAGATCAGTCCCAGCACGACGAAAAACGCCACCATGCTGATGACCCACCAGTAATAGTTGTACGGCGCGGTGGACAGGTTGCCGACCAGCCCCGTGATGATCATGTACACATCAGCGGCAATCAGTGCACACACCAGGGTTCTGAGGCGCGACAGGGCATCGGTCGCCATCATGGCCAGACTGACCAGCAGGATCGGCGTCGTGATGACCCAGTCGGTATAGCGCGCAAAAAAGACGTCCCGTCCATTGTAGGCAATGTCGCCCTGGCCGAGTGCCATCGCGAAATAGCTGGCAAACGCCACAAACACAATGGTCATTGCTGCCACGCCATGGTGTTTCTGTTTTGGCGATAGCCCCCGACTCATCTGCCAGAATGCCAGGCCACCGGCCAGCATCGCGATCCAGCCGATGATGAAGGAAAATTGTACTGATGAGGACATGTCTGCACTCCTTTGCCTATGCTCTCAAGTCATTGGTTGAACCTGGCAACCCGCTGCCAGCGCGCCTCTTCCTTTCATGGAACTTAACGCAAGGGCAAGCCTAGTACAGTCATTTCATGTTCTGCCAGAAATCGCTAAAAAAGATTTTTCTTCTCCCTGTCATGCCCTGGAGCGCGTGAAGCGTCGGCACATTCCCCTTTACTTAATTTCCACTTAACAGCCTGAACCCCATATCTCCAGCCAATGAAAGTTATGTTATAAAATAACAAAATCAACATTGAAGGATGCCTCATGCACCGCCCGCCTCCCCTGTCTCTGCTGTGCCGACTGCTACTGGTCCCCCTCCTGCTTGCCGCCCTTCCAGCCAGTGCCGACGATGACCGGCTGGACGTGGTCGCGCCCTGGGAAATCAACAGCCTTGACCCGGTTCAGTCCGGCCTCATTCTGGGGCGAATGCAGGTGGCTGAAACCCTGATCGACAGTGATGATACCGGTGCGCTCGTGCCAGGCCTTGCGACCCGGTGGCAAAGCCCGGATGCCACTCACTGGCACCTGACCCTGCGGCAGGGAGTGCATTTTCATGACGGCACACCCATGACTCCGAAAAGCGTCGCAGCCTCGCTCGAACGAACCCTGGACCGCCCGGGTGTTCTGGCTCAGGCCGATATCCTGGAGGTCACTCCGACCGACCAGGGCGTGGATCTGGTACTGGCACAGCCCTTTGCCGCACTGCCGGCCCTGTTAAGCCATTATTCCACCCAGATCCTGGCGCCGGCTGCCTATGATAATGACGGCCAGGTGACCCGCATCATCGCCACCGGGCCCTATCAGGTCACTCAACTGGCACTGCCCCAACGACTGGACAGTACCCGCTTCGAAGCGTACTGGGGCAAGGCACCCGCCATTGCCACCACCCGCTACCTGGCCGCACCTCGCAGCGAAACACGCACGCTGATGGCGCAAAGTGGTGATGCCGATCTGGTGTTCACCCTCGATCCGGTCAGCCTGGCACGGCTTCGCATGACACCCGGCCTTGCCCTTTTTGCCGAGCCGATTCCCCGGACGGTGGCTCTGAAACTCAATGCGACTCATCCGGGGCTTGATACACCGGCCTTGCGCCACGCCATCAGTCTGGGCATTGACCGTGACGGCATTGCGCAAGGGATTCTGCGCCGCAGTGACGCCGCAGCACATCAGTTGCTTCCCCCCAGCATGGCACGCTGGCACCTGTCAGACCGCGCTCCGGAAGCCCGCAACCTCGACAGGGCCCGTCAGCTACTGGCCTCTGAGGGCTGGACCCCCGGTCCGGACGGTATCCTTTCCCGAAACGGCACGCGTCTGGC
The DNA here is from genome assembly GCF_023700005.1 of Larsenimonas rhizosphaerae. Taxonomy (GTDB): domain Bacteria; phylum Pseudomonadota; class Gammaproteobacteria; order Pseudomonadales; family Halomonadaceae; genus Larsenimonas; species Larsenimonas rhizosphaerae. The sequence goes on along the minus strand of NZ_JAMLJK010000002.1, from coordinate 237,401 downwards.
CCTTACCCTGACCACCTTTGCCGACCGCCCTGAACTGCCCGTCATTGCCACGGCCCTGCAGGCGCAGCTCCGGGAGCTGGGCATGGATGTTCAGGTCAATGTCGGCAATGCCAGCGAAATTCCCGCCAGCCATCAGGACGGCTCGCTGAATATGGCACTTCTGGGACGCAATTACGGCCTGGTGCCGGACCCACTGCCGACCCTGATGCAGGATTTCGGTCCGACAGGCGGTGACTGGGGGGCAATGAACTGGTCCAGCCCGGCCCTTCAGGACATCTTCACAGAGCTGACACGCCACACTGACCCGGCCCGCCGTGATGCCCTGGCACAACAGGCTGCTACCCTGCTGGCGGACGAGCGTCCGGTCATTCCGGTGGTGTCCTACATGCAGACCCTGGCAGCCAGTTCCCGGCTTGAAGGGGTGTCTCTCGACCCGTTCGAGCGCAGCTACCGGCTCGCTGACATGCGCTGGGGAGACTGATCATGCCGCCATTGGCCATGTCATTGCTCCAGCGTGTATGCCAGGCCGGTCTGGTGGCCTGGGTAGTGGGCACCCTGACCTTTGTTCTGACACGTACCCTGCCCGGGGACATGGCATACCGGATTGCCGCCGGCCGGTATGGTCATGAGCAGGTGACTGCCGCCGCCGCAGAGGCTGTTCGAGCCGAGCTGGCACTTGAAGGATCCGCCGTACAGGCTTATCTGCAGTGGTTCGGTGATCTGGCCCGCGGGGATCTTGGCCGCTCGCTGGTCAGTGGCCAGCCGGTTGCCGGTGAACTGCAGCACCTGCTGGGACATTCAGCGCAGCTTGCCGGAGTCGCCATCGTAATGGCACTGCTGATTGGCGTGCCCTTCGGGCTGGCCAGCGGCCTGTCACGCCACCGGCTGCTCGACCGTCTGGGGCTGGCTCTGGCGGTGGCGATGCGTTCACTGCCGCCCTTTGTGATCGGCCTGGGGCTGATCATGCTGTTTTCCATCACACTTGGCTGGCTGCCCGCGGCCGGATCCGGTCACCTGACGCATCTGTGGCTGCCGGCCATGGCTCTGGCCCTCGGGCTGGCAGCGGTATCAAGCCGGGTAACCCACCACGCCATGGCCCGCGTCGCCGCCTCCCCCTTTTACGCCTTTGCCCGACAAAAGGGCCTAAGTGCCCGACAGGCGCTGTACCGGCACGGGCTACGCAATGTCAGCGTGCCGGTCGTGGCCTATCTGGGCGTACAGTTGATTTACCTGATGGAGGGCGTGGTCGTCATCGAATCGCTGTTTGCTTGGCCCGGTATCGGCCATGCACTGGTACACGCCGTGGTTGCCCGCGACGTGCCGATGATTCAGGGCACGGCGCTGGTACTGGGGCTGGGCTTCGTCCTGCTCAACGCGCTGGTCGACCTGGCCTGCCGCGGCCTTGATCCCCTGAGACAGACATCATGACGACCACCGCCACACATCATCGTATTCCGCTGCTTCGGCTGCGCGTTCCCCTGCCACGCGCACGCATGGCAGGCGCATTGCTGCTGGCGCTACTGATCGCCTTTGGATGGCTGGTGCCGCTATGGCATGACGTCTCGCCGCATCACCAGGATCTGATGCACACACTGACGCCCCCCGGGGCGGAGCACCTGCTGGGAACCGACCCGCTGGGACGCAGCATGCTGGGACGGCTGACCGAGGCGGTGCGACTGTCGCTGGGGCTGGCCCTGTTGAGTGTCGCCAGTGCTGCCGTACCAGGCGTTGTATTCGGCGTTATCGCCGGATGGCGTCCGGGGCTTGTCGACCGCTCCCTGGGGCTGGTCGCTGACGTGGTACTGGCCCTGCCCGGCCTGCTGCTTGTGCTGCTGCTGGCCGCCATTGCCCCCGGCACGTTCTGGTCACTGTACGTCGGCATTGCACTGGTACTGTGGGTGGAATACTTCCGTGTGGTACGCACGGCCACCCGCACCCTGATCAGCGCCCCTCAGGTACAGTGCGCCAGAATGCTGGGCTTTGGTCCCGGCTATATCTTCAGGCGTCACCTCTGGCCGGAACTGGCACCCGAGGTGACCACGCTGGCGGCCTTCGGAGCCTCCACCGCCGTCCTCGCCGTCTCCTCGCTCGGGTTTGTCAGCATCGGCCTGCGCCCCCCGACCGCGGAGCTCGGCCTCATGATGACCGAACTGTTCCCGTTCTATCAGGAAGCGCCCTGGCTGCTGGCCCAGCCGGTCATCATGCTCTTTCTGATGGTGCTGAGCTTTCAATTACTGGCTGGAAGAGAACCGCAATGACCCCATTAATGGAGGTTCGAAACCTGTGCGTGGAGACCACGCAGCCCCCGATACACACCCTGCTCCACCCGGTCTCGTTTACGCTGCATGCCGGACGTCCACTGACCCTGCTGGGCGAAACCGGCTCGGGTAAGAGCCTGCTGGCCCAGGCCGTCATGGGAACCCTTCCGCCCGGTCTGCGCGCCAGGGGCGATGTCATGGTCGAGGGCCGCAACTTTCTGGCCCTCCCCGCGCGAGCACGAGCAAAGTGGTGGGGGCGCCATTTCGCGCTGCTGCCCCAGGAACCCTGGCACGCACTGGATCCCACCATGCGAATCGGAGCACAGATCGAAGAAGGCCACCGCCTGGTCGCCGGGCGGTCAAGGTCGGCGGCACAGCATGCGACGGATCAGTCCCTGATGCGGCTGGGGCTGGCAGACTGTCGCCGGCATCTGCCCCAGGCCCTGTCCGGTGGCATGGCACAGCGTGCGGCATTTGCTGCGGCCCGCACCACCGAAGCGCCCATCGTGATTGCCGATGAGCCCACCAAGGGATTGGACAGTACCCGCCGGGACGAGGTGGTCACGCTGCTCAGGGAAGCCCTGAACGAGCGCAGCAGCCTGCTCGCCATTACCCACGACATCGATGTTGCCCGTCAGCTGGGGGGGGACATCATGGTCGTACGCGACGGTATATGCCTTGAACAGGGCGAGGCCCGTACGGTGCTTGATGCCCCCAGAAGCGAATATGCCAAACGGCTGATTGCTGCTGACCCCAGACACTGGCCGGCACCTGCATCACCTGCCCCTGCATCCGCTCAACCGGTCATCGAAGGCCGGACGCTGCGCATGAAACGAGGGAACAGGGTGCTTTTTTCCAACCTGTCCCTCACCCTGTCCCCGGGTGAAATTGTCGGGCTGACCGGGCCAAGTGGCTGTGGAAAAAGCACGCTGGGGGATATTCTGCTGGGCATCATCACACCGGATGAGGGCCACGTGCACCGGGCACGGGGCCACGCTCCCCTGCGCTTTCAAAAGCTCTACCAGGACCCGCCCGCGGCCTTTGCCCCCCACTGGACGCTGCACACCCTGCTGGAGGACCTGTGCGCCAGGCATCGCCTCGACCGGGGGCGCATTCCTCTGCTGATGACCCGTCTGGGGCTGCACGCCCGGCTGCTGCAGCGTCAGCCGGGCCAGCTTTCCGGTGGCGAGCTTCAGCGGTTTTCGATCCTGCGTGCGTTATTGCTGGAGCCGGTATTTCTGTTCGCCGATGAGCCCACCTCACGGCTGGACCCGATCACTCAGCAGGACACCCTGGCCCTGCTGACCGATGTAGCGCGAGAACACGACTGCGCCGTTTTACTGGTCAGTCATGATCCCGCGTTGATTACGGCAAGCTGTGACCGCCAGGTGGTGCTGAGTGGCTGATGCACCCTGCACTTCAGAGTACGGCCCCGATACTCAGGCCCGGCGCGCCAGTGTCCGTCGGGGTGGACGCACCAGCGCCACTCCGACGGCCGCAACAGCCATGCCCACCCAGGCCAGGGATGGCATGGGCTCATCGATCATCCACCAGGCCATCAGCGCGGCCACCGGGGGCACAAGGTAAAACAGCGACGACACCCGCGCGGCTTCCCCACGCCGCACCATCATCAGCAACAGCGACACGGCAACCAATGAACTGCCCAGTACCAGATAGGCCAGCGCCCCGAGCGACACGGCATTGGCCTCAAACTCGAGATGGCCAAAGGCCAGAGCCAGCGGCAATGCGGTAATCAGGCCTACCCCGTACTGGATGGTATTGGACACCACCGGGTGCTGAGCCACGCCAAACCGCTTTTCATAAAGGGTTGCACCGCTCATGCCGGCCAGCGCGCCAACCGCACACAGGATGGCCCACAGGCTGCTTGATGACAGATCATTTTTGGACCAGATAACGATCACGGCTCCTGCCAGCCCCAGTACCAGACCACACCAGGAGCGTGCGCCCTGGTGCTCACCCACCAGCCACGGCGAGGCAACCGCCACCACCACCGGCTGCAGACATACCACCAGTGCGACGGTACCGGCAGAAGCTCCCAGCCCGAACGCGGTATAGCACAGCCCGAAATAGACCGTCTGGATCAGCACCCCGACCACCGCCTGATGCCCCCATTGGGCCCGCGTTGTCGGCCAGGCCGGTGACATGAACAGCAACAGCGGCAGCAGTACCGCCAGCACCAGCGCATAACGCAACACCAGAAGCAGCATCGGGTCGACATAGGCAATGGCCAGCTTCGACACCGGAAAGGCCAGTGACCACAACACCAGAAACAGGCCGGGAGCCAGCAACAGCAATAGCCCGGAGGCTTCGCCACCACGGGGTGAAGACATTCGATACTCCTTTCAGGGGCGATCCAGGATCATGTTCCGTCAGTGCGGTCACGCCTGTCCGAGGTGGCTCAGCCGCGCCGGTTCGACCACTTCGATCCAGTACCCGTCAGGGTCCTTGACGAAGGCAACGTCCTTCATTCTGCCGTCATTCGGACGCTTGACGAAGTCCACCGAATTGGCATCAAACCAGGCCACGGCACGATCCAGGTCAGGCACCGACATGCAAAGATGGCCAAATCCCTGCGGGGCATCGTTGCCGTTGTGGTAGTGAAGCTCCGGGTCGTTTTCGCTGCCCCAGTTGTGAGTCAGTTCCAGCAGACCGGTCTGCGAGAACGTCCAGGTTGTGCGTGCCGCAGCGTCATCGGGAACCTGGCTGTCTTCTGCCAGATGGCCCAGAAAGTACAGCGTGAACTGCAGTTCGGGAAAATCGAGCTGGCGCAGCAGACGCATGCCAAACACCGTGGAATAAAAGGCCAGCGACGTTTCAGGGTGCTTGACCCGCAGCATGGAATGATTGAGGCGGAACCCTTCAGTGGCAGAAGGGGCCTGCGCGGCAACGCCAGGCGCCATTTCGGTAAAGGACATCGTTACTCTCCTGGTAAGGGCCACGCCGGACGGGCCGGCGCAGCGGATCACATCGGGTTAAAAGGACAGCTCAAACTGCTGAACCCGCTCGGCACGTTCAACCGCCTGCATGATGCGTGGATGCATCAGCGTGGCCACGGCTTCAAACACCGGCACCACCACGGAATTGCCAAACTGCCGATATGCCTGGGTATCAGAAACCGGAATGACAAAATCACCTTCACCGGGCCGGTCAAAGCCCATCAGCCGGGCACATTCCCGGGGTGTCAGTCGGCGCGGCCGGTGTGCCTGATTGTGCACGCTGTAAAAATCATCCTGTGGATCAAAGCCCCGGTCGACCAGAATCTCCGAGCCATCCTTGTGGTAGCGCGCCGACAGGGTGCGTGCGGTATCGGTCGGGCCGGTCAGCCCAAAGCCGAATCCATTGCCCTTCTCGCGATGCTTGCGCGCGTACTCGAACAGGTATTCCCACAGTTTGGGGCTCAGGATATAGCGCTCATCCACGGGGTTATCCAGCATGTCGCCGAACGTGGGCCGCTGCGCCGGGTACAGGTGTTCAAGCGCGCGCAGGGTAAAGCCCTCATGCACGTCCAGATCACGGCGAAAGCCTACCAGCACGATGCGCTCACGGTGCTGCGGCACAAAGTGGCGGGCATCAACCACCTTCGGATCCCGCCCTCCGGGAGCCTCGACATCAGCCACCTCATACCCCAGTTCATCCAGCGCGTCGCAGATCACGCGAAAGGTCTTGCCCCGGTCATGACTCTTGAGGTTCTTGACGTTCTCCAGCAAAAAGGCCGCCGGGCGCTTGGCCGCCAGAATCCGGGCCACATCGAAAAAGAGGGTTCCCTGGGCATCACATTCGAACCCGTGCTTGCGCCCCATCGAGTTTTTCTTCGAGACACCGGCCAGCGAAAACGGCTGACAGGGAAACCCTGCCAGCAGAACGTCATGGTCCGGCACCTGGGCATCGATATGGCGATAGGCAGAGGCTTCATCCACATCAGGACGATGGCTCAGGGTCAGGTCGCGGATGTCTTCATTGAAGATGTGACGCGCCGGATCGCAGTAATAGTTGGCGCGGTAGGTACGTCCCGAGTACTTGTTCCACTCGGAGGTCATGACGCACTCGCCACCCAGTGCATCAAAGCCGCGGCGCAGGCCACCGATACCGGCAAACAGGTCAATGAAGCGAAAGGCCGGAGGCGCCTGCCGGACAGGGGGTGGGGGCAGCAGTGAACACATGGCCCGGTGGGCGGCCAGCGTCAGCCGTGGTGCGCCTTTCCCCTTGACCCAGCGATTGATGGTCTCGCGGCACCAGTTACCGGGTTCGGCGTCACTGAGCACCCGAGCCAATTGACCCTGGCCATGAATGGCCAGCACGCGTTCGAGCAGCTCGCGCTCGTCAAGGTCATCGTAAGGGGAAGCTGATGCGGCGTACCGGGAGGTCATGGCATATCTCGCTGGGTAAATTCTGTGACCAAAGACCACATGATATCCCCACCAGGAACACCATGCGACCGGAACCTGGCCTCAGTGACACTGTGCGCCGAGCCAGCCTTCTACCATGGCATGCCAGCTGGCCCGCGCCCTGACCGGATCGGCCTCCTCGCCCATATGGACCATGGCCTTCATGGCATTGACTACGACCACGGCGGTCACCTCGATCTCGTCATCGCTCAATTCGGGCGCGCGGGCCCGCAGGGCACGAGCCGTACCGGTTCTGAGGCTGCGCCTGAGCGTCTTCCGGCAGTCCGGTGGAACGGTATGCGCCTCCAGCAGCGTCATTGCACAGCGCCGTTCGACTTCAAGTGACATCAACACATTGAGCAAAAGGCTGGTGAACTCGCCAAGCGTTACCTCGGTGGCACTGTCACAAATGGCGTCCAGCCGGGCCGATAGATGAGCGTCATAGCGGGCCAGCAGGGCCTGCGCCAGAGCAGTCTTGGTCGGGAAAAACTGATAAAGCGAGCCGATCGGGGCGCTGGCCGTGGCGGCGATTTCGGTCATGGTCGCAGCATCAAATCCCTTGTCGGCAAAGGTAGTAACCGCCGCATTCAACAGATCCTCGACACGTCGTCGCCCACGGGAGCGTTTGGGTGCCCGGGCGGTCGCGCTGGTTGCATTTGACTTTTGTGAGGGCATCTTCATAAAATGTTTTTGTGAGGTTATCCTCATGTATATCACGCCCACCTGATACCGTCGACCACCAGCAAGGACCGGCACATGATGACCCTTGATCCCGCAACGACTGCGCTTATTCTGATTGACCTGCAGCATGGCATCGTCAATCTGCCACTGGCTCCCCGCAGTGGTGCCGAGGTGGTCGAGGCCTCACGACCGGTCGCAGATCGCTTTCGTGAGGCTGGTGCCTGCATAACCTGGGTACGCGTAGGCTGGAACGAGACGTTTTCCAATGCCCCGAGCAATAATGTCGATACACCGGCCGAGCGCCCCCAGGGCGGCTTGCCTGACGACTGGTCCACACTGATGGAGGGCCTTGAACAGCCCGGCGACCTCACGATCCTCAAGCATCAATGGGGAGCCTTTCACGGCACGGCCCTGGATACCGAGCTTCGTCGGCGCGGCATCAAAACGCTGGTGTTCGGGGGCATTGCCACCAACATGGGCGTTGAATCAAGTGTCCGTGCCGCCTGGGAGCACGGTTACGACGTTGTGGTACTGGATGATCTGACCACCACCTTCTCGGAGGACATGCAGGCGTTTGCCATTCAGACGATCCTGCCCAGGCTGGCGCGCATTACGTCCACCGATCAGCTTTGCCTTGAGCACTAGGCCGTGAGCGCCCTCCTTCACCTGCGTCTGGCTTCCCTGCCGGTCCCCCTTCAGTGGGTCCTGCTCGTGGTGCTGTCCGGCATCATTGCCTGGGGGCTTGAACTGGTGAAGCTGCCGGCGGCCCTGCTGCTGGGACCGATGGTCATGGGCATCGTCTTCAGCCTGCGTGGCAGCACGCTGGGGATCGGACGGCCGTTCTTCTTCGCCGCCCAGACCATCATCGGCTGCATGATTGGTTCCAGCATGAACATTGATGTGCTGGATACCTTTGCAACTCAGTGGTGGCTGTTTCTGCTGGTGACCCTGCTGGTCATCGGCACTACCAGCCTTCTGGGCTGGTTCATGGCCAAATGGCAGGTACTGCCTGGTACCACGGCGATATGGGGAACCTCCGCGGGGGGAGCGTCGGTCATGATGCTGCTGGCCGAGTCTCAGGGCGCCGACATGCGTCTTGTCGCCTTCATGCAGTACCTGCGGGTTTTGTTTGTCGCCGTAACGGCCTCGATCATTGCGCGATTTCTGCTGCCGGCACAGGCACCCGATGCGGAAGCCTCGATTGACTGGTTTCCAGCACTGGACGCCGTGGATTTCACCCAGACGCTGCTGATTGCCGCGATAGCCGGTTACATCGGGCTCAAGCTGAAACTGCCGGCCGGCCAGCTGCTGCTGCCGATGATTGTCACATCGGCCCTGTCGATGGGCGGCACGGTGACGCTGCAGTTGCCGGAATGGCTGCTGGCCATCAGCTATGCGCTGGTGGGCTGGCGCATCGGGCTGGGCTTTACCTCGACCATCTTTCGCCATGCCCTGCGGGCGCTGCCACAGATCATGGCCTCCATTGTGGTGCTGGTCGGGCTGTGCGGGCTGATTGCGGTACTGCTGGTCGTGCTGCTCGATATCGATCCATTGACCGCCTACATGGCGACAAGCCCGGGCGGGCTGGACTCCATTGCCATCATTGCCGCCTCCAGTAACGTGGATATCGGCTTTATCATGACCTTTCAAACCGTGCGTTTTGCGATGGTACTGATGATCGGTCCGATACTGGCCAGGGCACTGGCCAAACGGCTAGCGGCCCGTACCGGCTGATCACCGCCGGGTGCGACACCAGGGCGCGGCCTGCACACACGTACGAAAACACCGGGTTTGTATACTGAAGGCATCCCTCGCCGACAGGATCCGCGCCCATGATGCACCTCATTGCTGCCTATCTCCCACTGGTGGTGCTTATAGGCCTGATGGGCAAAAAAAACAGCATGGCGTCCAGCCGCGCTCTGCCCCTGTGTGCCGTCATGGCCTGGTGGCTGTCACTGACCGTATTTGACCAGAACCTGCGTGAGCTGAACGCGACCGTCGCAAGCGGGATGCTGCTTGCCCTGACACCGCTGTCTATCATTGCCGGTGCCATCTTCCTGTTTCGGACCATGGACGTCACCGGTGCGCTGGACACCATTCGCACCTGGCTCAACCAGATCAGCCATAATCCGATAGCGCAGCTGATGATCGTGGGATGGGCCTTTGCCTTTCTGGTGGAGGGTGCCAGCGGCTTTGGCACGCCAGCAGCCATCGCGGCCCCGGTGCTCTACAGCCTGGGCTTTCCCGCACTGAGAGTAGCCGTCTTCTGCCTGATCATGAATACGATTCCGGTCACCTTCGGCGCGGTGGGCACGCCGATCTGGTTCGGCTTTTCCGTTCTTGAGCTCACCCCGCAGGCCCTGCATGCCATTGCCTGGAAAGCGGCACTGGTCAACACGCTGGCTGCTCCGTTCATTGTGATTGCCGGACTGGCGCTGGTGCTGGAAGAGCGCCGCGCCATTCTGTCCAACCTGGTGTTTATCCTGCTGTCCACCTTCGCCTGCACTCTGCCTTACCTGCTGTTAAGCACCATAAGCGTTGAATTCCCCGCACTGGCGGGCGGGGCCATCGGGCTGTTCATCACGCTGATGCTGGCACGGCGCGGCATTGGGCTGGCTCGGGAACACAATCGGCCATCCCCTACTGGCGCCATCGCACCACGAACACTCATCAAGGCGACCTTTCCCCTGTGGGGCACGGTACTGGTACTGATCCTGACCCGTATCCATCAGCTGGGGCTGAAGCAACTGCTACAGCGTGATCATCCGGCGCTGCATGTCAGCCTGGGGCCGCTGGGAGATCTGCACCTCAGTGCGGCGCTGGTAGTCAGCCTCGATGATATCTTCCTGACCGATGTGGCCTGGCAGCACAGTCTTCTGTACGTACCATCGCTGGTGCCGTTCATACTGATTGCCCTGTTGACCCTGATCTGGTTCCGATCCAGCGCCACACGGCAGGTCGCACGCCAGACGTTCGACAGCCTCCGCGCCCCGTTTCCGGCCCTGCTGGGGGCTCTGGTATTCGTCAATGTGATGATGCTCGGTGGAGAAGCCTCACCGGTAGCGCGCATAGGTCACCATCTGGCGGGGCTCAGCGGACAGAACTGGCCATTGCTGGCCCCCATACTGGGAGCACTGGGCTCCTTCTTTTCCGGGTCGGCAACCATTTCCAACCTGACGTTTGCCGCCATCCAATCGTCCATTGCCACACAGTCCGGTCTGGACCCCACCTCGATCCTGGCCCTTCAAGGGGTCGGGGCGGCCATGGGCAACATGGTCTGCATCAATAACATCGTGGCCGTCACATCCATTCTGGCGCTGAAACACCAGGATGGCGTGATATTAAGGAAAACCGCTCTGGTACTGATACTTTACGCCACAATTGCCGGACTGGCCGGGGCGTTACTGCTGCCGCACGTGTAGGCCAGGCAGCATTTCTGCCGGTACATCCCGCCCTTTTTAGCTTGACGTCAAGATAAATAACTAATTAACTTGACGTGAAGATAAATAACCAGGACAAGACCATGCCCAGTACACGCCTTCGCGATTCAGGAACCACTGCTTCTGCATCATCCCCCCGGAAACGGCTCCCTGCACTGGGCTATCTGCTTGCCGGGGGCATGCTGCTGGGACTGTCAACGAACATGGCCAAACTTGCCGGTGAGATGGCGGTATCGCCGCTGGCCTTTCTATTCTGGTCGCTGGGAGGTGCAACACTGCTGCTGATCGCGCTGGCTGCCCTCCGCGGCTGCCTGCCGCCGATCAACGCCCACACGGTTGAGTACTATGTAGTATCGGCCCTGCTGTTCTTCTCTGCCATTGCGCACCTTGGCGCGGGATTCGTGGCCCTGATGATCACCCTGCCACCACTACTGACCTACGCCGGTGCCCTGCTGTTGAAGATGGAGCGCTTCCAGGTGCTGCGCGCCGCCGGCGTGCTTTCTGCGCTGGCCGGGGCGATGACACTTGCCATGCACAAGGTGGCCGGGCCGGAGGCTGAGATGCACTGGATTCTACTGGCACTGCTGGGTCCGGTACTGCTTGCCATGGGCAATCTATACCGCACGCTGCGTTGGCCGGTGGGCGTGTCCGGAGAGGCGTTGGCGCCCGGCATGCTGATCGCTGCCGTCGTTCTGCTGCTGGGCGTGGGCTGGCTGCCCGGCTTCTCGCTTGGCGTACCCATTGCCCGGCCCGAGGTGATGCTGCTGATCCTGCTTCAATCCATTATCTTTGCGGGCCAGTTCCTGCTGCTTTTTCTACTCCAGAAAGCCGGCGGCCCGGTTCTTTTGAGTCTGCTCGGCTCGGCAGGTGCCCTGTTCAGCGTACCGGTAGCTGTCCTTCTTCAGGGGGAGCGCGCACCAGAGGGACTGCTGCTCGGAGCCCTGCTGATCGGGGGCGGTATCGCCCTGCTCAATTCATGCAGGGTCACCTCCCGCCCCCGGACGCCCCCTCGGGCCAATCACACCCGCGGCAGCTAAGGCCCGTCTTCACTCGCCTTATTCGGCAGGCGTCATGCCCCGCAGGCGCTCGTTACGCCGCCTGATCAGCTCAAGCGTTGCCAGCAACAGCACTGATACGGCCACCAGTAGCGTTGCCACGGCCAGAATGGTCGGGCTGATCTGCTCCCGAATGCCGGACCACATCTGAATCGGAATGGTCCGTTGCTCCGGTCCGGCAATGAACAACACGACCACGACCTCATCAAAGGAGGTGATAAAGGCAAAGAGCGCCCCTGAAATCACCCCGGGGGCGACCAGCGGCAATACCACCTTGAAGAAGGCGCGCGTCGGGCTGGCACCGAGGCTGTTGGCGGCACGGGTCAGGGTATTATCGAATCCTGACAGGGTAGCCGTTACCGTGATGACGACAAACGGAATCCCCAGCACCGTATGAGCAAGAATGACGCCGGCAAACGTCTGACTCAGCTGCATTTTCGAGAAGAAAAAGAACATTGCCGCGGCCGAAATGATCAAAGGCACGATCATCGGCGAGATCAGCACCGCCATGAAGACGCCCTTGAATGGCATGTGCCGACTTGAGAGCCCGAGGGCAGCAAAGGTGCCCAGCACCGTGGCCAGCACCGTTGAACAGACGCCGATGATCAGGCTGTTTTTGATCGCGGACAGCCAGGCCTCGGAGGTGAAGAACTCGTGATACCAGCGCAGGGAAAAGGCATCGGGCTGCAGGTTCAGCATGCCGGGCGTAAAGGTAAAGTACGGCTCGGCATTGAACGACAAGGGAATGATGACCAACAGCGGACCGACCAGAAACAGAAAGATCAGCGCACAGATACCACGGAAGCACCAGGCCCACAGGCGCTCACCGCGTGTCGCACAGGATGGAATCGCCATGGCGCGTTACCCCAGTTTGACCTTGTCCACACCGATCAACCGGTTGTAGACGAGATAGCAGATGATAACCACGAACAGCAGAATCGAGGCAATGGCAGCGGCCAGCCCCCAGTTGAGCGAGGTCTGCATGTGATAGGCAATCAGGTTCGTAATGAAGCGGCCGCTTTCGCCGCCGACCAGTGCCGGCGTGATGTAGTATCCGATCGACAGGATGAACACCAGAATCGAACCGGCCCCGATCCCGGCCACCGTCTGCGGGAAATAGACGCGTCTGAAGGCGGTTACCGGCCCGGCCCCGAGCGACCTGGCTGCACGCATGTAACCGACAGGAATCGTCTTCATGACCGAGTAAAGCGGCAGGATCATGAAGGGCAGCAGGATATGAGTCATTGCCACGATCGTACCGGTCTTGTTGTAGATCATCTGAAGCCGTTCATCGTTACCGATGACATGAAGGCTGACCAGGATATCGTTGAGTACTCCCTGCTGCTGCAAAATGGCAATCCAGGTGGTGGTACGCACCAGCAGTGACGTCCAGAACGGCAGCAGCACCAGAATCATCAACAGGTTGCCCTTGCCCGCCGGCAGGGTAGCCAGCAGGTAGGCCACCGGATAGGCCAGCACCAGGCACAGCGCCGTGATCAGCATGCTCATCCACAGGGTACGAACGAACAGCTTCACATGCAGCTGCAGATAGCCGGGCTTCTCGACAATATCGCCGTTGGGGGCGTACTGCATGTCGATCGCCGACAGGTAATACGATAGCGTCCAGGGGCGGGCCTCGCGCTGTATCATCCGCCACAGGTCATGCTCGCCCCAATCCCTGTCCAGCGAAATCATTGCCGCCTTCCAGGGAGGGCCCTCGAGACGCCCCAGCTTTCTGGCCGATCCCATCAGGGTGGAGCGCATGCCGGAGTACTGATAATTGAGCCTGGAAGCTACTCGCCCGATCGAGCGATCGGCATAACCGGTTTCAAGGTCCTTGTACAGCGCGGCATATACCGGCTCACCCGGCAGCTCCTGCCCGTCCCAGTCGGCGATGGCGCGTGAGGTAAGCGGCAATCCCTGACTGACCTCGGGGTTATCGATACTGCGCCACAGCATGCTGCCGATCGGCAGGATAAAGGCCACTATCAAAAAGGCAACCAGCGGCAGCACCAGCATCAGGGCACGAAGTCGGTGGCGACGCACGGCATGTTCAAGGCTCGCCTTGAGGGGGCGACCATCCGCGGTCGTCAGCCCCTCCGGCGTATCGGAAGGTAGTGTCATGAGAGTCTCCTCGATCCGGCGGTCAGCCCCGTCATGCGACGGGGCCGTGGGCAGGGTTAGCTGGACAGCCAGGCATTGAAGCGCTGGCTCAGCTCATCGAGGTGGTCGGCCCAGAAGGCATCATCCTTGCGAATGGCCGTCTTGAAGTTGGGCCCATAGGTAGGCATGTGCGGCTTCATGTCGATATCGGTGCCATCCATCGTGGACACCAGTGCCGAGGATGACTTGCGCGCCGGGCCATAGGAGATGTATTTGGCCTGATTGGCCAACTGAGGCGTGGCGGTGGCAAACGCCAGGTAATCCTTGACCCTGTCGAGCTTGCCAGCGGGCACAACCCAGCCATCAAGCTCGAAGACCTGAGCATCCCAGATGATATCGAACGGCTGATTCTCATTGACGGAAGCGTTGAAAATACGGCCGTTATAGGCCGATGCGAATGACACTTCCTTGTCTGCCAGCAACTGCGGCGGCTGGGCACCTTCCTCCCACCAGATTACGTGATCCTTGATGGTATCGAGCTTTTTGAACGCTCGCGCCACCCCTTCCTCGGTAGAAAGCACTTCATAGACATCGTCCGGTGCCACGCCATCGGCTACCAGAGCCCATTCCATGTTGTTGATCGGCTTTTTCTGCAGGGCCCGTTTGCCGGGATAGTTTTCAAGATCAAAGAGCGCCTTGATGGAATCCGGCTCCTTGTCCTTCGGGAACATGCTGGTATTGAAGGCCAGAATATTGGAATAGACGATCTGCGGTACAAAGCACTCGCCAAGCGAGTTTTCCAGAAAATCCTTGCTGGGTGGGGTGCCATCCGGCGCCGGCTCCAGCACCTTGTCGGCATCAATGATGTCGATCAGCCCTTCATCGCAGGCAATGATGGCATCGGAAGGCAGCATATCGACGACATCCCAGGTCACGTTGCCGGCCTGAGTCTGCGCTCGAAGCCCCGCCAGCGCATTGGCGGACTTGTCGATGTTGACGATTTTATCACCGGTCTTTTTCATCCAGGGATCATGGTAAGCCTTTTGCTGGCTGTCACTGTAGGCTCCCCCCCAGGACACGATGTTCAATGTCTGCGCCTGCGCCAGGCCGGACAGGGTCAGACCTGCCAGTACGGCGGTTGCAATCGTTGTCTTTTTCATGCCTTTACCTCAACGCTGTTATTTATTGTCTTTGTGTCAAGCGGTGGCCGCGCTGCCGCACGGTGGTCATGATGGTGATACGTTACATACCTCGCGTCAGTGAGTGGGTGTCTGGCCGTCCAGCGCCCGGCAATTCTGTCGTGACCAGCCAATGGACAGCGTCTGGCCCGGACGCAGGGTGCCTACGTCTTCATTGTTGGGTGTCTTGATGGAAAACTGCTGCCCACCGAAGGCACTGACGTGTGCGCGCAGATGATCCCCCAGATAGATCACTTCATCGACAGTGGCCTCGAACACGTTATCCAGACTTCCGGCACCAGCGCCCAGGGCAATCCGCTCGGGCCGAATGGACAGCGTGGTTCGCTCTCCGGGCTGGGTTACTGCCACGGCCATGGCCTCGATTTCCTCGCCGGAATCGATGCGCACCCGGCAGACATCGCCATCAATGGACAGTACCTCACCGGCCAGGCGATTGTTTTCACCGATAAAGCCCGCCACAAAGGCATTTTCCGGTCGCTCGTACAGGTCACGCGGGCTGGCCAGCTGCTGCACGACGCCGTCACTGAACACGGCAATCCGATCCGACATGGTCAGGGCTTCGCTCTGATCATGAGTGACATAGATCATGGTGACGCCCAGCCGATCATGAATCCGCTTGATCTCGAACTGCATTTCCTCACGCAGGTTCTTGTCCAGTGCGCCCAGCGGTTCATCCATCAATACAAGCTCGGGTTCGAACACCAGCGCTCGCGCCAGCGCTACCCGTTGCTGCTGTCCTCCGGAAAGCTGGCCGGGGCGCCGGTCGCCAAACTCTCCCAGACGCACCATGTCGAGGGCCTTTTGAACCTTCTCCTTCGTTTCCGCCTTGCCTGTTCGGCGCACATCCAGCGGGAAGGCCAGATTTTCAGCGACGGTCATGTGAGGAAACAGGGCATAGTTTTGAAAGACCATACCGATGCCACGCTTGTGCGGTGGCAGGTCAGTGATGGGCTGATCCTTGAGCAGGATGCGACCATGGGTAGGGGTTTCAAATCCGGCCATCATCATCAGGCAGGTGGTCTTGCCGGAGCCGGAGGGGCCCAGCAGGGTAACGAATTCGCCTTTTTGAATATCGAGGTTGAAATCCTTTACGACCAGCGTTTCGCCGTCGTAGCTTTTCTGGACATTGATGAATCGGACAAAGGAGGATGATCGGGAGTGGTCAGAGGCCGTCGGCTCCTGATCGGGAGAGGCATGAGGTTCAACGGTTGCCTGCATGATCGGCAAGCCCTCGTGTCGAGGCCAGCGCCACGGCTGACCGTGAGTGAGCGATGAATGGCGCACCATGCATCATGTTGTTATTTATTGTGTCTGCTTCACGTCACTTTTATTCTTTTCACGTACGGTCGATAAAATCAAGTAATGGTTCATGGCGCATTGACCGAATGCGCGAATGAGCATGACGCTCGCCCCCTGCACGGAGCCCGACGCTGATGGCGTTTTCATACACTACTGCAGCCGACCGATCAGGCCAGGCCGTGCGCTGGCTGGCCCTTTTCATGCTGGTGCTGCTGGCCGGCTGTGCCGGTCGCCCAACGCTTGAAACCCGGGATACTGCCAGCCTCAGCATGCAGCAGGCACTGATCGTATCCACGGCCAGAAATGCGCTCGGGGCGCCTTATCAGTGGGGAGGCACCACTCTCAGGGGACTGGACTGCAGCGGCCTTGCACTGCTGAGTTACCGTACTGCCGGTATCGCCCTGCCTCGCACGTCCAATCAACAGTTTCAGGCCCTTCCCCGCCGTGACAGGGCCCAGCCAGGCGATCTGCTGTTCTTCGGCCCCAGGGGCCGGGCAACTCACGTAGGCATCTATATCGGTAACCAGCGAATGGTGCATGCACCAGGCACCGGACGCACGGTACGGGTATCGGATATCACCAAACGCTACTGGCGCCATCACTTTCTGGGCGCCGCCGGCCCCCGGTCCTGAACCACGGAGACTCACCATGATGTATCGCACTGCGGCCCTGCTTGCCGGGCTTGTACTGCTGACAGGCTGCCAGCCCAACCTGTCTGAGGTGACGCGCAGCAACATGCGCGCCTTTCAGACAGCAGAACAGTGGCCGGGAAAATCCAGCATGCCCGGCCAGCTTGCCAACCTGAAAACCAGGCAGATTGCGAATAACATCAAGGATCCCGACTGCCGCAGGAACGAGTGCCCCTCGGTGGATGTGTCCTACTACACATTCCCTGATTATCCCGCCCTGAGCGAGCAGCTGCCGCGGGCCATGGCAGCAGCGGCCGGCCACTCGGGTCGACGTACTGCCATCAACACCCTGCCCGAATGGATGAACGACTTCTTTCGCCGGGCCAAGGGGCATCCGGACTGGAGCGCCCAGCTCACTGCCAACCTGCTGGACAGCTACGGACACCTCATCGTCATGGCGCTCAACAGCTATGAATACCAGGGAGGCGCGCGCGGCAAGGCCATCACACGCTATGCCAACTTTGATATACAGCTTCACCGCATGGCCACGCTGGAGGACATGCTGCTGCCCCGGAAAAAAGCCGCCCTTGATGCACTTGTAGAGCATGCCTACGACCAATGGGCCCGTGATCAGGGGCTCGATCAGGACAAACACGCCGACGCGATTTCCACCGATAATGTGGCACTGCTCCGTGACACGTTGATGATCACCTACCAGGCGGGTGAAGTGGCTCCATACGCCATGGGTCAGATCAATCTATCCCTGTCCTATGACGACCTCGAGGGCATACTGAAACCCGGATACCTGCCGAAAAATGTGAAGGATGACAGCAAAAAGGTGCATTTTGACGATCCGGAAGCACAACAGATTCAGGAGCGGGCACAGAAGATGTCCGGCGGGAAGTAGCGAATCGGCGAGCCAAAAGGTGGCGACCTGACGCCACAATCGTGTTACAGTGGTCGGTTAATGTCCTGAAAAAGACTCCCATGCCCCACACTCCCGCTCGGGACACCGGCAAGCCTTCGGGCCTGTTCCATGGTGTCGACCGAACCATGGCCATTACCTCGATCCTGATGGTCATCGCCTTCTTGCTGTTTACCGTGCTCTTCCCCGAGACTGCCAATCACAGTTTCAGTGTTGCCATGAGCTTCATCAAACAACAGATGAACTGGTATTACATTCTGGTGATTGCCGGGATGCTGTTCTTTACCCTGACGATTGCCTTCAGCCCGATGGGCCGACTGCGGCTTGGCCGGGATGATGAGCGCCCCGAATTCGGCAACTTCACCTGGTTTGCCATGTTGTTCAGCGCAGCCGTCGGGACGGGGCTCCTGTTCTGGAGCATCGCCGAACCGCTGAGCCATTTCCAGAGCAACCCCTTTGCCACCATGGAAGGCGTTGAAGCCGGATCGCGACAGGCCGCTGAAGTCGCCCTGCGCATTACGATATTCCACTGGGGTCTACACGGCTGGGCGGTCTATATCACCGTGGGCATGATTCTGGGATATTTTGCCTATCGCCGCGGCCTGCCACTGACGATTCGCTCCACGCTGTACCCGCTGATCGGCGATCGCATCTACGGCCCGATCGGTCATGTGGTCGATCTTCTGGCCATTTTCAGTACTCTGTTCGGTACGGCCACAACGCTCGGGCTGGGCGTTTCCCAGATGAATGCCGGATTGAACTCGCTGTTCGGCATGCCGATCTCGACCACCAGCAAACTGATGCTGATCGGCGCCATCACCCTGCTGGCCACCCTGTCGGTCTGCACCGGACTGAAACGCGGCATCAAGATGATCAGTGAATGGAACATTCATCTGAGCATGATACTGGTGCTGTTTTTCCTTATCGCCGGCCCGACGACCTACCTGCTTGGCCTGTTTTCCACCAGCATCGGCAGCTACCTGTCCCATGCCATCGAGATGAGCTTCTGGGTCGACCCTGATCCCACGGATCAGTGGCAGGGCTGGTGGACGCTCTTTTACTGGGGCTGGTGGCTGTCATGGGGCCCGTACGTCGGCATGTTTGTTGCTCGAATCTCGCGTGGTCGCACCGTGCGCTCCCTGATCCTCGGCGGCATGGGGCTGGCAACGCTTGGCTCACTGGCATGGATCGTGGTCTTCGGCGGTACCGCCCTGCAGGCTCAGCTGACGGGCCAGGTCGATCTGGTCAGTATCGTCAACCAGGACAAGACCCAGGCCCTGTTCGAAACCATCGGCTCCATCGGTGCCCCCTGGGTAACTACCCTGATGACCGGAATCGCCACGGTCATGATCATCACCTGGTTTGTCACCTCGGCAGACTCCGGCACGCTGGTTATCTGTACCATCCTCTCGATGGGCGACGAGCAGCCCCGTACGCTGTATCGCGTAATCTGGGGCATCGGGCTGGGCGCGGTGTCGGCAGTCCTGTTGCTGGCCGGGGGTCTGGAGGCCCTGCAGACAGCCGCCATCATGGCCGCCTTCCCGTTCTCGCTGGTCTTTCTGGTGATGTGCTTTTGCGTGGTCAAGGCCATGCGTGAGGAGACGGATGCCATGGAACTGCATTATACCGGCCAACGGCATACTGACGTGCAGGAGCGCGTTCACAGCCGCTGAATTCGGCGCGCCCGGCCAGAGTCGGGCGCATATTCGCCGGATTTGAACTATCCTGGTTTATTAATCAAGTATTCAACCGGGAGGTAGCTGATCATGCACACCATCGCGACCGTGAGTCTGGGCGGCGATCTGATGGACAAGCTGGACGTTATTGCCCAGGCGGGGTTTGAGGGTGTCGAGATTTTTGAATCGGACATTCACCATAGCCGTGCCAGTACCTTCGAGATCGGTCGCCATATCAAGGCACTGGGCCTCAGGGTCACTGCACTGCAGCCCATGAAGGACGTCGAAGCGACCGGCCATCTCAAGCGCCAGCTTGAGCGCCTGGAAATTCGCTTTGCCATCATGAGTACGCTGGGTACCTCTCTTTTGCTGACCTGCAGCAACACCACTCCACATGCCATCGATGATCCACAGCAGGCCTGTACCGACCTACTGGCCATGGCCGAATTTGCGCAGCAACACGGCTGTCGGATCGGCTTCGAGGCCCTGGCATGGGGTACCCATATCAACAGCTGGCAGCAGGCCTGGTCGCTCGTGCAGCAGGTTGACCATCCCGCGCTGGGGCTGGTGCTCGACAGCTTTCACATTCTTGCCCACGGCGACCCGCTGACACCGCTGGCTGATGTGCCGGGTGACAGGATCTTTGCCGTGCAGTTTGCCGATGCCCCCTGGTTCGAGGAAGAGTCCTACCTGCACTGGAGTCGCCACCACCGATGCCTGCCCTTTGCAGGCGAGCTGAACATGGATGGATTCATTTCGGCACTCCATGACACCGGCTACAAGGGCCCGCTGTCACTGGAACTGTTCCACGATCCGGCCAGCCCGGAAAATGGCCAGGTCCGTGCTGCAGACTGCAAGCGTACACTGAACCGTATTGATGCCAGGCTGGATCCACTGCCTGTCGTGTAACCTCTCGCTGACCGTCTGGAGGATGCCATGAAGCTGTTCGGTTGTTTTCTTCTGTTGCTGACCACTGCCCTGCTGGGCGCCACATCATCGTATGCACGTGAGGCGGCCAATCCGCTGAATGCAGACCAGTGGCAGGCCAGACCGCTGATACTGATCACGCCCTCGGCGGGTAATTCACAATACCTGCGCATGCGTCGGGAGCTGAAGAATCAGCAGGAGGACTTCGACCGGCGGGACATGGTGCTCTACACCATCGAAAGCGGCATTGGTTATCATGACGGCGCGCCAATGACCGACGCTGAGACCAGCGCGCTGCTCAACGATCTCGGCACCACGCCGGACAGTCGCGTCATCGTTATCCTGATTGGCAAGGATGGCGGCAAGAAGGTGGAACAGCGCGGTTATGTCAATCCAGAACAGCTTTTTTCAACCATCGACAACATGCCGATGCGTCAGCGGGAATCCTCTCGATAACCGCTGCTATTTCTCGTCAAGCCATTGTTCGATCAGGTCGCAGGCACGCCGTGTGCCTCCCGCCTGACGAATGGCTTCCCCCATGGCAACGGCCCGCTCGGTAAAGGCCGGTTCATGCATCAGACGTTCAAGTGCCTGCGCCAGCGCGCCGGGACGTGCATGACGAGATAACCGAAGCCCGGTTCCACTTTGATGCACTCTGGCCCCTACCCCGGGCTGGTCGAAGGCGATCGGCAACACCAACTGCGGGCGCCCTGCCGCCAGCGCATCCATGACCGTATTCATGCCGCCATGGGACACCACCACGGAGGCCCGCTCGATCGCCTCCTTCTGATTGACCCGACCATGAACCTCCGCTCCCAGACGCTGCAGCGATGCCACCTCGCGAGCACTCAATCGATCACAGTGAGTTATTTCCAGTGATACACCAGCCCGGGCACAGGCAAGGGCGAGCCGATGAAACATGCGATATCGCCCCCCCTGCAACGTTCCCAGTGATGCATAAATGTGCGGCTGGGCCGGCCGTTCGGCAGCGTTGCGTGTCAGCGTACGGAATGGCCCGGTGCAGGCGAGGTGGACGGGCGGTTCGTGCCGCGTGAAATCGAGCGCAGCAGGCAACTGACACACACTGCCCAGAGGCGAAAGTGCCTGTTCAAAGCTGCCAATCGGCAGCCGCCAGGCATGACCGTAACGTGCCAGTACCCGCGTACAGGGGCGCATCAACACATCGCTGACCCGATGACCGCCCTGATTGCGCTTGATGCCTTTTTCGGAGCCATCGCCCGGCCAGCCCAGAAAGGGCGGCGGCAGCGCCGGATCTCGCTCCAGAGGCAGTGCGCAGGCAACGGAAACATAGGGTATCCCCAGCCGTCGTGCGACCAGACCACCCGCCGGCTCCATCTGATCGACCAGCAGCGCCTGAATTCCGGCACCACGAATCAATGCCGGCAGACGCTGGCACAGCGCCTCGGTCATGGCCGCCATATCCTTAACCACGCGATAAAGCTGCGCTCCCCCCGAGGCAGCACGCGCCAGCATGCGCTCGACATCCCGAGGCAGCGGCGAGGCCTGATCCGTCTGCACAAGCTCAAGCGGGGGCGAAACATGGCCACGACACTGGCCCGGCAACAAAAAGGCCACGCGGTGGCCTCGCGTTACCAGCGCCTCCCCCAGCGCCGAGAGCGCCGTAACATGACTGGGGTAAGGCGGACAGATGATTCCAATATACAACTCAACACTCCCTCTACACCGCCAGGACAACCCCTCGTGGCACATTTCATGATGGCATCCAGGCCATGTGATGAGGTTAGTACACCCGCACAGGAGCGCTTGCCGCCCTGCCCGTATCTGACCGATCGGACAGAAAAGCACTGGCAATCCGCTGGACGGTTGGGTAGAACTAAAGGCGTACGCCATTCCAATAACGTCAACAAACGGCGAGAGCAACAACATGACTCCACGTTCCATTACCATCATCGGCGCCGGCATGGGCGGCTTGACCACAGCACTGGCGCTACGGCAGGCCGGACATACAGTTCATGTGTTTGACCGCGTCAGCGCCCTGCGTCCGGCCGGCGCCGCACTGTCCGTATGGTCAAACGGGGTCAAGGTGCTGGCGGCCCTGGGGCTTGAAACACGGCTGAAGGCAGCCAGTGGCACCACGACCCACATGGCTTATGCTGATCAGCATGGCCGGCCACTGACCCATTTCGACATTACACCGCTGTATTCGCGGGTCGGTCAGCCCGCCTGCCCGATTGCCCGAACAGCCCTGCAGGCCCTGTTGCTTGAGGCTGTTGGAGAAGACAGGGTGAGTCTGGGAGAGAACTGCACGCACTACACCACCACCGAAACCGGTATCACGGCGCACTTCGATAGTGGGCTGACGGTGGAATCTGACCTGCTGGTCGTGGCAGACGGCACGCACTCCATCCTGCGTAACCAGGCCATGGGAGAGACCATTGAGCGCCGCTACTGCGGTTACGTAAACTGGAACGGTCGTGTACCGGTCACTCCCGAGCTCGGCGATCCCGAGTGCTGGATTCAATACGTTGGCCACGGACAGCGGGTCTCGATGATGCCCATGGGGGAAGTCGATGGCGTGCCGCACTTCTACTTCTTCCTCGATGTCCCCCTTCCGGCCGGAACCCCCAACGACCCCGGCCAGTATCGGGCCGAGCTGGCCCGACACTTTGATGGCTGGGCCGAGCCGGTACAGACACTGATTGCCCGCATCGATCCGGCGCACATGGCACGAGTGGAAATTCATGACATTGACCCGCTACCGCGCCTTACCGCCCCCCGGGTCGCCCTGCTGGGTGATGCCGCTCATGGCATGTCGCCTGACCTGGGACAGGGCGGCTGCCAGGCCATGGAAGATGCCTGGGTGCTGGCCCGGGCTCTGGATGACGCTGACACACTGGACGAGGCACTAGCCACCTATGATCATCGGCGGGTAGACCGAGTAGGCGATATTATTCTTCGTGCCCGAAAGCGAGCCGCCACAACTCATGGAAAAATACCGGCACTGACGCACTCCTGGTACCAGGAACTGACAGAAGAAACCGGCGAACACATCATGGCGGGCATGGAAAAAACCATTCTCGGCGGGCCGCTCGTCTAAGCCACATACGGCACTTTCAAGGTGTACACTACCCCTCCTGCACGCCTTCGGGCGTGCTATCCGTTTGCCCTTCAGATACTGGAGTAACCATGGCGCAGCGTCCGACACTTTATAATTATGGCTCCATCAATATTGATCATGTGTACCGCGTCCCTCACCTTGTAAAACCCGGCGAAACGCTGGCCAGTCATGGCTATCAGCAGGTACTGGGGGGCAAGGGAGCCAATCAGTCTCTCGCGGCAGCACGAGCAGGCGGCCGGGTCGCACACTGGGGTCAGCTCAATGAAAAGGACCGCTGGGCGCTTGAACTCATGGACAGCGCCGGGGTCAATATCACGGGCGTGGACCTTGTTGAAGTCCCCAGTGGCCATGCCGTTATTCAGGTTGATGACCAGGCCGAAAATGCCATTGTGCTGTTCGGCGGCGCCAACCAGAGCATGGATGACGCCTTCGTGACACACCGTCTGTCCGATGCCGTGGCCGGTCAGGACTGGCTGCTGCTTCAAAACGAATGCAGCCTGACGGCCGATATCATTCAAAAGGCATGTGCACAAGGCCTGTCAGTGGCATTCAATCCGGCTCCGATGACGCCCGAGGTAGGCAGCATGGCGCTGGAGGAACTGGCCCTGCTGTTTGTCAATCGAGGAGAGGGCGCGGCACTGGCGGGCCTGGATGAGCACGAAGATGCCGAACGCATTCTTGATGCACTGATGGCCAGGTACCCCTCCACGGAAATCGTTCTGACCCTCGGGGGTGAAGGGGCCTATTACCAGAAAGGGACGCAGCGTCTTTTTGAACCGGCCTGCCGTGTGACGGCCGTGGATACGACCGCTGCAGGAGATACCTTTATCGGTTATTTCATGGCGACCCGACTGGCGGGCCAGTCCGATGCGGCGTGCCTGACCCGAGCCACGCGCGCGGCCGCCCTGAGCGTTCAGAAAGAGGGCGCCCATACCAGCATCCCGAGCGCTCAAGACGTCGATACGCCCTGAATCGGACCGATACAGAAGAACCAGGATGGAGACTCATTTTCATGGACTGGACAGACATGGCCTTTCCAACGCCGGAGCCGCGCTTTTCCCACGCCGCTACCCGCCGCAATCGCGGGCCGATTCTTGATGTACTGAAAACCGTGCTGGGCCCGGAAGACCACGTACTGGAGATTGCCAGCGGCAGTGGTGAACATGCCGTGCACTTTGCAGCAGCCCTGCCCGGTGTGGACTGGCAGCCCAGTGACCCGACACCCCAGTCACTGCGTTCGATACAGGCCTGGACCGAACATGAAGGTCTGGGGAACGTTCGCACGCCGATCCAGCTGGACGTCACCCGCGGCCCCTGGGGAGAGGAAACACGTGGCAAGCATGCCATCGTCTGTATCAACATGATTCACATTGCCCCCTGGGAAGCCTCCATTGCCCTGTTCGATCAGGCCACGCGGAGCCTGCTTCCCGGAGGGCACCTGATACTCTATGGCCCGTTCAAGCGGCACGGCCATCATACCTGCGTCAGCAACGAAGGCTTTGATGGACGGCTGCGCCGGGACGATCGTCGCTGGGGCGTGCGCGATCTGGACAATGAAGTCGTGCCACTGGCTACCAGCAACGGCTTCGAGCTGCTGCAGGTGATCGACATGCCCGCCAATAACCTGAGCGTTATCTGGCGGCGCGTCTCGGCGTAATATCAGGTCGCATCGCAGACCGCTTCCATGCCCGCGCGGGAAATATATCCCTTTTCAAACGCATGCCGGGCCATGTCAGCGCTGTGAGACGTCAGCACAAGCTCACAGCCTGCAGCTCCCACTTCCTCCTTGAGCCTTGCAATGGCCTCGTCCCGCTCGGCATTCTTGTGCACGCTTCTGATATAGATGGCACAGATCCGATTCGGATAGCGCCGAACAATATCAGCATAGATTTCCGGGTCCTTCTGGCCACTGTCGCCCACCAGCAGAAACGGCAGGTCATCATAGAGTGCCAGCATGTTTTCGATCAGATGGCTTTTATGATCTTCCGCCTTCTTGGGCAGCGGGTGCTGCAACGTCAGCCCCCATTCACGCAGGAACAATACAGGGCCGGCCGGAATATTGTTGAGGTTGAAAAAGGCTTCCAGTATTTCATAGATGCTCCATGGCCCCCGCGATACATACAGCATCGGCCGCCCCATATTGCCATCCAGCCCCCCATGAAGGGCCTGATAAAGCGGCGCCACGCCCGGAAAGGCCGTACGCTCGTCGGCCTTTTCCATGAACAGGCGATACATCATCTTTACCTTGTTGGCGACGCCTGTGTACATCACGGTATCGTCGATATCGCTGATGACCGCCATGTCGATCGAGGCCGGCGGCACATAGATATCTGCAACGGCCGGCAGGGCACTGCTTTCTCCCATGATCTTGAGCTCGGCCTTGTGCCAGACCGTATCCGAACTCAGCGGTGTGGCAAGCTTCACATGGGCATGAAAGTAACCGTCCTTGTCAGTGGTGACCACGGTTTCACATTGTCCAAGCCGGATCGCCACATCCCGGTTTCCCAGCCCCCAGCGCACCATGCGGCGGACAATGTCGGCCATGTCGCGCAGCACCCCGACCCTTGCCGACATGCCAAGACTCGGTTGGTGAAACACGCGCCCCATCATGAAGACTTCGTTGGCCGAGCCGTAACCTCGGTAGGGGTAAATGACCGTCCCACCATGGCCGTGGTCACCCTTCACCGGTTTGGCAAGAATTCGCAACAATTTTCTGAACATATGGTGCGCAGCGCGTGAACGTCGAGACATGTTTCTCTCCTTGAGTGCGCCAACAGCACATGAAATGTCAATCTACCGCCTAGGATAGGCAAGGCAGGCCGGTTCTGCTGTAACGGTCTGAAAGAAACAGGAGCCTGCGATATTCAAGCCTGTTCATCGCACCGGTGAAGCCCCACGGGCGGCATGACTCATGGTAGGCTTGTCAAAACAGGGCAACGCACGCTTGCCTACACTGTGTTATGTCACACACAAGGCTTCCGACACGCATGGTTCTTGACGACTTTTACACCGAAGATAATGACGGCCGTCTCATTATCACCGCCGACCAGGCCAGCCGCTTTGCCAAGGAAATGGCAGGCGATTTCAACCCGATCCATACACCGGGCGCACGGCGTTTCTGTGTTCCGGGTGATCTGCTGTTTTCACTGGTGCTGAATCGCTTTGGTCTGGCGCCCTGCATGACCTTCCGCTTCTGCGGCATGGTAGGCGACAGCGTGCCTCTTTCGTTTGAGGAAGACGGCGATACCATCACCGTATCGGATGCCCGAGGCAAGGTGTATCTCAGCGTTGAGCGCAAGGGCACCCCCACCTTCGATGCCACCGCCATTGCTGCCTTCACTACACGCTATATCGCCTTTTCAGGCCAGAATTTCCCACACTATCTGCAGCCCCTGATGCAGGAACATGGCGTCATGTTCAACCCGCAACGGCCGCTGGTGATTTATGACAGCATGGGATTCTGCCTTGATCGGCTCGATGCAGAAGCCCCGGAACTTCATTTCGACAAGGCCTGGCTGGACGTCAACGGCAAGCGTGGCGATGCACACATGCATTTCGAAATGATGGTGGGTGGCAAGTGCATTGGCACAGGCGAGAAAAAACTGGTCGTCAGCGGCCTTCAGCCCTACTGTGATGACACCATGCAAAGCATTATCTGCGAGTTCAACAAGCTCAAGGCTTCGGCCACCTCATAATACAGGTCAGGCGCCCGGCCCGACCGGAGCGCCTCCTTCCCCCCTTCCCTGTCCTGCCGTTCTTCGTCGCCATTCATCTGACGCATACCGGCATGTCGGTAATTCGATTGTCATCCTGATGGCTCTGCCCGTAGGTTATAAGCGGGGTCGGGCCGACAATAAAAACGCACGCTCGAACCCACGACCACTCGACCAATAACGTACAACTACACGGTGCTGCCCTGACGCAGGGAAACACCCTCGGAGTCGTGATGAAAAAATCGATTGCTGCCCTCGTGGCCGGCGCATTGCTGTCCGGTGCATCTCTGGCCCATGCCACTACCCTGCGCGTCGCCTACGATGCCGACCCGGTTACCATGGATATTCATGAACAGCTTTCCGGCGGCATACTGCAGTTCTCCCATATGGTGTTCGACCCGTTACTGCGGTGGAACAAGCAGCTGGGCTTTGACCCGCGACTGGCCTCTTCCTGGGAGCGCATCGATGACCTGACCATGCGCTTTCACCTGCGCGAAGGCGTCACGTTTCATTCCGGCAACAAGATGACCGCAAAGGATGTGGTCTGGACCTTCAATCGCCTGAAAAAAAGCGGTGATTTCAAGGCTATCTTCGAGCCCTTCAGCGAGATGAAGCAGGTCGATGACTATACGGTCGATCTGATTTCAAAGGCGCCGTATCCGCTGACCCTCAATGCTGCGACCTACATCTTCCCGATGGACAGCAAGTTCTATTCCGGTACCGACAAGAACGGTCACCCGAAGGACGAAATCAAGAAAAGTGCCAACACGTTCGCCTCACGCAACGAATCAGGGACCGGCCCCTTCAAGGTCACCTCACGTCAGCAGGGCGTCAAGGTCGAGTTTGACCGCTTCGCCGACTACTGGGACACCGAGTCTCCCGGTAACGTCGATCACCTTGTGCTGACCCCGATCAAGGAAGATGCCACTCGCGTCTCCGCACTGCTCTCTGGCGGCGTCGGCTTCATCGCCCCGGTTCCACCAACGGATCTGGCCCGCATCAAGTCCAACCCGGATACCCACCTGGTTACCATGAGCGGTACGCGTATCATCCTGTTTCACATGAATGAGAAGCGGGTCGAGGCCTTCAAGGACAAGCGAGTCCGTCAGGCCATCGCCTATGCCATCAATCAGGAAGGGATTGCCGCCAAGATCATGAAGGGCTTTGCTACCCCCGCCGCTCAGCTCTCGCCTGAAGGATATGCCGGTCATGATGCTGATCTGGCACCGCGCTACGACGTTGCCAAGGCCCGTGAACTGATGAAGGAAGCCGGCTATGAAGATGGTTTCACCATCACCATGATGGCGCCCAACAACCGGTATGTGAACGATGACAAGATCGCTCAGGCCGTTGCAGCCATGCTGTCTCGCATTAATATTCGAGTGGATCTTAAAACCCTGCCCAAGGCGCAATACTGGCCGGCCTATGATGAGCGTGAAGCCGACATGATGATGGTGGGCTGGCACTCCGACACCGAGGATTCTGCCAACCTGTTTGAATTCCTCACAATGTGTCCTGATGCCGATACCGGCATGGGCCAGTATAACGCCGGTAATTACTGCAACCCTGCAGCCGATGCGCTGGTGAAAAAGGCCAATCTGGAAACCGACCCGAAAACGCGAGCCACCGAACTGCAACAGGTCGAAAGGATGCTGTATGACGATGCGGCCTTCATTCCCCTGCACTGGCAGGATCTGGCCTGGGCTTCGCGCAACAATGTCGAAATCGAGCCCATCCTCAACGTCATGAACTTCCCCTACCTGGGCGACCTGGTCGTCAAGGACTAGCCCTTCGGCCGGCCATCGCGGTGGCCGGCCTTGCCTTTGATTTTTTCAGGTGACATTCCATGATTGCCTTTCTGATTCAGCGCCTGTGGCATGCGTTTCTGGTCATGTTCGTGATCAGCCTGATCAGCTTCTCGATCAAGGGCAGCCTCGGCGACCCGGTCCGGGAACTGGTAGGCCAGAGCGTCTCCGTCGAGCAGCGCAACCTCCTGCGTGAGGAAATGGGACTGAATGACCCCTTGCCGGTGCAATACGGGCGCTTTGCCTGGGACGCCCTGCACGGCGATCTGGGCCAGTCCTACTTCTACAGCAAACCCACCCTCGATGTGATCGTCGAGCACATGCCGGCAACCCTTGAACTGGTGCTGTGTGCCTCCTTGATCATCCTGCTGTTTTCGGTACCTGTAGGCGTATATGCCGCCATCCGGCCGGCCTCATGGCTGGCCAAGACCTGCATGGGCATCAGCGTGGTGGGCATCTCGGTGCCGGTCTTTCTGACGGCCATTGTCTTGATTCAGCTTTTTTCCATCGGAGTACATATCACCCCCTTCCCGACAGATACCGACTGGGGGACCTGGCTCAATGAGCTGATATCCACCGATGGCGGCCTGCCCTCCTTTGGACGCGGCAACGAGCTGGTGCACCTGTTCGGCACCTGGGACACCGGATTTTTCAGCGTGGATGGCCTGCTGCACCTACTGCTGCCGGCGGCGTCTTTGGCCTCGATCATGCTGCCCCTGTTCATTCGTCTGATTCGCTCGGAAATGCTCGAAGTGCTGCAAAGCGACTATGTCCGCTTCGCCCGCGCCAAGGGGATTTCCCCCGGACGCATCTACTTTCTGCATGCCCTTAAAAACACCATGCTGCCGGTTATCACGGTCGGCGGTGTGCAGATCGGCACCATGGTGGCCTACACCATCCTGACCGAAACCGTCTTCCAGTGGCCCGGCATGGGGCTGATGTTCCTTGAAGCCATTACCCGCAGCGATATTCCGCTGATTGTCGCCTACCTGATGGTGGTGGGCCTGATCTTTGTGGTGACCAACACCCTGGTCGATCTGGTCTACGGCCTGGTCAATCCCACCGTTAAACTGACAGGACAACACGCATGAGCGAGGAGACATCTACCGCGGATCTGCGGGCGCAGATGCCCGGCGCCTGGGCCCGTTTCCGCAAGAGCTATCTGCTGTACAGCTTCAAGCGCGATCCGGTGGCCCAACTGTGTCTACTGATCTTCATCATCATCACCATTGCCGCCTTTGGCGCGCCCTGGTGGGCGCCGACGGATCCCTATGATCTGACCGGCATTGACATCATGAACTCCGAGCTGCCGCCGATGTGGCTCGATGGGGGCGACGCGGCCTTCCCGCTCGGCACGG
This sequence comes from Larsenimonas rhizosphaerae, assembly GCF_023700005.1. Classification (GTDB taxonomy): domain Bacteria; phylum Pseudomonadota; class Gammaproteobacteria; order Pseudomonadales; family Halomonadaceae; genus Larsenimonas; species Larsenimonas rhizosphaerae. Next base: position 206,827 of record NZ_JAMLJK010000002.1, on the reverse strand, counting down.
ACGCCCAGGGCCGGGATCTGCTGTCGACCATCCTCTATGGTACGCGCGTTTCACTGCTGATCGGCTTTGGCGCCGTGGCGATGCAGTGCGTGCTTGGCATCCTGTTCGGACTGCTGGCCGGTTACTTCGGGGGCATCATTGATGCCACGCTGATGCGGCTGGCCGATATTCAGCTGTCATTTTCGACATTGATGGTGGCCATTCTGGTCGGCGCCATTGTCAAGGCGTCCTTCGGTAACCTGATGTTTGGCCAGGTGGCGCTGATCCTGCTGATACTGATTATCGGCATCGCTGAATGGCCCCAGATTGCCCGCACGGTACGTGCCTCGGTCCTGGCCGAGCGAAGCAAGGAATACGTGGACGCTGCACGGGTCATGGGCTTTCGCGCCCCGCGCATCATGTTCCGCCACCTGCTGCCCAATACGCTCTCGCCGATTTTTGTCATCGCGACGGTGCAGATTGCCAATGCCATCATTTCCGAAGCCGCCCTCTCGTTTCTGGGACTTGGCATGCCGGAAACCCAGCCCTCGCTTGGCTCGCTGATCAAATCCGGCTTTGACTACATCCAGAGTGGTGCCTGGTGGATCACCCTGATCCCTGGTGCCGTGCTGGTGGTACTGGTACTGGTGATCAATCTTCTGGGTGACTGGCTGCGCGACGTCATGAACCCCCGACTGCACAAGGGCTGATACCATGGCACTGCTTGATGTACGACAACTGGATGTACGCTTCTCAAGCCGAGGCAAGGCTGTTCAGGCGCTGAGAGGTATCGATTTTTCACTGGAGCGCGGTGAGCGACTCGGCATTGTCGGTGAGTCCGGCGCCGGCAAGTCAGTGGCCGCCTTCTCGATTCTTAATCTGATTGCCCATCCGGGCTTTATCGCCGGCGGTGAGATTACCTTCGACGGCCATCACCTCAACAGGATGAGTGAACGACAGCTCAGGAAGATCCGTGGTGACCGTATTGCCATGATCTTTCAGGACCCGATGATGACCCTCAATCCGGTACTGACGCTTGGCGCTCAGATGATCGAGTGTCTGAAGGCGCATCGGCGCATCAGTACGCGGGAAGCGAGACAGATCGCGCTGGACAAGCTCAATCTTGTTCAGATTCCTTCGCCGGAACGCCGGCTGGACCAGTATCCCCATGAACTGTCCGGGGGCATGCGCCAGCGCATCATCATCGCCATCGCACTGCTGCTTGATCCTGACCTGATCATTGCCGATGAACCCACTACCGCACTGGATGTCACGATTCAGGCGGAAATCATGGCCCTGCTCACCGAGCTGTGTGACACCCAAAACGTGGCCCTGATGCTGATCACTCATGATCTGGGCGTAGTGTCTCAGGTCACTCGACGAACGCTGGTCATGTATGCCGGGCGCATCATAGAACAGGGGCCGACGCGGGAAATCATCAATGATCCGCAGCATCCCTATACCCAGGGACTGCTTGATGCCCTGCCTCAGATGGCTACCCCAGGCGAGCGCCTGAACCAGATCCCTGGCGCCATGCCCTCACTCAACAATATTCCTCCGGGCTGCGCCTTCAACCCGCGTTGCACCTTTGCCACCGAGCGCTGCACCCGGGAGGTACCCCACTTTGTCAGTACCGGCGGCACCCAGGTCGCCTGTCACATGGTCGAGGCCATGCTGGCCAAGGAGAAAGCCCATGATACCGTCTGAGATAACTCAGCCGACCGACCAGGCCACCACGAGCCCCCGGCACGACCCATCCACCCTGCTGAGCATCCGCGGGCTGCGCAAACGGTTCAATCTGTCCGGCAACTGGCTCGAGCAGCTGCATTTCTCGAAGGGCCGCCTCACTCGTCGACAGGAATACGTGCACGCCATCAACGGCGTTGATCTGGATGTAGCCCGGGGCGAGGCCCTGTGCGTGGTCGGCGAATCCGGCTGCGGCAAGTCAACCGTGGCCCGTACCGTCATGGGGCTGATTTCTCCCAGCGAGGGCGAGATCCATTTTGATGGCACTCGCATCGATCAGCTGTCAGCCCATGCGCTGCTTCCCTGGCGACGGCGCATGCAGATGATCTTCCAGAACCCCTACGCGTCACTGAACCCCCGCATGACCATCAACCGGATTCTGGAAGAGCCGATCACGTTTCATAACCCATCCCTGAACCGTGGTGACGTGCAGGACAAGGTTCAGGAGGTCATGAGCTCGGTAGGCATCGATCCTGAATGGGGAGGCCGCTTCGCCCATGAATTCTCCGGCGGTCAGCGTCAGCGTATTTCCATTGCCCGCGCGCTTGCCGTCGACCCGGAATTCATCGTGGCGGATGAGCCGATCTCGGCTCTGGATGTCTCCATTCAGGCCCAGGTACTGAACCTGATGCGCGATGCCCAGCAGGCACGGGGGCTGACCTATCTGTTCATTACCCATGACCTGGCCGTGGTAGAGCATTTCGCCACGCGCGTGGCCGTCATGTATCTGGGCACGCTATGCGAGCTGGCACCGCGTGACACACTGTTTTCCACCCCCCGCCATCCTTATACCCAGGCCTTGCTGTCGGCCATTCCCCGGCTCTCGGACGGACACCCCACGCCGATTCGGCTGACGGGTGAAGTGCCCACCCCCGTCAACCTGCCATCGGGATGTGTGTTCCATGGACGCTGCCCGTACGCCACTGCGCGCTGCCGCGAAGACATTCCGGCATTGAAGACCTATGGCGATGCCCGGGTGGCCTGTCATGCCTTGGAGGAGGGACGTCTGTAATTACACTGCCACACCCGGCCCGGCAGATGCGATCAACGACGACGCCTCCTGACCGGGCCGGAAAAACCAGAAAAACTGACCATTCGGTCATATCATGAAGCCACACCATTACTGGCCGATAACGTCCGAGGCTGCACAACCTGCATCCCGGGCGCGGCTGTACGGCACCCGCCGGGTGTCAACGGCCTTGTCCGACAACAACGATAAAGATACGACCCAATGGAAATACGCTGGCTCGACGATTTCATGGCGCTGGCCCGCACTCGCCACTTTTCCCGTGCGGCGGAACGACAACACGTAAGCCAGCCTACTTTCAGCCGACGCATTCGCCTGCTGGAAGAGGCCATGGGCACGACCCTGATCGACCGCCAGACCCTGCCCCTGTCACTGACACCGGCCGGGCAGCACTTTCTGGCCTTTTGCGAAACCGTCAGTGGTGAGCTGGCGCTCACCCGTGAGCGCATTTCGATCCTGACCGATGCTGCCCTCTCACGCCTGAGCCTGGCCGCCGCCCAAAGTCTGTTTACCCACTTTTTCCAGGACTGGGCCGGTTCCACAGGTCTTGAGCCTCTGTTATCGCCGGATCTTCACAGCACCAACTGGATCGGCAGTGAATATCTGGACGCACTGGAGCAGGGCCAGTGTGATGTCGCACTGGTCTACTGGAGCGCTGACCTGTCCTGGGCGGATCGATTCGACAGTGACCGACTACGCTGGCATTCAGTCGGCCGGGAGCGGCTGATCCCTGTCAGTCTGGCGGCGATCACTGACGAGGCAACGCCTCGCTTTGCCCTGCCCGGGACGCCGGAGCAACCCGTACCGGTCATGGCCTACCATCCGCGCAGCTTCATGGCACAGCCCATTGCCGCTCACATGGCTCGCCTGTCACCTACACCACATCTGCTGCCCCTTAATGACAATCTGCAATCGGGCAATGTCAAGACACTGATTCAACAGGGATACGGCATGGGCTGGCTGCCGGCCAGGATGGCCAATGACAAAGGCCTCGTCCGCAGTGCGGACGAGGCCTTTGATGTCGAACTGGATATCAGACTGGTAGCGCTGGCTCGGCCACGCCACTCGGCACTTGAAGCACTGTGGCAGCAGCTTGATCCGTCTCCGGAGGCCTGACTCAGCTCTGACTGGACGAGGAGTTGTTGCCGCCACTGCGACGCGGACGCCGGTTGCGGCTCGGCTGACCACCGGAAGGAGCACCACCGGCGCGATTGCCACTGGCATTACCACCCCCGTTACGCCCGCCGCCGGAAGGCTTGCCACGACCATTACCGCCACCAGCCTTGCGCACCGGCTTCGGACCACGCGGCGGTGACAGCAGCGGATACTGTGCCTTCGCACTGGCTTCATCGAAGTCCGACATGTCGGTTTTGGGTAGATTGGACTTGATCAGGCGCTCGATGCGACGCAGCTGATCCTTTTCTTCACTGTCAACCAGCGAAATGGCCTGCCCCGCCGCACCTGCACGACCGGTACGCCCGATACGGTGCACGTAGTCAGCAGGCGTTGCCGGCAACTCAAAGTTCACGACCTGCGGCAGCTCGCTGATGTCGATACCACGGGCAGCCACATCCGTCGCAACCAGGGCCGTGACGCGCTTGTCCTTGAAGCCTGACAGCGCCTGGGTACGGGCATTCTGGCTCTTGTTGCCATGAATGGCAGCCGCCTCGATGCCTGCCTGCTGCAGACTGTAGGTGACCTTGTTGGCCATGTGCTTGGTGGCGGTGAATACCAGCACCTGCTCCCACTGACGGGCCTTGATCAGGTGAATCAGCGCCGCCGCCTTGGCCGGACGATCCACAAAGAAGGCCGATTGCTCCACGCTCTGAGCAGCGCTGTTGCGCGGCGTGATATCGATCTCGACCGGCTGACGCAGAAAGCCCGAAGCCAGTGAGCGAATCTCGCTCGAGAAGGTTGCGGAAAACAACAGGGTCTGACGATCCGTGGGGATCAGCTTCATCAGCTTGCGAATATCATGGATAAAGCCCATATCAAGCATGCGGTCGGCTTCATCCAGCACCAGCGTTTCGACGTTATCAAGCCGAACCGCCTTCTGGTTGATCAAGTCAAGCAGACGACCCGGGCAGGCCACCAGAATATCCACGCCCTTTGCCAGCGCATCGATCTGGGGACGGGCACTGACCCCACCGAATACGACGGCGCTGGTCAGCCGGACCGGCAGTGACGCGGCAAACATTTCCACCACTTCACCGATCTGAGCGGCCAGTTCACGTGTGGGTGTAAGAATCAGCGCCTGAACGCGATTGGGCTGGCGCCGTGCGCCATTTTGAAACAGGCCCTGCAGAATCGGCAGGGCAAAGCCTGCAGTCTTGCCGGTACCAGTCTGGGCGGCAGCCAGCACATCGCGGCCTTCGAGACAGACAGGAATAGCCTTTTCCTGAATCGGTGACGGGGTGGTATAGCCTGCACGATCAACGGCGGCAAGCAGCTCAGGGCATAGGCCCAGCTCGGAAAATGACATTGAATCAACCATCTAACGCTCGCCTTCGGGGCAGGCCAGCAAGGGAAAGGGGGACAACAGGAGAAGAGAACTGCAGAAGATGGCCCCGAGCCATCACCAGCACTCAAAACGCAGGTGAAGACGTCCATCATACCGCGTTTTCGGGTTCAGGGATAACGCCCGGCTTTGCCGGGCATTACACGGGCCAGGAAAGGCCCGGAGGCTCTACTCGAAATAACTGAAGGTTTCGCCAGGCGCAATCGTCAGCAGCGTTTCGTAAATCAGCCTGATCACATTCTCGACATCATCACGGTGCACCATCTCGACCGTGGTGTGCATATAACGCAGCGGCAGGGCAATCAATGCCGATGCCACACCCTGGTTGCTGTAGGCGAAGGCATCGGTATCGGTGCCTGTCGCCCGCGAGGAAGCAGAACGCTGGAACGGAATGCCGTGGGTTTCAGCCGCGCTGATGATCCTGTCACGCAGGCGCTGCTGCACCGCGGGCGCATAGGTAACCACCGGGCCATCCCCCATTTTCAGGGTGCCCTGGGTCTTCTGCTCGATCATGGGAGTGGTGGTATCGTGGGTGACATCGGTCACGATGGCCACATCAGGCTTGATGCGCTCGGCGATCATCTGTGCGCCACGAAGCCCCACCTCTTCCTGCACCGAGTTGACGATATACAGGCCAAAATCAAGCGTCTTGCCATTTTCCTTCAGCAACCGTGCGACCTGGGCAATCATGACCCCGCCAATACGGTTGTCCAGGGCACGGCACACGAACTTGTTTCCGTTGAGGATAAAGAACTCGTCCGGATACGTAATGATGCACCCGACGTGCACGCCCAGTGCCTCAACCTCGTCTCGCGTCGTGCACCCCACATCAACAAAGATATTGTCGATCTTGGGCGCCTGTTCCTTGCTGCCATTGCTTCGGGTGTGAATCGCCGGCCAGCCGAATACCCCCTCGACCACCCCGTCACGGGTATGGATATTGACCCGTTTGGACGGTGCAATCTGATGATCACTACCGCCGTTTCTGACTACGTAGATCAGGCCATTGTCGGTAATGTGATTAACGTACCAGGAAATCTCGTCGGCATGGCCTTCGATCACGACCTTGTATTTGGCCTCGGGATTGATCACGCCCACCGCAGTGCCGTAGGTATCGGTAAAGAACTCATCCACATATGGTGTGAGATAATCCATCCACAGCTTTTGACCGGACCATTCCTGGCCAGTGGGCGATGCGTTGTTCAAATAGCGTTCCGTAAAGGCAAGCGCCTCATCATCAAGCGGTCTTGAATCTGCCATAACCGGTAGTGTCCCTGTCAGTGAATCGTCATTTGATTCTGGCGTGTTGTACGCCGATGTGCAAAATACGAAGGCGTTACAGCAGGCTGAAGTTCACGTTACTGCCAGACAGCCACAGAAAGAGCCCGGCCACGACCGCCAGTCCCGCAGACACGCCCAGCGCCAGCTTGACAGACGTGCCGCGTGACTCCGTATCCCAGCGCTTGGGACGGATACCCTTCAATAGAAACACGACCTGTGCCGCCAGATTGATGGCGATGATGTTTACTACCACCGACACCAGAGCCCGCCCGCCGGAAAGGTAGTTGCCATCACCAATGAACAGACCGAAGGCCGCCAGCGGCGGCAGCAGCGCAGCAGCCACCATGACGCCGACCAAAGCCGACATCTTGCCACCAGCGACCATCAGCGCTGCGGCCGCGCCGGAAGCCAGGGGCAACATCAGAGTCTGCAGGCTCATGACGCCGGAGAAGTTCATCATCTGGTTGTCCGGAGTTGCTCGATACAAAAACCCGAGCAGGATGCCGACGGCGATCGAGACTCCCAGCCCGGCCAGCAGTGACCGTGCTGCAATCCACAGCAGTTCAAGGTTGCCCAGTGTCGAGCCGAAGGCGAAGGCAAGAATGGGGCCCAACAGCGGTGCAATCACCATGGCCCCGATGACGACGGCCACCTGCCCCTGATTCAGGCCGATCGCCGCCACACAGGTGGCCAGGGCGGTCATCAACAGATAATCACGCGTCAGTGTGGCGCCGCTACGTATATCGCCATAAATCTCTTCCCGCGCACTGGCGGTATTCTTTTGCTCCAGGCGCTCCTGCTCATCCTCATCATCGACTTCCGGCAGGTTGGCCTCGGTAGCCAGCGAGAACAACCGCCAGTCATCCTTGCCCTTCAGTGCTTCGCCCAGCGCGTCCATGACCTCCTGAGATTCAGCCTGATGCAGGGCGACATAAAACGTGACCCGCTCACCCCCTCCGGCCGGCGAGTTTTTCCACCATTCCTCGAGTTCCAGCTTTTCGAAACATGATGTGATGGTGTCCGAATCATCCTCGGAGGCAATCAGTTGAATCAATCGATTGGACATACTGGCTCCCTGCCAAATAAGAGGATAAGCGTTTCATCGGCCCTTCCGAGCCTTTCATGCACTGACCAAACATGAAAAAGGCAGCGCTGTGCGCTGCCTTCAAATCATCGGACCACTGCCATCAGAAGGACAGGGCGTGACGCGTATCCTGATGGGTGTGCTGCGCTGCCGCTCGCGCGCTGGCCATAAACCACCGCTCCGTCTTCATGGTCGAAAAGAGTACCGAGAAGACACAGGCCAGTGCGACCGAGAAAATTTCGCCACCATCCTCGATCCAGCCAATATCCATCGCCTCGGCGCCACCCATGGCGATATGGAGCATGTCCACGACCACGCCACAGAACACCAGCAACCCGAAGCAGCAGCCAAACACGACCAGCATACCAAAGTCGCCGGCGCGGCGGCCCATCCAGGCCCACAAAAAGACCAGAGCCATCGGAATGGCTGCCAGACCCCAGCCAATCAGCTCGCCAATATCCTGAGCCCGCATGCCGCCACGCGCCTGTACCAGCCCGTGGCTATCCAGAAACGCACCAACATGCTCATGGTACATCATGGTGTCATCAAACCAGACAAACGCATATAAAAAGGCCAGCGCCAGAAAGGCGCGCGTGTTGTGGCGAGCGTAGCCCACCAGAAACATGAACACACTGAGTATCATCAGCCCCTGGGCAAAGCGGTTCGGCAGGGACTCTTCATTGTAAAGCGACATGAGCTGGGGCGGCAGGCCCATGGACTCCCAGATGATCGCCACGATGATCACCAGAAGCGTAGCACCAAGTACCACTTTCGCTGCCGTCGAAAAGAGAGGATTTTCAGCGTATTCATCGCGTATGAGCTTCGTAAGTCCTGAGCGCACTTTAGTATCGTCCTGTAATATAAGTGAAGCATTCCTGTAATAATTGTGACAATAAATGCAGTTATGTACTGTGCCGTTTGTGCAATAAGCCCATGCCGTAATGCGGTGGCTTCTTCTATGCTTGGCGAGCACTCAAGGAGAAAATGTCATGAGCATGGAGCTTTATCTGCTGGGCTGGACACTGGTACTGGCCGTTGTACAAATCCTGTTGCCGGCCATGTGGCGCAACCGGGAAACAGGGGTGGAATACAATACCGGCCCGCGCGACCATGACGGCCCCCCGATGGGCAAGGTCACCGGCCGCCTGTTTCGCGCCCAGCGCAATCTGTTTGAAACCCTGCCGCTATTCATCGCCGCCGTGCTGATTCTTCACATCAGCGGTCAGGAAGGCACCCTGAGCCTGTGGGGATGCTGGCTCTACCTGCTGGCCCGTATGGTCTATGTGCCTCTTTATGCCCTTGGCATACCCTGGGTGCGCTCGATGGTGTACATGGTATCGATGCTGGGACTGGCCCTGTTGCTGATCGCTGTGCTGACCTAGACGATTAAAGCCCCCCGAAACATGCACGGCAGCGATGACGCCCGGGGGGCAAGCACGTACAATGGCCGCATCGGCCCTGCATGCTGCATCACGCCTCGAGGGTCGGCTCACTCACCTGTTCCCGCGAGAACCCCCCGCTGTGCTTTCTACTGCCAATATCACCATGCAGTTCGGCCCCCGGCCGCTGTTCGAAAATGTTTCCGTCAAGTTTGGTAATGGTCACCGCTACGGCCTGATCGGCGCCAATGGCTGCGGCAAGTCCACCTTCATGAAGATTCTGGGGGGTGACCTGGAGCCCACCGGCGGTCAGGTGATGAAGGATGCCAACATGCGCCTGGGCAAGCTGCGCCAGGACCAGTTCGCGTTCGAGAACGAGCGTGTGATCGATACCGTCATCATGGGCCACGAAGCCCTGTGGAAGGTCGGTGCCGAGCGCGAGCGCATTTACTCGCAAAGCGAGATGAGCGAAGAAGACGGCATGAAGGTAGCCGACCTTGAAGTCCAGTTTGCCGAGCTGGATGGCTATACCGCCGAAGCGCGTGCCGGCGAACTGCTGCTCGGACTGGGCATACCGCTGGAACAGCATTTCGAGCCCATGAGCGTCGTGGCACCGGGCTGGAAGCTTCGAGTACTGCTGGCTCAGGCCCTGTTCAGTGATCCGGATGTACTGCTGCTGGATGAACCAACCAACCACCTGGACATCAACACCATCCGCTGGCTGGAAGACATTCTGCGGGCTCGCAACTCGACCATGATCATCATCTCGCATGATCGCCACTTCCTGAACAGCGTCTGCACCCACATGGCCGACCTGGACTACGGTGAATTGCGCCTGTTCCCCGGCACCTACGATGAATACATGATTGCCGCTACCCAGGCCCGGGAACGGCTGCACGCTGACAACGCCAAGAAAAAGGCCGAGATTGCCGAACTGCAGCAGTTTGTCAGCCGCTTCTCTGCCAATGCCTCCAAGGCCAAGCAGGCCACGTCACGCCAGCGCAAGATCGACAAGATCCAGCTCGACGAAGTCAAGCCCTCTTCTCGTGTCAGCCCGTTCATTCGCTTCGAGCAGACCAAAAAGATTCACCGTCAGGCCCTGACCGTCGACAAACTGACCAAGGCCTGGGGCGACAACACCCTGTTCAGCCGGTTCAGCCTCCAGGTAGAAGCCGGTGAGCGCATCGCCATCATCGGACCGAACGGCATCGGCAAGACAACCCTGCTCAACTGCCTGGTAGAGACGATGGCACCGGATGCAGGCACCGTGAAATGGACCGATGCTGCCGAAGTAGGCTATTTCGCCCAGGACCATGCCGCTGATTTTGACGGCGGCGAAACCCTGTTTGACTGGATGAGCCAGTGGACCACCGAGGGCGAACAGATGGTACGGGGCGCCCTGGGCCGCATGCTGTTCTCCAATGATGACATCGGCAAGACCGTCAAGGTAATTTCCGGTGGCGAGCAGGGCAGGATGCTGTTCGGCAAGCTGGCGCTTCAAAAGCCCAACGTGCTGGTCATGGATGAGCCCACCAACCACCTCGACATGGAATCCATCGAAGCACTCAACCTTGCGCTGGACAACTACCCCGGTACGTTGATCTTTGTCAGCCATGACCGGGAGTTTGTCGGCTCCCTGGCTACCCGCATTCTCGACATGACTGCCGATGGCATTGTCGATTTCAGCGGCACCTACGACGACTACCTGAGAAGCCAGGGCATTCATGGCTGACAGGTAATACCGGCCGGCCCGCGCTCATCACGTGTCCGGTCGATACATCGCGGCCCTCGGGGAGCATTGACCTGCCTTCCCGAGGGCCGCGGCGTTTCAGAGCCCCGCCCTTCCGATGGACCAATGCAGGTCATCGCCATGGCCCTGAGCGTGATCAGGGTATAGCTGGCGTAGCAGGCCTGATTGATCAGACCGTCAGGTTTTCCGGCCCGAAGGAATCCGGCAGCAGCATCTCCATGGAATAGCGCTTCAGCACCTCACCTTCGCCATTGACGACCACGATTTCGGTATCCGGCGTGGCAAATTCGCGAATTCGCTGCCGACAGTCACCGCAGGGTGTACACAGTGCGCTGCCCGGACCCATCACGACGACACGACGCAGGGCAGTTGCTCCCGTCTGTGACACCATGGTGGCAATGGCGCTGGCCTCGGCACACAGTCCCTTGTAATTGGCAATTTCAACATTGCAGCCAGCGAACTGACGCCCCTGATCATCCTCGACCAGTGCAGCCACCGGATGATGAGAATACGGGGTATAGGCGTTGCCACGTGCCTGTAAAAGTCGGTCTATCTCAGCAGTATCCAGTGCCATGTCATGTCTCCTGTTGACCATGCACAGTGACCCGACCACACGACCGGATCACTTAATAAAAAAATAACTAAAGAAGAGTAATCAAATGTCGTTACCTGTCAGGCACTTGCACTGAAGAAGAACGATCGGTGCATTATCGAAGGCCTTTCAAGGGCCCATACTACAAGAGATTGCCCCATGAAATTGAAGACCCTTGCCGCCCTGATGGGCACCTGTGCCGCACTCAGCCTGACCGGCTGCGCCTCTATCGTCGGCGACAGCGAACAGAGTGTGACCATTAACAGCACGCCATCCAACGCAGGCATCATCATTACTGACGAAACGGCCAAACAGGTCTTTTCCGGCACCACGCCTGCGACGGTAACGCTCAGGAAATCCGATGGCAGCTATTTTGGTGGCAAGACATACCACGTTGAAATCAAGAAGCCGGGCTATTCTCCCCGGACAGTGGAGCTGACCACGTCAGCAAATGGCTGGTATATCGGAGGCAATCTGCTGTTCAGCGGCCTCATTGGCTGGCTGATTGTCGACCCGTTCAACGGCGGCATGTATACGCTGTCTCCGGATGACATCAATGCCGACCTCGGCGACAAGGTGGCTCTGCAGGATAGTGGGCAATCGCTGAACCTGGTCATGATCGAAGATATCCCCACGACCATGAAAGGCAGTCTGGTGAAGGTCGGTCAGATCTGAGTCCTTCCGTGTCGGGCCATACCAGGCCCGGCACGGTGACATGCCCGGCTATCCCACACCCGATACACGCTTGAGCCTCAACGCGACCACCAGAGCACAGGTCAGCAGCAGGCCGATGAACAGCACCACACCGGGCCACTGATGCCAGCGCCAGAAGACCCCGCCCAGCGTACCGGCCGAACTAGACCCCAGATAATAACTGAACAGATAAAGCGATGAGGCCTGCCCCCTTGCCTGGGTAGCACGCTGCCCCACCCAGCCGCTGGCCACCGAATGAGCGGCAAAGAAGCCAAAGGTAAAGATCAGCATCCCCACCAGGATGGCCCACACCGGGCTCATCAATGTAATCGCCAGCCCGCCTGCCATGACACCGATAAACACCCAGAATACCTGCGGCCGCCCTCGCCGGTCAGCGACTGCACCCGCCCAGGCAGAGCTGTAAATACCTGACAGGTAGACAATGGACATCAGGCCGACCACGGCCTGACTGAAATGGTAAGGCGGCTCCAGCAGCCGATAGGCAATATAATTGAACAGCGTTACAAAGCTGCCCATCAGCAGAAAGCCTTCCAGAAACAACCAGGGCAACCCGGCATCGCGAAAGTGCAGCCGAAAGCCCTCCAGCAAGTTGCTGAAACTCAGCCGCCGCGGCGTAAAGTGACGCGATGGTGGCAGCAGCCGGATAAACAGGGCCGCCGTTATCAGTGAAATCACCCCCATGATGCCCAGCACCCAGCGCCAGTGCAGCCAGTCCACCAGCACCCCACTGATCAACCGCCCTCCCATGCCGCCAATGGCGCTGCCACCGATGTAAAGCCCCATCGAGACACCCACGAAACGGGGCGCAATTTCTTCGCCCAGATAGGTCATGGCAACAGCACACAACCCGGACAATGACAGCCCGGCCAGGGCCCGCATGACCAGTACGCCCCCCCAGCCTGGCATCAACGCGGCAGCCAGCGTACAGATAGACGCCGACAGCAGTGCAAAGACCATGATCCCCTTGCGCCCGATGGCGTCAGACAGCGCACCGGTAAACAAAAGCCCCACCGCCAGCGAGGCCGTCGCTACCGACAGCACCAGGCTGCTGCGCGCGGCATCGATACCGAAGGCATGGGAAAAGATCGGCATCATCGGCTGCACGCAGTAAAGCAGGGCGAATGTCGAAAAGGCGCCCAGAAACAGCGCCAGCATCGTGGCACGGTAACCACGCCGGCCACGTTCGATGAAGGTCTCGTCAGACAACGCCGATGCGTCAGGGGAAGATACAGGATCAGACACGGCGCCTCCAAAGTGCGTCATCATCAAGTGTAAGGTCACTACACCGGCAGTACTGCGACGAACCGGCCCCTGCACTCTAATACATGTTGCAGGACGTCGCCTGATGCCGACCGGCAGCCCGGCACAAAAAAAGGCGGCCCATGGGGCCGCCCTTGTCACATCATGCCGTACTGAAGACTAGAAGGTTTCCCAGTCATCCTCCGCTGTTACTGCTGCCGGCTCCGGCCGCCGGGCCGTGCCCTTTGGCAGATCGACAGGCCGGGGGCTGGAGGAGGAAGTGCCGTGCGAGGCGCTTGATGCCGTAACCGGGGACGGACGCGCAACCCCGGCACGTGTCATGTCATTGTCCAGGGCAAACGTGGCCACCAGTGCCTCAAGGCGCTGCGCCTCTTCCTGCATGGAGCGGCTGGCAGCCGCCGACTGCTCGACCAGCGCCGCGTTCTGCTGGGTGTTCTGATCCATATCGGTGATGGCCTGATTGGTCTGGTCGATGCCGGAGGTCTGCTCACGGGAAGCTTCGGATATTTCGGCAATCAGACTCGACACCATGGACACCGAGGACACGATTTCCTCCAGCACATTGCCGGATTCCCGCACCAGAGCGGTTCCCTCATCAATACGAGCGCCGCTTTGATCCACCAAGGCCTTGATGTCACTGGTCGCGGTTGCTGCACGCTGGGCCAGCGCCCGCACTTCCGAGGCCACCACGGCAAAGCCACGACCATGCTCACCGGCACGGGCCGCTTCCACCGCCGCATTCAGTGCCAGCAGGTTGGTTTGAAAGGCGATGCTCTCGATCATCGTTACGATTTCGGTAATTTCCTGGCTGGAGGCATTGATGGCGTCCATGGCCTCAATGGTCTGCCCCATCACCCTGCCACCGCGTTCAGCATTATCACGGGCTGCTGTCGCCTGCTGATCGGCAGAGCGGGCACTCTCGGCGGTCTGTTTTACCGTCGCGGTAATCTGCTCCATCGAGGCCGCCGTTTCTTCAAGACTTGCGGCCTGAGACTGAGTGCGATCAGACAGATCATTATTACCCTCGGCAATCTCGGCACTGCCGGAAGTAACCCGCTCGGCGCCCTGCCTTACCTGAAATACCAGCCTGCCAAGCTGGGCACGCATGGTCTGAAGCTGCCCCAGCACACTGTCCGGTGCATAGGTCACACCGCCCCGATCCACCAGATCGCCCTGGGCAATGCGCTGGGCCAGCGCCACTGCATCGCCAGGCTCACCGCCCAGCACCCGCTTGATCGCGCGCATGTTCCAGAAAATGATGGCAATCACGAACAGGGAAATAGCGCCCCCCTTCAGCAGCGCCGTCATGAAGGCTGACTTGACATCATTCAGGTATACCCCTGTCCCGATGTGCCAGTCCCATGGCTCGAAATACGCGGTATAGGCCAGCTTGGGTTCGGCATCGATATTGCCGGGCCGCGGCCAGACATAATCCGTAAAGCCACCTCCGTCACGACGGTCTACGGCCACCATGTCATTGTACAGTGGGGTGCCGTCCTGATCAGTGGCTCCATTCAGATTCCGGCCTTCCTTGCCCCTGTCCACCGGGTGCATCAGCATGGTCGGTGCGGAATCGAATACGAACATGTACCCCGTGCCATTGTCCCAGCGCAGGGTGGCGAGCTGATCCCTGGCGTTCAGTCTGGCCTGCTCCTCGGAGATATCTCCACGCTGAGCCCGGTCAAACTGAAATTGGGCCAGTGCTATTGCGGTGTTCACTTTCCCCATCAGGAAACTTCGCTTTTCCTCCATTTTCTGATGGCGGGAACTCAGCGCGTCAAGAAGACTCAAGCCAAGCATGCCGATCACCACCGCGGTCATAATGACAATGATGCGTGAACGCATTGTTGTTACAGCCATTGCTGCTTCTCCTGATGTAATTTTCGTAGCGTCAGGGATAACGGCGGCTGCATGGTTGTTCTTCACGTCCAAGTGCTTCAATTCAGCGGTTTTTTTGGCCCATGTGACAATACATCGCACTTTCTCACCCAGTGAAGGACCTTCTTTTCTTCCTGTCATGCGAGACAGGAAACGGCACGAACATCGCTCCGGCGCAGGTGCGCCATTTCCCTTTTCACCGCATTTATGCTTTGACATCAATGGGGTGGGTGGTGAATCTTGTAGCCGCGAAAACTGACAATAATGGCAACAAGGCGTGATTCTCATGCATTCCACACCCTCTGGCCAACGGACCGATTCCCATCAGGATCGTGGTTTCCTTGGCCATCCGCGGGCACTTGGCCCGCTGTTTTTTACCGAACTGTGGGAACGCTTTTCCTACTACGGTATTCGGCCACTGCTGGTGCTGTTCATGGCCGCGACGTTACAGGAGGGCGGCCTGGGCTTTTCAAGCACCACGGCCTCGGCCATCGTCGGCATCTTTGCCGGCACCATGTACCTGGCCACCCTGCCCGGTGGCTGGCTGGCCGATAACTGGCTGGGACAGCAACGCGCCGTCTGGTATGGCTCGCTGATCATTGCGCTGGGCCATTTGTGCATCGCAGTCTCCGCCATGCTGGGGGCGCCGGCGTTCTTTCTGGGCCTGGGCTTTATCGTCATCGGTTCGGGCCTGTTCAAGACCTGTATTTCGGTCATGGTCGGCAGTCTTTATGGCGAAGGAGATGCGCGGCGTGATGGCGGCTTTGCCATTTTCTATATGGGCATCAACATCGGCGGATTGCTCGCCCCACTACTGACCGGCGTATTGATGCGGGAACTGGGGTGGCACTGGGGCTTTGGCATCGGTGGGCTCGGCATGCTGGTTGCGCTGGCCATCTTCCGCCTGGGTGCCGTACCGGCCATGAAGCGCGGCGATCAGCTACGAGATCGCGACGCCTCCTGGGATGGCCCGGCCGTCCAGCGCCAGGGGGTTGGCCGCTGGGTCGCAGGTATAGGGGCAGCAGTGGCCGTGACTGTCGGCCTGGCGATGGCTGGGTATATCCCGATCGACCCGGTGGCGATCGCTACCTCGATGACCACCATCATCATTCTGTGTGCGCTTGGCTACTTCATCTTTCTGGCCTTTTTCAACGGGCTGTCCGGTGAGGAACGCCTGCGCGTGGGTGTCTGCTTTCTGCTGGTCGCTGCGGCGGCCTGTTTCTGGGCCTCGTTTGAACAGCAGCCCACGTCCTATAACCTGTTCGGCCGTGATTTCACGGATCGCATGATCGGCGATTTTCAGGTTCCGACGGTCTGGATTCAATCACTCAACCCTCTGTTCATCATTGTACTGGGGCCGATATTCGGCTGGCTCTGGCCAGCGCTGGGCCGGCGTGGCCGCGAGCCCGGTAGCCCGGTCAAGTTCGTCATGGGGCTGCTCTTTGCCGCCGCCGGCTTCGGATTGATGGTACTGGCCGCACAGCGCATCGTGGACGGTACGGAAGCGGTCTCACTGTGGTGGATTACCGGCAGTATCTTTCTGCTGACCGTAGGAGAAATGTGTCTAAGCCCGGTGGGCCTGTCATCCATGAGCGCGCTGGCCCCCTACAAGATGCGTGGTCAGGTCATGGGGCTCTGGTTTACGGCCACGGCGCTGGGTAACCTGGTCGCCGGACTGATCGGCGGCCACGTCAATCCCGAGGAAATCACCCAGTTGCCGGAACTGTTCGGTCGTTGCGCCCTGGCGCTGATCATTGTGGCGGCCGTTCTGATGCTGCTGACCCGGCCCATCAAACGGCTCTTGCGAAACAATAGCGTCATCAACCCAGGGGCCAACGCGTCCTGACACAGGCACAACAAAGACAGGCGTGTTCCAGGTACCCTACACTGGCCTGAGAACACGCCCTCGCACTGCACCGTTGGAGCATCCTTCATGACCACCCTTTCCTCTCCCGCCGACCGCCTTCAGGCCCTGCGTCAGGCCATGTCCGACCACGGCCTTGATGGCTGGTGGCAGCCATCCTCTGATCCACACCTGTCCGAGTACCTTCCGGGCTACTGGCAGGGACGCGAATGGTTATCCGGCTTTACCGGATCGGTCGGGCTACTGACTGTCACGCAGGACAGCGCCGGCCTGTGGGTCGACAGCCGCTACTGGGTTCAGGCCGCACAACAGCTGGAAGGCAGCGGTATCGAGCTCAAGAAATGGACACCCAGTGAGGCCACCGCCCCCATGCAGTGGCTGGCCGAACACCTGCCGACCGGCAGCACGGTCGGAGCTGATGGTGACGTACTGGCACTGAAGACCGCCCGACGCCTGAAGGAGGTGCTCGGCAACCACCAGCTCTCACTGGACACGTCACGGGATCTGCTGAGCGCCATCTGGACGCACCGTCCGGCGCTGCCGGATGCGCCGGTGACCGCCTATGCGGGTGGCTGGAGCAATGAACCGGCCAGCGCACGTCTGGCCGACCTGCGCCATGCCATGAAAGATGTCGGCGCCGAGGTTCATTTTCTGTCTTCTCTGGACGACATTGCCTGGCTGACCCAGTTACGCGGCAGCGATGTTGACTACAACCCGGTATTTCTGGCCCACATGATCGTGACGGCCGATCAGGCCACGCTGTTCATTAACTCGGCCAGGCTCGACGGTGCACTCACGACCGCGCTTGAGCAGGAAGGCATTGCCATTGCCCCCTATGAAACGGCTGCCACCGCGGTTGCCGCGCTTGACCCGCACCTGCCCATACTGCTGGACCCGGCCAGGGTCACCCTGCTGCTCGCCGGGGAGCTGTCCGATGACACGCCCCTGATCGAGCAGATCCAGCCCACGACGCGCGCCAAGGCCTGCAAGAGTGAAAACGACCTTGCCCACATTCGCGATACCATGGAAGAAGACGGCGTGGCCCTGTGCGAATTTTTCGGCTGGCTGGATGAAGCGCTGGCTGCCGGCACCGAAGTCACCGAGCTGACCATTGATGAAGTGCTGACCGGCGAGCGCGCCAAACGGCCCTACTTCGTATCGCCCAGCTTCCCGACCATTGCCGGCTTCAATGCCAATGGTGCACTGCCGCACTACCGCGCCACACAGGAGCAGCACAGCAGCATCACCGGGGGGGACGGCCTGCTGTTGATCGATTCCGGTGGTCAGTACCTGGGCGGCACCACCGACATTACTCGCATGGTGCCTGTCGGACATGTTTCTACCGAGCAGCGTGATGACGTAACCCGTGTCCTGAAGGGCACGATTGCCCTGTCACGGATCCATTTCCCGCGCCACATTCCGGCCCCGCAACTCGATGCCATCGCTCGTGCTCCCCTCTGGCAGGAAGGGCTGGACTACGGCCACGGCACCGGCCATGGGGTGGGCTACTTCCTCAACGTGCATGAGGGCCCTCAGGTAATTTCCTGGCAGGCCGGCAGTGACAGCACCACGGCAATGGAGCCGGGCATGATCACCTCGATCGAACCCGGGCTGTACCGCGAAGGGCAGTGGGGCATCCGCATCGAGAACCTGGTCGCCAATCGATCGTCCAACCCTTCGGACTTCGGCGAGTTTCTGTATTTTGAAACACTGACCCTGTGCCCGATCGATACCCGATTGATCAACCCCCTGCTGCTGAACGACGATGAACGCACCTGGTTGAACACCTATCACCGTGAAGTCTACGAGCGACTGAGTGCACGTCGTCTGTCAGACCGGGCACTGACCTGGCTACAGCAACGCACCCTGCCAGTCTAGCCGCTGTAACGGGGCGGCAGGCCCCCTGTGCCGCCCCTTGCAAACACGTCTTCGTGCCCAGATAAAGCGATCAACGGGCACGCCTGCTCCGCCTCCAAAAAAAAATGTCAGTGCCTCTCTTGAAAACGGATCAGCTGCCACTATTTAACATAATATCGAGAGCGACACCGCCTCGTGACACCTGTGCCGACCGCGGGCAGGTGGGAAAAATGCAGTTTACTTCGCTGATTACCAGGAGGTTTACCATGAACAGTTTTTCACTGTCTCCGCTTTTCCGTCGCAGCATCGGCTTTGATCGCCTGAACGACCTGTTCGACTACGCCGTACAGAACGATGCGCCCAGCTATCCCCCCTATAACATCGAAAAGCGGGGCGAAAATGACTACCACATCGTTATCGCAGCCGCAGGCTTCGCCGAGAAGGAGCTTGATGTCAGCGTCGAAAAAGGCGTATTGACCATCAGCAGCAGCCGGGCGGAGACCGAACAGGGCGATAGCGAACCGCCGGTGTATCTGCATCGTGGGATTGCCCAGCGCGCGTTCAAGCTCTCCTTCCGGCTCGATGAAAACATCGAAGTCCGCGGCGCGCGGCTGGAAAACGGCCTGCTGCATGTTGATCTTCTGCGTGTCGTGCCGGAACAGCAGCGCCCACGACAGATTCCGATCAACGGCCAGGCACCGGAATCCCTGTCACACCAGACTCGTGAAGCCGCCTCGGCCCCTCGTACCGAAGAAAGCACACCAGCCTGATGACCTGACACGTCCCACGACAACGCCCCCCTGCCAGGCAGGGGGGCGTTTTGCATGCAGGGCTGTCTACAGCGCAATCCTTCGCGTTTCAGTCAACGTCAGAATGGCCACCAGACTCATCAGAGCCATGACACTGACGTAGCCCCCGACCCAGGCAAGACCTCCCCAGCTGACCAGCAGTTCAGCAATCCAGGGCGCCATCGAGGCCCCCAGAATCCCCGCCAGATTGTAGGCAGCCGATGCCCCGGTATAGCGCACCGCCGTCGGGAACAACTCTGGCAACAATGCGCCCATGGGTGCAAAGATCAGCCCCATAGCGCCCAGCGACAGGCACAAAAAGGCCGTCACGCCAACCAGCGAGCCACTGCCCAGCCAGGGGCCGAGACTCATGCCGGAACCGATGGTGACCAGCATGCCGATAATCAGCACCGGTTTGCGTCCGACGCGGTCACACCACCACGCTGATACCGGCGTCATCACGGCCATGACCACCACCGCCAGGCACAACAGCGCCAGGAAGGTTTCCTTCGGATAACCCAGCGCCCGGGTGCCATGACTCAAGGCAAACACGGCACTGGTGTAAAACAGCGCGTAACAGGACACCATGGCCAGCGTCCCCTGCACCAGGGGGCGCTTGTGATGCGCCAGCACCTCGACCACGGGTGCGCGGCGCGGCGCGGCTTCCTGCTGGCTGGCCTTGAACACCGGTGACTCTTCAAGACTCATGCGAACGTATAGCCCGACAAATACCAGCACCGCACTGACCAGAAAAGGAATTCGCCACCCCCAGTCAAGAAAGGCCTCCTCGCCCAGCGCATACAAAAGCCCCATGAACAGGGCATTGGCCAGCAAAAATCCCAGCGATGGACCAAGCTGCGGAAACATGCCGAACCAGGCCCGCCGTCCTTCCGGGGCATTCTCGGTTGCCAGAAGAGCTGCCCCACCCCACTCGCCTCCCAGCCCGAGTCCCTGACAGAACCTCAGCACACACAGGGCCAGCGGCGCCCACACCCCCCAGGTATCGTACGTGGGGACAAGCCCGATCAGCGCCGTGGCACCTCCCATCAACAGAAGGCTGGCCACCAGCGTCGTTTTACGTCCCATTCGATCACCGAAATGACCAAACAGTACCGACCCGAGCGGTCGAGCCAGAAAGGCCAGACCAAAGCTCATGAAGGCACCCATCGACTGGGCCACCTCGGACGAGGCCGGGAAGAACGCTGGCCCGATGACCAGGGCCGCCGCAATGCCATAAATATAAAAGTCGTAGAATTCGATGGTTGTCCCGATCAGGCTGGCAGCAATCACCTTGCCCGGGGAGTTGACCGGTGCCACACGCTCCTGCGCCGGCCCGGAAGTAACAGAGGTCATGAACAACAGTCTCCAGCATCGGCCACTGGGCCTAACCATGAATAACCGCCCGGCCCGATGGCCAGAGCAATGAAAGGAAGGTAACTGCCGCGGAGGCCTTGTGAGCACGCTGCCGCCACATACCAGGGGGGTAAGGTTAAAAAGCATACGCTGATAAAGAGAGACAGCTCAAGGCACACTCCTGAACGACGCATCGTTGCCGATCACGGGCCGATATTTCGTCACCCTGCACCGGGATATAAACAGGCGCGGATTCCAATAGCTGCCTATACTCCAGGCCTCTTTCCCGCTGGAGGGATCCTTCGATGCGCGTGTTCACCAACCCGGTCGGTGCCGGCTCACTCTGGTTTGACAATCTGGCCACCGCTGACGGCGTACAGGTCGGTTACGATCCCCAGGCACGGGCCTTTTTGCCCATGCCCCCCTTCTGCGCCAACCGCGAGCTGATCGGCTGCAACTGGATAGCGTCCGAACCCGGCGCCCTGTGCCGCTCCTGTGCCATGAGTGCCATGATCCCGGATCTATCCATCCCGGACGCCGTCGCCAACTGGGCACTGACCGAAGCCGCCAAACGCTGGGCACTGGATAATCTGGGACGCTGGTACTGGTTCCGCCCGGAGGACCCCGGCGTACGGCCGGTATTTCACATGCTGGCCGAGGGAGAAACGCCGGTCATGATGGGTCATGCCGCTGGCGTGGTTACCATCAGCGTGGCGGAAGCCGACGTAGTGCTGCGGACCTCACGGCGTGAAGCGCTGGATGAGCCCTATCGCACCATGATCGGGCATATGCGCCATGAGATTTCCCACATGCTCTGGTGGCGACTGAGCATCCGTGATGACTTCATAAAGGCGTTTCGCAAGATGTTCGGCGATGAACGGGAAGATTATGCCGCAGCGCTCAAGCGTCATTACAATCAGGGGCCGCCCAGCGACTGGCAGGAACACTACCTGACCGCCTACGCCTCCGCGCACCCGCATGAAGACTGGGCTGAAACCACCGCGCACCTGCTGCATCTGACCGATATTACCGACAGTTTCGTGGCGGCCGGACTTTCGTCGCCGGAGCTGCCAGCCCCCGGATGGGACCCCTATGCCGAGCCGGATACTGCACGACTGATCCATATTGCCGCGACCCTCAGCGTCGGCGTCAATCACGTCAACCGGGCCATGGGGCTCTCCGATCTGTACCCGTTTGTCCTGTCGGAAAGTGCCCATCGCAAACTGGCCTTTGTACATGAATGGCTGCGCCGGGGTGCCACCAGCATGTAGTACTCATGCCCGTCAGTCAGGCGCCGGGGCGGCTTCCCAGGCCTGATCGGCAGGCCTGTGAGTGAGCGTGGTACCAATGGAGGCCACCATGATGGATACGATGGCCAGCCATTGCACCAGCGTCAGCAGTTCACCCAGAAACAAAAGCCCCGACAGCGCGGCCACGGCAGGCTCCAGGCTCATGAGTGTGCCAAAGGTGGTGGTCGGCAGGTGCTTGAGAGCAATCATCTCGAGCGAATACGGCAATGCCGTGGACATGATGGCCACCAGTGCCGCCAACGGCAGCACCTCGAGGCTGAACATCCCCGGACCGCTCTGATAGATGCCCAGCGGTGCAATCACCAGTGCCGCGATTGTCACCCCGATCGCGGTACCTTCAGGGCCAAGGTCGGTACCGATACGCTGTCCGAACCAGATATACAGCGCCCAGCAGACCCCCGCGCCCAGGGCAAAGGCGACGCCTACAAGGTCCAGATCGTGATCCACCCCGCTATGGGGCATGATCATGACAATGCCCACCAGAGCCAGCCCGACCCACAGTGCATCCAGCCAGCGACGCGAGGACAGAATCGCCACGGCCAGCGGACCCGTGAATTCCAGCGCCACGGCAATACCCAGCGGAATGCGCTCTATGGCCTGGTAGAGCATGTAATTCATGCACCCCAGCGCCACACCGTAAATCATCATCGCCTTCCAGACCCGGGCAGAAATGGGTCGCCGCCAGGGCCTCAGTACCAGCAGGAGCATGGCCGCCGCCATCAGCAGGCGGATCGCGGTCGTCCCCGGCGCACCAATCAGCGGAAACAGCTGCTTGGCAAGGGCAGCTCCACCCTGAATGGATGTAATCGAAATGAACAGAAGACCGATGGGCCAGAGGGGAAGACGTTGTACCGACATGACAGGAGCATCCATGATTGACAGCCTGACAGGAGCGCATTGCGCTCCCGGATTCCGAGCAGGCTCATACACTGCACGCAATGCAGGGCCATGAGCAATACGACGTCCAGATGTCTGTCGCCCCATGGCTTATCAACGGTCGGTGCCAGAACGTAAACCGCAAATCATCCACACCCGGTCGCCTCTGACACCGGGTGTGGACAAGTCAGGACTCAGGCAGTGGAAGCGTCGCGCAGCGCGGCAATCGCACGCACATCGTCCGGCCCGGTTCGGCAGCACCCGCCAATCAATGAGGCACCGGCCTGACGCCAGAGGGGAACCAGCGTGGTAAATGCCGACTCATGATGACCGCACTCCCCTGCCTCGGCGGCCCGCCAGGTCTTGGTGATCGGGTCATACACTTCCCCGGAATTGGGATACACCAGCAGCGGCGTACAAGTGTGGGCGCGCAGATCGGTCAGCAGGGACTCGATGTGCTCAAGGGCCGTACAGTTGACCCCCATGGCCACGACCTGAGGTTGTTGATCCAGCCATGTGGCACATTCAGCGATCGGCGTACCTTCACTGATGTGATGCCCATCCCGGGCCGAGAACGTAACCCAGGCCTGCGCCTCGGGAAATTCCGCCAGCACCCGTACCAGCGCCTTCGCCTCGACAAGCGAAGGCAGGGTTTCACAGGCCAGCAGGTCAGCTCCCGCCTCTACCAGTGCCTTGATGCGGGGCCGATGAAATGCCATCAGCGCCTCCTCATCAATGGCGTAGCCGCCTCGATATTCCGAGCCATCAGCCAGATAGGCGCCATAAGGTCCCACCGAGGCCGCCACAAGCGGCCGGGGCCGCGTCGGCCCTGCATAATCAGCCCAGAAGGCATCGCGCGCCTCACATGCCAGCGACACCGAACGCGCAATCAGGGCGCCGGCCTGGGCTTCACTCATGCCCCGCGCCATGAACCCTTCAAAGGTGGCCTGGTAGCTTGCGGTGATGGTGATGTCGGCACCGGCCTCGAAATAATCACGATGCACTCGAGTGATCAGTTCGGGCTGCTCGGCCAGCACGCGGGCCGACCACAGACTGTCATTCAGATCGCAGCCATGACGTTCAAGCTCGGTGGCCAGCGCCCCGTCCACGACCGCAAACGGCACGGTCTCCAGCAGGGCGTGAATCGGATTGGTCGGCATCAGTCAGACTCCTCGGCAGACAGGTTGCCCGGCACGGCCGGACGCGTAAGGTAATAGGCGAGATAACACAACGCCACGAACGGCAGGCCGCAATACAGGGCAATCCGCTGGGAAGGGTCAAAGGCAATCCCGATCAGCGACAGGGTACAAAATCCGAAGGCCAGCAGCGGGACCAGCGGATACAGCGGTGTGCGATAACCCAGGGTAGCGGGGTCTCCGCCACCGGCCACGAACTGACGCCGGAACATGAACTGGCTGGCCACGATCACCATCCATACCGCCACCACGGCAAAGCCTGAAATCGACACCAGCGCAATGTAGACGCTGTCCGGGGCAAACCGGCTCGACAGCAGCGAGAACAGCCCGCCAATCATGCTGAAGATGATCGCATTCAGCGGCACACCACCCCGGGTGACCCGCTTGAACAGCGCCGGCAGCGTCTTTTGCTCCGCCAGGGACCACAGCATGCGGGAAGCCGCATACAGCCCCGAGTTGGCCGCCGACAACAGCGCCGTAATGATGACAAAATTCATGATATCGGCAGCGTAGGGAATACCGGTGCGGGAAAATACCGCCACGAACGGGCTTTCCAGCACACTGGCGGTCTGCCACGGCAACAGGGCTGCAATCACGATAATGGTCCCGACAAAGAAGATGATCAGCCGCCACAGGGTCGCCTTGATCGCCTTTGGGACATTCTTTTCGGGTTCCACGGTTTCACCGGCAGCAATGCCGATCAACTCGGTGCCCGAGAAGGCAAAACTGACCGCCAGCATGGTCATCAGAATCGGCATTACCCCGGTCGGAAAGAGGCCGTCGGCAAACAGGTTGTCAAACAACGGCGCCGACCCGCCACGGGTGGCCGGCGTAAAGCCAAGCAGGGCCGCCGCCCCGATCACGATAAAGGCCAGCACCGTGATCACCTTGATCAGTGACAGCCAGAATTCGGTCTCGGCAAAGATGCGGGAAGAAAAGGCGTTGAGCACAAAGATCAGGGCGGCAAACAGGGCGCTCCAGACCCACACCGGTACATCGGTAAACCAGTGCTGCATCAGAAGGCCCGCGGCCGTGAACTCCGACCCCAGCGCCACCGTCCAGGTCAGCCAGTACAACCACGCCACGGTATAGCCGGTGCCCGGCCCGATGGTACGCGTCGCATAGGTATTGAACGATCCGGTTTCCGGCATCTGTACCGCCAGTTCGCCCAGACACATCATGACCAGATACACCACCAGCCCGCCAATGAGATAGGCAATGATGGCCCCCAGCGGGCCGGCCTGGTTGACGGTATAGCCGGAACTCAGGAACAGACCGGTACCGATAACACCGCCCAGGGACAGCATTACCAGATGGCGACTCTGCATCGTTCGCTTGAAATCGTTGGAATCCGTGTGAGACATGCGTTGTCCTGATGAATAAAAAACACGAGCCCGATGCCCGGGCGCCAGAGTGTAAATTATTCTCAAATAACCTTCAGCGATGACTGCCACACTTTTTATATCAATTGCTCAACGACTTATATCAATTGTTCAGCGACAGCCTCCCTTCCCGCCGATCTACTTCAGCCCCAGCCGTGATGCCAGCCGATGCAGATTGCCCCGATCCACACCCAGTAGCCGCGCCGTTTCGGCCCAGTTGCCCTCGGCAACCTCCAGCGTGGTTTGAATATGTTGACGCTGGAAGGCGTCCACAGCCTCACGAAGCGGCACGATATCATCAGCAGATACTGCACCGGCGACCCGAGACATGTCCGTGACCGATGGAACCGAATGGCGAACAAGCTCCAGATGATCCGCGGCAAGCGTCAGAATCTCACCGGCCTGGGGGCGCGCCTTGAGCGTGGCTCGACTGATGACATGCTCAAGCTCACGCACGTTGCCGGGCCAGTCATGCGCGAGCAGCGCCGCTTCGGCCGAGGCCGACAGGCGCAGGTTGTGCAGCCCGAAGCGGGCCCGGTTTTCTTCCAGAAAGGTACCGGCCAGCAGCAGAATATCCTGCCCGCGTAACCTCAGGGGCGGGATATGCAGCGGGTAGACACACAGCCGGTGATACAGATCCGCCCGAAACCGGCCCTCGGCCACCTCGTCTTCCAGATCCCGGTTGGTGGCCGCCACGACCCGCACATTGACCGACCGCATCTGCTCGCTGCCCAGGGGCTGAAATTCTCCTTCCTGCAATACGCGAAGCAGCTTGGGCTGCAGCGCCAGTGGCAGTTCACCGACCTCATCCAGAAACAGGGTGCCGCCATCGGCCAGCGCAAAGTGCCCACGTCGCGCGCTGAGTGCCCCGGAGAACGCACCTTTAACGTGCCCGAACAGCTCGCTTTCGATCAGGTTCGGGGACAGGGCCGCACAGTTGAGCTTGATCAGCGGCCCGTCGCGTCGGGCAGAGCGCCAGTGCACCTGCGTGGCTACGCGCTCCTTGCCAGTGCCGGTTTCACCGTGAATCAGCACACTCAGTTCGCTCTGCGCCACCAGAGTCAACTCATCATCCAGCCGCCGCATCACGGCACTGCGGCCGGTGACCCGCTGAACGAGCGGAGTACGGCCGGTATGAGACAGCACATCCTGAAGCCGGGCACGTGTCTGACGGGCCTTCATGGCCATGTCGAGGCTCGTACCCAGCAATCCGGCAATGGCCTTCAGTTCGTCGTGGTCGACCGAATCCAGTTGCCCCGGCATCAGCGCGTCCAGTGTCAGCATGCCCACCACCCGGGGCCCGGCCCGAAGTGCCACCCCCATGCAGTCATGCACGTGAAGTGCGTCCGGCGCCCCGCTGATCAGGCCGTCGAAAGGGTCAGGCAGGGGCTCGTCGGTGGCAAAATGCCGCACGCCGTCAGTAGCTGCGATGTCGGCAAGGCGTGGATGTGATGCCGGATGAAACCGCCGGCCCAGCACGTCTTCCTGCAGCCCGTGAATCGCGACAGGGACCAGCTCCTCGCCCTCACAGACCATCAAAGTGGCCGCGTCTCCCGGGTACTGGGTAAGCAGCACATCCAGCAGGGACTGCCAGGAAGGGGACTGATTGAGGGTGAGCCTGGCCAGCAGGTTCTGAATCTCACTATAAATCGTTGTCATTTGAACTACCCGTTGTCATAACGACAGCACGTCATGGGGTCAAAAGAACAACAAGCAGCAAAAAAATCCATTAAAAACAAAAACTTGGTTATTGGCACGCTGCTTGCTCCCTGAAAGGTGACACTACTCATCCTCCAGAGGACCGCCCCATGCTGACCGTTCAACAACGCCACATCATCGCCGCTACGGCCCCGGTCGTTGCACAGCATATCACTACCATCACCACGCGATTCTATCCGGCCATGTTTGATCGCTACCCGGAGATAAAGCCGCGATTCAATCCGCGCCATCAGCAGACCGGCGCCCAGCCGCGGGCCCTGGGTCAGTCCATTGTCGCCTACGCGCTCAATTACGATGATCCCATCGCCCGTGACGCCGTACTGGCACCCATCACACACAAGCACGTCGCCCTGCACGTCCAGCCGGATCATTATCGGATCGTCGGGGAGTGCCTGCTGGAAGCCGCCGCCGAGGTACTGGGCGCAGCCTTTACACCGGACGTTCGCGATGCCTGGCAGGCACTTTACTGGTCCATGGCGGACGATCTGATCGACGGCGAGGAACGGCTCTATCACGATCAGGAGCGCAGGCCCGGGGGCTGGCGAGGATTTCGGGAATTTGACGTGGTGGATCGGCAGGCTGCCGCCGAAGGTATCCTGAGCGTCACACTGGCCCCCGCCGACGGGCGGCCTCTGGCGGATTTTCTACCCGGTCAGTACATCGGTCTTCGCCTGAAGCACGACGTCCACCTGCATTATCGCCAGTACAGCCTGACCGGGCAGCCCGGCAGTGCAACCTACCGGATTACCGTCAAGGAAGAGGCCCATGGGCAGATCAGCCAGGCCATCCATCACGGCCTCACGGTCGGACAATCCGTGCATCTCACCGCACCGATCGGCCTGCTGACGCTGGACCGGCGCACTACACCTGTGGTGCTGCTCAGTGCCGGCATCGGTCAGACACCGATGCTGTCCCTGGCCAGGCAGGCACTGGCCCAGGGGCGACAGGTCACCTACCTGCACAGCACCCGCTCCCCGGACACCCTGGTTTTCAGGGAAGAGCTGGAATCGCTGCGCGTCGAGTATGGTGATCGATTGCTGATCATTCATCGCTTCAGCCATGAGGCCCCGGCAGGCGAACCCTCCGGACGCATTGACCGAGCCCTGCTGGAAGATGTGATAACGGTAGACAAGACCCCTGACTGCTACTTTACCGGGCCGGCCGGGTTCATGAGCGACATGAATGCCCTGCTGGAAGAGCTGGGCATTCCCGAAGCCCACCGGCATTACGAATGCTTCGGCCCCCTGCAGCTGCCAACCTCGTGACCGGATCTCGGGCCACTGAGGAGACTCAATGCCCCGAAGGCGGCTGTTCTGTCCTGCCCCGCGCCGGGTAGACCTCCAGCAGGGCAGCCGCCACGACCAGCGCGCCACCGGCCATTTCGATGGTACCCAGTGGCTCGCCGGCCCAGAGTGCCGCCGACATCACCCCGACGATCACCTCACTCATCAGTAAAATGGCCAGTCGCGCCGGCTCCAGCCGGGCGTTGGCCCACAGCAGCACGGACAGCATCATGGCCCACCAGAGCACACCGGTCACGCCAACCCATCCACCGGCCTGCGCCCAGTCGATCTCGGCGAGCCGGCTGATCGGTGCCCCGATCACCAGAGCCAGAATCAGCGACATCAATGCCGCACCGGCCGAGAAGACAAAGGTGGATTCCAGCGCACCGGGCATCGGGCGAAGGCGCATGCCGATCGAACACACCGCCCACATCAGCCCCGAGGCCAGCCCGAGCCAGTCCCCCAGGTTCCGCGGTATCGGCAGGGTGCCACCACCGCCCAGCACCAGCAGCAGACCGGCCAGCCCGAGCACGATCACCACATAGCGACTCCAGGGCGTCGGCCAGCCCAGCAACCGACCGATCAGGGTGCTCCAGACCGGAGTGAGGTAGAACATCAGAATAACAATGGCCACCCGACCGTAGGACAGTCCGATCGAGTACAGCGCAAATCCGGCACCTCCCAGCGCAATGATGGCAAGGGTCGACCATGGACAGTCCGCCAGAATGCGGCGACGGCGACAGGCTGCCGGCAGCAGCGTCAGTGTCGAGACCGTGACAATGGCCAGCGTGCCCCAGGCCCCTTCCAGCACGGTGCCCTCCAGTGCCCGTACCGGCCACCAGTAAAGCCCCCACAGGGCCCCGATGATGACCACGGCCAGACTGGCCTGTCGTTCCTGTTGCTGCATCGATGCTCCCGTCACTCGTGTTGTGCTGCCCTGTAGATGACACTATCGAGTCTAGCGAGCCGGCACCCGTATTACGACCATCGCCCCTGAGGCCAGGCGGCAAGCGCATGCCGGGTATTGCCGTCGGGGAGTTCCCGGCACGCGCGGGGATGCGTAATATGAAAATCCCATTCACGCCGGAGATGTTCGGATGACCCGCAGGATATCGCTGATCCTTGGTGTGCTGACAATGACCCTGGCGCCGTCATTGATGGCCGCCTCATCGTCTCAACTGGCTGCACTTGCCGTCAAAAAGGCAGAAATTCTGGAACAGGGCGCCTCTTCAAGCAGCCCGGCCCATGCCCCGCATGTGGTATTGACCAAAGAAGGCGTGAAGGCGGCCGACCCGCTCGGCCAGGCACCGCTGGATGACCCGATCAGCTGCCTGTCCCGCTCGATCTACTGGGAAGCCAAGGGAGCCGGCCGAAAGGAAATGGAAGCCGTCGCCAGCGTAATGATGAATCGCCTGGGCAGCAGCGGCTTTCCCGATACCATCTGCGAGGTAGTGCAACAGGGCTCGGAAACCGGGCATTGCCAGTTCTCGTGGTGGTGTGATGGCCGGCCGGATCAGGTACGCGAACCGGATGAATACGACATTGCCCGCGAGATTGCCCGGCGAGCCCTGAACGGAACCCTGCCCGACCCCACCCATGGCGCGCTGTTCTTCCATCAGAAAAACGTGTTTCCGTACTGGGCTGACAGCTTCACGAAGACCGCCGAAACACGGGCCTTTGAATTTTATCGTCCGTAAAGGCAAGGTAATGCGCCACATGTCCAACCACTTTTTCACATGATCATCACGCATGACACTGTCCATCTGCTTATCCTGACGCCTACCAGAAGGTCTACCCAGCATGAATAATGATAACAAGACCATTGCCCTTCCCTCCCTGTCCATGGCGTTACTCCCCATCGCGCTGGCCATCGGTCTGCTGGCCATCCAGCTGTTCTACTACGGCGATTTCACCCCCCATATACCACTGGCCCTGGGCGCGGCCATCGCCGCCATCTTCGGGTGGGCTCGCGGCTATCGCTGGGCTGATATGGAAGCCGGGGGCTTCAAGCTGCTGCACGTTGCCATGCCCGCCGTGGCCACGCTGATCGTGGTCGGCATGCTGATCGGGGTACTGATCGCCAGTGGCACGGTCCCGACCCTGATCTACTACGGACTGGAAATCATCAGCCCGCAGTGGTTTCTGGCGGCCAGCATGCTGATGTGCGCCGTTGTTTCCCTGGTGGTCGGGTCCTCGTGGACCACCATCGGTACCGTGGGACTGGCCCTGATGGGGATCGGCACGGCACTGGGCGTGCCCGTGTACTGGACGGCCGGTGCCGTCGTATCCGGCGCGTTTTTCGGCGACAAGATGTCACCGCTGTCTGATACCACCAACCTGTCCCCCGCCGTTACCGAAACCAATATTTTCGACCACATCAAGAACATGCTGCCGACCACCGTGCCGGCCATGCTGATCGCCCTGGTCATTTACGCCTGGGTGGGCGGGGTCGACCAGGAAGCCGCCGCGTCGCTGTCCCGCATCAGCAGCATGCGCGAAGGGCTGGATGACAGCTTTTCACTGGGGTTCTGGCAGCTGATTCCGCTGATGATCATACTGGGGCTGGCCTTCATGAAGGTCGCACCGATCCCGGCCTTGTTCACCGCTACCTTTGTCGGCGGCATCATCGCCATCCTGACTCAGGGCGATTCCTTTCATGACGTACTGACCTATGCCCACAGTGGCTACACCATCGATACCGGTCTGGGCATGCTGGATACCCTTCTTAACCGAGGAGGTGTCACCTCGATGACCTGGGTCGTGACCCTGATCATCTTCGCGCTGATCTTTGGCGGCATCCTTGAAAAGACCCGCTGCCTTGAGAAGATCGTTCTGACCATTACCGACAAGGCCAGAAGCTTCCGTGCCCTGCAGACCAGCGCGGTACTGACCCCCATGTTTGTCAATGCCGTGGCCGGTGATGTCTACCTGTCCATCGCCCTGCCCGGACGCATGTACGTGGCAGCCTATGAGCGGATGGGCTACTCGCGACTCAACCTGACCCGCGCCATCGAGGAAGGCGGTACGCTGATATCACCGCTGATCCCCTGGAACGTGGGCGGCGCCTTTGTCATCACTACCCTGGGCCTTGATATCAGCAATGGCGACATGAGCGCCCTGATGTACATTCCGCTGGCCTTTGCCTGCTGGCTGTCTCCGGTACTGAGCATCATGTATGCCCAGTTCGGGCTTTTCTCGCACAGGCGCGACGAGGAAAAACGGCCCAACAGCGACTTCCCCGCCAATATCGATGCACTCGAAGACGGCGATAAAGGCCCTGACGGCCGTGAAGAGCTGATGCACGACACGCCCTGATGCCTGTCCTGCCGGCACGCCAAACGCGGACGCCTCTGGCGTCCGCGTTTTCATGAATGCATCCTCCCTCCCGGCCCTGTCGCCAACGATGATGACTACAGCGCCTCTGAAAGCATCACTCGGCGCAAGCGATAAACCCGCCGCCCGGCCACACCCAGCGCCAATGCCCATCCCACCAGCAGAACCCCGTACACCAGCGTGGCCACCTCGGAGGAGACTGACTGCGACATCATCAATGTCCGGCTGTTGGTCAGGATAATGGCGCCTCCGACCACCACACCCAGCAGCTGTACCGGCATCAATCGCACCAGCCAGGCGGCCAGCGGCGCCGCCAGCAGGCCGCTCACCGCAAAAATGCCGACCCACTGCCAGTTGATGTCATCAAGCCCGAGCGCAATGACAAAGCCCAGCGTGCCAGCCACGGTCACGAAGAATTCACTGGCATCCACCGAGCCCACCACCTTGCGCGGATCACTTCCCCGGTGCGCCAGCAGCACAGGCGTGGAAATCGGCCCCCAGCCACCGCCGCCTACGCTATCAAAGAACCCGGCCACCACTGCCAGTGGGGCCATTTTCCACGCCGACACCCGGAGACTGCCCGGCGCGCGGCGCGCCGGACGCAGCAGATACTGCGCCATCACATAGACGCCCAGCAGCAGCAGCCCCACGGCAATGAAGGGCGCCACCAGCCTGCCGGGGATATTGCTCAAAAAGCAGGCGCCTACAAAGGCACCCACGGCACCGGGCACGATCAGGGTCTGCACCAGTGAGCGGTCCACATTACCCAGCTTGACATGTGATACCCCCGAGGCGGCGGTCGTGGCGATTTCCGCCAGGTGTATGGATGCCGATGCCACAGCCGGGGTAATGCCCATCGCCAGCAGCATGGAAGAAGATGTCAGGCCATACCCCATCCCGATGGCACCATCTACCAGCTGAGCCACGAACCCGGCCACCCCAAAGAGAATCAAACGCTGCATGTGTCTGCTCCTGTACGCGGGCGTCGCGGCACCCCACGCACACTAATAACCATATGGAATTAAAAACATGATCCATATATCCCATTTTTCAGGCAAAAATAAAAATGATGATTATCGATATCGTTATATACAAACCACACAGTCGGCCGTGGACAGGTGCCCTCTGATGCCATGGTCATATCGCCATAACGGTTGCTCATTCATACGGCGTGATCCATTCCTGCTGTTCATGAAATGGTCGCATTCGTGACGATACTCACCGATCAGGGCAACCAGGGTGTCGAGTCAGAACGTTATAAGGAAGGGAAAGCGAAGGGTGGAACGAAGATGCCTGATGGCGGCATCCAACGGCCGCCGATGGCCATCCGGAGCCATCGCGGGAACCGTCGTCAGATCCATCAGGAGGAGAAGGAAGACGCCTCGGGCACGCCACAGCTGTCGTGCTGGCCGCAGGCACCGGCATGGCCGGCGATCTCGGGCTGAAGCGTAATATGGGAAATGCCGAACCGGGTCTCAAGCAGCGATGTAACATCATCCAGCAGCGGCTGCCACTGCGCCATGTCGGTGATGACACAGTGGGCCGACAACGCGACCTCACTGGAGGAAACCGACCAGATATGCAGATCATGTATGGCCACAACGCCGGGTGCGTCCGCCAGCGCTGCCTGCACCTGAAGCGCATTGATGCCCTTCGGGACGCCTTCCATCAGTACCCGGGTGACTTCCATCAGCAGCTTCGTGGCCGACACCAGAATCAGGCCACTGACCAGCAGAGACAGCAGCGGATCAATCGGCATCCAGCCGGTCAGCCAGATCACCACGCCGGCCACGATGGCGGCCACTGACCCCAGCAGATCGCCCAGCACATGCAATAGTGCACCACGCACGTTCATGGTCTGCTCGCCACGCATCAGGATATAACCCACCACCAGATTGACGATCAGTCCCAGTACCGCGATGCCCATGACCGTCAGACCACCCACGTCCTGCGGTGACATGAACCGCCCGATGGCACTGATCACTACCGCAATGACCACCGCATACATGAACACCACATTGAACAGCGCCCCCATGACCTCGGCA
Source organism: Larsenimonas rhizosphaerae (assembly GCF_023700005.1). GTDB lineage: Bacteria > Pseudomonadota > Gammaproteobacteria > Pseudomonadales > Halomonadaceae > Larsenimonas > Larsenimonas rhizosphaerae. Next base: position 172,613 of record NZ_JAMLJK010000002.1, on the reverse strand, counting down.
CGCTGCAACCCCCAGGAATGGCGTCTTGATGCCGGCCGGGTCGCCAGCCAGGACGCCAGCGCCCCGACACCAAGCGAGGCTGAATCAGTCAGCATGTGGCCGGCATCCGACAGCAGCGCCAGGGAGTTGGACCATACCCCGCCAATGACCTCCACCACCGCAAAGGCGGTGGTAAACAGCAGTGAAAATATCAGTACCTTGCCACTGCCATGATGGTGGCCACCCAGACCATGGTGGTGGTGATGGTCGTGGTCGTGGTCGTGGTCGTGGTCGTGGTCGTGGTCGTGGTCGTGGTCGTGGTCGTGGTCGTGGTCGGCCATATCATCTCCCCAGAATCCGGATCGCCAGAAGCGCTGGGGCAAGTCTGGCATATTCAGCCACGGTCTGCGGGGTTATGTGGTGACGGCGCCACCAGCCTGTCCGATGGTCGTGGCCTGCTGCGCTGCCATATCCTCATCCATGGAGGACATATGAAGGATAACGTCCACCACCTCGTCGGCATTGGCACTGATGCGCCCGATGGCCGTACTCGCATCACCTGCCAGCCGCACCCCGTTTTCAACCCGGTTTAGACACACATGCATGCTGCTGTGCGCGCCTTTCGTCAGGTTCTGCAATCGGCTGATGGTGTCGGCAATATCTTCCGTGGCCTGTGAGGTACGCTGCGCGAGTTGCCGCACTTCCTGCGCCACCACGGCAAAGCTGTTGCCCTGCGCACCGGCGCGGGCCGCCTCGATGGCCGCATTCAGCGACAGCAGGTTGGTCTGGGTGGCAATGGACTGAATCGTTTCCACAATGGCCGTGATGTCCGCCACCTGGGCCTGCAGCTCATCAAGCTGGCCGGAGGCACTGGACACCTGAGCGGCAATATGGCGAATTTCCTGCTGCGCGCCATCGATGACCCGAGTGCCATCATTGACCGACGCCTGGGTATCCGAGGAAATACGGCTGGCCATGCGAATGCTTTCCCCTTCGCGCTGCACCCGCTCGGTGATATTGGTGGCAAACTTGATGACCTTGTACAACTGACCATCCACATCAAATACCGGGTTATAGGTGGCCTCAAGCCACAGGGGCTTGCCGCGCTTGTCAAACCGCTGGAACTGGCCTGACATGAACTGCCCCCGGTTCAGATCGCTCCAGAAGGTTTTATACGCAGCGCTGCTGGCATAGGCCCGATCGCAGAACATCCGATGGTGCGCGCCCTTCAGCTCGTCCAGCCGGTAGCCGACGGTCTCCAGAAAGTTCTTGTTGGCATTCAGAATGTGGCCGTCCGGGCTGAACTCGATGACTGCCATCGAGCGATCGATCGCCGTCAGCAGGCTGTTCATCTCCTGCTCCTCATGCACCTCGTCGGTAATATCCCGCGCAATCTTCACGACCCGGTAAATACGCCCGCGTCGGTCGGGGATGGGGTTATAGGTGGCTTCCAGCCAGATCGGCTCGCCTTGGCCGTTGACACGGCGGCAACGCCCGCTGAAGCATTCACCATGGCGCAACCGGGCCCAGAACGCGGCGTATTCGTCACTGTGTGCGTAGTCGGGCTCGCACAGCGTGCTGTGGTGCTGTCCCACCAGCGCATCCCGCGTGTATCGGGTCGTTTTCAGAAACGGCTCGTTGGCCCTCAGGATCATGCCTTCGGCATCAAACTCGATGACCGCCATGGAACGATGAATCGCTGTAACAAGCCGTTTGTTGTAACGGGGAAATTTGAGCTGAATCACGAAGAGCGCTCCCTTGGTTGCCGCGCTATCGCGACTCCGCCTGTAGGGGTGGTTGATAAAGGCAGCATCGGCCAGCGCTGCACGCGCTTTATGCCCCCTTGCCGCCTCACCCACGCCATCTTGCGGCCGGAAACGGTTTTTATTATTAAAAATAATCCTTTATCAGAGTAAATTAATTTCCTTTCACTTCCGGCCCCGCCATAGCCAATGGTTATTTCAGAACCCTGCTGCTTTTTGGCAAGATGTGCCTCTTTTTGGTGCAAAAAGGCGCAACCATGCTCAAACCCTATCTCGGCAAGATGAAAGGGGCACCTGCCAACCGACCTCCTCCATCCCTGCGTGACGCGTTATGGTCGTGGCTTGGGGCCTTTCTTGGCATTGCCGGCGTAGGCTGGATCAGCGCGCAATCCATCGAGGCCCATGCGCTGCTGATGGTCGGGTCATTCGGCGCCACCTCCGTGCTGCTGTACGCCGCCCCGGAAAGCCCGCTGGCCCAGCCGCGCAACGTCCTGCTGGGCAATGTGCTTTCGGCGCTGTGCGGGGTAGTCACCTGGCAACTGCTTGGCGATGGCTGGATCTCCGCGGCCGTGGCCGTCTCGACGGCCATCCTGATCATGCAGCTGACCCATTCACTGCATCCGCCGGGCGGCGCGACTGCCCTGATTGCCGTCATTGGCTCGAATGAGCTGCATCATCTGGGGTGGGTATACGCCCTGTTTCCGGTCGGCACCGGGTGCCTTCTGATGCTGCTGATTGCCATCGTGATCAACAACCTGGCGCGTCATCGTCGCTACCCGGTGCACTGGTTCTAGCCGTCAGTGCCCCGCTTCCCGGGCCGTGGCCTGTCCCGGCCTACCCACGGCCCCAGAAACGCTCGGCAATATCCAGCGTTAACCGCAGCTTTTCCCACTGCGCCTGTTCGGCCAGATTGTTGCCTTCCTCGGTGGAGGCAAAACCGCATTGCGGGCTCAGGCAAAGCTGATCCTTCGCGACAAACCGGCAGGCCTCCTCAAGGCGCGCACGTACCGCCTCGGGTTTTTCCAGCGTGCCCACCTTGGTGGTAATCAGCCCCAGCACTGCCTGCTGATGGCCTTCCGGGATGAAGCGCAGCGGGTCGAAACTCCCGGCCCGGTCGCTGTCATACTCCAGAAACCAGGCATCAACCCCCACCTTGCCAAACAGTGTCTCGGCTACCGGCTCGTAGCCCCCCTCGCTGATCCAGGTCGAACGGAAGTTGCCGCGGCACACATGCAGGCTGACATGCAGATCATCAGGCTTGTCGGCCAGGGCGTGATTGATCACCTCCGCGTAGATCGCCTGCAGGTTATCGGTATCAAGGCCACGGGCCTGGGCGGCCTCAAGCTCCCGGTTCGAACACAGATACGCCCACACCGTGTCATCCAGCTGCAGATAGCGGCAGCCCGCCTGATAAAACGCCTGCACCACGTCCCGATAGGCATCGGCCAGATCGGAGAAAAACCCCTCCAGTGACGGATAGACACCGCTGTCGATTTTTCCGGCATTGCGAAAATGCAGCACACTCGGGCTGGGGATCGTCATCTTGGGTGTAACGGTGGCCACACTGTTCAGATACCGAAAGTGCTCGATCATCGGGTGCGCGGGGTTGAAACCGACCTTGCCATCGATACGTACCTGTTTGGCCGAGGTCTGCACGCCCTGAAACTGAATACCCTGCTCGCCCTGATACCCGGTGACACCATTCAGGTGCTCCAGAAAATCGAAGTGCCACCAGGCACGGCGAAACTCGCCATCCGTAACCACCCTGAGACCCAGTGCTTCCTGCTGTGCGACCACCTGGCGGATTTCCCGGTCTTCCACGGCCCTGAGTGCCGCGGCATCGATAGCGCCCTGCTGAAATGCAGTACGGGCCTGCTTGAGCGCGGCCGGGCGAAGAAAACTGCCGACAATATCGGCACGAAACGGCGGCTGGTACGACATGACACCTTCCCCTTGAAAAAACGATGCCCGCCAGAGCCAGAGCTCGGGCAGGCGTTGTAAATGCGACATCACATTTCCCCATGATGCCGACCTCAGCCGTCGGCTGCCATGGGCGTATTTTCAAGAAGAACCTGAATAAAATTCATGACTTGAGACACAAGCCATGTGTCGGCGTCATATAGAGGCCCCTCTCATCCCAGGGCAGCTATCTGCGCCACTGCCGAGGCCACCAGCATCAGCGCTGACGTATAAAAGCAGAGCGTGAACCCGAGCGCGCGCGCCGGGGCGCCACGCGTGTACCCGGCAAAGAACAACAGCCGCCCCACCACAAATGCCAGCGCCGCCAGAGGAACCACCGACAGCCACGATGACGGCATGACCACCGCCCACAGGACATAAGCCACAAGCGCCAGCACAGCCTGCTCCAGGGTATTTTGCAAAAGCGCCTGCAACAGCCGGGCACGCGCCGACCCCGCACTCAGTCCACTACCCTCGATATCCTCGGCATGAAAGAACCGGTGCGATGCCAGCCGGCCGACCGCCACCATCAAACACAGCGCCGGGGCAGCACTGGCGCCAACCGCCACCGCCAGCCGCGCCGACATCGCCTCGTGGCCCACCAAAGAGAACGGATCTGCCCATGCCCCGATCACCAGCAGCATGACCGCGACCGACATGCCCTGAGCCATGCCACGCAAGACGCCGCGTTGTGTGGTATCAAGCGCCATGTCCCCACCTCCCTCAGCAACAGGTTTGCGAATGCCTCCATTGAAAAATAACAACACAGGGCACGGCAGGCGAGCGGGTGTCAGCACGTATCATGGGCACACCGTGCTGGCACGGACACCCGACACTGGCAGGATAAGCAGCGTGCCACTTCGGTAGGCATAGCGGTGCATGCGGGCCGAGGCGGTCGCATCACGAAATGCCTCATCCCGGGCACGCCCCACGACCCATCCCTCGGGAGAGGTAGACCGGAACCGGCACAGGGCTTCATCACTGGACAGCTCGATCAACGGCGCCTTCAACCGGCCGGCAAACTGAAACGTGGCCTGATAATCGCCACCAACAAAGGCCACCGGGATACCGTCTCGCTGAAGCGTACCGATCAACTGCCCCGGGCCCGTCACACTATTGCGATGCCACAGCGGTGACAGCACCACCTGTAATACCACGACCAGCGCAAGGGTACTGACAATTGCCAGGGTGCGGGCGGTATCGAACAATGAACGCACCGGCAGCCACCACAGCAGCACCCCGATGCCGAGAAGAAGCACAGCCCCGAACGGCAGAATGAGTGTGGTATCCACGGCTCCGACGCCGAACAGCAATGCCCCCAGCGCCACCGCACCCAGCGCCGCAATCGCCAGGGCAACGGGCCTTTTGGACCCCGCCGCCCGCTCGGGCTGCTGCGCCAGACGATCCATGATCATCAGCGCCACCCCGGGCAGCAGCGGCATGAGGTAATGCACCTGCTTGCCGCTGATCAGCGAGAACACCACCAGCGGAGGCAATACCCAGCACCAGGACAGGCGCTGACGACGCTGCCGCGGGAGGCCAGGCCGCGCGGACGGCCACAGCGTCCACGGAAACATCAACAGCACAAGCCAGGGCAGGTACCACCACATCGGCCGGGCATGCGCCATCGAGTTGTGCAGACGATCAACGGTCTGCCCCCAGAGCAGCATGCGAGCGAACTCACCCCCACCCAGCCAGGCAGCCACCAGTGCCCACCCCAGCAGCATGACCACTCCCAGACCGAGCGCCCCGAGCACCCGCCGCCACTCGGCACGGGTAAACGGCACCGCCCGCCACCAGGGGCTGCTCAACAGCACCGGTGCCAGCGTGACCAGCGCCACCGGCCCCTTGGCCAGCAGCGCAAGCCCCACCCACAGGCCACACACCATGATGCGGCGGGTATCGAATGCCCCTCGAATAAGTGTCGCGATGGCGCCCAGCAGGCACGCACTCAGCAGCACATCAAACATCAGCGCACCACTGTAGAGCTGCCACAGCAGCATGGTCATCAGCACCAGCGGCGCCAGTCGGGCATGTTCCGGCGCGTAATCAAGCCCCCTGGCGATACGGTAGATCTGAACCAGCCCCACCAGCGAGGCCAGCGGCGAAATCAGCCTGGGCCACCAGTCATTGACCCCGAACACCGCCCAGCCCGCATGTATCAACCAGAACAGCAACGGCGGCTTGTCCGCGTAGGGCGCGCCATTCATGAGCGGCACCCAGAAGTGATGCCCCTGCCACATCTCCCAGGCGACCGAAACATAGCGTGTCTCATCGATGGGCAGCAGCGGGCGCATCAGCGCACTGGCGGCCAGCACCAGCCACAGCAGCGAAAGAATCAGCAGGTCGTAGTGCGTACGACGTCGGTGTGAAAGCCGCGTGGGCGGCAAGTGAGGGGGTAGAGCCATGAGGATCTCGGTCAGGAGTGATATCGGACCCCATCATGGCCTCAGCGGGCTTAAAGCAGTATTACGTTGGACGCCGTAATCGACGATTGAGAGCACCAGGCATATTTCAGGGAAAATGAAATGGCACGCGGAGCGATATATAAAAAAAGACTTAAGCAAGGTGTCACGTCGATACAATCGACGCCGTTAAACTACCTTCCACCTCTTCAACCATAAGTCGCCTTTATCCATGAAAGACATCTACTCGGACAATGCAGGCTATTACTTTGAGCAATATCAGAAACTTGATTTCAATGATGTTCATGGAAGCTGGCTTAAGCACCTGCCAGAACCGAACGGGCTGGCGCTGGATATCGGCGCAGGCAGCGGTCGCGATGCGGCGGCCCTGGCAAAAAGAGGGTGGGACGTACTGGCGGTAGAACCGGCAGCAGGCCTCAGGGAAAAAGGAGAGGCCTTCACTGCTGGCTTATCAGTGCAGTGGATGGATGACTCCCTTCCCGCACTCAACAAGGTCCGCAAGCTCGGCTTCAAGGTAAGTCTGATTCTGGTGTCAGCGGTGTGGATGTATCTGCCAGAACAGGAGCAGGAGCGTGCCTTTCGCATCCTGACCGAATTGCTGTCACCTGGTGGTCTGCTGGTGATTACCCTGCGGCATGGTCCCAGCTCGGACGAACGCATCTTCTACCCGGTCGACCCTCAACAGATTAAATGCTGGGCGTGTCATCGGTCGCTGACTCACCTGCTTACTGTACAAAACGACGATCTACTACAGCGGCCCTTGGTAAGCTGGGAGACGCTGGCATTTACACTCCCGGATGATGGCACCGGGGCGCTATCGCTCCTGCGTCATGTCATCGTCAATGACAACAAGTCTTCAACCTACAAACTGGGGTTACTGCGTGCGCTGGCATCCATTGCAGAGTACATGCCCGGCATCGTGATGGGCCGCACGGATGAATGGGTAGATATACCGCTCGGCGCGGTAGGCCTTTACTGGATCAAACTCTATAAGCCACTGATTCTCGAACACGATCTGCGGCAGGCACCCGGAAATCGCGGCTACGGATTTAACAAGGACGCATTCAAGGCGCTTTCCGATGTATCAGGTCTTGATATGCGGATAGGCCAGCCACTTGATAATGCGCTGGCGAAAGAGCTGATGAATGCCATTCGTGATGCTGTGAGCACCATCAAGGGTATGCCGGTGAAACACATTTTCTGGCCCGGATCGGGAGGAGAAAGGCCGGTCTTCCATGTTCGCAGAAAAACCGTAACCTTGATGCCGCCCCCCAAACGGCTGGATAAGGAGACCCTCGCCAGGTTCGGTTATTTTCGTGTACCGATGGCACTCTGGAACTGCTTTAGCCAACATAACTGCTGGATAGATCCCGCCATAGTGAACGAATGGGTTCAGCTAATGCGCGGTTATGTTCCTACCCATGATATCGGCCACCTTTATCAAACCCTGTTCCAGCAGGAAGCCAAACGCGATACCAGCCTATTGCGCAAGTGCGTTACTGAAAAACAGCGGGATAATCACCCTGTCGAATGCGTCTGGACAGGCCGACGCCTTACCAGAAAAAGCACATATTGTATTGATCACTGCCTGCCCTGGGCACGCTGGAGCAATAACGATCTTTGGAACCTGCTACCCACAACGCAACAAGCCAACGCTGACAAGTCGGACAAGCTGCCTTCTCAAGCGCTTATGGAGCAGGCTAGGGAACGCATTATCACGTGGTGGGAAATAGCATTCATGGGCAGCTCACTGGAAAAGCAATTTTACACCGAAGCACGCACCTCGTTACCCATGCTTAAAGGCGACGACACACTGGAAAACGTCTTTGAAGCCCTGATGCTTCAGCGTCTTCGGCTCAAGGCAAACCAGCAGTTGACCGAATGGCAAGGTATGAAAGAGAAAAAGCGGTTATGACTAATGAATGCTTGTCGAAGAAACAGGGGGGAGATAAGCGAGGAATATAAAAAGTGGCGCGCCCAGAAGGATTCGAACCTTCGACCCCTGCCTTCGGAGGGCAGTACTCTATCCAGCTGAGCTATGGGCGCGCGATGCTGCCATTGCGGCAGACGGTGGGCATTGTACGCACCCACACCGGGCTTGTCCATCGGGCGATGCTATCGCGACGTTCAGCCCTGCCAGGTGCCTTCCCATGGTGAGGTGGGCTACAGTATCGCCCATGCAGGGCGATGAGCATTGCCGCTTCAGTCGATCATGACAAAGGATATCTGGATGACGTTTTTCCGCAGGTGGTTACCCGCAGTGCTGTTGGTGTGTGCATCCCCCGTGCTGGCCGGTGAGGCTCAGCCGGATGGCGAGGCCATTTATCAGGATAACTGCGCGATGTGCCACAGCCATGGCCGCATGAGCGTGAGCAATACCGGCACCTGGCAGTCGCTGATCGACGATCAGGGTGTGGATAAATTATATGCCAATGCCATCCACGGCATTGGCCGGATGCCGGCAAAGGGCGGCCACCCGGACCTTGCCGAGGACGACGTGAAGGCCGCAGTGGATTACATGCTGCAGGAAAGCGGCGCCACCCTGCCTTCGAAGTGATGTGCGCGGCAGGCTGTTGCCTGCCGGTACACTATGCCAGGCTTGAGGTTTCTTCTTCAGGTAGCACGCATGTCTCTCGATACCACCGCCCTCAACCAGGCCATGACCCACTTTGATGAACACGATACCGTGTGGCTGTTCGGGTATGGCTCGCTGATCTACAAGGCCGGCTTTGATTACCTTGAGCGCCGGCCTGCCTTTATCCACGATTATGCCCGCCGCTTTTGGCAGGGGTCTCATGATCACCGGGGCACGCCGGAGGCCCCCGGCCGCGTTGCCACGCTCATCGAAGCACCGGGTCATGTGTGTCACGGCATGGGGTATCTGGTATCACCGGCCGTATTTCAGGCGCTTGATGTACGGGAGAAAAACGGTTACCTGCGCGAGGTCATTCCCCTCCATTTTGACGATGGCAGCACCGCCGAAGGGCTGGTGTATCGCGCCACGGAAGATAACGCTGCCTGGCTTGGCGAGGCACCGGAGGCAGACATTGCGGCCCATATTGCCGATGCCCAGGGGCCCAGCGGCCCGAACCGGGATTATCTGCTGCATCTGGCCGAGTCCCTGCGCACGCTGGGCGATGATGACGCGCATGTCTTTGCCATCGAGCGCCACCTTCGCCTTCTGCTGGCGGGGGAAGCCAGCCGCTAGTCGGCTTCCTCGCTTTTGCCGCCGGACAGCACATTGGCCGCACAGATGAACGCCAGATGACTCAACCCCTGGGGGAAGTTGCCCAGCGCTGCGCCGGTATCCGGGTCAATCATTTCATGCATCAGCCCCAGGTTACCGTCACAGGTTTCCACGGCGGCCTGCATCAGGCGAGTGGCCTGGTCACATTGCCCGGTAGCCCCCAGCGCTTCAACCAGCCAGAACGAACAGGCCAGAAATGCGCCTTCTTCCTGCTCGGCCCCGGAGTAGCGATACATCAGCGGGCCCCGTCCCAGTTCTTCCTGAAGGGCCTTGAAGGTGGCCTGCATTCGCTCGGGGCTGACCTGCGTACAGAAGCGATGCGTCAGGCACATCGCGGCGTCCAGCTTATCGGTGCCGGGATAGAAGGTGTAGGCCTGCCGAGTCTCTGACCAGCAGTGGGTATTGATCCAGTCGGCGATGCGGTCACGCTCACGCTGCCAGCGTCCTTGCCAGGTCTGTTCGATATGGCCGGCTTCGGCCAGCCGCACGGCGTGATCAAGTGCCAGCCAGCAGGCCATCTTGGAGTGGGTATAGTGGTGCTGCTCCGGCAGCTCCCAGATGCCACAGTCCACCTGCCGCCAGCGATCGGCACACTGGTTGGCCAGATCACCCAGCAATCGGGCGGTTTCCAGATCAATGACGTGGCCGGCATCAATGAACAGGGAGGCCGTCGCCAGCATGTCACCGTACATGCTGGTCTGAAGCTGGTCCTTGGCATTATTGCCGATGCGTACCGGCTGCGATCCCCGGTAGCCATGCAGGGGCGGGAAGGTTTCCGCCGGCACCAGTTCACCCTGCAGGGTGTAGCAGGCACGCATGTTCGGCCCGTGACGACGAATGGTGGCCGTCAGCCAGGAAAAGGCCGCCTTGGATTCTTCCAGCGCCCCGGCATGCACGAAGGCCTTGATCACCAGGCAGGCATCACGCACCCAGGCGTAGCGGTAGTCATAGTTCTTCTCGCCGCCGATGCCTTCAGGCAGCGATGTGGTAGCAGCGGCGGCAATCGCCCCACTGGGGGAATAAAGCAAAAACTTGAGTGCCAGCGCCGAACGCAGCACCCGCGGCTTGAACTCGCCGTCGTAGTTCAGCTTCTCGGCCCAGTCACGCCAGGCAAAATCACTGACGTCGATGCGCTCATCGATCCTGTCGATCGGCGGAACGGCCAGCGGCTCGCCTTCGGCGGCCAGCAGGGCCACCATGGAACGCGAGCCCTTTCGGGTCGTCAGCTGCGCGCTCAGTTCACGGTCGTCGACCAGCAGAACCTTCACATCATCACTATGGCGCATCATGACCATCAGCGGCCCGATGTTATAGACCTTGCCGATGGGGGTATCCTGAAGCCAGGGGCTGACGGTGCCTGCACGGGTGCCGGGCACGAAGTCGATGCGAAAGGTTACTTCACCTTCAAGACCTTCCACCCGCCGGGCCAGCTCGCACCAGGGCAGACGCCCCGCCGTGTTGCTGTTGATGGATTCCGTGATCCGGGCACGGCCCTGGTCGGTAATGAAGCAGGTTTCCAGCACGTTGCTGTTGTCTCGGTAGCGCCGCTCGACCCGGTAGCTGTCGGCCTCGGGCACCAGGGTGAAATGACCGCCATGCCGGGCATCAAGCAGGCGATCAAACAGCGGCGGGCTATCCATATTGGGCGCACACCACCAGTCGATGGCGCCATCCATACCCACCAGGGCAACAGAACGCCCCTCACCAATGGCGGCATAATCTTCAAGGTCGGCGTAGCCTTCATGGCGGCGAGGGGTAAGACAGGTACGGGTCAGCGTCATTCGGTCGTGATCCAATCGTGGGGCAGATTGGCTGAAGCATAGTCGCCACACTGCCCCCTCGCCCCGTCCTGCATCAATAGATGATGAACAGCACGCAGCCGGCGGTCATCAGCCCCATGACGCCATTGAAAATACGCCATTGCATCGGTGTGGTCAGGTAGCGCGAGATCGCCATGCCGAACCCAGCCCAGAACGAGATGCAGGGAAAGGCCACCAGCTCACCCAGCAGGGCCACGCCGAGGGCATTGGCCCACAGCGGCCCCGTCTGGGGCATGAAGGTGGCGATCATCGCCATGCCCATGACCCATGCCTTCGGATTAACGTACTGAAATACAAAGGCCTCCCAGAACCGCTGGGGTCGCGCCCTGTCCTCATCGTCAAGCGCAGGCGGCGGTGATGTGCCAATCTGAACCGCCAGATAAAGCAGATAGGCCGCACCCACCCATTTAAGCCCCGTCTGCAGCCACGCAAACTGCTGAAAAAGTGCTCCTGCGCCAAAGGCCAGCGCCGTAAACAGGGTCATGCAGCCGGCAAGAATGCCCAGAATATGGGGCAGCGTGCGCCGGTAGCCAAAGCGGGCCCCGGAGGCCGTCAGCATCACATTGTTGGGCCCCGGCGTGCCGGACATGGAGACGGAAAACATGACAAACGACAGCAGCCAGGACAGTGATAACCCGCTCACGATACACCTCCCGTCGCTTCCTGCCAGACCAGAGTAATGCGGCGATTGTGCGCCCCCCGATTCTTGATGCTTTTGACCTCGAGCGGGGCGATTTCGCCGGTACTCGCCACGTGAGTGCCCCCACAGGGCTGGCGATCAATCTCGCCGATGCGTACCAGCCGCACCGTGCCGCTGTCTGATGGCGGCATCGCGCCCACCGTCTTGACCAGTTGCGGGTTAGCCTCCAGTTCGGCTCGATCAATCCACTCGGTACTCACCGGCAGATCGTCCGCCCGCCAGGCGTTGATCTGCGCCGTAATGGCCGCCTTGTCGAGGGCCTCGCCTGCCACGTCAAAATCAAGCCGGCCCTTGTCCGGCGTCATCTGCCCACCGGTCACCGGGTACGGCACTGCCACCGACAGCAGGTGCAACGCCGTATGCATCTGCATCAACCGATATCGACGCTCCCAGTCAATGTCCAGTGTCACCTCTTCCCCCACCCTCGGGCAGGGGCCATCAATCCGGTGCCAGATCAGGCCGTGCTCGCCCTTCACCGTATCCGTGACGTTGAGCATCCGACCGCTATCTGTCTGCATCGTGCCGGTATCTCCCGGCTGCCCACCACCGCAGGGATAGAATACGGTGCTGTCCACGGCCACGGCGCCCTCGGAAACCGCGCATACGCGCGCTGTGGCCGTGCGTTGAAAGGGGGCATGATCAAACTGACGGACAGTGGCGGACATGACGGCGTTCCTCAATAATTGTAAGGGTACAATTTAGTGAAAATCCCTTTATAACAGGGACAATAATGAGCATACTGGGCATTACTTCAGCGTCAACGGATTTATTGTCACCATGACAATCTGGACCCCGGAACTGTCTTCTCAGGGCCCCCGCTACAAGGCTCTGGCCGATGCCATCGCCGAGGCCATCAGCGAAGGTACCCTGAGCGCCAATACCAGACTGCCCCCGCAACGGCGCCTAGCGGATGCACTCGGCGTCACCGTGGGCACCATCACACGGGCCTACAGCGAGGCAGAGCAGCGTGGGCTGGTGACGGCCCGGGTCGGTAGTGGCACCTATGTTCGCGACAGCACGTCCGCTTTCGGCTTTTCCCATATCGCGCCGCAGGTTCAGCAGGAAGATGACAGCATCGATCTGAGCCTATCCCTGCCGCCGCCGACCCCGGAGCGGGCCGCCGGGCTGCAGCGGGCCATGAAACAGCTGTCCGGCAGCATGCCTGCCATGGCCGATGCCCTCAGCTATCAGCCCGAAGCCGGCATGGCCTCCAGCCGGCAGACCCTGGCGCACTGGATGGGAACACTCGGGCTGCCGGTGCAGCCGGAGGAATTGCTGATCAATCAGGGGGGAATGCATGGCATCTTCATCACACTGCTGGCCCTGCTTGCCCCCGGGGAGCGTATCGCCAGTGAAGAACTGAGCTACCCCGGATTGATCAGTGCCGTACAGCAGCTGCACCTCAAAACGGTCACCGTCGGCCAGGACAGTGATGGCATCGATGTCACGGGATTAATGCGGCGATATGAGCAACAGCCGTTCAAGGCGCTCTATGTCATGCCCGAGCACCACAACCCCACGACCGTGGCGATGAGCCAGGCCCGACGCGAGGCACTGGTGGCATTTGCTCGGGAAAAGGATATCTGGCTGATCGAGGATGGCGTGCTGTTTGTGCCTGAAGCCGCCCGGCGCGGCACCCCGCTGTACCGGCTCGCCCCGGAGCGCACGATTTATCTGTTCTCACTGGCAAAATTGCTGGGCGGCGGGCTCCGCACGGGGGTGATGCGCGCTCCCGAGGCACTTCATACCCGACTCAATGCCGCCATACGCGCGCAGAGCTGGATGCCGCCCCCACTGATGGCCAGCCTGGCCTGCGCCTGGATTGAACACGGCGATGCCGACCGCCTGCTGGCCTGGCAGCACGAAGAACTGCGTATCCGTCAGGCCATGGGGCGCGATGCCCTCAGGGGGCATGATGTCCATGGCCATGAGCACGGGTTTTATCTGTGGATCGTGCTGCCGGCAGGGCAGCGGGCCAGCCGGTTGATTGATGAGCTGGCACGCCAGCATGTGTACCTGACGCCGGGCGAGGCCTTCTGTGTCGGCTCAACGGCAGCTCCCCAGGCGGTACGACTGTGCCTGAGCGCTGCGGCCAGCCGGGAACAGCTCGCGCGAGCGCTGGCCATTTTGAAACATGCCCTGGACAACCCCGCCCCGGCGCTGTGGGAAACGGTGTAGCAGGCGCTACAGCGCGTCCCCCGGCAGGGATGGCGTGTCCGGCACAGGCCCGGTCGAGGCGCGTACCACCAGCAGGGGGTCTACCGTCTGGCATCGGGGGGGCGTCTGGTCTCCTGCCATGCGTGCCAGCAACAACGCGCTGGCCTGCTGGCCGATCACATCGGTGCGCACGCGCACGCTGGTCAGCGGGGGCGTAGCGTATGCGGCTACATCCATGTCATCAAAACCAGTCACCGAGATATCCACACCCGGCACAAGGCCACGTCGATAGCAGGCGGCCTGAACACCAAGTGCCACAAGGTCTGAAAAGCAGACAATGGCTGTCGGTGGGTTCGGTGCATCAAGTAGAGGGCCAGCCGCAGCATCCCCGAAGGCCATCGAGGTTGGTCCGTGGTGGATACTCACCGGTGTCAGGCCGGCGATGGCCAGCCCTTCGACAAAAGACCGCTCCCGATCACGGGCTGTCGAGGTTCCCTGCCCGCCCCCCAGCCACGCAATACGCCGGTGCCCGAGTGCCTGCAAGTGTTCCAGCAACAGGCGCACGCCCAGGCCGTCGTCATTGATGACCCGGTCAACCGGTGCGTCATCCACATCACGGGATATCAACACCAGCGGGCAATGACGCAGATAACTGCGCTGAAGCCGAACAAGCTCCTCAGCCGTCGTTCCCATTACCGGCACCATGATCATGCCGGCGGCACCATGTTCGGCCATCTGCTTGACCACCTCGGCCTGAAGCGCCAGGGACTCATGGGCATGGCCAAACAGCATCATCCGCCCGGCCTCCCGAAAATGCGCCTCCATGTGCTGCAGAAACTCCGTGACAAAGGGGTTACTCAGCTCATTGAGACAGACCGCTACCGTGGCACTGTCTCCCCGTCGCAGGTTGGCGGCATGCCGGTTATAGACATAGTCGAGCGCATCGGCGGCCTCCTGCACCCTGTCCCGCGTGGCCCTTGAAATGCGCGGATCATCACGCAGGGCAAGCGACACCGTCGAGACAGTGACGCCGATGTGTTCGGCAATGGTTTTAAGTGTCGGTCGAGATTTCATGGGCCCCTCTCGGCATGGTCATGGCGGGCACCCCGGCTACCCGAAAAGGTCTGAACCAGCATCATCCAAAGACCTTTGTCTCATTGGTTCAAACGATTGAACTGTGTAAAAAAGGCAGGTATCCGCACAAGGTAACGCATTTTAACGCTTTTTCCTCTCATCCACTGGAGGGCATCGACCATGCTTCGCACGACATCTGCCACCCTGCTGTTATCGGCTCTGACCCTGTTTGGCACCTCCCTCCAGGCCCAGGCGGCCAATACCGACACAACCTGTGACTGGACGCCTCAGCGCGCTGTTACCTTCATCGTCCCCTGGGGTACCGGAGGCGGTACCGACGCCAATGCCCGTCGGATGGCCAGCCTGCTTGAAGAGGAAATGGGCGTGCCCTTCAACGTGGTCAATCGGACCGGCGGCAACGGCGTTGTTGGCCATACCGTGCTGGCACGCAGCCGCCCCGACGGCTACACCATTGGCGCGGCCACGGTCGAGATCGACACCATGCACTGGGTCGGCCTGACCCCGCTGACCTACAAGGACATCACCCCGATCGCCCTGATTCATCGCAGCTCGGCCGCAGTGCTGGTCAACAGGGAATCGCCCTATGACACGCTGGATGCCCTGCTGGATGAAGCCCGGGCCAATCCCGGCAGCCTGACCGCCTCGGGCACTTCCCAGGGGGGCATCTGGCATCTGGCGCTGGCCGGCATGCTGAAGGCCGAAGGTCTGGCCCCGGACGCCATTCGCTGGATACCAAGCCAGGGGTCGGCTTCGGCTCTGAAGGAACTGATGGCGGGGGGCGTGGATGTTGCCACGCCATCCATGTCGGAAGCCCGCACGCTGGTACAACAGGATGAGATTACGCCGCTGGCCTACATGAGCGACACGCCAGCCCCCGGGCTTGAACAGGTTCCCCTGACGGCCGAGGTGCTCGACAGTGGCTGGACCCTGAGCTCCTTTGTCACCGTCAGTGGCCCGAAAGGGTTGCCGGACAACATTGCCTGCGCCTACGAACAGGCAGTAGACAAGGCAGTTCACAGCCAGGCGTGGGCGGATTTCAAGCAAAGTCAGGGCACCCCGGTCGTGTTTGAAAACCGCCAGCAGACTGCCAAAACGCTTGCCGAAGAAGATCAGAAACTGGGCGACACCATCAAAGCGATCGGACTGGCCAAATGAGCACGATGAGCGCCCGCAATGACCTGATGTCCGGGCTGATGCTGGCAGGGCTGGGTGCTCTGGTGTTTGCCCGGGCCACCACGTTCCCTGCCCTGGCAGGCATGGCGTACGGACCCGGGCTGTTTCCTTCGATTGCCGCCATCGGACTGATGATCTGCGGAGCGTTGCTGACCATCACCGGCGTGCGAAAGCGATCGGTACGAGTGACACGCAAGCCGTCAGACCGCCGGGCATCAGGGCGCATTGCCCTGTTGCTGCTGACGGTACTGGGGTATGGGCTGTTGCTCGAACCACTGGGCTTTCATCCTGCTTCCATTCTGGCAGTTACTTCCGCCGCCTGTATTTTCGGCCTGCCCCTGCTTCGAGCCCTGCTGCTGGCAGTTTTGCTTACCGTACTGGTTCACGCCGTATTCTATTCGCTGATGCACGTTCCACTGCCCTGGGGTGTGCTGACACCCATCGCCTGGTGACTGCCATGATGACGGATCTTGTGTGGGTCTTTACCAATCCGTGGATTCTGCTGGTAGTGGCCGCCTGCACGTTCTATGGCACCTTCATCGGTGCCATGCCGGGGCTTACCGCCACCATGGCGGTGGCGCTGCTGGTGCCGTTTACCTACTTCATGGACCCCATGGTCGCCATCAGCGCCATCGTGGCTACCACCACGACCGCGATCTTTGCCGGCGATATTCCCGGGGCCTTGATGCGCATGCCCGGCACGCCGGCCTCGGCGGCATATGTCGATGACGCTCACCAGCGAGCCAGGCAGGGCAAGGCACGCTCGACCCTGATTGTGTCTCTGCTGGGGGCCGCCTTCGGGGGATTGGCGGGGGTAACCATACTGGCGATCATGGCACCGCAGCTCGCCCGCTTTGCCATCCGGTTCTCAAGCTTTGAAACCTTCTGGCTGGCAGTGCTCGGGCTCACATGTGCCCTGTTGACGAGCAATGGCAGTGTCGTGAAGTGCTTCGCCAGCCTGTTTATCGGCCTGCTCATCGCCTCGATCGGCATTGATGTGGCGGTCGGCTATCCCCGCTTTACCTTCGGCAACTACGAATTGTTTGACGGAGTGAGTTTCATCCCGGCCATCATCGGGCTTTTCGCCCTCAGTGAACTGCTGCGAAGCGTAGGCGCGCCAAAGGGAGAGCTGACGATGCCGTCCATCAGGGAACCCATGGGCGCCGCGCTGGCCAGTGCGGCACGCACGCTCTGGCGCTTTCGGCTCAACATGGTGCGCTCCAGCACGCTGGGGACGCTGATCGGCGCCCTGCCCGGCGCCGGCGCTGATATCGCGGCCTGGGTCTGTTACGCGATTTCCAGGCGCTGCTCCAGTACCCCGGAGGCCTATGGCCATGGAGAAATAGAAGGCATTGTCGATGGGGGCAGCGCCAACAACGCCGCCATCGGCGGAGCCTGGACACCAGCACTGGTGTTCGGCATCCCGGGCGACAGCGTGACCGCCATTGCCATTGGCGTATTGCTGCTCAACGGCATGACCCCGGGGCCGCACATCTTCACTGACTCGCCGCTGATCGTGCATACGCTGTATGGCGCCTTTGCCCTCAGCAACCTGATGATGATTCCGGTCGGGCTGATCGCCATCGCCCTGTCAAGCCTGGTACTGCGGATTCCACGCCGGGTATTGATGCCGGTGGTACTGCTGTTTTCGCTGGTCGGCGCATGGGCCATTACCGGGTCCACCATGGCCATCTGGATCGTGCTGGCACTGGGCATTGTGGGCTATCTGATGGAAGACAATGGCTTTCCGCTTGCCCCGGCCATCCTGGGCATCGTACTGGGCGGCATTGTTGAACAGAACTTCATGACCTCAATGATGAAGGCTCAGGGCAACCTGCTGGCCTTTTTTGACCGCCCCTGGGCGGCCACCCTGGGCGGACTGACGCTGCTGCTCTGGGTATTACTCCTGGTACGCGCGATATATCCGCGTCCTCCCTCAACACCTAACGCAACTCGGGACCACTAGCATGCCTCATATCAATCGTACTCGAACGGCCCTGATGGCCGGCCGGACCGTCAGCGCACTATGGCTTGAAAGTGCCTGCCCGGAACTGGCCGAAGTCGCGGTGCATGCCGGTTGGAAAACCATCCTGATCGACAACGAACACGGTGTCTCCAGCCTTGAACATACCGCGCATCTGGTGCGGGCAGTGGAAGCCGCAGGGGGTGATGTCGTTTTAAGAATCCCCGCCAATGACCCGACCTACCTGAAAAGAATACTGGACATGGGGGTTCGTTCGATCATGGCACCCATGATCAGCTCGGTCGCGGAGGCGGAAGCCCTGGTGCGTGCCTGTCGTTATCCGCCTCAGGGCGAACGCGGCTACGCCGCTCCCATTGTCAGGGCCTCGCGCTTCGGTGCCGATGCAGATTACGCCCGGCATGCCAACGAACAGCTGCTGCTGATCGCCCAGATCGAGCATGTCGATGCCCTCTCCGATGTAGAGGCCATTGCCGGGGTGGAAGGGCTGGATATGCTGTTTATCGGTCCGAATGACCTGGCGGCGTCCATGGGGTATCTGGAACAGCTGGAGCATCCGGAGGTCCGGGCACAGATCGAATCCCTGGAGCAGCGGATCACCGCCGCCGGCACCCTGCTGGGGACGATTACCGCGCCTGCCCGCGGGGTGGCCGAGCTGGCTGAGGCAGGCTATCAATTCGTGGCCGGGCCCAACGACATTGCCCTGATGGCCCAGGGGCTGAGGGAACAGGCGGCCCAGTGGCGCACGCTGACCCGTGATTTCGACCTCAGCTGACGCCCCGATGGGGCGGAAATATCCGCCCCGTCCCGGGTATCACGCCTTCTTGACGAACTCGGACTTCAGCTTCATCGGACCGATGCCATCAATCTTGCAGTCGATGTCGTGATCACCGCCAACCAGCCGAATATTCTTGACCCGAGTACCCACCTTCACGACCTGGCTGGTGCCCTTGATCTTGAGATCCTTGATGACCGTAATGGTATCGCCGTCGGCCAGGGGGGATCCGTGGGCATCCTTGATGACCAGAGTATCCTCGTCGTCGGTGGCCGCCTCATTCGGATTCCACTCATGAGCACATTCGGGACAGATCAGAAGCGCGCCATCCTGATAGACGTACTCACCGTTGCATGCAGGGCAGTTGGGCAGGGACATGAATGTTGTTCTCCAGTCGGGACGTCGGCACGAAAGAAACACAGGGCCCGAAAACCGGGTTGCGCGGCCGCGAAAGCCGCGCAGTGTACCGCACTCCCACCGAAGACGTAACGCTGCCCCGTGACGGATATACATTCAGATGAGGTATTTCTGATGGTCCGTATCAGCCCGGGAGAGCCGTTATTCCTCTGAAACCACGGTCCCGGCCAGGTCACCAACCATGGTTTCCTGCGGCTGGTAATGGATCACGGAGCGGATTGCCTCGCCTCTATGTAAAAGATCAAACGCCGTGTTGAGCTGGTCATGCTTCATGTTGTGAGTAATGTACGGATCAACATCGAATCGACCGGACAACCATTCATCGACCATGCCAGGCAGTTCAGAGCGACCAAGCACCCCGCCGAATGCAGACCCCTTCCAGACACGCCCGGTGACCAGCTGGAAGGGGCGAGTGGAGATTTCCTCCCCGGCCCCGGCCACGCCGATGATGATGCTTTCACCCCAGCCCTTGTGACAGCATTCAAGCGCAGCCCGCATGAGACGCACATTACCGACGGCTTCAAACGAGAAGTCCACCCCGCCGTTGGTCATGTCGATGATGACCTCATGCAGCGGCTCGGGGTAGTCATCCGGGTTGATGCATTCGGTAGCCCCCAGCGATTCGGCCAGTGCGAACCTGGCCGGATTGATGTCCACGCCAATGATGCGACCGGCCCCCTGCAACCGGGCCCCCTGAATGACCGCCATGCCCACGGCACCCAGCCCGAATACAGCGACCGTATCTCCCGGTTGAACCCTGGCCGTGTTACGTACGGCCCCCATACCGGTAGGCACGGCACAGCCCATCACGCTCGCCTTGGCCAGTGGTGCATCGCGGCTGATTCTGGCCACCGCGATCTCGGGCAGCACCGTGTACTCGCTGAACGTGCTGGTCCCCATGTAATGGCGCAGCATCCGGCCCTTGAAGGAAAAGCGGCTGGTGCCGTCAGGCATCAACCCCAGACCCTGGGTCTTGCGAATGGTCTGGCACAGGTTGGTCTTGCCAGACTTGATATAGGGACAGTCAGGGTCTTCCGGCGTATACAGCGGAATGATGTGATCTCCTGCCTGCACCGAGGTCACCCCCTTGCCGACTTCCTCGACAATGCCCACGCCCTCATGCCCCAGCACGCAGGGAAACAGGCCTTCAGGGTCCTTGCCCGACAGGGTGAACATATCGGTGTGGCACAGGCTGGTTGTCACGATTCGAACCAGCACCTCGCCCGCTTTCGGGCCTTCAAGATCAACCTCCTCGAACTCGAGTGGCTGGTTGGGCGCCCAGGCAATCGCGGCACGTGTTTTCATGGGACCTCTCACTGGCACAGGTTGGATGTAGTAAATCACTCCTTTAATAAAATGTTATAACATAACAATATTAGCTGCAAGGAATACGACATCTCCAGCCTGTAATCATCTCGATGCCGACTCGACGCGGGCACGGATAGCTCCTGTTCAGGGTCATACAGTTCAATGAACGGCATGGCCCGGACCCCGGCCTGACAAGCAACGCGCTCATCAGGCCGGGGTCTGCAATCACGGACCATCAGCGATGCTTTCCGCAACGCACGCTTACTGGCAGGCGTTGATCGGGGGAATACGCCCGGCCCAGGGCCGCGCCTCTTCCAGCTGCGCCGCCAGGGAAAACAGCCGTGTTTCCTCCCCGAATCGTCCGCCAAAGTGGCTGCCAAGCGGCAGGCCATCAGGCGTCCAGAACAGCGGGACCGACATGGCCGGCTGGCCCGTAGCGTTGGCCAGCGCCGTAAACGGGCTATAGCTGTGAAAGGCGTGGATGATGTCATCCAGACTCAGACGCTCATCAAAGGCATCCAGCGTCCCGATTTTCGGGGGCTGACGGCTCAGCGTGGGCGACAGGATAACGTCAATATCGGTCATCGCCGTGGCCATGGCGCGCCCAAGGGCATGAATGTAACTCACCGCCGAGATATAACGGGGCGCACTGATACTGCCCCGCTCACGCAGGATGACGCGGGTACGTGGCTCCAGTTCGTCCATGGCCACGGCCCTGCCACGCTGCTCACCCACCATATCAAGGTATTGCCGCGTGTTCGGGCCAATGATATCGAAGCAGCGATCATAGAACTCATCCCAGTTGAGCGGCAGCGTGACCCGCTCGGCACGGTGGCCCAGGGCTTCACACAGGGCAATGGTCTGCTCTTCCACGTCCTTCGCTTCAGGGGACAGCTCACGGCCCTCGATTACACCGATACGCAGTGCTTCCGGCCTGCGCCCGGCCGAGGCCAGATACGTGGTATCCGGGCGAGGCGCTGCATACGGTGCCCCCGTATCCATGCCGGCGGAGGCATCCAGCAGGGCCGCACTGTCACGGACCGAACGGGTAATCACATGTGCGGTACTCATGCCGGCCCAGCCTTCACCGGTCATCGGGCCGGAGGGCATGACCCCCCGACTGGGCTTGAAGCCGAACACGCCACAGCAGGACGCCGGCACACGCAGAGACCCGCCGCCATCATTGCCATGCGCAAAGGGCACTACCCGGGCCGCCACCAGGGCGGCCGCGCCGCCACTTGAGCCCCCGGCACTGTGGTCGGTATTCCAGGGGTTGCGCGTCGCACCAAGGCGCGTTGATTCGGTCGTGTACGAAGTGCCGAATTCCGGGGCCGTAGTGGTGCCAACCAGCACCACACCGGCACGCCTGAGCCGGCTGACGACTTCATCATCGAAGGGCACCCGCATATCGCCTGCACTGATCGATCCATTGGTCATCAGGGCACCCTTGACCGGCGAGAAGAGATCCTTGATCAACGTGGGAACGCCCGCAAAGGGCATCTTCGCGGTAAAGGGGTGTTCAAGCGACGCTCGGGCATCGTCATACAGATGATCCACTACCGCATTGATCGCAGGATCAACGGCTTCGATGCGCGTAATGACGGCATCAAGCAGATCGCGGGGAGCCACGTCACCTCGTGCTACCTGTTCACCGATCGCCAGCCCATCGCTGGTATCAAGCAGGTGATGAATATCGTCGCTCATAGTGCTACTCCTGAAAATGAAAGACGGGAGCCGGATCACGGTTCCCTGTTACACAGCACCCCTCAGGGCTGCATGGCGTGCCGAGGCCGCAGTACCAGGGCACTCAACAGCCACCCGAAGGCATACAGCATACTGAGGCCGGCCAGTACCGAAATCGCCATGTTCGTACCGGATGAAAGGGCCGCCGCAATCCCGGATATCACCAGCGGACTGACAAACTGGCCGATGTACAGAAATCCGGTATAAAAGCCCATGCCACGACCACGGGTACGCTGTGTAAGCGCCTCCATGACCGGCGCCATCGAGTTGGGCACCAGCATGCCGGAGCCGATGCCGTGAATGACCATGGCGGTCAGCATCAGGTTGTAGGTCGGCGCACGCACCACCCCCAGCAACCCGACGGCCATCAATGCCATCAACAGGGCGTTGCACCCCGACACACCCAGGGTTCGCCGGGTCAGAGGCCACAGCAGCGCGCCGACCAGCGATGACAGAAGCCCCAGCCCGCTCGCCAGGCCAATCAGGGTGCTTGAGGTGATGCCGATCCCGACCAGCAGCCCCGGTGCATTAACGGGCATGGCCATGGTCACGATCATGCCAAAGCAGACCAGGAAGAAGCCGACCAGCAGGGGCCGCGGCGACACGGCCCCCTGTACGGCGGCGGGCGCACCGCCTTCAGCCGGACGGGCCCGAGAGGGTTCCCACAGTATTCTGGCAATGAACGGCAGCAGCAGAAGCGGCAGCAGGTATAGATAAAACGGCGTACGCCAATGGTGCTCACCCAGCATGCCGCCAAGCATGAAGAAAAGCGCGCCGACGACCGCAATGGCGATCACCTGACGATTGACGTACCGAAGCCGCCGCTCACCACTCCAGTAATCGGCTATCAATGCCGTGCAGCAGGTCATGATGATGGCCTCGGCACACCCGAAAAGAAGCCGTACACCCACGATGGCCATCAATTGATCCAGCAGGGCCGGCAAGGCACCGAGCAGGCCGTACAACAGTGCCCCGAACGTCAGTAATCGAACCCGGCCATAACGGTCAGCCAGCCAGCCGGCAATGGGAGCAAACAGGGCAATTGCCAGTGCAGGTCCGGTAAGGGCCATCGCTACCCACAGGGGGGCATCCGGCATGGTCGGTGCGAACTCGGCCATCATCTTGGGCAGGACAGGCGCCACCATCACGGATCCCACGATGGTCAGGCTGCTGGCCAGTACCAGCACCCAGCCTTCTCGCTTGCCTGCGACACGATGCGTCATATCAGTCATGTCAGCCTCCTAGAAGCTCTGGCCAATGCGAAGGGCAATGTTGTAGCCCTCGGTTCGGTTACGCGCGCCAAATTCCTTGTAAGCGTGAAACCAGACCGACGGCAGGCCGGGCTCGAAGAAGCTGATCGCGGGCCCCAGGGCCCAGACGCGGGCCCGGTTACCGTCATTGCTGGTCAGTGAACTGCCATCGTCATCGGTAATCTGGTGGTAGTAATAGCCGCCCATCCCCACGGTATAGGGGCCGACATGCTGGCCTGCTGCAAACTCGTTTCGGTACTCGACGCCGCTTCGGTAGTCGGTGTCGTGGTTGCGGGTATTGATATCGAACTGGGACAGGCTGGAAAGCTCAAGACCGCTGGAAGTGATGTAACTGATGCCGAAAATGGGCGAGAAGGCCCAGTGATTAAGCCCCGGGCTGATCAGACGGTTTTCGTCGTAATCCCCGGTCGGGGCCTGCACCTGGAACTGGGCCATCACCCCCATGCCCGGGGTCGGCGTCCAGGCCAGTATCAGTGGCAGGAACTGAAAATCCGCCTGGCGGGTGACGGTGGCATCATCCTGAAACACCGTCCTGCCGTTGGCGTTGACATCAAGCGAGGCATCCATCCTGAAAAAGGGAGCCACCCCACCAAAGCCGTACCGGCCACCAAACAGGGTGTCATCGGTCATGTGGATATAAGAAACACCGACCGACAGCACATCCAGCGAGAAATCGTTGGGGGAACGAGAGCCATCGTTCAACCGCAGATCATCGGTGCTGTAGTAGGCGACTCGAAAGCCGAAGGTATCTGTGTCAGAGGGCGGCATAAATCCGGAACCGAAGTCATAGGCCCCCATCGCGGTAGTGGGAGAGCCGTTTTCGGTGGCGTAGGCAGGCAGTATGGCGGTCAGGCCCAGGGCGGCGGATAGAACGATCAGGGTTCGTTTCATGAGGCACCTTCAACGTTATGATTGTTATGTCTTCACTGTATAAACGTGGCGCCTCCTGGCGTTATCCGGATTTGGCAGGATATGTCTGTACCTTTAGTCGCTGATCCCCTGGCCTACCTCGTCGACCGGGTAGTCGGGGGGGGGGACAGGACGCCCTGAGCCATGCGCAGGGGGCAGCGCATCCCGGAGCGATGACGAGCAGGACATATGTTCTGGACGTAAGTGTCAGGCCGACGGCAAAAGGGCTCGCCACCGGTCATGAAAGGAGAGAAAAATGCCTACCCTGCCTTGCGCTGTGCCCTGACCAGGGTTTCGGAAGGACGCTCACCGAAGAACTGTCGATATTCGGTGGCAAACCGCCCCATATGAAAAAATCCCCAGCGCGCCGCTTCATCCTGCACACGAGTAAGATGATCGGCCGTAGACAACACGCGCTGAACGGCATTGAGGCGAAAAAGCTTGATGTAGCTGACGGGGCTCATGCCCAGACAGGTCTGAAAGCAGTACTGCAACTTGCGGCGGCTGACCCCGATGTCGGTGCACAGCGTCAGGATGGATACCGGCTGATCCGGTTGGGCTGCAATGAGATCACGCGCCCGATCAACGACACGCTGACGATAGGAAGGCGTCAGGTGGTGCACCTCCTCACAGGAGAGCTTGTCCACCAGTGCCATGATCAACGCATCGTGAAGCTCACGTCGCCAGAGCGGATTATGCTGCAACAGGGTCTGCGCGTTGGCCTCACCAAACTGGCGTGCCAGCCGCCAGAGGCCATCCCGCGCCGTCAGGGGACGATGAAACGGCTCAATCACCACCGGCGCACACGACTGGGCATCCATCAGGGCGGCCAGATAGTCGAACGCCAGACCAATGACCAGCACCGTAACGCCTCCGGGCGCGCACAGCTCCGGCAGCCGGTGGCCATGGGAAACCAGCATGCCGGCCTGTTCGAACACATGCCCCATACAGCGCAGCGGCGCACGATGCGGTGACAGCGGCATACTCACGCACAGGGTATGCCGATCCAGCGTGCCGCTTTTCAACACATCCGTCGACAGCATATCCCTGAACAGCTTCAAACGGCCCAGCTTGATCTCGGTCACCGTGCCATGAAAGGGCTCGCTGGATAATTGCTGATAATGAAAAGGGGCGCCGGAAATCACACGCTGGTGTTCCGTAATGTCATGCGTAATCTGATGCTGCCATTCAAAGGCAGGGGGAAGGTGCATCGAAACAGAACTGCCCATGGCATCACCTGATGAGGTTTGTTCCATTGCAGGACCGCTGATGCAGTAAAAAGGCATGTAACTGGCGCGGCCCGAGACATTTACCCTACCCTTGTCTCGGGCATATAGCTATACAATATAGCGAAGTGCCAGACCATTATTTAGTCGCATCCCCACCCACCGGGGTCGTGGTGCCCTCTACCCCAGCAGCGACCGCAACCCGGCAATGGCACTGGTGCCCCGTTCGCGCTTCTTCTCCGGGTCTTCCTTGTCCGGCCGGCCCTCCCAGTCCAGATCCTCCTGGGGCAGCTCGTCCAGAAAGCGGCTGGGCGTACAGTTGAGCATTTCGCCGTAGGCCTTGCGCTGGCGTGCCAGCGTCAGGGTCAGGGTTTGCCGGGCACGGGTAATGCCAACATATGCCAGGCGGCGTTCTTCCTCGATATCACCGGCATCAATGGCATTACGATGCGGCAGCAGATCCTCTTCCAGCCCCATGACATACACATGCGGAAACTCCAGCCCCTTGGAGGCATGCATGGTCAGCAGCTGCACCTTGTCGGTATCATCTTCCTGGGCCTGCTGGTCGAGGATATCGCGCAGTACCAGCCGCGAGATGGCTGCTTCCACGTCGTCGGTTTCATCGGCCTCTTCATCTTCACGAGCCATCGACTTCTCGAGCTGGTCGAGCAGGGTCCAGACGTTGGCCATGCGCTTTTCAGCCACGACCGGCGAGCTGGCATTCTGAAACAGCCAGGCTTCGTAATCCATTTCCAGAAACATCTGACGAATGCCCGGCATGGCCTCGTTCTGATCCATGCGCTTGCGGACCCGGTCGATGAAATGGGCAAATCGTCCCAGTCGATCGATCGCCCGCTCCGCCAGCACCTCCTGCAGGCCCATTTCATGACAGGCATCAAACAGACTGACACCACGGCCGCTGGCGTAGTTGGCGAGCTTCTCGAGCGTGGTGGGCCCGATTTCGCGGCGTGGTACATTCACGATGCGTAAAAAGGCATTGTCATCTGCCGGATTGATCAACAGCCGCAGGTACGCCATGGCGTCCTTGATCTCGTTACGCGAGAAAAACGAGGTGCCGCCGGAGAGCTTGTAGGGTATCTGATAGTGCTGCAGCTTGAGTTCCAGAATACGTGCCTGAAAGTTGCCGCGGTACAACACGGCGAAATCGCGCCACTGGGCGGATTCCTTGATGCGTCGAGTCAGGATTTCGCTGGCCACCCGCTCGGCTTCCGCCTCTTCATTGCGATTGACGATCACCCGAATCGAATCGCCTCGCCCCTTGTCTGACCACAGCGCCTTTTCATACACGTGCGGGTTATTGGCAATCAGGGTATTGGCCGCGTTCAGGATGATGGAGGTCGAGCGGTAATTCTGCTCCAGCTTGATCACGTTAAGGCGGGGAAAGTCTTCCCCCAGCTGTACCAGGTTTTCCGGCCGGGCACCGCGCCAGGCATAGATCGACTGGTCATCGTCGCCCACGACCGTGAAGGTTTCACGCTCGGCCATCAGCATGCGTACCAGCTGGTACTGACTGGAGTTGGTGTCCTGGTATTCATCCACCAGCATGTAGTGAATACGGCGGCGCCACTTGGCCAGCACCTCGGGATGACGCTCGAACAACGTCGCCGGCAGCATGATCAGGTCATCAAAATCGACCGCGTTGTAGGCCTTGAGGTGGCGTACGTAATGCTCATAGACCCGAGCGGCGTAAGCGTCATCCTCGGTCTCGGCATGAGACAGCGCCTGACCGGGCAGCACCAGATCGTTCTTCCACTGGGAGATGATGCCCTGCACCTTGTTGATCTGGTCGGCATCCACCTGGGCATCCTTGTTCATCAGATCCCTCAGCAGGGCCTTGGCATCTTCCGGATCAAACAGCGAAAACCCGGGCCGCAGGCCCAGGGTTTTAAGCTCGGCGCGAATGATGTTGAGCCCCAGGGTGTGGAAGGTCGAGACCGTCAGCCCGTGGCCGGACTTGCCCGGCAGCATCGACTGCACCCGCTCCTTCATCTCGCGGGCGGCCTTGTTGGTGAAGGTAACGGCGGCAATCCGGCGCGCGCTCATGCCGCACTCCAGCACCAGGTAGGCAATCTTGGTCGTGATCACGCTGGTCTTGCCGGAACCGGCCCCGGCCAGTACCAGGCACGGGCCATCAATGAAGCGAACAGCCTCCTGCTGGCGCGGATTCAAACCGGCGATACGCTCGCGAATACTGGACATGGACACACCACTGGGTTGAAGGCACGGGGGGTGCCATTATGATATATCGAGGCGAGTGTAGCGAACCCGCAATAACGGCCCGCCCCGAGATGGAGAGCATGATGCAGTTGATCGAAGATGACCTGACACACCCCGATACCCGGGCCCTGATTCGCTACCACCTGAGTGAAATGGAAGGCACCAGCCCGCCGGAAAGCCGGCATGCACTGGACCTGAGCGGCCTCACTGGCAGCAATGTCACGGTATACAGCCTGTGGCAGGATCAACGGCTGTGTGGTCTTGGTGCCCTGAAGGCCCTCGATGAACACACCGGTGAAATAAAGTCGATGCGCACCGCGCCGGCCTTTCTTCGCCAGGGCGTTGCACGGCAATTGCTCACTCACCTGATCGCGCAGGCTACTCGACGCGGTTATACGCAGGTCAGCCTTGAAACCGGGGCGCATCCCTACTTCGAACCGGCGCATCGTCTGTACGCGGCCTTCGGATTTGTCGAGTGCCCGCCCTTTGCCCACTACACTGCAGATTCGAACTCGCGTTTCATGACCTGCTACCTGTAACCACACTGGAAACAGCGCGACGGGCAAATCGGCGGCGGACATGTCCTGCCGAAGAGAACAGATGCAGACCTGGACGCCACTTTGGGTCAGCCGAACACGACTCATCGGGTAGAATCCCGATGATCGCCCGGCCTGGGCCACAGACCGTCAGGGTCCCCGGATAATCGATGTAATCAACGAGCCTGCCATCTTGATGCAGCGCCTCGCCATACGCCGGCCGGATGAGTCGGCGACAAGACAACAGTGCCATGGACCGTGACAGCAGCAAGGAGACACCGTGGAAGAGATCGAACGTGACGTCATGGAGTTTGACGTTCTCATCGTGGGCGCAGGCCCCAGCGGGCTGTCATCGGCCTGCCGCCTGATGCAACAGGCACAGGCCGATGAGCGGGAGCTCACCGTCTGCGTGATTGAAAAGGGCTCGGAAGTCGGCGCGCATATCCTGTCGGGCGCCATCATGAATCCGCGCACCCTCGCGGAACTGTTTCCCGACTGGAAACAGCAGGGCGCGCCGCTCAAGACAGCCGTCACCCAGGACGAAGCCTGGTGGCTGAAGGACAGCACCGGCGGACAGCAGCTGCCTCATGCCCTGGTGCCGCCCAGCATGCATAACATGATGGCGGACAATCCGTATTACATCGTCAGCGCCGGTAATCTGTGCCGATGGCTGGCCGAACAGGCCGAGGCTCTGGGTGTGGATGTTCTGCCGGGGTTTGCTGCCAAAGACCTGATCATTGAAGACAATGTCGTCAAGGGCATCGTGACCGGCGACATGGGCGTTGACGCTGATGGCACCCCAGGCGACAACTACATGCCGGGCATGGAGCTGCGGGCACGTTATACCCTGTTTGCCGAAGGCGCACGCGGCCATCTTGGCAAGCGGCTGATCTCTCACTACCGGCTTGATGAAGGCCGTGACCCGCAGCACTACGCCATCGGATTCAAGGAACTGTGGGACATTCCCGCCGACCAGTACCAGCCCGGCAAGGCGGTACACGGCAGCGGATGGCCACTGGACAAGACGACCCAGGGCGGCTTTTACCTGTACCACGGTGATGACCAGCAGGTCATGGTCGGGCTGATCGTCGACCTCAACTACAGCAACCCGCATCTGTCACCGTTCGATGAATTTCAGCGCATGAAACATCACCCGCTGTTTGCCGAGACGCTGAAGGGGGGCACGCGCGTTGCCTATGGTGCCCGCGCCATTACCAAGGGCGGCCATAACTGCCTCCCTAAAATGACCTTCCCCGGCGGAATGCTGCTGGGCTGCAACGCCGGCACACTCGACTTTGCCAGCATCAAGGGCATCCACCTCGCCATGAAGTCCGGCACGGTGGCCGCGGATACCCTTATCGATGCCTTCACTCAGGGTGATGAAGGTGGCCATGATCTGGAAGGCTTTGCCAGCCGCTGGTCGGAGAGCTGGGCCGGGCAGGAACTCAGGAAAAATGCCAGCTTCGGGCCGGCCATCCACAAGCATGGCACGTTCATGGGCGGCGCCCGCAATTGGCTCGATCAAAAGCTCGGAGGCAGGCTGCCGCGCCTGCATGACGAAAAGCGCGACGACCAGCAACTGAAGGAAGCCGCTGACAGCCCGCGGTTTGACTATCCCAGACCAGACGGCGTCCTGTCGTTTGACAAGACCTCATCGGTGTATCTGTCCAACACCAATCACGAAGAAAACCAGCCGTGTCATCTTCGCCTGATTGATGCCTCGGTGCCGATCGAGCAGAACCTGCCGCACTTTGATGAGCCGGCACAGCGCTACTGCCCTGCCGGCGTGTATGAAGTCGTCGAAAAGGACGGCAAGCCGTACTTTCAGATCAACTTCCAGAACTGCGTGCACTGCAAGACCTGTGACATCAAGGACCCGGCACAGAATATCGACTGGACCGTACCGGAAGGCGGGGGCGGCCCCAACTACCCGAACATGTAGCAGCCAGCACTCACCAGAGCCCATCCCGGAGATAGCGCGGCCTGCCGCGTTATCTCCTGCAGCCGGCGTGCGCCGTTACGGCGCCCACGCGAGATCCACTGCTCCATCAAACCCCAGCTGACGCCAGGCATCGAAGACCAGTACGGCGCAGGCATTGGACAGGTTGAGGCTGCGACTGTCGGGCAGCATCGGAATCCTCAACCGCTGCGCTTCCGGCAGGGCGTCGATCATGGCCTGGGGCAGTCCACGGGTTTCCGGGCCGAACATCAGGGCATCACCAGGCTGAAACCCGGCCTCGGTGTAGCTCGTGCGCCCTCGGGTAGTGACCGCAAAGACCCGCTCAGGCGCAACAGCCTCCATGAAGGCCTCCAGATCCTCGTGAACGCTGACTCGCGCCCACTCATGGTAATCAAGCCCCGCACGGCGCAGCCGCTTGTCATCCAGCACAAAACCCAGGGGCTTGATCAGATGGAGCCTGAACCCGGTATTGGCACACAGCCGGATGATGTTGCCGGTGTTCGGCGGTATCTCCGGCTGGTACAGCACGATATCCAGCATCAGAACCCGACGCTGACGCCGAAGACCGGGCCACTGTCGATGGTGCTCTCACTGTGATTGTCAAAATCCGCCCGCACATAGCGATAGCCTACATAGCCGTAGGTGTTGGCCACCAGGTTGGCACGCAGCTGAGCGCCGTATTCGTACCCTTTCTGGTAATCACCATGGGTCAGACCGTCCGGCGTATAAAATCCGTAACCCCCCACGGAGACCAGCGGAATGGGCGTATCGACATAGGCAGACCCGCCCAGGCCCACACCGCCACCATCACCATCATGCGCGTCCCAGTACTGGTAACGTGCCCCGACGCTTAAATCGACAATGGGGGTATAGGGTGAAAACATCAGTGAGCCGGAGTACGCCTTGTTGGTATGGCCAGCATCATCGGTTTCAAAATAACCGACACCCGCAGTCAGGCCCGGAAACAGGCCCTGACTGGCACTGACCTGGGTGCCGTTGGAGCTGCCGTTGGCGTTGACGCTCAGGGCAAAGGCATTCGAGGCAGCAACTGCTAGCCCGAGGCCTGCGAGGCATGAGACAATTTTTTTCATGAGGGTCATCCTGAGTAAGAGGCGCAGTAATACGCCGGTAGTTCGAACAGTCAGGCTCGCGTTATGCGGTGACGCCGTAGCGGTCACGGTAGTCCCGAATGGCCTCGGCATGGCCCTGCAGGGCCTGCCCTGCATGCTGCTCAAGGTATTCAAGAATCAGGTCCAGTGTCACGATCGGCACCACCGGCATGCCGAATTCACGTTCAACTTCCTGAATGGCGCTTTCACCGCCCTGACCGCGTTCCTGCCGATCCAGCGCGACGACCACGCCACTTGCCCGGGCACCAGCACCCTGAATGAGGGTCATGACTTCACGGATTGCCGTACCGGCCGTAATGACATCATCCACGATCAGCACCCGGCCAGCGAGCTCGGCACCGACAATCGTGCCACCTTCGCCGTGATCCTTGGCTTCCTTGCGATTGAACGCAAAGGGCAGATTACGGTCATGATGGGTGGCCAGTGACAGGCTGGTGACTGCCGCAAGCGGAATACCCTTGTAGGCCGGCCCGAAGACCACATCAATATCAAGCGTTGCACGCGCAATGGCGCTCGCGTAGCAGCGGCCCAGCATATCGAGGGCCTGACCGGTATGAAAACGACCGGCATTGAAGAAATAAGGACTGATCC
The DNA here is from genome assembly GCF_023700005.1 of Larsenimonas rhizosphaerae. Lineage (GTDB taxonomy): Bacteria > Pseudomonadota > Gammaproteobacteria > Pseudomonadales > Halomonadaceae > Larsenimonas > Larsenimonas rhizosphaerae. The sequence goes on along the minus strand of NZ_JAMLJK010000002.1, from coordinate 140,209 downwards.
GACCGGATTTCAGGGTAAACTCGCCAAAGGCCAGTGCGTTTTCGGATATCGCGAATTCAATGAATTCCCGCTGATAATCAAGCATGCCCACCCCTTTCATACCGGTCGTTTACCAAAATGTTAAAAGCTCGGGTATCATACACGCGCGTAAAACAAGGGACCACGTATGAAAATCGCCAGCATCAACGTTAATGGTATCCGGGGCGCCGTCGAGAGGGGATTTCTCGACTGGCTTGCCAACCAGGATGCCGATGTCGTCTGTGTTCAGAACCTCAAGGCCAAAAGCTTCGAGTTCGAAGAAGAACTGCTGTACCCGCAGGGCTATGAGGGCTACTTCCTCGACGCAGAACAGGATGGCTTTTCAGGCGTCGGGCTTTACTGCAAGAAGATTCCCAAGGCCATCATGTACGGCGTCGGGTTCGAGCAGTGCGACAGTGAAGGCCGCTTTCTGCAGGCCGATTACGACAAGTTCAGCGTGGTGTCCTTCCTGATGCCGGAAGAACCCCATGCCAAGCAGCGCTTCATTACCCAGTACAGCGAATACCTCAACAAGGTGCGTCGCAAGCGCCGCGAGTACATCTTCTGCGGCAGCTGGAACATCGCCCACAAGACCATCGATCTGGCCCACTGGGCGGACTACCAGGGAACGCCGGGCTTTCGCCCTGAAGAGCGCGCCTTCATGGATCAGGTCTTCGGCCCGATGGGCTTTATCGACACCTTCCGCGAGATCAAGCGCGACGGCGGCCACTACACCTACTGGCCGAAGCTCCATGATGAGCTGCCCCGCCAGCGTCAGGACGGCTGGCGCCTCGACTACCAGGTCGTGGGCCCCAACCTGCAGCGCAACGTGAAGGATGCCTGGATTGATACCAGCGCCACCTTCTCGGAGCATGCCCCGCTGATCATCGAGTACGATCTGGAGCTCTGATTCCTGCCATCGATGACGGCCCGACCGTGATCGACCGCTTTTGGTTATTCACTCGGTCCCTTCGCGCAACGGCGCCGACAGCGATAAGCCGTCGGCGCCGTGTCGTTGTGCGGCTGACGGGTCGGATCAATCGGATCAGCTGACCATGCCCATCACTGGCACCCTACCCTGGAATTAAACTGCTGACCGCAACACACCCGGTTCAACATGACCCGGGAATACGTGCCACTACCTTGATTTCAAAATCAAAGCCCGCAAGCCAGGTCACGCCGACGGCCGTCCAGTTGGGATAGGGTGCGGCAGGAAAATGCGTGTCCTTGATTGCCATGACAGTCTCGATCTGATTTTCCGGATCGGTATGAAAGGTCGTTACGTCGACAAGGTCTTCCAGTCCGCAGTCCGCCGCGGCCAGAACTGCCTTGAGGTTCTCGAAAGCCAGCGACACCTGACGTTCAGGATCTGGCTCGGGAGAGCCATCTTCGCGACTGCCCACCTGACCGGATACGAAAAGAAGATCGCCCGAGCGAATCGCGGCCGAATAACCATGACGTTGATACAGCGCGTGTCGCTGGGCGGGGAAAACAGGTGCAGGGTTTAACATGACCAGACGCAGTCGCGCAGAGATGCTGAAGGAAACACGCGCCAACCTGATCAAGGCAGCACGATCTGCCTTTGCCGAGAAAGGCTATGCCGGTGCCTCGATGGATGACCTTACTGCCCGAGCCGGCCTCACTCGTGGCGCGCTTTATCATCATTTCGGGGACAAGCGTGGCCTGCTTGCCGCGGTTGTTGAAGAGATTGACAGCGATATGGCAATGCAGGCCCATGAAATCGGCCAGCGTCAAACGAACAGCTGGGAAGCACTGATGAAAGAGGGAGAAGCTTATATCGAGCTCGCGCTTGATCCGGAGATACAACGCATCGTTTTGCTTGACGGCCCCTCGGTACTGGGCGATCCAGCGCAATGGCCCAGCCAGAATCGCTGTCTGCAGGCCACGATGACAACGCTTGGCAGACTCATGGATGAAAGCTTCATCAAGCCGGTCGACGTTGAGGCCACCGCTCGACTGTTAAATGGCGCGGCGATGAACGCAGCCCTTTGGGTCGCCGGTAGCGACACTCCGGAAAAGGTGCCTGGAAAGGCGATCCACGCTTTTCGTCAGCTGGCATCGGGGCTCAGAACAAGCCCCGATCGATAGAACATCACTGCCTTGAACGCATTGCGACAGCGCTGACTTATTGCGGTATGCCCAGCGCTTCGCGCTGATGGGTAAACAACTCCCGTCCACCCTTCTCGGCCAGATCCAGCATCGCGTTAAGCTCCAGCCGTGAAAATGCCGCCTGCTCGGCGGTGCCCTGCACCTCGATCAGCCCGCCATCTTCGGCCATCACCACGTTCAGATCGGTATCGGCACGAGAATCCTCGTCATAATCCAGATCCAGCACCGGCGTCCCCTTGTAGATCCCCACCGATACCGAGCTGATCAGCTGCTTGAAAGGATCACTCTTGATCTGACGCTTGCGCTGCATGTGACGGATCGCCTCCATCAGCGCCACACAGCCGCCGGTAATCGACGCCGTGCGGGTGCCGCCATCAGCCTGCAATACATCACAATCGACCGTAATGGTGAACTCGCCCAGCTTCTTGAGATCCACCGCCGCACGCAGGCTACGGCCGATCAAACGCTGAATTTCAAGCGTGCGGCCGCCCTGCTTGCCACGAGCCGCTTCCCGACCACTGCGGGAATGGGTCGCACGGGGCAGCATGCCGTATTCTGCCGTTACCCAGCCCTGATTCTTGCCGCGCAGCCAGCGGGGTACGCCTGTCTCGACCGTGGCATTACACAGCACACGGGTATGACCGAACTCTACCAGCACCGAGCCTTCGGCATACCGGGTAAACTCACGGGTGAGCCTGATCTCGCGCAGGGCATCGGGGGTACGTCCACTCGGGCGCATGTACATCTCTCCTTGAAGCGTGCCGGGCAGATATTCCACCCGCAAAGGGCACCCATTCTACACGTCCCGGGCCAGGAATCCGTTACACTGGTTGCAATTCGGGCCACGTTTCGGCCCCGCACCCGATACCACGGAGCCCTTCATGGCCTATAGCATGACCGCCTTTACCCGCCAGCGCCGCGACACCGACTGGGGCACGCTGACTCTTGAGCTTCGCTCGGTCAACCAGCGCTACCTCGAGCCGCATTTTCGTCTACCGGAAGCCCTGCGCGATCTGGAACCCCACTACCGGGAAAAACTCCGCAAGGCCCTCTCTCGTGGCAAGGTGGAATGCCACCTGCGCTTTGAACGCCTGGAAGGCACATCCAGCCTGAGCCTGAATCACACCCGACTTGAAACCCTCGCCGAAACGCTGGAAGCCCTGCAACGCAGACTGCCCCAAAGCCCGATGCCGGATACGCTGGCCCTGCTGGACTACCCCGGCGTGACCGTCAGTGAAGGGCTGGATGAAGACGCACTGAAAAGAGAGGCACTTGCCCTGTTCGACGAGGCACTGACCGATCTGAACGCCGGCCGCGCCCGGGAGGGCGATCGACTCGCCGAACTGATCCGTGATCGCCTGACCGGCATTCGTGAACAGGTGCTTGAAGTACGCACCCACCTGCCCGCCGTACTGGAACGCCAGCGCCAACTGATCCTCGACCGGCTAGAGCATGCCAAAGCCGAACTCGACCCCAACCGGCTTGAAGCCGAAATGGCCCTGATTGCTCAGAAATCCGACGTGGCCGAAGAGCTCGACCGACTGGATACCCACGTCGCCGAAGTAGAGCGGCAACTGACACAAAAGGGCCCTGTTGGCCGTCGGCTGGACTTTCTGATGCAGGAACTCAACCGCGAAGCCAACACCCTCTCCTCCAAGGCGGCCGTCACAGAAACCACCCGCTGTGCGGTGGAACTGAAGGTATTGATCGAGCAGATGCGGGAGCAGATTCAGAATATGGAGTGAGTACGCCATTGAGCACTTGAATTAACAAGCGAAGATAGCTCAAAACTCATGGCAAATGGACTACGGATGCCAGGTCGGCGCCTCAACCTCAGTGAGTGTCATCGGGGTTTTTCGCTATATGCAGGCAGCCAGGATTCACGAAAAGCACTTTCACCTGACTCGCTTCATAACTCCAACAAGATATGCTTCATACGTTGATTTGCCCACTAATCAGCCCCCCGTCTGACAAGAACAACCATCGCATTGTGTAAACCGACCGGTTACATTAGCAGGCACATATAGTTATTTTGCGCGGCATCGATCGCGCCTGAATCGACACACAAGAGACCCGCATGGCCACCACCGAACAGCAATTTTTGAAAGCGCTTGAAGACAAGCTCTGGAGCGCTGCCGACAAGCTTCGCAACAACCTCGATGCCGCCAACTACAAGCACGTGGTGCTGGGGCTGATTTTCTTGAAGTACGTCTCCGACGCGTTCGAGGAGCGCCAACGCGAGCTGCTGGCGCTGTTCAAGGATGACGCCGACGACAACATCTACTTCCTGCCGCGCGACGATTACGACAGCGACGCCGAGTACCAGCAGGCGCTCGAAGATGAACTGGAGATCCTCGACTACTACCGCGAGGCCAACGTGTTCTGGGTGCCCAAAGAGGCGCGTTGGAGCACGCTGAAAGAGAGCGCCGCACTATCCACTGGCACGGTGCTCTGGCAAAACAGCAAGGGTGAAGACGTGCGCCTGCGCTCGGTGAGCTGGCTGATCGACAACGCGCTGGAAGCCATCGAGAAGAGCAACGACAAGCTCAAGGGCGTGCTGGAAGGCATCAGCCGCTTCCAGGTCGATAACGACAAGCTGATCGGGTTGATCAATTCCTTTTCGGATACTTCCTTTACCCAACCAATGCTCGATGGCGAACCGCTGAATCTGCGCAGCAAGGATATTCTCGGCCACGTCTACGAATACTTCCTCGGCCAGTTTGCCTTGGCCGAAGGCAAGCAGGGCGGGCAGTACTACACGCCCAAGAGCATCGTTTCGCTGATCGTCGAGATGCTGGAGCCCTACAAGGGCCGCGTGTACGATCCGGCGATGGGCTCTGGGGGGTTCTTTGTCTCTTCCGACAAGTTCATCGAAGAGCACGCCCGCGAGCACCACTACGACCCCACCGAGCAGAAAAAGCACGTGTCCATCTACGGGCAGGAGTCCAACCCGACCACCTGGCGACTGGCCGCCATGAACATGGCCATTCGCGGCATCGACTTCAACTTCGGCAAGAAAAACGCCGACAGCTTTCTGAATGACCAGCACCCCGACCTGCGCGCCGACTTCGTGATGGCCAACCCGCCGTTCAACGTCAAGGACTGGTGGCACGAGTCGCTGGCCGAGGACGTGCGCTGGCAATACGGCACCCCGCCCAAGGGCAACGCCAACTTCGCCTGGCTGCAGCATATGCTGCATCACCTCGCCCCCGTGGGCAGCATGGCGCTGCTGCTCGCCAACGGCTCGATGAGTTCCAACAGCGGCGGTGAAGGCGAGATTCGCCGCCGCCTGGTCGAAAAGGATCTGGTCGAGTGCATCGTCGCCCTGCCGGGGCAGCTCTTCACCAACACCCAGATTCCTGCCTGTATCTGGTTCCTGACCCGTGATAAAACCGGCGGTCTTTCGCCCAACGGCGTCGAAAAACGTCGACGTAAAGGCGAAGTGCTGTTTATCGACGCTCGCCAGCAAGGCTACATGCGCGACCGCGTACTACGCGATTTTACAAGCGAAGACATCGCCAGAATCACCGACACCTTCCATACGTGGCAACGCACCGACGCCTTTGAAGACGTGCCCGGCTTCTGCGCCTCAAAAGACCTCGCCGCGATTGAACAGCACGACTTCGTACTGACGCCGGGGCGCTATGTGGGCGCCGCAGCGCAGGAAGAGGACGACGAGCCGTTTACTGAGAAGATGGCGCGGTTGACAGCACAGCTGAAAGAGCAGTTCGAGGAAAGCGACAGATTGGAAGGAGAGATCAAGCGGAACCTCAGGGGAATTGGGTATGACATCTGAAAAGCATCAAACTAAAACAGGAGGGCGTGATGCCACTAACGGTGTTATTCCCGGTCGAATCGCATTATCTGTGGGTAAACCAGAATCACAAACACCACAAGGTTGGATATGGGCGAAGTTGACGGACGTAGCGCGCCTAGAAACTGGCCACACACCTAGCAGAAAATACCCCGAATACTGGGATGGTGATATTCCATGGATAGGTATCAAGGATGCAACTAGCAATCACGGAAAAGTGATCCAAGATACATACCAACATGCTACCCAGCTTGGCATTGATAATTCTTCCGCCCGGTTATTGCCTAAAAATACCGTTTGTCTGTCACGCACAGCCTCAATTGGCTATGTAGTAATCATGGGGCAACCCATGGCTACCAGTCAGGATTTCGTAAACTGGGTTTGTTCGGATAAGCTCGATTACCGTTATCTAGCATCGATTTTGTTTGCTGAAAGATCGAGCTATACACTGTTTTCTCGTGGCACAACGCATCAAACAATTTATTTTCCAGAGGTCAAAGCATTCCATGTGTTGTTGCCGCCGATAAAAGAGCAGAGACATGCTGCAGATGTCATCTGGGCTTTAAATGATAAAATTGAAATAAATTATCGAATCAATCAAACCCTCGAACAGATGGCTCAAGCCCTGTTCAAAAGCTGGTTTGTCGATTTCGAGCCGGTCAAGGCCAAGATCGCCGCACGCGAACGTTGGCAGGCGCTCCAACCAGACAATGAATCCGCCTCGCCCGTCTGTTACGCCGCCGATCTGGACGAGCGGCCCGCGATAGACGATCTGGAAACGACCATGAACCGTGCCGCGATGCAGGCGATATCCGGCAAGACGGCGGCGCAGCTCGACGCGCTGCGCGGGGAAGATCCCGAGCGCTACCACGAGCTGTATGAGACCGCCGCGCTGTTTCCCTCGGCAATGCAGGACAGTGAGCTGGGGGAGATTCCGGAAGGGTGGGAATTATCAACGGTCGGCAAAGAGTTTGATGTGACTATGGGCCAATCTCCACCCGGAGATACCTATAATGAAACCGGCGAAGGTCTACCCTTTTTTCAAGGGCGTAGAGATTTCGGAGAGAGGTTTCCGAGTAATCGAGTGTATTGTACGCAACCTAAACGAATGGCAAGGTGGGACGATACACTTCTGAGTGTGCGCGCCCCAGTAGGTGATACCAACATCGCTTTAACTGATTGCTGTATTGGACGTGGTTTGGCAGCGATCAAACATAAATCCGGTTGCTCATCTTTTACTTATTATTCTGTCATTCAGCTTGGCCATGCGCTTTCGTCGTATGATTCTGAAGGAACAGTTTTTGGTTCTATCAATCAAAAAAACCTTAAGAGTATCTCGCAGCTTGCACCACCTCATGGGGTGCTGTCTTCCTTTCAGAAAACTGCCAAAGCCCTTGATGAGCTAATCAGAGTAAATAGTAACGAGGTGGCTTCGCTTGCTGCGATGCGCGACACCCTCCTCCCCAAGCTTCTCTCCGGCGAGCTGACGCCTTCGGAAGCCGAAGAGGCACACCCGGAGGCCACGGCGTGACTCCAGCGCCCAAACCGTGGAAATCGTTTGAGGCGCAGCTCGCGATTCTTGAAGAGCGCGGTCTTCAGATCGATGACCGCGCGGCGGCGCTGAGCTATTTGGCACGCATCGGCTATTACCGGCTCAGCGGGTATTGGTATCCGTTTCGGCAGTTGGAAATCTCACAGGATGACGACGGCCGGCTGGTAAAGCGTCGCCTTAACGACTTCGTGGCCGACAGCCATTTCCGTGAGGTGGTAGATCTCTACGTGTTCGACAAGAAGCTGCGCCTGCTGGCACTCGATGCCTTGGAGCGCATCGAAATGGCGCTGCGGGTGGATATCGCGCATTTGCTGGGCGCGCAGGACATTCATGCCCACGAAAACCCGAAGTGCCTGCATGGCCATTTCAGCAAGCAGGTACTGAAAAAGGGATATGGCAAGGGCAGAACCCGGCATCAACTGTGGCTGGAAAAATATCATCAGCATTTGCACCGTGCCCGCCGCGAGCCTTTCGTCGCGCACTATCTCGGCAAGTATGGCCGGTTACCGATCTGGGTGGCGGTCGAGGTGTGGGATTTCGGCATGATGTCGAAGCTCTATGCCGGCATGAAACAACCGGATCAGGATCGCATCGCCGCCAAGTATGGCGCGAAGGACGGCCATACGCTGGCCGAATGGCTACGAAGCCTGAACTTCATCCGCAACGTTTCGGCGCATCACAGTCGTCTATGGAACATCAACGTGCTGGAGCGTTCCGCCCCGCTTGCCGATAACGCCTATTGGCAGGCGCTGAATAATGCGCGGCCCTTTTTCTATTTCTGCCTGATGCAGAAACTGATGCGGATCATTTGCCCGAATTCGCAATGGCATCAGCGCTTTCGTGCGCTCATGGAAGATTTTCCACAGACGGCGTCCGGTGCGGTCAGTCTTCGAGACAGTGGTCTGATCGACGATTGGCAGTCGTGGGGGCTCTGGAAATGAGCAGGACAGGAAGGCAAAAACGAGAACCGGCGCGTACACAGTGAACTGTGAAGAGGCGCCGGGCGTATTACGGCGAAGTATAGCGATGACACAAAACGTGTCAACGAGTATTGACGATTTCAGCAGGTGGCAAGGGAGTGGGGATGACTGAAGATCAACTGGAGCAGCTGTGTCTGGAGTGGTTTGGCGACACCGGCTGGGAAACTGCCCACGGGCCGGATATTGCCCACGACGGCGCCTCGCCGGAGCGCGAGGATTACAAGCAGGTTCTGCTGCCAAATGATCTCGAAAAGGCCATTGCTCGGCTCAATCCTCAGCTGCCGGAGGACGCCGTTCGGCAGGCCGTGGCACAGGTCAGTAAACCGCAAAGCCCTGATCTCGTACTCAGTAACCGCGCCTTCCACCAGTGGCTGCTCAACGGCGTGCCGGTGCAATACAAGCGCGATGACGAGGTCATTTATGACCACGCCTTTCTGATTGATTTCGAGAGCGTGAAGGCCAACCGTTTCCGCGCCATCAACCAGTTCACCATACAGGGCAGCAAACAGCCCCGCCGCCCGGATATCGTTTGTTTTATCAACGGCCTGCCGCTGGCGGTGATCGAGCTGAAAAGCCCGAGCAGTGAAAGCGCCGATATCACCGGCGCCTTCAACCAGCTACAGACCTACAAGACGGAAATCCCCGACCTGTTCATCACCAACGAAGCGCTCGTCATCAGCGACGGCTACACCGCGCGGGTGGGCTCGCTGACGGCGGATCAGGAGCGCTTCATGCCGTGGCGCACCATCAAGGACGAAGACGACAAACCCCTGCTGGAGTGGCAGCTCGAAACCCTGGTGCGGGGCTTTTTCCACCGGGCGCTGTTGCTCGATTATCTGCGCTACTTCGTGCTGTTCGAGACCGACGCCGAGCGGGTGATCAAGAAGATCGCCGGGTATCATCAGTTTCACGCCGTTCGTGAGGCGGTGAAAGCGACCGTCATTGCCTCCGAAGAACTTACAGCCGGGGTTGATGAGAAACGCGCGACTTACGGCGACGAGGTCACACCTGGCAGCAAGAAGGCCGGGGTGGTGTGGCACACCCAGGGCTCCGGCAAGAGCATCTCGATGGTCTGCTACGCGGGCAAGCTGTTGCAACAACCGGCGATGCACAATCCCACGCTGATCGTGGTGACCGATCGCAACGACCTCGATGGCCAGCTGTTCGGCACGTTCAGCAGCGCGCGCGATCTGCTCAAGCAGGACCCGATCCAGGCCGAAGACCGTGAAAGCCTGCGTCAGAAGCTCGCCGAGCGTGAATCCGGCGGCATTATTTTCACCACGGTGCAGAAGTTTGCCCTGCTGGACGACGAGCGGGGTCACCCGGTTCTCAACGGTCGCCACAACATCGTGGTGATCTCGGACGAGGCCCACCGCAGCCAGTACGGTCTGAAAGCCACGCTCAAGCAGGATGGCTCCTATAAATACGGCTTTGCCAAGCACATGCGCGATGCGCTACCCAACGCCTCGTTCATCGGCTTTACCGGCACGCCGATTGCCAGTGAAGACAAGGACACCCGCGCCGTCTTCGGCGATTACGTCTCGATCTACGATATTCAGGACGCCGTCGACGATGGCGCCACCGTGCCGATCTTCTACGAATCACGCCTGGCGCGGCTCGATATCAACCGCGAGGAGATCCACCAGCTCTCCGAGCAGGTCGACGAGGTCATCGAGGACGAAGAGGATACCGGCACGCGGGAGCGCACCAAGGGCGAGTGGAGCCGCCTCGAAAAACTGATGGGCACTGAGCCGCGACTACAACGCATCGCGGCGGATCTCGTCGAGCACTTCGAGACGCGCAACGAGACCATCGAGGGCAAGGCGATGATCGTCGCCATGAGCCGCAGCATCTGCGCGCAGCTCTACAACGAAATCGTCAAGCTCCGCCCGGATTGGCACGACGACGACCCGGAAAAGGGCGCGATCAAGGTCATCATGACCGGCTCGGCCGCCGACAGCCCGCTGCTGACGCCACACATCTACAACAAGAAGACCAAGAAACGACTCGAGAAGCGCTTCAAGAATCCGTCTGATCCGCTCAAGCTGGTGATCGTGCGCGATATGTGGCTGACCGGCTTCGACGCGCCGTGCTGCCATACCATGTACGTCGACAAGCCCATGAAAGGGCACAACCTGATGCAGGCGATTGCCCGCGTGAACCGGGTATTCAAGGATAAGCCCGGCGGGCTGGTGGTCGACTACATCGGCATTGCCAACGAGCTGAAAAATGCCCTCAAGACCTACACTGACTCGCGCGGCAGGGGGCAGCCAACCTACAGCGCCGAGGAAGCCTTCGCGGTGTTGGAAGAGAAGCTCGATATCATTCACGGCATGTTTGCCAAGGGCGCCAACCGTGAAGGCTTCGACTATAGCGGCTTCGAAGAAGCACCGCACAAACTGCTACCGCCGGCAGCCAACTACATCCTCAGTCTGGACGATGGCAAAAAGCGCTTTCTCGATAGCGTACTGAAGCTTACCAAAGCGTATTCGTTGTGCAGCACGCTGGATGAAGCCAAGGCGCTGCACAAGGAGATCGCGTTTCTATCAGCGATCAAGGCGGCATTGGTCAAGCACACCAGTACAAATCGTTCGCTGAGTGAGGAACAGAAAAATTCCGCGCTCAAGCAGATCCTCGATAACGCCGTAGTGGCCGAGGACGTGACGGACGTGTTCGCGCTCTGCGGGCTCGACAAGCCCAATATCGGTCTGCTCTCCGATGAGTTTCTCGAAGACGTGCGCCAGATGCCGTATCGCAACCTGGCTGTCGAGCTTCTGGAAAAACTGCTCAAGGACGACATCAAGGCCAAAACGCGCACTAACGCCGTGCAGGAGAAAAAGTACTCGGATCGCTTGCAGGAGACGCTGCGCAAGTACAACAACCGCGGCATCGAAACGGCCCAGGTGATCGAAGAGCTGATCGCCATGGCCAAACAGTTCAAGGCCGATATGGAGCGCGACGAGGCGCTGGGCCTGAACCCCGACGAGATCGCGTTTTACGACGCCTTGATCACCAACGAAAGCGCGGTACGAGAGCTGGGCGATGATAAGTTGCGGGCACTGGCTGTCGAGGTCACCAACAAGCTTCGCGGCTCGACTACCGTCGATTGGCAGGTGCGCGAAAGCGTGCGCGCCAAGCTGCGCATTCTGGTACGCCGGACGCTCCAGCGTTACAAGTATCCGCCGGATAAATCGCCGGACGTCATCGAGTTGATTCTCAGGCAGGCCGAGCTTTTGTCGAATAGCTGGACCAAGTGATGAGCATGACTGAAAAGGTGACTCACTATAGCCAGAACTACGATGAAGCCTTTGAACAGCTGCCTCACTACCAGGCTTATCCACGCATGCGCCCTTTCGTGGGGCGCCTTTACGGTCATCACAGTCCGAAAATTCTGTTGATTGCTGAAAGCCATTATCTGCCACCGGAAAGCTCGCTCCATCTGGATGCGCAGCGCTGGTATGAAGGCACCGAGTCGAGTTTAAGCGACTCAGATAAGCCGGGCTGGATAAATACCCGTGGCATTCTCGATAAACCGAACGGTCAGTGGAAGGCAAAAGGCCACGAAATCTACCGGCGTCTGAACCGAGCGCTCGGGGAAGCGGGATATTCAGGAGGCGGTAATCTCTTCAGATACGTCGCGTTCATGAACGGGTTCCAACGCCCTGCGATAACCGGAGATAGCCTCAAGGTTCAAAAAAAGGATATAGACGTTGCCACTGAGACACTCAATGGCGTGATCGATATCATCAAGCCTGAGCTCGTGATCTTCGTTTCAAAAAAGGCAAGCCGGCACTTGGCCAAACGGATCAATATCAAATCAAGCAGCGTTCCCCATCCGGCATGCCCCTGGTGGTATCGAGCCTCAAAACGTGGCACCGGAAAAGCGCGCTTCCTTCACTGTATTTTAGACCCGCATCCCTATAGCCAGAATTAAGTTTTCGAGTCAGCCCCATCTCATAGCATTGAGTAATACGTTTTGCGATATTCGCCAAAGCCTGCTCTGGATCGAACTGGCTTGCTTTAGCCTCTGGACCATTTAACTCACTGTTCATAGAGAAGGAATACCGTCAATAGCATCAAGCCCTCTATTACATCCCTTCCACTTTTTTAGCCATTGGTCGCGGCACATCACCGAGTTGCCGATCTGTGCTAACGCCTTCGCGCCTCGATACGCACTATGAAACGTACCGCATTCGAACACGTATTCGTCGAGAGCAACGCAATGAATAACAATACCAAGATTGACTTCGTCTACCTCTCCGAGCAGGACATGATCCGCGCCGGCGTCACCGATATGGCGGCCTGTGTGGACACCATGGAAGAGATGTTTCGCCTGTTACACATCGGCGATTACCGCATGGCCGGGCCGAACAATGACTCCCACGGCGCGATGATCACGTTCCCGGAAGAATCCCCCTTCCCCACCATGCCGAAGCCGACCGCGGATCGTCGCATGATGGCGATGCCAGCCTACCTTGGCGGCAACTTCGGCACTTCCGGCGTGAAATGGTATGGCTCCAACATCGCCAACCGCGAGAAGGGCCTGCCCCGCTCGATTTTGATGTTCACGCTGACTGATCCGGATACCGCTGCGCCGCTGGCGTACATGTCGGCCAATCTGCTGTCGGCCTACCGTACCGGCGCAGTGCCGGGTGTTGGCGCCCGGCATCTGGCTCGCAGGGATTCGCGTGTCATCGGCCTTCTGGGTCCGGGAGTAATGGGCCGCACCAGCGTGGCGGCGTTCATCGAGACCTGCCCCGATATCGATACCATCAAGATCAAGGGGCGCAGCGAGAAAAGCGTCAACGAGTTCATTGCCTGGGCGAAGGAGCACTACCCACAGGTCAGTACCCAGGTCGTCGACAGTGTGGAAATGGTGGTGCGCGATTCCGACATCGTGACCTATTGCGCCTCCGGTGAAGTCGGTAACCCTGACGACTATCCGATGGTCAGGCGCGAGTGGGTCAAGCCAGGGGCATTTCTGGCGATGCCCGCCCCCTGCAACTTCGATGCCGGCATGGAAGCCCCCGATGTTCGCAAGGTGCTCGATGACACCGGCCTTTATGAAGCCTGGTACGAGGAAGTGCCCAAGCCCGCACATAACTGCATCCCGCTGATCGGTTTGAAGTTCATGGACATGATTCACGCCGGAATGCTCGAGGCTGGTGCACTGGAAGATCTGGGCGCGATTGTCTCCGGCGATAGCCCCGGCCGCAAAAACGACGATGAGATCATCATGATGTCGGTCGGCGGCATGCCGGTCGAGGATGTTGCCTGGGCAACGGTCATCTATCGCAGGGCCGTGGAACAGGGTATCGGCGTCAAGCTGAACCTGTGGGACGAACCCGCTCTGAAATAAGCCAGCAAGCCGCCTGTTTGCGGGTATCGGTACTACCGCCGGTATCCGCCCCTTTCATCGACTTCAACGCGAGCACTCCATCATGACCCTGATCACCAAAGTCAAAACCGGCTCCCCCTTCGAAAACCATGCCAGCTACTCCCGTGTGGTGGCCGTCGATAACTGGATCCTTGTGTCCAACACTGCCGGGCGTAACCCGGACACCAAGGAAATTCCCGATGACGTCGGAGAACAATTGAAGCAGGTGTTCGCCAACATCGAACGCGGCCTTGCTGCCGTGGACAGCAGCCTTGCCGATGTCGTTTCCGTGAAAATCTTCATCCAGAACCCGGCCGATACCGAAACCGTCATGGGCCTGTTCGGCGAGACCATGCGTGGCATCGACCCCGTCATCACCGTGACCTGCCCCCCCCTGGGCGCCGAAGTCTACAAGGTCGAGCTGGAAGTAACCGCCTATCGCGGCGCCAGCCGTGCCGACATCAATCTGATCGACACCTCGGCACGGTAGGACGACACTCGGCCCCTTGATTTGAATCAACGCAGTGTAACCGGACAGGCCATTACACCGCGTTGAATCACCGACCACCAGGACACGCTCATGGCACCGACAATCGCACCCGTCGAGACTTCTACCGACTTTCCTGCCTCGACCACCGTGGTCATCATCGGTGGCGGCATCATCGGCCTGACCGCCGCCCTGACCCTCGCCGAGCGAGGCATTCCGGTCGTCGTGCTGGAAAAGGGCCGGCTGGCCGGAGAGCAATCCTCCCGTAATCTGGGCTGGGTTCGAAAGACCAACCGCCATCACGAGGATGTACCGCTGGCGCTCGCCTCTGACAGGCTGTGGTCCACCATGGCCGAACGCACCGGCCACGATGTCGGCTACCGTCAAGCAGGCATCATGTTTCTATCGCGCACGGCCGATCAGCTTGCCGTGCACGAAGCCTGGCTCAAGTCAGTGACCGATCTGTCTCTTGATTCAAAAATACTGAGTCCACGCGAAATCGACGCCCAGGTGCCAGGGGGGCGCGGGGACTGGGCCGGTGCCATCTTCACGCCGTCCGACGGGCGCGCCGAACCGACGCTGGCCTCCAGCGCCATTGCCCGCGCGGCCATCGCCCACGGTGCGGTAATCATCGAGCATTGCGCGGTGCGCAACATTACCCGCTCCGGTGGCCGCGTCAGTGGGGTGGTGACCGAGCAAGGCGAGATCCGCTGTGATCAGGTGCTATTGGCTGGTGGCATGGGCTCACGGCGCTTTCTGGGCAACCTTGGCATTTCACTTCCGACGCTCCCGCTCGTCGTATCGGTATTCCGTACCGGCGCCATGGAAGGTCCTACCGATGTCGCCGTCGGTGGCCCGGATTTCTCGTTCAGAAAGCACAAGGATGGCGGTTTTATCGTCACTCAGCGCGGTGCACTGGATGCCCCGCTGACGCTGGATCATCTGCTGGTCGGTTCCAAATACCTGAATGCCCTGCGTACGCAGCGCGGGTTGCTTCGGGTCTCGCTGGGCAAGCATTTCTGGCGGGACCTCACACAGAAAAGGCGCTGGCAGAATGGGCAATCGCCGTTCGAGCGTACGTGCGCCCGCACCACGGACCCAGCGATCAACCAGGGGCTCAACGATGAAGCGTATCGCAACCTGTCGGCAGCCTGGCCAGTGTTCTCGAACATGACCGTGGAAGAATCCTGGGCGGGAATGATCGATATCACGCCGGATTCAAACCCGGTCATCGATGCCGTGCCGGGCGTGCCGGGGCTGACACTGGCCACCGGCTTCTCCGGCCATGGGTTCGGCACCTCTCCAGCGGCAGGCCAGCTCGCAGCCGACCTTGTCATGGATCATGAGCCGATCATCGATCCACGGCCCTATCGGTTCGGCCGATTTTAGGGGGCAGACGCGTGGGGGCGGCGGCTACGCCGCGCCCTGCCGGTTGGCCGCCAGTGCGCGGTCACGAGTGGCAGAGGGCAGCTCCTGAAACAGCCGCCGGTATTCCCGGCAGAAGTAGCTTTGATGGAAGAACCCCTGGCCGGCAGCCGCATCCGCCAGTCGCTGGGTGGGATCCTGAAGCAGGCTGCGCCGCACGGCATTGAGCCTAAGGGCGCGCAGATAGGTCACCGGCGACTGCCCCACCTCGGCCTGAAAGCTGTACTGAAGCGTACGCCGTGAAATCTTCAGCTGATCACAGAGGGCCATCAGTGACGGCGGGTCATCCGGGCGACTGTGGATCAGCGACTGGCAGTAATCAACGATGTAGCGCCGGGTCCGATAGTTGCTGGCATCCAGCTCGACGGTGAGCACATCACTGCCGAGCAACAGCTCGATGCTCTCCTCGAGCTGGCGCGTCAGGGAACGCTGCAACGCCATGGGCACTGGTTCATCGCGGAACCGGTGTCTCAGATAGTCGGTCATCCACTGCCACTGGCTGCGCACCTGATTCAGACACGCATGCGATACCTCAAGTTGACGTAGACGATGCTCATCGCGTGCCAGCCATTCATGACGGCCTCGGTCAACCGAGATCACCAGCAGATCGTAGCTGGATTGCGATACACCCCAGAACTGATCGCAGCTTGGCAGTACGGTCAACGTATCGGCTTTGAAATGATCATCCCTGGACCAGAGAAGGGGGGTTACCAGATGCCATTGCGATTCAGGAAAATGCATGCGTTGCGACAGCCCCAGATTGGCGCTTTCGCGAAACAACCGCACTTTCTCGCTCGAGATATCAACGATCTCTCCCGAGAACAGCCCGGCTTCTATCTGGCTGGATTCATGCTGCCATCCTTCAAGACGCTGTGCGTGTTCGGCAGCATCAAGGTAATGATGGAACGTGATTGTCATCAATGACTCCTTCGGGCGCATGGCACGTAATTTGCTTTATTGCCGTAAGCGCTCCGGTCGGACCATGGAAATGCTTGACCAATGGATGGTGGTGTCAGACCGTTTTTTTTCTTAGCGTCGACCAAACCATTAAATTATTAATGAAAATGGTGACCCAATGCCAACCACGAATGCAATTTCAATGTCGTTAGATGCCTGGCTTGGCGCTGTAAGGCAAACCTGTGGCCATTTTGATTGCATCACGGGCGACCGTCGAAGCTTTCAGGGCAGCATAGCGAACCGCTCCAACGGCGGTATCGATATTGCCAATATCGTCACGAATGTCGAAAAGATTACCAGCAGCAGTGCCCAGCGGCGCAATGAAGATCGCCATTGTTTTCTGGTGGTGCAGAAACAGGGGCACGCCACACTGATACAGAACAGTACCCACATTACCCTGCGTCCGGGCGAAATGGCACTGATGGATTCCATCAGTGCCTGGGATATCGTTCCCCACGGGCTGATCGAGCATGACTCCCTGCATCTTTCGCGCAGCGATGTAGTCAGGCGCTTCGGTAACATGACCATTCCCTTCATGAAGGTCACGGGCGACTGTGCCAGCAGCCAGATCCTGCAACTGGTGGTCAACCGGATGGTTACCGAAGCACTGCCCTCGACCGATGAACGCGAGCGCGGTATCTCGGACTCCCTGGTCGCGCTGCTGCCGGCGATCCATCAGCACCAGGCCCTCACGCCATCGTTTCTGGACGAAGCCGATGGCACGCTGTTTACCTGCGTACAGCAATTCATCGACCAGCATCTGCATGAAGAGGACATCGGCCCGGAGCGGCTGGCAAGCGTCTTCCATATGTCGGTGCGTCAGCTCTATCGCCTGTTCGAACAGCACGAGGAAACGGTATGTCGTTATGTTCAACGCCGGCGGCTGGCACGCTGTGCCGAGGAACTGGCCAGCCCTACGTTGATGAAGCGCTCGATCACTCAGATCGCCTACAAATGGGGCTTTACCGATTCGGCGCACTTCAGCCGCTCTTTCAAGCGTGAGTTCGCAAGTTCGCCACGGGAATATCGTCGCTCGCGCCTGGAGTACGCGGCCTGACGCATATACGCGGCAATACCGCACACGACATCGATGGCTCACGCACGCAAACGCCCATGACAGTACAGGCCATCGGCGCGACATGATTAAAGGCAGTACCTGAGCGCAGGATTCGAAAAAGGCATCGGTAATTGTGCAAGCCCCGTGCCGATCAGGGATAAACGCCAGCGGGCAGAAGCGATGGTGCCGACCCGGCAGAGCCGGGTCGACGGTGCGCTCAGTAGGCGATACAGATCGACTTGAGTTCGGTATAGGCGTTGACCGCTTCCGGACCGAATTCCTTGCCGATGCCTGACATCTTGACCCCACCAAACGGCATGGCCGGATCGAGCGTCACGTGGGTGTTGACCCAGACGATTCCGGCCTCGATGCGTGGCGTCATTGTCATGGCCCTGGACAGACTCTCGGTCCAGAGGCTGGCTCCCAGACCGTACTCGCTGTCGTTGACCATGCGCAGGGCCTCTTCCTCATCATCGAAGGGGATTACGGTCAGTACCGGCCCGAAGACCTCTTCGCGAGCGATTTCCATGTCGTGGGTCGCACCGCTGATCACCGTGGGCGAGATATAAAAGCCTTCGGCCGGCACCTTGTTGCCGATATGCACGTTGGCGCCATGATCACGCGCACGGTCAATATAGCCCTGCACGCTTACCTGCTGACGTTTGGATACCAGCGGGTTGACCTGTGCCTCGGGGTCGATGCCCGGGCCTGCCTGCATGGTATCGACGGCCCTGGCCAACTGTTCGCAGAAACGGTCATGCAGACTTGAGTGAACATAGAAGCGCGATGCCGCCGCGCAGACCTGTCCCTGATTGAACAGCCCGCCCATCAATGCGCCATTGACCGCCTTTTCAAGGTCGGCATCTTCAAGCACCAGCATCGGGTTCTTGCCACCGAGTTCCAGCGAAAAGCGCGCCATGTGCTCGACCGCAGCGTGACCGATCTGCTTGCCGATTTCAGTACTGCCGGTGAAGGTTACCTTTCTGACGTCCGGATGCTCGGACAGCCGTGTTCCGACCGTTGCCCCCGAGCCCAGCACCACGTTGAATACGCCTTTGGGCACACCGGCCTCGGCCGCAAGCTCGGCCAGCCGCAGCACGCTGAGCGGTGTTTCGGTGGCCGGCTTCAATACGACCGTACAGCCCGCCGCCAGCGCCGGAACCACTTTCCACAGCGCGATCATCATCGGAAAGTTCCATGGAACAATCGCCGCCACGACACCGACAGGCTGGCGAAGCGTGTAGGTGGTGAACTTCGCCCCTTCGGGCATGCCGATGGACACTTCGCGTGTACTGCCTTCAATCTTGGTGGTCCAGCCGGCCATGTAGCGAATGAAATCGACCGAGAAGCCGACATCGACACCGCGTGAGATATTGATCGATTTACCCTGGTTGAGGGTCTCGATCCGGGCAAGCTCTTCGCCGTTCTGCTCGAGAAGATCAGCAAAACGCAACAGGATCCGTTCGCGTGCCGCCGGTGTCATGCTGCTCCAGCGACCGTCGTCAAAGCTTTGTTTGGTCAGCGCAACGGCGCGATCGGCAAGTGCCACATCGCCCTCGGCTACTTGCGTCAGCGGCTTGCCGGTGGAGGGATCGATGACGTCGCGCGGCGAGCCCTCGCTGACAAAGGCACCATCGATGAACGAGCCTGTCGCCCGCTTGAAAAAGTCCTGTACGGCCTGTGATGCTGTGTCCTGACTCATGAATGATCTCCTGAGCATGCGAGGTGTCGAAGGGTGCAGCCGCAGGACGGCGCTCGACACGTAAAAGGGGGACTGATCATCAGGCTAATGCGCCATGCATCTGACAGCTTGCCTGAGGCTGCCAGACACATGACTTTTTCTGCCGGAGTCTAGAAGTTGAACCCGACCAGCAGCTGGGTGTAGTAGTTCACGTCACTGTCGCCCAGCTGGGAACCACCATTCGAGGCCGATTTATCCGGATCAAAGCGGCCCACCAGCGGCGACACCCACCAGTGATCGTTGATCGCCCAGGTACCATAGAGGTCGATTTCGTTGCCATCGAAGTTGGGACCCTGATTGGCATCGAGGGTGTCGAACCGGTATGCAAGCATTCCAAGGCTGAGCCGTTCGGTCGGGGTGACCGACAGCGTGACCTGATGCACACGCGCATTGGTCGCGAACGGGCCGGCGTAGTTGGCCGCCACCTCGCCCTGGAACCAGGTACCGAGTGCCCGGCCATTGCCGTAGAACAACGGATCGTAGCCCTCCGAGAATCGGCTGAAGCGATAGCTCACATAGGGTGACCAGGCCATATCGCTGAAGGTCCAGCCCGTCTCCAGATACCACGCGTTTTCGTTATCACCATTGCCCTTTTCCTGGAAGGCGTACTGTCCGGACAGAAACAGGTTGTCGACACCGGCATTGCCGTGGCCATAGACGCTGTAGACCCGGGTATCATCGCGGTCAGGATAGAGGAAGGCGTAGTCGCTGTCGGTCGTGAGCACCTTGAGGTAGGTCGCCCCGAGGGTGGCCTCATCGGTCACATGCTCGAGCGTGCCCACCGCCATTTCAGGCTTGGCCTGGCCCGGGTTACCCGACTGGATCCACATCAGATCCCCCCGCCAGCCTGCATCGCCACCGAGTCTGACCACGGCGGTTCGCTCGAACGACTGCCGCGCGGCCAGATAGTATGCACCGCCCCGGTCCAGATCACCGTCAAGTATCCCGTCGCCGAAATTGAGCGAATCTCCGGAGATCAGAAACCCATCGCCGACCTGAATGCGCTGGCGCCCTACCGACACATCAAGGCCATCAGGACCAAGCGCCGGAATCAGGTTGCCGGATTTCCAGCCAACGGCCAGATCCTCGAGATGGGTCCGGCGCTCATCGCCAGTGGTAAATCCAGCGGCATCTCCCTGTCCCCAGGTGCCACTGGAGGTCCAGGCCACGTTGGCATAGAGCGACCCGGCCGTGGGCGACAACGCATGCGTGAGATCAATGCCGTACTTGATGAACCCTTCCTGCCAGTCGCGACCTCCCGCTTCGGCGGTCGAGGTCTGGGAATAGCCCTTCTGGCTGTGAAAGGCCCCGGCCACCCCGGAGACGTTCAGATTGATTTTGGTCCTGGCGGTGTCGTAAATCTCGAGTGCCGAGGCATTTCCGGACAAGGCAAGCGAAATGACCGTGCCTGCAGCGAGCGCAGGCAGCACGGGGCGGTAGCGTGAAATAGTCATGAAGCAGTATTCCCTTTGTTGTTGCAATGCATGGAAGTGGCAATGCTTTTTGTTGAGGGGAGTGTCGCTGCGATACTTATCGTTGTAGTGCTTCTGGTGCGAGTGGCCTCAAGCGTCAAAGGCACATCCCCGTTTGACAGGCTAGCGAGACTGGCTGCGCGACTCTTGTCTGCTCCTGACAAAAACCTGCCTCAAGTTGCCACAATGCACACTCCAGACGTGTCCGGGAAAGGTGGATCTTCGATGACCGCAACGACGCATCCAACGCTGAAAGCAACGGCGCATTTGCGGTTTTCTTCATTAACCCTCACGCATCAGGTACTCATTCAGCTGCTACCCAAGCCATGCCAGTGACAGTGCCGGCACGAATACCACCACCGCGATACGCACCATATCCGCTCCCAGAAACGGCACGATGCCTCGGCTGACCGTGCCGAGTGAGGTGTTGCGGCTGTATTTCTGCACAATGAACAGGTTCATTCCCATCGGTGGCGTAATCAGACCGATCTCCACCACCATCAAGGCCACGATCCCGAACCAGATCGCTTTTTCCGGCCCGGTCAGACCGAACAGATCGAGCTGCATGATGATCGGAAAGAAAATGGGAATGGTCAGCAGGATCATGGACAGGGAGTCCATGACACAGCCCAGCACCAGATAGATCAAAAGGATCAGCAGCAGCACCGTCAACGGTGCCAGGCCGCTGCCGCTGGCCCAGTCTGCCAGCTCGAAGGGTAACTGACTCAGGGCCAGGCCACTGTTGAGCAAATCAGCCCCGATCACGACCAGGTAAATCATCGCCGTGGCTTCCGCAGTGCCCAGCAGGCTCCTGTAAAGCCCGTCGCCCCGCATTCCTCCGCGCCATGCCGCATAGACACCGCAGGCTGCCGCACCGATGGAAGCCGCCTCGGTCAGGTTGGCCCAGCCACCATACAACCCGAAAATGACGACGCCGAAGATAAGCAGTACCGGAGCAATTTCGCGCAGGCTGGTCAGGCGCTCGGCCCAGGAATGCTTCGGGGCACGCTCGACATCGCGCATGGTTTTCATCGCCATGATACGAATCACGACAAAATACCCCAGCACAGCGACAAGGCCTGGCAGGATGGCGGCCATGAACAGTTTGGCAATCGACACCTGGGTCAGCACCGCATATACGATCAGGGGCACCGATGGCGGGATCAGTATGCCCAGCGTGCCCGCGGCAGCCACCGTGCCTGTAGCCAGCCGCTTTCCGTAGTGATGCCGCTCAAGCTCGGGCAGCGCTACCTGGCTCATGGTCGTGGCGGTGGCCAGAGAGGAGCCACAGATAGCCCCGAAACCGGCGCAGGCCCCGGCCGCCGACATGGCCAGCCCGCCACGCCAGTGGCCGATCCAGGTCGCACTGGCACGAAACAGCGCCCGGGACAGCCCGCCATGAATGGCAAACTGCCCCATGAGCACAAACAGGGGGATGACCGCGAGGTCGTAACTCGAAAACCGCGTATACACCAGATTATTGATGGTAAACAGCAGCGCCGAGGTATCACCTTCATTGACCAGGAGATAGCACACCATGCCGGCCACCAGCATGCCCACGCCGACGTGCAGGCGAAGGCCGAGCAATAGCAACAGGATACCCAGCGCCAGACCGCCTATATCGAGACCGCTCATCATGCTGTTTCCTCCAGCTCAGGCAGGGTTCGTGTCAGATAACGGGCCGCCTGAGACAGCGCGCATAGCCCCATCAGGGCAAGGCCTGGCAACATGGCCGCCTGAGGTATCCACAGGGGCACGCCCAGCAGGGTGCTTTGAGAGGCATAGGCATGGCTGTCGAGCATCATCAGTGCCGTACGCCACAGCAGCACCATACTGACGACGCCCAGCATCAGGTGCGAAAACACCATTAATCCGCGATTGATGCATGAAGGAAACAGGGACGCCAGGATATCGACACGAATGTGGTGATCATTGATCTCGCACAGTGGCAGAAAGCACGCCACCGCCACGGCCACCAGCATCTGCAGCACTTCGATATCGCCCGGCACCGGCATGGCCCACAGCTTCCTGCCCACCAGCGAGACCAGCGACAACCCGATGGCACACAGCAGCAGTCCACCACCCATCAGCGCCAGACCGATGGCGCTCCGTCGCAATAGTGCATGCATGACAGCCTTCCCTTGTTAACCGACATGAAACGAATGTGGCCCTGGGGTCACTTCAACTCCGGGGCCTGTTCAGCAACAATGCCCTGCAAGCCGGTAATCAGGGCGGGGCGATCGATTCCGCCTTCTGTCGAATTCGCCCACCGATCGACAATCGGCTGTGTCGCCTGGCGCATGGCGTCATGAGCCGCATCATCCAGGGTAACAAGTGTCTGGGTCGGATCGCTGGCCACGGTCTGCCGGGCCTCGGCGATGGCCTTGTCCCAGGCCACGCCAGCGCGCTGAGACAGGGCCGCGCCACTCAACGCGTCCAGCACCTGTTTCTGTTCGTCAGGCAGCCGGTCATATCGACGCTTGTTCATGAGAAGCGCCAGCACCGTGATCGTGGGCGAGGTCTGATCGGCTCGCGTGTCGCTATGAAACCGTGTCACTTCGTCCAGCTTGGCAGGCAATACCACTTCCCAACTGAGTGCAGCACCATCGATGACGCCTTTTGACAGGGTATCGGCGATCTGTGCCGGTGGCATGCTGACCGGTGCGCCCCCCAGCGCATCGATCACCTGTGATGCCATACGGGTAGATGCCCGCATTCGCAGCCCCTTCATGTCACCGGCACCACGAATGGGTGTATTACGGGTATGAAACGCGGTGCCACCATCGGTATGTACCGCCAGCACCTTGTACTCCTTGAAATCGTCCTGGGCGTAACGCTGAGTGAACTCCCAGATGATCCTGTTGGCGGTCACCCCGCCGGCCGGCAGCATGAACGGCAGCTCCAGCGTCTCGCTTCGCGGAAACCGTCCGGCGGAATACCCCAGCGCGGTCCAGGCAATATCCACCACGCCATTACGTGCCATGTCCGCCAGCTGAGCCGGTGTCCCTCCCAGCTGCATCGATGGGTAAATCTGACAGCGAAGCTCGTCTTCGGAACGCGTCTGCAACTCCGCACACCACGGCTCCAGTACGTTTTTCTGGATATTGGATACGGAAGGCAGAAAGTGCGCGATACGAAGGGTCGTGGCAGCCTGCGCCGACGAACTGAATACGGCCAGTAAAGCGCCCAGTGACAGGCAGGTACCCAGCAGGGTTCTTGTCAACATTCCCATGGCTTTTTCCTTTTTATGTAGACCACGTCACAAGCACACTAGCATTTCATTAACAAATTAATAATTAAGTCTTTAGAATAAGAATCCCCTGAATGAACGACCGAATGCCATGGCAACGGCCCCGCCACCAGCGCAGCCATGGCGGGGCACACACACAATAAACAATGAAGAAGAAAGCCCCTGGCTGCTTATGCCGGCTCCCGGTGGAACCTCGCCAGGAGCCGACCGATACGGTGTACCAGAGGACAGATGGCTAGCGCGTCAGGATGGGATTGAAAAAGGCCGCCAGCTCGTCAATGGCGGTCAGGGGAAGAACATTGGCCACGTACTGATCCGGGCGGACCACGACCAGCGCACCGGCGCGGTCGATGCCACGCACATCGAAGATATCCTCGTCGGGCGTCACGCCGTAGACGTTTTCAAGGTCCACCAGCTGGAACGGGCCGACCTCGGGCGTGAACACGCTCGGTACTTCGCCGATCGCGATATCCTCGTGCCGCTGCTGATAGATCACCTTGACGTCAAACCAGTCAACCCACGCGCCACCCGACAGCACCGCCTTGAGCGGTGAGTCGCTCGCATGGGTCAACCATTCGGCCAGCCGCCGGGTGGTCGAGTCGGCCTCGGCGGTGGCGGCATCGGCGAACACGTAAAGACGCCAGCGCCCATCGGCTCGGGCCTGATGCCCGAGCTGCAGCGGATTACCGTCACAGACCCGCGAGACCCTTGCCGACTTGAAGCGCTTGCCGATGGGAAAGCCGGTCGCGAGCGCCTGATGATCGTCTGCATGGGTGATCAGCGACGGCGCATACTCGGTCATGAAACCGGCCGGAAACTCGATGGTGCGGGTGTAGAACTCTTCCAGCTCGCTGGGATCCTCGAACTCCTCCGGGCGCCTGGCCATCATCGTCGACCACTGCCTGTCGAAATCGATCAGGTTTTTGGCAACCACCTGACGCTCGGCGGAGTAGGTCGAAAGCAGACTCGCCGGGCTGCAACCGGACAGCACGTAGGCCAGCTTCCATCCCAGATTGAAGCCATCCTGCATCGAGACGTTCATGCCTTGGCCGGCCTTGGCGCTGTGGGTATGACAGGCATCGCCGGTGATGAATACTCGTGGCAGCTGCCCGGAGTCCGGATTATCAACGTCATCGAAGCGGTCCGTCAGTCGATGACCGACCTCATAGACGCTGTGCCAGGCCACGTTTCGCACATCAAGTGTGTAGGGCGTGAGAATCTCGTTGGCCCTGGCGATGATCTGCTCGATCGGCGTGTTGCGCACGGCACTGCTGCCATCGGCCGGCACTTCGCCAAGATCGACGTACATTCGAAACAGATGCCCCCCCTCACGCGGGATCAACAGAATGCTGCCGCCGGAATGGGACTGAATGGCACATTTGGTACGGATATCCGGGAAGTCGGTGCGCGCCAGTACGTCCATCACACCCCAGGCATGGTTGGCCTGATCGCCGGCAAGGGTGCACCCGATGGCGCTTCGCACGCCGCTTCGCGCCCCGTCACAGCCGACCACATATTTGGCCCGTACCGTACGTTCCCGACCTTCATCCGGCCCGGCCACATGCCTGAGCGAGACCCTGACCGGGTAATCGCCCTGCTCCTCGACCTCAAGTCCCTTGAACTCGATACCAAAATCCGGGCGGATGCGGGCCGGCCCGTTGGCGGCGGATTCAGCCAGATAATCGAGCACACGCGCCTGGTTGACGATCAGATGCGGAAACTCACTGATGCCCTCCGGGTCATCCGGGGTACGTGCCGTGCGAATGATGTGCTCGGGCTGTTTCGGATCCGGTTTCCAGAATGCCATTTCAGTAATGCGATACGCCTCGGCCGTGATCCGGTCGGCGAAGCCGAACGCCTGGAAGGTTTCAACGCTTCGGGCCTGAATGCCATCGGCATGGCCGATTTCGAGCCGGCCCGCCCGGCGCTCGATGATACGGGTACGAATGTGGGGGAACTGAGCCAGCTGCGCCGCCATGATCATGCCGGCAGGGCCGGTACCGACGATCAGAACATCGACGTCATCGGGCAAAACCTCGGGGCGATCCAGCCCTTCGCCGGATGCCGGCTGAACACGGGGATCACCGGACACGTAGCCATAATGGTGAAATTGCATGGTCTTCTCCTCATTGAACCTGTTGGCTCCGGACGGCATGCATGGCGGCACCTCAGTGAGCGCACCCCCGGTAACACGCCGCATCCGCAGCCCTTATACGGTTCATGCTGAACACCCCCTGTCACGATGAGGATGTGTTTTACATCCTCATGATTGTACTTTTCATAAATACACGCCCTACCTTGGTCGGCCCGGCCACCACGCCTCCTCTCCGCTCGTTAATCTATGAATGACTCGGGGACGCCCATGCTCTCTGGAGGGCACAAGGGCGCTCCTTCGGCCATGAAGGAAGGGTATGGCCTGCTCCTGGCCAACGCATTTCATGTAGATCGAAATGAGTAGAAACACCCCCTTGACACAGCAGCCCCATAAACTCATTAATATATTAACGACCAAGACGTACTGCGGTCGGCCACATCTGCTGCAGGCATCAAAGGAGAACGACGTGCCCCACTTGCATATCGAATATTCACCTCACCTCGAACAGCGCGTTGACGTGCGCGAGGTTTGCCTCGCCGCCCATCGGGTGATGACGGGCTGCGACCTCTTTCCGCTCGCCGGCATTCGCATCCGCGCCTTTGCCGCCGAGCACTGCATCGTGGCCGACGACCACCCGGACAATGACTTTCTGGCCATGACCCTGAGTGTGGGCAGCGGCCGGACCCAGGCCGACCTCAAGGCCGCCGGTGACCGACTGTTCGCCGCCGTGCAGAGCGTGCTTGCCACGCCGCTTTCCACTCCGCACTTCGCCCTTTCGCTCGAGATCCGCGAGATCGATGCCGCGCTGAGCTGGAAGGACACACCGATCCACTCCCGACTGTCCAAGCAGTGAGCCACTACTTCCTCTGGAGAATTCTCGATGAGCCAACTGGACGACAACATCGCCCGCGCACAGGGCTACATGAAGCGCTTTCGCGATCAGGGCGTTTTGAACCATATCAACGGCGAGTCGGTACCGGCCGACTCCGGCAAGACATTTGAAACGCTGTCGCCAATCGACCTCACCGCGCTGGCCGACGTCGCTCACGGTGGCGCCAGCGACATCGACCGTGCCGTCAGGGCCGCGGAGCAGGCATTCAAGACCTGGAGCAGAACCCCGGGCAAGGAGCGCCGCGCGATCCTGATCAAGGTGGCCGAAGCGATCGAGGCCCGCGCCGAAGAAATCGCCTTTACCGAATGCATGGACACCGGCCAGTCGCTGCGCTTCATGTCGAAGGCCGCCATTCGAGGCGCCGCCAACTTCCGCTTCTTCGCCGACCGCGCCCCACAGGCCGAGGATGGACTGTCGCTTCGAAACGATACGCAGATGAACGTGACCTCCAAACGTCCGCTGGGCCCGGTCGGGGTCATCACGCCATGGAACACGCCGTTCATGCTCTCGACCTGGAAGATCGCCCCGGCGCTGGCCTCGGGCTGCACCGTGGTGCACAAACCGGCCGAATTCTCGCCGATGACCGCCAAGCTTCTGGTCGAGATCGCCGAGGACGCCGGCCTCCCGAAAGGGGTGTTGAACCTGGTCAACGGGATGGGTGAAGACGCCGGCAAGGCGCTGACCGAGCACCCCGGCATCAAGGCCATCGCCTTCGTCGGTGAAAGCCGCACCGGCCAGCTGATCATGGCTCAGGCCGCGCCAACGCTGAAGCGCTTTCACTTCGAACTCGGCGGCAAGAATCCGGTCATCGTGTTCGACGACGCCGATATCGACCGCGCCGTCAACGCCGCCACCTTCATGATCTACTCCCTCAATGGTGAGCGCTGCACGTCCTCCTCGCGCCTGCTGGTGCAGGAAAGCATCTACGAAGAAGTCACGCGGCGCGTGGCGGAGGTCGCCAACGGCGTGAAGGTCGGTCATCCGCTGGACCCGGAGACCGTGGTTGGGCCGCTGATTCACCCCGAGCACGAAGAAAAGGTGCTGTCGTACTTCGACAAGGCGCGTGAAGAGGGGGCCACCATCGCCGCCGGTGGCGAGAAGGTTGGCCAGGAAGGCTGTTTCATCCGTCCGACGCTCTTTACCAACGCTACCAATGACATGACGGTCGCCCAGGAAGAGATCTTCGGCCCGGTTCTTACTGCCATTTCATTCAAGGATGAAGACGAGGCACTGCGTCTGGCCAATGACACGCAGTATGGCCTTGCCGCGTACCTCTGGACCAACGATCTCGACCGCGCCATGCGTCTGACCGACGAGCTGGAAGCGGGCATGATCTGGGTCAACTCCGAAAACGTCCGTCACCTGGAGTCGCCGTTCGGCGGCGTCAAGGCATCAGGCATTGGCCGCGATGGCGGTGACTGGTCGTTCGATTTCTACATGGAGACCGTCAACGTCTCCTTCCCACGCAAGGCCCATCAGGTGCCGAAACTCGGATGATGCCATTGTCGCGAGGCCGCATGACCGCCTCGCCTTTCAAACATCCGTGAGCCGAAAAAAGGAGTCTCTTCATGCCTATTCCAACACCGAATCTTTACCCTGCATTCAACATCATTCGCCTGAGCCACGTCGTGTTCGGCGTCAGCGATCTGGCCCGGAGCCGTCACTTCTACGTTGATACCCTGGGCCTTCAGGTCACCGATGAGGACGACAGCCGCATCTACCTGCGCGCGATGGAAGAGCGCGGTCACCACTGCATCGTGCTTGAAAAAAGCGACCGCGCGGTGGTGAAATCGCTCTCGCTCAAGGTCTTTGATGAGCAGGAACTCGACAAGGCCCATGACTGGTTCAAGGACAGGGGCCACCCGGTCGAGTGGGTCGAACGCCCCTACCAGGGCCGCACACTACGCACCACCGACTGCTTTGATGTACCGATCGAGCTGTACTTCAAGATGGACCGGCTCTCGCCCATTCATCAGCAGTACGCGCTCTACAAGGGTGTCAAACCGCTGCGCATCGATCACTTCAATCTGTTTTCTCCGAACGTGGACACGTCTGTCGACTTTTACAACCAGATCGGCTTTCGCGTGACCGAGTACACCGAGGATGAAGAAAGCGGCAAGCTATGGGCAGCATGGACGCACCGCAAGGGCGGCGTGCATGACATGGCCTTCACCAATGGCCGTGGCCCGCGGCTGCACCACACCGCGTTCTGGGTCCCGACGCCGCTCAACATCATCGATCTGTGTGACCTGATGGCCACCACCGGTTACGTCGACAACATCGAGCGCGGCCCGGGCCGCCACGGCATCTCCAACGCCTTCTTCCTCTACATCCTCGACCCGGACGGTCACCGCATCGAGATCTATTGCTCGGATTACCAGACCGTCGACCCGGATCTGGAAGCGATCAAGTGGGATCTGAAAGACCCTCAGCGTCAGACGCTCTGGGGCGCTCCGGCACCGCGCTCCTGGTTCGAGCACGGCTCCGAGTTCGAAAACCTCGAACCGGTGGATTCCCAGCTCAACGCCACGCCCATCGTCGCCCCATGATTCAAAGGGCCCGAGCACGCTCGGGCCATCAGGAGACACGCCATGAATAATGCCCTTCCCCCGCGCCTCGCGGCCTTTCGTGCCAATGGCGCTGATCGCTACGGCGTCGTTACCGACGCGGGTATTGTCGATCTGACACCGGAATTCGGCCCCCGCTTCAAGGGCCTCAAGGAAGTCATCGAGGCCGGTGCCATCGACGAACTGCTGAGCGCTGCCGATGGCCGCAGCCCGAGTTACCGTGAAGATGACGTCACCTTTCTGATCCCGGTCGCCAATCCCGAGAAGATGATCTGTGTCGGCGTCAATTTCCCGTCGCGCAACGAAGAATACAAGGACGGTCAGGCAGCGCCGAGCAAGCCATCGCTATTCATTCGCTTCCCCGGAAGCTTCGTCGGCCACAACGAGAACCTGGTGCGCCCGCCGGAAAGCGAGCAGCTCGACTACGAAGGCGAGGTCACCATCGTGATTGGCAAGGGCGGCCGCCGGATTGCGCGCGAGAAGGCCTATGAGCACATCGCGGCGCTGACGCTGTGCAACGAGGGCACCATTCGCGACTGGGTTCGCCACGCCAAGTTCAACGTCACCCAGGGCAAGAACTTCGACGCCACCGGTGCCATCGGCCCGTGGCTCGTGCCGTTCAGGCGCGCGGAGCAACTCGATGACATCGAACTGACGACCCGCGTCAACGGTGAAGTGCGCCAGAATGATCGCACCTCACGGATGATGTTCGATTTTCGTTATATCGTGAATTACGTATCGACCTTCACCACTCTGGTGCCGGGCGACGTGATCGTGTGCGGCACACCCACAGGCGCCGGTGCCCGCTTCGATCCGCCGATCTGGCTCAAGCCGGGGGATGTGATCGAGGTCGAGGCCGACGGTATCGGCAGGCTGGTCAATGGCGTGGAGGACGAACGACATGGCACTGAGTGACACCCAGGTTGCCGAGGCGGCCGAGGCACTGCTGACCGCAGAAGCCACCCGCGAGCAGATCGGACTGCTGTCCCGACGCTACCCGAACATGACGCTGGACGATGCCTACGCGATCCAGACCGCCCAGATGACGCGCAAGACGCGGGATCACGCCATTCTCGGCTGGAAGATCGGGCTGACCTCCAAGGTCATGCAGGACGCCCTCGGCATCACCACGCCCGACAGCGGCGTACTCTATGATTACATGCGCCATGACACCGGCGCCGTCATTCCCAGGGGCCATTTCATCGCGCCCCGCGTTGAAGCGGAGATCGCCTTTGTCATGAGGGCACCGCTTGAAGGTGACGTGACGCGCGAGGAAGTATTGGCCGCGACCGAGTACGTGACGCCGGCCCTCGAAATCCTCGATACCCGCATCGTGCGAAAGGACGAGGAGACCGGCCAGGCCCGCGTGATCGTCGATACCGTGTCCGATAACGCCGCCAATGCCGGCATCGTGCTGGGTGCCGAACGCCACGATCCAGGCGCGCTCGATCTGCGCTGGGTCGGCTCGATCGTCAAGCACAATGGCGACGTGGTCGCGACGGGGCTTGGCGCCGGGGTCCTGGATGACCCGGTCACCGGCCTTGTGTGGCTGGCGCGGCGGATGGCGACGTACGGCCAGCGCATCGAGGCCGGTCAGATCATCCTGTCAGGCTCGTTCATCGGTCCGATCGAATGCCCCTCGGGCAGCCGAATCGATGCCGACTATGGCGCGTTCGGCAGCGTATCGCTGACGTTCGACTGAACGACAGGCCGGTTACCGGTGGCCCGGCTGATCGCGACGGTAACCCGAGGGGGTGGTGGCTGCATGCCGTGCAAAGAATCGACAGAAATAGCCCGGGTCCTGAAACCCGAGCCGGTAACCGATCTCATTGACACTCATGCGGGTAAAGGTCAGAAGCCGCCGCGCTTCCTGCATCACGCGGTCGTGCACCACACGCTTGCTGGGCACCCCGGCGATGCGGCGGCAGACGCTGTTGAGCCGGGCCTCGGTCACATTCAGCGCATGGGCATACTCCGACAGCGTCCAGTGGGCGGTGTAGCGAGCCTCGATCTCCAGATTGAAGCGGTGAAACAGCGACAGCTCGTCGTGCCGTACACTCTGTGCCGGCAGCGAATTGGCCGAGAGCCGAAACAGGCTCACGAAGATCAGCCGGGTAAGCGCTGTCAGCGCGCCCTCTCGCCCGGGTCGGTCGGCCTCGAACTCAAGATGCAGCTCGTCGAACAGCCGTTCGATGCGGTTGACGTCAAGCCGCGCCTCGTCGCTCACCCGGCCGGTCGCCACGCACACAGGTGCTACCGCCGAGGCATCGCCCAGCTCGGGCAGCTCATCGAGCAGCGACCACACCAGCTGCTGACGCACGGTCAGCACGTGACCATCACTGCCCTCCTCGGTCGTGAAGGAGTGCGGCACGGTCGGTGGGGTCAGAAAGAACATCGGGCCCTGCTGGTGAAACTGCCGCTCGTCCAGATAGACCCGCACCATGCCACGCTTGACGTAGTGAACCTGAAAGAAGCGGTCATGATGATGCACCGGCATATTACGCCCATAGAACTCCGCCATGCGGCCCAGTGCGTCGTAATGCACGGTGGCATCGGCGTACCGCTGGTCATACTCCTGACCGATCGTGATGTTGGGAATGGGCTCCAGCGCCATGACATTACTCCTGGGTTCGCGCGGGGCTATCGCTCGACAAGCCTCTATCTTAACCACCGACAGGCGCGGCGCTCCATGGCCTCGCCGGGGCATCGACACGCTGACGAATCAATCTTCATACCCCGTCGACGGCGGCAGCCCCGTCGAGGGTATATACACCGGTCACACGTTCGCCCGGATCAACGCCGTATTTCCACACGATAACGCACGAGGAACGCCTTATGGACATGCCCATCAATACCTTCAAGCAGGCCCTTGGCCGCAGGGAAGCCCAGATCGGCCTCTGGCTCGGACTCGCCAACGGCTACTGCGCCGAGCTTGCCGCCAATGCCGGCTTCGACTGGCTTCTGATCGATGGCGAACACGCCCCGAACGACCTGCGTACCATCCTCGAACAACTTCAGGCCATGGCACCCTATCCGGCGCAACCGGTCGCCCGGCCCCCAGCAGGCGACGCCGCAACGATCAAACAGTATCTGGACCTTGGCGTGCAGACCCTGCTGGTCCCGATGGTCGATACCGCCGAACAGGCCCGCGAGCTGGTCCGCGCCACTCGCTATCCTCCAGACGGCATTCGCGGCGTCGGTAGCGCCCTGGCTCGCGCTTCGCGCTGGAACTCGATTCCGGATTACCTCGCCCACGCCGATGACCAGATCTGCCTGCTGGTGCAGATCGAAACCCGCCAGGGGCTTGAAAACCTCGATGAGATTGCCGGCGTCGACGGGGTCGATGGGGTTTTCATCGGCCCGGCGGATTTAAGCGCCTCACTCGGTCATCGCGGTAACCCGGGCCACAAGGCCGTGCAATCGGCCATCGAAGAGGGCCTCACCCGAATTCAAACGGCCGGCAAGGCCGCCGGGATCCTGTCGGCAGACAAGGCACTGGCCCGACGCTATCTCGAGCTTGGCGCCACCTTCGTGGCCGTGGGCGTGGATACCAGCCTGCTGATGGGCGCACTGACAGCACGGGCCGGCGAGTTCAAGGGCAACGACAGCGCCGCCCCGTCAACGTCCTCGGTCTACTGACTCGAACATCGCGGCGGCTGAACAGGTACCAGGCCTCGACAGCCCCGCCCGCAACCGTCAGGATACGATTCCTCCAGCGACTTCCAGACAAGGCATAACATGGCGCGCCCCACTCCCTCCCTGACCCTTGCCCTGCTTCAGGCGCGTGAATCCGCCATGGATTTTTTCAGGCCACATCTCAACCGCAACAACGTCACCGAACAGCAGTGGCGCGTCATTCGCATCCTGTGGCAGTCCGACAATCAGACCCTTGAAAGCTATCAGCTCGCCGAGCGCGCCTGCATTCTGCGCCCGAGCCTGACCGGGGTGCTCCTGCGACTGGAGCAGAGCGGCCTGGTCAGCCGCTGGAAGCCTGAAACCGACCAGCGGCGGCTGTGTGTCACGCTGACGCCCGAAGGCAATGCGCTGTTCGACAGCATGAAAGGCGAGATGATGCGCCAGTATCAACGCATCCAGCAGCACCTCGGCCCGGAGAAATACCGGACGCTGATGAGCCTGCTCGATGAAGTGCAGCAGCTCGATCCAAAGGAATAACCTTCCAGCAGCCCCACCAATGGCCATGCCTTCCCAGCGCATCCTGTTCCGGCTACTGAGGCATGATTCGAGCCCCCCGATGACAGCACGGGGCACCGGGAGTGCAACACGCCCTCTCGGCGATTGCCATGACGCTGAGGCCGAGCCTGAAACGCACAGGGCACCTCATATCGAGGTGCCCTGTGGATCAGCCTGCATGCACTAGTCGCTCAGGTCTGCCTCGAACAGGCCCTTTTTCATCTTGAACTTGACCCAGATGATCGCAATCAGACTGACGACACCCAGTACCCCACCCAGGAGGCTATAGATCGTGGCGGTCATGTCCGGCGAGGGTGAGGCATGGAAGATCACATAGGTCATGCCGATGATTCCCAGCACCTGCGGCAGCGGATAGAACGGCGTACGGTACGGGCGACGATGCTCGGGGTGGCGCCGACGCAGTACGATCACATCGATATGCGCCACGATGTAGGCCATCAGCCAGCTGGTCGCCGCGGCGATGACCAGCGCAATGATCTGCTGTGGGTTGACCAGCAGAAAGGTCACCGTCGAGACGGCTGCCAGAAACAGGATGCCGACCCAGGGGGTGTTATAGCGCGAATGCATTTTGCCCATGATGGCAAAGGCCTGGCCATTGTCGGCCATGCCCGAAAGCATGCGCGGTACGGCGGCCAGAACCGTGTTGACCGTACTGCAGGTGGCGGTCATGCCCATTACGGTCGCGATGATCAACCCGGTCTTGCCGAAGACCGCATCGACCAGATCAAGATAAGGCAGCGGCGACGTGGTCAGGGTCTCATCGGAAAGATACCGCCCCCCGCCAAGACAGAACAGGATAAAGAGCACGAAGATAATGCCCAGCGACAGGAACATGGCCCGTGGAATACGTTTTTCCGGCTGACGGATATCGCTGATCATCGGGCAGACGAACTCGCAGCCAACGAACATCCACATGGCAAGTGCTACCAGCCCGAAGAAACTGCCGTCGGCGATGCCGCCCAGCCCCCAGTCGATGCCCGCCGCACTGCTGGCTGCGGCCGGTGTCAGCGGCTGAGTCAGTGCTGTCACGCCGACCAGCAGGATGACGGCGATCATGGAAAAGGTGAATACGTTCTGAAGCCGGGCGAAGACATCGGTACCCAGGATATTGAATATGGCAATCGCTACCAGTATCAGAAGCGGCACCACGTGCGTGGGAAGTATCCCGGGGAACAGGGCCTGAAGCAGGGCATCAACCAGCAGAAACTCGGCCGGAATCGCGAAGACGGCCACCACGATGTAGCCTGCGAACACCGACACGATGGCCGGGAAATGTCCGATGGCCTTCTGGGTATAGGTGGCCAGCGTACCGGCCTGTGGATACATCAGCGAGAGCTCTGAAAACGACATGGCGTTGCAGATGGCCAGCAGGAACGCCACCAGCATGGCGGCCAGGAAGCTCAGGCCTCCAATGCCGAACCCCAGCAGCCCGGACGCCATGACCCCCTGTACCACTACGGTCCCCACACAGATTGCAATCATGGTCTTGAAACCGATGACTGGCCGGGCGGCGGGGGGGGAGTCAGGTATCGCGTGAGCTGCTTTTGTTATATCGGGCATGGTCAATGACCTCCGTAAGACAGGGTCGATTTTGTTATTGTCGGATACTGATCACGGCATCACAGTATATTGAACCAACCTACATCTACCGGAGGGGGCGTTCTTGTTCTCTCCTGCCAGGAACTTTCCTTTCCCTGCCCACCAGGATCACGTGGCGCTCTCCCGTCGATGCACCATGCCCTCCTCACCGGCATGCCCGGTGGCATGGAACAGCGGGAAGAGGATGCACCAGCAGGGGCCGCACCAGTGATTCAGGCAGTGACGCCAGGGGGGCGTCTCCAGCAGCGGCCTCACGCCTTATGATCGTTGCAATCATGAGGCAAGGTCAGGCGCGGATCGAAAGCGGGCATTATCCCGAACGGCAGGTACCGGCCGAGCGAGCCCGCAGGCAAGCGTCAGGGCGCGTTGAGGTTACGGAACATCTTGCTCAGGCACTGGTTGACGTGAACGATCTCCGCCTTGCTCAGACCATCGAACGCCTTTTCCACCACCCGGGCGGTGAGCGTTCTGGCCACCGCCAGCTTGGCTTCACCTTCAGCAGTAAGCACCACCTCGGTGACCCGGCGATCCTGCGGAGAGGGCGCGGTTTCGAGCAGGCCTGCCTCCTGCATCTTGTAGACGATTCTGGTCACCGTAGAGAGCTTGGCCACGACGTGGGTGGAAATATCGGACATGCTCAGGCGGCCCTGCTCATGAAGGATGACCAGCACCCGCCACCTGGACGAACTCAACCCCTCGGGCTTGAGCAGAGCATCTACCTCGGCACTGTACTTTGCATTCAGACGCGCAACCCAGTAGAGCGGAAAATCATGGGCGCGATATTCATCGGAGAGCGGAAAGAAGGAGGAAGCCAACTCGTCCTTGTCGACCATATAAGTGCGCTCCAGGGCGATAAAGTCATTAAAGGGTTTTGCTGTATCGCCTGACCCGTGAAAACCGCCTCGGTGCTGCATGCCTTCGCGTCAGGCACTGATATCAGCCCCGTTGGCAGGTGTCAGGAGAGGACTCGACGAACTGCATGTGATAGCTCGCCGAGAAGCAGAAGTGGCTGATGAAAAAACACCCCGGGGCGTGGACCACTTCGCTCATCGAAGCGCGCCAGCCGCAGCACTCATCAACGCCTCGCTGTACTTTTCGCGCAGGTCATCGGCACACCGGCTGCTGAGTCAGGCCGGTAACGGGACGGAAGATATCAAGCTTGGTTGACGCCAACAACCCCGGCGGCACCTCAGCCGCGGCAGCCCGGCCCTTGTGCGAACCGGGCGGTGCCCGGCGCGCTTCCGATCAGAGAAGGCGGATGGCTGACGCAACAGCCCTGAATCAGCCATCCGTGCTGACATGATGCGTCGGTCAGCTCGCTGCCGGGGACGGCAGCGGGCACGTAAAGCGCAGCTGTGGCGTGGTGAACTCAAGCAGCCCCTGCATCCCGAACTCGACCCCGAAGCCGGACATCTTGCAGCCACCAAAGGGAGTGTCGGGCTGAATCCGGGCGTGACAGTTGACCCACGCCACACCACTTTCCAGACGGTTGGCGATGGCCCGGGCGCGAACCTCATCAGCCCCCCAGACCGAACCACCCAACCCCATTGATGATGCATTGGCACGGCGCAGGGCATCCTCGACATCGGTATAGGCAATCAGCGGCAGCACCGGGCCGAACTGCTCCTCGTCCACCAGCCTCTGGCCATCGCTGACCCCCATGACGATGGTCGGCGGATAGAAGAAGCCGTCCCGCGCCAGGCGCTCGCCACCACACAGCACCTCGGCGCCCTGTGCACGGGCATCATCGACCAGCTCACTCACCAGCGCGAGCTGGTCAGCATTCTGCACCGGACCGAAGGTCACGCCCTCCTCCAGTCCAGCGCCCACCACCTGACGCCGTGCGATGTCAGCCATTGCCTCGCCGAGCTCCCGATACTGGGACTCATGCACATAGAGCCGTTTCAGTGCCGAGCAGGTCTGGCCCATGTTGAGAAAGGCCGCCTGGAAGATCGCCTCGGCCACTGCCGCAATCGGCGTATCCGGCAGCACAATGGCGGCATCATTGCCCCCCAGTTCCAGAGTGAGGCGCTTAAGGTTACCCGCCGAGGCCCGCATGACGCTCTGGCCGGTCTCGGTAGAGCCGGTGAACACGATCTTGTCGATCCCCGGGTGCCCGGTAATGGCGCTGCCCAGGCCCCGCTCCCCCGTGACCACGTTGATCACGCCCCGAGGCACATGGCGGGCAATGATCTCGACCAGACGAATCGTGCTCAGCGGCGTCAGACTGGAAGGCTTGCTGACCACACAGTTGCCCGCACGCAGCGCCGGCATGATGTGCCACACCGCGATCATGAAGGGCCAGTTCCAGGGCGTGATCGAGGCCACCACGCCCACCGGCCGATGGTGCAACTCGATCTGCTGGGCCGGCGTCTGCTCGATCGTCTCCACCGGGATTTCCTGACTCGCCGCATAGCGTGTCCAGGCCACCCCCCCGGCGATTTCAGCATGGGCAAGCGTCAGCGGCTTGCCCTGCTCCCGCACGATCAACCGTGCCAGTTCATCGGCCTCACGTTCGATGTCATCGGCCACCCGAGTCAGCGCCTCGCAGCGCTGCGCATGGCTGGCGCCCTGCCATTCGCCGAAGGCGGACCGGGCGGCGTCGACCGCGCGATCCAGCTGTGCCGGCGAACCCGCCGGGCACCGGGCAAAGGCGCTACCGCTGGCCGGATCGGTCACGTCGAAGTACCCCTCATCGCCCGGCACACGCTCGCCACCGATCAATAGTTCATGGTCACGCATCATGATTCTCCTTGTTTGCAGTCATGACCGGTGTGGAAGGCAAGGTATCGCCCGCCCACCGGGAATAGCCGTCCAGATGCGTTGAGCCCATCCACTCGAGGCGCTCCGGATCCCGGCGTCCATCAATGAGGCGGCTGCGCAATCATCACGAAGTCGGCTGTCGCTTCCCACTCGGTATCGCTCTGATTCGCCCTACGGTACGCCACGATCAACGAGGCCTTGACCCCGAACACGGCGTCCGAGGCCAGGTAGTCGTCGCCGGCCACGAAGAGGTGGGTGACGATACGTTCGTAGTCCGGGTGGGTAAGCAGGAAATGCATATGGGCCGGCCGCCAGGGATGACGCCCGAGCCGGGTCAACATGTTGCCGACAGGGCCGTCGTCGGGGATCGGATAGGAGACCGGCTTGATGCCGACGAAGTCATAGCGGCCATCGGGACCGGTGACGAACACACCCCGGTTGTTCCACGTCGGCTGCCGGCCGGGCTGCTGTACGTCATAGAAGCCGTCGCTGTTGTCCGACCAGACATCGATCCGCGCCCCCGCGATGGGCCGGCCCTCGAGATCAAGCACCCTTCCCGAGTAGCGACACGACTCGCCCTTGCCATCGAGCGAAATACAGCTGCCCATGGGCAGTTCCGGCGCCCCGTCCACGTGGAAGGGGCCGAATACGGTGTTCTCGGTGGCCCCCGCCGGACGGCGATGCGCGAGCGCATCCACCAGCATGGACACACCAAGGGTATCGGAGAGCAGGATGAACTCCTGCCGCTCGTTGTCACACAGCTGGCCGGTACGGGTCAGGAAGTCGATCGCGACCTCCCATTCCTCCTGCGTCAGCC
Source organism: Larsenimonas rhizosphaerae (assembly GCF_023700005.1). Taxonomy (GTDB): domain Bacteria; phylum Pseudomonadota; class Gammaproteobacteria; order Pseudomonadales; family Halomonadaceae; genus Larsenimonas; species Larsenimonas rhizosphaerae. Next base: position 101,004 of record NZ_JAMLJK010000002.1, on the reverse strand, counting down.
CGACCTCCTTGATGAAGCCGTGCAGATGACGCACCAGCGACGCCATGACCTCACGCAGCCGCGGGTCGGTATCCTCGCCCATGCGCGCATTGACCGCCTCGACGGAGTTGGCTTCGGTGAAATAGTCGATCCGGGACATACTCACTTCTCCTTGTCAGCCCGGTCACCCGAGCCTCGACACGCGATTGCACCCTTACGCCGGGCGCTCGCCACGCCAGGCGCGACCCAGCAGCTCGCGGATGGCATGGCGCTCGATCGGACGCGGGTTCCAGTAGGGGTTCATGACCGCCAGCTCGGTCGCTCGGTCCAGGTCGGCCTCACGCAACCCAAGCGTCTCAAGGGCGAGCGGCGCGCCCAGGCCGGCGGCGAAGTCGTAAAGTCCGCCACCCAGCTCGCCACCGAACAGCCGCGCGGCCGGCGCCAGAACATCGGCCGCTGCCCGAGCGTTATAGGCCGCGGTGTGCGGCAGCAGGATGGCGTGGGTTTCGGCGTGAGGCAGATCAAAACTGCCGCCCAGGGTGTGGCACAGCTTGTGGTGCAGCGACATGCCGACACTGCCCAGCACACTGCCGCACAGCCAGGCACCGTAAAGCGCGTCGCTGCGCGCCTCCAGATCGTGCGGCCGGGCGACGATGGCCGGCAGTGCCCGCTTCAGGCTGTCGAGCCCCTCTACGGCCATCAGCCCGGTCAGCGGGTTACGATCGCGCGCATAGAGCCCCTCCACCGCATGCGCCATGGCGTTCAGGCCGCTGGTGACGCTGATCGCCGGCGGCAGATCAACGGTAAGTTCGGCGTCATAAATCACCACCTCGGGCAGGATGCCGGGCCCCTTGATCGTGGTCTTCAGGCCGTTCTCGGTCTGCCCCAGAATGGGTGTGACCTCGGAACCGGCGTAGGTGGTCGCCACCACGACCTGGGGAGCGTCATTGCGGTGAGCAATCGCCTTGGCCAGCCCCACGGTCGACCCCCCGCCCAGCGCCACGACGCAGTCGGCATCGACCTGCGCGAACGCCGCCATGGCGCGCTCGGTCACGGCTACCGGCGTATGCATGGCGGCCTCACTGAACACTCCGACGGCCAGCTCACCGAGCTGGTCGTGAAGCTCCAGCGCCGCGTTGCGGCGGGTGGGTGTGGACAGCACCAGCGCCCGGCGACAGTCCAGGTGGCGCAGTTCATCGGCAATACGGGCCTGACTGCCAGGCCCGAAGATGATGCGTGCCGGATGGGACGTGTACACGAAATCGTGTGCCATAACGCCTCCTCAGCGCTTGAGCAGTACCGACTCGCTGGGAAAGTCCGTCGCCCAGCCTTCCTTGAGCGGCGCCACGAACACGTTCTCGGTGCGTGTACGTGTAATCTTCCACTGCCCGTCGGGCTCCCTGCGGAACGCATTGTTGAGTCGTGATGAGCGCAGCAGCGCCTTGCCGTCGGAGAAGATCCAGGGCTGGCAGTGAACCCATTGCCCCTCGGCGAGGTCGCCGCGGACATGGATCTGCTCCGAGGTCAGGTAGTGGACGTTGAGCAGCAGCATGGGGTCCGCGTCCTTTTTCCAGAAGCCTTCGAAGTGCCGCCGAATCGCTGCCGCCCCCTCGGCACGCCCGAACTGGCCGTCGTAGTATTCACCGACGCCTTCCCAGACGGCATCCTCGGTATAAAGCGCCATGATCCGATCGATGCGTTCGGCATCACTGGTCACCCCATACTCGGGGATCGGGGTATCACAGAGGAACATGTAGCGCGCCTGCAAACGGCGGATGTCGGCCTCGGCCTCCAGTATCTCGATACGTGCTACCAGCGCCTTCACTTCATCATTCGTTACGTCCGACATGGTCGGTCTCCTTGACTTGATTGGCTTGCTTGCACAGTGACCTCTCGTATGGAGGGGTCACGAAGGGGCGCCGAGACGCTCGATCACGCGTCCAAGCCCCGACTTGAGCGCGTCGGCTTCGTTTTCCGCCAGACTTTCAAACAGACGACGTTCATAGTCGTCGGCCATGGTCAGAAGACGCAGCGCCAGCGCCTGCCCGGCATCGGTAAGACACACGCCCCGGGCGGCATCCATGCTCAGCAGACCGCGCTCACTCAGCGCGGCAAGGGTATCCTCGAGCTCCACGAGCGGTTGCGTCACGCGTCGCGCCAGCACGTCGGCGGCCAGCGGCCCGCTGTCGGCGAGCAGGGTCAGCACCCGCCACTCGTTGTCATTGACACCAAGGCTTGCGAGCCGCGGGTAGAAATCGCCACGATAGGCGGCCAGTGCCTGACGCATCAGGTAAAGCAGGTGCCGGCCCAGCCGGCCATCCATCGCCGGCGTCTCACCGACATCAAGCATCAGCGGGTGCGGCTCGGGAACGGCGTAGCGGCCGTTGTGGAAGACCAGGGCGCTGCCCTCATTGCGGTAGGCATAACGCAACACTTCGCCAACGATGATCAGATGATCACCGCCCTCGTAGACGGCCCAGGTGCGGCATTCGAAATGGGCAGCAGCCCCGATGACTCGGGCGACATCCCCCAGCCCCTTGTCGATGGCAATGCCGGCAAACTTGTCCTCGCCCCGCCGGGCGAAGCGGTTGGAGATGTCGACCTGCTCGTTACCCAGCACATTGACCACGAAGTGCTCGGCGTGGCGGTAGGCATCCAGACTGTAGGCCCCCTTGTCGATGCTCCAGAGGATCAGCGGGGGATCCATTGACACCGAGTTGAAGCTGCTGGCGGTAACGCCATGGTCGTCGTCGCCATCGCGCGCGGTAATCACTGTCACGCCGGTGGCAAACTTGCCCAGCGCGCTGCGGAAATCTCTCGTATCGAAGCTCATGATCGACCCTCCGTTGAGGTAGTCAGACGCGGTTCAGCGGCCCAGGCGCTCGGCGGTCTCGCCACCGATGCCATAGTCGCCCTTGGGAATATCGCTGATGATCACGCGGACGTTGGCCGGTGGCGCATCGAGGGAGTTCGCAACGGCATCGGTCACCTGACGAATCATGGATTCCTTCTGGGCCGGGGTTCGCCCCTCAATCATGTAAACGTGAACGGTTGGCATTGTTGTATTCCTTTGTGGGTTCAGATATCGAGCACGAGCCGATTGCCTTTGGCCCGCGAACAGCAGACACACATCTGGTCACCATCCTCGCGCTCCTCGCCGGTGAGGAAGTGATCGCGATGATCGATCTCGCCGTCGAGGACATCGGTCACGCAGGTGCCGCACACGCCCTCCTCGCATTTCACCTCGACCGCGATTCCGGCACGCGCCAGCGCCCTGGCGATGGTATCTTCAGCGCCCACGCTGACCGTGAGCCCGGAGCGTTCGGCCACCACCTCGAAGGCCTCGCCCGAGACATCGACGTCGGCGGAAAAGAACTCCTTGTGAATGCGGTCATCATCGATGCCGCAAGCGCCCGCACGGCCGATCACCCAGTCCATGAACCCCTGCGGACCACAGACATAGATGTTGGCCCCGGCGCATGCCTCGGCCAGCACGGCGTCCAGATCAAGCCGGGTCGCCGGGTCATCGTCGTGGTGGTAGACCACGGCATCCGCGAGTCCGGCATCCGCTACCGCATCGCGGAAGGCGGTGGCGTCCTGCGACCGTGTGCAGTAGTGCAGCGTGAAGTCCTGTCCCAGCGTACGAAGCCGCCGGGCCATCGCTATCATCGGTGTCACGCCGATGCCGCCTCCGAACAACAGGCTCTGAGGGGCCGCTTCATTCAGGGGGAAGTGATTCCTCGGTCCCTCGACCTCAAGCGTGCCGCCGGTGCGTACGATCCGGTGCAGGGTTTCCGAACCACCACGACTGTTGGGATCACGCAGCACGCCGATCTCGTAGAACCCCGTCTCGGCCGGATCCGAGCACAGCGAGTACTGTCGCCACAGATCGACCTCGGCGTCATGGATGTGTATGTCCAGGTGAGCACCGGCAGTGAATGGCGGCAGCGGTGCGCCATCGGGTGCGCGAAGCCGCAGCCTGGCGATGTTGCCCGGCTCGTCGATGCGCTCGTCGATGGTCAGCGTCAGGCGCGTTTTGGGGGTCTCCATTGGCATCACCTCATGTAGATTCCACCGTTGACGTCCCAGCAGGCGCCGTTGACGAAGGCCGCGTTGGGGCCTGCCAGCAGTACCACCAGTTCGGCAACGAAGTGGGGATCCCCGAGCTGGCCCACCGGGATATTAGCAAGGGCCTGCTCAAGGTTGTTGCCCAGCACCGAACGCACCATGGGGGTGTCCATCGGGCCGGGAGCGATGGCGTTGCATGTGACGCCGAAGGGTGCCAGGTCACGGGCGAAGATCTTGGTCAGGGTCAGGATGGCGCCCTTGGATGCGGCGTAGTGGGCGCCGGTCGCGGTGCCGCCGTTCTGCCCCGCCAGCGAGGCCAGATTGACGATGCGCCCGTAGCCCTGAGCCTTGAAGTGGCGCCCGAAGATCTGACTGCCGGCGAAGGTACCGCCGGCGTTGGTCGCGAGCACGGCGTTGAAATCCGCGGGGTCGATCTCCAGCACCCCCTGCACCGCCGTACGCGCGGCGTTGTTGACCAGCACCTCCACCGAGCCCCAGCGTTCGATGCACTTGTCGAGCACGGCCTGGAAGTCCTCGGGCCGGTTTACATCGAGGGTCGCGGTCATCGCGGTCTCGCCGGAGAGGTCCAGCTCGCTGGCCAGCGCCGCGGCCGGCTCGGGGTCGATGTCGGAGATCACCACCCGGAAGCCGGCACGGTGCAGGGCACGCACCGCCTCGGCGCCGAAGCCACGCGCGCCGCCGGTGACCACTGCGGTATGAATCTTGTCGGGAGCAGGTAGTGTCATCAGAATAAATAGCTGAACGAGTTCAGCATCCCGTCGGAGTTGAGCAGGCGCGCCACCTTGTGACGGATCTTGAAGCCGTCCGGGGTGACAGTGAGGGTGTAGGTCAGGTCCGCGGCCCAGATGCGCTGGCGGCCGAACTTGTCCTCGATCAGATGCTCCGCACAGCGAACCCTGACGTCATCGCCCTCGGTTGCCTCGATCACGAAGCGCGACAGCGTGCGTATGGTACGCGCCGGCGGCGCCGAGGAAATCGAGAAGCCCTGCTGGAAGCGCTTGATGCGCTCGCGCCGCATGTGGGCGTCGTCGTGGCACAGATTGAGTGCGTTATCGAAGTCCTGGGTGTCGCCGATCGGCAGGGTGTAGAAGCCATCGTCGCGCCACAGGGCGAGCCACGCCTCGTAGTCGCGGCGATCAAGCATGTCCGCTTCGGCCCAGATAAAGGCCTGGGCGCTCCACAGCAGGGAATCGTTTCGGGTATCGGTCATGACTGCATCATCCTTTTCCACATGTCGTACGCCGCACGCATGCCGGTCTCGGCACTGATATGTCCGCGCGGTCCCGCCTCGCCGGGCTGCTCGTCCTCAAGGCCACGGTTGATCAGAATGGGCAGCTCGGCGCCCCCCTGAACACCACGCTGAATGCGCTCCCATACCTCCGCATCATCAGGCGAGCCGAAGCCCATCGGGCCCTGGAAGTGCTCGTGCAGCCGCAGCCGCGCACGGTTGGCGGCATCAGGGCCACCGTCCATGCCGATGGCGATATGCCGAACGTCGGTGCAACCGACGTTCACCGGCGTCAGCACGCGGAAAAAGGCCAGCGATAGCGACACGTTGGGGAACAGGTTGAGGTTGAAGCCGGCGCCCCCCACGGCGCGTACAATGCGTCGCACCTGCTGATCGTCATGCCCCTCGTCACGCAGTTCCTGAGCCAGTGTCTGGAAGCGTTCGGGGATCGGTGCATCGAGGTTGTCTTCCAGATCCACCAGTTCGGGGATCATCACCATGACCGAGTGACCGTTGCCGAGATCCTCGACGTAGCCCTTGCCCTGCTCGAGGAACGAGAAGACCTCCTCGGTCTCATCGTCCAGCGACTGCAGGAATGACTTGTGCACCACCGGGAAGTGATAGGCGTCAGTGGTGTTTTCGAGCTGGATCTTCCAGTTCATCGGCACACTGAACTGATGCTCGCCGATCGCCTTGACCGGGTACCCGGCGCCCTGCTTCATGAACAGATCGATCCACTTCGTTACCGGTCCGAGGAACTCGACCAGCGGCTCGACCTCTTCGTTGAAGGTGGCAAAGACCATTCCGGCGTAGGATTCGGTGCGCAGCTTGAGCAGACCATGCTGTGCCTTGTCGAAGTCATCGCCGTACTGCTCGGGATAGGGCAGCGCGCGCAGCGAGCCGTCCAGACCGTAGCCCCAGCCGTGGTAGGGACACTGGAACGAGGCGGTCTTGCCCTGTTTCACCTCGCACACCGTGGCTGCCCGGTGGCGGCAACGGTTGATCATGACGTGGATCCTGCCTTTCCTGTCACGCACCACGATCACCGGGTCACGTCCCACCTGGGACAGCTTGAACGACCCCTTGTCGGGAATTTCGCTCTCATGAGCGACCCATACCCAGGTCTTTTTGAAGATGCGGTCCATCTCGGCGTCGAACAGCGCCGCATCGTCATACATGGGGGTGCGGATATGGTCCTTGAACACCAGTTCATCCGGTTCAGGAACGAGTTCAATCCTGTTGTCGATAGTCATAATGGCCTCGCGCTAGCAGTTTTCAGGTCTTTGCCGACACGTCTGTCGAGAAACGTTTTTCAGGAAACGTCGGAAACAAAATCCGTTACTCGGGGACGACGAGCTCGCGACCGATGCGCGCCTCGACACGGCAGTATTTCCAGAGCTTGTAGGTACCGTCGCCCACGGGCGTGGAACGGAAGAAGTTGCAGGCGTCGACGATGGCTTCGTAGGTCTCGACGTCGGCCATGATGTAGAAGGTCCAGGGCGCGGCAAGAGAGGGGCCGACCTGAATGCGGTCATCGTCCATGATGCCCAGAATGGTGAGGCCGGGCAGGCCATCGATGCCCTGCAGCATGGCCCGGGTGGCTTCCCAGACCTCCTTGGCCTCCTCGGCGGTGGCGTCCATGAAATTCTGGTTGATGCCACAGCAAAACAGTACGCGATGTTTCATGTCGTGATTCTCCGTTAGCGAATGAATGATCCGGTGAGTGAGTGGATGGCCCGACTCATAGGTAGCCCGGTAGCGGGTCGTGGTCGAAGAAGATGGCGCCGGCGTTCTTGAAGGTGATCTCGCCCATGAAGGCATGCTGGGTGCAGAGCATCGAATCACGCAGAATGCGCGACAGCGGATGCCCGTTTTCGGCACCACTCATGCCACTGAGCTGATACACACAGCGGATTGCCTCGGCACATTCCCGCGTCAGATGGGTCGTGGACAGGCGCAACAGGTTGATCTGGTCGCGGCTAGGCTCACCGCCGGCCTCGACAGCGCTCCAGGCCGCCTCGGTGCTCTCGTAGAAGAAGGCGCGGGCGGCGCGCACCTGGGCCTCGGCCTTTGCAAGGCCGATCTGAGCGTATTCGCGCTCCCCCAGGTTCGGCGCACCGGTGACCGATTTGCGGCCCCCGGCCATGGCCCGCATCACATCGAGCGCTTCACGTGCCAGGCCCAGCGTGGTCACGGCCAGCACCTGAGCGGCAAAGGCCAGTGACGGGTAACGAACAAAGGGCGCGTCGATGGTCGCGCTGGCACCGCGTACGAAGGTCCATTCCTCGGCGACGTAGGCATCGTCCACAACCAGATCGTGGCTGCCGGTGGCGGCCATGCCGACCATGTCCCAGGTAGGATCGACTCGCACCTGATCGGGCGGCAGCACGGCCATGCGTGGCGCAGCGCCAGGCTCGTCGGGCTGGATGCCGACACCGCAGAGGGTCGCGCCCATGCAGCCACTGGCAAATTTCCAGCGTCCCTTGATGCGGTAGCCGTTATCGACCTTCTCGGCGGGATGTGGCGGAAAGATGCCACCGGCGAACACGACGTCCGGGGAGTCCTTCCAGATCCGGGTGATGGTGTCCCTGGGCAGTGCGGCCAGGTAGAAGGGATTCATGCCGAAACTCGCCACCCAGCCGGCAGAACCGTCGGCCGCCGAGATCGCCTCAACCATCTTCAGAAACTCGGCCGGGGATTTTTCGTCACCGCCGTAGCATTTGGGCACCAGGGCCCGGTAGACACCGATGTCCTTGAACGCATCGATGATGTCCGCCGAGATATGGCGTTGCGCCTCAAACTCCTCGCGTCGACCACGGATATCGTCGAGCAGCGCATCGAAACGCACCTCGCCGCCCCATTGGGCTTTATCGACCAGGCTATACATACGCATCTCCTTTGATTGAGGGGGTTGCTGCCGAGCGCGCGAGCAGGTAGCGCGCGGCCTGGCAGACACCGGCGTCGTCGCCGCGTCGGCCGACAAGCTGCAGGCTCACAGGGCGGCCATGATCCGTCGCCAGCGGCAGGCTCAGGGCGGGATGCCCCGACAGGTTGAAAGGTCGCACCAGGGAGGAAACCGTCAGGTCCTGCTGCCCTTCTTCAGCAGCGGCGCGAGTCATCGGAAAGTGCGGCAGTGTCGGCAGCGCCAGCACCGCGTGCTCCTCGAGTAGCCGATCGACGCTGGCGACGAAGGCACGACGTACTGCCTCGGCCTCACGTATCTCGGCGTCGCTGGTCTGGGCCGCTGCACGCAGGCGGCGCTCGACATCAGCTCCCAGGCGCCCGCTGTTGAGCCAGGCCCGGCAGGCGATATAGGTCTCGCGATTGATCAGTGCCATGCCCGCTGCGTAGGCCTCATCCATCTGCGGCAGAGCGCGCGTCGAACTGTCCAGCCCGGCGCCTTCCAGACAGGCGGCGACCGCCCCGCTGATCGCCGGGTCGGCGTGGACCTCCAGCGCGCCCAGGCTGGGCGGCGTGTCGTCAGCCGTGACACGGAACGTGGGGTCGACCGCTGCCATGAAGGCAATCAGCGTCTCGAGGTCGGCGCTCAGCGGCCCTACACAGTCGAGGCTGCTGTACGCGGGCATGGCACCCCGACGGCTGAGACGGCCAAAGGTCGGCTTGAGTCCGTAAACGCCGCAGCACGCTGCGGGGACACGAATCGAGCCGCCGGTATCGGTACCGATGCCGATGTCCGCCAGCCCCGCGGCCACTGCCGCGGCCGAGCCACTGGATGAGCCCCCCGGAATCAGGGCCGGAAAATTCGGATTGTCGGGCGTTCCGGTCCAGGCATTGAGCCCACTCATGCCGAACGCCAGTTCATGGAGGTTGGCCTTGCCGACGATGCGATACCCCGCGGCCAGAGTGCGCTCAACGATCGCCGCATGCTGCGTCGCCGCCGGGGCATCGGCCAGCGCCTGGCACCCGGCGCGAGTGGGGTAGCCGGCGATGTCGATGCTGTCCTTGACCACAACCCGCAGGGGGCCGGTGCCAAGATCCAGAGAGTGTACGAGTGCGGACATAAGCGTTTACTTTACCTATCACATGAAATTTCAAGTATTTGGATAAAAAAACGGGCTTCCATAGGCACTCGAACAACACGGACCACGCACCCGGGAGCCAACAACAGCGATGCGATACTCAACGACGATGACGAACGAACTGTCGTGGGTGCTAACGCTGTCCATGCATCCAATACAACCCATATCACATGAATTTTCAAGTAAAGTAAAACCATCTTTAGTCGCAACCTGGCTATCCCGATGGCATGCCTCCTGCCTCCTTCACGGCCTCCCGTGCTTGCTGCGTTCAATCAGGAGCAGGATGACACCCACCGTGATTCACCGGCGCGCCGGGCGGCCCGCCCGACCCGGGCAGGGAGAAACAGGCAGGCAACCGGAGCAGACGTCTCAGTCCATCGTGGAGACCTGGGCAGTCGTGTCATCGTCGCTGCCCTTGTCCCAGTGCCGTAGCAGGGTTTCGACAAAACGCTCCGCCGCGGGTGACAGGGCGCTATCTCGACGGCGCACCATGCCCAGAGTCCGCTTGACCAGTGGTTCAACCAGCGGACGCTGAACCAGTACCGGGTGCTCATCGTCGGGCATCGAAAGCCTGGGCACCGCAGCAACGCCCAGACCGACCTCGACCATGCCCAGCGACGTCGACAGGTGCTGGACTTCGTAAAACCAGGTCGGCCGATTGGCCAGCTCCGACAGCTCATGGTCCAGCAGCATACGATTACCACTCATCTTGCCGACCCCGATCAGCTTGTGCTGAATCAGCTCGGTCCAGGTGACCTGATCCTTGTTCGCCAGCGGATGATCGCGGCGACAGACGAGCACGAAGGGCTCCACCACCAAGGGCGTAAAGAGAATGTCCGGGTGGTGTCCGCTCAGCATGTTGATACCGAACTCCGCTTCACCGCTGAGCACGGCCTCGAGCCCATCGTTGGCACTGAGGTCAAGCAGGCGGATGCGGATGTTGGGATAACGGGCGTTGTATTCGCGAATGACGGCCGGCAGGAAATAGAATGCGGCCGTGGGGATGCAGGCCAGCGTAATCTGGCCAATCCGGTTTTCGGCCAGCGCACGTATGTTGAACAGGGCATGATCGAACTCATCAACCAGCCGTTTTGCCTGAGGAAAGAAGTCACGCCCTACCGTGGTCAGGGACACGCTGCGTGTCGTGCGTGACAGCAAGGCGGTGCCCAGTATCGACTCGAGTTTCTTGATGCGTCGGCTCAGCGCCGGCTGGGAAAGATTCAGCGCCTCTGCCGCGCCCTGAAAGCTTTCCAGCTCTACTACCTTCAGGAAGGCCTTGATCTGCTGTAGCTCATAGTTCATTGGTCGAACCCGGCTGAACGGTGCATTAATTACCCCCTCACGCATTATTTAATTTATCTATTACTTTCAATTAGTTACGTTATATCGCCGCATATATGCATGAAACGCATCAATTAACTATATAGTTGCATTAGATAAGACATTCCATGCATGTCAGTTTGCCTTCCACCAGGGCCAGGTCAAGTGGCCACGATGAAAGGAGCAACGGATGAAAAGCATTCCCTGCGTGCTGATGCGCGGCGGCACATCAAAAGGCCCTCTGTTTCTCGGCAGCGATCTGCCCGAGGATGAGCACCTCCGCGACGAGATGTTGCTGGCGCTCATGGGGTCAGGCAACGAGCTCGAGGTAGATGGTATCGGGGGCGGTTATCCGCAGACCAGCAAGGTCGCGATCGTCTCGCCCTCCTCCGAGCCAGGCATCGATGTGGATTATCTGTTCGTTCAGGTGATGGTCGAGCAGCGCCGCGTCGATACATCCCCCAATTGCGGCAATATGCTCAGTGCGGTAGGTCCCTTTGCGATCGAGCAGGGGCTGGTAACGGCCTCGGGTGACACAACCCGCGTCACCATTCGCAATGTGAATACTCAAAGCATCATCGATGCCGACATTCAAACCCCGAACGGTCAGGTCACCTACGCAGGCGACACCCGGATCGATGGCGTACCGGGCTCGGCTGCACCGGTGTTGCTGTCGTTTCGCAATGTGGTCGGTGCCAAGACCGGCGCGCTGTACCCGACAGGACAGGCGCGGGACATCATTGATGGTATCGAAGTGACGTGTGTTGATGCCGCGATGCCCATGGTACTGATTCGCGCCGCTGACCTCGGCAAGCGCGGGGATGAAACACCGGAAGAACTCGATGCTGACCGTGAACTGCTGAAGACGCTCGAGTCCCTCCGACTGAAGGCGGGCCATGCCATGGGCCTGGGTGACGTCTCGAACAAGGTGATTCCCAAACCCGTGCTGATCAGTGCACCGCGTGAAGGTACGCTCCAGGTTCGTTATTTCATGCCAAGCCGATGCCATCGGGCGCTCGCGATTACCGGTGCTGTAGGCCTTGCGATTGCCTGCGCCGATGCCACCGGCATTACCAAGGGCCTTTCGGCAGCACCGAAGGACAACGGACTCATGGACTTCGAACACCCAAGTGGCGCCCTGTCGGTGATCAGCCATTGGACCGAGGGAGAACAGTGGCCGAGCTGTTCGCTGGTGCGGACCGCACGCCGCCTCTTCAGCGGCACCGTTTTTGTTCCGGACGAGACTGAAACGACAGTCGCTGGGTAAATTCACCTGAAAATCTCGCACGCCAGCCTGCTTACACGATTTTCATCCTTTCAATAAAAACCAGAAGAAGGGGAAAACATGCACTTCACAGTCACACCTTCACTGCGGTTTTATCGCCGATGTGCGCTGGCTTTCGTGCTCGCGCTATGCCCGTTCGCCGCCAGTGCCGACACCACGGCCAGTGACGAACCGGCCATCCCGGACACGCTGACCTGGACCGTACCGTTCGGCGTTGGTGGCGGAACGGACGTCTGGGCACGCTTCATGTCGCACTGGATGGCTCAGTCGCTGCCCGGCACGCCCGCCATCGTCATCAATAACGTGCCCGGTGGCGGATCGCTGACCGGCGCCAGCCTGTTCTACTCCCGTGCCAAGGACAATGGCGAGCAGATGCTGGTGACTTCGGCCTCAACGCAATACCCGGCCATGCTGAAGGACCCTCGTGTTCGGTTCGACTACGACAGCTGGACGCCGATCGTCGCAGCCCCGACCGGCGGCGTCGTCTATACGCAGCCGAAGTTCGGCAAAACGACCGACGAGATCCTGGAAGCCCTTCGAAACAACCCCACCAAGTTTGCGATGCAAACCCCGACAGGGCTTGAAATGCCCGTCATGCTGGCCTTTGACATGCTGGGACTTGCCGTCGAGCCGGTCTTCGGGATGCGCAGCCGTGGTGAGGGTCGCCTGGCATTCGAACGAGGCGAGGCAGGCGTCGATTTCCAGACCACATCGGCCTACTTCAGTAACGTTACCCCGTTGGTCAACGACGGCAAGGCTGTTCCGCTCTTCTCGCTGGGTGTCATGGATGAGGATGGCCATATCGTGCGCGACCCGGCCTTCCCGGACCTTCCCACGTTCAGCGAACTCTACCTCGCCCGCGAAGGCACCAGCCGTGACGATGTGGCCTATCAGGTCTTTCACAAGTTCTTCGCCAGCGGGTACGCGCTGCAGAAACTGCTGCTGATCCCGAAAGGCGTCAATCCCGACCTGATTGCGCGCTATCGCCAGGGGGCCCGCACGCTGATGAGCAACGACGATTTTCTTGCCGCCGCACGCAAGCAGATCGGGCCATACAAGCCGGTCGTGGGTGAGGTCGCCGCGAAGCAACTGGCTGCCGCAATGGAACTCAGCGATGCAAACCGGCAATGGGTCATCGACTGGCTCAAGGACCGGTACGGCGTCCGGGTCCTGACGAAGTAATGGACCGGACGCCCCTCAACAAGAAAAGAGGTAACAGACAATGATAAGTGCCTTAGTCACGAGCCTGAGTGAGGTGTTGAGCGTCTCGCATCTCATGTACATGGGACTTGGGGTATCGATCGGCCTGCTTGTAGGAATCATTCCAGGGCTGGGTGGCATTGCCGGTATGGCCCTGCTGCTCCCCTTTCTGTATGGCATGGAACCGGGGCTGGCCCTGGGCATGCTGATGGGTATGGTCGCCGTCATTCCGACAGGCGATACCTTCACGTCGGTACTCATGGGCATTCCCGGCTCCAGCGCGTCGCAGGCGACCGTGATGGACGGGTTTCCCCTCGCCAAGAAGGGTGAGGCTGCCCGGGCTCTCTCCAGTGCCTTTCTGTCATCGCTGTGCGGTGGCGTCATCGGTGCCATCGTACTGACGGGCTTTATTCTTATCGCCAGGCCCCTGGTGCTCACATTCTCCTCGGCGGAGCTTTTCGTGCTTACCCTGCTCGGGCTGGCAATGGTGGCCGTACTGTCCAGCGATAACCTGTACAAGGGCCTGGCCGCCTGCGGCCTTGGCCTTTTGGTCGGCGCCATCGGTACCGCACCGGCCACCGGTGAGTTCCGTCTGAACCTCGGGGTGGAGTACCTTTTCGATGGTGTGCCCCTGATCGTGGTCGGTCTGGCCATCTTTGCCCTTCCGGAAGTTGTGGACCTGTTGATTCGTCGGGGCAGCATCGCCCAGGAAACCACCTCGCTCGGTCACGGCTGGCGACAGGGCCTGCGCGATGTCAGGGATAACCGCGGCCTGGTGGCAAAGTGTGCCTGCATCGGAAGCATCATCGGTACCATTCCAGGGCTTGCCGGCTCGGTCGTGGACTGGATTACCTACGCCATTGCCGCCAAAACGGCGAAGGGTGAGAAGAACTTCGGCAAGGGCGACATCCGGGGTGTCATCGCGCCTGAGTCTGCCAACAACGCCTGTGCCTGCGGCGCCATGGTGCCGACACTGCTGTTCGGTGTACCCGGGTCGGGGACTGCGGCCATCTTCCTGGGTGGACTGCTGTTGCTGGGCCTTGAGCCTGGTGTGACCATGGTCACCACCAACCTTGATCTCACCTATACGATTATCTGGTCACTCGCGCTGGCCAATATTCTGGGGGCCGGGCTGTGTCTGATGCTTGCCCGCCCGGTAGCACAGGTCACACGTGTGCCCTTCGTGTTTCTCGCGCCCATCATTACCACACTAATCCTGTTTGCCGCCTTCCAGGCCACGCGGTCGCTCGGCGACTGGTATACCCTGATCGCCATCGGCGCCATCGGTCTGCTCTTCAAGCAGGCAGGGTGGTCACGTCCGGCGTTTCTGATCGGCTTCGTGCTGGCCCCTGGCGCCGAGACCTACTTCTATCAGAGCGTTCAGTTCCATGGCATGTCCGCCTTCATGCGGCCCGGCGTCATTGTCATTCTGTCACTGATCGTGCTGGCGTTTGCCATCCCGCTGATCAAGCGTGTCTATCAGAAGAAACACAAGACATCGCCAGCAGCCCTCGATGCCGAATCGTCAGCAGCCCTCGATGCAGAGAGCGCACCGCTCAATGACGCCGAGCCCACGTTCGGCCGGATCGACCTGACGCTGATCGTTGGCCTGCTTGCGCTCGCGGCCGGTGCCTGGTACGACGTCAGTGGCATGTCCACCATCGGCGGTATCTTCCCGATGCTGGCCATCGGAATCATGGCCATCGGGGCGCTTCTCGCCGGCGTACAGGCCCTGAGAGGCAACGTGCGCTGGGAACATCAACCGATCGGCCAGTCCATGGCGTGGCTTGCAGGTCTGCTTGCCTTCGTCGCCCTGGCATCGTTGTTCGGCTTTGTAGCCTGCGCCTGCCTGATGGCACTGCTGTTCATCCGCATCGTTGCCAGGGCGAACTGGGGCACCTCCCTGCTGGTTGCGCTGGGCATCGGCACCTTCCTGCTGACCATGCAGTCGTTGCTGAACCTGGAGTACCCGTCAGGATGGATTGATTCCCTGATGTACTAAGGGGCTGAATCGATCGACCGAGGCCAGCGGCATCTGAAAACAGGTGCCGCTGGCCTTTTACGTGGCTGAAAACCCGAGTCACCACAGACCGCCGCCTACCTCACTCTTCCTTGAAAGACAGACATGCAAAACTGCCCACGCCAGGCGTGGGCAGCGATCAGAAAAACACGGATATGCCGTGTCAGCCCTGGGCTCAACCGCGCTCGAAGAGGGCTTCTACCGATGCGCAGGACTCTCCGAAGGCTTCGGCCACGGCCGGGTGCGCCAGCGCGCCACCGGTCAGGTTCAGGCCGCGACGGAAATGTTCATCCTCGGCGAGCGCCTCCTGCCAGCCGTGCTCGGCCAGACGCACGATCCAGGGAAGCGTGGCATTGCTCAAGGCCTGAGTGGAGGTACGCGCCACGGCGCCGGGCATGTTGGCCACACAGTAGTGCACGATATCGTCCACGATGTAGGCAGGATCGGCATGCGTGGTAGCCCGACTGGTCTCGAAACATCCCCCCTGATCGATCGCGACATCCACCAGCACGCTGCCCGGCTTCATCATCGACAGCATCTCCCGGGTGATCAGCCGAGGGGCACTGGCGCCCGGCACCAGAACGGCGCCAACGATCAGATCGGAGTCGCGCGCGGCCGCCTCGATGGCATCCCGAGTGGAGTAGACCGTACGCAACCGGCCCTGATAGCGCTGATCCAGCAATTCAAGGCGTGCCAGCGAACGGTCCAGCACCGTGACATCGGCCCCGAGCCCCAGAGCCATGCGCGCCGCGTTTTCACCCACGACCCCGCCACCGATCACCGTGACCCGAGCCGGGGCGACGCCGGGCACGCCCGACATCAGGATACCGGCACCGCCCTGGGCCTTTTCCAGGCAATGCGCGCCGGCCTGAACCGCCATGCGGCCGGCCACGCCGCTCATGGGGGCCAGCAGGGGCAGACCGCCGTGGCCATCGGTGATGGTTTCATAAGCGATGCAGGTGGCACCCGTCTTCAACAGCGAGCGCGTCAGCGCTTCATCGGCGGCCAGATGCAGGTAGGTAAAGAGTGTCTGATGTGCCTCAAGCCGCGCCACCTCGACCGGCTGCGGCTCCTTGACCTTGATGATCAGCTCCGCCCCGGCCCACAGCGCATCGACGTCCGACTCGATGCGCGCCCCGGCCTGTTCGTAGGCATCATCAGGGTAGCCGCTGCCGACACCGGCACCGCGTTCGACAGCCACGGTATGGCCCCGCTCGGTCAGCTCACGCACGCCGGCCGGCGTCATCGACACCCGGTACTCGTGATTCTTGATCTCCGCTGGAATGGCAATCTTCATGGTCCACTTCTCCTTGTTGGCCGTGTTTAAAGCGTAGAAACAACCAGGGATGACATGCGATGTTCCGGGTCAATTCGTGACCGCCAGAGTCATCACCACCGGACACCGGCCCGGGGCTGCTGCTGTGTGATGCAGTGAATATTGCCGCCGCCCAGCAGGATTTCACGGGCCGGCACGCCCACGATCCGACGCGTCGGAAACAGCGCGGCGAGTGCATCCCGCGCCTGATCGTCCCGGGCCGGGTCCAGCAACGGCATGATGATCGCGTCATTGGCCATGTAGAAATTCACGTAGGAGCCCGCCATGCGATCCCCGGCCAGACGCGGGCGCGAATGCCGCAGGCGGTCCACCCCATTGGCCTCGGCCTCATCGATGTAAAGCGGGCGGGGGGCGATGAGCTTATGGACGGTGAGCCGCCGCCCCCTTGCGTCCTCCGCGGCGTCGAGCACGCGAAGCGCCTCGTGTGAAATGGCGTACTGTGGATCACTCGCGTCCTCGGTCCAGTTCAGCACCACCTCACCCGGCGCGATGAAACAGCACAGGTTGTCGACATGGCCGTTGGTTTCATCCTGATAGCAGCCCCTCGGCAGCCAGATTACGCGTGAAATACCCAGCAGTTCGGCCAGTGTTCGCTCGATCTCGGCACGGCTGATGCCCGGGTTGCGGCTGGGATGGAGCAGGCACTCCTCGGTGGTGATCAACGTGCCCTCGCCGTCGACGTGAATGGCACCGCCTTCAAGCACCAGGTCGGTGGCAAAGCGCTCCACACCCAGCATCTCGGCGATCTTGAGCCGGATGCGGCAATCCTTGTCCCAGGGAAAGTAAAGCCCGTCACTCAGGCCGCCCCAGGCGTTGAAGGTCCAGTCGATGAGGGCGGACCGGCCCGATGGATGCGTCAGAAAGGTCGGGCCGACGTCACGCATCCAGGCATCATTGCTGGACAGTTCCACGACACGGATATGCGCCGGCAACTGATGGCGGGCATTTTCATACTGACTGTCGCTGACCCCCATATACACGGTTTCACTCTCGGCAATGGCCGTGGCCACCGCCACGAACGCCTCCTGTGCAGGCTTGGCGCCCAGCCGCCAGTTATCGGGGCGCTCGGGCCATAGCATCCAGCAGGCCTCGTGGGGCTCGAATTCGCCGGGCATCCGAAATCCCAGCGCCCCCGGGACACGATCAGCGTGATCATCGTGGGTGTGATTCATGTTATTGGCGTCATGGGGCATAAGGGTCGACATGGCATGTCCTCAAAGGTAACCGGCAATCACGAACGCCACCGTCGCCACGCCTGCGGCGAGCAGGGCGTAGGGCAACTGCGTCAGCGCGTGGGCCATGGGGGTGCAGCCACTGCCCTGGGCAGACAGCACGGTCGAGTCGCCGTAAAAACAGGCGTGGCTGCCAAAGGCACTGGCGGAAATGAGCGCGCCGACAACCAGTGGCATGCTGGCATCCACGCTGATGGCCAGGGGCAGAATGATGGGTAGCGCGACGGCAAACAGCCCCCAGAAGGAACCGGTGGCGAAGGCCAGAAAGGCCATGGTCACGAACCCGATGGCAGGCAGCATCTGGGCGGTCATCAGCGGCTCAAGCGTTGTCACGACGAACTGGGTCAGACCGAGGTCATCGTTGACCTCTTTCAGGACGAAGCCGGCGACCAGGGTGCCGAGCGGCAGGATCATCGACTTGAACCCGTCGAGCATGGTGTCAAAGGTATCGTTGAACCCCATCAGGCGCTGAGAAAGGATCAGCACCAGCATGACCGCGAGGGCCGCAATGACGCCGCGCAGAATATCGATATCGAAATACCAGGTAAAAAAGATCAGGCTGGCGATCGGCAGCAGAAAATTGATCAGGTGGGGCCGGCGCTCGTCATCATCGGCGATTTCGAGTGCGCTTTCCTCGGCGCCATCGGGGATGGGCTGGCCGGCGGCCGCACGCGCTTCGGCCTTTTTCATCGGCCCGATGGCCGGAATCCATCCCATCGCCACCAAAGGCACCACGATGGCCGCCACCCAGGCATAGAACATGTAGGGGATCGCCTCGATATAGAGCGACATGCCGTTGGTAGTGATCTGGTTGTCTTCCAGAAGGCCCGAGAAAAATACCGCCCAGGTCGAAAACGGCACCAGAATGCACACGGGCGCGGCGGTCGAATCAACGATATAGGCCAGCATTTCTCGAGACACGTTGAACCGGTCAGTGATCTTTTTCATCGACGCACTGATGGCCAGCGCATTGAGGTAATCATCGACAAAGATGATCAGCCCCAGAAACCAGGTGGCCAGCAGCCCCTGGCGACGGCCGTGAATACGTCGGGTGACAAGATCGCCAAAGGTCAGTACGCCGCCGGTGCGTACCAGCAGGGCGATCAGACTGCCGAACAGGCCGCACACGAGAATGATCCAGGTTACGGTGTCGTTGCCCAGTACCGTCAGCACCGTATCCGATGCCTGGGTGACGATGCTGAACGGGTCGAGCATCAACATGCCGACCAGAGCTCCTGTCATCAGGGATTCAATGGTTCGTCGGGTAAAAATGGCCATGACCAGCACGACCAGTGTGGGAATAAGACTGGCAGGTCCAAAGGTATCCATCGTTTCGCCCTCTTACTGTGTTGTCATTGTTGGATCGTCGGGGCTGTAGGGCGGCGGACCGCCCTTGCTGCTGTGCTACTTGTCGGTCATCGGTACAGGCGGCAGGTCATAGATACCCGTCCGCCCGGAGCCCGTCAGTCGTAGCCGACAGGGCCTGATCCAGAATATCCACCACCTGATCGACGACCTCGCGTGTCCAGATCAGAGGCGGCGAGATGATATTGAGATGGCCGACCGGGCGAATGATCAGCCCCCTCGCTTGCGCCTCATCCGCCACACGGTCTCCCACGCGCGCCTCGACCGGCAGCAGTGCCCGCGTCGTCTTGTCGGCCACGTTTTCAAGACACATCATGAAGTGGCTGCCGCGCACATCACCGACGGTTGCGTGCCTTGAAAGCGTGGCCAGCCGCTCTTCCAGATACGGCCCGACCTCAAGCACGTTGTCGCAGATGCGTTCGCGCTCCATGATCTCGATGTTCTTGAGCGCTGCCGCGCAACTCACCGGATGGCCGGAATAGGTAAAGCCGGTGCTCAGTACGCCACCCGGGCCCTGGGGCCTGGACAGCACCTCGTACATGTCATCGGAAATCAGCGTCGCCCCGAGCGGTGCATAGCCCGACGACAATCCCTTGGCGCAGTTGATGATATCGGGCTGCACGCCGAACACGGCTTCCGATGCAAAGAAATGCCCCAGACGGCCGAAGGCGGTCACTACCTCATCGGCGATGAGCAGAATGTCATGTTTACGACAGACGGCCTGCATGCGCCGCAGATAGCCCTCGGGCGCTACCAGCACCCCACCGGCGCCCATGATCGGCTCGGCGATGAACGCGGCGATATTATCCGCCCCGAGGCGCGCGATGGTGTCTTCAAACTCCTGAACCAGATGATCGCAGTACGCCGACTCGCTCATGCCCTCGGGGCGACGGTAGCAGTTGGCCTCGCTGAGGTACGTGACGAGGTGATCGAGGGTATCAAAATCCCAGTTGTTGCTGGCAATCCCGGTCAGGCTGGCTGCCATGTAGGTCGTGCCGTGATAGGCGTTGTTGCGGGAAATGATCCGTTTCTTGGACGGCTTGCCCAGTCGGTTGAAGTAGTAATGCACCAGACGCACGGTAGCGTCATTGGCGGCCGAGCCACCACAGCTGTAGAACACGTGATTGAGGTGGGCAGGCGCCAGATCCGCCAGCTTGTCCGCCAGCAGCGTCGCCGGAACGTTCGAAAGGTTGTTGAACGTCGAGAAGTAGGCCATCCGCGTGGCCTGCTCGGCCATGGCCTCACCGATCTCGCGTCGGCCATGGCCGACGTTCACACACCAGAGTCCGGCAATGCCATCGATGAACCGGTTGCCCTGAGCGTCCTGTACATGAATGCCTTCGCTTTCGGTGATGATGTCGCAGCCATGGGTGCCGAACCGGCTGAAATCGGTAAAGGGATGAATGAAGTGATCCTTGTCCTTCTGCCAGAGCGCCTGAGCGCGCTCGGGGGTATCAAGGTCCGTCGTCTCGCGGGGGGGCGTCGTGTTCATGGCATGGCCTCATGTCGTATTGACGGCCCGTGTCATCGGATCCGTCGCGGGAAAGGGTCACCGACAGGCTAGCGAGCCGACAGGTACCGCTGAAATATCCCCATTGGGGTATACCCCTCACCCTCACTGCGCGCCTATGGTCGTGGGACAGTGGTCACCGGGCACCTGCCGGCCCCGGAGCGATCCGTCGCCCGGCGTCAGCGGCGCCAGGCCATCAACGATCCCACAACACCAACAACAGGACGCGTGGACATGACTACCTCGATCAACGGCGAACGCCTGTGGAACAGCCTCATGGCCATGGCTGCCATCGGCCCCGGGCCGAACGGCGGCAGCTGTCGGCTGGCCCTGACACCGGAAGACAGCGACGGCCGCCTTCTGCTGCTGGACTGGTGCGAGGCACTGGGCCTGACCACACAGGTCGATGGCGTCGGCAATCTGTTCATTCGCCGCGAAGGACGCCAGCCGGACCTCCCCCCGATCGCCACCGGCAGCCACCTGGATACCCAGCCCAACGGCGGGCGTTTTGACGGCGTCCTGGGCGTGCTGGCCGGGCTCGAAGTCTTTCGCACCCTCAGCGAACACGACATCACCACCACGCACCCGCTGATGCTGGTGGTCTGGACCAACGAGGAAGGCAGTCGATTCGCACCGGCCATGGTGGCCTCCGGTACCTGGGCGGGCGCCTTCGACACGGAGTACACGCTGACCCGCACCGACCGCGATGGCATTACCTTCGGCCAGGCCCTCGAGGCCATCGGCTTCACGGGCGACACCCCGGTCGGCGAGCCGCACCTTTCGCATTTCATCGAGCTGCATATCGAGCAGGGCCCGGTGCTTGAAGCGGCCGGCGAAAGCATCGGTATCGTGACCGGGGTGCAGGGCATGCGCTGGTTCGATGTGGTCTTTACCGGTCAGAGCGCACACGCGGGTACCACACCCATGGCCGCCCGCGCTGATGCCCTGGCCGCAGCGGCCCGATTGATCGACCGGCTGCACCACTATGCCGTGGCCGATGAGACCGGCACGACCCGCATTACCTTCGGCACCCTCGACGTGCCTGACAGCTCGCGTAACGTCGTACCCGGCCAAGTGCGCCTGAGCGTTGATCTGCGCCAGACCGATGATGATGCGCTGGATGCGCTGCAACAGCGCTTCAGGACCGAACTCGAGGCCTGTGGCGAGGCATTCGGCGTACAGACTCACGTCGAACGCATCTGGGCGTCCCCGGTGACGCATTTCGACCCGACCTGCATCGCCGCCATCGAACAGGCCGCCCGGGCGCGGCATTATCGCTGCCGGAAAATGGTCAGCGGCGCAGGCCATGACGCGGTCTACGTTTCTCGCCGAACCCCTACGGCCATGATCTTTGTGCCGTGCTGGAAGGGACTCAGCCACAACGAAGCCGAATACGCCTCGCCCGAACACTGCGCCCAGGGAGCCCAGGTGCTGTGCGATGCCCTGCTGTCGCTGGACCGATGCCGCGACTGATGCGGCCTGACTGACGTACGCGCCACCTTGTCCACGGAGACTGTCATGACTCATACCACGCCCGAGACCCACGCTGACTGGCAACGCCTGGCCAGCCAGCTTCACCTTGAAACCCGCGCCTGGATCGGCCAGCGCCATACCGCCGCCCAGGACGGGGCACGTCTGACCACCCTCAATCCGGCAACCGGTGAAGTACTGGCCGAGGTCGTCGCCTGCGATGCCCCGGAAGCCGATGCCGCCGTGCGCCATGCGCGCCGTGCCTTCGAGGCAGGGCACTGGTCTCGCCGCCCTCCCGCCGAGCGCAAGCGCACCCTGCTGCGCCTCGCTGACCTGATGGCTCACCACCGTCACGAGCTGGCCCTGCTGGACACCCTGGACATGGGCAAGCCGATCACCAGCGCCCTGGGGGATCTGGATGGCGCCATCGGCTGCATCCGCTATCAGGCCGAAACCATCGACAAGCTTTATGGCGAGATTGCCCCGACCGGCGAGGAGCACCTGGGGCTGGTGCTTCGGGAGCCACTCGGGGTCGTGGCCGCGATCGTGCCGTGGAACTTTCCGATGATGATGACCGCCTGGAAGATCGCACCGGCCCTGGCCGCAGGCAACAGCGTGATTCTCAAACCGTCCGAGAAATCGCCGCTGTCGGCGCTCCGACTGGCTGCGCTGGTCGCCGAAGCCGGCGTGCCAGACGGCGTCTTCCAGGTATTGCCGGGGTACGGGCATACCGTGGGTCAGGCGCTGGCGCTGTCAATGGATGTGGACTGCCTCGCCTTTACCGGGTCGACGCAGGTCGGCAAGCAGCTCATGCAGTGCGCCGGCCGGTCCAACCTCAAGAAGGTCTACCTCGAATGCGGCGGCAAGAGCCCGAACGTGGTGTTTGCCGACTGCCGAGACCTGGACGCGGTGGCTGCCCACGCCGCCAGCGCGATCTTTCACAATCAGGGCGAAGTCTGTATCGCGGGATCACGGCTACTGGTGGACAACCGCATTCGTGATGCCCTGGTGGAGCGCGTGGTGGCCGCCGCCGAGCACATGCAGCCAGGCGACCCCCTCGACCCTGCCACGGCGATGGGCGCCATGGTGGATCAGGCGCAGTATGACCGGGTCATGACCTATATCCGGCGCGGCGTCGAGGAAGGTGCCCACCTGTGCACCGGAGGCCAGGCTCTTGACGGCCCGGGGCTGTTCATTCCGCCGACCATCTTCAATGACGTGAACGCCGACATGACCATCGCACGCGAGGAAATATTCGGGCCGGTGCTTTCGATCATGGGCTTTGACAGTGAAGACGAGGCCATCGCGCTGGCCAACGACAGTGTCTATGGCCTGGCTGCCGGACTCTGGAGTCAGGATATCGATCGCATCATGCGGGTGACCCGGCGGCTCAGGTCCGGCCAGGTCTACGTCAATAACTGGGCGGGCAGCGACATGACCATGCCCTTCGGTGGCGTCAAACAGTCCGGTAACGGGCGAGACAAGTCCTACCACAGCCTTGAGGAATACTCCGAGCTCAAGGCGGTATGGATGGCGCTGAACGTCAAGGCATGATCACCAGCGTCATACTTCCGTCAGGCAGGGGCGGCCGGCCCGCCTGGCTGACGCCGTGAGACCAGCGCCACGTGATCAAGAAACAGCCTGAACAGCTGCGACTGGGTCGAGATATCCAGACGCTGGTACAGGTTCTTGCGGTGCACCTTGACCGTGCCATCGCTGATGCCAAGCTCTCGAGCAGCCGACTTGGTCGAGTGCCCGGCCAGCAGCAGATGCACGATTTCCTGTTCACGCGGCGTCAGAAGCCCCTCGCCGAAACTGGCAAACGCCAGCTCGATCGGTGCCTGGGTATCCGTATGGGATTGAAACAGCCCGGCCTGCCAGTGCCAGAATTCGGTGAGCATCACCTGAAGTACCGGTGCCACGCTTCGAAGCGCATGCAGGCTTCGGCGCGTCAGCGGCGCGCACTCTTCGCGAAACCCCAATGACACCATCATCACGACGTTGGCATCCACGCGGGCCAGAATGCCGACCTCGTCGCTCAGATCCAGCGCGCGATAGTAGTACTGATAATACTCGCTCTCGTGAAAGCGATCCGGCGCCAGCTCCCGCAGCGAATACACCCCCTGATCGGCTCCGCGCTGAATCGCGGTAAAGAACGGATCAAGCAGATACGCCTTGCCGAGATACCGCCCGATGGCGTGTTCACGCAGGTCACTGGCGTAATCGTCACGAATCATCAACGGTCGGGCGCGGCCCTTGTAGGTACTGATCAGGATGGACTGAATGTCGGTGATCTGACGTAGAAAGCGGGTCAGGTGTTCGGGAAACTCAGCGGTGCTTGAGCGCGAAAACAAGCGCGCCAGTGCCTGATGCCAATCGGCAGCGGCCTTGTGCGTCAGAAAGCCGTCCAGGGAAGAAGTGACTGGCGTCATGAGAAGTTCCTGTGCCGTAACACCCCAGAGATAACGGCATATCCGCATGGATTTCAAGTCCGCCCCCTCGCGTCGACCCGAGCGCGCGCATCGGACTAGACTGACCCTTGCGTCGTTCACCCCTGGCAAGGAGGCTGCCCATGACCATCACACTCTACGCCCATCGCCTGTCTCAACCCTCAAGAGCCGTCGACATCCTGTTGCGCGAGCTGGGCATCGAACACACTTTCCATGAAGTCGATTTTGCCGGCGGCGAGACCCATACCGACTGGTTTACTCACATCAATGCCCTGCAGACCATCCCCGCGCTCTGGGTCGACGATCACGGCACGCCGCTGTATCTGGGTGAAAGCCACGCCATCATGCGGTATCTGTGCCGCACCGCGGCAGATCAGGAGGGCGCGCAGCGCTGGTATCCGGGTGATGCCGACCCAGCCCGCTCGGCACGCATCGATCAATGGCTCGACTGGCACCACGGCAACGTGCGCCGACATGACATGTTTCATCACATCATGAACCTGCATCAGACCCTGCCGATGCTCAAGCGCGAGATTCAATCCACGTTACTGACGCCACTTCAGGACGGCCTCACACCCGGCCTTGCCATGCTGGAGGCCCACCTTTCACGCCAGCAGCAGGGCACTCCTGCCCTGACCGGCGATGGACACCCGACACTTGCCGATCTCGCCATCAGCTGCGAGCTGCATCAAATCATGGCGGTCGGCTATCGGTTCAAGAACTACCCCCACGTGAAGGCATGGCTTGAGGCCATGGCCGAGCGGCCTCACGCTCACGCCGTGGGCGACCGGATTCGGGCCCAGGGCCATGAGATCCGGGAACAGAACAGTGACTACCTGGCGCTCGATGCGTTCGGATAGGGCCGGGCATCGCATCAGCCGCGGCACGGGCATGGAGTCGTGCCCTGGCCGCTGCATCCGGCCGATTCACGCATCTTTCGGTGAACACGCGGGCCCAGCATGAGTGTTCGCCACACCAGGATTACTAAAGCTGATCCAAAAGAAAAAATAAGTATATTTTAATGATCCACTCCGACTTCGTAAGCTTCCAGGCACAATAAAATCCGAGGAAGCCCCCATGTCAGCCGTCTCCCTGTTCGATATGCCTCCCCCACAGCCCTTGCCTTCACACGGCCCCGGGGCATGCCACCGCACCTCCAGGTAATTACACCCGATCTCTCTTCGACGATCGATAGGCGAGACAGTGTCGGTATCACCCCCGCCTTTCACCTACTCAACGGAAAACAACATCATGGCTCTGCAGAAAAGCTACGTTGACACGCTCGTAATTGGCGCCGGACAGGCCGGTATCGCCATGAGCGAACATCTCATACAGGCGGGTGTTTCACACCTGGTACTGGAGCGCGACCGCATCGCGGAACGCTGGCGCACACAGCGCTGGGACTCCCTGGTGGCCAATGGCCCGGCCTGGCATGATCGCTTCCCGGGCATGACCTTTGCCGATGTCGGCCCCGATGCCTTTGCGGGCAAGGAACAGGTCGCAGCGTATTTCGAAACCTACGCAGCGAACATGGATGCCCCCGTCCAGACCGGCGTCGAGGTAACGTCGGTGGTGCGCAACGAAGGCCGCCCCGGGTTCACCATCAAGACCTCGGAAGGCACGCTGGAGGCTGCCCGCGTCGTGGTCGCTACGGGGCCGTTTCAGCGACCGCTGATTCCGCCGATTGCGCCTCGAACCGATGCACTGACTCAGATCCACAGCTCCGAATACCGCAATCCCGAGCAGCTGCCCGAGGGCGCCGTGCTGGTGGTGGGTGCAGGCTCATCAGGCGTTCAGATTGCCGAAGAGCTGATGCGTGCAGGCCGACAGGTCTATCTCTCCGTGGGCCCGCATCACCGTCCGCCGCGCACCTATCGCGGCCGTGATTTCTGCTGGTGGCTGGGCGTGCTGGGCGAGTGGGATGCCGAGGCGATGAAGCCGGGCACCGAGCATGTGACCATCGCCGTGAGCGGGGCACGAGGCGGTAATACGATCGATTTTCGCCGCCTTGCCGCCAGCGGCATGACACTCGTGGGCAGAACCCAGGGGTTTGATGAAGGCATGGTGACCTTCGAGTCGGACCTGGTGCAAAACATCGCCCTGGGCGATGCCAACCATCTCTCGCTGCTGGACGCCGCGGATGCCTACGCGGCCCGCAACGGGCTTGATCTGCCGCCTGACCCTGAAGCGCGGGAACGCTTGCCCGACCCGGATTGCCTGACGAACCCGCTGAGCTCGCTCGACCTCGACGCCGCTAGTGTGAGCAACATCGTCTGGGCGACCGGCTTTTCCCAGGATTACAGCTGGCTGAATGTCGATGCCTTTGACGACCAGGGCAAACCCCAGCATCAGCGCGGCGTCTCAAAAGAGCCGGGCGTTTATTTCCTGGGCCTGCCGTGGCTTTCCCGTCGCGGGTCGAGCTTCATCTGGGGGGTCTGGCACGACGCCAAACACGTCGCTGACCACATCGCGACCCAGCGCAAGTATCTGGCCTATCACGCCGACGCCCAGCCACAGGGCACGCCCGCCGATGTCGAGAGGACGATCTGATGCCGACGCATACACGTATTCGCATGTTCAATACCAGGGTCACCTACCCCAATCAGAGCCTGGACAACGACCTGTGCCAGGCCGTGCGGGCCGGTGACACCGTCTATGTCCGCGGGCAGGTCGGCACCGATTTCGACGGCAATCTCGTCGGCCTCGGCGACCCGCGCGCCCAGGCAGAACAGGCGATGAAAAACGTCGCCCAGCTGCTGAAGGAGGCGGGCAGCGACCTCTCGCATATCGTCAAGACCACGACCTATATCACTGATCCTCGCTTTCGCGAGCCGGTCTATCGTGAAGTCGGGCTGTGGCTCAAGGGAGTGTTTCCCATCTCCACCGGTCTGGTGGTCGCGGGACTGGCCCAGCCCGAGTGGCTGATGGAAATCGACGTGATCGCCGTTATTCCCCAACAGGAGAGTGACCAATGACGCTATCGATTGCCGGTTTCTGCCGTGAGACAGGCCAGTTCGGCGCGGCCATCACCTCATCAAGCATCTGTGTGGCCAGCCGCTGCGTCTTCGTCGGCCCGCGCCATGGGGTGGTGCTGACGCAGAACGTCACCAATCCGGTGCTTGGTCAGCTGGGGCTCGAACATCTGCACTCCGGCCTGACCGCCGGCGAGGTGCTGACGAAACTGCTGGACAGTGAAGACTATCCCGAGTGGCGCCAGCTTCAGGTGCTCGATGCCCACGGCGACAGCGCCGTTCACAGCGGCGCCGAGACGCTGGGCATTCATGCGACGCGTGCCGGCAACGACTGCGTGGCGGGGGGCAACATGCTGGCGGAGGCCAGCGTGGTCGACGTCACGGTCGCCGCCTTCGAAAACGCCACGGGCGAACTGGCCGAGCGTCTGCTGGTGGCCCTGGCCGCGGGCGTCGACGCCGGCGGCGAAATGGGCCCCGTCCACTCCGCAGGCCTGAAGGTCACCAGTCAGGCCAGCTGGCCGGTCGTCGACCTGCGTGTCGACTGGCACGACGACCCCATCGTCGAACTGCGCCAGCTCTGGACGCGTTACCTGCCCCAGCGCGACGACTACGTCTGTCGCGCTGTCCGCCCCGATGAGTCGCCCTCCTATGGCGTGCCGGGAGACGTGCGTTAAGCCCCGGCTTCGCCAGAACATGGCCGCTGACCGGCGGCCTGCCGAGAAGCCTGCTTCCTTCCTGACGGCGCACATGACACATCATCGTGTGCGCCGTTCCTTCATGGGATTTCGAACTGCCATGCCATCTACTACTGATGCCGTTGACCTGCTCACCACCCTAGTGGGGTTTGATACCACCAGCCACCGCTCCAACCTCGAACTGATCGCCTTCATCGAGTGCTATCTCGACGACCACGGGGTCGCCTCGCGTCGCGTACTCGACACGACCGGCGAGAAGGCCAATCTCTTCGCGACCATCGGCCCGCAGGACCGTGGTGGCGTCATCCTGTCGGGACATACCGATGTTGTTCCCGTCACCGGCCAGACCTGGCACACCGACCCCTTTACCCTGACGGCGCTGGAAGGTCGTCTCTACGGGCGCGGCGCGGCAGACATGAAGGGCTTTCTCGCCGCGGTGCTTGCAACCGTGCCGGCGATGACCCGGGCCGAGCTTGGCGTGCCGATTCATCTCGCCTTCTCTCACGATGAGGAGGTCGGCTGCGTCGGGGTGCGCAGTCTCATCGACGATCTCAAGGGCGTTGCCCATCGCCCCGTGGCCTGCATCGTCGGAGAACCCACGCGGATGCGGGTGGCGACGGCGCACAAGGGCAAGCTCGCCATACGGGTGTCGGTCACCGGCAAGGCGAGCCATTCGGGCATGGCCCCGGAGGGCGTCAATGCGATTCATGCCGCAGGGCATATGATCCAGTGGATCGACACGCAGGCAAGGGCAAAAGCCCAACATGGCCCGTTTGACGAGCGATTTTCGGTGCCCTGGACCACGCTTCAGGTCGGCGTCGTGCAGGGGGGAGAGGCGCTCAATATCGTGCCGGCGACATGCCATCTCGATATCGAGATGCGCACCGTCCCCGAGGATGATCCCGAAGCACTGCTCGAGGCCCTCACGGCCGTCGCCAGGACGGTCGAAGCCGACATGCGCGCGCATCACGATGAGGCTCGCATCGAGGTCACCCGGCTCGGCGACTATCCGGGGCTCTCGGTCGAGGAAACCAGCCCGCTGCTGGCGTTCACGCTGGGGTTGATCGAGGATCAGGATCGCGCCCGCATCGGCTACGGCACCGAGGCCGGACTTTTCCAGAATGGGCTCGACATCCCGACCCTCGTTTGCGGCCCCGGCGACATGGCGCAGGGCCACACACCGGATGAGTTCATCGAAACGGATCAGCTGCACCAGTGCGTTGCCTGGCTGCACGAGATGGTCGACGCCTTGACGACAGACGCCAGTGACAGTAGCCATGGAGGCCACGCGCCGTTCATCGCGGCATCCCGGCCAGGCCGGTAGCTATTCCAGGCAGGGCAGACCTTCGGCATCGGTGCCGTCTGGTACGCTTGTGGGTAGACGAACTCTCTCCAGCGTAACGCTTACTCCAACTGCAGGACGGCCGAACCGATGCGTCAATTTACCCTCAAGCAACTGCGCTATTTTGTCGTCGCAGGCGAACTCGGCAGCGTGACGGGCGCCGCGAAACAACTCTATGTTTCACAACCCTCGATCTCTGCCGCCATTCACCAGATCGAGGAGATGACGGGACTTCAGCTCTTTGTGCGCCATCATGCTCAGGGGCTGTCCCTCACCCCCTCGGGAAGACAGCTGATGACGCGAGCCCGGCAGCTGCTTCGCGATTCGGACAATCTGATGCAGTATGCAATGTCGCTGGGAGATACGATCGCCGGCGAACTCAAGCTGGTGGCGTTTCCCACGTTTGCGCCCGTTTTCCTCCCTCGCCTGCTGCGCAAGTACGCGGATGCCTACCCGGACGTCAACCTGAGCTGCCACGAGATGACGCAGGAAGACATTCTCAAGGGGCTGCACAACGGCGAGTACGAACTGGCGTTTGCCTATGATCTTCAGCTGCCTCAGGAGATCGAGTTCACCCCGCTCTCGCGCTTTCCTCCCTATGCCGTCGTGGCCGAGGATCATCCACTCGCCCGGCAGGGCAGCGTAAGCCTTGCCCGGCTCATCGAGCATCCCATGGTGCTGCTGGACTGGCCCCAGAGCCGTGAATATTTTCTCTCCCTGTTCGAAGCCGAGGGCATTGTGCCCGACATCATTTATCGGGCGAAATCACTCGACATGATTCGCGGCCTCGTCGCCAACGGCTTTGGCTTTTCGCTGTTCAACACGCCGCTGACGACCGACAAGGCGTTCGATGGCAAACGTCTGGTGGCGCTCACGCTTGAGGAGGACGCCCGACCGCTGTCCATGGGCATCGCCAGCCTTCGTCACCTCACCCTCAGTCCGGCGGCAGAGGCCATGCGCCAGCTCGCCTCACGGACCGACCTTGTCCTTGAGCCCATCAACTCACCGCGCTCGACCCCCTCGTCTTCCACCCCCGACGCCTGACCACTCGCACCGTCAATGCCCTGGCACGGCCATGGCGGTGCGGAACTGCATCAGCGAAACCTATCCCAACGTTCGCATAAAAGTATTTTAACCAATCCGGGGCCCTGCTTATCGTGGAGCTACACGGTGAGACCTTGGTATTAAGAAAAGTCGGCTCACCGTTCAGGGCGCCATGCCTGCAAAACGACTCACAACAACAGTCAACAACGGAGTCCCCATGTCCTCGCATTCGATCCACATGCTCTCAGACTCATGCCTGTTCGAGCGCTGCTCGACCGGCCCCCACCGTTCATCACGGCTTTCCTGTCGTCCCCGGTCGCGCACTGCGTAGTGACCGCTTGGCTTCATCAGGTATCACCTTCCAGGGAGAACCCCATGAGTTCATGGACCTTAATCGCCTTCGGTGTCGTGTCAGCCGCCACGCTTGCGCTTGCTGTCGCAGCGCTGCTGCTGGACAGGCAACGCCAGCCCCACTGACCAACAGACCTCTTTCAATAACAATTATCCGAGGACTATCCCATGTTGAACTGGGCCCTACTGATCGTGTCCGCCACGATCCTGATCGGTCTGTCGCTCTACTCGATGCGAGTGGCCGGCGACCAGGACGAGTCAGGCTTTCTCGTTGCCAATAATTCGCTCGGCCCCTTCGTGGCCGCCGCTACCCTGATCGCCACCGGCTACAGCGGTTTCGTCTTCATCGGCTCCCCGGGGGTCGCCTACGAGTACGGATCGCTCGAGCTCTTTTCAAACGCGTTCTACACGCCCGCCTTTTTGATCGCTACACTGTTTTTCGCCAACTATCTGCGTCGCAAGGCCCGCACGCTGGGCAGTCGTACCATGCCCGAGTACATCGCACAGACCCATTCGGCGGGCATGGCCGGACGCTGGCTGCAGGGACTGGTGGCCGTCATCATCATTTTGCTGCTGAGCGTCTTTCTGGTGTCCCAGATCAAGGCGATCGGCCTTCTTGTCTCCGGCTGGCTGGGAGTTTCACCGACGATGGGCGCGCTGCTGATCACGCTGCTGGTGGTCGGCTATACCATGTTCGGCGGGCTACGGGCCGTGGCCTGGACCGATGCCGTGATGGTCCTGGGGATGGTGCTGGCCTCCTGCGTCATCGCCTATGTCGTCTTTGTCGAAATTGGCGTGGGCGAGCTGATCGCCAGGCTCGATGTGATCAACCCGGAGCTTGCCAACCCCTCATCCGGAGCCCCCTACGGTGACAGCCCGGCCTCGGCGCTGCTACTGCTTCCCTACGCCTTTCTGTGGGCCGCAGCGCTGCCGTTCATGTCGGTACGCTTTCTCGCCATCAAGCAAAACGTCAGCATGGCGCGGGTCGGCATCTGGGTCGCCATTCTTGGCCTTTTGCTCAACTTCACGCCGCTGGCGGGGCTCTACGCCAAGGCCTATTTCCCCGATCTCGCTTCTCCGGACATGGCCATGCCCACGTTTCTGGCGGAAGGGGTCAGCCCTCTGATGTCCAGCGTCATCACGCTGTTCATTCTTTTCGCCATGAAATCGACCGCGAACTCACTGATGCATACGGTCTCGACGGCGCTCTCCTATGATCTGCGCGCGGCACTGGGGGTACACAAGGGGTTCACGACCACCATGACGTTCAACCGGTTGATGGTGCTGATCGTGGGGATCTGCGGCTTTGTCGGCATGGCCTACATGCCTCCGGTGATGATCCTGTGGCTGGGCATTCTGGGTAACGGCACGCTGATGGCGTCGCTGTTCGGGGTGACGCTGTGCTCGACGTTCTGGCAGGGCAACAGCGCGGGGGCGTTCTCCTCCATCGCCGCTGGGTTCAGCGTCAGCGCCTTCCTTCTGCTGGGTACGGATCTCGGCTGGGTGCAGGGCCCGCTCTACGGCTGCCTCGCCTCTGCGGCCTGCTACGTCGGTGTGAGCCTGGCAACACGTCGCGCGCTCACTCCCGCTGCCTCGTCCCTCTGATCGTGCGCCCTGTATGGCGTGCGGACTGAAACACGCTGACGGGCCACCGGGGCCGTGAACGTAAAAGCGGCAGTGATTTGAAATCACTGCCGCTTTTTTGCGTGAGTAGTACCATTGGTATCGGCTGAAGACGGCAGCAGTATCCTGCTCAAATGCTGAACATCTGCTGGTGCTACGCCCGTCAGGCTCGCCTGTCCGGACCGGCCAGCCATTCATGGCCTTTCAGCATCAGGTTCCAGTAGATGAACGGCAGCTGCCGTGCCTTGATGTGCCAGCCCAGTCGAGTAGCCTGCCGGGCCTGGTTGACCCAGTCGGGAAAGGTGGGTTGTAGCTCGCCACCGTAGCCGAACTCCGCCAGCACCACCCGGCCACGCTCGACCGTCAGCGGGCAGGCACCGTATCCGCGATAGCACGAGGGCAGCGGGTCGCCCTTCAGTTGAGCAACCAGGTTGTCTGCCACGACGGGGGCCTGCTTTCGCACTGCGGCAGCGGTCTTGGCATTACTGGTGCCGCTGGCATCTCCCAGCCCGAACACATCCTCGAAACGGGTGTGCTGCAGCGTCTCCGGGGTGAGATCCAGCCAGCCTGCGTCATTGGCCAGTACAGAGGTGCGCACAAGCTCTGGCGCGCGCTGAGGCGGCACCACGTGCAGCATGTCAAAAGGCACATCGGCCACATCATTCCCCGCTTCGCTGGTGACCTGAAAACGCGCGAGCCTGGCCGGACCGTCGACCGCGATCAGCGTCTGCTGAAACCGGCACTGAATACCGTAGCGCCTTATGTAGCGTTCAAGCGCAGGGACGAAGGCCGCTACGCCAAACAGGGCGCCGCCGGCATTGTGAAAATTCACATCGATATCGCCCAGAACCCCCTTTCGCTCCCACTCGGCGCAGGAGAGATACATTGCCTTCTGGGGCGCCCCGGCACATTTGATTGGCATCGGTGGCTGGGTAAAAAGCGCCCGTCCTCTGGTCATCGATTGCGTCAGTGACCAGGTATAGGGCGCCAGGTCAGCCCGGTAGTTGGAGGTGACGCCATGATGACCCAGCGCCGCGTCCAGCCCCTCAATGGCGCTCCAGTCAAGGGTCAGACCAGGGGCCACCACCAGCGCTCTATAACGCAGGGTCGCGCCGCTGTCGAGTTCGACCTGGTGCTGGTCCGGCAGCAGTGCCGTGGCCGCACAGCGGTGCCAGGTCACGAAGGAGGGCATGACCGAAGCCATGGTGCGGCGTGTCTGCTCAGGGGTGAATACCCCACCACCGACCAGCGTCCAGCCCGGTTGATAGAAGTGTTCTGCGGCCGGCTCAACGATGGCAATATCCAGCGCCGGCTCACGGCGGTGCAGGCTGGCGGCCACGGCAATGCCACCGGCCCCGCCGCCGATGATGACCACGTCATGGCCGGTGATGTGCGCCGACGCCTCCTGGTTCAGATCATTCATGCCACTCATGCGGTTCTCCGGTTCATGTGGTGCCCGAGGGCAGGATAATGAGGCCATCGAGCCTCAACGGCTGATGCCCGGCGCATCGAGGGGAATCTTCAAATAGCGTCGCCCATTGTCTTCCGGGGCGGGCAGCCGCCCTCCCCGTACATTGACCTGCAGCGCATGCAGCAGCAGCCTGGGCAT
This sequence comes from Larsenimonas rhizosphaerae, assembly GCF_023700005.1. Taxonomy (GTDB): domain Bacteria; phylum Pseudomonadota; class Gammaproteobacteria; order Pseudomonadales; family Halomonadaceae; genus Larsenimonas; species Larsenimonas rhizosphaerae. The sequence goes on along the minus strand of NZ_JAMLJK010000002.1, from coordinate 66,844 downwards.
CGGCAGATCGCTGTCGCGGTGATTGCGCATCGCGATGTACTCGTCGCGCTGCTGCTCACCCAGCGGATGCACGTTGGTATTGCGCTGCTCCTGCACGGTACTTTCCCAGCGAGGCGCTCGCCCGTCAGGCATATAGTCGTGGCCGGTAAACAACCGGGTCTGTTCCGGCAAGGCCAGAATGGCCTGAATGGAGTCCCAGAGCGCGGAGGCACTTCCGCCGGGAAAGTCGGCGCGTGCGGTACCGAAATCAGGCTGAAACAGGGTGTCATGCACAAAGGCCGCATCACCGATGACGTAGGTGACCGAGGCCAGGGTGTGGCCGGGAGAGTGCATGACCCTGACGGAAAGTTCGCCCAGAGCGAAGGTCTCGCCATCATCGAACAGGTGATCCCACTGGCGGCCATCGGTGTCCAGGGCCGGCAGGTTGTAGATGTCCTTCCAGAGCGCCTGGACCTCGGTAACGGCCCGCCCGATGCCGACCGGAGCACCAGTCCGCTCATGCAGGTAGTGGGCGGCGGACAGGTGGTCTGCGTGGGGATGGGTATCCAGAATCCAGGCGAGCGTCAGCCTCTCTCGGGCAATATAGTCAAGCAGGGCATCCGCATGATGGGTGGACGTGGCACCGGCCTTTTCATCGTAATCCAGTACCGGATCAATAATGGCGCAGGCGCTGGTGGCCGGGTCACTCACCACGTACTGAACACTGAAGGTGTCGGGGTCAAAGAAGCCGGCGACATCAGGCTGGCCAGGAGAGTGGGCGAAGGTTGTCATTGCATCACCATTGAACGTCACTAATGTAGGAAGGCAGGACTCAGGATAGTTCATTTTATAGAATAACGTTATTCTAATTTGATATATATTACCTGTTCGATGTTCTGACATGCCCGTTCGCGGTATTCTGCCCCCGGTATCAAGACGCGATCACAACACAGGATGTTTCAATGCCGGCTACCCCGGATCCCCATGATACGACCGCCCCGCAGGAGGTCAGCTGCTTCAACTGCGAGGCCTGCTGCTGTCGGCTCGAAGTGCTTCTGGACAGCGATGACCTGGCCCGCAACATTCCTCATCACCTCGTCGAGGAAGATGCCTGGGGCGGGCTGGTCATGCGTCAGGAGGAAGATGGCTGGTGCGCCGCGGTCGATCGCAATACCATGCTGTGCACCATTCACTCGCGCCGTCCACAGAACTGCCGTGATTTCGACATCGGCAGCTTTGAATGCCTTGAAGAGCGCGCGATTCACCTGGTGCCGGCACAGCATTGACGCTGCACCCTCCCCCCCTTTGACAGGCGAGCCTCATGGCCAAACTAAGTGAAATCGATACAGCGGCCATTCCCGGCGGGCGCGGTCACCTGCGGTTGTTGCAGCGTGATGATGAATTTTCGATCCGTATCGCAGGCAAACCCGGTGAACTGATGAATACCCGCCTGCACGGCTCGGAAGATGCTCTGGCGGAGCTGGCCTGCGCGCGCGTTGCGGCGCATTCGGCCGTGCGGGTGCTGGTGGGCGGACTGGGCATGGGCTTTACCTTGGCCGCCGCCCTGAAAAGCCTGCCTGCACAGGCCGAGGTCGTGGTGGCCGAACTGGTGCCGGGCGTTGTCGAATGGAATCGCGGCCCGTTGGGCGCGGCAGCCGGTTACCCGATCAATGATCCCCGGTGTCGCATCATTGTGGATGATGTGGTTGCCGTGCTGGAACAGCACCCCGGTGCCTTCGATGCCATCATGCTTGATGTCGACAACGGCCCTGAAGGTCTGACCCGCAAGGACAATGACCGGCTGTACAATGCAAAGGGCCTTCAGACCATTCAGGAAGCACTGCGACCGGAGGGAGTGGTGGCCGTGTGGTCCGCCGGGATGGACCCGGCGTTCAGTGAACGCCTGAAGCGTGCCGGGCTGTGTGTCGAAGAGCATACCGTACGTGCTCATCGTCCCGGCAAGGGCGCACGCCATACCATCTGGCTTGGCTGGTAAATCCACCACTGAACAAGGGAGATACCGCAAATGCCACTGGATATTTCACGCAACGTCTCGATTCCCGACAATGAAATCGAGCTGACGGCCGTACGTGCACAGGGTGCGGGCGGTCAGAACGTCAACAAGGTGTCGTCGGCCATTCACCTGCGCTTCGACATCCGCGCTTCCAGCCTGCATCCGGGCTTCAAGGAAAAGCTGCTGGCCCTGCGCGATCGCCGGATCACCCGGGATGGGGTGGTGGTGATCAAGGCCCAGCAGCACCGAACCCAGGAGCAGAATCGAGAGGATGCCCTGGCCCGTCTCAGGGAATTGATCCGACCGGTGCTGTATTCCGACAAGCCGCGCAAGGCGACCAGACCGAGCCGAAATGCCAAACGCAAACGGATGGACAGCAAGACACGCGATGGTGCCAAAAAGCGCCTGCGAGGACGGGTGGATCATTGAGCCCCGCTTCCTGTCATCTGTCTCTCACGGCCATGCACCGACCGCTCATTTATCTGTCCGAGGGTAGCCATGAATCCGGATGATCTTCAGAAACTGGTGCAGTGGCGAATGCCGTTCGGCAAGTACGAAGGGCGCCTGCTGGCGGATCTGCCCGGCCATTACCTGCACTGGTTCGCTCGGGAAGGGTTTCCCGATGGCGAGCTTGGGCGCCTGATGGCCCTGATGCGCGAGATCGACCACAACGGTCTGTCGCCGCTGCTCGAGCCCCTGCGTCACCGCTGAGCACACTTTGCACGCCACGGCCCTCGCATTGGTTCAGGGCCGTTTTTCGATGAGCCAGCGACACCCTTTCATACCGACTGATACCCTTTGACGATAAGGGTATGCCAAATACGCCTATATGGTAGCGTGCAATTAAATCGCGCACGATCTATATTGAGGACATGACGATGTCGACGGATACAGATAACGACCTGAGCCTTGAGTCACAGCTGTGTTTTTCCCTGTACGCCGCTCAGCTGGCAGTGGGTAGAACCTATCGTCGGCTGTTGAACGAGCTGGCACTGACCTACCCGCAGTACCTGGTCATGCTGGTGCTATGGGAGCGCGATGGCCAGGGCGTGTCACGGATCGGTGAGCTGCTTCATCTGAACTCGGCCACGCTGACCCCGCTGCTGAAACGCCTTGAAACCGCGGGTCTGCTTGTCCGCCAGCGAAGCAGCACGGATGAACGCCAGGTCACCGTGACACTGACCGAGGAAGGCAGCGCACTTCGGCAGCGCGCTGCCTGTATTCCGGCCCAGGCCTTTGACGCCAGCCATTGCTCACCGGAAGAGCTGGCCTCGCTCAAGGCATCCCTGGATCAGCTTCGGCACAATCTGGATCAGTAATCGTTTCCCTTGTTGCAGCAACCTACTCTGACAGGAGCATTTCATGAGCATCGAACAGGTTATTTACCGTGCCCAGGCTACCGCTACCGGCGGCCGTGATGGTCAGGCCACTTCAGCCGATAACGCCCTGGACGTCAAACTGTCGACGCCCAGGGAGCTGGGGGGCGCCGGCGGAGAGGGCACCAACCCGGAACAGCTCTTTGCTGCCGGGTACTCTGCCTGCTTCATTGGCGCACTGCAGTTTGTCGCGGGCCAGGAAAAGGTGTCCCTGCCGGAAGATACCAGCATCACGGGTGATGTCGGCATCGGCAGGGTTCCCGGCGGCTTTGGTATCGAAGTCACCCTGAACGTGTCACTGCCCGGCCTTGAGCAGAAACAGGCTGATGCGCTGGTCGAGAAGGCCCATGGTGTATGCCCCTACTCCAACGCGACCCGCGGCAATATTGATGTCACGCTCAACGTCAGCGTCTGAAACCTGACTCATCGACAGAAGGCGCCCCATCCCGGGGCGCCTTTTTCATGCCCGACCAGATGATGACACGATCGCTGATGACGGCAGGGGCCCCTGACGCCCCCTGGTCTTTGGTCATATCAGGGCGCTATTTGTGCCTGGCACCGTACCCGGTGTGCCAGGCTTGACGTATTGCCCGCACCGGAGCAGAACAATGACAACGGCCCGCCTGACCCTTGCCGATCTGCCGATCGGTACCCTTCGACTGACTGCCAGTGATCACGCACTGACCAGCATCGAATTTTTGACCACACCCGATGCCACCAGTGACGATGACAGCCTCCATCACCCGATCCTGGAGCAGGCCGCCAGAGAATTGTGCGCCTACCTTGCCGGGCACTGCCACCACTTCACCGTGCCACTCGAACCTCAGGGCACGCCTTTTCAGCATCGTGTCTGGCAGGCACTGCAGGCCATTCCCTGGGGCGAGGTGCGCAGTTATGGCGAGATTGCCAGGGCCATTGAGCAACCGGAAGCGGCGCGCGCCGTCGGCATGGCCAACAATAAAAACCCGCTGCCGATCATGATTCCCTGCCATCGGGTCGTGGGCAGCAAGGGGCAGTTGACCGGTTATTCCGGTGGCCTGACCCTCAAGGAACAGCTGCTGGCGCTTGAGCAGGCGCAGCAGAGCATGGCCCTGATCTAGAAAATGCCGGACCAGGGTGGCCGGCGGGTATGTCGCTGCCTACAGTAAGCGGCTATACACTTGCCTGCCGACGGGAGAAATACTGCCATGGACGTTAGAGTTGCACTCGTTTCCGGTGCCAATCGCGGCATCGGTGCCGACATCGCAAGACACCTGTATCAGCAGGGCTGGCAGCTGTCGCTGGGAATGCGTACCCCGAGCCGCCCCGCCTGGGATGATGATGGCCGCTGCCACCTGTTCGCCTATGATGCAACCGAGGGCCAGGAGCCGGCCTGGGTGCAGGAAGCGCACGCTCGATTCGGGCGCATCGATGCCCTTGTTCCCTGCGCCGGGCTCATGATTCCTAAAAGTGTCATTGATGCCGAGGAGGACGAACTGGAAGCCATGATGGCGGTTAACGTCATGGCGCCTCGTCGATTGGCAAAGGCTGCCTGGGAGCCACTCAAGGCCAGCGGCCGTGGCCGCATCCTTCTGCCGGGTTCACTGTCCGGCAAACGCGTCAAGTCAGCCGATTCCGGTACCTATGCACTTACCAAGCATGCCACGGTGGCGCTGGCTCATGCCCTGCGTCAGGCCGGCTGGGAGCATGGCATTCGAGCCACGGCCATCAATCCGGGGTTCGTCAATACGGACATGGCCCGCAGCATCACCCACTATCCTCCCGACCAGATGACCGACCCGACAGCCATTGCAGAGGCTGTCGGGCTGCTGATCAATCTTCCCAATACCTCCAGCGTGGCGGAGTTCAACGTGAACTGTGTGCTGGAACCCATGTACTGAGGTGAGCGCCAGGCCTGACACTGGAAATTGGGCCTTTCCGGTTCGCCTGATAGACTGCCGGCCCATAATCACATACCGCTCTGCCACACACGTGCACAGGACTACACCATGTCATCTTCTTCCTCTACCAGCGCTGCTGACGGCCAGGCACAGCCCCCGGCGCTGACCTTCCGCTTCGGTGTCTGGGGCGCTGCCGTGCCCCTGGTGTTTTTTGTTGTCTGGGCCATCACGATCAGTGTGCAGGGGTTTGCCTCCGAAGTCGGCCTGATCATGGGGGCATTGTTTGGCCTGACGCTGGGCCTGTTCTTCTGCAAGAGCAAATGGCATGCCTATGCAGAAGGGCTGTTTGACGGACTGACGCAGCCCATCGGCGTTGTCGCACTGGTAGCCTGGTTTTATGCCGGCATGTTCGCGCAGGTGCTTCAGACCGGCGGGCTGGTCGAGGGGTTGATCTGGCTGGGAAGCATTTCCGATGCCTCCGGAGGCGTGTTCGTCGGGCTGGCGTTCCTGCTGGCGGCGATCTTCTCCAGTGCCGTCGGCACCGGCTACGGCACGGTAGTGGCCTTTTGTACCTTCATGTACCCGGCCGGCATCGCCGTTGGTGGTGACCCGGTGATGCTGTTTGCCGCGATTCTCTCCGGTGCCATCTTCGGCGATAACCTCGCGCCGGTCTCCGACACAACCATCGTTTCCGCCACCACCCAGGACGCCGACGTACCGGGCGTGGTCAAAAGCCGCTTCAAGTATTCCGTCATGGCCGGCCTGCCGACCCTGATTCTGCTGGTGGTGTTCGGTGGCAGTGACGCAGGCAATGCGGGGCCGGATGCCGTAACCGCCATGCAGTCAGCCACTGACCCGCAGGGCCTGATCATGCTGATCCCGTTTGTACTGGTGCTGACGCTGGCCCTTCGCGGCCAGCACCTGCTGACCTCTCTGACCTGGGGCATTCTGTGCGCCTGCGGGCTGATGCTGGTGACCGGCATGGCCTCACCGGCAGACTTGCTGACCGTGAACGCCGATGGCGAGATGGGCGGCGCACTCGTGCGTGGGGTGAAAGGCTACATCAACATGGCAGTACTGATTCTTCTGATCGTCGGGGCTGCACATCTGATGACCCTCGGCGGCACCATGGACCGTGTGACCGAACTTCTGATGCGCTGGATCAAGGATTCAGTGCGTCGGGCGGAACTGGCGATCTGGGGTCTGGTAGCTCTGCTCAACAGCGCCATCACCATTAATACCGCCGCCGAGATTGCCGCCGCTCCCTTCGTCCGCGAGCTGGGCACGCGCTACCATATTCACCGCTACCGCCGCGCCAACATGCTCGACGCCGTGACCTCGGCCCTGGGCTACATCTTTCCCTGGGGTGCGCCGGTACTTCTGGGCTGGGCGACGATCAGCGCCATGCAGGAAACCTACGCCTGGCTGCCGGTCGTATCACCGACGGCAGTTTTTCCCTTCGTCTTCCAGGGGTGGTTGCTGCTGGCCATCATGCTGTTCGCCGCGATCACCGGCTGGGGCCGCACCTTTGAAGATGCCAAGGGCAATACCCTGACCACCCGCCCTACCGACTGATCTCTCACGGCGCCGCCCTGGCGGCGCCAATTTCCGGCTACGCTTTTCGCATACCCGTGGACAGGATATGCACATGGCCTCTCTCGTTGTTCTTCTGGGCGATCAGCTCAGCGACCGCCTTCCCGCCTTTGATGATTTCGACCTCGACACCGACCGGGTGCTGATGGCCGAGGTCGATCAGGAAGCCCGCTACGTACCGCACCACCCCCAGAAGATTCTGCTGATCTTCGCGGCCATGCGCGCCTTTGCGACCCGCCTCGAGCAACAGGGCAAGCAGGTCATCTACCGAAAGATCGACAGCACCATCGACGCCAATTCACTGGAAGACGCGGTACGCCATGAGCTTGAACGCCGCCACTATGATCGGGTCATCCTGACCCACTGTGGCGAGCACCGGCTGCATCAGACGATGCGGCGCTGGCAGGCCGACCTGCCGGTAGACGAGGTCGAGCTTCGCGCCGACACCCGCTTCATCGCGCCGCTGTCGTTTTTCAGGCAATGGGCCAGGGATCGCAAGGCGTGGCGGATGGAGTATTTCTACCGCGAGATGAGGCAGCGCACCGGGCTTTTGATGAATGCCGACGGCTCACCTGCCGGTGGCCAGTGGAACTTCGATGCCGACAATCGCCGCGCCTATGACGGCAATACGCCCCTGCCCGAGCATCCCGGGTTCGAGATGAGCGAGGCGACCAGAACGCTTGCCCGCCAGATCGAGAATCGCTTCGGCGATCATTTCGGCACCCTCGATACCTTCAACTGGCCGACCACCCATGACGAGGCCGAACGGCTGCTCGAGACCTTCATCGACGAGGCTCTGCCCGGCTTCGGCGACTTTCAGGATGCCCTCGCCCACGGTCAGCCCTTTCTGTTTCACGCACTCATTTCATCGTCACTGAATCTGGGGCTGCTCGACCCGCTGGACGTCTGCCGGCGCGCCGAGCAGGCCTACAGGGACGGCAATGCGCCCCTCAATGCCGTCGAAGGCTTCATCCGTCAGATTCTTGGCTGGAGAGAGTACGTGCGTGGGCTTTACTGGCAGCTGATGCCGGACTACGCCGAGCGCAATCATCTGAATGCTCGCAAGACACTGCCGTGGAGCTACTGGGGCGGCGAGACCGACATGCACTGCATCCGTGAAGTGGTGCGCGGCATCGAGCAATACGGCTACGCCCATCATATCCAGCGACTGATGGTAACCGGCAACTTCGCGCTACTGCTCGGCGTCAACCCACGTGAGGTGTGCGAGTGGTATCTGGCGGTGTTCGTGGATGCCTTCGAGTGGGTGGAGCTGCCGAACACCCTCGGCATGGCGCTGCACGCCGACGGCGGTGTGATGGGTTCGAAACCCTACGCCGCGAGCGGTCGCTATATCGACCGCCAGGGCGATTACTGTGCGCACTGCACGTATAACGTCAAGACCACCAGCGAGGATGACAGCTGCCCGTTCAACAGCCTCTACTGGGCGTTTCTTGACCGCCACCGTGACCGGTTCGAGGGGAACCACCGCATGAAGATGATGTATCGCAACTGGGACCGTCAGGCCGACGACAGGCGCGCGGCGACGCTTGCGCGCGCCCGCTGGGTCAGAAACAACGTGGAAAGGCTGTAAAGCTCACAGCCGTTCGGCGAGCGCACCTAGAAAGGCCTGTGCGGTGTCGCGCTCATAGCGGTAGTAGGTCCACTGCCCGGCGCGATGCGACGAGACCAGCCCGGCCCGTGACAGGGTCGCCAGATACAGTGAGATCGTAGGCTGTGACAGGCCGGCCTTTTCACGAATATGGCTGACACAAATGCCCCCCTCGGGTGCCCCTTCCTTCTGCGGCGGAAAGTGCTCCGCGGGGGCCTTGAGCCAGCTCAGGATATCGAGACGCACCGGGTTGTCCAGCGCGCTTAATACAGTAGTGATGTCCATGCACCTGGCCATAGAAAATGAATGATCGGGCCATTATACGGTGTGCAGGCCGGGCTGCCGAGCACATGACCGGCACACCGATGTGACATGCTCAGCGCACCAGACTATCCAGAGCAGCGCTGTCAAAGTCATGCAGCTCATCAAGCCGGCCTTCACGCACCTTGTTGGCCCAGTCGGGATCAGACAGCAATGCCCGACCTACTGCAATCATGTCAAACTGATGATCGGTACGCTGGTCGGCAAGCTGTTTGATATCCACCCGGCTTTTCGATGTCGGGTCTTCTTCTCGTGTGAAATGACCGGTGCGAAAGGTCTTGTCGAGACCGATACTGCCCACCGCGATCACCGGCCTGCCGGTCAACTCCTGAGCCCACTGGGCCAGTGTCATGTCGCTGCCGGCAAAGCCCGGCTCCCACATGCGGCGCGTACTGGCGTGGAACATGTCGACACCATCCTCGGCCAGCGGACGCAGCAGTTCACCGAGTTCCTGTGGTGTTTCGGCGATGCGGGCGTGGTAATCCGACAGCTTCCACTGGGAGAAGCGGAAGATGATCGGAAAGTCCGGCCCGGTCACGTTGCGCACCGCCTGTACGATCATGCGCGGGAATCGAAGCCGGTTCTCCACGCTGCCACCATAGGCATCGGTGCGCTGGTTGCTCTCCCGCCACAGGAACTGATCGATCAGATAGCCGTGAGCGCCATGCAGCTCGATCGCATCAAAACCGAGGTTTTTCGCCTCATAGGCTGCCCGCGCGAACGAGGCCACCACATCATGGATATCGTCTTCACTCATGGCACGTACCACCTCGACGCCGTCCTCGACGATCGCCATCGGCCCGAAGCCCGACACGTTACCCTCCGGCTCGGTACCCGGACGGCGCTCACGCCCGACATGCCATAGCTGCGGAGCGATTTTTCCGCCGGCAGCATGTACCCGCTCCACCACGTTCTTCCAGCCCTCAAGCCCGGCGCCATGGAAGGCTGGCACGTTCGGGTAGCCGTTGGCACCCGGGTGGTCGATATAGGTCCCTTCCGTGATGATGAGTCCTACACCACCGAGAGCACGGCTCTCGTAATATTCAGCCACATCCGTGCCCGGCACACCGCCGGGCGACATGTTGCGGGTCATCGGCGCCATGGCAATGCGGTTGGGCAACGTGGCACCGTTTAATTTCATGGGTTCAAACAGGGGGGCGGCAAGGGTCTTGTCAGTATCGGCCATGATGGCTATTCCTATAAATATAGATATATATAAATATACTATCCCCAATATGGCACCCTGTATACCTCGCAGTGCGGAAATACCCGACATTAGTTGGATGACCTGAAGTGGCATACAAGCCAACTGACCCAACTGCCATGAGACAAGGTCACTCACATGCGTGAAATCCGCACCTCACGCCCTGCGTGGCCTTTGACCTGTTCATTCTCAAGCGACCCGGTGCCGACCCGTCCTGCAGCCAGGACACCATCACGCGCGCCAGAGCCCATGTGGATAACATGAGTAACAGCGAGCGCGACCAGCTTGTCCACACCCTGATTAACGGGCTCCCAGGTGCTGAAGAGCGATTGATGACATCCAATCGCGAGGCGCTCCCGACTGCCCGCTGATCGGGCGTTTAAAAGGGCTGGCGGCGCTTCAGGGCATCGAAATGGCACTGAAATTCCGTGGCCGATACCTGATTCAGCATAGTATTCGCTTGCACCACGGCTTAAGGAAGTCTTAAATAATATGCTTAGCACGCTTATTAAAAGGTTACCTCATGCCGGACATCCAGCTGGAGCCCCTGGTCGCTTCCCGCGTTTCACTGAAAAAAACCCTCGTCCGTTATCTGGGCTACCTGCTGCTTACCGCCCTGGTATGCCAGGGTCTTTACTGGAGCCTGTTGCTGGAGGAGATACCGCGCTTCTCCGAAACGTCCTTTGTTGAACTTGCCCAGACAGCGGCGCTGGCTGCCAGTCTGGCCTGTCTGTGGTGCGCTCGGCGCAAGGGCCTTTACTCATATGGCATTCCGCTTCTTTTCGGCTGGCTTCTGGCCTCGCTCGTTCGTGAGCAGGATGCGATGCTCGACAGCATCATCGATGATCTATGGCAGTGGTGTGTCGGGCTGATCGCTCTGGTGACGGTGACTCATACCGTTCGCCACCGCCGTCGTATTGCCCGTGAGCTGGGCCAGTTCATCCAGGAGTCCGCGTTCGGTTTGTTCATGGGCGGGTTTTTTACGGTCTATGTCTTTTCACGGCTGATGGGTCGCCACGAGCTGTGGCAGGCCGTACTGGGCAGTGCCTATGAATACCGGATCAAAAGCGGTGTCGAGGAAAGTCTGGAGCTGATGGGCTACCTGCTGATGCTTTACGCCTGCATCGAGCTGTGGGCCAGGGCACGAGAAAGACATCAGGGGGGCAAGGGAGACGCTCGCAGGGTATTCGCACGCGCTCCGCGACTTCACACCCCTTCAGAAAAACAGCGGAACCATGCCTGACGCGTCGCCCGTCAGGGCGTCATGGATCACCCGTGCATCCATGCCACCCAGACCGGTAACGTCAACGCTGCCGCCAGGGTCGATAGAAAGATACAGGCGCCAATGTCACGCTGCTGCTCGGGACGGGTTACAAACGCCAGGACATTGACGCCGATCGGCCCTGCTGCCAGCAGGACCACGACCTGACGGGCCATGGGGCTGATCCCGGGCAGCCAGGCCGTCATCAGTGCCACCAGAGCCGGGAACAGCATCAGCTTCAGCATGGTGATGACACCAATGGTGGCACTGAGGTGCAACCGGTAGCGGGTCAACCCCACGCCCAGCACCAGCAGCGCACAGGGCAGTGCTGCGCGACCCAGCCATTCCAGCATGGTGGTGAGCGTGTCAGGCAGCGTTATCCCGAGCAGGTTGACTACCCCACCCAGCATCAGGCCCACGATAATCGGGTTGATCATTCCCTTGAGCATGGTCAGTGGCTTGAGCTGCTGGCCGCGTGCATCCACGATGGCTGCAAAAAGCGAGTGGGCGGAAAACAGGATCAGACTGTGAAATGCCAGAATCGCATACACGAACATCAGCCCATCATCCCCGAACAGGGACGCGGCCATCGGCAACCCGATCAGCACATTGTTCGAATAGCTTCCTGCCAGCCCCAGTACGGTCGACTCTCCTGACCTGCGCCACACCCACAGATTGATCAACATGAATACGCCCAGTGCGGGCAGGTAATAGGCCAGCAGCAACCACGGCGAGAGCACCTCACCGAGTGGTGCCCGGGCAATCCCCAGAAACAACAGACAGGGCATGAACAATTTGAAGGTAACGGTTCGCAACCCGACCAGAGATTCCGCCGTCAGCCATTGTCGGCGCCCCAGAACGTAGCCCAGCACGATCACACCGAAAATGGGCAAAATGGCCAGTGTTGCAGTCATGTCCAACCTCATGCGGTCCTTCGAAAAAGGGGCCTGACATGCCACATGCCAGAGGGGCTGCCGGCGGCCAGGATGATAGTAGTATGCTCATCTGTATCGTGCGCCTCGCACAGGCAGACAAGCCACACTAAGCTTGGCACACTCATCACTGCACTGCGGAGCTAGGGTCATGGATTACGTACTGTATTACTGGCCGGGCATTCCCGGACGGGGAGAGTTCGTACGGCTGGTGCTGGAGGCGGGACAGGCTGAATATCGGGATATCGGTCTTGAGCCGGATGGCGTCGAGCAGATCGAGACCTTTCTGAACGGTGAAGCAAGCCTGCAGACACCGTTCGCGGCGCCGTTTCTGCTGGCCGAAGGCCAGGTCATTTCCCATGTGGCCAACATTCTGCGTTTTCTCGGCCCGAAGCTGGGCCTGACCTCCGAGGACTCTGTATCCCGCGACTGGGAGCACAGCCTGCAACTGACCATTGCCGATTTTGTGACCGAAATTCACGACACCCATCATCCGCTGGGGCCGTCGCTTTATTTCGAAGAGCAGAAAACCGAGTCCATGCGCCGTACCGCCACCTTTTTGCAGGAACGACTGCCGCTGTTTCTGGGGTACTTCGAACAGATTCTGACCACCAATCCGGCCAGCCACCATCACCTGGTCAATGACAGGCTGACCTGCGTGGATATTTCCCTGTTCCAGGTGATCGAGGGGCTGCGCCATGCCTTTCCCCGTACCATGGAGACCCTCGACGGCACCCTTCCCGGCATCAACGCACTGCATGCCAGTGTCATGGCCTTTCCGCCGCTCAAGGCGTACATGAACTCCTCACGACGACAGCCCTTCAATGAAAACGGCCTGTTTCGCCATTACCCGATCCTTGATCAGCCGTGAGAAAGGCATCATGACGGCGCGACTCGATCAGCATGGCCATGATACGGCCGGCCAGCGGAACCCGGGCTGCCCCCGATCCACGTTCTATGCGATAATCGGCCCCTTTCACTTCTGCTCCCATCGATTGCTGACACCCTAATGACCAACGCTCACATGCCTCACGAATCCGGCCAGCTCTATGTTGTTTCAGCGCCTTCCGGCGCCGGAAAAACCAGTCTGGTCAGCGCCCTGCTCAAGGATATGGATCACATCGGTGTGTCTGTATCTCACACCACGCGCACCATGCGTCCGGGTGAGGAAGACGGGGTCAACTATCACTTTGTCGATGAACCTGCCTTTCAGGCCATGATCGACCGCGGCGAGTTCTTCGAACATGCCTGGGTCTTTGACCGTCACTACGGCACCTCCAGACCGGCCGTGGCCGCCCGCCTGGCGGAAGGCGAGGATGTCATCCTTGAGATCGACTGGCAGGGTGCGCGCCAGATACGTGAACAGCGCCCGGCCACGCGTTCCATTTTCATTCTGCCGCCCTCGTTCAATGCGCTCCGTACCAGGCTTTCCGGGCGAGGCCAGGATGACGATGCAACCATTGCGCGACGCATGAAGGATGCCGTCAGCGAGATGTCGCATTTCAACGAGTATGACTACGTGGTCATCAATGATGACTTTGAAGTCGCCCTTGCGGAACTGAAAAGCATTATTCAGGGCGAGCGATGCCGCAGTGAGCGAGTGCAACTGCGCCACAGCGCCCTGCTGGAGGACCTCTTGTCACACATGCCGCCCGTCGAGTAGACTCGATATCCCCCCGAACATTTGCTCTTGTCACGGGACAGGCCGGATTCCTTCTGCCTGTCGACAACGGGCTTTCGTCTGACGCCTTGCGTCATTCACACACATGATCAGGTAGTTATTCCCATGGCACGAGTTACCGTCGAAGATTGTCTCGATAACGTTGAAAACCGCTTTCAGCTGGTCATGGTCGCTTCGCGCCGTGCCCGTCAGCTGGCCCGCGGCAGCCGTAACAGTGAGCTGGACTGGGAAAATGACAAGGTGACCGTGCTGGCCCTGCGCGAAATTGCAGCAGGCCATGTCGATTCCAGCGTACTCGATGAGCCGGTCGAAGCACCGACACCGCGTCCGCGTCCGCAGCCCCAGGATATCTGATATCCCCACCGGCTCACGGTCAGGAAGGCTCCATGTTTACCATTGATGATCTGGCCGACCGCCTGGATGGTTACCTGCCTGGCGATGAGATTCGCCAGGTCAAACGCGCCTTTTATTACGCCGAGCAGGCCCATGACGGCCAGCGTCGGCGTTCGGGCGAGCCCTACGTTACCCACCCCCTGGCCGTTGCCAATATCCTCGCCAACATGCATATGGACTATCAGAGTCTGATGGCTGCCATGCTGCATGATGTAATCGAGGATACCGGTGTCACAAGAGATGCACTTGAGCGGCAGTTCGGCCTGGAAGTCACCGAACTGGTCGACGGGGTGTCAAAGCTGACCCAGATCACGTTTGAAGACAAGGCCGTGGCCCAGGCCGAAAACTTCCAGAAAATGGTACTGGCGATGTCCCGCGATATTCGCGTCATCATCGTCAAACTCGCCGACCGGCTGCATAACATGCGAACCCTGGGTGCCCTGCGACCGGACAAGAAGCGCCGCATTGCTCGCGAAACGCTTGAAATCTATGCCCGCATTGCCAGCCGCCTCGGCATCAACACCATTCGTGTCGAACTGGAAGACCTGTCATTTCAGGCGATTTACCCGATGCGGGCCGAACGCATACAACGTGCCGTTGCCAAGGCACGAGGCAATCGCCGCACCATGATGCGCGAGATTCAGACAACGCTGCAACAGTGTCTGGATCATGATGAATTGACCGGCACCGTCATCGGCCGTCAGAAGCATCTGCTGTCGATCTATACCAAGATGCGCGACAAGCACAAGTCCTTCAACGACCTGATGGACGTCTTCGGCTTTCGCATCATCACCGACCGGGTCGATACCTGTTACCGGATCCTCGGTGCGGTGCATAACCTGTACAAGCCGGTGCCCGGACGCTTCAAGGACTACATTGCCATCCCCAAGGCCAATGGCTATCAGAGCCTGCATACCACCCTGTTCGGCATGAACGGCATCCCTGTCGAGGTACAGATTCGTACTCGTGAGATGGAAGCCATGGCCAACAACGGTATTGCCGCCCACTGGCTTTACAAGGCGGGACAAACGGATCGCCCCATTGCTGCCGGCAGCCATGCGCGGGCACGCGAGTGGGTCAAGGGCCTGCTGGAAATGCAACGGCGCGCCGGCAATTCACTGGAATTCATCGAGCACGTCAAGAACGATCTGTTCCCGGACGATATCTACATTTTCACCCCGAAAGGCGACATTACCGAGCTGCCTCGTGGTGCAACCGCAGTCGATTTCGCCTATAACGTGCATACGGATATCGGCAACAGTTGTATTGCCTGCCGGATCGACCGTCACCTGGCTCCGCTGTCCACGGTGCTGCAGAGCGGCCAGACCGTCGAAATCATTACCGCACCCGGCGCGCGGCCCAATACCGCGTGGCTGTCCTATGTCGTCACCGCCAAGGCACGTTCGGCAGTACGCCATTACCTGAAGCATCAACAGCGCAGTGACTCGATTCTGCTGGGCCAGCGCCTGCTCAACAAGGCACTGAGCGGCTTCAAGAGCCATCTCGACATGATCGGCAAGGCCCGGATTGCGCGCTATCTCGACACCAATCAGCTGGAAAGCCTGGACGATTTGCTCGACAGCATCGGCCTGGGCAACCGCATGGCCTATCCGGTAGCGCGCACGCTCGCGCTGGGTGGCGCAGCCAATGACGAGACATCGGAAGAGCACATGCCGGGGCCCATCGTTGTCGGCAATGACGCCGCCACGGTAATTACCTTTGCCCGCTGCTGCTATCCACTGCCGGGCGATATCATTCTCGGCCATCTGAGTACCGGCAAGGGCATCGTGGTTCATCGGCATAACTGCAGGAATCTGGGTGATTTGCGCAGTGACCCTGAAAAATGCTTCCCGCTGGTATGGGCCGAGCAGATAGAACAGGATTTTCCCGTTTCACTTCGCATCGAGATTGAAACGCGCCGCGGCCTGATTGCCCAGCTGGCGGGGCTCGTCAACGACGGGGATGCCAATGTCGAGCGGATTGGTATCGAGGAACGCGATGCCCGGCTCTCGATCGTCAACCTGGTGATTGCGGTTCAAAGCCGCGTCCAGCTGGCTGGCATCATCAAGCGAATTCGAAGCCTGTCTCACGTTACTCGTATTACCCGACAGACCAACTGAACGACCATGATCAGCCTCGACCGGCTCACTGGGCCGGGAGCGGCTTTTTTTTAGCCCGTACGGCAGGGCGAAAGCACTGACCACCACAAGAGGGAAATATCATGAGTAATCGCGCCGCTATCCATACCGATCAGGCACCTGCCGCCATCGGCCCCTACTCCCAGGCCATCAAGGCCGGCAATACGGTTTATCTGTCCGGCCAGATTCCGCTGGATCCCAATACCATGGAGCTGGTCAGTGGTGATATCGAAGCCCAGGCCCGCCAGGTGTTCAAAAATCTTGCGGCAGTCTGCGAGGAAGCCGCGGGCTCATTGAACGAGATAGTGAAACTGAACCTCTATCTCACTGATCTGGACAACTTCGCCACGGTCAACACCGTGATGGAAGAGTTCTTTACAGCGCCCTATCCAGCCCGTGCTGCCGTTGGCGTACGCGCACTTCCGCGTGGCAGCCAGGTTGAAGCCGAAGGGGTCATGGTCATCGGTGACTGATCCGCGTGCCCGGGGCGTGCCCCGGGCCATGCCTGTCAATCAACCCTGCAGGGCAGACCGGCTTCTCGCAGCACATCGCGATAGCCTTCCCGGAAGGTGGGAAACATGAAGGTGTACCCTGCCATTTGAAGGCGTGTACTGTCGCAGCGCTTGCTGGCACGCCGGCGAAGGGGAGACTGGATCGTATTGCTTGGCTCGATGCCCAGCGCGCGTGACAGCCACATCATCACATCATGAATCGGTGCGGCCTCCTGATCACTGCCCAGATAGACCGGATCCAGGGTATCACCGGCCAGCGCCTTCTCGATCAAAAAGACCAGTACACCGGCACAGTCATCACGATGAATTCGATTTGAATACATCGGAGGCGTGGCGGGCGCTACGCGACCTTCCTGAACCTGATTGATCAACCGCTCGCGGCCCGGACCGTAGATGCCGGAAAAGCGAACCGACGTTCCGGGAATCGAGCTCTGCCACAGGCGACTTTCAGCCTTGTGAAGCCACTTTCCGGCAAAGCCGGTAGGCACAATAACGCTGTCTTCGGTGACCGTTTCTCCGTCACACTGACCATACACTGACGTCGACGATACAAAAATCACCTGCTTCGGTGGTTCAGCACGTGCTTCAAAGGTGGTCAACACACGATCAAGGCCTTGATAATAGGCGGATTCATAGGCACTTTCCTCGAACCGATCCGCACTCAGGATATAAATCACGATATCGGCATCAGGCAGCGCAGCCACTGCCTCGTCATCATCAAGGTTCATGGCCAGCGGTTCAATGCCACTGCCTTCCAGCTTTTCAGGGTGACGACGGACCCCGATAACGCGCTGTCCCTGTGCGATCAATTGCTGTCCAAGAAGGGTTCCTACATCACCGCAGCCCAGAATTAAGGTCGTATTATTCACCTTTTCACTACTCCCTGTTACAACGGTATGGATATCATGGTGTTAGTCGCTATCACCGACCCGGTCCGGCATGCCATCCTTGCAGCCGGGCACTATTGAAGGCCAGCTCATGACTCTAACAGAACTTCGATACATCGTAACCTTGGCGCAGGAACGACACTTCGGTCGGGCAGCAGAGCACTGTTTTGTGTCTCAGCCTACGCTGTCGGTGGCCGTCAAGAAACTTGAGGAAGAGCTGGGGGTGGCCCTGTTCGAGCGCAGTAAATCCACCGTTCAGGTTACCCCTCTGGGCGAAAAGATCATCGCTCAGGCCCAGCGCGTCCTGGAGCAGGCCGGCGTTATCAAGGAGCTGGCTTCCGAAGGCAAGGATCAGCTGTCCAGCCCACTGCGGGTGGGTGCGATTTATACCATCGGCCCTTATCTCTTTCCGCATCTGGTGCCCATCCTGTCGCAGCTGGCCCCTAAAATGTCGCTGTACATTGAAGAGAACTTCACCGGCGAACTGCGGCGCAAGCTGCGCAGCGGGGAACTGGACGTCATTGTGGTGGCACTGCCCTTCAACGAGCCCGATGTGCTGACCAAGGTCATGTATGACGAGCCCTTTGAAGTGCTGATTCCAACCGATCACGACTGGGTCAGGCATGAGGCCATCGAGAAGGAGTGGCTGCTCAATGAACGTCTGCTCCTGCTGGGTGAAGGCCACTGCTTCCGGGACCAGATTCTGGAAACCTGCCCTGCGCTCAACGTTCAGCTCACCAACCCGACCAATACACTGATTGCCGAAGGTGGATCGCTTGAAACCATTCGGCACATGGTGGCCTCCGGGCTGGGTATTACCATTCTGCCCAAGTCGGCAACCGGCACCCGGCACTATGAAAGCGGCATGCTCGAAAGCCGGCCGTTTACCGAGCCTGAGCCCAGCCGTAGCGTAGCCATCGCCTGGCGCACCAGCTTCCCGCGCCCCAAGGCCATCGATGCCCTGACCAACGCCATACTGAAGTGTCCGCCAGCAAAGGGTGACACAACCTCATGAGTGATGTGGCCACGCTGAGCCACCCGATTAGCGCCCTCAAGGGCGTCGGGCCGGCGCTGTCGGAAAAACTGGCGCGCCTGGGTGTCAGCGTCGTGGCAGACCTGTTGTTTCACTTGCCTCACCGCTATCAGGACCGTACGCATATCACGCCCATTGGTCATCTGCGCAGTGGCCGGGAAGCGGTCATCGAAGGCGAGGTGACCGCCAGCGAGGTTGTCGTGGGGCGACGACGAAGCCTTCTGGTCCGCATGAAGGATGATACCGGCATCGTTTCCCTGCGCTTTTTTCACTTTGGTCAGGCCCAGACCAGCCAGTTCGCTCGTGGGATACGCGTACGCTGCTTTGGCGAGGCACGCGCCGGCAGCACCGGACTGGAGCTTTATCATCCCGAATACCAGCTGGTCGGGCGACATGATGCTCCGATAGAAGAACAGCTGACACCGATTTATCCCACCACCGAAGGCCTGCCCCAGCCACGGCTTCGCGCACTGATGGGTCAGGCGCTGGAAATTTTCGATACCACGCCGTCGGCCCTGCCCGACCTGATTCCCGCCCCCCTGCGCAGCCGCTTCGCGCTGCCGGCCCTTCACGATGCGCTGCATTATATTCACAGACCGCCACCGGAAGCACCGCTGGAACAGTTGATCGAAGGGACTCACCCGATGGTATCGCGGCTGGCGCTGGAGGAAATGCTGGCGCATCAGCTAAGCCTTCGTCAGGTACGTCGCCGCATTCAGCAGGACGCCGCCCCGGCACTGGGCAGTGGGGCCAGCCTGAATGCTCGCTTTCTGGCCGGCCTGCCGTTCGCACTGACCAGCGCCCAGCATCGTGTTCTCAACGAAATAAACGGTGATCTGCAACGAGCGTTGCCGATGCTGCGACTGGTCCAGGGCGATGTTGGTTCGGGCAAGACCGTGGTCGCGGCAATGGCCATGCTTGGCGCCGTGGCGCATGGCTATCAGGCTGCACTGATGGCACCGACCGAACTGCTGGCAGAACAGCACTACCGCACTCTTAAGCAGTGGTTCGAGCCGCTGGGCCTCACGGTGGACTGGCTTGCCGGACGCCTGAAGGGCAAGTCACGCCTGGACGCCAAGGCGCGTCTGGCCGATGGCACCGCACATGTTGCGGTCGGCACACACGCCCTGTTTCAGGAAGATGTCGCGTTTCATCGCCTGGGACTGGCCGTTATCGATGAACAGCACCGCTTCGGCGTTCATCAGCGTCTTGCACTGCGCGAAAAGGGGGAAGCGGTCGGTATTACGCCTCACCAGCTGGTAATGACGGCAACCCCGATTCCCCGCACGCTGGCCATGAGTGCCTACGCTGACCTTGATGTCTCCGTGATTGACGAACTGCCTCCTGGGCGCACACCGGTAAAAACCGTGGTGGTTCCGGATGAACGCCGTAACGAGATCATTGATCGAATCGAAAACGCCTGCGCCGAGGGGCGCCAGGCCTACTGGGTCTGCACTCTGATCGAGGAATCCGATGCACTGCAGTCCCAGGCCGCTGAAAGCACCCTTGAACGATTGACCGAACACCTGCCGGGGCTGGCCATCGGTCTGGTGCATGGTCGCATGAAGGCTGCCGACAAGGCGGCTGTCATGGCAGCCTTCAAGGACGGCGAGCTGGATCTGCTGGTTGCCACTACCGTGATCGAGGTCGGTGTCGATGTTCCCAATGCCAGCTTGATGATCATCGAAAACCCCGAGCGCCTCGGGCTGGCCCAGCTGCACCAGTTGCGCGGCCGGGTCGGGCGGGGATCGGTCGAAAGCTTCTGTGTCCTGCTCTATCATCCGCCACTGTCAGGCTCGGCCCGCGAACGACTGGGTGTCATGCGCGATACCAATGATGGCTTTCGCATTGCCGAGAAAGACCTTGAACTGCGAGGCCCGGGGGAAGTGCTCGGAACGCGCCAGACCGGGCTGATCGGCATGAAAGTGGCCGATTTGACGCGCGACAGGGGGCTGCTCGACAGTGTTCGCGCCTGTGCCGATGCCGTGGTCGACAACGAGACTGTCAGTGAAGCGCTTATCCAGCGCTGGGTCGGGCGCGAGGCCAATCGGTACGGCCAGGTCTGACCGTTAGCGCCTCAGATAACGCAACAGTGCCTGCAGGGTATCGAGGCGTGCCACATCACCTACTACCCGGAGCCGATGGCTCATCAGCGCTTCACGAAAATGCCTCGGGGAGGGCCGTTTCAGAAAGGCCACCGCTGCATCTGCATCGCGAAAGCGCAGCTCCAGTTGCGTCGATATCGGCAGCCCTTCGCCCGCCTCCACCCCGTCGGCATGAAGATGGTAATGCCGCGCCACGCTTAAATCTTCCAGTCCGATCCCGAAATGCAACGGCCCCTTTGCAGCTACGGCATCGCGAAACTCGGGCTGGCGACGCCAGGCACGCTTGAGCAGCTGCCCAAGCATCCACAAGACAAAACGCAGTTTCATACGGCCTCCGAAGGCAGAGTCATACCTGCATCCTAGGCCAAAAAAAATGCCGGCGATATGGCCGGCATTTACGTTCAGTGGTTCGGTCTTAACCGGCCACGGAATCCTTCAGCTTCTTGCCGGGCTTGAACGCGACAGTCTTGCTTGCCGGAATGTTCAGCGGTGCGCCGGTCTGCGGATTCTTGCCGGTACGTGCGGCACGTTCACGCACGGTAAAGGAACCAAAACCGATCAGGGTAACGTCTTCACCCTTGGCAACCTGGCTCGTAATCTCATCCAGAATCACGTTCAGTACCTGACCGGCCTTGTCCTTGGACAGATCCGCCTGTTCTGCAATCGCAGCAGCAAGTTCGGGCTTACGCATAAAGTCTCCTGAAAAGTGCAATGGCATGGCAATGAGGCCGCGCACTGTTGATTATCAATGGTATCGACCCTCGCCAGCCGATCTGCATTCGGCTGTCCTGGTGCGGCTCCACAGGGGGGCCGCGTGTCGAACACGGCCTAGCCTAGCAATCACGGCCCCCCTGTAGCCAGCATTACGTCACTGGTGGCGACGATTTCCTTCATATGGATACATCTCATCAATCCTGCTGACATATCCTCACCATTGGGTCATGGCAGCTCGCACTTTATACTGCTGCCCCCACCAAGGAGCTGATGGCATGTCCTTTTTTACTCGCTGGCGCCCTGTCACGCCCTGGCCACCCTCAGTCCCTCGGGCCTGGCAGCCATGGCTTGCCTCCACGGATTCGCTGACCGCCCGCCTGAGCAGCGCCATGCCCGCCCCCTTGTCAGTTGTGCTGACGCACGAAGGAACAGGGCTGCCTGCCGCCGATGAGCAGCACCGACTGAAGCAGTCCGGGCGCCGCTACATGCTGACGCGTGAGGTGCTGCTTTGCTGCGGCCATACGCCCTGGGTGGCGGCGCGCTCCGTGGCGCTGCTTACTCCGAGCGCGCAACAGCTTCTTGCCGGCATGGGCCGTACTCCTCTGGGGCACTGGCTGTTTACTCAGCCAGACACGGTGCGCTCATCGCTCGAGATGACCCTGTCCGCATGCTCTTCGACCGCCAGTCCTGATTTACAGCCTCTTGTCGGGCGCCGCTCGGTATTTACCCACCCTCGAATCACCCTGCTGGTACAGGAATTTTTCCTGCCTCCCATGGGGATGGCGCTGGCCCTGCCGCCACCCGGGCCAATGCGCTAGACTGAGCGACACATTTATTACCCCTACCGGAGTGATACCGCCGCCATGCTGCGATTGCCGCCCCCCTTTCAGCGACTGCCCGACTTTCTGCAACTGATGCGGCTTGACCGGCCCATCGGCACCTGGCTTTTGATGTGGCCGACCATGGCGGCAGTGTTTCTGGCCGCCGATGGCCAGCCGGAACGTGCCAACCTGGTGATCTTCCTGCTGGGGGTGTACGTGATGCGCGCCGCCGGCTGCGTGATCAATGATTATGCAGACCGGGATTTCGATGGCCATGTGGAGCGCACCCGTACCCGGCCACTGGCGACCGGGCGCATCAGCGCCCGGGAGGCCCTGATCCTGTTCGTCGCCCTTCTGGCCCTTGCCTTTGCGCTGGTATGCTTGACCAACGCCTTTACCATCTGGCTGTCACTTGGCGGGGCGCTGCTCGCAGCGATTTACCCGTTCATGAAGCGCTACACCCATTTTCCACAGGCCGTGCTGGGTGCTGCCTTCGGGTGGGCCATTCCGATGGCCTTTGGTGCAGCACAGGGCGAGGTACCGGCCATTGCGTGGTGGCTCTTTTTTGCCAATGTGGCCTGGACGCTGGTCTATGACACCCAATACGCCATGGTAGACCGCAACGATGACCTGAAAATCGGCATTAAATCGACGGCGGTGCTGTTCGGCAGGCAGGACCGATTCATCATCGGATTGCTTCAATTGCTGGTACTGGCGCTGCTGTTCATGCTGGGACTGGCCGCGCGTCTTGACGGCTTTTACTGGCTGGGGCTTGTGGGCATGGGACTGACCTTCCTGTATCAGCAGCGCCTGATCTGGACACGTTCACGCGAAGGCTGTTTCAAGGCCTTTCTGAACAATCACTGGACCGGCGTACTCCTGTTTGCAGGCATTGCGCTGTCGGTCTGGCCCTGACACCCCAGGGAACGCGCTGCGGCCATATTCATTGCACGTGTCATACTCCTGTCATGCCAGCGCGTTAAAACTGTCACCACCTTGTCATTATTCGCGCCGTACTGCCCCTGTACAGCGCGACCTCAACGGGAAACAGGTGCATGAAGTCCAGGACCGTACTGATAGTGGATGACGAAGCGGCCATTCGGGAGATGGTCGCCATTGCCCTCGAAATGGCTGACTTTGATGTTATCGAAGCCAGTAATGCGCAGGATGCCCACGCGCTGATTGTCGATCACCAGCCGGACCTGGTGCTGCTGGACTGGATGATGCCGGGCCTCAGTGGTATTGAACTGGCTCGGCGGCTCAAGCGTGACACCACCACCGCGGATATTCCGGTCATTCTGCTGACTGCCAAGGGCGAGGAAGACAACAAGGTGGTCGGCCTTGAAAGCGGCGCCGATGACTATATCGTCAAGCCCTTCTCTCCCCGTGAGCTGATCGCTCGTCTCAAGGCCGTACTGCGTCGTACCACCCCCAAGGGCATGGAAGATGTGGTCGAGGTGGAGGGACTGCGTCTGGATCCGTCCAGCCACCGGGTCAGCGGCAATGGCACTCCGATCGAGATCGGTCCGACCGAGTACCGACTGCTGCAGTTTTTCATGACGCATCAGGAGCGCGCCTATACTCGAGCCCAGCTGCTTGACCAGGTCTGGGGCGGCAATGTGTATGTCGAGGAACGCACGGTCGATGTACATATCCGCAGGCTGCGCAAGGCGCTGGGTGACCCCTGGCAGAACCTTGTTCAAACCGTGCGGGGCACCGGCTACCGCTTTTCGATTCAGGCCTGATCACCCTGCGAGGCACACATGCACTACTGGACCAATGAGCTGTGGCGTCTGGCCTATCTGGTCATCGGGTTCGGCTTGCTGGGGGCCTTGCTCGGCGTCGGCGGATGGGGTGTGGCCCTCGGGCTTGCCGTGCACATGGCCTTTACCCTGGCGCACCTTAAAAAGCTGTATGCCTGGCTCAATGCGCCGGTACACCAAAAGCCTCCCGCAGGGGATGGTGTCTGGGGTGATCTGTTTGATCGCCTTTATCGCTACCAGAAAAGCCAGACGCAACTGCAGGGGCGATTACGCCGGGTACTGACTCGTGTGGAAGAATCTTCCGAGGCAATGCGTGACGGCATCGTAATGCTGGACCCCCAGGGCCATCTTGACTGGTGGAACAGCGCCGCCGAGCAGATGCTCGGGCTGGACGCCAGGCACGACCGGGGTCACCACGTGGCCAATTACCTTCGCGACCCGCACTTCATTTCCTATTTCACCACGGGCGAGTACCAGGAGCCGGTCCTTTTTTCATCACCGGCTCATGACGGTCGCACCATCGAAGCCCGTATCACGTTGTTTGGTGACAATGAACGGCTGGTGCTGGTACGCGACGTCACTCGGCTGCAGCGACTTGAACAGACCCGCCGGGACTTTGTCGCCAACGTCTCCCATGAACTGCGCACGCCGTTGACCGTGCTGTCCGGCTATCTGGAAACCTTTCTTGATCAGGCCTCGAGTCAGCCGGATACCGTGCCACGCCGCCTGACCCGTGCCTTCGGCCAGATGCAGGGGCAGACACACCGGATGCAGAACCTGGTGGATGACCTGCTGACCCTGTCCCGGCTCGAAACCAGCGAGCGTCAGACGGAACGTCAGCCGATCGATATGGCCAGCATGTGCCAGTGGATTCAGGAAGACGGCGAGGCCCTGTCCCAGGGCCGTCATCATTTCCTGGTCGAGGTCGAAGAGCCGCGCGCAATTCTGGGCGAGGAACGCGAAATTCGCAGCGCCCTGTCAAACCTGGTCATCAACGCCGTACGCTACACCCCGGACGGGTCGACCATTACCATCCGCTATGCCACACATGAGCGCGGCGCCATGGTCGAGGTCATTGATGATGGTGATGGTATCTCCGCGACTCACCTGTCACGTCTGACCGAACGCTTCTACCGGGTCGACAAGAGCCGGTCTACCGAAAGCGGCGGTACCGGACTGGGGCTGGCCATCGTCAAACATGTGCTGCTGCGTCACGATGCTCGCCTGGATATCGAAAGCGACATTGGCCAGGGCGCCGTCTTTCGCTGCATCTTCCCCGCCTCCCGGCTGGATGCACCGGTAAACGCACCGGCCGGCACAGGCAGCTTCCCCCGCTGAAACAGAGCCCCGCCCATGATAGGCTCGAGCCCTGTCATCGATCATTGGAGCCCGGCTCTTCATGACCTTATCTCGCTGGGGGCTGGCCGTGCTGCTGGCGCTCCTTGCCGGCTGCAGCACAGCCCCCATCGCGGTTCATCAACGGCCTGACCCAGGCCCCGTGCCAATGCGCGCCAACGGGTCGGCCGATACCTACAGTGACCATCATGCCCTTGACGTCCGTCCAGGCTATCGGGTGGATCACCACTACCCTGCACATGTCAGCAGCCACCGCATACGCTTTCTGGTGCTGCACTTCACCAGTGACGACAATGCCGCCGCCTTTCGAGCGCTTCAGGGTCCGAACGTCAGCGCGCATTACCTGATCACCGCCAACCCGGCCCGATCGGGCAGCGTGCCCGTGGTGCTTCAAATGGTCCCGGAAGCACGCCGCGCCTGGCATGCCGGTGTCAGCGCGTGGCAGGGTCGTCATCACCTGAACGACACCTCGATCGGCGTGGAGATCGTCAATGACGGCCCCGAGGAAGGAACGCTGGCCGGCTGGGCGCCCTATTCCGACACGCAGATTGAAGCCCTCATTGCCCTGGCCCGGGACATCCAGGCGCGATACCACCTGAACCCGACCGAGATCGTCGGTCATTCCGACATCGCACCACGGCGCAAGGTTGATCCAGGCCCCCTGTTCCCGTGGAAACGTCTCTACGAGGCAGGCATCGGCGCCTGGCCAAACGATGATGTAGTGGCCGGTTATCAGCGTCATTTCAACCGGCATCCGCCACCTCTTCATGCCTTTCTGACGGCCCTGGCTGCCTATGGCTATGACGTGACGCCGGTAACACGGCTGGATGATCAGGCTCGTGCAGCCGTGCGCGCCTTCCAGATGCATTTCCGGCCCGCTGATTACTCGGGCGAGCCGGATACACAGACTGCCGCCATCCTGTGGGCGCTGCTGGCCAGATATCGCCCCCGAGCCCTGTGCACCGACGAGACCAACGATCACATGCCGTCTTCCTGCCTGCCCTGAGCCCCGATGAGCGAGGGACAGCGACGTCGGGATGGCGCTTGTATACACATGCAAGATCCCCTAGTGCTTTAGGCTAAATTTCTGCCGCAAATATCGCCATTTGGCCGCGATACCGATACATGTGTATACATCTGTTCCACGCCCTCACTGTAAGAGGTGACGCATGCTTTCCCACAGCCATTCTCTGAATATCTGCGCTGCGGTGGTGTCCCTTCGGCATACAACCTGCCCGCCGTCCCACGCGGTACTCCTTCCCGGGGGGCATTCATGCGCCAGTCACTGACAGCTCTGCTGACACTTCGAAGCTGGATACTCGATGGCACCCTGCCGGCCGGCGAGCGCCTGTGGGAAGCCACACTGGCCGCGCGCCTGAATGTGTCGCGCACCCCGCTTCGGGAAGCACTGGTTCATCTTGAGCACGAAGGGCTTGTCGAGGGAGCCGACCGCGGCGGCTATGCGGTACGTGGCTTTTCACCGGCCTATATCAGGCAGACCATCGAGATTCGCGGCACGCTTGAGGGTCTGGCCGCACGCCAGGTGGCAGAGGCAATGCCCTCGGCGCAGCAGCTTGAGCCGCTGCATCAGATTGTCGAGCACATCGATGACATCGTGACACAGCCCCATCTCGGAGAAGATGCCCTGAGCCGCTATATGGAACTCAACAGCGAGTTTCACCGGCGTCTGCTTGCCCTTGCCGACAACACCGCACTGAGCGAAGCGCTGACGCGCATCGCACACCTGCCCTTTGCATCGCCTGATGCCTTTGTCATGGGCTACGCCCACTCGGCCCCGGCACACCGCCTTCTGTTCATCGCCAACGACCAGCACCGCTGCATGGTGGATGCCCTTTCCAGAGGAGACGGTGCCCGTGCTGAACAGATCGCCCGTGAGCACGCACATATCGCACGGCGCAATCTGGACAACGCCCTCGAACATCCGGCAAGTCTCGAAGCCATGAGAGGCAGCACACTGATTCGTCACCCGTGAACGTGACGCGGCACTCGGTACTCGGTACTCGGTACTCGGTACTACTACCCACCGGATCACAATAACAATGAGAGATCACCCATGACGTCAGATCAGACCACGCATACCGACCCACGTACCCTGCTCGATGATGCGCCCATGGGGCGGGCACAGATCCTGGCCGTGGCCATCACCGTCGCCCTGAATGCACTTGATGGCTTCGATGTGCTGGCCATCAGCTTCGCTGCTCCCGGTATCGTGGCCGAGTGGAACATCAACCGGGCCGAGCTCGGAGTGGTGCTGGCAATGGAACTGATCGGCATGTCGCTGGGATCCATCATGCTGGGCGGCCTGACAGACCGCTTCGGGCGCCGACCGGCCAACCTTGGCTGCCTGATGCTGATGACCGTGGGCATGCTGCTGTCGGCCACGGCCGGCAGTGTGATCGAACTGGGCATGTGGCGGGTACTCACCGGCATCGGAATCGGCGGAATGCTCGCCTCGATCAATGCCACGGCAGCCGAGTATGCCAACCGCAAGAGCCGCAATCTGTGCGTATCGCTGATGGCGATCGGTTATCCGCTGGGGGCTATTGTCGGTGGCACCATCGCCGCCCAGTTACTGCGGCTGTTTGACTGGCGGGCGGTCTTTTTCTTCGGTGCCGGCATGACGGCACTGATGATTCCGCTGACCTTCATTCTGCTCAAGGAAACCGTGCCCTATCTGTGCCAGCGACGGCCGGCCCATGCACTGGAGAAGGTCAACCGTGAACTGAGGCGTTTGGGACACCCGACCGTGGACCGGCTGCCGGAGGTGTCTACCGACCATGACGAGACATCGCCGCTGGCCATTTTCAACCCGGCCATGCTCCGCACCACACTGATGCTGACGCTGGCCTACTTCATGCACATCGCCACCTTTTATTTTCTGCTGAAATGGATACCGGAAATTGTCGTAGGCATGGGATTTACGCCCGCCCATGCTGCTGGAGTGCTCATCTGGGCCAATATCGGCGGTGCCTCGGGCGGCATCCTGCTGGGGCTTCTGGGCCGGTACCTGCCAATACGCCAGATCACCATGGCCGCACTATGCCTGTCGGTCGTCACGGTGATCTGGTTCGGTCAGGGCGCCAATTCGCTGGCACACATGTCTCTGGTGGCCGGCCTTACCGGGTTTTGCACCAATGCCGGCGTGGTGGGCCTGTATGCCCTGTTTGCCCAGCGCTTTCCTACCGCGCACCGAGCTTCCGGCACCGGCTTTGCCATTGGTGTTGGACGGGGCGGAGCCGCGCTGTCACCGATCGTGGTGGGGGTGCTTTTCACCATGGGCCTGGGACTGCAAGGCGTGGCGGTAATCATGGCTCTCGGCGCGGCCATTGCCGTGGCAGCCCTGCTGATACTGGGCAAATCACCCGCGGAAATGAACAAACAGGCAACTCGACCGGACGGCAGGACATGACAGACGTTCACGCCAGTTTGCCGGCGTGAACGTGCAAAGGCTTAGCTGGATGCCAAAGCGTCCCAGTTGAAGGGTTTCGGTGGCCGATCACCCTTGAGGCCGGCCACCATGTTCTGCACGGCAAGCTCGGCCATGGCATAACGGGTCTCATGCGTGGCAGAGCCGATGTGGGGCAGGGTTACGGCATTATCGAGCCGGGTCAGTGGCGACGTTGCCGGCAACGGCTCGACCTCGAACACATCAAGCCCTGCGGCACGAATCGTGCCCTGCTCCAGCGCCGTGATCAGTGCGGCCTCATCGACGACACCACCTCGGGCAATATTGATGAAAAGAGCATCCGGGCCCATCGCTTCGAACTGAGGCTGGCCGAACATGTGCCGGGTCTGCTCAGACAGCGGCACGGTGACACAGATGATGTCGGACGTGGCCAGCAGCTCATCAAGGGGCTTCCACTCGACACCAATATCCTTCTCGACCGTCTCATGGCGTGATCGGTTGTGGTAATTGACGGTCATCTCGAAGCCGAATTTCGCCCGACGGGCAATGGCCTGACCGATCCGCCCCATACCGACGATCCCCAGTGTCTTGTGATGCACATCAACGCCGAATTGAGGCTCATCAAGGCTTGCGTTCCACTCGCCATTCTTGACCATGGTGGCAAGTTCAACGGCGCGCCGCGCCGTGGCCAGTACCAGCAGGAAGGCGGTATCCGCGGTGGTCTCGGTCAGCACATCCGGAGTGTGGCACAGCACAATCCCGCGACTGGACAGATAGTCGATATCGTAATTATCCACCCCGACCGACACGCTCGACACCACTTCAAGGTGCTCGGCACGCTCAAGCAGGGCCCTGTCCAGCCTGACACTGGCGCCCAGCAGCCCGTGGGCCTTTGGCAGAGCAGCCAGAAACTCCTCGTCCCGGGTCAGATTCGACCGGCCGGTGAAGTCCAGCACGTGGCAGGCCTGCTCCAGCCGCGCCATCAGATCGGGCTTGAGCGGACGCTGGTACACGATGACGGTTTTTTTATCTGACATAACATTCCCCTGACTCTGAACAAGCATGCAAGAAGGTGGTGGTTCAGCGAGACGCCGCTGCCGCGACGGCTTCGCCCCTGGGTGCCTTTTCCGTGGCAGGCCTGACGCACAGTATCAGTGCCGCCGAGACTAGAAGTGCAGACCCCATGGCAATATAGGACGCCGAGGAGCTGCCGGTCATGCCGTTCAGATAACCCACACCATAGGCACCCAGAAATCCGCCCAGCGCGCCACAGGAGTTGACCAGTGCCATGGCCCCGCCCGCCACGTTGCTTGGCAGCAGCTCGGGAATGATGGCAAAAAACGGACCATAGGGCGCATAAAGACCAAAGCCGGCCACGATCAACAGCGCATAAGACCACCAGAAATGATCGGCACCAAGGATCCAGGAGCCCATGAACGCCAGCCCCGCGACACACAACGGTGGCCAGACAAAGTGTCGTCGATTCAGGTATTTATCGGACCCCCATGAGACCAGCAGCATGCCGATGACTGCCGCCAGATATGGCGCAGAGGACAACCAGCCGGTGGAAACGATATCCAGGCTGCCAGCCTTCGACAGCATCGACGGCAGCCACAGGACAAAGCCGTAGACACCGATACTCCAGCAGAAGTATTGCAGGCACAGCAGCAGTACCTGCGGCGTCTTGAAGGCACTCATGTAATTCTTGACCGGCTTCAGATCGCGCTGCTCCTCAGCCAGCGACTGACGAATGGCGGTCTTTTCATCATCATTGAGCCAGGTGGCCTGTTCCGGCTTGTCGACCACCAGGAACCACCAGAAAACGGCCCAGATCAGCCCGGGCACCCCTTCAATGATGAACATCCAGCGCCAGTCGGTGTGCTCGATCAGGTACCCTGACAGCACTGACATCCAAAGAATGGTGACCGGGTTGCCCATGATCAGGAAGGTATTGGCTCGTGACCGCTCGGCCCGGGTAAACCAGTGACTCAGATACACCAGCATCGCCGGCATGACGGCCGCCTCGGTCACGCCCAGCAGGAAGCGAATAACGATCAGCGCATTGACGTTCGGAATGATGCCAGTGAGCGTCGCCAGCGCACTCCAGGCAATCAGGCACCAGAAGATCAGTACCTTGGCGCTGCGCTTTTCCGCATAAATCGCCCCGGGTACCTGACAAAAGAAGTAGCCGAGAAAAAACAGTGACCCCAGCAGCGAGGACACCGCCGGCGTGATGTTCAGGTCATCAGCCATGCCACCCGCCACGGCAAATCCGTAGTTGGCACGGTCTACATAGGCCAGTGAGTAGGTGATGAATACTATCGGCATCAAATACCACCAGCGCCGAACGGGCAGATGTCTCATCGTGATGCTCCTTTTGCCGGACCTTCCGACGATGGGTGAGTGATCCTATACGGGGCGATGGGCCGCCAGCGCCCGCTCAAGTTCGGTTCGGGTGGGCAGGCCTTCCATGTCACCCCGGGTCTGTACCGCCAGCGCGCCGATCTGATTGGCACGCTGCAGGCAGGCGCGGGGCGACTCGCCATCCAGCCGAGCGCTGATATAGCCTGTGGCAAAGCCGTCACCGGCGCCCACGGTATCGATTACCCGGTCGACCCTGACGCCGGGAACCATGAATGCCTCAGTGGCGCTCTGATACCAGGCGCCTTCCGGCCCGAGCTTGATCACCACCTCCTTGACGCCCTGCTCCAGATAAAATGCCGCGATGCCCTCGGCGGTGGTTTCGCCGGTCAGGATTTCACCTTCCGCCAGGCCCGGCAGCACCCAGTCTGCATCGAAGGCCAGCGCATTGATGGCGCGCCGCATGGTGTCAGTATCCGGCCACAGGCCCGGCCTCAGGTTGGGATCAAAGGAAATGGACCCGCCACGTGCACGCATGGTCGCCATGGCGTGGCGCGTCAGGTCGTGAACCGAGGCCCCCAGGGCTGGCGGAATCCCGGTGCAGTGCAGGTGACGGGCACTCGCGATCAGGTCGTCCGGCAGGTCGTTCGGGGCCATGTGGCTGGCGGCTGAGCCGCGACGGAAGTACTCGACTTCCGGGTCACCGCCATCGTCACGTCGGGACTTGAACTGAAAACCGGTCGGGTAACGCGGGTCTACCTGAACCCGGGATACGTCGATTCCCTCAGCCGCCAGCGCATCAATGATGAATTGTCCCAGACTGTCCTGTCCTACCCGGCTGACCCAGCTGACATCCAGCCCTAGCCGGGCAAGCCCGATGGCGACATTGCTGTCAGCGCCGGCGATGCGCTTGTGAAAGCGCATGACCGAAGCCAGAGACCCTTCGGTCTCGGCCACCATCATGGCCATGGTTTCGCCAAAGGCGATCACATCACAGGAAGGAAGGGACATGCTCATGCACAGTGCTCCTTGGGTAACTCGTTCAACGTTTCAATCCAGTGCGCCAGAGTGATGACATCCTCGGCCGGCACAGGAAACTCGATGGCACGGGGCAACGTCTCCGGCAGGGTTTTCCAGAGCGATGACCAGTGCGCTCGCGTTACGACATTCGGGACGCAGGCCTCCCAGCCACCATTGCGAAACACTGCAGCCTTGCAATGCACGTAATCGATCCAGGGCGCCATTCGGGTCACGCTCCCGGCGATGTCATGGTCGGTCCAGTGCCCGTTGCCAAGATCCAGTGTTGCCCCGGGCCGGCGATCCATGGGCAGCCGTTCGGCCAGCGCCTTGTGAAGCGCCTCGTGACGCGCCGGATTGGCCCCATCCCGGGTTTGATCATTTTCGATCGTCAGCGGCATGGTGGAGCTTGACAGCCAGCGTGCCAGTGCATCTGCACCGGCCTCGACACCTGCAGCGGGCAGATGACCCAGCCCGCATTTCAATCGGCCGGCTCCGCATTTGAGCGCTCGGTCAGCGGCGCGCCGCAGCGCGGGCATATCCAGCGTGCCGGACTGATCAAACAGGGGCGCCGCGGCGGAATAAACCACCAGCAGGTGGCGATCAATGGCCAGTGCTGCCAGCTTTTCAAGCTCGGCATCCGTGCCGCCCAGCAGTTCCTCCCTGATCTCAACACCGGCCGCGCCGGCGTCTGCAATCCAGCTCAGCACGGCCGGCTGCCCCAGCCGGCGAACGGTATCGCTTCCAAACGCAGACGTGCAGACAAATACGGGACCCATCGATATTTCCTTGTAGTTACAAACCATCATTCTCAGTCTTTGGTAACGTTCCCAAAGCGGGGCGAGGTGACCGCCTAGTCCACCCGTGCGGTACTGCCACGCACATTCAGCGTGGCCTCGAACGTACGGTGTACGGGCGCTTCGGCATCACCCTCTATACGGGTAAGAAGCCGTATGATGGCTTCCTCGCCCATGGCCCCCACCGGCTGTTCAACCGTGGAGATCCCCGGGCCGACCAGTGCACACCATTCCAGCTCATCAATGCCCAGAAGGCCGGTTCGCTCAAGCGGCGCGGGCATCAGCTGATGCAGCGCCTGGCAGACCGCCAGGTTGACCACGCCATTACCGGTCAGAATCGCGCCTCGGCAGGCCGGAGCCTCATCCAGCCAGCCGGCCAGACGCTCGCCGAGTCGTGCCGGTTCGTTGTCCAGGTCCACTTCGAACAACTCACTCTCAAGCCCTGACAGCAGTGCTTCCGATTCAAAGCAGGCTGTACGCTCCTCGCGTGAGCTGATGCCCGGTATCGGCGGCGTTACCATCAGTACCTTTCGATATCCCTGCTCCGCCAGGTGCGTCATCGCCAGATGCATGGCCTGCGCGTTGTCCAGTCCCACCATGTCACAGGCAAGCCCGGGCAGGTGGCGATCCACCATCACCATCGGCAGACCGGCTTCGAACCGGGCCACCAGTGGCGCCACGCTGTGTCCTCGCGTATTGACGACCAGGCCTTCCACGTTATAGCCCTGAAGCACGTCGAGGTGACGCTGTTCGAGCAGATCATCACTGTCGGTATTGCACACCACCAGCGAGTATCCGCGAGCCCGGCAGGCCTGTTCGGCACCATGAATCATGGCCACGGTAAACGGGTTGCGCATGTCGGCGACCAGCATGCCGATCAGTCCGGTGCGTCGACCACGCAGGCTGCTGGCAATCCGGTCGGGGTAAAAGCCCAGCCGGGAGATGGAGGCCTCGATGCGAGTCCGCATCGATTCGGACAGCAACGACCGTTCCGGTCCGAAATAACGCGACACGCTGGTTTTGGAAACGCCGGCGTCCCGGGCGACATCCAGAATGGTCAAGCGTGGACGCGCAGGTGGTCGGGGCATGGACGATATACTCCTCGCGGATTTCCCTGAGAAAATTAATGGGAACGGTTCCAATAATGGATATAGTGCCGGTTATTCACCGGCACTGAAATGAGACTATCTGCGTAAATCGGTGAGCTTTGACTACATACACCTGGACCAATGTTCAAGTCAGCGGCGAGGCAATCCGGGCATCCTCGACCACGCACCGGTCACGTATACAATCGTTTTCATGAGACATTTCGCGATCAGGTTCAGCTATGCCCTCGGCGATCCAGACAGCGACCGAAGGATGCTCAAGCAATCGAGCGGCATACGCCATCGCCTGCTCTCCCAGATGCAGCTGGTATCCCTTGAGACGCACCGCCACCGGCGCATAGAACGCATCTGCCGCAGTAAAGGCTTCTCCGGCAAGCCAGGGGCCGCCAAACCGGTCCAGGCCCTCGCACCAGAGTGACTCGAGTCGCTTGAGGTCCTGCTCCAGCGCGTCGCCGGGAGTGCCCATGTCAATGGTCAGACTGCAGTTCATCGAACACTCGTTACGCAGCGCCGGAAAGCCGGAGTGCATTTCGGCCGCCGCACAGCGAGCAAAGGCCCGGGCTGTTGGCGCCTCCGGCCAGACACCCGGGGTGCCTTCGGCGAGGTATTCACAGATGGCCAGCGAGTCCCAGACGGTTACCTCACCGTCCACCAGGCAAGGCACCTTTCCGGTAGGCGAGAAGGCATCAAACTGTGGCTGCCGATCCCCATGAACAAACGGAACCATGATCTCGTTGAAGGGGATATCCAGTGCGTGCATCAATACCCAGGGACGCATGGACCAGGAGGAGTAGTTTCTGTTGGCAATATAAAGATGGCGTGACACGGACACTTCCTTGAGAATCATGGGGTTGGGCGCTGATACATACATCCGACGGCGTAATGGGGAAAGCACCCCGAACAAAGGTACCGCAGAATATGACATTGCCTGTGCCATGCAGTAAAAACCAGGGACAGGTTCGGCGCGGCACTGATACCGGACAACCAGGTCAGCGCCAGGCAGGCAAAACACCGTAAAGTCCTGGTGCCGGGTGTTTTCGATCCCGGTTAAACTACACCGGACAAACCGGCAGCGTACCTGCCGTGCCGTCTCGGGCACCATGGTGGCGCAGGTACGGCCTGTCCCCCTGGATACGCACTAGAAAAACAAGAATGTTCGCTCATGGGCCGGAGCCTGTTTCATGCCGCCAGACGTTTACGCCTCACCCAAAGTTCCGTTGTCAGTGGGATTTGTGCTGCTCCAGCGCTTTACCATGCTGCCGTTTTCGGCATTCGTGGACTGCCTCAGGCTGGCAGCCGACGATGGAGACAGAAGCCGCCAGGTACACTGTAAATGGCGCTTCATGACATCAGATGGCAAGGATGTGACCTCCAGCAATGGCGCCATCATGACCGGCTGCGAGCCGCTGGCGGAGCCGGAGCGCTTTGACTACATCGTGGTCATCGGCGGCGTGTTGTCCGAAGACGACCAGCAGGATCAGCAGGCCCTCGATTATCTGCGTCTGGCTGCCACCCGGCAGGTGCCGCTGATCGGGGTGTGTACCGGTGTATTTTCCCTGATTCAGGCCGGGCTGATGGAGGGACGCCGGTGCTGCGTCAGCTGGTACCACCACCGGGATCTAGCCTCTCGCTACCCGGCCATCGAGCCGGTAGCAGACCGGCTTTACCTTGATGACGGCGATCGACTGACCTGCGCCGGCGGCATTGCCTCGGCCGACCTGGCCTCCTATCTCGTCGAGCGTCACCTTGGCCGCTCCTGGGCCCGTAAAAGCCTGCACATCATGCTGATTGATGAACCGCGGGAAGGTGCACATCCGCAGCCTCAACCAGTGGTATTCAACCGGGTAGCCGACCCGATGGTACGGCGTGCCATTTCCATGTTCGAGCAACACCTGGGCACGATTCTGACCGTGGATGAACTGGCAGGACGGCTTGGCACCTCACGAAGAAGTCTGGAGCGTCGCTTCAAGGAACAGCTGGGCATCAGTCCTCAGAAGTTTGCCCGCGATCTGCGACTTCGTTATGGGTACTGGTTGCTGAGCTACACACAGTCCAGTGTGACCGATATCGGCGACCGCTGCGGATTTTCGGACACAGCCCATTTTTCCCGTCATTTCCGTGACGCCTTTGGCGTGTCCCCATCGGAAATACGCAAGCTGCCCAAAAGCGCCCGCTCCCCGCTGGTCGACCCTTTCTTCCTTCATATCGGTGATGACACCGCCCGGTAGGTTCCGTCCTGCCACGTGCTGTTGCCCATTCCTCCCGCCATGTCGGCGCATCTGTCCTTCTGCGCCAGATTCAAAAATAAATACGTTTAAAAATCAGCGATATAAGCGAATTGAAGGCTTTCTACAAAAGATTTGTCGCAAACGTTCAATCATTTCACCTCACACAAGGCCAATGATGAGCGACAGACACTCCGAGCGGCCTGAGATGAGCCACCAGGTTCACAGGGGCTTACAACCACAAGACACCAAGCCGGGTTATCTCCATGAACCATGAAGATCTGAACATCTGCGATCCCCTGATCACGTCCGCCATCGCTGAAGAAGTCGAGCGTCAGGAAGCTCATATCGAGCTGATTGCCTCGGAAAACTACACCAGCCGTGCTGTCATGCAGGCGCAAGGGTCACAGCTGACCAACAAGTACGCGGAAGGTTATCCCGGCAAGCGTTACTACGGTGGCTGCGAGTTCGTTGACAAGGTCGAACAGCTGGCCATCGACCGTGCCTGCGACCTGTTCGGCGCCGATTACGCCAACGTACAGCCACACTCTGGTGCTCAGGCCAACGCAGCCGTCTTCATGGCACTGGTCAAACCCGGTGACACCATTCTGGGCATGAGCCTGGCCCATGGTGGCCACCTGACTCACGGTGCCGCGCCCAACTTCTCCGGCAAGCATTACAACGCAGTTCAGTACGGTATCAATACCGAAACCGGCGAAATCGATTACGACGAAGTCGAGCAGCTGGCCAACGAACACAAGCCCAAAATGATCATTGCCGGCTTCTCTGCCTACTCCCGTGTGATCGACTGGCGCCGGTTCCGCACCATTGCCGATAACGTTGGTGCGTGGCTGATGGTCGATATGGCGCATATCGCCGGTCTGGTCGCAGCAGACCTCTACCCGAGCCCGCTGCCTCATGCCCACGTCGTGACCACCACGACTCACAAGACCCTGCGCGGGCCTCGTGGCGGCATGATCCTGTCCGCACATGGCGATGCCGACCTGTACAAGAAACTCAATGGCGCGGTTTTCCCCGGTCAGCAGGGCGGCCCCCTGATGCATGTCATCGCCGCCAAGGCCGTGGCCTTCAAGGAAGCGATGAGCCAGGAGTTTGTCAGCTATCAGCGTCAGGTACTGACCAATGCCAGCATGATGGCAAATACCTTTATCGAGCGCGGCTACGATGTCGTGTCCAACGGTACGGAAGATCACCTGTTTCTGGTATCACTGATCAAGCAGGGCGTGACCGGCAAGGATGCAGACGCCGCACTGGGCCGTGCCTGCATTACCGTCAACAAGAATACCGTGCCCAATGACCCCCAGAGCCCGTTTGTGACCTCCGGCCTTCGTATCGGCACTCCGGCCATTACCTCACGCGGGTTTGGCGAAGATGACTGCAGGGAACTTGCAGGCTGGATCTGTGATCTGCTCGACGTACTGGCCACCCAGGAATCCACCGACAAGGTAGAAGCGCAGGTACGTGACAAGGTGGCGACACTGTGCTCCCGCTACCCGGTCTATGGCCAAAAAGACACTGCAGCAGTCGGCGAACACGCCGCTGCCATCTGATCCACGCCGATCGAGATCGGACAGTATCTTCCGGAGAAAAACATGAAACGTTATTCTGGATTCGGGCTCGTCAAACACGCGATGAGCCACCATGAAAACTGGGAGCGCCAATGGCGCAACCCCACCCCCAAGAAACAGTACGATGTCATCATCGTTGGCGGGGGTGGTCACGGTCTTGCCACTGCCTATTATCTGGCCAAGGTACACGGCATCACCAACGTGGCCGTGATCGAGAAGGGCTGGCTGGGCGGCGGTAACACCGCACGTAATACCACCATCGTGCGCTCGAATTACCTGTGGGACGAAGCTGCAGCCCTGTTTGAGCACTCGATGAAGCTGTGGGAAGGCCTCTCACAGGACCTGAACTATAACGTCATGTTTTCCCAGCGCGGTGTGCTCAACCTCGGGCACACCCTGCAGGACATGCGTGATATCCAGCGTCGCGTCAACGCCAACCGTCTGAACGGCATTGATGGTGAAGTGCTTGATGCCAAGGGTGTTCAGGACATCGTTCCGATTCTGGACTGCTCGAAGAATGCCCGCTATCCGGTCATGGGTGCCTCCTGGCAGCCACGCGCCGGTGTGGCACGTCACGATGCCGTTGCCTGGGGCTATGCGCGTGCTGCCGACTCGATGGGCGTCGATCTGCTTCAGAATACCGAAGTGACCGGCTTCAAGATTCGTGATGGTCGCGTCCATGGCGTGCACACCAATCGCGGTGACATCGAAGCCAAAACCGTTGGCTGTGTCGCGGCAGGGAACTCGGGCGTTCTGGCCAAGATGGCCGGCTTCAAGCTACCGCTTGAATCACACCCGCTGCAGGCACTGGTATCCGAACCGCTGAAGCCGATCCTGGATACCGTGGTCATGTCCAACCACGTTCATGGCTACGTCAGCCAGTCCGACAAGGGTGACCTGGTCATCGGTGCCGGCATCGACGGCTACGTCGGCTACGGTCAGCGCGGCAGCTATACCACCATCGAGCACACCCTGCAGGCCATCGTGGAAATGTTCCCGATCTTCTCCCGTGTCCGCATGAACCGCCAGTGGGGCGGCATTGTGGATACGTGCCCGGACGCCAGCCCGATCATCTCGGCAACCCCGGTCAAGGGCATGTTCTTCAACTGTGGCTGGGGCACCGGCGGATTCAAGGCCATCCCGGGTTCCGGGCATGTCTTTGCCGCCACGCTTGCCAAAAACGAAGCCCACCCCATCGCCGCGCCGTTTTCGATTGATCGCTTTAATTCAGGCGCGCTGGTCGATGAACACGGTGCCGCAGGCGTAGCTCACTGAGGAGATTGCAGCATGTTCCATATTCACTGCCCGTACTGTGACGAATACCGCGAAGAAGAAGAGTTTCATCCCCGTGGTCAGGCACACCTGGCGCGTCCGGCAACGCCGGACACCACCACTGATGACGAATGGGGCGGTTACCTGTTCTTCCGTGACAACGAGCGCGGCATCCACCACGAACTGTGGGTGCACTCGGTGGGGTGCCGCAAGTTTTTCAACATTACTCGCAACACGGCCACCTACGAAATTCATGAAACCTACAAGATGGGTGAACGACCGTCCGTAACGGCCGAGAACCTGCCTGATTCCCAACACCAGTCCGGTGTTCAGGCAGCGACCAGCGGCTGGCAAACCGTTGGCGCACGCCCCGAGAGCGCGTCCCTGAATCAGGAGGAACAGGTATGACACAGCAAAATCGTCTTGCCAATGGCGGCCTTATCGATCGCAAGCGGCAGTTGACGTTTACCTACAACGGCAAGCGTTATACCGGTTACGAAGGGGATACCCTTGCTTCTGCGCTGCTCGCCAATGGCGTTGATATCGTCAACCGCAGCTTCAAGTACTCGCGTCCGCGCGGGGTGGTGGCCGCTGGTGCCGAAGAGCCCAATGCACTGGTACAGCTCGGCGCAACCGAATCCACTCAGGTTCCCAACGTGCGTGCGACGCAGCAGGCACTTTACGAAGGTCTGGTCGCCAAAAGCACCAACGGCTGGCCCAACGTTCAGCGCGACCTGATGGGCATGGTCGGCAAGATGGGCGGCAGCTTCATGCCCCCGGGCTTTTACTACAAGACCTTCATGGCCCCGGCCTCCATGTGGATGACGTATGAAAAATACATCCGCAAGGGCGCGGGACTGGGTCGCAGCCCCACCGAAAACGATCCGGATACCTACGATCATCTGCACCAGCATTGTGATGTGCTGGTTATCGGTGCCGGGCCATCCGGCCTGATGGCAGCCCTGAGCGCCGGCCGTCGTGGTGTTCGTGTCATTCTGTGTGATGAGCAGGAAGAAATGGGTGGCTCACTGCTCGACAGCCGTGAACTCATCAACAGCCAGCCTGCCACGCGCTGGGTCAGCGATACCCTGGATGAGCTCAACCAGCTTGATAACGTGACCGTACTGTCCCGCACGACAGCCCACGGCTATCACGACCATAACTTCGTCACCCTGCATGAGCGTCGCACCGAGCATATCTGGGACCGCGCCACCCCGGCCAACGGTCGCCCTCAGGTACGTTCACGGCTTCACCGCGTACGTGCCAAGCGCGTTATTCTGGCCACCGGAACGCACGAACGTCCGCTGGTCTATGCCAATAACGATGTTCCAGGCAACATGATTGCCGGTGCGATTTCAAGCTACATCCGTCGCTATGGCGTTGTTCCGGGCAATAGCCTGGTGCTGTCCACCAACAATGACCATGCCTATCGTACGGCCTTGAACTGGCATGAAGCCGGCCGCAAGGTGGTCGCCATCGTGGATGCCAGACCGTCGCCGAAAGGAACCCTGGTCGACCAGGCACGTGCGCTCGATATTCGCATCATCTCCGGCAGCGCCGTTATTGAGGGCAAGGGCACCAACCGAGTTTCCGGAGCATGTGTTGCCGCCATTGATCCGGCTGCCTTCAAGGTCACAGGAAAGGTCGAAGAGCTGGAGTGCGACACGATCGCGAGTTCCGGCGGCTACAGCCCGGTCGTGCACCTGTCGTCACATACCGGTACGCGTCCGCAGTGGAATAGTGAAATACCCGCCTTTGTACCGGGTGAAGTCAAGGGCATGACGCCGGTTGGCAGTGTCACGGGCGTGTTTGATCTGAAAACCGCGTTCGATACCGCTCTGTCCGCGATCGATCATGCGCTTGAAGAAGCCGGCGATACGAGCAGCAGCAAGGTCACCGAGGCACCGCAGGTTGATGCCATTCAGGAAGGCCCCTGCTGCGCGCTCTATCAGGTACCGCATACCAAAACCACTCTGCGGGCCCCGAAACAGTTCGTTGACTTCCAGAATGACGTGACGGCTTCAGCCATCGAAATCGCGACACGCGAGGGCTTCGAATCCATCGAGCACGTCAAGCGGTATACCGCACTGGGCTTCGGTACCGACCAGGGCAAGCTGGGTAACATCAACGGTATGGCGATTGCCGCGCGCATCCTCAATCGCAGCATTCCCGAAGTCGGGACGACCGTATTCCGCCCCAACTACACACCGGTGACCTTTGGTGCCATCGCCGGTCGTCATTGCCGTGACCTGTTCGACCCCGAGCGTTATACCGCCCTGCATCAGTGGCATGTCGAGCACGGCGCGGAGTTCGAGGACGTCGGCCAGTGGAAGCGTCCGTGGTACTTCCCGAAAACCGTCAACGGCAAGAAGGAAACACTGGACGAAGCTGTAGCACGTGAGTGCCTGGCCGTTCGTGAGAAGATCGGCATTCTCGATGCCTCGACGCTTGGCAAGATCGACATCCAGGGCCCGGATGCCCGTGAATTCCTCAACCGCGTTTACACCAACAAGTGGGCCAAGCTGGCACCGGGTCGCGTTCGTTACGGCCTGATGTGCAAGGACGACGGCATGCTGATGGATGATGGTACGACCAGCTGCCTGGCCGAAAACCACTTCCTGATGACCACCACCACGGGCGGTGCTGCAGGCGTTCTGGAATGGCTGGAAGTATGGCACCAGACCGAATGGCCGGAACTCGACGTCTACTTCACCTCCGTGACCGATCACTGGGCCACCATGACCGTAACCGGTCCGGATGCCCGGAAGCTGATGGAAGAAGTAACCACCGACGTGGATCTTGACCGTGAATCGTTCAAGTTCATGGACTGGAAGGAAGGTACCGTCGCCGGCGTTCCGGCGCGCATCTTCCGTATTTCCTTCACCGGTGAGCTGGCCTACGAGATCAATATACAGGCCAACTACGCCATGAAGGTCTGGCTCGAGCTGTTCGACAAGGGCGAGAAATACGGCCTGACCCCGTACGGCACTGAAACCATGCACGTACTGCGTGCCGAGAAGGGCCTGATCATTGCCGGTCAGGACACCGACGGCTCGGTAACTCCGGAAGACCTCGGGCTTCAGTGGGCCGTCGGCTACGACAAGCCCTTCGAGTGGATCGGCAAACGCGCCCTGACGCGCCCCGACACCTCACGCAAGGACCGCAAGCAGTTTGTGGGCCTGAAGCCGAAGGATGCCAATGTCGTGCTTGAAGAAGGGGCTCAGATCGTACTGGATCCCAACCAGTCCATTCCGATGGCCATGGTCGGTCACGTTACGTCAAGCTACTACAGCGCCCATTTGAAGCGTGGTATTGCACTGGCCGTGGTGAAGGGTGGTCATGAACGCATG
The DNA here is from genome assembly GCF_023700005.1 of Larsenimonas rhizosphaerae. GTDB lineage: Bacteria > Pseudomonadota > Gammaproteobacteria > Pseudomonadales > Halomonadaceae > Larsenimonas > Larsenimonas rhizosphaerae. The sequence goes on along the minus strand of NZ_JAMLJK010000002.1, from coordinate 24,128 downwards.
GGCGAAACCGTCTATCTGCCGATGGCAGATGGCAAGGTGCATGAAGCAGAAATCGTCAGCCCGGTATTTCTTGATCCCAAGTGGGAGCGTCAAAATGTCTAATATTCAGGAATTCGATTGCCGTCCGGACAGTCAGCAGGGTGCCGAATCCTCACTCCACTGGAGCTATCAGAACCAGAAGCCACGTTCGCCGGGGCAAAACCCCGGCGTGCAGATCAGGGAACATGCCCTGCTGGGTCACCTGACCCTGCGCGGCGGCGCCATTGTTCTGGATGAAGCGGTACGTGATGTGCTTGGCACTACCCTGCCCTCACGCCCTCACGCCATCAACCAGAACGATGCGGGGACCCACTCGATCCAGTGGATCTCTCCCGATGAGTGGCTGGTGATCGTGCCCGGTGGCGAGGAATTTTCGATCGAGGCTCAACTTCGCAAGGCGCTGGGCGATGCCCACTTCAGCATCGTCAATGTCAGCGGCGGGCAGACCGTTCTGACCCTGTCCGGCGAGAAGGCGCTTGAGGTGCTGATGAAATCAACATCCTACGATGTTCACCCCCTCGCCTTCCCGGTGGGCAAGGGCGTTACCACCACCTTCGGCAAGGCAACCGCCATTATCCGCCGCCCGGCGGAAGATCACTGGGAGCTGGTCATACGTCGCAGCTTTGCAGACTACATCTATCGCTGGCTGCTTGATGCATCGGCGGAATATGGCGTCACCACCTCCTGACCGGCCGAGGTCGGCCTGAACGGGCCGACCTTTCCTCTCGATTTCCCACGAACATGGACACGTCATGACTACGATGGCCACTACCTGGATATTGTCTGCCCAGTGCGAAAGTCGTCTGGGTTCTGTGGATGTGCTGACGCGCTTTTTAAAGGAGCAGCACTGCTATATCACGGAAGTCAGTTCGTTCGATGATTACCGAGCAGGCCAGTTTTTCATTCGCGCCGCCTTTCGCCCTGAAGCCACCGGCGACTTTGATCCAAGTGCCTTCGAGGCTGATTTTCAGGAGCGGGCCTCGACGTTCAACATGACATTTGAACTGACGCCTGCCAGCAAGCGCGTCAAGACCATCATCATGGTATCCAAGGCCGATCACTGCCTGAATGACCTGCTGTATCGCCACAGGACCGGACAGCTCCCTCTGGATATCCAGGCGATCGTTTCCAATCACCCGGACCTTGAGCCGCTGGCGCAATGGCATGGGCTGCCGTATTACCACTTCCCGGTCACCGCCGGAACCAAGTCGAGTCAGGAAGCGAAGATACGACAGGTGATCGAGGAGACCGAGGCTGAACTGGTCGTGCTGGCCCGCTACATGCAGGTGCTTTCACCGGCCATGTGCAACCTTCTGACCGGCCGGGCCATCAATATTCACCACTCCCTGCTGCCTGGCTTCAGGGGAGCAAGACCCTATCATCAGGCGTACGAGAAAGGCGTCAAGATGGTCGGCGCTACCGCTCATTACATCAATGACGACCTTGATGAAGGCCCCATTATCGCCCAGGGCATCGAGCCAGTTGATCATGCCCACTATCCGGAAGACCTCGTCATCAAGGGTCGGGATATCGAGTGCCTGACGCTGGCACGCGCCATCCAGTTACATATAGAGCGTCGCGTCTTCATGCATTCAGGCCGAACGGTGATTCTCAAACACTAGCACCGGGACAACACCGCGCCCTCCTGAACCCTCTCATATTCAGCCTGCTACTCCTTCTGCGAGCACTGTAGCGGGTCATAACAATAAAGGAGCCGCTTACAATGCCTATAAGCGTGTTTGAGCTATTCAAGATCGGTGTCGGGCCATCCAGCTCTCATACCGTTGGGCCGATGCAGGCCGCCCATGACTATCTGCAGGAGCTGAGGGACAGGCATCTTGTCGGAGACGTTGCCCGAATCACCGTCAAGCTGTTTGGTTCACTGTCCTCCACCGGCATCGGACACGGCACCGACCGGGCCGTGATCATGGGGCTGATGGGTGAGCGCCCTGACTCGATCAACCCGGAGGTCATCGCCGGAGATATCGATACCCTGCTGGAAACCCGCCAGCTGCTGCTGGGGCGTGAACAGCCCGTCAGATACATCTGGGACGAGGATATGCAGTTCCACGACGAGCGGCTGGAATATCATCCCAATGCCATGTCGATTCACGCCTTTTCCCAGAACGGCGAGATGCTGTACGAAAACACCTATTACTCGATCGGTGGCGGCTTTGTAGTGGACCATGTTCAGGCCACCTCGGGGCTACCGCCCGTCGATGATGTCGCGCTGCCCTACAACTTCGATACAGCCGTGGAACTGCTGAGCCTGTGCAAGCAGCACAACATGCGCATCAGCGAGCTGATGATGGCCAACGAACTGGTCTGGCGCAGTGAGCAGGATGTGCGGGACAGGCTGTGGAATATCTGGAAGGCCATGTGTGACTGCATCGATCAGGGGCTTACCAATGAGGGCATCCTGCCGGGCGGCCTGAACGTAAAACGACGTGCACGCAAGCTGCATCAACGTCTTCAACAGGTGGAACAGGACCCCTGCCTGATTGCCTCGACCTTCTCGGCGATGGAATGGGTCAATATCTTTGCCCTGGCCGTGAATGAGGAAAATGCCGCGGGCGGGCGCATGGTGACAGCACCGACCAATGGCGCGGCCGGCATTATACCGGCGGTACTGCATTACTACATGAAGTTCCAGCCCGGCGCCTGCGAGCGCGATGCGGTCGATTTCCTGCTGACGGCTGGCGCCATCGGGATCCTGTGCAAGAAAAACGCCTCGATTTCAGGCGCCGAAGTCGGCTGTCAGGGCGAAGTCGGTTCGGCCTGCGCCATGGCAGCAGCCGGTCTGGCTGAAGTCATGGGCGGCACGCCTGAACAGGTCGAGAACGCTGCAGAAATCGGCCTTGAGCATAACCTGGGGCTGACCTGCGACCCGGTCGGCGGGCTCGTACAGGTGCCCTGCATCGAACGCAACGCCATTGCCACCGTCAAGGCCATCAATGCCGCCCAGCTGGGCCTGCGTGGTGACGGCCAGCACTTCATCTCGCTGGACAAGGTCATTCGTACCATGCGCGATACCGGCCGCGACATGCAGGACAAGTACAAGGAAACCTCCAAGGGAGGACTGGCCGTCAATACCATCGAGTGTTGATGATCTGACGTCAGGACAAGCCTCCGGTGGGCATCCACTGCCCACCCTCTGATGCCATCATCTGCTGCGCAGGCCTTCGCCGGGCAGCTTCCGCTATCACTCCGCCAGATAATCGCCCAGACGCTGCATGAAGGCAGCGCCCAGGTCGAGCTGTTCCACGGAAATAAACTCGTCCGGCTGATGAGCCTGCCCAATGCTGCCGGGACCACAGATAATCGCTTCGAGTCCGGCTTCCTGAAACTGTCCGGCTTCGGTAGCGTAAGCTACTGCCTCCGGGACCTGCTCTCCCATCAATGCCTGACATATCCCGAGCGCGGCCCTGTTATCACGATCTGCCAATGCCGGCACCGTGGCAGTTATGGGCGTAGTCGTGATGGCCACACGCGTATCGCGGTAGCTCATTTCACGCTCAAGCTGATCACTGAAGGCGACAAAGCGGGCATGGACGGCTTCAAACCCATCCTCGGGCAGATGACGAATCTCCCACTCGAAGGTACATTCCCGTGCCATGATGTTGACCGCTGTCCCCCCCTGGATCTTCCCGACATGCAGGCTTGAGTGCTCGACATTGAAGGCCTGATTGCAGCAGCCCTCGTCCTTCAGCTCCCCCATGATGTCCTCGATTTTCGCCACCAGTCTCGCTGCCACATGGATTGCCGAGATTCCCTGATACACCTGGCTTGAATGTGCCTCCACGCCGGTCACTGTCGTGCTGAGCGTAGTAATGCCCTTTTGCTGCGTCACCGGTTGCATCAGCGTGGGTTCACCCACAATCACGGCAGCAGGACGTGGGCAGTCAGCCACCAGCCGCTCGATCATGCGTGGCGCGCCCTGACAGCCGATCTCTTCATCATAGGAAAAGGCCAGCCAGATCGGCCGCGTCAGAGACATTTCGACCCACCGGGGAACCTCGGCCAACGCACAGGCGATAAACCCTTTCATGTCGCAGCTGCCTCGCCCGTACAGCCGGCCGTCTCGCTCGGTCAGGGTAAACGGATCCGTTGTCCAGGGCTGACCATCGACCGGCACCACATCCGTATGGCCAGACAACACCACACCGCCTTCAACATTCGGCCCGATGCGGGCCAGCAGATTGGCCTTGCGGCCATCATCGCTCTCGATCCGGCGGCTCTCTATGCCATACCCGGCCAGATACCGTTCCACGAATGCGATCAGTTCGAGATTGGATTCACGCGTGACGGTATTAAACCCCACCAGGTGGGTCAGCAGCTCCACAGCAGTCATGACACGTCCTCAGGAGAAAAGAAACAGGATTTCATGCAGGCCCCCAGCCAGTCAGCACGGCGATGGTCAACATCACCCAGCCCAGCAGAAAAGCCTTGATCAACATGGGGAAGAAAAAACGCACCCAACGGTCATAGGGCACGCGGGCAATGGCCAACATGGCCAGTGTGCCGCCCGAGGTCGGCACCACCATATTGGTCAATCCGTCGCCAAGCTGGAATGCCAGAATAGCCGTCTGACGCGTCATGCCGATCAGGTCCGACAGGGGGATCATGATCGGCATGGTAGCCATGGCCTGCCCGCTGCCGGAAGGAATGAAGAAATTGATCAGGCCATGAACCAGCGTCATCGCCAGTGTTGAAACCAGTACCGGTAGCGAGGCCAGCGGCTCCGACAGCGCATGGACGAGAGTATCACCGATATGCCCCTTTTCCAGCAGTACCTGAAGGGCGCGCGCCAGGCCCACCAGCAGGGCACCGGTAGTGACCGAGGCTGCGCCCTCGAAAAAATGCCGATTGATCTGTTCGGCCGGCATCCGGGCCATTATTCCAGCCGCAATGGCCATGGCGATGAAGGCTCCGGCAATTTCATTGATGTACCAGCCATAGACAAACACCCCGTACAGCATGACAGCCATTCCCACGATAAAGCTGCCCAGTACCCGGAGATCCCGCCCACTCAGATGGTAGTCCGCCAGCGGCCTGTCCAGAGCATCGCTGCCTTCATCCACCGGGACATCGGCCAACAGGGAAGCCTCGGTATTTCGGGTAATTCGGCGCATGTAACGACTGGTATGATGTGCCATCAGCATCAGTGTGCCAATACACAGCACGCTGCGAAGCCCGGCACCGGAGAACATGGGAAGCTGGGCCAGCTGATCCGACACACCCACGGTGTATACATTGATGGGCGAGGTCGCAAACCCGATGCCTACCCCACCGATGGCAATACCCGCGCCCACCATGCGATCCCCACCCAGAGCCAGCCCCAGCAGTATTGCGATAGGCACCAGGGCGATATTGTTCTCATATCCGACCGCCACACCCAGCGCACCAAATACAAGGGTCATCACCCAGATCAGAAGCGTCGGATGCGTGCGCCCGACACGACGCACCAGCGTGCCGACCATGTTTTCCAGCGCGCCGGTCGCTTCCAGCACACGAAACAGGCCGCCACCAACAAACACGGCCACAATGATGCTGGCCGACTCCACCATACCCAGAGGTATGGACTGAAATATTGCCAGAAAGGAGGGTGGTGGCTGTTCAATCAGGTGAAAGGTGCCCGGTATTACGGCCTGCCGACCGTTCACCTGGTGATAGTCGAAGCTGCCTGCCGGTATAACCCAGGTCAGCCCCCAGACCACCACCAGCAGACCAAGGATCAGAATGGCCGGATGAGGCACGCGTTGATACCAGGGCACGGTTGCCTTTGTCATGACGTCTCCCTTGTTATTGTTCTGGTCGCCAGTAGTGCTCGGTCACAGCGATGCGGCCTGCTTCAACACGAGTCGTCCTTCAGCATGGAAAGGCCGTGGCGCACTGTCAATGCAACGGCCGCGAACACGCCATGGGCACGGCCGGGCCGGTACGAGGCATGGCCCGAACCTACGACAGTGGTATCAGCCTTCGCCACACGGTAAGCTCACGCCCGCCTTTCAACGCCTGCCTGATTTCGAGACATGCCGACATGCTGCTTCAGTACATCGATATCATAGGCACGTTTGCCTTTGCCCTCAGTGGTACCAGTGCGGGGATTCGACGCGGGTTCGATATCTTCGGCATTCTGGTACTGGCGATGTCGACTGCAGTGGGTGGCGGTATCGTGCGAGACCTGTGCATCAACGCCACACCACCGTCCGGCCTGGTTCATCCGGTCTATCTGATCACGGTCATCGTGGCCGTCTTTGTCGGCGTTTTCTTTCAACGACTGATCATTCGCATGGAAAAGCCGACCCTGTGGCTCGACGCCCTGGGGCTCGGGTTCTTCTCGGCATTCGGTGCCCATAAAACCTATGAATACACCGGCGAGATATTGTTGTCGTTGATTCTGGGCTGTGTCAGTGCCGTGGGGGGCGGTGTCATTCGCGACATACTGGCCCATCGGCCACCGCTGGTATTGACCAGGGATATATACGCCAGCGCGGCGCTGATCGGGGCCGGTATCGAACTGCTGGGCGTCACGGGAGTCATCGACAGCCGCTGGAGTATCTGGCTGGCCATTTTCACCTGCACCCTGATTCGCGTGCTGTCACTTAGATACCATATTCACCTGCCGTCAATCACCTCGAAATTCGAGGGATGACATGGCGGCTGCCCGGACGCGCCTGGCCAGATACCAGACATAAAAAGGGCGGCCATACGGCCGCCCCCGGATCAGATGCGCTCGCATCAGTGATCTACCGCGCCATGCGCCCCCAGACCCGTTTGAGACCGAACGAACTGGGCATCAAACAGAAGCGCTTCATCCTTCGCTTGCCGGGAGTGGTCTGTCACCGAAAACAGCCAGATACCGATAAAGGCTACAGCCATCGAAAACAGGGCGGGATAATCGTAGGGATACACGGGCTCGGCATGACCCAGTACCTTTACCCATACGGTAGGCCCAAGCACCATCAGCGTGATGGCGGTCAATAGCCCCAGCCCGCCACCCAGCACTGCACCGCGCGTGGTCAGCCGCTTCCAGTACATCGACAACAGCAGTACCGGAAAATTACAGCTGGCCGCAATGGAGAAGGCCAGGCCGACCATAAAGGCCACATTCTGCTGCTCGAAGGCAATGCCCAGCACAATGGCCACGATGCCCAGAATCAGTACCGTGATCTTGGAAATCCTTACTTCCTTCGCTTCATCGGCATTGTCCTTCATGATGACCCCGGCATACAGATCATGCGAAATGGCCGATGCTCCGGCCAATGCCAGCCCCGCTACCACAGCCAGAATGGTGGCAAACGCCACGGCAGAGATGAAGCCCAGAAAAACACTGCCGCCGACCGCGTCCGCCAGATGCACCGCCACCATGTTGGTGCCACCGATGATCGAGCCATCCACATTCATGAACTCAGGGTTGGTGCTGACCAGAATGATTGCGCCGAAACCGATGATGAAGGTCAGAATATAGAAATAACCAATAAAGCCGGTCGCGACGAAAACGCTTTTACGCGCCTCACGGGCATCACCCACGGTAAAGAAACGCATCAGGATATGTGGCAGACCCGCGGTCCCGAACATCAGAGCCAGCCCCAGCGAAATGGCTGAAATGGGGTCCTTCACCAGCCCACCCGGGCTCATGATCGACGCGCCGTTGTCGTGGACCGCGACCGCCTCGGAGAACAGGGCCTCGGCACTGAAGTCCACGTGCATCAGTACCATGACGGCCATGAAGGTCGCACCGAACAACAATAGGGCCGCCTTGATCATCTGTACCCAGGTCGTCGCCAGCATGCCGCCAAACAGCACATAGCAGACCATCAGTACGCCTACCGCGACTACTGCAATTTCGTAATTCAGGCCGAACAACAACTGAATCAGTTTGCCGGCCCCCACCACCTGAGCAATCAGATAAAGCGCCACTACCGCCAGTGAGCCAAAGGCCGAAAGGGTACGCACCGGACGCTTGCCAAGCCGAAATGAGGCGACATCGGCAAAGGTATACCGGCCCAGATTTCGCAGCCGCTCGGCGATCAGGAACATGATGATCGGCCAGCCGACCAGAAAGCCCATCGAATAGATCAGGCCATCATAGCCCGACGTGAATACCAGCGCCGAGATCCCCAGAAAGGATGCCGCCGACATGAAGTCACCCGAAATGGCCAGACCGTTCTGAAAGCCGGTAATCTTCCCGCCAGCTGCATAGTAGTCTGCCGCCGTCTGGTTTTTCTTCGAGGCCCACCAGGTGATGTAGAGGGTAGCGGCGACAAAGAAAAGGAACATGATGATGGCGGGAATGTTGATGTCCCGCTTGCTGACCTCACCGGTAATGGCATCGGCAGAGAGCACCGGGAAGGAAAGGGCCAGCAGTGCCAGGCCCGTCAGGGAACGAGAGGAGCGCCCGAACATCATGACTGCACCTCCTTGAGCACCTGGACGGTAAGCCGGTCAAATTCACCGTTGGCTCGTCGAACGTATATGCCTGTCAGCACAATGGCCGAAGCAATCAATCCAAGCCCGATAGGGATGCCCCAGGTAGTGGTCATGCCGGGAGCGAGTGGTGTACCCAATACCTGGGGCGCAAAGGCAATCAGAAGAATGAAAGAGAAATAAAGTCCCATCATGATCAGTGACAGCATCATGGCGAACCGACCTCGCTTGGCTACCAGCTCCTTGAAACGAGGGTTCTGTTCAATGTTCTGCCATCGTTGTACATCCCGGTCATCCAGTTTCGCCATAAGACAGCTCCCGCATCGGGTTCATTGTTATTAATATTCTGCTCCTTAAGCGATAGTAGATAATGCCCTGAAAGCGCAGCACACTTTGGTCGCGTATAGACCAAAGGCGCAGGCTATCGGGCCCCGGGCCCACTGCTCTCGCGCAGCCTCAAGTCCCCTTTCGTGGTCGAGCCCCGGGGGTGCCTCAATCAGTAATTATTTCGTCACGCCAAGGCGACGATAGTGCCCGTGCCAGAACGTGACCGAAGCCGCCACGGCAGCCGGCATGATCAACAGGTTCAGCAATGGAATCAGCATGCCAAGTGCTACCACCCCCCCAAAGGTAAGGGACTGCCACCACTTTTTGCGCAGCCGCGCCTTCATGTCGTTAAAGCTCACTCGGTGCAGGTCCATCGGATAATCCAGATACTGGATTGCCATGCTCCAGGCACTGAACAAGGCCCACAACAATGGACTCAGTATGTTGACTCCTGGAATGAAGCCGATGATGACCAGTATCAGCATGCGGGGAAGAAAGTAGCCAAGCTTTCGACATTCCCGCCCGAGACTATCCAGAGCCTGCTTCGCCAGGCTGCGATCGTCCTCGACGGGTACGCCGCTGACCTGAGCATCCAGCTTTTCCGCCAGAAACCCGTAAAAGGGCGAGGCAATCAATGTCGCGACCAGCGTGAACGAAAAGAAGGCAATGACCAGCAGAGAGAGGACGACCAGTGGCCAGATCAGCCACTCCAGCCAACTGAGCCAGGAGGGAACCTGCATCATCCAGTAGGCAATCCAGCCCTCGAACCGACCTACCATCCACCAGATGGCCAGCACGTAAATCAGCAGATTAATGACCAGCGGTGCGAACACATACCGACGACACCCCGGCTGAAAGACCATTCGGAGCCCTCGCTCCAGAGAGGCGATAGCACTGACCATGAGACACGTCTCCATATACGGTGAAATAAGTCGGACGCTACCACATTTCGATGCAACTGCCCGGCTCGCTGTGCTCAGGTACGCATCGTATTAGCCATTAGTTGCAAAAGCCTTTCGAAACACTCAAAATATCTTTCGAAATGAAACATCGGGAGTCACACCGTGGCAGAAGTACTTACCAGACGGAATACGCCCCAGCGTCGCCGGCACATCGTTGATTTTGTGCATGCACGGGGTGAAGCCAGTGTGGATGAGCTCGCCCGGGAATTTCATACTTCCGAAGTCACGGTTCGCAAGGATCTGGCCGCGCTTGAAACCAACGGCTTGTTGCTGCGTCGCTATGGCGGCGCAGTTCCCATTCCGAAGGAAATGACGGAAAGTGCCCCCCTGCTTTCACAAAGAAAGAAGGCGATTGCCCGGGAAGCTGCGCGCCATATCCGGGATCACAATCGACTGATCATCGATAGCGGCAGCACCACAGCGGCCTTGATTCCCTGGCTCGAGAAATCAACCGGTCTGGTCGTCATGACCAACTCACTGTCGGTTGCCAACCAGCTGAGAATGCTGGAGCGGGAACCCACACTGCTGATGACCGGGGGCACCTGGGATCCTCACTCGGAGTCCTTCCAGGGGCAGATTGCGGAACAGGTCCTCAAGGCCTATGACTTTGATCAGCTGTTTATCGGTGCCGATGGTATTGACCTGCACCGCGGGACGACCACATTCAACGAGTTATTGAGCCTGTCGCGGGTCATGGCCGATACCTCACGCGAAGTCATCGTCATGGCGGAGTCCGAAAAGGCCGGCCGCCGGATCCATAATGTCGAATTGCCCTGGGCGGCCATCGACATTCTGGTGACCGATGAAGAACTCGGCGATGACGCCGAAAAAATTATTGCCTCTCACGGGGTCCGTGTCATTCGGGCCGCCATTGACTGACTAATCCAGTTAAACGATTGATAACAAGGAGTGTTTCCATGTGCGGTATTGTCGGCGCGATTGCGCAACGTTCAGTACAGAATATTCTGCTTGAGGGCCTGAAGCGCCTCGAGTACCGGGGTTACGATTCGGCTGGCATGGCCATTTTCGATGCCGAAAACACGTTGCAGCGCAGCCGCGCCATGGGCAAGGTCGCCGCGTTGGAAGAAAAGCTGGAACAGCAGTCCCTGAAGGGGCAGCTCGGCATTGCGCATACGCGCTGGGCAACCCATGGCAAACCGTCCGAACATAATGCCCACCCCCACCAGTCCGGCGACAAGCTGGCAGTAGTACACAACGGCATCATCGAAAACCATGAAGCCCTGCGTGAAGAGCTTGAAGGTCAGGGCTATGTATTTACCTCCGAAACGGATACGGAAGTCATCGCTCACCTGCTGTCTCGTGAATACGACAAGACGCAGGACCTGCTGACCGCTGTACAGAACATTGTCAGTGGCCTGGACGGCGCCTATGCACTGGGCGTTATTCATGCCGACCAGCCCGACACCCTGATCGGTGCTCGCAAGGGCAGCCCGCTGGTCGTTGGCGTGGGGATCGGTGAAGCCTTCCTGGCGTCTGATCCGCTGGCGCTTTTGCAGGTTACCGACCGCTTCATCTACCTGAAGGAAGGTGATGTAGTCTGTCTGCGTCCGGAAGGCAGCGTGCAGGTCTTCAGCGAACAGCGTGAAACGGTCTCTCGTGAAGTCATTACCTTCGAACACGGTGACGGTGCCGCATCAAAGGGCAATTATCGCCACTTCATGCTCAAGGAAATTCATGAGCAGGCATCTGTCATTGCTTCAACACTTGAAGGCCGACTGGGCGAGCGCCACGTTCTGACCCACTGCTTCGGTGCCGATGCCGACAATCTGCTGGGCCAGGTCAAGAACATCCAGATCGTGGCCTGTGGTACCAGTTATCACGCAGGTATGGTGGCACGCTACTGGATCGAGAAGCTGGCCGGCATTCCTACGCAGGTCGAAGTGGCCTCCGAATACCGCTACCGTGAAGTCGTGGTTCCGGAAGGCACACTGTTCGTGACCCTGTCACAGTCCGGTGAAACGGCTGATACTCTGGCCGCCCTGCGCTACGCCGCCAGCAAGGGTGGTTATCTGGCCAGCCTGTCGATCTGTAACGTCCCGGGCAGCTCACTGGTGCGTGAATCCGATCTGTGTCTGATGACCCAGGCTGGTCCTGAAATCGGCGTTGCCTCGACCAAGGCCTTCACATCCCAGCTTATCGCCATGATGCTTTTGACCCTGTCACTGCGCATGGTGCGTCAGGGTGACGACCAGGTTCAGGCCGATATCGTCGCGGCACTGCGTGGTCTGCCCGGCCTGTTCGAGAAGGGACTGGCCATGGATAGTGCGATCGAAACCCTGTCGGCCGCCTTTGCCGAAAAGCATCACGCCCTGTTCCTGGGACGTGGGCCGATGTTCCCGATCGCTCTGGAAGGCGCGCTCAAGCTCAAGGAAATTTCCTACATCCACGCAGAGGCCTACCCGGCTGGCGAACTCAAGCATGGTCCGCTGGCCCTGGTCGATAACGACATGCCGGTCATTGCCGTGGCGCCCAATGACGAACTGCTCGAGAAGCTGAAGTCCAACCTGCAGGAAGTACGTGCACGCGGTGGTGAGCTGTTTGTCTTCGCGGACGAAAACGTCCACCTCAAGGAAGGTGAAGGCATCCATATCATGCGGATGCCGGCTGTCGAGGAACATATCGCACCGTTACTGTACACCCTGCCGCTGCAGCTGCTGTCCTATCACGTTGCCGTGCTGAAAGGCACCGACGTTGACCAGCCGCGCAACCTGGCAAAATCCGTAACTGTCGAATAAGACCGTTCAGGCGGTGCCCCTTTCGGGGCACCGCCATCTGCTGCATCGCTTCCCCTCTCTCCCCTCCCGTTCTTCAACGATTGAGCTTCACCCGTTACGGCTTTCAATGCATAGTAGGTGACTCACTTTCAGCCTGACTTGTCCTTATGCCCCATCTTCTGTCGCTTCAAAGCCACGTCGCCTATGGGCACGTAGGCAACCGCGCTGCCGTCTTCCCGCTGCAACGCCACGGTTTCGATGTTACGGCGATTCATACCGTCCAGTTTTCCAATCACACCGGGTATGGTGCGTTTACAGGTGACGTTTTTTCACCGGCCCACCTGATGGATGTACTGAATGGCATTGAGGCCCGCGGTGCCCTGAAGCACATGCAGGCATTGCTGACCGGGTATCTGGGGGATGAGCGCACTGGCGATGTAGCACTTGAGGCATTGACGCGTATACGACGCCATCAGCCTGATGCCCTTTATTGCTGTGACCCGGTCATGGGAGATACAGGGCGCGGCTTTTTCGTCAAACCCGGCCTGCCGGAATGGATTCGTGATCATGCCATTGCCCGTGCCAGCATCATCACGCCCAACCAGTTCGAACTGGGCTTTCTGGCCGACAGAACCATCGCATCACGCGGTGATGCACTGGCCGCGGCCGCAGATCTGCGTGCCAAAGGACCAAAACAGGTAATTGTGACCTCGCTGGATGTGCCCGAACTCCCCGAGCACCATATTGCAATGCTGCTGGACAACGAGGAAGGCAGCTGGGAAGTCATGACGCCAAAGCTTCACTTTGATACCCCCCCCAATGGGGCCGGTGACGTTACATCCGCGCTTTTTCTTGCCCACATGCTGAAAGGGGCTTCTCCGGAGCAGGCGCTGGCGCAAACAGCCTCATCGGTCTTTGCCATTTTCGAGGCGACCTTCGCAGCCGGCGAGCGCGAACTTCAGTTGATCGCAGCCCAGGATCGTTTACTGACCCCGCCTCAGCTTTTCCGCGCCGAGCGTGTGCGCTAGATCATGGCTATCGAGCCCGCTTCGTCCATTCCGCTGTACCTGGGCCTGCCGATGTGGTCTTTCGATGAGTGGAAAGGGTCCTTTCTGGCACGCCACACCCCCATGCAATACGCACTGGAGGAATATGCCAGCGTCTTTACTGCCGTAGAGGGTAATACCACCTTCTATAGTGGGACACCTGCCGAACGGACACTGCAGCAATGGGCAGAGCGTACTCCGGATCACTTTCGGTTCTGTTTCAAGCTTCCGCAGTCCCTGACTCACGAGGAGCGGCTGGCTGTTCCACAACACTGCCTCGACTTTCTGAACGCCATCCGATTGTTGATGCCAAAACTTGGGCCCGTCATGATTCAGCTTCCAAGGGACTTCGGCTGGCAGGAACTAGGGAAACTGGAACGCCTGCTCATTCAATGGCCTCCGGATATTCCCTGTGCCGTAGAAGTACGCACACCGGAATTTTTCCACAAGGGAGAGGCCGAACGTGCTCTCAACCGATTGTTGATAACTTATTCGGTTGATCGAGTGATGCTGGATGTTCGTCCGTTGTTTTCAACACACGATGATACCAACCGAGCCTTGACAAAAGCACAACAGGAAAAACCGAAACGCCCATTACACGTGCTCTCCACGGGAAATTCTCCGATTATCCGCTTTATCGGCCATTTTGAAAGCGAAGCAAATACTCACTTTTTCACCCCCTGGATTGAGCAGCTTGCCCTGTGGATAAATCAGGGGAAAACCCCTTATCTGTTTTTACATACACCTGACAATCGACGTGCGCCCGAGCTGGCCAGAGAATGCTGGAATCGCCTGTCCGAGCATCTTGCGCTGACACCCCTGCCTCGCTTTCCGGCAGAGCAGCAAACCTCGCTGTTCTAGAATGATCTCCACATGACGCGACAAGGCCGAGCCTGAACGGCATGGTGTTACGCCACGAGGATTCGGCCACTGCCTGGAATGTGGTTTACCTCTTAAAGACTGTGGCCCGCTTAACGTATACTCCCCGTGTAGCCTTGCGAACCAGCTCGGAGCAGACCACCTGCTCGCGAAGTGCGATCATCATCGCCATCGAAAACGTCGCAAGCGTCGCCGCCCTGTAATCCAGGAGGCATGGCGAGCGGCATAACAACCATAAAAGCCATTGCCGGCTTCGGCAGGCAATACACGCGATTATTCAGGGTGATTCAATGCCTCAAAAATCCCATACCCATGCGCAGTGGTCCTCACGCCTTGCCTTTCTGCTGGCCGCCGTAGGCTCCTCGGTCGGACTGGGCAATATCTGGAAGTTCCCTTACATGACCGGCGAAAGCGGCGGTGGCGCGTTCGTGGTGGTCTATCTCATCTGTATTGCACTGGTCGGACTGCCGATCCTCATGTCGGAGTGGCTGCTGGGCCGGCTGGGTCAGAAAAACCCGATGTCCTCCATGCAGAAGATTGCCGGACGCATGAAGCGCTCCCAGTCCTGGGGGCTGGTCGGGTTGGCGGGTATCCTTGGTGCCTATCTGATCCTGTCGTTTTACAGTGTCATCGGTGGCTGGGCCCTGGCGTACATCAAGTACGCGGTCACGGACACCTTCAGTACACTCGACGGTGACAGTGTAGGCAGCCTGTTCGGTAACCTGCTCGGCGATCCGAGCACACTGCTCCTGTGGCATAGCGTCTTCATGATCATGACCGTGGGCGTTGTAATAGGTGGCGTTGCAGGTGGCCTTGAGCGTGCAGCCAAGACATTGATGCCGGCACTGGTGGTTCTTCTGGTGGTCATGGTGGGGTACGCAGCCACTACTGATGGTTTTGCCGAAGGTGTGCGTTATCTGCTGCTGCCTGATTTTTCCAAGTTGACCGCGCAAACAATACTTGCCGCCATGGGGCATGCCTTCTTCACCCTGAGTCTTGGGATGGGCATCATGATGGCATACGGGTCATACCTTTCCGATGACGTCAATATTGGCCGCACCGCGGTCATCGTGGTCTTCATGGATACGATCATTGCTCTGATGGCCGGCATGGCCATCTTCCCCATTGTCTTCAGCAACGGCCTGGATGCCGGCGCAGGCCCCGGTCTGATCTTCCAGACCCTGCCTCTGGCCTTCGGCCACATGTCCGGTGGATGGCTGTTCGGTATCCTGTTCTTTGTACTGCTCGTGTTTGCCGCGTGGACATCATCCATCTCCCTGCTGGAGCCGGTTGTCGAATGGCTTGAAGAGAAAACCTCGATGAACCGCAAGGGTGCCACCATTGCCGCCGGTCTCGCGACCTGGGCGCTGGGGCTCGCCACTGTGCTGTCGTTCAATGTGTGGTCGGATATCCATCCGCTGGGTATTTTCGACAAGTTCAGTGGCATGACCATCTTTGACCTCCTGGATTACGCCACCAGTAAGGTAATGCTGCCGTTGACCGGACTGGCTACCATTATCTTTGTAGGCTGGTTCATGCAGCGTGATGAGCTGAAAAGCCAGCTCAATGTCTCCAGCGGTGCCTTCTCGCTGTGGTACGTAACATCACGGTTCGTGGCCCCGATCGGGGTAGCGGTAGTGTTTGTATTCGGCCTGATCAACTAGTCAGCCGCTCTAAAGGGTTGATGGCAGTGTGCCGATAAGGCCCTGTTGTCGGCCCTTTTTCTTTGCCTTCTCCCTGCCCGTGCCCGAGTACGCTGGTGCCATGATTATCTTCGGTCATCATTTACTGAAGGGGCACGGGCCACCATGTCAACCAACGCTGTAACCTCCTCACTGGCTAGCAGGTTCAAACGGCTGCCACTGAACCCCTCGACACTGATCGGACTGGTAGGCGCTGCGGCCCTGCTGATGGCGGTCCTTACCTTCGGTGCCGAATCACCGCTGGCATTTCTCAATATGCCTGGTCTGATGATTGTGGTCATCGGAACACTGGCAGCCACCTTTTTAAGCTATCCCCTGCGCGAACTCTCGCATGTTGCCAACGTCATCCTGATCGTTTTCCGCAAGGAAAATGATCATGTTCAGGAAGATATCGGCGAGCTGGTCAACCTGTCCCGACAGTGGATGCATGGCCAGGGGCGAAATATTGAAAAAATGCTGGACCAGACCCGTAACCCGTTTCTGAAAACCGGCATCAGCCTGGTCATCGACAATATCAAGGAAGAGGAAATCGTGGATCTGATGCGCTGGCGCATTTCACGATTGAAGGCGCGCGAGCGTGGTGAAGCACAGATCTTTCGAACCATGGCCGCCTATGCACCAGCCTTCGGCATGCTGGGTACCCTGGTGGGGCTTATCAACATGTTGAGTGTGATGAAAACCGGCGATATTGCAGTCATCGGGCCCAGCATGGGTATCGCGCTGCTGACAACGTTCTACGGCATCCTGCTGGCCAACCTGGTATTCAAGCCCATCGCGGTCAAGCTGGAGCGTCGCACGGAACGCCGGGTCATCGCGATGAACATGGTGGTAGAAGGTGTATCAATGATGTGCCGTCGGCGTTTGCCCTCGTTCATTGAAGCCACCCTGCAGTCCTTCATTGAAGAATATCGCGACCAGGATGAACTGGGTGAGCAACGCCGTTCGGGAGAACCCCATGTACGCGAAGCGCGCTGAGGTTCCGGAATCCCTGTCGATCCGAACCCCGGCCAGGCGCCGGGACGAGCTGGCAGAGGACTTTGATGACAGCTCGCTGGATCAGGCAGGCTGGTTGATCAGTTACCTTGATGTGCTGACACTGCTGATCATGCTGTTTGTCATTTTGCTGATGTTCAATCGGCCTGTGCCGGATATCGAACCGGAACCGGTCAGCATGGCGGCTGCCACCGGCGGAATCATGCCGCTTCACAGGGGCATCCAGCCCATGGTGAATGGTGAAATTGTCGGCCCACCCCGCTCGGTCACACCGGTGCAGGACCCTGCCATGTCAACCGGGACTCTCGCAGAGGCCGCCACACCGCTGCCGCCGGCACCTGACCTGACGCTCACGCCGGAAGCTCTCATGGCCGTTGGTCGTGTCACTGGCCCCATGCCGATGGTCGCTTCCGCTGCCCCTGCCACTGACAACAACGATGGCATGCGAGTAATGGACCAGCTCAAGGATGTGCTGCCGGTACTTGATGGCGTAGTCGTGCAGCCAACCCCACAGGGAATCACATTCAGGATTCAGGATCGTCTGCTGTTTTCAAGCGGTGACGTGAGCATTTCACCGGAAGGTGAGCGACTGTTGACGCAACTGGTACCGGCTCTGGAGCGATTCAAGGGATCTATTTCGGTCGAGGGGCATACGGACAGCCAGCCCATTTCAACGGAACGTTTTCCGTCCAACTGGGAACTGTCAACTGCCCGCGCCAGCGCTGTACTGCGCCTGCTTCGAAATCGCAATATTGCAGGCGACCGATTGCGCGCCGTTGGCATGGCATCCACTCGACCGCTGGCAGATAACGACACGCCAGATGGCCGAGCAGAAAATCGGCGCGTAGAGCTGGTGCTCAAGGCATTGCCCTGAGATGGAGGGTGTCGTCAGGGTGAGCCGGAATGATGCGTCAGTTCATCACCGCGAATATGGCGCTCGAGTCGTCGCTGTTCGCGGTGAAGCTCGATCCCTCGCCGCGCCTGGTAGTATCGGGTAGCGGCCCTTTTGGCCTTCTGCTGGTGCCGCTCGGCTTCAACTGACATGAAAATGTCGAGAAGCTGCGTCTTGATGGAGGAAAGCTGTTCATCTTTATGCATCATCAATCACTCCCTGAAGGGGCCTAAATCAATGAGTGCCGGCGATGACGGCAGGCTATACAGATCATACCAACGTCCAATCCACATATTAGCCTAACGCTGAGGCCCGATTCGCAGTACCATGCGTCGCATCATCCGGACTTTGCCAACAACTCACATTTGGTGAGGTGCTGCAACATTACTATAGCGTTATTGACACTATAATGACGCCAACGACATTAACGTATGTACTGGGAGTTACCGTGAGTCTTGCCCTGTTTGATGAGCTAAGGGACCGCCTGCCTGACTTCAGGCGTTCAGAACAGAAAGTAGCCCGTTATGTGCTGCGCCATCCCGATGAAGCCATCCACATGCGCATTGCCGACATCGCCAAGAACGCAGGCGTCAGCGAACCGACGGTCATCCGTTTCTGTCGCGCGCTGGGCTGTGACGGCTTTCAGGATTTCAAGCTTCGGCTGGCCCAGATGCTGGCAACCGGTGCGCAATACGCTCAGTTTTCGATGGATGACAGCCATGACGTTGGGCAGTTCACCAATGGCATCTTTGATTCAACCATCGGCATTCTGCTGTCGGTAAGAGACAGAACCGACCCGGAAGCTGTCAGCAAGGCCATTCAGGCACTGACACTGGCCAATCGGGTCGAGTTTTACGGCTTCGGTGCCTCCGGTGCGGTGGCTTCCGATGCCCAGCACAAGTTCTTCCGCCTGCAGGTATCAACCGCAGCCTATGCCGACCCTCATATGCAGAACATGTCAGCGGTCACGCTAAGCGCGGGAGACGTCGTGGTGGCTATTTCTCAGACAGGCCGTACCAGCTCACTGTTGAGTAGCGTGGATCTGGCCCGGGAAGCCGGAGCGACGGTGATCGGACTGTGCCCCCGCAACTCGCCGCTGGCCAATGCCGTCAATATTCCGCTGTTCATTGATGTACGCGAGGACAGTGAAGTCTATACCCCGATGACGTCACGCATCGTGCATCTGGTGATGATCGATATCCTGGCCGTGGGCGTGGCCAAGTCGAAAGGCTCTCAGCTGGATGACAAGGTACGCGCCGTGAAACGCAGCCTGGCGCCGCTTCGTGTCCCGGAAGGCAACAGCGGCCACTGACGGGTGGGTCACGGCAGGTCACAGGTGGGTATGATAAAGTGGCAATCACATTCCCTCTTCTGCCGATGACCTCTTGCCATGGATTCACAGCCTCTTCTCGACTCGCTTAACCCCGAGCAGCGCCGTGCTGTCAGCGCGCCTCAGGGCAATGTACTGGTACTGGCCGGGGCCGGTTCCGGCAAGACACGTGTACTGGTTCACCGTATCGGCTGGCTGATGCAGCACGAGCGGCTTTCGCCCTATGCCATCATGGCCGTGACCTTTACCAACAAGGCCGCTCGTGAAATGCGAACCCGCCTTGAGGCGCTGCTGGATGTGTCATTGCGCGGGATGTGGGTCGGCACCTTTCACTCCATCTCACATCGTCTGCTGCGCACCCATTGGCAGGATGCCGGCCTGCAGGAACATTTTCAGATCATCGACATGGATGATCAGCTCCGTCTGATCAAGCGTCTTGTGCGTGAGCACAATGTTGATGAGGAGCGTTTCCCTCCCAAACAGGTGATGTACTTCATCAGCGGCTGCAAGGAAGAAGGCATGCGTCCGGCGCAGCTGGATGGCCACGGTGACAGTTACATGCAGCAGATGATCGAGCTTTACGAATTCTATCAGGCCGCCTGTGAGCGCGGTGGTCTGGTGGACTTTGGCGAGCTGCTATTGAGAAGCCTGGAGCTGTTGCGTGATAACCCCCGTCTGCTGGCTCATTACCAGGACCGCTTCGCTCACCTGCTGGTCGATGAGTTTCAGGATACCAATACGCTTCAGTATGCCTGGCTCAAGCTGCTGGCAGGTTCGCGTGAGTGCCTGACCGTCGTCGGCGACGATGACCAGTCCATCTACGGCTGGCGCGGTGCCAAAGTTGAAAACCTGGAGCGCTTTCGAGACGAGTTTGCCAATACGGATCTTGTGCGTCTGGAGCGTAACTATCGCTCGACCAACGTGATCCTGGACGCCGCCAACCACCTGATTCGCCAAAATGGCGGTCGTATGGGGAAAGAGCTCTGGACGGATGTCGAAGATGGCGAACGCATTTCGGTCTATGCCGGCTTCAATGACCTGGACGAAGCCCGCTTCATCGTTGACAGTATTCAGAAACATGTCAAAAAAGGCATGAGCCGTCATGAAATAGCCGTGCTGTATCGTTCCAACGCTCAGTCCCGCGTTATTGAAGAAGCCATGATCAGAAGCGGCATGCCTTACCGGATTTACGGGGGGCAGCGCTTTTATGAACGTCTGGAAATCAAGAATGCGCTGGCCTATCTACGGCTGCTGGTCAACCGTGAAGATGATGCCTCGCTGGAACGCGTCATTAATGTTCCCGCACGCGGTATTGGCACAAAGACCATCGAGCAGCTGCGTCATGTGGCGCGGGAACAGCAGATTTCCCTGTGGCAGGCGCTCACCAATGCGTCATCGCATGGTGTGCTCAGGGGCCGGGCCGCCAATGCAGTCAGCCAGTTTGCCGATCTGATCGATACCCTTGATAACGACACGGCCGGCATGGCACTGCATGAGCAGATTGATCACGTCATTACCCTGAGTGGCCTGATAGAACACCACCAGGCAGAAAAGGGCGAGAAAGGGCAGGCTCGAGTGGAAAACCTGCAGGAGCTGGTCAGTGCAGCACGCAGCGTGGCCCTGGCGGATCCGTTCTCAACCACGGATGACATGCCCGAAGCCGGTAATGGTCTGGGGCAGTTTCTGTCCGAAGCAGCGCTGGATGCCGGCGACCATGAGGCCGGTGAATTCGAGGACGCAGTCCAGATGATGACCCTGCATTCTGCGAAGGGCCTGGAATTTCCGGTGGTATTTGTCGCGGGTGTAGAAGAAGGGCTTTTCCCGCACAAGATGTCCATGGAAGAGCCAGGGCGCCTCGAGGAAGAGCGTCGTCTGTGCTATGTAGGCATTACTCGGGCCATGTCACATCTTTATCTGACCTATGCTGAAATGCGTCGGCTGCATGGCAAGGAAACCTATCAACGGCCCTCACGTTTCCTGCGAGAGCTGCCGGAAAATCTGCTTGAAGAAGTACGCCTGAGGGGACAGGTATCACGGCCCGTCTCCCAGCGACCTGCCCCGGCACGCCGCAGCATGACATCCAACCCGACCCCTGACAGCGGCCTGAGCCTTGGGCAGCGCGTTCGTCATCCCATGTTTGGCGAAGGCATCATCATTGATGCGGAAGGCAATGGGGATCGAGCGCGCGTTCACGTCAGCTTCGAGGATCATGGCGACAAATGGCTGGTGCTGGGTTTTGCCAGGCTGGAGCCTGTCTAGACTGTCATCATAACGTCACACCTGCCGGGTAGGATCAAGTGTCGCCAGCGTGGCGTCACTTTTTCTACTTCACTCCTTATTCAGTGCACCAGGGAGCGCCATGGACATCACCAGTGGTCATCACAGTCAGCATATTTCGCGTCAGTTCAACAAGGAACTGGATGCTCTGAAAACCCACTTGATGGCCATGGGTGGCCTCGTCGAGAGACAGGTGCAGGATGCCACCACCGCACTGCTCGAGGGGAATGGGCATCTGGCAGAGGAGGTCTGCAACAAGGACCATGACGTCAATGCCATGCAGTTGCAGATTGATGATGAATGCACCCAGATTCTGGCTCGACGTCAGCCCGCCGCATCCGATCTGCGTCTGGTGCTCGCCGTTACCCGTGCTGCTTCCGACATGGAACGTATCGGTGATGAAGCCAACAAGATTGCCCGACATGCCCTGTCATTGATTGATGAAGGTTATCAGACCAACGGGTTCATCGAGGTTCGGCGTATCAGCCAGCAGGTACGTGACATGCTACGCAATGCGTTGACGGCCTTTGCCCGTTTCGATACCTCACTGGCTCTCAATGTGTTGCATACGGATGAGTCGGTAGACAGTGAATATCGAAGCTCCATGCGCGCATTGGTAACCTTCATGATGGAGGACGCCCGCTCGATCGGTCCGATTCTTAATATCATGTGGGTGCTGCGCGCTCTGGAGCGTATTGGTGACCATGCCAATAACCTGGCCGAGTCCGTGATCTACCTGGTCAAGGGGCTGGATATTCGTCATACCGCACTGGATGAACTGGACGAGAAGGAACTGGACAGCTGATCATGCTCGCTGTCTGAATGGACGAATATATACTGCAGACATGAAAAAGCCGGGCATCATGCCCGGCTTTCAGATTGTACTACCTTCCCGGTTTACTTCCTGCTCGGCCGCTGCCAGTCATTTTTCTCAACCTGACGCCCACGAGCAATTGCAAGAGCGTCATCGCTGACGCGTTCGGTGATGGTAGAGCCTGCGGCAACCGTGGCACCCTTTCCAATTGATGCAGGTGCGACCAGCGCAGAGTTGGACCCGATAAAGGCATTATCGCCAATCTCGGTCCGGAACTTGTTTACACCGTCATAGTTACAGGTAATGGTGCCTGCGCCTACATTGACGTTTTCACCCAGTGTCGCATCGCCTACGTAGCTCAGGTGATTGATCTTGCTGCCTTCGCCAACGTGTGCATTCTTGGTTTCAACAAAGTTGCCTACTCGTGAACCGTGCTCGAGTACGGTGCCCGGCCGCAGGCGCGCAAAGGGGCCGATGGCAGCCTTGCCATTGACCTGAGCCTGCTCGATGACACTGTGGGCGGCAATGACCGTACCAGCCCCGATACGAGAATTTGAAATCAATGTGTATGGGCCGACTTCAACGCCATCTTCCAATACGACATCACCTTCAAAGATACAACCCACGTCAATCTTGACGTCCTGTCCGATCGAGAGCGAGCCTCGAACATCGATTCTGGACGGATCAGCGAGGCTGGCACCATTGCGCATCAGTTCATCAGCCTGCCCCTTCTGGAAAATACGCTCCAGACCAGCCAGCTGAAGTCGGTCGTTGACCCCTTGTACTTCATGCTCGGAGGCGGGCTCAGCCGTCTCGATGGCAATACCTTCGCTGGCGGCCATCGCAATGATATCCGTCAGGTAATATTCACCCTGAGCATTATCCGAGGACAGCGCAGGCAGCCAGGTTTTCAGCGAGGCAGCCGTGGTTGCGAGAATACCTGTATTACATTCACGGATCGTTTTCTGAGCATCGGAGGCATCCTTTTGCTCCACGATGGCAGTCACGCGATTATTGCTGTCACGTACAATTCGCCCATACCCGGAAGGATTATCCACCGTAACGGTCAAAAGTCCCAGATGCTGATCATCTACCTTGGCCATCAGGGCCTTGAGAGTTTCCGGCTGAATCAGGGGTACATCACCGTAAAGGATCAGAACCTTGCCATCACCCAGCTGGTCCAGCGTCTGGGCCACGGCGTGGCCGGTTCCCTTCTGTTCCCGTTGCAGTGCAAATGTAACCTGTTCTGCTGCCAGGGCCTCTTCAACACGCTCGGCACCATGACCGACTACAACATGCAGGCGGACATCATCCATCGCTTTTGCAGCCGCCACAACATGGCTGACCATGGGCTTGCCGGCGAGAGGGTGAAGTACCTTGGGAAGAGAAGACTTCATACGGCTTCCCTGCCCGGCGGCGAGGATGACAACATCGGTAGTCATTATGAGCAATGCTCCTTGCTTAGTGATTCAATCTAGATGTAGTACCAGTGTATCAGAATGATATGACAGTAGACTTGACAGTGATGAGCACTGCACCGCTGTTTTTTTGAGCCATAAAAAAAAGCCCCTGGTCGTATGACCGGGGGCTTTGGTATAGATGCCTGACGATGACCTACTCTCGCATGGAGAAGCTCCACACTACCATCGGCGCTAAGCTGTTTCACTTCCGAGTTCGGCATGGGATCGGGTGGTTCCGGCT
>NZ_JAMLJK010000001.1:1347095-2179512 GCF_023700005.1 Larsenimonas rhizosphaerae | reverse complement strand
AGCCGGAACCACCCGATCCCATGCCGAACTCGGAAGTGAAACAGCTTAGCGCCGATGGTAGTGTGGAGCTTCTCCATGCGAGAGTAGGTCATCGTCAGGCATCTATACCAAAGCCCCCGGTCACATGACCAGGGGCTTTTTTTTATGGCTTAAAAAAACAGCGGCGTAGATCCAGGCGCGAAAGGAAAAAGGTATGGCCAGTATCCCCAACGAATTGCTTTTTTATTGCCGGCCGGGCTTCGAGCGGGATCTGGCTCGGGAGCTTACTGATAAAACGTATCATCTTGATAATCACATTCAGACGGTAAACGATCCGAATACCGGTTTTACAAGGCTGGTATTACCAGAGGGGCAGCCAGCCAATACGGTACACAAGCAGCTCCCGCTGATGCACCTTGTATTCGCGCGCCAGATTCTGGTTGCCTTTTCACCACTGCAGTTGAAACGTAATGATCGTATTACAGCTCTGGTGTCGCTGATACAGGAAAGCGGCTGGAATTTTGAAGAGCTATGGCAGGAATGGCCGGATACCAATGATGGCAAGGGGCTGACCGGATTATGCAAATCGCTTCAGCGCCCCCTTGAAGGAATTTTGAAAAAGCGCGGTGCGTTACGCAGAAAGGCCGGAAAGCGTCGTTTGCATCTATTCTGGACATCAGGTGATTGTGTGCAGGTTGCCATGAGCTTTCCGCAGAATCGGTCGGAATGGCCCAATGGTATCAAGCATCTCAGATTTCCTCACGCAGCACCCAGCCGCTCCACGTTAAAGCTGGAGGAGGCGTGGCATGCCTTTATAGAACGGGATGCATGGGACCAGCACCTCCATGCAGGTATGCAGGCAGCAGACCTTGGTGCTGCACCAGGTGGATGGACATGGCAGCTGGTGCAACGTGGCATGTTTGTGTATGCCATCGACAACGGCCCCATGAATGCTGACCTTGTGCGAACCGGTCTGGTAGAGCATTTAAAGGAGGACGGATTTGTGTGGTCACCGCCAGACAGGCTGGACTGGCTGGTATGCGATATTGTTGATCAACCGGTACGTGTAACACGCATGATTGAGCGCTGGCTGGTGAATCAGTGGTGCTGGTACAGTATTTTCAATTTGAAGTTGCCGATGAAAAAGCGCTGGGAAGAGGTTTCTGCCTGCATTGAGCAACTCGAAACAACGCTTTCGGACGCAGGCATTACCTTTGATATCGCATGCAAGCACCTCTACCACGATCGGGAAGAAGTGACCGTTTACGTCCGGCTTTATTGAACATCATATTCAGGGAGATTTTAATATGTCCGAGTTGCCGAGCGCTGATGAAACGCTGGATACCAGTGGTCTTTATTGCCCCGAGCCTATCATGATGATGCATAACAAGGTGGCAGAAATGGTGCCGGGTGAATGCCTTAAGGTGGTCGCAACAGATCCTGCGACCACACGTGATATACCGCAATTTTGTGCCTACCTGGGTCATCAGCTAATCCAGCAGGAAACCCTGCCGGACAGCTTTGTCTATTACATATCAATTGCGGGCGCATCGGCCTGATTATTCGCTGAAGATGGCCCGGATATGCTGTCGGGCCATATCGGCGTGCTCTTCTACACGCTGGCCGATCAACTGGCAGAACTGGTCGTAATCTGCTTCGAGTGTTTCAAGTCTTGAAAGTGTTTCACCCTCGACAAACTCCTGCATCGATAGTGAAAATGCGTTCAGTGCCATGTCTGTCAGGATTCCCTCACTTTTGTGCTCATAAGCAATTACCAGTGCCGGTGTGCCATAGCGCATGGAAATAATACCGCTGTGCAACCTTGTAGCAATGGTAAAACGGCATTGTGATAACACTCCACCGATCTGAAGATCACTTAACTCATCAAAAATGATATGGAGGCCTTCCGGATGGCGCATACGCTTTTTAATACTGTGAAGCGTCAGGCGATCATCTCGATGGTACCCATTCAGCCCCGTGCAGGTGGACACCCCGATAATCATGTGCCCCTTCTCGACCAGAGTGTCGCAGGTTGATGCCATCTGCTGTTCATAGGCTTCCTGGCTTACACCCAGCACACTATCAAACGGCGCCAGTCTTCTGGCCGTGATGCCTACCATGGGCTTGTTGTCAGGATTGATGACTGTCAGGTCAACATGCTGGGACTCGGGCATCAGCCATGCCGTATCCGCACCGTAGCCGAGGTTATCGAGGTATATTCCAGCCTTCTTGAGTATGTCTTCACTGACATGCTCTCTCAGGACAATGGTCTCAGGGTAGGGCAGCAGATTCTGGCACAACTCGCGAAACTGCTTATGTTCAAAGGGGCCAACGCTATGCCCGATCAGATAAACCTTTCGACCGGCCATTTTGGCGCCAAAAATGATATCCAGTTGCGTAAAGCCGTAGGCATCAACGATAAAGGAGCCGCCTACCTGAATAATATAATCATAGGCAGCTAGTGTATCGATTGCTTCGTTATAGGCCCTGGGCAGTAGTTTGCGTGTTTTTTCTACGCTCCAGTTATACTTGCTTGAAGCGTACATGATGCCGTTAAGGTAGCGAGACATGACCTTGCGTGTATAAAACGAGCCCTGCATAAGCTTGTGACGCGCCTGCTCAAATACATCCTGAATAACCGGTAAACCGGTTTCTTCCAGAACGATCTCTCCCGTTGCGGGATCGCGTGATGCAATATCAATGGAAATGGATGTGGTATCGATGGCTTCGATAAGGCCACGAAGAATGGCTGCATCACCCCGGTTGGAGCAGGAGTGATTACCGATCAGCAAAGCTTTTTTCATGGATAACCGATTGGATTGTCTTTAGTCGTATATATATTGTCTCAGGTTAATCCATTCGTGGCAGGCTTTTTGTGAAAAAGTTATCACTTCATGCTTTTTGGTGTAATGGTCATAAAGAAAAGATGATCAATGCTAACTATACAAAGGGTTTTTCATTCATTGATACAAGAGCATTCCGAAGGACGCTCCTGTATCACTCATGGTTTCACCCTTAGGCTTCGGAGTCTACCATCAAGGCTAGGGCATTGAGCGTATCCGGATCCTGCTCCTTGATGCGATTGGCGATGGCACGCTGAAAGAAGTACACCAGACGGTGTCGACTTCTGCCCGGATAAAGGCAATCGTCACCGGCGAGGATGGGAGTCTGGCAAACAGCGTCTTCATCAACCAGTAGTGCTTCGATACTGCCGTCGCTATACAGTTGCCAGCCATGTATCTGCTTGAGCTGCCACGGAGCATCTTCTTCATCAATACACAGGGCATACGTGCCATGTGTATCCGGCAGGTGCTGAAGCAGGGTTTTTTCCGGGGACGGCTCATAATCGAAGTAGGCCGCTGCATGCTCGAGTTCGAATCGCTTGTGTTCAGGCGGAACATCAAAGACATCATCAATCTCGGGATCGCGGTAGCCGATAAAGCGGCCATAGTCGGGATCATCCAGGCTGTGACAGCCTACAAGTGATTCAAGCCAGGGAACCACGCCCATGACTTCACCATTGGATTTCAGTGCCCAGCCCAGAACAGGCATGGCATAGAGCGAGTCCGGGTCGGAAGCGACCTCGTAAATCATTTCCAAACCATCGAGTTCCGGAGCCAATCGTACTATACGTTGCTGAGCCTGGTGACGCTCTCGCATTTCGTTGAGGTCGACCACCTTGGCAGGCTGCTGTTGTATGCATGCGCCCATAAAGCCTCCTTCACCGACTTGTTATATGCAGGGTAGAGCCTGCAGATGCCATCCTGAAAAGAGCGTCCTGTCTCATTAGTAGCACAACTCGTTTGGAAAGGTTAAGCCCTTATGATCACAACAGTTCAGGATGATGGTGTATCGATGAAATAATCGGCTGAATCAGTGGTTATTCAATGGTTGAGCACGAATCATTAGTCGCGATTGCCTGTGCAGTCGTATGCCGAGTAGCAGGGCCGCAGCGGACAAGCCCAGAATCAGGCCACTCCAGTACCCGAAAACGCCCCAGCCCGCGCTACGTCCCAGCAGTAGACCGCTGCCCAGCCCGATAACCCAGTACGCCAGCAGGGTGAATATCATGATGATTCTGGTGTCCTTATAGCCTCTAAGAGCCCCAGCCATGCTGACCTGCAGTACATCAGATACCTGGTAGATGATGGCAACCAGTATCAGTTGCGATGCCAGTGCCTGGACCTCTGTATTACCAGTATAAAGTGAGGGAATAACATGACTTCCCTGCCACAGTATCAGGTTGTTTATCAGTGCCGCCATCAAGGACAGTACAATACCGTTCCAGGCCACAAAGCGTGCACGACAAGGCTGGTTCTGACCGAGTGCATGGCTGACGCGCACTGTAAGGGCCATTCCAATGGACATGGGAAGCATGAACATCAACGACGTAAAATTAAGGGCAATCTGATGAGCGGAGACCACCACCTCACCCAGCCCGGCGATTAATAGCGCGATGAGTGTGAACAGAGTGGTTTCAGTAAAAATGGCGACGCCAATGGGGAAGCCGATACGCAGCAACTCCATCATTTGTGTGTAATGAGGCGCAGTCATGCCCCGGCCTGATCGCACATGGCGATAAGCACGCGCATGACGTGTGTAGAGATACATTCCCAGACACATGACCCACATGGATATGGCCGTGGCAATGCCGCAGCCGTAGGCTCCCAGTGCAGGTAATGCCGCGAGGCTTTCAGGTATGGCATTGCCGAATAGCGCTTGCAGGCCGTTGCCGCCAAAGATCAGAATGCCGTTGGCAGGTATGTTGACGACAAGGCCCAGCAGACTGAACATCAGTGATGGCCTGGAATGATTCAGGCCATCCGAGTAGGCGCGCAGGGCCTGATAGAGTGCAACGGCGGGCAGGCCAAAGGACAGTGCAGTCAGATACTGTGTTGATAGCATTGCCACGGTATCTGGCACATTCATGACAGCAAAAAGCCAGGGCGGAGCAAGCTGCAGCGCGGCCATGGCTATCAGTCCCATGAAAATGGCCGCCCACAGGGCCTGACGCTTGTAGGTGGAAACGTCTTCTGCTCGATGCGCTCCCATGCAGTGTGCCACGATGGGAGTCAGACCCATCAGGGTTCCGGTAATAAACAGGATCAGCGGGATCCAGAGGCTTGTACCCACCGAGACTGCAGCCAGATCGGTCGCGCTGGCGTTGCCGGCCATCATGACGTCGACTGTCCCCATCCCGGCCTGAGCCAGTTGAGCTCCGAAAATGGGAAGCGTAAGCCGAATCAGGGGGCGTGCTTCGGTTAAACTGCGCTGCAATAGGGATGTCATGAGCAAGGATTATTTGAAAGACAAGGGAAAAACCGCACACTATATGCCATGGCTACTCAGCCTTGGCGCCTGTACGAGAGATAAATGATGTTACACCGTACCGATGACTTGATCGCCCTGTTCAATGGCGTATTCGAGCCTGCGTACTCGACCCGTCTGATCCGCGGTAAGGATGAGCCTCTTTACTTGCCCGCGAGTACAGACACGCCGTATCACCGCATTATATTTGCCCATGACTATTTCACCAGCGGACTGCATGAAATAAGCCACTGGTGCGTCGCCGGAACGGCGCGCCGCTTATTGGAAGATTACGGTTACTGGTATCTGCCGGACGGTCGGAATGAACACGAGCAGGCTGCCTTTGAAGCCGTGGAAGTGCAGCCACAGGCCATTGAATCACTGTTCTATGCGGCCTGTGACCTCGAGTTCAATGTCAGCGTTGATAACCTCAACGCTGACATTGAGGTGGATCGACATGCCTTTGCTGCACGAGTGCGTGCCCGTGCTGATGCCCTGCTCGAGAACGGGCTGAACAATCGTGCACGTGCCTTTCGCTGCACCCTGCAGGCATATTACCAGCAGGGCAGCTCATGTGAGGAGGCTATCGAATCAGGGCGAAGGTGCCTTGACGATCAAACCCTGCCTATTGATCGGGATAACCCATTTCCCGCACATGAAGTGTCAGCATGACCTGAAGCTCATCCTCCGGCTTGAAGGGCTCAAGGCCAAGCTCATTGAACAAATCGCTGCGCTGGCGATGCCACTCGCCATGAGATAGCCCTTCATACAGGCTTTCAGCCGGAGCCAGATCAATGAACGGTTCAATGCCATATTCGTTGAACATCCAGGCCAGCGCTCGTTCATCATCAACCAGGCCATTGCTGTAAAGCGTGCCATTGAAATGATCCGCTTCAAGTTCGCGAAGTATATCGATGGGGCTGACGCCCATCATTTCAAGCTCGTCCTCGCTGTAGTCGCCCAGCGACGCCTGTTCGTTTTCCAGCCAGTCAGGGCCGGGCTGTACCAGCGTGTGTTTCAGCTGACCGTCCGGCAGCGTCCATGCGATGGCAACGGGCAGGTCCGCGTCGCCTACTTCAATGGCAATAAAACCGGGGATGGAATCCATGATGCTCCCTGCGTCAGTCTGTAAGGGGTAAGGTAAAAAAGGCACGTGCGGTTGCAGTGGTCTGCTCGCTGAGCGTCTGCTCACTTACACCGCGCCAGTAGGCGAGCTCGCGGGCAATCCAGGGAAGCAATGCGGGTTCATGACGGCGCCCCTTGAGTTTTGCCGGCAGGTTGCGTGGCAGGAGATAGGGACAGTCCGTTTCAATCATCAAGCGGTTGGCCGGGATATCCGCCACGAGCGAGCGTAGATGGTGACCTCGTCGTTCATCGCAGATCCAGCCTGTCTGACCTATGTGCAAATCAAGATCGAGATAGCGGTGCAGCGTCTCGCGCTCGCCGGTAAAGCAGTGCACCACGGCCTGAGTGAGGTCGTCCCGCCACTGCTTGAGAATGTCGGCCATATCGGCGCCGGCATCGCGCTCGTGCAGAAAAAGGGGTTTTCCGGTGCGGGCGGCCAGCTCAAGCTGTGCTTCGAGCGCACGTCGCTGATCAGTACGCGAGGAATAGTCCCGATGATAATCAAGGCCACATTCACCGATGGCCACTACTGACGAGTGCGAGGCGGCCTGTTCGATGAACCTGGCAAGCTCCGGCGTCCAGTCGGCGGCGTGGTGGGGGTGAAGGCCTGCCGTGGCATACAGCGCTACCGGTGTTTCCCGTTCACACAAGGCCAGCGCATCTTCGATGCCCTGCTGGTCGGTGCCGGTCAGTACCAGAGTGGTTACGCCAGCTGCATGGGCACGCCCCAGCACATCATCAATATCCGCGCGGAAGCTTTCGTGCGTCAAGTTGGCGCCTGTATCAACAAGGGGCGCGTCGGCGGTAAAGGAAAGTGCCTCTGGCAGCATGGAGTATCCTGTGGGATGTCAAAGTAATGATTTGCATTGTACCGGCCGCGAAAAGGGCAGGCTATGCGTTACACTAGGCGACCGACATTTTCTGCAGGAGGCGACGCATGACGTTGCTGCGACTTGAACAAGTTCAACTGGCCTACGGCCACCATGTGCTGCTTGATGGTGCCGAACTCAGCCTGGAGCGCGGAGAGCGACTGGCGCTGGTAGGGCGTAATGGGGCCGGCAAGTCGACGTTGCTGTCGCTGGTATCCGGTGAGGCTGATCCGGATGGTGGAACCGTATGGCGCGCACCGGGATTGAATATCGGCTCACTGGCTCAGCAGCTGCCCGAAGCCGAAGGGCGGCGAATCTATGATGTGGTGGCCGATGGGTTGCCTGAGGTCGGGCGTCTTTTAAGCGAGTATGATGCTTTGGTTGCCTCGGACGCGCCTGACATGAATCGACTGGCCGATCTGCAGTCTGCGCTTGAGGCGCAGGATGGCTGGTCCTATCACCAGCGCATCGATACGGTGCTGACTCGACTGGGGCTGCCTGCCGACGAGTTGATGGACAGGCTGTCCGGTGGGTGGCGGCGACGGGTAGCGCTGGCGCGTGCTCTGGTTACCAACCCGGATGTACTGCTGCTCGATGAGCCGACCAACCACCTTGATCTGGATACGATTATCTGGCTTGAAGAACAGCTTCTTCAATTCAGCGGTGCTGTGCTGTTTATTACCCACGACCGGGCCTTTCTGAAGCGCCTTGCGACGAATATCCTCGAGCTTGACCGTGGCAGACTGGGGCGTTACCCCGGTAATTACGACCGCTATCAGGAACTCAAGGGGCAGGAACTTGAGTCTGAAGAGCGTGAGCGTCGTGAGTTTGATAAAAAGCTCGCTCAGGAAGAAAAGTGGATTCGCCAGGGTGTCAAGGCTCGCAGAACCCGCAATGAAGGCCGCGTAAGGGCGCTTGAGTCCATGCGTTCCCAGCATGCAGATCGTCGTCATCGTGTAGGCCAGGCGCGCATCAACGTGGATAGCGCCGATCGCAGCGGCAAACGTGTGGTCGAGCTTGATAATGTAACCCAGACCTTCAATGGTGAGGCAGTGCTTCGGCATGTGAGCCTGGAAGTACAGCGGGGGGATCGCATCGGCTTTATTGGCCGTAATGGCGCCGGCAAGACGACCCTGCTCAAGATAATGCTGGGAGAGCTGACCCCCTCGGAAGGCAAGGTCATCAGCGGCACCAATCTGCAGGTCGCCTATTTCGATCAGCTGCGAGCCGGGCTGGAAATGGACAAGACGGTCTACGATAACGTCGCCCAAGGGCGTGACTTTGTAACGGTCGGAGGCAAGGATCGTCATGTCATCAGTTACCTTCAGGATTTCCTGTTTACGCCGGAACGCGCACGTCAGCCAATCCGTGCCCTGTCAGGTGGCGAGTCCAACCGTCTGCTTCTGGCCAAGCTTTTTACTCAGCCGGCCAACGTGCTGGTGATGGATGAGCCGACCAACGATCTGGACGTTGAAACCCTGGAGCTTCTTGAAGAGCTGCTCCTGAATTTTGAAGGTACGCTGCTGCTGGTCAGTCACGATCGTGACTTTCTGGACAACGTGGTTACCAGTGTCATTGCCTTTGAGGGCGAAGGACAGGTCAATGAATATGTCGGTGGTTACAAGGACTGGGTCCGGCAGGGGGGCAGCTTGCCACCTGCGCCATGGGACAAGGGTGCCGAACCGACGCGAGCGCCTACCGAACAGCCTAAAACGTCAAAGGTAGAGAAGAGCGCTGCACCTGCCAAATCCAGAAAGCTGTCCTACAAGCTGCAGCGCGAGCTTGATGAGCTGCCTGGACATATCGAGGTGCTGGAAACACGGATCGCAACCCTTGAAGAGACCATTTCATCTCCTGAATTTTATAACCAGGACAGCAGTACCGTGACGGCCACACTGGGTCAGTTGAGCGATACTCAGTCGGCGCTGGACGTTGCCATGGAGCGATGGATGGAGCTTGAGGCGTTACAGGAAGGGTAAGGATAAAGACCAGTAACACCGCTTCGGCCTTCAGTAAGGGGCCGAAGCGGTGTCCTGGCTATTTATTCATCGGTATCATCAATGTGGCCTACACGTACGGCAAGGACATCGCACTCTGCACCATGCAACACGCCGGTGGAGGTGGAGCCCAGCAGCAGGGCAAAACCGTGTCTACCGTGGGAGCCGACTACAATCAGATCCACGGCCCTGTCCTTCGCAAACCGCTGAATCTCCGAGTCTGGCATTCCTACCACAACATGCTGATCTTCAGGCTTGATGCCATGCGGCGTGGCTATGTCAGCCAGTCGCTCTCGGGCATGGGTGTCCAGCTGGTCCTGAATACTGCTTAAATCCATCGGTATATCCCCGCCATAGGCAAAGCCGAGGGGCTCAAGGGTATGAATGATGGATATTCTGGCCCCATTACGCTCGGCAATGGGCAGGGCACGCTTTAGTACCAGGTGTGAGTCCTTGGTGAGATCAACGGCAACAAGAATGTGCTGGTAGGCGTTGCTCATGGGAATATTCCTTCTGGCCGAGAGTCTGTGATGTCTCTTACTTTAGAGGGTGGCGGCAGACGACACAATTCATACTCGCAGGACAACCCGCGATATATTGGCACATACATATTTCAATGGATGGAGTATCCCTTTCGCATGACCGTTTTCTGGATCATAGCTGGACTCGTTTTTGTCGCCCTGGCCCCGGTCATCAGTTTGAGACCCTCCCTTCGGCAGCGGCGGATCGTGGCCCTCCGAACGCGGGCGCGTGAACTGGGGTTTCGAGTCGAGGTCAATCCGCCCGGTGTGGCGCGACCGGAACATGGAGATCTGCTGGCGTATCGGCTGCATTATCCCAAGGCATCTGCAGGACCAGAGATCCGGTGGACGCGAGAAACGCAGACCTGTGAGATGGAAAAGGGGATGGACGCTGATGATCAGCAGGCCGTACATGCCTTGATTGAGTCACTGCCGGAAGATGCTCTGGCGCTGACATCCGGTACCGCAACGCTGACCCTGTGGTGGCAGGAGCGGCTGGATCTTCCCGAGTTTGATCAGCTGGCGGAAGGCATGGATGCTCTCCGGCACCAGCTGGCCGGAAAGCGTCGCAGAAACATCAGGGAGTAGGCAGGCAGTCGGACGAGTTTCTCGCTTCATCACGCTCTTCACACAGCAGCCGCATACCATTGCGCTCGATGGTGCTCAATGCACTATCGAGCTGCGCGAGCATATCCTCATCAAGGCCTTCCAGCATTTCTCGACGTGCCTGCTGAACTACCGTTTCGATCTGCTTCAGCAGCGGCATGGCCGTCGGTGTCAGATACACCAGCTTGGTGCGCCGGTCCTCTTCGCTGGGTCGGCGTTCGATCAAGGACTGCTGCATCAATTGATCAAGTGTTCGCACCAGTGAAGGTGCCTCTACGCCGATGGCACGAGCCAGATCGCATTGAGGCTGTCCTTCGCCGTAATGGGCCAGATGATACAGCGTGGTCCAGCGTGTCTGAGTCAGACCCAGCGGGGCCAGCCGCTCATCAATGATGGCGCGCCATAGTCGGGGGATGCGTGTCAGCTTAAGACATAAAGTTTCATTCATGGAAAACAGGATAACCTGAAGTATGGACAAATGAAATTATCCAGATCAATTCATTATATGCAAATGTGTGCACTTTTATTTCTGCCCGCCTGATGACTTCGTAATGCTTAGCCAGCCAACGCCGGGCGTATGATGCAGCGTACCATCGGCCTTTCCTGCATCGGATGGCGTCGTGCTGACATTGAATCGGATGACACCGATACGTTGCCCATCTGCCGTGATGACATCTACCTGCCAGGGCCCGGCGGAGTCTCTGGGAAAGTGAAGCTTGTGAGACCAGGCGCGATAGGCGTCTCCTCCCGTTCCCTTGATGGTCAACGGAATTCGATCAACAACCTTTCCTTCATGTCGCCAGACATGAAAGACCTTCTCATTCAGTCCGCGGGGTGCGTGGATGGCCGTGTAGGCATACAGGCCGCGGGCCTCGAGGGCTGATGATGTCAGTGCCATGGTGCCTTCCGGTGAGCGCGCTGCCTGGTTGAATGAAGGAGACAGTGCACTGCTGGTGATCCACAGGGTGGCTGGAGGCACCCAGCTTCGTCCGGACCACGCCAGACCGCTCAGGGCGACGGCCATCGCCAGCATGCCCAGCCAGCTCATTATATTTCGTGGTTGAAACAAATTGATCAGGCTGGGCAGGCTCAATATGGGCAGGGCCAGGGTGGCCAGTAAAAAGCTCTGCCCGGTGGTGACGTGCAGCAGCAGAGGCGCACTGACCAGGATAAGAATGAAGGCACACAGGCCATGAAAGGCCATATAAAGCCAGCGAACCCGGTCAGCAAGTCGGAAATAGACCGGATCCATCACCGATATCAGCGTACACAGAACCAGCAGGCCGGTGAAGACTGCCTGACCACTGCTCCAGGCAGTGGTTACAAGAAAGAACGGCAGACAGAAACACAGGGTTTCCTGGTGAGTGAGCTGGGTAATAAAGGTGGCAATCAGTTTGGGCAACCGGGATTGATGGCGCCGTTCGCGAACGCCACTCCAGATATTTTCACCAATCAACAAGGCCCAGCTGGCCAGCAGGGCAACTGCCAGAAATCCGCCCAGCGACTGCTGCCGGGTTACCAGAAAGAAACTCAGGATGCCACTGATGAAGCTTACACACGGCCACAGATAGTGATATCGCTGTAACCGCTCTACCAGACCCTTGATGCGCGGGGGGAGGGCGAGTTCCTTTTCCATGAGCTACGTTGAGCCTCTGAGTCCATCGTCATTGAAGCCCCTTTATAAAGAAAACCGGAAGGGGATGCACACGCTGTGTTGTGTTGAGGTTCGACCAATGCATGATGGCATCTGCTTGACCGTACTGCTGCGCTCATCGACGATGAAATCAAACGACCGTTTTAATCGTGGGCTGATGGCATGGCCTGCCGCACGTCACTTGGGAGAAGTACTCATGCTCTATCAAGGAAAGACCCTTGGCATTGAGGTAGACGATGATCGTTTGGCATGGCTCGTGTTTGACATGCCGGACAGTGCCGTCAACACCCTGTCTCAGCAGGTGGTAGCCGAATTGATGGAGGCCGTGTCTGCCCTTGAATCGATGACCGAGTGCCAGGGGCTGGTACTGGCAAGTGCCAAGAAGGCATTTATTGTCGGTGCGGATATCAAGGAATTCCATGCTGTCTTTGGTCGCGGTGCTCAGGCTATTGAAGCGATGTGTCAGGAGGTTCATGCCCTTTATAACCGGATCGAGGATTTACCGTTCCCTACCGTGGCCGTCATCAATGGCATGGCTTTGGGCGGTGGTATGGAGCTGTGTCTGGCCTGTGACTTCCGCATTGTTGAGCCGGATACCCGCATCGGGTTGCCTGAAACCAAGCTGGGCATTGTCCCGGGGTGGGGAGGCTGTGTCCGTCTTCCGCGATTGATTGGCGCGGATAACGCCATTGAGTGGATTGCCGGTGGTGGTCAGCACGGTAGTGACGCTGCGCTGCGCGTGGGGGCGGTTGATGCCGTAGTGGCATCGGATGACCTGCGAGACGCTGCAGCGGATCTGTTGAAGCGAGCCTGGCGCGAAGAGCTTCCCTGGCAGCCCCGGCGCCGGAAAAAAACCAGCCCGTTGTTGCTTAACAGTGTCGATCAGGTGCTGACATTTGAAACGGCAAAGGGAATGGTGGCTTCAAAGGCCGGACGACATTATCCGGCGCCGGTGGCAGCAGTGGATGTGATCCGCAAGGGCGCCGGTGAAGACCGGTTGAGGGCACAGGCCATTGAAACAGATGCCTTTGTGCGGCTGGCCCAGACCGATGTCTGCTATCAGCTTGTAGGTCTGTTTGAAAGTGATCAACGGGTCAAGAAGCAGGCAGCCGCCCACGAGAAGAGTGCGCGTGACATTACACTGGCCGGGGTGCTGGGAGCCGGCATCATGGGAGGCGGTATTGCTTACCAGAGTGCCAGCAAGGGAACATCCATCATGATGAAGGACATCAGGAACGAGGCGCTGGAACTGGGGCTTTCCGAAGCGCGCAAGCTTGTGGGCAAGCAACTCGAACGTGGCAAATTCACTGCTGATCAGAGTGCCGAAGTGCTCGGGCGTATTCGGCCGACACTTTCCTATGGTGACTTTTCGGAAGTGGATATCGTGGTGGAAGCCGTGGTCGAAAATGCCGGTATCAAGGCAAGTGTGCTGGCGGAGGTCGAGCAGACCCTGGGCGAACAGGCCATTCTTGCCTCGAATACGTCCACTATTTCGATTGACAGGCTGGCAGGGCACCTTTCACATCCTGAACGCTTCTGCGGGATGCACTTTTTCAACCCCGTGCATCGGATGCCGCTGGTTGAGGTCATTCGAGGAGCCAGAACCGATGAGGCCACGCTTGGGACCGTCGTGGCCTATGCCCGTAAAATGGGCAAGACCCCGATCGTGGTCAACGATTGTCCGGGTTTTCTGGTGAATCGGGTGCTGTTTCCTTACCTCCAGGGCTTTGAACTGCTGTTGCGACGCGGCATCGACATGGGCCGTATCGACCGAATCATGGAGAAATTTGGGTGGCCGATGGGCCCGGCGTACCTGCTGGATGTGGTCGGGCTTGATACCGCAGCTCATGCGGGGGAGGTACTGGCTGAGGGCTATCCGGATCGCATGGCCAACGACGGTGTAACCGCTGTTGAAAAGCTGCTTGAAATGGACCGCAAGGGGCAGAAAAACGGCAAGGGATTTTATCGCTACGAAAAGGATAAAAAGGGCAAACCCAAAAAGGAAACGGATCCAGACATTCAGGAGCTGTTGACCGCCCACGCCGAGAGGCAGGTCGAAATGAGCGATGAAGAGATCATCGCTGCGCTGATGACCCCGTTATGTCTTGAAACCGTGAGAGCGCTGGAAGAGGGCGTGGTCGGCTCTCCTGCCGAGGCAGACATGGCGTTGATTTATGGTATCGGCTTTCCGCCGTTCCGTGGCGGTGCACTGAGATATATCGATCATGTCGGGCTGTCGGCGTTTGTGCGTCAGGCCAGGGCACTGGCGGATACGTTCGGCCCGCTCTACGCGCCAACCGCAGAGCTTGAGGCACGTGCTGCCGAGGGTCGTCCCTTTTATCGTACCCAGCCTACCGGGGAGAATGCGTAATGCGATTCAATGAAGATGATGTAGTCATTGTTGATGCCCTGAGAACTGCCATGGGCAAGGCGCGCGATGGGGGGTTCCGTCACGTACGCGCAGAAAACCTGTCTGCTTCTGTCATGGAAGGGCTGATCAGTCGGCACGAAGCGTTTGATCCGGCCGCGCTGGATGACGTTATCTGGGGATGTGTCAATCAAACTCTGGAGCAGGGCTTCAATGTGGCACGCAATGCGGCATTGATGACGTCAATCCCTCCAACGGTCCCTGCCCAGACGGTTAATCGGCTGTGCGGTTCCTCGATGACAGCGCTGCACAGTGCGTATGCCAATATTCGTGCAGGTCTGGGACAGCAGTATCTGGTGGGGGGCGTTGAACACATGGGCCATATTGAAATGGCCCACGGCGTGGATGTGAATCCGGCCATCAGCCAGCATACTGCCAAGGCTGCAATGATGATGGGGCTGACCGCGGAATTGCTCGGCAAGCTTCATGGTATTGACAGGGCCAGTCAGGATGCCTTCGGGGTGCGCTCCCATCAGCGCGCTGCACGTGCGCGCCGGGATGGGCATTTCGATGATGAAATCATTGGTGTGGAAGGCCATGACAGTCAGGGCCGCCGCGTTCTGATCAACCGTGATGAAGTCATTCGTGATGATGCCAACATGGAGGATATGGCACGCCTTTCGCCCGTATTCGACCCCCGAAATGGTACGGTGACAGCGGGTACGTCATCAGCGTTATCCGTCGGAGCATCGGGGCTTCTGGTGATGCGTTATTCGCAGGCCCATGCCCTCGGGCTTGAACCACTGGCTCGTGTGATTTCGGTAGGCGTGTCAGGATGCGATGCCTCGATCATGGGGTTCGGGCCGGTAGAGGCGACCCGCAAGGCATTACAGGCAGCCAATCTTGGGGTGCGTGATCTGGACGTCATTGAACTGAACGAAGCCTTTGCGGCCCAGTCACTCCCCGTACTTCAGGCACTGGAGCTTGATGAGGTAATGGATGAGAAGGTCAATCTGTTTGGCGGGGCCATTGCACTCGGGCATCCTCTGGGATGTTCGGGAACACGTATCTGCACCACCCTTTTGAACGTCATGCGCCACAGGCAGGCCACGCTCGGGCTGGCAACCATGTGCATCGGCATGGGGCAGGGCGTTGCCACGATTTTTGAGCGGGTCTAGCCACCGTCATACCCGAAAGGCTCGCATTGGCGAGCCTTTTTCATGGGGCTGAGTTACGTCCGTCGTGGCGTGCTGGCACGTATTGCCAGCGCCAGTGTAGCCAGTGCAAAGCTTGCAATGGCAGCAATGACCCGATAGTGATTCAGGTGGCTCCAGCGAGCTCGAACATCAATCCAGCTGGCCGGCATGTCAATCGGGTTCCATCCCTGAATTTCATGGTTGATGGGGGCCATGACAAACTTGGTATACAGCACGACGCCTGCCGCATAAATAACCAGTGCCAGAGCAATCAGCCAGAACGATGGGTGGCGCCATTCGCGCGCACCAAAGGCCAGGCTCAGGGCAAGAAAGGCACCACCGCCCATGAACAGGAACAAAAACCACGGGTTTCTGAGGTCATGCGTGATGACCGCCTGCATGGTGCCGTAAATGTCGGCGCCCATCTCGGTCATGCCTGGTTGAAGCGTCATCCAGTGCATCGCAAAGTACCCACTGACCAGGCCGGTCGTCAGGATAGCCATGAGCAGCACAGCGTTATCGGGAAAACTGAAAGAGGGGCGGGAAGACATGCCGGAAATTCCTGAAACGAGGATGAAGAAGCGAGAAATGACATCACATCATACATGGGCCGGGGCGTGTAGTGCTCTTTTGTAAGTCTTTGGGACGAGTGCGAGTAGTCACATCATGAAAAAACCCGGCCATTGGGCCGGGTGTGACACGTTGATACTGTCGGTCAGAACCACATTTCCATCTGGGTGCCAAAGCTCCACTCGTTGCCGTCATAACCACGACGGCCCAGTGAGGAGGAGCCATATTCACTGTCAGCCGCATAGCGGTTCAGCTCGCTGTCCCAGTCGGTGTAGGTGGCGAAGAGACGAATTTCGGGCCGTACAAAGAACCCACCCACCTGAGGCTTGAAGGTCGGCGCGACGGTAAATTTCATGTAGTCACCGTCCACAGGGTTGAAGTTGTTATAGCCACGCGGGTCAAGGTCCATCGTCTGCCAGCTGGCTTCATATTGCATTTCAAAGTTTTCGGACAGTTCGTTGGCCAGGCGCGCGCTAAGTGTCAGCCACTTGTAGCTGTCACCGCTGACGTAACGGTCCTTGCTGCTTTCTGCCATCAGCATCGGGGCAAAGCGCCATGTCGGGGCGATGTATGTCGTGCCATACACTGCCAGACGAATGGATTCAGCATCTTCGGTCAGGTTGCCGTCGCTACCGAGGCTCTTGACCTGTGCACCAAGCCCGTGACCGTAAAGGACGGCGGCCTTGAAGCTCCCTTCACCCACTCCGAAGAAGCTGTCGCCGTGGTAAGCCACCATGGTGTGCTCACCGTGCTCTGCCAGATCGGAGCGCGGATCCGGTGGCAACTCGCCGACATCACGTTCGGCATTGTCCTTGGCCGTCAGGCCATTGACCATCCACTGCCAGTTACCGAAGTAGTTGTTGGCCGTCAGAATGTAGCTTTCAACCTCACTGTCGTTCAGGCCGTTATTGCTGTTGCCGAAGTAGCCATAATCCCGTCCGTAGAGCGAGAAGTTGCTTTTCCAGTCATCGGTGAACTGGACGTCATAGATACCTGCCCCGGTACCGGCGAGGAAGATGACGTCACTGTCGAGCCAGTGAATATCGAAGTTGTCACGATCAAAGCGTTTACCGGCCCAGATCGAGGCATTTTCAAACGGGCCTCCAAAGTCCGGAAGGTTGCCGAATTCGGCGAATACCTGGCGAACATTCAGGCTGTTGTCACCGCCGGTCCAGTCATTGCTGTTTTCGACACCGTCGGCCAGCATCACCTTGTAAAGCGAGGTGGCGCCATTGTCATATTTGGCGCGGTGCTCCAGCACGACTTCTACATAGTTATCGTCTTCATTGCCCAGACGACCGACCGGGCCCCCTACCGAGCCTGCCGGGGTAACGTAAGGGCCGCCTTCGGTGCCTGTGAAATCATCATTGAACAGCAGCCCTGCACGGGCATAGCCGTTCAGGCTCAATCCCAGTTCGCTGTCCAGACGACTCTCGATGCTGGCGACGCGCTGCTCCATGTCCGGCGCCGATGTGGTACTCGGCGCCGGGGCTCTGGCCGTACGTGCATCGGGTTCCAGCACCGGGGCGTTGTTCTGCTGTTGCGCGCGCGTATTGCTTAGCTGCGCCTGAAGTCGTTCAGCGGTGGCTTCAGCGTTTCTGGCGCGCTGTTCGG
Organism: Larsenimonas rhizosphaerae; assembly: GCF_023700005.1. Taxonomy (GTDB): domain Bacteria; phylum Pseudomonadota; class Gammaproteobacteria; order Pseudomonadales; family Halomonadaceae; genus Larsenimonas; species Larsenimonas rhizosphaerae. Next base: position 2,161,706 of record NZ_JAMLJK010000001.1, on the reverse strand, counting down.
AGGCGGCGATACGCGCTTCAAGGTCTGCCAGGCGTTGTTCAAGTGCGCTGTCAGCGGCGAAGGCCATCACGGGGGTAGCTGTGCCAAGGGCGAGTGCAACGGCCATGGCCAGGGGCTTGCAGGTAAATTTGGGCACCATGAGATGTGATCCCTGATTTTATGATTATTGGAGCGTTCCCGGTGCTCGTCCTGCGAAAGAGGGCAGGCGAACGGGTGAAACTTAAACGTTTAAGACGGTGATGGCATTTAGCCAATGGTCGTTATGACGAAAAGATAATGCCCGAAGGTCTAATGGCTTATTTGGTCACGAAAAACTAGATTCCAGTCGAACTTAATCGATTAAGAAAACCGGCTACTGTTCCTCGGGCCGGTGTTGACCCGGAGGGTAGTGCGATGAAGCTTAAAGTATTGGCAGCAGGGGTGATGATGGCGGTCGCTGGACCTGCCATGGCAGCAGAACTGACGATTTCCTGTGGTGCGGTAGGTGCCGAATTGCAGCTTTGCAAGGAGGGAGTCCAGCAGTGGGAGGCCAAAACGGGGAATACCGTGAATGTGGTGTCGACTCCCAATTCCTCTACGGAGCGCCTGTCGCTCTATCAACAGATCCTTAATGCGCAATCAAGCGATATCGACGTCATGCAGATCGATATCGTCTGGCCGGGCATGCTGGGATCGCATCTGGTGGATCTGAGAAAGTACCTGCCAAAAAACGCGACGGATGGTTTCTTTGACACTCTTATCGACAGTAATACGGTCGATGGCAGGCTGGTCGCCATGCCCTGGTTCACGGATGCGGGCGTGTTGTATTACCGCAAAGACCTGCTGGAGAAATATGATGCCGAGGTCCCCGAGACCTGGACGGCGTTGACCGATACTGCCACACGGATTCAACAGGCCGAGCGTGATGGGGGCAAGGGAGGCATGTGGGGGTATGTCTTTCAGGGCAGCGCCTATGAGGGCCTGACCGTGAATGCACTGGAATGGATTGCCTCCTTCGGTGGCGGCACCATCGTCGATGACGAGGGGGAGGTGACGGTCAATAACCCCCAGGCTGCTAAGGCGCTGACGCTCGCTTCCACATGGGTCAACACGATTTCACCGCCGGGTGTGCTGAATTACACCGAGGAAGAAGCACGGGGTGTCTTTCAGTCAGGCAATGCCGTCTTCATGCGTAACTGGCCCTATGCCTGGTCGCTGGCGCAGGCTGATGCCAGTGATATCAAGGACAAGGTTGGCGTAACCCAGCTGCCCAAAGGCGGCAATGATGGTCAGCACGCTGCCGGTCTGGGGGGCTGGAATCTGGCGGTATCGCGCTACAGTGATCACCCGGAGCTGGCAGCACAACTGGTTGCATTCCTGACCAGCCCCGAGGAGCAGAAGCGCCGCGCGCTGGAAGGGGCTTATAACCCGACGATCGCTGCGCTGTACAAGGATCAGGACGTACTCAAGGCCGCACCTTTCTTCGGCACGCTCTATACCACCTTCACGTCGGCGGTTGCACGCCCGTCAGCAGTGACACGGGATAAGTATCCCCGAGTATCCAATGCGTTTTTCAATACGGTTCACAAGGTGCTTTCCGGTCAGACCACGGCTGAGCAGGGCCTTGAAGCACTTGAAGGCGATCTGGATCGCGTCAAGCGGCGTCGCTGGTAAGTCTGACCTGAAGGGGTAAGTACCATGGCTTCACACGATACTGCCGTTGCAGGCAATACCTCCCGCCCTTCGGGGCGGGAAAGGGGAACACGGGTCAGGCGTCGCCGCGTTAGAGCGGCCTGGATTTTCCTGACCCCGATGCTGATCGGTTTGCTGCTGGTGGCCGGCTGGCCGCTGATGCGTACCTTCTGGTTCAGCATGACCGATGCGAGTCTCAGCCAGATGGGTGGGGCAAGCTTTATCGGTCTTGAAAACTATCTGGTCTATGACGACGGCTGGTACGGGGTGCTGGCGGATTCACTGTGGTGGAATTCGGTCTGGAATACGCTGTATTTCACCGTGGTATCGGTCGGATGCGAGACCGTCCTGGGCATTATCGTGGCGCTGGTACTCAATGCGAACTTTCGTGGTCGTACCCTGGTGCGTGCCGCAATGCTGATCCCCTGGGCCATTCCGACCATCGTTTCGGCCAAGATGTGGGCCTGGATGCTCAATGATCAGTTCGGCATCATCAACCACATTCTGATATCCCTCGGGCTGATCGACATGCCTCTGGCCTGGACGGCAAACGCGGATCTGTCGATGTGGGCGGTCATCATCGTGGATGTCTGGAAGGCTACTCCCTTTGTTGCCCTGCTGGTGCTGGCAGCGCTTCAGATGCTGCCTTCGGACTGCTATGAAGCAGCGCGGGTCGATGGCATCCATCCGGTGCGTGTCTTCTTCAAGGTCACGCTACCGCTGATCACTCCGGCATTGCTGGTGGCGGTCATCTTCAGGGCGCTGGACGCACTGCGTGTGTTCGACGTGATTTATGTGCTGACCTCCAATGCCTCCTCCACCATGACCATGTCGGTGTATGCACGCCAGCAGCTGGTCGAGTTCCAGGACGTCGGGTATGGCAGTGCAGCGTCAACGTTGCTGTTTTTGATTATCGCACTGATCACGGTGGCCTATCTCTATCTTGGCCGGCGTCAGCTGGGGGGTGATTCATGAGCGCAAGGGCTATCAAGGGCGCATTGCTGACACTGGGCTTCTGGCTGATGGTCATTGTTCTGGTGGTGTATGCCGTGTTCCCGTTTTATTACGCGGTCATTACTTCGTTCAAGCCATCCAGCGAGCTGTTTGAGGTGGGTTACTGGATTGATCACCTCGATTTTTCCAATTATACCGCCGTACTGACGCAGGGGTCGTTTCTGGCGAGCATTCGCAATTCGATCATCGTGGCTGTCAGCGTGGTGGCGATCGCCCTGCTGCTGGGACTGACGGCGTCCTATGCGCTGGGCCGCGTGCGCTTCAGGGGCCGTACTCGTGTCATGATGCTGGTGCTCGGCGTGTCGATGTTTCCTCAGGTGGCGGTGCTGTCAGGCCTTTTTGAAGTGATCCGAACGCTCAATCTCTACAATTCGCCGGGCGGCCTGATTCTGAGTTACACCATTTTTACGCTGCCGTTCACGGTGTGGGTGCTGACCACGTTCATGCGGCAGTTGCCCGATGAGCTTGAAGAGGCGGCCATCATGGATGGCGCATCGCCCTGGATTACGCTCACGAAGGTCTTCATGCCGCTGATGTGGCCGGCGATGGCAACCACGGGGCTGCTGGCATTCATTGCGGCCTGGAATGAATTCCTGTTTGCCCTGACGTTCACGCTGACCGATTCCGAGCGCACCGTGCCGGTGGCGATTGCGCTGATCTCCGGTGGCAGCCAGTACGAGTTGCCCTGGGGGCCCATCATGGCTGCATCCGTCATCGTGACCGTGCCGCTGGTCATACTGGTACTGATTTTTCAGCGACGGATCGTGTCCGGGCTGACTGCCGGTGCCGTCAAAGGATAATTCCCACTTTCGGGCAGGATAAACAGGAGTAGCCATGGCCAGCGTACAGCTTGATCATGTCAGTAAGCGCTTTGGTAGTACCCATGTCATCAATGGCGTGTCGTTGAGTATTGAAGATGGTGAGTTTGTGGTGTTTGTCGGGCCTTCCGGCTGCGGCAAGTCCACGTTGCTGCGGTTGATCGCCGGTCTTGAATCCATTACGGACGGTGATCTGATGATCGGGGATCAGCGGGTCAATAACCTGACTCCGCAGGAGCGGGGCGTGGGGATGGTCTTTCAGTCCTATGCGCTTTATCCGCACATGAGTGTTTACGACAACATGGCCTTCGGCCTCAAGCTTGAAAAGGCAGGCAAGGAAACCGTGGCTGAGCGCATCAATGAAACGGCCCGCATCCTTCAGCTTGAGCCCTTGCTTGAGCGCAAGCCCAAGGCGCTCTCCGGCGGTCAGCGACAGCGGGTCGCCATGGGGCGTGCCATGGCCCGTGAGCCTGGCATTCTTCTGTTTGATGAGCCGCTTTCCAACCTGGATGCCTCACTGCGCGTGCAGATGCGCAACGAGATAGCGCGGCTGCATGGCCGGCTGGGCTCGACCATGATCTATGTCACCCACGATCAGGTGGAAGCCATGACGCTGGCAGACAAGATCGTCGTATTACGTGCCGGCCATATCGAGCAGGTAGGGTCGCCCCGCACGCTTTATGAGCGTCCGGCATCAAAATTCGTGGCGGGATTCATCGGGTCTCCGGCGATGAACTTCATGGCGGCTACTCTGGTTGATGCCACCGATACCGGATGTCGTGTCAACGTACCTGGGCTGGGGGATATCGATCTGCCATTCCAGGCTCGGGATGTCGCAAGAGGAGCATCCCTGTCACTGGGTATTCGCCCTGAACACCTTCAGCCCGGTGATCCCGAAGGAGACAACCGGTTTGATGTGGTAAATGTCGAATATCTGGGGAATGAGTGCTGCATCTATCTGGATAACGCGACGGATACCTTCCTGACCAGTCGTGTCGAGGCGGCAACGCCCATCACGCGCGGGGATACGGTGTCACTTCATCTGGACCCGCAGCATGTTCACCTGTTTGACAGCGATGAGCGTGCCCTGGCGCGTACCGGCGCCGATCGTCAATAAAGGATCTCGCACTGACTCGCAGTGCAAGCGCCCGGATGCACCATCCCGGGCAATACATCAATCAAGGGCAGTCTTTTGAACTGTCCCGGGAGAGTAACATCATGACTGACCAGGCCTGGTGGCGCGATGCGGTGATCTATCAGATTTATCCGCGCAGCTTCAAGGATAATAACGGTGATGGCATCGGCGATCTGCCGGGCGTGACATCGAGACTGGATTACCTCAAGACGCTCGGGGTGGATGCGCTGTGGCTGTCTCCGTTTTATCGCTCTCCTCAGGCGGATGCCGGATATGACGTTGCTGACTATCGCGACGTGGATCCACTGTTCGGAACGCTGGCGGATTTTGATGATCTGCTGAGTGGCGCCCATGATCGAGGGCTGCGGATCATTGTCGATCTGGTGCCCAACCACACCTCCTCGGAACATGACTGGTTCAAGGCGGCGATGGCGGCAGGCCCGAACAGCAGGGAGCGGGCTCGCTACATGTTCAGGACGGGCCGTGGGGAACATGCCGAGCAACCCCCCAATAACTGGCAAAGTGTTTTTGGTGGTCCAGCCTGGACCCGGGTAGAGGGCGAGGATCAGTGGTATCTGCACCTGTTTGACAGCAGTCAGCCGGACCTTGACTGGACCAATCCCGAAGTGCGCGAAGAGTTTGAATCCGTACTGCGCTTCTGGCTGGATCGGGGCGTCGATGGATTCCGTGTGGATGTGGCACACGGCATGATCAAGCAGGAAGGCCTGCCTGATTTTGAAGGTGATCAGTCAATGATCGAGGGGGGCAACCGGGGGCCAATGTGGGATCAGGATGGGGTTCATGAGATCTATCGGGCATGGCACAAGGTGCTTGATGAGTATGATGGCGACCGGATGATGGTGGCAGAAGCCTGGGTTCATCCGCAGGAACGCCTGGCCCGTTATGTCCGCCCTGATGAAATGCAGCAGGCATTCAACTTTGACTACCTGCTGACGCGCTGGAACAGCAAGGCACTGAAACAGGTGATCGATACTTCCATTGCGCAGTCTGCCAGTGTCGGTGCGGTACCCACCTGGGTCATGTCCAACCATGATGGCGTACGTCACCCATCGCGACTGGGGCTGGCCGACCCCGGTGCGCGCCCGAACGGGCTGACCGCTCAGGACCCGCAGCCGGACGAAGCGCTGGGGTATCGCCGTGCCCGTGCCCTGATCATGCTGACGCTGGCACTGCCGGGATCGGCGTACCTGTACCAGGGGGAGGAGCTCGGGCTGCCGGACCATACCACCATGGACTCCGAATACCGTCAGGATCCGACCTTCCATCGCACGCAGGGCCGGGAAATCGGCCGTGATGGGTGTCGAGTGCCACTGCCCTGGCAGGCCGATGCGCCCGTACTGGGCTTTGGTGGCGAAAAAACACCCTGGTTACCCCAGCCTGAAAGCTATGCGCGCTATGCAGTAGACCAGCAGGAGCACGATGATACCTCCATGCTTTCCCTGTATCGTCAGTTGCTGCAACTGCGGCAGGCTCATCAACTGGGGCGCGGGGAGGTCGAGTGGCAACCTGTCGAGCAGGAGGCTGTTCTGTCATTGGTCAATGCGGGGGTGAGACTGGTCATCAACCTGGGGGATCAGACGGTGCCGATGCCCGAGGGAGATGTTCTGGTGACCAGCCTGCCTGATAACACCTTCCAGGACGGTATTCCCGCCAACGCGGCTGTCTGGCTGCGCGCCTGAGATCAGGGCAGGGCGGATTTATCGGCCCTGCCTTGTTTGACGATCGAGTGTGGTTGCATACTTGGGTAGCCCCCTCATGAAGAGAGCTTCGATTGAAAAAGCAAAGGAATGCTACGGCCCCTCGGCGAGCTACGCTGAAATCCGTCGCTGCTTATCTGAATATCTCCACCGCTACCGTTTCCAATGCCTTTAACCGCCCTGACCAGTTATCCAGTCAATTGCGTGAAGAGGTGCTGGCAGCTTCCCGTGCGCTGGGTTATCAGGGCCCGGACAGTCTTGGTCGTAGCCTGCGCACCGGCCAGAGTCGCATTATCGGGATCATGCTGGCCGATAACCTGAGTCACAGCCTGACAGATAGTGTGGCCAGCGAGTTTCTGTCTGGTATCTCGGAGGTGCTGGATTTGCACGGGTATCGCATGCTGCTGCTGACCCAGTCAGCCAGTCAGGAGATTCGTAACGAATTCAATGGCATCTCGGATGGCTACCTGGTGTATGGGTCTCTGCCCACCACGACCTCCGCTGCGCTGGCCCGTGGTGATTTCAGCCCGGCGGTCACGATTGACATGCGTCAGGATGATATTCCTTCCGTGCAGATCGATGATCAGGCGGCGTCGAACATGATCGGGGAGTTTGCGCTGGCAAGCGGAGCGCGTCGCCCTGCAATACTGGCGCTTTGCATGTCACTTGAAATGTCTTCCGGGCGTTATGACCGTGATCAGGTTGCAATGGAGCCCAATACCATGGCGTATCAGCGTCTGGCAGGTTTTGATGAGGCCTTGTTGGCGGCCGGTCATGATCCGCAACAGGTGCCGGTGTGGAACGTGAAAAGCAATACCTTTACAGAGGCGGTGTCGGTGGTGGAGGCTCTGTTGAGCGAGGATGCTCCGGACCTGGTGCTGTGCATGTCAGACCAGCTGGCACTGACGGTACTGGCCATTGCAGAGCAGCGCGGTATCGATGTGCCGGGGGCGCTGGCAGTGACCGGATTCGACGGCATTCCGGAAGGCCAGCAGCGTCGGCCGATACTGACCACGGTCTATCAGAACAGTCGGGCCAAGGGACGGCTGGCGGCCTTGATGGTTATCGATCAGAGCGACCAGGAGCAGGTGATACTGCCAACCTGGTTGATTGTCGGGGATACCTGTCCCGCCGTTGCCGGCTAGGAGGAAGTCTGACTGGTGTAGGCACCTGCCCATTCGGCAAGCAGGCCCTTGCCACCGGCAAGGGTCAGCGCCAGATCGGCCAGAGCATCCCAGGTCGGTAGCGGATGCGCTCCCTTGATGGACTGGTCTATGCGCTGAGCGAACAGCAGTAACTTGTTGAGCCGCTTGTGCGGCAGCCTGCCGAGCGCCTTTTGATAGGCTGGGCGACGCTTTTCAGGGATCATCGGCCGTTGGGCCTTGCAGGCATGTTCAAGGCTCTGGCCCTGATCGAGCAGTTGACGCAGTGACAGTAGCGTGCGCAGCTCCCGCCCCAGTGCCCACAGAACCACCGGCGCTTCGATACCTTCTGCCTTCAGTCCCTGCACGATGCGTACGCTGCGATCACGCTCGCCGAGCAGGCAGGCATCCGTCAGGGTGAAGACATCAAATCGGGCGCTGTCCTCGACGCCTGCCGCGATGGCCTCGGCTGTCAGCCGGCTGCCTGCCGGATACAGCAGGCGCAGCTTGGTCAACTCCTGATCGGCCGCCAGCAGGTTGCCCTCGATGCGGTCTGCCAGTAACTGGGCGGCTTCAGGCAACAGTTCCAACTCCACTCGTTGTGCCCGATCACGGATCCAGTATCCCATGCGCTGATGATCCACCGGCCAAATCGGGACAAAAATGCCGGCCTTGTCGACGGCCTTGAACCAGGCACTCTGCTGCACCTTGCGATCAAGGCGTCCGGCCGTAATCAACAGCACGTTGTCATGGCTGGCCGACTGAGCGTACTCCGCAAGAACCTTGCCACCTTCCTGACCGGGAGACTGATTGCCGAGGCGAACCTCGATCAGCTTGCGAGAGGAAAACAGCGACAGGGCATTGGCGCTTTCCAGCAACTGGCCCCATGAAAACTGAGGCTCGACGTGCATGACGTCGCGTTCCTCTATCCCTGCGTTCCGGGCTGCTGCCCGAATTCGGTCACAGGTTTCCATGTGGATCAGTGGCTCATCTCCCGCCACCAGGTAAATCGGGGCGAGAGACTTGCCCAGCTGTTCAGCGAGTTTGTCGGGAAAGACTTTCATCGGAAACGGCAGTAGTATCCAGGGCCTGCAGGCGCTCGATCAGTTGATGGGACGCTTCTTCGCGCAGCTGTCTCTCGAGATCATTACGCTGGTTGTCGCGCGACAGAAGTCGGTCCGTGCTGGTGGTGTACGTTCCGGTGGCTTCCACGGTCTGCTGGTCAGCCAGGTAGGCACCGTCCTCACTGCGTTGCACTGACCAGGGCAGGGTGTAGGTGACTTCCCGCTCCTGACTGCCGACATCGCCAAAGGTCAGCTCATGTTCGGAGAACGATTCACTGCCCAGGTTCAGCGTCAGCGGGGCATTGCTGTCAATAGCGACATTGGTACCTTCAAGCGTGTCGACTACGGACTTGTAGGCGTAATCCCGCGGCCCACCCCCATCCCGTGACTGTACGGCCAGTGTGCTGAAGGGCAGCGCCGCATCCTGATAGCCTCGCAGCTGAAAACCGCATGCGCTGAGGGTCAGCGCTGCTGCAAGTCCTGCCGTGCCGGCCAGCCATGCACGTCGATTCATCAAAGCCTCCTTGCATCAATCCGCCGGGCAGGGTCGCCCGGCGCACGATAATCAGTTTGCAACAATATTGACCAGCTTGCCGGGCACCACAATGACCTTGCGCACCGTCTTGCCGTCGATATGCTTGACAACATTGGGCAATGCCATGGCCTGAACTTCGATGGCATCCTTCGTTGCATCCGGTGATACATCGATCTTGTCACGTACCTTGCCATTGACCTGCACGACCACGGTAATGCTGTCACGGGTCAGAGCCTGTTCATCGACGGCCGGCCAGCAGGCATCAATCACGGGCGAGTCATGGCCCAGCACACCCCACAGGGCATGGGTCAGGTGAGGAACAATCGGTGCGAGGATCAGCACGGCTGCTTCCACGGCTTCACGGGCTACGGCCAGTCCCTGAGGGCTGGTGTCGTTGAAGCGACCAACGGCATTGGTCAGCTCCATGACGGCCGCGATGGCCGTGTTGAACGTGGTGCGTCGGCCGATGTCATCACCCGCCTTGGCGATGGTTTCGTGCGTCTTGCGGCGCAGTTCACGCTGGCTGGTCTCGAGTGCGCTGGTATCCAGTGTTGCCGGTGTGCCGGCCTCGACATGTTCGTGCACCAGACGCCACAACCGTTTCAGGAAGCGGTGCGCGCCTTCCACACCGGTATCCGACCACTCCAGCGACTGTTCGGGCGGGGCGGCAAACATCATGAAGAGCCGCACGGTATCGGCCCCGAAGCGGTCGATCATCGACTGCGGATCAACACCGTTGTTCTTGGATTTCGACATCTTCTCGATGCCACCCATGTCGACAGGCTGACCATCACTGATCAGGGTGGCTGACAGCGGACGGCCCTTGTCATCGCGGGTAACTTCCACATCGGCCGGGTTGAACCAGTCCTTGCTGCCATCGGCATTCTGGCGGTGGAACGTTTCGGCAATCACCATGCCCTGCGTCAGCAGGCGCTTGAAGGGCTCATCACTGTCTACCAGACCGAAATCACGCATCAGTTTATGGAAAAACCGGGCGTACAGCAGGTGAAGGATGGCGTGCTCGATCCCACCAATGTAAAGATCGACCGGCAGCCAGTAGTTGGCCCGCTCATCCAGCATGGCGTCCTGGTTATCGGCGCAGCAAAACCGCGCGTAATACCAGGATGATTCCATGAAGGTGTCGAAGGTGTCGGTTTCACGCGTCCATCCATCACCCAGATCATAAAAGGCGGGGGATTTCTTGAGCGGTGATCCACTGGCATCGAGCTCGACTTCCATCGGCAATGCCACGGGGAGTTCATCATCGGTCAGTGGAACCGTTTCACCGTTCGGCCCGTATTTGACCGGGATGGGGGCGCCCCAGTAACGCTGACGCGCCACGCCCCAGTCGCGCAGGCGGAAGTTGGTCCGCGTTTCGCCGCAGCCAAGCTCGGCGAGGCGCGCGGCGATGGCGTCAAAGGCCGCCTGGAAGTCCAGTCCGTCAAATTCGCCTGAATTGATCAGTACACCGTGCTCTGTCCAGGCGGCGTCGGTTATGTCCGGCGTCTGCCCGGTAGCTGCATCGGCAATGACCGGCTCGATCGGAAGCTGGTAACGCGTTGCAAATTCATGGTCACGCTGGTCATGGGCCGGTACGGCCATGACAGCACCAGTGCCGTATTCCATCAGCACGAAGTTGGCCACATAAACGGGCACTTCACGTCCGGTCAGCGGATGCACGGCCTTGAAGCCGGTATCCATTCCGCGTTTTTCCATCGTCGCCATGTCGGCCTCGGAGGTTCCCCCCTGACGACATTCCTGGCGGAAGGCTTCCAGGCCTTCAACATGTCGGGAGGCCTCCAGGGCCAGCGGGTGATCTGCCGCAATGCCAAGGTAGGTAACGCCATACAGCGTATCCGGCCGCGTGGTGTACACGGTCAACTGATCGATATCCTGGCTGCCGGTCACGCCAAAGGTCAGTTCGACGCCCCTGGACTTTCCGATCCAGTTACGCTGCATTGTCTTGACCTGTTCCGGCCATTCGACGTCATCGAGATCCGCCAGAAGCTCCTCGGCGTAGTCCGTGATCTTCAAAAACCACAACGGAATTTCACGCCGCTCTACCAGCGCACCGGAACGCCAGCCCCGCCCGTCGATGACCTGTTCGTTGGCCAGTACGGTTTGATCGACCGGGTCCCAGTTGACGGTCGACATTTTCTTGTAGACCAGCCCCTTGTCGACCAGGCGCGCGAAAAACCACTGTTCCCAGCGGTAGTAGTCCACGTCACAGGTGGCAAACTCACGATCCCAGTCATAGGCAAATCCGAGGGCCTTGAGCTGCCCGCGCATGTAATCAATGTTTTCATGCGTCCACTTGCCAGGGGCCACATTATTCTTGATGGCGGCATTCTCGGCAGGCATGCCGAAGGCGTCCCAGCCCATTGGCTGCAGGACATTACGGCCGTTCATGCGCTGAAAGCGCGAGACCACATCCCCGATGGTGTAGTTCCGCACGTGCCCCATGTGCAGCTTGCCGCTGGGGTAGGGGAACATGCACAGACAGTAGAATTTTTCGCGACTGGCGTCTTCCACTGCCTTGAAGCACTGATTTTTGGCCCAGAAATTCTGAGCCTCGCGTTCTACATCCCGGGGAGAATAATGTGCGTCCATCGTACTCGCTTTAATACCTTGCCGTGTTCGCGTTATCGCGTTGATTTCGGAGGGCCTGCCAGTCACATGGTCTATGCTTTGAGCATACCTTGAAGCCGAAGGAATCCGTGCGTGATCAGAGCGCATGCCGTTGATCATGGGGGCGACGTTACAGCGTCGCTATCCCCACAGGGTCTGGCCCGCAGGGCCACAAGCATACCCCAGTCGGCGACCGACAGGTAGGGGAGTCACCAGAGGAGTGAGGTCATGAACAATCAGCCGGATCGTCAGCAGCGTTTGAAGGACGCTTACGAGCGTTCCATGTCCCGGTTTGGGGAGCGCGAGCAACAGCGGGAGGATACCTCACGCTGGTCGAAGGAGGGGCTTGCGCGCGAGCTGGACGAAATCATTGCCTTTGAAGCTGACGTCGAGGAGTTTACCAGGGACGAGCTATCGTTGCTGCGGGCCTGGCTTGAGCGGGATGTCCGCCAGTTCGGCCATTTCATGGCTGAAGGCGGGGGCGGGCTGGCGCAGTGGATGGGCATCGATCTGGATTACCTGTCGAACCGGCTGCGTCAGGCCCTGTTTTCCATGGCTGATCGTACCGCTATCGATCAATACCGTTTCAATGATGACCTGGAAGCCGCCCAGGCTGACTACTGCGAGGGGGAACTGGCTCTTCCCGGGCGGATGCGCTGTGTGCATTGTGACCAAACGGTCACCTTTACCACGTCCAGCCTGCTGGAGGCCTGTCATGGCTGTGGTCATCGTTACTTCAAGCGAGACAGCATCCGCGTCGGTTAGTCTGTCAGGGCCGGGCCCTTTATCGCCCGGCCAGCCTTCCCATGTATTCGTGCAGGGCCAGCTGGCTGCGAGCCAGGCTGTCAAGCTGCGGGGCCCACCACATTTCGCCACCGGAAATATCGCTGGAAAAACCGACTGGCGCAGGCACAACGTCCAGCCCTTCCTTTTCGAAATTATGCATGGCTCGCGGCATGTGATAAGCCGTGGTGACCAGCACAATGCGCTTGATATCGGCCTTTTTCAGTATCCTGGCACTGTACTGAGCATTTTGTTCGGTATTGCTGCTGTTGTTTTCAAGCCAGCGAGCGCTCATGCCGAACTCCTGCTCCAGACTGCGCTCCATCAACTGTGCTTCTGATTTTATTGTCCACCCCTGTTTGCCACCGCCGGACAGCAGTATCGGCAGGCCGGTCCGACGAGCAATACGTGCCCCTTCATCCAGCCGCTGGAGCGAGGAGGGGTTGGTGCGGTCCTTCCATCCCAGTTCAGGGGCGCCGTAATCGCGCCCTCCACCCAGGACCACGATGGCTTCCGCGCTTTTCCACTGCGCGACACTTGATGGACCGATATGCTCGATCGGTTTGAGCAACAGACTGGCGACGGGAGGCATGGACAGCCCCCAGAACAGAGCCACGGTGGCGATGCCCAGCCACCGCATCAGGCGGGGCCATTTGGGCATCAGCACCAGAATGATCAGCAGTATTACCAGAAAGATGCCCGGAGGCAGGGCAAAGGTCTTGAGAAGATTCAGCATGGCTTAGTAAAGCTCGTCATGAAATTGTTGTTCCCGGCGTTTGCGCCGGCGGCGCTGACGTTCCAGCCAGCGTGCCGCGATGCCCGACAGTGCAAGCAGCGTTGCCAGAATGCCGGCGGGCCAGCTTCCCCAGAAGGTGAAGGGCGGGGCACCGTGCATTGCCCGGATCGAGCCGGTCAGCACCTGTTTTGAAAAGCGCGGTGCCTCGGCCAGTATTTCGCCGGAGGGACCGACGATGGCCGTCATGCCGTTGCTGGTAGCGCGCAGCAGGTAGCGGTTGTTTTCCAGTGCGCGTAGCTGAGCCATTTGCATGTGTTGCAACGGGCCGATGGAGTGACCGAACCAGCTGTCGTTGGATACCGTCAGCAGCACGTCGGACGTGGCCGCCCGCTGTCGAACGAGGTCCGGATAGACAATCTCGTAGCAGATGGCTACCCCCAGTTTCAGGCCGTCTGCCATGAGGGGCGCGGGTGCCGCGGGTCCGGCCTTGAAATTCGACATGGGCAGGTTGAAGAAATCAATCACGCCGCGAAGCATTGAATCCAGCGGCAGGTACTCGCCAAAGGGAACAAGATGAGCCTTGCGATAGGTACCATTTCCGTTGCCCAGGGCCATCACGCTATTGAAGTAATGGCCTTCAACATCACGCTGTACCACGCCTGTAACAAGTGCTGCCTCGGGCGCAAGAGTCGCCTGAATGCGTTCAAGAAACGGCATGGCCTGGGTATCCAGCATGGGAAGAGCGGTTTCAGGCCAGATCACAATATCGGCATCGCCGGCCTGCTCGCGTGTCAGGGTGGCGTAGGTGTTCGCCGCCGTGCGTTGCCCATCGGGTGTCCATTTTTCCAGCTGGGGAAGATTGCCCTGCACCAGAGCCACCTGGTGGGGCGCGCCGGTAGGCGTCGCCCACAGGGTGGGCAGTGCCAGTGGCGCGAGCCAGATAACCAGCAGCGGTATGGCATTGAACCAGGCCCTGCGAATTACCAGGCGATACAACAGACCACCGGAAAGTGCGACGGTCAGGCTCAGCAGATAAACGCCCCCCAGTGGTGCCAGACTGCGAATGGGCGCCTCGACCTGAGCACTGCCGAGGTAGAGCCAGGGAAACCCGGTAAAGGCCCAGCTTCGAAACATTTCCCCCAGTACCCAGATGCCGGCAAAGGCCCACGGGTTTACTGCACCGCGTGGTCGACAATATCGATACAGGCCGAAGGTGATCAGATAAAACAGGGCCAGAGTGGCGGCAAACAGTGCCGTCAGCAGGATGGCCAGAGGTACTCCGGTATAGCCGTAATCATGGATCGAGACATAGACCCAGGAGGTGCCGGCACCAAACAGGCCAAACCCGAACAGCCAGCCTCGCCACAGGGTGCGACCCAGCGCAATCTGTTGCAGGCTGGCATAGACCAGTGCCATCAGCACCGGCGCCAGCCACCAGGCATCAAAGGGAGCAAATGTCAGGGTCATCAGGGCGCCGGCGGCCAGCGCCGTTAAATCGCCCAGCCAGGTACGTCTGGCAAGCGGGTCGGAAAATACCATACATGGCCTTTTGGATGGTCAATACAGGGCGCTACTCGCCGACAGGCGGTGCATACAGACGGTGAGAATATCAGGAAGGGAAGACGAGTGTCTGTGGAGAAGCGGGCTTTTAGTGCGCTGATCGGGGGATCGGAAGCCGCCCGCGGGCGGCTCTCGATTCAGTGGTCATCTCGTGAATCGGTTGAGGATTCATTGGGTGCCCCGGCTGCCTGGGTCCCGATATGGGTGGCCTTCAACAGGCGAATCCGGCGATTATCGGCATTGAGCACGGTAAAGCGCCACTGATTAAGGTCGGTCGATTCAAGCCGGCGAGGCAGATGACCGAGTCGCTGCATTACAAGACCGCCTACGGTATCGAATTCCTCGTCGGAAAATTCCGTTTCAAAGCGGTCATTGAAGTCCTCGATCGGGGTCAGGGCCTTGACGGCAAAGCTCCCGTCACCGAGATCACGAATATCGTCTTCTTCATCCGTATCGTGCTCGTCTTCGATATCACCCACGATTTGCTCGAGAATGTCCTCGATGGTGACCAGACCGGCGGTGCCGCCGTACTCGTCCACCACGACCGCCATGTGATTGCGGGTATCCCTGAACTCCTTGAGCAGGTTATTCAGCCGTTTGGATTCGGGGATGAACATGGCCGGGCGCAGCAGGGTGCGTATATCAAGGCTTTCACGCTCCTCCGGGCTTTGCATGATCAGGGGCAGCAGGTCCTTGACGAGCAACAGGCCAATAATCTCATCGAGATTCTCGTCAACCACCGGATAACGCGAATGTGCGCTGTCCATGATGATCGGGAGAAAGTCCTCTGGGGACTGGTCGGCGCGTATGGCAACGATCTGGGAGCGGGGAATCATGGCTTCCCGTGCCTGTTGATCGCTGATTTCGAACGCGCCTTCGATGATGGCCATGCCGTCCTGGTCCAGGCTCAGGCGGGTGCCGACGTCGCGAAGAAAAAGTTTCAGCTCGTCAACCGAGCTGGGTTCTTCGCTGTCGCTGGAAAATGCACCGAGCAACTTGTCGAGCCAGGATCTGCTGCCCTGGCTACTCGATCGATCATCGCTCATTCGGGGGGTCTCTCGTCCTCTTTGGATGGCAGGTAGGGGTCGCGGATACCGAGTTCTGATAAAAGACGTCGCTCCATGGCTTCCATCTCCTCGGCCTCGGCATCCTCGATATGATCATAACCCAATAGGTGCAAGGTGCCGTGAATCACCATGTGTGTAAAGTGATCCTGCAGGGTCTTGCCCTGTTCGCGGGCCTCACGGTCAATCACGTGGGGGCTCAGTACCAAGTCGCCCAGCAGGGGAAGCTCGATGCCGGCCGGGGCCTCGAACGGAAAGGACAGCACATTGGTGCTTTTATCCTTGCCGCGGTAGGTGGCATTGAGGTCACGCATTTCATCGTCATCAACAAAGCGCAGGGTGAGTTCCCGCTCATCTTCGATGCCGACGGTATCAAGAACCAGGCCGACCCATCGAGTCAGTTGGTCCTCGTCCGGCAGTGGTGTAAATGCCGTGGCAATCTGCCGGTCAATCAAGGCGGTGGTGTTCATTCGTGTGAATGATCCTCCTGGCCGGCTTCAAACCGTTCATACGCTTCGATGATGCGCTGAACCAGCGGGTGACGCACTACATCCTTGGCGGCGAAGTGGGTCAGGCTGATGCCGGGAACGTCCGACAGGATCTTCATGACGTGAATAAGGCCCGACGCCTGCCCCTTGGGAAGATCGACCTGCGTCGCATCTCCGGTAATGACTGCCGTGGAGCCAAAGCCGATCCGGGTCAGAAACATCTTCATCTGTTCACGTGTAGTGTTCTGGCTTTCATCCAGAATGATGAAGGCGTTATTGAGCGTTCGTCCACGCATATAGGCCAGTGGGGCGATCTCGATGACCTGGCGCTCGATCAGTTTGCCTACCTGCTCGAACCCGAGCATTTCATACAGGGCGTCATACAGGGGGCGAAGATAGGGGTCGATCTTCTGAGCCAGATCGCCGGGCAGAAAGCCCAGTTTTTCACCGGCTTCAACGGCTGGTCGTACCAGCAGGATACGACGTACCTGCTGCAGGTTGAGTGCTTCAACTGCCGCTGCCACGGCCAGATAGGTCTTGCCCGTACCGGCGGGGCCGATCCCGAAATTGATGTCGTTGTCGTGAATGGACTGAACGTAGCTTTGCTGATTGAGACCGCGAGGCTTGATCATGACCCGTGGCGTGCGGATCACTACACCGCCGGCCGACTCGTCGCTGGCATCCTCTTCCTCCAGCGCCTCTATGCCTGATTCCTGAAGATAAAGGTGTACCGTGTCCGGTGACAATTCTTCGGTAGCCGTTTCGCGATACAGGTGTTCGATGACATTGGCTGCTGCCCGGGTCTTGACCTGAGGGCCGGCAATCTGAAAGGCGTTGCCACGGTTTCTGACCGTGACGTCAAGGCGGCCCTCAATGAGCTTCAGGTGCTCGTCCTGCTGACCACACAGGTTGGCCAGTCTCATCGGGTCGTTGGGTTCCAGCGACAGCTGAAGAATGCGATGTGCGTTGCTGGCGTTCTGGCTCAAGTTGGATGTCCATGCAGGTTGTTGGATGTATAAGGGCAGCTTACTGTGTGAAGGCAGCAGGGGGCAATAACACAGGGCGAGTCAGGCCCGTTTCCAGGCCTGACCGGTGAGATGCGGGATCGAATCAGTAGCGCTGCTCGGAAACCAGCTCGCCACGCAGGGAGTTGGGATAGGCCGTGGTGATGGTGACATCCACAAAGTAGCCGATCATGTCGATCGGGTTGGCAGCCTTGAAGTTGACGACTCGATTGTTCTCGGTGCGTCCTGACAGCTCACTCGGGTCCTTGGGCGAAAATCCGGTGACCAGAATGCGTTCGACCCTGCCGACCATTCGGCGTGAGATCTGCATGGATTGCTCGTTGATCCGTGCCTGAAGCAGCGCCAGACGCTGCTTCTTCACGTCTTCAGGGGTCGTGTCCTCGAGGTCCGATGCGGGTGTGCCGGGTCGTTTCGAGTACACAAAGCTGAAGGACATGTCGAATCCGATCTGTTCGATCAGTGCCATGGTGTCCTGAAAGTCCTGCTCGGTTTCACCGGGAAAACCGATGATGAAATCCGACGAAAAGCTGATGTCCGGGCGCAGGGCACGAATACGTTCCATCTTGGCAATGTATTCCTCACGGGTGTGGCCGCGCTTCATGGCTTTCAGAATCGGGTCGGCCCCGGATTGCACCGGCAGGTGAAGGTGGCTGACCAGTTCAGGAATCTCGCCATAGGCCTCGATCAGGCTGTCGGAAAATTCGACCGGATGTGAGGTGGTAAAGCGAATGCGGTCAATTCCCTCGACCGCAGCCACACAGGCTATCAGCTCGGCCAGGTCGATTTCCTCGTCCTGCTGGTTCAGCCCGCGATAGGCGTTGACATTTTGCCCCAGCAGGTTGATTTCACGTACACCCTGGTCTGCCAGATGAATGACATCCTTCATGACACTTTCAAACGGCCGCGAGATTTCCTCGCCCCGGGTATAGGGCACCACGCAGAAACTGCAGTATTTTGAACAGCCCTCCATGATGGATAGAAAGGCCGTGGCCCCATCGGAACTGGGTTTGGGCAGGTGATCGAACTTTTCAATCTCGGGGAAGGTCACGTCAACGACCGAGATGCGCTTGCCTTCCTGGCTATTGAGCATGTCGGGGATACGGTGCAGCGTTTGCGGACCGAACACCATGTCGACATGAGGGGCGCGCTGTTGAATGTTGCTGCCTTCCTGGCTGGCGACACAGCCGCCTACGCCAATTACCAGGTCAGGGTTTTTGGCCTTGAGCTTTTTCCACCGGCCCAGCTGATGAAATACCTTGTCCTGTGCCTTTTCACGAATCGAGCAGGTGTTAAGCAGCACCACGTCGGCTTCGTTTTCATCGTGGGTCAGTTCCATCTGGTGCGATTCACCGAGCAGATCTGCCATACGGGCAGAGTCGTACTCGTTCATCTGGCAGCCGTGGGTCTTGATGAAGAGTTTCTTCGTCATGTCAAAAGCCGTTTTATCGCAGGCACCAGGGCCTGTCATGAGTGATGAACCAGTAACGTCGAAGCATCGCTGCGGTGATGTCAACATCCGCGCGGTGGCAGAGAGGTGGGCAGTGCACGGTCGGGTGTGAGCGGGCCGATGCGGCCATGATGATGCGTTCTGGTCGTTTGGGCAGCATTATACGGCGCGTGAGTGCGCTCGACCAGTGGGGCAGGTGCAGGGCCAGGGCTCTGTGGTAGACTCGCAAAATTGTATCATTAACCCGGATTTTTTTCGTGGAGGAAGCAGGCTCGCATGCCAGTCAAAGCAATGTATCGGGTGATTTTTCATCAGCAGGGTGAAGTCTGGGAGCTGTATGCCCGCGAAATTTATCAAAGCGAGCTATGGGGCTTTCTGGAAGTTGAAGGCATCGTGTTCGGGGAAGCATCCTCGGTGGTGGTCGACCCGGCCGTCGAGAAGCTGCGCAAGGCCTTCGAAGGCGTGCAACGCAGTTATATTCCCTTGAACATGGTTGTCCGCATTGACGAAGTAGAGCGCGAGGGCGAGGCGCGAGCCGTCAAGGCAACAGGAAATGTGTCTCCCTTTCCAACGCCTCCTCACTGGGGAGGGAGGGAAGACTGATAAATGACGTTTTGATGTCAGTTTGGTTAAAAATTGATCAATCTGTGCTCGCGGCAGGTCATTCGGCCCTCCGCCGATGCAGGGTTGGCTGTTGTCCAAAATGTTATCCACAGATTGTGTGGATGAAACGCCGGTTCCTGGGGCGTTTGATAACAGCGCAGGAACGCACTGATGTTTCACCGGGATGCTGAGCCGCGATGGGATGGCAGTATCCTCATAGCCACAAGATGATGTGAATATGTCCAGAATCAAATACTTGGTGATCGGTGCGCTGGCCTGCACCGTGGCAGGAGTTGCTCAGGCCGACCAGACCCGCTGGGTCAGTGATCATTTATCAACCTATGTGCGCAGCGGGCCCACGGATGAGTATCGGATCGTGGGTACCGTGGCATCCGGCGACAGGGTCACGCTGCTGGCGACCGATGGAGACTACAGTCGTATTCGTAGCCAGGGCGGCGATACGGTGTGGATAAAGAGCGCCGATCTTCAGGAGCAGGAAAGCGTGGCCGAGCAGGTGCCTGCGCTCAAGGCCAGGGCCGATGAGCTGCAATCACGCCTGTCGTCCATCAATGAAACCTGGGAAAAAAAGGTGGCCGGCTCGACGGAGCTGCTCAATGCCCGTCAGCAGCGCATTGCCGAACTTGAGCAGCACACCGCCAGCCTCAACAAGCAGCTGAGTCAGGCGCAATCGCAGTCCCGGACCTACAAGGCTCGCCTTGACAGTGAAAAGGACGACCTGCTGATGCGTTATTTTGTATATGGCGGCAGTGTGGCAGGGGCCGGCCTGCTGCTGGGGTTGATCGTTCCACACCTGCCAAGACGGCGCAAAAAGCGCGACCGCTGGTTCTAGCATCCATGAATGCGCATTGAGTGAAGGAGAACGCTGGTGGCGAATGAAGCCTGGCTGGCCAGGTGGCAAAACGGGCGGATCGGTTTCAACCAGTCCCGCCCTCATCCCGGGCTTGTGGAGCACTGGGCAACACTGGCGTTGCCTCCGCGTACCAGAGTGCTGGTTCCGCTGTGCGGTAAAAGCGTGGATATGCGCTGGCTGGCAAGACATGGTCACCCGGTGACCGGTGTGGAGCTGGCCTATCAGGCGCTGGAGCAATTCACTGCCGATAGTGCCGAAGGCGTCGAACGCATTCAGCGTGACGGATTCAAGGGGCTGCGCCAGGGCTGTATCGAGTTGCTGTGTGGCGACTTCTTTCATTTTCATCGCGGGCACAGCGATGTGGCACGGGCATTCTATGATCGGGCGGCGCTGATTGCCCTGCCGCCGGCCAGGCGCCAGCGATATGCCTTTCATCTGGCCCAGCTGTTGCCTCCCGGTGCAGCCGGGCTGCTGATCACCCTTGAAAAGCCACCCGCAACACAGCTTTCAGGCCCGCCTTATCATGTGACGCCTGAAGAGGTGGGTGCTCTGTTTGACGGCAACTTCGAGCGTACCCTGCTTGAGGAGTTCGAACCGGCGGAAGATGAGCGCGAATCGGTCTGGATGCTGGTCCGCAAGGGACCCTTGGAAGAAGAGGTCAGGGTGCAGCGGTGACAACAGCGCTATACGCGACCGACATACTCCAGAGCATACCGGCATTAGACGAATGAAGGGGGGCACCGTAAGGTGGCGTTTTCCCTGAATTCGAGTGGTTATCTGACATGAGCGTTGCCTTTCGTTGCGAGAAGGATCTACTGGGCAGTCTGGAGGTTCCCGGGGATGCCTATTACGGTATACAGACACTGCGGGCGGTAGATAATTTTCGCCTGACCGGCGTGCCCCTGTCACATTATCCAAAATTCGTGATCGCACTGGCCATGGTCAAGCAGGCCGCCGCCGATGCCAACCATCAGCTGGGCTACCTGAACGATGAAAAGCATCAGGCCATTACCGGCGCCTGCCGCAAGGTCATTGATGGCGAGTTTCATGATCAGTTTGTAGTGGACATGATTCAGGGCGGCGCCGGTACGTCGACCAACATGAACGCCAATGAGGTCATCGCCAATATCGGTCTGGAACTGATGGGGCACGCTCGCGGTGAATACCACTACCTGCACCCCAACAATGACGTCAATATGGCCCAGTCGACCAACGACGCCTATCCTACGGCCATTCGCGTGGGGCTGCTGCTGGGACATCACTACCTGCTGGACAGCCTTGATAACCTGGCTGGTGCCCTCACTGACAAGGGCAATGAGTTCTCCCATGTGCTCAAGATGGGGCGGACCCAGCTGCAGGATGCGGTGCCCATGACACTGGGCCAGGAATTTCATGCGTTTGCCAATACCCTGAAGGAAGACCTTCAGCACCTGAATCGCATGGCCCCGGAACTGCTGGTCGAGGTCAATCTTGGCGGCACCGCAATTGGTACCGGTATCAATTCCGATCCCGAGTATCAGCGCATTGCCGTTGCCCGGCTTGCGGAAATCAGCGGCATGCCGCTGCGTCCGGCGCTTGATCTTGTCGAGGCCACTTCCGACATGGGCGCCTTTGTACTGATCTCCGGCATGCTCAAGCGGCTGGCGGTCAAGCTCTCCAAGATCTGTAATGACCTTCGGCTGCTGTCCAGCGGGCCACGTACCGGCTTCAACGAAATCAATCTTCCACCACGACAGCCGGGCAGTTCCATCATGCCGGGCAAGGTGAATCCAGTCATTCCCGAAGCTGTCAATCAGGTAGCCTTTGATATCATCGGCAATGATCTGGCCGTGACCATGGCAGCCGAAGGAGGCCAGTTGCAGCTTAACGTCATGGAGCCGCTGATTGCCTACCGGACCTTTGACTCCGTACGTCTGCTGACGCGTGCCATGACCATGCTGGAAGAGCACTGCATCAAAGGCATCACCGCCAATGAAGAGCGCTGCCTGGAACTGGTCGAAAACTCGATCGGGCTGATTACCGCCCTGAATCCCTGGATCGGCTATGACAACGCCACGCGCATTGCCCGCGAAGCTCTGACCAGCGGCCGTGGCGTACTGGAACTGGTTCGAGAGGAAAAACTGCTGGATGACGATACCCTGACCGACATCCTGCGTCCTGCCAACATGATTGCCCCGCGGTTGAAACCGCTGAGAAGCTGACATCGGAGATATCATGACCCAGCCCGTTCATGTGCTGTATACCGGCGGCACCATCGGCATGCAGCTCGGTCCGCGAGGATTGGCCCCGGCCGCCGGGCTTGATTTGCTGGCCCGGGATGTCCAGCAGCAATCGCCAGCGCTGAAGGAGGTGCCAGAGTGGGAGTTCACTTCGCTTTCGCCCTTGATCGACAGCGCCAACATGACACCGTTGCAGTGGATCAGTATTGCCAGGGCAACCAGAGAGGCCGTGGAAAAAGGCGCTTCCGGGGTCGTGATTCTTCACGGTACCGATACGCTGGCCTTTTCGGCAGCAGCACTTCGCTTCTGGCTGATGGATGTGAGCGTGCCGGTCATCATTACCGGGGCCATGTTGCCTGCTGGGGCACCAGACAGTGATGCCTGGGAGAACTTCTTCGGTAGCCTGAAGGCGATTGCCGATGCTGCCCCTGGCGTGGGGCTTTACTTCCATGGGACGCTGCTGCCCGCCACGCGCACCCGCAAGGTGCGTAGCCATGGCCGTCATGCCTTCCAGGCAGTGGCGGGTGACAGTGGGCCCGCCACTGCGCCGGCAGATCGCTTCAACTTCGATATGCCCGACAAGGCGCAACAAGTGGGTATCGTGCCGCTTTACCCGGGATTTGACGCCAGTATCCTGACGGCACTGATTGATAGTGGCCGCTATGGGGGAGTGGTGCTGGAGTGTTTTGGCAGCGGCACGGGCCCCGGGGACGACCCCGCGTTCATGGCCGCACTCGAACGTGCCCGTCAGGCGGGTATATTGCTGGTGGCGGTCAGTCAGTGTCTGGAAGGCGGAATCATGCTGGATATTTATGAAGCCGGTCAGCAGCTGAGAGCTGCCGGCGTGATCTCCGGTGGTGACATGACCCGCGAGACGGCGTTGGCAAAGCTTCACTTCCTGCTTCACCAGTCTTCCCTTGACGAGACCCGTCGTCGTCAGTTGATGGAGACAAACCTGTGTGGCGAGCTGTCACCTGCGTGATGGCGCGGGGCCTTGGGGCCCCGTGCCACGGGCCTGTTTTCTTTCCGGCCTAAAGCCCGAGCGCCGAGGACGTTTCCCGGCGGGGATCGGCACCTCCGTAAAAATGGTCATTGTCGATGACAATCGACTGACTCGCCCCCATGGCGGGTTTCACCTTGACCGTGTGACCCATCTGTTCGAGCAGTCGGATCGTATCCGGGCTGATGCCGGCTTCGATGCGAAGCTCCTCCGGCAGCCACTGATCGTGAATACGTGGAGCGCTGACGGCGGATTGAATATTCATGCCATGATCAATGACATTCATGATCACCTGCAGCGTGGTGGTAATGATACGTGAACCGCCCGGACTGCCTGTAATCAGGAAGTTGTTGCCTTCATGCTTGACGATGGTGGGAGACATGGATGACAGCATCCGCTTGTTCGGGGCGATGGCATTGGCTTCGCCGCCGATCAGGCCATAGGCGTTCGGTACGCCTGGTTTTGATGAAAAGTCATCCATTTCATTGTTGAGCAGAAACCCTGCGCCATCAACGACCATGCCGGATCCATAGCTGAAGTTGAGGGTATAGGTGTTTGAGACGGCCAGCCCCTGGTCATCAGCCACGGAAAAATGCGTGGTTTCATTGGATTCATAACGGCTGACAGGCCCCGGGCCAATGTCGCTGGAGGGGGTGGCATGATCCATGTTGAAGGTCTTGCGAAGGGCGCTTGCATAGGCTTTTGATGTCAGGGCAGCCACCGGCACATCGACAAAGTCGCTGTCCCCCAGGTACTGAGACCTGTCAGCGTAGGCCCGTTTCATGGCTTCGCTCATCAAGTGGATCGTTGCGGCGGAATTGGGGCCCAGCGCGTGAATGTCATCCCCTTCCAGCATGTTGAGGATTTCGACGATATGCACGCCCCCGGAAGAGGGGGGCGACATTGAATAAATGTCGTATCCACGATAGGTACCGTGCGCCGGCTCCCGGAGTGCCGGCTGATAGGCAGCCAGGTCCTTCAGTGTCATGATACCGCCGTGGCGTTTGATCTGATCAATGATCAACTGTGCCGTTTTGCCGGTATAAAATTCCTGTGGCCCATGGGCGGCAATGCGTTTCAGCGTGGCGGCCAGTTCTGGCTGTTTGAAGCGTTCGCCGGCCTGATAGGTACTTCCATCCGGTTTGAAAAACACCTTGCGGCTGGACGGCCATTTCTCGAGGCGCTCACGCGCATCGGTTACTCCCTTTTCGAATCGCTCGGGCACAATGAAGCCATCCTCGGCCAAGGCAATGGCCGGGGCGAGGGCCTGCGCCAGGGTGAGCGTGCCGTAGGTATCCAGTGCCATTGCAAGGCCTGCCACGGTGCCAGGTACGCCGGAAGCATTGGCCGAGAAGCGGGAACGCTCCTGCACTACATTGCCGTCTTCATCCTGAAACATGGTGCGATACGCACCGCCAGGTGCCTTTTCACGGTAGTCGATGGCGATGACCCGGCCGCTTTTTTCATCCGATATCAGCATGAACCCGCCGCCACCAATATTTCCGGAGCGTGGCTGAGTGACCGCCAGAGCAAAGCCGGCTGTCACGGCGGCATCGACCGCGTTGCCACCATTGTCCAGTACATCCCGCCCGATACGGCTGGCCAGATAATGGCTGGTCGCAACCATGCCATGAGTACCTTCAGCAGGATGAAAACGCTCACCTTCGATGATAGGGGCTGAATCGTCCTGAGCTGCCGTGGCCGGAAAGGATAATGTGCATGCCAGGGCCATTGCCGCAGTGTGCACGCCGTAAGTGGATAGCCATGTTGGCATGAGCAGGTTCCTTGACGTCCTGTTATTGAAATCCCGCGTACCCGGGGGCCGAGGGTGAATTTTCAGAGTAGCACTTTCGTATCACCGGGGGGCCTTGCCCGGCTCAAAACCAGCTATAGTCGAAGGTGTACTTCCCCTTTCAAGGACGAGAAACATGCCGGATCAAGCACCATGGCCTCGCAAGGCCGAAATTGTCAGGGACCAGCGCGGTGAAACGCCGGAAGGCGAAGCGGTCTACATGTATGAGTTGCGCGGGGTGGTACCCGAAGAAGGGCTTTTATTGAGTGAACATGAAAGTGAAGCCGAAGCACTTGATGCCAAGCGTCGCTACGAAAGCGAAGAGCAATAGGCACGAAGTGCCCGCTGCCCTGCAGTGATCTGCGTTTTATTGCATTGCCGTCCTTCGGGGCGGCTTTGTTATACTGGATATCTTCGTTTTTGAACCCGCAAGGAGACGCCTGTGTCTGCATGCCGTATCGCGCCATCCATTCTGTCCGCCGATTTTGCGCGGCTTGGCCAGGATGTCGAGGATGTGCTGGCCAGTGGGGCCGACATGATCCACTTCGATGTGATGGATAATCACTATGTTCCGAACCTGAGTTTTGGCGCTCCCATTTGTCATGCATTGCGTCATTACGGAATCGATGCCTTCATCGACGTGCATTTGATGGTGTCACCGGTTGACCGCTTGATCGGTGATTTTCTGGATGCGGGTGCCAACATGATTACCTTCCACCCCGAGGCCAGTGAGCACATCGACCGTTCCCTGCAACTGATTCGTGATGGTGGTGCCAAAGCGGGTCTGGTGTTCAATCCGGCCACTCCCTTGCACTGGCTGGATTACGTGATGGACAAGGTTGATATGGTGCTGCTGATGAGTGTCAATCCAGGCTTTGGTGGCCAGTCCTTCATACCGGGGACACTGGACAAGATTCGCGATGCCCGCCGACGCATCGATGAAAGTGGCCGTGATATCTGGCTTGAGGTTGATGGTGGCGTCAAGGCCGACAACATTGCCGATATCGCGGCGGCCGGAGCGGATACCTTCGTGGCCGGTTCTGCCATCTTCAAGCATCGTCGTGATGAAGACCCCCACGGTTACGACAGCGTGATCGATACACTGAAGCGCAATGCACGCCGAAACTGAGCAACCGGTCTGGCATCTTTACATGCTGTGGACAGGCCGTGGTGCCCTGTATACCGGTATCAGTACTGATGTTGCACGTCGATTTCGGCAGCACGTCAGCGGACGCGGTGCAAGATCATTACGCGGAAAGGGGCCGTTGACGCTGGCATATCAGGAAGTGGTTGGCAGCCAGGGCGAGGCGCTCAGGCTTGAAGTCCGGATCAAGAAACTGTCTCCCAGTGCCAAGCGAGCGTGGCTGGCGGAGCGGCTCAACGACCAGGCCCTGAGCCCTGAAAGGGAAGCTGAAACCGGGCATGATGCCGGCAGATGAGCTGACGATCGTCGACCTGCATGGTATTATCTGCCCTGCGCTGCGTGCCTGAATCGCGTAGCGCCAAAAGTAGATAAAGTGCCGTAGAGTACTTGATGAGGACGCCACACGGGATATCCCGAGTGGCGTTTTTTTTGAAGAAACAGACGGGAGGGCGGATGAAGATTGCAGTACTGGGAGCAGGTGCCGTGGGCTGTTTTTTTGGCGGACTGCTGGCCGAGCAGGGACAGTCCGTTATCTTGATTACCCGGCCGGCGCACGCTGAGGCCATCACGTCACAGGGGCTTGGTATTCATGAAGGAGAGCGCACCCGCTTCATTCATGCCGTGAAGGCTACTACAGACAGTTCGGCTCTGGCGGACGCCGGGTTGGTGCTGTGCTGCGTGAAAGCCGATCAGGTCGTTCAGGCGGCCGAGGCAATCAGGACGTATACCCATCACGGCGTGCCGGTACTGGCTCTTCAAAATGGCCTGACCAGTGCAGACCATCTGGCGAACCGGTTACCTGATCATCAAGTATGGCCGGTACTTGTTTACGCAGCCATCGGGATGAAGGCGGCCGGTATCGTGGCACACCGGGGGGGGCATACCCTGTGTCTTGATCAGCGAGCGCGGGCCACATCCTGGCATCCGTCACTGGTTGGTGAGCTGATCGCCCTGGATCACAGCGATGACATGACCGCTGCGCGCTGGCGCAAGCTCATCGTCAACTGTGTGCTGAATGCGTTATCTGCCGTGGCGCAAAAATCCTATGGCGAGTTGATGCAGGTGCCGTCGATGATGGATGTGATGGACGCCCTGTTCTATGAGTGCGCTGCCGTGGCAGCCGCCTGTGAGGTGGCCATCGACCCGGGGCTAAGGGACGATATTCTGCATATTGTACGCACCATGCCTGAACAGTATTCCTCCACGGCGCAGGATATTGCGCGAGGGCGGGTGACTGAAATCGAGGAATTCAATGGGTTCATCATGCAAAAAGGGCGTGAGCATCAGGTGCCCACCCCCGTCAATACGACGCTTTATACGTTGACCAAGGCGATTGAGGTACCTTGATCAGTGCAGTTTCATGCGCGGTCGAATCCAGCTGTTGAGGGCATCAACCAGCATGGTCAGGCCGGCTCTGGCCGTGCCGTGCACTGCGCGCTGGTGCATGCGATAAAGCGAGACATAAAACAGTTTCGCCAGTTTCCCTTCCACGAACAGGCCCCTGGAAGAAGAGCTGCGCATCAGATTGCCGACAGCATCGAAATGAGCCAGTGATATCAATGAGCCAAGATCCCGATAGTTGAAGTCCTTGAGGGGCTTGTTCTCCATTGCGGCCAGGATGTTCCTGAACAGCAGGTTGGCCTGCTGATGGGCCGCCTGGGCTCGAGGTGGAACAAACTTGTCTCCTGGCTGGGGGCAGGCTGCGCAGTCACCAAAGGCAAAGATGTTGGCGTCATCCACGCTTTGCATATTCTGATGTACCAGCACCTGATGATTCGGTCGGGTACTCAGCCCCAGCTCGGATAGAAAGGCCGGGGCCCTGACTCCTGCTGCCCAGACGGAAAGGTCTGCCTCGATGCGCTTGCCGTCTCCGGTTTCAAAACCATGTTCATCGGCCTGGGTTACCCGGGTATCCACGTGCAGCTGAACGCCGAGTCGGTCAAGCTGACGATGCACTGGCTGGCTTATGCGCTCGGGCAGGGCCGGCAGCACGCGTGGGGCAGCTTCAATCAAATGAATCTTGAGCTTGTGCCGGTCCACGCGGGTGACGCCATAGCTGTTGAGCATGTCGGTGGCATCAAGCAGTTCGGCCGAGAGTTCCACGCCGGTTGCCCCGGCCCCCACGATGGCCAGCGTAAGTGGTGTCTGTTGGTCATCGTTTTGATGATTATGGCGCAGGAACGTGTTCAGCAGCGCCTTGCGAAACTGTTCGGCCTGCAGGGTACTGTCCAGAAAGTAGCAGTTGTCGCTGACACCGGGGGTGCCGAAATCGTTCGAGACGCTGCCCAGGGAAAGTACCAGGTAGTCATAATCCAGCGTACGCTGTGGCAGGATTTCATGGCCGTCTTCATCTGCGATGGCGGCCAGATGGATGCGGCGGGCTTCACGATCAAGGCCGGTCATGGTGCCACGCTGAAACCGATAGCCATTGTGGCGGGAGTGGCCCTGATAGGACACTTCATCAAGCCCGGAGTCCAGTTTTCCGGTAGCCACTTCGTGCAGTAATGGTTTCCAGACGTGCGTCTGGTCCCGGTCGACCAGCACGATATCGGCTTTCTTTTTCTTGCCAAGTTTCTTGCCCAGACGTGTGACCAGCTCAAGGCCGCCGGCACCGCCGCCTACAATTACAATACGAGGAGCATTCATGATGTTTTCCTGTCAGGGGCCTCGAGGGAGTACCTTACCCTGCTTCAATTAGCCCTTGTGAATTCAAGTTGCTGTCAGCAATGGAAAAAATGGAGTTCCAAGAATACTCTTACTGATGGCGCCATGACATACCGAAGCAGGCTGATGGCACAATCAGCCAGGACATGAACATACAGACAGGGGAGTAGCACATGCACGAGGTACTGGAGGGCATTACGTTGATTGCCTATGACCTGGACGGCACGCTGATCGATTCTGTCCCGGATCTGACGTTTGCGCTTCAGGAGACCATGAGCGAACGCCACCTGCCGGTCCCCCGGGAAGAGGCCGTGCGTCAGTGGGTTGGCAACGGATCGCTGGTACTGGTCGAGCGTGCGTTGGGGGCGGCCAGTGATCAAGGGTTGATGGCACCACCGGACAAGGCGCTGGTCGATGCACTCCATGAGCGGTTTCTGCATCATTATGGCCGTTACGCCTGCCGTGCTACCCGGGTCTATCCGGGGGTACATGAGTGCCTTGCTGCCCAGAAGGCTCGTAACCTGACGCAGGTGCTGGTGACCAACAAGCCATCGCGCTTCATTGCGCCGCTGCTCGAAGGGCTGCAGCTGGGCGGCTACTTTACCCTGTTGATCGGGGGAGACTCCCTGCTTCACAAAAAGCCCGATCCGCTACCGCTTTTACATGTGATGGAGCAGGTCGGGGCACGGCCGGGTCAGACCCTGATGGTCGGGGATTCAGTGCATGACGTTCGTGCCGGGCAGTCAGCAGGGTGCCGTACACTGGGCGTGCCCTATGGCTATAATCACGGCCAGCCGATCGCTGACGCCGGCCCGGATGTGATTGTTGAATCACTGATTGAACTCGTTTAGGGTAAATTTCCCCGCGCCGGGGCCTTTTTTCAATGAAGATCAGGATATTGCCATGCCCATATTCGAAACGCCGGACGCCTGCAGATGCAATGCGGCGGGCTGGCGAGGATAACGAGCGCCCTGTTTCCGGCCTGATTCCCGGGCCTTCGCTTCCTGTTATTCATGCGCCTGACGCGCTTGCCGAGACCCCCCCATGACACCTGAACGCTTTAATGAACTGGCTGATGCCGGTTATACCCGTATTCCTGTTTCACGCCGTATTCTGGCCGACCTTGATACGCCGCTGTCTACCTATCTCAAGCTGGCCAACGCGCCATGGAGCTTTTTGCTCGAATCCGTACAGGGGGGTGAAAAGTGGGGCCGCTACTCTATTATCGGGCTGCCGTGCCGCGAGCGAATTGAAGTTCGTGGCTTTACCATCCGTCATTTCATGGATGGTGAGGATGCCGGTGCTACACAGGTAACGGACCCGCTGGCCTGGATCGATCAGTACCGGCAGCGATTCAAGGTGCCGGAAGAAGATACGTTGCGCTTTACCGGTGGTCTGGTCGGGTACTTCGGTTACGACACCATTCGTTATATCGAACCACGCCTGCAGGGCGTCGAGAAGCCGGACCCCATCGATGTACCGGATATTCTGCTGATGGTGGCCGAGGAAGTCGTGGTATTCGACAACCTTTCAGGCCAGCTGACACTGGTTGTGCATGCGGATCCATCTCGAGAGGAGGCCCTGCGCGGCGCTTATCAGCGTCTTGATGTGCTGGAAGCCCAACTGCGGGCCACCATGTTGTCGGCATCCAGTCCGGGCTCCGGTCGCGACGACATTGGCGAGAATGATTTCTTTGCGAGCTTCTCGGAAGAGGGCTACAAGGACGCCGTTCGTCGCATCAAGGAATACACCCTGGCCGGCGATGTCATGCAGTGTGTACCTTCCCAGCGCATGTCGATTCCCTTTTCGGCTCCGCCGCTGGATTTGTACCGGGCGCTGCGTTACCTGAACCCGTCCCCCTACATGTTTTTCTTCAACCTGGACGACCACCACGTCGTGGGCGCATCGCCCGAGATCCTGGCGCGGCTCGAGGGTGACGAGATTACGCTTCGCCCCATTGCCGGAACGCGTCATCGTGGCGCCACCGCGGAAGAAGACCTGGCCCTTGAAGCTGAACTGCTGGCCGATCCGAAGGAGCGTGCCGAGCACTTGATGCTGATCGATCTGGGCCGTAACGATGTTGGCCGGATCAGTCAGCCGGGAACCGTCGAGTTGACCGATAACATGAGCATCGAGCGGTATTCGCATGTAATGCATATCGTGTCCAATGTGGTGGGGCGCATAAAGCCGTCGCTCGGGCCGATGGATGTTCTGCGAGCCACCTTCCCGGCAGGCACCCTGTCCGGCGCGCCCAAGATCCGGGCGCTGGAGGTCATTGACGAAATCGAGCCGGTCAAGCGGGGGATCTATTCGGGGGCGGTAGGGTATCTGTCCTGGTCCGGCAACATGGACATGTCGATTGCCATCCGTACTGCCGTCATCAAGCGGGGTGAACT
The DNA here is from genome assembly GCF_023700005.1 of Larsenimonas rhizosphaerae. Taxonomy (GTDB): domain Bacteria; phylum Pseudomonadota; class Gammaproteobacteria; order Pseudomonadales; family Halomonadaceae; genus Larsenimonas; species Larsenimonas rhizosphaerae. The sequence continues at coordinate 2,130,189 of NZ_JAMLJK010000001.1, read as the reverse complement.
GCACGTGCAGGCGGGCGGTGGCATCGTGGCCGATTCCGACCCGGACGACGAATGGCAGGAAACCCTCAATAAGCGGCGTGCCATGTTCAAGGCGGTCGCAATGGCTGAAAAAGGGCTCGATAATCTGGACTGATCTTATAAGGCCCGCCGCATGATGCGGGCCTTGACATGGTTCTGCGGGCAACACACTATGCATTGTATGATGATCACGACAACTACACTCGTTTCGCGCCTCGGCGCTTGGTGGCCTCGCTAGAAGACAGGCGGCCAGCGTGTGTTTGTGTGATCGACGATGCCGCCGCTAGGGCGGCATTTTTGTGTCTTCCCCTGGCGCGGTCGGCGGATGGTTTGATACGCAAGGAGTAGTACATCATGTCTGTACTGATGATCGATAATTACGACAGCTTTACCTACAACATCGTGCAGTATCTGGGGGAGCTGGGTGCCGAAGTCGAAACCCTCCGCAACGATGCCGTCACGCTTGAAGACATTGCCGGAAAATCATTTACGCACCTGATCGTGTCGCCGGGCCCGTGCACGCCGAACGAGGCGGGCATTTCCATGGCATTGATACGCGAATATGCCGGCCGGTTGCCCATACTGGGTGTTTGCCTGGGCCATCAGGCCATTGGTCAGGTTTATGGCGGTCAGGTCGTGCGTGCACCGCAGGTCATGCATGGCAAGACCTCGCTGGTGCATCATGAAGGCGTGGGGGTCTTCCAGGGGCTTGAAAACCCGCTGGAGGTGACCCGGTATCATTCGCTGGTAGTCGATCGTGACAGCCTGCCGGACTGCCTGGAGATCACGGCCCTTACCGGTGATGATGATGTCACGCCCGGGCTCGTCATGGGGCTGCGCCATCGGACCCTTGATATCGAAGGAGTCCAGTTTCACCCGGAATCCATCCTGACGCGTCAGGGCCATCAGCTACTGGCGAACTTTCTCGAACGAGGCGAATGTCCGATCACCACGCGGGCAGTCGCCTGAGCCGCCGGCGCACACGCCTCACTCAGGTTGAAACAACTACAGGAAGGATTGTCGTGGAACTGAAAGAAGCCATCACTCGTGTCACACGGGGCGAGCACCTTGCGCTAAAGGAAATGCGTGAGGTCATGCATCAAATGATGAGTGGCCAGGCCGACCCGGTTCAAATGGGCGGGTTCTTGATCGGTCTTGCCATGAAGGGGGAGACCGTCGACGAAATCACGGCGGCTGTTGAGGTCATGCGTGAGCTGATGACGCCCGTCCGGGTTCAGGCTGACAATGTGGTCGATATCGTAGGGACCGGCGGAGACGGTGCAGGGTTGTTCAATGTGTCTACAGCCTCGTGCTTTGCAGCCGCAGCAGCAGGCGCCCATGTGGCCAAGCATGGCGGGCGCAGCGTTTCCAGCAGCTCCGGCAGCGCTGATCTGCTGGTGCGGGCCGGCGTCACGCTGGATCTGACTCCGGCGCAGATCGGTCGCTGTATCGAAGACGTTGGTGTCGGGTTCATGTTTGCGCCGAATCACCATACGGCCATGCGTCACGCGGTGCCGGTGCGCCAGTCGCTCGGGGTCCGGACGATGTTCAATATTCTCGGGCCATTGACCAATCCAAGCGGTGCACGGCAACAGGTGATCGGTGTTTATGATGCCTCGCTGATCGAGCCCTTTGCAGAGGTGCTTCGTCGCATCGGCAGTACTCATGCCCTGGTCGTTCATGCCGAGGATGGTCTGGATGAGCTGTCGATTGCCGGAGTAACCCATGTCGCGGAGCTGAAGGACGGGGAGATCACGACCTATACCCTGACACCGGAAGACGTCGGGCTGTCGCGCAGCTCACTGGAGACGCTCAAGGTGTCCAATGCCGAAGAAAGTCTGGCGATGGTGAAGACGGCGTTGAAAGGTGATGGTCCTGCTGCGGATATGGTGGCCTATAATGCAGGGGCTGCCATTTACGTGTCAGGTATTGCCTCCTCGATCAAGGAGGGCGTGGCCATGGCCCAGGATGCCCTGTATACCGGCCTGGCAGCAGAGCGTTTGCGCGAGTTGTCCCATTTCACGTCTGTTTTTGCAGGAGTGGCAGATGAGTGAGTTGCCCACCATTCTGGCCCGTATCATCGCGCGCAAGCGCGAAGAAGTCATCGAGCGTCAGGCCATTGCACCACTGAACGCCCTCAAGGCCCGGGTCAAGCAGGCTCCGATGCCCCGCGGATTCATCAAGGCACTTGAGCGTACCATGCTGGCCGGTGACCCGGCGGTGATTGCCGAAGTCAAGAAGGCTTCTCCGTCCAGAGGGGTTATTCGCGAGGATTTCAGGCCGGCTGATATTGCACGGGAATATGAAGAGGCCGGTGCCAGCTGCCTGTCGGTATTGACCGATGTCGACTTTTTTCAGGGCTGTGATGAATACCTGATGGCAGCCCGCGATGCCTGTGCACTGCCGGTGCTTCGCAAGGACTTTGTGATTGATCCCTATCAGGTGCTCGAGGCCCGGGCACTGGGCGCGGATTGTATTCTGCTGATTGCGGCTGCTCTGGATGATGACGCGCTCAAGGCCCTTCACGATCAGGCCCGCAACCTGGATATGGATGTGCTGGTGGAAGTGCATGATGCCCTCGAACTCAATCGTGCACTGGCGCTGGATCTGACTCTCGTGGGAATCAACAATCGCGACCTGCATACGTTTGAAACATCGCTTGATACCACGTTCAGTCTATTGCCGATGATTCCCGATGGTGTGACCGTCATCACGGAATCAGGCATTGCCACCCGCGACGATGTGCACCGTATGCAGGCGCATGACGTCAATGGCTTTCTGGTTGGTGAAAGCTTCATGCGTGATCCTGATGCGGGCGCTGCGCTGCGTCGACTCTTCTTCTGATATCCTGCCCCGGGAGATGTCGGTGGCCGTCATGGAACGGCCACCGCCCCATCAGTTCTCGAGTGCCCGGGTGAAGCGATCAAAACGCAATGGGTCATCACTGATGACGCTGGTGACACCAATGTCCCACCAGTCATTGAACCTGTCGGGGTCGTTCACGGTGTAGCAGACCAGTGCCATGCCGCCTTCGATGATTTCCCGCGCCCTCGCTTCGTTCATGTAGCGCCAGTCGACGTGGATGCTCTCTGGTTCCAGCCGTTCCGCGTCCCAGAGCCAGTCTCTGGGTATTTCCTCGCTAAACAGAATCCCCAGGGGGGCTTTTTTATCCCGCTGGCGTATCTCATCAAGCACGTCGTTTGAAAAGCTCGACATCAGCAGGCGCTCTCGCGGTAACCCGCCGTTCAGAATCGGAAGCACCGCATCAATCAGTGGGGACGGCTCGTCCCGATGATCCAGTTTGAACTCCAGATTGAGTCCCAGTCCGCGCTCGGCAATGACATCCAGCGCTTCCTTGAGCGTGGCCATGCGCTCGCCTTCAAAGCGCGGATCGAACCAGCGTCCTACATCAAGTTGTCTGGCCTCGGCCAGGGTCAGCTCCTTGAGCCGGCCCTTGCCATCACTGCACCGTCGGACGTGGGTGTCATGCCAGATGACCGGCGTGCCATCGCCCAGGCACTGTACATCGAGTTCGACCCAGGCAATGCCTGCATCCGCGGCTGCATGCAGTGCAGACAGAGTGTTTTCAGGTGCTCGGGCGCTGTATCCCCGATGGCCGATAAATTGTGGAAGTGCCATGTTGAATCTGTCCTGCGGTAGAAAATAGCGGTGAAGCTCACCGGGTAAAAAGTATAGCGTGTTGCAGGTACCTGCCAGCGGTGCATGCTGTTTTACTGCGCGATCGACGCTGGCTGTGCTAGGCTCCGCGGTGAAATCGTATGCATCAAATACGGGCGTGTTCAGTAATAAAGAGTCTCCGCATGAGAGTGGCCGAAATCAAGGACAAGGCGCAGCGTGACAGCTGCGTGGCGCTGATGTGCGCCGAAGTATATGGCAAGCAGGCCGGCCTCAAGCCGCTGGTTGTATTTACCGGGGCCCTGGCTGCCCTGATAGATAACGATGCGGCCCGAGTGGTGGCCCTGCTTGATGCCCGTCAGAAGGTCTTGAGCACTGCGCTTCTGGTGCTGGATATCGAAGGCGAAGGGTTGGAGCTGAAGCTGATGGTAACCCCTGAACACGTGCGCGGACAGGGATATGGGCGTGAGCTGGTGGAACGGCTGACGGCCACCACCAGTCTTCGGGTGGAAACCCGCGATCCACGTCTGGAGCAGTTTTTCCATGCTCTGGGGTTCAACAAGTGGTTTTACGCGGATACCGGCAGCCGGGTCGGGTTCAACCAGCTGGCGCGGGTGACCTCCCTTCATGAGGCACCGGAAACCGTCAGCTTTGATGAAGACGTCATTCTTCGAAGCTTCAAGCACAAGTCGGAGCTGTTTGAAGAATGGAAAAACCGCTTCACTACGGCCCTTGCCGAAGCGCCATCCCTCAGCGCCGGCTGACATGCCCCACCCCCTGATCCTGCAGGGGGTGGTATCCCGCCCTTACTCGTCAGTAGCTTTTCTGCCTCGCCGCAACTTGTCCAGATACAGATATACCACCGGCGTGGTATAGAGGGTCAGCAGTTGACTGACAATCAGCCCCCCGACGATTGAAATACCCAGCGGTGCGCGAATGTCTGCATTTTCATCGGTGCCGAACATCAATGGCAGCGCGCCCAGAATGGCGGCCAGTGTCGTCATCATGATGGGGCGAAAACGCACCAGTGCGGCTTCACGGATCGCTTCAATCGGTGGCAGTTTGCGATTGCGTTCTGCGTCGAGCGCAAAATCCACCAGCATGATGGCATTTTTCTTGACCACACCGATCAGCAGGATGATGCCGATGGCGGCAATCAGGGTAAAGGGCTTACCCAATAGCATGAGCAGCAGCAGTGCACCGATACCGGCGGAGGGCAGGGTGGACAGTATGGTCAATGGATGAATATAACTTTCATATAGAATGCCCAGCACCAGGTAGACCGTCACCAGTGCGCCCAGAATGATCAGCGGCATGGCAGAGGCACCTTCCTGGTATCTGGCCGCCCCGCCTTCAAAGCCAGCCTGAATGGCGGTAGGCAGGCCGAGCTGATCCAGCGCCTCGTTGATACGCGTCGTGGCAGCGTCCAGAGTGGCCCCATCGGCCAGGTTGAAGGATACCGTGGTAGCAGCAAACTGGTTCTGATGGCTGACGCTGACCGGCGTGTTGGTGCGCTCGACATGGCTGAAGGCCGACAGGGGAATCCGGTCGCCGTCCCTGTTGAACACATGGAGGCGCGACAGAATATCTGCCGAGCGCCGATAGCGGGCATCCAGTGCCATGATGACGTAGTACTGGTGGGCTCCCTGATAGACACTGGCGACCTGCTTCTGGCTGAAGGCCCCCTGCAAAAGGGTATCGATCGTGGTCATGTCGACTCTCAGCCGAGACGCCTTGTCTCGATCTACCTGAAGTGTCAGTGACAGCCCCTGACTCTGGCTGTCGGAGCTGACGCTGGTAATGGCATCCACGCTTCTCAGTTTTTCCTGCACCCTGGGTGCCCATTCATTGAGCAGGGACAGGTTGTCGCTTTTCAGTGTGACCTCATACTGCCCATTGCTTTCCCGGCCACCAAACTGAAGATCCTGCAGAGCGCGCATGTAGACGCTCATGCCTGCCATGTCGCTGGTGCTGGCTGTCAGCTCATTGGCAATGGTCCGGGTGTCCTGGGTGCGCTCGTTTTTCAGGGTGATGAAGAGCGTTGCTGAATTGCTGCCGCCGCCGCCCGGGCCACTGCCGCCAACAAATCCGAGCACCTGGTGCACGTTCTGATTGGCCAGCAGCCGCGCCCGCAGGGTGTCGAGCTTGGCTGTCATGGCATTGAACGAGATGCCCTGGTCGGCCTTGGCCGTACCCATCAGTCGGCCGGTATCCTGGTCAGGGATAAAGCCCTTGTCGATGGCGGCATAAAGGTAGCCATTCAGAACAATGACCGCGACCAGCGACAAAAGGGTCAGCCGCCGGTGACGCAGGGCCATATCCAGGCTGCGGGCGTAGCCGCGGTTGAACATCTCGCCCAGGTGATTGACCCATCGAGTCATTCGGCCGGGTTCGGAGGCATGATGCGGCTTCAGCCAGCGGGCGCACAGCATGGGTGTCAGGGTCAATGATACGACCAGTGATACCAGTACGGTAATGGACAGGGTCATGGCAAATTCATGGAAAAGCCGACCCGCTATCCCGCCGAGCAGCAGCAGGGGTATAAAGACAGCCACCAGTGACAGGCTCATCGACATCACTGTAAAGCCGACTTCTCGTGCACCTTCAAGGGCGGCGCGCATGGGGGGCAGGCCGCGCTCGATATGACGTGCGATGTTTTCGGTGACCACGATGGCGTCATCGACCAGAAACCCGATGGCTACGATCAGGGCCATCAGTGACAGGCTGTCGAGGGAGTAGCCCAGCAGATACATCATGCCGAACGTTCCCAGCACTGACACTGGAATGGTGGCACTGGGAATCAGCGTCGCCCGTCCGCTGCGCAGAAAGACGAAGACCACCATTACCACCAGAGCTACGGCCAGCAGCAGGGTAAGCTGGGTTTCGTGCAGTGACCCCCGTATGCCTGGAGAGCGATCCATGACCGTAGTCAGCTGCGCGCTGGCAGGCAGGCTACGGGCGATATCTGTCATTCGGGCCTTGATACCGTCGATGGTCTCGATGACGTTGGCCCCGCTGGCGGCCGTCACGACCATCAGCACTGCTGGCGTCTCGTTCAGAAAACCGACCCGGTAGATATCTTCAACGCCCCGGCCGATCCGTGCCACATCACCCAGTCGTATGATGTTGCCCTTGCCATCATCGCTCAATATCAGCTGACGGTAGCTATCGACATCAAACAACTGGCTGTTGCTGTCCACTTCCCAGCGATACAGCCCGCTGTGAACAAAGCCCTTGGGGGCGTTGCTGTTGGTATTGCTGATGGCTGCGCTGACCTGATCGAGCGCAATGCCGGCATGGTCCAGCCTGACCGGGTTCAGGTTGATGCGTATGGCCGGGGATGAGCTGCCGGCCACTGACACGTTACCGACGCCCTTGGCCTGCGCTACCCTGGGTGAGACCTGCTCATCTGCCATGGAGTACAGCGCTCCCTGGCTCAGGGTGCTCGAGGTCAGACTCAGGATCATGATCGGCGAATCCGCCGGATTGAACTTGCGGTAGGTCGGGCGGCTTTTCATGGCGCTGGGCAGCAGGGCCTGGGCCGAATTCAGAGCTGCCTGCACTTCCCGCGCTGCATCGTTGATGTCCTTGTCCATGTCGAATTGAATGATGACGCGCGTTGAGCCAGTCGAACTGGACGACGTCATCTGACTGATACCTGCAATGCTGCCCAGCGACCGCTCAATGGGAGTGGCAACCGTCGATGCCATCGTTTCAGGGCTGGCGCCGGCCAGGTTGGCGCTGACCATGATGACCGGAAACGACACATCCGGCAGCGGGGCCACCGGCAGCCGAAAGTAGGACAGCGTACCGGCCATGATAATGGCCAGCGACAGCAGTACCGTGGCAATCGGTCGCCGAATGAAGGGCGATGACAGGCTCACGGGTGCGCTCCATGGTCGGGATCTGCAGGCTCGGTCTCCGGGCCGCCGGTGTTCGACGTGCGGCGCCATCGACCGGCCAGTCGGTCAAAGAACAAATAGATCACCGGCGTGGTAAACAGGGTAAGCAGCTGGCTGACCATCAGGCCTCCGACCATGGCCAGCCCGAGGGGCTGGCGGAGCTCGGCACCATATCCGCTGGCGAACATCAGTGGCAGGGCGCCGAGCAGGGCCGCAAAGGTCGTCATCATGATGGGCCTGAAGCGCAGGCAGGCAGCCTGATAGATGGCATCCTCAGGCGCCAGGCCCTGATGGCGTTCGGCATCAAGGGCGAAGTCGATCATCATGATGGCGTTTTTCTTGACGATACCGATCAGCAGGATGATGCCGATGATGCCGACCATCCCCAGGTTATTGCCACTTGCCATCAGTGCCAGCAGGGCCCCAATGGCCGCCGACGGCAGGGTCGATAGAATCGTCAGTGGGTGAATGAAGCTTTCATAAAGTACCCCCAGCACGATGTACATCGTGACGATGGCACCAAGTACCAGCCAGAGCGTATTGCTTGTTGATGACGAGAACGACAGTGCCGCTCCGCGATAGGCAAGCTCGGTACCGGCATCAAGCCGGCTGGCCTGTCTGGCATCATCAATGGCATCAAAGGCCTGGGAAAGAGAGTAGCCTTCGGCAACATCAAACGAGATCAGTGCCGACGGGAACTGATCTCGTCGCTGAATGGACAGCGCCGTGGTGGTTTCGCTGATATTTGTCAATGTTGATAGCGGAATGCGGTTGTCATTGTCATCCACCACATAAAGCCTCGACAGTGCGGATGGTCCCTGTTGATGCTGTTGGTCAACACTCAGGACGACACGGTACTGGTTTGACTGGGTGAAGATGGTGGAAATCAGGCGCTGACCAAAGGCGTTATACAGGGCATTGTCGATATCGGCCACGGATACGCCCAGCCGGCTGGCCCGGTCTCGATCGATGGTCACCATGAGCTTGCGCCCGTTGTTTTGGAGGTCGGTCGATACGCTGGACAGCACCGGTGAGCGCGCCAGCTGATCAATCAGGCGCGGGACTTCCTGATCCAGTCTTTTCCGGTCGGTATTGGTGAGCGTGAACTGATACTGATTGCGGCTGACGCTGTCTTCGAGTGTCAGATCCTGCACCGGTTGCAGGTACAGGGTTATCCCCGGCAGATCGGCTACGCGATGTTGCAATCGGGTAATGACTTCGCGGCTGTCGTCACGACCACCGATCGGGGACAGCCTCAACTGCAGGCGCCCGGTATTGAGGGTGGTGTTGGTGCCATCAATACCGATGAAGGAGGTAATGCTCTCCACGGCCGGATCCTTGATCAGCGCCTTGACCAGTGCCTGTTGGCGGGCCGTCATGGCCTGGTAGGAAGTGTCCTGGCTTGCCACGGAGATCCCCTGGATCAGGCCGGTATCCTGGGTTGGGAACAACCCCTTGGCGATGGAGAGATACAGGACTGCGGTCACGCCAAACGTGCCCAGTGCCACAAGCAGGGTCAGGCGCTGATGGTGCATCACTCTGGAAAGGGCTCGAGCGTAGCTACTGCCTAGTCGCTCGAACAGGGTCCGGCGACGGGCATCGTTTCCTGCCTTTTCAGGGCGTGCCTTCAGCATCTTCGAGCACAGCATCGGGGTCAGCGTCAGCGACACAAATGCGGAGATGACGATCGAGATGGCCAGTGTCATGGCAAATTCCCGAAACAGTCGGCCCACGACATCACCCATGAACAGCAGTGGGATCAATACCGCCAGCAGCGAGACTGTCAGCGATACGATGGTAAAGCCGATTTCCCGCGATCCCTTGAGGGCAGCCTTGTAGGGGCGGTCGCCATTTTCGATATGCCGCATGATGTTTTCCAGCACCACGATGGCATCATCGATCACGAACCCGGTTGCGATGGTCAGGGCCATCAATGACAGGTTGTTCAGGCTGAAGCCGAGCAGGTACATCACGCCGAAGGTGCCTACCAGTGAAAGGGGCACGGCCAGGCTCGGGATGATGGTGGCAGGAATATCGCGCAGAAACAGAAAGGTCACCATGACGACCAGCGCGATTGCCAGCACCAGTTCGAACTGTACATCGTCAATGGAAGAGCGAATGGTCGTGGTGCGATCATTCATGACGTTGACTGACAGATTGCCGGGCAGGGTGCGTTCCAGGGATGGCAGTAGCCGCTTGATGTTATCCACCACCTGAATAACGTTGGCGCCCGGCTGTCGTCGGACATTGAGAATGATGGCCGGCGTCCCGTCTGCCGTGGCCGAAAGGTAGGCATTCTCACTGCCATCGGTGACCTCGGCCACATCGGCCAGACGCAGTACGGCGCCGTTGTCGTGCGTCAGAATCAGGCGACGATACTGATCAGCCGAGGTCAGTTGATCGTTGGCATCCAGGGTCAGGGTACGGTAGCGGCCATACAGGCTGCCCTTGGCAAGGTTGACGTTGGCATTGCTGATGGCTGTACGAACGTCTTCCATATCCAGCCCGCGGGCGGCCAGCTTACGGGTATCAACGCGTACGCGTACGGCCGGTTTGTGACCACCGATGACCGATACTTCGCCTACGCCGGTAATCTGGGAAATTTTCTGAGCTACACGGGTATCCACCAGGTCGTGGACCCTGGTCAGCGGCAGCGTGCTCGAGGTAATGGCCAGCGTCAGTACCGGCGTATCGGCCGGATTGACCTTGCTATAGCTCGGTGGCTGGGGCAAATCCTTCGGCAGCAGGCTGTTGGCCTGATTGATGGCAGCCTGAACGTCCTGTTCTGCGGTGCCGATATCGATATCCAGGCCGAAGCGCAGGGTAATCAGCGAGGCGCCCCCCGTGCTGGTGGAACTCATGGTATCCAGTCCGGAAATCTCGCCCAGCTCGTCTTCCAGTGGAGCAGTAACGTGGGACAGCATGATGTCCGGCCCTGCGCCGGGATACAGGGTCTTGACCTGGATCGTCGGATAATCCACCTGCGGGAGGGAGGCAATGCTCAGTAACCGGTAGGCAAGGATGCCGGTGATCAGTATGGCGACCATCACCAGCGTGGTGGCAATGGGGCGTTGTATGAACAGACGAGACGGGTTCATGCGTCCGGCTCGGCATCTGCTGGGTCGGTGGGACTGCCCTTGGCCTCGGAAGCCGGGTCACCTGGCAGGGCGTGGCTCACCACCTTGACTCTGGCACCATCGCTCAGCCGATCAACGCCGTCCACAACGATGTCATCTCCTGCCGATACCCCCTCTGCCACGGCTACCCGCGTATCACTGTCAGCGGCCAGAGTGACAGGGCGGCGTGAGACTTTGTCGCCCTCGACGTGGTAGACAAAGTTTTTGTCGTCACTGGTCTGAATGGCAGAGCGCGGCAGAACGACAGCCCCTTTCAGGGTATGCAGCACCAGCTGGACATTGACGAACTGATTGGGGTAGAGCGAGGCTTCATCATTGTCGACACGAGCACGCAGCCTGAGCGTGCCGGTAGCGGTATTGATCATGCTGTCCACACCGGTAACGCTACCTGTTGCCAGGGGAGCATCAGCATCATCGAGCACCGTGACCTTCAGGGGCTGGCCAGCATCGAAGCGTGGCAGAATATCATTGCGGTAGCGAGATGGCAGGGAAAAGACCACGCTCATGGCGGAAAGGTCTGTCAGGGTCATCAGCGGGTCTTCGTCCCCGAGCTGGACAATATTGCCGGGGTCCACGTTGCGGATACCGATGCGGCCATCGATCGGCGCGGTCAGTGTCGTGTAATCGAGTTGTACTTTTGCATCCTCAACGCTGGCCTTGTCCGAAGCGACCGTGCCGGTATATTGCCTGACCAGCTGCTGCTGGGTTTCAAGATCCTGTCGCGAGATGGAATTGGTTTTGATCAGCTTTTGATAGCGTGCCAGATCATCCCGGGCCGTGGACAGCTGTGCCTGGTCCTGGGCCAGTTGCCCTCGGGCCTGATCAAGCTGTGCCTGGTAGCTGCGGGGATCTATCCGGGCAATGACATCGCCTTTTTTTACCTGCTGGCCTTCTCTGACATCTACCGACAGTAATTCACCTTCGACGCGGGGGCGGACCTCGATGCCTTTCAGAGACTTGACGGTACCCAGTGCGGTGACTTCTACCGGGAAATCGGCCTCGATCGCCTGTTGTGTTGAAACAGCCGTGGTCGGGGCCGCTGGCTGGCCTGTCTTGTCATCAGGGGTGTGGTTGAATCTTGATACGGTCAGTGCGATCAAGAGCAGGGCCGCAATCAATACAACCCAGAACAGGGGACGCCGCACGAGTGGGCGGGCTGGGGCCTTGGGTGAGGTCATCAGTGACATCCGGTTGAAATCAAATCTACTGGGGCAGGTCGGCAGGCAGGCTTACCGTGCTGAATTGACCTGATATTTGAAAAGGAAGTGTCTACAGCATAAAGAAAAGCGGGCAGGTAGGAAAACAAACCTGAAGGAAATGCCATAAACAAACGGCAGGATAACAAGGCATCCTGCCGCGGTGGGGTCACTCGAAGTGATGAGCGCTGCTGTGATGTTTATCCAGTGCAAAGGCATCAAAGTCGAAGTCATCGACGGTCAGCATGTCCAGTACCTCGGTTTCGAAGGCAATCATGAATTCGCCTTCTTCGGCACTGAGCAGACCACTGGCGATACCGGCTTCAATCCGTTGCTCGGGGTGCAGCTTGTGGGCCGGTATATCACCCCGGGATTGAGCCTTCTGAAGCTTTTTATAAAGCGGTTCTGCCCGAGCCTGATCCCTGAGCAGGCAGTTGTAACGATACAGCGGATTTTCGCGATCGCCTTCCTGCCATGTGTCCCAGGTCAGTTCGGTCAGGCGATGACGAAGTGGTGTGTCGGTCGAAATGGCCTGAGCAATGCGCCGGGCAACCTGGTCCGAGGGGATCTGGTGACGCCGCCCAAGGGGGAAGATCAACGGCTTCAATATTGTGGCCAGTGCTCGGTTGGGCAGGTTGGCGAGAAAGTCGATCAATCCCTTTTCGGCATTGTAGAGCAGCCGGTCGAGGCTGAAATTCAATAGGCCGTGTTCTTCTTCCACCAGAGCGCGCTCATTGGCCTGCTTGATGACCATCGAGGCCAGATAAAGGTTGGACAGGGTGTCACCGAGTCGAGCCGAGAGCATCTCACGCCGCTTGAGCTGGCTGCCCAGTGATCCCATGGCAGCATCGGCACACAGGGCAAAGCCACTGCTCAGTCGGTCGATGGCCCGCGCATGCGATGCAAGGGTAGCATCGATGCTGGAAGCGGGTCTGGTCAGTCCCAGACCATGCAGCAGGCTTCGAGCCCCGTTGCCGGCCACAAACCCGATGTGACTGAACACGGCACCATCAAAGGCAATCAGGTCATCCTGATCCTTGGCCGCCAGCTCCTTGAGCACGTAAGGATGGCAGCGAATGGCGCCCTGACCGAAGATCATCAGGCTGCGCCCCATGATGTTGGCCCCTTCTACCGTGATCAATACCGGCGTGGCTGCAAAGGCCAGCCCGATGTAGTTACGCGGTCCAAGCGTTACGGCCCTGCCGCCATGGACATCCATCGCATCAATCATCATCTGGCGTGCCATCTCGGTCAGATGCGTCTTGATGATCACGGAGGGCACCGCCGGCTTGATGCCGTGGTCGATCATGTTGGCCGTATGCATCACGGCCGCCTGTGCAATGTAGGCTCGGCTGGCCAGTCGAGCGAGGGCTTCCTGTACACCTTCCATATCGGCCACCGGTTGGTTGAACTGACGGCGAATGCGCGTGTAGCCACCGGCATGTCCCACCAGATAGCGGCCCTCACCACTGGATCCTGACGGCAGGGTGATACAGCGTCCGATGGACAGGCACTCGACCAGCATCCTCCAGCCCTGGCCGACCATGTCCGGTCCGCCAATGACCCAGTCCAGCGGAATGAAAACGTCCTTGCCGCGAATCGGACCGTTCATGAACGGGCTGCCGATCGGGTGATGGCGGCGGCCGATGGACAGGCCGTCGGTGTCACGGGGGACCAGGGCGCAGGTAATGCCCCGATCTTCAATGTCACTCAGCAGTTTTTCCGGGTCGAAAAGGCGGAAGGCCAGCCCGACCACGGTGGCGATGGGGGCCAGAGTAATCCAGCGCTTTTCAAAGGTCAGTGCAATGCCCAGGGTTTCCTTGCCTTTGAACATTCGACGGCACACCTGGCCGATATCAGGAATGGAGGTCGCATCACTGCCGGCACGCGGTCCGGTCAGCCCGAAACAGGGAATTTCACGGCCGTCGGCCAGCCGGGGCAGGTAGTGATTCTTCTGCTCCTCGGTGCCGTATTTCATCAGTAGCTCGCCAGGCCCGAGTGAGTTGGGCACGCCGACCGTCACCATCAGGGTTTCATCGATCGACAGCTTTTGCAGTACGGCAGATTGCGCCCTGGCTGAAAAGCCCAGGCCGCCGTACTGTTTCGGAATGATCATGCCGAAGAAACGTTCGCGCTTGAGGTAGGCCCAGAGCTCTTCAGGCAGGTCGGCTCTCTCTCTTGAAATTTCCCAGGCATTACACATGCTGGCAGCCACGCTGCACTGATGATCGATGAAAGCCTGTTCCTCTTCCGTAAAGTCGTCACAGCGTTGATCGAACAGCCGGTTCCACTGGGGGCGACCGCTGAACAGCTCGCCATCCCAGAATACCGTGCCGGCTTCCAGGGCAATACGCTCGGTTTCCGAAACCCGGGGGGCCACCTGTTTGAACAGATTGAAAAGTCTGGGCGTCAGCCAGTGGCGGCGAACGTTTTTAAGGCCGCAGACGACCAGGGTAATACCGATCAACCACCAGAGCACTCCTATGACCCAGGCATGCAGGAACAGGGCCACGGTTCCCAGCACGAGGAAAAGGCTCATTACGGGTTTGGCACCCGCTTCTCGAGCCAGTAACCACAGGGTGGCTCCTGCGGTGATCACTAGGATGAGCAAGGTTATCATGGCGGGCTCCCGGTATATTTAAACGGTCGTTTGAATCACTGTAGAGGAGAAACCACTGTACTGCCAAGCCCTGCTAAAGGTGTAGAAGATGCTGCTGATTTCTTCAGTCAATATCAAACGGAAAGGCCCGCCAGTGGCGGGCCTTGATGACATGAGGCAGTGGTCTGATCGACGGTGGGATCAGGCGCGTTTGGGCGCCTCATGGGCCGGCCGGCCTTCTGCCTTGAAATAGTCGGCATCGGATTTCGGCAGTGGGGCGCGTCCCCGTACCTTGTCGGCCAGCTTTTCAGCCATCATGATGGTGGTGGCATTCAGGTTGCCGGTAACAATGACAGGCATCAGTGACGCATCGATCACGCGAAGCCCTTCCATGCCGTGTACTCGTCCTTCGCCATCGACCACGGCCATGTCATCATCACCCATTCTGCAGGAGCCGCAGGGGTGGTAGGCCGTTTCGGCATGCTCGCGTACGAAGGCATCGAGCTCTTCATCACTTTGAACATGCGCTCCAGGCGCAATTTCCTCGCCCCGGAATTCATCCATGGCCGGCTGATTGATGATGTTTCGTGTGAGCCTGATACCGGCACGGAACTCTTCCCAGTCGCGCTCTTCGGCCATGTAGTTGAATAGAATGCTGGGGGCATCATGCGGGTCAGTGGAGCGCAGCTTGATGCGGCCACGGCTGTTGGAGCGCATGGATCCAACGTGAGCCTGGAAACCGTGTGCCTCGACTGCACTCTTGCCGTTGTAGCTGATGGCAATCGGCAGGAAGTGGTACTGCAGGTTGGGCCATTCTTCGTTGTCGTCCGAGCGGATAAAGGCGCCTGCCTCGAACTGATTGCTCGCACCGATGCCCTTGCCGAACATCATCCACTCAAGCCCGATTTTGGGCTGGTTATGGATTTTCAGCGACGGGTAGAGCGAAATCGGCTTCTTGCATTCATATTGAATGTACATCTCGAGGTGATCCTGCAGGTTCTTGCCGACACCTGGCAGTTCATGAACCACATCGATGTTCAATTCGCTCAGCCACTCCGGATCGCCTACTCCCGAGCGCTGCAGAATCTGTGGCGAGGCGATGGCTCCACCACACAGCAGTACTTCCTTGCGAGCGTGCACTTCCTTGCGGGTGCCTTTCTGATCATACGTAACGCCTACCGCCCGCTTGCCCTCGAACAGAATGCGGTCCGTGGTGGCGTGTACTTCAATGGTCAGATTATCGCGCTGTCTTGCGGTATCAAGATAACCTCTCGCGGTAGAGGCACGGCGTCCGTTGGGCGTTGTCGTACGATCCATCGGGCCGAAGCCTTCCTGCTGATAGCCGTTCAGGTCATCGGTGCGCGGATATCCGGCATCGACACCGGCCTGAATAAAGGCGAGATTCAGCGGATTGGTATCCTGTTTGGGTGTGGCAACACTGACCGGGCCTGTGCCGCCGTGGTAATCGTTGGGGCCGATGTCACGGCTTTCTGCCTTGCGGTAATACGGAAGACAGTCTGCATAGGTCCAGTCCGACAGGCCTGGCCGTTCGGCCCATCTGTCGAGATCCATGGCGTTACCCCGGATATAGCACATGCCATTGATCAGCGATGAGCCGCCCAGCCCCTTGCCACGACCACACTCCATCCGGCGGTTGTCCATATGGGGTTCGGGGTCGGTCTCAAAGGCCCAGTTGTACCTTTTTCCCTGTAGCGGAAAGGCCAGCGCTGCCGGCATCTGGGTCCGGAAGTCGAGTCGATAGTCCGGACCGCCCGCTTCAAGCAGCAGTACCGTTACATCACGATCCTCGGTCAGACGTGTGGCCAGTACATTACCGGCAGAGCCGGCACCAATAATGACGTAATCAAATTCCTGGCGATCTGCCATGGTGTATTCCTCGTGTCAGGTCGTCGTGGGTTGCGTCACCGCAGGGAAGGGGGCCGGCAGGCCGGCCCCGCCGATTTCAGAAGGCGGATTCAAACGGGCCCATTTCGATCTGCACTGATTTGACGCGGGTATAGTGCCCCAGCGTGATCACTCCGTTTTCGCGGCCGACACCGGACTGCTTGTACCCACCGACCGGCATTTCAGAAGGTGAATCACCCCAGGTATTGACCCAGCAGATGCCGGCTTCCATCCGGTGGATGACTCGATGTGCACGGTTCAGGCTTTCAGTGAAGACCCCGGCGGCCAGGCCGTATTCGGTATCATTGGCGCGGCGAATGACTTCTTCTTCGTCATCGAAGGCGAGTATGGACATGACCGGCCCGAAGATTTCTTCCCTGACGATGCGCATGTCATCGGTGCAATCGGTGAAGACAGTGGCTTCAACGTAGGCACCCTTTGCAAATTCACCTTCCGTCATGCGGTGACCACCGGCCAGAAGGCGTGCGCCTTCCTGCTGGCCAAGCTCCAGATAGGAGATGACCTTTTCCATATGCTCGAAGCTGACCAGTGGGCCAAAGTTGGTGTCTTCCTTCAGTGGGTCACCGGCCCTGATGTTCTTGAGGCGCTCAAGAAGACGTGCTTCAAAGTCATCCTTGATGCTGCGTTCGACAAACACGCGTGTGCCGTTGGTGCAGACCTGACCGGTAGAGTAGAAGTTGGCCATCATGGCACCGTCAACGGCGCGATCAATGTCGGCGTCGGCAAAGACGATCAGGGGTGACTTGCCACCCAGTTCCACGGTTACTTCCTTAAGGGAAGAGGCTGCAGAGGCTGCCATGACCTTCTTGCCGGTCCCGACTTCACCGGTAAAGGAAATCTTGTCGATGCCCATATGCTCGGTCAGCATGGCGCCAACACGGCCATCGCCGTGAACCACGTTGAATACACCGTCCGGCAGGCCGGCTTCGGTAAGGATTTCAGCCAGCTTCATGGCCGTCAGCGGCGTGACTTCGCTGGGTTTGAATACCATGGCGTTGCCGGTTGCTAGAGCCGGAGCAGACTTCCAGCAGGCAATCTGAATCGGGTAGTTCCATGCCCCGATGCCGGCACAGACACCGAGCGGCTCGCGGCGGGTATATACGAAGGAATCCTCGCGCAGCGGGATCTGCTGACCTTCCACTGCGGTAGCCAGGCCTGCGTAGTATTCAAGGGCATCGGCACCGGTCACGATATCCACCGCCGTGGTTTCGCTCATGGCCTTGCCGGTATCAAGGGTTTCCAGACGAGCCAGTTCATCATTGCGCTCGCGCAACAGGGTGACGGCACGGCGAAGGATGCGTGAACGCTCCATCCCGGTCATTGCCGCCCAGACCTTCTGCCCCTGACGTGCGGCGTCGACGGCCTTGTCGACATCTGCCTGAGATGCCTGCTGCACAGTGGCAAGTACCTCACCGGTTGCCGGGTTGATCGTGTCGAAGGTTTCGCCGGAGGTCGCTTCTACGTGCTGACCGTTGATGTAAAGCTTCTGGGTCTCGAAAACGCTCATACCATCGCTCCCTGAGTTGAATGGAGGTGTCATTGAAAAGGTAACTACCGGCACGCCTGTTCCAGGTTGCCGGCGTGGTCGGCTGTCTTGTTGAATTGTTCATCGATGAAATCAAACGCGATACAGATCGCCCTGGGGATATTGAGGCCCTCCGGTGCCAGTGCACCGCGAAGCCATAATCCGTCGATCAGGGCCGCCAGGCCGCGGGCAGCGTTCTGGGCCTCGTCACGAGGCATTTTCTTGCGAAACTGAAAGCACAGATTGGAGTAGAGGCGGCGGTCATTGACGCGCTGCAGCCGCATCAGATCGTCCCGGTGCATGCTGGTGGTCCAGAAGGCCAGCCAGGTTTTCATGACGCTGCGGCTGATCTGACTGCGATCGAAGTTGGCTTCAACGATAGCCCGGAGGTGCGCGCGCGGATCACTGGTGCCCAGCATCCTTTGGCGCTGGCTTACGGCATCGCCCAGATCAGCAAGAATGTGGCGCATGGTGGCTTCCAGCAGCCCGCCCTTGCCACCAAAATAATGGCTGATGATGCCGGTCGATACGCCAGCGCGCGATGCAATGCGTGCGATGGTGGCATCTGCAAGACCGACATCATCGATGGCCTCCATGGTGGCCTTGATCAACTGATGGCGGCGGATGGGCTCCATTCCTACTTTAGGCATGCGCTTGCTCCCGGGTATCGCGATAATGGGATTACCGTTAATACAGTCAGTGTATCATTTTTTATTGAACGTTCAATCAATAAAAGAAGTTCGGCGTTTCGAGTGTTCATTGCAGGATTGTTTTACTGAAATCGGCGCATCGGGTCAGACATTGAACGGTGCCGGCCTGTAAACGCCAGAGAAGAAAAGGGCATTGATCGCACCTGTTTTCCGCGTTTTCCCGCTTTGACAGTTAGGCCTGTAAAAATAAGTACTTGCATGTAAATTTCCATGGTGTAAGATACTTGCCGTTGTTGGCTACGTAGCTCAGCTGGTTAGAGCACATCACTCATAATGATGGGGTCCCCTGTTCGAATCAGGGCGTAGCCACCACTTGAAATGGCGTAAGCCATGGGTGTAGTAGAAAATAAGGAGCGTCATTACCACAGGTGTTGACGAGCGATTTAAAATCCTTATACTACGCCGCGTACTCAGGACGTCATTCCCCGATAGCTCAGTTGGTAGAGCAAATGACTGTTAATCATTGGGTCACAGGTTCGAGTCCTGTTCGGGGAGCCATTATCCCTGATGTCCGAGTTACAATTTACAATATGTATGTTCCCCGATAGCTCAGTTGGTAGAGCAAATGACTGTTAATCATTGGGTCACAGGTTCGAGTCCTGTTCGGGGAGCCATTTTGTAAATCCTGCCGGTAAATCTCCTTTTTGTGGTTCTGCAAGAATTTCATTGTCATATCCATTAGTGTCGTTCATCGATCTTGGTTTTATCTGATGTAGATAATGCTTGACCTTTCTGTATTTATTTGCCTTTAAGCGTATGCTTTGCTAAAAGAACAGCACCAGCTGCCCGTGGCCGCTGGTGTTTGGCCTGCGTTCGTGTCAATGGCGCGTAGATCGCGGTCGGGCCTGCAGGTATTTATACTGCCTGTGCTTTCCTGACGGGTTTCCCTGATGTATTGATTTTTATTGCTGACAGTAGTGTTAAAGGATTCGCATGTCTCGTGAAAACGTCTTGTCCGTAAAGGAGAAGTGGGCGCTGGATGCGCAACTGGGTGAGTTGCTGCGCGGGCTGGATACTCGCAACGATGTGGATGAGCAGTTCAAGAAGCGGCTTGATGCCCTGATGGCTCAGTACGACATTGATCATCAAACCATGATGGACGTGCTGGTGTGGCTGGACCGCTAATGTTATTGAATAAATAAAAAAGCCGCTGATACCTATCAGCGGCTTTTTTTCAGGATGGAGTGATCGATTACTGGTCCTGCATCAGCTGGTGGTAATCATAAAGGATGGCAGCACTTTCATTGAGTTCAGCCTCGTCAATTGGGGTGGCGCTGTCCTTGTCGTCGCGGCTGTCAGTCCAGTCCTTTATCTCGGGTAGTTTCAGTGCGCGCCGGCGTTGATTCTCGAGCGAGAGTTGCTCCGCCTCCTGGGCATCCATTTCGTTTTTGCGCTGACGCTTGTTCAGGCTGACCGAGCTGGTCTGTTCCCGCAGTTTTCTGGCCAGACGTGCTTCCTGCTCGAGGTATCGAAAGTTGGGATCGTTGGATGCGCGCTGTTCGTGGCGTTTTTCAAGTTCACTCATCCAGCGTGCCGGATTGCCGTAACGGCGGTAGTTGACCGGGCGGACGGTATCCCAGGGCAGGGCGTTGTCCAGTGCGCTTTCACCGATTTCCTCGCTGTCGAGCATGCTCGGGAAGCTGATGTCCGGCGTGACGCCTTTCATCTGGGTGCTTTTTCCGGTGATTCGGTAAAACTTGGCCCGTGTCATCTTGAGCTCGCCATGGCTCAAATCCGACATTGTCTGAACGGTTCCCTTGCCGAAGGTGCGGGTGCCTACGATGATGCCGCGTCCGTAATCCTGGATGGCGCCTGCAAAAATCTCGGATGCTGAAGCTGACAGTCGGTTGACCAGTACGGCCAGTGGCCCGTCGTAGGCAACACCTCGGTCGGTGTCTCCGTAGAGGCTGATGCGACCACGGGCATCACGAACCTGTACCGTGGGCCCACGGTCGATGAACAGGCCGATCATGGAGTTGGCTTCCTGAAGGGCGCCACCGCCATCATTGCGCAAGTCGAGCACAATGCCTTCCACGTCCTGGTCCTTGAGCTTCTCGATCAGCTTGCGTACATCACGGGTTGTGCTGCGGTAGTCCTGGCGGCCTGCCTGCCAGGCTTCGAAATCGACGTAGAAGGCGGGTACGGTGATAACGCCTACCTTGACCGGTCTACCGTCACGCTCGAGCGTGACAATCTGGCTCTTGGCGGCCTGATCCTCAAGCTTGACGGTATCTCGCTTGATCTTGATGACGTGGGTTTGCGTCACATCAACGGCCTTGGCAGGTATGATTTCAAGTCGCACGATAGAGCCTTTTGCGCCTCGAATCAGGTCAACCACATCATCAAGCCGCATTCCGATCACATTGGTCATTTCGCCGTCTTCCCCCTGGCCCACCGCAACGATGCGGTCGGCGGGTTTCAGTGCGCCTCCCTTGTCGGCCGGGCCGCCGGGTACCAGGCTTGCCACCTTGACGTATTCGTTTTCGCTTTGCAGCAGGGCGCCGATCCCCTCCAGTGACAATTTCATCTGAATATCAAAGGATTCGCCCTGGCTGGGAGACAGGTATTCAGTATGAGGGTCGATCGAGCCAGTAACGGCGCTCATGATGACGCTCATCACGTCTTCGGACTTGGTTTGACGAATACGGTTAAGCTGATTTTCATAGCGGGTCAATAGCTGTTTGACGATGTCGTCATCTGCGGTATTTGACAGTGACATGGTCAGTGCGGAGTTCTTGATGCGCTTGTCCCAGAGGGCATCGAGTTCCTCGCTGCTGGCTGCCCAGTCGCTGTCCTCACGGTCCAGTACCATGCGCTCGTTGCCTGAAAAGTCAAAGACAGGCTTTTGCCTTAGCTGGTTGATGGCGTAATTCAGTCGGGCTTCAAGGCGGTCCTGGAAGCGGTCATAAAAGGCGTAGATGGGGTCCAGGTTGCCTTCCTTGATGTCATCACCAAAACTGTCTTCCAGGCCGCTGAATTC
Organism: Larsenimonas rhizosphaerae; assembly: GCF_023700005.1. Classification (GTDB taxonomy): domain Bacteria; phylum Pseudomonadota; class Gammaproteobacteria; order Pseudomonadales; family Halomonadaceae; genus Larsenimonas; species Larsenimonas rhizosphaerae. The sequence continues at coordinate 2,108,560 of NZ_JAMLJK010000001.1, read as the reverse complement.
ATTGATGTCGCTTTCCAGCAGGTAGACATGTTGAGGGTCAAGCAGCTTCAGAAGGCGCTCAAAGGCGCGTTTGGACCACGCCTGGTCCATAGTGACATCGTCATAGTGGCCATAGCGCAGTGCTTCGCTGACTTCTCTGGAAGCCTGCTGTTGTTCACTGGTAGACGTGATGGGGGCGGCAGAAGCCGGCAGGCTGAAGGCCAGCCATAGAAGGGTAATGGCCAGTTGGCTTGCCACGACGCGTGGGCTCATCAATGAAGCTCTCCCTGTTTCATGTACACTTGTTCCTGAATTCCTTGCACTTGTCTGCGCGTGGCGCAGGCTTTATTCATGACGCCTTCCAAAACATTCAACAGGCATATCACGAGGCTTTTTTTATGGTTTCAGCTTCCCGGGTACAGGACCACTTGTGTCGGTTTCTCGATGCATCTCCGACGGCGTGGCACGCAACCAGCACCATGACCGATCAATTGTCACAGGCAGGGTATCAGGCATTGGATGAGCGGTCAGCATGGACGCTGTCACCGGGGGGCCGATACATGGTTACCCGCAATGATACGGCGCTGATTGCATTTCAATTGCCTGAAAAGCCACTGGAAGGATTTTCCATGATGGGGGCGCATACCGACAGTCCTTGTCTTCGGCTGAAAGCCAATCCTCTGATTCAGTCAGATGACTGGTTGCAGCTTGGCATTGAAGTGTACGGAGGGGCCTTGCTGGCGCCCTGGTTCGACCGTGATCTCGGGCTGGCGGGTCGCGTGCATGTGCGACGCCCGGATCAGACAATTGAAGGTATATTAATTAATACCAGGAAGCCAATTGCTGTCATACCTTCGTTGGCCATTCACATGGATCGAGAAGCCAACAAGAATCGGACCTTCAATGCACAGACCCAGATGTCGCCGGTGCTGTGGCAGGTTGGTGAAGGCCGTACGCTGGATGATCTGATTCGTGAGCTATTGAGGGTGCAGGGCGAAGGGGATATAGAGTGTGTGCTGGGTCATGAGCTGTGCCTTTATGATACTCAGCCTGCAGCTTGTATCGGCTGGGACGGCGAGCTTGTTGCCAGTGCGCGGCTGGATAATCTGTTGTCGTGTTTTTGTGCAACGCAGGCGCTGTGTGAGGCGTCTCCGGATCAGGCCGTATTGCTGGTAGCAAACGATCATGAGGAGGTGGGTAGTGGGTCGGCCAGCGGGGCTGAAGGCAGCTTTCTTCGTGACGTACTGTCCCGGATCAATGAATCTGCTGTTGGCGAAGGGGGAAGTGAGGGATGGGTGCGCATGATTCAGCGCTCGTTCATGGTGTCCTGTGATAACGCTCACGCGCTTCACCCCAATTACCCGGAGAAGCATGACGGTAATCATGGGCCAAAAATCAACGGGGGCCCGGTAATCAAGGTCAATGCCAATCAGCGATATGCGACCAACAGTCAAACGCAGGCCCTGTTTCGGACTGCCTGCGCCATGGCCGAGGTACCGGTGCAGGAATTTGTGACGCGAGCTGATATGGGGTGTGGCAGCACCATCGGTCCGATTACGGCCACGGCCCTCGGAATCCCGGTTATCGATGTCGGATTGCCTCAGTGGGCCATGCATTCAATTCGTGAAACGGCAGGCGCGCATGACCCCGAATATCTCATTCGGGCCCTGGTGGCCTTTTTTGCTGCCGTCAATGATCGCTGAGCAGTCAGTAACGAAAAAACCCGCCAAAAGGCGGGTTTTTAAATTCTGGTGGCTACGCCCTGATTCGAACAGGGGACCCCATCATTATGAGTGATGTGCTCTAACCAGCTGAGCTACGTAGCCGTCGAACGGGGGTGGATAATACGGATCCGACCCCGCCAAGTCAAGGATTTTAGACGTTAAACCGGAAGTGAATGACGTCCCCATCCTTCACGATGTAGTCCTTGCCTTCCAAGCGCCATTTTCCGGCTTCCTTCGCCCCCTGTTCACCGTTGTTTGCCACGAAATCGTCGTAGGCAACTACTTCGGCGCGGATAAAGCCCTTCTGGAAATCGGTGTGGATGACCCCGGCGGCCTGAGGGGCCGTGGCGCCACACTTGACGGTCCAGGCGCGTACTTCCTTGACGCCTGCCGTGAAGTAGGTCTGAAGGCCCAGCAGGTCATAGCCTGCACGAATGACCCGATCAAGCCCGGGTTCGCTCATGCCGAGCTCTTCCAGAAACATGCCACGTTCTTCGTCATCCAGCTCGGCAATTTCGGATTCCAGCTTGTTGCAGACCGGAACTACTACTGCGCCTTCCTGTTCTGCAATGGCGCGCACGATATCGAGATAGGGGTTGTTGTCAAAGCCATCTTCATTGACGTTGGCAATGTACATGGTCGGCTTGAGGGTCAGGAAGCCGAACCCCTTGAGCTGTGAAAGCTCATCGCTGTCGAGTGCGAAGCTTCTCAGCGGCTGGCCTTCGGCGAGGTGCGGCTGGATGCGTTCAAGAATGGCCTTTGTCGTAACAGCATCCTTGTCGCCCCCCTTGGCGGCCCGTGCCAGACGGGTAATGGCGCGCTCAACGCTGTCCAGGTCTGCCAGAGCCAGCTCGATATTGATTGTCTCGATATCGGCCGTCGGGTCCACCTGGTTGGCTACATGGATAACGTTATCGTTATCGAAACAGCGCACCACGTGAGCAATGGCGTCGGTTTCGCGGATGTTGGCCAGAAACTGGTTGCCCAGACCTTCACCCTTGGATGCGCCTGCCACGAGGCCTGCAATATCCACGAACTCCATGGTGGTCGGGATTGTACGTTCCGGCTTGACGATTCCTGCCAGGGTTTCCTGGCGTGGATCCGGTACCGGTACGATGCCGGTGTTGGGCTCGATGGTGCAGAAGGGAAAGTTTTCGGCGTCGATGCCTGATTTGGTCAATGCATTGAACAGTGTCGATTTGCCGACGTTGGGGAGACCGACAATGCCGCAGTTAAAACCCATGCTGTCATCCTGTATGTCGTGTTGAAACGGGTAAAAAGGAAGGCTGCTGACCGGACAAGGCGTTACTTTACGCTATGAAGATGGTTCATGGCGCGAGCCTTGTCGCCGCTTAATAATGCGGGGAGGGAGTCGATGGCAGCGTCAATGGCGGCATCGATGGCCTGGCGCTCTGCCTTGCCGGGAGCGCTCAATACGTAATTGGTGACCAGTTTTGCCTGGCCGGGGTGATCTATGCCAAGGCGCAGGCGCATGAAGCCGGCGTTATTGCCCGTAGCACTGATAATGTCGCGAAGTCCGTTGTGTCCGCCATGGCCACCACCCTGCTTGAGGCGGGCCTGGCCCGTGGGAATGTCCAGCTCATCGTGGGCGACGAGAAAGGCTTCCGGGGGCAGCTTGAAGAAATTGGCAAGGGCGGCAACGGCCTGACCGCTGCGATTCATGTAGGTCGTGGGGACCAGGAGGTGAAGTTCGATGCCCTGAAAGGAGACCTTGGCATACTGGCCGAAAAATTTCTTTTCCGGGCGCAGTGATGTGCCGCAGTGCCCTGCCAGGGCTTCGATAAACCAGACGCCTGCGTTATGTCGGGTCAGTTCATACTGCTGGCCGGGGTTTCCCAGACCAACCAATACACGAATGTCCGTCATGCAGGCGTCCTTATACTCAGCTTTCGCTGGCGTCGCTATCGGCAGCTTCGCCGGTACCGTCGTCGTCACTCTCGGTACCCGGGCTTGCGTGCGTTACACTGACGATGCCGTAGTCAGCGTCTTCGTCGCCGTGGCTCAGTGCAACCAGAGATACGCCGGAAGGCAGTTTGATGTCGGACAGGTGCAGGGTGTCGCCCATGCTCAGGTCGGCCACGTCCACTTCCAGGTATTCCGGCAGGTCCTTCGGCAGGCAGCTGATTTCAACGTCGTTGTTCAGAACGTGCAGTACACCGCCTTCGTCCTTCACGCCCTTGCAGGTGGTGTCGTTGGCGAAGTGCAGCGGAACCGTCGTGGTCAGTTCGTGAGTAGCATCAACGCGCAGGAAGTCGGCATGCGTAATCAGCGGCTTGTACGGGTGACGCTGCAGGTCGCGTACAACCACGCTTTCCTTCTTGCCTTCAATGTCCAGCGTAATGATGGAGGAGAAGAAGGATTCGCTTTCGATGGCCTTGTAGAAGGCGGGCTTGTCGATGGCGATCGGCTGCGGTGCAGCTTCACCGCCGTAGACGATAGCGGCAACGAAATCGTTCTTGCGACGCAGGCGGCGGCTCGCACCTTTCCCCAGCTCGCTGCGAACGTGAGAGTTCAGAATGAATTGCTGTGACATGGTTTATTTACTCACTTTAAATGATGAAGGCGAAAACGGCTGTCCGCGACCAGACTGTCCGTTTCCGCCAAAAAGGCGCCGCGATGGCGCGGCGCCAGTACCTCAGTGCCTAGTGGAACATGGCGCTGACGGATTCTTCATTGCTGACGCGACGTATCGCTTCCGCGATCAGTCCCGCCATGCTTAGCTGCCGGATTCTGCCGCTTCTGCGGGCATGTTCCGACAGTGGAATAGTGTCACCAACGACCAGTTCATCGAGCTTGGACTGGCTGATGTTGTCCACGGCCGGGCCGGACAGGATCGGGTGAGTGGCGTAGGCCACCACGCGACGAGCCTGGTGGGCCTTGAGTGCCTCGGCAGCCTTGCACAGGGTGCCGGCAGTATCGACCATGTCGTCGACAAGAATACAGGTACGATCCTTGATCTCGCCGATGATGTGCATTACCTGAGCCTGGTTGGCCTGAGGGCGACGCTTGTCGATGATGGCAAGATCGGTATTGAGCTGCTTGGCGATTGCTCGGGCACGTACCACGCCGCCGACATCGGGCGAAACGATGACGATGTCGTCATAGTTCTGGCGTTCGATGTCATCCAGAAGGATCGGAGAGCCGTAGACGTTGTCGACGGGCACGTCGAAAAAGCCCTGAATCTGATCGGCGTGAAGATCCATGGTCATGACACGGTCAACACCGGCCTTGACCATCATGTCGGCAACCAGCTTGGCAGAGATGGGGACGCGGGCTGAGCGTACGCGCCGGTCCTGGCGTGCATACCCGAAGTAGGGTACGACAGCCGTGATCCGTGTGGCCGATGCACGACGCAGCGCATCCACCATCAGGATCAGTTCCATCAGGTTGTCATTGGTAGGGGAGCAGGTAGATTGAAGAATGAACACGTCCTTGCCGCGAACATTTTCATTGATTTCAACGGCGATTTCCCCATCACTGAACTGACCAACTGTTGCATGGCCGAGTCTGTTATCGAGACATTCTGCAACTTTACGGGCGAGTTCGGGGTTGGCGTTCCCCGCGAAAACCATCAATTTAGACACGCGCAGCCACCTTTGGACGCTAATGGAGTCGTATAAGGAAACAGGTAGAACGAGACTGAGCCAGACGTTATCAAGTAAATGGCTGGGGTACCAGGATTCGAACCTGGGAATGCCGATACCAGAAACCGGTGCCTTACCACTTGGCTATACCCCAACACGTCGTCTGCCAGTCACATTATCCGGGGCTGTCCACGGTAATGTGAAGGGGAGAAGTATTACAGCCTTTCGCCACAAATGCCTGCCATTGCCGGCGACCATCGTGGGTGTCACGCTCCTGCTGAATACGGCGCAGAATGTTAGCGGCCTCTTGCTCCGACGTCAAGGGGCAGAATACACAGGCGCCTGTGCCTGTCAGTCGGGCAGGCCCGAAGGGCGCAAGCCACGTCAGGGCATCATCGATTTCAGGATAGAGGCGTCGGGCGACTTGCTCGCAGTCGTTATGGGTCAGGGTGAGGGCCTGGTCGCGCGAGATTGGTGGCGTATTTCTGGGCAGGTCCGGCCTTGAAAACAGGGAGGCAGTCGATACGTGTGGCCCGGGGTGAAGGACCACAAACCATTGCTCTGGCAGGGTGACTGGCTCCAGTCGCTCGCCAATGCCCTCTGCCCAGGCGCTGTACCCGCGAACAAATACCGGTACATCCGCGCCCAGAGGCTCTGCAAGTCGGGCCAGCACGTCGAGGGAAAGCCCCAGTGACCAGAGCTGGTTAAGCCCGACCAGAGTGGTTGCTGCATCGGAGCTGCCGCCGCCGAGCCCACCGCCCATGGGCAGACGCTTTTTCAGATCAAGCAGGGCGCCCCGGGAGGTTCCCGTGTAGTCGATCAGGGCATTGGCCGCTCTAACGATCAGATTGTCCTCATGGGCTACGCCCTCGATCGATGAGGCGAGCTGTATGCCGGGGGTGGCCGAGTCGCGAAAGTGCAGCGTGTCACCGTAATCAAGCAGCTGAAAAAGGGTCTGCAGCAGGTGGTATCCATCGGAGCGCCGCCCGGTGATATTCAGCATCAGGTTCAGTTTCGCCGGGCAGGGCAGGGACAACGTGCTCACGGCGAGGCTCCCGGCTGCCAGTTGGTTACGACCAGTACGGCACGGATGTCGCCCTGGGTCATGGTGATTCGGCCCGGTAGCCACAGGCCGTCAACCAGAGTCCAGCGCTTGTAGGTAATGACCCATCCGGCCTGACTCAATGTGGCCGGAAAGCCCAGATCATCTCGTTCGATATGCGATTCGCTGCCCGGGGCGGGGCGCGCCTTGATCCAGTGATCCAGCGATGAGACCGGTAGCGACCAGCCAAGACGCTCCTGCATCAGGGCTTCCGGCGTCGGAGCGCTGAACTCTCCATCGCCATTGGTCAGAGTGACCTGGCCGGGCTTGCCATCCAGCACGGTGCGACCCGCGCCGAAGGGGCCGGTCAGCAGCAGGCGATAATGGCTGGCCTGTTGTGTCCAGTCCAGGTTGGCACTCTGATGGGTGTCAGGCGCACGCAGGCCTACCTTGCCTGCGAGCTTCCACGTATCCAGCTCATCCAGCGTGGTCTGCTGGTTTTTCCAGTCCCCGACATGGCGCGTGCCGTTGGGGCCAGGAGCCTGAGTGGCGCAGCCGGCCAGCAGGGCAACAAGGGTTATCAGCGGTAATGAACGTGTCATGCAGCTACTCGTGTATCTGGGTGGAGAATATGCCCTGTTCCGGCCTCAGGCTCGGGTGACGTGACAACAGGTCGTCCAGTGTAGGGTGTTCTTCAAAACGCTCAAGGGCATCGTTGATAACGGCAAGTGCCTGCGGGCGATGCCTGTCCAGCCACAGGGCTTCGGCCAGATGGGCGGCAAGTTCTTCGTCCGGCATGTCGTTGTAGGCCTGTTTGAGCAACAGGATTCCCTCTCGATAACGACCCGCACGGGTATAAGCCCAGCCCAGGCTGTCCTGAATGGCCGGGTCATCCGGGGCGAGCCGGTGTGCCTTTTCAAGGAGTGCGATGGCCTCCCTGGACCGGTCAGTAAGGTCGGCCAGAGTGTATCCGTAGGCGTTGAGAAGGTGAGGCTGGTCGGGGTGGCGCTCGACCAGAAGACGAAGATCGTCAAGGGCCGGACCTGTTTTTTGCTGGTTCAGGCGACGCATGGCGCGAAGGTAAAGAAGGTCGTCATTGTGATCGGGGTGATTGTCTATCAGGTCGTTCAGCAGCTGATCGCCCTGCCCGGGTGCGTCGAGGCGATCCAGCAGGGCTACCTGGCTGGCTGCCAGTTCGGCAAGGTAGTGTGGATGACGATCCCGTTGCGCCTGCAGCCATGCCACGGCGTCATCAGGCTGATTGATGTCCAGCAACAGGGCTACGGCCTGCCGTTGGGCTGCCATGAATGCACTACCTTCAGGGATGCGCTCATAATAGACCAGTGCCTGTGAAGGATTGTTCTGCTGGGTGGCTGCCGAGGCGGCCAGCAGCAGGCCCTCCGGTTGATCCGTGTCCAGCAGGGGGGATAGCAGTGCCATGGCCTGTTCGGGAGCCTTGTATCCCAGGTGAAGCCGGGCCAGTGACAGGCGCAGGCTGGTATCGTCATCTGTTCGGGCCAGCAGTTGCGCCGTCAGTGGGCGGGTGCGTTCAGGCTCTCCGGCGGCGAGACGTGCCTGAATCAGTGCCACTGTCAGTCGGTAATCATTCGGATGCACCGCAAGGCCCGCGCGGGCCGAGGCAATGGCCCGATCCGGCTGCCGGTCGGCGAGCCAGAGTTGCTGCCCTACCAGCCAGTAGTTGACGCCTGTTGACCGGATGCTCTCCGGACGCTCTTGCTGATAACGCTGTCGGGCCACGTCCAGTCTGTCAGCATGGATGTCGGCCAGAATCAGCGCCAGACGAGCTTCCTGATCCGTCGGGTGTGCGGCGATGTGTCGCTGGAGAGGCGGTATGAAGCCTTTGGCATCGGCCCCATGATGAATGGCGTTATCAATGAAACCAGCCAGGGTAGGGCGCTCATCCGGGGGTAATGTCAGCAACAGCGTCAGTGCTTCTGGCCAGTCCCTGTTACTTCCTGCCAGCTCCGCCAGTATATGTCGTGGAAGAGGGTTGGCAGGGGCGACTTCAGCCCACAGGCTGGCGGTCTGGCGCAGCAGCAGCTCATCATTGGTCTGCCCGGCCAGTCGCGTGGCCCGCTCCGCCATGGCGGGTGTAGTCATGCGCTCGCCATGGCTCAGGTACTCCCTGGTGGCCGTTTCAAACTGGCCGCGGGAGGCCGCCAGTTCGGCGGTCAACAGCCTTTCCAGATCAGCGCTTCGGTCGGAATCATTCGGCGTATACATGAGCTGACGATCGGAAAAGGCGGAGGGCGTGGCCGGTGCGGCGCAGCCGTTCAAGGTGCCCAGACCAATGGCAACTATAGGAAAGAACAATGTGCGAATGCCCATCCAGCCCTCGTATATTAGGTGTTTGTTCAGTGCAGGCGATGAGTGCATTCCTGCGTATTCACGCCATCCCAAGGACGCCAACGCTATGGTAGAATGCCCGTTTATCAAGGAGCAGGGGGCTATCAGTCTCTCTGATCTACCGACGATGATAAACCTGACGAGGACCATGGAACCCGAGACGTATCGTTCGCCTGGCAAGGAGAGCGCTGCGCCGGAGGACGCCAGTGAGGTCTGCGCCGCCAAGCTCTCTGAACGACACCGTAATATGACGCTTCTCGCACTGGGTATCAATCACCGCACCGCTGCTGTCGATGTGCGCGAAAAAATCGCGTTCTCGCCGGTCGAGCTCAATGATGCGCTGATCGACATGACGGCCATCCCGGGCGTCAGAGGATCAGTCGTGCTGTCTACCTGCAACCGTACCGAGCTGTATTGCGCACTTGAAACGGCGGGTGACGAGCAGGCCGTGGTGGAGTGGTTCAGTCGTTATCATGGCGTGTCTATCGAGGAAATCAGGGCGTGCAGCTACTGCCACACCGGCCCCGAGGCTGCACGCCATCTGATGCGCGTAGCCTGTGGTCTGGATTCCATGGTGCTGGGCGAGCCCCAGATCCTGGGGCAGCTCAAGGATGCCTATCAAAAGGCGCAATATCAGAAAACGGTAAAGGGCGAGCTGGATCGGCTCTTTCAGCATACCTTTTCGGTTGCCAAGCAGGTACGTACCGATACGGGAATCGGTGAAAACCCGGTCTCCGTGGCCTTTGCTGCCGTAAACCTGGCCAGCCGCATCTTCGATGACTTTTCTCGCTCGCGGGCGCTGCTGATCGGTGCCGGAGAAACCATCGAACTGGTGGCGCGTCATCTCCGGGAAGCCGGTATTCAGGGTATTATCGTGGCCAACCGCACTCAGGAGCGTGCTCAGACGCTGGCTGATGAAGTAGGCGGGGCGGCAATCGGGCTTGAAGAAATTCCGTCTGCACTGACCTGTGCCGATATCGTTATTTCATCCACCGCTAGTCCGCTGCCGATCCTGGGCAAGGGCATGGTGGAGGCGGCGCTCAAGACGCGGCGATTTCGTCCCATGTTCATGGTGGATATCGCGGTACCCCGGGATATTGAAACCCAGGTCGGTGAGCTGGACGACGTTTTTCTCTATACCGTCGATGACCTTCACGATGTGATCGAAGAAAACCGTCGTCAGCGCCAGGCCGCGGCCGATCAGGCCGAACTGATCATTACGGCGGGTATCGATGCCTGGCAGCACGAGCGCCGGATCAGAGGGGGCGGCCAGGTCATCCGTCAGTATCGCCAGCAGGCCGAACGACTGCGTCGCGATGCGGAGGCCCAGGCGCTTGCCCAGCTCGCCCAGGGGCAATCGGCGGAGGAGGTCATTCGCCGGCTGACCCATCAACTCAACAACCGGCTGTTGCATGGCACCACCCGGCGCCTGCGCGAAGCCTCGGGCGCCGAGCGGCTTGACCTGCTGCAGGCCGCCGAAGAATTATTGCTGGACCCTTCAGAGGCAGAACAGGACCCTTCATGAAAGCATCACTGCGTCAACGTCTCGATGGTTTTTCCGAACGCTTCGAGGAACTGGCCGCTCTCTTGTCCGACCCCGAGGTCATCGGGGATCAGCGTCGTTTCCGTGACTATTCCCGTGAATATGCCGATCTCGAACCTCTGGTCGAGGCATGGGCGAGTTATCGCCGTCTGGAAGCCGACCGCGAGGAAGCGGCAGCCCTTCGAGAAGATGACGACGCTGACATGCGCGACATGGGTGAGCAGGAGTGGTATTTGCTGACCGATCAGCTTGAGGCGCAGGAAGGTCAGCTCAAGAAACTGCTGGTGCCAAAGGACCCGAATGACGAACGCAGCGTCTTTCTTGAGGTTCGTGCCGGCACAGGCGGAGATGAAGCCGCCATCTTTGCCGGGGATCTGTTTCGCATGTATTCCCGGTACGGTGAGCTGCAGGGCTGGCGGACAGAGATCATCAGCCAGAGTCCGGGCGAACACGGCGGCTACAAGGAAGTCATCGCGCGTCTGTCCGGTCAGGGAGTGTATGGCCGACTCAAGTTCGAATCCGGTGCGCACCGGGTGCAACGGGTGCCGGCGACGGAATCCCAGGGCCGCATCCATACCTCGGCCTGTACCGTGGCCATCATGCCGGAAGCAGACAGCGTGGATGACGTCGAGCTCAGCGCCTCGGATCTGCGCGTGGATACCTTCCGTGCCAGTGGCGCAGGCGGTCAGCACGTCAATACCACGGATTCGGCCATCCGTATCACCCACCTGCCAACCGGTACGGTCGTCGAGTGTCAGGATGAACGTTCACAGCACAAGAACCGTGCCAAGGCGATGTCACTGCTGGCGGCAAGAATCAAGCAGGCCGCGGAAAGTTCGCTTCAGCAGCAGCAGGCTGATGAGCGTCGTTCGCTGGTCGGATCGGGCGATCGCAGTGAACGCATTCGCACCTATAACTTTCCTCAGGGGCGGGTTACCGATCACCGTATCAATCTGACGCTTTACAAGCTGAACGAAATCATTCTTGGCAATGAGCTGGGCGACATCATCGATAGTCTGGTGCAGGAACATCAGGCAGATCAGTTGTCAGCCATGCAGGCCTCCTGATGTCAGCGGCGCGTATTGATGCTGTTCTGGCGGAGGCTGTGGAACAGCTCGGCAATATATCGGACACGGCGCGACTCGATGCTGATGTTCTGCTGGCGCATGTTCTTGAGCGGTCCCGCACCTGGCTTTATACGTGGAATGATCGGCTCGTGGATTCGTCTGATCTGGCGGCTTATCAGGCACTGGTCAGCCGCCGAGCCGAGGGTGAGCCCGTGGCTTATCTTGTCGGCGAGCGGGAGTTCTGGGGGCTGCCTCTTTACACCTCGCCGGCCACGCTGATTCCCCGCCCTGATACCGAGTGTCTGGTTGAACAGGCACTGATGCGCATGCCGGGTAAAACGGGGCAGCTGCTGGACCTTGGAACAGGCACCGGTGCCATCGCACTGGCTCTTAAAAGCGAGCGCCCCGGCTGGGACGTGACGGCGGTCGAGCTGTTTGATGAGGCGGTGGCGCTTGCCCGGCGCAACGCGCAGCGTCTGAACCTTGATATCCGTTGCCGGCAAGGCAACTGGTTCGATGGCCTGCCTCCGATGCACTTTGATGTGATTGTCTCGAACCCGCCCTATATTGCCGACCATGATGAGCATCTGGATCAGGGCGATGTGCGCTTCGAGCCGCGCTCTGCGCTGGTTGCCACCGGTGAGGGGCTTGATGATCTTGCTCATCTGGTGAATGAAGCCCGTACATGGCTGCTCCCCGGCGGCTGGCTGCTGCTGGAGCATGGGCACGGGCAGGGCGAGGCGGTTCGATGTGCCATGCACCAGGCGGGATTCGGCCATATTGATACCGTGCAGGATATCGGGCGACGTGATCGCGTGACCCTTGCACGTCTGACGTAACCCCAAAAGGATTTCGAAATGGATGACTCGGCCCTGCTGCGTTACAGCCGGCACATCATGCTTCCCCAGATGGATATCGTCGGTCAGGAGCGCCTGCTTGCCGCTCACGTTGTCATCATGGGCGTCGGTGGACTTGGGTCTCCTGCGGCCCTGTATCTGGCGGCCAGCGGCATTGGTCATCTGACGCTGGTGGATGACGATGTAGTGGACGTCACCAACCTCCAGCGTCAGATCGCGCACACCACTTCATCACTTGGCCAGTCAAAGGCAGAGTCTGCACGACGCCAGGCGCTGGCACTCAACCCCTCCTGTCATATCGATGCGTTGACGTCTCGTCCGGATGAGACGCATATGCGTGCGCTGGCGGTGGAGGCCGATGTGGTACTGGACTGCACGGATCGTTTCACAAGCCGCTATCAGATCAATCGTGCCTGCATGGCTGCGGGCACGCCGCTGGTTTCCGGTGCCGCCATTCGTTTTTCCGGGCAGTTGGCGGTATTCGATCCACGCGATGAGACCTCGCCCTGTTACGCCTGTCTGTACGGTGATTCCACTGAAGACGATGAGCTGACCTGCGCCGAAAGCGGTGTAGTAGCACCGCTGGTGGGCATCATTGGCGCCTTCCAGGCCCTTGAGGCGGTGAAGCTGCTGAGTGGGGCGGGGACGCGGGCAGGCGGCCTGTCGACGCTGGACGGTCTGTCCGGAGAGTGGCGGCAGTTCGATGTGCCGCGTGACCCTGCCTGTTCGACCTGCCGAGACCGGGCGGGCGGTTAGCCCTGCCCGTGATGCTCTATCGCTTCGCCCACCGCATTGAACAGCGTGCTCAGTTCCTCGGGAGTGGTCGAGAAGGGGGGAGCAAACTGCAGGGTATCGCCGCCGTGACGAACATAAAAGCCCTGCTCCCACAGGGTTTTGGCGATGTTCGTGGGCTGCAGGGTCGGGTCCGCGTCTCGCGGTGCGAGTTGAATTGCGCCAGCAAGGCCGTAATTGCGCAGGTCGGTTATACCCGGCACCCCCTTGAGTGAGTGCAGCCCTTCTTCGAAATGCGGTGCAAGCCGTCGGGTCTGACCCGGAAAATCCTCCTGCTCATATAAATCCAGTGCGGCCAGCGCGGCGGCACAGGCTACCGGGTGCGCCGAATAGGTATACCCGTGCGTAAACTCGATGGCATGTCGGGTGCTGCTCTGGTTCATGAAGGCGTCGTGAATGGTGCGGTCAGCAATGACAGCGCCCATCGGGATGGCGCCGTTGGTGACCTGTTTGGCAAGAGTCAGGATATCGGGCGTGACGCAAAATGCCTGGGCCCCGAAGGCGGCGCCTACACGTCCAAATCCTGTAATGACTTCATCGAATATCAGCAGGATATCGTGCTCGGTGCACAGGGCACGAAGGCGTTCCAGATACCCCCTTGGCGGCACGATGACTCCTGCGGAGCCGGACATGGGCTCCACGATAACGGCAGCGATGTTGTCCGTGCCCTGCAGGGCGATATGATCCAGCAGGGCATCAGCCAGCTCGGCGCCGGTGTCTGCCTGACCGCGCGTAAATGACAGCTCCGGCTGTAGGGTGTGAGGCAGGTGGCTGGTTTCCAGCAGCGGGCCATAGGCCATGCGGTTGGGGCCGATGCCACCGACACTGGTACCACCGACATTGACGCCATGATAGCCCTTGGCACGGCCGATCAGCCGTATCTTTTCCGGACGCCCCCGCAGACGCCAGTAGGCTCTGGCCATCTTGATGGCCGTATCTGCTGCATCCGAGCCGCTATTGGTAAAGAAGACATGATCAAGGCCTTCCGGTGCCATGCTGGCAAGGCGTTTTGCCAGTGTGAAGGCCTGGGGATGGGCGTACTGAAAGGCGGGTGAATAGTCCAGCGTTTCCAGCTGCCGGGCCACGGCCTGTTGAATCTCGCGGCGATTGTGGCCGGCCCCGCAGCACCATAATCCGGAGAGCGAGTCAAACTTGCGTGCGTCCCTGTCATCAAACAGATAACGGCCTTCAGCGCGTGTAATGATGCGTGGAGTATCATGAAAGGCGCGGTTGCCGGAAAAGGGCAGCCAGTATGCCGAGTCGGAAACATCGGTATGGGACATGAGTGTTCTCCAGGCAGGCGAGCGTTGATCAGCCAATGATGTCCAAAGGAGGTCCCTGGAAGCAATAGAAGGATCAAGACGTTTACGTTGGCGATTAGCAATCCATCGCTATTCAAGCAGGCGCCTGATTAGTGTTGACTATAGGGATAGTGTTTCGAGGGCAGGGCGGCATGGATAATCATCGGGCATCGTCGAGCATGGATCTGCCCTTCGTGGGACGAGGTCGGGCGCTGGGGCAGGTCAGTGATGTCGATCTCAGATTGTTGCGTGTTTTCATGGCCGTGGTGAACAGTGGCGGGTTCAGTGCTGCTGAGCCGGTGCTGGGTGTGGGACGGTCTTCCATCAGCACGTACATGGCGGATCTTGAAACACGCCTGGGCCTTCGGCTGTGCCATCGCGGGCGGGCCGGCTTTCAGATGACCTCGGAAGGTGAGCAGGTCTTCGAGGCTGCCACGCGACTGTTCAGGGCCGTCGATGGATTTCTCGATGACATCGATAGCGTCCATCAGACACCACGCGGCAGTCTGGCGCTGGGGCTGGCGGATGCGCTGGTGTCTCTGCCGGAGATGTCGATCACGCATGCACTGGCCCGGTTCAGCGCGGACTTTCCGGCGGTGCATGTTCATTTGCACATGCTGACACCGGAACAGGTCGAGCAGGGGGTGCTGGACGGTCAGCTTCAGGTCGGAGTTGTGCCGGCACGTCATCGGCTGGAGGGTTTGATATACCAGTCGCTTTACGAAGAGACCTCGGCCTTGTATGTCACGCCGGACCACCCGTTGGCCATCATGCCGCAGGCCGGGTTGGAGGAGGCGTTGCCTGATTGTGAGGCCGTAACGCCCGAGTATGCCCTTCCTCCTGCCGGCCATGCACTGCAGCGGCAGTTGCGCAGTACCGCGACAGCCTCCAACCGGGAAGGCATGGCGTTTTTGATTCTGACCGGACGCTATGTCGGATTCCTGCCCGTGCACATGGCGACGCCCTGGGTGGCCCAGGGGCGGCTCGTGTCCGTCGCCCTGCCGACCTGGCAGTTCAGCACCGCGATGCTGGCCATCTATCGCCGCGAGCAGCGCCCCCATCGGCTGCGTGAAGGCTTCATGGCAACTCTCGCCCAGGTCATGAGCAATGACTCGGCATGAAATGAGCGGTATGGTTTCATTGATGCTGTCGTCTGGTTCATGACAGCGGCGTTGAAGCCGTGAGTTGAATTATCATTGACAGCCTTTACCGGGGCGTTGGAAAAAGAGCGACCTTGAGATATCAATAACAACGCGAGATGAAATGCTCGTCTTCATGGTCTGGAGCCCTTATGTCGGTCGCGGTCAATTCGTACTACGAAGACAGTGTGACGGTACCCTGGGTACCGTGCCCCTCGCTTTCCGAAGACCGGGAGGTGGATGTCTGTGTCATTGGTGGCGGCATCAGTGGCTGCTCGGCGGCGTTGCATCTTGCCCACGAAGGGTATCGTGTTGCGCTGCTGGAAGGTAAAACCATTGGTTATGGTGCATCAGGGCGGAGTGGCGGGCAGATCCTGCCCGGACTTGGCACTGATCTTGCCGTGATAGAGCGTCAGCTGGGGCTGGACGCTGCACGTGCGATCTGGACCATGAGCCTTGAGGCCGTCGAGCTGGTGCAGTCACTGATCCGGCAATATTCCATCCCCTGTGACTTCCGATCCGGTTACCTGCATGTGGCGCTCAAGGCGCGTCACGTGGAAGAATTGAAAGGCTGGCAGGCTACGATGGCCTCCCGTTATGGCTATGAAGGCCTTGAGTGGCTGGATGCCTCCGCACTGAGGGAGCGGGTTGTTACGGATGCCTACCTCGGAGGGCTTTCCGAGCCGGGGGCCGGCCATCTTCATCCGCTGAATTACACCCTGGGGCTGGCGAGGGCAGCCAGTGACGCCGGGGTCGATATCTTCGAACATTCACCTGCTACCGCAATAACGCAGGGTGAGCCTTGCCGAGTGACAACCCCATCAGGCACTATCCGCGCCCAAAAGGTCGTATTGACAACCAATGCCTATCATCAGGGGCTGGTGCCGCCACTGGCATCAAAGCTGATGCCGGTAGCCAATTACATTATTGCTACCGAACCGCTCAGCAATGAACAGGTCGCCCGGGTGCTGCCGTTCAATGAGGCCGTCTCGGATGCCAACTTCGTGCTGGATTATTATCGGCTTTCCGGCGATCAGCGCCTGCTGTATGGCGGTCAGGTCAGCTATAACGGGCGTGAGCCGCCCGGGCTGCTGCAGCGAATGCAGGACAAGATGACCTGGCTGTTTCCGGTACTGGAAGGTATCTCGATCGATTACCGCTGGGGAGGTGACGTGGCCATTACACGCAACCGGGCGCCTCATCTGGGGCGTCATGGAGAGCACCTTTATTATGCCGACGGGTATTCGGGCCATGGTCTGGCGCTGGCCGGTCTGGCCGGCAAGCTCCTGTGTGAAGCCATTGCCGGCAAGCCACGGCGGTTTGATCACTTTGCCGCATTGAAACACCGGAGCTTTCCTGGTGGTCAGCGGTTACGAACCCCTCTGCTGGTGCTGGCGACCTCGTTTTTCAAGTTGAAGGATCGGCTGTAGGGGCAGCGGTCGAAGCGAGCATTCGGCCGGATGTTGTGACACTTTTTCTGTAGGCAAATTGATGACAAATGCATTGGCAACCGACGACGCCGGCCGACCGGCGCCTTCCATCACTCTGGAAGGGCTAGAGAAATCCTTCAGCCGGGATGTGATAGCGCTGGATGGCGTGGATCTCACCATCCGTGCCGGTGAATTCTTTACACTGCTCGGCCCTTCCGGGTGCGGGAAAACCACGCTGCTGCGGATTCTGGCTGGTCTGGATACCGCCAACAAGGGCGTTGTTCGGATTGGTGGCCATGATGTCACTGAAGTTCCGCCTCACAAGCGCAGCGTCAATACCGTATTTCAGTCCTATGCGCTGTTTCCTCATCTGAACGTCGAAGACAACATTGCCTTCGGCCTCAAGATGCAGGGCGTGGAAAAGGATGACCGTCAGCGGCGCGTACGTGAGATGGCAGAATTCATCAAGCTTACGCCCCTGCTGGGCCGGCGCATCGATCAGCTTTCCGGCGGGCAGCGTCAGCGTATCGCGCTGGCACGGGCTCTTGTATGTGAACCCAATGTGTTGCTGCTTGATGAGCCCCTGTCGGCGCTGGACGCTGGCCTTCGTGGTCAGTTGCAGGTCGAATTGCAGCGAATTCAGCGTCGTCTGGGCATGACGTTTGTGTTCGTGACGCACGATCAGCAGGAAGCCATGGTCATGTCCGATCGCATCGCTGTTCTCAATAACGGCAAGATTCAGCATCTGGGCACGCCGCGTGAAATCTTCGAGCGTCCGGCAAACACCTTTGTGGCTCGCTTCATGGGGCATGACAACCTGTTTGATATTACTTCTCGGGAGGGTGACCTCCTTGATACGCCGCTGGGCCGTCTGACGGTGGACACCCGGACCCACGGTGACAAGGTGTTGATTCGGCCTGAAACCATTGAGCTGGGTGAGGACGCCGAAACGGATGCCAATTACTTTACGGCGGTGGTACGTGAGAGCTTTTATCGAGGCAGCTATATCGAATACCGCCTTGATGTCGGGGAGGTATCCCTGAGGGCGCTCAGCAGCAATCAGGGGCAGAAGCTGCACAAGAACGGCGAACGTGTGCCTATCAGCATCTGCCCCGAAGACATTGTCACCGTGACCGACGGGGAATAATCATCATGCCGCCATCCTTTGAAGTTTCCCGGCGCAGCCTGAAATGGCGTGAAACGCGCCATCTTCTGCTGACGACCGCCCCGGGCGCACTGTGGATCGTCATTTTTCTGGTATTACCCAGTCTTTATCTGGTCAGCATGGCCTTCATGACCAATGGCCCCTATGGCCAGCCGGGAATGCCCCTGAGCCTGGATGCCTTCCGTCAGCTGGCCGGTTTCGGGTTTCTGGGCTGGAGTCCGGGCAATCTGTATACGTTGCTTCGTTCGATATGGCAGACGATCGTCGCCACCGGGCTGGTGGTGGTGTTGTCCTATCCGATTGCCTATTACATCACTACCTGTCGCGCCTCCCTGAGGCCGATCATGCTGCTGGCTGTGGTGGTGCCTTCATGGACGAATCAGGTGATTCGTACCTTTGGCTGGATGAACCTGCTGGCTCCGGAAACTCCCCTGTCGGATGCGGCGCAGTTTCTTGGCCTGATCCCCGAGCACATGGGACTTTTTCCCTCGAGTTTTGCCGTGACCCTGGGGCTTGTCTACAACTTTCTGCCCTTTATGGTGCTACCGCTGTACGCTGCCTTTGAAAAGCTCGATACCACCCTGATCGAGGCGGCGATCGATCTTTATGCGTCGCCGATGCGTGCCTTCTGGGCCGCCGTATTCCCGCAGACCCTGCCAGGTCTTCTGGCGGGTGTGGTGCTGGTGGCGGTGCCTGCCTTCGGGATGTATGTGGTGCCGGAATTGCTGGGTGGCGGGCGGTCCATGATGATCGGCAACCTGGTGGCCGGACAGTTTACCGGCGCGTCCAACTGGCCTTACGGCGCGGCGGCGGCGTTGCTGATGCTGGCGGCTACGCTGATCGGCATCTTTCTGTTGCGGCGGCTCGGCAAGCGTGCCGGTGGCGGAGAGGAGGTCGTCATATGAAACGTGGAGCCTTGAAGCGGGCGCTGGGCATCTACTGGTGGGTACTGCTGTTTTTCCTGTACCTGCCGCTGGCGGTTGTCGTTCTGTTTTCCTTCAACTCGATCAATAGCGCGGCCATTTTCGAGTCCTTTTCGCTGCGCTGGTATTACCGGCTTCTGGCCAATGACCAGATCATGAGCGCGCTGTGGCACAGTATCGTGCTGGCCATGAGTTCCTCGGTGATCGCGGTGCTGCTGGGTACCCTTATCGGCTATGGCCTTTATCGGCATCGTCGCCGCGGGCTGGGCTGGTTGATTGTCCTGATCTATCTGCCGATCGTGATGCCCGACATCGTATTCGGCATCGCTGACATGACGTTCTTTGTACGCATCAACGCATTGACCGGCTGGCTGGCGCCGGGCCTTGGTCCGATGATCCTGTCGCATGTGACCTTTGAAATTCCCTTTGTGGCCCTGATCGTCTATTCCCGTTTTGTAGGCCTTGATCCCACCCTGTTCGATGCCGCCAAGGATCTTTATGCCTCACCGGTAAAACGGGCATGGCACTTTATTGTGCCTGCCATCAAGCCTGCGTTGATCTCGGCCTTTTTCCTGTCGTTCACTCTCTCGATCGATGATTTCGTGATCAGCTTTTTTACTTCGGGACCGGAGAGTTCCACGCTGCCGATCTACATCTGGGGTGCCATTCGAAAAGGGGTAACACCGGAAATCAATGCTATCGCTACCCTGATGATTGCCGCTGTTATTGTCGCAGCCATCATCAGTCTGCTGGTGACGCGTCGCCGGCCTCAAACTCCCCCGGAAGGACGCTGAATCAAGGATCCGGGGCTTTAATGATCAGGGAAACCATATAATGACCAAAAAACAGAAAAAGGGGTTGCTGGCCGCCGCTGCCGGTGCACTGCTACTGTCCCAGACGGCTTATGGTGCCGAACAGAAGCTTTATCTGTTCAACTGGACCGAGTACATGGACCCGGCGATCATTACGGCATTTGAAAAGCAGTTCAACGTCGATGTGGTCGAGAGCTATTTTGGCTCACTCGATGAGATGTACGCCAAGCTGCAGGCCGGAGGCACCTCCCAGTACGATGTGGTAGTACCAAGTAACTACTACGTGCCTCGCCTGATCCATGCCGGTCTGGTACAGCCGCTGGACAAGTCACAGTTGCCGAACCTGCCCAATGTCATGGAAAAGTTCAGAAACACCGCCTACGACCCGGGCGAGAAGTACACTGTGCCTTATCAGTGGGGCACGACCGGTATTATCTATAATGAAAAGGTGTTTCCCAACGCTGCTGAAAGCTGGTCTCTGCTGTTTGATCCCGAGGTCAACAAGGGACAGCCCTTTTCGATGATGACCGATGGTCAGGTCATGTTCGGCGCTGCCTGCGCCTACCAGGGCAAGGGGTATGGCTGCAAGGGGCAGGACGCGTGGGTTGATGCAGCCAAACTGGTGCTGAAGACCAAGCATCGCAGTAATTTTACAGGCTTTGTCGACGGTACGCCGGTGCTGCCTCAGGTCGCCAGGGGGGTCACTCAGCTCGGGTTGACCTATAACGGCGATTACCTGCTCGACAAGTCCGAAAACCCGGAAGGCTACAAGCATCTGAACTTCATGCTGCCGAAAGAGGGCTCGGAGCTTTGGGTGGACACCATGATGATTCCGAGCAAGGCACCTCATCCGAAACTGGCACACCAGTTCATCAACTTCATTCTGGATGCCAAAATCGGGGCGCAGCTGTCCAATTATAACTTTTACTCCACTCCCAATCAGGCTGCAGTGCAGTACCTTGAGCCCGAATTGCAGCAACCGCCGGCCCTGCCGACCGACGAGCAGATGAAGCACCTTTTCTTCACGCCCAGTCTGGATGGACAGGAGCTGCAGATGTTCCAGCAGATCTGGAGTGATGTTAAATCCCGGTAACGGTTCCTGCGGGGCCTTCAGGCCCCGCCTTGAAGGCAAGGCAGAAACGGTATGTCAACAGAACAACACAAGACAGACTTGAGCGAATGGTTTGCCCGGCATGGCATTACGGAGGTGGAGTGTCTGGTCAGTGACATGACCGGTGTGCTCAAGGGCAAGATCATGCCGGCAGGCAAGTACCTCAATGGCGGGTTGCCCCGGCTGCCTGACTCCATCTTCATTCAGACGGTAACCGGGGGGTACCCCGATGATGATGAGTTGAGGTACTGGAACGCGGCCGAGCTGGATATGCAATTGATTGCCGATCCCGGGGCTGTCTTTCTGGTCCCGTGGGCCAGTGACCCTACCGCCCAGATCATTCATGACTGCTATTACCTGAACGGTGAGCCTGTCGAGATTGCGCCGCGTCATGTGCTGAAGCGCGTGCTGTCACTGTATCGGGCCCGGGGCTGGAAACCTGTCGTGGCACCGGAGGTCGAGTTTTATCTGGTCAAGACCAATACGGATTCCGATTACCCGCTTGAACCGCCTGTCGGTAGATCCGGTCGCCAGGAAACCGGACGGCAGTCCTACAGCATTGACGCCGTCAATGAATTCGATCCGCTGTTTGAGGACATGTACGACTTCTGCGAAGCGGAAGGACTGGATATCGACACGCTGATCCATGAGGAAGGGGCCGGCCAGATGGAGGTCAACTTTCAGCATGGTGACCCGTTGAAACTGGCCGACCAGGTGGTCATCTTCAAGCGCACCCTGCGCGAAACGGCGCTGCGGCACGGCATGTATGCCACCTTCATGGCCAAGCCGATGGCCAATGAGCCTGGTAGTGCGATGCACCTGCATCAGAGCCTGTGGGATCTGGAAGGGCGCAGAAACCTGTTTTCGGATGAGCATGGCGAGCCCAGCAAGCTGTTTTTGAACCACATCGGCGGCCTGCAGCAGTACCTGCCACATGGGCTTGCCCTGCTGGCACCCAACATCAATTCCTATCGGCGCTTCACGCCTGGCGCAACCAGCGGCTCTGCGCCAACCAATGTGGAGTGGGGCCTCGATAATCGTACAGCCGGGTTGCGTGTTCCCGTGGGGGGGCCAAGCAGCATGCGGGTGGAGAACCGGCTGCCCGGTGCCGATGCCAACCCCTACTTGGCCATGGCGGCATCACTGGCCTGCGGGTATCTGGGGATGATGACCCAGCTGGACCCGCGTCCGCCGCTGAGTGGCTCCGGCTGGGGCAGCAGCTCGGTCGGCCTGCCCAACGACATTGGTCCGGCGCTTGAAATGCTGGAAGCATGCGATGTGCTGTCGGAAGTGCTGGGTGACCGGTTCGTCAAGAACTACCTGGCAGTCAAGCGGGCTGAACATCAGGCGTATTTCCGGGTGATCAGCTCCTGGGAACGTGAACACTTGTTACTCAGGGTCTAGGATCGAGACCAGGATTGCCACAATAAACAGGCAGGGAAACAGTAATGACACGACCAATGATTGCGGCCATGTTCGGCATGGCCGTCATGGGCTCGGCGCTGGGCAGCATGTCGGTTGCCGCCGCAGATGAGTCTACCCTCACCATTTTCAACTGGGCAGATTATCTGCCTCAGGATGTAGTGGATGAGTTCGAGGCAAAACATCACGTTCGGGTAGTGCAGAACTACTACAACTCCAATGCGGAAATGCTGGCCAAGCTTCAGTCGGGTGGTGATCACCAGTACGACCTGGCGTTCCCGTCGGATTACTTCGTTCCGCGGCTGATCAAGGCCGGGCTGGTACAGCCTCTGGATGGAGCAAGGCTGACCAACCGGTCTCATCTGCTGGCTGATTTCAGAAATCCTTCCTACGACCCGGACGAATCCTACAGCGTGCCCTATCAGTGGGGGGCGACTGGTATTGCCTATAATGCCGACGCCTTGCCGGACCTGCCGCCGGACTGGCATGCATTGTTCGATCCGAAAGCCAACCCGACACATCCCTTTGCGCTGCTCAAGGGCGATGGTCAGTTTACCCTCTCTACCGCCTGTGCCTATCTGGACAAGGGATATGACTGTATCGGCCGTGAAGACTGGCTGGCCGCAGCCAAGGTCGTTGGGCCGACCCTGAAGCGCGCCAACTATGTGGGCTTTGTCGGTGCGACTGCCGCACTGGATCAACTGGCGCGGGGGGTTATCGATGTCGGTGTGGTTTACAACGGGGATTTTGCACGCAAACAGGTCGAAGATCCGGAAAGTTTCAGAAATATTCGGTTCTTTATCCCGCGTGAGGGGAGTCAGCGCTGGGTAGATGCCATGGTGATACCGGCGCATGCGCCGCATCCCGAGCTGGCCGCGGCCTTCATGAATTACTTGCTGACCCCGGAAGTGGCCGCTCGCGTCAGTAATGCCAATTTCTACAGTACACCGGTGGCTGATGCCGTGCCGCTGTTAAAGCCTGCGTTGCGTGATTCGGTGGCCACTCCAGACGAGCAGCAACGCAAACGACTGGCCTACACACCGTCACTGGACGGCCAGCAACTTCAATTCGTGCAGCAGCTGTGGACGGAGTTGCGGTCTCGTTGATAAACGGATCAGTGTGAATGAAAAACGCCGGGCAGATGCCCGGCGTTTTTCATTACGATTCCCCGCTAGGGCATGCCCATTAAATTGGGTAATCCGAGCGAAATGAAGGGGACATACGTAATCAGCAACAGGAAGCCGATCAGCAGAATCAACCAGGGGCTGGAAGCCCGAATGACCTGAGTCAGCGGTTGCCCGGTGACGGCAGAGGCCACGAAGAGGTTGAGACCGGTGGGTGGCGTCAACATACCGATTTCCATGTTTACAACCATGATGACCCCCAGATGAACCGGGTCAATGCCGAGTTGCATGGCAATCGGGAACAGGATCGGAGCCAGAATCAGGATGATCGCCGAGGGCTCCATGAAGCTGCCGGCTACCAGCAGGATAACGTTCACAACCAGCAGGAAGGTCACCGGCGAGAAGCCCTGTGCGACAACCCAGGCAGTGATGGCCTGCGGAATCTGCTCGGTGGTCAGTACGTGCGCAAACAACATGGCATTGGCAATGATGAACATCAGCACAATGGTCAGTTTCGCGGCGTCAAGGATCACCCGCGGGCATTCACGCCAGCTGATATCGCGATAGACAACCAGTGCAATGAACGCCGCATATACGGCCGCTACCGCTGCTGCTTCGGTTGGGGTGAACATCCCGGAATAGATGCCGCCCAGAATGATGACGATCAGCATCAGCCCCCAGAAGGACTTGCGTCCCAGCCGCAATGCTTCCCGGAAAGGAACCCTGGGCATGGCCGGCATGTTCTTGATGCGAGCAATGACATAGATGGCCACCATCAACAGCAGACCGAGCATCAGGCCCGGTACCACCCCTGCCATGAACAGTTTGCCTACCGAGGTTTCCGTCGCCGCGCCATACACCACCATGACGATGGAGGGCGGAATCAGAATGCCCAGCGTACCGGCGTTGCAGACAATGCCGGTAGCAAAGGACTTGGTGTAGCCCGAACGCACCATCCCGGCAATAACCACGGATCCCACGGCGGCCACTGTGGCCGGTGACGAGCCGGACAGCGCTGCAAACAGCACGCAGGCCATGACGGAGGCAATCGGCAGACCCCCCCGGAAGTGGCCAACACAGGCATTGGCAAAGTCAATCAGACGCTTGGCCACGCCACCACTGGTCATGAAGGCGCCGGACAGCAGAAAGAAGGGAATGGCCAGCAGGGTATAGTGTTCCGAGGTTTCAAACAGCTTGATGGCCAGAGAGCGAACGGAGTCCTCACTGAACAGCAGGATGGTCAGGGCGCCGGACAGCCCGAGGGAGATGGCGATGGGCATGCCCAGAAACAGCAGGGCAAACAGCGCCACGAACAAGAAGGCGATTGTCATGGGCGATTCTCCTCGGCGGCATCATCCTTGTTCATCAGTTTCATGGCATCGGCGGCCTCGTCTCCCATCTCGAGCCCGATCTGGCGTCCGCGGGCCACATTGATCAGGGCTTCCACCAGGCGAAGCAGCACCAGTCCAAAGCCCACGGGAACAATCAGGGCGATATGCCATTGCATGACATGAAATTCATCCAGATCCTCGGCACCGAGCTGTGCATTGAACAGTGCCATGACCCAGTCGTAGCTGGATATCATGAACAGCAATGCGTACCCCATGGCGATCAGAATAACGAGAATGCCGCACAGTTTACGAAGCGGCATCGGAAAGGTTCGAGTCAGCAGGTCGACGCCGATATGGGCCCCGACACGTACGCCATAGGAAATACCCAGGAAGATAAGCCAGCCAAACATGGCCTTGGTGAGCGCCGAACTCCAGGTCATTTCCTGTGCCATTTCCAGCAGGTAGTCACCAATGGCGAACCAGAAATCCTCCATGGAGGGCATGGCATCTGCTGCGGCATAAAAGACCGCATAGAGGTTATTGGCCATGACATAGGTGAACGTGACCAGCGTCATGGCCGCCAGAAGGAAAGCCACCAGACCTTCCTCCAGATTGTTCCAGAGTCGGACAAGTCCGCGCATCGGCTTACTCCTTGGTATCAAAAAAACCGGGCCGTAGCCCGGTAATTTCAGCTTTGGTTGGACTTGTCAGCGGCATCGATCAGATCCTTGCCGATATCACCTTCAAACTCCTTCCAGACCGGCTTCATGGCTTCGCGCCATTCATTGCGCTGCTCTGGTGTCAGCTGGATGACCGTCGTGGTGCCGGCATCAATGATCTTCTGACGATCGCTGTCATTGATCTGCTTGGCCTCTTCGTTTACTGCCGTGGTGACTTCTTCAACGATGTCATCAAGTTCGGACCGTACATCGTCCGGCAGGCCGTTCCAGAACTTGGCATTGGTAATCAGCATGTAGTCCAGGAGACCATGATTGGATTCGGTGATGTAATCCTGTACCTCATAGAACTTCTGGCTGTAGATATTGGACCAGGGGTTTTCTGCCCCGTTGACCACGCCGGTCTGGAGGCCCTGGTATACTTCCGAGAAACTCATCTTGCGTGGGATGGCCCTGACAGCCTTGAACTGTTCCTCAAGCACATTGGACGACTGGACACGGAACTTCAGGCCGCGGGCATCGCGCGGATCCTGCAGTTTCTTGTTGGCTGACAGCTGTTTCATGCCGTTATGCCAGTAGCCCAGCCCCAGAACGCCCTTGTCCTGCATGGAGGTCAGCAGCTGCTTGCCTTCCGGGCTGTGCTGAAAGCGGTCAACGGCATTAATATCCTTGAACAGGAATGGCAGGTCATAAATCTGCAGCTGCTTGTTGTACTTGTCGAACTTGGCCAGCGAAGGGGCCAGCATCTGTACATCGCCCAGCAGCAGCGCTTCCATTTCCTTGCCATCGCCATACAGGGAGGAGTTGGGATAGACCTCAACCCTCACCTTGTCCCCCAGCCTTTCCTTGACCAGTTTCTGAAACATGAGGGCGCCCTGACCCTTGGGGGTCGAGTCAGCCACTACGTGTGAAAACTTGATCACGATTTGCTCGGCCTGGGCCTGCGTGATCCCGAGAAGCGCGGCGAGACCCGCAGCCAGTGCCAGTGACCTGGAGGCGTTAAGTGCCATGAGCAGTACTCCCTGTAGTGCGTACGAAGACGTGTCTTATTACATATTGTTACGTCGTGCTCACGTAGATTAGAACGGAGGTGCGTCTGGCGAAATAATACTTTGTGTTAGCACTTCATGGTACGAAGGATCATTTGCTCTGAAGGGGAAGATAAAGGTGCGCCGCACTTGATAGAAACGGGCGGGGAGGAAGGGCTGACATGACGCGCCATACATCCGTGAACGTTGGCTGCCCTGCCAGAAACCGGATCACACGCTCGGCCGGTAATCGTGCAAACAGCTGACGATAGAATTCAGGAGCCTGGTCCGGATAGCGCGACAGGGCGGTCATGTAGATACGATCAAGTTCCAGCAGCCAGCGTGGTGTGGTGTGCGCTGTCGGAGCCTTGCCTGCGATCATCGCGGTGCTACAGTCGAGTGCCCAGCGCTGAATGGCGTGAAAGGCGTAGCCGGTTGCCGGCCGCATGGCGCCTCCGGCGGTGCCTGCATGGAGAATGCGACCCTGGTGATGGCCGTCAGCCGGTGCCATGGGCAGTGTCCCGGCTTCCTGACGCAGGCAGTGAACCTTGCCAAAGCGTTGGTCTATGTACTGCATTAGCCGGGCATCAAGTTCGCCGGGTGGAGTGGGGGCACGTCCAAACCGGGTCCACTCTACCAGTGCCGTGTGATCTCCCGTCGGCAGCAGGTACACGAAATCCAGCGCTTCCCCGTCCGGCGGGGGCGCTGCAGCGAAATTCATCAACTCCGCCGTGGCATCCTCTCCAAGCAGGGGGGATTCGATGAGGCGCCCGGCAAAATCCTGCCAGCGCCAGGGGGGTGCCAGCCTGGTTGCTCTGGGGCGGGTGTCGATAACCTGCCGTGCAGCAAGGGTCTGGCCATTATCCAGCGTGATTATCACCTCATCATCGCGCTCTTCAAGCGGGCCGGCCCGGACTCCGGTCCACAGCGTGACGTGCGGTGCGGCGTCAATGGCGGCCCGAGTCGTGTCGTAAAATAGCTGCGCGCTGATCATTTCGTAGCCCAGGGGCGACCTGACTCGGGTGTGGCCCTGTGTCGTGGTCAGTGTCCACTGATGCCAGCGCGCGACAACGCAGTGATCAAAGGGGTGAGGCGCAAGCGGCCAGCCGCACCAGGTGCGGTCCTCCTCATACTCCCTGCGAGGTTCTATGATGATGATGCGCTGCGTTGATGGCTGCTGACAGAGGTGCCATGCCAGACTCAGGCCGGCGCAGCCACCTCCCAGAATCGCGATATCACAGCGGGCGCTCATGATGAGGGCGGATGGGTGCCGGGAAGCCCGGCCAGCGCCGCATGCAGGGTGCTGTCATGCCCAGGGCGACCGGCGGGCCTGATATGCCCATGTCCTGTCAGTCGTCTGGCGGCGAGCCTCACTTTACCTGGCAGTGACACCATGGCACGGCCATCCCAGTAGCGCCCCTGACGCGTACGAAGTTGAAGGCCGATACCGCGATAGACCTCTGCTGCGACGGCGATCGCGCGTCGATTTTTGATCGGGATACGTTGAAAGCCATCGGCACCGCTTTGATAGTAGGTGTCGGCCAGTTCCAGCAGGGCAAGGTTGGCCGCGGCTGCTTTGACGGCCAGCGAGCCAGCCGGATTATCGAGCGCCGCTGGCGGGGCCTGGTCGACCCAGTCGCCAGGCACATAACGTCGGCCCAATCGCGCATCTTCCTGAATATCCCGAGCAATGTTGGTCAATTGCATGGCGATGCCCAGATCGATGGCGTGGGGCCAGGCATCGGAGGGTGCACCGATCAGTGGCGCCATCATGACGCCCACGGTGCCGGCTGCGCCATAGCAGTACCGCAGCAGTTCGGCCTGGTTATCAAGCTGGAGGCTGGTGTCGGCGTCGCGGGTCAATGCCGTAATCAATGCAGCAGCAGCGTCAAGGTTAACCCCTCGGCGAACATGCAGGTCCTTGAGTGCTTTCGTGACAGGGTCATCACCGGCGGCGGCCGGGGTGAAAAGTTCTTCGCGAATGCATTGAAGGCGCTGCCGTGCCCGTACATTTTCTTCGGCGCTGGGCATGTCTTCATCGGCAAGATCATCCAGAATGCGGCAGGCAGCGTAGAGCTGTGCGGCATCATCGGCATCGCCTTTTTCCATGAACCGGCTGGCAAACCAGAATGACTTGCCGTGTCGGGCAAGCAGGGCGCGTGCTTCATTCATGGGGTTTCTTCTTTCAAAAGTCGCTCGACAACCTTGGCACTGGATACCACGCCAGGCAGTCCGGCTCCCGGATGAGTGCCAGCTCCTACCAGATACAATCGGTCGAGCACCTCACTTTTGTTGTGAAACCGGAACCAGGCGGACTGTTGAAACAGGGGCGCGATTGAAAAGCCGGTGCCGTGCTCGCTGAGATAGCGATTTTTGAAATCTTCCGGTGTCATGTGAAACCGCGTGTCAATGTGCTTTTCGACGTCAGGCAATATGGTGGCCGACAGGGCCTTGATGATCGCATCACCCAGCGTGCCGGCACGCTTTGACCAGTCGATATCGCCCTGCAGATTGGGAACAGGTGCCAGAATATAGAAGGAGTCACAGCCTGGCGGAGCAAAGCTGTCGTCCGTGGCGGTGGGTCGATGCACGTAAAGCGAGAAGTCATCCTTCATGACCTTGTGTTCGAAGATGTCTTCCAGCAGTTCCCTGTACTGTTCTCCCAGCCAGATGGTGTGGTGGGCTACATCGTCATAGGTGCGGTTGACGCCCAGGTAAAGAACAAACAACCCCATCGAGTATCTTGCATGATCGAGCTTGAAACGGGCTGCCTTGGGCAGTTCGCGTACCATGTGACGATACAGGTAGGCGGCATCTGCGTTGGCAATGACTCGATCCGCAGTCAGGGTTTCACCGCTGGCCAGCCGGACGCCGGTGGCGCGACGGCCTTCGCAGGTAATGTGATCCACGGTGCACTGGGTACGGATCTGAATGCCTTCTTCGCGCATCAGGCGAGTCAGCCCCTGGACCAGGGCGCCGGTACCACCCTTTGGAAAATGAACACCCCATTTGCGTTCAAGCCACGGAATCAGCGCATAGATGCTGGTGGTTCGAAAGGGGTTGCCGCCGACAAGCAGCGGGGGAATGGAGAAGGCGCGCCTCAGCATCGGGTCCTTGAGGTAATGGCTGACCATTCCCCACACCGACCGATAGCTGCCCAGTCGGAGCAGCGCTGGAACCTGCTTGAGCATGGTGGAGACACGATGAAACGGCTGGTCGGCCAGCTGCTCGAAGCCGACCTTGTAGATCGCTTCCGAACGAGCCAGCAGTTTTTTATAACCGTCGACATCCTCTGGATTGAAACGCGCAATGTCGGCCAGTGTCCTGTCCATGTCACTGCCGTAATCGAAACTACGTCCATCGGAAAAGTGGAAGCGGTACCACACGTCCAGTGGCAGCATGGTGAGATAGTCCGACATTTTCTTGCCGAACAGGCCAAACAGCTCTTCGAACAGAAAGGGCGCGGTAATAACGGTCGGGCCGGCATCAAAGCGATAACCCTGGTCCTCGAAGACCTGAGCCCGTCCGCCCAGCGAATCGTTGCGCTCCAGCAGGGTCACATCGTGCCCCAGTTTGCGGGCGCGAAGGGCGGCGGCGATGCCGCCGAAACCGCCGCCGATAACGATGGTGTGGCTCATTGGGTGTCCCTTGACGTACTCAGACGCTGTCCGAGTCGGTGTGTCTCATGGCGTAGTGGCAGGCCACTGTCGCCAGGCAGTTGGCGAGCCATTGTTTCGGCCTGATCGAGGTAGTGCATGGCCATCTGAACAGCCCTGTCGAGGGCATCATCCGGATGATCAGCAGCCAGTCGGTGGACCAGGTTGTCACTGCCGGGGCGTAGGGCATCCCGCTCGATGTCATCGATGTCGTCGGCAATCTGGTAGGCAATGGCAAAGGCATCCACGGCTTTTGCGGCCCATGGCAGGGCGGCATGATGGCCACCGGTACGCAGGGGAAGTTCAAGCGACAGTCCGATCAACGGGGCCGTCTTGTCACGTGCCATCGACAGGTAGGTTGTCAGCTCGCATCCAGCCGACCCGGCCAGATCCTGTGCCTGGCCGTGTATGGTCCGGGTTACGCCTGCATGAGTGCAGGTGATCAGTTCGGCAAGGATATTCGGGTAGTTCTGCAGCGCTCCTGCGCAGCCGTAGGCGGCAGATATATGCAGGTCACCCACACACAGGGCAACCTCGGCAGAAAAGGCCTTCCAGAGGCTCGGATGACCACGACGGGTTTCATCCCGGTCCTGCACGTCATCGTGGATCAGCGATGCGTTATGCAAGAGCTCGGGAATCAGTGCAAGGGTCAGGGCTGTGGTTGAGGGGATCTCCAGAGCGCGTGCCGTGCTGAAGGCCAGTCGTGCCCGGAGCAATCCGCCAGTGGTCTTGAGGTGATGCCGACAGGCACGAGTGATGATGTCATCACTGGCTGCGTTGTCTCCCAGCAGCGCAGTGTGCAACGCGTTGTGCAGGGTGTCCGACGATAAGCAAGATGGTTCCGGTGTTTCACACCGATAGGCAGACTGCGGCGAAGGCATGTCAACGAGTTCCCGTCCCTGGTATTTATTATCAATACGATGCAAGAGTATAGATGGTCACGGAACAGAATGCCGGGCCCCTGGGGGGCCCGGATGCCGAACTACAACAGGGCGTCCAGCTTGCTCTTGATCAGGGCATTGACCTGTTGCGGGTTGGCCGTGCCGCGAGAGGCCTTCATGGCCTGGCCCACGAAGAAGCCGATCATCTTGCCGCGCTTGTCCGGTTCGGCTTCCCGATACTGGGTTACCTGAACCGGGTTGTCGGTAATGACCTGGTCCACGATGGCTTCGATCGCTGCCGTATCGGTAACCTGCTTCAGACCGCGTGCCTCGATGATCTGGTCGGCGGTTTCCCCCTTGCAGTCCCAGAGGTCAGCGAATACCTGCTTGGCGGCCTTGCCATTGATGGTGTCGTCCTTGATGCGCGCCAGCAGCTCACCCAGCTGTGTCGCACTGACCGGGCTTTCGCTGATGTCCAGACCGGCCTTGTTCAGTCGAGCAGACAGATCGCCCTGAACCCAGTTGGCAGCCAGCTTGGCATCGCCACAGGACTGCATGGCCTGCTCGAAGTAGTCTGCCATCGCCCTTGAGCTGGCCAGCACGCTGGCATCATAGGCAGACAGACCCAGAGCGGTTTCAAACCGCTGCCGCTTTTCCGAAGGCAGTTCGGGCAGCAGGGACCGTTGATGCTCGATATAGGCGTCGTCCAGCATCATTGGTAACAGGTCAGGGCAGGGGAAGTAGCGGTAGTCGTTGGCTTCTTCCTTGGTGCGCATGCTGCGGGTTTCGTTGAGGTCCGGGTCAAAGAGACGCGTTTCCTGCACAACCTTTCCGCCGTCCTCGATCAGATCGATCTGACGTTCCACCTCGCATTCGATGGCCTGTTCGATGAACCTGAACGAGTTGACGTTCTTGATCTCGGCGCGGGTGCCGAATGCTTCCTGGCCCTTGGGGCGTACGGAGACATTGACATCACATCGCATGGAGCCTTCCGCCATGTTGCCGTCGGAAATGCCCATGTAGGTGACAATTGCGTGCAGGGCACGCACATAGGCAGAGGCTTCCCTGGCCGAGCGCATGTCCGGCTCGGATACAATCTCCAGCAGCGGCGTACCGGCCCGATTCAGGTCTATGCCGGTCATGCCATGAAAGCTCTCATGCATGGATTTGCCGGCATCCTCTTCCAGATGGGCGTGGTGGATGCGCACGGCGTTGACGGTGCCATCGTCAAGCGTGATGTCAATCGTCCCCGGTCCGACAATCGGCTGGGCCATCTGGCTGGTCTGATATCCCTTGGGGAGATCGGGGTAAAAATAATTCTTGCGCTCGAAAATCGATACTTCCGGAATCTCGGCGCCAATGGCCAGTCCGAACCTTACGGCCATGGCCACCGCATTTTCGTTAACGACCGGGAGCACTCCCGGCATGCCCAGGTCCACGGCACAGGCCTGGGTGTTAGGCTCGGCGCCATAGGCGGTAGAGGCCCCGGAAAAAATCTTGGACTGCGTGGCCAGCTGAACGTGCACTTCAAGCCCGATTACAGTTTCCCATTGCATGATCGGTTTCTTCTCCTTGTCACTCGTCGGCGGTCAGCGCAGGGCGGCGGGTATGCCAGTCTGTCTGCATCTGGAAGGCATGGGCCACGTTCAGCAGGTGGGCTTCACTGAAATGCGGTGCCAGAATCTGAAGGCCGACCGGGCGGTCACCGGCAAAGCCTGCGGGTACGCTGATACCGGGAATGCCGGCCAGGTTGATGGCAATGGTGTAGATGTCCTGCAGGTACATCTGTACCGGATCGGCCTGGTTGCCAAGCTCGAAGGCCGGGGTAGGCGCAGCAGGTCCCATCAGGACATCAACCTTGTCGAAGGCGTCCAGAAAGTCCTGTCGAATCAGGCGACGTACTTGTTGGGCCTTCTTGTAATAGGCATCAAAGAACCCTTCGGACAGGGTGTGAGTGCCGATCAGGATGCGGCGCTTGACCTCTTCACCAAACCCTTCAACCCGCGACCGCTTGTACAGATCCATCAGATCCGTCGGAGCATCGCAACGATGGCCGAACCGTACACCGTCATAACGTGACAGGTTCGACGAGGCCTCGGCCGGGGCAATGACGTAATAGGTCGGGATGGCCAGGCGGGTATGTGGCAGGCTGACATCGATGACCTGTGCGCCGAGGGCTTCATACACCTTGATGGCATCACGCACGGCGGTTTCGACGCCACCGTCCAGGCCCTCGCCGAAATATTCACGGGGCAGGCCGATCTTCAGGCCCTTCAGGGGTTCGGCCAGCGACTGGGTGTAATCCGGTACCGCGCGGGCAACGCTTGTGGAGTCGCGCGGGTCATGGCCGGCCATGGCATTGAGTAGTAGCGCGCAGTCTTCAGCCGTACGTGCCATGGGGCCACCCTGATCAAGGCTCGAGGCGTAAGCCACCATGCCATAGCGCGAGACACGACCATAGGTCGGTTTCAGGCCGGTAATGCCGCAAAAGGCAGCAGGCTGGCGAATGGAGCCGCCGGTGTCAGTGCCCAGGGCCGCTGGGGTCAGCCCTGCGGCTACGGCGGCGGCAGAACCGCCAGAGGAACCACCGGGCACCAGATCCGTATTCCACGGGTTGCGTACCGGACCGTAGAAGCTGGTTTCATTGGACGAGCCCATGGCAAATTCGTCCATGTTGGTCTTGCCCAGACTGACGGTTCCGGCCAGCTTCAGCTTCTCGACAACGGTGGCGTCATAGGGTGCCTTGAAGCTGTCGAGCATCCTTGACCCGCAGCTGGTGCGAACGCCTTCGGTGCAGAAGATATCCTTGTAGGCCAGTGGTACGCCGGCCAGGATGCCGGCCTGGCCGCTCTGACGAGCAGCGTCGGCAGCATCGGCGGCGGCAAGGGCGTGTTCGCCTGTCACAGTGATGAAACTGTTCAACCGGCGGTCCAGGGATTCGATGCGCGACAGGTAATGCTGTGTCAGTTCGCGGCTTGAATAGTCGCCTCTGGCGAGTCCCTTGGCGATATCGGCAAGCGTCAGGTCATGCATGGGGGGAGCGAACTCCTTGGCGTGTTCGGCAGATCATGAAAAGGGTCAAATAATCCGGCATTGAAGGAATCAGGCTCATTCGACCACGCGGGGTACCAGGTAATAACCGTCGGCTACGGCCGGGGCACTTTCCTGATAGGTATCGCGTCGGTTGGGTTCAATGGCTTCATCGGCCCTGAGCGGCTGGGTCGCATCAAGGGGATGAGCCAGCGGCTTGACGCCATCGGTATCAATACCCGATAGGGCGTCTACCATATCGAGGATACGAGAGAGGTCGCCCACGTAACGTTCGGCATCGGTATTATCGATGCCCAGACGGGCCAGATGCGCGGCGCGAAGGACATCGGCATGTTCAATCGCCATGGAAACTCCTGAAGTGGTTCCGGCGGTTAGCAAGAATAATGCGAAAAAATGTATCTGCCAGTAAGAATGGCTGACTAAAAAAGGTATCATAACTCGTATCAGGAAGGCAGGCGTGCTTGCTTGCCGCATCAGGGTGGCGATGATACCGTTCGCATCTGCACAGGGTTTAGGTCTGGACTAGGTGAAAGACTTACATGTTTAAACGTTTACGCGGACTATTTTCCAGCGATCTTTCCATCGACCTGGGAACGGCTAATACACTGATTTACGTGCGCGGTCGCGGTATCGTGCTCGACGAGCCCTCGGTCGTGGCAATTCGCCAGTCCGGGAATATGCGCAGTGTGGCCGCTGTCGGGCTGGACGCCAAGCGAATGCTTGGGCGTACCCCCGGCAACATTACGGCAATCCGACCGATGAAGGATGGCGTTATTGCCGACTTCACCGTGACCGAACAAATGCTGCAGCACTTCATTCGGAAGGTCCATCAGAGCACCTTTCTGACACCCAGCCCACGCGTACTGGTCTGTGTGCCCTGCATGTCGACGCAGGTAGAGCGCCGCGCGATCAAGGAATCGGCCGAAGGTGCCGGTGCCCGGGAAGTCTTTTTGATCGAGGAGCCCATGGCGGCAGCGATCGGAGCGGGGCTGCCCGTCGAGGAGGCTCAGGGGTCGATGGTGGTCGATATCGGAGGTGGCACAACCGAGATAGCCATCATTTCCCTGTCCGGTGTGGTGTACTCCGAATCCGTGCGTGTGGGTGGTGACCGCTTTGACGAAGCGATTACCTCCTATGTGCGCCGCCATTATGGCAGCCTGATCGGTGAGGCAACTGCCGAGCGGATCAAGGAAGAGATCGGCAGTGCCTGGCCGGAAGGCGAGTTGCTTGAAATCGACGTTCGTGGCCGTAATCTGGCCGAGGGCGTACCGCGAAGCTTTACGCTCAATTCGCACGAAATTCTGGATGCCCTTCAGGAACCGCTGATGTCGATTGTTGCGGCCGTGAAGAGTGCACTGGAACAATCACCGCCGGAACTGGCCTCGGATATTGCGGACCGGGGGCTGGTCCTCACCGGTGGTGGTGCCCTGTTGCGTGATATCGACAAGCTGCTGGCGGAAGAAACCGGTCTGCCGGTCATCATTGCCGAAGACCCACTGACCTGTGTCGCTCGCGGTGGTGGCAAGGCACTGGAAATGATTGATCAGCATGCCTTTGAACTGCTGGCGTCCGACTGAGCCCGTCTTGTGACAGTGCCCCTGTGCTGTCACCGGCCTGCAGGAGCATGGACTTATCAAGCCGCTTTTTCTCGAAGGACCCGTGCCAGGGTACCGCATGATGTTGTGCGCGGTCCTGGCACTGGTACTGATGTTCGCCGATCATCGCTTTCAGTGGATGAGCCAGGTTCGCCAGCAGTCAGCGACGCTGGTAGCGCCTGTTCAATGGTTTGTCAGTCAGCCCTCCCGGGGCCTGACCTGGTTGTCGACCGTTCTCAGCAGCAAAAACGACCTGATTGATGACAATCAGGCGCTGCGCAATCAGTTACTGATTCTCTCCCAGCGCAATCAGCGCATGGCCAGCCTTGTAGAAGAAAACAGCCGGTTGCGTGACCTGCTCAATGCCACGCCACGTGGCCATATTTCCTGGGTTGCCTCCGAGCTCATGATGCTGGACAACGACCCCTTTGTGCAGCAGATGATCGTTGATCGAGGGCATGATGACGGCATCTACGAAGGGCAGCCCGTTGTGGATGCTTCCGGCCTGACCGGTCAGGTCATTGCCGTTTCCCGCTTTACAAGCCGTGTATTGCTGATTACCGATGCCAACAGTGCCGTACCGGTGCAGGATAATCGCACCGGGCTTCGGTTCATTATTCAGGGTAACGGGCAAAACGTGAGTCTGGAGCTGCTGCATGTGCCCAACAATGCAGATGTCAGGGAAGGGGACTTGCTGGTTACCTCCGGACTGGCAAGTCGTTTTCCTGAAGGGTATCCCGTAGCGCGAGTAACCCGGATACAACCTGACGACGGTGGCCCCTTTGCCACGGTGGAAGCCGCACCAGTAGCCCGACTGGAGCGAAGCCGGCATTTTTTGATGCTGTTTGCCCGCGAGGCCCTGAAGGATATCCCCGATGTCAGCGATGAGGCCATTACGGTATCGCGTCACCTTCAGGGGCTCGAGCCCCTGAAGGATCGTCAGGAGGTCAGTGATGCCCCTTAGGCTCTTTACCTGGGCGACCTTGCTGCTGGCACTGGGGCTGCAGGTCATGCCGATGCCGGATGCGTGGTTGATCTGGCGCCCCAACTGGCTCGGCATGATGCTGGCGTACTGGTGTATTGTGACGCCTTCGCGCGTAGGCGTCTTTTACGGCTTTATCTTCGGATTGTTTCTTGATCTGCTGGAAGGGGTCACATTCGGGCATAATGCCTTGTTGCTGTCGCTGATGGCCTATCTTGTTCTATTGCTCTACCAGCGCCTTCGCATTTATTCCCTGTGGCAGCAGGCGGGTCTGCTTATTGTCATATTCGGACTGATCCAGTTGCTGGATCAGTGGCTGCGACTGATGTTCGGCGCCTCGGTGCTGCACATCGAATTTGTATATTCAGCCATCGTGGTCGGTGTGCTCTGGCCCTGGTGGTTTACCCTGATAAATGTCATTCGACGCCAACTGACACTGGTATAAGGACGCGGTGTGACAACCTCTACCCGACTATGGCTGGCATCGGCGTCGCCGCGCCGGCGTGAACTGCTTGCCTCCATCGGCATCATGGCGGAAGGCCAGGGTGTTGATATTGATGAAACACCTCGGCCTGACGAGGCGCCTTTGGCGCTGGTTGCTCGGCTGGCCGAGGAAAAGGCCCGCGCTGGGCATGCCGGCCATCCCGAGCGTGTCGTGCTCGGATCGGATACCGTGGTAGTGGTGGATAACACCATTCTGGGCAAGCCCGCTGATCGTGATGATTTCATTGCCACCATGCAGCGGCTTTCGGGCCGGCGGCATCAGGTGATGACCGGTGTCTGCGTCATCGGCCCGGCCGGGGTGCTGACCGATACCGTGGTGACCGAGGTACAGTTTCGTACCCTGACCCCTGATGAGCCTGCTGCCTACTGGGAAACCGGCGAGCCGCAGGACAAGGCGGGAGGGTACGCTGTTCAGGGGTTGGGCGCGGTGTTCGTGACCCGGCTGGAGGGCAGCTATTCAGCAGTGGTAGGTCTGCCGCTGGCGGAAAGTGCTGCTCTGCTGGCTCGGCAGGGAATTAACGCGTGGCAGGCAGCGGCAACGGATGCCGATCGCTGACCCGTGGCTGGTTCGCCGGGAAGGCCGGTCCAACGAACAGGAGATGGCTGCATGAGTGGCGAGGTGCTGATCAATCTGACCCCGATGGAGACCCGGGTGGCTGTAGTCGAAAACGGCGTCCTTCAGGAAGCCTTTGTCGAGCGCAGCCGTCGCCTCGGAATTGTCGGCAATATCTACAAGGGCAAGGTGGTGCGTGTGCTGCCGGGCATGCAGGCCGCCTTTATTGATATCGGGCTTGAGCGGGCCGCCTTCATTCATGCCCATGAAGTCATGCCGGCCAATACGCCCGCCAGTGAACAGCTATCCATCAATCAACTGCTTCAGGAAGGGCGGTCTCTGGTGGTCCAGGTCACCAAGGATCCGATCGGCACCAAGGGCGCACGACTGACCACGCATCTGTCGGTGCCATCGCGTTATCTGGTGTATATGCCGGACTCGGCACACATTGGCGTGTCTCAGCGTATCGAGGATGCCGAAGAGCGGGAGCGGCTCAGGGCCATTGTCGAGCAGGAGCAGGCGCAGACAAGCCATGAGGGCAGCCATCCCCCCGGGTTCATCATTCGTACTGCCGCTGAAGGCGCCTCCAGCGACGAGCTTTGCAACGATATCCGGTTCCTTCACCGGCTCTGGAACAAGATTGATGCACGGCGTGCGCGCCCGGCGTCGCCTGCCGTCAGTCTGATCTATGGTGACCTGCCGCTTTTCATGCGCATTTTACGTGATGTGATGCGTGATGATATCGAGCGGGTACGTATCGATTCGCGGGAAAATCATGCCCGGTTGATGGAGTTTGCCCGGGAGTTCATGCCCGACATGCTCGACAAGGTCGAATATTATCCGGGCGAGCGCCCCATCTTCGATCTGTTCTCTGTCGAAGATGAGCTTCAGCGAGCGCTTGAGCGCAAGGTTCAACTGAAATCCGGTGGCTATCTGGTGGTGGATCAGACCGAAGCCATGACCACCATTGATATCAATACCGGTGCCTTTGTCGGTCATCGCAATCTTGAAGAAACCATTTTCAAGACCAACCTTGAAGCAGCCACCGCCATTGCTCGCCAACTTCGGTTGCGCAACCTCGGTGGCATTATCATCATCGATTTCATCGACATGGAAGACGCCGAGCATCGCCGCCAGGTCATGCGCGTGCTTGAACGGGCGATGGAGCGTGACCGTGCCAAGACCAAGCTGACCGGCGTAACCGAGCTTGGACTGGTTCAGCTGACGCGCAAGCGTACCCGGGAAAGCCTCGAGCAGGTGCTGTGCGAGTCCTGCCCCGTGTGCCATAACCGAGGCACTCTGAAAACGGCGGAAACGGTATGCTATGAAATCTTCCGTGAAATCCTGCGGGAAGAGCGGGCCTACGGGCCGGATACCTATATGGTGCTGGCAGCACAGAATGTAGTGGACCGTTTACTGGATGAGGAATCGACGGCCGTTGCTGACCTTGAGTCCTTTATAGGCAAGCCGATACGGTTTCAGGTGGAGCACCATTACACCCAGGAGCAGTACGACATCGTACTGATGTAAAGGGATGAGACTTGTGCGTGCATTGCTTCGCCTGGCAGTCATGACCGGGGCAGCACTTCTGGTGGTGGTGGCCATCGCATTGAGCGCCCTGCGCATGGGGGTGCTGTCATTGCCGTCCGTGCAACCGATGGTCCTCAACATGATGGGAATTCCTGATGACGCCGGATTGGCGGCCAGCGATGTGTCGCTGCGTTTTGTCGGGTTTGATCCGCGCCTGAAGTTTGATCACCTCCGCCTTGATATGCCTGAAAGAAAGGGCACCGCCGGCAGCGCGCCACGGCCGATGCTCAGTATCGACAGCTTTTCGGCCCGCATTGACGGGCTGGCATCGTTGCGTGCCGGCGCCCTTGTCATGAGCCGGCTCGATATCAGCCGTCCGGTCGTGCATTTCTACCAGAATGGCCAGGGTCAGTGGCCCTGGGATCAGTCTTCTTCCTCTTCTTCACGCCAGGGCATGACGCTTGAACGGCTCGATGCCTGGGCGGCGCTGTTGTCTCGCCAGCGATTTCATATCTCTGATGCCGAGGCTGTACTTCACGGCCAGCAAGACACCCTGCGCATTAGCCTGCCCCGGGTAGCGCTGTTTGATAATGGCGATGACTATCAACTGGAAGCCTGGGGGCATGTAGGTCAGGGGCATGCTCGCGGGTTGCAGATAGTTGCCGTACTGCCCCAGACCGGTTCATCCCTTGATGCGCGCCTGCAGCTGGATGTGGCTGCACATCAGGCGCTTTCCCTCTGGAGCGTAGTCGCGCCGCCCGGGGCTGTGACACCTGCGGCTGACGAGGGGCAGGCGACGGTACATGCCAGGTGGCAACAGGGTCAGTTGACCGATGTATCGGGCCGGCTTTCGGTACCCGAACTGGATCTGGCGTCTGGGGATGTGCATGTCATCAAGGGGATTGGTGCCCGCTTTTGGCTTGAGCGACGTGAGGATGGCTGGGTCGGGCTGGTGAATAACCTGTCGGCTCTGGCGCCGGGACAGAATGCGTCGGTGCTTCCCGAGCGATTGAGCCTGACCGCCTCGTCCACACTGGATGCCTTCACGCTGCATGTTCCCGCGCTGGCTCTGGGCCCACTTCAGGCGTGGTGGCCGGCCTTGCCGTTGCCCACCATGGTGACGAAGGCGTTGACTGCCATGTCGCCTCGTGGAGAGGTGACAGGTGCAGCTCTGGGCTGGAAGGATGGCTGGACGCTTCAGCTGGCCGGCAAGGGTATTGAAACATCGCCCTGGGAGCATGCCCCTGCCGGTGGGCCGCTGGATATCTGGGTCGACGGTACCTCGCGTGAAGGCGTGATCAAGGCAACGGGGCGCGATGCCGTTCTGAAAATGCCCCGCGTGCTGGCAACCCCCTGGGATCTGGACAGCGTTACCGGCGGCTTTTACTGGACGCATGATGCGTCAGGCTGGGTATTTGGAAGCTCTACGCTGGACGCCACGCGCCGCGGTGCCAGCGCTACCGGTAGCCTTCGCATCGCTCTGCCGG
Organism: Larsenimonas rhizosphaerae; assembly: GCF_023700005.1. Lineage (GTDB taxonomy): Bacteria > Pseudomonadota > Gammaproteobacteria > Pseudomonadales > Halomonadaceae > Larsenimonas > Larsenimonas rhizosphaerae. The sequence continues at coordinate 2,067,882 of NZ_JAMLJK010000001.1, read as the reverse complement.
TCGACGGGGACGAGACGATGGCCGTGCGGCTATCAATGAAGAATGTCAATGCCAAAAGGCCGAAGGAGTGGTTGCCGCTCAACGCATTAAGCCCTGAAATCAGTACCTGGCTTGGTACCAATATTATCTCGGGCCATATTCCCGACGGCTCGCTGGCCCTGAATCTGGTGTTCAATGGCCCAGGCCCTGACAAGGATCGGGTGCGGCTGGACATGGACGTTAAGGAGGGGGCCATGCGCTATGTCGACGGCTGGCCGGCGCTGACCGATATCGATGGTCATGTTTCCCTGCGGGACGACACGTTCGACGCACGTATTGATCATGCCAGCCAGAATGGCATGGTGACCCATGAGGGGCGGGTCAGCTATCAAAACGACGTGCTGGAGGCCTCGGCGCCGGTCAGTGGCAATGCTTCCCGTGCGCTGGCCTTCCTTCAACAGGCCCCGCTGGATGCCTCACTGTCCCAGAGCCTGGCGCAATGGCGTGTCAGTGGGCCACTGACAGGCATGGTCAATGTTCGCGTGCCCATGACCGAGAAGGGCCAGGCCGATATTCGTGCCAGTGGTCGAATCGACAAGGGGCGCGCTCTGTTTTTGCCGGCCGATATCACCACGACCGACATCGCCGGTACGTTCGATTATCGCCATCATGGGAATACGGATGACCTGACTGGCGACTTTACCGGTCGCGTCTTCGAGGACGTTGTCAGAACGCGCGTCGATCTGGCCAGAAATCTGGTGACCTTTGATGGTCGGGCACATGCTCAGGGAGTCACAGGCTGGCTGGGTATCGATGGGTTGACCAACAGCATTCATGGGGCATTTGACTATCATGCGGCACTGCATCTGAAGGATTCCGGGCCGGTGCTGACCCTTGAGTCGCCCATGAAGGGGTTGGCCGTCAATCTGCCGGAGCCTTTCGCCAAGCTCGTGGATCGCTCGGCACCGTTATCACTTGAAATGAACTTTGGGCAGGGAACCGGTGAGCTGACCTTTGAAGATCGGGTGCGTGCCCGGTGGCGCCACAGTGATGCGCAGGGTCAGATCTGGCTTCAGCGCTGGCCGAACACTCCGGACTGGCCTGACAGCGATCACTGGTACGTGCATTGGGATACCGACCGGCTGGCGCCGCGGGAATGGATTGATCCGCTGGCGGAGCTTTCCCTGACACCCCGTGCAGCCGCTTCTGCCCAGGCGGGAGAAGACGCCTTTGGCAGCAGTGTGCGGCCGATCAATCAGTTGCTGGCGCGTGTGGGACTCAATGCGGGCTGTCTGGATATTGCCGGCCACTGTCAGGGGCCGCTGACATTGTATGCGGAACCCCATGACGGTCAGTGGCAGGTTCGCTTGCGTTCCGCGCTGGCCTCTGGCCTTCTGCGATGGGCCCCTCAGGCCCTTCCCACGCCCATCGATGTTCATCTTGATCGGCTGGATCTGTCCCGTCTGATACGAATCAACGATACCTCCATGACGGAAACGGCCACGCGGCCCGCCGATGTGGTATATCCGCTGCTGGCAGCCGGTGAACGGGTGCAGATGCCCTTTGACGTTAACCCTTTTCCGTCCGGAATGGGCAGCCTGCCGCCGGGCCAGATCTCCATCGATCGCATCAATTATGAAGGTCACCAGCTTGGGCCGCTGAACAGCACCTGGCAGTCGAGTGCGCGTTCTCTGCAGTTGTCACCCCTGACGCTTTCGGTGCCGGGCAGCCGGTTCAAGGGGGAGCTGATCTGGGAAAAGGCTGGTGAGCGTAGCCTCACGCGGCTCAATGGTCATCTCAAGAGTGGTGATCTGGCCGATACCGTGGCACTTGTTACGCCCAAGCCGAGTGTTCACACCCAGTCGGCCGACTCGGCGCTGCGTCTGGCCTGGCCTGGTGCCCCGTGGCAGGTGGCGCTCGAGCGCATCAATGGTCATCTTGATTTCTCGACCGGCAGTGGTCGGCTGCTGTTTGTGGATTCGAATCTGGCGAAGCTGGTCGGCGCTGTCAATCTGGATAATCTGGTACGGCGACTGATGTTCAATTTTTCCGATCTGACTCAGGAAGGGGTGGCCTTCAAGAGTATCAAGGGGGCCGCAAGTCTTTATGAAGGGCGCCTTGTCACGGATGGCCCGGTCAGGATCGACGGTACCTCAACCCCGTTTGCCATTGACGGGCAGGTGGACTTCATTCAGCAGATGCTGGATGCCCGATTAAGCGTGACGGTGCCTGTTTCCCAGAACCTGCCACTGGCGGCACTGGCTGTAGGCGCGCCGCAGGTCGGTGGCGTGTTATGGTTGTTCCACGAAATTTTCGAGGGGTGGCTTAATGACGTCTCTCAAATTCACTACCGTGTGAAGGGCCCCTGGGGCGCTCCGCACCTGCGGCTGGAAAATGCTCAATGAACCACGATACGTTTTCACAGGCTACCGCACTGTTGCTTGACCCGTACGGCCTGTCACTGGAGGCGCTGGATACCGGGCTTTCCCATGCCATGGGGCCCGGGGTCGATTTTGCCGATGTTTATCTGCAGCGAAGCTGGCGTGAGTCCTGGTCTCTGGAGGATGGGGAGGTCAAGGAAGCCGGATTCAATATCGACGGCGGGATGGGCATTCGTGCCCAGGCCGGTGAGAAGACCGGGTTTGCCTATTCAGATCAAATCAGTACCGATGCCTTCATGGATACGGGGCGAACGGCCAGCAGCATTGTTCGTCAGGGGCAGAGCCTGGGGGTGAAGGCAGAAGCCCGGACGATGGCTCCTGCCCGCTACGCCGGTGGGAATCCGCTCGACGGGATGGCTCCCGAGGTCAAGGTGGCGTTGCTGCGTGAGGCAGACCGCATTGCCCGAAGTCTCGACAGCGCTGTTCGACAGGTCAGTGTGTCCCTGTCGGCGGTATATGATGTGGTGATGATTCGTGCCAGTGATGGCACGCTGGCGGCCGATCTGCGCCCGCTGGTTCGCTTCAACGTTTCAGTGATCGCTACCCGTGATGGCCGCCGCGAGCGCGGCAGCGCCGGCGGTGGTGGCCGGTACGGGCTTGACCGGTTCGTGCAGAACAACGTGGCCGAACGTTACGCACGTGAGGCGGTTCGTCAGGCGCTGGTCAATCTTGATGCCCGTGATGCACCTGCCGGGCAGTTACCAGTGGTGCTGGGCAGTGGCTGGCCTGGCGTGCTGTTGCACGAGGCGGTAGGGCACGGACTGGAAGGTGATTTCAACCGCAAGGGCAGTTCTGCCTTTGCCGGTCGGATGGGAGAGCAGGTGGCTGCCCGTGGCGTTACCATCGTCGACGATGCCACGCTGAGTGATTTGCGTGGCTCACTCTCGGTGGACGATGAAGGCACGCCGGGTGCATGTACCCCGTTGATTGAAGATGGCATTCTCACCGGCTACATGCAGGACAAGCTCAATGCTCGCCTGATGGGCCATGCTCCAACCGGTAATGGGCGGCGTGAATCCTACGCGCACCTGCCGATGCCGCGCATGACCAATACCTATATGCTTGACGGCCAGCATGATCCCGAAGAGATCATCAAAAGCGTCAGGCATGGTCTTTATGCCGTCAGTTTCGGCGGTGGTCAGGTTGATATCACGTCGGGCAAGTTCGTTTTTTCTGCCAGCGAAGCCTACATGATCGAGGATGGCAAGGTGAGTTATCCCGTCAAGGGGGCGACGCTTATCGGTAACGGGCCGGAAAGCATGAGCCGCATCTCGATGATTGGCAACGACATGGCGCTGGATACCGGTGTAGGTGTCTGCGGGAAGGAAGGGCAGTCACTGCCGGTTGGTGTGGGCCAGCCCACGTTGAAGCTCGATGAGATCACCGTGGGCGGCACCCAGGCCGGTTAGGCTCGGGACAATCAGTTCAGTTCGGCATCGCGCAGCAGGCGAAACAGTTTACGGGCACTGGCCGTTGATCGGCCGGCTTCCTTCTCGCGCTGCGCGTTGCGGGTCAGCTGTCGCAACTGCTGCACATCAATGTTCGGGTGCTGCTCGATAAAGACAGTAATGGCCGGTGCGCCTTCTGCTATCAGCCGGTCCCGCCATTCTTCCAGCCGGTGAAAGCCCCGGTCACGTGCCAGCCGCTGGCGGTCGAATTCAGCGAAACAGGCTTCGATGGCAGGCAGGTCCTCGTTGCGCATGACCTTGCCGATGTACTGCATGTGGCGCCGTCGTGCTTCGCGCGACGAGATGCGGTCCATTTCTTCAATGGCGGCCAGCATGTCATCGGACAGGGGAACCAGCCGCTGCTGGTCCCGGGGCAGGTCAAGAATACGCTGACCCAGAGCCTGCATGGCCTCCATGGCATGCTTGCGTTGGGTCTTGCTTTGATATTCGTCGTGATCGGGAGAAAATTTGCTCGACATGATGCATCCAGTCAATCAGGGTGCCGCCAGTATAACAGGCGATATGCACCAGGTATCAGGAGTTCGTTCATGAGTCAGGCATTCGATATCGCCGCGCAGCAGGACGCAATTACCCGCCAGGCGGAGCTTGCCCTGGCGCACGCCAGACAGTGTGGCGCCACGGCCTGCGAACTGAGTGCCGCCATCAGCCAGGGCACGGATATCAATGTGCGCATGGGGCAGGTGGATACGCTGGAACTGGCACGTGATCAGGGATTTGGCATTACCGTCTATGTCGGGCAGCGCAAGGGGAATGCCTCTACCAGCGATGCCAGCGAGCGCTCGATTAGAGAAACGGTTGAGAAGGCGGTGGATATTGCTCGCTTTACCGGCGAGGACTCCATGGCCGGGCTGGCAGACCCTGATCTGATGGCCACCTCCCTGCCGAATCTGGACGTACACCACCCCTGGGCATTGAGCGTGGAGGAAGCCATCGACATGGCGACACGTTGCGAGCAGGCCGGGCTTGATGTCGAAGGCATCTCCAACTCGGAAGGGGCCAGCCTCGCCACCGGCGAGGGTGTCAGCCTGTATGCCAACAGTCACGGGTTTCTCGGGGTGCAGCGAGGGAGTCGGCACAGCCTGTCCTGCGTGCTGATTGCACGTGACGACAATGGCATGCAGCGTGACTACGATTTCAGCTCCAGTCGGCACCCGTTTCTGTTGCGCGCTCCGGAAGATATTGGCCATCGGGCAGCGGAACGGGTGCTGAGCCGGCTTGGTGCCAAACGCGCGCCGTCCGGTACTTTCCCGGTTGTGTTTGCTCCCGAGGTTGCCAGCGGTCTGGTCGGGCATTTTTTGAACAGTATTGCCGGAGGGGCACTCTATCGCGAGGCGTCCTTTTTGTGTGATGCACTCGGCGATCGCCTGTTTCCGGACTGGTTCAGCCTTGGAGAGCGACCGCAGTTACCGGGTGAATCGTCAAGCGCTGCCTTTGATGGCGATGGTGTGTTTACACGGGATAATGATTTCATCAGGGATGGCCACCTGGCAAGCTACATGCTGTCTGCCTACAGTGCACGCCGACTGAATTTGGTCACGACTGGCAATGCCGGCGGCGCTCGCAATGTACGCATCGATGCGCCGCTGACTGAATATTCATCACTGATCAGTGGCATCGATAAAGGCGTAATCGTGACTGAACTGATGGGGCAGGGCATCAATACGGTGACCGGTGATTACTCTCGGGGGGCATCCGGGTTTCTGGTCGAGAACGGGCAGATTACAGGCCCGATCGAGGAGTTCACCATTGCAGGTAACCTGCGTGGCATGTTCAGTGCGCTGACGGCTCTTGGAGATGATGTCGATACCCGTGGCAGCATTCATACCGGCAGTTGGCTGATCGATGGAATGACCGTCGCAGGCTGAAGGGTGAGATACGTGCCTCCCACTGCAAGAGGGCCTGCATTCGCAGGCCCTCTTGCAGTGGGAGGCACGACTATAGATAGATGACGCTTGCAAGCCCAAGGAAGGAAAGAAAGCCGACAACATCGGTGACCGTGGTCAGAATCACACTGCCAGACAACGCCGGGTCAATCGACAAGCGCTTGAGCAGCACCGGCAGGAGAGTGCCGGTCAGGGAAGCCACGACCAGGTTGATCACGATGGCCAGTGCAATAACACCTCCCAGCATCCAGTCATCAAACCAGACAATGGCCAGCGCGGCCACCACCGCTGCCCACAGCACGCCGTTGAGCATACCGGCGATCATCTCGCGTCCCAGCAGCCAGCGTACATTGTTGGTCTTTACATGACCCAGTGCGATACCGCGGATGAGGACTGTCAGTGTCTGAGACCCGGCGATGCCACCCATGCTGGCCACGATCGGCATCAAAACAGCCAGTGCTGTAATCTTCTGGATGGTGCCCTCGAACATGCCGATGACCGAGGAGGCAAGAAAGGCCGTCAGCAGATTGATGCCGAGCCATATGGCCCGCCGGCGCGTGGTGCGCAGGGCCGGCGCGAAGGTATCGTCTTCCTCGTCAAGGCCGGCCATGCTCATGACGGTGTGTTCGGCGCTGTCTCGGATGACATCGACCACGTCGTCGATGGTAATTCGACCGACCAGCTGGCCACGTTCATTCAGTACCGGAGCTGAAATCAGGTCATGGCGCTCGAAGAGCTGGGCGACGTCATTTTGTGAGGCCAGGGCATCCAGTCGAATGAAGTCCGTATCCATGATTTCACGCACGGACATGGATGGGTCGCATACCAGCAGCTTGTTGATGGACAGGCGTCCGATCAGTTCGTCACGACGGGTTACGACCCACAGCACATCGGTAGACTGGGGGAGTTCTTCGTGGCGACGAATGTAGCGCAGTACCACGTCAAGCGTGATGTTGGGACGTATGGTGATGGTATCGGTATCCATCAACCCGCCCGCCGTGTCCTCCGGATAGGACAGGACGGTCTCTACCCGTTCACGCTCCTGGGCCTCCATCGAATCCAGCACCTGCTGGATGGACGACGTGGGCAGGCGCTGCAGTAGATCGGCAAGGTCATCAGTGTCCAGGTTTTCCGTCGCCGTCAGCAGCTCGGCGGCGTCCATCCTATCGAGAAACTCGTCTTGGACTTCCTCGCTAAGATACAGCAGTACCTCGCCCTGGGTTTCCGGGCCCACCTGTGTCCAGAGCTCCTCGCGCTCACGTGGCGGGCTGGATTCCAGCGCATGTGCAACTTCGGCCGGAACCATGGTGTTGTTCAGCAGGCGCCATATCTGGTCCGTCGCCTGACGGTCAATGGCACGGTGCAGCCTGTCCATGTGGTCTTCAGTATCGACCGGGTCATTGCTCATGACAGATCCTTGTCATTCATGGACGAGATGTTCAGGCATCTTCGTCAAAGCGGGCATCAAACAGGGCCACAATCGCGTCGAGCGCCGCCTGTTCATCATCGCCGTCCACTTCAATGGTCAGCGGGGTACCACAGGGGGCGGCCAGCATCAGGAGAGCCATCACGTTATTGGCCGTGGCGCTGTGCTGGCCACGGTACACGATAATGGAACTCTGATAGGGCTGGCAGCACTGAACAAGGCGGGTTGCTGCGCGGGCGTGCAGGCCACGCTTGTTCGTCAGCGTCAGTTCACGGCGAAGCATTCGGAGTCTCGTTCAAAACTTTCTGGACGCTTAACTCCCGATGGCGGAGCCTGAGGGAGGGATACTGACCGGCAAACTGACTGGCCAGACGCTCTGCCAGGTAGACTGAGCGGTGCTGGCCGCCTGTGCAGCCAATGGCAACGGTAAAATAACTTCGATTGCTTGCCGTATAGGAGGGAAGCCAGCGTTCCAGCCATTTGACGATGTCGTTATACATGTCGGTAACATCGTCATAGTCTTCGAGAAACGCAGCAACCTCCTGTTCCTGACCGGTATGGCTGCGCAGGGCGGGTATCCAGTAGGGATTAGGCAGGCAGCGCACGTCAAATACCGTATCGGCATCCAGTGGTACCCCGTGCTTGAATCCGAAGGACTCGATGGTCAGCGTCATCTGGCGGCTGGTGTGGTCTGCTACCTGCGTGGCAATCTGGCTACGCAGTTCGTGCACTGACTGACTGGTCGTGTCGATAATCAGGTCGGCGGCGTTGCGAATGGCAGCCAGATAGGTCTGTTCGGATTCGATGGCCTCGGCCAGTGTCATCTGGCTGCCGCGGGTCAGCGGGTGTCGACGGCGGGTGGCAGCATAGCGCTCCAGCAGGGCCTTTGTGTCCGTGGTCAGGTAAACCACCTGGCTGTCTACTCGTTTGGACAGATCCGCTAGAAGCGCGGGGAAGCGCTCCAGCGCTTCCGGAAGGTTGCGTGCATCAATGCTGACGGCAATGCGTCGCTGTCCAACGCTGCCTGCATCCAGCTCATCGATCAACGGTGCCAGCAGGGTGGCCGGCAGGTTGTCGATGGCATAAAAGCCCAGGTCCTCGAGCGCTTGCAGGGCAATGGACTTTCCTGAGCCGGAACGTCCACTGATAATGACCAGCTGCATGATGAGTACCCTATTGGTGTTGTTGCTGTATGAGATCGGTCAGGGTGTCATGGAGTTCGCGTTGACTGGTTGCATGGCGAAGACGACTGCGGTTTTCGCTGTCGTTGAGCAGCTCGGCAATCTGGCCCAGAAGCGTCAGGTGCGTATCCTCGGCTTCTTCAGGCACGAGCAGCACAAACACCAGGTCCACGGGCTCGTTGTCGATGGCATCAAAGTCGATGGGGTCTGCCAGCCGGATAAAACTGGCCAGTGGCGACTTGCAGTGCGGGTTGCGGGCATGGGGTATGGCTACCCCGTTGCCCACACCGGTACTGCCCAGCCGCTCGCGACCGATCAGGCGTGAAAAGACCTCCTGATCATCCAGACTGGGAATATTCTGAGCGATAAAGGTGCTGAAAAATTCCAGCACCCTTTTTTTGCTTCCGCCCTGAACATCAAACAGCGTGCGTTCGGGCGGAAGGAGTTGATCAAGCTTCATAGTACCAGGATCTCAACGAGCGCCCTGGGCGCGTGCCTGTGCCTTTTCCTTGTGCTTGACCAGCTGGCGGTCCAGCTTGTCGGCCAGCGCATCAATGGCGGCATACATGTCTTCGTGGGAAGCGTCGCCGTGCAGGTCGGCGCCGCTGGCGTGCAGGGTGCAGGCAGCAAGCTTGCGTTCCTTTTCGACGGAAAGGGTCACCTGGACATTGGTGATGTTGTCGTAATGGCGTTCCAGTCGAGAAAGTTTCTGGTTGATGTATTCTCTGAGTGCGTCTGTCAGTTCGACGTGATGACCAGTGATATTGACCTGCATGGCGTACTCCTTTTCCCACGGATGAATACTGGATTGTAACCTTTTTTACTGTCAGGCAAAGCCTTGTCTTTCCGGCGTCATTCAGGCCATTTTCCGACGTTCGCTGGAAGATGGTATACCCAGCGCTTCACGGTACTTGGCGACAGTGCGACGTGCCACCTTGATGCCCTGGTCATCGAGCAATTCAACCAGCCGGGCATCGGACAGGGGGCGCCTTGTGGGCTCTTCACTGACGTATTTGCGAATCCTGGCGCGAATGGCGGCGCCGGAGTGGGCGTCTCCTTCCCCACTTCCCCCTACCTGACTTGAAAAGAATAGCTTGAGTTCGACCACTCCGCGGGGAGTATGGATGAATTTTTGTGTCGTCACCCGCGAGATGGTGGATTCGTGCATGTCGACAGCGCCTGCAATGTCGGACAGGGTCAGCGGTTTCAGGCCTTCTTCCCCCATGTCGATATACCGATGCTGGCGGGCCATGATCTCGCGACCCACGCGAAGAAGGGTGTCATTGCGACTGGCGATGCTCTTGATGAACCAGCGCGCTTCTTGGAGGTGCTGCTTGAAAAAGGTATTGTCATCACTTTTATCGGCACGACGTACCAGGCTGCTATAGTCCGGATTCAGCCGAAGACGCGGCAGCGCATCTTCATTGAGCTCGACCTGCCAGCCATGGCGTGTGCTGTGGCGTAGAATCAGGTCAGGAATAACGTACTGGTGGCTGGTACTGTCGAACTGACGGCCGGGATGTGGATCCAGTGCCTTGATCAGGCATGTGATTCGTTCAAGACTCTCATCATCGATGCCCAGCCGGCGTTTCAGAAGCTTTGTATCACCGTTGCCCAGGGCTTCAAGGAACTGGCGAATCAACCGGCGTGCCTGAGCCAGCAGGGGAGTGTCCTGAGGAAGTTGATCAAGCTGAAGCAACAGGCACTCGCGCAGGTCTCTGGCAAACAGACCGGCCGGTTCACACTGTTGGAGCATGATGGCAGTACGTTCCACGTCGGCAACGCTCAGGGACTCGAACCCCTGGGCGCGCAGGCCCTCCGTGATGTCCTCGAGAGGCTGGGCAATCAGGCCATTGGGGTCCAGTGCATCAATCAATCGTTCGGCAATGGCGCGTTGCTGGTCATCCAGGTCCAGCATCATGACCTGCCATTCAACATGCTGCTGAAGGGTATCCTCCGAGGTGTTGCGCTCGATATCGGACTCGCCGGCAGGCGCGACGCTGCTGCTCAGACTGCCAAGGGAAGCATCCTGAAAACTGTCTTCCCAGCTGCTGTCCTGAGACAGTTCGTCGGGAATGCTTTCCTGCCAGTCATCATCATTGTCGGCTGGGCTGGCGCACTCATCGAACAGGTCTTCCTGCTCAAGCATGGGGTTGCTGTCCAGTGCCTGCTGTATTTCCTGACGCAAGTCCAGCGTCGAGAGTTGCAGCAGGTGAATGGCCTGCTGCAGTTGCGGCGTCATGGTGAGGTGAGCGCCGACCCTGAGCTGCAAGGATGGTTTCATCGTCATACGATCCCGGTCGTCACAAGTCCGTGATTACGCTATCGAGACCTGGCGGGACGTGCAAGTCAAAAAACACTATTTGAAGCAATTTTCATGCCAGGGTATGAGATCCTTGGCCTGACTGACATCACAATCTGAATTCATGCCCAAGGTAGACGTCGCGGACATGCTGGTTGGCCAGGATGGATGGCGTATCGCCTTCTGCGATGATCTGACCGCTGCCCACGATGTAGGCGTTGTCACAGATATCCAGCGTTTCGCGTACGTTATGATCGGTGATCAGCACCCCAATGCCGCGCGCCTTCAGCTGGCGAATGATGCTTTTGATGTCACCGACCGAGATCGGGTCCACGCCGGCAAAGGGTTCATCCAGCAGGATGAAATCCGGCTCGGTGGCCAGCGCGCGGGCAATTTCGACGCGTCGACGTTCTCCGCCCGATAGTGCCATGCCCTGGTTATCCCTGATGTGCGTGACATTGAATTCCTGCAGTAGTTCTTCAAGCCTTGCACGCCGGCCTGCCTTGTCAAGATCGCGTCGGGTTTCGAGAATGGCCATGATATTGTCGGCAACGCTCAGCTTGCGAAAGATGGAGGCTTCCTGCGGGAGGTAACCAATGCCTTCGCGGGCCCGTTGGTGCATGGGCAGGCGGGACAGGTCACGGTCATCAATGATGATCGTGCCGGCATCTGCCTGCACCAGCCCTACAATCATGTAAAACGAGGTGGTCTTGCCGGCACCGTTTGGACCAAGCAGGCCGACAATCTCGCCCTGACGAATCGTGAGGCTGATGTCATGGACGACACGACGGCCCTTGAAGCTTTTGGCCAGGTGGGCCACTGACAGTGTTTTCATGGCGAATTACTGGCTCTGACTGTTTTGCGGGTTCAGTGTCATTTCCACGCGCTGGTCGCTGCTGTCCGAACTGCTTGGCTTGCCGCCTCGCGCATTGACCTGACGGCGATCGAGGAAGTACTCGACGTAGGCGCCATTGAAGGTGTCCGGACTCTGGATCAGTTTGGCATTGCCTATCAATTCCACGCGACGGGTGTCGGCGTGATAAATGACCTTGTCACCCCATCCCTGCACCTTGCTGTCCTGCGGATTGGGTTTCTGTTCCAGGTAGGCGCGCTCACCCTGACCGATGGCGGTAACCCGGGAGACATTGCCATTGTTGCCACGCTGTATGTCAACGCGGTTGGCCTTGAGCAGCATGGTACCCTGCGTCATGTCGACGTTGCCGGTATACACCGCCGTGCCGGCCTTGTCGTCAAGGTTCAGCTTGTCGGCACTGATGTGGATGGGCTTGCTGGCGTCAGAGGGGAGAGCCAGCGCCTGGTGAGCCAGTAGCGCCAGGGTCAGGCCACCGGCCAGCCGAAGGGGAGTGCGCAATATCATGAATAGTCCTTGTCAGTAATGCTGTTACCGGGAGGGCGGGTAATTGCCCTTGACGTCGCCTTCCAGTACGGCCCTGTCCTGATCAATCCAGGCGTCAAACCGGTTCGATGTCGTGGTCTGGTTTTCCTGGGTAAACGTTGAGGTTACATCGCTCCAGGCGTGCTGGTCCTGCTGTGTGTAGTGCAGGGTGTCGGTGGAAAGCGTCCAGTCATTGTCAGGCTGTCGCAGGCGTGCATGACCGGAGAGGGTGATGTGCTCACCGTTGCCTTCCACCTGGCCGGTATCACCGCGGCCGTGCCAGACGTCGCCACCGGAGGCTGTCCAGGTCAGTTCCGGCGTTTCTGCATGCGTCATGTCATCATTCGGCGTGTGAGTTATCCGTGGCGAGGCCAGGGTCTGGTAGATTTCCCCCTGATCATTATAGCGAGTATAGGTAGCCCCTTCTGCATAGTAGTCGGGGGCTTCCTGCTGGCTGCCGAGCGAGGTGTCGGTGTCGTTTGCCCGGTCGCGCTGTTCGATCCAGGCCATGACGCCGCCGGCAATCAGCAGGATCAGGATAAACCAGAGCCGTGGGGAGATCCGTGAGAGCAGGGAGCGCATGATTATTCCCCCATGTACTGGCTGGAGGTCGTGCCGGGTGGTATTGAGGCGGCGTCCTCCACGTGATAATGGGTCAGTACCTCGTTCCAGCGTCCCTGGGCGTTGATGATGAATTCGCAGAGCTCCCTGACAGCTCCCTGGCCACCGCTTCGGGTGGTTACCATATCCGCTGCCTGCTGGATGTAGTCCGGTGCATTGGGCACGCTTGCGCCCAGGCCTGCACGATGGATGGCTTCCAGGTCCGGCAGGTCATCACCGCAGTACCCTGTCTCTGTAATGTCGATGCCCAATTGGCGAGTCAACTCCTGCAGGGCAGCCCACTTGTCGTCCCGGCCCATGATCAGATGATCGATGCCCAGCTCGTTGCAGCGCCGCTCAACCATGGGCGAGCGACGGCCGGTAATGATGGCCACCTGAATACCGAGTCGCTGCAGGGCCTTGATCCCCACGCCGTCATGAACGTGAAACGCCTTGATTTCCTGGTGATCACTTGTATAGAGGAGCCTGCCGTCGCTGAGTACACCATCCACATCCAGTGCCAGAAGACGAAGCCTGGCCGCCTTGCTGCAGGCGGGTGTATCGAGCCAATGTGACATATCAATTCCGTATACCGTGCCGTGCCCGATGGGCACAGCGTGAAATAAGCGTGCGGCGTCCTTCCTTCTAGACAACACCATGGGTCAGGAGGTCGTGCATATGCAATACGCCCACGGGACGATGAGCCTCATCCACGACGGCCAACGCGGTGATGCGGCAGGTTTCCATCAGATTGAGTGCCCGCGCGGCCAGCAAATCAGGCGAGGTCGTGTGTCCTCCCCGGGTCATGACATCGTCGATGCTCAGGGCACGAAGGTTGTCATGATGATCAATGGTGCGTCGCAGATCGCCGTCAGTATAGACCCCGCACAATGTGCCATGTTCATCCACGACACAGGTAAATCCCAGCCCCTTTCTGGAAATCTCTTCCAGCGCATCACTCAGGCTGGCACCCAGCGTGACGCTTGGAAGCCGTTCTCCCTGATGCATGACGTCGCTGACCTTGAGCAGCAGCCGCTTGCCCAGGCTGCCACCCGGGTGGGAGAGGGCGAAATCCTCGACACTGAATCCCCGAGCCTCCAGCAGTGCAATGGCCAACGCATCTCCCATCGCCAGTGCGGCAGTGGTTGATGAGGTGGGCGCCAGATTGAGCGGACACGCTTCCTTTTCGATGCTGATGGTCAGGTGGATATCTGCGTGGCGGGCCAGCGAGGAATCGTTTCTGCCTGTCATGGCGATCATGGTCAGGCCCCGTCGCTTCAGTACCGGCAGCAACGCCGTTACTTCGGCCGTTTCGCCTGAATTGGATAGTGCCAGTAGCAGATCGCTGGCGGTCAGCATTCCCAGATCGCCATGGCTGGCTTCACCCGGGTGCATGAAAAAGGCCGGCGTGCCGGTACTGGCAAGTGTGGCTGCAATCTTGTGCGCGACATGACCTGACTTGCCCATGCCGGTGACGACGATTCGGCCCTTGCACTCAAGCATCAGCGCACAGGCTGAAGCAAAGTGATGATCCAGGGTGTCGATGAGTCCGTTGATGGCGTCCCGTTCAGTAGCCAGCGTGCGCCGGCCACTGTCTATAAAGGGTAAAGCATCGGTATCTGACATGAAAAATCCAGCGGCATGGTACGAGAAGTGGCCTCATCAGGCCGAGTAAACCAGGGCACTTATTAAACGGGTGCGGCCCCCGTTGTGCAACCATTGCACGTTTTTAGCATATGAGGTCAACAGTGTGCGCGTGGCTGGTGCACTGTCAGGCTGTCAGTCCGACCCGCTTTCGGCCTTCTTGCATCGCCGCGCAATCCCGGTTTAATCAGGTATCGTTGATGTATCATGTTGCCGAGCCCGTCTGGTACTGATGCCGTATGTGCCTGCGGGATGGAGGTGACTGCTTTCTCTTCCCGGGTTGCTACTATCCTTTGTCTTTTACGCGGTGCAGGCCTTGATGATGTCTTCAGGCTGGCAGCCATCGCAGGCTATTGGATGTTGCAACGGATGCACTCTCGGTGAAGAGGTGAAGACCGTGACAGGGGGCAGCGTATTTCATCGTTGTGCCAGGGCGTGTACGGGAACCGGCCGGTATGACTTGGGGAGTATGAAAATGAGATTTGTTGAACCACTTTATCAGCAGGCTCGAAGCATGTGGCTTGGTTTCATTGATATGCTTCCCCTGCTGGTGGTCGCGCTGGTTGCCCTTTTGATTACCTGGTGCGTGTCAGCCATTCTGACTGTTGTTATCCGAGGGTCCTTGAAGAATGCCAGAATTCGTCGCTCACTACGTGACCTGTTTATCAGCCTGAGCAAGGTGACGGTATGGATAATAGGGTCGCTGGTGGCGGTAACCATAATCTTTCCAAGCCTTACACCGGGCAAGATGCTGACTGCTCTCGGGCTGGGGTCGGTTGCAGTGGGGCTCGCCTTCAAGGATATCTTTGAAAACTTTTTTGCCGGTGTTCTTATCATGCTGCGCAAGCCGATGCGCATTAATGACTTCGTGGAATGCGAAGGCGTTAGCGGACGTGTTGAGCAGATTACGGTGCGGGAAACCTATCTTCGTAAAACCGATGGTCAGCTGGTGCTGCTCCCCAACAGCTTTCTTTTCAAGAATCCTGTCTATGTCGTGACGGATCTGGCCGTTCGCCGTTTCGATCTGGTAGTGGGTGTGGCCTACAGTGAAGATGTCGACAGGGCGCGTCAGGTAATTACCAGCGCCCTTGAAAAGGTCGAGGACATCGATCAGCAGCGCGGTATCGAAGTTTATGCACGTGAGTTCAATTCATCATCGCTTGATTTTACCGTGCGGTGGTGGGCGGAGTCGGAGCCGATTCATATGCATAAAAGCAGAGACAGGGTCGTGACGGCTATCAAGTATGCGCTGGACGAGGCGGGCGTCGAGATTCCGTTCCCGTACCGAACGCTTACGTTCAAGGACCCACTGTCACTGACCAGTCAGCGGGATGACACGCCCTGGAGATGATGACCGTAGACACCTTTTTCATCAGGTGCTGACATGCTTTCAAAGGTGATAAGCGGTGGGCAGACAAGGGCCGATCGAGCGGCGCTCGATGCGGGTCTTGATGCAGGGTTCCCGATCGGAGGGAGTTGCCCGGTAGGGCGAGTGGCAGAGGACGGGCCGCTTGCCGACATATACCCCCTGACTGAGATAGGCGGAGGCTACCGACAGCGCACGAAGCACAATGTCATCGATGCAGATGGAACTGTTGTTTTCTATGCCTCGTACGTACGTGGTGGCACGGAAGCAACGGTTTTATTCTGCATTCGTCAGGGCAGGCCATACAAGCTGATCGATATACATTTGATCATGCCTGATCAGGCTGCAGCGCTGTTGATCGATTTCATCAATGACTTCAATGTGGAAGTATTGAATGTGGCTGGTCCGGGTGCAGGTAACTGTCCGGAAATGTATACCCATGTGAAGCAGACAATGAGCCTTTTCATTCGTCAGGCCATCGGATGATGATGGCGCGCATATCCGCAATGACCGCGAGCGTCCCAGCCGATGCCTACCTGCCTGGACCAGGGCAGGCATAAGCTACCGTAATGCTCGGTGTGTCGTAGGGGCTGGCCCTGTAGTGCAGGGTTAGGATACGATGTTCGATAATTATCCTTTGTAATAGTGGGAGTCCATGAACGACTCGAATCTGGTAGAGGTGGCTGACCTGAGCTTTTCGCGAAGCGGTCGCCAAATCTTTTCCGGGGTCAATTTGTCGATCCCGCGTGGGAAGATCACCGCCATCATGGGCCCAAGCGGTACGGGCAAGACTACGCTGCTGAAGCTGATGGGCGGACAGCTGACGCCGGACGCAGGCACGGTACATATTGCCGAGCGCAATGTGCACCGATTGTCTCGCCCGGAGCTTTTTCGCATGCGCCGACGCATGGGAATGCTGTTTCAAAGCGGCGCGCTTTTCTCTGATCTGTCCGTCTTTGAAAACGTGGCCTTTCCCCTGCGTGTGCATACCGATCTTCCTGAATCCATGATCCGCGACCTGACCCTGATCAAGCTGCAGGCAGTAGGGTTGCGGGGTGCCAATCATCTGATGCCGTCGGAGCTTTCCGGCGGGATGACGCGACGGGTTGCACTGGCGCGTGCCATCGCGCTGGATCCGGATTTGATCATGTATGACGAGCCGTTTGTCGGCCAGGATCCAATTTCCATGGGAGTGCTGGTCAAGCTGATTCGTCAGTTGAATCAGGCGTTCGACATGACAGCGGTGGTGGTTTCTCATGACATCAAGGAAACACTGACCATTGCGGACTATGTGTACGTTATTTCCGATGGTCGTGTGATGGCCAAGGGCACACCAGACGAGCTTGCCACCGAGCAAGACCCGCGAGTCAGCCAGTTTGTTCATGGTGAACCTGACGGGCCGGTGCCGTTTCATTATCCGACCCACACCAGCTTTCGCAATGACATGCTCAAGGGCAGTGATACCGGTAAAAGGGGCAGGTCATGATGCATCAATTATCACGACTTGGCGGAGTGACGCTTAAAACGCTGGAATCGCTGGGTCGTTCGGTTATTTTCCTGGTGATGGGGTTACGTCTTCCCGTGCGTGGCGGGTTGAAGCTGCTGTTGGCGCAGATCCATTTCATCGGCGTGCTGTCCCTCCCGATTGTGGTTGTGTCCGGTACCTTTATCGGCATGGTGCTGGCACTGCAGGGGTATGTGGTGCTGGTCGGGTTCAGTGCCGAGGAGGCACTGGGGCAGATGGTGGCAATGTCGCTTCTGCGTGAACTGGCCCCTGTCGTGACAGCGCTGTTGTTTGCCGGGCGTGCCGGATCGGCGCTCACGGCCGAGATTGGCCTGATGAAGGCGACCGAGCAGTTGACCAGCATGGAAATGATTGGTGTGGATCCGCTGAAACGCGTTATTGCTCCCAGGCTCTGGGCCGGGTTCATATCGCTGCCGGTATTGACGGTGTTTTTCAGTGTGGTAGGCATCCTTGGCGGCTACCTGGTGGGCGTGGACTGGCTGGGTGTGTATTCCGGTTCGTTCTGGAGCACCATGCAAAGCAGTGTCATGTTCACGGACGATATTCTCAACGGCATGTTGAAAAGTGTGGTGTTTGCTCTGGTGGTTACCTGGATTGCGGTCTTTCAGGGCTATGATCTCGAGCCGACGTCCGAAGGCATATCGCGGGCCACAACGCGCACCGTGGTCTATGGTTCTCTTGCAGTGCTGGGTCTGGACTTTATCCTTACTGCCTTGATGTTTGGAGATATTTAATGAAGCGCAGTAAATGGCTTGAATGT
This sequence comes from Larsenimonas rhizosphaerae, assembly GCF_023700005.1. Classification (GTDB taxonomy): domain Bacteria; phylum Pseudomonadota; class Gammaproteobacteria; order Pseudomonadales; family Halomonadaceae; genus Larsenimonas; species Larsenimonas rhizosphaerae. The sequence goes on along the minus strand of NZ_JAMLJK010000001.1, from coordinate 2,049,910 downwards.
GGTGTGGGTGTGTTTGTCGTGGCAGGCTTTCTGGGGCTGGTATTTCTGGGGCTGCAGGTCAGCGGGCTGTCCCTGTCGCGGGCCAATGATACCTACACCCTGTATGCAAACTTCAGCAATATCGGCGGTTTGAAGGAGCGCTCTCGCGTGACCATGGCGGGCGTTACGGTAGGCCATGTCACCGATATCTCGCTTGACCCCAAGTGGTATGACGCCCGCGTGACTCTGGCGGTGGATGATGATCTGAAGGACAAGCTGTCCGAGGATACAACGGCGGCCATTCTGACTTCCGGGCTTCTTGGCGAGCAGTACATCGGTCTGACAATGGGCGGTTCGCCGGACATGCTGCAGGATGGTGGAACGATCAAGGATACCCAGCAGGCGCTGGTGCTGGAAGAACTTATCCAGCAACTGGTGTCGAACTTCAGCAAGAGTTGACGTGTAAAACGTATTTTCGGCATGTGCCGGACGACAAGGAGATCAGAAGATGCAACGGACAATACTGACCCGGATCATGACGTGGTGTGTGGTGTGCATGACGGCATTGATGGCCATCAATGCACAGGCCGCACAGGATAGCCCTGAAACCCTGATTCGCGACAATGCCAAGGCATTGATGAGCAAGCTTGAGGGACGTCAGCAGTATTATCGCCAGCACGAGGATGAGTTGAAGCAACTGGTTGACAGTACCGTCAGCCCGATCGTTGATTTCAACTATGTCGGTGCAAGCGTGATGGGCAAGTACTTCCGCGCAGCCACCCCGGAGCAGCGCTCGAAGTTTGCCGGTGTCTTCAAGAAGACCCTGCTTGATACCTATGCCAAGGGGCTGGTGACGTTCAATTACAAGACGCTTGAGGTGCCGGAAAATCAGGATACCCAGCGTTATGAAAACCAGGCCAACGTCGACATGAAAGTCGTGGCCGAAAGTGGCGAAGTCTATCCGGTGTCCTATACGCTCAAGCAGCGTAGCGGCGAATGGCGGGTCGTCAACGTGGTTGTCAACGGCATCAATCTGGGGCTGACTTTCCGCAATCAGTTCGATCAGGCCATGCGTGACAACAACCGGGATATCGATGCGGTTATTGCCGGCTGGGCCCCGGAAGTGGATCTCGAGAAGGGAGATCAGAAGGCCAATGGCTGAGTCGCTCTTTTCAAGGGATGGCATCGAGCTGACAGCCGGTGATGGCCGGCTGTATATTGCCGGCGCGCCGGATTTTGATCATGCCGCTGACCTGCGCAATGAGGGGGTCGAATATCTGAAGACGCTCGAACAGGGTAGTCGGTTGACGCTGGACGCCGAAGGCGTGACCAATGCCAGCAGTGCGACCCTTTCAGTGCTGCTTGAGTGGCTGCGAACGGCCAATGCCGCGTCACTGGAAGTGGCGGGAGTCATGCTGTCGCCCACCCTGCGAGGGCTGGCAACCGTTACAGCGCTGGATGAGGTCTTTGACAGCGTATAACTCATACGTACTGATCATTGTTTCATCAGATGGCCCGGGTGCATCGCACTCGGGCCATCTTTTCATTTATGATATGCCCATTCATTAAACCAGTACGGGAGCAATCATGCAGCCACAGGAAGTCAAGGCGCTGTTGGAATCACGGATCGATGACTGTGACTTTCATATTCAGGGCGAAGGGTGCAATTTTCAGGTAGAAGCCGTTGGTGCTCCCTTTGAAGGATTGTCACGCCTCAAGAGTCAGCAGCTGATTTACGCCGCACTGGCTGATGAAATCGCCAGTGGCGCTCTCCATGCCATTACGATTCGAACCTATACCCCTCAGCAGTGGGAAGAGGCCGGCAAGGCCTGAACCCTGACGAAACAAGGGCGTTTTTTACGCATGGATAAATTGATTATCAATGGTGGCGTGCCGCTGGAGGGCGAAGTGTGGACCTCCGGAGCCAAGAACTCGGCCTTGCCGATTCTTGCCGCCACACTGTTGACCGCAGAACATATAACCATCGGTAACCTGCCACATCTGCAGGATATTACCACGACGCTTGAGCTCCTCGGGCGAATGGGCATTGAGCCTGTCATGGGCGAAAAGATGTCCATCCAGCTGGGTGGTCGTGTCCGCGACTGTCACGCGCCCTATGATCTGGTCAAGAAGATGCGCGCTTCCATTCTGGTGCTCGGTCCCTTGCTGGCTCATTACGGTGAAGCTGACGTATCACTGCCTGGTGGCTGTGCCATTGGTTCTCGGCCGGTTGACCTTCATATCCGTGGCCTGCAGGCCATGGGCGCAGATATTCGGGTCGAGAAGGGCTATATTCGTGCCCGTACCGATGGCCGGTTGAAAGGTGCCCATATCATCATGGATACCGTGACGGTGACCGGAACGGAAAACCTTTTGATGGCGGCGTCACTGGCAGATGGGCAAACCGTGCTCGAAAATGCTGCCCGAGAGCCGGAAGTGGTGGATCTGGCCGAGTGCCTGATTGCCATGGGAGCCCGAATCTCCGGTCATGGTACCAGTACCATCACGATTGAAGGTCAGCCGGCACTGCATGGCTGTCATTATGACGTCATGCCAGACCGTATCGAGACCGGCACCTTTCTGGTCGCGGCGGCGGCGTCACGCGGCCGGGTCAAGGTACGTGATACTCGGGCAGATATCCTCGAATCCGTACTGGCCAAGCTTGAAGAGGCCGGGGCAGTAATCGAGACCGGCGAGGGCTGGATTACCCTGGACATGCAGGGACGTCGGCCAAAGGCAGTGAATATTCGCACGGCGCCGTATCCTGCCTTTCCGACCGACATGCAGGCTCAGTTCGTGGCCCTGAATGCGGTGGCCGAAGGGGTCGGGCATGTGACTGAAACCATTTTTGAAAATCGGTTCATGCACGTGCAGGAACTGGTTCGCATGGGGGCGGATATTGCGCTGGAAGGCAATACCGCGATTGTCACCGGGGTAGAGTCTCTCTCCGGGGCGCCGGTCATGGCGACGGATCTCCGGGCTTCTGCCAGTCTGGTGATTGCAGCCATGCTGGCCGAAGGCGAAACCGTGGTTGACCGGATCTATCATATTGATCGCGGTTACGAATGCATTGAAGAAAAACTGCAATTACTGGGTGCACGTATTCGACGTGTGCCTCGCTGACACGACTGATGGGCGATGAAGTGATATCGCGATAGTGAGGTTATGAGCACACCGTTGACGATCGCGCTCTCCAAGGGGCGCATTCTGGAAGAAACCCTGCCACTGCTGGCCAGTGCAGGTATCGAGCCGGTCGAGGATATCAGTCGGAGCCGAAAGCTTCTGTTTGAAACTCATCACCCGGATGTGCGTCTGGTGGTGATTCGCGCGACAGATGTGCCGACCTACGTCCAGCTGGGCGCGGCGGATCTGGGTGTGGCAGGCAGGGATGTGCTTATGGAGCATGGTGGTGACGGTCTGTACGAGCCTCTCGATCTGGATATTGCACGCTGTCGGCTGATGACGGCGGGTGTTGTCGGCAATACGCCCAGCCGGGCGCGCCGGCGCGTCGCGACCAAGTTTGTCAATGTGGCGCGTCGTTACTACGCCTCTCAAGGAATCCAGGCGGAAGTCATCAAACTGTATGGCGCGATGGAGCTGGCGCCATTGATGAATCTGGCCGATGAAATCGTCGATATCGTGGATACCGGCAATACGCTGCGTGCCAATGGCATGGCGCCTCGTGAATTGATTGCCGACATCAGTACGCGTCTGGTAGTCAACAAGGCTTCAATGACCATGCAGCACGAACGCCTGAAGCCCTTGATCGACCGGTTGCGTGACGCCGTTCAGGCCCGTAGTGAAGCCCGGTTGCAGGAGGTGGAGTCATGAGTACGACACAGGCTGCCGTTCTGGCCCGCCTTGATGCCCGGGATGATGATTTTTCAATAGCACTTGATGCGCTGCTTGACTGGGAAGGCGTTTCCGATGCGGAGGTTCAGACCCGCGTCAGTGACATCATCCAGGCCGTGCGGCGTCAGGGTGATGCAGCGCTGGTCGAGCTGACCAACCGCTTTGACCGGGTAGATGTGGCGGACATGACGTCATTGACCCTTGATCAGGCGCGCCTGGCTCAGGCCTATGAGGCGATTGATTCGGCGCAGCGTAATGCGCTGGATCAGGCGGCAGAGCGCATCCGTAGCTATCACGAGCGGCAGAAGCCATCATCGTGGCAGTACGAGGAGGCCGACGGCACCATGCTCGGTCAGAAGGTAACGCCGCTTGACCGCGTCGGGGTATATGTCCCGGGTGGCAAGGCGGCCTATCCCTCATCGGTATTGATGAATGTAGTGCCTGCCCATGTGGCTGGAGTGGCCGATATCATTATGGTGGTGCCGACTCCGGATGGTGTCATCAATGAGCTGGTGCTGGCGGCCGCCTTCGTGGCCGGCGTGCAGCAGGTGTTTACCATCGGGGGGGCTCAGGCGGTAGCTGCACTGGCCTACGGTACAGAAACGGTTCCGCGGGTCGACAAGATTGTCGGGCCGGGCAATATTTATGTAGCGACAGCCAAACGCGCAGTATTTGGCCAGGTCGGCATTGACATGATTGCCGGGCCTTCCGAAATACTGGTTGTATCCGATGGCAGTACCTCTGCGGACTGGCTTGCCATGGATCTGTTTTCCCAGGCAGAGCATGATGAAGATGCCCAGGCCATTCTGGTCAGCTGGGACGCCGCTCATCTGGATGAGGTTCAGGCCAGCATCGAGCGCCTGTTGCCGACCATGGAGCGAGAATCCATCATTCGCGCCTCACTGGCAGGTCGGGGAGCTCTGGTTCGGGTTGATGGTCCGGAGCAGGCCGTTGAATTGATCAATCGCATTGCGCCGGAGCACCTGGAGTTGTCGGTTGCCTCTCCGGAATCGTGGGTTGATCAGGTGCGGCATGCCGGTGCCATCTTCATGGGATCCTACACGGCCGAGGTGCTGGGAGATTATTGCGCCGGGCCGAACCATGTCCTGCCTACCTCGGGTACCGCACGGTTTTCGTCGCCGCTGGGCGTATATGACTTCCAGAAACGATCTTCCCTGATTCACTGCTCCGCCGAGGGGGCCGATCGGCTGGGCCGGATCGCTTCGGTGCTTGCGCGTGGCGAATCCCTGACAGCTCATGCCCGGGCTGCGGAAAATCGTTTGAACCCGGATGGTGACCGGTAATCCAGCCGTGATATTACCGCAATAAAAAAGCGACCTTCGGGTCGCTTTTTTATTGCCTGTTATCGATTCAGGAGCTGCTCTTGCCTTTTGGCAGCTCTGTCTTTTGAATCGCGGGCTGGTTGACGGGGCGTTCTGCTACCTTGATTGATACTTTCATTTCCTTGCCATCACGATAGAGCGTCAGGGGGATTCTGCGGCCCGGGTCGACGTTGGCGATATCCACAAGGGCTGCCTGGGCATCCAGCAGCGCCTTGCCATCTATCGATAGCAGGATATCCCCCTGCCTGACGCCAGCCTTGTCTGCGGGGCCGCCTGCGATCAGGCGTGACACGATAATGGCACGCGGGGCATGCAGATTGAACGAGTTGGCCAGCGCCGGGGATATTTCCTGTGCTTCGATACCCAGCCAGCCCCGTATGACACGACCCTGAGTGACCAGGTCATCCAGAATGCGCTGCGCCGCGTTGATCGGAATGGCAAAGCCGATGCCCTGCGAGCCGCCGGTGCGGGAAAAGATGGCTGTATTGATGCCGATGACTGCGCCATCGGTATTGATCAAGGCGCCGCCTGAATTCCCCGGATTGATGGCTGCATCGGTCTGAATGAAGTCCTCGTAGGCATTCAGGCCCAGGTGGTTGCGCCCCAGTGCGCTGACAATGCCCATGGTCACTGTCTGGCCAACGCCATAGGGATTACCGATGGCAAGAGCGATGTCTCCGACGCGTGTATCATGAGCGACCGCCAGAGTGGCAACCGGCAGGTCATTCATGTCGATCTTGAGTACGGCCAGATCCGTATCCGGGTCGGCTCCGATCAGGTGCGCGATGGTTTCACGGCCGTCGCGCAGCGCGACCTGAATTTCATCCGCACCCTGAATGACATGATTGTTGGTCAGTACATACCCCTGGTCGCTGACAATAACGCCTGAGCCCAGACTTGAAAGCATGCGCTGACGCGCTGGCGTGCCCTTGCTGAAAAATCGCTCGATGATCGGTGTATCCATGGCACTGGCATCTGATTTTTCAACAATGCGTGACGAGTAGATATTGACGACCGAGGGCGCGGCGCGTTCGACGGCCGTGGAATAGCCACTGTGTCCGCTGGTACGTTCCAGGGGCGTGCCGGTCTGGGTGTCCGGCGCAGCCCGCTCGGAAGGCGGTGGGACGTCCGGGTCGGGCTCGGGCACGGTTGATGGCGATACGGTTGTTCTGGGTGCAGGGGAGGAAGTGCTTCCGGGCATATAGTTCAGAATTACCAGCGCAAGCAGGATGCCACTGATAATTGGCCAGAACAGTGCGGCAAGGTACTGACGCATTTAAATAGTGTTCCTTGTGTCGCAGGCTCGTCGGGCATTCGTCGGCCCGCTACAATGCAGCGAGTGTAACATCTTTGATTATCAGGAGGGATCATGGCCGAGCGTCAACAGGTGCTTGAAATGCTCGATGGCGTGCTGGAACCCTGGCGTTTTCGGGACTACACCATCAACGGGCTTCAGGTGGAAGGCGCCGAGCACATTGCGCGTGTCATGGGGGGAGTGACGGCCAGTGAGGCACTGATCGATGAAGCCATTGCCTGGCAGGCTGACACGCTGCTGGTGCATCATGGGTATTTCTGGAAAAACGAGCCCGCTCAGGTCACTGGCATGAAGAGGCGGCGTCTGGCCAAACTGCTGGCGCACGATATCAATGTGCTGGCTTATCACCTGCCTCTCGACGCACATCCCGAGCTCGGCAATAACATCCAGCTGGCTCATCAGCTGGGATGGACCATGGATCGGGTGCTGGATGGGCCTGTGGGGCAGGGGATTTTATACGCGGGGCGTACTGCAGTACCGATGACTCATGAGGCACTGGCGGATGCAATGACACGGGAACTCGGGCGGGCGCCGCTGGTACTTGCCGGCCATGACCGACCGATTTCTCGTATTGCCTGGTGTACCGGCGGGGCGCAGGACATGATTCAGGAGGCGCTCGCTGCTGGTGTGGATGCCTTTGTCTCCGGAGAAGTATCCGAGCGCACAACGCACATTGCTCGTGAAGAGGGCATCAGTTACTTCGCGGCGGGGCATCACGCGACCGAGCGAGGTGGCGTTCAGGCATTGGGGAGCTGGCTGGCAGAAAATGCGGGTATCGCGTTTCGATTTGCCGATATCGATAACCCGGTATGACAGGCAGGGTCAGCGCCAGGTGGCGCTGACGTGTACTGCAGCCCGCTTCAGTAGCGTGGAGGCTGGGGGTCTTCCTCAGCCGGCCCGCGGCGGATGCCGTAATTTTCCGACAGGGTGCCGCGTGCGCTTTCAGCATAATCCCGGGGGATGTGAAGCGAGGATTCCTCTTCACGTTCCGCTGTTTCGTCCTGTGGGCGCAGCCGACGCTTGACCTGCTCATCGTTGCACAGGCGTTCGGCATCTGCAGCAAACTGCTGTTGAAGCTCCTGGCCGGTACGTTGAAGCTGAGCCACCAGGTCAGCAGTCTGGCTGAAGTGGCCGTTGAGCGTCTCACGAACCTGATTCAGTTCGCGTTCGGTATCCTTCAGCTTCTGCTGTGCCTGCCGATTACGCCGTGCATTGGCATTCATCAGATGATATCCGAGTGCCCCGATCCCCATGCCGACCAACAGGCAGGCCAGTCCCAGAATCCAGTCGATGTTGCCTTCGTTCACACCATCTCTCCTTGCTGCCGAACATTGGTACACTGCTGTAAAGCGCACCACTTTATCGAGCCATTAAAGAGCTTAAGCACAATCCAGTCAAACGGGGATGCCACCCTGACGATCGGTTTGGCTATACTGAGTGGCCTTTATTCACTCCCAACGTTGATTGATACCCCTTCATGAGTTCAAAACCGACCCCATTGCAGAAGTACAAGCAGGACCTGGAGCGCGACGACTTTCAGTACGATGAGGCCCAGGAGCGTGCGGTCAAGCACCTTCAGCGTCTCTATGATGAGCTGATCGCTACGCCTGCGCCGACACCGCGTACCACGGAATCCGAAGGAAGTGGCCTCAAGGGAAGGATGGCCGGGCTGTTCGGGCGCAAGGCCGCCGTGCCTCAGGCCCCCGAGGTGCCCGGTATCAAGGGGCTTTACTTCTGGGGAGGGGTGGGTCGTGGAAAGACGTATCTTGTGGATACCTTTCACGACAGCCTGCCGTTCGAGCGCAAGATGCGGACCCATTTCCACCGCTTCATGCAGCGCGTTCATCGAGAGCTCGAGCAGCACAAGGGCGAAAAAAACCCTCTGACCCAAATTGCTGCCACCTTTGCCAGCGAAGCGCGGGTTATCTGTTTCGACGAGTTCTTTGTCAAGGACATTACCGATGCCATGATTCTGGCCAATCTGCTGGAGGCCTTGTTTGCACAGGGGGTCGTGCTGGTGGCGACGTCGAACATTGTGCCGAATGATCTCTACAAGGACGGCTTGCAACGTGCTCGTTTCATCCCGGCCATTGATCTGCTTAATCGCCACTGTGAGGTCGTCAACGTCGATTCAGGCGTTGATTACCGTTTGCGAACACTCGAGCAGGTGCAGATTTTTCACTCGCCGGATGACAGTGCTGCACAGAAGGCGCTTGAGGATAGCTTTTCCCGAATCGCCGGGGGCGAGGCAAGACGCAACCAGGCCATCGACATCAACCATCGTACGCTGACGGCGGAACGTCTTCATGAAGGTACAGTGTGGTTCACGTTTGCCGAGTTGTGTGATGGGCCGCGTAGCCAGAACGACTATATCGAACTGTCACGCGAGTATCACACGGTCTTCCTGTCTCATGTACCGGTCATGGATCGCGGGTCGGACAATCAGATGCGACGGTTCATCAATCTTGTCGATGAGTTCTACGACCGGGGGGTGAAGCTGTTGATGAGTGCCGAAGCTGTACCCGAAAGGCTTTATGAAGGTGGTGCACTGGCCTTTGAATTTGACCGTACCCTGTCCCGGCTTCAGGAAATGCAGTCCAGAGACTATCTGGCGCTTCCCCACAAGCCCTGATTTGGTATATAGGGCTTATCAGCGCGCATTGAGGTATGTATAATGCGCGCTCGCTCATAGTTACCCCGGCAGAATGTGAGGGTAACCAAGAAAAATAGGGATTGGTCAACGCCTTGCGGCCTGACCCGAAAGAGGTAATTTTTCATGAAGACGTTCAGCGCTAAACCGCAGTCCGTCCAGCGCGACTGGTATGTCGTCGACGCTACGGACAAGACTCTGGGCCGTCTTGCCACAGAAATCGCACGTCGTCTGCGAGGCAAGCACAAGCCGGAATATACTCCTCATGTCGATACTGGTGACTACATTGTCGTCATCAATGCCGAAAAGGTCCGTGTTACGGGCAACAAGGCAACCGACAAGAATTATTACCGCCACACCGGTTATCCCGGTGGTCTGCGCTCCATGACCTTCGAACAGATGATCGATCATGCGCCTCAGCGTGTTATCGAGTTCGCCGTCAAGGGCATGCTGCCCAAGGGTCCGCTTGGCCGCGTGATGCACTCCAAGCTCAAGGTTTATGCTGGTGCCGAGCATCCGCATGCTGCGCAGCAGCCCCAAGCTCTGAACATCTGAAGGAAGGTCTGATATGTCTCAACAATATTACGGTACAGGTCGCCGCAAGACATCTACCGCCCGCGTCTTCGTCAAGCCTGGTACAGGCAAGATCACGGTCAACAACCGTGAACTGAACGAATACTTCGGTCGTGTTACGGCGCAGATGGTTGTTCGTCAGCCGCTCGAGCTGACTGAAACCAATGGCCAGTTCGACATCAATGTCACTGTTCAGGGTGGTGGTGGTTCCTCACAGGCCGGCGCCATTCGTCACGGTATTACCCGTGCACTGCTCGATTACAACGAAGAATTCCGCAAGGCGCTTCGTGACGCGGGTTATGTTACGCGTGATGCACGTAAGGTTGAACGTAAGAAGGTCGGTCTGCGCAAGGCGCGTCGTCGTCCTCAGTTCTCCAAGCGTTAAGCAGTACTGTTGTACGGAAAGCGCCTGGGCCAATGGCCTGGGCGTTTTTGTGTCTTGCCGATGCAATCGGGGCGGGCATCGGTTCAACTCGCCCACGCAGGGCATCGCTCGTGGTATCATTGGGCTTGAATTGAAGCGAGGATTGTTACATGGGTGTCGTAGCCAAGCGCTCGTCGATGACGTTTTATACCGGCCATGATGATCATTACAGCCATCGTGTGCGTATTGTGTTGGCCGAAAAAGGGGTGTCCGTTGATATCCTGGAAGTATCCGAGACCAACCCGCCGGCAGAGCTTGCAGATCTGAATCCGTACAACAGCGTACCAACGCTACTGGACCGTGATCTGGTGCTTTATGAATCGCAGGTCATGATGGAGTATCTGGATGAGCGTTTCCCGCATCCGCCGCTGTTACCGGTATATCCGGTTGCGCGGGCGCAAACGCGTCTCTGGATGCACCGGATCGAGCGTGAATGGTGCCCGAAGGTGAAGCTGCTGCTTTCCGGTGAAGGTACCAAGAAGGAGCAGGAAGCCGCGCGCAAGGAGCTTCGTGAAAGCCTCGTCGGTGTCAGCCCGATCTTTGAAGACCTGCCGTATTTCATGAGCGAGGAATTCTCGCTGGCAGATTGCTGCATTGCGCCGATTCTCTGGCGTCTGCCAAGTCTTGGTATCGAGTTGCCCGAGCGTCAGGTCAAGCCGTTGATGGACTACATGGAACGGCTCTTTGCGAGGGAGTCCTTCAAGGCTTCCCTGCTTGAAGCCGAGCGCGAAATCAGGGTCTAAATGGAAGGGAGGCGTGGCTGCTTCCCTGTTGCAGGAGGAAAACATGTCTTCCAGTAGTCGTCCTTATCTGGCACGCGCGCTCTATGAGTGGCTGCTTGATAACGAATTGACGCCGTATATGGTGGTGGATGCCGAGATATACGGTGTCATTGTGCCGCGTCAGTTTGTCCAGAATGGACAAATTGTTCTTAATGCCGCGCCTGGTGCCGTGCGTGATCTGGTAATGGAAAATGCCATGATTGCCTTCAGTGCCCGATTCGGTGGTCAGCCGATGCGCATCGAGATTCCGATTGAAGCGCTGGTGGCCCTGTACGCACGTGAAAACGGCGTGGGTATGGTCTTTGGTCACGAGCCCGTGATTCCCGAGGGCGAGGAGGATGAGGGTGACGACAAGGCATCTTCTTCGGCCGGGCCGTCCCTGCGTAGCGTTGAAGCGTCCGAGGAATCAGCATCCGATGCGGGCTCCGAAGATGGTGCTGGCGGAGATGATGACAAGGCGTCACGCCCTTCATCGAAGCGACCTTCGCTGCGAGTGATCAAATAGCGCATGTGACCCACTGCATGTGTCGCACTAAAAAGGCAAGCCCTCGGGCTTGCCTTTTTTTATGGCCTTTCAAGACGTCGTCGAACGTACATCAGTCGATGTAGTGGAAGACCTTGACAACGCGTTTCACGCCATCGATCGGAGTAGCCGTTGCGGTAATGGTGTCTGCCTGGCGATGGCTGACATGTCCCATTAGATAAACGCTGCCGTTCTCGGTAATAACATGCACGCTGTCACCGTCGATGCGGTTATTCGTCCACAGCTTTGAGGTGATGCGCGTGGTAATCCAGCTGTCCTTGATGCGCTGCGTTCGTGACGTGTTTTCGCCCACGGTAAGTTCATTGCGTACGCCGCTGACGCCACGATGGCGTTTGGCGGCCTCGCCTGCCAGATCCTTCAGGTCCTGAGAGGGAACCTGTCCTGTCAGTAGTACATAGCCGTTATAGGCATCCACATTCACATGGCTTTCACCATAGCGGCTGTCGCCCTGCAGGTAGAGGTTCAGCAGGGCATGCTGCAATTGCTTATCGCCCTGAATCTCGGTCTGAGTGCGTGTGGTGTAGTCATTGGGATTGGCGTTGGTGCTGAATACGCTGCAGCCGGTCAGCCCCAGAGAGGCGACCAGAAGAGCGGCGGTAAGGTATCCGGTTTTTTTCATGGCGTTGTTACTCGTTGCTGCCAAAAAGCTGGTGATCGATAAGGTCGCACAGGCAGTGGATGGCAAGCAAATGCACTTCCTGGATGCGTGCCGTGGAGGTGGCAGGTACGCGAATTTCGCAGTCTTCATGGCCGAGCAGGGAGGCCATGTTGCCACCATCCCGTCCGGTCAGGGCGACGACATTCATTTCACGATCATGTGCAGCCTGGATGGCCTGTATGATGTTGGCTGAATTACCGCTGGTCGAGATTGCCAGCAGGATGTCGCCGGGCTGGCCCAGCGCGCGAATCTGCTTGGAGAATACCTCGTTGTAGCTGTAATCGTTGGCAATCGAAGTAAGTGTTGAGGTGTCGGTCGTCAAGGCCAGTGCTGGAAGGCTGGGACGCTCGCGCTCAAAGCGATTCAGCAACTCGGACGAGAAGTGCTGACTGTCGCCGGCACTGCCGCCGTTGCCACAGGCCAGAATCTTGCCATCATTGATCAGCGTCTGAACCATCATGGCGCTGGCAGCTTCAATAAAGGGTGGAAGTACTTCGCTGGCATAGGTTTTGGCGTCAATGCTGGCATTGAAGTGGTCAAGAATGCGGGATTGAAGGTCCATGGCGGTCTCGGTCGCTTTCGGGTGACAGGGGTGTAAAAACCGGGTCTGATAACAAGGGTATTGCGGCGATGATGCCAGTCCAGCCCTGGCGATGCCAGTGTGGCTCAAAAGGCGTCAAAGGCGTGGCGTATCCACTGGATGTCGGGCGCGGCTTCATCACCGTCCAGAGCCACGACATCAAAGCGCGATGCCGGTTGCGGGAATTTCTGCAGGTAGCGAGTGGCGGCCCGGATCAGGCGCTGCTGCTTTGCCGGCGTGATGCTTTCAAGCGCTGATCCGTGGGCGCTTGACTTGCGGTACCGCACCTCGACAAACACGAGGGTATCACCCTCGCGCATGATCAGGTCCAGTTCCCCACCGGGAAAGGTCAGGTTGCGTGCAACAAGCTGCAGGCCCCGGGCCTGCAGCCAGCGCGCGGCCAGGGTTTCCATTCGGCCGCCACGAGCACGGGTGTTAGAGGCTTTCGTCCACATTGACGCTGCTCGATGAGGTCAGGGTAGGCAGCGAAGGAATGCCGTTCTTGAACTGCGCCCAGGGCAGTATGCGCTGAAAGCGATGCTGTGGGCCCAGGTGCAGTGTGCCGGTTGCGCCCCGCATTTCGCTGGCAGGTACCTGCTGAATCAGCGGCAGGCGTCGGCCAAGTTCCAGTGCATCAACGCCCATGGCCTTGAGTTTGAGCAGCGATGGCGAATCGCCCTGCGCCAGTTGGCGGTAGTCATCGGCAAAGGGCAATGCCTCCTTGCCGCCTGCTGCAGGGTCGGGGATCTGCCAGGGAATATCACAGAACAGCACGCCATTCATGTCATGGTCGAGGTGAGGTTGTGGGGTGCCCTGGTAGAGGTGGGATGTGCCGTAGACCGGCAGATTGTTGGCGTAGTAATAGTTCAGTGTGGGCGGAATCTGGCGAGCATAGCCTGGCAGTGCCAGCAGAAAGAGGGCGTCGGGAGTTCTTCCGCTGCGCAGGGCCTTGCTGACGGCGGAGGCAACAGATCCTTTCGGGTCATAGCTTACGCTGCTGGCCAGCTGGCCCCCTTCCTGCTGCCACCGCTGCTGGAAGGCCTCCATGACACGCTGCCCCCAGTCATTGTCAGGGACCATGACAGCCGGGTTGCGGTGACCGTCCACCCAGGCGCGGTGTGCGGCTTCACGCGCTTCATCCTCGGCAGACAGGCCGTATTCGTAAAGATTGTCGGCCTTGTTGGTGTCACTGGTGCCGTAATTCAGGGCCAGGGTGGTAACGGGTACATTACCCATCTGCTCAAGCGAGGTGACCTTGTCCTTGTCCAGGGGCCCGATGACCAGCTGGGCACCCTCCATCATGGCTTGTGCGTAAAGGCGTTTGATGTCCTGGCCACTGGAATCATGAAAGGTGATCTGAGGCATCTGTTCGCCGGCAGACGCGGCCGTTGAGTTACGTGTCCTGATGCCTTCGCGAATCGAGTCTGCAATGGTCTTGAGCGGGCCGGATTCCGGCAGGAATACGGCGATGCGGCTGATCTGACGGCCTTTGGCATCACCCAGCGCGGCCAGATCACTGGGCAGGCGTCTGGATGCAGGGTGCGATGGGCGTGACTGTTGCCAGCGTGATACTGCATCGAACAATTGCTGCAGGTCGCCGCCCTGGTCTCTGGCGACCTGGGCCAGGCTGATCCAGCCTGCAGACCAGCCGCCAGTGTCGGAAAGGGTGTTCAGTTGCGTTTCATCCAGCCGTGCTACCTGACGCCAGATGGCATCATTCAGGCTGGTATCATCGGTTTCATTCTGCAGTGTAATCAGCGTGATGGCGGCCTTGAGGGGCTGATTCAGCAGGCCAAGTGCTTCGCCCTTGCGCTGTGCCAGTGTCTGACGATTGCTGTCGGAGGTGGGGATGGATTCTACCGACTCGATGGCCGTCAGGGCTGATTTTCCATCGTGCTGGGTAATGGCCGTCTGGCTGGTCAGTAGTGCCCACTGCACACGACCATCGGCCGGTAGCAGGGTGTCGTTCATGTTTTTCAGCAGATCCAGCGCCTGCGCCGTCCTGTCCTGCCGTGCTAGGATACCGGCGGCCTGAAGCCGGGTAGTGGCCGCTTCAGCGCCCTGTTGCTGCCGTGCCTGGGTAATCAGTGCCTGAGCCGATGGCTCGCCGCCACCAAAGGGGCGAGAAATCGATGAGCCCGCACACCCGCCCAGTGTAAGGGTGATGGCCGCTATGGCAGCGGCGGATCGCCATGAGGTACGCATGTAGTCTTGCCTCTTTAATCAACCTTGATCGGGGCGTCTGGCGCCTTCTCCATGTGTCCGCCTGGAGGCGGTACTGAGACAGTGATCTGTACAGAATGTGGACAGCGAATGACTCAAAATCACGAAGGGGCATTGTACGTGGTTGCCACACCGATTGGTAACCTCGAAGACATTTCCGCGCGTGCCCTGCGGCTATTGGGCGAGGCTGACCTGATTGCTGCGGAAGATACCCGTCACAGTGCGCGGCTGCTGGATCATTTCGGTATTCGCGGGCCTTTGATGTCACTCCATGAGCACAATGAGGCGTCGCGGATCGATACGATGGTCGCGCGTATCGAGCAGGGGCAGAACATTGCACTGATCAGCGATGCCGGTACGCCGCTTATTTCCGACCCGGGATATCGTCTGGTGCAGGCACTCCGTGAACGTGGCAGTCGCGTGGTGCCGGTCCCCGGTCCCTGCGCCCTGGTCACGGCGTTGAGTGCAGCCGGACTGCCTTCGCAGCCATTCACCTTCCGCGGGTTTGTTTCGGCGAAGGCGCAGGCTCGCCTGGAAGAGCTTGAGCGCAGCGTGCGAAGCGTGGGAACTCAGATCTTTTATGAATCTCCCCATCGGATTCGTGCCTTTCTCGAGGCGCTTGAATCGCTCGTGCCCGAGCGTCGTGTCGTCCTGGCGCGTGAACTGACCAAGACCTTCGAAACCTTTCTGGATGGCACGCCGCCTGAACTGCTGGCTCGCATCGAGGAAGATCCCAATCAGGCGCGGGGCGAGTTTGTGGTGCTGGTGGAAGGAGCGCCGGCGCTGGAAGGCCAGCAGGAGCATGTTGATATTGAAGCCGAGGCGCTGCTCGAGGCCCTGCAAACCGAAGGTGTGGGGGTCAAACAATCGGCGGCCATTGCGGCCAGGTTGCTGGGTGGACGCAAAAAGCAGTGGTATCAACGACTTCTGGGTAAAGGTAACGGCGTGTAGAAAAAGTGCATCCAGATGTCACTGATCAAAAACAGCAGTTGAGGGGGGGCAGGGGCACTGGTATTCTTCTCCGCTTGGGAGTCGGCCGGACAGTCGCCGCTGAAGCATGTCTTCGGGGGAGGAAAGTCCGGGCTCCACAGGGCAGAGTGCCAGGTAACGCCTGGGCGGCGCGAGCCGACGGAAAGTGCAGCAGAGAGTAGACCGCCAAAGCAGTCTGACTGCCGGTAAGGGTGAAAGGGTGCGGTAAGAGCGCACCGCGCGACTGGCAACAGCTCGTGGCATGGTAAACCCCACTCGGAGCAAGACCAAATAGGAACCCTGAGGTGTGGCCCGCACTGGGTTCGGGTAGGTTGCTTGAGGGACGTGGTGACGCGTCTCCTAGAGGAATGACTGTCCTCGACAGAACCCGGCTTACAGGCCGACTCCCTCCCATTTCCTTTCCGCAAGCCAATTTATAGCTTCGAGTACCCCTCAATGTCATCAGGCCCCGCACCGTCTCAGGACTTCATTCATAAAAGCGTCCTGCTCGACGGGGCGGTGGACCGGCTGGTGCAGGTCCCTTCCGGTACGTATATCGACGGCACCTTCGGGCGAGGCGGCCATTCCCGCGCCATCCTGGGGCTGTTGGACGATGCCGGCCGGCTGCTGGCCATGGACCGTGACCCTGACGCGCTGGCGGCGGCAGCCGAAATCACCGATCCCCGCTTTTCAATTACCCGCGGTACCTTCTCGACACTGGGCGATCTGGCTCATGAGCAGGGCCTGCATGGCAGTCTCGATGGCATTTTGCTGGATATTGGCGTGTCCTCGCCTCAACTTGATGATGGTGAGCGCGGTTTCAGCTTCATGCGTGATGGCCCGCTGGACATGCGGATGGATCCGGACAGCGGTCAAAGCGTGGCCACCTGGCTGGCGACGGCCTCCGAGCAGGACATGGCCTGGGTGATGAAAACCTACGGTGAAGAGCGCTATGCAAAGCGGCTGGCGCGTGCAATTGCCACCGAACGGCTTGAACGGCCGATCGAGACCACCCATCACCTCGCGCGCCTTCTGAAGGATGCGCACCCCGCCTGGGAAAAGCACAAGCATCCTGCCACGCGAGCCTTTCAGGCCTTTCGCATTTATATCAATGATGAGCTGGGGGAACTTGAGCGTGCGCTCGACAGCGCGCTTGAGGCGCTGGCCGTGGGCGGACGTCTGGTGGTGATCAGCTTTCACTCGCTGGAAGACCGGATCGTCAAGCGCTTCATGCGTGACAAGGCGCGCGGCGACCAGTTGCCCCGGCATTTGCCCCTGCGCGATGACCAGCTCAACAAGCGGTTGACGCTTGTCGGCAAGGCACTCAAACCGACCCGGGATGAAATAGAAATGAACCCCAGGGCCCGAAGTGCTGTCATGCGTGTAGCGGAAAAACTGGCATAAGAGGACGTATGGCGAAGCGCAGGCGCTCACAGCTACGGTATGAATTTCTCGGACAGCTCCCCTTCAGTCCGCGCTTTCGGGTGACGTATGTCGGGGTGGGTATTCTGTTTTTGCTGGTGGTTATCTCGGCATTTGTCGTGGTTTCCAGCGCACACCATACGCGGGTCCAGTATGTGCGCCTGCAAAAGATGGAGCGCCAGCATGATCAGTTGCAGACGACGTGGAGTCGTCTGCTGCTGGAGGAAAGTACCTGGTCTTCCCCCTCCCGGATCGAGGCACTGGCACGCAAGCGCCTCGATATGCATGTGCCTGATGTCAATGAAAGTAGAGTAATTCGTCCATGAGCCAGCGACGCAATCAGGCGCCTTCTTCCTCGACGCACCATGCCATGTCTCCGTGGCGGTTTCGGTTCATTGTCCTGTTGATTCTGATGGCGCTGGTGGTACTGGCCGGGCGCATCGTGTATCTGCAGGTGGTGGATCAGCCCTTTTTGAAGGGGCAGGGTGATGCCCGTACGCTCCGTGTTGAAACCATAGATGCCCATCGGGGAATGATTACCGACCGTGATGGTGAGCCGCTGGCGGTGTCCACGCCGGTAGTGACGCTCTGGGCCAATCCCCAGGAACTGCCCACGGACAAGGCCACGCTGACGCAACTGGCCCAGGCGCTGGGTGAGAGACCGGCGGATTTCATTTCGCGAGTGGATAACTACCGCAATAAATCCTTCATGTATCTCAAGCGTCAGGTAACGCCGGAGCCGGCCCAGAGCGTGCTGGATCTGCAGATTACCGGTGTATACGGCCAGCATGAGTACAAGCGGTATTACCCTACCGGCGAGGTCATGGCCCAGCTTCTGGGGGTGACCAATATCGACGACAAGGGGCAGGAAGGGCTGGAGCTGGCCTATAACGATTACCTGACCGGTACGCCCGGCAAGCGCCGCGTCCTCAAGGACCGCAAGGGGCGGCTGGTCCGTGATCTGCACCTGATTCGTGACGCTGAACCCGGCGGCAATATGCAGTTGTCCATCAACCTGCGTCTGCAGTACATGGCCTATCGCGAACTCAAGGCTGCCGTGGCCGAGCACCATGCCGATGCCGGTACACTGGTCATGATTGATGCCCGCAACGGCGAGGTGCTGGCGATGGCCAATGCGCCGTCCTTCAATCCGAACAACCGGGCCAACCTCGACCCGGCCGGGCTCAGGAACCGTGCGATTACCGATGCCTTTGAGCCCGGGTCCGTGATGAAACCGCTTGCCATGTGCGCCGGCCTTGCCTCAGGCAAGTTTACGCCGGATACCGTTATTGATACGTCGCCTGGCTGGATGGTGCTGGATCACCGCTACACCATCAAGGACAGTCTCGATTTCGGCAAACTGACCATGACCGGCATCATTACCAAGTCCTCGAACATCGGCATGACACATATGGCGCTGGCGCTACCTGACGCGGCAGTCTGGAACATGTACAACGCAATGGGACTTGGGCAGCCCCCGGAGCAGATCAATTTCCCGGGTGAAGGGGACGGCAGCCTGCCATCGCCCTTCAGCTGGTCAAAGGCCAAGCGTGCCACGCTGGCCTACGGTTATGGTCTGTCGGCATCGGCACTGCAGATCGCAGCGGCCTATACGGCCATTACCAACGATGGCGAGCGTATTCCGGCCACCCTGTTCAAACGGCGCGATCCGGTCAAGGGCAAGCAGGTGGTGTCGGCCAAAATCGCCCATCAGGTGCTCAAGATGATGGAAACGGTGGTAGAGCCCGGCGGCAGTGGTCATCGGGCGGCCGTGAACGGTTATCGGGTAGCCGGCAAGACCGGTACCGTGCGCAAGGTGGGGGCCGAGGGATATCAGCGCAAGGCGTACCGTGCCAACTTTGTCGGCATCGCGCCCGCCAGTAATCCCCGGATCATTACCATGATTTCGATCGATAACCCCAAGGGCAAGGAATTCTACGGCGGCCAGGTGGCGGCGCCGATCTTTGCCCGGGTTGCCGGCAAGGCGCTCCGACTGCTCGATGTGCCCCCGGATGACCCTCATGATACCGCGGAGGCCACACGATGAATTCAGGAAGTGACACGGTCACGCGCGCCAGTGTGTTGCAGATGCTTGAAACCCTCTGGCCGGGTAACGTCTGGCCGGTTCTGCCGGCCAGAACACGGCTGGTAACGGATTCACGCCTGCTCAGGGCCGGTGATGTCTTCCTGGCGGTGCCTGGCGTAGTCGCCGATGGACGAGACTATATCGTTCAGGCTCTGCAGGCAGAAGCTGGCCTGGTGCTTGCCCATGTGGATGACGATGCTGAAGCAGGGCCGGTTGAAGGCGATCACCGCGTGATGGCCGTAACTGACCTGAAGGGCCGGCTGGGCGTGCTGGCCAGAGGAATCCATCAGGTGTCGGACAGCCTGTTTGTGTCGGCAGTGACCGGTACCAATGGCAAAAGCTCGGTAGCCCATTACCTGGCGTCACTGACCGAAGCGGTCGCGGGGCCATGCGGGCTTATGGGTACGCTGGGCGTAGGGCGTCCAGGGCAGTTGACGGATACCGGCCTGACGACGCCGGGCATCGTGGGCATTCAGGCCGCACTGGGGGCGTTGTCAGCCGATGAGGTGACGCGGGTCGTGCTTGAGGCTTCCTCGCATGCTCTGGATCAGGACCGCCTGGCGGCCACGCCGATTCACACCGCCATATTTACCAACCTGACCCGGGATCATCTGGATTATCACGGCAGCATGGCGGCCTACGCCGCAGCCAAGGCGCGACTGTTTCGTCGACCGGAACTGGCTCTGGCGGTGGTCAATGAAGATGATCCTCTGTCGCGGCTGATGGTAGCGGGCTGCGGTCCGGCAGTTCGGGTCCTTCGTGTTGGTCATGGAGACAGCGCCGACTTCAGGGTGCTGTCACATCATCCCGAGGATACGGGGCAGTCTGCACGCGTGATGACGCCGGAGGGCGAGATCACACTATCGCTGGGGCTGATGGGGCATTTCAACCTGACCAACGCCCTGCTGGCGCTGGCCGCCGCCTACGGCCAGGCGCTGGCGCCGCTGGAGGTGCTTCTTGAGGCGATGGCGCAACTGGCGCCGGTGCCGGGCCGAATGGAGCGCATTGCCGCACCCGGGCCCATCGTGATCATCGATTACGCGCATACGCCTGATGCCTTGACCAATGCCCTTGAAGCCCTTCGGGATCACGTGCCGGGCAGGCTCTGGTGCCTGGTCGGCTGTGGTGGTGACCGGGACAGCGGCAAGCGTCCGTTGATGGCTCGCGCTGCGTGTGATGGGGCAGACCGGCTGGTGATTACCGATGATAATCCACGCAGCGAATCTGCCGCCGCGATTCGTGACGAGATGCTGGCCGGCGTGAAGGACGTGCCGGGAGTGCAGGCCGTGGCTGACCGTCGTCAGGCAATCGAGCAGGTGATTCGCGAAGCGGCCCTGTCCGATGTGATTCTGATTGCCGGCAAGGGCCACGAAACCTATCAGGAGATCGCCGGCATCAAACATCCCTTTTCCGATCACGATATCGCCAGGACAGCACTGGAGGCGCGTCATGATGCATGAACTGCGCCGGCTGGCTGACGTACTGCAGATCACAATACCCGAGGGGCTCGGTGGTACATTCAATCGCATCGTGACCGATACCCGGCGTCTTGAGCCCGGGGACGTATATGTTGCGCTGCGAGGCCAGCAGTTTGATGGCCACCGGTTCGTGGCACAGGCACTCCAGGCGGGAGCTTCAGCGGCCCTGGTCGAGCAGGCGGAAGATGATGATGTCCGTCAGCTGGTGGTGCCGGACACACGGCTGGCGCTGGGGCTGCTGGGACGGGCCTTTCGGCGTCAGTGGGGAGGCCAGGTACTGGCCGTGACCGGTAACAGCGGCAAGACCACGGTCAAGGAAATGCTGGGGGCGATCGTGTCTCGAGAGGCGCCTTCCCTGGTGACCGAGGGTAATCTCAACAACGATTTTGGCGCCCCGATGACATTGCTTCGGTTACTGCCTGATCACCGTCGTGCCGTGATCGAACTGGGGGCCAATCATACCGGTGAAATTGCCTGGACAGCGTCACTGGCCGAACCGAACATCGCGGTAGTAACCAATGTGACGGGGGCGCATGTCGGTGAGTTTGGAAGTCCGGGACTGATCGCCCAGACCAAGGGAGAGCTGGTTGCGGCGTTGCCTGATGATGGGGTCGCAGTGCTCAATCATGACGATCACTATTTTCCATTCTGGTCTGCCTGTGCCTCTCCCCGGCGAGTGGTCAGTTTTGGATTTGATCCCCGGGCGGATGTCCGGGCGGAGGCGCTGACGTGTGACGCCGATGGGCACTATGCCTTCGATCTGATGGCTCATGGCGAATGTCTCGGGCGAGTTCAGCTGGGTGTGCTCGGTCGCTACAACGTCAGTAATGCGCTGGCAGCAGCAGCAGCAGCGCAGCTGGCGGGTCTTGACGGGGATACCATCCTTGCCGGGCTGGCGTCGTTTGAATCCGGCAGGGGGCGCATGCGTGCGGTCGCCGGATGTCGAGGTACCCGGCTGCTGGATGATTCCTACAATGCCAATCCCGGTGCCATGTGTGCGGCGATAGACGTGCTTGCCTCGCTGCCGGGCCCCCGCTGGTTTTTCATGGGGGCCATGGGTGAGCTGGGAAGCACCAGCGAAGACTCCCATTATCGGGTTGGCGCGTATGCACGCAAGGCCGGGCTCGACATGATCTGCACGTTTGGAGAAGGTGCACAGCCTGCGGCGGCGGCATTTGGTTCCGAAGGGCGGCACTTTGACGACTGGGACGCGTTTGAAGCGTTTGCGTTGCAGCACTTGCCTGCCGGTGCCAGTGCGCTTGTGAAGGGGTCGCGCTCAGCGCGAATGGAGCGTCTTGTCGAGGCGCTGTCGGCAGGTCGGTAATTAGAAGCAGGTGAAAAAAATACTATGTTGCTTTTTTTGAGTGAACTGCTGTCCCACATCAACAGCAGTTTCAATGTGTTTGGTTATCTGACGCTGCGCTTGATCCTTGCCACGCTGACAGCACTGTTGATGTGCCTGTTGATAGGCCCCTGGATGATCCGTCGTCTGGTCGACGGGCAGATTGGCCAGGCCGTGCGGGACGATGGTCCCAGGTCACATCTTTCCAAGGCAGGAACGCCCACCATGGGGGGCGTCATGATTCTGGTGTCGATCGCGGTATCGACGCTTCTATGGGGCGATCTGCGCAATATCTATGTCTGGCTGGTGCTGCTTGTAACGCTGGGCTTCGGTGCCATTGGCTGGGTTGATGATTACCGCAAGGTGGTCGAGAAGAATCCTCGCGGCCTGCCGGCCAAATGGAAGTATACCTGGCAGTCCGTCATTGGCGTGATTGCCGCTGTCGTATTGTATGCCACGGCGCACTCGCCAGCCGAAACCAGCCTGATCGTGCCGTTTTTCAAGCAGATCGTGATTCCGCTGGGTGCCTTCTATATGGTGCTGAGCTACCTGGTCATCGTCGGCAGTTCCAATGCCGTCAACCTGACGGATGGCCTGGATGGTCTGGCCATCATGCCGACCGTACTGGTGGCCATGGGCCTGGCTGTATTTGCCTATGCCAGTGGCAACAGTGTCTTCGCTTCCTACCTGCATATTCCGTTCATTCTGGGTTCGGGGGAGCTGGCCATCTTCTGTGCGGCCATTGTTGGTGCCGGACTGGGCTTTCTGTGGTTCAACACGTATCCCGCTCAGGTGTTCATGGGCGACGTGGGAGCGCTGGCTCTCGGCGCTGCACTGGGTACCGTCGCCATCGTAGTGCGTCAGGAGATCGTGCTGTTCATCATGGGTGGGGTGTTTGTGGCTGAAACGCTCTCGGTCATGATTCAGGTCACTTCCTACAAGTTGACCGGCAGGCGCGTGTTCCGCATGGCGCCGCTGCATCATCACTACGAGCTCAAGGGCTGGCCCGAGCCGCGTGTCATTGTGCGTTTCTGGATCATTACCGTAGTGCTGGTGCTGCTGGGGCTGGCTACGTTGAAGGTGCGCTGAGATGATCAATCAGGTGCCTGACGGCGTAACACTGGTAGTGGGGCTGGGTGTGTCCGGCATGGCGATCGCACGTCACCTGGCCTGCGAAGACGTGCCTTTCATGATGGCCGATACGCGCGTCGCGCCTCCGGGGCTTGCGGCATTTCAGGCTGAATTTCCAGCGGTGGCTGTCTACACCGGTGAGCTGTCGGCACTGGACATGCGTCTGGCCCGCGAGGTGGTTATCAGTCCTGGGGTATCGCCGTTGACGCCAGGCCTGCCATCTCGTGTGGTGGGCGAACTGGCCCTGTTTGCTCGTCGCCGTCAACGTTTTCCGGCGTCGCGGCTGGTGGCAATTACCGGTTCCAATGCCAAGTCCACCGTGACCACGCTGGTCGGAGCCATGGCCCAGGCGCAGGGTATCAAGGCGGCGGTGGGAGGTAATCTGGGGCTGGCCGCTCTGGAGCTGCCCGAGGACGCTGATGTGTATATCCTGGAGCTGTCTTCCTTTCAGCTGGAAACCACCGAGCCGCTCCATGCCGACGTGGCCTGTTATTTGAACCTCAGCGAGGACCACCTGGACCGCCATGGGGATCTTTCAGGATATGGCCGGGCCAAGCAGCGCGTGTTCGAAGGAGCGCATCTGGCCATTGCCAACCGCCAGGATCCGTTGACCCACCCGGTGCTGCCTTCGATGCCGACGGCCTTCTTTACCCGTAAGGCGCCCCGATCCCCTGATGAATGGGGGCTGGCCGATCGCGACGGCGAACGCTGGCTGATGCACGGCGAGATTCCCCTGATCAAGGCGGCCGACGTCGTCATGCAGGGCGAGCATAATCTGACCAATGCGCTGGCAGCGCTTGCCATAGGCGAGGCCATGGGCTGGTCGATGGCCTCGATGTGCCGGGTTCTTGCAAGCTTCAAGGGGCTGCCTCATCGGATGGAGCTGATCACACATCATAAGGGGGTGGCCTGGATCAATGACTCCAAGGGAACCAATGTCGGCGCGACCCTGGCGGCTATCGACGGCCTCCGTGCCGAGTGCGATGGACAGCTGATTCTGCTGGCGGGCGGGGTTGGCAAGGGGGCGGATTTTTCGCCGCTGGCTCGCGCCCTGCGTGGCTGCGGGCAGGCCATTGTCTACGGACGTGATCGGGCGTTGCTGGAGGCGGCTCTGGCGCCCCATGTGGCTGTTCAGTGTGTGGATACGCTGGCAGAGGCCTGCCAGGCCGCTGTCGCATGTTCCCGTTCCGGTGATGTGGTGCTCTTGTCGCCCGCCTGTGCAAGCCTTGATCAGTTCGAAAATTTTGAAGCGCGCGGTGAGGCGTTTCGGCAGTATGTGACGCAGCAGGAGCAGGCTCATGAAGTGGAGTGAATGGCAGCGCCGCTGGTCTACCGAGCATCATGTCATCGATGGCTGGCTGTTGCTGTCAGCCATTTCTCTGATGACCATCGGCTGGATCATGGTGACCTCTGCGTCCACTGAGGTGGCAACCAGTCTGACCGGTAACGCGTATTACTACAGTATCCGTCATGGCATCTTCGTACTGATGGCTGCAGTATGCGGCTTTGTGGTCATGCGGGTGCCGATGGTGTGGTGGCGCCGTAATGGTCCAACACTGCTATTGATTGCAGCCATTTTGCTGGCGGCGGTGCTGGTGGTCGGGCGCGAGGTCAACGGCAGCCGCCGCTGGATATCGTTAGGCCCCATCAATCTGCAGACCTCCGAGGTGGCCAAGCTGTTCATGGTGGTTTATCTCAGTGGCTATATCGAGCGTCATCTGGTGCGGGTACGCACGACCTGGTGGGGGTTTCTGGCACCGCTGTTTCTGACCTTCGGCCTGGGTGCACTACTGATTCTTGAACCGGACTACGGAGCAACCGTGGTACTGCTGTCTACCGCCATGGGAGTGCTGCTGCTGGCCGGGGCGTCGCTGTGGCGTTTCATGCTGCTCTCCGGCGGCGTGGTCGTGCTGGGGGCCTTCATGGCGGTGGCGGAGCCGTACCGTATGCAGCGTATTACCAGTTTTCTTGATCCCTGGGCCAATCAGTACGGCACCGGCTATCAGCTGACCCAGGCATTGATTGCCTTCGGGCGCGGTGGCTGGGAAGGGCTCGGGCTGGGCAATAGCGTTCAAAAGCTGTTTTATCTGCCGGAAGCGCATACCGACTTCGTGTTTTCTGTTCTGGCGGAAGAGCTGGGCATGGCCGGCGCGGTAGGTGTCGTGATTCTGTTCGGCATTCTCATCTCGCGGGCCTTTGTGGTGGGACGCACGGCCGAAACCTCGGGACGGCTGTTTTCAGCCTATGTCTGTTATGGCATCGGGCTGGTCTTTGCGGCTCAGTCCTTTGTCAATATTGCCGTGAATATCGGCTTTCTCCCGACCAAGGGGCTGACGTTGCCACTTCTGAGTTATGGTGGTTCCAGCCTGATTGTCAGCGGTGCCATGGTAGGGCTGCTTTTGCGGGTTGATGGTGAGACGCGGGCACGTCGCCGTATTGCCGCAGATGTCAGCAAGCGCAACAGGCGTGAGGTCAAAAAGGCTGAGCAGGGAGGTCAGGCATGAGTACGCCGAGACGCGCACTAATCATGGCAGGGGGGACGGGCGGACATGTTATTCCGGCCCTGTCACTGGCCCGAGCGTTGACCGAGCTTGGGGTGGAGGTGCACTGGCTGGGCACCCCTCGTGGGATCGAAAATACACTGGTGCCTGAGGCCGGGTACCCACTGCATCATGTACGCGTGGCCGGACTGCGTGGCAATGGCGCTGCCGGCTGGTTAAAGGCGCCCTTCAAACTGGTAGCGGCGCTGCACCAGGCGCGGCAGGTGATTCGTACCGTGTCGCCTGGCATCGTGATTGGCCTGGGTGGATTTGCCAGTGGCCCTGGGGGAGTGGCCGCCCGACTCGGTGGCTGCCCGCTGGTGATCCACGAGCAAAATGCAGTGGCCGGCATGACCAACACACTGCTTTCATACCTGGCGACCCGGACGTATGCCGCCTTTCCCGGGGCATTCAAGGACCGGCGAGGAGCCATTGTTGTAGGTAATCCGGTGCGTAATGACATTGCGATGCTGGGTGAGCCGCCCCGTGAGGTTGCGGACATGACTGACCGGCCATTGCATCTGGCAATTACCGGAGGCTCTCTGGGCGCACAGTCACTCAATGACACGGTTCCCGCCGCCCTGGCGCGCCTGCCTGACGCGAAGCGTCCGCTGGTGCGCCATCAGGCCGGTCGCGGCAAGGGGGATGCGGCGCGTGCGGCTTATGAACAGGCTGGTATACAAGCCGAAGTGTCGGAATTCGTGACCGATATGGCCGCGCTTTATCAGTGGGCTGATGTGATGATCTGTCGCTCCGGAGCGCTGACCGTTTCGGAGCTGGCTGCCGCAGGGAAGCCGTCCGTGCTGGTGCCTTATCCGTTTGCCGTTGACGATCATCAGGCTGTCAATGCGCGCTTTCTGGTTGACCATGGCGCTGCGGTCATGATTCGACAGTCTTCGTTGAATGATGAGGGGCTGGCTACCACGCTTGAGACGCTGCTGTCTGCTGATGTGCTTGCCGACATGGCACACAAGGCACGCGCGCAGGCAAAACTGGAGGCCATGACCATCATGGCCAGAGACTGCATGGAGATAGGGTTTGATCAGTAATCAAGAGTCTCGCAGCGGTATGCGCCGCATTCGCCGCATCCACTTTGTCGGTATCGGCGGTTCGGGCATGTGCGGGATTGCCGAGGTGTTGAAAACGCAGGGGTTTGATGTCAGCGGCAGTGATCTCAATGCCTCGTCAGTCACCGAACATCTGATGGCGCACGGTATCCGTGTCTATATCGGTCATCAGGCCGAGCACGCGTACGACGTGGACGTCGTGGTGGTGTCCAGCGCCATTGATACGACCAACCCCGAGATTCAGCACGCCCGGGAACACCGCATTCCCATTGTCCGCCGTGCGGAAATGCTGGCGGAATTGATGCGTTTTCGCCATGGCATTGCGGTGGCGGGTACACATGGAAAGACCACCACCACCAGTCTTACCGCCACCCTTTTGGCTGAAGGCGGCCTGGATCCGACCTTTGTCATCGGGGGAAGGCTGACCAGTGCAGGAACCAATGCGCGGCTGGGTGAAGGGGATTACCTGGTGGCAGAGGCGGATGAGTCTGACGCTTCATTTTTGCACCTGCAGCCCATGACCTCGATCGTGACCAACATCGATGCCGATCACATGGCCACCTATGAAGGGGATTTTCAGCGGCTGCAGGATACCTTCCTGGAGTTCCTGCACAACCTGCCATTTTATGGCCTGGCGGTACTGTGCCTGGACGACCCGATCGTTCGGCGGCTGATGCCCCGGGTGCAACGGCAGTTTGTAACCTACGGGTTTGATGCCGAAGCCGATTACCGCATCACCGATTTCACACAGGATGCGGGCCTGGTGCGTTTTACGGTGGAGCGTCCTTCGGGTGTCCCTCTGCCGGTCTGTCTGTCGATGCCTGGCGAACATAATGCCCTGAACGCGCTGGCAGCCATTGCGGTGGCATGTGATGCCGGGGTCAGTGATGATGCTATCGTGCGAGCCCTTCGCGGATTTGCAGGGGTCGGGCGCCGCTTTCAGGTTCATGGTGACTTCGAAATCGCAGGTGGCAAGGGACAGGTCATGCTGGTGGATGACTATGGTCATCACCCGCGTGAAGTGGAAATGGTGATCAAGGCCGTACGGGAAGGATGGCCGGAGCGACGTCTTGTCATGCTGTATCAGCCACACCGCTTCAGCCGTACGCATGATCTTTATGAAGATTTCGTCAGGGTGCTTTCGAATGTGGACACCCTGCTGCTGCTGGACGTTTACAGTGCCGGCGAAGCCGCCATTCCCGGGGCAGACAGCAGGTCGCTGGCCGGCTCGATTCGCCAGCGTGGCCAGGTCGACCCGTTGTTTGTGGAGGGCAAGTCGGCCTTGCCGACGCTGCTTGAAAACGTGTTGCGTGATGGTGACATTCTGATTACCCAGGGCGCTGGGGATATCGGCAGTATCAGCACGACGCTGGCCCGGTGCCAGCTGCAGATCAGTGAAGAGGACATGACATGACGGCTCCTGAGCAGTATGGGCGCGTGGTAGTGGTGTATGGCGGTACATCTTCCGAGCGAGACGTGTCGCTCATGAGTGGTGGGGCAGTACTGGCCTCTCTCGAAAAAAACGGCATCGATGTCATTGGGTATGATCCTGCCGAGGCCGGGCTGCCCGGGCTGATCGCTCTGGCGCCGGATCGGGTCTTTATTGCCCTGCATGGCCGGGGAGGGGAGGACGGTACGCTTCAGGGCGCGCTGGAACTTCTTCATATTCCCTACACCGGTAGCGGTGTGATGGCCTCGGCGCTGGGCATGGACAAGGTTCGTACCAAACAGGTCTGGAGTGCACTGGGATTACCGACGCCGCAAAGCGAGCGGCTTGATGCATCAACCGACTGGGATGCGCTGGCAGATCGCATCGGCCTGCCGATGGTCATCAAGCCCGTCAATGAAGGCTCTACACTCGGGCTTACGATCGTGCGTAGCCGGGATGCCCTGAAGGTGGCCTGGGAGCGTTCCTGTGACTACGACCATGCTGTCATGGCTGAGCGATTTGTCGAGGGGGAGGAATATACCGTATCGGTCATTGAGCAGCAGGTGTTGCCGGCCATTCGCGTGGAAGCACCCAATGGCTTTTATGATTACGAGGCCAAGTACTTTTCCGACGAAACGCGCTACCTGCTCCCCAGCGGTCTGAGCGAGCATGACGAGGCCGAGCTGGCAGCCCTGAGTCTGGCGGCCTTCAACGCCGTCGGCTGCGAGGGCTGGGGACGTGTTGATATCATGCGTGATGCTCAGGGTGGGTTCTGGCTGCTTGAGGTCAATACTTCACCGGGTATGACCAGTCATAGCCTGGTGCCTCAGGCGGCTGCACATGTCGGGATCGATTTCGATGCGCTGGTATGCCGTATCCTTGATACGACCCTGCCTGCCTCATCCTTTTCTTCGTTGAAGGCTTAATATGGCAAGCGTGGTTTCCAATCGGTTGCTGGGGCTGGTGTTGATCGTTGCCCTGCTTGGGGCAGGGGGGCGCACGCTGTGGCTGTGGCTGGACAAGCCCATACAGCGTATTGCCATCAAGGGTGAGCTCAGGCACATCAACACGGCCTACCTCAATCAGCAGGTGTTGCCCATGGTGAAGGGGCAGACCTGGTTATCGGTTGACCTGCAGGATCTGAGAACGAAAATCATGCAGGCCGGCTGGATAAGGAATGCACGAATATCACGTCGGTGGCCCAGTACGCTGGTGGTCGATATCGATGAGCGGCGGCCGGTCGCCTACTGGAACGACGGACAGTTGCTGGGCCAGGATGGTGAGGCCTTTTCCCTCAAGGGGGTGACGAACGTGGGTCAGTTGCCGCATCTGGGAGGGCCACCGGGCAGCGGTCCGGAAGTGATTGATTACCTCGATTATCTTCAAAGGCTTCTGACGCCGCTGTCGTTATCCGTATCCCAGTTGCGACTTGAACCTCGCGGTGCGTGGCGCTTTCAGGCCAATGACAATTTCTGGGTCATGGTAGGCCAGGACGACCGGGAGCAGCGCCTGAAGAGGTTCATTGCCGCCTGGCAGCGCGACCTTGAAAGCAGGCATCGATCGATTCGTTATATTGATTTGCGCTACCCTAACGGGATAGCGGTATCCTGGCATGGTGAAAGTGCGGCGGCAGATTAATACCTGAAATGATTAAAAATGGTTCTATTACCTTAAGTTAAAACCCGTTTTCATACGTTAAATTATACAGCGACTTTGCTTACAGGTATTTCTTTCAGGCGTTAATCGCCGTATTCTCGACATAATATATGTGGTTTTCTGTTTTTTACCGTTTGCCAGGGTAGGTGCACGGTGATCTTTTTCATATTTATACCGAGCTGGACAAGGAGCAGGCCCGACCTATGGCAGGTGAATCCAATGTATCCAATATGGTTGTCGGGCTGGATATCGGGACATCCAAGGTAGTTGCCATTGTCGGGCAGCCTGCCGATGATGGCGGTGTCGAAATTGTAGGTATTGGCTCTCATCCCTCACGAGGCATGAAAAAAGGCGTCGTGATAAATATCGAATCGACGGTATTGTCCATTCAGCGCGCCATCGAAGAAGCCGAACTCATGGCTGGCTGTGATATTCATTCAGTATATGTGGGTATCGCGGGGAGTCATATCAGTTCGATGAACTCCGATGGCGTTGTGGCCATCAAGGACAGGGAAGTGTCGCCCTCGGATATCGAGCGTGTCATTGACTCGGCCCGTGCTCGAGCAATTTCCGAAGGTCAGCGCATTCTTCACGTGCTGCCTCAGGAATATGCCATCGATACTCAGGAAGGTATTCGTGAGCCGTTGGGCATGTCCGGCGTTCGGCTTGAAGCACGAGTCCATCTGGTCACGGCGGCGCTCAATGCCGTACAGAATATCGAGAAATGCGTCCATCGCTGCTCCCTTGAAGTTGATGACATCATTCTGGAGCAGCTGGCATCCAGCCATGCGGTGCTTACCGAAGATGAGCGTGAGCTGGGTGTCTGCATGGTAGATATCGGTGGCGGAACCACGGATATCGCCGTTTTTACCGAAGGCGCGATTCGCCATACGGCAGTAATTCCCATCGCCGGCGATCAGGTTACCAATGATATTGCCATGGCGCTTCGTACGCCAACGCAGTATGCAGAAGACATCAAGGTCAAATACGCCTGTGCACTGACCCAGATGGCCAGCAGTGATGAAACCATCAAGGTGCCAAGCGTGGGTGATCGTCCGGCCCGTGACCTGTCTCGTCAGTCTCTGGCGCAGGTGGTCGAGCCGCGGTACGAGGAATTGTTTACGCTGGTGCGTGAAGAACTGCGTCGCAGTGGATTCGAGGATCTGGTTGCGGCAGGTATTGTACTGACGGGGGGCACCTCCCGGATGGAAGGCGTGGTCGAACTGGCAGAGGATATTTTCCACATGCCGGTGCGTATCGCCTGCCCGCAGAATGTCAGGGGATTGGCGGATGTGGTGCGTAATCCGATTTATTCGACAGGCGTCGGGCTGCTGCTATACGGTATCAGGCATGCCCGTCAGGCGCCCCAAGGTCCGGCTCGCCAGCCCGGTGATACGTCGCGTAAATATCCCGCAGAGCGCACCCAGTCGCAGGACGCGCTTTCCGCGCTAGAGAAAGTGAAGCGCTGGTTCAAAGGAAACTTTTAATAACTTCAGGGGGCTATCGACCGATAGCCACAGGAGACGGGGCTTATGTTCGAGCTAGTGGATAACGCACCTTCAAGCAGTGCTGTCATCAAGGTTATCGGTGTCGGTGGCGGTGGTGGTAATGCCGTCAACCACATGGTCGAAAGCAATATAGAGGGCGTGGAATTCATCTGTGCCAATACCGATGCACAGGCGCTCAAACGCGTTTCGGCCAAGACTGTTCTTCAACTGGGAACGGAAATTACCAAGGGGCTTGGTGCAGGTGCCAACCCGGAAGTAGGCCGCCAGGCGGCCATGGAAGACCGTGAGCGTATTGCCGAGCTGATGCAGGGCGCGGACATGGTATTCATTACCGCCGGTATGGGTGGCGGCACCGGTACCGGTGGTGCACCGGTCGTAGCGCAGGTTGCCAAGGAGCTGGGCATTCTTACAGTAGCGGTCGTTACACGTCCGTTCCCGTTTGAAGGGCCCAAGCGCAAGCGAGTTGCCGAGGAGGGTGTCAAGGAGCTGTCCGAGCACGTTGACTCTCTTATCACGATCCCCAACGAGAAGCTTCTGACCGTGCTGGGCAAGAGCGCCAGCCTGCTGACGGCGTTTAGCGCTGCCAATGATGTGCTTCTGGGCGCGGTGCAGGGGATTGCCGAACTGATCACCAGCCCGGGTATCATCAACGTCGACTTTGCCGACGTTCGTACGGTCATGTCCGAGATGGGTATGGCCATGATGGGATCAGGCACTGCGACGGGTGAAAACCGGGCGCGTGAAGCTGCCGAGAAGGCGATTCGCTCTCCGCTGCTGGAAGATATCGATCTCAATGGCGCGCGCGGTATTCTGGTCAACATCACTGCGGGTCCGGACATGTCCATCGGTGAGTTTAATGATGTGGGTGCCACGGTGCAGGAGTTCGCTTCTCAGGATGCCACGATCGTGGTGGGCACTTCCATTGACATGGATATGACCGATGAGCTTCGTGTAACAGTAGTGGCGGCAGGTCTTGAAGGGGCCCATCAGCGTTCGGGCTCTGCTGCCGGTTCCCAGCGTTCGTCAACTGCCGGCGCACGCCGTGTCGGTGAAAGTGACGATTACCGCAGCAAGCAGCAGACCGCAGCGGCTCGTCAGCAGCCTGCTCGCGAGAAGGAAGAGGATGCCCGC
Source organism: Larsenimonas rhizosphaerae (assembly GCF_023700005.1). Lineage (GTDB taxonomy): Bacteria > Pseudomonadota > Gammaproteobacteria > Pseudomonadales > Halomonadaceae > Larsenimonas > Larsenimonas rhizosphaerae. The sequence continues at coordinate 2,017,228 of NZ_JAMLJK010000001.1, read as the reverse complement.
GGCAAGCGGCAGAAGTCTTCCGGCGAGCTTGACGACTATCTGGATATACCTGCCTTTCTACGTCGAAAGGCAGATTGATCTACTGAAAGCCCCATGCCCTGCGCTGGGGCTTTCAGCTATCAATACCACCGGATTCACATTAATTATGCCTTTATCGAACACTGTTCGTTGTGAGGGCGCGGTTCAGCTGGTAGAATAATAAACAACCGTTTGAATTACCTTGGGTCACTTATATCATGATCTATCAAAGAACATTACAAAATACCATTCGTGCGACAGGCGTTGGCCTGCATTCCGGCAAGAAGGTGTACCTCACCCTGCGCCCTGCGCCGGTGGATACTGGCGTAGTATTTGTACGTACTGACCTGGAGCCGGCCGTACATATCAAGGCTCATCCTGAAAATGTACAGGATACTACCCTGTGCACGGCCCTGGTTCAGGGCGATGTGCGAGTTGCCACTGTAGAGCATTTGATGTCAGCCCTGGCCGGCCTTGGAATTGATAATGTCTTTGTTGAACTGAGCGCCGCCGAAGTACCCATCATGGATGGCAGTGCCGGCCCGTTTGTATTCCTGATTCAGTCTGCAGGCATTGCAGATCAGTCTGCTGCGAAGAAATTTATCCGCATCAAGAAGGAAGTATCGGTTTCCGATGGCGACAAGTTTGCAAGCTTCATCCCTCATGAAGGCTTCAAGGTCAGTCTGGCGATCAATTTTGATCATCCGGTCTTTGCCCGTCAGAAGCAGACAGCCAGCATTGATTTTTCGACGACCTCATTCGTGAAGGAAGTCAGTCGAGCACGCACATTCGGTTTCATGAAAGACCTCGAAACCATGCGTGAGCGTAACCTGGCGCTGGGTGGCAGCCTGGATAATGCCATCGTGGTGGATGATTATCGTATCCTCAACGAGGAAGGGCTTCGTTACGAAGACGAGTTCGTCAAACACAAGATTCTCGATGTCATCGGTGATCTTTACCAGACCGGCTTTAGCCTGATCGGCGAGTTCCGTGGATACAAGTCCGGTCATGGTCTCAATAACCTGTTGGTACGTGAGCTGCTGGCCACGCCCGACGCATGGGAAATGGTGACCTTTGAGGGCGAGGAAGCCACGTCTCCGATTTCCTATACATCACCTGCATTTGCCATGTGATCAAACGGTTCAAGTGACTCTTGACGCCGGCCTGCGGGCCGGCGTTTTTTTATATGTCCGTATCGGAAGGCGTTGTTCGGGCGCGGGCTGCGAGTCGCTCGATGGCGGATTTGAGGCGCGGGTCGGACACATCTTCTGCACATGCCAGCAGATTGTCTGCCGCCTCCATGCCAAGGTGTCGAGGTTGCTGAAGTGGCTTGCGGGGTACGCGCATCGGACGGACCTTGAGCTGAAACCCCATCAGCGCTTCAAACCCTTCAAGCTGGCGCATAAGCGTAACAAGGCGAGGCTGTTCATAACGCAGCCATGTCAGATGGGTGGCCTGATTGGTCATCAACGTCAGTCGTCCCTGAGAGTATCCCCCGACAAAGACATGATTTCTCATGTGCTCAGGCAGCTGTTGCTCAAGATGCAGTTGTGCCTGGCCAAGTAATCGAGCCTTTTTCATCAGCAGGGACATCGGCCCCTTGCTTGAACTACCTATCAATTTCGACACGGGCTGTGCGCGTCGGTTCTTAGCCTTTATACTCATGGCCCATCACCTCACGAGAGATGACTGCAATTTACCATGACATCCGGGCCCACTGACAGAAACGTTGGTAGCTGGCACCGGCCAGGCTCGCGCTGGCTGGCCGGCCTGCTGTTTGGCTGTTTGCTGCCACTGGGCCTTGCCCAGGCGCGGACAGACAATGTCGAAGCGCGTCACCAGTTGCAGCTTTGTTTCTGTTCCTCACTGGTTCTTCATACGCTGGCGGACCTGCGCGCGCATCAAATGCGTGTCAATTCCGTATGCAGGCCGGTGCAGGCACCCCGTTTTACTGCGCTGTTCCCGTCCTTCCTGACGTTATTGACGTCAGTCTGGTCTGTGGCGCACGACATGAGTGTCATGTCGCGTCGCGGACCACCTCGCACGCCTGTGTTATTGCCCACGTATATTTCTCTTTTATAAAGACAGGACAAACGGATGTTCACAGGTCTCGTACGTAAATTTGTAGGCAGCAAGAATGAGCGTGAGCTCAAGCGAATGCGCAAGGTTGTTGCCGGTATCAATGCTCTCGAAGAGAAGATGCAGGCGCTGAATGATGAGGCGCTGAGAGCTCGTACTCAGGAATTTCGTGACCGTATTGCCGGGGGCGAAGCACTCGACAAGCTGCTTCCTGAAGCCTTTGCGACCGTACGTGAGGCCACCATGCGCGTCATGGGCATGAGGCAGTATGATGTTCAGTTGATTGGCGGCATGGCGCTGCATGAAGGGCGCATCGCGGAGATGAAGACCGGGGAAGGCAAGACACTGGTTGCGACCCTGTCGGCATACCTGAATGCATTGCCGGGAGAAGGTGTTCACGTCGTCACCGTCAACGATTATCTGGCCTCTCGCGATGCTGAAATGCTCCGCCCCCTGTATGAATTTCTCGGCATGAGTGTCGGGATTATTCGTGCAGGTCAGGTGCCTGTCGAGAAAAAGGCAGCTTATGGCTGCGACATCGTATATGGCACCAACAACGAGTTCGGTTTTGATTATCTGCGCGACAACATGGCGTTCTCGCTGGAAGAAAAGGTACAGCGGAAACTTCATTATGCCGTCATCGATGAAGTTGACTCGATCCTGATTGACGAGGCGCGAACGCCCCTGATCATTTCAGGGCCGGTGGATGAAGATACCAACCTGTATGCAGTGATCAACAATCTGGTGAAGAGCCTGCAGCAGTGCACGGATGAAGAAGATCCTGACACGGGCGATTTCACGCTGGATGAAAAGCAGAAACAGGTCGAGCTGACCGAGAAGGGGCATCAGCATGTTGAGGAGCTGATGCAGCAGGCATCGCTGCTGTCGGAAGAAGATTCCCTTTATGCCGCGCAGAACCTCGGGTTGCTGCACCACGTACACGCTGCCCTGCGTGGCCGCCATCTTTATACTCGGGATGTGGACTACATCGTCGCCAATGATGAAATCGTCATTGTGGATGAGCACACCGGGCGCTCTATGCCCGGCCGGCGCTGGTCGGAAGGCCTTCATCAGGCGGTCGAGGCCAAGGAAGGCGTGACGGTTCAGAAGGAAAGCCAGACGTTGGCTTCGACCACATTCCAGAACTACTTCCGCCTGTACGACAAGTTGTCCGGAATGACTGGCACGGCAGACACCGAAGCATTTGAATTCCGCCAGATCTATACGCTGGATGTGCTGGTGATTCCTACCAACCGACCGTTGGCGAGAAAGGACGAAAATGATCTGGTGTACATGACCACGATCGACAAGTACCACGCCATCATCGAAGACATCAAGGGGCGTGTAGACGCGGGCCGGCCCGTACTGGTTGGTACCGCCTCCATCGAAAGCTCGGAGGCCCTGTCCAATCTGCTGCGTGACCAGGGTATTGCCCATAATGTCCTGAACGCCAAGCAGCACGCACGGGAAGCCGAGGTCATTGCTCAGGCCGGTCGCCCGGGCGCCATTACCATTGCCACCAACATGGCAGGCCGCGGTACGGATATCCTGCTCGGAGGCAGTTGGCAAAACGATATCGAAAAACTCGATAACCCGGATGAGGCCACCATTGCCGAGGTGCGAAAGGCCTGGCAGGAACGGCACGATGCGGTCATTGCTGCAGGTGGATTACACGTGATCGGCAGCGAGCGTCATGAGTCCCGGCGCATCGATAATCAGTTGCGAGGACGTTCCGGACGTCAGGGCGATCCTGGCTCCACACGCTTTTTTCTGTCGCTTGAAGACAACCTGATGCGCCTGTTCGGATCCGATCGTGTGCAGCGATTGATGGGCGCCCTGGGGATGAAGGAAGGGGAGGCCATCGAGCACAAGATGGTGTCCAATGCCGTTGAGCGAGCCCAGAAGAAGGTTGAGGGTCGCAACTTCGATATTCGCAAGCAGCTGCTTGAATACGACGACGTCAACAATGATCAGCGTCAGGTCATTTATGAGCAGCGCAATGATGTGCTCAATGCGGCCGATGTGTCAGACAATATCGTGGCGCTTCGCAACGAAGTACTTGATGACACGATTTCAAGACATGTACCGCCTCAGAGTCTGGCGGAGCAATGGGACCTTGAAGGCCTCGAGCATAGCCTGCAACAGGATTTCAATCTGGACGCACCCGTGGTTCAGTGGGCAGGCCAGGATGAGCACTTCCATGAAGAGGCGTTGCGCGAGCGGCTGCATCAACAGCTGAGCGATGCCTTTGCTGCCAAGGAGCAGGCCGTTGGTCCCGACGTCATGCGACGGTTTGAAAAACAGGTCATGCTTCAGGTTCTGGATACGCGCTGGAAGGAACACCTTCAGTCAATGGATAACCTGCGACGTGGTATTCACTTGCGGGGATACGCACAGAAGAATCCGAAGCAGGAATACAAGCGTGAAGCCTTCGAGCTGTTTCAGATACTGCTTGAAAACATCAAGGGCGATGTTGTCCGCATCCTGAGCCATGTGCAGGTTCGTCAGCCTGATGAAGTGGATGAGCTTGAGCGTCAGCGGCGCGAGAGCCTTGCCCGTGAACAGGCAGCGAGCGAGCAGACCCGCGAAAACGAGTTCATGGAAGAGGATGCCTTGAGTGAAGAGGCCCTGGCCGGTGCTGAAATGGCAGCAGGTCAGGAAACCGTCCGTCGTGATGAGCCCAAGGTGGGTCGCAATGATCCCTGCCCCTGTGGTTCAGGTAAAAAATACAAGCAGTGTCACGGCCGTTTGAGCTGATATCTGCCAGACGTTCTGGATCAAGGAGAGTAACGTGGCTGTAGGTGAAGCGAAGTTTCCTCGGTTGCCGATTATCGAGGGTATTACCCTCGGTGTGGCTCAGGCCGGGATCAAGAAGTCGGCACATGATGATCTGGTCGTCGTGGGCATCGAGGACGGTTCGCAAGTAGCGGCGGTCTTTACCAGAAATGCCTTTTGCGCAGCGCCGGTGCATGTCGCCAAACGGCATCTGGCTGATGCTGCGCCGCGCTGGTTGTTGATCAATACCGGCAATGCCAATGCGGGTACCGGCCAGGCCGGGATCAGTAATGCCCGAGCCTGTTGCGAAGGGCTGGCGGCACTGGAAGGATTGCCACCTGAAACCGTGCTGCCGTTTTCGACTGGTGTCATTGGCGAGCCGTTGTTCGTCGACCGCATCAAGGCGGCGCTGCCGCAGGCGCTGGCATCGGCAGCGCCTGATCAGTGGGACCGGGCGGCTCGCGGTATCCTGACAACCGATACCCGACCCAAGGGAGCCTGCCGCAGTCTGGATATCAATGGAGAAACCATTCATATCAGCGGAATAGCCAAGGGTTCGGGTATGATCTGTCCCAACATGGCGACCATGCTGGGGTTTGTCGCCACCAATGCCTCGCTGGGGCAGGCGGAGCTGACGGCACTGTTGAAGGAGACGACCACGTTGTCCTTCAACCGAATTACGGTTGATTCCGATACCTCCACCAATGATGCCTGTGTCTTGATTGCTACCCAAAAGACGCAACCGCTTGATGCCGAAGGGCTTGATGCCTTTCGTGCGGCACTTCTTGAGGTGATGCAGGAGCTGGCACAGGCCATTATTCGTGATGGCGAAGGCGCTACCAAATTCATTACCGTGGATGTGGTCGAGGCCGGAAGCAGTGAAGAGGCACTGGCGGTGGCGTTCAGTATCGCTCACTCGCCGCTGGTGAAGACGGCGCTTTATGCCAGTGATGCCAACTGGGGGCGCCTGTTGATGGCCATTGGCAAGGCCCCGGTAGACGGACTGGATGTCGATCAGGTCACGCTTGATCTCAATGGTGTTCGTCTGGCGGAGCACGGCGGGCGTGCCGAAGGGTACAGCGAGGAACAGGGCAGTGCAGCGGTTGCCCTTGAAGATATTACCATCCGGGTTGCACTGGGGCGTGGTCAATGCAGTGAGCGCGTCTGGACCTCGGATCTGTCGCATGACTACGTTTCGATCAATGCAGATTATCGCAGTTGATCCATTTGAAAGAGCATGTTTTGAATCACACACAGGAAGAGTTCGGATAATGCCGAAACGAAGGGTACACGTTGCTGCGGCAGCCATTTACAACGATCAGGGCCAGGTGCTGATCGCCCGTCGCCCCTCCATCGCAGATCAGGGTGGCCTCTGGGAGTTTCCCGGTGGCAAGCTCGAGGTTTACGAAACCGGGCGTGAAGCACTGAAGCGCGAACTCAAGGAAGAACTGGGGATCGAGATCGAGCACGCCCAGCCCTTGATTCGGGTGCACTACGAATATCCCGACAAGTTCATATTGCTGGATGTCTGGGAAGTACGTCAGTTCAGCGGTGAGCCCTATGGCTGTGAAGGTCAGGCAGTTCGCTGGGTAGACATCGATGGCCTGTCGCGCTATCCCTTCCCGCCGGCAAATGGGCCCATCGTGAAAGCCGTTGGCCTGCCTCATGCCTATGTCATCACCGATGAGATCGATGATGATGAAGCCTTTGTGTCCACGTTGACCCATGCCCTCGAGAACTGCAATGGGCTGCTGGTTCAGCTGCGTGCCAAGTCCCTGAGTGCGGAACGTTACCTTGAGCGTGCTCACAAGGCGCTTGAGTTGTGCCGTGCTCATGGGGCAAGGCTTGTACTGAACGGTGCTCCCGAGCTGCTCAATGAGGTGGATGCCGACGGTATTCACCTGACCAGCAAGGCGCTGATGAGTGCGCAGGAAAGAACCGTTCCCGCAGACAAGTGGCTGTCAGCGTCCACGCACAACAAGGAGCAGCTGGATCAGGCGGCACGCCTTGGGTGTGACTTTGTTACGCTGTCACCCCTGCGTGATACACCCAGTCATCCGGATGCAGTGACCATCGGCTGGCATGATTTTCAGCAGATGGTGGAGTACGCTGCCATGCCTGTCTTCGGGCTGGGAGGCACGACACTGGACGACATCGATCAGGCGCGTGCGGTGGGAGCGCAGGGTGTGGCATCCATTCGGAGTTTTTTGCCGGACTGAGCCGTATCCTGTACCGAATAAAAAAGCCCCCGCAACGGGGGCTTTTTTCATGCATGGATGATCAGCGTTCAATGCCGGCCATCAAGGCATCGATGTCGATGTTATCCATGGCGGGCTCACCGGCAATGCGATGATCTTCATTGGCCCAGGCGCCCAGATCGATCAGATGGCAGCGTTTGGAGCAAAAGGGCCGCCAGGTGCTGTCACTGTTCCAGACAACTGCCTTCTGACAATGAGGGCAATTGACGGTAAGTGGAGATGCAGGGGATGTGGTCATGATGATGCTCCTGCCAGAGTCAGGTACTGCTGATGCAATGCAGCGACCTGCCGGCGCAAATGGTGAATATCCCGCTGATTGTCGATAACGTCGTCTGCCAGTGCAAGTCGTTCCTGACGGCTCAGCTGAGCTGCCATGATGGCCTTGACCTGCGCCTCATCGGTCTGGTCCCTGGCGGTAGTACGCGCCACCTGCACCTCGGATGGCACATCAATTACCAGTATGCGGTCAGCCAGCGCCTTCTGGCTGGTTTCAAGCAGCAGCGGTGAGACCAGCAGCTGATACGCCGATGATTTGGGCGTCTCCAGAAAGGTGACCAGATGCTCTCGAATGCGCGGGTGCGTAATGGCCTCAAGCTGTCGGCGGGCTTCCGCATCATCAAACACCAGTGCTCTCAATGCTCGACGATTCAGCTCGCCGGAAGCGTCAAGCATCTGATGGCCGAAGGCCGTGCAGATTTCCTCGAGGGCGGCTTCACCCGGACGAACGATATCCCGGGCGGCCTGATCGGCATCCATCCAGGCAATATCATGCTCACCGAAGCAGCGGGCTACCGTGGTTTTTCCGGCTCCGATACCGCCGGTCACACCAATGGTCAGCGTCATGGCTGAAACATCCTTATAGGGTGTAAAGGCGCATCAGCGTATCACCAAAGAGCAGCATCACTATACCCGACATCGCCAGGTAGGGGCCGAAGGGGATCATCTTCTGGCGTGTTGAGGGTACCAGCAACTGGATGGCGATACTGACCAGAGCCCCCAGTCCTGCCGACAGGATCAGGATCAACGGCAGCGCCAGCCAGCCGGTCCATGCTCCCAGCGCAGCCAGCATCTTGAAGTCGCCATAGCCCATGCCTTCCTTCCCGGTAATGACCTTGAACAGCCAGAAAAACGACCAGAGCAGTGAATAGCCAATCATGGCGCCAAGCACGGCGCCCTGTAGTGCCTCAGGCTGCGCCACGACATGGAACAAAAGGCCCAGCCATAGCAGCGGCAGGGTCAGGGAGTCGGGCAGCAGCAGGGTTTCGGCATCGATGACAGCCAGCGTCAGCAGTATCAGCAGCGCCGCAGCAATGAACAGGCCCTCAACGCCTGGCCCATGAATGGCAATGGCCAGAATGACCAGCAATGCCGAGGCTGCCTCGACTGCAGGATAGTGCCAGCTGATGGAGGCGCCGCAGGCAGCGCAGCGTCCGCCGCGTTTGAACCAGCCCAGCAGGGGGATGTTGTCATGCCAGCGGATGGGGGTACGACATGACGGGCAGTGTGACCTGGGGTGCATCAATGAGAAACGCGTACCGGTATCGGGCGGCGTGGTTTCACGCGTTTCCATGATATCCAGTGCTTCTCTCTGCCACCGGTGCTGCAGCATTGCCGGCAGCCGCTTTATGACGACATTGAGAAAGCTGCCGAACGAGAGACCGACAAATATCAGAAACATCCAGCCTGCCAGTGAGTAAGTCAGCATAAAAAGCCTCTTGAGTGCGGGTGCCGTTTAGATGGCATTCCCCATCTCGAAAATGGGCAGATACATGGAGAGCACCAGACCGCCTACCAGTACCCCGAGAACTACGATAATCAAAGGCTCAAGCAGAGAGGTCAGCGTATCCACGCGATCCTCCACGTCCTGCTCGAAAAAATCCGCGACCTTGTTGAGCATGGCGTCCAGTGACCCGGCTTCTTCGCCGATGGCTACCATTTGCAGCGCCATGCCTCCGAACAAACCGGTATTACGCATGGCAAAATTAAGTGACTGGCCATTGACCACATCTTCGCGCATGCCAAGGATGGCCTGTTCGAACAGGCGATTGCCGGCCGCCCCTGCCGAGGTTTCCAGTGCATCAATCAAGGGAACCCCGGCAGCGAAGCTGGTGGCCAGGGTGCGGGCAAAGCGCGCCACGGCCGAGCGCTCCAGAATCGGCCCCAGCACGGGTAACTTGAGCGCGAGCCGGTCACGAGCGAGAACCAGTCGTGGCGAACGTTTGAGCATTGCTTTGAGCGTCATCAGGCCGGCGCCTGTAACCAGCAGGGCCTGCCACCAATAGGCCTGTGCCATGGCCGAGAGGTTGAGTGTCAGCTGGGTAAAGGCTGGCAGGTCGGCACCAAATCCCTTGAACATGCTTTCAAACTGGGGAACCACCTTGATCAGCAGCATGGCTGTCACCCCCAGTCCGACACTGATGACCGCGGCCGGGTAATAAAGCGCCTTGCGCACCTTTGATTTCAGTGCCTGAATCTTTTCCTTGTAGTCTGCTACGCGCTCCAGCATGCGATCCAGGGCACCGGCCTGTTCCCCGGCGGCTACCAGGTTCACGAACAGGGCATCGATCGTACGGGGGTGGGCCTCCAGGGCCTGGGCCAGACTTTTACCTTCCGAGATGTCACTGTGGAGACGATGAATCATATGGCGCATGCCGGCATGATTGGTGCTGTCCCCGATGGCTGTCAGTGATTGCAGCAGCGGGATGCCAGCCCGGATCATGGTGGCCAGCTGGCGGGTAAATACCGCAACCTGCGCGCCAGTGACGCGCTGGCCGAATGAGACAAGCTGTCGCTTTTTCTGCAACTGCTTGATCATGATGCCCTGTTTGACGAGTTGACTGCGGGCGCTTTCCTTGCCGTTCGCGACCACGATGCCCTTTTGAAGCTCGCCCCGGGCATTCTTGCCGCGCCATTGCCACTGACTGAATTGCTCGATACCCGCGCCGCGATGTTGACGTGATGTGGCCATGACTATCCCCTGGTAACCCGGTTGACTTCTTCAAGGCTGGTGACGCCTTCCATGACCTTGATCAGGCCACTGCGACGCAGGTCATGATGTCCCTCCCTTCGCGCCAGATCGGCCAGATCAATGGAGCTGCCGTCTTCCATGATCAGTCGGCTCATGGCATCCGAAATCGGTAATACTTCATAGAGTCCTACCCGTCCCTTGTACCCCTGGGTACAGCGGGCACATCCCCTGGGCCGATACAGGACCAGAGTGCGGAGGTCCTGCTCGGTGAATCCTTCTTCCTGTAGCGTCAGTTCCGGCAGGTCGACACGCTCCTTGCAGTGATCGCACAGTCGCCGCGCCAGTCGCTGGGCGATGATCAGCGAAACGGAGGTGGCTACATTGAAGGCCGCGACGCCCATGTTACGCAGTCGGGTCAGGGTTTCGGTGGCGGAATTGGTGTGTAGCGTTGACAGTACCAGGTGCCCGGTCTGTGCTGCCTTGATGGCCACTTCGGCCGTTTCGATATCACGGACTTCACCGACCATGACCACGTCCGGGTCCTGACGAAGAAAGGCGCGCAGGGCACTGGCAAAATCCAGCCCGATGCGCGGCATGACATTGACCTGGTTGATTCCCTCAAGCTTCAGCTCGACCGGGTCTTCCGCCGTGGCGATATTGCGTGTTTCGGTATTGAGAATGTTCAGGGCGGTATACAGGGTGACGGTCTTGCCGCTGCCGGTCGGACCGGTGACCAGAATCATGCCCTGTGGATGTGATAGCGCCTTTTCGAAACTGGTTTTCTGCGCCGGTAAAAAGCCCAGCTTGTCGATGCCTAGCCTGGCGCTGGACGGGTCCAGCAGGCGCATCACGATCTTTTCGCCATAGACGGTAGGCAGTGTATTGACGCGAAAATCGATCTGTTTCTTGGCCGAGACCTTGAGTTTGATGCTGCCATCCTGAGGCAGTCGCCGCTCGGAAATATCCAGCTTCGCCATGACCTTGAGGCGTGCCGCCAAACGCTGGCGCATCTGTTGCGGTGGGCGGGCGGCCTCGGTCAGTATGCCGTCGATGCGGAACCGAATCCGGTAGCTGGTTTCGTAGGGCTCAAAATGAATATCGGAAGCGTTGCGCCGTATGGCATCCAGCATCAGTTTGTTGACGAATCGAACGACCGGCGCATCATCATTCAGTGAAACGATCTGATCGTCTGCTTCGTCCTCATCCGCGATGGACAGATCATCAAACGAGCCATCGTCGTCGAGCAGCGCCATGGCGCCCTGGAAGTGGGCGTTCAGATATTCTTCCAGCCGACGTTCCAGCTGATCCGGCGGTACCAGTACGGCTTCTACCCGATGACCGGTCACGAACTGCAGTTCATCCAGCGCGTTGAGCGCTGCCGGGCTGCCCAGTGCAATGGTCAGGGAATGCTCACCCTGAATCAGCGGCAGCACGGACAGACGACGAAGCAAATCCTCCGGCAACTTGCCGGGCAGGGGCAGGCGAGCCAGTGGAACGGCATCGAGCTCCAGACACCCCAGACCGAACTCCTGCGCTGCTGCCAGAGCGGCCTGACGCCCAGTAACGTAGCTGCGGCTGATCAGGTAATCCATCAATGTTGTTTCGAGCTCGCGCGCTTTCTCACTGGCCGCCAGGGCATCTTCTTCGCTTAACAGGCCATCCTGGACCAGCCGTTTGGCCAGCCCGCGCAGGGCATTTCCAACAGGGTAGAGCGAGGAGGTGGCCATGAATGACTTCCATTCAACAGATGAGCTGGATCGAAAGTCTTTATCGGCAAGTGAAAAGACGACTGAACGCTGACCGACAAGTAATGTTAACGAACGTAAAGTTTTGCCGGGATGTGGTCGTTAGTACCAGCGATGCGGTTATGAGCATCCGTGCGCGGGGCACACATTATTCAAGCGTTTGTAAAAGGGACAGACTCATGTCAGCAAACAGGCAGGCAGGCTTTACATTGATCGAACTGATGATCGTGGTAGCCATCATCGGGGTACTGGCGGCCATTGCCGTGCCGCGATATCAGGACTATGTCGCACGCTCTGAAGCGGCAGCAGGACTGGCTACCATCAAGGGCGTGCAGACCGCCTATGAAGAGCGGGTACTCACCGGCAATACACCTTCGCTTACATCTGGGGAGGCCGGATATATAGGCATTCCTGAAACAGCCAGTGATTTGGGGGAAGTGGGATTAATTGATAATAAAGGCGGTCTGAAATTCACTTTTGGTGATGGGAGCCAGCTTAGTAAGGATGTAATTACTCTCGAACGCACTACAACCGGAGAGTGGAGCTGTACAACCAATGGGATGGAAGAGAGCTATATTCCCAGCTCATGCAAAGACTCAACTCCCAAAACATGATTTCGGTTTATACCGGAATCAAAAAAGCCGGCTTTTGCCGGCTTTTTGGTGGCTAGTACATGGCCTTTTCTTCTTCGACCACTTCCTTCAGTACCGCCAGGAACAGGCCATCTGCCGGGGAATGATGGCGGGGGTCTTCCGGGATATTGACATTGGTGGATTCGGAAATGGCATTGGCAATGCGGGCCATGGCATCCGGTTCGCCATGATGTTCCCGCGCAATTGCCAGTGAGCTTGAAAGGATGTCCGGTTCCTGCAACAGCTTTTTGATGAAGTGGCGAAGCTCGGTGATCATCCGCTGTTGCTGAATTTCCGTTGCTGTACTCATGTTGTGCTCCCCTGAGGTGATATGGGACCAAGCATACCGTGAATGGGCGCATTCATCACGGTGCAGGCTGTTCCTGCCACAGGCTGATGTGGCCAATCCATGGCAGTGCCCTGGCACAGTGTTCAAGCTGGCGGCGTTGTTCGGCCGTGACGGGGGTGCCGGCCGGTACATACAGTTCGATATCCACTTCGCGGCTTTCCATGCGGGTGACGTAGTGAAACTGCAGGTCCAGATGAGCATCCCATATGGGATGCTGACACCAGCACCGGGCCAGAGCAGCTTCGATATCACGGCGAAGGGGCAGTTCCTGACGAAATTCAACCCGGGGCGCGTCGGAGTCGTCTTCCGGGTCAATATGAAACACGATGTCATGAAGCTCCGGGTGCTCCGCGCGCAGGCGGCGAATCACCATGTTGCCGATCTCGTGACCCTCGGACACGCTGATGCGGGCATCCACGGTCAGATGGACATCCAGCATGACGGAGCCACTCTGGGTGCGCGTTCTTAAATCATGCACGTTGTGAACGCCATCAACCTCAAGGGCTACTGCCTTGATGCGCTGATGCTGTTCGGGAGGGAGTGCGGTATCCACCAGTTCACGGCTGGCCTGCCAGAGTTGCTCGCCACCGACCCTGGCGACCATTAATGACACTACGATCGCAGCCACGCTATCAAGCCAGTCGAGGCCGAACTGCAGGCCGATCAGGCCAATCAGGACAACCAGTGAGGAGAGGGCATCACTGCGTGAGTGCCATGCATTGGCTTCCAGCAGTTGTGACCGCTGTCGGCGGGCTACCTTGAGGGTGATGCGAAAGAGAATCTCCTTGATCAGCATGGATGCCACGGTCAGCGCGATGGCGCCCATGCCGGCGCTGGAAAGGGCTTCATTGGCCACAAGACGCTGGATGCTGTCCCATGCCAGCGCGCCGGCCACGGCAATCAGCATGATGCCCAGTGCAAGGGTGCCCAGGGTTTCTATGCGTCCATGGCCGTAGGGGTGGTCATTATCCGGAGCCTGACGTCCATAATGGGTGGCCAGCAGCACAAACGCATCCGTGACCAGGTCCGACAGGGAGTGAACGCCATCGGCGACCAGAGCACTGGAGTGGGTGGCGGCGCCGACCAGAATCTTGAAAAAGCCCAGCAACGTGTCAAACAGGGCGCCGATCAGGGTAATACGCTGTGCGGCATTACGATCTGTCGCGCGGGTGTCGATATCACTCATGAGGTCAAGGGTTCCTTGCTGCACCGGCGCGCACGAGCGCGTATAGTGGCGCGTTCCAACGACAGTTTGTAATAAGGGTATATCATGTCACGCCTGACCCTTTTTCAACGAGCAACCGGCGCCGGGCCGGTGCTTCGTATTCTGGCGATGCTTTTGCTGGTACTGGCCGCCATGATGGCTATACCGCTGATCATGCTGGTGGTCGAGCAAAATGATGATATGTGGGCCTTTTTGTATTCCGAAGTAATGACGCTGTCGAGTGCCGGCCTGATGTTACTGGTTACTCACCGCATCGATATTCAGCTCAAGCCACGCCAGATGTTCATTCTGACAACCATGAGCTGGGTCACCATCAGCACATATGCCAGCCTGCCCATGGTATTCGGTGCACCGCATTTGTCCATGGGCGATGCCGTATTCGAGTCGGTGTCTGCCATTACGACGACAGGGTCTACCGTACTGACAGGCATCGATAACCTGTCGGACGGCATCAAGCTGTGGCGGGGGTTGATGCAGTGGGTCGGTGGTATCGGCATCATTGTCATGGCCATTGCCATTCTGCCTTTCCTGCAGGTTGGCGGGATGCGCCTGTTTCAGACCGAGTCCTCGGACTGGTCCGACAAGATCCTGCCTCGCTCCGGCGGGGTCGCCAAATCGATCGGTGTGGTTTATCTGGTCATCAGCCTGATTGCCGTCCTGACCTATTGGCTGGCGGGCATGACACCACTGGATGCGGTGGTGCATGGCATGAGTTCGGTAGCCACCGGCGGCTTTTCAAACTACGACAGCTCCTTCGGCGTCTATGCCGACAAGCCCTGGATCATGTGGATGGCGGATGTCTTCATGCTGATGGGCGCGGTACCGTTTGTGCTCTATATCCGAATGTTCAAGGAACGCCATTACGGTGCCTTCTGGAAGGATCAGCAGGTGCGTGGCATGTTGCTGATGCTGGGATGGGTCATTATCGGCCTGACCCTGTATCGGGTGGCGCGGGGTGTGCCGTTCTTTGATGCCCTTACTCAGGTGGCCTTCAATGTGATCTCGGTGGTGACGACTACCGGATATGCGTCGGATGATTACACCCTGTGGGGGCCGCTGGCGGTAGCGGGCTTTTTCTACCTGACCTTTATAGGCGGTTGTTCCGGGTCGACCAGTGGGGGGATGAAGATCTTCCGCTTTCAGGTGGGGATTATCATGCTCATCAATCAGCTGCGCCATCTGGTACATTCCAATGGTGTGTTTTCCCAGCGCTATAATGGCCGCATGCTGACCGATGAGGTGGTCCGCGCTGTTATTGCCTTTTCATTCTTCTTTTTCTTTACCGTGGCGTTGATCGCTCTGGGGCTGGCCATGATGGGGCTTGACCTGATCACGGCCCTGTCCGGTGCCGCTACTGCAGTGTCCAATGTGGGGCCGGGGCTGGGAGATACGATCGGGCCCGCAGGCAACTTTTCCTCCCTGCCGGAAGCGGCCAAATGGCTGTTGAGTTTCGGCATGCTGATGGGCCGTCTGGAAATCCTGACCGTGCTGGTACTGGTGACGCCGATGTTCTGGCGAAAATAGCAGGCTGTCCATTTGCTGATCATGCGCCCCGTGCAACCCACGGGGCGTTTTTATTGGGCACATGTCTAAGGCAATTACCGAGGCCTTTCGTTGCTGCACTGCACAAAATGCGTCACAGTATGCTGGTAATGCCTACTGGCAGTTTACTTTTGCCTGACACACAGGGGACTTCCCATGTTGTATCAATTCTATGAATTTCAGCGATCGATGTTTTACCCGGTATCGGCCATGTCCAATGTCATGGCACAGGTGCTGACGGATTCACGCTATAGCTTTTCTCACCTGCCCTGGTCCAACCGTGCAGCCGCAGGTCTTGAATTGATGCATCGGCTGGGCAAGGACTATGAAAAGCCGGCTTTCAACATTACTACGATTGAAAAGAACGATTCCATCGTGCCGATCGTTGAAGAAGTGGTCGAAGACAAGCCGTTTTGTCGACTGATCCGTTTCAAGCGCTATGCCGATAATGCCGAGCTTGCTCATGCATTTGAAAACGAGCCGCGGGTGCTGTTGTGCGCACCGCTTTCAGGCCATCACTCCACCTTGCTGCGTGATACCGTGCGCCAGTTCCTGCATGACACCAAGGTGTACATTACGGACTGGAAGGATGCTCGCATGGTGCCGCTGGATGAGGGTAACTTTCATCTGGATGATTATGTGGATTACATCCGCGACTTCATTCGCACCATTGGCACCGATAATCTGCATGTGATTTCAGTATGTCAGCCTACTGTTCCTGTACTGGCAGCCCTGTCTCTGATGGCGGCGGATGATGAGCCGCTGCCCAATACCATCACGATGATGGGAGGGCCGATCGATGCCCGTAAAAGCCCGACGGATGTCAACTCTCTGGCCACCAACAAGTCGATGCGCTGGTTTGAGGATAACGTGATCTATCGTGTCCCCGGCTCTTATCCGGGGGCCGGTCGAGAGGTTTATCCGGGGTTCTTGCAGCATGCCGGATTTCTGGCGATGAACCCGGACCTTCACCTCAAGTCGCACTGGGATTTCTATGAGCATCTGCTCAGTGGAGATGATGAGGACGCCGACAGCCATCGTCAGTTTTATGATGAATACAACGCCGTGCTGGATATGCCTGCACAGTATTACCTCGATACCATTCGAGTGGTTTTTCAGGAGTATGGTCTGGCACGCGGTACCTGGACAGTACGCGGTCAGGTCGTCGACCCCTCCCGCATCAGGGGGGCCGCACTGATGACGGTCGAAGGTGAGCGCGATGACATATCAGGAGATGGTCAGACGTTTGCGGCACATGAGCTTTGCACGGGTATCGATACAAAGCGTCATCATCACATCATGCTGGAAGGGGCCGGCCACTACGGCATTTTTTCCGGTCGGCGCTTTCGTACCCGGCTGTATCCGCAGTTGCTCGAGTTCATTAAATGTTACGCAGATACGAATCAGGCTTGACAGTTTTGTGCGGTGCAGCAATACTGTGTTTGTGCACTGCACAACTAATGCAAGGGAATCTGGCGACACCCGTCAAAGTTCGCAAGGTTCTACGTGTCATCTAGTCACCAGGTAACCGGTGGAACCACCGAACGGAGAAGCATTATGTATACCATGAACAACCCTGAAAAAATGAAAGACATGTATCGAGATCAGCTGGACTCCATGATGGGCTTTTCCCGTCAGTGGATGAAAGGCGTCGAGCAGTTGACCGAACTGAATCTGCGTACCACGCGTGACATGATGGAGCAGGGGTCCGACATGACTCGCAAGATGCTCTCGGCTCGTGAAGCGCAGGAAGTGTTCAATCTGCAGACCGTCATGTTCCAGCCATTTTCCGAGCGCAGCATGGCCTATACGCAAAATGCCTACCGCATCATGTCTGGTGTGCAGTCTGACGTGATCAAGTCAGCCGAGGAAAAAACCTCGCAGCGTGTCCAGGCGGTTCAGGGCTATATCGATGATATGGCGCGTAATGCGCCGGTAGGCTCCGAGTCCACGGTTTCCATGGCCAAGTCTGCAACCACTGCTGCCAATAGTTTCTACGACACCATGCAGAAGATGGTGCGCCAGACAATTGAAAATGCGGAGCGTAACTTTGAAGCGGCGACCAGCACGGCTCATGACCAGGCGCGCAAGGCGACTGAAATGAGTTCCAGGTATGCCAGCGAGGCTCAGTCTGCAGTGAAGGAATCGGCGCAGACTGCAGAAGCGCAAATGGCTACAGCCAGCCGCACGGCTGAAGCCACGGCCAAGGATGCCAGCGCTCAGGCCCAGAAGGCTGCAGAAGCCTCCAAGAATGCAGCATCCTCCAGAAAATAACGGGGATGAATGTTAAAAAGCCCGGCCAATGGCCGGGCTTTTTCATGCCTTGAAGTAATCAGGCAAAGGAGATGTAGATTGTCAGAACACAGACCACGAGGAAAATGCCGAAAGGTACAGCGCCTTTCCAGGGAGTAAGATCGACCTCACCACTGTCCTGTTGAATCCAGGCTTCCGAGGTGGGTGCGAGCTTGCCAATGATCAGCATCATGACGATCAAAAGGGCAAATACCAGACCAATGAAATGGAAGTCATGGATGTAATCCAGCAGGCCGGTGAACGGCGGAACGAAATACACCAGGAAAATGGTAACGCAGCCCAGAATCAGGGCCAGCTTGGCAGCAATCGGGGGAACATGACGGGTCAGAAGACCTACTACGACGACAGCCAGAATGGGAATGAAGTAGAGGGCATTCATTTTCTGCAGGTAGACGAACAGGCTTTCCTGCCCGGCCAGCAGTGGAGCAATGGTCATTGCCGCAATGGCCATGATCCAGCCAAAGACCTTGCCTGACTTTACTACTTCCTCATCGCTTGCGTCCTTGCGCAGTATCTCCTTGTAGATACCGAGACTGAACAGCGTCGTAGTGCTGTTGAGGGCCGAGTTGAACGAGGACAGGATCGCACCCACCATGACGGCAGCAAAGAACCCGGTCAGATAGGGCGGTAGTACATTGAAGACGAGATGGCCGTAGGCTGCATCGGCCTTGATGCCCTGGTTGGCATAGAGATAAAAGGCAATCATACCGGGAATAACCAGATACAGCGGGCCGAACAGTTTCAGAAATCCGGTGAGAAGCACGCCTTTTTGGCCCTCGGCCAGACTGCTGGCGCCAAAGGTGCGCTGAATGATCTGCTGGTTGGTACACCAGTAGAAAACGTTCAGGAGAATGACACCGGTGAACAGGGTGTGAAATGGCACGGACTGTTCATTGTTGCCCATGGAGTTGAAGCGCTCGGGCGTGGCTTCCTTCAGTATGCGCCAGCCTTCAAAGGCGCCATTGCCATCACTGACGGCCTGAAGACCAAAGTACACAATCATGAATCCGCCGATCAGAAGGCCTATGCCGTTGATGGTATCGGACACCGCGACGGTGCGAAGACCACCGAACAGCGCATAGATTGCCCCGATCAGCCCTACCAGCCAGACCGTTCCCCACAACAGGGTGGTATTGGATTCGATGCCGGTAAGGCCCTGAAGGTCCAGCATGCCCAGAAGGCCTACCGCACCGGAGTAAAGCACTATCGGCAGCAGGATAACGGCATAGGCCAACAGGAAAATAATATTGGTGATCAGCTGTGTGCCCTTGTCGAAACGGATTTCCAGCAGCTGAGGAACGGTGGTGATGCCGCTTTTCAAAAAGCGTGGCAGAAAGAACAGGGCCATCAGAACCATGGCAATAACCGCCACGACTTCCCAGGCCATGACGCTGAAACCATCCACGAAAGCGGCACCGTTCAACCCAACCATTTGTTCGGTGGACAGGTTGGTCATCAGCAGTGAGCCAGCGATCAGGGGAAAGGACAGACTCCTGCCGGCCAGGAAGTATCCCTTGGAGTGACGGTGGTCATCATTTCGCGTCATCTTCCATGTGATGGCTGCTACCACCAGTGTGAATAGCAAAAACGACAATATGGTAATTGCGTGCATGGTGAGAAAAAGTCCTTGCCAGATTTATAATGGTTATTGGCGCGCAAACGCGCATGTTCACCCTCGAACCATGGCGAGTTTATTACGCTTTCAGAAAAGTGCTATTGGCCAATTGTCTGACATAGCTTTTCTCATGTATGTCAAAACACCTTCTTTGCGGTACTGCTGGCATAAATACCCATGTCTTCTATAATCCAACCACTCGCTGAGGGAAAAGCGTGATGTAAGGTTTTATACATCCTTGTCTGCATCAAAGGAGGGCGCAATGGGGATTATTCTGTGGCTGATTATTGGCGGTCTGGCAGGCTGGATTGCAGGCAAGATCATGCGGGGCGGCGGCTTTGGTGTTGTAGGTAACATCGTGGTCGGTATTGTCGGTGCGGTGATCGGTGGTGCAATGATTGGTTTGCTGGGCCTGTCGTCCAACGGTGGCATCATAGGGTCTCTGGTGACCGCAGTGATAGGTGCCGTGGTACTGCTTTGGGTCGTTTCGTTGATCAAGCGAAAAGGGTGATTGACCCCGAATCAAGCAGGAAAGCATGTAAAAAAGCGCCTTTGACGGCGCTTTTTTAATGCCTGTAGATCGCGTATGGGCTTCAAGAGCCGGCTTGCCGGATGCTTCGCACAAGCCCGGTACGAGGCATTTCAAGCGCAACCCCGGCTCTTCCCTTAATGACGCCGATTAAGCGAAATTAAACAGCTTTTTTCAACCCCTTAAGGCACTATAGGCGCCATCCAGGGGTGCGACAGGCATCGTCATGACTTGATCGTACATCGATTTTATAACAGGGAAGGGCGATGGCACGTTGCATCGCTGATGGTCGCATTATGAAAAAGGAACGCTTCATAGGGCTTGAGTGGATGCGGTTTCTGCTCGGCCTTTATATCGTTATCTTTCACACCATGCATTATTACCCGGAAGCCAGGGGCTGGGGGAACTACGTCTCGCAGGTTGGTTTCTTCTCGACCAGTGCGTTTTTTGTTCTGTCAGGGTTCCTGCTGGCGCATGTCTATCTCAACGATAATAACGAGATGCGAGAGCCCGCCAGAAGCTTCATGATCAAGCGGTTTTCGAACCTCTATCCTATCCATATCGGCTCGTTTCTCCTGACCATTGCCGTGATGTCGATCATTCCGTATCTGGCCATCCTGCCCGAGGATGCCAAGACCTCGGCGCTGTTTACCATTTATGACGTGAACAATGATCTAGGGCAGACAGATCCCAATGCACTACATCACTTCATGAGTGGCGGCGAGGCGACGCTGAATGTTGTTTTGAACCTGCTGCTTTTGCATGCATGGAATCCGTTGTATCTAACCTTCAACCCGCCGTCCTGGTCGATTTCCACGCTGTTTTTCTTTTATCTGGTATTTCCCTTTGTGGCACCTCGTCTGATGCGTGTCCGCCGTTCATGGCGAGCACTGGCCGTGACGATGGGGATTTATCTGATTCCGCCATTACTGGTTATTGCCTTTACGGATTACGGTATGCCGGAAACCGGTATTTTACATCGTAACCCTATCATTCGGTTGCCAGAGTTTCTGGCGGGCATCCTGCTGTGCGGTTTATACGCGCGCAGACGATCCCAAGGGCGTACGTTAACGCGAAATAATATATGGATGCTGGTGGGTATTATTGTGGTATCCATTACCGCAGCGGAACTACTATTGCCCCGAGCGCACGCCTGGTATTACCTGATGCATAATGGCCTGTTGTTGCCGGCGCAGTTGTCACTGATTTATTTGTGCCTGCTTGTCCCCATGCCTCGTCGTGAGTGGGTGCGTCGGCTGGCTGGGCGGCTGGGCGGGGCATCGCTGCCGATGTTTGCCTTGCACGTGCCGCTATACATTATTTTCTCTCGCGTAGAGCGGGTATTATCCGGTGATCCGGCCATGTGTCTTTCAAGCTTCAGGGGCTGCCTGGACGCTGCCGGCGGCATTACCATCTGGCTGTATCCCGTGTTTTTGCTCATGACGGTTATCCTGTGTGTTATTTTCCAAGAGCAGTTCGTAGTACGTGTCCGCAACTGGCTGCAGCGCCATTTGCTTCATCGTGAGCGCAAAAGTACGCATGCTGACAAAATGGCTCGCCCCGAGGAGTGATGCGTGCCGGTTTTGCCAGCACAAAAAAAGAGGCCCATAAGGGCCTCTTTTTGCAGAACGTTTTTTTAGTGCAGCATACCGAGACAGTGCTCAATGATATCCAGCCCTTCATTCAGCAGTTCATCCCTGGCTGTCAGCGGGACCAGAATTCGAATGGTATTGGCGTAGAAGCCACATGACAGCAGGATCAAACCCTGCTCAGCTGCCGTTTTCGTCAACTTCCTGGTCAGCTCGGGATCTGGTTCGCCAGCGTCATTGACCAGTTCAAAGGCTGCCATGGCGCCCGTGTTGCGGCTGTGCGCCACCCATGAGAACTGCTCTTCCCATTGATTGAAACGTTGTGCCAGATGTTCACCCATGGCCGTGCTTCGGGCCAGAATGTTTTCTTCTTCAATGGCTTCGATAACGGCCAGCGCCGCAGCACATGAGAGTGGGTTGCCGCCATAGGTGCCACCCAGTGAGCCCGGGCCCGAAGCGTCCATTAAATCGGCCTTGCCGATTACCGCTGCCAGTGGCATGCCATCTGCCAGGCTTTTGGCCGTGGTGATGATATCCGGCACTACTCCGGTATGTTCGATGGCGAACAGTTTGCCGGTACGTGCAAAGCCGCTTTGTACCTCGTCGGCAATCAGGGCAATTCCGTGCTCATCGCACAGATCACGCAGTGCCTGCATGAAGGCCGGCGAAGCCTGATAAAAACCACCCTCGCCCTGAACGGGCTCGATGATAATGGCCGCCACCCGGTGTGCGGGTACGTCGGTCTTGAACAGTCGATGAATGGCTGCAAGGCTGTCCTCGTCACTGATGCCATGAGCGGGAACAGGGAAGGGCGCGCGGAAAACATCTCCCGGCATTGGGCCAAAGTCATGCTTGTAAGGCAGCACCTTGCCGGTCAGGGCCAATGTCATCATGGTGCGACCATGGAAGCTGCCATCAAAGGCGATAACGGCACTTCGGCCTGTGCCGGCTCGCGCTATCTTCACGGCATTTTCAACCGCTTCGGCGCCGGAGTTGACCAGGAGGGCTCGCTTGTCACCATCGCCGGGCATCATTTCACACAGTTTCTGGCATAGTTGCACATAAGGCGCGTAGGGCATGACGGTGGCACAGGTGTGCATGACCTTGTCCAGCTGTGCCTTGACGGCCTCAACGACCTTCGGGTGCCGGTGACCCAGATTCAATACGCCAATGCCGCCGCCAAAATCGATGTAGCGATTACCTTCCACGTCCCAGATTTCTGCATTTTCCGCACGTTCGGCAAACGCGGGAATCATGTGAGGTGCGCCTCTGGCCACATAAGCCTGTTTCAGCTCGCTCAATTGCTTGTTGTTCATTACCGACTCCTGCGTCTGACACTGATCGAATGAGGACGTGAAGTGCCTCCGGCCCTGTGGTGTCTGTTTGTAGTTGGACGGGCAGGGATAAGAGGCGCTGCTTAACCACTATATTAGGGTCGGTGCTGTCCAGTAAATAAAGCATTTGTTTAAAATATTGGATATTCGGTGCGGTTCTGCCGTCAAGACAAAACCTTAATTGAAGAAAATGCACCAAATATGCAGGCTGACGCGGTTTGGATTGCGTCAATTATGCCGATACGTGCATTATGCGTGTCACGTTCGGCACAATTCGATGCACTCGACTGTTTCATCGATTCTGATCAGTGCCGTGTAGAACATGATTTTTTATATCAGACCGACACTCTATCGCAGGTGTTGGCGTTACCAGGATAATCGTAATGTGGCGATGGATCAGCGGATGTGTACTGGCCGGTTTTCTGGCTGGATGTGCAACACAGCAGAGCAGCCCTCAAGCGCACTATTATGATGTAGCCATGCCGTCGATCACGGCGCCCAAGGCCAATGCAAGGGCCAAACAGAAAAAACCGGATGCACAGACATCGCCCGTGGTCCAGTGGTCCACGATTCGCGACTCCCTGATGTCGGAATACGATGAGTGGTCCGGGACACCTTATCGTTACGGAGGTGAGTCGCGAAGCGGTATCGACTGTTCGGCGCTGGTGCAGCAGATTTTCAGTAACAGCTTTGATATTGATCTGCCCCGTACCACGCTGGGGCAGGTGCTTGAGGGAGACAAGATCAGCAAGACAGCCCTTAAACCTGGTGATCTCGTCTTCTTCAGGCCCTACCGTGGTGACCGGCACGTTGGCATTTATGTCGGTGATGGCTATTTCATGCACGCTTCAAGCTCCAGTGGCGTGCGACTTTCCCGGCTGGATAATCCTTACTGGACTCGCCATTACTGGCAGGCTCGTCGTACCGTTACTCCCAAGGATATACCGGCCCGCCTGGCCATGAAGTAAGCGCATGACGGGCCTGATGCTTCCTGAGGTGTCAGACCCGTCGTTATCCCTTCTTTTATCCCATCCTTCTAATTCCTGTTGCCTAATGTTAAGGCGCGTTATTTTTTATTTTTTAGTTAAAAAGAATGACGAGCAAGTATAAAATTGTGCCGAACCGGTTTGTTTTGATGCGTAAGTACCAGAGTTGACTATTCTGCACAGCACATGCCACAGGAAGGCTGCAACATGTCCCGTATTCAAGGATCACAGGGAATTCCTCCTTCAGGAGGATGGGTGCGTATGTTCGACAACTGGTTTCATGCTCGTATTCAACGTCCATTGCATTGGGTCGCACGTCACCTGGTGGCGTGGAATATTACACCGACCAAGGTTTCCATTTTCGGTTTTGTGGTCGGCCTGCTTGCCATCCCGGCCCTGTGGCTCGGTGAACCGGCATGGGCTGTTGGTGCGATAGTCGTCAATCGTCTGATGGATGCGTTGGATGGTGCCATCGCACGATGGGCAGATGTCAGTACGGCGTCAGGACGTTTTCTGGAAACGACGCTGGACAGCCTGTTTTACGCAGCCATGCTGGCCGCCGTATTCTTCATGTACGTCTCAGTGCCCATGCCGGCCATCATCACCCTCATGCTGGGCGTGGCTGCGCTGAGTATTGGTGCACGCGCCTTTCACGCGACAGCACCGGCCCTTAATGCACGCACCAGAAGCAGGTCCCGCTCGGTAGCACGTTTCAGTGGCCTGTTTGGTCACATCGCTCTGACCTGCTTCCTCTCTGCGGTATGCCTTTATCCAGAACATGCCACTGTCATGACCTGGAGTGGTGGTGCCCTTACATTGCTGGCGGCATTCATACAGGTTGTGGTTGGCTACAACAGCCTGAACCGGGCTGAGCACGGCTTCAAGGCGCCTTTGACGCTGGTGCGTGATGACGCTGGTGCGCGCCGTCCGCCCATGGTGACCGGGTCTTCTACAGCGCCATCTACTCCTGTTTCATCAGCGCCGGCGCCTCGTGTGGTATGTCTGACACGCAAGCGTGCCCAGCAGATGAAGGAACAAAGTGGTGGTGAGCAGGCTTCGCGTCGCATTGATTCCGATTCGGCCCGGGTGCTGGATTTCCCGCAGCGTTGAATTGCTTCCCTGCTTGCCCCATGCAAAAGGCCCCTCGAACGAGGGGCCTTTTGCATGGGGCAAGCAGGGAAATGCTGGTTCTATTCGTGGCTGCCTTCATCACTGTCATCGTTGCGTCGAGCCGGGCGAAACGGAGCTGTCCAGAATGACTGCATCTGCTCCATGAAGGCTTTGGACTGCCGAAGATTTGTATCCATCAGTTCACGTACAAATGCAGGCTGTATGCGTCGCATGGTTTCCCATGCTTCCTGTGCCTGTTGCGGGCTGTATGCGTTGATGCCCTGACCTGCGATCTGCTGCTGAAAATCGTTGAGATATCCCAGATGATGTTCCAGATATTCGCCCATTGGGCCCTGCATGGCATGTCCGTAGAAACGAATCAGCGATTGCAGCATGTCGCTGTTGAACAGGGGTTCACCGGCGCTTTCTTCTTCGAGAATAATCTGCAGTAGAATACTTCGTGTAATGTCGCTGCCGCTTTTGGCATCAATGACGGTAATGTCTTCGTGAGCCAGAATCAGTGATTTGACTTGCGACAGCGTGATATAGCTGCTGGCTGTCGTGTCATAAAGGCGTCTGTTTTGATATTTCTTGATCAGACGGGGAGCGGTATTTTTTTCTGTCATGAGGTGTCCATGCAGGAAAGCCCGACGGCGCCGGGCTTTATCAGTATTATTGCAGTTGCCCCATAGGCTAACTCATGTGCAGGCCGCCGTTAAGCGAGAACTCTGCGCCGGTTGAATAGGCCGCTTCGTCGGAAGCCAGCCAGCTGATAATGGACGCTATCTCTTCCGGGTTGCCCAGGCGTTTGGTCGGGATGCCATTGGTGATCTTTTCCAGAACGTCCTCTCGAATGGCGGAGGTCATATCGGTTTTGATGTAGCCTGGCGACACGGTATTGACCGTAATGTTCCTGGACGCGACTTCCTGTGCCAGCGCCTTGGTAAAGCCATGGATGCCGGCCTTGGCAGCGGAGTAATTGGTTTGTCCAAACTGGCCTTTCTGACCGTTGACTGAGGCGATGTTGATGATGCGTCCCCATTGGCTTTCCAGCATGTCATCGATGACCTGTTTGGTCGTATTGAAAAGACCGGTCAGATTGGTATTGATCACAGCGTTCCAGTCTTCAGGAGACATTTTCTTGAACACGGCGTCTCGGGTGATACCGGCATTATTTACAAGAACGCTGATCGGGCCGATTTCCTCACGCACCTTGAGGAAGCTTTCCCGGGCCGATTCCCATTGGTTGATATTGCCTTCACTGACCTCGAACTCGTAACCTTCCGCCTTCTGATCTGCCAGCCATTTTTCCTTGCGGCTTGAATTCACGCTGCAGCCGACAACGACCCTGAAGCCATCCTTGTAAAGGCGCTGACTGATGGCGGTTCCGATCCCGCCCATTCCGCCGGTTACAAATGCAATGCGCTGTTGTGCCATGATATCAACTCCCTTCAATCAAGAATTCAACCGTATGGTATGTGTGTTGAGTAGGTACATATTCATCGCCAGGTTTCAGGCTCTGGCACGAACATAGCGCCCCGGTGCTTCTTCGATCGGACGATATGTACTGTTTCCTGCTTTTTTCGGACAGGCTTTCTGTTTGCCGGCAAAGGTACTCAGCCACTCTGACCAATCGTTCCACCAGCTTCCAGGCAGCTCCTGAGCCTGCGCAAACCATTGTTCGGGGTCATCCGGAAGGGAAGGGTCATTTGCCAGCCAGTGGCAGCGCTTGTTCTTGACCGGGGGGTTGATGACACCGGCTATATGGCCCGAAGCACCCAAAACAAAGCGAGGTGTACCACCAAGCACGCAGGCACTGTTGTAAACACTTTGCCAGGGCACGATATGATCGCTCCGCGAGGCGTAAAGATATGCCGGGACGTCCAGGTGGGTCAGATCCAGCGGTTCATTGCAGACAGTGACGGCGCCCGGCGTTTTCAGATCGTTTTGCAGGTAGGCATGGCGCAGGTACCAGGAAAACATGGGCCCTGGCAGGTTGGCGCCGTCGCTGTTCCAGTAAAGCAGATCGAACGGCGGAGGAGTGGCTCCCTTGAGATAGTTGCCAACTACATAATTCCAGACCAGATCGTTGGGCCGTAAAAATGAAAAGGTGTTGGCCAGCTCGGACGCCTTGAGAAGGCCTGGTGCCCCGCCGCCTTGACCGCCGATGGTCTGTTCGCGCCAGCGGATCTGCTGTTCGTCGATGAATACATCGAGAATGCCGGCTTCGCTGAAATCGAGCATGGATGTCAGCAGTGTCATACTGCTGGCTGGTCTGCTCCCACGAGACTGGAGTACCGACAATGCGCAGCTCAGCAGGGTGCCCCCGATACAGAATCCAAGGGTATTGAGCTTTTTGGTGCCGCTGATGTCCGTGACCACATTGATGGCATTGATTACGCCTTCATCGACATAATCATCCCACTGCTTGTGAGCCAGGCTTTGGTCTGCATTTCGCCAGGATATCAAAAAGACCTGATGCCCCTGGTCCAGGGTGTAGCGTACCAGGGAATTGGCCGGCTGCAGGTCGAGAATGTAAAACTTGTTGATGCAGGGCGGTACGATCAGCAGGGGGGTCTCATGTACCTTCTGCGTGGTGGGGGTATATTGAATGACCTGAATGAGGTCGTTTTCATATACGACATGCCCGGGCGTCTGGGCCACGTCACGGCCAACAACAAAGGCATCTTCATCGGTCTGGGAAATTCGACCGCGCGCCAGATCGGCCCAGAAATTCTCCATGCCACGCCGCAGGCTTTCACCTCCGGTTTTTTCAATCTGCTCCAGTGCCTCGGGGTTGGTACCCAGATAGTTGTTGGGAGCACTGGCAGCTACCCATTGTTCGACACAAAAGCGGATGCGGGTGCAGGTCTTGGCATCACCGGTCAACGCGTCGGCAAGACTCATTACAAAGCGGGCGTTTAAAAGATAGAGCGCTGCTATGGAGCCGTAGCCTGGTTGTTGCCAGGCGGGTCCGGAAAAGCGGGGATCTTCAAGTGCCGGAATACTGGCCATCAGTACATTTTGCCAGAGTTGGGTCAGCTCCAGGGTGTATTGACTGCTGAGGCTCATCAGCTTGTCCGGAGGTACTCGCGGAAAGTCAGGGTGCTTTTCCCGTGGTGTCACATCTTCCATGCCGGGCAATCCTGCAAACCATTTCTGGATCGTGTCCGTGCTGAACAGCGGGATATCGAATCCTGCCAGATTTGGGGCGCCGAACGGATTGAAAAATGCATTAAACGGAGACTGTCTGGTGGGCATCTTTAAAGGCTCTCGGCAATAAGCGTCCCGCTTCGTTTGAAGGAAACTATTAAATAAGTTTTTTCCTATGGAAAGTGTAGACCCAGGCTTCAGGGCTGCAAGGTGGTAAAAGAATTTCTTTGGTAGGGGAGAACAATCGGTGTTTTTACATAAAAAAAGGACGCCTTTTAAGCGTCCCTTTTAAATTGATGATCATCGCTACAGGCGGCCGGCCTTGTTAAGTACCGGGTTGGCATACTGCATCAGCCACCAGGGCCTGAGTGCCTCGGGGACATCGTCAAGGCGCGCCTTGAATCGCAGTCGATCGGCCGGGGTGATGTGTTGATGATTGACCAGTTCGGGCGCAGTACCAAGTGCCTCAAGAGCCAGATAGTGGCTCGGGAACAGGGTGTAGTGTTCAAGTACCTGGGCATCAATGACGGCTGCAATGGCCTCGGCGCTGTCAGGAAGATCTTTCAGTGGGGTGCCGAAAACCAGTCTGACGCGTCCCTTGTGGCCAGAGATACCTGCTGCGATGGACATGATGTCTTCAAAGGGCTTTTTCTGATAGGGCTGGCCTTCGTCTGCCGCCTTGAGCTCACGCGCCTTTTGAATGTCACATGGATCGAATTCATAGCTGATCGAGATCGGCACTACATGCAGCTCTGATACAGCACGCCCTACACTGCACTCCTTGTCCTGCTGGCGGCCGGCCATGCTGAGCATCTTGATGATGGCGCTGTCTGTCCGGTCTATCCCGTTTTTGGCGCGACCTTCACGCTGTGCCATCCATACAGGATGATTATCACTGACAATGGAATGACGGATGTAGCCTGACAGCATCTGGTAAGCGGCCAGCATGGCACGCTTGCCCTTGGCGGAGCGAGGCACCACAAAGCTTTTATTGAGGCGCATCAGGTCGGTCACGTAAGGCTTCTGCAGCAGATTGTCCCCGATGGCGATGCGCACGGTGTCACGTCCCTGCTGATACAGGGCGTAATTGACAAAGGCCGGGTCGAGGGAAATATCCCGGTGATTGCCGATAAAGAACCAGGCCTGACTGCCATCAAGCTTTTCCAGCCCTTCCACTTCGAAATGGTCGGTACTGCGCTTGATCATCTGATCCATGTAGTAGGCGATATGCTGTTGAAACGCCTTGACGCTATTGACGTCCTTCAGTTTTCGCTTGAGGCCCAGGCTCACCAGCCGCCTTGCAAGCCAGGGAGAATAGCGAGACAGCCGGGGAAGCCGGTAACGTGTAATGGTTCCCAGAAATTCGTCACATTCCGTCAGACGCTTGATGACGGGAGCGACCTCATCGTCATGATAAGGGCGAATGCTGGCATACGGGTCTTCTGTCGTGTCAGTCATCATGGCGTGGCAGGAGGTGTCTCTGTTTCACCGCCCAGCCAGTCTATCAGCTGGCCGAGTGTGGAAGTCAGGGTATGGGCCATCAGTGAGAACTCGGTATCGAGCTTGAGGATCGGATCTTCATCGTCCGTACTGTCATTGGCCTCATCCACCAGGTTATCGCTGAAACGAATGGACTTGATGGCAAGATCCTCATGAAGCGTGAAACTCATCTGGCCTTCCGTGGACAGCCGAAGCTGGCTGACGCGTCGGCCGGCATCGAGCGCTGCCTGCACTTCCTCGCCCTCGAGATCGACCTGGCGGCCGCGGAATACCCCTTCTTCCTCGCTGGCAGCGCGCAACTCGATCTGATCGCCCAGCAGCAGGGTGTCCGGGCGAGTTTCAGGTTTGGTTAGCCACTCCGTCATGGTCCTGCCTGGCGGTATCGAAACGGTCACGGGCGTGACCTTGAGGCTGCCCAGGGACTGGCGGAGCACGTCAAGGGTGTCTTCGGCCCGCTTGACGCTGGCGCAGTGCACGCCGATCAAACGGCGTCGTGTATCCCACCAGACATCGATCCGGGTAGATCGGGTGAAGGCCTGGGGCAACAGTTCCTCTACCAGCTTTTCCTTGATGGCAAGCCTGTCACGGCGTGTGACGGCGTATCCCTGACGAGCTTCCTGCTCAAGGCAACGCTCTTCCAGCAGTTCCTTGACCACTGATGAGGGCAGCAGGCGCTCCTGACGGCTAAGTGTCAGCAGGCGATGGCCCTGAATTTCGTGTACCAGCGAGCGGCCGTGACGACCTGCCGGACAAGACCAGCCGGCGCGTTTGGCTTCGTGGGGCCCCACCGGCCTGAAGGCCTGAGCGTCGAGGGCGTCTTCCAGCGCGTCGAGCGGTATAACCTGCTCGTCATGCAGGCGATAAAGATGTAAATGCTTGAACCACATGATGACCTTCCCTTTGAGAGCGCCATATTATGTCGAAGGAAAGCGCGCTCGGCCAGCGTTGTGGTTTGCCGAAGATGATCCATACGTCGCAACGCGAGCGTGCCGCCACGACCTTCGAATATGATACACTCGTCGCGTTTGCCAACCGTCTTGGGCGTCGGTAGACGTTGTGCCGTGACGAGATCATGTTACCAGGCAGCCAGCTTACTGTGTGAGCCCTAGCTTGCGGTGCTGCGCCTGCCGAACGCTGTATAAAGGATTCGACGACCCATGGGTGAGATCGCCAGAGAAATTCTGCCAGTCAATATCGAGGATGAGCTCAAGCAGTCGTACCTTGATTATGCGATGAGTGTCATTATCGGGAGGGCCCTGCCTGATGTGCGCGATGGCCTCAAGCCGGTTCACCGCCGTGTTCTGTTTGCCATGCACGAGCTGGGTAATGACTGGAACAAGGCTTACAAGAAGTCTGCACGTGTAGTAGGGGATGTGATCGGTAAGTATCACCCGCACGGTGACAGCGCCGTCTACGACACGATCGTGCGTATGGCGCAGACCTTCTCGATGCGCTACGTGCTGGTCGATGGCCAGGGGAACTTCGGGTCGATCGACGGCGATAGTGCCGCGGCCATGCGTTATACCGAAGTACGCATGGCGCGTCTGTCCCACGAACTTCTTTCCGACCTGGAAAAGGAAACGGTTGACTGGGTCGACAACTACGACGGTACCGAGCGCATTCCCGCCGTACTGCCGACACGGGTGCCCAATCTGCTGGTCAACGGTGCCTCGGGCATTGCTGTCGGCATGGCGACCAATGTGCCGCCGCATAACATGACGGAAGTCGTGGATGCCTGTCTGGCCCTGATTGATAACCATGAGCTCACCATTGATGACCTCATGGAATATATTCCCGGCCCTGATTTTCCGACAGGAGCCATCATCAATGGCCGCGCTGGTATCATCGATGCATACCGCACCGGACGTGGTCGAATCTATGTGCGTGCACGCCACACCGTTGAGTATCACGAAAAGACCGGGCGCGATCATATCGTGATCACCGAGCTGCCTTACCAGGTCAACAAGGCACGTCTGATCGAAAAGATTGCCGAACTGGTCAAGGAAAAACGCATCGAGGGCATTGCCGAGCTGCGTGATGAGTCTGACAAGGATGGCCTGCGCGTCGTGATTGAAGCCAAGCGGGGCGAAAGTGGCGATGTCATCGTCAATAACCTGTTTGCACAGACGCAGCTTCAGACCGTATTCGGCATCAACGTGGTGGCGCTGGATAACGGACAGCCCCGTACCCTGAACCTCAAGCAGATGCTTGAGGCATTCATCCGTCACCGTCGTGAGGTGGTGACCCGCCGTACGTTGTTTGAACTTAGAAAGGCGAAGGACCGGGGGCATATCCTTGAGGGCCTGACTGTTGCCATTTCAAACATCGACAGTGTCATCGAGATGATCAAGGCCTCGCCATCGGCTTCAGAGGCGAAGGAGAAGCTGATTGCAGCCGTCTGGTCGCCGGGGCAGGTGCTTGACATGCTCGACCGCGCCGGTGCATCGGCCTGTGAGCCGGATGACATGCCGCCCGGGTTCGGTCTTTCCGACAGCCGCACCGAATACCGGCTTACTCCGGTTCAGGCGCAGGCCATCCTCGAGCTTCGCCTTCACCGCCTGACCGGTCTTGAAACCGAAAAGCTGCTGGATGAATACAAGACCATCCTTGACCGTATTGCCGAGCTTACCCGCATTCTGGCCTCTGCTGACCGGTTGATGGAAGTCATCCGTGAGGAGCTAGAAGCTGTCCGGGCCCAGTATGGTGATGAGCGGCGTACGGAAATCCAGACGAGCCGGCTTGATCTCACCATCGAAGACCTGATCAACGAAGAGGATATGGTCGTGACCATGTCCCGCTCCGGCTACGTCAAGACGCAGCCGCTGTCGGATTATCAGGCTCAGAAGCGTGGCGGGCGCGGCAAGTCGGCCACGGTCATGAAAAACGAAGATGTGATCGAGCACCTGCTGGTGGCTTCCACACACGATACGGTTCTACTGTTTTCGGATCGTGGCAAGGTGTACTGGCTCAAGGTCTACGAAATGCCTCAGGCAAGTCGTGGTTCGCGCGGTCGTCCCATGGTCAACCTGCTGCCGCTGGATGATGGCGAGTGGATTACGGCCATACTGCCGGTGCGTGAATACCGCGAAGACAGCTATATCTTCTTTGCCACGGCCAACGGTACGGTCAAGCGCACCACGCTGGACCAGTTCTCCCGGCCACGCAGTTCCGGGCTGATTGCCCTGGACCTTGAAGACGGTGATCGGCTGGTCGGCGCGTCCATTACTTCGGGCAGTGATCATGCCATTCTGTGCTCCTCCAATGGCAAGGCCATTCGCTTCGATGAAAACGATGTCCGCGCCATGGGTCGTACCGCACGCGGTGTGCGTGGTATGCGACTGCTGGGTGATGCTCGAGTGATCAGCCTGATTATCCCGGGCTCCACGGTTATTGATGCTGCTGCAGACGCCGAGGATGCTGATGAAACGGTAGCCGTACCGTCAGCGCAGGATGGCCAGTCCGAGCAGATTTATATCCTGACCGCATCTGAAAACGGTTATGGCAAGCGCACTCGTCTTGAGGAGTTTCCGTTGCGGGGTCGAGGCGGGCAGGGCGTGATTGCCATGCAGACCTCGGAGCGAAACGGCGCTCTGGTCGCAGCCATTCAGGTGGCGGAGCAGGACGAGATGATGATGATCACCAATCGCGGTACCCTGGTACGTACGCGTGTCAGTGAGGTCTCGATCAGCTCCAGAAACACTCAGGGGGTTACCCTGATTCGTACGGCGACCGATGAGCAGCTCGTGTCCACCGTGCGCCTGGACGAGCTGGATGTTGAAGAGCCGTCAAGCGAGACGATCGAGTCGGAAGAACAGGCTGATACTTCGGTTTATGAGCAATCCTCGATGGACACTCCTGACGCGGATGACTGATGGTTTGCCTCGGGGCTATTTCCCGAGGCGCTGTTGGGCACCGTGCATCGGGCACGTGTATTAACTTGATCTGCAATGCAGGTCCGTGACCTGCATTGCTTCCGTTACAGGGGAGGGCCGCCGTGCCCTCCCGGTTTGAAGGACGCACGTCAGATGACTCGACACTATAATTTCTGTTCAGGCCCGGCCACGCTGCCTCTCGCGGTACTTGAGCGCGCTCAATCCGAGATGCTCGATTATCGTGGGAAGGGGCTTTCCGTGATGGAGATGAGCCATCGCAGCAGCGATTACATGGCAATTGCAGAAAAGGCCGAAGCGGATTTCCGCGACCTTCTTGGGGTGCCGGACAATTATAGTGTGCTGTTCATGCAGGGTGGCGCGGCAACGCAGTTCTCGGCCAGTGCGCTTAACCTGACCGGCAGGGGCGGTACGCCCAACTTTCTTGATACCGGCATCTGGTCGCGCAAGGCGATGGCTGAAGCCGAGCGCCTGACAGGGGCGCACCTTGCTGGAGGCAGCAAGTCCAATGGCTATACGGCCACGCCGGCGTCGGACAGCATCCAGCTCAGCGATGATGCGGCCTATCTGCACTTTACCGATAACGAGACCATCGGCGGTGTTCAGTTTGATCGCCTGCCCGAGGTGAATGTACCTCTGGTCTGTGACATGTCGTCTTCCATTCTATCTGTCCCGCTGGATATTTCCCGCTATGGCGTGATCTATGCCGGCGCCCAGAAAAATATCGGCCCGGCCGGCCTGACTCTGGTGATTGTGCGTAATGATCTTCTGGAGCAGGCGCAGGACAGCATTCCGTCCATGTTGTCCTGGAAGGTCATGGCTGAAAACGGCTCGATGTATAACACTCCCCCTACCTATGCCTGGTACCTTGCCGGTCTGGTCTTTGAGTGGCTGAAGGAGCAGGGCGGAGTAGAGGCAATGGCTGTCGTCAATCGCCGGAAGGCAGAGAAGGTGTATCGTGCCATCGATGGTAGTCGCCTTTATGACAACCCGATTGCTGTGGGTAGTCGCTCCATCATGAATATACCGTTCACGTTGAAGGATGAGGCTCTGAATGATCCTTTCCTGCGGGAAAGTGAAGCTGCAGGACTGTTGACGCTGAAAGGGCATCGCAGTGTGGGTGGCATGCGGGCCAGCATTTACAACGCCATGCCGGAAGAAGGCGTGGATGCGCTGGTAGATTTCATGGCAGCCTTTGAACAACGTCACTGGAAAGGGTAAACCGTATGTCGGATCACATGCCTTCACAGGATAGCGAGACGCTGGACACGCTTCGGCAGCGTATTGATCGGCTCGATCAGGATATTCTGAATCTGATCAGTGAGCGCGCCCGCTGTGCGCAGGACGTGGCCAACGTCAAGCTGGCTGAAAACCCCGATGCCATCTTTTATCGTCCCGAGCGGGAAGCAGGAGTGTTGCGTCGGATCATGGAGCTCAACCAGGGGCCGCTCAGCAACGAGGAAATGGCGCGCCTTTTCCGCGAAATCATGTCGTCCTGTCTGGCGCTTGAGCAGCCGGTGCGCGTGGCTTATCTGGGGCCGGAAGGTACCTTTACCGAGCAGGCTGCCCTGAAACACTTCGGGGGCAGTGCAGTGCATGTGTCCACCAATGCCATCGATGAAGTCTTCCGTGAGGTTGAGGCTGGTGCGACCCATTACGGGGTCGTGCCGGTGGAAAACTCCACTGAAGGTATCGTCAGCCACACGCTGGACTCGTTCATGGCTGCCTCGCCATCGCTCAAGATCAACGGTGAAGTCGTTCTGCGGATTCACCAGCATCTGCTGGTTTCCGAACGTACGCGGCGGGATCAGATCTCTCGTATTTACTCGCACAGCCAGTCGCTCGCTCAATGCCGTAAATGGCTTGATGCTCATTATCCGCACGCCGAGCGTATTGCCGTGTCGTCCAATGCTGAAGCCGCGCGCCTGGTGAAAAGCGAATGGCATAGTGCCGCCATCGCCGGAGACATGGCGGCCAAACGCTACGGGCTTGAGCGGGTAGCTGAAAAGATCGAGGACCAGCCGGACAATTCAACCCGTTTCCTGATCATCGGAACCCACGATGTACCACCGAGCGGTGACGACAAGACATCCATTGTGGCCGCGATGCGGAACAAGCCCGGTGTACTGCATGATCTGCTGGAGCCTTTCCAGCGCCATGGCATCGACATGACTCGTCTCGAGAGTCGGCCTTCCCGCAATGGCGCCTGGAGCTATGTCTTTTTCATAGACTTCAAGGGGCACCAGAATGATGAAAAGGTCCGGGCTGCTCTGGATGAGGCTCAGGCCTGTGCTGCCGAACTCAAGGTGCTGGGGTCCTATCCGGTGGGGGTGTTGTGACAGCCTTTGTGCCAGCGAGTGCACTCGACCGGGAAACCGTGCTTGTCATCGGGCTGGGACTGATGGGGGCTTCGGTGGCGGCCGGTCTGAAGGCTGTCGGTTTTGGTGGGCGCGTGCTGGCAAGTGACCGGCGCGAGGCTGATGTTCAGACCGGTCTGTCGATGGGGATCATCGATGGCAGTGGACCGCTTGATGAGCTGATTCCCCAGGCAACGCTGGTGGTTATTGCCGTGCCGGTGCTTGCCATTGAATCCGTGCTGGAAGCCATGGCTCCGTTATGGCGCGATGATCTGGTTGTAACGGATGTCGGTAGTACCAAGCAGGCCGTGCGACAGTCGGTGGCGCGGGTGTTTGGATATATACCGCCGAACATGATACTGGGGCACCCCATTGCCGGGTCCGAGCGCAGTGGCGTGACGGCGGCGCAGGCAGGCCTCTTTGAGCGTCACAAGGTTATTGTGACACCAGAGGCAGATAGCTGTCGTTCGGCGCTGGCCAGAGTACATGCGTTGTGGCAACGGCTGGGGGCGGATGTGCTCGAGATGGGCGTTGAGCGCCACGATGATGTGCTTGCCCGTACCAGTCATCTGCCGCATCTACTGGCATTCTCGCTGGTGGATACGCTGGCGCGCCAGGATGAGCGACTGGACATCTTCCGTTATGCCGCGGGCGGATTTCGCGATTTTACTCGAATTGCCGGTAGTGACCCGGTGATGTGGCGTGATGTGTTCAGGGCCAACAAGACAGCAGTGCTGGGCGCGCTCGATGAGTTTGAGCAGGGAGTGTCACGGCTTCGTCAGGCGATCGAGGCGGACGATGATGATGCCATGCTGGGGGCCTTCTCACGGGCGAGCCATGCGCGACATTATTTTGAAACGTTGTTGAATCAAGCGAGCTATCAGTCAATGGAACAACGCAATATTACCTATCGTGCGAGCGCTGGCGGTCATGTGCAGGGCCGTATTCGCGTACCGGGCGACAAATCGATGTCTCATCGGTCCATCATGCTTGGGGCGCTGGCTGACGGTGTTACCGAGGTCGACGGGTTTCTCGAGGGCGAGGACAGCCTGGCCACGCTGCAGGCATTTCGCGAAATGGGTGTGGTGATTGAAGGGCCTCATGATGGTCGCGTCGTGATTCATGGTGTGGGTATGCATGGCCTTCAGGCGCCGGCTGGCGCGTTGTATGTAGGAAATTCGGGAACCGCCATGCGTCTTTTTGCCGGTCTGCTGGCTGGCCAGGCATTTGATACCGAGCTGACCGGTGACGCTTCGCTGACACGTCGCCCCATGGGGCGGGTGGTTGATCCGCTGCGTCTGATGGGAGCACACATCGAGGCGAGCGAGGGTGATCGGCCGCCGCTGCGTATCAAGGGGGGGCAGGTGCTTCAAAGGCTGGATTACGATTTGCCCATGGCAAGCGCACAGGTCAAATCCTGCATTCTGCTGGCAGGTATGTATGCCGAAGGTGAGACCCGGGTGCGCGAGCCAGCCCCGACTCGCGACCATACGGAAAGGATGCTTAACGGGTTTGGCTATCCGGTAGAGCGCAGCGGCAATGAGGCGCGCCTTGCAGGTGGTGGTCGCATGACCGGTGGGCCGATTGATGTGCCGGCAGATATCTCATCTGCTGCCTTTTTCCTGGTGGCGGCGTCCATTACTCCTGGCGCAGATCTTGTGCTGGAACACGTTGGTGTGAATCCTACGCGTACCGGTGTGATTGCCATTCTTCAGGCGATGGGTGCTGACCTGCGTCTTGAAAATGAACGGGAAGTCGGGGGTGAGCCGGTAGCAGATATTCATGTTCGCTACGCGCCACTCAAGGGTGTTGATATCGACCCGAATCAGGTTCCTCTGGCCATTGATGAGTTCCCTGTTCTGTTTATCGCCGCTGCCAATGCGGAAGGTAAAACACGTCTGCGCGGCGCCGAAGAGCTTAGGGTCAAGGAGTCGGACCGTATCCAGGCCATGGCTGATGGGATGGCCGTGCTGGGTATTGAGCATACGGTACTGGAAGATGGTATCGATATTGTTGGCGGTCAGTATGGCGGGGGTACGGTAGATAGCCTGGGAGATCATCGTATTGCCATGGCGTTCAGCGTGGCCGCACTTTGCGCCAGTGAAGCCATCACGATTCATGACTGCGCAAACGTTGCGACGTCCTTTCCGGATTTTCTGTCGCTGTCAGCATCCATCGGGATGCGTGTGCAGGCCGAGGAGGCGTAATGAGCTACCCGGTTATTACGCTCGATGGGCCAGGCGGTGCGGGCAAGGGCACTATCAGCCGCCTTGTGGCCGAAGCACTTGGCTGGCATTTGCTGGATTCCGGTGCCATCTACCGGCTTGCCGCGCTGTCCTGTCGCCGGCAGGGGGTGGCGCTGGATAATGAGGGTCGGGTAGCTGAGCTCGCTCGGGCTCTCGATATTGCCTTTGAGCCGGAGGAGGCTACCACTCGTGTCCTGCTCGGTGGCGAAGATGTCAGTTGTGCGATTCGAACCGAGCAGGCAGGAGGTGATGCCTCCCGTGTGGCTTCCCTGCCATCGGTTCGGCAGGCCCTGCTGGATCGTCAGCGTCATTTCGCCATGTCACCGGGGCTGGTAGCCGACGGGCGCGACATGGGGACCGTGGTTTTCCCGACGGCGGCACTCAAGATATTCCTGACCGCCAGCGCCGATGAGCGGGCGCAGCGCCGGTGGCGTCAGTTGCAGGAGGCAGGCATACATGCTAGCCTGCCCGATCTTCTGAAAGAGATTCAAACGCGTGATGCCCGGGACATGGAACGCAGTACGTCACCACTGGTGCCGGCTGAAGATGCCATCGTCCTGGATACCACGTCGAGTTCCATCGAGGATGTCGTGTCACACGTCATGAGCCTTGCCCAGGCGCGGCAACTGACGTAACGCCTACCTTGTTCGAAGGCCCCGGTACAGTGTCATGGGGTGAGCATGTACGTATCAGAAAACATGTTCACGTCTAACCAGCGCTAACACTCCCGGGGATTTTATACTGGCCCGTGCTTGCTGGTGGTGCGGAGAGCAGGCGGTTAATGCCGCTTCACGTTGAGACATAGGAACATCATGAGCGAAAGTTTTGCTGAACTATTTGAGCAGTCCCTTCAGGACATCAACATGGAACCCGGTGCCATTGTCATGGCTACAGTGGTTGATGTTGACGGTGACTGGATCACGGTTAACGCCGGTCTGAAATCCGAAGGCCAGATTCCGGCTGCTCAGTTCAAAAACGACAATGGTGAACTGACAATTAGTGTGGGCGATGAAGTCAAGGTCGCTCTGGAAGCCGTTGAAGACGGTTTCGGCGAGACTCGTCTGTCCCGCGAAAAAGCCAAGCGCGCTGAAGCCTGGAAAGAGCTTGAAGCTGCGTTCGAGGATGATGCTGTCGTCAAGGGCATCATCAATGGCAAGGTCAAGGGCGGTTTCACTGTCGACGTCAATTCCATCCGTGCCTTCCTGCCGGGTTCACTGGTAGATGTTCGTCCGGTTCGTGACACGACTCACCTTGAAAACAAGGAACTTGAGTTCAAGGTCATCAAGCTTGATCCGAAGCGCAACAACGTCGTTGTATCACGTCGTGCGGTTCTGGAAGCTGAAAACAGTGCAGAGCGTGAAGCGCTTCTCGCTACCCTTCAGGAAGGCCAGCAGATCAATGGTATCGTCAAGAACCTGACTGACTACGGCGCCTTTGTTGATCTGGGTGGTGTTGATGGCCTCCTGCACATTACCGACATGGCCTGGAAGCGTATCAAGCATCCGAGCGAAATCGTTGCCGTTGGTGATGAAATCAACGTCAAGGTGCTGAAGTTCGATCGTGAGCGTAACCGTGTTTCCCTGGGTCTCAAGCAGCTGGGTGAAGATCCGTGGGTCAACATCAAGGCGCGCTATCCGGAAGGTACACGTGTTGAAGCACGCGTCACCAATCTGACCGACTACGGCTGCTTTGCCGAGCTGGAAGAAGGCGTTGAAGGTCTGGTTCACGTATCCGAAATGGACTGGACCAACAAGAACATTCATCCGTCCAAGGTTGTTCAGGTCGGTGATGACGTAGGTGTCATGGTTCTTGATATCGATGAAGAGCGTCGTCGTATTTCCTTGGGTATCAAGCAGTGCACGCCGAACCCCTGGGAAGAGTTCAACACGCACTTCAACAAGGGCGATCGCGTCACTGGTACCATCAAGTCCATTACTGATTTCGGTATCTTCATCGGTCTGGACGGTGGCATCGACGGTCTTGTTCACCTCTCCGACATTTCCTGGTCCGAGACGGGTGAAGAAGCGGTTCGCAACTACAAGAAGGGTGATGAAGCTGAAGCACTCATCCTGTCCATCGATCCCGAGCGTGAGCGTATCTCTCTTGGCATCAAGCAGATGGAAAGCGATCCGGTATCCGAGTACCTGGCCGTGAACGACAAGGGCGCTCTCGTAACGGGTCGCGTTGTTGAAGTTGATGCCAAGGAAGCGCTTGTCGAGCTGGCAACTGATGTTGTTGCAGTGCTGAAGGCTTCTGAAATCAGCGCTGACCGTGTTGAAGACGCACGTAATGTGCTGAACGAAGGCGATAGCGTCGAAGCACGTATCGTTAACGTTGACCGCAAGAACCGCGTCATCAACCTGTCTGTCAAGGCGAAGGATCAGTCTGATACGCGCAAGACCATGCGTACCATGCGTGATCAGGACAGCACTGCTGATACAGCATCAGGCCCGACTACCATCGGCGATCTGATCAAGCAGCAGATGGAGCAGGATTCCTGATCAGGGAATGACTGCCGCTAAAAAGCCGCCCTTCGGGGCGGCTTTTTTTATGTCTGCTTGATTGTGTCAGAATCGGTCTGTGGCTCGGCATAACCATGGTAACCATAGGTCCGTGGCGGTATCAGCCTTCGTCATCCATACGCTGTTCAGTGAGTGCCTGTTCCCATCCGCCAAGGTCCTTGAACCGATTGACCATGGCGCAGAAAAGGTCGGCAGTACGCTCTGTATCGTATCGGGCGGAATGAGCTGACTGGCTGTCAAAGGGAATACCTGCAGCGCGACAGGCGCGTGCCAGAACCGTCTGGCCGTACACGAAGCCACCCAGAGTAGCCGTGTCGAAGCTCGAGAAGGGATGAAAGGGATTGCGTTTGAGTCCCTGGCGTTCGATAGCGGCATTTAAAAAGCCGTGATCGAAGGCGGCATTATGACCTACCAGAATGGCTCGTGTGCAGTTATGTGACTTAATGGCCTTGCGTACAGGCTTGACCAGTGCATCGAGCGCTTCCTTTTCACTGACGGCAATGTCCTTTCGAAACGGGCTGTCCAGCTGAATGCCGGTGAAATCAAGAGCGGCCTGTTCGATATTGGCGCCCTCAAAGGGCGTGATATGAAATGCCCATGTTTCGTCGGGCATCAGGTTGCCCTGGTCATCCATGGTCAGGGTGGTGGCCGCAATCTCGAGAATGGCATCTGTTTTCGAGTTGAAGCCACCTGTTTCGAGGTCCATTACCACCGGCAGGAAGCCACGAAAACGACGAGCCATTAAAGCTGCCGGGCTGGCATCGGTCATAAAGTATCCTTACTGGGAGGCCGCGCTGGGCACACACATGAAACGTGAAGTGAAATGGGTTAGTGCAAAGTGTAACAGGTGATCATGGGGCCGTCTCACGTGCGTAGGCAGAAGCGGTGTTCGCCACGGGAGAGGGACGTTATAATCATTGAAACTGGCGCCTGCGCGTAATAAAGCGATACGCTATTTTCGTGAGCTTCATCATCAACGAGGAGAAAAGCATGTCCGATGTGAAGAAGGTCGTTCTTGCCTATTCAGGTGGATTGGACACTTCGGTAATTGTCAAATGGTTGCAGGAAACCTATGACTGTGAAGTGGTGACCTTCACTGCCGATCTGGGGCAGGGCGAGGAAGTAGAGCCGGCCAGGGCCAAGGCTGAAGCATTGGGCGTGAAGGAAATCTACATCGAGGATCTGCGTGAAGTCTTTGTGCGCGATTATGTATACCCGATGTTTCGCGCCAACACCATCTACGAGGGCGAGTACCTGCTGGGTACGTCCATCGCCCGCCCGTTGATTGCGCGTCGTCTGATTGAAATTGCCAATGAAACCGGTGCCGATGCCATTTCACACGGTGCGACCGGCAAGGGCAACGATCAGGTGCGTTTCGAGTTGGGTGCCTATGCCCTCAAGCCTGGCGTCAAGGTCATTGCGCCCTGGCGTGAGTGGGATCTGAATTCGCGCGAAAAGCTGATGGGGTATTGCGAAGAGCATGATATCCCGGTTGATTTTGCCAAGAACAAGAAGAAGTCACCTTATTCCATGGATGCCAATCTGCTGCACATCTCTTACGAGGGTGGCAATCTGGAAGATCCGTGGGAGGAAGCAGAAGAAGACATGTGGCGCTGGAGCGTCAGTCCGGAAGCGGCACCGGACACGCCGACCTATGTCGAGCTTACCTACGAGCACGGTGACATTGTGGCCATCGATGGTCAGCCGATGAAGGCGCATGAAGTGCTGTCCTGGCTGAACCGGGTCGGTGGCGAAAACGGCATCGGCCGCCTTGATATCGTTGAAAACCGCTATGTTGGCATGAAATCACGTGGCTGCTATGAGACACCGGGAGGCACCATCATGCTTCGTGCTCATCGGGCCATCGAGTCTCTGACGCTGGACCGTGAAGCGGCGCATCTGAAGGATGAGCTGATGCCGCGTTACGCCGAGGTGATCTACAACGGTTACTGGTGGAGCCCGGAGCGAAAAATGCTGCAGGCTGCAATCGATGAAACGCAGAAGGTAGTCAACGGTGTGGTTCGCCTCAAGCTCTACAAGGGGAATGTGATCGTGGCTGGCCGAAAATCGGACGACTCCCTGTTCGACGCCTCGATTGCCACCTTCGAAGATGATGCCGGTGCCTATGACCAGAAGGATGCTGAGGGCTTTATCAAGCTCAATGCCCTGCGTCTGCGCATTGCCGCTTCACGCGGCCGTGACACTGACTGAGTCGTGGTATGCCCTGTGTAAAAAAAGCCTCCCGGAAGGGAGGCTTTTTTATGCAGTCGGCAAGGGCAGGTCAGTGCAGCCCACCATTCTCACCGCCTCTGATGATGCCAACACCGATTCCTTCAATGGAAAAGCTGTGGGTTGTCGGATCGATGCAGATGGGGTCGAAATCAGTGTTCTCGGCCAGGAGATACACTGTGTCGTCGCGCCGATCCAGACGCTTGACGGTGACTTCATCGTCGATGCGGGCCACAACGATCTGGCCATTTCGTGCTTCGCTGGTACGATGAACCGCCAGTAAATCACCGTCCAGGATGCCGATATCCTTCATTGACAGGCCGCGGACACGAAGAAGGTAGTCTGCGCCGGGACTGAAGTAATTTGCCGGCAGGGGGCAGTAGCGGTCGATATGGGCCTCTGCCAGAATCGGTGAGCCAGCGGCCACTTCGCCGATGACCGGAAGGCCGCTCTCGGCCGTGTCCTCGGTCTGCGGCAGGCGAATACCGCGAGACGTACCCGGAATCATGTCGATGGCACCCTTTTTCTGCAGGGCGCGAAGATGTTCTTCCGCGGCATTGGCGGAACGAAAGCCCAGCGCCCGTGCAATTTCTGCTCGAGTGGGCGGGTAGCCATACTCCTGGAGTGTTCGCCTTATAAAGTCGTACACTTCCTGTTGTCGCGCAGTCAGCGGGCGTGCCATGGAAACTCCATATTGAAAGGGTGTACAGCCTGTGATTTTATCCAGTCCTTTACGCTCTGCCAAGCAACATTCAAGGGTGACAGGACGGAAAAGAACATATGGAGCAGACAACTACTTCGGAGCGGATCCTCGATGCCGCCGAGGCGCTCTTTGTGGAGCACGGGTTTACCGAAACCTCGTTGCGTGTGATCACGCGCAAGGCCGACGTTAATCTGGCGGCAGTGAATTATCATTTTGGTTCCAAGACGGCCCTTATCCAAGCGGTCTTTGCGCGCCATTTCGATCCGTTCGCCGAGTTGTTTGGCGCCGCTCTGGAGCGTTTGAAAGCTGATTCGCCGCCGTCTCTGGATGTGCTGATAGATACCCTGATTCACTGCGCGCTCAACACCTCCTCATCTCACGGTGATCTTCGCGTGTTCATGAAGTTGCTGGGAATGGCCTATACCCGCCATCAACCGAATCTGCGCGAGTACCTGCAGGATCATTATCGTCCACTGTTTGCCGACTTCATTGATCTGGTTACACAGGCAACTCCGAGGCTGCGGCGTGAAGATCGATTCTGGCGCCTGCATTTTCTACTGGGATCGATCGTGTTTACCCTGTCCAGTCTGGATACTCTGCGCGGCATGCATCCCGGTGAAACCGGCCATATGCCCGTACGTGCTCTGGCCGGCCAGGTTCGGCCAATGGTGCTGGCCACTCTGCAGGCACCTTCTACGGACTCCGCAGCCATTAGCCCCTTTTCTCAAGAGACTTCCTTATGACGTTATCCATTGGCCCGGTCATGCTCGATATCGCCGGTACGCAGTTGA
Organism: Larsenimonas rhizosphaerae; assembly: GCF_023700005.1. Classification (GTDB taxonomy): domain Bacteria; phylum Pseudomonadota; class Gammaproteobacteria; order Pseudomonadales; family Halomonadaceae; genus Larsenimonas; species Larsenimonas rhizosphaerae. Next base: position 1,972,770 of record NZ_JAMLJK010000001.1, on the reverse strand, counting down.
CTGACGAGGAGGCGACGCTACTGGCCTCGCCGGCAGTGGCGGGTGTCATCCTCTTTTCTCGAAATATTGATGACGCCTTTCAGGTGCGTGAGCTGTGTGCCTCGATTCGACAGGTCAATCCGGCACTTCTGATTGCCATTGATCAGGAGGGGGGGCGAGTTCAACGGCTGGTGACGGGGGTTACCCGTTTGCCGCCCATGGCAGGTTTCGGGCAGCTTGCACAACGGGAAGGGCAAACTGTAGCGGTGAGTGTGGCGCGTGATACCGGTTGGCTGCTTGGTATGGAAATGGCCGCTGTCGGGGTTGATTTTTCCTTCGCGCCGGTTCTGGACGTTGACAGCGACCGGTGCCCGGCCATCGGCAACCGCGCCTTTTCCGATGACCCCGATATGGTGGCTGCGCTGGCCGGAGCCTTCATCGAAGGGTTGCGTGAAGCCGGTATGGCCAGTGTCGGCAAGCATTTTCCGGGGCATGGTCATGTAGCACTGGATTCCCATTTGACCCTGCCGGTAGATGATCGGTCCTTCAAGGAAATCGAGTCCATCGATCTGGTGCCTTTCAGGCATCTGGCGCCGCATTTGACCGCCATCATGCCGGCACACGTCTGTTATCCGGCATTTGATGACCGGCCCGCCGGATTTTCGCCAAGCTGGCTGGGGCTTTTACGGGAAAGCCTGGGGTTCAAGGGTGTGGTGATTTCCGATGATTTGTCCATGAAAGGGGCGCACGGCGCTGGTACACCGCTGGCACGCGCGGAAATGGCACTGGCAGCAGGTTGTGACATGGTACTGATATGCAATGATCCTGACGGCGCTCGCCAGGCGGTTGCCGGCTTCGAGGGGCGTGAGCTGGGCGGTCGTGGTCTGTCCCGTCTACGGTTCGGCCGGGCCCGCCCTTCGCTGGAGGCGCTGGAAGCCCTTGGTCGATGGCGCAAGATTCATGCGCGGTTGGCTGCCATGTGCGAGCTCGCCGAGAGACAACACTAATGCTTGAGCAGGCGGGATGGATGGCATGGATGGTTTCTTTTCGATAATCAACGAGCTCCGGGGCTGGATAGACAAGGTAGGAGTGCCGGACTGGCTTGTTACGCCGCTGATCGCGCTGGGGCTGACCATACTGGTGGACCTTGTATTCTGGCTGTCGCTCAAGCCCCTTGAGCGTCGCCTGAAAGCCACCCCCAATCGTTGGGACGATGTGCTGGTGGCCGCTGTGCGTGCGCCGCTGCGCGCATGGGTATGGCTGGTGGGATTAACCATCATTGTCATGACCGTGGGGCTTCACTTTGACCAGAGCTGGCTGACCGAGCGTGCGCCCATGGTCAGCAAGTTGCTGACGCTGGTGCTGATCGGTTGGCTTGGCTGGCGATTTATCGGGCGCATCGAGCGGCGCATGGTATTTCCCCCCGGTAACAGCAAGGGCCGAGCGCTGGAAAAAACCACCACTGATGCGTTGACCAAGATATTTGGCGCAGTGCTTCTGACCATACTGGTACTGTGTGCGCTGAATGTGCTGGGTGTGTCGATTTCCGGGGTGCTGGCCTTTGGCGGGTTTGGTGGGCTGGTGGCAGGTTTTGCCGCACGGGACCTGCTGGCCAACTTTTTTGGCGGCATGGTGGTGCATGTGGACCGTCCCTTCAAGGTGGGAGACTGGATACGCTCGCCGGATCGTGACATCGAAGGGGTGGTCGAGGACATCGGGTGGCGTTTGACCCGGATAAAAACCTTTCCCGGGCCGCTGTTGTATGTTCCCAACGCAATTTTCAGCCAGGTCGTGGTTGAAAATCCCAGTCGGATGACCAATCGGCGGATCTGGGAAACCCTGAGCATCCGTTACGAGGATGCCGGCGTGGTGGATGCCATTACACATGACATCGATGAGATGCTTAATAACCTGGACGGCATTGATCGCAATGACGTGATCACGGTCAAGCTCACCGGCTTTGGCCCCTACTCGCTGGACATCATGGTGTATGCGCTCACCGAGATAACGGACTGGCAGCATTATCACGAAATCAAGCAGCATGTCCTGCTGAAGGTGCGTGATATTGTCGAGGAGCATGGTGCAGCGCTGGCGCTGCCTGTTTCAAGGATTCAGATGGCCTCGAATGTGGCTGTCGAGATGCCTGAGCGTTCCGATTCAAGTAAGATGGCCGGTTCTACACCATCCGCGCCTTCTTCTTCCCCTCGTGATCGCCAGCGTGGCGGGCAGGGCAGCGAGGCGCCGGATGATTCGACCACTTCACAGCAAGATGCCGATGATGCCTGATAACGATCTTACCCCGGACCATGAACGTCATTACATGGACATGCGTACCCTGATGGAGCAGTCGGACTGTCTTGTGACTCAATCACAGCTGGAAGCCGCTCTGGACAGCATGGCGCAGCAGCTTGAGCAGCAGCTGGGTGACAAGCTGCCGGTCTTTTACTGTGTCATGAATGGCGGGCTGATCACGACCGGTCATCTGCTGACGCGGCTCGGGTTTCCCCTTGAGGTGGATTACCTGCACGCGACGCGCTATCGCGGTCGTACCCGGGGGGGGGAGCTGTTCTGGCGTGTCTCGCCTGAAGTCCCCATGTCCGGGCGTCACGTGGTGATTGTCGATGACATTCTGGATGAGGGGACCACGCTGGCCGCCATTCTCAAGTACTGCCATGAGGCCGGAGCGCGCAGTGTGTCCAGCGCCGTGCTGGTTGACAAGCGCCATGACAGGAAGGCGGTGCCCGGGCTCAAGGCGGATTTCTGCGGGCTTGAAGTCGAAGACCGCTATGTGTTCGGATTTGGAATGGATTACAAGGGCTACTGGCGTAACGCGCCGGGCATTTTTGCACCCAAGGGGATGTAAGCCCCACGCTGCTACAGGAAAACGTCATGCTGGCCATCATTGGTGGTACCGGGCTTACGGAAATGCCGGGCCTTGATATTGTTGGACATTTCTCAAGTGAAACACCGCTGGGCACTGCCTCCAACGGAGTAACCCATGGCCGGCTTAACGGGCGTGACGTGTTGTTCATCGCGCGTCACGGCCATCCTCACAAGCTGCCGCCGCATCGCATCAACTACCGTGCCAATCTATGGGCCCTGAAGCAGGCCGGGGCTACCCGTGTTGTAGGTGTCAATGCGGTGGGTGGAATTGATCCGCTGTTGGCGCCCGGCACACTGGTGGTGCCTGACCAGTTGGTGGATTATACCCATGATCGTGAAGCTACCTTCTTTGATGGGCGCTTCAAGCCGTTGAAACATATTGATTTTTCATGGCCTTACAGCGCCGGGCTGCGTGAGGCGCTGCTGCAGGCCGGGCGTGATCAGGGGCTATCCGTAGTGGATGGTGGTATTTACGGCGCAACTCAGGGGCCGCGACTTGAGACAGCCGCTGAAATCAGTCGTCTTGCTCGCGATGGATGTACGCTGGTGGGCATGACCGGTATGCCGGAAGCGGCGCTGGCACGTGAGTTGGCACTGGAATATGCCTGTCTTTCTCTGGTGGTCAATCCTGCTGCGGGCGTCACGGATGCCGAAATCACCATGGCCGAGATCGAGGCCGCTCTTGAAGGCGCCATGGTTCAGGCGCGAGGGCTTCTGGAGCATCTTCTGGTCTGCTCGGATGCACCTGACCTTGAATCGTGATTGATATACCTTCGTGAAAAAGCCCGGCCTGTTGGCCGGGCTTTTTTGTACCGCATGTCGGCTGGTGGTCACAGGCCATCAGGCCGAAGCCGCCGATTTGGCATTCAGGTGCTTCAGCAGGGCTTCCACGGCATTGAAGCGGGCTTCAGCCGTGTTCAGATCCTGTTCAAAGCGCAGGGTGCTGGCGCCATCAAACTTGTAGATCAATGGGTTTTTCTGGATCAGGCTGACCAGCGTCATGGGGTCCACCTCGGTATGAGGGCTGAACTGCAGTCGGCCGCCCCGTTCCGAGGCATCGATGCGCGTAATGCCGAGCCGCTCGGCCCGTGGACGAAGTGCTGCCTGCCGGAACAGGTGCTTGGCTGACTCCGGCAATAATCCGAATCGGTCAACCAGCTCTACCTGTAGTTCGCGCAATTCGGCATCGTTGCGCGCGTTGCTGATGCGCTTGTACATCATCAGGCGCTGAGACACATCGTGCATGTAGTCGTTTGGCAGTAATGCCTGAACGTTCAGGTTGATATCCACCCCGTCATTGAGGGGCTGCTCGATATTGGGTGTCTTGCCTGCCTTGATCGCGGATACGGCCTGATCAAGCATTTCCATATACAGTGTATATCCGATGGTTTCGATCTGGCCGCTTTGCTCATCTCCCAGCAGCTCGCCGGCGCCTCGTATTTCAAGGTCGTGGCTGGCCAGAGTAAATCCGGCGCCCAGATCCTCGGCCTGGGAAATTGCTTCCAGGCGCTTTTTGGCATCCGATGTCATCTGTCGAGGAGGAGGGGTCAGAAGGTAGGCGTAGGCCTGGTGATGCGAGCGGCCTACGCGCCCCCGCAACTGGTGCAGCTGCGCCAGGCCGAACTTGTCGGCGCGTTCGATGATGATGGTATTGGCGGAGGGTACATCAATGCCGGTTTCGATGATGGTTGAGCAGATCAGGATATTGAACCGCTTGTGATAGAACCCGGACATGGCGTGTTCAAGCTGGCGTTCGGCCATCTGGCCGTGGGCTACGCCGATACGAGCTTCAGGTATGAGTTCACGCAGTTTTTCTGCGGTGGTCTCGATGCTCTTGACTTCGTTATGAAGGTAATATACCTGACCGCCACGCAGTAGTTCGCGGAGGATCGCTTCCTTCAGGATTCCTTCATTACGCTGCTGAACAAAAGTCTTGACCGACAGGCGCCGGGCCGGGGGGGTGGCAATGATCGACATGTCACGCATGCCACTCATCGCCATGGACAAGGTCCTGGGGATGGGGGTGGCGGTGAGGGTCAGAATGTCGACTTCGGCGCGCAGCTGTTTGAGGCGTTCCTTTTGGGATACCCCGAAGCGGTGTTCTTCATCAATGATGACCAGGCCAAGGTTATCGAAGTTCAGGTCACGGCCCAGCAGACGATGTGTGCCGATTACGATATCAGCGCGCCCTTCATTGATGCGTTCAAAGGTATTTTTCAGGGTCTTGCCGGTGGTGAAGCGTGAAATCAGCTCGATATTGATCGCTGTTTCGGCAAATCGGTTGATGAACGAGTCGTAATGCTGCTGTGCCAGAAGGGTGGTTGGCACCAGTACCGCGACCTGGCGCCCGGAGTGGACTGCCAGGAACGCGGCGCGCATGGCCACTTCGGTTTTTCCGAATCCCACATCGCCACATACCACCCTGTCCATGGGTTTCGGGGCGGTCATGTCATCGATAACGCAGTGAATGGCATGGCGCTGATCCGGCGTTTCCTCGAAGGCAAAGTTGGCTGCAAAGCGGGCATATTCCTCGCCCGGCGGCTGACAGGCATAGCCTTCGCGGGCTTCACGCCGCGCATAGACGTCGAGTAGCTCTGCGGCGGTATCACGGATGCGCTCGGCCGCCTTGCGTCGTGCCTTGCTCCATTGCTCCGAACCCAGCTTGTTCAGTGGCGCGCTGTCATCACTGGCGCCTGAATAGCGTGAAATCAGATGAAGGTGGTCTACCGGCACGTACAGGCGGGCCTCATTGGCATACATCAGCGTCAGAAACTCTGCCTGCTGTCCGCCGGTGGTGATCGTTTCAAGCCCCAGGTAGCGCCCTACTCCGTGTTGCTGGTGTACTACCGGTGAGCCTTCCTGCAACTCGGAAAGGTGGCGCACGGCCATTTCGTTGTCATCAGTGACACGCTCCCGGCGTCGGGATTGACGGACAATGTCCCCGAACAGTTCGGTCTCGCTCAATACCAGAAGCGAGGACGCTCCGTCGATCCAGGTGCCGGTGTCCAGTGAGCCATGGGTCATGGCCAGTGATGCATCCGAGGCCAGAAAGTCCTGCCATCCTGATACATTAACGATCGAGCGTTTGAGGGGTGTCAGGGTTTCCTGAAGGACTTCCTGGCGCCCGAGGGATTCGGTAACCAGCAGGACGCGTTGGTCGGGGTGGGCAGCCAGGGCCTCCTGCAGAGCCTTCAGGGGCTGAGTGCTGCGTCCATCAATGGCGACGTTCGGAAGGGCGCGTGTCGCAAAGAATTGGGCATGAGGGTGTTCTGCCGATGTCATCTGCACCCGTGGACGCTCATTGATGAGCTTGAAAAGCTCAGCTACCGGCACGAACTGGTCGGCGGGTGGCAGGAGAGGGCGCGTCGGATCCACTCCCAGGTTTTCAAAGCGTGAGGTGATGGAGTGCCAGTGGGCTTCTGCGGCCTGAAAGACACCATCAAGCAGGGCTACCGGTGTGTCGGCCGGCAGGTGGTCAAACAGCATGGATGTCTGTTCGAAAAACAGGGGCAGGTACTGCTCAAGTCCCGGGGCCGGTATGCCGCGCAGAGCATCTACATAAAGCGGGCATTGCCGCGGGTCGACATCAAAGCGGGTCTCGAACTGTTCTCGGAATCTGGCAATGGCTTCCGTAGTCAGCGGGTACTCATGGGCAGGCAGCAGGGCAACCTGCTCCACCTTGTCGATGGAGCGCTGGGTGTCCGGATCGAAGGTGCGTAGCGTGTCGATGTCATTGTCGAATAGATCAATGCGCAGAGGTGCCTCGCTCCCGACCGGATAGAGGTCAATAATGGCGCCGCGGAAGGCGTATTCACCCGGCTCGTAGACGGTTTCAACCGCGCGATAGCCGGCCTTGTGAAGCTGGTGGCGAAAATGCTCGCGGTCCAGCGTCTGTCCCTGGGTCAGGGTCATGGCCTGAATGGCGACGTAACCGGTAGGAGGCAGCCGCTGCATCAGGGTGTTGGCAGCCACAATGACTATGCCATCAAAGCCGACCTGTAACTGATTCAATAGCTTGAGTCGGGCGGACACAATGTCCTGATGCGGCGAAAAGCTGTCATAAGGCAGCGTTTCCCAGTCCGGAAACAGGGTGATGGCAGCGTCATGACCGGCATAGAACCGCAGGTTGTTTTCAAGCTGCTGGGCAGTGGCGGTATCCGGGGCAATGACGACGGAAGGCCCGGGGTGTCGGGCTGCCCAGTGAAATAGCGCAAGGGCACTGGCACTGCCATCAAGCGGGCCCCAGTAGCAGGTCTTGTCCCGTGAGGCAGGACACGGGGGAGAAAACGGACTGTAGGTGATATCTGTCACGAGGAAATAACCGCCTTGACTGTGTGCGTGAACGATTGAAGCCTTTTGTGCCGACACCGGGCGCGGACAGCAGGACATAACGTGGAGACGCTGGAGTGTAGTTTAAAGGTAGAAGAGCGACAGGGGCAGTTCTTCCGGCGTAAATGCCCGGTATGGTCCGGCTCCGAGGCTGAAGGATTCTTGTAGTTCAGTGACTGAAGTGCCGTCGAAGGGGCCTTGCAGGGCGCTGTTGTAGGGGCTCTCGTGTAGTCGTGTTACACCGGGGTCGACTACGCCGTGGTTGTCGCCGTTATAACGAATACGGATAATGCGCCCGTTGCTTGTTTTCCACGTTTTTTTGCGTTCCGCCCATGCGGGGCGCTGCTGGAGCCAATGCTGCGTTCACAAGCAGGCTATAACCCTGGGTTATAAGCGCTTCAGGCGAGAACAGGTGTCGAGAGAGAGAATTCATATTTCAGGAGAGGCAAGCCATGAGTCGTGGACCGGATGACCAGTGCTTTCAGGTCTGGCAGTCAAATGAGGCACTGGCCGAGGAAATGATTCCTCTGCTGGGAAGGTTGTATCGCGAATACCAGGTTATTCCGGTGATTTATGGACGCCCCCTGGCCCACCAATCAGTCATTCGGATCCTCAAGGATCACCGCTTTGTTCGCAAGGTGGAAGGCACCGAGCTGACCGTGCGCGATACGTTCCCGCTGGTCAAGCGTCTGCTCGAGCTGGCGCCTGGTCCTGCCGAGATCGATCTGGGGAAGCTGGCCGTTCGTTTCAAGCGTGAAGGGGCCAGCGACCCGTTGGCATTCCTGAAACAGCAGCTTGCACCGGTCGTTGGTCGCCATGACGCTGAAGCGCGCAAGGGCCAGTCGCCGCAGGATGTGGTGCTGTACGGGTTCGGCCGCATCGGGCGCCTTTTGGCACGTATCATTATTGAAACCGGTGATGCCAGCCAGATGCGCCTGCGAGCCATCGTGGTACGTGGCGCCGGAGGTGACCTTGAAAAGCGTGCCAGCCTGCTGCGCCGTGATTCTGTTCATGGCCCGTTTCAGGGCACGATTGCTCTGGATGAAGACAGCAATGCGCTGATCGTCAATGGACATCGAGTGCAGGTAATCTATGCCGACTCGCCGTCCTCCATCGACTACACGGATTACGGCATTAATGATGCCATTGTCGTGGACAACACCGGCAAGTGGCGTGATCGCGATGGACTGGCGCAGCATCTTGAAGCCAGGGGTGTAGCGAAGGTGCTGCTGACGGCGCCGGGCAAGGGCGATCTCAAGAACATCGTCATGGGTATCAATGATGACAGCGTGACTGACGGTGATGACATCATCTCGGCGGCCTCATGCACGACCAACGCGATTACACCGGTGCTCAAGGTGCTGAATGATCGTTTCGGGATCGAGCATGGTCATGTTGAGACGGTGCATTCCTACACCAATGACCAGAACCTGATCGATAATTTTCACAAGGCCGAGCGACGCGGGCGCAGTGCTGCACTTAACATGGTCATCACTGAAACCGGTGCAGCCAAGGCGGTTGTCAAGGCGCTGCCCGAGCTTGATGGCAAGCTGACCGGCAATGCCATTCGTGTGCCAACCCCCAATGTATCGCTGGCCATTCTTAATCTTACCTTGACCAGCGAAACCGATCGGGCCGAACTCAACGACTACCTTCGCGATATTTCCATCCACTCATCGCTGGGCCACCAGATCGATTACGTGTGCTCACCGGAAGTAGTGTCATCGGATTTTGTCGGTAATCGGCATGCCGGGATTGTCGATGGCGAGGCTACCATCGCGGAAGGGCGCCAGATCGTGCTGTATGTGTGGTACGACAATGAGTACGGTTACAGCTGTCAGGTAACGCGCCTTGTTCAGCGCATGGCCTGCCAGAAGTTGATCGAGCTGCCTGCCTGATCATACCTTTCAGGTGCAAGCCCTTTTAGACTTTAGTCTAAAAGGGCTTTTGTGTTTGTAACCCGGTTTAGGGATTGATAGCCTTTCGAGCGTTCCCTCTTTATAATAATCCGGTTTTTATCGGGCTCGTTTATCTCGGGTCTTCGCAACAACCATCTGATTAACAACGATATCGGGTTTCATCCGCGCCAGCGCCGGGTGTGATTATCTGTGACAGTGCTTTTCGAGCATGCTTTCCTCCCGCTATACCGTGCACAAAAATCAGAACCGACAATTGAGCGAGACTATGATTGAAGTCAAGCGAGGCTTGGACCTCCCGATCGCCGGTGCGCCGGAGCAGCGCATCGAGACCGGTCGTGATGTCCGTCACGTAGCAATTCTCGGCAGTGACTATGTGGGCATGAAGCCCACCATGCTGGTACGTGAAGGCGATAAGGTCGCATTGGGTCAGGCGCTCTTTTCGGACAAGAAAACCGACGGCGTCATGTATACCGCCCCTGCCTCGGGTGAGGTCGTGGCAATCAACCGCGGAGAAAAACGGCGCCTGTTGTCTGTGGTCATCCGCAAGGACCAGGGAATGGAGCCGGTACAATTCACTGCCTACAGTGATGACCAGCTTGCCTCCCTGTCTCGGGATGCGGCCGTAGAGCAACTGGTGGCATCCGGTCTGTGGACGGCCTTCCGTACCCGTCCATTCTCGCGTGTGCCTGCGTTAACCTCCGAGCCGGCCGATATTTTCGTGACCGCCATGGATACGCATCCGCTCTCGGCTGATCCGAGTGTGATCATTGATGAACGTGCCGGTGCCTTCAAGCGAGGGCTGCGCGTTCTCAAGCGGTTGACCTCAGGGCGCGTTATCGTCTGCAAGGCGCCTGACGGTCGAACCGGTGAAGACGAGAAGGATGTGTCCTATGCCTCCTTTGGCGGCAAGCATCCTGCCGGGTTGCCGGGAACACATATTCACTTTCTTTCTCCGGTTGGCCTGAATCGACAGGTCTGGCATATCGGGTATCAGGATGTGATTGCCATCGGTGAGCTGTTTCATGGTGGTGTGCTGAACAGCGAACGGGTTATTGCCATTGGTGGCCCGCGTGCCGAGAAGCCCCGTCTGATACGTACCTGCCTGGGAGCGAGCCTTGAGGAATTGCTGCAGGGTGAAATCATCAAGCCGGATGATACGCGGGTGATCTCGGGGTCTGTCTTTGGTGGTCGTACTGCGCGCGGCGCCGAGCATTATCTGGGACGTTTTCATACCCAGGCATCCCTGATCGAAGAGGGCGACAAGCACAGCTTCATGGGCTGGCTGTCACCGGGTGCCAAGCGTCACTCCGTACTGGGCATATACATGTCCCGCATTACCGGGCTGAAAGATTACCGGCCTACTACCAACACCAATGGTTCCGAGCGCGCCATGGTACCGGTAGGTGCCTACGAAACCGTCATGCCGCTTGATATTCTGCCGACCCAGCTGCTTCGCTCGCTGATCGTCGGGGATATCGAATCGGCCATGGAGCTGGGATGTCTTGAGCTGGATGAAGAAGATCTCGCCCTGTGCACTTACGTATGCCCCGGCAAGTACGAGTACGGACCCATTCTGCGTGACAATCTCGCGACAATTGAGAAAGAGGCTTAATAAATGGGCATTCGACAGGTTCTCGACAAGGTCGAGCCTCATTTCCATAGTGGTGGCCGGTACGAAAAGTTCTATGCGCTGTATGAAGCGGTAGATACCATTTTCTACTCGCCACCCAGCGTAACGCGGTCAACTTCTCATCTGCGTGACGGGATTGACCTCAAGCGCATCATGATCACGATGTGGATGTGTACGTTTCCGGCCATGTTCTTCGGCATGTACAACGCCGGACTTCAGGCCAATACAGCACTGCTGACCGAGGGCGTCTCGGCGCTGTCGGGCTGGCGTGACGCGGTCACGATGTCACTGGCCGGTGGGCACGATCCGGAAAGTATCTGGGCCAACTTCGTGCTCGGCGCCACCTATTTCATCCCGATCTATTTCATTACCTTTGCGGTAGGTGGTTTCTGGGAAGTACTGTTTGCCGTCAAGCGCGGCCATGAAATCAACGAAGGCTTCTTTGTAACGTCAGTGCTGTTTGCATTGACGCTGCCGGCGACAACGCCGCTGTGGCAGGTGGCACTGGGGATTACCTTTGGTGTGGTCATTGGCAAGGAAGTCTTTGGCGGTACAGGCAAAAACTTCCTCAATCCGGCGCTGACAGGCCGTGCCTTTCTCTACTTTGCCTATCCGGCTCAGATGTCTGGTGACTCTGTCTGGGTGCCCGGTGTCGATGGATACTCCGGTGCGACTGCACTTTCCACGGCGGCTCAGGGTGGTATGGCACAGCTGCAGCAGCAGATGAGCTGGAGTGATGCCTTTTTCGGTTTCATTCAGGGCTCGATGGGCGAGACTTCCACACTGATGATTCTGATCGGTGGGGCGGTTCTGCTGTGGACCCGCATTGCTTCCTGGCGGATCATTCTGGGCGTGTTTCTGGGTATGGTACTGACAGCCACGCTGTTCAACCTGATTGGTTCGCAAACCAATCCGATGTTTGTACTGCCCTGGTACTGGCACCTGGTAATCGGTGGTTTTGCCTTCGGCATGATTTTCATGGCAACAGACCCGGTATCGGCGTCGATGACCAACAAGGGCAAGCTCGCCTTCGGTGCTCTGATTGGCATCATGGTGGTGCTGATCCGTGTGGTGAACCCGGCCTTCCCTGAAGGCATGATGCTGGCAATCCTGTTTGCCAACCTGTTCGCCCCTCTGATGGACCATTTTGTGGTTCAGGCCAACGTCAAGCGTCGTCAGAAGCGGCTTGCTACTGCGACAGCCGGTAAGGAGACAGCCTGATGGCCAGTAATAACAACTCCATCAAGAAAACGCTGATTGTGGCGTTTTCCCTGTGCGTTGTATGTTCGGTAGTGGTATCGGCCGCGGCCGTTGCGCTGCGACCGATCCAGCAGACCAACCAGGAACTTGATCGGAAGACCAATATTTTGCAGGTGGCCGAGCTCTACAAGCCGGGTGATAGCGTGGCGGAGCAGTTCAGTCACATTACTCCCCGTGTTGTAAATCTGGATACGGGCAAATACTCCGACAAGTTTGATCCGGAGACCTTTGATCAGTTCGCGGCAGCCGCTGATCCGGCGACATCCCGTTCACTGGGCGGGAATGATCCGGCCGGTATCGGTCGTCGCGAAAACTTTGCCACCGTGTATCTGGTGGGCGATCCGGCCAGGCCGGATCAGATCATCCTTCCCGTGCGTGGCCAGGGGCTGTGGTCCATCATGTACGGTTATCTGGCCCTCAAGGGCGATGGCAACACGATCGTGGGTCTGTCCTTTTACCAGCAGGGTGAAACTCCCGGGCTTGGAGGAGAGGTTGACAACCCCAAGTGGAAAGCCCTCTGGGATGGCAAGCAGGTCTATGCTGATCAGAGCATGACGCCTGTTATTCGTCTGGTGAAGGGCGGCGTCGACGCGCAGACGCCCAATGCCGAAAACAAGGTGGATGCCCTGTCCGGTGCCACACTGACAAGCCGTGGTGTAACTCAGCTATTGCAGTTCTGGCTGGGCGATCAAGGATTTGCCAACTACCTGTCACGTTTTCGTGATCCGTCTCAAGGAGCATAATCATGGCTGCTGATACGCCGAAGGGCGTCCTGACGACGCCGATTTTTCAAAACAACCCGATTGCCCTGCAGATCCTTGGGGTCTGCTCGGCGCTGGCGGTTACCAACTCGGTGCAGACGTCGCTGGTCATGGGGCTTGCGGTTATTGCCGTTACTGCCTTTTCCAGCTTCTTTGTCTCGCTGATCCGTAACCACATGCCGTCGTCGATCCGAATCATCGTGCAAATGACGATCATTGCTTCCCTGGTTATTGTGGTGGATCAGGTGCTGCGCGCCTATGCCTATGAAATTTCCAAGCAGCTGTCGGTATTTGTGGGGCTGATCATCACCAACTGTATCGTCATGGGGCGTGCAGAGGCATATGCCATGCAGAACGGCCCGGGCATGAGCTTCCTTGATGGTGTTGGCAACGGTCTGGGCTATACCTTTGTTCTTCTGGTAGTGGGTGCGGTGCGTGAACTGTTTGGTTCAGGTTCCTTGATGGGGTACACCCTTCTGCATACCGTCAAGGACGGTGGCTGGTACGTCACCAATGGCTTGATGCTGCTGCCGCCATCGGCTTTCTTTGTGATCGGCCTGATGATCTGGGCGATCAGAAGCAGGAATCCGGAACAGGTTGAAGAAGCGGACTTCAAGATTACTGCCAATACTCGAGCGCAGGAGGCTGTCTGATGTTCGAACATTATCTGAGTCTGTTCATTAAGGCCGTATTTGTTGAAAACATGGCGTTGGCCTTCTTCCTCGGCATGTGTACGTTTCTGGCCGTATCCAAGAAGGTGCAGTCGGCGCTGGGGCTGGGCATCGCCGTTGTCGTGGTACTGATGATTACCGTGCCGGTCAACAACCTGATCCTGAACTATCTGCTCAAGGCGGGTGCCCTGTCATGGACAGGTATTGAAGGGGCAGAAAACATTGATCTGACGTTTTTGGGGCTGTTGAGCTATATCGGCGTTATCGCGGCGATCGTTCAGATCCTCGAGATGTTTCTCGACAAGTTTGTGCCGGCACTTTACAACGCGCTGGGTGTATACCTGCCGCTGATTACGGTGAACTGTGCCATCATGGGGGCCTCGCTTTTCATGGTGCAGCGCGACTACAACTTCGGTGAATCAGTGATTTATGGCGCTGGCGCCGGGGTTGGCTGGGCGTTGGCGATTACTGCTCTGGCTGGTATTCGTGAAAAGCTCAAGTACAGCGATGTGCCGGCCGGCCTGCAGGGGCTGGGTATCACCTTCCTGACAGTAGGGTTGATGTCGCTTGGCTTTATGTCGTTTTCAGGCATTCAGCTTTAAGACGCTTACAACTAGAACGCGATAGGGAACCTCGACATGGTCGATTCAACAATTATCCTGCTCGGCGTGGTCATGTTTACCGTGATCGTCCTCGGGCTGGTTGCCGTGATCCTTATGGCACGCAGCCGTCTGGTTTCCAGTGGTGACGTTACCATTGAAATCAACGATGATCCGGACAGCACGCTGACCACCCAGGCTGGTGGCAAGTTGCTGCAGACACTGGCAGCCAATGGCATATTCCTGTCTTCTGCATGTGGCGGCGGTGGCTCCTGCGCGCAGTGCAAGTGCCGGGTAGCCGAGGGCGGCGGATCCATTCTGCCGACCGAGGAAAGCCATTTCACCATGGGTGAAAAGAAGGAAGGCTGGCGCCTTTCCTGCCAGGTACCTGTCAAGCAGGACATGAAGATTCAAGTGCCGGAAGAAGTGTTCGGGGTCAAGAAGTGGGAATGTACCGTGGTTTCCAACCCGAACGTGGCTACCTTCATCAAGGAGTTGACACTGCGCCTTCCGGAAGGTGAAAACGTGGCCTTCCGCGCCGGCGGGTACATGCAGCTTGAGGCGCCTGCGTATGACATCAAGTTCAGCGATTTCGATATACCCGAAGAGTACCGGGGAGACTGGGATCGGTTCGGGATGTTCAATGTGACCGGGAAGACCACCGAGCCGGTGATTCGTGCCTACTCGATGGCCAACTACCCTGAAGAGCGTGGCATGTTGAAGTTCAACATCCGTATTGCCACACCTCCGCCGAATACGGACCATCCGCCCGGATTGATGTCGACCTGGGTATTCAGTCTCAAGGAAGGCGACAAGGTCACGGTATATGGTCCCTTTGGCGAGTTCTTTGCCCGGGATACCGATGCTGAAATGGTGTTTGTGGGTGGTGGTGCCGGTATGGCGCCCATGCGAAGCCATATCTTCGATCAGCTCAAGCGTCTCAATAGTGATCGCAAGATTTCGTTCTGGTACGGGGCGCGCTCCATGCGTGAATCGTTCTATAACGAGGAGTATGACCAGCTCGAAGCCGAAAACGAGAACTTCGAATGGCATCTTGCGCTCTCTGACCCGCAGCCGGAAGATAATTGGGAAGGTCCGACAGGCTTTATCCATAACGTTTTGTATGAAAACTACCTGAAGGACCATCCGGCTCCTGAAGACTGTGAATATTATATGTGCGGGCCACCCATGATGAACGCATCTGTCGTCAAGATGCTGACAGACATGGGCGTCGAGCCTGAAAACATCCTTCTGGATGACTTTGGCGGCTGATGCGCATTATCGGCTGCACTTTAATCGGGCTGGCCCTTGCGGGGCTGGCCCTTTTTTATGCTGAAACAGGCAGTTTTCGTCAATCGAATCGATACATCGGTGGGGTAACCCTGGCCTTGCCCTGGCGGCTGGCCGTGCCGGCGGACACCGTCTCGTCAGATGAGTTGATGCGGCTTGAAACCCGGTTGATTGCTGCGCCGCCATCGCTGGCCATCATGCCTGAGCAAGGCCTTGATCAACCGGTGGAGATACCGGCGCTGGCATTGATGGATGCCTTTGAGCATGAGCTTGCTGCACGCGGCATAACGCACTATCAGCTTGAAGTGTCGGGCTGGCTGGTAACGCGAAGCATGCTTTCCCCGGGGCCAGGAGAGCGTTCGGTGCGGCGGTGCCTTGTGAGTGTTGATGCGCCGATTACGCCACCGCTTGCATATCCATCTCGTCAGATGCCGCGGATGCTGACATCCTGTCAGCGACTGTCATCGACATCTGCTGATCAGACAGCGTCGTCACGGTAATCACCTCTCATCTGGTGAATATATTGCTGAGGTGCATGAATGAGCATCCCGGCGTACATATTTGATACAATGGGTTCAGGCCAACAGGCAGACGAGCATTCATCGTCCGGAGGAATAAACATGATGATTTGGGTTCTGGTATTTGCAGCCATGTTGCTGCTGGTGACAGCCATGTCCGTCGGTGTATTGATGGGACGCAAGCCGATCGCCGGCTCATGTGGCGGGCTCAATAACCTTGGGCTCAAGCAGGGGTGTGATATCTGTGGTGGCAAGGATGAAATCTGTGAAGAAGAGCAGAAAAAGCGAGCCGGTGTAGTTCCACGCGCCGCTGCCAGTGCAGACAGTTCGCTGGGTTACGACGCTACGCGCCGCCGTACCTGATATTCACGACAGGAGCTAATGGAACAAGATGGCTGTATATAATTACGACGTGGTAGTGATTGGTTCCGGTCCGGCCGGCGAAAGTGCGGCGCTTAATGCAGCCAAGCACGGCAAGCGCGTTGCAGTAATCGAGGCTCAGTCGTCGGTAGGCGGTAACTGTACCCACAAGGGCACCATTCCTTCCAAGGCGTTGCGCCACGCCGTCAAGCAGATCATTGAGTTCAATACCAACAAGCTGTTCCGGGAAGTAGGCGAGCCGCGCTGGTTTTCATTTTCGCGGGTGCTGGAGCATTCCCGCCGTGTTGTTGATCAGCAGGTGGAAATGAGGACCAATTTTTATGCCCATAATCGGGTAGACCTTTTTTTCGGTACGGCGCGCTTCCAGGATGAGTCCACCATTGTGGTACGGGATAACCACGATGGCGTCGAGGAACTCAAGACACAGCAGGTCGTCATCGCTACGGGCTCTCGCCCGTATCGTCCGGCAGATATCGATTTTCGCCATCCCCGTATCTACTGTTCCGACACCATTCTGGATCTGAGTCATTCACCCCGCACGTTGATCATCTACGGCGCCGGTGTCATTGGCTCCGAATATGCTTCCATATTTTCCGGGCTGGGCGTCAAGGTTGATCTGGTCGATACACGCGAGCGTCTATTGTCATTTCTTGATGATGAGATCAGCGATGCGCTCTCTTATCACCTGAGAAACAACGGCGTACTGGTACGGCATAATGAAGAATATGAGCGTGTTGAAGGGGATGAGGGTGGCGTTACGGTTTATTTGAAATCCGGCAAGAAACTGCGTGCCGATGCCTTCATGTGGGCCAATGGTCGGACCGGTAATACCGACCAGCTCGGGCTTGAAAATATCGGACTCACCGCCAATTCCCGTGGCCAGCTTCAGGTGGACGAGCATTATCGTACGGAATTGCCCCACATCTATGCGGCCGGGGATGTCATTGGCTGGCCCAGTCTGGCCAGTGCCGCCTATGACCAGGGACGTTTTGCGTCAGCGGATTTGTTGAATGACGATTTCCAGTTCGTGGATGATATCCCGACCGGAATTTATACCATTCCCGAGATCAGCTCCGTAGGCAAGAACGAGCGTGAACTCACCAATGCATGTGTTCCCTACGAGGTTGGACAGGTCTTTTTCAAGGATACGGCGCGGGCGCAGATTACCAACGACCGTGTCGGGATGCTCAAGATCCTGTTTCACCCCGAAACACTGGCCATTCTGGGAATCCACTGCTTTGGTGACCAGGCGTCCGAGATTATTCACATCGGTCAGGCCATCATGCGGCAAAAGGGCGAGGCTAATACACTGAAGTACTTCCTCAATACAACCTTCAATTACCCGACCATGGCGGAAGCCTATCGGGTCGCCGCCCAGAATGGCTACAACCGGATTTTCTAGGCGACTGTTGTCGATATACCAACGGAGGCATGTTGCAGATGCAGCGCGAAAAAAAAAGCGATGGTGATCTGACCTTTACCTTTGGGCACGATGAAATCGTGCTGCATCGCCGCTACGAAATCCTGAGCATGCTCAATGACATGATGATCGGGCTCTGGTTTCTGGTCGGTAGCTTCTGTTTCTTTTATGAAGGCACCCTGTTGACGATCGGTACCTGGCTGTTTGTCATCGGTAGTGCGCAATTGTTGCTGCGGCCTGGCATTCAGCTGGCCCGATCAATACACCTCAAGCACCTGCCTGCCCGGCCCGAGGATCTATAGCGCCTGATTTACTGTGAGCGATAGCGGTACAGTCTCAGACTGGGAATATAGGGATCATCCTCGATTCGGGTATCTTCCCGCCGTGCCCGGGTGCGGTGTGTCGGCGGCGTGGCGGGCGGCGTGTTGATCAGCGGTAACCGATCAGTGTGATCGGCCGGAATGATCAACGGAAGGGCCATGTTCAGGGCGCGTCGCGTATGGCCATCGGCCAGCGGCTCCTTGAAAAACAGATTGCCACGCATGACGGGTGCCTGGTGCTGAACCTGCGCCAGGATTTCGTCACTCGGCAGGGCGGCCAGCTTTTGCCACTGAATTCTGATGTGTGCCGCCTCATTGTTGAATGCTGCCAGTTTCTCCTGAGCCTGTTCCACCGTCAGGCGTTTAATGGAACGTCCGCTGGTATACCAGGACAGGTGCAGGCGGGCCAGCGGTGCTTCGGCAATTGGCAGGCGTCGCCATGTCTGTTTGAGGTGAAGCCTGGCCAGACCACGCTGCTCCAGTGGTGCTTCCACTGCAGGGTGTCGGCGTGGCAGGTGTACCTTCAGCTCGGCAACCGCGCTGGCAGATTGCTTGCGCAGTTGTCCCACCAGTGTACCAAAATGGTCCTTGCGTTCGTTCAGGGCCATGGCGAGTTCAAGAGTGGTATCGTCAGCGAGTACCACGCCAATATAGTTGCGCGTTGCGCGGCCATCCTGCCCGTCTTCATACCACATGTCCTCCAGAGCCTGGCGTAGCCACTGCGCGGGCGCTGACGTGTCACATAATGTCCACTGGCGAGGCTTTCTGGTGTCGACGGCATCACAGAATCGGGCAGTGGCTTCAACCACACCATCAAAGGCCTGTTCTATTTCAGCCGTCAATTGGTAACTGGAAAGCGGTTTGGTGGACATGGGGTTCCTGAAGTAATGCCGGGCAGAGTGCCCGGCGATGGGGATGGGATCAGTCGATGTAACGGCGGGTCAGATGCCCATATGCATCCACCCGGCGGTCCCGCAGGTAGGGCCACATGCGCCGTACCTGCTCGCTGCGCGCCATGCTGATATCGGTAATCAGTGTCGTGGGTTCTTCGCCGGCGTATTCAAGAAACTCACCCTGGGGCCCGGCGATGAAGCTGCCCCCCCAGAACCGGATGCCGGCACTCGATTGATCGGGCGCTGCTTCATGGCCAGTGCGGTTGGCGACCATGACCGGCAGGCCATTGGCAACGGCATGTGAGCGCTGAATCAGTGTCCATGCATCCAGCTGGCGCTGGTTTTCGCCGTCTTCTTCATCCGGATCCCATCCGATGGCCGTGGGATAAAGCAGTATATCAGCACCGGCAAGAGCCATGAGCCGGGCTGCTTCCGGGTACCATTGATCCCAGCAGACCAGAATGCCAAGTCGGCCGACCGAGGTTTCAACCGGGGTAAAGCCAAGCCCTTCCTGCTGGGCGGCATCCCCGGGGGTGAAATAGAATTTTTCATAGAAACCGGGGTCATCCGGAATGTGCATTTTCCGGTAGTGACCGACTCGGCCCTTCTTGCCGTCCAGTACGACGGCTGTGTTGTGATATACCCCGGCGGCGCGACGCTCGAAAATCGATCCCACGATCACGATGTCGAGCTCGGCAGCCAGCGCGGCCAGGCAGGTCGTTGTCGGGCCGTCCAGTGGCTCGGCCAGATCAAATAGATCGGCGTCTTCTGTCTGACAGAAGTAATGCGTAGCGTGCAGCTCCTGAAGAAGCACCAGTCGTGCTCCATCGGCGGCGAGGGCGCGGATGCCTTCTGCCGAGGCTGCCAGACTTTTCTGTTTATCCGGCCAGGCCGGTTGTTGTACAAGCCCTGCGCGAAGATGGGTCATGACAGCTCCTGTGTCTTGGCGTTGGCCTCTGCCGGTGCGAGCGTGCCTCGCGGCAGCTGCATGGTCAGGCAGTGAAGGCTGCCGTGTTGGCGTATTACTGTACGGCAGTCCAGAGGAATAATGCGACGTTCGGGAAAGACCGAGGCCAGAGTGTTCAGGGCCTCCAGGTCTGCCGGGTCAGCGTAGACGGGAACGAGTACTTCTTCATTGGTGATCAGGAAATTGGCATAGGTGGCCGGTAATCGATGGCCATCTTCCTGATCATGAACTGCCCTGGGCCAGGGCAGTGCAACCAGCTGCCAGGGGTCGCCATTGGGCTGACGCAGGGCCATCAATTCCTGCTCCATGGCCTGAAAGGCAGGGTAATGGCTATCCTGCGGGTCATCGCAGCGAACGTAGGCAATCGTGGTCTCGTTGCAGAAGCGGGCGAGGGTGTCGATGTGACTGTCCGTATCGTCTCCTTCCAGATCGCCCTGGGTCAGCCACAGGACCTGTGTGATTCCCCACTGGTCTCGGGCATGGGCTTCCCATTGCTCTCGCGTGGCTCCCGGCGTTCGATTGGCATTGAGCAGACAGGCTGTCGTTGTCAGCAGTGTACCGGCGCCATTACTTTCAATGGCTCCGCCTTCAAGGATATGGGCCTGCTGGTCGATGAGTGGCGCTTGCCAGACGCCCTGTTCCTGCAAGGCAATAGACAGGGCATTATCCTGTTGTGCCTCGAACTTGCCGCCCCAGCCGGTAAAACGGTAATCCAGCAGTTCAGGATGGCCATCGTTCAGGCGCGTAATCGGGCCATGATCCCGCGTCCAGGTATCGTCGGCTGAGGCCGTCACCAGGTGATATTGGTATGAAGGGACGCCAATGGACTCGAAGCGGGACGCCAGTGCCTGGCCTGTGGCATCGTTTTCCACCGTGATCAGAACCTGCTGGTAGCGCGTCACGGACAGCACCAGGGCTTCCAGCATGGCTTCCAGGCGGTCGCACAGTGGGCCCCAGTCGCTGGTACTGGCAGGCCAGGTCAACTGAATGGCGTCCTGGGGATACCATTCTGCCGGCAGGGAGTAAGTCATCGCTGTATATCCATCAACAGGGGCCTGCTTCGGGGCGAGCGGGCCAGGAGCGTGGGCGCGATAATGCCTCAAGCCACGGCGTTAGAAAAGTGGCTGGCTGATGCAGCGGTGGGGAAAAGTGCGTACCATGATCGCCTCCTCACGGACAGGAATGTTTCACATGCTGGACCGCCTCCCTTTTCTGATTGGTCTTCGCTATACGCGGGCCAAGCGTCGTAACGGTTTTATTTCCTTTATTTCCATGACTTCCATGCTGGGCCTGACGCTCGGCGTGGCGGTCATGATTCTGGTGTTGTCGGTCATGAATGGCTTTGATCATGAGTTGCGCAGCCGCATTCTTGGCATGGTGCCGCATACCCGGATAGAAGCCGTGGGTGGGGTACAGGACTGGCACAAACTGGCAGATACCCTGTCAGCCAAAAGCCCGCATATTGTCGGCGCTGCGCCTTATGTCGAGCAGCAGGGCATGTTTGCCAGCGGCGGCAACGCGCAGGGGGCCATGGTGAACGGGATTGATCCGGCCGCTGAGAAGAAGGTGTCCATTATCGGCCGTCATATGGCGCAGGGCTCGCTGGACTCCCTGTCGCCTGGCAGCTGGAATGTGGTGCTGGGCCAGCAACTGGCACGTAGTCTGGGCGTCGGGGTGGGCGATCGAGTGACCTTGATGATACCGGAAGCTTCGGTAACACCCGGCGGTATCTTTCCGCGCATGAAGCGGTTCAATGTCTCGGGCATCTTCAGTGTAGGTGCTCAGCTCGATGCCAATCTGGCGTATGCCAACCTCGCGGACATGGCGAAACTCGGGCGTGTCAACGGCGAGGCGCAGGGCATTCGTCTGAAACTGGACGATCTGTTCATGGCGCATGCGCTGACTCGAGAGATCATCAACGAGGTGCCGCCAGGCTATCGTGGCATCGACTGGACCTATACCCAGGGCAACCTGTTTCAGGCCATCCAGATGGAAAAGCACATGATCGGACTGCTGTTGTCGGTCATTGTGGCCGTCGCGGCATTCAATATCATTTCAACGCTCGTGATGGTCGTCACCGACAAGCATGCCGACATTGCGATCTTGCGTACCCTTGGTGCTACGCCGATGACCATCATGGGTATCTTTATCGTGCAGGGGCTGACCATTGGCGTGGTCGGTATCGTGCTCGGGGTGATTTTCGGCATCATCGGAGCATTGACCGTGGCGGATGTGGTGGCCTGGCTTCAGCAGGCCTTTGGCGTCACGTTTTTGGACCCAGGGGTGTATTTCATCAGTTATCTGCCGTCTCGGCTGGAAGGCAGTGATGTTGCTGTTATTACCGGAGTAGCGCTGCTGCTCAGTTTTCTGTCGACCTTGTATCCCGCCTGGCGTGCTGCGCGGATTCAGCCAGCGGAGGTATTGCGCTATGAATAAGGACATCATGCTGCAGTGCGAGGGCATTACCCGCACCTATCATGAGGGCCCTCAGGACCTGACGGTGCTTGATGAGTTGTCGTTGACCGTTCATGCCGGTGAGCGGGTGGCCATCGTCGGTAGTTCCGGGTCGGGAAAAACGACCCTGCTCAATCTGCTGGGCGGGCTGGATCGTTTGACAGCCGGTGATATTGTCATCGCCGGCCAGTCAATCAAGGGCATGTCCGAGACAGACATTGGCCGGTTTCGCAATCGTCATATCGGCTTCGTCTATCAGTTTCACCATCTGCTGGCGGAATTTACCGCGGATGAAAACGTGGCCATGCCCCTGGTTATCCGAGGCATGAAGCGCCGCGATGCCCGCGAGAAGGCCCGCGCCATACTGGCTCGAGTCGGCATGGACAAGCGCGCGGCTCACAAGCCCGGTGAGCTCTCCGGTGGCGAGCGTCAGCGTGTTGCCATTGCGCGTGCATTGGTGACAGACCCGAGTCTTGTACTGATGGACGAGCCGACCGGTAACCTTGATCAGACCACGGCAGGGCGCATTCTGGCGCTGATGGATGATGTGGCCTCCAGCAGCCGCAGTGCCTTTGTGATCGTGACGCACGATACCGGGCTCGCAGCGCACCAGGACCGGGTGATGCATCTTGATCAGGGGCATCTGGTTCAGCAGTGAACCTTTGTTCCAGCATGAAAAAAGCGCCTTCAGGCGCTTTTTTTTATGTGTGTTCGCCGCCGTCGCTGTCGGCGCTTCCATTGGCGCGACACGTGCCAGCGCCACAGCAGGCGTATCAAGATATTGGTGGTGACCCCGATAACCACACCACTGATCAATGAGCCGGTCAGCAGCGGCGGCAGGATGTCAGCCAACTGTTCGGCGATCCACTGTGCCGTGAAATGATCCGGCAGGGTGCGCGGTGGTGTATTCAATACCCAGGTACCGACCCGATACGTACCGTAAAAGATAACCGGCATGGTCAGCGGGTTGGTAATCCAGACCAGAACGACCGATAGCGGTAGATTGCATCGAAAGAGCCATGCTCCAACCGCCGCCACCAGCATCTGGGCTGGTATCGGCATGAAGGCACAGAAGATGCCGACCATGAAGGCGTTGCCAATCGTGCGTCGTGATACCTGCCACAGTGCCGGATTGGCAATGAAGTGGCTGACGCAGCGGAGCGACTTCTTGTTTTGAAGTGTCTCCGGGTCCGGCAGAAAGCGGTTGATCAATCGACGGGGCATGAGAGCGCCAGAGTCCGATGAAAAAGAATAGCGACGGAGTATACGGTGCGATTGACTCCAGTGCATGACTTGATGGTACAGGCAATGCGTTCACGGAGTGAAGCAGTTGCCGCCCGAAGATACCCTGACCTGCTGATCGTGCCTGGTATGGTGCTGTCCATGCTGGCTGTTTCCCTGCGTGAGGAGCTCCTCTGGTGGGTGGTGGGGCTTCTTGTGGTGGGCATCGTTTCGGGCTGGTTGCTAACGCGTCGATGCTGGTTGATGTGGCTGGCAGGTCTGGTGTTGTTTGCCGGCTGGCACCATGAGCATCAGACCCCTGTGCTGGCCGACACGCTGGCGGGTCGGGATATGAGGTTAATGCTCGAGGTTGATCGGGTTGATGCAGGGAGTGATCGTCTCCGGCTGGAAGGAACGGTCGCTGGCTGTGAGCCGGTGGCGACTGACATGGTTGAGTGCGGCCCGCTGAACCGGCTGCGTCTTGACTGGTACGATGCGCCTGCCGTGCTTGTGGGTGAACGCTGGCAACTGACGGCACGATTGAAGCCTCCCCATGGTTATCACAACCCGGGACGTTTCGATTACCAGGCCTGGTTACTGCGCGAGGGAATCTCTGCCACGGGCTATGTTCGCAGCCGTGCCGTGGCCAGGCGCATCCATGACGCGCCTCCATCGTTGCGCCAGGCGTTGCACGCCATTCTCGCAGCGCGCGACATCTCTTCCGATACGCAGCGCTGGTTGTCGGCACTGACGCTTGGCAACAGTCAGGCTCTGAGTCGTGACGAATGGGAAACGCTCGCGGCGCTGGGCATCACCCACTTGTTTGTGGTGTCAGGCCTGCATGTAGGGCTGGTGATTGCATTGATCTGGTGGGTAACCCGGCAGGTAGTGCGATGCGTGATGCCATCACGCTGGCGGGTTTCACCGATCCCATGGGTGATGGCCGCACTGGGGGCGGTTGGGTATGCGGCGTTGGTCGGCTGGACACCGCCTGTTACACGAGCTGCCATCATGGCGCTGATGGCATTATGGGTCCGCAGTGGTCGTCGCGCGCCCAGTCCATGGCAGGGCTGGTGGCTGGCCATGCTGCTGGTGCTGTGGCTGGATCCACTGGCAACCCAGCGCCAGGGCTTCTGGCTTTCCTTCGCTGCGGTCGGGTTATTGCTGATGGCCTGGGTGAACCGTCCGATCCCCGGGTGGTGGTGGGGTCAGTGGCGCAGTCAGCTGATACTGACGTTTGGCATGGGGGCACTGGTCGTGCTGGTGCTGGGCCAGTGGTCGGTTTTGTCACTGCCGGTCAACCTGGTCGCGATTCCGCTGGTCACCCTGATCATGGTGCCTCTGGCACTGGCAGGATGGATTGCCGGGCCCTGGTTTGGAGTCATGTGCTGGCAGATATTCGGCTGGGTAGCGCAGGTATTCTGGGATGCGAGCCACTGGCTGGCATCAGTATGGCCTGTGATTGTCGTGCCCGAGGCCTTGCGGGAAGCCCTGTCCGTTCTGTTGTTTATTGCGGCACTGACCCTGTGTATGCCGGGGGTGGGTCGTATGTTCAAGGTCGCAATCATGGCAGTGTTGCTTGCCGGCTCGGTGATTCATCTTGCCACGCCTTCGGACATCTCTCCCGGTCTGTCCATGCAGGTACATGATGTTGGTCAGGGGCTGGCAGTGTCGTTGATGGCGCCTGACTATCATGCGCTTTACGACACAGGCCCCCGTTTTCGTTCGGGCTTTGCGCCGCTGTCTACCCTGTGGGATCGCGCGCCTGTACTGGATGATGTCATCATCAGTCATGGGGATCTGGATCATGCCGGCGGTCTTCACTGGCTTGAGTCGTCCGGTGGTGTCATAGAACGGTTGTGGCGCCCCGCGTCAGTGCCCGTGAGTGCGACACCGTCGCGGCGATGTGTGGCGGGAGAAGGCTGGCAGAAGGGGGATGCACGGCTGACCTTTCTGTGGCCCGAACGCACATGGCGTGCCCCCACGGAAGATCGCAATGACAGTTCCTGCGTGCTGCTGGTAGAGACTCCAGCGTATCGTGCGCTCGTGCTGGGTGATGCCGGCCGCAGGGTGGAGCGCTGGCTTGTGCGCCGGTATGGCGCTCGGCTGGCAGATATTGATGTACTGATTGCCTCACATCATGGCAGTCGGACCGGCTCTGATCCCGAGGCGATACGTTTTTTTCGCCCTGATCACGTCATTTTCAGTGCAGGCTATCTGAACCGTTATGACCATCCACACCCGGAGGTGGTTCAGGACTTTCGTGCCACGGGCAGTTGCCTCTGGAGTACGGCACTGGATGGCGCGATTACGCTGACACCGGTTGCTGATGGGGTGACGGTCAGGGCGGCGGCGCGCCGTGGCGGTATCGAACCGGGCTGCCTTGGGGTAGAATCCGCGCCCTGAGCCTGGCTTGACGTGCCGGAGCATTTGATGGATGGCCTGACGGCGTGATGCATGCCGGCCTCACGTTATGAGTCAACGAAGATGGCGGGAGCAGACGTGAACGACACCAGTAGCTGGACGCTTTACAAGCGCCTCATGAAGTACGTGCGCCCACACTGGAAGGATTTTGTGGTGGCTGCAATCGGGTACGGCATTTATGCCGCGTCCAGTACGGCCTTTGCCAAGGTCATGGAATACCTGACCAATGGTATCCAGAACCCGGATGCTCAGTTTCGGCAGTTCCTGCCCATGCTGGTGGTATTGATGTTTGCCTGCCGTGGGGTGGGTACCTTCCTGGGTGGCTTTTTCATGCAGCGCGTTGCGCGCAATGTGGTGCATGCACTGCGTATCGATGTCTTCCGGCAAATGCTGCGCCTGCCCGGCCGATTTTATGATCAGCATTCCGGCGGCCACCTGCTGTCCCGCGTTACCTATCATGTCGAGCAGGTCACTGGTGCGGTAACCAAGGCCGTTACGGTCATCATGCAGGAAGGTTTTTACGTCATTGGCCTGACCTGCTATCTGTTCTGGACCAACTGGAAGCTCACACTGGTATTCATTGCCGTGACACCGTTGATTGCCGGTGTCGTGGCCTACGCCAGCCGGCGGTTTCGCAAGCTCGCCCGGCGCATTCAGCGCTCCGTGGGTGATGTCACCCATGTGGCGTCTGAAAGCATTACCGGGTATCGGGTGGTGCGTACGCATGGTGCCGAGGAGTTCGAGTACGAACGCTTTCGTCGTGCCAGCGAATACAATCGCGTGCAGAGCCTCAAGGAATCCCTCACCAAATCGGTCAGTGCGCCTGTCATTCAGACCTTGATGGCCCTGTCACTGGCTTTGCTGGTATGGCTTGCCCTCGCGCCGGATATCATGGGGGGCATGAATGCGGGCGAATTCATCGGTTTCATTACGGCGGCCTCATTGATGGCAAAACCCATCAAGTCGCTGACTGAAATCAGCGGCATGATTCAAAAGGGGCTTTCGGCAGTACAGGAGCTGTTTGCGATCACGGACCATCCCCCTGAGCCGGATCCCGGCCATATTGATCCAGGCCGGGTGCGTGGTGAGGTTACCTTTGATCAGGTGCGCTTTACCTACAACAAGGGTGACAGTGATGTACTGCATGGCGTCAGTCTTGAAGCCCGGGCCGGGGAAATGGTAGCCATGGTCGGGCGTTCCGGAAGCGGCAAGACCACACTTGTCAGCCTGTTGACGCGTTTTTATGACCCGACCGGTGGCCGTATCCTGATTGATGGCCAGGACATCATGACGCTGGAACTCAAGGCGCTGCGTCGTCAGGTTGCTCTGGTGAGCCAGCAGGTCGTGCTGTTCAACACGACCATTGCCAATAATATTGCCTACGGCCAGCCGGAGGCGACCCGCGAGGATGTGATAGCCGCTGCCCGCGCAGCCTATGTTGATGAGTTCATCGAGCGCCTGCCCGACGGGTATGACACCCTGATCGGGGATAATGGCGTCATGCTGTCCGGTGGTCAGCGTCAGCGTCTGGCCATCGCTCGTGCGATTTTCAAGGATGCCCCGATTCTGATCCTTGATGAAGCAACGTCCGCGCTGGATACCGAGTCCGAGCGCTATATCCAGAAGGCGCTTGAAGATGTATGCAAGGGGCGAACGACCTTCGTGATTGCACATCGCCTGTCGACCATCGAGCGGGCTGACCGCATTGTGGTAATGGATAACGGTCATCTGGTGGAATCCGGCAGCCATGATGAGCTGCTGGCTCGAGAGGGGGCCTATGCGGCTCTTCATCGGATTCAGTTCAGTGACACGGCGGGTACAGCGACATGAAGCGACTCGAACAAGCCTGGTACAATGGCTCGGCATGGCCTCTGATGCTGACACCACTTGAGGCGCTGTACAAAAGGGCAGTGGCACGCAGGCATCAACAGTTCAGGGCCGGCAGCAAAACGATCTGGGAAGGCTCCGTGCCCGTAATCGTCGTGGGCAATATTACCCTCGGGGGAACCGGAAAATCGCCATTGGTGGCCTGGCTCGTTCGCTGGCTTCAGCAGCAGGGCTGGCATCCCGGCATTATCTCACGAGGGTATGGTGGCCATGCCCCCCGGTATCCGCTGTATGTCGATGAAAGTACGGATCCTGCCCATGCCGGTGATGAGCCGGTAATGCTTGCCCAGCAGACCGGACTGCCTGTGGCGGTGGACCCTGATCGGCCAAGAGCCGCGCGCAAGCTGATCGCTGCCGGTTGCGATATTCTCGTTTCCGACGATGGCCTGCAGCATCTGTATCTGGGGCGTGATATCGAGCTGGTGGTGGTTGATGGGCAGAAGGGCTTCGGCAATCAGCATTGCCTGCCTGCCGGCCCACTGCGTGAGCCGCTGACGCGGCTTGCCACGGTAGATGCCGTGATTACCAACGGTGAGCTGGATTGCCGTGTTGATGCTTCCGAATACGCAATGACCCTGGTGCCCAGTGCCTGGCGTCATCTGAGCGATGGCGTATGCTATCCCGTGGATGCCCGGCCGTTCAGCGGCAAGGTGCACGCTACGGCCGGCATCGGTAATCCCCAGCGATTTTTCAGAACGCTGGAATCACTTGGGGTCGAGTTTGATCGCCATCCTCTGGCAGATCATCACCGGTTTACGGCAGAGGATCTGAAGTTTGCCGATAATCGGCCGGTTGTCATGACCGCCAAGGACGCCGTGAAGTGCCGGCGTTTTGCCAATGAGCGCTGCTGGTCCCTGGATGTGGAGGCGCACCCCGAGCCGGCCCTGATCGATTATCTGCGTCAGCGTCTGGCGCAGCTGTAACCTTTGGAGAGAAGACATGGACAAGGAACTGTTGGCAATGCTGGTATGTCCGCAAAGCCAGGCATCGCTTGAATACGATCGTGCTGCCAATGAACTCAAGTGTCGTCAGAGTGGCTTGGCCTATCCCATTCGTGATGGCATTCCTGTCATGCTGGTTGAAGAAGCCCGTGTGATGGACGCCGATGAGGTCATGGCCAAACCGTCATGAGCAGGTTCGTTACCGTGATTCCTGCCAGGTTCGGCTCGACGCGTCTGCCGGGCAAGCCGCTGGTTGATATCGAAGGCGAGCCCATGGTGGTTCGCGTGTGGCGGCAGGCACTCAAGTCATCGTCTTCCCGGGTGGTGGTAGCCACGGATGATGCGCGTGTCGGTGAAGTCGCTTCCCAGGCGGGTGCTGAAGTGATCATGACTCGGCCGGATCATCCGAACGGTACTTCCCGGCTGGCTGATGTCGCCGAGCAGCTCGGGCTTGATGCCGAGACCTGTATGGTCAACGTCCAGGGCGATGAACCCTTGATTCCACCGGAACTGATCGATCAGGTTGCGCATACCCTGCATGCCGTGCCGCAGGCTTCGATTGCCACTCTGGCCGAGCCGATCGATGCCATCGAGACGCTGGCCTCGCCGCATGTGGTCAAGGTGGTCTGCGATCGCTACGGCCGGGCCCTTTATTTTTCGCGGGCCCCCATCCCATGGCAGCGTGATGCCTTTACGCTGTCTGCCGAGCTTGCGCCTGCGCTGCCTGGTGCCGGCTGGCACCGCCATATAGGTCTTTATGCCTACCGGGTAGGGTTTTTGCAGGCATATGTGAACTGGCCGGAAGCGCCTCTGGAACAGTGTGAACAGCTGGAACAGCTACGGGCGCTGTATCATGGACATCACATTCAGGTCACCCTGTGTGAGGGAGCATATCCACCCGGAGTAGATACTCAGGAAGACCTTGAGCGTGTACGTGGCTGGATTCGGAGGTCGCATGGCGAACCGTGAACGCTGCATTCGCGTATTGTTCGTGTGCCTGGGCAATATCTGCCGGTCACCTACAGCTGAAGGCGTCTTCAGGAGCAAGGTGGCCCAGGCTGGATTGGCAGAGCACATTCTGATCGATTCCTGTGGTACCGGTGACTGGCATGTCGGTCAGCCGCCAGACCCGGGGGCCCGCCGTGCCGCCGCTGATCGAGGCCTGTCCCTGGATGATTTGCGAGCACGCCAGTTGGATGACAGCGATTTCGAGCGCTTTGACTGGATTCTGGCCATGGATAGCGCGAATCTGCGCGATATAAAGCGGCGTTCCCCACCGCATGCTCGTGCCCGAATTGCGCTTTTCCTGCCGTTTGCGCCACATCTTGATGTCACGGATGTACCTGACCCCTATGGGGAAGGCAATGAGGCGTTTGATCAGGTCTATGCACTGGTGGATCAGGCCAGCGACGCCTTTCTGAATGAACTTCAGCGAATGGCCCCGTGGCAGGCATGATGCGTCAGGATATTGATCTTGCGGCGCGCAATACACTGCGTCTGCCTGCTCGAGCGCAATGGTGGTGTGAGGTCGATACGATTGCCTCGCTGCGTGACACTCTTGCGATCGCGCAGTCACGACAGTGGCGTGTCCGTGTGCTGGGGGGCGGCAGTAATGTCATTTTGCCATCTGTAGTATCAGGCCTGGTGCTGAGATATACCGGGCAGGGCTGCTGGTTTGGCGAGTGGCTCAACGAGGCTGACCGGTTGCTGCATGTTGAAGCTGGTATCGACTGGCATGCGCTGGTGCTTCGTTGCTGTGATGCCGGGTGGTGGGGCATCGAGAACCTGGCGCTGATTCCCGGTACGACAGGCGCTGCACCTGTTCAGAATATTGGTGCCTATGGTGTCGAGCTGTCTGATGTCGTGCATGAAGTCCATTTGATCGAGCTGGAGAGCGGTGCCTATCGCATTCTGTCTTCGGCGCAATGCCTGTTTGGATATCGCGACAGCATTTTCAAGCAGGCGCTGGCCGGTCAGGTCGTTATTGTACGTGTCGTGCTGCGCTTGTCCCGCATGCCGTCTCCTCGCCTGGGCTACCAGGGGCTTACGCATCTGGCGGAGCAGGCTGCGCTTTCACCCCGTACTGTCGCAGATGCTGTAACGGCTCTTCGCCGATCCAAGCTGCCTGACCCGGCAGATATCGGCAATGCCGGCAGTTTTTTCAAAAACCCGATCGTGTCTCTGGACGTAATAGAGCGCTTGAAGCGCGACTATCCTTCAATACCCATCTATCCGGTGGATAGTGCCGGTGCAAAGGTAGCCGCGGCCTGGTTGATCGATCAGTGTGGTCTCAAGGGATTGAAGTGGCCGGAAGGCGTGGGCATTCATGATCGTCAGGCGCTTGTCCTGACCCATGATGGCCGTGGTAACGCGGAGGATGTGTTGGCACTGTCCGATTATATAGCCGAGACCGTGCAGGGTCGTTTCGGGGTCGTGCTGGAGCGTGAGCCTGGTTTCTGGGGTGAGCTATCGGCACATTGACCTTAAGATGATGCTATTTATCCTGCCTACCTATAAAAAAAGCCCCTCAACCGAGGGGCTTTTTGTGAGGGCACGTCAAGCGCCCCGGATCAGGTCTGACTGGCGTCCTGATCCTTCTGCTGCTGCCGTTGGCGACGCTTGACTTCCCGTGGGTCGTTGTAGGCCCGACCGCGGGATGTAAGCCCGGCGCCCTTGGGAGGCGCGGTATCGCTCCCGGCCTTGTCTGCATTGTCAGCGCTTTTGGCTGGCTCCACTGCTGTAGTGCCGGCGCGGGCAATGGCAGGTGTTGTGCCCGGTGAGGCTTTCTCTGCCAGAGTGTCTGCCGGTTTGGCGTTGGCTGACTCGGTCGCTTTTGCATCTGCCGGTTTGGCGCTGGCTGACTCGGTCGCCTTGGCATCTGCCGGTTTGGCGCTGGCCGATTCAGTCGCCTTGGCATCTGCCGGTTTGGTGCTGGCCGACTCAGTCGCTTTTGCATCTGCCGGTTTAGTGCTGGCTGATTCAGTCGCCTTGGCATCTGCCGGTTTGGTGCTGGCCGATTCAGTTGCCTTGGCATCTGCCGGTTTGGTGCTGGCTGATTCAGTTGCCTTGGCATCTGCCGGTTTGGTGCTGGCCGATTCAGTTGCCTTGGCATCTGCCGGTTTGGTGCTGGCCGATTCAGTTGCCTTGGCATCTGCCGGTTTGGTGCTGGCCGATTCAGTTGCCTTGGCATCTGCCGGTTTGGTGCTGGCTGATTCAGTTGCCTTGGCATCTGCCGGTTTGGTGCTGGCTGATTCAGTTGCCTTGGCATCTGCCGGTTTGGCACTGGCCGGCTTAGTGGCCTTGGCATCTGCCGGTTTGGCGCTGGCTGATTCAGTCGCTTTTGCATCTGCCGGTTTGGCACTGGCCGGTTCAGTCGCTTTTGCATCTGCCGGTTTGGCACTGGCCGGTTCAGCCGCCTTGGCATCTGCCGGTTTGGCGTTGGCTGACTCGGTCGCCTTGGCGCTGGCGCCTGCTGATTTGCTGTCGGCTGACGGTGCGTCGGCAGATTGAGTGCTGTCTTCGTTTCTTGACGTGCCACGTGAAGAGGGTGGTGTCTTGTGATACAGGCTGGGGGCACGTGTGCCCGTCTCTCCTGTAGCTTCCGTCCTGCCTTCCTTCTTCGTGGTGCTGTCAGGCGACTGGGCACTGGGTACCGATTCGGCAGTGGGGGTGCCATGAGTCGGCTTGCCCTGTGCGGGTGCCGTATCCGTTGATGGCGCAGCATTGTCTCCCTGCGCCTGCAGGGTTTCCTGCTCGGCAACAGCCTTGGGGTTCAGTGCCTGCTTGCGAGTGCGATTGCGCGGATTATTACGCGTACGCTTGGGCTTACCGGTCGGCTGTTCCTCCTGCGTGGTGCCTGAACCGCTGGTATCCGTCGCTGTGTGACTTGTGTCGGCGGCCTTGGAGTCTACCGGTTTGTTCTCGGCGGGCTTGTCCGAGGATTTATCGGTGCGATCCGCCTGGGATGGCTTGCGGTCGTTGCCATTATTGCTCTTCCGATTTGCGTTTCGATCATCGTTTTTGGCCTGGGGCTCACGTGTATCGCTATTGCC
Source organism: Larsenimonas rhizosphaerae (assembly GCF_023700005.1). Taxonomy (GTDB): domain Bacteria; phylum Pseudomonadota; class Gammaproteobacteria; order Pseudomonadales; family Halomonadaceae; genus Larsenimonas; species Larsenimonas rhizosphaerae. Next base: position 1,939,971 of record NZ_JAMLJK010000001.1, on the reverse strand, counting down.
CTTGCCGTTTTTGCCGTTTCGACGGTCACGGTTGGAAGAACTGTTTTTGTCGTCACGCTCTCCATCCTGGTCACGGTTGGCATTGCGGCGCTTGTCAGGGCGTCCGTTGTTGCCTTCGCTGGCAGGCGTACGTTCGTTGTCATCCGACTTGCGCTCATTGGCAGCCGGCTTGCGCTCGGTGTCGGCTGTTTTGCCAGTGCGCGTACCGGACGATGCATTGCTGCCGTCCTTGCCGGTGCCGGCTATCGTCGGCCTGGTGGAGGCAGCCTGTTTTTCGCGAGTGGCCGGGCGGGCAGGAGGGGTCTCTGCGGGAATGTCAGACTCGGAACCGAGCAGTCTGCTCATGCCGCGGAACAGTCGACCCATGAAGCCTGTGGGCTGTGCCTGTTCAGGCTGAGCTGCTGGTGCAGCGTCATCGTTTTGCTTGAGTGAAGCAGGCGCAGGGGCATGAGCCACCATCTTGACGGCTGCCTCGGTACGCTGAATGGGTTTTTCAGCCGAAAGGGCATCATCATGAAGCTGGTGTTCGATTTCGGCCGAGAGCTCGAAGCTGGGCTTGCCGATATCATCTTCATCCATCTGATCGTCACGGAAGCGCTGCACTTCATAGTGAGGCGTGTCCATGTCCGGTTGTGGCAGAAGGACTACCTTGACGTTCTGACGCTCCTCGACGGCGGCCAGGACGCTGCGTTTTTCATTCAGAAGATAGGTGGCAACCGGCACCGGCAGAAGGGCACGAATCTGGGAGCTGCGTTCCTTCATGGCCTCTTCTTCAATCAGACGCATGACCGACAGCGACAGCGAGCGAACGTCACGGATGGTGCCCTGACCGTCACATCGCGGGCATACTACGCCACTGGTTTCACCCAGAGAGGGGCGAAGACGCTGGCGTGACATTTCCATCAGACCAAAGCGGGAAATGCTGCCGGTTTGCACGCGTGCACGATCAAGCTTGACCGAGTCGCGAAGACGATTTTCGACATCGCGGCGGTTGCGGGCCGGTGACATGTCGATGAAGTCGATCACGATCAGGCCGCCGATATCACGCAGGCGCAGCTGGCGAGCGATTTCTTCTGCCGCCTCAAGATTGGTCTGAAGGGCCGTTTCCTCGATGTCGCTGCCCTTGGTGGCACGGGCAGAGTTGATATCGATGGAGACCAGCGCTTCGGTATGGTCGATGACAATCGAGCCGCCGGAGGGCAGTTTCACATCACGCTGATAAGCCGTTTCGATCTGTGATTCGATCTGGAAACGTGAGAAGAGCGGAACGTCATCGGTATAGAGCTTGATCTTGCTTTCGTAGGTCGGCATGACCGTACGAACAAAGGCCAGTGCTTCTTCATGGATGCTGGGGCTGTCGATCAGGACTTCACCGATGTCCTGACGCAGGTAGTCGCGCATTGCCCGAATGATGACATTGGATTCGCGATAGATAAGAAACGGAGCCGAGCGCTTGCCGGCTTCTTCAGTGATGGCTTCCCATACCTGAGTCAGATACCTGAGATCCCACTGAAGCTCTTCTGCCGAGCGGCCGATACCGGCCGTACGCACGATCACGCCCATTTTCTCGGGCATGTCGAGCTTGCTCATGGCTTCCTTGAGTTCGGCACGTTCCTCGCCCTCGATGCGGCGTGAAATACCGCCGGCACGCGGGTTGTTGGGCATCAGTACCAGAAAGCGTCCTGCCAGGCTTACAAATGTGGTCAGGGCTGCACCCTTGTTGCCACGTTCTTCCTTGTCGACCTGAACAATGACTTCCTGGCCTTCGCGCAGGACTTCACGAATGTTGGGGCGACCGCTGACATCCTTCACGAAATATTCGCGAGAAATTTCCTTCATCGGCAGGAACCCGTGGCGGTCTGCACCAAAGTCGACGAAGGCGGCTTCAAGGCTGGGCTCGACGCGAGTAATCTTGCCGCGATAAATATTGGCTTTTTTCTGTTCCCGAGCACCGGATTCGATATCAAGATCGTAAATCCGCTGTCCGTCTACCATGGCTACCCGCAGCTCTTCCGGCTGGGTGCCGTTAATCAACATTCGTTTCATGGTGTCTCGCAAAACAAGAGCGCATCGAGAGACTGTCATGAACCACTACAGGGCCTTCATGTCACGGGTGAAGGCGAACAGTTGTTCAGGGATGCCTTGGCATCGATGACAAGTTGTCATTTTCGTGCCCTTCACACCGCGTGCAAAAAAGGCGTCAGTATGGGTTCAAAACATCAACGACGCCGAACGGGTCTGCAGTGTGTTGTGCTCAATGCATGTCGAGAATGCCTTGCATGCCTTTGACGGCCTTGGCCATCAGTACATGACGTGATCATGATGAGTACGCGGTAATATCAGGACATGTCGCGGTGATGTGTCATCTACCGGTCCTTGTTTCTATCACCAGACACCTGGCATTTGCCGATGCAACGCCGCCGGTCTTCGACACGGAGGTCATTATTTTCCCGAACTTCTAAAGAAAGCCGGGCATTACATAAACGGGTATTTCATACCGATCTTATTCGTTGCTTTGGCCTGCGTGTTCTCGAAAAAGTGCAGGCGCTTCAACAGGAAATAAAGGCCCTGTCCAAGCTCTGGCAATATATCAGTTAACCCCCACCCCAGCAATTCGCCCCCGTGGTCAAATTATCCGTTAAGATGGCCACCTTATCGATGTATCAAGCTACGAGGATGTCGGATGGCTGAAGGGCGTGACGTACAGTGGATAGAGATTGACAGTGGCCATGCCGGTCAGCGTCTGGACAACTTTTTGCTGACGCGGCTCAAGGGTGCACCGCGAACCCTGATTTATCGCATCATTCGAAAAGGTGAGGTGCGAGTCAACAAAAAGCGGGCGAAGGTAGATCAGCGCCTGGTTATCGGTGATCTGGTGCGGGTACCACCGCTGCGCCTGAAGCCCGAGGAAGCCGTTCGAGAAGTCAGTGATAATCTCAAGAATGTGCTGGCCGGCAGTGTGCTGGCCGAATCCGATGCCTGGCTGGTCATCAACAAGCCTTCCGGGCTGCCTGTCCATGGCGGCAGTGGCGTCAAGATCGGGCTGATCGAGGCTCTGCGACAGATCCGTACTGACCTGACCTTCCTTGAGCTGGTCCATCGGCTGGATCGGGATACATCAGGGTGTTTGCTGCTTGCCAAGACGCGTGATGCACTGGTAACGCTCAATGATGCCCTCAAGCAGAAGAAAATGGACAAGCGCTACTTGGCCCTGGTGGAAGGTCGCTGGCCGGCCCGACGCGACTGGGTGAGTGCACCACTGGATCGCTATGATGCCGGTAATGGTGAGCGTCGTGTGCGTGTCGACAAGAATGGCAAACGCTCCCGAACCCGCTTCAACGTGGTCGAGACCTTCGCAGGCATGACACTGATGGAGGCCGAGCCGATTACCGGACGAACGCATCAGATCCGTGTGCATGCCCAGCATGCTGGGCATTCCTTGCTGTCGGACCGGAAGTACGGTTCTCGGGAAGGTGAACAGATGGCCAGACGCATCGGCCTTGAGCGCCTGTTCCTTCATGCCCACCAGTTGAGCTTTCCTGACCCGACCAGTGGCCGGGAAGTTACCATCAAGGCGCGTATGGGCGATGAATTGACCTCGGCGCTGGCTCGAGCGCGGCTTTTAACCTGAGCATTTGTTTTCTTTACAGGTGAGTGGTGTTTTCCGGGCGGAGTAGAGATGAAATATCAACTGATCATTTTTGACTGGGATGGCACCTTGATGGATTCCCAGGCGCGCATCGTGAGCTGTATGCAACGAGCAGCCCTGGCGGCAGGAGCCGGCTCCCTGTCATCGGAGGCGGTGCGTCATATCATCGGGCTGGGGCTACCGGAAGCGATTCTTGTGTTGTGTCCGTCGTTGTCTGCTCCTCAGCGTGAGGTCATGCGGCAGTATTACGCCGATTATTTCGTGGCAGCCGAGACGCATGATGCCCCGATGCAGTTCTTTCCGGGCGTCAGGCAGGGCCTGGACCGGTTGCACCGACAGCCTGGTCTGACGCTTGCGGTGGCTACGGGCAAGAGTAGACGCGGGCTCGATCGGCAGTTCGAAAGCCATGCCTGTGGGCACTGGTTTGCAGCCAGTCGGACGGCAGATCTTACCGAGTCAAAACCCTCACCGCTGATGCTTGAAGAGCTGCTGGAACAGCTGAATGTGCCGGTTGACAGGGCCTTGATGGTCGGTGATACCTCCTATGACCTTGAAATGGCACAGCGACTGGGCATGGACCGTGTGGCCATGACCTATGGGGTTCATGCCCCGGAAGTGTTGCGGCGTCATGCCCCGGTGTATGAAACGGCTGATTTTGCAGCGCTTGTGAACTGGATTGAGCGCGCCGTGTGATGGCGCTTTTTTTGCGTTACTTCTGGCCAATGGAGTGTATGGCATGAGCGATCATGATTCGTCTGACCCCTGGGCGGAAGGCCGCGATGAGCGGCCTGCACCGTCACGTTCACGGAGTGCCCCGGATGATCAGGCGCGGTTGATGGATCGCTGGGTGCAGGAAATTACGCGGGAGCAGCGTCGATCACGGCGCTGGAGGATCTTTTTTCGCCTTGTTTATATCGGCCTGTTCGGTCTGCTGGTATTCGGGGTTTACCGGGGTGTGGGGTCGCTTGATGTTGACGCGGCAGCCCGAGGTGGCGGCGGTCCGCATGTGGCTACCGTGCGGATCAATGGTGTGATCGATGCCGAGGGGCCGGCCAGTGCCGATACCGTGATCAAGGGATTGCATGATGCCTTTGATGACGAAAAGGCCCGAGCCATCGTACTGCGTATCAACAGTCCTGGTGGGTCGCCGGTGCAGTCTCAGCGCATCTATCAGGAAATTCGACGGCTAAAGGGACACTCTCCCGACAGGCCGGTAGTGGCAGTCATCGAGGATATCGGGGCCAGTGGTGCCTATTACATCGCTGCGGCGGCCGATGATATCTATGCGGCGCCGGCCAGTCTGGTGGGCTCGATCGGTGTCATCTACTCGGGCTTTGGCTTCAAGGAGGCCATCGGTCGCCTGGGGGTAGAGCGGCGAGTCTTTACGGCGGGTGAAAACAAGGACCTGCTTGATCCCTTTCGAGATGTGACTCAGGCTCAGCGTGACTTCTGGAAAACCATTCTCGATACCACGCACCAGCAGTTCATCAATGATGTGAAGGCTGGTCGCGGTGATCGACTTGCCTCGGATCCTGCCCTTTTTTCCGGGCTGGTATGGACGGGAGAGCAGGCGCAGGTCAATGGCCTGACCGATGGAGTGGCCACCTTTGATCAGCTGATTCGTGACCGTTTCAGCGTGGAGAAGGCTGTTGACTATACCCTGTCACCGGATCCTCTTGAACGGCTGTCGCGCCAGCTGGGCCAGGTCGCGGCCCAGTGGCTTGGGATAGGCAGTCAGTCCACAGGGTCTCCTGTGCGTTATCAGGTGCCGTAAGCACTTTGTTCGCCGTCACGGCATGGCGAGCAGGGGGTCCATGCCGCTTTCGCGCAGCAGGCGGCACAGTGCAATGAGGGGCAGGCCGATCAGTGCGTTGGGGTCACGACCATCCAATCGTTCGAACAGCGTGATACCCAGCCCTTCCATGCGAAAGCTCCCTGCACAGTCAAGAGGGCGCTCACGGGCAAGATAGGCGTTGATTTCCTCTGCTGTAAGGTGTCTGAAGTAGACGTCAAAGGGCTCTGTATGGTGGCGCGCCATGCCGGCGGCATCGATGACGGTCAGGGCGGTCAGGAAGCGTACATGCTGGCCTGAAAATCGGCTGAGCTGGTCGAAGGCGGCGTCCATGTGGCCCGGCTTTCCGAGAATGCTGCCATCATGCAGGGCAATCTGATCACTGCCGACAATAATGCTGCCGGCATGATGAATGGCCGTTTTTTCTGCCTTTTGTCGTGCCAGTCGAGCGACCAGTACTTCCGGGGGCTCGTCCCTGTGGGGTGTCTCATCGATGTCCGGTGAATGGCACTCGAAGGACGATGTTAGTCTTTCCAGTAACTGACGTCGCCAGGGTGAACTGGATGCCAGCACCAAACGAGACCGTGCAGGGTGTGGGTCAGGGTGGTCGGTCATGGTATTTCCTTTTGAGGCGAATGCGCCCGGTGCCGGGGTTGAGCGCGATAGACTTTGACAGCGCCCGGGACAATCCCTATTATTGCGCGCCTATGTCAACCACACGATTGCCAAAGACCGTTGAGCCTTATCGGCTGGCCTCTCAGGGTGAACTCCTGAGCGGGTCTCTTCCGCTTGCCCATTTTTCGCGTTTGGTCGACGCGATTGGTGACCAGGTCAACGAGTGTCAGGTCGAACTGGTGTTCGGTATCGACATGCAGCGTCAACACTATATCGAAGGCCGGCTAAGGGCCGATGTTGATATGCGGTGTCAACGCTGCCTTCAGCCGCTTCCGGTATCACTGGACAGCTCGTTTCTGCTGGGGCTGGTGACCACTGACGAACTTGCAGCTCGCTTGCCGGGCCGCTACGAGCCGGTGTTTGTGGAAGACGAGCAGCTCGATCTGCTCCCGGTTGTTGAAGACGAGCTGTTGCTGACACTGCCTCAGGTCGTCTACCACGATGAGAGTGACTGCCCTGTTCGTCAGGAAGACCTCAAAAGTGGAGATGCCGATGCGGTCAGTGAAGAGACCAAACCCAATCCTTTCAGTGTGCTCGGCTCGCTGAAAGACAAACACTGATTTTTGTAATCACGACTGGAGACCTGTCATGGCTGTCCAAAAGAACCGCAAGACCCGTTCCAAGCGCGGCATGCGTCGCTCACACGACGCGCTGAGCGCACCTACCCTGACGGTAGACAAGGAAACCGGCACGACGCATCGTCGTCACCACGTCGCTCCTGACGGTTTCTACCGCGGGCGTCAGGTTGTCGAAATCGACGCATAATCGACACTGAGCGCACATCGGTGCGTATCGCTGTTGATGCCATGGGCGGGGACTTCGGTCCCCGCACTACTGTGCGCGGGGTGGCTCAGGCACTTGCCGCCAACGCCGAGTACAGCGCCACACTGTTTGGTCCCTCCGATGCCCTGTATCCCTTTCTGGAAGCTTTACCCGATTCGCTACGCGATGCACGTGAGCGCATGTCCCTTGTGCATGCCGAGCATGTGGTGGGTGATGATGTCCGGCCTTCTCGGGTCCTGAGAGCTCCTGATACGTCAAGCATGCATCAATGCCTTCTCGCACTCAGTGATGGCAGGGCGCAGGCGTGTGTCAGTGGCGGGCATACCGGCGCACTGATGGCGTTGGCCCGTCACTATATCGGCATGAGTGCCGGGTTGGAGCGACCGGCGATCAGTGCCGCCATCCCCTCGGAGCGCGATGGGCGCTGTTACATGCTGGACCTTGGTGCCAATGTCGACTCGCCTCCTCGAAATCTTGCACAATTTGCACGGATGGGTGCTGCCATGGCCAGTATTGTTGATGGGCTGGCATGTCCGAGAGTGGCGCTTTTGAACGTAGGAGTCGAGCCAGGGCGTGGCGAGCGCCGTGTGCGGGATGTTGACGCACTGCTCAGATCCTCACCCTCAAGCGGTTTTGATTATGTGGGGTTTGTGGAGGGGGACGCCATATTTTCCGGCAAAGTGGATGTGGTGGTGTGCGACGGAGCGGTAGGTAATGTCGTGCTCAAGAGCAGTGAAGGGCTGGCACGGATGCTGGGCCAGCGACTTCATCAGACATTCGAGCACAGCTGGCGTACGCGGTTGGTAAGCCTGCTGGCACGTCCTGCGCTGAGCCGCTTTCGCGAGGAGCTCGACCCGGTGCGCTACAATGGGGCCAGCTTTCTTGGTCTGGCCGGGACGGTGGTGAAAAGTCATGGCGGCGCGGATGCCCGGGGATTTTCCTTTGCGGTTCGTCGCGCGGCTCTGGAGGCCTCCCAGCGCTTGCCCGAGCGATTATCGGAGTGGCTTGTCGGGGAATAACGCAAGAACAAGGTTTTGCTCATGGGCAGGCTCGCGTATGATGCGCGCCGGTACGCTTTCCTGATCAATCAACTGATCAGGAAAGCGTATGGCGGGCCGCTGGCCCTGCTTCGGTATTCAACGAGAACAGATATAGGTGACTGTCATGACCAACTCTCTGGCCTTCGTGTTCCCCGGTCAGGGCTCTCAGCAGATTGGCATGCTCAGAGAGCTGGCCGAGCGCTACAGCGTGGTGCGAACGACCTTCGAGGAAGGTGCCCAGGCATTGGGCTATGACTTGTGGAACGTGGTTCAGGAAGGGCCTGCCGAGGCGCTTAACGAAACGGCCTGCACCCAGCCTGCACTGCTGACTGCCAGTGTGGCCATCTGGCGTGTGTGGCAGGAGCTTGAAGGTCCGCGCCCACATGTCATGGCGGGACACAGTCTCGGTGAGTACAGTGCCCTGGTCTGCTCTGGTGCTCTTGGCTTTGCTGACGCGGTTCGCCTGGTGCGCCGCCGGGGGGAGGCCATGCAGGCCGCGGTACCTCAGGGCGTTGGAGCCATGGCCGCCGTGCTGGGCCTGGATAATGCAACCGTGGAAGCGGCGTGTCACGATGCGTCTCAGGGTGAAATCGTTGCGGCGGTTAACTACAATGCGCCGGGTCAGGTAGTGATTGCCGGTAACCGTGCTGCCGTCGAACGTGCCATTGCCGCCTGTCAGGAGGCGGGTGCCAAGCGAGCCATCTCGCTGCCGGTCTCCGTACCATCCCATTGCGCGTTGATGGAGCCGGCCTCTCAAGTGCTGGCCGATGCCCTGGGTGACATGGATGTGCGGGTACCGCGTTACCAGGTGGTTCAGAATGTTGATGCGCTGGCGCCCGATAATACGGCGACGCTGTCCGACAATCTGGTTCAACAGCTTTACAAGCCGGTTCTATGGACCGACTGTGTCAATGCCATGGTAGAGCAGGGTGCCACGACCTTTATCGAATGTGGCCCCGGCAAGGTGTTGACAGGCCTTGGCAAGCGGATCAATCGTGGTATTCGCGGTCAGGCCATCAATGACCCGGAAAGTCTGGCCAGTGCGCTGGAGATGGCCCGGGAAAGCACAAGCGACAACAAGTGAGTCCTTCGAATGTCAGATGAACGCAAGGTAGCGCTGGTAACAGGTGCCAGTCGGGGTATTGGTCAGGCCATCGCCCGTCAGCTGGGGCAGCAGGGTTTCATCGTTATCGGTACTGCGACTACTGAAGACGGCGCTCGGCGGATCAGTGAGGATCTGGCTGCCCTGAATGTCGACGGTATGGGGCTGATGCTGGACGTTACCAGTGCCGAATCCATTGATGGCGTGCTGAAGCACATTGCCGAGACGCATGCTGCGCCGACGGTTCTGGTCAACAATGCCGGCATTACCCAGGACAACCTGCTGATGCGCATGAAGGAGCATGAGTGGGATTCGGTGATGGATACCAATCTCAAATCCGTCTACCGTGTTTCCAAGGCATGCCTGCGGGGCATGACGAAAGCACGATTTGGCCGTATTATCAGCATCAGCTCGGTCGTGGCCGCCTCTGGTAATCTGGGGCAGACCAACTATGCTGCCGCCAAGGCGGGCATGGAAGGGTTCTCCCGCTCGCTGGCGCGTGAAGTAGGCTCGCGGAACATTACCGTCAATTGCATTGCGCCCGGGTTCATTGCAACGGACATGACCGAGAAATTACCCGAAGAGCATCGTGAGGCGTTGTTGTCTCAGGTGCCGTTGTCCCGTCTGGGGCGGCCGGAAGAGATCGCGGCCGCCGTAGGCTTTCTTGCCAGTGATCAGGCAGGCTATATCACTGGTGAAACCATCCATGTCAATGGCGGCATGAATATGCGCTGATAACTGTGGCGGCGCGGTTGCGTCGTCCGGTGCCGGCCTATAAACTACCCGCTGATTTGAGCTAGCGGATTCGTCCTACTAGGAGTAACGAGATAATGAGTACCATCGAAGAGCGCGTAAAGAAAGTCGTAGCCGAACGGCTGAATGTCAAGGAAGACGAGATCCAGAACAGCTCTTCTTTCACCGAAGATCTTGGCGCGGACTCTCTGGACACCGTAGAACTGGTGATGGCGCTTGAAGAGGAATTTGATACTGAAATTCCCGACGAGGAAGCGGAAAAGATTACCACCGTGCAGGAAGCCATCGATTACATCAACGCTCATCAGTAAGCCGCGTTGAGCGCGTCGCTAGACGCCTGCAGGTGACGAAGCCGTTCTGGTAACAGAACGGCTTCGTCTTTATGTGGGCTTTAACGTGCGTGACAAAGGTCAATGGAATGGCTGTCATCCAGTAAATCGATGAGGGCTGATTATCCCACCAGGCACAATTATCGGTATAATGCGTGGTTTGCTGTCGGCAGTTGTTGCTGCATGACATTTTTTCGCGGCCTGGTCCCGCAATCACTGGGTAGTTTGGAGGAGTAGCAATGTCTCGCAGAAGAGTCGTGGTGACCGGCCTTGGCATGCTGACACCCGTTGGCAACACGGTCGACGAGACATGGGCCAACATCAAGGCCGGCAAGAGTGGTATCGGCCCGATCGAGCATTTTGATGCCACAGGCTTCAATACTCGCTTCAGTGGTCCCATCCGGAATTTTGATGCTGGTGCCTATTTCAATCCCAAGGATGGCCGCAAGATGGACCTGTTCATCCAGTATGGAGTGGCGGCTGCCACGCAGGCCATTCAGGATTCGGGCATCGTGTGCACCGAGGACAACGCAGAGCGTATCGGTGTAGCCATTGGTTCCGGTATCGGCGGTTTGCCGATGATCGAGAATAACCATAACGCCATGCTCAAGGGCGGTGCCCGTCGTATTTCGCCCTTTTTTGTTCCCGGCTCGATCATCAACATGATCGCCGGGAATCTGGCGATCATGCACGGCTTCAAAGGCCCCAATATCGCGATCACGACGGCCTGCACGACAGGTACCCACAACATCGGGTACTCCGCGCGCACCATCGCCTACGGTGATGCTGATGTCATGGTCTGTGGCGGGTCGGAAATGGCATCTACGCCGCTGGGCATCGGGGGCTTCGGCTCGGCGCGAGCCCTGTCCACCCGCAATGATGATCCGCAGGCCGCCAGCCGGCCCTGGGACAGGGATCGTGATGGTTTTGTTCTTTCCGATGGTGCCGGCGTCATGGTGCTGGAAGAATATGAACATGCGCGTGCCCGTGGCGCGACGATCTATGCCGAGTTGACGGGCTTTGGCATGAGTGATGACGCCTATCACATTACTTCACCCAACGGCACCGGGGCCGGCCAGGCCATGCGCAAGGCGCTTCTGGATGCCGGAATCAATGGTGATCAGGTGGATTACATCAATGCTCATGGAACCTCGACTCAGGCAGGCGATGCGGCCGAGAGTCAAGCCATTGAAGCAGTGCTGGGTGATGCAGCATCACGGGTAGCGGTCAGTTCGACCAAGTCCATGATCGGCCATCTACTGGGAGCAGCCGGCTCTGTCGAGGCCATTCTATCGGTACTGGCCATGCGTGATAATGTAGCGCCGCCGACCATTAACCTGGATAACCCGGGTGAGGGCTGCAATCTGGATTATGTGCCCCATACTGCGCGAGAAATGCGCATCGACCATGTGCTGACCAATTCCTTCGGGTTTGGCGGTACGAACGGGTCGCTGGTCTTCAGTCGGGTCTGATGAGCATGGGTGTTGTGGACGGGCCGTCCGGTGTCTCCTTTGGCGACCGTGGACTGGCTTACGGTGACGGGATGTTTGAAACCATCCTGGTACGTGACGGAACGCCCATGCTGTGGAAGTACCATGTCGCTCGCCTGCATGATGGCGGGCGCAGGCTGGGCATTTCACTGCCTTCTGAAAAGGCCCTGCACGACGCGATGGCCGCTGCCTGTAGTCAGGTGCAGGGCGATGCGGTCTTCAAGCTGATCGTGACACGTGGTGAAGGCGGACGAGGCTATCTTCCCCCATCGGTGGCCGAGCCGGCCTGGCAGTGTCGCGCCGTGCCTTTTGACGCGAATACTGCATGCTGGCAAGGCATCACGGCTCGCCTGTGTCATCTTGTGCTGTCGGACCAGCCTGCACTGGCAGGGATCAAGCACCTGAGTCGGCTCGAAAATGTCATGGCACGTCGAGAGTGGACGGACCCGCGAATTGCCGAGGGTCTGCTTCTTGATGCTCGGGGTGAGCTGGTGGAAGGCACCTGCATGAATGTAGCCTGGTGCGAGCAGGGGCAGTGGTTTACGCCCGGCCTTCGCCATAGTGGTGTTGCCGGTACGCTGCGAGCAGCGCTTCTGGATGCCGGCTTTTTGGCCATCAGTGCGATAGATACCGCTGGTCTGAGCCATAGCGATGCGGTTGTGGTTTTCAATTCGGTGCAGGGCGTCTGGCCCCTTGAGCGGCTCATGGGCAGTGATGGGCAGTTGCTTGCCGAGTGGAATGACCTTGCCCTGCATCGTACCTTTCAGCATGACGCCCACCCCTTTCTGGGTTATCCCTCCTTGATACAGTGATGCCGTCCCATGCGATTTCTCAAATGGTGTTTGATTATTCTGGTTCTGGCTGGATTGACCGGTGCCAGTGCCTATGGCTGGTGGCGTTTTGTGCTGTCACAGCCAATAGCCCTTAAAAGCCCGACCGTCTTTGAAGTGACCCGGGGTGAGGGAGCGCGTCAGGTGCTGTCATCGCTTGAGCAGCAGGACATCATCAGTGCCGTCTGGCCGTACAAGGTGCTGGGGCTGCTGGAGCCTGACCGCCTTCGCAGGCTGCGAGCCGGTGAGTTCGAGGTGACGCCGGACATGACGGCCTATCAGTTGCTCGACAGGCTATCAAGCAACGAGGTGGTTACCTATCGCCTGACGATCCCGGAGGGCTGGACCTTTCATCAGATGCGTCAGTTGATCAATGGTGCCGACAAGCTGGATCACTCGACTCGCACTCTGGATGACAACGCTCTGATGGCCGAGCTGGGTCATGAGGGAATGAATCCGGAAGGGCGGTTTTTCCCCTCTACCTACCGGTTCCACAAGGGCACCAGCGATTTACACCTGTATCGTCAGGCATTTGCCCGCATGTCCGATGTGGTCGACAAGGCCTGGGCGGAGCGCGACAAGGATCTGCCACTGACTTCGCCCTATGAAGCCCTGATTCTGGCTTCATTGATTGAAAAGGAAACCGGGGCTCCTGAAGAGCGACGTGAAATTGCTGGTGTGTTCGTGCGCAGACTTGAAAAGGGCATGCGGCTACAGACTGATCCCACGGTCATCTACGGGCTTGGAAAATCCTATAACGGGGATATTACCCGCGCGGATCTGAAGGGCATCACAGCATATAACACTTACGTCATCGACGGGCTACCGCCTACGCCGATCGCGCTGCCCGGCAAGGCGGCCATCGATGCAGCAGTACATCCGCTGCCTGGATCATCGCTTTACTTTGTCGCAAAGGGCGGCGGCCGGCATCAGTTTTCCGATACGCTGGCTGAGCACAATCGGGCAGTACGACGTTATCAACTTGGTCAGGGCCAATAGTCATGAGCGCAGCACACGGTGGTTTCATTACGCTTGAAGGCTCTGAAGGGGTCGGCAAGACCACCAACATGACCTTTGTCTGTGATTACCTGGCGGCACAGGGGCTGGAAGTGGTCAGAACCCGGGAGCCGGGAGGAACACCCCGGGCAGAGTCGATTCGTGCGTTGTTGCTTGATCCGTCGAGCGATGAGCCGCTGGATGACTGTGCCGAGCTGCTTCTGGTATTTGCCGCCAGGGCGCAGCATCTGAGCCAGGTTGTCCGTCCGGCCATGGCTCGGGGAGCCATTGTGGTCTGTGATCGTTTCACGGATGCGACTTACGCCTACCAGGGGGCTGCACGGGGAATGCCGAGCGCCTGGATTGATCAACTTCGTGGCCTGGTGCATCCGGCCCTGACGCCGGACATCACGTTCCTGCTTGATATGCCGGTTGCTGACGCCGCGAACCGGGTCGCTGCACGAGGCGGACAGACAGACCGCTTCGAGCAGGAGCGGGCGGCCTTTTTCGAGCAGGTTCGTCAGGGGTATCTGTCTCTTGCTGCACAGGAGCCTGGCCGCGTCAAGGTGATTGATGCGGCCAGGTCTCTCAAGGCCATCGAGCAGGACATCATGACCCATCTTGATCGACTGATACCGTCATGGACGTAAGCCCCTACCCCTGGCAGCAGCCGCTTTTTGATCATTTTGCCGACGTGCTCGGTGACGGGCGTCTACCTCATGCCATCCTGCTGACCGGCCCCGAGGGGCTGGGAAAATCACAGCTGGTAAATGCACTGTCAGCGCGGCTTTTATGCCGGCGTGCTCAGGGGCATGCCGTGGCCTGCGGGGCGTGCCACGATTGCCGTATGCTGCTGGCAGGGCATCACCCGGATGTATTGCGGGTTCATCCTGCCGATAAGGGCAAAATGATCCGGGTAGATGCCGTTCGGGACATCAGTGCCTTTGTATCCCAGACCGCCCAGCAGGGCGGTTATCGCGTCATTGATCTTTCCCCCGCCGAGCGCATGAATACGGCGGCCGCCAATGCGCTGTTGAAAAGTCTGGAAGAGCCTGGGGCGCGCACGGTATTTCTGCTCTCTGCTGACATTGTGTCACGGGTGATGCCGACGATCCGCAGTCGCTGCCAGCAGTGGAAGCTGCCCCTGCCCGAACGACAGCAGGGGCTTGAGTGGCTGACTCGGCATGGAGATATGGATGCAGAGGAGGCGCTGTTCTGGTGGGATGTGGCTGGTGGTGTGCCCCTTCAGGCCAGAATGCTGGCCGAACCGGAGCAGCGCCGATTGCGGCAGCAGCTTCAGGACAGCTTTGATGCCCTGATCCGAGGCGGAGACCCGGTAGCCGAGGCAGCCCGTCTTGACAAGGGGGCCCTGGGGTTGATTCTTCATTATGGGATTACCTGGCTTGAAGATCTGATTCGGCTGGGCACCTCGGGCGACGAAGCCGGGGTACGCAATCGGGATTTGATGCCGTTATATCGTCAGGCGATCAAGAATGGTCGCGTCAGAGACTGGTTCAAACTGCTGGACTACGCTCGCGAACAGCGTCGCCTGGTCGCTCGGGGCGCCAACCCCAATCCTCAGCTTGTGTATGAAGCCTGGCTGATTCGGTGGGCGGCGCTGCTGAGAAGCTGATGGCATCGTGACCACCGGATCATCAAGGAGTTTACCGTGAGCGCTCACAAGGCCCTGTCATTAACCTTTGATAGCCTGGATACCCTGCTGTCTGCCTATATGCCGTTTCTGGAGCGGGGTGGCCTGTTCGTGCCCACCAGGGACCGCTTTGAACTCGGCCAGCGTGTTTTTCTGTTGATTGTCCTTCCGGATACGGATAACCGTGTGCCGGTCTCCGGTACCGTAGCCTGGGTATCGCCGCCCGGAATGAGTGGCCGGCGCTTGCCCGGGATCGGCGTTCACCTGGATGCTTCCGAGCAGGGGCTGTGCAGTACGATCGAGCAGATGCTGGGTGACAGGCTCAACACGACTCACACCAGTTTCACGCTATAGCGCAATGTGCATCATGTCGGACGCGCCCGGGCCTGCGAGACGGCCTGCTGACCTGCTAGAATAGGGGCCTTGTTGAACAGCTAAAGGCCCGACTAATGACCCCTCAGGCGAACCCGATCACTCTGGTCGACTCCCATTGCCACCTCGATAAGCTGGATCTGACGCCCTATAACGGTGAGCTGGCCGGTGCGCTGGACGCCGCCAGGGACGCCGGTGTTCGACAGTTTCTGGCCATCGCCACGGATATTACCGATGCGCCGGCGATCGTCGAGATCAGTCGGGCTCATTCGGACGTGGTCTATGCCATTGGCGTGCACCCCCTGCGCACCCGTGATGAAGAAGCAAGCCTTGAGGCGCTCCGCGAGGCCGTGGATACCTTTGAGCCGGTTGCCGTCGGTGAAATCGGACTGGATTACATGGCGCCTGAAGGAAAGGCCCCTGGAGTACCGGTCGACGTTCAGCGTGAGCGCTTTGAACGCCATCTGGCCGTGGCACGTGAGGCGGAGCTGCCGGTAATCATTCATACGCGCGGTGCAAAGGAAGATACGCTGACGCTTTTGGAGAAGTATGTTGATCCGGCGGTGGGCGGCGTACTTCACTGCTTTACGGACGACCTTGATATGGCGCGGCGCGCCATACGGCTCGGATTTTATATTTCCCTGTCCGGCATCGTGACCTTCAATCAGGCCGATAACGTGCGGGAGCTGGCTCGGCAGCTGCCGCTGGATCGTCTGTTGATCGAAACCGACAGCCCCTATCTGGCTCCCGTTCCTCACCGAGGCACATCCAACGAGCCTCGGCACGTTGTCGAAGTAGCCCGGATGATCGCCGAGGTGCGAGGCATCAGCATGGATGAAGTGGCGATGCAGACTTCCGCCAACTTTTATCACCTGTTCCGACATGCAGTGCCGCAGATGCCGGAAGACGTACAGTCCCGCCTTGGCCACATCAATCACACCATGAGCGCTTGAACAACGAGGCAGGGCTATCAACATGCTGGAACGAATTATTGCGCACCTGGATGGCCAGCCGGCAGCGGCCATTCCGCCCCTGATGGACTGGAATCCTCCGTTGACCGGTGACATGCCCCTGATCATCGATCACGACGGCCAGTGGTATCACGATGGCACGCTGATGACGCGGGAACCCCTGCGCCGGCTGCTGGCCACCCTGATGCGCCGCGAGAGTGATGGTGAGTTCTATCTCGTTACGCCGGTGGAAAAGTTGCGTATTCAGGTTGAAGACACTCCGTTTTATATCATGGATGCCACCTGTCGGGATGAGGGGTGGGAAGTGACCACTGATGTGGGTGATCGCTTCGTGCTGGATGACTCATATTGTTTGATGCTGGACGATTCCGACCGACCGCCCACGATGCCGGTACGGTTTGGCCTGACGGCCAGAGTGCACCGCAATGTCTTTTATCGCTGGGTCGACGACGCCATCTTCCGGGAGACCGACAGCCTGACCGAGTGTGGCGTCATGAGTCAGGGCATCTGGCAGTGTCTCGGGCGGATGGTTGACGGCACGTCATGACAGATCATTCGCCTGCGCCTGAGCTGACCGCCGAGCAGCAGCGCGTTATCAACCATGGTGACGGTCATGCACGCGTCACGGCCGTTGCCGGGGCAGGCAAGACCTCCACGATGGTCGCCCGGGTTGATGCGCTGTTGAATGACGGCGTTCCGCCCGAACGATTGCTGATTCTGATGTTCAACCGACAGGCCCGCGATGATTTTGCGGCCAAGCTGGCCGCCCGACGCGGTCAGGCAAGCCGGCTGCCGCAGGTGCGGACCTTTCATTCCATTGGCCATCGCCTGACCCAGAGCCTGACTCGCTGGGGAGTGCTCGACCCGCGTCAGTTGCTTCAGGCGGACTGGCAGCGCGAGCGATTGCTCAAGCAGGCCGTCGGTGAGGCTATCGGTGATGATCGCGCCACCCTAGAATGGGCACTCGAGCCGGAACGGCTGGAGGAATTCGGCCAGTTCTGTGCGCTTGTCAAGGCAGAGCTGTTAAGCCCGTCTTCGTTGTTTGAACGTGATGGCTACAGCCGTGACAGCCGCTATTACATCGAGGCCTTTGACTACCTGCAGCAGCGCATGGCCGATCAGGGGCTCATGACCTATGACGACCTGCTGTATCGACCGCTGATGGCGCTGGAGGCGGACCCGGCGCTGGCTGCCCGGGTGCAGGGATTCATGGACCATATCATTATCGATGAATATCAGGACATCAATGAAGTCCAGCTACGGCTGCTCGCCAGTCTGGCCGGATCAAGGGCCCAGGTAATGGCTGTCGGGGATGCGGACCAGTGCATTTATGCCTGGCGCGGTGCGCGGCCGGACGCCATGCTGGACGGGTTTGCCCGGGTGTTTGGTGACAGCACGCCTTATGCCCTCTCCCGGACCTTTCGCCATGGCCACCGCCTCGCGCTGCTGGCCAACCATGCCATTCGTGCCAACGAGCGGGCTGATCGCCCCTTGTGCCTGGCGGCAGAGGGCACCCCGACAACCACGCTGGCCGTAGCCGGATCGCTGGATGCGATCATTGCCTCGCTGGGCAGAAGTGCAGCCTTCGAGCAGTGTGCGATTCTGGTGCGTCACTGGTCACTCAGTGTGCCTGTACAGCTTCAGCTGTTGCGGGCCGGTATTCCCTTCCAACTGGGGCGTCAGGAGCGATTCGTGTTTCGTCTGCCGCTGGTGCAGGCTCTGGCGGGATATATCGAGCTGGCGAGCGAGCCCTCGCTGCTGGCTGACCCGGCACATGTTGAATTGCTGTTTTCCCAGCCGACCCCCTTCGTGGCGCGAGAGCGACTGACCATGCTGTGTGAGGCTCTGGCCCGACGAGGTGAGTGGTTTGCGCGAAACGATGCCCAGCTGAGTGGGCTATCGCGCGGGCAGCAGCGCACGCTCAAGAAACGCTGGGAGCTGCTGGTGGAGCTTGCCCGGGTGGCGGGGCGCTGGACACCGGCGACGGTACTGACGCATGTCATTGATACACTGGATGCACATAAACTGCTGAAGCGCGCTGCGGCTCGCCCTGACAAGGGCGAGGAAGATGTGCGGCTACTGGAGGTACTGGTGGAGCAGGCTCAGGCCATGGCGGATGATCCGGCCGGCTTTGTCGCCATGCTCAAGGCACCGGTAGAAGATCAGCCCGGCGGAGTGATCATTTCCACCGTGCATGGGGCCAAGGGACTCGAGTGGGACCAGGTATTTGTGTATGGCCTCAACGAAGAGGACTTCCCCTTTTATCATCGCGAAAGCCCGTTGACGCCAGCGCGTCTTGAAGAAGAGCGTCGGCTTTATTACGTGGCAGTCACGCGGGCACGAGCGTCATTGATGCTGGTTCATGATGGTGTCGGTCATCGCCCGAGCCGGTTCATTGCAGAAAGTGCCTGGCAGGAGTGTGACCGAATCGGGGGATTGATGGCGCCTGATGCCGTGGTGCCTGATGAGCTTCCGGTCGAGGAGCCGGCTCTGGTAAGGCGCTATCTGGCTGTTTGTGGCATGGAAAAGCCTCATGTGGCACCCCATCCATCCACGGCCGACGGTAACCGGACAGTTTCCCTGCGCAATGATACTGACTGGCCCCCCGGACAGCGGGTGGATCATCGCATTTTCGGAACCGGGACCATTCAGCACGTGAGTGGGGAAGGGGAGCGCCGTGTATTGACGGTTCAGTTCGATACGGCAGGGACACGAAAACTGATCGCGGCGCAGGCGCCTCTGTCCCTCCTGTCGCCCTGAAACAGGGCATTGCTGCTCCGCCTGTAACGCCGTCAGGCGGGGCAGCATGCTCTGGGCCTCACATGTTGGGGTAGTTCGGACCTCCGCCACCTTCGGGCGCCACCCAGGTAATATTCTGGGCGGGATCCTTGATATCACAGGTCTTGCAGTGCACGCAGTTCTGGAAGTTGATTTGAAACCGTGGTGCGTCTTCGCTGTCTTCCACGACCTCATACACACCTGCCGGGCAGTAGCGGACCGCGGGTTCGGCGTACTCGGGCATATTGACCTGTATGGGAATGCTCGGGTCAGTCAGCTTGAGATGGCAGGGCTGGTCTTCATCGTGATTGGTGTTGGATAGATACACCGATGATGTCCTGTCGAAGGACAGGATGCCGTCCGGTTTCGGGTAGTCGATGGGTTCGCATCGCACCTGACGTTGCAGTCTGGCGTAATCCGGCGTGCGGTCATGCAGGGTAGGCAGCCTGCCATTGAGAGCCTGGTCCAGTGTATTGAATGCACCGCCCAGAACGGTACCCAGCCGGTGGATGGCCGGGCCGAAGTTGCGCGCTGTGTAAAGCTCTTCATGAAGCCAGCTTTGTTCAACGCGGGTCTTGTAACCTTCCAGTGTCCTGCCGCCGCTGTCTCCCTTGCTGAGCGCGTCGAAAACACTTTCGGCGGCCAGCATGCCGGACTTCATGGCGGTATGCAGCCCCTTGATCTTGGCAAAGTTCAGCGTGCCGGCGTCACAACCGATCAGCAGGCCGCCTGGAAAGGCCATGTCCGGCAGGCAGTTATACCCGCCCTTGGTGACTGCACGAGCCCCATAGGCGACACGTGTGCCGCCCCTGAGGTGCTTGCTGATGACAGGGTGGTGTTTCAGGCGCTGCATTTCGTCGAACGGGGATACCCAGGGGTTTTCGTAGTCAAGATCGACAAAGAATCCCACCATGACCTGTTGATTATCGCCATGGTAAAGAAACCCGCCCCCATGGGCATGACCTTCGGTAGGCCAGCCAGTGGTGTGAATTACTCGGCCCGGCTGGTGGTGCTCGGCCGGAATGTCCCACAGCTCCTTGATGCCAAGGGCATAATGCTGCGGATCCTTGCCGGCATCCAGTGCATAGCGGGATATCACCTGCTTGCCCAGATGGCCACGGGCCCCTTCGGCAAACAGGGTGTATTTCCCTCTAATGCCCATGCCCGGCATATAGGTCTCTCTGGGCTCGCCGGCCTGGTTCACTCCCATGTCGCCAGTCAGCACTCCCTGAACTTCGCCGTTTTCGCCCAGCAGAAGCTCCTGAGCGGCAAAGCCTGGAAAAATATCCACTCCCAGCGATTCGGCCTGTTCTGCAAGCCAGCGGCACAGGTTGCCTGCACTGATCACATAGTTGCCATCATTGAGCATGGTGCGTGGCACCGCTATATGGGGGAGGCGAGTGGCGTCCTGTTCATCCCTCAGCAGAAAGATGTCGTCGCTACTGACCGGGATGGTCAGCGGTGCCTGGCGGGCTTCCCAGTCAGGAAACAGCTCATCCAGCGCCCGAGGCTCGAATACAGCTCCGGAGAGAATATGAGCGCCTGTTTCGGCCCCCTTTTCCAGCACACAGACCGACAGCTCCGTCCCGGCTTCACTGGCCTGTTGCATCAGGCGACAGGCGGCCGATAACCCTGCTGCTCCGGCACCAATGATGACAACATCAAACTCCATGTATTCGCGTTCGGCGTCCAACAGGTGATCTCCTTGCCATGTGCGCTCTTGTCGGCATGGCATGTCTTTTATAATGAGGCACCTGCCCCCATTCGGTGTAAACGGCCTGTTAACCGGTGCCATGTTACACTTCAGGGCCATGACAATGGCGAACAGGCACAGCAGGCGTGCTCAAATAAGGTAAGTTGGTGTCATTGTGGCATTTTTTCTGATCGGGCGGGAGTGGCGGCGCGGCCCTGATGGCCGTTGCAAGGCCCTTTCCCGTCAGATGACAGTCGCCGATATCGGCTCGATGCGGCGTAATTTATTCGAGTTTTTCCCTCACGCTGGAACTGCTTTTCTTATAAGGCATTTCGGCCTACTTGAAAGAACGAGGACATCATGAAAGTACTCGTCGCGGTGAAACGCGTCATCGATTACAACGTCAAGGTGCGGGTCAAGCCCGATCATTCCGATGTGGATTTGACCAACGTCAAAATGGCGATGAACCCGTTTTGCGAAATTGCGGTGGAAGAAGCCATTCAGCTCAAGGAGCGTGGCGTAGCTTCCGAGGTTGTCGCAGTCACCATCGGCCCGAAAGCCGCTCAGGAGCAGTTGCGCACTGCCCTGGCGCTGGGCGCGGATCGTGCCATTCATCTGGAAACCGATGAGCGGGTCGAATCGCTGGCAGTGGCACGGCTGTTGAAATCGGTTATCGACGAAGAGCAGCCGGAACTTGTGCTTCTTGGCAAACAGGCCATCGATTCCGATAACAACCAGACCGGGCAGATGCTTGCCGCGCTGATGGACTGGCCGCAGGCTACCTTTGCTTCCAGAGTCCTCATCGAAGATGGCAAGGCCACGGTAACCCGGGAAATCGATGGCGGCCTGCAGACCATTGCGCTCGATCTTCCGGCGATCATTACGTCTGACCTGCGCCTGAACGAGCCTCGTTATGCCAAGCTGCCTGACATCATGAAAGCGAAGAAAAAACCGCTGGATGTTCGTTCCGTTGCAGATTCAGGGGTGGATATTGCACCGCGTACACGGCTTCTTCGGGTCGAAATGCCTGCGGAGCGCCAGGCCGGTGAGCGTGTCGAAAGCGTTGATGCGCTGCTTGATAAACTGAAAAACGAAGCAAAGGTGATTTGATGGCAACCCTGATTTTCGCAGAACACCTTGGAGGCGAGCTGGACCCGGCCACTGCGCGTGTAGTGGCGGCCGCGAAACGGCTGGGTGGTGACATCGATATTGTCCTGCTGGGGCAGAACATGACCAATGCCGCTGCGCAGGCCGCCGCGCTTGAGGGTGTATCACGCGTGCGTGTGGCAGACAATGAAGCCTTTGCCCATCCGCTGGCGGAAAATACGGCGCAGGTACTGGCGGGACTGTCGGATGAGTACAGTCACATCCTGGCTGCGGCCTCGACCAGCGGCAAGAACATCCTGCCGCGGCTGGCCGCGCTCAAGAACGTCGAGCCCCTGTCGGACGTCATCGATATCGAGTCCGAGGATACCTTCAAGCGGCCGATTTATGCCGGCAGCGC
The DNA here is from genome assembly GCF_023700005.1 of Larsenimonas rhizosphaerae. GTDB lineage: Bacteria > Pseudomonadota > Gammaproteobacteria > Pseudomonadales > Halomonadaceae > Larsenimonas > Larsenimonas rhizosphaerae. The sequence goes on along the minus strand of NZ_JAMLJK010000001.1, from coordinate 1,917,563 downwards.
GATTGCCACCGTACAAAGCCTGGATGCTCTCAAGGTGCTGAGTATTCGTACGACAGCCTTTGATCCGGTGGGTGAGCAGTCTGCTGCGGCTATCGACACGCTGGCAGTGGTTGAAGTGGCCCGCGGCGTGCGATTCGTCGATGAAGTCCGCCCGGAAGGTGAGCGTCCGGAACTTGCAGGCGCCCGCGTTGTGGTTTCCGGGGGCCGAGGCATGGGTAATGGCGACAACTTCCGGTTGATCGAAGCCGTGGCCGACAAGCTTGGTGCTGCCATCGGCGCGTCACGTGCGGCCGTGGATGCCGGGTTTGTTCCCAACGACATGCAGGTCGGTCAGACCGGCAAGGTCGTGGCACCGGAGCTTTATATCGCCGTTGGTATTTCCGGGTCGATTCAGCATCTGGCCGGTATGAAGGATTCCCGCGTTATCGTGGCGATCAACAGCGACGATGAAGCGCCGATCTTCAACGTGGCAGATTATGGCCTGGTCGGTGACCTGTTTACCGTCCTGCCGGAGCTTGCCGAGAAGCTTTGAATAAGCTTCAGTGTTGAAAAAGGCATGCCCCCTGGGGCATGCCTTTTTTTTGCCTGCGTGGCCGAGATGACATTAATTATCGTGGTAATTGATAATTGTTATTGTTTGTATTAGCGTATCGACTGCTTGCAGGGAGCATCACGCGTACATCGTGATGCACGCCAGAATTTTTGATGACCATGAGTCGGGAGACGCACGTGAAGGGTCGTGTATTCAACGGGCAGATGCTTGCCCTGGTCGGCGCGCTGGGTCTTGCCACGCTGTCGATGCCTGCCGTGGGGGCACCGACCACATTGCGTGATGCGACATCGGCCCATCAGGCCGAGCAGCAGCGTCTGCAGCACGCGATCGATACCGCAGATGACAGCACTCGCGCCCTTTTGGTATCGCTTCGGGATGCCGAGCAGTCCATTCATCGTCTGGACAGCTACAACGCCTCGCTCGAGGCACAGGTTGAAGACCAGTCTCGACGTATTGCACGCCAGAAGGCCGAGTTGGCCCAGGCGGGGGATATCAGGGAGGCTCTTCCCGGGGAACTTGCCTCACTCACTCACAGGCTGCGTGCGATGGTCGCGGCAGACCTTCCCTTTCGCCACGACGAGCGTCTGGCACGCCTCGACAGCCTGGATAGCATGCTGGGCAGTGCATCAATGTCGGACGGCCAGAAACTCAAGCGCATCCTGAGTGTATGGCGCTCCGAGATCGATTACGGCAGTACGCTGGACAGCTGGCGTGGCAAGCTTGACGGTGCAGACAAGACCGAGCGTCAGGTGCAGTTTGTTCGTCTTGGGCGCGTCGGCTACTACTACCTGAGTCTGGATGGGGATGAGGGCGGTGTCTGGCAGGGCAAGGGCTGGCAGCCGCTGGACCATGAAGCCCTGTCCAGTCTGCGTCATGCCGTGCGCATGGCCCATGACCAGCAGGCACCCGAACTTCTGACGCTGCCCCTGTCGTTGCCGGTGTCTGCATCGACGGCCTCTACCGATACATCGTCTTCCGGAGGTGGTGCATGACGCGCCCAGGCTGGATGCTGCTGGCAGGCAGCGTACTCATGAGTATCAGTGTGGCGGCAACGGCCGCACCGAGTTCACTGGATGAGGCCATTACCCGCTTCAATCAACAGGCCGATGAGGCCGAGTCGCGGGACCAGGCGCGGCTGGATGCGCTGGTCGCCGACCGATCGAAACTGACGACGGCGCTTGAAAAGGCAAGGGCGGCTCGTGATCAGGCCAAAACGCGACAGACCGAGCTTGAGCGCCGCTTTGACAGCCAGCAGAAAACACTTGATGAGTTGCGTGATGAGCGAGCTGAAAAGGGGGCAGGCGTCAGTGAGGTCGCTCACACGCTGTCCGGCCAGATTGACAAGCTGGCAGGCTCGCTCAAGGGCAGCTGGGTAGTGGCACTCTATCCCTCACTGGTGCCTTCTCGTCCCGGCGACGATGCCCTGCCGAGCGCTGAAACCTTCCAGACCCTGGGTCAGCAACTGTCAGGGCTGATGGCTCGTACCGGTCAGGTCAGCCTGGCACCGCGGCCGGTCGCCGGGCCGGACGGCACCGTATCGGCGCAGCCGGTCATGCAGCTTGGCAACATCATGAGCTTCACGGCCGGGCACCTGCTGAGCCCACCTCAGTCAGGACAGCCGCTGATAGTCGCGCCTCGAACCCCGTCCGATGTGGCTGATCGACTGACCGCCTTCATTGATAAGCGTCAGGGCGCTGTCCCGGTGGATGCCTCCGGCGGTGACATCGTCAAGGCGCTGGCAGATCAGCCCGGGCTGATGGAGCGGCTGAAGCAGGGCGGTATCGTGGGATATATCACGCTGGCGCTGGGTGCCGTGGGGTTGCTGGTGGCGCTGGTGCAGTGGCTTTATCTACAGCGAATCAGTCTGGGCGTGCGGCGTCAGATCAAACAGCTCGACCAGCCGAAGGATGATAATCCACTGGGTCGAGTGCTGGCCCGCTTCAAGGGCGTTCATGCCGGCAGTGAGCCCGAGGCTCTGGAGGCGAGGCTGGATGAGCTGTTGCTGGCCGAGCAGCCGGTCATCGAACGAGGCCAGTCTCTGGTCAAATTGATTGCCGCCATCGCGCCCTTGATGGGGCTGCTGGGCACCGTGACGGGCATGATTGGCACCTTTCAGTCGATTACCGTGTTCGGCAGCAGTGATCCGAAACTGATGGCCGGCGGTATTTCCCAGGCACTTATCACCACGGTGATCGGTCTGGTGGTGGCGATTCCGGTGCTGTTTGCTCACACGGGCCTTACCTCGCGCAGTCGCAAGGTGCTGAATGTGCTGGAAGGGCAGGCCAGTGCCCATCTGGCCGAACGGCTTGAACGTCCTGCCGACCGAAATGCGACCGGGGGCGCTCATGTCCCCTCTGCTTGACCCGATTGCACGGTTGAGTGATGCCGGTGGCCCGGTGCTGGTATTGATCATGCTCGTGGCCATGTTGTTGTTTGCACTGGCGCTGGAGCGCTGGATCTACTGGCGTCTGGGGTATCGACGTGACCGCAGGGCTCTTCTGACACGCTGGCAGGCACGTCAGGACCACGTCAGCTGGAGTGCCCGTACACTGCGAACCTGCTGGAGCGACGAGTTGCTTGGCACCCTGCGTGGCAGTCTGCCCTGGCTCAAGGTGCTGGTGGCGCTGTGCCCGCTGCTCGGGCTGCTGGGCACGGTCACCGGCATGATTCAGGTCTTTGATACCTTGTCCCTGTCCGGGACCGGTCAGTCACGTGCGATGTCCGATGGCGTTGCGCGTGCCACCTTGCCGACGCTTGCCGGCATGGCCGTTGCGGTAGTGGGTCTGCTGTTTGCCGGCCATTTTGAACATATTGTCCGGCGTGAAGGCCAGCGGCTGCATGACCGCATGGCACGAGCCATCGAGGAGCGAGTAGATGCGTAGACGTCGTCGGCAGCTGCAGGAAGATACCACCGCCGGGGTCGACCTGACTCCGATGCTGGATGTGGTGTTCATCATGCTGATCTTCTTCATTGTGACCACAAGCTTTGTGAAGGAAAGCGGGGTAGATATCGAGCGACCTGAAGCCAGCGGGGCGACGGCGCAACCCAGTGCGCAGGTCATGGTGGCCATTACATCCGAGGGTGCGCTGTGGCTTGACGGTGAAACCATCAGCCCCGATCAGGTCGGCTCGGCGGTGGCTCAGGCCGTGAAGCGCAGTGGTGGTGGCGTCGTCGTACAGGCCGACCGGCGCTCTCGGACCGGCTTGCTGGTTGAAACCATGGATGCCATCCGTCAGGCCGGAGTCGATGATATCGCCGTTGCCGCAACCCGGAGTGGTTCATGATGGCAGGGCGTCGACTCGGTGCGCTGATCGGAGGGGCCGTTCTGGCGTTGTGCCTGTTCTATTTGCTGGCCCTGCTGGTGGCGCCGCCGGAATCTCTCAGTGAGCCGCCACCGCGTCTTTCGGTATCAATGGTAGAGGCACCGCAGGATCAAAAGGCCAGGGGAGACGCTCAGTCTTCGCGAGCGCAGCAACGGCCTGCGCCACCGCCCGCGGCGCCGCCACGTCCGGAAGCCCGGCCGGCACCGGCGCCGGATGTACAAAGTAGCGTATCGGTACCACCGACCCCGACGCCCCCGGTATCGCCCAAGGTGTCGCCTTCCAGAACAGCTGCGCCGTCGCTGAGTGTGGCAAAGGCGCCGCCCACGCCCAGCCCGTCACCTGCGCCTGCCCAGGATCCGTCACCTTCATCGGCGCCTGCCGCGGCAGCGGGCGGGCAGAAAAGTGACAGTACTGCCATGCAAAGCGGTGCCGCCGAGCCCACGCGCAAGGTGCTGCCGGATTACCCCCGCCGTGCACGGCTGCGAGGTACGGAAGGATATGTCGAACTGCAGTATGTGATCCTGCGCAGCGGGCGGGTTGATCGCGCATCCATCAAGGTGCTGGAGTCTCGACCGGGATCCACCTTTGACGATGCGGCGCTTGAGGCGGTGGCGCAGTGGCAGTATCCAAGGCGGCCACAGCCGATGCGTACCCGCCAGCGCATTGAATTCAAGTTGCGAGGTTGATCCGATGAAGGTGTTGCGCGTTGCATTGCTGCTGGTGGCCGGACTTGTCTGTGTCGGGCCGGTACTGGCAGACGGGCCGGCCCTGCCGGAGGCGACGGTGACCCGAATCCAGTCGCTTGAGGGCACGCTGGACCGCCATCCGGCGCGTGTCATTGAGCAGGCACGTCGAGCCCTCGGTGAGTTATCCTCCAGTCGTCAGGATCAATGGGTACAGGCGCTTTACTGGCAATTGATGGCCAGAGCCTTTGCTGCTCAGGGCAAGGCAGAGGAGGCGGCAGAGTATTTCAACCGGGCTCGCAACAATGACGTCGCGCCGATCGCACTGCGCAGGAACTGGCTGCGTGAGGCTGCACGCTGGACGCTTGCGGCCGGTGACACGGCGCGTGGTCGTGCCCTGTTCGAACGTTGGGCCGGTCAGAGTACGCCCTCCGCTCAGGATCTCTGGACCCTGGTTGAGCTGGCGGTACAGGCCAGAGACTGGTCTGGCGCTTCGCACTGGCTATCACGTGCGATGCAGGCCGGTATTGCAATGACGTCAGAACGTAGTGCACTTGCGCAGGCGATTTATCAGCACAGTAGCGATGCGGGCAATGCCCAGCGGCTGGTTCAGCGTGATATTGATCGCGCGCCTGATGACCCTATGGTATGGAAGCGTGGTGTGGCGCTTTACCAGCAGATGAATCAACCCGGCAGGGCTGCAGCCCTTTGGGAAGCCGGCTGGCGTCGGGGAGTGCTGAGCGGGGCCGATGCGCTGGAAACGCGGATCAGGTTGCACCTGGCGGGCGGGACGCCGGCACGCGCTGCCGAATATCTTCAGCAGGCTCTGAAGGAGGGCATCCTGCCCTCCGATGAGGCTCACTTGCGTCAGCTGGCGGATGCCTGGACAGCGGCCAGGGCCAGACATCAGGCGCTCACTGCCTGGCAGTCACTCTCCGAGCATACCCGGGCTCCAGCGGACTGGTCACAGATGGGCGAGCTGGCGTATCAGTGGGGGCAGTGGGACCTGGTCGTTACGGCCATGACCCGTGCACGTGCAGCCGGGCTTGAGCATGCGGGACGCAGCTGGTTATTGCAGGCCGTGGCCGAGTCTACAGCGGGCCGCCAGCAGCAGGCACTGGCCGCGCTTGATAAAGCCGTCAGCGCGGGTGACGGGGAAATCAGGCAGCAGGCGCTTGCCTGGAGAAAGGCACTGACGCCGTCTAAAAGCGGTGCCGGCAGTGCCTGACGTGGCTTACAGTGTCAGGTCCGTCCAGACCGGTGCGTGGTCAGAGGGTTTTTCCAGTGCCCGGCCCGCATAGTCAATGCCTGACGCGGTGACCCTGGTTTTCAGTGCCTCGCTGACCATGATCAAATCGATTCGAAGGCCCCGTTTCGGGTCTCGGTCGAACCCCTTCGAGCGATAATCAAACCAGCTGAAGTAGTCGGTGCTGTGTGGATGGCATAGGCGATAGCTGTCACTGAGGCCCAGTGCATACAGTCGGTCCATCCACGCCCGTTCCTCGGGCTGAAAGCTGGTCTTTCCTTCTCGCAGCCAGCGTTTTCGATTGGCTTCACCGATACCGATGTCCAGATCCTGCGGGGAGATGTTGTAATCGCCCATCACTATCACCCTGTCGTTTGGCTGGTGGTAGTGTTCCAGCAGGGCAAACAACTGGGAATAATAGCGCCGCTTGTGCGGAAACTTCTTCGGGTGATCCAGACTTTCGCCCTGGGGGAAATAGCCGTTCCAGATGGTAACCGGCCCATCCTCGGCAGACAGCGTAACGCCGATCATGCGGCGCTGATCATCACTTTCATGAGCACCGATGTCGGGTTTGATCGTGTCCGGGAAGCCATAGTGGACCTCCAGGGCCGGCTCGCGCGTCAGTAGCGCCACACCGTAATGGCCCTTCTGGCCGAAGTAGTAGACATGGTAACCCAGCGCCTCGATATGCTCTCGCGGAAACTCGCTGTCCTGCACCTTTGTTTCCTGTAGACCGATAACGTCCGGGTCCAGAGTATTCTTCAGGTGCTCGAGCTGATGCGGCCGGGCGCGTACGCCATTGATATTGAAGGAAACAACACGCATGGTCAGTGGCTTTCCTCGCTCGATGGCGTGTTGCCATGCAGAGGCAGGGTAAAGCCCTCGCGCTGCATCCGTTCCTGCTTGTTGACGGCCTGCGCCTTGCGCTGGCGAGCCTTTTTCTGAACATACCGCCGTGAGGAGGTGACTTCGTCCGGATTGTCGTGGCGCCACTGGCGGTAATCCTTGCGGCGGCCGGTTCGAATGGTCACCTTGTCCGCCAGCGAGCGGGTCTTTTTCTGTCGTGTCATGGCACTCTCACTAAACAAAGGGGGTGTAAAATGCAGTCGCCGCCATCTTACCAACTGACGCTCCCGACTGCTGCAGTAAAGTGTGGATCAGACCGGCCGGCAGGAGGAAGCGGTGAACGCGCGAGCCTGATACAATAATGCCCTTTCAGGGACTGTTTGTCCGATATTCGGTCCTGGTGAGACGCGCTCCGACCCACTGATTCCCGGCATCAGCCTGTGACAGGCAGGGGGAATGAAGGGCCTGGCGCCTTCTGCACCGGGTATTTTCAATCAACGAAGTGATGACTATTTATGAGCGAGTCGGAAAAGACCTCTCAGCCGACCCAGAATGAGTCGCGCCAGCCCAAGCGCAGACGCCGGAACAATCGTTCACGCCGTGGCAACGGTGCACGTCAGCAGCAGTGGGACCTGTCAAATTTCAAGGTTCCTGCTGTCGCGGGCAAGTGGCGGTTTCATGACTTTGACCTGCCGATTCCCCTGATGCGGGCGATCCACGAGCAGGGGTTTGAATACTGCACACCGATTCAGTTCGAGTCCTTGCAGAAAACGCTGCTGGGCGGTGATATCGTCGGCAAGGCGCAGACAGGTACCGGCAAGACGGCTGCCTTTCTGATCTCTGTGCTTGCCTATTTTCTGGAAGAAGAGCTGCCTGATGGCCAGAAAAACGGCGCGCCGCGAGCACTGATCATTGCGCCGACCCGCGAACTCGCCCTTCAGATCGAGAAGGATGCCAAGGCACTGATGCGCTTTACGCGCCTGAAAGTGGCCTGTGCGGTCGGCGGGATGGATTATCAGAAACAGAAAAATGCGCTGTCACGTCCACTGGATGTACTGGTCGCCACGCCGGGCCGTCTGCTTGATTTTCATCAGAAACGGGATCTTGATCTGTCTCAGGTAGAGGTTCTGGTGCTGGATGAAGCCGATCGCATGCTGTCCATGGGGTTCATCCCGGACGTGAAGCGCATTATCCGCGCGACGCCCAAAAAGGAAGATCGCCAGACATTCCTTTATTCGGCCACGTTTACGCAGGACATCATGAATCTGGCCACGCAGTGGACGCATGAAGCCTCCTACGTCGAGATCGCGGTGGATACCCAGACGGCCAACAATATCGAGCAGCGGGTCTATCTGGTCAGCGACAGTGAAAAACTGACGCTGTTGACCAATCTTGTGCGCGAGGAACAGGTCACCAAGGCCATTGTCTTTGCCAATCGACGTGACCATGTGCGCAAGCTCGATAGTCAGTTGCGTGCCGCCGGTGTCAAGGTCGCCATGCTGTCCGGTGATGTGCCGCAGCGTCAGCGTATCAAGACGCTCGAAGACCTGCGCTCCGGCGAAGTGGACATTCTGGTGGCCACGGATGTTGCGGGCCGGGGGATTCACATCGATGACGTCAGCCACGTGATCAATTATACGCTGCCGGAAGACCCGGAAGATTATGTTCACCGTATCGGGCGTACCGGCCGTGCCGGGGCCACGGGTGTTTCCATCAGCTTTGTCGGCGAGGAAGACGGGTTTGCCATGCCGGAAATCGAAGCCTACATCAATGACAAGCTGCCTTGTGTGCAGCCGCCGGAGCACCTGTGCAAGCCGATCGAAAAGTAAGCCGGCACCATGCTTGATGATGCACTGAAGGCTGAAATTCAGGGCGCCTACCGCAAGGTGGTGGAGGCGCTTGATCTGACGCCTCGCTACGGTCAGCGGCTGATGATGGCGGAAATCGCCCGAACCCTGGGAGATATCGAACAGGATGCTGACGGGCGTCGGGTAGGCAACGAGCACGTATGTGTGCTTGAGGCCGGGACGGGGACCGGCAAGACGCTGGCCTATCTCCTGGCAGCCCTGCCGGTGGCGCGGGCGCGGGGCAAGCGCCTTGTCATCTCGACGGCGACCATCGCGCTGCAGGAGCAGGTGCTTCATCAGGACCTGCCGATGCTTAAAAGGCACAGCGGCCTGAGTTTTGATTATGCTCTGGCCAAGGGGCGTGGCCGCTATATCTGCCTGACTCGGCTTGAACAGATTCTGGATGGCCACGAGGGCGGCCAGGCCAGCATGGCGCTGTTTGAACAGTGGGCTGACCCCGACAAGGATGTCAGCGATCTGGCGGCATCGCTGGCGGAGGCGCTGGGCAGTGGCGAATGGGCCGGCGACCGCGACAGCTGGCCGGATACCATTGACCCGGTGCACTGGCAGCAGCTGACGATGGACCACCGCCAGTGCACCAATCGCCGCTGTCCTCATTTCAGTGCCTGCCCGTTTTTCAAGGCAAGGCGTCGTCAGGAAGAAGTGGATGTGATTGTGACCAATCATGACCTTCTGCTGGCGGACCTTTCACTGGGCGGTGGCCTGGTGCTTCCGGCCCCGAAGGACAGCATTTACGTGCTTGATGAAGGGCATCACCTGCCGGAAAAGGCACTGGAGCACTTTTATCATCGCTCACCGGTCAACGGCACGCTTCGCTGGCTGGGGCAGTTCAGGAAGTCTTTACCGGAAGCCCTGACCGCGCTGGGGCATCAGACAACGCTGGCTCGCCTGCTGGAATCCCTGCCCGAGGCCCTTAACATGGCCGAAAGCGGCATCGGTGAGGCCGTGCAGGTGTCCCGTCAGCTGGCAGACTTTGATGAGCGTGCCACGGCGCAGTCCCAGGGCAATACGCGCCATTTCCGTTTTCCGCGTGGAGAAGTGCCTGTCGAGCTTCGCGATCAGGCCGCGCGGCTGGTTATACCGTTTGCCACCCTGTCGCGGGCGCTGGAAACAGTGACTGATATGCTGCGTGAAAGCCTGGACCCGGACAAGGCCACCGGGATCGAGCGGGAGCAGGCTGAAAGCTGGCTGCCGATGATGGCGCTGATTCATGGCCGTGCGCTGGACTGTCACGCCCTGTGGAAGGCCTTTTCCGAGCAGGATGATCCGCAGAAGCCACCACGGGCCCGCTGGCTGACCCAGTCAATCCAGAACATGGATGAAGGAGAGCTGATTTTTTCGGCAAGTCCTGTCAGCGCCGCGGATACTCTGGCGCGCCATCTGTGGGGCGCCTGCTTCGGTGCTGTCATTACCTCGGCGACCCTGACGGCGCTGGGACGGTTTGATCGGATTCAGGAGCGTGCCGGGCTGGCCAATCGCTACCGGTATCAAAGCCTGCCGAGCGCACTGGATTATTCCAGAGGGGTGCTGGCCGTGCCGAAGGAGGCAGTTGATCCTGCTCAGAAAGAGGCCCATGACCAGGCCATCGTGAGTTTTCTGTCGCGTCAGTCTGATACCGAAGCTCTGCTGGTGCTGTTTTCCTCACGAGCACAACTTAAAAGTGTCACTGATGCGTTGCCTGACTCTGTTGGTGAGCGGGTACTTTCACAGACCCGGCTTCCCAAGCGTGAGCTGCTGGAGCGCCATCGCAAGGCGGTGGATGCCGGTCAGGGCAGCATGATCTTTGGTCTGGCAAGCTTTGCCGAAGGCATTGATCTTCCCGGTAAGTACCTGACGCATGTGGTGATCACCCGCTTGCCCTTTTCGGTGCCGGATGATCCGGTCGGGGCGACGCTGGCGGAATGGATCGAGTCACAGGGAGGGAATCCGTTCATGCGGATTTCGGTGCCGGATGCCTCGATCAAGCTGATTCAGGCCTGTGGTCGGCTGATTCGCAAGGAAGGGGATGAGGGCACCATTACGCTACTGGACCGGCGTGTGCTGACCCGGCGTTATGGTCAGGCACTGCTGGACTCGCTGCCGCCGTTTCGGCGCGACATCGCCTGACTGATTCATTCCGCTGTCATGAAAAAGCCACCTTGCGGTGGCTTTTTTTATACCCGGCACATACCCGAGTTCGTGATTCAACGGGCGCGCCCGGGCAGTGTGTCCCGAAGCTTGTCGGCCATATCGGTCAGGGTTCGTTCGGTGGTCTCCCAGTCGATGCAGGCATCCGTAATGGAGACGCCGTACTTGAGCTCCTTGAGGTCGGCCGGGATCTTCTGACTTCCCCATTCGATGTGGGATTCGACCATCAGGCCAATGATGGAGGTATTGCCTTCCTGAATCTGCTGCGTGACATTATCAAGCACCAGTGGCTGAAGGTCCGGGTCCTTGTTGGAGTTGGCATGCGAGCAGTCAACCATGATGTTGGGCTTGAGGCCGTTTTTCTCTAGCTCACGCTCGGCCAGTGCCACGCTGACACTATCGTAATTGGGCTTGCCATTGCCGCCGCGCAGGACGATGTGGCCGTACTGGTTGCCGCGGGTGCGGGTAATGGCGACCTGGCCTGCCTTGTTGATGCCGAGGAAGTTGTGCGGGCTCGCCACGGACTGCAGGGCATTGATGGCCACGCCCAGACTGCCGTCGGTACCGTTTTTGAAACCGACCGGTCCGGACAGGCCCGAGGCCATTTCGCGGTGGGTCTGCGATTCCGTGGTGCGAGCGCCGATGGCTGACCAGCTGATGCAGTCCTGCATGTACTGGGGCGAAATCGGGTCCAGTGCTTCAGTGGCCAGTGGCAGGCCCAGCTCTGTCAGGTCGACCAGCAGCTGACGAGCCAGTTTGAGTCCGTGTTCGATATCAAAGGAGTCATCAATGTGTGGATCATTGATGAGGCCTTTCCAGCCGGTAGTAGTGCGCGGCTTCTCGAAGTAGACCCGCATGACCAGATACAGGGTATCGCCGACCTTGTCGGCCAGGGCTCTGAGGCGCTGCGCATAGTCCTTTGCGGATGCGATGTCATGAATGGAACAGGGGCCGATCACGACCATCAGCCGGTGATCCGTGCCATCCAGAATACGCTGAATGGTATTGCGTCCGTCGATCACGACCCGCTCGGCGGCTTCACTGAGCGGTATATCGCGCGTCAGTGTTTCCGGGGCAGTAAGAACGTCCTGAGACAGAATGTTGAGGTTATTGACCTGCTGTTCAGACATTGTGCAATGACACCTGCTTTATCCGTGGTAGAAATGCGCCTGCCTCGCGCGATGAAGGCATCTTACCATGCCATGATCGGTGGGAAAGGAGAACGATGCGTACGAAATTCAGGGTGTCTGCCTTGATAGCCGTGCCATAAACAGGAACACTAGCACCTTGTTGATTCGACCCAGCGCGTGCAGTGGTGATCCCCAGCTATGAACAAGTATGTACGGAACGAGAGCACCCTGGTTTCGCCGATTCCGGAAATGGCGGTCGCAATGGATTCAGGAAATACAAGGTCGGCGTCATGACGGAAAAGACTACCGATCAGCAGTTGGTCGCGCGTGCCCAGAAGGGCGATAACGCTGCGTTCGATCTGTTGGTCAGGAAATACCAGCACAAGATCATTGGCCTGATCAGCCGTTACGTGAACGATCAATCGGAAGTGCAGGATGTGGCTCAGGAGGCCTTTATCAAGGCCTATCGTGCCCTGGGGCGGTTTCGCAGTGAAAGTGCGTTTTATACCTGGCTATACCGCATTGCGATCAATACGGCCAAGAACTATCTGGTGTCCCGCGGCCGCCGGCCGCCGGGCAGTGATCTGGATATTTCCGATGCCGAGGTCGTGGATGTCAGTGGCCGGCTATCGGATACCGAAACCCCAGAGGCCTCCCTGGCTCGTGATCAGCTCGAGGCGGCTGTCTTCGAGGCGATCGAGAAGCTGCCGGAGGATCTGAAAACAGCCATTACACTACGAGAGTTTGAAGGCCTGTCCTATGAGGACATCGCCAGTATCATGCAGTGTCCGGTAGGTACGGTGCGCTCACGGATCTTCAGGGCCCGCGAAGCGGTCGATAATCACATCGCACCGCTGATGTCCGGACCGGGCGATGATACTGACGCTACGGCGTAGTGCATCGTTTTTTTCTGATGAAGTTAAACTTCCTGACAGTTGTGTGGTCCATGTAGGCAGGAAGCAAAAATCGTGTTCAGTATGAGGATGGGTGCAATGAACCAGGATCTGCGGGAATCGCTGTCAGCGGTAATGGATGACGAGGGAGATGAGCTGTCTCTTCCGCGTGTCCTTAAAACGCTTGAGCAACATCCTGAAGAAGCCGATACATGGCGGCGATATCATGTGGCGCGCAGCGTGATGAAGCGTGAGCAGCCCATCAATGTGTCGATGGATTTCTCGGCACAGATTCGTGCTCGAATCGAGCAGGAACACCAGGCGGCAGAATCCGAGAGCCAGCCTGCAGCAAATCGTCAGGGCAAGCGTCATGCGCCGTTCTCCTTCATGGGCAGCGCCGCGATTGCGGCGGCAGTCAGTTTGATGGTCATTACCGGTGTTCAGGTCTTTCGTGGCGGTGCCGAAGGTGGCGCTGAAACATCGTTGCCGGGCAGTAACGACTTTGCGCTGGATACCTCGCGTGTCAGTGCTTCAGGCAATGGCTCAATGAGGACCAATGTGTCTCTGGTCAGCCTGCCGCTTTTCGATACGCCTTCCGAAAGTGGCGCGACCAATGGGCCGATTCGCGTCAATGGTGCGTCTACATGGCTGATGTCCGGTGATGCCAGTGCCAATGACGATGATGCCCCCTGGGCCAGATACCTTGCCTCACCCGTGCAGGGCGCTGGATACAACCCGAATGCCGTAGCGGGTTATGATCAGGTGGCCGGACAATAGTCCTGCGTCTCCACTGAATGCGATGAGCAGGATCTGACATGGTCAGGTCCTGTTTTTTTTGGCCCTGGTCAGGCTGTTTAAGTTTCAGTTATGTTGTAACGGCAATGAACTAATTGTAAGTCTCGCCGTCAATGAAATGTGATGCCACCTGGCGTTTTTCGCCCTGTCTCCCTGATGCACCAGACCCCAGGAGTTTTTCATGGATGTTGTTTACCGACGCATGTCGACATGGCTGATGGCTACGGTCTTTCTCATTGCGGCTCATTGTGCGCAGGCCGCTGCGCCACTGGCGCAATTACCCGATTTTACCGGGCTGGTAAAAAGTGCTGCTCCGGCAGTGGTCAATATTTCCACCACGCGTGAAGTGAATACGGCATTCAGCCCCTTTGAACAGCAGCAGTTGCCGGACCTCTTTCGCCACTTCTTCGGCGATCAGTTTCCTCCAGGAGCGATGGGGCCGCAGCAGCCCAGGTCACCCGGTGGGCCTCGTCCAAAGGGACGTGAGCTCAGTTCACTCGGGTCGGGGTTCATCATCAGCAAGGATGGCTATATCCTCACCAATGCACACGTCATCGACGGGGCAGATACCATCAAGGTTCGCCTGAATGATCGCCGTGAACTGACCGGTAAGCTGATAGGCGAAGACAAGAAGACCGATGTGGCACTGATCAAGGTCGATGCCACCGACCTCCCAACGCTTGATATGGGGGATTCGGACTCGCTGGAAGTGGGGCAGTGGGTGGTTGCGATTGGTTCACCCTTCGGCTTTGACCATTCCGTGACCTCCGGGATTGTCAGTGCCATTGATCGCACGTTGCCGGATGACACTTATGTACCGTTCATTCAGACCGATGTGGCCATCAACCCGGGTAACTCCGGTGGCCCGCTGTTCAATTTGAACGGTCAGGTCATTGGCATCAATTCGCAGATTTATACCCGTAGTGGCGGTTTCATGGGCCTGTCCTTTGCCATTCCGATCAATGTGGCGATGGATATTGCCGATCAGCTCAAGAAGGACGGTCAGGTACATCGTGGCTGGCTCGGCGTTGTCATTCAGCCGGTGTCCAGGGATCTTGCCCGTTCCTTCGGCCTTGATCAGGAAACCGGGGCGCTTGTCGCTGATGTAGCACCCACCGGGCCAGCCAGAAAGGCGGGTCTGAAAGCAGGTGATATCATTCTTGAGGCCAATGGTGAAACCGTTGATTCCTCTGATGAGCTGCCGCGTATTGTCGGACACCTGACGCCGGGTGATACGCTCAGCATGAAGGTGCTTCGCAACGGACAACACACGACGCTCAAGGCTACTGTCGCTGACTGGCCGAAGGATGAGTCCTCCTCGATCGGAGACAGTGCCGACGAGCAACGGCACAACTCGCTGGGCCTTCAGGTGACACCATTGACGGATGCACTCAAGGGTCAGCTGTCCGTGGATCGGGGGGTTGTCGTTGAGTCGGTTGATCCCGATGGTGCGGGCGCCAGGGCGGGTATTCAGCCCGGTGATGTCATTACCAGCCTCAATGGCAAGGCCGTGGATGACGTGGCGGCGCTTGAGAAAGCGGTAGGCCATCTGCCGGCCGAAAAGCCGGTGCCACTTCGCATCAGTCGTGATGGGCAGCCCCTTTTTGTGGCTATCACGTTACCCAAAAAATGATCAGCCATGAAAAAGCCCGCGAAAGCGGGCTTTTTCATGGGCAGGTGGGTCATTACTCGACGTCAAGATGGCCGGCACGTTGCTGGCGCTTGAAGGAGATATGCCAGTCGACCATGGCATCAAACCGGGCGCGGTATGCGGTGTCACCGGACTGCATCCATTTCCACCAGGCGTGGAAGTTGGGGTCACACGGATCATTGCTGGTGGTTTGGGCGGTGTTCGGGGAAGTCGGCTTTTCCATGATATAAGTCTCGCATCGCTGCATATCGGGTCTGGGAGGCGCCGGTCATCTTGGCTGCGGGTGTGATCACGGATCACGGTGCATGTAGAGTCGACGCTTGATGTAGGTGCATGTTAGGGGAGCGGCGGGGCGGGTGATGTGCCGTATGTGTCGTCTCGGGTCTACATTTTATGCCGATCAGGCTTTTGGTCGGCAGGGCCGCTACAGCAGGAAATCCCCATGTCGATAACTACTGATTGATGCCGTGCTGATGGTGCGCTGTAACTCGCGTACCGATGTCGGTACAATGCCTGCTGTTTTTTCATCAGCCGCCGGTGGCCCGAGAAGCGGGTGCCGTGATGGCTTTTACAGGTGGATAAGTATTCCATGACGCAAGATGCAACTCGTCGCGACCTCAGCAAGATCCGTAACTTTTCGATCATTGCACATATTGATCACGGCAAGTCGACGCTTGCAGACCGTATCATCCAGGTCTGTGGCGGGTTGACCGACCGCGAGCTCAAGGAGCAGGTGCTTGATTCGATGGAGCTTGAGCGTGAACGAGGCATCACGATCAAGGCACAGTCTGTAACACTGGATTATCACGCCAAAGACGGACACATCTATCAGCTGAACTTCATCGATACACCCGGGCACGTGGATTTTTCCTACGAGGTGTCCCGCTCGCTGTATGCCTGTGAGGGGGCGCTGCTGGTGGTGGATGCTGCCCAGGGTGTCGAAGCGCAATCGGTAGCCAACTGCTATACCGCCATCGAGCAGAACCTGGAAGTACTGCCGGTACTGAACAAGATGGATCTGCCGCAGGCTGACCCGGAAAAGGTAGCTCACGAGATCGAGGAAATCATCGGTCTTGATGCTCATGATGCCGTTCAGGTCTCTGCCAAGAGCGGCCTGAACATTGACCTGCTGCTTGAACGGCTGGTGCGTGATATTCCTCCCCCCAAGGGAGACAGGGAAGGCCCGCTGCAGGCCCTGATCATCGATTCCTGGTTCGATAACTACCAGGGTGTGGTCTCGCTGGTTCGTCTGTTCGACGGCACCCTCAAAAAGGGTGACAGGATGCACATGAAATCCACCGGACGGGACTGGGAGGTCAATGACATTGGTTTCTTTACGCCCAAGCAGACGCATACCGGGATCCTGCGTGCCGGTGAAGTAGGCTACGTCATCGCCGGTATCAAGGACATTCATGGTGCGCCTGTCGGCGATACCATTACTCACACGAAAACCAGGGATGTGGCTCGTCTGCCGGGCTTTCAGAAGGTCAAGCCCCAGGTTTATGCCGGCATGTTCCCGGTCAGTTCCGATGACTACGAGGACTTTCGTGACGCGCTTGAAAAACTGGCGCTCAATGATGCATCCCTTGATTACGTGCCTGAAAACTCGGATGCACTCGGCTTCGGGTTTCGTGTCGGGTTTCTCGGTACGCTGCACATGGAAATCATCCAGGAGCGGCTTGAGCGCGAATACAACATTGAACTGTTGACCACGGCGCCGACCGTAAATTACGAGCTGGCCATGGATAACGGTGACATCACCTACATCTCGAACCCGTCCAAACTACCGGACATGGGCAATGTAAACGAGATGCGTGAGCCGATTGTGCGCGCGACCATTCTTGTGCCGCAGGAATTTGTCGGCAACGTGATTTCCGAGTGCGTCAATCGTCGTGGCAATCAGCTGGATATGCAGGTGCTGGGCAGTCAGATGCAGCTGGTGTATGAGTTGCCGATGGCGGAAGTGGTCATGGACTTCTTTGACCGGCTGAAATCCA
Organism: Larsenimonas rhizosphaerae; assembly: GCF_023700005.1. Classification (GTDB taxonomy): domain Bacteria; phylum Pseudomonadota; class Gammaproteobacteria; order Pseudomonadales; family Halomonadaceae; genus Larsenimonas; species Larsenimonas rhizosphaerae. Next base: position 1,900,450 of record NZ_JAMLJK010000001.1, on the reverse strand, counting down.
TCTCCAGAGGCTATGCTTCGCTTGACTACAGCTTTGAGCGTTTCGAAGCGGCCAAGCTGGTACGGCTGGACATCCTGATCAATGGTGATCGTGTAGACGCCCTGGCTTTAATCATTCACCGTGATCATGCCCACTCGCGTGGCCGCATTCTGGTTGAAAAGATGAAGGAGCTGATTCCACGCCAGATGTTTGATGTGGCAGTGCAGGCCGCCATCGGCGGGCACGTCGTGGCCCGTTCAACGGTCAAGGCCCTGCGCAAGAACGTCACCGCAAAATGTTATGGCGGCGATGTCAGCCGTAAAAAGAAACTGCTGGAAAAGCAGAAGCAGGGGAAAAAACGCATGAAGCAGGTCGGTCAGGTGGAAATTCCCCAGGAAGCCTTCCTTGCCGTGCTTAAAGTCAATGATTGATCCCGTAAGGAACGCATGATGGATTTTTCCCTGTTGCTGGTTGTCGCCGTGGCGGTCACGGGCCTTGTCTGGCTGCTGGACATTCTGGTGCTGAAGCGCTCTCGCCGTACGGCGGGCGGGACTGAAAAGGAACCCTGGTATGTTGATTATTCCCGGTCCTTTTTCCCGGTGTTACTGGCGGTTCTGGTCATTCGCTCCTTTATTATCGAGCCCTTCCAGATTCCGTCAGGCTCGATGCGCCCGACCCTCAAGGTGGGGGACTATATCGCGGTCAACAAGTTTGCCTATGGCCTGCGACTGCCAGTACTGAACACACGCTTTCTGAGTGTTGGCGAGCCGAAGCGAGGCGATGTGATGGTGTTCCGGTTCCCGGGAGATCCCGATGTTGACTTTATCAAGCGGGTCATCGGTCTGCCTGGCGATACCCTGCGTTACGCAGACAAGCAGCTCTACATCAATGACAAGCCGGTGCCCAAGGAACTGCTGGAAGCGGACGCCCCTGACAACGCCGGGGAACAGTTGTTTGAAGAACATCTGGGCGATGTCAGCCATCAAATCTACAACAACCCGAATGATGCCGGCCCTCAGACTCGCACGATTACCGTGCCCGAAGGACATTACTTCGTCATGGGGGATAACCGAGATCACTCCAATGACAGCCGGTACTGGGGATTTGTGCCTGAAGAGAACATCGTCGGCAAGGCCTTTGCCGTCTGGATGCATTGGCACGACGGATTGCCGAGCTTTTCAAGCGTGCGTCTGATCGACTGACACGCGTCCGGCAGAGGCTGCGTGGCAGCCTCTGCCCTTACACATGATACTGGATAAAACAGGAATAACGTGAGCAGTCCCTTGAATGTGCTCAGCCAGCGCGTCGGCTATACATTTACCGATATAGCGCGGCTTGAACTGGCAATAACGCACCGAAGCTTTGGTGGTGAGAACAATGAGCGTCTGGAGTTTCTCGGCGACTCGATTGTCAATTTCGTGGTGGGAGAAGCCCTGTACCGCCGGTTTCCCGAGGCTCGTGAAGGGCAGCTTTCGCGCTTGAGGGCCCGTATGGTCAAGGGGCAAACGCTGGCCGAGCTGGCGCGCGAATTCAAGCTGGGTGAATTTCTTCGTCTGGGGACGGGAGAGATGAAAAGTGGCGGTCATCGTCGCGACTCCATTCTGGCCGACGCGATGGAAGCCGTCATTGGTGCGATCTACCTTGATGGTGGCATGGAGGCCATCAAGGACCGAGTGCTGGACTGGTACGACAGTCGGCTGTCCGCGCTGGATCTCAAGGACACCCAGAAGGACCCGAAAACCCGTCTGCAGGAATATCTGCAGTCCAGACAACATGCTCTCCCGCGCTACGATGTGTTATCGGTCGAGGGAGAAGCACACGCCCAGACCTTTCTGGTGGCCTGTCATATCGAAGTATTGTCCAAACCTACCGAGGGGCAGGGGGCAAGCCGGCGTTTTGCAGAGCAGCAGGCGGCTGATCAGGCGCTCAAGAAGCTCGAATCCATGACCAAAGGAACACGCCATGAGTGATCAGACTCCTCCGACGAATGATCAGACTCCCCCGACTTCCCAGGAAGAGGCCCTGCGCTGTGGCTTTGTGGCCATTGTCGGTCGTCCGAATGTGGGCAAGTCGACCCTGATGAACCGCATTCTGGGACAGAAGCTGTCGATTACATCGCGGCGTCCCCAGACAACTCGGCACCAGGTGCTGGGGGTCAAGACCGAGGATCATCGTCAAACGGTCTATATTGATACGCCGGGCATGCATATCATGCACAAGGATCGCAATCGCGCGATCAACCAGTTCATGAACCAGGCCGCTACACAAGCGCTCAGGGATGTCAGTGCCGTTATCTTCATCGTGGACCGGGCCAAGTGGACGGCCGAGGATGATGTGGTTCTAAAGCGACTGTCCGGCGTGACCGCCCCGGTGATTCTGGTGGTCAACAAGGTGGACTGGATCGAAGACAAGTCGACCCTGCTGCCCTGGCTTGAAGAGCTGGGTACCAGGCGCGATTTCGCCGCTATCCTGCCGATTTCAGCGCGCCATGGTACTCAGGTGGATCAGCTTGAAGATGAAGTCGAGCGCTTCTTGCCTGAAAGCGAGCACTTCTTTCCGGAAGATCAGATTACCAACCGCAGCTCGCGCTTCATTGCCTCGGAGCTGGTGCGTGAAAAGGTCATGCGTCAGCTGGGGGATGAGCTTCCCTACCAGATGACGGTAGAGATCGAAGAATTTCGTACCGAACCGAACATCATCCATATCAGCGCCCTGATGCTGGTTGAGCGCGATGGTCAGAAGAAGATTCTGATCGGCGAGAAGGGGGATCGGATCAAGCAGATTGGCCGGGAAGCCCGTCTGGACATGGAGAAGATGTTCGACAGCAAGGTCATGCTCAAGCTGTGGGTCAAGGTGAAACGGGGCTGGTCTGATGACCAACGGGCCCTGAAAAGTCTCGGTTATAACCTGGACTAGGCGCGGGAGCCCGGCCATGCAGCTACAGCCTGCCTATCTTCTTCATCGGCGCCCCTATCGTGAAACCAGCGCACTGGTGGAGCTTCTTACCATGGAATATGGGCGTGTCCGGGCCGTGGCACGGGGCGTCATGCGACCGGGAAGCAAGGCAAGGCATCGACTGCAGCCCTTTTCGCCCTTGCATATTACCTGGGCAGGTCACGGGGACCTGAAGACCCTGAGGGTATTCGAGTCCAGCGGGCAGGGCGCAATGCTGGCTGGTGAAGGGCTTCTGTGCGGGCTGTACGCCAATGAAGTACTGGCTCGCTGCCTACCGCTCGAAGGCGCCGTCCCCGATGTCTTTGGTGCTTATGCGGTGCTGCTGGGTGCATTGCCATTCCCGGATCGTCGCCAGAGTGGGTTGCGTCGCTTCGAGCAGGCAGTGCTGTCAGCACTGGACGCCGATCCCGTCTTTGCCGATGGTGCAGGCTCCCCCCTCGACCCGCATTCGCACTATCTTTACGTGAAGGAAGCGCGCCACTTTCAGGTGGTGCCGATGGGCCAGGGGGTTGATGGCCGTTCCCTTCGTGCCATGGCCCAGGGCGACTGGGGCGAGCCGGCCAATGCCCGGGTCGCCAAATACCTGGCGCGCCAGGCGCTGGCGCCTTTGCTGGGCGACAGGCCTCTCCGCTCTCGCGAACTGATCCAGCAACTCGGTGACAAGCGGCGTCGGGCGGCCGTGCCTCCCATGTCGCACTGATGGTTTCCATTCCCTGTATTCAGGAGATTCGCATGTACGCGCCTCGCATCCAACTGGGTGTCAACATTGATCATATCGCCACGCTGCGTCAGGCGCGTGGCACCCGCTACCCTGATCCCGTTCAGGCCGCGCTGCTGGCTGAAGAAGCCGGGGCGGACGGGATCACGCTACATCTGCGTGAAGATCGTCGTCATATTCAGGAGCGGGATGTCGAGCTGATTGCTGCAGTGCTGACAACCCGCATGAATCTTGAAATGGCCGTCACGGAACCCATGCTTGCTCTGGCCGAGCGTATTGTGCCGCGCCATGTGTGTCTGGTCCCTGAACGGCGTGAAGAGCTGACGACCGAGGGCGGGCTGGATGTGGCCGGACAGTTTGACGTCATCGCTGCCGCCTGTCGCCGCCTGGCCGCAGCAGGCATTGATGTATCACTGTTCATTGATCCGGATCCTGAGCAGATTCAGAAGGCTTTTGAAGCTGGTGCGCCGACCATTGAACTGCATACCGGCGCGTATGCCGATGCCACAGGCGAGACCGCGCGACAGGCACATGCCCGACTGACTGCTGCCGCCGAAATGGCCTCCGAGCTTGGAATGACGGTCAATGCCGGTCACGGGCTCCACTATCATAATGTTGAAGCCATTGCTGCCATCGGCGGTATCCACGAGCTCAATATTGGCCATGCCATTATTGCGCGGGCTCTGTTTGTGGGACTCAAGGAGGCTGTGGCGGAAATGAAGCGATTGATTATCAGTGGCCAGGAAAATGGCCTCATGATGGCGCTTGAAGAACACGATCATGAGCATGGCAGCGGCGATGACCATGACGGTTGCTGCCATCACGATCACTGATAGACCGGTTATTGATGACACCAGACGTCCGCCAGAGAGCGGGCGCCGATGAGGAAGTAATCCATGGCATACATGACCCTGGAAGACACGGTAGGACAAACTCCCTTGGTACGTTTGAAGCGTATCAGCGCCGGTAACAACAATGTTCTGCTGGCCAAGCTTGAAGGCAATAATCCGGCGGGCTCGGTCAAGGACCGCCCGGCCCTGTCCATGCTGGCCCGGGCTGAGGCGCGCGGCGAGATAACACCGGGCGATACCCTGATCGAGGCCACGTCGGGCAATACCGGCATTGCGCTGGCCATGGCGGCCGCGATCAAGGGGTACAGGATGATCCTGATCATGCCCGACAGCGCCAGTAGTGAACGCAAGCAGGCCATGGCGGCTTATGGTGCAACACTTGTCGAGGTGACGCGTGAGGAGGGCATGGAAGGTGCCCGCGATCTGGCCGAGCGCATGATCAGTGAAGGGCGCGGCAAGCGCCTTGACCAGTTCGCCAATCAGGACAATCCGCTGGCGCATTATCAGACTACCGGGCCGGAGTTGTGGTCGCAGACCGACGGCCGCATTACCCATTTCATCAGTTCAATGGGCACTACCGGTACGATCATGGGGACGTCCAGATATCTGAAGGAGCAAAACGAAGCGATTCAGATCATCGGCCTTCAACCGGCGGACGGAGCCAGCATTGCCGGCATTCGTCGCTGGCCGGAAGCGTATCGCCCCGGCATTTTTGAATCGGCCCGTGTGGATCGCGTCATGGATATTCGTCAGGAAGAGGCCGAGGACAACATGCGTCGCCTGGCCCGTGAAGAAGGTATTTTGGCCGGAGTGTCCTCCGGTGGCGCGCTGGCCGGCGCGCTGCGTCTGGCTGAAGAGGTCGAAAATGCCGTCATTGCATTCATTGTATGTGACCGTGGCGACCGTTATCTCTCGACCGGGCTGTTTGCCCCGGAACACATTGATTCTCCGGGAGCGCACTGACGTGGCTCTATTAGGTCAGCGCCGGCAGAACCGGCCGGCAAAAAAGCGCGTACTGCAGTCCTCTGCGCCGGCATCAGGCCCTGTGGACGATACCCGTGTTCGCGTTGAGCGCCTGTCGCACGATGGCCGTGGTATCGCCCGCCATGCTGATGGCAAGACCATTTTCATTGATCGGGTTCTGCCGGGAGAATCGGTGGCCGTGGCGGTTCATCATAGCCATCGCCGCTTTGATGAAGCTCATCCGCGAGACATTGCCGATCCCTCCAGTGACCGGATTACACCGGTGTGTCCGCATTTTGGGGTCTGCGGTGGGTGCGACCTTCAGCATCTGGCGCATGCAGCGCAGCGACGTCACAAGGCCGATACGCTTGGTGAGCTGTTTGCACGTCATCAGATGACATTGCCCGAGCCCGAGATACTGGACGGCGACGCGATAGCCTATCGGCGTCGTGCCCGGCTCGGGGTCCGTGTAGATCGCGATGGGCAGGTCATCATGGGCTTTCGAAAGCGGGGCACTGATCGGTTGTTTGCCGTATCGGAGTGTCCGGTACTTGTGCCGTCACTGCAGGCGCTGCTGGCACCGATGAAGACGCTTCTGGATACGCTTGATGCGCCGCGTCACGTCGGTCATGTCATGCTGGTTGCCAGCGATGATGGCGTGCACCTGACCGTTCGGCTGCTGCGCGCCGTGGCGTCGGATGAAGCGCGGTGGCAGGCCTTTGCCTCTGTTCAGGGGCTTCACCTCGAGTTGCTCAAGGGGCGTGAGGCACCACTGGTACGTGAAACGGTTACGGGTAGCGGGAGTGGTCACTATCTGCTGGACATCGGTGTGTCCGAGCCGTTGAGTATCGGGTTTGAAAACGGTGATTTCCTGCAGGCCAATGCCGAGGTCAACCAGGCCATGGTATCGCGTTTGCTGGCATGGTGTGGTGATGTGAAAGGCCGGACCGTGGTCGACTTTTTTGCCGGAATCGGCAACTTCTCACTGCCGCTGGCGGCACGGGGCGCCAGGGTCATTGCGCTGGAAGGGCAGGCACACATGGTGAATCGTCTGAGTGCCAATGCCGCCAGGGCCGTGCCCGATGGCAACGTTGAGGCGCGTCAGGCCGATTTATCGCGACCGCTTACACACTTGCCTGATGCCGACCTTGCCGTACTGGATCCGCCCCGCGCCGGTGCCGAGGCGCTATGTCGTCAGCTCGCGACTGACGGGCCAGAGCGCATTGTCTATATTTCCTGTGATCCAGCCACACTGGCGAGGGATGTGGTCTACCTGATGGAAGGTGGCTATCAGCTGCAGGCATCTGCCATGGCTGATATGTTTCCGCAGACAGCGCACCTGGAAAGCATGGTACTGCTGGCACGTTGATGGCCTGCAGCGGTTAAAAGAAGGCCCGTAACACAAGGGGGCACCGTCAGGTGAGAATCAGGCAATGGTAAAGGTACGCGACGATCAACCACTGCAGGATGATGGGCATATCGATGTGACAGCCTGGTTGGCTGTCTTCGAGTCTCATGTCCGGATGAAGGAGCCCGAGCGGTTTCGGCAGGCATGTTTTCTGGCGGAGCAGCTGGCACGTGCTGCCGAGCTGCGCCATCCCGACAGTGCCTGGCGAAACCCGGGGGCCAGCCTGCATATCGGCCTTGAAATGGCCAGTATTGTCTCCGAGCTCAAGCTTGATGAGGATGCCCTGATTGCTGCGGTGCTCTATCGCTGTGTGCGAGAAGAGCTTGTGACGCTTGAGGCGGTGCGCAAGCGCTTTGGAAGCGAGGTCGCCGGGCTGATTGACGGGGTGCTGAAAATGGCGGCCATCAGCCAGCTTCAGGCACCTGCTCAGGGGCTTGAGCAACATAACCAGCATGACAACCTGCGTCGCATGCTTGTCACCATGGTGGATGACGTGCGGGTGGCACTGGTCAAGATTGTCGAGCGTACCTGCATGCTGCGTGAAGTGCGCAACAGTTCGCGAGAGCGTTGCCTGCGAGTGGCTCAGGAGGTCTTCGATATTTATGCCCCCTTGGCGCATCGGCTTGGAGTAGGGCATATAAAATGGGAGCTGGAGGATCTGTCCTTCCGCTACCTGCACGAGAATGACTACAAGGCCATCGCCCGGCAGCTGGCTGAAAAACGGCTTGACCGTGATCGCTATATCAGCGAAGTGCTGGTGCTTCTGGAAAACATGTTGAGCGAGCAGGGCATCACGCCCTTTGATGTCACCGGCCGCGCCAAGCATATCTATTCCATCTGGCGGAAGATGAAGCGCAAGGGTATCGACTTCTCCGAGGTCTATGATGTGCGCGCCGTACGGATTCTGGTGCCTCGCATCGCCGACTGTTACACCCTGCTCGGGCTGGTACATTCCCGCTGGCACCACGTGCCCAACGAGTTCGATGACTATATCGCCAATCCCAAGAAAAACGGGTACCAGTCTCTTCATACGGCCGTGATCGGTCCCGAGAACAAGGTACTCGAGATTCAGGTGCGTACCTTCGACATGCACGAGGAGGCCGAACTCGGCGTCTGTGCGCACTGGCGTTACAAGGGCACGGATGTTGATTCCCGCAGCCGAGGCTATGAAGAGAAGATCGCCTGGTTGCGTCAGGTGCTCGAATGGCAGGATGAAGTGGGTGATCTGGGAGACCTGGGCCATGGACTGCGTTCTGATGTCGCCCCGGACCGGATTTACGTCTTTACGCCCGATGGGCATGTGATCGATCTGCCCAGTGAAGCCACTCCGATCGACTTTGCCTACCGGGTTCACACTGAAGTGGGGCATCTGTGCCGAGGTGCCAAGATCAATGGACGAATCGTGCCGCTGACCTATCTGCTCAAGACCGGCCAGCAGATCGAAATTCTCACTGCGACGCGCGGCGGCCCCAGCCGCGATTGGCTTAATCCTGCGCTCGGGTTTGTTAAAACCTCCAGGGCACGGGCCAAGATTCAGGCCTGGTTCAAGTTGCAGGCCCGCGAGCAGAACCTCGAGGATGGTCGTACTCTGCTTGAAAAGGAATTCCGGCGTCTGGATCTTGAAAACCTGGATCGGGATCGGCTGGCACGTGCGGTCAATTACACTGCTGTTGATGACATGTATGCCGCCATCGGTGCCGGTGACCTGCGAGTAGGGCAGGTTCTCTCTCAGGCGCAGCATCTGTTTGGCGAGGACGATGCGGAAGAGGAACAGCACAAGCTGGATCGTCTGCTGACCCGACCTCGCAAGGGGAGCCCCCATGAAGCGTCCAGTGGCCAGGTCATGGTACTGGGTGTCGGAAACCTCAAGACGCAAATGGCCAACTGCTGTCACCCGGTTCCCGGAGACCAGATTGTCGGGTTCATTACTCATGGTCGTGGTGTCACGATCCACCGCCAGGATTGTCCCAACATCCTGCAGCTGAAGAGTGACGAGCCCCAGCGCATTGTGGAAGTGGACTGGGGGGATCGACCGGATACCCAGTACCCTGTGGATATCGAAGTCCAGGCGTGGGATCGCAGTGGTTTGTTGCGCGATGTCACTACCATTCTTTCAGGGGAAAAGGTCAATGTGTTGTCGGTCAATACACGCACTGATCAGATGGATAACATGGCCACCCTCAATATCACCCTGGAAGTATCCGGTATTGAAATGCTTGGGCAGTTGTTCAGCCGCATTCAGCAGCTTCCCAATGTCATGGACGTCAAGCGTCTGCGTCAGGGTGGCGACAAGGCAGGAGACAGGTTGTGAGTGATGCACCTTATACACTGGAGGATTTGCGTTATCTGATGCAGACCCTCCGTGACCCGGAACAGGGATGCCCCTGGGATCTTCGTCAGCGCTTTGACACGATCGTGCCGCATACGATCGAGGAGGCCTACGAAGTGGCGGATGCCATCGAGCGCGAGGCATGGCAGGAGCTTCCCGGCGAGCTGGGTGATCTGCTCTTTCAGGTGGTGTTCTACGCGCAGCTGGGGCAGGAAGCGCAGCAGTTCAATCTCGACAGTATTGTTGATGGCCTGACAGGCAAGATGGTTCGGCGTCATCCCCATGTGTTTGTCGACGGCACGCTTTATGGGCGCAAGCGTGGCGCCGGCGATGATCCGGCCAGTGATGCGATCAACCAGCGCTGGGAAGCGCTCAAGCAGGAAGAGCGGGATTCACGCCAGGCCACTTCCCTGCTGGATGATGTTCCGATCGGTCTCCCTGCACTTACTCGAGCTGGCAAGTTGTCAAAACGTGCTGCCCGCAGTGGCTTTGACTGGCCAACGCATCATGGAGCGCTCGACAAGGTACGCGAAGAGCTTGCCGAAGTGGAAGAGGCCATCGAGCGCCAGCATGCCGACAGCATTGAGGACGAACTGGGTGATGTGCTGTTTTCGGTCGTCAACCTCGCGCGCAAGCTGGGTGTAGATCCTGAGCAGGCCCTGCGGCGTACCAATGGCAAGTTCGAGCGTCGCTTTCGTAGCGTCGAAGCCGCAGTCAGGGCGGATAACGGCCGGATGGAAGAGACCTCGCTTGAGGTCATGGAAGCGCACTGGCAGGCAGCCAAGGCGCAGGAATCATCCGATTGAAGTATGCATCAAGACGTGACGCAGAAAAGGGGCCGTGGGCCCCTTTTTCAATGCTGAAGCCCGTGTCGGGCAGATGTCATCATGAGGTGGCGCATCATGTCGTTATTGCTCATCCATTTCGCAGCGTACCTGCTAGTCTTGAATCAACAATGTGACAAAAGGGGGGCGTCATGAGTCATGATCTGCATGAGTCGTTAAGAGATAACGTACGTATCCTCGGCGACAATCTGGGGCACACCATTGCGTCCGACATGGGCGATGAATTTCTTGGCCGTATCGAGAGGATTCGAGCGCTGGCCAAAAGTGGCCGCCAGCATGGCAGTGAAGGGCGCAGCGAGTTGATAGATTACCTGCGTCATCTGCCGGAAAACGAATTGCTGCCGGTGACGCGGGCATTCAATCAGTTTCTCAATCTGGCCAATCTGGCCGAACAGCATTATCGGGCACGATCTCGCCGTGTGGAGGATTATCGGCCGGGCAGTCAGCCTGAGCTTGGGGAGCTGCTGGAGCGGATCCACCGGAAGGGGCACGACCCCGAGGCAATTCTGGAAGCATTCAGCACCATGCGCGTCGAGCTGGTACTGACAGCACATCCGACCGAAGTAGTGCGCCGTACCTTGATTCAAAAATACGATGCCATCGATGAATGCCTCACTCAGCTTGAGCAGTCAGCGGACCATCCCGAGCTTGAAAACCGAATGCGCGGGCGCCTGAGTGAACTGGTCAGCCAGGCGTGGCACACGGATGAGATACGGCGCGAACGGCCGACGCCGGTAGACGAAGCCCGCTGGGGGTTCGCTGTCATCGAAAATTCATTGTGGCAGGCCGTTCCGGAATTCTATCGGGATCTGGATACCCTGCTGGTGGATCTGGCAGGTGAGCGACTGCCGCTGGATGCATCCCCGCTTCGCTTTGCTTCCTGGATGGGTGGAGACCGGGATGGCAACCCCAATGTCACGGCCGAAGTGACTCGCGAAGTGCTGTTGCTCGGACGCTGGATGGCGGCTGATCTTTATACGCGTGACCTTGATCAGCTCAAGCGCGAACTATCGATGTGGAAGGCCACTTCAGCCCTGCGTGCGGAGACCGGCGATGCATCCGAACCCTATCGGGAACTGATCAAACGGCTTCTCTGCCGTATGGAAGCGACCCGGGACTGGGCCAAGGCACAGCTGGATGGTGAGCCCTGGACCAGTGAAACACCCATCATCGAAACCCGGGAACAGCTTTATGCGCCGTTGCTGACCTGCTACCGCTCACTGTGCGACTGCGGGCTGGATACCATCGCCAATGGCGCCCTGCTGGATACCCTGCGCCGTGTGGCCTGCTTTGGTGTGACCCTGACCAAACTGGACATTCGTCAGGAGGCTTCCCGCCATGCTCAGGTCATGGATGAACTCACGGACTGGCTTGGCATGGGTCGGTACAACGACTGGGATGAAAGCGAACGGCAGGCCTTCCTGTTGAAGGAACTGGTCTCGCGTCGGCCGCTTATTCCGCCGCATTGGGAATGCTCGGAAGATGTTCAGGAGGTGCTGGAAACCTTTCGGGTCGTCGCGGAAGAGCCGCCTGAAGCATTGGGCTCCTACGTCATTTCAATGGCGGGTCATCCCTCGGACGTGTTGATTGTCGCGCTGTTGATGAAGGAGTTTGGCGGAGAGGTCAAACTACCGATTTCACCCCTGTTTGAAACCCTGGATGATCTTAACCGTGCCGGCACGGTCATCGATGATCTGTTGTCCTTTCCTGAATACAGAACGCGTATCGATGACTGTCAGGAAGTGATGATCGGTTATTCGGATTCTGCCAAGGACGCCGGACAGCTGGCGGCAGCCTGGGCCCAGTATCGGGCTCAGGAGGAGCTTGTGAATGTCTGCGCGGCTCATGACGTATCACTGACCCTGTTTCATGGCCGGGGCGGGACTGTCGGACGTGGGGGTGGCCCGGCTCATGCCGCGATTCTCTCGCAGCCTCCCGGCTCGGTGCAGGGCAGCCTGCGAGTCACGGAACAGGGGGAGATGATCCGGTTCAAGTTCGGCCAGCCAGGCATTGCAGTGCGATCCATGGAAATCTATGCCTGCGCTGTGCTTGAAGCCTCGCTGTTGCCGCCGCCTCAGCCACGACAGGCCTGGCGTGACGAAATGGATGCTCTGGCTGAATGCGCGCATGGAATATATCGAAGTGTGGTGCGGGAAGACCCGAATTTCGTACCTTATTTTCGCGCAGTCACTCCGGAAACGGCACTGTCGCGTCTGCCACTGGGCTCGCGGCCTGCCAAGCGCCGTCAGGATGGTGGAGTGGAAACCTTGCGCGCTATCCCGTGGATCTTTGCCTGGACTCAAACGCGGTTGATGCTGCCGGCATGGCTTGGCAGCGGTGAAGCCTTCGCTCGGCGCGTCGAGCAGCCTGGCGGGCTTGAGGTGCTGCGCGAAATGATGGATGAGTGGCCGTTTTTCGGTACTTATGTGGACATGCTGGAAATGCTGCTTGCCAAGGCGGATATCGATATCAATGCCTATTACGAGCAGCGTTTGATTGATGAGGCGCCGCTGCGTGCGCTGGGCAATAGTCTGAGGGAGCGTTTCGAGGTGCTGGTGACCGTGCTGCTTGATATTCGCGGGCAGGAGCATTTACTGGAACACGCGCCGCTGATCCGGCAGGCCATCGAGGTACGTAATCCGTATCTTGACCCCCTGCACGGCGTACAGGCGGAATTGTTGCAGCGTAATCGAGACGCCGACGGTGCAATTTCTTCGGAGCTTTCTCGTGCGCTGCTGGTCAGCATGGCAGGTATTGCAGCCGGGCTTCGCAATACCGGGTAGGGTGACGCTGATTTTTTTATGGGCCAGCCCTTGAAATGTCGAACATCACACCTAATGTTGTGGGGTAGACAAGGCGTTGGCCTGCTTTTTTTCGGGTCATCGCCAGCCCGGTTTCATGAAACGCACCTACGCGTTTTTACGCAAAAAACCGTTTGAAAAAGGAGTTTTTCAATGGCTTATCAGCTTCCTGAACTTCCGTATGCCTATAACGCGCTCGAGCCGCATTTCGACGCGATGACAATGGAAATTCATCACACCAAGCACCACAACACCTACGTGACCAACGTCAACGGCGCGCTGGAAAAGCTGCCGGAAGAACTTTCCGGTCTGCCCGTTGAAGAACTGGTGCAGAAAATTGGTGAAGTGCCGGAAGCACAGCGTACTGCTGTTCGTAACAACGGCGGCGGCCATGCCAATCACAGTCTGTTCTGGACGGTTCTGTCTCCGAACGGTGGTGGTGAGCCGACAGGTGATGTGGCATCAGCCATCAAGGAAACCTTTGGCAGCTTTGAAGCCTTTCAGGAAAAGTTTGAAACGGCTGCGAAGGGTCGCTTCGGTTCCGGCTGGGCCTGGCTTGTCGTCAAGAATGGCAAGGTTGAAGTCATGTCCACTGCCAACCAGGATAGCCCGCTGATGTCCGAGGAATTCGGCGGCGCAAGCGCTACGCCGATTCTGGGTCTGGATGTCTGGGAACATGCTTACTACCTGAACTATCAGAACCGTCGTCCGGACTACATCAAGGCGTTCTGGAGTCTGATCGATTGGGAAGAAGTTGAAAAACGCTATCAGGCTGCAAAATAACAGCGCTGACAGTATAAAAAACCCGGCTTCGGCCGGGTTTTTTCATGTCGGTGACTTGCCGGTAGTCCGAGAGCGGCCTCCAGAGGATTTGCGCGTGCGGCGCCGCGTTCCCGTTGCCTTTTTCCCTGGCGGGGCTGGCAAGGCAGAGAAGTCGGTAAACGACTGATTGCCCAGAGTCTCGATCAGTGGTGTGAGCTGCTCGACGAGCTGCGTCATGAAGCCCTGATAACCGGCTTCACGGCGGCTGATGGCATTAAGTTCCGCTTCCCAGCGAGCGGTCATGTCAGGCGTTGTCATGCTGGCAGGTAACTGGCTGACCAGTGCCTTGCCTGCCTCACTGGCTCGAATGGACTTGCCGTCCCGACGAAGAAAGCTGCGTTTGAACAACAGTTCGATGATGCTGGCCCGGGTGGCTTCGGTACCCAGTCCGTCGGTGTCACGAAGTACCTTTCGCAGTTCGGCATCCGTTACAAAGCGGGCAATATTGGTCATTGCTGACAGGAGCGAGGCATCGGTGAACGGGGCGGGTGCCTGCGTGGTCCTGTCGAGGCGCTCACCGCGCAGGCACCATAGTGTTGCCCCTTCTTTGATATCATCCAGAGCGCCCGGGTTGGCCTGAGTGCCGCTGTTCGGCGTCTCCTGTGTAGTTTCCTTTTGAAACAGGGCCTTCCAGCCTGCGGTCTGCCAGATACGCTCGTTGGCCACGAATGTACCGCCTTCGATACGCAATTCAATACGGGTATCCTGAAAGCACCAGGCTGGATGGAATTGTGCAATGTACTGTCGGGCGATCAATTCAAAAAGTCGCTGCTCGGCCTGACTCAATTTATCGGCATCCAGTGTGCGGCCAGTGGGAATGATGGCGTGATGCGCACCCACCTGACGTGTATTCCACGCCTTGCTTTCCCTGCTGCTGTCTGCCCCCTTGAGTGCGTCACGAAGCGATGGTGCACTGTCGGCCAGCGATGCCAGAATGCCGGGCGCATTCTCGTGTTGATCCTTTGGCAGGTAGCGACAGTCCGAGCGGGGATAAGTAATCAGGGTATGACGTTCATACAGTGCCTGACAGGTATCCAGTACCTGTTGCGCGCTCATGCCGAAGCGCTTTGCAGCGTCGATCTGCAGGGTGGATAGATTATAAGGCAGCGGCGGCCCCTGCCGTTTCTGCTTGCGATCCACACCGGATACGGTAGCGGGCTGGTTGGTAATGGTGGTAGCCACATGGTCAGCCAGTCTGGCCGAAAGAACATGGCCCTCTTCATCGCACCAGGCTTCACAGGCCTCGCTGGGCTGCCATCGCGCACGAAAGGCTTCGGCACGGCCCTGGGCCATGGCCATGCACGCATCCACCTCGAAATAATCATGAGGTGAAAAAGACGCGATGGAGGCATCTCGTTGTACTACCAGGGCGAGCAGGGGGGTCTGAACCCGTCCGATCGATAGTACTCCCTGATAGCCCGCCTGTCGGCCCTTTAGCGTGCAAAGACGTGTCATGTTGATGCCGTACAGCCAGTCGGCACGGCTGCGGGCCAGCGCGGATACCGACAGGGGGATGAACTCGCTGTTGGGACGCAGGGCCTTGAGGGCGCGGGTGATGGCGGCTGGCGTCAGATCGCTGACCAGTAGCCGCTGAACCTGTTGCTGCCGGGCAGCGCCAAGTCTGAAGGTACTGATGACTTCATCGACCAGCAACTGACCTTCGCGGTCGGGGTCTCCGGCATGTACCAGCTGATCCGATTCCTTTGCCAGTTTTTTGATCAGGCTCAGCTGCTTGCGTGCATCGGCACGGGGCTTGAGTTGCCATTGATCGGGAATAATGGGCAGATGTTCCAGATGCCAGCGCTTGTAACGCGGGTCGTAGGCCTCCGGCTCGGCCTGCTCGAGCAGATGCCCGAAACACCAGGTGACCCGGGTGTCTCCGCAATCGATATAGCCATCCTGGCGACGGCCACTGCCCGGCAGGGCCTGGGCGATGGCTCGCGCAAGGCTGGGTTTTTCGGCAATAATCAGGCGCATGAGAAAAGTCTGTTTATTTGTACAGTGTCATGGTACCTGCAGAGGGCGAGAGCCGTCGAGACTGATCAGCCCAGAATACGGCGCGCTCTGACCAGCGCCCGGTACCACCGCCGCGGGCGCTTGCCCGTCACCGGAGGCCTGTGGGTCAGCAGGCTGACCTGTGGGCGATCATTGCTGTGCGAGCCGGCAATCATGTTCAGCGTTGCTTCACGGGCCTGATAGTGCTCGATGAGGAACTCAATGGCACCATCATCGAGTGGAACTCCGTAGTGGCGCACCAGTGCCAGGGCCAGTGACTCTGCCGAGCGTGACAGGTCCGATTCAATGCTCTTGACCATTGCCACGCCGAGCGCAGCCTTGGTCGCTGCCGACAGGTTGGGTTCGAGTTGACCGAAATAGGCTGCATTGGTCGCATTGATGGCACGTTGCACTTCAGGACGGGATAAATAAATGTGCGGTTCCAGCGCCAGTGCAATATCAATGGCAAAGCGTTTCAGTGTATCGGCGCCATGATCAAGCAGGGTTTCCCGGCTGTAGGGCGTATGGCGTGGATGCCCCCAGTGACGTATCGGCAAGGTCTTGAGATGTCTGGCCAGCACCTTGCAGACCTGGGCCTTGGCCGCGTCGTCCAGGTGAATGGTGTCTTCACGGATGCGCAGGCCGCGTCGTCCTCGGCCGGTACGAAGAGTGGTTTCCGTATCGCTGTTGGCGCGTTCCCAGCGCTCGGACAGTTTCAAGAGCTGCGCGTGGCTTCGCCCGGCGTTTTCGTAGGCGTCCTGAACGGATTTGAACAGTTTCATTGCATTGGCAAGAATATCGGACCGTTCACGTATCCGGTTGCGTAGCTGTCCCTTGTCCGGTGATTTCTCGAATCGGCGCGCATCGCTGACAATCTGATCGGCCAATGCGTCCATGGCTTCTCTGGACCGTGCAACCAGTACATCAGCGCGAAGTCCGGAGGCGGCATCTTCCACCAGCGTGACCGATTGCTCGGCCAGATAGACAGCCAGTGCCTTGACACGCGACAGCCCGGTTGCCTGGGCGATGCGGTAACGGGCACGTGCGTGTTCAAGCTGGTCCAGGGCCCGTGCCAGATGCCACTGCCCCCGATACTCGAATGTCAGCATGGTAATCGAGCGGCCACTGATCAGTTCGAAGGCCAGAATCAGCATCTCCTCCACGTCCTGAAGGGTCATCAGCAGGTCGTTGTCCTGCTCGATGGCCGCCATGATACGTTCGATGAAGTTCTCGTCCCGAGCGACCCCGAGGTGCAGGTTGGGTGCCACGCCTTCGAACCTGTCTCGCAGAAGGCCGATGACTTCCGGAGCCAGTTCCATTTGTTCATGAAGCTGTGGTTCGATGGTTTCCCGGTGCAGGGCATTCAGATCCCGGATGCGGGCATACATGCCAACGCGACGATAAACATCGATACGGGAGATGATCTGCGCAGAATCCGGGTCGTTCAGCAGTTCAAGTGCAGCGAGTTCGACGCCTTCCGGCGACAGGTCCTGCTTTCGTAGTAGCATGGCTGCCGCTTCCCGTCGCCGGGCATCGCCGTCCAGACTCTCGACGATCAGGTTGCGGGTCGACAGGATCAGTTCCGGCAGGACATCAATGACGCGGGCTATCTTGGCTTCGGTACGCTCATACTGACGGCCTCGGGTCAGGTTATGTACCAGGTTTGCCAGAATACCGGCAACCCCGGTGATCACCGTATACGAGATAAAGAAGATATAGTTGTCAATGGTGGGCGCCTTGCCGTAGCCCATCAGATAGCCGCCCCAGGCGCCAATCAGGGTTACCGGGCCGGCAGTCCAGAGAATCTGCATCAAACTGATGGACCAGGGCACCTTTTCGACCGCGCTGGTGATGCGACGAATCTCGTCGCGACCCTGCCGTTCGAGATTAATCGAACTGCCGGAAGTATCGCGTTGGTCGCGTCGTTTGAAAACCGGAAGAGGCAACACAGTAAACCTGCTGAGCGAGGGATGTATCGGGGGCGCTATACTACCGTTTCGGTATGGTCCGGAGAAAGCGTCTTCGGCGGTAAATCAGCCCCTTACAGGCTGATTATCGGCCGTAACCATGACAAGTGAAGTACACGTGATCAAATATCAATGACAGGGATGCAGGGAGCCGTTGATGCTGGCAGGGTGGGTTGATCAGTTACTCGGGTTTGCCGACAGGGCGCGGGCCACGATTCAGAGCAGTGAGCAGTATCCGGAGTTGATCCGGTGGGCGCGTAATGAAGGGGCTTCATTACTGGGTGGGGATCTGGCACTGGCGCAGGCGCTGACACCACAGCTGTGGAACCAGATGCCGCTGGTCCGGTGTAACTATTCCCCCGAACCACTGGCCGAGCCCGATCCACTGGAGCCTTGCTGGTGTGATTCCGGCAGGCGGTATCGCGATTGCTGTGGTGCCGTGGTGCTGCCGGGCCCGATTCCTTCGAACCTGATGTGGATGCTGGCACTCAAGGAATGGCGCGGCGAGCGACTGCGCCAGGCCCTTGATGCTGGCAAGGCACCACCGCAGGCGCTGCTGGAGGCCGCTATCATCAGTGCCGAAACCGGGCAGCTTGGCCGTGCTCAGCGCATTCTGGAGGCATTTTTCCGTCTGGAAGACTGGAGCGCTGTGCCGGAGGCATCCGAGCCGGCCTTCGAACTGCTGACGGATGTGTATCAGGAGCGGGGCTTTACGCGCAAGAAGGCTGACTTTGTGGATCAGGTGGTCGATAGAGGCCCACCGTTTCTCAAGGGCGCAGCGCTTGAGCGTATCTGCCTGGCCTTCATTGATGCCGATAATCTGGCAGATGCCCGTGCCGCCTTCTTGCGCGCCTTGAAAACCATTCCCGATGCACCGTCGCTGGCCTATATCGAAACCATGCTGTTATTGCATGAAGGCCGCAGGGAAGAGGCCGGCAGCCGTGCTGATTTCTGGTTGAGACGATTATCACGTCGGCCGGATATCGATCCTGACTACATCGGCTTTCTGGAAGTGCTGGCGGATGATCCGGTGGCAGCACTGGCAGAGCAGATGGTCAATTCGGAAGAAGAGCTGGCCGAGCCGCTGGCGATCCTGCAGGACATGCTGGAGGAGTTGCCCACGGCTGAGCCATTGGACTACGAATACAATATCGAAGGGCGGCTTGAGTACCATGTATCCGAGCGTCACGAGGATGACTACACCCGGTGGCAGGACTTCTTCGGTATTCAGGAATCCCAGGACAGTATTCACGAATCCGTGACCGATCCCTGGCCCAACGCGCAGGAATGGCTGGGAGAGCTGTGCCAGCACCCCCGCTGGCTGGACTCTCCCATGGTGCTTCAGGAGCTTGCCATGGCGCTGGCCGTGCGTTTTGGCAACCTTCCCTGGATGATACCCGCCTTTTTCGTGCCGATCGCCACGCGCCTGGATACCTGGCTTGCGCCGGTGGAGGCCGCCAATGAGTCATTTCTGTGGCAGGACGGGGATAACGAAGTGCTCTTCAGGCTTGGCCTGTCACTGGTAATCGGCATGGAGCGCGGAGATGTGATGCGCTCCAGAACACTGGCTCAGCGGCTGTTGCGGCTGGACCGAGATGATAACCTCGGGCTTCGAGAGCTGTTGCTGGAGCAATTGCTTCGTGAGGGCGACAACGAACAGGCGCTGGCCATGGTTGAAGCCCTGTCCGATGACGAGCAGCACTGGCCGGGTCTGACCATCGGCAAGGCACTGGTCATGTATCGGCTGGGTCGTCTGGACGATGCCGAGCAGAGCATCATGGCGGTGCACCGTTACAACGAACACCTGCCGGGTCTGATGATGCAGGCCAGCCCTCGGCGGGAAGTGCACACCGACAATGTGCCGGAACCCGGATCACGAGGCGAAGCCTGGCAGTATCGCGTTCTGATGCGTGATCAATGGGTATCTACTCCCGGGGCCATCGACTTTCTGAAACAGGTCATGCGTCGCCTTCGCTAGCGTGTTCTGAGCAGCCTGAACCAGCCGGACAGCGCATTGCGCAGCCGAGGCTTTTCACTCAGATGAATGGAGTCGATACAGTCTGCAATCGGGTCCGGCGAGCGTCGCCGGACCGGCGCTGTAAATACGCCACGCGTGACACGCGCGGCATAGCCCAGCAATTCAGGTGACTTGCTGGGAACCGGACCGATCAGCCGCTGCTCACCGCGAGCAACCTCCATCAGCGCCTTGTACTTCTCGCGTCCAAAACGGCCTGTCAGCCCGTAGCACATCGCCAGCACGCCGCCGATGGCCCGCTCGGTATGGCTGGGACGATGGGGCGGTGTGAAGGACACTCCCCGGGTCACCAGCGTACCTGCCTGTCGGCGGTCCTTCTTCCAGTACCCCAGATTGCTGTCGAGAAGAGTGCCCTCGAAAAAAATACCGTTTTTAAGGCGTTGGGCACCATTGACGTGGGTAAAGGGCATGATGATGACATCTTCCAGTTCAGCGCCTTCCTCGACATAGCAACCGGTTTCCAGTACGCATCGGCTGTGTAGCCAGGCGCCCTTTTCCACGTGAGACACGGGCCCCATGAAACCGTGATCCAGCACGGAAATGTCCGGTGTTGCCGTACCCGCCGAGCCCCAGAGTCCATCAAGGATCAATGTTCCGTGGGGAGCGACCGGCTGTGAAGTACTCAGCACGCTCATGGTCAGTTCATGATAATGCGACAGCGACGCCAGCAGAGAAGGGCCAAGCATCAGATTTTCCCGTAGCGCTGACCAGCGCAGACGATTGAGCGCCGGGTCCTGAGGACCCCTGGCGATCACAACGGGAGCATGCAATACCGGGTGATCGATCCACTCTCGTTCCAGCAGTACATCACCCCGAACCACCAGGCAGGGATAAACGATGCGACCGCCAAGGCGCAGCATGTGTTCCCTGGGCTCCCGCTCGCCGATTACCGGATAAAGTCGAATGGGAATGCCCCACCGATCGTCCTGATGGCACACGGCTCGGAACCATTCGGGGGACCGCCCGTATAATACAGTGGCCGTCTGTACATCGGGGTGGTCGGCCAGCATGTCCAGATTACGTTCAAGAATGCTTCTCCCTGCCAGGGGAAGCAGGGCGGGAGGATAACGCTGATCCATCGGCGCCATTTCCTGTCCCATTCGATCTGCCAGTATCACAACCTGCATGGGGTAGCTCTCTCTGTTATGGGAACTCAGTAGGCACCGCGGCCCTTGAGTACGGCCGGAACGGTTCTGAACAGCAGTTTGACGTCCTCACGGATGCCCTGGCGGTGAAGGTAAAAAAGATCCAGGTTGATCTGTTCTTCAAAGGACAGGTCCGAGCGGCCGGATACCTGCCACAGACCGGTCAGCCCCGGGCGGGCATCAAGGCGCATTCGGGCGCGTGCCTGATAAAGTGCGACCTCCCTGGGCAGTGCCGGGCGCGGCCCGACCAGCGCCATGTCACCCTTGAGGATGTTCCAGAGTTGAGGCACCTCGTCG
The DNA here is from genome assembly GCF_023700005.1 of Larsenimonas rhizosphaerae. GTDB lineage: Bacteria > Pseudomonadota > Gammaproteobacteria > Pseudomonadales > Halomonadaceae > Larsenimonas > Larsenimonas rhizosphaerae. Next base: position 1,879,340 of record NZ_JAMLJK010000001.1, on the reverse strand, counting down.
ATCGAAAACTTGCGAATAAACCGCCCGGGTCGTGTAACCCGTGGGTCGCTTTTCATCTTGAACAGTACATTGCCTTCGGATTCGTTACGGGCCTGAAGCTCGCGCAGACGTTCTTCCGCGTCGATGTACATCGAGCGGAATTTCCACATCTTGAAGGTCTTTCCACCCTTGCCGACACGCACCTGGTTGAAGAAGATCGGCCCACGTGAATTGACCTTGATCCAGCAGGCCACGAACAGAAGCAACGGGCTTGCCAGTCCGAGAATGAACACTGACATGCCAATGTCCATCAGGCGCCGCAGCCTGGGGCCATACCAGCGCCGGAAATGCCACCAGCTGCGCCGCCGCAGTGAGCGCAATCGATACATAAGTGGGTAATTGCCTTCCAGATAATTGGCGAGCCGCTTGTTGGTATGGCGTCCGTATCGGGTAATGCTGAGCAAAAACAGAGGGTTGCCCAGCACATAGCGGCGCCACATGCGGCCGGGCTCCTGCAGGAGACGCCAGCTCCATTCCATGCCGATCCGTCTCAGCCACAGGGGCGCTCTGGATACACGATCGGCATTGAAATCAAACAGGCCACCGACTCCCATGGCGAGTTTCACATTCAAACGGTGCCGATGTTTCTGCAGCCACAGTTCCTGGCGTGGTACGCCGAGCGCGACACACAAGAGATCCGGCCTGGCCGCATTGATCTTGTCGATGACCTGATCGGTACCGACGGTTCCAAAGAAGCCGTGCTGAACACCGACAATCTTCAGGGTCGGAAACTGCTTTTTGAGCTTGAACTGCATTTTTTCCGCAACGCCTGGAGAGGCGCCCAGCAGAAACAGGCGCAATCCTTCCTCGGCCATGCGTTCACAGATCAGCGGAAATAGATCCGTACCATTGAGGTTGGCCTTGAGGGTTGTGCCTACTCGTTTGCAGGCAATTGCCACGCCACTGCCATCCGGCAGGATCATGTTGGCGTTCAGAAGGGCCTGATAGTACTTGGGATGATTCTGTGCCACGTTGGCGCAGTGAGCATTGATGAAATGTACCGTGGCGCTGGTATGAGGAGAGCGCATGTAGTTCATGAGCTGCTCCAGAGCCGTTTCCCGATCGATGTTGACGAAGGGAATACCCAGCACCGTGACCGTTGGGCAGGCCATCGGGGACGTTTTTTCCTGCCAGCTGGATGCGTGAGACAGGCTCATCGAGTCTCTCCTGCATTGATGCGTTTACGCTGAAAGTGTCCGATGACACCCTGGGCAATTTTTTCCAGAAACAGATAAATGCGTTTGGGTATGGTGCCAAGCAGTAGTGCCGCACCAGTGGTTGCCAGCGTACGCCCCGGTTCATCCAGCCAGATCCCTGGCCAGCTTCTGGTCGCTCTGGTGATATAACGCAGGGCAAACGAGCCATCGCGCAGGCGAATCGCCTGACGCGCCAGATAGCGAAGCTGATATGCCTGAGCCCTGGGATACCATTCCTTGATGAATTCGGGTGCGTAGTGCCGAGTATGCTCGACAATGCTTTGCCAGGAGGCGTACTGCTGGTCCAGCGAGGAAGACAGCCCGCCGGCATTGAGGCGGTACAGGGTCAGCGGCTGGTTGATGCCTTCAATGCGCCATGTTGTCTGAAGCGCAACTCGTACCCAGCACTCGATGTCTTCACTGCGCCGAAGGCGCTCATCGAAATAGCACACCGCATTTTTTTCACCGCTGATATCCGCCCGATAGGCGATGCCCTCCAGTGCTTCCCGACGAAGTACCGGTGCTGACCCGTTACCCACCGGGTTGCGACAGAAAAGATAGCCGGCAGTAATATTGGTGAGCTGTGGCATCTGGTAGTAGTTCATGGGATGGCCTCCGGCATCAATGAAGGCAGAACGCGAAAAGGACAGACCAACGTCCGGGCCATGTTCAAAATGAGCCAGATGCCGAGCCAGCTTTTCCGGCATCCAGATATCATCCGAATCGATAAAGGCCATGAAGCGGCCACGGGCTTCACGAATGCCGGTATTGCGTGCTCCGGCCAGACCACGGTTGACAGGATGAGTCACGATGCGAATGCGCGAGTCGTCATACTGCTCACAGATCCGGCGGCTGCCATCGTTACCCAGATCGTCGATGATCAGCAGTTCGAAATCACCCAGCGTTTGCGCCAGTACACTGTCGATGGCTTCAGCAACAAAGGCCTCTACGTTGTAAATCGGCATGATGACGGAAAACAGGGGAGTCATGGCTTGTGCACCTCGGTGGCCAATGGCAGCGTTAATCGTTTTTGGGTGATGATGCAGGCCGGTATGGCCGCCAGCGTGGCACTCACCAGAATGCCGGTAGCGATGCCGTTAAGCCCCCAGGGCATGCCGCAGGCCATGCCGGTGGCGAACAGCACCGTGGTCATGATCTGCAGCTTGAGATCCAGCCCGGGGAGGCCGGCAGCGCGCAGCCCCTGAGCGCAGGTATCCAGCACGATGCGCGGCAGGGCCGAAAGACAGATCAGAATCAAGACCGGCAAGGCACCTCGCTCCAGCCAGTCCGCGCCAAACAGGATCGGAACATAAATAGGTGCTAATAAACATTGTGCAAGAATGATCGGTACGGCAAAGCGGGCAAAAAGCCACATTCCCTGTCGCATTTTGACGCCTTGGACGGCCTTGTCCTCGGCACACAGGTGGGGGAAAAGGGCGGTCGAATAAGCGCGTAGCAAACCCATGCTGAGCCCCAGACCTGCATTGAAGGCGAAGTAGTAAATGCCCAGTACATCCATGCTGAACAGGAGGCCGATCAGCAGATAATCCATGTGCTGGCGCAATACATTGACCAGCTCGATACTGATCATCGGTAACGAGTAACGGGTCAGGGCGGGAGGTATCCGCCATTCGGAAGGCCGAGTGGGTGTCCAGTCATCGGCGCGGCGATAGACCCAGGTCCAGTAGGGTGCCATCAGCAGCTTTGGCAATACCAGCGCCCAGACCCCCGCACCCGCGACGGCCAGTACGGCAATCAACAGGGCTTCACCAATGCTTTGTCCCATTTCGGCCCTGGCAACCACATTAAGCCGGTTGGCGCGCAGCACGCGAGCTGCCTGAATCGTGCCGGGGGGCAGGCATAAAAAACTCAGTGACAGCAGGGCAATGGGCCAGAAAAGAGCGGGGTCATAGACCTGGCTGGCCCCCCATCCAACCAGTACCTGAACCAGCATCAGGGCCACACAGATCAGCCAGTTCAGCCGATAGGCATGCTGGCACAGGCGTTCCAGTCGCTCCCTGGGCGCCTGCACCAGTGCCGGTACCACAGCAGAATTGGTGAAGGCATGCATCAGTTCATGCACGGTCAGCACGATGGCGGCCAGCCCAAAGGCTTCCGGCATAAGCAGGCGCGCTGCCGCCAGCGTTGCCGCCAGGCGGGCTATGCGGTGAATGCCCTGAGTCATCGCCATCCAGAGCATATTGCCTGCAAACCGATTACCGGCCAGCCGGTCTTTAAGGGCCATTTTCAGGCGGCTATAAATCACCATCCGGGATGTCCTTTGCAAGGGCCTTTTTGCCCGGCGGGCTGTTGGCGTAAAGGGCTTCAAGCGTGTGTGCCAGCGTTTCCCAGCGGTATCGGGTCTGCAGGCGCTGATGGCCTGCCTGTCCCAGACGTCGTCTCAATGCCGGGTCGTCAAGCAGGGCCAGAATGTGTTCGGCCAGGTCACTTCCGTCTATACGGCCGAGCAGGCCACCTTCTTGATGGCCGATGACTTCCCGAAGTACCGGCAAGTCCAGTGCTACAACCGGTTTGCTGAAGTGCCAGGCTTCCAGATACACCACGCCGAGCCCTTCCAGCAGTGAAGGCACACATAGCAGGGTGCATGCGGCCAGGGCAGAGGCCTTTGCTTCCTGGCTCGGTGCCACGATGCGAATCAGGCGCGGGTCATCACTGTGATCGGCATTCAGCCGACACTCTCCCTCCGGGCCCATCATCACGACTCGAAGCTCTGGTACGCTTTTCCACAGTGTCTCCAGCGCATCATGCAGGAAGTGGACTCCCTTATGATTTTCATGACGGCCCAGAAAAAGCAGGATCGGCCGGTCGCCGAGGTCATGTTCCTGTCGGAATGCCCTGGCGTCGTGGGTCGGTGACAACAGGGTGGAAACCGGCAGCACATGGGTTTTCTCCGGTATTGCTCCCTGTTCAATCAGCCAGTCCCGTTCGAAATTCGTGAGCGTAATACACCCATCTGCGCGCCGATAAAGCCGTTTGAAGCGTGGCGTGGTCCAGGCGGACGGCACGCCGACGTCACCACACAAGGGGGTCAGGAAGAAGGCGGTACCGGTCTCACGAGCACAGTCTGCTGCCAGCTCGGCCAGACCGGTCAGGCCGTTATAGATGTAGTGAACGATGTCATGTTGGGCAGCCAGTGCCATCAGCTCGGCTCGAAGGGCCTGTTTCATCAATCGGGTATATAGCGGCCTGGCCCATCGGTGATGCTCGACCCGCCTGCCCAGCAGGCGAAGGCCCAATTGGTAGGATGGCGGGGCATGAAGCCTGATAACCGGTGGCCCCTGCGGATCCCGAATAATCGGCGTGTTCTCGCCCAGAGCCACCTCAAGCGATGTGCCGGCCTGTTGAGACACACAGGCGACGCTGGCGGACAGGGTACGGGTGTAGCGTAACAATTCACGGGTATGCAGCTCCGCGCCGCCCACGGCGGGCCAATAGCGCGGGATGATGAACAGCACCTTGCGAAGGGAAGTCATGAGGATGCTCCTGCTTCCTGGTGGGCCTTGCCGATCAGCATCAGGCCCGGCCAGATCAGATAGGCGAGTATTTCCAGGTTCTCGCCAAAGGAATACACCACCAGCAGTCCCACCATGATCAAGCCACTGCGAGCGATCGGGTAGCGCGGGGCGTGATACAACAGATGCAAAAAGCTCAGGGCCATGGGGACGGCCAGTGCGTAAAACCCCACGATGCCCTTGACGAACAGCAGTCCGTACCAGCTGTGGTGGGAGCCGATCGGCATGTACTCCACCAGATGTGGTCCGCGCTCCACCACACCATGGCCCCAGGTGGGCGCCTCGGTCTTCCAGCGATGAACGGCGATGCGTCCCAGGGCCGCGCGGACCCGGGTTGAATCGGCCCGGGAGTTCTTGAAGCCCGTGATGAAGGCGTCCACGGCATTGATGATGGTTTCCCCGACAAATCCCAGAAACAGGGTGGCGCCGCTGATACTGAACCAGAGTCCTGGTCTTGACAGGCGAGTCAGAAAAAACTGGCCGGCAATGATCAGGACAATGGCGACCAGGGCCATGCGCGACCCGGACATCAAAATCATCAAAATGCTGCCGAACATTCCGATGGCCTTCCAGCGTCGATCGGTTTCCATCAGGGCAAACACGAAGTAGATATTGGCCACAAACCCCACCGCGGGTGCCCAGGGGGTAAACAGACGCCATCGGGGGAGGCCGGACCCCGGGTCTATTTCATAAAGTGACAGGGCAAAGAATTCAGGCCCGGGCCCGCCAATGGCCTTCAGCGGCGAGACGTAGGGAGTATGGGGAAGGCCTGCCGCCCAGGCTCCGACAAATACCGGCAACAGCAGGATGGTGTAAAGACATACCTTCATGCTGGCCCGTACGATGATTTCAGGGCGTACCGGCAGACAGCCCAGAAGCGGAAACACGGCCAGCAAGGCCCATCCCTTGGCCCAGCCGATCGAGGACTTGATGGTAAGGCCTGTACTGAGCCCGTTGAGCATGTGACCCATCAACAGGGCCACTTCCATGACCAGCATGCCCAGTATCCAGCCCCAGATGGGCCAGGCAATGCGCGGGAAATGCGCCTGATGCCGAAGGCACTTGAGGACGAAATAGCCCAGCAATGACCATGACATGACCGGAGCCAGCACATAAAGCCCGCCAACGACATAAATGGGATAGGTCGCGGTGATCGACCACCAGATTACTCGCTCTTCCGTAGTTTCCGGATATACGGTTTTCGAATCCATAGAAGCACAAGTCCAATCGTGGCAAAGAAAGAGGACCCGATGGCCCCCAGCATGGCGAGCTTCTTGCCCAGCTTGTCCGGGTTGTCCGGTGCCACCGGGGCGGACAGCAACTGCAGCATGGGATAACTGGTAAAGGGGTCGATCTTGCCGATATCAATCTTGGCAAGTGCGGTGGTATAGACGGCAGCGGCTACCTGTTGCTGGCGCATCAATGCCTGAAGTTGCGCTGCATCGGCCATCGAGCCGTTGATCTTTTCCTCGCGCCTGGCATGGGCCTCGATGAAGCTTTCACGCTGGCTGGCAAGCCCCTTGATCTTGATCTCCAGCTCAACGATGCGCTGAATCATGGCCTCCTGGGTTCCCCGGTTACCGGCACTGACGATGGCTCGAAAATCTCCCATGGACAGGGTCGGGGAGAGCAGTATTCGTGCGCGGCTGAACAGGGCCTGATTGAGGGCATCCACGCCGGCCTGACTGGTCATGACTTCCGGATGGCGATCACCCCATTTCCCCGCCTGTTCGGTCAGGACGGCCTGAGCCTTGGTGCGCTCGGTCAGCAGGGACTGGAAGCTGGCGTCACGCTGCAGTAGCATGGCCTGGCTGGCGGCGTCGCCGTCAATGCCCAGCCGGGCCATCAGTGTCTGGCGCTGGATTCGAGTCGCCTTGAGCTCTGCCGTGGTCTGTTCGATTTTCTCTTTCAGGGTTTCTATCGCCAGTGTCATGGACTGAAACTGATCCATCGAGATCAGACGCGAGTTCTTTTGAAAATCCAGTAACTCCTGCTGGGAGGTGTCCAGCGTACGCTCATAGGTCTCGATCGATAGACGGGATGCGTTTTCCCGCGTGGCAAACTCATCGCGCCGTAAATGCTCAAGCGTGGCTCGAAACGCTGCAAAATGCGCCTCTGCCTTGGCCAGTGCCTGTTCGGCCGTATCACCGGAAATACTGAAATCGATCAATGCTGTCTGATCCACCAGTTTGATCTTGAGTGATGAAAACGCCTCGGTGCTCATGTTGCTGCGCCGTGCTGCATCAATAATGACCGGGTCGCTGGTAGCAATGGCCTGGTAATTGACCTTGGGGTCTACCGACGTATTGGTATAGGGCGAGCTGGACTGGGAGCTGGCCTGCCCGATGCTTTCCAGGCTGACGGCCAGCCCCGCGCCACTGCCGGGCAGAATAATGACCCAGCGCGTGGTGTACTGAACCGGTGACTTTGCAATCACGATACTGGCGAGAATACCGATAGCTGCCCAGACAGAGATCAGAATGCCGAGATAAATGGCCAGCCGACGGGCCCGGCGCATGTTTGATCCGTAGGCCAGCCAGCGCCATATCCAGCCGCTGATCCTTTTGTGTAGCGTGATTTTCCTGAGCCATCGTCGCATGGGTAGTTTCCGCACTAAAACAGACTGAACGGAACGACGATTTCCGTCAGCACTTTAGCGATATCGCGCAAATTGGTGACGCCCGAGTCATAGCAGCTCAGGGTGTCGCCCGGCATGAGCCAGGGGTTGATGCCGGCATCATTCGAGTGGGCCATCAGCGCATCGGAGTTGCGTGACAGGATGACCGGTTTCCGGGTCATCGGGTTTTCGCTGATCAGAACGATATTACGGTTACCCGAGGTCGTCTGAATGCCGCCGATGCAGTTGGCCTTGATTGCCGCCTGCAGCAGGCGAGTGCCATAGGGGAAGGCCATGGCATCTTCCCCGAGATTTGAATTGCCGTTGCTTGAGGCCGGCTGGGTCAGGTTCGAGGCAAAGATCTTGATCCCCGGCAGCGTAATGGGCATGGGCCGCATCAGGGATGACGAAAAATGCCCCGTGCTGCCAATGACCAGTCGATCACCGTCGCGCAGGAAGGGGTCGATCACCCGGGTGCCATCAATGAAACCGGCCAGGTCCAGAGAGTAGGGTATGTCGTTGCGAATCAGGACCACGCGGGTAATGTCGGCATCCGGACGGATGCCGCCGGCAGCCGCCAGTGCGTTCGAAAGCCGACGACCGGTGCCGGCTTCACCGGAAGCGACACTCTGGCGTTCACTACGATCCAGTGCAGAACGGGCGCTGATATCCACCCGGCCGGGATTGAACACGGCGCCCTCGACACGCACGCTGATCGGTGCCCAGCTATGAAGCTGAACCGTCACATAGGCAAGCCCTGAGCGAAACATGCCTTCCGATTCCAGTTGGTGACGAATGGCTTCGGCAAGTTCAGGCGCACTTTTGCCGACCGCCTCTATCGGGGTCAGCCATGGCAGTCGCAACCGGCCATCGTGATCGATCTCGTAGCGGCCGTTGAAGTTATCGCCTGCTGCCACGGTAATGGTAATACGATCCCCCGCCGACAGGCGCTGAGCGTTGAGCTGTTCAAGCCGAGCGGGCCGGGAGGGAATCTGCTCCACTTCACTGGACCATAGGCGGCTATGTTGCCAATGATCCTTCGGCGACACGCTGGCCCGGTCCACGGGAGTACATCCCCCCAGTATCATCGCCATCAGTGCTAGGAGGATGGGCACGTAGCGGGCATTCATGGGTGAGCTCGCAGGGAAGATTCCTGCAACTCGTCCGGACGCGTCACGACACCAGTGAGCAGATACTTGCGATCGAAATAAATATCAAAGTGTTCAAAAAGCCTCAGTGATTCCAGGGTGCGTGTCAGCGCTTCGGAAGGTTCCAGCAGTGTCAGAGGGGCGGGGGCCAGCAGGGAATGAATGGCCACCATGGCCGAGAGGCCATCGGCATCAATACGGGTAATGGGCCGTGCATCCAGATAGATGCGGGTAGCAAGCACCGAGGGATTACAGCCCAGGTAATCGGAGATCATGGCCCTGAACGTACGCGCATCATCACCGGTAAACTGCTCGGGTGGTACCAGGAGAGTGTTGTTATCGTCCAGAGAAAATATATATCGCATGGGGTGGCCTCATGAGAGACGTAGCGGTAGCTACGGGTCCGAGACACAGCATGCTGGATTTTCTATTTAAGTATTCTAATGAAAAAGGGCCGAATGTTGAGGTTGTTCGGGTGACGCGGAAGCTTCAGGTGCGCGGCACGCTGTCCTTGATCATGATCAACAGCCACAGTCCAGGCAGGGCTACAAGCGTACAGACCAGAAAGAACCCGTCCCAGCCTGCTGACTGGGCGAGATAGCCGCTCGGTGCAGCAATGACCACGCGTGGCAGTCCCATGATGGAGGACAGCAGGGCATATTGACCGGCGGTAAATCGCTTATCGGTCAGTGAGGCCATGAAGGCGGCAAAGGCCGCTGTGCCCATGCCGGCTGCCAGATTTTCAAAGCTCACTACTCCGGCCAGCCAGGCAATATCGTGGCCCTGGTGGTTGAGCACGATAAAACCGGCTGTCGAGAGCATTTGCAGCACACCAAACACGACCAGCGAGCGATAGATTCCCCACCGCATGATCAACAGGCCGCCAATGAAAATACCTCCCAGCAGGGGCCAGAGGCCGAAAATCTTGACCGTGGCACCGATTTCGGCGTTGGAAAACCCGATGCTCTTGTAAAAGGGCGTGGTGAGGTTGCCCGCGACCGAATCCCCAAGCTTGTATAGAAGGATAAGCAGCAGCAGCGCCCATGCCTTTGGGCGGGCCATGAAGTTGACGAGCGGGTCGATGAATATCTGATGCAGATGGCGTCTTTCAAGCGGGGCAGCGGCTTCCGGTTCGGGGGCCCAGAGTGTGACCAGCATTGCCACTGCCAGACAGCCTGCCATCAGCAGGTATGTTGATGTGAAGCCGATCACGTCAGCCAGCATCAGCCCGCCGCCGGAAGCCAGAAGCATGCCGATGCGATAGCCATACACGTAAAAGCCCGAGCCCAGTCCCAGTTCATTGTCGGGCAAATGCTCACGGCGATAGGCATCAATCACGATGTCCTGGGTGGCACTTAAAAAGCTGACTGCCAACGCGATCAGCCCGACCAGCAGCGGCGTCACGGCGGGGTTGGACAGCGCCAGCATCACCAGCATGCCGACCAGGGCGGCCTGTGTCAGAAACAGCCAGCCGCGACGGCGACCAAGAAAGGGCAGCGAAAAGCGATCAAGCAGCGGTGCCCAGGCAAACTTCAGCGTATAAGGCAGTCCGATCAGCGCCAGCAAGCCGACATTCTCAAGAGAGATGCCGGCATCGGTCATCCATGCCTGCAGTACACTACCAGTCAGCAGCAGTGGCAGCCCGGACGCGAACCCCATTAAAAAGGTAATGGCATGACGGCGAAAAATGCCCAGATGCTTGCTGAACCCGACCAATGCAGACTCTCTTTTCAGGGATGGAGGAAACGGCTGATGCGCAGGACGTGCAAAGGTCGCACGTCACTCACGCTGGCGCAAGCAGGCTGTTCGGCCGCGATTTTTCCAGATGGCGGACAGGCTACGGCAGCATCAGGCGGCAAATGATCATATTGGCATAAAAAAGCAGCCTCAAGGCATGGTCTGGCATCGAAAGGTGGCTGAAGCCGTGCCATTATTGCCACCGTGATGATCAACACCCGTCGGCCCTGTCGCCGTCATCATCATGACCGCAGCCAGAGGTCTCTTTTCAATAACATGGCAATCTCGCATTACGCAGCGAGTCAGAGCTCACAAGAAGTTCATTTTCAACTGAAGGTACTGCATGTCACTCATAACGTCCCATCACATTGTCGGTTTTCATTATGTATTGCGTGATGAAAATGGGCAGGTCATTGATGATTCCTGTCAACGCGAGAAACCCCTGTATTATCTCCATGGCCACGGCAATATCATGCCGGCGCTTGAAGAGGCCATGACAGGGCGTACCCCGGGAGACCGGTTCGAGCTTGAGCTGTCGCCTGCCCAGGCCTATGGCGAGCGTAATGAAGCGCTGACGCAAACGGTTTCGCGGGGGGCCTTTGGTGCCAGCGAACTCGAGCCCGGCATGCGGTTTCAGGCCAATGGTCCGGATGGGCCGCGGACGGTGACCGTGGTCAGCATCGATCAGGACAACGTGACCGTCGATGCCAATCATCCCTTGGCGGGCAGGGCATTGAATTACAGTGTCGAAATCCTCGATATTCGTGATGCAACCCGCGCCGAGCTGGCCAAGGGGCACCCGCTGGAGCCCGGCGTTTCCCACAGCGAAGTGGAAGATCGCAAGCAGTAATCAACGAATGACCCACCATTGATTGTTCCAGGCCTGCATGACCCGTTCCGGGTACCAGGTCTGGCCCAGGCTGCCGTTGTAGCGGGCCAGTGCATCAGTCATGTCGCCTTTTTCAGTGCTCAAGTAATGGGCCAGAATGGTACAGCCATAGGCGAGGTTGGTCTGTGGGTCGAACAGATCGTCTTCCGGCTTGCCAATGATCTTCTTCCAGAATGGCATCACCTGCATCAGCCCGATGGCACCTGCCGGCGATACCGCCCTGGCATCAAATCGACTTTCCACCTGAATGACGGCCATCACCAGCTCCGGTGACAGCCCCGCACGGGTTGCTGCCTGCATGACCTTTTCAAGCAGGGGGCGGCGCATGGTTTTCGTGGTAATGAACCGGCCCAGTCGATAGTCCATGTCCAGCCACCAGACCTGCGCATCAAAGGGGTCATTGATGCCGGCACGGGCGGAGGGTGAGTCGCTGTAGGTGGTCAGTTCGGAGGGGGAAGAAGCGTCAAGGGCTGGCAGGGTGGGTGGCGTCCAGGCCCCCGCGGGGGCCTGGACCAGCAACAGTACAAGTCCAACAGCCGTTCTAGCGACCCAGCTGCTGGCGCAGCTGATCCACCAGTGCGTCAACCGGCACCATGGTGGAGTCACTGTCCTTTCTTCCCTTGTACTCGTATTCGCCATTCTTGAGACCTCGATCGCCGATGACTACGCGATGAGGGATGCCCATGAGCTCCAGATCGGCAAACTTGTTGCCGGGCCGTAGGTCACGATCATCCAGCAGGACATCAACGCCGGCCTCGACCAGCTGGTTATACAGCGTCTCGGCAGCCTCGCGCACATTGGGGAACTTGTGCGCGTTCATTGGCACCAGCGCGACTTCAAACGGTGCCAGCGCTTCCGGCCAGATAATGCCCTGTTCATCGTGGTTCTGTTCGATGGCGGCGGCCACGATACGGGTAATGCCAATGCCGTAGCAGCCCATCGACATGGGGACGGTCTTGCCATTCTCATCCAGGACGGTGGCATTCATGGCCCTGGAGTATTTCTGCCCCAGCTGGAAGACATGCCCGACTTCAATACCCCGAACGATGGACAGGGTGCCCTGGCCATCCGGCGCGGTATCGCCCTCTACCACATTCCGAATATCGGCTACCTCAGGCAGCGGCAGATCCCGTTCCCAGTTGATACCGAAGTAGTGTTCGCCTTCCTGGTTGGCTCCCGCGACAAAGTCGGAAATGACCGCCACATCCCGGTCAATAACGACCGGCATGGGCAGATCTACAGGCCCAATGGAGCCAAATCCGGCACCGATGGCATCACGGACTTCTTCATCGCTGGCCATGGTCAGCGGGGCGCGAACAAGCGGGAGGTGCTCGGCCTTGACCTCGTTGAGCTCGTGGTCACCACGAACCACCAGCGCGACCAGTCCTTCTTCACCATGAACAATCAGGGTCTTGACGGTTTTTTCGATGGCGACATCGTGCTGTTCAACCAGCGCCTTGATGGTCTTGGCGTTGGGTGTGGGCACTTTGCGCAGCGTTTCGCTACCGGCAGGGCGGGTCTGTTCGGGGTCACCTGCCGTGGCCTTTTCAAGGTTGGCTGCGTAGTCGGAGCCACTTGCAAAGGCGATGGCATCTTCGCCGGAATCGGCCAGTACGTGGAATTCATGGGACCCTTCACCGCCAATCGAGCCGTTGTCGGCGATCACCGCACGAAAGTCCAGACCCAGCCGAGTGAAGATACGGATGTAGGCGTCGTACATGCGTTGGTAGGTTGCCTGAAGCGATGCCTGATCCAGGTGGAAGGAGTAGGCGTCCTTCATGATGAATTCCCTGGAACGCATGACGCCAAAGCGCGGGCGGATTTCGTCCCGGAACTTGGTCTGAATCTGGAAGAAATTGACCGGCAACTGCTTGTAGGAACGCAGCTCGCGACGGCACAGGTCGGTAATGACCTCTTCGTGGGTGGGCCCGATGCAAAAATCGCGCTGGTGGCGATCCTTGACGCGGAGCAGTTCAGGGCCGTATTGCTCCCAGCGACCTGATTCCTGCCACAGCTCGCCTGGTTGTACCGCGGGCATTAAAACTTCCTGAGCGCCTGCACGGGTCATTTCCTCACGGACGATACGCTCAACCTTGCGAAGTGTGCGTACGCCCATCGGTAGCCAGGTATACAGCCCGGAAGCCAGCCTGCGAATCATGCCGGCTCGCAGCATCAGCTGGTGGCTGACTACCTCGGCGTCTGCCGGTGTTTCCTTGAGGGTCGAAATCAGCAGTTCAGTGGCGCGCATCAGCCCGCATCCTTTTCATTAAGTAGTTGAAAGCCAGCAATCTGGATGTGGGCATTGTACGGTTTAACCTGCGCCCCGGCAAAGCGGGGCGCAGGGCTCAGGCACTGATATCGCGCAGGTCAATGACGCGGTCGTGGAAGGCATTCAGGCTGGCGCGGTGAGCGATGCTGATGAGCGTCGTCCGGGGGAGCTGTTCCTTTATCAAGGCATAAAGGTGTTGCTCGGTATCAAGGTCCAGCGCGGAACTGGATTCATCCAGAAACAGCCAGTCGGGCTGTTTTAAAATTGCGCGGGCAAAGGCCAGTCGCTGCTGCTCGCCGGGTGACAGCAGGTGGGCCCAGTGCCGTTCGATGTGTAGCTGGTCCTCAAGCTTTTCAAGCCGACACTGGCGCAGCAGCGCCCTGAGGGCATCATCATCGTGATCGCTGTGCCTGTCCGGATAGCTCAGTACATCTCTTAACGTGCCAATCGGCAGATAGGGTGTCTGAGGCAGAAACAATTGTGATGTACCGGCCTTTACGGTGCCGGACCACCAGGGCCAGATCCCTGCCAGCGTTCTGAACAGTACACTCTTGCCGCTGCCTGAAGGGGCGTGGATCAGAGTATGCTCGCCGGCGTTGAATGTGAGGCTGTCGATATTCAGCAGGCGTGTGCCATCGGGTACCCTGAGCACTACCTGATGAAGCTCGATGTGATTCGTCGTTTCGTGAGTATAGTGCTGTCCGTCACGTTCGCCGGGTGGTACCAGGTTATCCATGTTTTCATTCATGGTGGTAAGTCGGTCAACGACGGAGCGCCAGGCCGCCAGGCTGGCGTAATTATCGACAAACCAGCTCAGTGCATCCTGCACGCGGCCAAAGGCGCTGACGACACGCATCAACCCGCCCAGCTGCATGGCTCCACTGAAATAGGCTGGTGCTGCAATCAGCATGGGGAAAATGATGGCAATCTGACTGTAGGCGGATGTAAAACCGATCAGTCGCTTTTGAGTGCGCATGATGCGCCAGAAGTTTTGCCAGACCATGTTGAAGCGCCCACGAAGCAGGCTCTTCTCGGTTTCTTCAGCCCCATAAAGTGCTACTCGCTCGGAGTTCTCCCGCAGGCGAGCCATCGAAAAACGAAAGTCGGCTTCGTAACGCTGCTGCGTGAAGTTGAGGCGAATCAACCGCCGACCGACATAATGCGTCAGGATGCTTCCGAGACCGGCGTACAGCAGGGCGGCCCACAGCATGAAACCAGGAATATCGACATGCAGCGGGCCAATATCAAAGGCCACGGCCTGCGACAGGGTCCAGAGAATGACGGAAAAACTGACCAGCGATACGACCGACCGCAGCAGGCCGATGGTGAGGTTCAGGGTGGCGTCCGTGAAGCGATCTATGTCTTCTGAAATACGCTGGTCAGGGTTATCTGATTCCTCGTGGCGCATTTCCATCAGGTAATACGCGTGACCATCCAGCCAGCGGTCGAAATAGACGTTGGTAAGCCAGCGGCGCCAGCGAATCTGCAGGATGGAGGTGACGTAGTACTGGTATACCGCGGCAATGATATAGATCGTGGCCAGAATCGAGAATTCCCCGATCAGGTGCCAGAAGGCATCCAGATCCTTGTCCTGAATGGCGTTATAAAATTCGCCGCTCCATCGGTTCAACAGAACCGTCAGATAGACGCTCCCCAGAGTCAGCGTCAGAATCAGGATCAGAAACCCCCAGGCACTCCATTTTTCCTCGGAGCGCCAGTAGGGTTTGGTCAGCGCCCATACCTTGGCGAGAAAGTGATCATGCTTGCGGGTAGGGAGCGGTGATGACACAAACAGAATCTCCAGGGCAAGGCAGTAAACCTGCAGTTGATGGGTAATGGTTGTCGATAGGAAAAACAGAACCGCCAAAGGTTCCCTGAATTATTATTTGTTCGACGGGCCGTTGTCTCTCGGCGTGGAAAACGCACTCAGCATGCCGCGCAGCAATGACAGTTCCTTTTTGCTGGGCTGGGCGCGAATGTAAAAGGCATGCAGCCGCTCAAGCGTGCGTGAGTGTGGCTGATTATGAAAGCCGGCATCTTCAAGGGTGTGATCAAGATGTTGCAAAAAGGCCTGAAGCTGCTGCTGTGTAGGGCGCGTGGACTGTACCGGCGCAGGAGCGCTGTACTGATTTTCCGGGTTCTTGCGCCAGACAGTGAACAGTTCATGGGCACATACCTGAACGGCCTGGGCAAGGTTCAGGATAGGGTAGTCCGGTGCAGCAGGAAGCGTCATTTGGTGCGTGCAGCACTGAATTTCTTCATTCGTGAGCCCAAAACGCTCTCGGCCAAAGACCAGTGCGACCGGGGCGCTGGCTGCCTGCGTCATGACGTGTTCGGCCATCTCGTCTGGTTCACAGAAATGAGGCAGGGGCATGTTTCTAAGGCGTGCACTGGCCCCAATCACGCTGACACACTCTCCAACGGCCTCATCCAGTGTGTCCACCACTCGAGCATTTTCCAGTACATCCGTGGCACCGGCCGCCATGGCGGTGGCTTCATCATCTGGAAAACGACGCGGAGCCACCAGGATGAGTCGGCTCAGTCCCATGGTTTTCATGGCGCGTGCAGCCGCGCCGATATTGCCGGGATGGAAGGTTTGAACAAGCACAATCTGGATATTGGAAAGCATGGGATGGCCGGAGATTAAACAGTCGGAAAAAGAGGGTCGTATCAAGGGGGGTCAGCTTATAGAAGAATGGACGAGAAGGCCACGCGCATAAAAAAGCCCCGCATGCGCGGGGCTTCTTATCAGGTGGGGCAGGCGATTACATCATGCCGCCCATACCACCCATACCACCCATGTCACCGCCGCCTGCGGAAGTATCCTTGTCTTCCGGGTCGTCAGCAATCATGGCTTCGGTAGTGATCATCAGACCACCGATGGAGCCGGCAGACTGCAGGGCTGTACGGGTAACCTTGGCCGGGTCGAGTACACCCATCTCGAACAGATCACCGTATTCGCCGGTAGCAGCGTTGTAGCCGTAGTTGCCTGAACCGTCCTTGACCTTGTTGACGATCACGGAGGCTTCTTCACCAGCGTTGGTGACGATCTGGCGAAGCGGAGCTTCCATGGCACGCAGGGCGATCACGATACCGTGGGTCTGATCTTCGTTATCACCGCGCAGGCCGTGCAGGTTGGTGAGGGCACGGATCAGGGCAGTACCACCGCCAGGAACCACACCTTCTTCTACTGCCGCACGAGTAGAGTGCAGCGCATCTTCAACGCGTGCCTTCTTCTCTTTCATTTCCACTTCAGTCGCGGCGCCAACACGGATAACGGCAACGCCACCGGCCAGCTTGGCAACGCGTTCCTGCAGTTTCTCGCGGTCGTAGTCAGAGGAAGTTTCCTCGATCTGAGCACGGATCTGGTTAACGCGGGATTCGATGTCTGCTTCAACACCGGCACCATCGATGATGGTGGTATTTTCCTTGCTCATGGTGATGCGCTTGGCAGTACCCAGGTGATCCAGGGTGGCTTCTTCAAGCGTCATGCCCACTTCTTCGGAAATAACGGTACCGCCGGTCAGGATGGCGATATCCTGCAGCATGGCCTTGCGACGATCACCAAAGCCTGGTGCCTTGACGGCAGCAACCTTGACGATGCCACGCATGTTGTTGACGACCAGTGTTGCCAGCGCTTCACCTTCGATGTCTTCAGCAACAATGACCAGTGGCTTGCCGGCCTTGGCGACAGCTTCAAGCGTCGGCAGCAATTCACGGATGTTGGAGATCTTCTTGTCGACCAGCAGGATATGCGGATCTTCCAGCTCGACCGCCATGGTGTCCTGGTTGGTGACAAAGTACGGTGAGAGGTAGCCGCGATCGAACTGCATGCCTTCGACCACTTCCAGCTCGTCTTCAAAGCCGCGGCCTTCATCAACAGTGATGACGCCTTCCTTGCCTACCTTTTCCATCGCTTCAGCGATGATGCGGCCGATGTTGCTGTCGCCGTTGGCAGAGATGGTACCTACCTGAGCGATGGCCTTGGAATCGGTGCAGGGCACAGCCAGTTTGCGTACTTCTTCGACTGCCGCGATGACGGCCTGGTCGATGCCACGCTTGAGGTCCATCGGGTTCATGCCTGCGATGACACCTTTCAGACCTTCGTTCACGATGGACTGGGCCAGCACGGTCGCTGTAGTTGTACCGTCACCGGCAGCGTCAGACGTCTTGGAAGCAACTTCCTTGACCATCTGGGCGCCCATGTTTTCGAAACGATCCTTCAGTTCGATTTCCTTCGCAACACTTACGCCGTCCTTGGTAACGGTCGGTGAGCCAAAGGATTTTTCAAGAACAACGTTACGGCCTTTCGGGCCCAGCGTGGTCTTGACGGCGTCGGCGAGAACGTTGACGCCACGCGCCATGCGTTTACGAGCGTCGTCAGAGAAGCGAATATGTTTAGCTGCCATGATGTTTAATGCCTCGAAACAATGTCTTTACAGAAAAAAATGAGCTGGAACTGAATCAGCTTTCGAGTACGCCAAGAACGTCACTTTCGCTCATGATCAATACTTCCTGGCCGTCGATGTTCTGCTTCTCGACGCCGAAACCGTCCTTGAAGATCACGGTATCGCCTACCTTGACGTCAAGCGCGCGAACGTCGCCATTTTCAAGAATACGGCCATTGCCCACAGCCAGGATTTCGCCCCGCGTCGGCTTTTCTTTCGCATTACCGGGCAGAACGATGCCGCCGGAGGTTTTTTCTTCTTCTTCAACGCGACGGACGACGACGCGATCGTGCAGGGGACGAATGTTCATTGCTCACGTTCTCCTGATGGTTGCATGGACTTGAGCGAGTGATGCTCGCTCGAAAGGTATGGCACCTTCGTTCAAAGACCAGACATGTCTGTCTGATGGTCGTGCCTGCTTAATGCGGTCATCAAAGGAAGTTTCAAGGGAGGCGATGAAAAAATTCTTACCGTTTTTCGTCATCGCGTGCGACGTAATCACCGTCGATGGTGGTACCCGAGCGTTCTTCTCCGTGAATACTGCCTTCCTGACGCGGGTTGTGGCCGGAAATGTCAGCATCCTGCCAGGTTGTGCCCGGACGACGTTTGCGAAGGCGGCCACTGACCAGGGGCTGAACAAAGGGCAATAGCAGGACAAGTCCGAAAATATCGGAGAGCGGGCCGGGCAGAATCAGCAGAATACCGGCAAAGACGTAGGCAGCAATCTGAATGAAGGCGTCGCTGGGCGCAGCCTGTCCGGCCATGATGCTGGCCTGTGCATCACGCAGGGTTGCCATGCCTTCGCGACGGATCAGGTGAGAGCCCAGAGCAAACGTACCGATGATCCATAGAAGAGTCACGATAAAGCCAAGCTGCTGGCCCAGCATGATCAATGATGCAAGGTCCAGAACCAGCAGTAGCGCAAAAATAAAGAGGATGGGCATTCATGTTCCCCGGTTTCATGTTGAAGTCATGATGTGAGGCCGAGTGTACATGAATACAAGCGCGCCAGCATGCTGGCGCGCTTGTATCTGGAGAGGTGTTCAGGGAGTTTCAAGCGTTACCCTGTCACGATTTCTTTCCAGCAGATTGCTGCCGATACCCTTGACCAGGGTCAGGTCATCAATATGCTTGAAGTCGCCATGTTCGTTGCGATAGTCGACGATGGCCTGTGCCTTTTTCTCGCCAATGCCGGCCAGACCTGCCAATTGCTCTGTGCTTGCCGTGTTGAGATCAATCGGGTCGGTACTTTCCTGTGCCCATGCGCCGGAAAGAGTGGTCAGTGCTGACGCGGTGATCAGTGCAGCAATCAGTTTTTTCATCCGGTTATATCCCTGCAGTTGGTAGTGATTGTGTCGCCTTCACAGTCTAAAAACGTGCGATCTTTTCAATAAGTCAATAAGAATATAATGCTGCCTGTTATTAGTGCTTTTGTGAGTAACGGGGGGCTGCTCGTATACTGTGGTTTTTTACTGCTCGGGATGGGACCGGATGACACCGTTGATTATTGCGCTGGATAACATGAACTGTTCACAGGCCTTGAGCGTAGCCGATACGCTCGATCCTCTTGAGTGCAGGGTCAAGGTGGGCAAGGAATTGTTTACGCGCGAGGGGCCTGAGATCGTGCGCCAGTTGCAGAGCCGTGGATTTGATGTGTTTCTGGACCTGAAGTTTCATGACATTCCGCATACGGTGGCGCAGGCGGTGCTTGCGGCTGCAGACCTTGGGGTGTGGATGGTCAACGTTCATGCACAGGGTGGGCTGGCGATGATGAAGCACGCCGCAGATAGACTCAGGGAAGGCCACTATGACACTCGGTTGATTGCCGTCACGGTACTGACCAGTCTGTCTCAGGAAGAGCTTAACGCCAGTGGTATTCCGGGGTCACTTGAAGCGCATGTAAGGCATCTTGCCGGGCTGACTCGTGACGCAGGCCTGGATGGCGTAGTGTGTTCGGCCCGCGAAGCCGCCATGGTACGTGAGACTGCAGGCAAGGAGTTTCTGAAGGTGACGCCGGGTATTCGGCCAGCCTTTGCAGTCAGTGATGATCAGCACCGTATCATGACGCCGATTGATGCGCTGGCCGCCGGCAGTACTCATCTTGTGATCGGGCGGCCGGTTACGCGATCGGATAACCCCATGGATGCCGTGCGACGCATCAGTGAAGAGATTGCGGCAGGCTGAGACGGTGTGGCTTTATTCACCTTCAATGCCGGTAATGGGCAGTAGTGTGCCCCATTGCCGGCATTGTGGGCACTGCCAGTAATGCTGCTGCGATTTAAAGCCGCACTCCTGACACTGGTATTTGGGCCGCTGCTTCAGTAGATGTTCGGTATGCTGCTTGAGTAACCCCATTCTTGAATACAGGGGTTCGTCGCACTCATTCTCTAGGTACAGGGCGAGCAGGTAGTCAACGCCCTTGAGGCTGGGCGTCTGTTCAAGTTGTCTGCTGACCATTTCTGCCGCGCGCTCGGACCCTTCCTGTTGTTGAAGGCGTTCGGCAATAGTGATCAATGTTGTGCTGTGAGGATGATGGTGAAGCAGGTTGTTCAGATACTGCATCAGCCCGCTTTCATCCCCCAGTGCCTCATGGGCGCTGACAACTCGGGGCAGGATCAGCGAGATGCATCGTTGGTCCTGTACCTGCATGCGTTTCAGGAACTTGATTTCATCGCGGTATCGACCCTGCCGATGCTCCATGTCGGCCAGCAACCAGTTGGCTCTCAGGCACTCGGCATCTGTTGAAAGGGCCTGACGCAAGTGCTTGCGGGCATTGCCTGCCAGGCCGGCACGCAGCTCATCTTCGGCCAGTTCACACTGCCAGTGCGCTGCGGCTCGGCGTGTTGATGGAAAATGCCTGACAAGCGGTTGCGCAATGTCCAGCGCGCGCTGCCATTCCTGTTCGCGCTGGTAGATTTCAACCAGCAGTTGTCTGGCGGCCTGATTCATTTCCTGTGCAACGGTCGGGCGAATCAGTGCAATCAACAAGCGCTCCGAGCGGTCCAGAACGCCCAGGTGATAAAAATCGCGCGCCAGCTCGAGTTGCACCTGATCACTTTGCTGTTCCGACAGTGCCGGCCTGGCCAGAAGATTCTGGTGAATACGGGCCGCCCGGTCGGCTTCACCACGTAATCGAAACAGGTTTCCCAGCGCAATATGGGTGTCTATGGTATCGCTGTTGACTTCCAGGGAATGAGAAAAGGTTTCGATGGCCTTGTCGGGCTGTTCGTTGAGGAGGTAGTTAAGGCCGACAAAATAATCCCGGGACAACGTAGAGGTTGCTCCGGGACGGGCTGTGCGCCGTGGCCGTTGATAGCGACCCAGCCCCCAGCCGATGGCCAGGGCTGTAGTGATCAGCATCAGGGCTGCCACATTGAACATGATCAGGAAACGCCCTTCAGCTCCCGAGTACGAAGCTGATCAAGTTCCTTTTGCTGGGTGCGCTGTTCATGGCGCGCCTTGACCAGTGCCGTGCGCAGGCGCAGATACATGCCCGTCATCGCGATCATGCCCAGAAGCACGCCGACAACCAGGGTGCTTAAAAGCCAAAGGGAGAGGGACGCAGGAGGAAGGCTGGTCCAGATGATGTCAAGTGGAACCGATGCCTGGTTGCGAACGGCAAACAGGATCCCGAGCACGATAACCACCAGAGCGACGATGGCCATGATGACGCCTTTGATCCAGCGCATGATGTAATCCTTTTTAACTTGGCAATCAAGGAAGGGCAGTGATCAGGTTCAATAGCCCAGCGAGCGGCTGGCGTCGACCTGTTCGCGCAGTTCCTTTCCGGGTTTGAAATGGGGGACATATTTTCCCGTCAGGGGAACAGCGTCACCGGTTTTAGGGTTACGGCCCACTCTGGGTTCCCGGTAGTGCAGGGAGAAGCTGCCGAAACCGCGTATTTCGACTCGGCCGCCCTGGGCCAGCGAGTCGGTGATGTCATCCAGTATAAGGCGAACCGCTGATTCAACTTCCTTGAGCGATAGCGACGATTGGCGCGAAGCAATCTGCTCAATCAGCTCGGACTTGGTCATCGAGTACTCTCCGTACGTCTGCATCCCCGGCTGGGCACGTTTTTATTGTGTCGACAGCATAGCGGCTAACTGCCTTCAAAACAACGAACTAGCACATCACAGGTTATAGATAAAAGGCGGTATACCGCAACCTGCTGTTGTGGCAGCCGGGCAGGCGATATACTGATCAATTCAAGTCGGGACTGAAAAGGACGATGGTATGGAAGAAGCACAACGTAAGCGGCTTTACTGGCATTCACGTCGAGGGATGTGGGAACTTGACCTGATGCTTGTGCCGTTTCTGGAGCGCAGGTTTGATGCGTTGTCCGATGACGATCAACAGCTGTATGTCACGTTGCTGGCTGAAGAGGATCAGGATCTTTTCATGTGGTTGATGCGGCGTGAGGTACCCTCGGATCCCGAGTTGCATCGCATGGTGAATATGGTTATCAATGACGCCGAAACCGCTAACACCCGTGACGTTCGTCCCATCTAGACTGGCGGTTATCGTTCCGTCTCTTCTTGCTGCCTTGATTGCCCTGATCATGGCAGCATGCGTTTCTCCTCTGATTGCCCTTTTTACGGCCGTTGCACTGGCTGCAGCACTGCGTCTTGAATCCTGTCGCGTTCTGCCGGCCCTGTGCCACGATCGTGAACAGGGCTGGCGTTATCTTGACGGCCGTGCCGGCTGGCAATCAGCCGAGGTTGATGTCTTTTATGCCGGTGCGTGGCTGCTGGGCATCAGCTGCAATGGTCGCCATTACTGGGTATGGCCGGACAGTGCCGAGCGTGATGCTCTGTGGCGTTTTCGTCGTTGCTGCCGGTCACTCCCTGTCAGGCACCGTTGACTCCGGTCGTGCCTCCGGAACCGGTAGTGTCTTCTCGGTGCTGATCAGATGATGGCGACGTGATCGCTTGCGCAGTCGCTGGCTTGGCAAATGCTGCATGTTGGACAGGCAGGTGATCATGGCGTTGCTCTGGCGGCCAAGTTCACGGTTGAGCCATAAATATCCTGCCGGACTGTACAGTGCGCGTCCGGAGCTGCTTTTGGCGGTCATGGCCTGGTCTGCATACCTGTCGAGATGAAACAGGCCGACCGACAGATCGATGTTGCGGCCCGTCTTGACCAGATAGCCCAGCGTGCCCAGCGTGGTGGCCAGTTCATATTGCTCGTTTCGTAGCCCTTCAAATCGCTCAATGATGTCGTGACCATCCCTGGTGGCCCAGTGTGTCTCGAGCAACAGCTCTACCGTCGATATCATTCGTCGTTCCAGCGAGATGATATCTTCCAGCGCACCACGCTTGAGGCGGCCTTCCTGATGGACCGGGTCGATCAGGTTGCGCTGCTTTACCAGTTGCGCCGTGATTTTTTTCAGCATGTGCTGGACCTCGTCATCATCGTAACGTCGGTCGGTGGTGTGGGCATGGTAAAGCCGTGACAGCTTGTCGATATTATCGGCGATCAGGAATCGCATCAGGTCGGTTGCCTTCTGTGGCAGCAACAGAGCGGTCACGATAATACCGATCAGTGTGCCAATCAGCACATTGAATGAACGCCACAGGGCAATGGTGAGGTCGTGATTGCCGGCGCCAACGACCATCAGGATCGTGATGCCGAACATCAGGGCGCTATAGCTGAAGCGGCCCGTGAAGGTAATGAACAGTGCAATGGCAATACTGGCCAGCGTCAGAAATGGAATCAGCCAGCCGGGAGGAGACGGTATTGTCAGAATGAGCAGCCCCAGCAGGGCGCCAAGAAGAGTGCCCAGCAGTCTCTGTCCGCCCTTGTCGAGTACCCCTCCGACATGAGGCAGGTTGCCCATGACCATGAGTGTGCTGACCAGCGCCCAGGCACTGTGGGGCAGTTCAAAAAAGGTAATGATCAGAAAGGTGCAGGTCAGTGCAATCGATGACCTCAGGATATGAAGCTGCTTGCGGTAGTAATAAATGAGGTAGGGGTCGCGTAATCGGAACATGGATGTCAGTCATTTACCAGGCGTGGGGGCGCCGGAATGGCAGCGCTTGAGCGGGAGCGTAAAGGGTGTAGCTCGTCAGTGGGTGATGTTCTGAAATGAGTATCGGGACAGCCCCGCGTCATGCCCATCAGCGATGGGACGGGGTATTGAAATCAAGCGAGTGCAGATCAAGCAGGGCGGGGTGCCCATAGGGCCAGGCCATGTTGCGCGGGCCGTGACCAACCGGCAGGCCGCTCGCCAGAGCTATGCCGCGTGGGGTCAAATGATCCGTCATCATGGCTATCAACTCATCATGTTCTGCGCCGGGGCAGCGAACAAACTCACCCAGGACAATGGCTTGAATGGCCTCATCCGGCAGGCTGTCCAGAAGCTGGCACAGGCTTCGTTCAAGCCGGTAAAGCGGCTCGCCTACATCTTCGAGAATCAACAGGGAGTGCGAGGGCGGGGAAAGGGCCCACGGCGTGCCACAAAGACTTGCCAGAACTGTCAGGTTGCCA
This sequence comes from Larsenimonas rhizosphaerae, assembly GCF_023700005.1. Lineage (GTDB taxonomy): Bacteria > Pseudomonadota > Gammaproteobacteria > Pseudomonadales > Halomonadaceae > Larsenimonas > Larsenimonas rhizosphaerae. Next base: position 1,854,978 of record NZ_JAMLJK010000001.1, on the reverse strand, counting down.
CCTACTACCGTGCCCTTCAGTGGCGCATCAAGTATCAGGGGCGTGATCTCGAAGCGGGGAAGCTGTCCTTCCAGAATGCGCGCGACGGAATCAAGTGAGGTCTGTCGGTTGATGCGGTCTTCATCATGCTCTTCATGAATGCACCACTCGGTCAGCACTGGGCCATGGATGCCGTACCTTCCGTGTCGTCGGGCTGATTCAAGTAGCGCCGTCAGGTCCGAGTAACCGATGAGAGGCCGCTCTACCGAAAGCCGCTGCCAGTCAATCTGCTTCAGTAATTGCGCGCCGCCATATCCGCCGCGTAATGCCCAGACAGGCCCGCCGTGTGAGTCATCAAAGCTTGCATGTAAATCGTCGATGCGCTGAATGACCGTGCCGGCCATCGCTCGATGTCGCGCTCTGACGGCACGGCCCACGGTAAAGTGGATACCCTGATCCTTCAGCGCCCTGATGCATCCTTCGAGTCTCGCACTGTCGAGCGCACCGGACGGTGCCACGAGAGAAAGCGGCATGTCGATGGGCCAGGCGAGCGGAAATAATGGCGCAGGTATGTTCAAGGCGTGAACGTCCTTTTTCTCGCTGATGATCGGTAACAGTGTCGAACAATGTGGGGTGCCAAGGATATTACTCGCGTTGACGGCTTGCAATCCAGTGAGCAGCGTATGCCTTTGATCTGACTTCAAATGGTGACCGGTCTGTCATGCCATTGCCATGGGGAGGTCACTGGTGCAGATCAGGCTTGGGTTGAAGCATGAATTCAACCAGAGCGGGAGAGTTGGCAGATGAAGCAGGCGTTGATCGATGCGGCGATACAGCTGGGGCAGGTAAGGCTCACCTGTAATGGCTGTGCCACGCCACGCAATGAAATGCGCGATGGCTGGTATCATTTTTTCAGTTTTGCGGTAGTGCCGCTAAATGATGATGATCGTTATGTGGTGTGCCGGCGTTGTGGCAGTGCCCAGCGTATAAACGCCATTGGCTGTGGGGATGTCAGGGAAATCATGCGTAAAAAGGGAAGGGAGGATGTTGCGTTACAGGAAGGGTAATGCCAGACGAGGGGAAAAGAAAAAGCTGATGTAGACATGGTGCCCGGAGCCGGAATTGAACCGGCACGCCCTAACGGGCGAGGGATTTTAAGTCCCTTGCGTCTACCTATTCCGCCATCCGGGCCGGATGTGCGTTGAGTCATGAATGGAGGCTGGAGTCGGAATCGAACCGGCGTACACGGAGTTGCAGTCCGCTGCATGACCACTCTGCCATCCAGCCTTTCATGGAGCGGGAAAGGAGATTCGAACTCCCGACCCTCGCCTTGGCAAGGCGATGCTCTACCACTGAGCTATTCCCGCTCAACTCGGAGACGAATTATACGTATGGTGAATGACAAGTCAACAGGCGATCCGAAAAATCGCCTGAAAGCATGGAGTTGCTGATCTACATCGAGCGTGTCAGCTCCGGCCAGGCCGCTCGCAGGTAGATCCACATGGACCACAGCGTCAGCAGGGCCGCGCCGTAGAGTAGTGCGATACCTGCCATGGCAAGTGACGTACCCGGGGTGAAGGCCAGCAGTATGAAAATCGATACCATTTGCAGAGTCGTCTTCAATTTACCGATGTAGGACACCGATACGCTGGCCCGCTTGCCGATTTCGGCCATCCATTCCCTCAGTGCCGAGATCACGATTTCTCGCCCGATAATGACCAGGGCTGGCAGGGTCATCATGGGCGTGCAATAGAGCTCTATCAGAAGCCCCAGGGCCACGGCCACCATCAACTTGTCGGCTACCGGGTCGAGAAAGGCGCCAAACGGTGTGCTCTGATTCAGCTTTCGGGCCAGATAGCCGTCAAACCAGTCCGTAATGCTGGCCAGCCCGAACAGCAGGGCGGCGACCCAGTGCGACCAGCTGAACGGCAGATAAAAGACAACCACGAGAAGCGGAATGCATCCGATCCGGATAAGAGTAAGGATGTTCGGAATATTCATTGTAGCGTTGCGTCCTTGCGGGTCGCTTGAAGGCAGAAGCGGTGACGCCGGATAGTGTAACGTGGTTATCGAGACTTCTCAGCCATGAAGTGCGAGATAGATTTGTTCGGCAAGTTGTGCATTGATGCCCGGGACTCGCGTCAACTCCTCGCGAGTGGCCTGGCTGACCCCCTGAAGGCCACCAAAAAAACGCAATAGCTCCCGCCGGCGCTTGGGCCCGACCCCCTGAATGCCTTCCAGAGATGACGTGCGGCGTTGCTTGTCCCGGCGCTGGCGGTGGCCGGTAATGGCAAATCGGTGCGCTTCATCGCGGATGTGCTGAATCAGGTGCAGGGCGGGAAGGGTGCTATCAAGCGTGACACTGTTGGTACTTGTTTCGATATAGAGTGTTTCCAGTCCCGGCTTGCGGGTGGTGCCCTTTGCTACTCCCAAAAGGATGATGTTGGTCACTCCCAGTTCCTCGAAGACTTCCCGCGCCATGCTCAGCTGGCCCTTGCCACCATCGACGATCAGAATGTCCGGGCGCTTGGCTTCCTCGTTTTGAATTCGCTTGTAGCGCCGCGTCAGCGCCTGCTTCATGGCTGCGTAGTCATCTCCTCCGGTGATACCTTCAATATTGAAGCGACGGTAGTCGGACTTGACCGGGCCTCCGGCTTCAAACACGACACAGGAAGCCACTGTGGCTTCTCCCTGGCTGTGGCTGATATCAAAGCACTCGAGCCGGCATGCCGGTGCCTCGAGTCCCAGTATGTCAGCAAGGTTGGCAAACCGTTTGTCCATCTGATCCTGGCCGCTCAACTGGGTCTTGAGATGCTGCTCTGCATTGGTTACTGCCAGGGATTGCCACTGTGCTCGATGGCCACGTACCTGGTGAGCAATTCGAACGCGTCGAGCGGCCTGCTCGCTGAAGGCGCTTTCCAGTACGTCCTGATCTGTCAGTGCATGACTTACAATGATTTCCGGAGGCAGGTCACGGTCATGGCCAAGGTAATACTGACTGACAAAGCTTCCCAGCAGATCGCTGCCGGTCAGGCCCAGCTCGTTTTTGGGTGTGTAATGACGTGCGCCCAGCATACGGCCCTGTCTGACGGCCAGCACGCTGATACTGGCACCGCCGGGCTGCTCGGCCAGTGCCATGATGTCGGCATGGCCCTGATCCATTTCAACCGACTGCTGGCTTTGCAGGGTGCGAAGATCGCTGATCTGGTCGCGTAGATAGGCTGCCTTTTCAAACTCCAGCGCCTTGCTGGCGGCATCCATTTGTTCGGACAGGCGTATTGTCACCTGCTCACTCTTGCCCGACAGGCACATGACGGCATGTTCCACGTCACGCCGATAGTCTTCCCTTGAAATATAATCGACACAGGGCGCGGTACAGCGACCGATCTGGTATTGGAGGCAGGGACGTGTCCTGTTTGCAAAAACGCTGTCTTCGCAATTACGAATACGAAAGACCTTCTGCATCAGTGACAGGCTTTCCCGCACGGCAACCGAGCTGGGGTAGGGGCCGAAGTAACGGCCATCGGTTCCTCGCTGTCGAACTCGTTTGAACTCGAGTGCCGGATAGTCATGGCGCTGGCTGACAAATATGTAAGGATAGGACTTGTCGTCGCGCATGAGGATGTTATAAGGCGGTCGAAACGATTTGATCAGGGTCTGTTCAAGAATAAGCGCTTCGATTTCACTGCGGGTAATCGTGACCTGGATGTCGTCAATGCGCGCAACCAGAGCCCGAGTCTTGATGTTCAGGCCGGTCGTTCTGAAATAGCTCGCCAGCCGTGCCTTGAGGCGCTTGGCCTTTCCGACGTACAGCACATTGCCCCCATCATCCAGCATGCGGTAGACGCCAGGGGATTCCGAGACGGTTTTCAGAAAGGAGCGGGCATCAAACGCCATGAATAATGTCCTGGGCTTGTTGTGGGTAGTTATCACTGTAGGTGGGTTATGGCGTCGTCGGGGATAAAACTCAAGGCGAGCTCATGCAAAAAAGAAACCTGACCCCTTGACCTTAAAGAGAAAAATCCGTAAAGTACGCCCTGTCTTTAGGGGCCTTAGCTCAGCTGGGAGAGCGCAACGCTGGCAGCGTTGAGGTCATCGGTTCGATCCCGATAGGCTCCACCAGATTTCAAGGCCGCCGGAATAAATTCCGGCGGCCTTTTTAGTGCGCGATTTTATTGCCCATGAGCAGTGCGCCTCATTGGTAGCAGGGGCCGCAATATCGTTGCGGCCCCTCGTATGTCAGTCGTTCACTTCACCCAGCAGTAAAAATTCAATCATGGCCTTCTGGGCGTGCAGGCGATTGCCTGCCTCCTGCCATACCACGGCACGATCATCTTCAAGCAGCGTGTCGCTGATTTCCTCGCCCCGGTGAGCCGGCAGGCAGTGCAGGAAAATGACCTCATCATCGGCACTGTCCAGCATCGCTTCCGTCACCTGAAAGTCCTTGAAGGCGGCCTCCCTGATGGCCTGTTCCTCCTCCTGACCCATGGAAGCCCACACGTCGGTGGTAATCAGGTGCGCCCCTTCTGCTGCCTTCATGGGATCACGCTCGATGCGAACCCGATCTCCTGCGGCCTGCATGATATCGGCATCGGGCTCGTAGCCCTCCGGGCAGGCAATAACCAGGTTGAAATCGAATTGCCGTGCAGCATTGATCCAGGAGTGGCACATGTTGTTGCCGTCACCCACCCAGACAGCCGTCTTTCCGGCCATTGGGCCACGGCATTCCTGCCAGGTCTGCATGTCGGCCAGTAGTTGGCAGGGATGATAATCATCTGACAGCGCATTGATAAGCGGCACTTGGCTGTGCGCTGCAAAGTCGGTCAGTTTGGTGTGCTCGAAGGTGCGAATCATGACGATATCGACCATTTCAGACAGTACACGTGCAGTGTCCGCAACGGGTTCACCACGGCCAAGCTGGGTGTCACGGTTGGACAGGAACAGGGCGTGTCCGCCGAAGTGCGCCATGCCTGTTTCGAACGAGACCCTTGTTCGCGTCGAGGATTTCTCGAAGATCATTGCCAGCGTACGGTTGGCAAACGGGGTGTAAACCGGGCCTTTCTCCTTCAGGCGCGTCTTGAGCGTAATGGCGCGTTGTATAACATGTCCCAGCTCCTGAGGAGATAGGTCCAGCAAGGTAAGAAAGTGCCTGACGGCCATGATGTCGCTCCTGTTTCCCTTGTTGTGTCACCGTAGCGTCTTGAAAGGGGCCACGAATGAAAAAAGCGCCGCATCGGCCTTGAAGCCCATGACAGCGCCCGGTGGTCATGGCGCAAGGGTGGGTAAGTGCGCCAGACACGTTGTTGGAAAACATCCTATCCTAGCCATAGTCATTGACTGACGCAATTGTGCCCCCATCTTTCAGGGCAGTACGCTGGCACCCGCTGATTTTCACTGATCAGACAGGTAGAATGGAAAAATACACACCTTGCCCCTGATCACAGGGGGCAGACATATTATCGAGGATGGTCATGAGCGCTACTGTAGACACGATCAAGCAGCAGATTTCCGAAAACGACATTCTGCTTTACATGAAGGGGACTCCCCAGCTGCCGCAGTGCGGATTTTCTGCACAGGTAGTTCAGGCCATGATGGGGTGTGGCGAGCAGTTTGCCTTCGTTAATATTCTGGATAACCCGGACATTCGTGCCGAGTTGCCGAAATACGCCAACTGGCCGACCTTCCCGCAGCTATGGGTGAAAGGGGAGCTGGTAGGTGGCTGCGATATCATCGTTGAAATGTATCAAAACGGTGAGTTGCAGACCCTGATCAAGGAGGCCGGCCAAAACCGCGCCGAGTCAGCCGAATAAGCTGCCTTCCGAGTAAAGAAAAGCCCGCCGAATGGCGGGCTTTTTCATGTCCAGGGATAAAAGAAAGGTTGGCGCTTATACGGCGGGCCTATATTCCTGGGTTTCACGCAGAACAAGGCCGGCACGCAGGCCAATATCGACGCCAGGATTGGGAAAGATCAAAAAACGGCTGTGCTCATCGGTCATCCAGCGGTGCGCACCATCTTCGGCCAGGCAGCTGTTTGGCGGATAGGCTACAAAGTTGGCCTGATCATTCGGTACGTGCAGCACGAACTGATCGCTGGTGCGAATGATCTCGAAGGTTACGTCAAACAGCCGTAGTGCATGAGGTGACTTTTCAGCGTGCTGCCGGTGTTCGATCAGCGCGGTCAGCAGTGATTCCAGCGCCTCGACCCTGACGCCCTGATTCTGGCCAAAGGGCCGTGCCTTTCCCAGTTCCAGGGTGACCGCACGAGCACCATGACGAAAATGGCTCAGGCTACTGAATGTGACACCCGGGGTGTGCTGTTGAATAACCGCTTCGATTTCTGTGTGTGACAGCATCGCCAGTAGCTGAGGGTCCGGGGTAGTTTCTTCATCGCCCGGCAGCAGGGCAAAGGTGGGGATGCGTGATTCCCGAATGGCCGTGTGCATATCGATATGAAGAGCCGATGGCGTCTGCTCGAAAAACTCGGCCGTTCTTGTCTCGATGATGCGTGCCCGCCGATGTTCTTCGGTATCACCGGCAGGGGCATCGGGTTGATTGAATAGCCGGTTGATATCTCTGATGATATAGCGGCGCTGGGCGCGAATGGCGGGTGGATTGCCGTAGACGATCAGGATCGGCCCGGCAGGACGAATCGTGTCTCTGGCAATGGCGCGCGTCAAGCGATCCAGCAGCTCCATGGGCGCGGTTTCGTTGCCATGAATGCCTGCCGAGAGCATCAATCGACGTGCCCCTGGCACGTCAGCTGCCGGTGTGATGCGCAGTATCCCTTCTTCCAGGTAGTCAAACCGGGTGCCAGCAGGAGTGATTTCCTGTTGTATCTCAGGTGTTTCCTCGCGGCGCACCAGGTCCAGTAACTGTTCCAGCATGCTTGCATCCTTTCCTGTATGACGTGTTTCTTGCGTACGGCATCGTAGCGCACCGGGCGGTATTATCCGCGCTGAAATCCATAGACATTGCCCAGCTGCAACAGGCCGGTCAGTTCATCAAGGGCATATCGGCTTTCGGACAGCAGGGCCGGGTCGGCCAGATCTGCGGCGACCAGATGGTCGCGATAGTGACGACGAACCCAGTCCTCGAGCTGGTCCAGACGGTCGGGCGTCATCATGACCCCGGGCGTCACGGCCTGACGCTGAAGGTTGTTCAAGACTACTCTGAGGCGCAGACAGGCCGGCCCACCGCCATTTTGCATACTCTGGCCGAGGTTGAAGACCCGAACGTCATTGATGGGGCCGTCGGATGCAACAAGATTATCGAGCCAGGTCCTGACGGAAGGCACTTCCATGCATTCGCTTGGCACTACCAATCGCTGCCCACCCTCTGGAATATCCAGTAGCTGGCTGTTGAACAGATAGGTCGCGACAGCATCTTCGAGGCTGACTTCACTCGTGGGAACTTCGATGGGCACCAGTGAGGTGCCAACCTGCGCCATGGCCCGGTTCAGGTCATCGATCACACGATCTGTGTCGATAAAGGCCTGCTGATGGTAGAAAAGGGTTCGTCGGCTACCCACGGCAATCACATCGTTATGAAAGACGCCGGCATCGATGGCATCGGGGTGCTGCTGGGCAAATACCGTACGCTCTTCCTTGATGCCATGCTGTCGGGCTATGGCCTGGCTGGCCTCACGGGTCTGGCGCGCCGGATAGCGACGTGGTGCCGGCCTTGTTCGATCCAGACCGTACTGGCCATACACGAAAAAACCGATGCCAGGTTCACCATGGGTGTGGCATAGCCGGGTATGGTTGGCTGCTCCCTCATCACCCAGGGCTGCGACAGCAGGCAGGGCCGGGTGATGGGCAAAATAATCCTCATCGGCGAACATGGCTTTCAGCAGACGTTCCGTCGCTGGATGTTCGATGCTGCGATGAAAGCTGGTCGCCATGTTGGCCGGTGTGAAGTGAACCCGGCCATCCAGGGTGTCGGCACCGGGAGTAACCGTTGCGGCATTGGCTACCCACATGCTGGCAGACGAGCTGACCTGACTCAGCAGTGCGGGCGCGGTTTGCGCGGCAGTCTCAAGCACACGTGCGTCGGTGCCGGTAAACCCCAATCGGCGAAGCGTGGCGACATGCGGGCGTTCCTGGGGGGCGATGATGCCCTGGTGATACCCCATATCCACCAATGCGCGCATTTTGGCCAGCCCCTGCAGTGCAGCTTCCCTGGGGTTGGAGGCCGTAAGGCCATGGCTCTGGCTGGCAATATTGCCTTCGGCCAGTGCGCCGTAGTGGTGGGTTGGCCCGACCAGACCGTCGAAATTGACTTCCGTACTCATGATGTGACTCCGGCAGCAGTTCGCAGGGGCAGGGAGAAATGCCCCTGACATGATGCGTCTTCTTGAAAGAATAAGCGGTAACTGCGCCGTTGTACCAGTCAGTCTGCGGCAGAAGACAAATGGTTCAGTCAGAAGGCGGGTGTGTCAATTGCGCCGAGACATGAAGACAGATTATTGACGCCCCGGCCGGTGAAGCCGTACAGGGCGCACAAGGTAAGGAATATGATGACGTGAGTCTCGGGCTCAGCGTGTCAGCGCTGTCTGATTATTCAGTGTCATGATGCAGGCACCGGCGGCTTCTGCTCCCTTTTCAATGAAGTGCTCCTTGAAAAAGGCCAGATGAGCGCTGCTCTCCTGAAAATGGTGTGGGGTCAATACCACTGACAGAATCGGGCAGTGAGTATCAAGCTGCACGCGCATCAGTGCATCAATGACGGTCGAGGATACAAAGTCATGGCGATAGATACCGCCATCGACAATAAACCCCGCGGCTACCAGCAGATCATAGCGGCCTGTATCAGCCATGAGTCGCGCCTGCAGCGGAATTTCCAGAACGCCAGGCACAGTGACATCTTCGATCTGATCAGCCTGCAGGCCCAATGCCACAAGCCTTTGCTCGAATCCTTCGCGGGCGCGGGAAACAATATCTCCATGCCAGCCGGCCTGGATAAAACCGATACGTGCCTGACGGGCATGTGAGGAGGGGGACGTGCTTGACTGATTCATGGTTTGCCTCAAGGTAAAAAATAGCACCAGAATCAGGGCTTTAACAAGGCATACGGGGAGGCTCGGGCATGGGATGTCCCGGGCTCATCGGTAGCGTTGTATTCTCTTTCATCCGGACTATCACCGTCGGCTCCGGCATCACACCGGATCTGCTGACCCTGCCATGGCAGGCGCTCGCGGGCTCCTTTCAGCGACTGACATTATCCTGCCAGCATGAAAGATACCGCCGGTGGGGACTTGCACCCCGCCCTGAGAATAATACGCCTACACCAAAATAAGCGTCGGATGAGCATATCCTGCGAAATCCTGGAAATCAATCAGGTGACTCTGGCGCAGTTTTCCATCAGCGTCGACAGCGGCGTGGGGCGGCCGAGGTAATATCCCTGCAGGAACGTGCAGCCCATGGCATGCAGCGTTTCTGCCTGCTGATGGGTTTCGACGCCTTCGGCTATTACATCAAGCCCGAGCTGCCTGGCGAGCACCATGATGGTTTCTACGATCGGAGTGCTGTCCTTGACGTTATCACCGCCCCCCAGCCGCTTGATGAATGAGCGGTCCACTTTCAGGATGTCGAAGGGAAACTGATCAAGGTAGGCCAGTGATGAATAGCCGGTGCCGAAGTCATCCATGGCCAACCGTATGCCACGCTGGTGAAAGTGGCCCAGCAGACGTGTGGCCTTGTCTGCATTATGCATGAGGGCACTTTCCGTGACTTCCAGTGTCAGCCGAGAGGGGGCCAGGCCATGGGTGGCCAGCGCTGTTTCGACGGTATGCAGCACGTCATCGGTCTTGAGTTGATGCGGGGAGAGATTGACCGCAACGCCGTACTCGGCCGGCAATCTGGACAGTACGGCGCATGCCTGGTCGATGACCCAGTTGCCCAGCGCATGTATCAGCCCGGTTTCCTCGGCCAGGGGAATGAAGACATCGGGGCCGATAAATCCTCGCGTCGGGTTATTCCATCGAAGCAGCGCCTCGAAGTGGGTCGGCTGATGGCTGCCGGTCATGACAATGGGCTGAAAGTAAAGCTCCATTCCCTTGTCATTTATGGCCTGACGCAGATCGGTAATCAGCTGTCGGCGCTCCCGGGCTGCCAGATCCAGCTGGTGGTAATAGGGTACAGCACAATGTCCACCTCGGCGCTTGGCTTCGTAGAGCGCAAGGTCTGCCTGCTGCATCAGTTTCTGGACATTAATTGTCGCACCGGCATGCAGGGTCAGGCCGATCGAAAAGCGTGCCTGTACTTCCTTCTGCTGAATGTTTAGCGGGATATCGAACCGTTTCAAAAGACGGTCAGCGAAATCAAGCGCTGCGGCCTCGCTTTTGAAGATGCCGAGAAGGGCAAATTCATCTCCACCCTGACGAGACGCACAGATGTTTTCAGGTGTGCACAGTATCTTCAGCAGTTCCGAGAAGGCGATCAGAAAACTGTCACCGAACGCGTGACCCCATTGATCGTTGAGTGGCTTGAAATTGTCGATATCAAGCATGAACAGCACCGGCACACCCTGACTTGTCCGTGGCTTTTCAATGGTGACGTGCAGATGCTGCTGAAACCAGGCACGGTTGCGAAGCTTGGTGAGGCTGTCGTGCTCGGCAAGGTACGTCATGCCAAGGTGAGCCCGCTGGCGCTGAGTGATATCACTGCCGACGCCACGGTAGCCAAGAAATTCACCCCGGTCGTCAAAATAGGGTTTGCCTGAAATTTCCCACCAGCGTCGGGATGAATGAGCATCGATGCAGATGATCAGGCGCTTGAAGGGACGGCGTGCCTGAACGAGGGTTTCAATTGCTTCAATACCCTGAGCGCCTTCCAGATGCTGCAGCGCCGATGCACGGCCAAGCGCTCTCTCTGACATGCCGGTAACGCGCAATAGGCGAGGTGAGGCATGAATGATGAAGTGACCGGCATTCGTTTCCCATATCCAGTCGCTGACCGAGTGCTCGTATTCGTTGAGCATGACTTCAATAAAGTCATTGCGCCGAACAAGCTCGGCTTCATTTTGAAACCGGTGACAAAGGATCGAGGATATCTTCCAGGACAGAAGCGCGCTGACGCCGCTGTAAAATGTCAGGAAGGTGACAAGTAACAGCGGGCGATCAAAGGCGCACGCCCATATGGAAATGAATGCCCCCAGGCTGATGATGGCAATCCAGCCGAGCGAGGCCGTCAGGCTGGCGGCACGGGTAAAGCTGCCGGCGCCGAGAACGCTCATCAGCACCAGCCCTATAACCGCCTGATGTATCGGGTCACTGCCGGGCAGGGCGAGCAGCGGAAAGATGGCCCACATGCCCGCCAGGGCAAATGTATACTGCAGAAATCGTTTCTTGATGCGCTTCAATGCCTTTTCCGACTGACGCGTCGGAAACCGGTGGAAGAGGCCGAAATGCACCATGGCAATGGCAATGATGGCCACGCTCCAGAGCATCATCCCGATCGAAGGCATGTGCATGCTGAAAAAGGGGATGACCAGGGCACAGGCGCATTGAAATATAACGGCAAAGGGAATGATGCCTCGGATATAGGCCAGCCTGGCGTGTTCTACCATTACCCGCGTAGCCTGGGGCGTCCTGGCAGGTACGGCGCTTTTGGAGATGCTCATGTCGTATCAGCCTGATCACGGTCGGCACCTGCGCCGGCCTGTCCCTGATTATCGTCATTCATGGGCGGTAATTAATGGTTCGGCCGCTATTCACTCATGCAGCAGGTAGTTGGCACCTCCGTTAATGCACCATGTCGGTGTCAACTACTGCGCACAATGACCGATAATCCGGTGTGGGCGTATCCGTTACGTGCGCAGGGTAATGATCCAGATAAATAACCTGCCGACAGGCAGGCGCGAGGGGAAGCAATGAATATGATGCGAGTGGTGCTGGTCATGGCACTGGCGACAACAGTAGCGGCCTGCAGTTATCATCCGGCCCGCATTTCTGCAGAGCCACCGGTGATCATCGATGGTGGCCATGGCGGGCATGGTAATGGCAGCTTCTGCCCACCAGGCCAGGCCAAAAAGGGTAATTGCTGACAGGAACGCCCCGTAAGGGGCGTTCCTGTCTCATGGCCCTGGTATAACCTTGTGTGGCGGGCGTAGTCTGGTACCACATTGAAGGCCTATTCCTGTGGCGAGTGCCTGTCGAGCAAGTCGGTTTCGCCAGTGTTTTCGGCAATTTCCTGATCCACCTTTGCCATCAGCCTTTCATCGGGTCGTGCATCGAAGACGGTTTCGGCGCCCTGGCTGCGCAATATCTGTCTGGCTCGCGCCTTTGCCTTCTTCTTGTCCCTGTCATTGATGATGCCATGATCCGTGGTTGTCCGCGCCGTCGGCGTCGGCGCCACCTCCGGGGAGGCGTGCCCCTTTTCCCTGCTCTGAAGCTGCTCCAGTGCCTGTTCGAGCGTACTGTTGAACCTGAGTCGATAAATGGGTTCCGGCAGGCTGAAGCCCTGATTTTCCAGCGCATGCTTGGTTTCCCGAATGGCAATGCTTCGTGCTCTGGAAAAATCCGTTTTCGATTGATCCACCCACACCTGAAATTCGAGCACAATGTTGGAGTCGCCTACATGAGTGATGACGGCCATGGCTCGAGGGTCGCTCAGTACGAAATCCAGCTGATGGACGGCATCGAGTCCTACCTTGATGGCTGCCAACGGGTCATCGTTGGCATCCACCCCCAGTTCGAAGGTGAAGCGGCGCTCCGGATTCTGGGTATAGTTCAGGATGGTCCCCTTGAAGACCTCGGAATTGGGAATGCGTAACTGGTTGCCATCCAGTGTCATCAGAATGGTGGCGCGTGACGTCAAGCGTACGACAATACCTTCCTGGCCATTGATGACGATCTGGTCGCGCGCCCGAAAGGGCTGGCGGATACTGAGCATCAAGGAGGCAATATAGTTTTCGATGGTGTCCTTGACCGCAAAGCCAACGGCGATCCCGATGACGCCGGCTCCTCCCAGCAGGGTGCCCAGAATGGTTTCGGCACCGATCAGACTCAAGGCCAGAATCAGCCCGACCACAATGAAAATGACCCTGATGGTCTGTGACAGCAGTTCGGCCACGAAGGGGTTGGGGGTAAGCCGCTGCCATAGCGCCTGCCTTCTGGATAACCAGCTGCCAAACCAGGCAACCAGCCCGAACAGCAGCATGCCGACCAGCAGTAGGGGAAGTGCCTTGACCAGACTTCTGCCCTGAGCCACGAGGCCCTGAAAAACGGTTGAAACATTATCCTGAACGTCCAGCGTGCGATTGATGCTGTCGTCGACCGTGACGACATCAGTCAATCGGTTGGCCAGATTAATGGCCTGCTGAGCCTTCCTGTCATTTGAGGTCTCGCCGGACAGCGTGACTACCCCCTGGGAAACACTGATATCGACGTCTCCCAGACCCTCGATTTCCGAGAAAATCCCCTGAATGCGCGCCTGTATATTCCTGTCCTTGAGTGGCGTCGGTGTGGTTTCAATCCGTGCATTGTTGGAGCTCTCACCATTGGTCGCTGACGCTTCACTGGCCGCGGCCTGAGCAGGAGCCGCCCACAACATGCCCAGCATCAGCAGTAACAGACCGCCTGTGCGGTATCCGGTAGTTCCGGGTCGGGAAACGATCATGAGCATTCCTGATAATGGTGTCTTTGTTCGGGCGGGTGGGATGGTATGACTCGCCGCGTCGATGAGTTCATCCGGGTGATGATAGGCATTATCCGGCATTAAGCGACCATGAGAAGGAAAGAGGCGCGATGTACCCCAGCCAGGGGCTCCCTGAATCGCGGTATCCTGTAGCCTGTCAACAAACACGGTGCGATGACACGGGGGATGGTGAAATATCCATCGTGCGCCCTGTTGCGGCCTTCCTTGTGCCAGGCTTGTAGCCTGTACCTTTAACACCAGAATTCATACGGACGAGGAGAGCGCCATGGATGGCGAGACGCCCGCGATCGAATGCCGTGGCATTCATCGGTCATTTGAACATCATGTCCTGTTTACGGATTTGAACCTGAGTCTGCCCGCTCGTCAGGTAACGGCGCTGGTCGGGGCCAGTGGGTGTGGGAAATCGTCCCTGCTCAATCTGATGAATGGTCTGCTGCTGCCCGATCAGGGTGACATTCGCGTACTGGGTGAGCCGCTGGATTACGAGCGCCTGCCCGCCATGCGGCGCAACATGGGGTATGCCGTACAACAGATCGGTCTAATGCCGCATATGACCGTCGAACGCAATATAACGCTTCTGGCAACGCTGGCCGGCTGGAGTGCATCAGCGTGTCAGACCCGGTTGTCCACGCTGCTGTCGTTGATGGCGCTGGATCCAGCCCTGACATCACGCTATCCGCATCAGATCTCCGGTGGCCAGGCGCAGCGCGTTGGCCTGTGCCGGGCAATGATGCTGAATCCACCCATTCTGCTGCTGGATGAAGCCTTTTCGGCGGTAGACCCGATTACACGTGTCGATGTGCACGCCCGGTTTCAGGATTTACAGCGGGAAGAGCCGCGTACCGTGGTAATGGTCACGCATGACATGAGAGAGGCGATGAAACTGGCGGATTACCTCGTTGTGATGGGGCCGGGTCAGATCCTTCAGACGGGGGCCCCTGGGGACATCGCGGCCGCGCCGATCAATGAACAGGTCAGGCAGTTGATGGAGGTGGCCCAATGATGCGCTGGATACTGTTACTGGCTGGTCTGGTGTTGGGAGGACAGGCCCTGGCGGCGGATATTACCGTGGGCAGCAAGGCCGACCGCGAAGGCCACATGCTGGGTGAGCTGTTTGCCCAGACGCTTGAACATGCAGGTTTTACCGTTGACCGACGCTTTGGGCTGGGGCAAACGATTGTTTCCTGGCAGGCCCTCAAGGGTGGAGAGATCGATGTGTATCCGGAATACACCGGTACCATGGCGCAGGCCCTGTTTGACATGCCCGGTGCCGATATCGAGACGCTTCGCCGAGAAGCCGAGCGCCGGGGAGTGCGCATTCTGAAGCCGCTTGGGTTCAATAACACTTATGCCCTGACCATGAAGGCCAGCGAGGCCAGGGCAATGGGGCTTGAAACGATTTCCGATCTGGCGACGGCTCCGTCGCTTAAACTGGGACTATCCCACGAATTCATTGAGCGTGAAGATGGCTGGAAGGGGTTGAGCCGTGCATATAACCTGCCTCAGGTGCCGGTTGGCATCGAACACGGTATTGCCTACCAGGCCATTGTCGATAACCGCATAGACATGACCGATGCCTATTCCACCGATGGTGACCTTGATCGCCTTGACCTGATGCTTTTGAAGGACGATCGGCATTATTTTCCGGAGTATCTGGCTGTGCCCTTTGTCCGCGCCACGCTACCGGACAAGGCCGTCGATGCGCTTGATCAGCTGGCGGGGTCGATTACCGATCAACGAATGCAGGCGATGAATGCCGCCGTATCGGCGGATGGCGCAGGTTTTGGTCAGGTAGCTCACGATTTTCTGGTCAAGCAGGGCATTCTTGAGGCGGGGAGTGAAGTGGCTGTATCCACGCCCTGGTCACGGCTGGGGCATGATCTGGTCAGGCACCTGGAGCTGACGTTGAGTGCACTGCTTCTGGCGGCGCTGGTAGGGCTGCCGTTGTCGCTGGCGGTTTATCGGCTGCCGAAACTGTCCAGAACGGTGCTGTACGTGGCAGGTCTGCTACAGACCATTCCCTCGATTGCCCTGCTGGCGTTGATGATCCCGTTGTTCGGAATCGGGGTCTTTCCAGCCATTGTGGCGCTCTTTCTGTATTCGCTGCTGCCGATTGTGCGGGCCGCCATTACTGCCTTGCTGACCGTGGATCCGTTACTGACGCGAGTAGCGCGTGGTATGGGGTTGACCCGTCGGGAGCAGCTTCGTCATGTGATCCTGCCCCTGGCGGCCCCGAACCTGCTGACCGGGCTTAAAACAGCAGCGGTCATCAACATTGGCACGGCCACGCTTGCCGCCTTTATTGGTGCTGGTGGGCTGGGGGATCCGATCGTGACCGGGCTGAGTCTCAACAATTACGAACTGGTACTGTACGGGGCAATACCAGCGGCGATGCTGGCGATCGTGACTGAGCTGATATTTGAAATGCTGGAGCGCTGGTTGATACCTGCCCATATGCGTGGTCAGGTTGCAACGCCGGATAACAGGGCGTAAATCGACTAGACTGTTCAGTGACACGATGAAACACGCCTCGGGAGGCATCGAGAATGTATCGTTTGACAGCAGTAGTGTGTGCTTTGGGGCTTGCCGCCGGACTGGCCGGGTGCAGTAGCCAGCCGTCTGCGGATGACTATACCGTGACGCTGGAGCCCCCCAACGTGGTCAATAATGGCGAAGAAAACGGCGCATCCCCCTGCGTGCCGGGTCCGCAGTCGCCTTCATCCTGCCAGTAGTGCTCGTGGATTGACGTCAGCGTTACAGTTGATCGGGGGCGTGCCTTTCGGCGCGCCCCCGATCTTTATCATGATGCTTCAGAGGGCGTCTCGTCTTCTGACTTGCCCTTTAGGATACGGCGCAGCAGTGGCCGACCGGCCATGACCATGAAGACAGGTGCGCCGGCAACCAGATAAAAGTAATAGGTAACGGCACGCCAGATCAGAATCGCCGCGGCTGTCGTGGCCTGTCCCAGAATCGGTGCCAGCAATGCCGATGAGCTGATCTCAGTGCCTCCGGCGCCCCCTGGTAGTAATGTCAGCTGGCCGGCCGCCATGGAAAGCATCTGCACCAGAAAGGTCCATGACCAGTCCAGATGTTGCCCCAGCCCGATTACCGTGAAGTACAGCACGCTGTAGCGCACCATCCAGTGCGCTACGCTCACCACAAAGGCACCGATCAGCAGTTTTCTGGGCATGCCCAGGGTGTCAACCAGCGAGTTGCGAAAGACCAGCAGGCGTCGGTTAAGCCGTTGGCGTCGCTCCGGCTTGATTCGAAACCTGACCAGACTCTGTGCGATCAGGCGGATGGTACGGTCGTGATAGCGTGCCAGTAGCCCGATCAGCACCAGCCCGACGCTGAGCAGCAGAATCGGTACGCCCATCAGCCAGCCGATATGTAGATCCACCGCCTTGGTGACAATATAAAGCGTCAGGGCAATCATGGATGACAGGAAAAAAACCAGATCAATGATCTGGTCAACGGCAAAAATGGCCGTGGTCTGGGCCGGTTTCATGCCGTAGCGAGTCAGCAGGGTGATCAATGTCAGTGGCCCGCCAGTGCCGCCGGGGGTGGCGCAGATGGCAAATTCGGTGGCCATTATCACGCCGAAGGCGCGAGTTTGATTGAGCCCACGCGCGCGCCCCTTGAGCAGAATGCGCAGCTTCAGGGCATTCAGCTGCCAGCAGACCACGACCATGCCGAGCATGCCGATGAAAATGGACAGCGGGAAATCGCGCAACTGGGCAAATAGTCCGCTGCCGCCCAGAAAGAGCGGCACCAGCATGATGGCCAGCAGGCCAATGCCCAGTAACCAGAGAGTACGGGTCATGACGTCATCACCCGTACAGGGGGATTTGATGAAGCAGGCATCAGGCTGACCGCCGCTGTGTACTTGTGGTGCACAGCCACTGATGCTTGGTCAACGGGGCCCGACCTTCATCCATCATCTGTTCGATGGCAGACAGCCAGTAATCAAAGGCCACCTTGTGGCGCATATCGACCGGATGCAGCCCGAGGCGCAGCACGTCGGCCTGCTGGTGGCGTCGTTTGGCCACTTCATTGACCACGTAGGACATTTTGCGACGCCATGCGCTGCGCGCACTCCACACAAGCGTCGGGGCATCATGAGCCTCAAAGGTGGGCAGGCTGTAGATGTGCTTTGGATCGGTCGTGTATTCAAGCGAGCTTTGTGCCAGCGCATGGCGCGTGCCGTCACTCATCAGCCATGCCGGAGCCACGAACCCTTTCAAGGGCCAGCCCTGGCGTTCGAACAGGGCGATGCCTTCTTCCAGACGCGCCCGGGCATCAGGAGCGGGTAGTCCGTAGAATTCACCTTCATAGGTATAAATGCGGCGCATGAAATATTCATGAGGTGTTCTGGGGCGCGGGCCATCATCACAGTGATAAAACCCGTGCAGAATCAGCTCATCGCCCCTGGTCAGTCGGGACTCCAGCAGTTTCAGAAAGGCCGGGTCATCGAAGGTGGACCGGCCATGATGAAACTGGGGGACGACCAGCCAGCTCATGGGGACATTCACCGACAGGCGGTCTACTGTCTCCACGAATGGGCGATAGTCTTCCCAGGTTTGCGGTGCAATATCATGCAGCGCTACCAGCATGCTGGCAGAGGGCAGGCGTGAATCAACCATGTTCCATACTCATGTCATGAGAAAGAGGCGTGCCGACCAGGTGGTGATAGTGAGCGTTGATATCGCTGACCACCACGTCCCAGTCATGGCGCTGTTCTACATACTGGCGCGTGGCGGCCTGTAACCGGGTCTGGTCTTCTTCAAACAGGGAGTGTACCGCACGAGCCATGTCCCGGGGATTGTCCGGCTCACACAGGCGCCCGCAGTCGTCCGGTATGTTTTCAGGGAGGGCGCCGGCACGCACGGCCACCACCGGAGTCCCGCAGGCCATGGCTTCCAGTACGATCAGCCCGAAGGTTTCCTGTGTGCCCGCGTGGAGCAGGGCGTCACTTGATGCCATGTAACGAGCGACTTCATCCGGCGGGCAGAAATGATTGATCAGGCTGACGTTGTCGGGCACGCGGGCAGGGAGGCTGGAGCCTACCAGCAGAAGGTGATACCCCGTTCCCAGACACTGCATGGTTTCAAGCAGCACCGGCAGGTTCTTCTCGGGAGAACCGCGTCCGGCAAACATCAAAAGCCTGGTGGTCTCATCAAGGCCGAGCTCACGCTTTACATTCGGATCGGCCAGTGCCGGTCGAAACGTACGGGTATCCACCCCCAGCGGCTGCACACTGACGTGATTTACTCCGGCCTGGCGGAGCTTGTCTGCCATCAGCTGGCTGGGGGCCAGGACGCTTTGATAGTGGTCATACAATCGCCTGACGTAGCGGCGAGTATACGCTTCAAGGCGCTCGCCGAAGCGTTTACCTACCAGAACAGGAAGATCCGAGTGGTAGAAGCCGACCACGGGCACATCCAGCCGCCGAGCGCTGTCACGCACGGCCCAGCCGGTAACATACGGGTCGCCCGCTTCGATGACATCCGGCTGTCGGGCTTCAATGGCCCGGCACCAGTGATGGCGACGCAGGGGAAACCGGTAGCCGTTGCTGAACGGCAGGGGGGGGGAGGGCACGCTGAAAAGGCCCGGCCCGATCTCGGCATGTTCACTGCCCGGGACCAGAACACTGTGGCGCGTGTCCGGCATATGACACAAGCGTCGTCGCTTGGCCTCGATATAGGTACGAACACCCCCGCTCGAGGGTGCATAAAACATCGTGACGTCGGCTACATGCACAGTGCCGATACCTCCATGCAGCCTGCCGCCTCGTCCTTCGCCAGGCGTTTTATGGAGGAACAGGGCAGGCATTTGAACGTGGGGCCTGCCATGAGGCAGGCCCGTACTGCTGAGAATCTACTCGGATGCTGCCGGTCGGCCGACCAGCGAGCGGGTTTCTTCTCGTGCTTCCGTCAGGGCGATGGTGAGCGTGTCTCCCAGTCGCCAGGTCAGAGCATCCTTGATGGTCACCATGCCTTCCTTGTCATCAATGGCGACCGCATCACGGTCGCTGTGAAGGCTGGACGCGGGCAGGAATACCGTGGCTCCGTTTTCCGGCAGACGTACACGCATGCCGCCGCGACGAATATCCATGATTTCCGCAGCAAATTCACGGGCGTTGGCCGCGTCATCACTCAGGAAACGCACATAAAGCCAATCCTTCACGTCACGCTCGGCCATCCGGTTAAGACGGCGACGCTCGGTCAGGTGCTCGGTTTCTGCCTCGGTTTCCGCGGCTGGCATGCCATCTGCCTGACCGGAGAGCGTTTGCTTGATAAGGCGATGGTTGATCATGTCGCCATACTTGCGAATCGGTGAGGTCCAGGTGGCATAGGCGTCAAGGCCCATGCCGAAATGCGGCCCGGGGGTTGCCGTCATGTTGACGTACCCCTGGAAGCGGCGCAGCCGTGCTTCCAGCCAGAGATTGCCGGAGGCATCGATATCACGCCGCAGTGCCGTGAAGTAGTCCAGCTGGTCCAGCTGCTCTGCCGTGGCATTAATGGACTGACCGGCCAGAAATTCAGCCGCCGCTTCGCGCTTTTCAGGAGCGATGCCCAGGTGCACGTTATAAATCCCGTGTCCGACATGCTCGGCCAGATGGCGTGCACAACAGACGTTGGCGACAATCATTGATTCTTCGATCATGCGCTGGGATATATGGCGATGCTCGGCATGGATGGCCAGTACATTGCCTGCCTCGTCCAGCTCGAAGGCGTAATCCGGGCGGTCTCCGAAAACCAGGGCATGAGTCAGTCGCCACTGGTAGCGGGCCAGCGTCATGGCTTCCAGTGCCTTGAGCTGCTCGGCACCGCGCTCGAAGTTCGGCGCCCAGTCGGCCTGTTCCGGTGTTTCGATCCAGGCAGATACCTTGTCATAGGCCAGCCTGGCCTTTGAGCAAATGGTGGCGGCAAAGAAACGGTGGCCTGTCAGTTCACCGTCGGCCGCGATATCGATATCGCAGGCCAGTACCGGCCGCTGCTCGTTTTCCTTCAGTGAGCACAGGTCATTGGCCAGGGATTCCGGCAGCATGGTCACGTTCTGACCCGGCAGGTATACCGTAAAGGCCCGCTGGCGTGCTTCGCGATCGACCGGATCATTCGGAGCGATATAGCCGGTGGGATCGGCAATTGCTACCGTCAGGCGCCAGCCACCTTCGGGCCGTTCGATAATGCTCAGGGCATCATCCATGTCCTGGGTCGAGGCGCTGTCGATGGTGAAGAAGGGCACCTCGGTAAGATCTTCCCGCTCAAGGCCTTCATCGCGCAGGGTTCGCGGCGCCTCGTCGGCGGGTGAGGCCTGCTCCAGCGCATGGCGGGCCAGGGTGACGCGCCAAGGAACATCGGCGGCGTCCTTCGGGGCGATCAGTGCTTCGATCTGAACGAAAAAGCTTTTGTCGTCCGGTTTCATCGGGTGGCGGAGCAAGCGTGCCTCGACCCAGTCACCGTCGGCAACCTCCTGATCACCCATGCGCTTGCCCATTCGGGCATTCATCGCCAGACGGATCGAAGGGTGATCCGGTGTGACGGCCAGCTTGCCATCACGCTTTCTGACGCGGCCGATGAAACGATCAAGCCCCGGCTCCAGCAGGCTATCGGGCTCGACGCTTTGACGCTCGTTTTCGGTATGCAGAACGGCTTCTACCCGGTCACCGTGCAGAACGTTTTTCATGAAGGGCGGTGGCACAAAATAGCTGTTGCCATCATCGGCATCCATGAAGCCATAGCTTTTATCGGTAGCCTTGATGGTGCCGGTTACCCGTGGCGTCTGGCTGCGAAGGTTTTGCTTGAGCTGGGCGAGCAGCGAGTTGTTTTGAAGCATGAGTCTCGATCGTGTCTGGCGGGTCAGGGCGCCTTACTATAAGGGGTCGCCCTGAATGGGGAAAGGGGAAGTGACTATTTCAGCCGTGTGACAGTGATTTCTCAAGTTCGGACCAGGGCGTATCGCCGTCCAGCAACGGGAGATCAAGGGCGTCAGTGACGGGGGTGCCCAGAAGGTGCACGATAGCCTCGGCGACATTGTCACGGCTGGTTCGGCCACCATTTTCCTCGGTTACCGCGATGGAATAATGCCCTGTACCCCTGTCATCGGTCAGCCGTCCGGGACGTACCAGTACATGGGGGACAGTAGAGGCTGTTACCCGATAATCCGCGGCGCGCTTGGCCGCAAGGTACGGCACCAGGGCGTCGGGGCCATCCAGAGGCTCCCTGTGCAGGGTGCTGACCATGATAAAGCGTTTCATGTTCAGTGCCTCTGCGTATTCCACACAGCGCCATGCGCCGTTGAGATCGATCATGAGGGTCTTGTCGGCGCCGGTGTGAGGGCCTGAGCCGGCAGTGAATACCACCTCGTCACATCCTTCAAATGCATGAGCCAGATCACCTTCAAGATCACCGATTACCGTCTCGACGCCAGTCCGGGCAAGCTCGTTCTGCTGCTCCTCGTTGCGCACCAGCGCCCTGACCGACAGTCCTTCGCTGACAGCACGCTCGCACAGACGCTGACCGATCTTGCCATGGGCACCTACTACCAGTGTTGTCATGATGTTCTCCGTAAGCGGATAAGTATGTTCCTGTTCAGGATGGGATGGTGTCGATGGCGTCGAAATTCAAGCCGCC
Organism: Larsenimonas rhizosphaerae; assembly: GCF_023700005.1. GTDB lineage: Bacteria > Pseudomonadota > Gammaproteobacteria > Pseudomonadales > Halomonadaceae > Larsenimonas > Larsenimonas rhizosphaerae. The sequence continues at coordinate 1,832,708 of NZ_JAMLJK010000001.1, read as the reverse complement.
GAAAGCCAGGGGGATAACGCCCTCACGGCCTCATTCAGCCAGCGGGTGTCCTCGGCCGATCCCAGAATGAATACCAGTTCAAGCAGTGGGGAGGCAGCATCGTGTGAAGTGAGCATGGCCTGCAGGGGGGCTCGTTGATGCCTCAGGCCATTGATCAGCCACGCCTGCCCCTGCGGGCCGCGAAGCAGGCCCTTTATGCGCAGGATACGGTCTCCATGAGCATAAAGAAGTGCATCCAGCCAATCTGTCATGGCTTCCGGACCTGGAGGGATCCCGCTGGACTGCTGATACCCCATCGCCACACAGCCTGCAGTATGGCGAGGGACTGGCACCGGCATGAACAGTGGCCCGGCCGGTGGGAGGCGCGTGGGCCGGAAAGTCATCGCTGCCAGAAGTTCCGGTGTAGTGCACGCCTTTATCGCGGTGGGGTAGCGTGCGTTCAGTGTTGCCCAAAGGCGCTGGATTTCCGCCTCTGTTACCAGGTCGGTTTTGGTAAGCATCAGTACGTCTGCCAGAGCCATCTGTTGCAGCGCTTCGGGATGATGCTCAAGGGTAGCGTCGATATGGCAGGCGTCTACGGTCACGATCAATTGGTCAAGATGAAGCTGGCGTGCGAGGCGTGGATCCCGGGTCAGGGTATGAAGAATCGGTGCCGGGTCGGCCAGCCCTGTGGTTTCGATGATAACCTGATCAAACTGACGCTGGCCCTGACGTGAAAATCGCCACAGCACATCCCTCAGGGTGTGTTGCAGATCCTTTTGCAGGGAGCAGCAGATGCACCCGCTTTTTAATGTAATGATCTGCTGGTCATGACTTTCGGCATACAGGTGATGATCCAGGGCAATATCGCCAAACTCATTGACGATGACCAGCGCTCGGGAAAGGTCGGGCTGCTGTACCAGATGATTGATCAGTGTAGTCTTGCCGCTTCCAAGAAACCCGCTGACCAGATGAACCGGCAGGGTCGGCCGGGAAGATGATAACGCCATGAATGCTCCGGTGCAGGTTGGGTTTCGGCTCAGCGTGCCGGGAAGCCATGGTGCTGTCTATTTTATACCGTTATCTTCATGATGTCCGGACACGGTTGATTTCGCGACGACGTGAGCCGGAAGCCTAAACACGGTAATCTGGTGATCACTCAGTGACCACAACAGTTATCTATCGGCAAGGACACGATCGAGCATGCGATTGACTGGTTATCTACTCACGCCCGATGGCTGGCTGGACGGCACCCTGACCATACGCGATGGCATCATTGATGATATCAACGGGGTGCCGGTGACCCCTCGGGATAACGATACGCCACGTATTCTTCCTGGATTTATCGATCTGCATGTCCATGGTGGTGGCGGTCGGGATGCCATGGAAGGCGGTATGGCCCCCGGCGTCCTGGCACGTACACACGCCCGGTTTGGGACCACCAGTGTACTGGTGACTACCATGACTGCCCCCATGCCGGATATCGAGCAGGCACTGGACGCTGTGGCGGAAGCGATGGCCAGCGACACTCCCAGTGGTGCAGATATTCTGGGAGTGCACCTGGAAGGGCCTTTCATTCACCCGGACAAGCTTGGCGCACAGCCTGCGTTTGCCCGGCCCGGCTCGTCGGAGCAGATGATGGCGTTGATGGCTCATGCGCCGATTCGCGTTGTAACACTGGCGCCGGAGATCGACGGTCACACGGAAATGATTACCTTTCTGGCGGAGCAGGGGGTCCGGGTGCAGGTCGGGCACAGCTGCGGCTGCTATCAGGACGGTGTAACGGCACTGGCCGCTGGTGCCAGCGGGTTTACTCACCTTTTCAATGCCATGACCGGCGTATCGCATCGTGATCCGGGGATCGCCACTGCCGCGCTGGCTCACTCATACTACGCTGAGATCATTCCTGACCTGGTGCATGTCGAGCAGGGTGCCATGCTGACGGCGATGCGGGCCATCCCCTGTCTGTATGGGGTTACCGATGCCACGGCTGCGGCCGGGATGCCTGATGGCGAGTACAAGCTGGGAGCGCATCGGGTTTACAAGCATGGCAACAGCGTCCGTCTGGAGGATGGCACGCTGGCAGGCAGCGCACTGACGATGGATCAGGCCTTTCGAAACTGGATCGCGCTGGGAGACAGCTGGGCAGTAGCCTCAAGGCGTCTGTCCACCTGGCCCGCTCGTTATCTTGGCCTTGAGGACCGAGGTGAGCTTTTACCCGGAAAGCGGGCTGATCTAGTCGTCATGGGACGTGATCGCCGACTTCAGCGTGTGCTGGTGAATGGGCAGGAGGTAAACCGTGACGTTATCTGAGACCGGTACGGCGCGGATTATCGTGGATGGCGGAGGCACCGGTACCCGGCTTTTATACCATGCTACCAATGGTGTCACCATCGAGGTGACTGGAGAGGCTTCCGCTCTTTCACTGGGGGTGATCTCGGCCTGGCAGGTGATTGAGGCACTGGCCTGCCGTGCTGCCACCGAGGCCGGTGAGTCTCTTGACTGGACACGGTGCGCGCTGGCGGCCGGCCTTGCCGGCATGAACCATGTCGAATGGCGTGATGCCTTTGCCTCCCAGGCGCCGGCATGTCGGATGCTGGTGCTTGAAAGCGATGCAGTGACCTCGCTGTGGGGGGCTCATCCTGAACGGGCAGGGGTCATGCTGGCACTGGGCACCGGCAGTATTGGTGCCATGCGCGATGAAGGGGGCAATCATCGACTGCTTGGCGGTTATGGGTTTCCGGCCGGAGATGAAGCCAGCGGGGCCTGGCTGGGGCTGCATGTACTCCCGCATCTGCAAAAGGGGCTGGATGGTCGAGGCCCTGCCGATGCGCTGTGTCAGGCGCTGGCCGATGCACTTGATGTAGCAACCCCGGAGGCACTCGTCAGCCGATTTGCCGGGGCCAGTGCACGTGACTATGGTCTGTTGGCCCCTGTGGTGCTGCGCCAGGCCGGTCACCCGGTCGCGGCTGCCTTGCTGGCCCGTGCCGGGCAGGAAATGGCGCTCATGATTGATGCCCTTGACCCTGAGGGCAGTTACCCCGTGGCCCTGACCGGCAGCCTCGGCCCTTTGCTTGCGCCCTGGTTGCCTGATCGTCTGGCTCGACGTTACGTGCCGGCTACAGGCTCTGCGCTGGACGGTGGTGCCTGCCTTTTACAACGTGCGCTGACCGCCGGTCGCGCACTCTCCTGATTTACACTCATACTGGGAATGTTTGATGACCAAGAAGCTGGTGGTTACTGATCTGGATAATACGCTGCTCAATACCCGCCATGAGCTCGATCCCCTGACGATCGAGACCTTTCAGGCACTTGAAGCCCAGGGGCACCATCTCGCCATTGCCTCCGGTCGTCACGCCATTGATATCGCGGAAGTACGGCGCCAACTGGGCGTTCAGGCACACATCATCAGCACCAATGGCGCATGGTTACAGTCGCCCGACGACGAGGTACTGTTCGAGCGCCCCCTGGAGGCATCTATCGCCCGGTCTCTGATGACCGAGCTGGACGTGCCCGCGGCCGTGCGGCTTAACGTGTATACCCGGGAGCACTGGTGGGTCGATGCACCGGATGAAGCATTGCTGGCTTTCCATGAAAGTACCGGCTTTGCCTATCGGCTTGGTCAGCCCGGGGCTGACGAGCATTCACACATCGGCAAGGTATTTTTCATCGGTGAGCCACGGCTGCTGGCATCGCTTGAAACAGAAATTCTGGCACGGTTTGATACGCGCGTGTATGTGACCTATTCCCTGCCCAACTCCCTGGAAGTCATGGCCCCGGATGCCAACAAGGGGCGGGCCTTGAGCTCGCTGCTGGAGCGCCTTTCACTGAACGCTGACGACTGTCTGGCCTTTGGTGACAACCTCAACGATCTGGAAATGCTGCAGGTGGCCGGCAGGCCGTTTGTCGTCTCCAACGCCAATCCTCGCTTGTTCACACTGTTGCCCGAGGTTCCCGTCATTGGTGATCATCATGATGCGGCAGTAGCCAGAACCCTGCGGAGTGAGCTGCTTGATCGTCGGTAAAAGTGAACTGCAGGTGCGAATGATTGTCATATCGAAAGTAGAGTGTTTATACTCCGTGGCATAACAGCTGGTGGGCGGCCCTTGGCACAGGCTGTGCCTGTGCGCCGCCTGGCCACATGCCGAATGCATTCCCTGAAACGGCCGTCCTGATGGGATGGCCTTTTTATTGCCCGTGGGGCAGGCCCGCATCGGTTTTCTCTTGGTTCTGTCAACTTGCAGCGGAGTAACATGACTTCATCCCTGACCCAGGCGGGCCTGGAAGACGCAAGCCTTGTGCGTTATCGACGTCAGATCCTGCACCGTTCGCTGCTGCTGATTCTGTTGATGGTGCTGGCGGCCGTGGCGCTGGTAGCAGATATCATGATCGGCTCGGGAACACTTTCATTCGGTCAGGTACTGAAGGGGCTGGTAGACCCCGGCGCCGTGTCGGACAGCACGCGTGTCATCATCTGGCAGCTTCGCATGCCCATGACCGTGATGGCGGTGCTGGCGGGGATGGGGCTGGCCCTGGCAGGTCTGCTGATGCAGATTGTACTCAATAACCCTCTGGCCGAGCCGCTTACGCTGGGCATTTCATCTGCTGCAGGCTTTGGAGCTTCGCTTGCCCTGGCGTTCAATACCTCGGTCCTGTCGGCGTTGCCGTTCTTGAATGAGAGCCTTGTGGTCGCAGGCAACGCCTTTTTCTTTTCGCTGATTACCGTTGGACTGATCCTGCTGCTGGCGGGGCGCCAGATGGGGCTTCAGACCATCACGCTGCTGGGGATTGCCATTCACTTTGTCTTCAGCGCACTTCTGGGCCTAGTGCAGTACCTGGCAACGGCTGATCAGTTGCAAAGCATGGTGTTCTGGATGATGGGATCGTTGCTGCGCGCGTCCTGGGACAAGGTTCAGCTTACGGCCGTGGTCATTGGGGTAGTGGTGCCGCTGGTGCTGCTCAAGGCCTGGGCACTGACGGCGCTGCGCAGCTTCGGTGACGAGGCGGCGGTCTTCGGCATCAATGTTCGCAGGCTTCGTATTCTGATGCTGGTAGCAGCAGCAGTCATGGCCGGGGCGGTAACATCCGTGGTGGGAATCATTGGTTTTGTCGGACTGGTGGCGCCTCATGTTGCACGGATGATGGTTGGTGAGGACCAGCGTTTTCTGGTCGGAGTGACGCTTGCCTGCGGGGCCATTTTCATGACCGTGGCATCGCTTGTCAGCAAGCTGGTGGTGCCGGGCGTGGCCCTGCCGATCGGTATGGTGACCTCTCTGATCGGTCTGCCCTTTTTCATTATCCTGATTATTCGTGACCAGAGGTTGAGTGCTCGATGAGTTTCCGGACAACGGACATCTGTGTGGATCTTGGCGGGCGCCGTATCGTGGATCACGTCTCCATCTCCCTTGAAGCGGGGGAGTCCCTGACAGTGCTGGGCCCAAATGGTGCGGGCAAGACCACGTTCATGCGCGCTATCTGCGGCCTGCAGGCCTTCACCGGCCAGGTTGAGGTGGATGGCGATACGCTGAGTCAGTTATCCCGGGTCGATGCGGCCCGAAAAATCGGTTATGTCGCTCAGGACATGACATCCTTGAACGTGCGCCTGAGCGTTTTTGAATTGCTGCTTCTGGCCCAGAGCAGTACGAAGCTGTCCTGGCGAACCGGCTCTGACAGTCGACGTCGGGCATCGGAGGTTCTGGGCCGGTTGGGGCTTGAGCGTTTTGCAGACAGTTGCCCGAAGAATCTGTCTGGCGGGGAGCGCCAGATGATCGCGCTGGCGCTGGCACTGGTACGCTCGCCAAGGCTGCTGTTGCTGGATGAGCCGACCTCGGCACTGGATCTGGCCAACCAGTTGTCAATGCTCGAGGCGGTCACGGAGTACACGCGTGAACACGGCATCATGACCATTTCGATTCTGCACGACATGAACCTGGCGACACGCTACGCCGACCAGGCCGTCATGCTGGTCAACGGACAGGTGCGCCATCAGGGGCCTACCGCTCAGGTCATGACGCCTGCGCGATTATCCGAGGTCTATGGAGTGACCTGTCGTACCCTGGCGGTAGATGACGGGGCATATACCGCCATTTATCCCGTGCATGTGTTGAGACACCGCTAGCGCGGCTCGGCCTCATTGCTGCCCTTGACCTGCTGCCACAGCTGGCGCCGGATATGACTGATTCGCGGGCGTTCTTCTTCACGAAAGGGTAGCGGGCGCAGCATGCGCTGAGTACGAAGCCCCAGGCGTGCACTCAGCAGGCCGCTTCCAAGCCCCTGGGCGGCCCGACTCGAGAGTTTCTCGGCCAGATTCATGGTGACCAGCTCGGCACCCATATCCACGGCGATCTCCGAGGCACCGGCGAAGGCCATATTGGACAGTACGTGACGGCACAGGGTCAGCCGGCTGGCATAGCCAAGCTCCAGTCCGTAGAGTCTGGCAAGACGATCGATCATACGGACATTGCGCCAGGCCATCAGGCCCATGTCCAGTAATGTCATCGGGCTGATAGCGACCAGCGCGGCAGTTTCAGTGGACATGCGGGTAATCAGTCGCCGGGCTTCGCGGTCCCGTGGGGCCAGCACATGGTGTTCAAACAGGAGTTGTCGTTCTCGTTCGTCATGATGATCGGCCTGTGCCTGCTGCCACGCCAGCAGGTGCGGGTCATCCCGACCAAGCCCCATGTGACGTGCCAGATCATCCAGCGTCCCTACCGGCGCGCTGTCATCCTCAAGCCTTTCCCGAAGGCGGGCATGGCGACGCAGTCGAGATAATCGCTTCAGTTCCTTGAATACGCCACGGGCCAGAAAGCCGGCAGCCAGAACACCCAGCCCTGCCCACAGACCACTGAACCAGTTACTGTACTGCCACGCCTCATAGACAGCGACACCGCACTGTGCCGTACCGATGGCAAGGCTGCCTGCCAGAAGGGCAAACAGGCCTCGCCGACGTTTGCCTGGCCGGGCCAGTGCGCGGTCCAGTGCACTGTCCGTGCCGTTTTCCGGGGCTGAGGCCGGAGGTTCCCAGACCGTCACGGGTGTGGTCGTGTCATAGGCATGGGGAGGTTTCCAGTGAACCGAAGTGTCGGTCTCAGGCATCTCGAAATAGCGGGGTGGGCGAGGGTCGGTCATAGCCACTTGTCTCCGAGTAACCAGTCCAGCAACGCGTCCATACGAATATGAGGCAGGGCCCCACTGGTGTGTCGGGCCGGATGAAAGGGGGTAAAGGAAAATCCCTGGCGCGCCCAGAAGGTCTCATCCGGCAGTGTCGATGGAACATCCCCCGGAAAAAGCAGTACCTCCTGGTCTTCAAGCGTTCTGCCACTCAGGGCAAGTGCATTCGGAGTGACGTTTTCAAGCTTCTTGACGGTGGTCGCGCGTATGGAAGCCAGTGCGAAGGCGCGTGCCGGAATATTGGCATAGCGCATGTCCTGCAGTGGCTGGGACATCAGCGTGCTCAACAGGGTCTGAAGGGCATCGTGCTGGTCCGGTGTGACGTGATCTGCCTTGGTCGCTGCAATGGCCAGACGATCGATTCGCGGGGTAAACAGTCGGCTGAATAGCCCATTGCGTCCATAGTTGAAGCTTTGCATCAAGGCGTTCATGGTATAACGCAATTCATTGAAGACGGCCGGGCCGCTGTTGAGTGCGGTCAGCACGTCGACCAGCACCACCTGACGGTCAAATCGCTGGAAGTAGCTCTTGTAGAAGGGCGTAATGACGTGCCTTTTATAGTGCTCGAAGCGGGCCTTGAGCGTTTGATACAGGCTGTCTGCCGGCAGTGCGTCCAGTGCTTCGCGTGACCAGCCCTCCAGCTGGACCAGCGGATAGAATTGCAGTACCGGGGCATCCCTGAGTTCACCGGGCAACAAAAAGCGTCCTGGCTGAATAAAGTAAAACCCGCCGTCGCGCCGGGCCTGATGCAACCCATCGGTATAGTGGGCCGCCAGTTCGGCCAGCGTCTGTTCCTCGACTACTGAATCGGGAGTGTGTGCCGACGCCTTTTCAAGCCAGGTGCTCATGAAGGCGCGGCGCTCCGGAGTCATCAAGGAGGCCATGGTGCCGCTCCAGTCATGAAAGTCCTGCTGAAGCATGGGCAGGTCCAGCAGCCACTCTCCTGGATAATCGATCAGATCCAGCGTCAGTGTGGCTTCTTCACCGGTCAGGTGGCGTGACGCTCGGCGCGTGCGGTACTTGATGGCCAGACGAAGCTCACTCATGCCGCGTGTTGGCGTAGGCCATGCAGCGGGCGATGCCTGAAGACTGGCCATTGCCTCGTCGTAAGGAAAGCGGGGGATGGAAAGGTCCGGCTGGTCTACACGCTGGGCGCCAAGCAGCCGGTGTTCACGTACGGCACTGACCAGCTCGAGCTGTGCATCCAGGCCGGCGTGGCGAAGCTGATTGATGAGGGAGGTCAAAAAAGCGGTCTTGCCGGCCCGGGAAAGCCCGGTAACGGCGAGGCGAACCTGACGATCAAGGCCACGTTCAAGTACATCACGCAGGTGTTTGGGTAGGGTCCAGGCCATGACCGTTGATGCTCCACAACCGATAGAAATGAAACATGCAATCTAGCACGTAAAAGGGCAGCGCCGAAGCGCTGCCCTTGGTACTTCAGTGGCGTTCAAGCCGTATCAGTGCTCGTGGCCGTCTTCGCCATGCACGTGACCATGTTCTACTTCTTCAGCGCTGGCATCGCGAACGTCTTCGATGCTGACGTCAAAGTTGAGCGGCTCGCCGGCCAGCGGATGGTTGCCATCCACGGTCACGGTATCGCCCTGAACGTCCTTGACGGTAACCAGCAGCGGGCCGCCTTCAGTCTGTGCCTGAAACTGCATGCCCGGCTCGACGTTTTCAACGCCCTGGAAGGCATCGCGCGGTACTTCCTGAACGAGGGCCGGCTGGATTTCACCGTAGCCTTCTTCGGATTCAACGCGAACTTCCAGCTTGTCACCCGCAGTCTTGCCTGCCAGTTCCTTTTCAAGGCCCGGAACAATGTTGCCCGCGCCATGCAGGTAGGTCAGGGGCTCACGGCCTTCAGAGCTGTCGAGAACTTCACCGGCGTCGTTCTTGAGTGTGTAATGAAAGGCGACGACCTTGTTCTGTTCGATTTGCATAATATGTCCTTGAAACGGATGCATGTCGGGTGCTCTTGAGGCCAGGACAGGGATCTTTGTATGCCCTGGCGTTCCTTGCATCACTACGTTGTGATGGCCGATGCATCTTTCAAGGCCCAGCCATGAAATTATTTGAAGAAATGTGGGTGGGCAAGGAATGAAATTGCGCCGACGGCGGCTCGAGGGGTACTCTTTTCATTTTACATTCATTGAAAATGCGGGCGATATTTCCCCATGACTCTCAAGTATGCGTGCATTACGGTTACCCCCTTTGCCCAGAACTGTACGGTCCTTTACTGCGATGACACGCTTGAAGGTGCCATTGTCGATCCGGGTGGTGAGCCGGAGCGCATCATCGCGACGGTGTCGGAACTGGGCATCAAGGTAACGGGCATCCTGTTGACGCACTGCCATCTGGATCATGTCGGGGCAGTGGCTGACATGGTGGCCCATTATGATGTGCCGGTGACCGGTCCTCATCAGGCGGATGAGCCGTTGTTGTCCAATCTGGCCATGCAGGCTGCCCGGTTCGGTTTTCCGTCGCCGGCACCGTTTACCATCGACCGCTGGCTGACGCAGGGTGACGAGATTGTCATCGGCAAGCGGACGCTCAGGGTTTATCATTGCCCCGGTCATGCACCCGGGCATGTGATTTATGTGGATGAACAGGCGCGTCTGGCGCAAACCGGAGACGTGTTGTTCCAGGGGTCGATAGGGCGTACTGATCTTCCCGGAGGTGATCATGGCACCCTGATCCGCTCGATTGTTGAAACACTGTGGCCGCTGGGGGATGATCTGCGCTTTATTCCCGGTCACGGTGCGCCGTCGACGCTGGGAGAGGAGCGTCGTAGCAACCCCTTTGTAGGCGATCACGTTCTGGCGTGATGCCCCTGATGGCGCCGCTGGCGTCGCTGATGACTGTTGACTGTAATGGAGAGAAAGAATGGTAGCGTTGATCTGGATAGTGGTATGCGGTCTGGTCGCATTTTTCGCCTTCAAGAACTGGGATGGCGGGTTTGGTCGGTTTGTTGAAAAATGGGTGCCCGATGCGCTCAAGGTAGATGACAATGACCGTTATCTGTGGAGTGGTGTGGTGGGTGTGCTGGTCGCCACTTTGATTGTTCGTCCCATTTCAATGTTTCTCACCCTGATCCTCCTGGCGATCATCGCCTATGTGGTCCAGAAGGTCATGGTCTGGGCGCTCAGCAAGGTTCATTGAACCCTGGCGTCGCCGTAGTGAAAAGCCCGGTTTCTTCCGGGCTTTTTTACGTCTGCACTTCGGTGTGAGCAGGCATGATTTCCCTGATGAGCCAGTGGGACGTGAAACGAGCGTGTGCAGGAGTGCAGCCTTGATGCAGGTTCACACGAGTACCTCGGGCGGTGGCACGTGGTGGAATCAGGCCGGAGGGCATTTTCCTGCGTGGCTGAGGAGCTGGCTGGCGCCATTTTCGATTGGAAGCACTTTCAGACACCTCAGACTTTGACGATGTTGGGCAGCAACATGGCTGGTACATCGCCATTTCAATACCACTGCGTCCGTGTGAGGGCGGGCTCTGCAGGTGATTTTACCAAACGCGTGCTGTAAAGCGCCTTGGACCTTTGGCACAAAAAAGCCCGCACAAGGCGGGCTTTTCACGACAGTTCGTATCAGCGCTGGTTTACGACGCTGTCGAACTCTTTCCTGATGGCCTCATCCGGCTCCTTGGTCATGAGCGAGACGACAATGATCGCGATGTAGGAGAAGATCACACCCGGAACAATCTCGTACAGATCAAAGATACCACCACTCAACTCGGACCATACCAGTACCGTAATGCCACCGACCAGAATGCCTGCGAGGGCACCCCAGCGGTTCATGCGCTTCCAGTACAGGGACAGGATGAGTGACGGACCAAAGGCAGCACCAAAGCCGGCCCAGGCATAGGACACCAGAGTCAGAACGCTGGCATCCGGGTTAAGGGCCAGGAGGTAGGCCAGCAGGGCAATGCCCAGTACCGATATGCGGCCAACCCACATGAGCTCCTTCTGCGAGGCATCCTTGCGGAACAGAGCCTTGTAGAAGTCATCAGCCAGTGCCGAGGAAGAGACCAGCAGCTGTGAGTCCGCGGTTGACATGACCGCCGCCAGAATGGCGGCAAGCAGGATGCCGGCGACCGCAGGATGGAAGATGAAGTTGACCATGATCATGAAGATCTTTTCACCATCTGCCAGATCGCGCGGTACGTAAACCAGTCCCAGCAGGCCGATGCAGACGGCAGCAACCAGACCCAGCATGGACCAGATCACGGCAATGCGGCGTGCGGTGGGCACATCGTCCGGGCTGCGGATGGCGGAAAAGCGCGCCAGAATATGCGGCTGGCCGAAATAGCCAAGTCCCCATGCCAGGGAAGAGACAATGGCAATCCAGGTCAGGTTGTCGCCGGTCGCTGCGTCACGGAACCACTCAAGCAGCAACGGATTTTCCGCATTGATACGGGCAATGGAATTGCTGATCCCACCCATGTCGAACACGGCTACGATTGGCACTACAACCAGCGCAGCGGCCATCATCAGACCCTGGATAAGGTCGGTCCATGAAACCGCAAGGAACCCGCCAAAGAAGGTGTAGGAAATGATGGCAATCGTGCCGAAGGTGACCGCCCAGAAGTAATCGATCCCGAAAACGGTATTGAACAGCTTGCCGCCGGCAACCAGCCCGGAGCTTGTGTAGAAAAGGAAGAATACCAGGATGAAGATGGCCGAGATAACGCGAATGGCGTGGCTGTTGTCCCGGAAGCGCCGCTCGAAGTACTCGGGCAGTGTCAGGGAGTCGCTGGCCACGAAGCTGTAGATGCGCAGACGGCGCGCTACCAGCAGCCAGTTCAGCCAGGTACCTGCCAGCAGGCCAAAGCCGATCCAGGCTGCGGAGAGGCCACTCATGTAGGCCGCGCCAGGCAGGCCGAGCAGCAACCAGCCTGACATGTCGGACGCGCCGGCAGAAATGGCCGAGGTCCAGGGGCCCAGCGAACGGCCGCCGAGAATGTAGTCGGATAAATCACTGGTGCGCTTGTAGGCGAGTACACCGATCCCCAGCATAAGAAGCAGGTAGACGGCGAACGTTATGCCAATCAGTAAACTGTTTTCAATCATGGTATGTTCCTCGGGTTATTGTTATACGAGCACGGCAGACAGGTGCCGTGCTCGCCTGGGGCTATTACCTATTCGTCACCCAGTGCCAGCAGGGAGGCGTTTCCGCCCAGCGCTGCCGTATTGATGGTACGGGTCTGTTCCGTACCGAACCGCAACAGGTAGTGGGGACCACCTGCCTTGGGGCCGGTACCGGAGAAGCCCTGACCACCGAAGGGTTGTACGCCAACCACCGCACCGATGATGTTTCGGTTGACGTACACGTTGCCGACACGAATGCGTCCCGCGACGTGGCGTGTGAACGATTCGTTGCGGCTGTGTACACCAAAGGTGAGGCCAAAGCCCTTGGCATTGATGGTATCAATCACCTGGTCTATCTCGGATGCCTTGAAAGTGGCAATGTGGAGTATCGGCCCGAACTGCTCGGTCTCCAGCGTATCGATACCATCAATTTTGAAGGCAGTAGGTGCAATGAACGAGCCCTTGGACACGATGGACTCATCGACCGGCGTTTCGGCTACCAGCCGATTTTCACCCTTGAGCTTGTCGATATGTGCCTGCAGGCCCTTGCGTGCATCTTCATCGATGACCGGCCCGACATCGGTAGACAGCAGTGACGGGTCACCGACGCTGAGTTCTGCCATGGCTCCCTTGAGGGTGTCGATTACCCGATCGGCCACGTCTTCCTGAACATACAGTACGCGCAGGGCAGAGCACCGCTGGCCTGCACTCTGGAAGCTTGAGCCCACTACGTCGGATACCACCTGTTCCGGCAGGGCCGTGGAATCGACAATCATGGCATTAAGACCGCCGGTTTCAGCGATCAGTGTCGGCAGGGCGGCATTTTCGCGCGCGGCCAGCGAGCGGTTGATGATCTGGGCGGTGTGAGTCGAGCCGGTGAAGGCAATACCGGTGATGCGCGGGTCGCTGGACAGGACCGCGCCGACCGTCGGACCGTCGCCGGGCAGCAGCTGGACCACGTCCTTCGGCATGCCTGCTTCATGCAGCAGTTCGATGACACGCGAAGCTACCAGCGACGTCTGCTCTGCCGGCTTGGCAAGCACGGTGTTACCGGCGACGGCTGCGGCGATGGTCTGACCGCAGAAGATCGCAACCGGGAAGTTCCATGGGCTGATGGTGGCAAATACACCTCGGCCCATCATCATGAGTTCGTTGGACTCACCGGTCGGCCCCGGAAGCAGGGTGGCTTCGCCGAACACTTCACGGGCACGGGCTGCATAATAACGGGCAAAGTCCACGGCCTCGCGAATCTCGTCGACACCGTCAGTCAGCAGCTTGCCGCCTTCACGAGTACACAGGGCCATCAGCTCGGCCATGTTGGCTTCAAGCTTGTCCGCGAAGCGCTCAAGAATGGCGCTACGCTCTTCAACCGGGGTGGCATCCCAGCCCGGGAACGCCTTCCATGCCGCTTCGACGGCCTTCTCGGCTTGGCTGGCAGTTGTCCACTGGATGCTGCCGACTACCTGCTCATGGTCGTACGGAGAGATGACCTTTTTGACCTGTGAATCATCCTCGGGCACATCAAAGCCGAGCAGCGGGCGATAATAATATTGCTTGTCCATGAAACGGGCCATGTCATCGACGAGCGGCTGGTATTGACTGTTGATATTCAAGTTCACACCTTTTGAATTCCGACGGCCTGAGCCATAGATATTGGGCGGTAGCGGAATGCGACGGTTGGAATAGGACGCGTACTGCCTGAGCGTATCCACCGGATGGATGCACAGGTCCTCGACAGGCACCTTGGGGTCGACCAGCTGATGGACAAACGAGGAGTTTGCGCCATTTTCAAGCAGGCGTCGGACCAGGTAGGGCAGTAGATCCTTGTGAGCGCCTACCGGGGCATAGATTCGGCAGTAGGTGCCCTTCGGCGCACGCTTGAGCGCTGCATCATAGAGCGCCTCACCCATGCCGTGCAGTCGCTGGAATTCGAAGGGACGATTGCGTTTACCGGCAAGATCCAGCACGGCACTGATGGTGTGCGCGTTGTGGGTCGCAAACTGGGGGAAGATGCGTCCGTCGGTGTTTTCCGACAGCAGGAACTTGGCGCAGGCCAGATAGGAAATATCGCTGCAGGCCTTGCGCGTAAATACCGGGTAGGCTTCCACGCCGATCTGCTGGGATTCCTTGATTTCGGTATCCCAGTACGCTCCCTTGACCAGACGAATCGGAATTTCGTCGCCCTGTTCGTCAGCCAGCCGGTTCATCCACTGAAGGACGGGCAGGGCACGTGAGGAATATGCCTGTACTACCAGTCCGAACTTGCCCCAGCCCTTGCACACGGCGTGGCTGTAAACGGCCCGGAATACTTCCAGTGACAGCTCGAGACGATCTACTTCTTCTGCATCGATGGTCAGTGCAACGTCACGTTCCCGGGCCATCTTAACCAGTTCACGTACGGTAGCCGACAACTCTTCAAGGACCTGGGTGCGCCGTGCGAATTCATAGCGCGGGTGCAGGGCGGACAGCTTGATCGATACGGACGGTGACGGTGTGGTATCACCCAGCTTTTTGACAGCTCCGCCAACGGCTTCAATGGCGCGGGCATAATCGTCGAAATAGCGTTTGGCATCCTTGCGGGTCAGTGCTGCCTCGCCAAGCATGTCGTAGGAATAGGTATAGCCCTTGTTGAACAGGGGCTTTGATCGCTTGAGGGCTTCGTTGACATCTCTCCCCAGGACAAACTGGCGCCCCATGACCTTCATGGCCTGCATCATGGCCTGACGAATAACCGGCTCGCCCATCCGGTTGACCATCCTGTTGATGAAGGTCGCCGGTCGGCCATCTTTCGGCTTGTCCATCTTGAGGACGTTCCCGGTGGTCAAAAGACCCCAGGTCGAGGCATTGACAAACCATGACTCGCTCTTGCCCAGATGGGACTTCCAGTCGGCCACACCCAGCTTGTCATCAATCAGTGCATCAGCGGTAGCCGGGTCCGGTACTCGCAGCAGTGCTTCTGCCAGACACATCAGCAGAACACCTTCCTGGGTATCCAGGCTGTATTGCTGCAGGAGTTCATCGATGGAATCCACGGAGGTATCCATCGCGCGGACTTCGCGTACCAGCGTGGCAGCCTGATCACCGACGCGCTTCAGATCACGGTCGTCGGTATAGATCAGTTTGATCAGGGCCTCTACATAGGCATCTTCATCAACAATGTAATGATCGCTGATCTGCTTGAAAAGGTGATTCAGGGGTTGCTGCCAGGTGGCGGCGTCGAGCATTTGATCGGTCGATAGCATGTGGGTTCCTCTCGAGGCCATGAATAGCGCAGTAGGGTCTCTGTTGTCGGGAAACAACAGGAAATTTGTTGGTGTTATTCCCGGGGAGGGAAGGATGCGCCTTGCGGTGACTTTACGTTCTGCCGGGGGTGGCGTCTTGTCATTTTCAAGGAGTCGCATGTCAGAACTGCGGAAGGTGTGTCTCTTTGTCGCGCTCAGGTCTGCCGAAGGCGCTCGCGGGTAGGGGCGTAACCGAAATGGCGCCGATAGGCATGGGACAGGGCGCTCTGGTTGGCAAAGCCGCATTGCTCGGCGATGGCCGTCAGCGAGGAGGCGCTGCTTCGAAGCAGAAACCGGGCCTGAGCCAGCCGTTGCCGCATGACATACTGGTACGGTGGCATGCCTGTCTGCTCACGAAACAGGGCACTGAAATGGGCAGTACTCAAAAACATCAGCTGGGCCAGGCCCGAAACATGGACCCCCTCGCGCATGTGTCGATAGATATAGTCATCGATGGCGGTGAGGTCGAGTCGCTGGGTAGCATGCCCGTGGGTAAAGAGCCGATGATAGATGCTGCTCAGCAGGGTTGTTGCCAGCAGATCATTACCGGTCCCGGCTGGCTGTTGATCGATTTCCTTGACCATGAAGGCCAGGTAGTGGGCCAGCCCTTCATCGATTTCAAAATAGCGGGGTACTTCAAACAGACGGCGATGCCGATAGTAAAGGCCTGATACGGGCTGTGAGTTTTCCGGCAGATCGAGAATCAGCTGGCGATTGCTGCCAATGCCTGCAAAGGCATGCTCTCGCCCCGCAGGCACCAGGCAGCCCTGAAAGGGACCGATTTCTCCTCCCTGGCCATCGATCACGAAGGCGGCTCGCCCGGACAGGCCAATGACAATCTGAAAATGATCATGGGCATGATGCTGGCTGACGGCATCCAGCGGAGCGATGCGAATCAGATGGCGTGATGCGCTGGTCATGAAGCACTGCTCCTTCCTGTCGGCGTGCTCAGGCTGAAACACCCAAAAGGCCAAGGCGAGCGGCGAGATGACTGCGCAGGGCGTCCAGCTCCTCCATTCCGGCGGCTGAAAACAGCCGGCCCTGTCGTTCAAAGCGCCAGGGCTGCCCGTGCTGCTCCATGATGATCTGGCAGCGCCGACGAACGCCCTCCAGGTAGTCATCATGTCGTATTGGATAACCTATGACCGCATTCCATTGATGTTCACTGAGGCGATGGTCAAGCGCTGCTTCCAGCAGGTCCAGCAGCTGGCCCGGCTCGGTGCGATAACGCGAAGTACGGCGTGAAAGCACCAGCGCTACCACCATGAAACCCAGAATGACAAGGCAAACGGAAAAGGTCAGAAGATATAGTGCCATGGACATCGCCTCTGACAGCTTCAGGAAAGGAGTATTTTAACACGTAGTCCGGCTGTGAAACGAGGCTGAACATGGGTGGCAAAAAAACGGCCTCTTCAGGAAGAGGCCGTTTTGATGAGCTGCGCGGTCGACTCAGGAACGTTGCATGCGTTTTCTGAGTACCGGTCCCACGATATAAGGCAGTACCAGACCCAGAATGGCGACGGCCCAGATGCCGATGGCCAGTGGCGTGCCCCACAGTACACTCCAGTCCCCATCTGACAGGGTCATGGCATGACGCAGGTTTTTCTCCATTTCAGGCCCCAGCAGCAGGCCCAGAATCACGGGTACCAGCGGAATTTCGGTTTTGCGCAGGATATAGCCCAGCACCCCGAAGGCCACCATGAAGTACAGATCAAAGGGCGAGTGGCTGATGGAATAGATGCCCACGATGGCTACCAGCGTCACGATCGGCATCAGGTACTTCGGCGGCACTGACAGCAGTTTGACGAAAATACCGATCATCGGGATGTTGAGCAGCAGCAGGAGCACGTTACCGACCAGCAGTGCGGCAATAACCCCCCATACGATGTCTGCATGCTGCTGAAACATCATTGGGCCCGGCGTAATGTTGAGTGACACCAGCATGGCCAGAAGGACCGCCGTGGTACCACTGCCCGGAATCCCCAGCGTCAGCATGGGAACGAGTGCACCATTGGCTGCGCCATTATTGCCGGCTTCCGGCGCGGCTACGCCGCGAGGATCACCTTCTCCGAAGCGGTTTTTGCTGCCGAGGATCCGTTTTTCAACGGTGTAGCTCAAAAAACTGCCCAGTGAGGCGCCGGCGCCTGGCAGTACCCCGGCAATAAACCCGACGACACCGCAGCGAAGGCTGGTCGGCAGAACAGCGATTACTTCCTTGATGCTGATGGTCAGCTTGTTCATTTTGACCATGCTTTCTCCTTCACCCATGTGCTTTTCGATGAAAAACAGGAGTTCGGAGATGGCAAAAAGGCCTACGATGGCAATGATGAAATCTATGCCTTCAAACAGTTCCAGGGTGTTGAACGTATAGCGAGGCTGGCCGGTAGAGATATCGATACCGATGGTCGACATCATCAGACCAAGTGCTGCTGCCACAATGGTCTTGACCGGATTCTTGCCGGTAATGCCGCCCAGGGTAGCAAAGGCCAGCACGAAAAGGGCAAAGTATTCTGCTGCTCCGAAATGCAGGGCAAAGTCAGCCAGTACCGGCGCCAGGATAATCAGGCCGATCGTGGCCACTATGCTGCCGATGAACGAGGCTACCGCTGAAATGGTCAGTGCCTCGGCAGCCTTGCCCTGCTGTGCCATGGGGTAGCCGTCCAGGCAGGTCATCATGGCTGGCTCGTCACCCGGGATATTCAAAAGAATCGAGGAAATCCGACCACCATACATGGCGCCGGCGTATACGGCTGTCAGCATGATCAGTGCCGATTCCGGCGGCAGGCCCAGCGTAAAGGCCAGAGGAATGAGAATGGCCACGCCATTGGCCGGACCAAGGCCTGGAAGGGCGCCGATCAAGGTGCCCAGGAAGGATCCGATCAATGCCAGTAATAGATTGGTTGGCGTCAGGGCAACACTGAAACCATCCATCAGGTAATTGAGTGTTTCCATCAGCCCAGCTCCAGAATGCCGTCAGGCAGGGTGAGTTCAAGCCCGTAGTTGAAAATGACAAAGGCCACTACGGCACTGACAAGCCCGGTCATCAACGCCTTGAGCGGTGGGGCCTGCATGCGCCAGCTGAGCAGGGCAACAGCCAGGGTGGTCATGATCACGAATCCGACCGTTTCAAGCAGTGCGGTGTAGACCACCAGAATGACGATGATGCCGATAAGCTCCACCAGCGTTTTCCCTACCGGCCAGGCTTCATCCTCGTCCGGCTTGAGCATCATATAAAGGCTGCCAAGCCCCAGAACGACAGCCAGTAGCGTGGGGAACGTTGACGGTCCGATGGCTTCACTGCCCCCCATGGGCTCGGGGAACTGTTGTGCCTGCCAGCCGTACGCGACGGCCAGCAGGAGGAAAAGGGCTCCGAACAGGCGATCATTGATCCTCATTTTGTCAGGCCGATTTCTTTGGACAGTGTGCTGATATCCTTGATCTGTTGATGTACGTAGTCCGAGAATTCCTGACCTGAAAGATGGAAGGGCATCAGTCCGTTTTGCTTCATGACCGATTTCCAGGCGTCCGTGGCGTAAAGCTGATCCATGGTCTTGACCCACCACTGGTAGCTGTCATCCGACACCTTGCCGGGCATGTAGAAACCGCGCCAGTTGGCACCGACCGTATCCACCCCTTGTTCCCTGGCTGTCGGAATGTTGTCCAGCGGCTCCGGCAGTCGTTCGTCAGACAGCACGGCGAGAACCTTCAGGTCGCCGGACTCGATAAAACCTACCGATTCGGAAATGTCGCCGGTAAAGGCCGTAATGTGGCCACCCAGGATCTGCGTGATGGCTTCACCGCCATTATTGAAGGACAGATATTTGATGCGCTTGATCTTGTCTACCCCGGCGGCCTCGGCTGTCTGGAGTACCTTGAGGTGGTCCCAGCCGCCGGTTGCACTGCCGCCGGCAAAGGATACCGAGCGTGGGTCCTTCTTGATGGCTGCAATCAGGTCATTCAGTGAGTTGTAGGGGGAGTCCTTGCCAACTGCAATGATTCCGTAGTCTGCTCCCAGCGCCGCGACCCACTTCACCATGTCGGCACTCATGCCCGGGAACTGCTTTTGTGCCAGGCGGGTGGTGGTTGCCGTACTGGCCGCCACAATCAATTGATCATCGGTGCTGCGTTTGCTGATGGTGTGAGCGAAAGCTACGCCGCCACCGGCACCAGCCATATTGGTGGTCTGAACGCTGGCCGGCACGATGTCCTGTTGCTCAAGGAGTCGGCCAACACTACGGCAGGTGAAGTCCCAGCCGCCGCCCGGGTCAGAGGGCGCGATGCAGTCAACCTTTCCATGCGGTTCAAACGCCAGTGCGGAGCCGGCAGCGAACGTAAGGGTAGTGGCCGCAAGCCAGGCCATGGGAATCGTTTTTTTCATTGAAGTGCTCCTCGCAGACCGGTTTTCGAACCTTACAATTCTGTAAGGTAGAATATTGTTCTCTCAGACAAAATCTAGCGACCGCTACGCTGGCTGTATAGACACCTTTGGTCTAGTTGACGAAAGGTGCAGGGAGGAAGCGGCATCTGGATCGAAAACATGGGATAATTCCCCATCGGTTACGACATCAACAGTTGCAGGAGATTAACGTGAGCTCATTTTTACACCAGCTGCCCAAGGTCGAGTTGCACTTGCACATTGAAGGAACGCTGGAGCCCGAGCTCATGTTCGAGCTTGCTCGCCGCAATGAGGTAACGCTGCCTTTTGATTCGGTCGAGGCTGTCAGGGCTGCCTATGACTTCGAGGATCTGCAGTCCTTCCTTGACCTCTATTATCAAGGCATGAACGTGTTGTTCACCGAAGCGGATTTCTATGATCTGACGTGGGCCTACCTCACGCGCTGTCAGGCCAACAATGTGGTCCATACCGAGCTTTTCTTTGATCCGCAGGCTCACCTGTCACGCGGGGTGGCGCTGTCAACCCAGCTTGAGGGGATTACCCGGGCATGTCAGGACGCCGAGCGGGAGATGGGTATTTCCAGCGCCATCATCCTGAGCTTTTTGCGCGACATGACCGAGGAGCACGCCCTTGAAACCTACGAAGCGGCACTGGCGTATCGCGAGCATTTCATCGGGATCGGCCTTGATTCTGCCGAGGTGGGCAACCCGCCCGAGAAGTTTGCCCGGGTCTTTGATCGTGCCCGTGAAGACGAATTCCACCTCGTGGCACACGCCGGGGAAGAAGGGCCTGCCAGCTATATTCGAAGTGCGCTGGACACCCTGGGGGTCGAGCGTATTGACCACGGCATTCGGTGCCTTGATGACGAGGCACTGGTAGAAACCCTGATTGCCCGCCGCATTCCATTGACGGTCTGCCCGTTATCGAATGTCTATCTCAAGACCGTTCCCGACATGACCGGCCATCCCTTGCCCGCCATGATCGAGCGTGGCCTGTGTGTCACCATCAATTCCGATGACCCGGCTTATTTTGGCGGGTACATGAATGCCAATTACGAGGCTGTTCAGAACGCCTTTGCATTTTCCCGTGATACCTGGGTACTTTTGACACGCAACGCCATTGAAGCAGCATTTGTAACGCCAGCACGTCGCGAAGCGCTTTATGCCCAGCTTGAAAAGGCCACAGGTAATCCCTGAAATAAATCGTCGGTTTTATAATGTGTCATAGCGCTCCAGTCGGAGCGCTTTTTTATGGTGGTGTGGCCTGTACATCATTAAACATTAATGAGTCGATGTAGCCACTATATTATTTTTTGTATATTAACGTAGATTAAATAGACCCTTGTCGCGGATTATTGGATGATTAAATGATATTTAATCCGCAGGCAGTGATCATGAGTGTAGATGCAAAGGGAAGGATGGACTGGATTGATGCGGCCAAGGGGGTCTGTATTGTTCTGGTTGTACTCTATCACGCCGTTTATTTCATGATGGATGCCAGTACTTTCAATCAGACGCTGGCGCACAAGGTCTGGTATAACCTCGTCATTGCCCTCAAGCCTTTGAGAATGCCGCTGTTTTTCCTGATCTCCGGACTGCTTGCACATTCAGCCATCGTCAAGCGGAGTTGGGGGGATTCCATCAGGCCTCGGCTTTATCTGATGCTTTGGCTTTATGTGTTGTGGTATCTGGCGCGCACGGTAACGGCCTGGCTTCTGGCGCATTATGCCAATACTGCAGCAGTACCCAATGCCGGTGAACTGCCTGCAGGGCCTGGCGAACTGCTTTCAACAATACTGAATGGTACCAACGGTGTGTGGTATCTATATGCGCTGGCGATTTATTTTGTCGCGTTCAAACTGATGCGCCGGTATGGCCATGCGGCGGTACTCGTTTCCCTGATGCTGTCGATCTTTTCGATCTCGTTTATTCATAACTGGGGCATCAAGGGCATTGCGGAAAATGCTTTCTTTTTCGCCGTTGGCTGTTTTTACCGGGAACAGTTGCTGCTGGCATTTCGGGAGTTCAGTCTCAAGCGATTTCTCTGTTTCTCAACGCTGACCTGTCTGCTGTTACCGACTGCGGCCTATTATGACTGGCTTTATGTACCGGGCGGGCGAACATTGCTGGCCATTTTCATGGTGCTGGCAGGTCTGGACTTTTTCTGTCTGGTATCCCGCTATCTGTCGCTGAAGACTACCTGTTACATGGGGCGAAATACCCTTCCGATCTATGTCATGCACAAAATGACCATCCTGCTGACCTGTCAGCTTGTTCTGCCTTTTGCCGAACTGGGCCTTTATTCTGAACTGAGTGCCGCTGTGCTTCCGATCATCGCAACAGCTGTCAATATTGCGGTGTGTCTGGGGGTCTACAGGCTATTGAATCAGGGAGCAGGCAAGGGGCTTTTCTCACTTCCGCAGTGGCAGCAGGGGATGTTGCTGTCAGGCAGGCGCTGAATATTCATGCATAAAAAAAGCTGCCCATAAGGGCAGCTTCCACGTGCCGAGATATTCTCAGCCGCAGATCTGACCAGCAGTACCGGAGAAATAAGAGGTAGTGGTGGTAGAAGTAGTCTGGGAGTAGGCATAAGCGCCGGCAGTAACGCTGACAGTTACGATAACAGTTGTAACGATTTTAGCAGTGAAAGCCTTGAACATTTCATATTCCTTGGAGTTTAGAATAATGGTTTTTCGTAATCCTGAAGCATGTAATCATACTTCGGGCGCAAGTCTAAGTTAGATTTCAGCTAATGTCTGTGCCGTGATAGCCAACAAATACATTTTTTGTGTAGATTTTCGTTACAAATTGATATATGACCAAAGTATAACGAGTATCGCCTTCTGAAGGTAAGGGTCAGTAGTTGTTTTTGAACGTAAGAAGAGGTGATTTTCGTCGAAAAACGCTTATCTGTTTCTGCTGCCCGGGTTGGCGCGATGGCAGTGTTCGATGGTCACTATAAAAAGGGCAGCCCTCTCGGGGCTGCCCTTTTTTGATGTCTAACCGTGGCTGCTGTCGATCAGTGCCGGAAATGGCGCATGCCGGTGAAGACCATGGCAATACCGGCCTCATTGGCAGCATCGATGACTTCCTGATCCCGCATGGAACCCCCTGGCTGAATAACCGCCTTGATGCCTGCGGCGGCGGCATTGTCGATGCCATCCCTGAACGGGAAAAAGGCATCGGAGGCCATGACTGATCCCTTGACCTCAAGTCCTGCGTGTTCAGCCTTGATGCCGGCGATGCGTGCCGAGTTGACACGACTCATCTGGCCTGCACCGACACCGACAGTGCGCTGATCACTGGCATATACAATCGCATTGGATTTGACAAACTTTGCTACGCGCCACGCAAACAGCAGGTCAGCGAGCTCGGCATCGCTTGGTGCGCGCTCTGTCACCACGACAAGCTCTTCCTTCTCGACCATGCCCTGATCGAGGTCCTGCACCAATAGGCCGCCCTTGACACGCTTGAAGTCAACATCGCCGGAGAGGGGGGTGCCTGACCACTCACCACATTCGAGCAGTCGTACATTGGCCTTGGCCGCTACGATGTCCTGAGCTTCGGTACTGATGCTCGGTGCAATGATGACCTCAACGAACTGACGCTCGACAATAGCCCTGGCGGTGTCTGCATCCAGAGAACGGTTGAAGGCGATAATGCCGCCGAAGGCAGATTCACTGTCCGTGGCAAAGGCCCGCTCGTATGCATCCAGCAGGCTTGTCTGGCTGGTTGCCACGCCACAGGGATTGGCATGCTTGACGATGACGCACGCCGGTACGTCGAAGCTTTTGACACATTCGAGCGCGGCGTCGGTATCGGCCACATTATTGAACGACAGTGCCTTGCCCTGTAGTTGCCGGGCAGTCGAGATGCTGGGCTCGCTGGCATGGGGGTCAATATAAAATGCGGCCTTCTGATGAGGATTCTCCCCGTAGCGCATGGACTGCTTCTTGTCGTACTGCGTCGTCCAGGTCGCGGGGAAGCCATCGTCTTCGATCTGCTGGCTCAGGTAGGTCGCAATGGCCGCATCGTAGCCTGCGGTATGTTCGAACGCCTTGACCGCCAGGCGGTACCGGAAGTCGTCACTGACGGCCCCCTGACAGGTATCCAGCTCGGCGATGATATCGTTGTAGTCATGATGACTGACGACAATCGATGTCCAGGCATGGTTCTTTGCGCAGGAGCGCACCATGGTCGGGCCGCCAATATCAATATTCTCGACAGCTTCGCCCAGGGTGCAGCCTTCCTTGAGAATGGTTTCACGGAAGGGGTAGAGGTTGACGACCACCATGTCGATCGGAGCAATATCGTGCTCTGCCATGACTGCATCATCCTGACCGCGGCGTCCCAGAATGCCACCATGGATTTTGGGGTGCAGTGTTTTGACACGGCCATCCATGATTTCGGGGAATCCGGTGTGCTGCGATACTTCCGTGACGGGAATGCCGTTGTCACTAAGCAGCCTGTAAGTGCCACCGGTCGATAGCAGTTCAATGTTGCGGTCTGCCAGCTGCCTTGCAAAGGCAACGACATCGGTCTTGTCGGATACGCTCAGCAGGGCGCGGCGAACGGGCAGGCGTTGATCAGTCATGATGCTCCGAAATCAGTGAAGTGGCGGGAGGAGGCTGCCATGAAGCGGCCTAGATAAGATCGTACTGCTTTAGTTTCTTGCGAAGCGTGCCACGGTTGAGGCCCAGCATCTGGGCGGCCAGTGTCTGGTTGCCTTCCGTGTTGAGCATGACAGCCTGCAAAAGCGGCGCTTCCACTTCAGCCATCACCATGGCATGAAGATCGGTGACATTGCCGCCATCCAGGTGCTGGAAATAGCGTGTCATTGACTGCTCGACCGCTTCACGCAGCGTGCGCGGTGGGTCAATCGTGGCAGGTGTTGAGTCGATCATGTCACTGGCTATCGCTGGTTTGCTGGTCATGCGGCAAAGGTTCCATCAGGCGCTGTAAAAAGATCGGCGTGATCAAAAAAAGTATCAATGAAGGCATGCTGTTGTGCTGGCGACTCCAGCTTGTTGAAGCGTTGTCGCCATTCCCCGGGAGCCTTCAGGCCGTCGAGATACCAGCCTAGATGTTTTCTGGCGATACGGACGCCCATATGCTCACCATAAAAGTCGAGCAGGGCGCCGAGGTGGTCGTGAATGACCTGACGACGCTCGGTGTTCGAAGGTGGCGCGGAGTGCTCGCCGGTAGCCAGAAAATGCACGATATCACGGAATATCCATGGGTTGCCCTGCGCCGGACGACCAATCATGACAGCGTCTGCGCCGGTCAGTTCCAGAACCCTGGCGGCCTTGTCCGGAGAATCGATGTCACCATTGGCGAAGACAGGAATGGCGACGCTCTGCTTGACCTGTCTGATCGTGTCGTATTCAGCTTCTCCGGTGTAGCGCTGCTCCCGGGTCCGGCCATGAACTGCCAGTGCAGCAATGCCGGCGTCTTCTGCCATGCGGGCGATGCGTACGGCATTGCGGCTATCTTCACACCAGCCGGTGCGCATCTTGAGGGTCACCGGAATGCTGACGGCGGATACCACGGCATGCAGGATGTCGTATACCAGCGCTTCATCGCGCATCAGGGCCGAGCCGGCGGCCTTGTTGCAGACCTTCTTGGCCGGGCAGCCCATGTTGATGTCGATGATCTGTGCGCCAAGATCGGCATTGGCGCGGGCGGCATCAGCCAGCATGTCCGGATCCCCGCCGGCAATCTGGACGCTGCGCAGGCCGCTTTCACCGCTGTGATCAAGCCGCAGGCGAGACTTGGGGGTATGCCATAACCGCCTGTCGGCGGTGACCATTTCCGATACGGTCATGCCTGCACCCAACCGCCGGCACAGGGTGCGAAACGGTCGATCCGTCACGCCCGCCATGGGCGCAAGGATGACTCTGTTATCCAGTGTGTACGGCCCTATGCAGGGTGATAAATGTGTCATGGATCGCATGTCGGCAGGAAGGCGGAAAGCGGCCCATGATACCGAGCGTGTGCAGGATATTGAAGCACTCTCTCGGTATCGGGGCCTTATTTCAGCAGTGAGTAGGACAATAGCCGTCCAGTCGGACCCAGCCTTCGTCTTCTTCCGGGGAATTCATGATCAATCCCCGGGCTTCGTAGGCAGCCATGACCTCATCGGCCTGGTGCGCCAGAATACCGGACAGGGCGATGAGACCGCCGGGGGCAACAGAGCCTGCGATCATGCCGGCCAGCTCAATCAGGGGCGAGGCCAGGATGTTGGCAATGACAATGTCGTACTGGCGTGCTGGTGCCTGTTCCGGGTAGTGCAGCACGAATTGCTCGTCGGTAACGCTGTTGCGTTCGGCATTGTCACGACTGGCCTGCAGGGCCTGGGGGTCAATGTCGGTACCATCGGCAAAACCTGCGCCAAGTTTCAGGGCGGCAATGGCGAGGATGCCCGAGCCGCAGCCCACATCCAGTACATCCTTCCCTGTCAGGGCGCCGGCGCAGGCCAGGCTATCCAGCCAGCGCATGCAAAGGGCCGTGGTCGGGTGTGTGCCGGTGCCAAAGGCAAGTCCCGGGTCAAGCAGCAGGTTGACGCCCTCCGGGTCCGGTGCCTCATGCCAGCTTGGAACCACCCACAGGCGTTGTCCCATGCACAGGGGTTTGAAGTCTTCCATCCAGGTCCGGCTCCAGTCCTGGTCATCCAGAACATCGTAATCGATGACCGGGCAGGGCTCGCCGGGCTGCTGCGTCGCCCAGGCAGCAGCCACCCGGGCCAGCATGGCATCGGCGCCGCCAATATCATCGTAAAGGCCGGTTAAAACGGTCTGATTCCACAGGGGGGTTGAGCCGCGTTCAGGCTCGTAGACCGGGGAGTCCTTTGCGTCTTCAAGCGTGATCGCGCAGGCGCCTTCCGTGAGCAGAAGCTCTTCCAGAATCTCTGCCTGCTCGGGAGCAATATGGGCTTTAAGCTGTAGCCAGGGCATAACGTATCCGTGCAAAAAAGCGATAAAAAAGGGGCGATTGGATCGCCCCTTGAGTGTCGTACCAGTCGCGCGGCTAGCTAAGGCCGAGCTTCTTCTCGAGGTAGTGAATGTTGACACCGCCCTCCTGGAAGGCCTCATCACGCACCAGATCCTTTTGAAGATCAATATTGGTCCGAATACCTTCTACCAGCAACTCGTCCAGGGCATTGCGCATCCGGGTCAGTGCACTTTCACGATGCTCGCCCCAGGTAATCAGTTTGCCGATCAGCGAATCATAGTGAGGCGGTACCGTATAGCCGGTGTACAGATGTGAATCCATCCGAACGCCAAGGCCGCCGGGGGCATGATAAAATGTCACCTTGCCCGGTGATGGCATGAACGTGCGTGCATCCTCGGCGTTGATCCGGCACTCGAAGGCGTGACCATCTGCCTTGACGTCTTCCTGGCGGATGCTCAGTGGCATGCCCGAGGCAATCTTGAGCTGCTCCTTGACAATGTCGACACCGGTAATCATTTCAGTGACCGGGTGTTCGACCTGAACCCGGGTGTTCATTTCAATGAAATAGAACTCGCCGTCTTCATACAGGAACTCGAATGTACCGGCGCCGCGGTAATTGATCTTGATGCAGGCATCAACACAGGCCTGTAGTACCCTGGCCCGGGCTGTTTCATCAATATGCGGAGCGGGCGCTTCTTCCAGTACCTTTTGATGACGACGCTGCAGCGAGCAGTCGCGATCGTACAAATGAATGGCATTACCCTGACCATCGGAAAGTACCTGAACCTCGACGTGCCGGGGTTTTTCCAGGTATTTTTCCATATAGACGACATCACTGCCGAAGGCCGCGTTGGCTTCGGCCTTGGTGATGCTGACAGCAGAGAGCATCTGGCTTTCAGAGCGCACGACTCGCATTCCGCGTCCACCGCCACCCGCTGCTGCCTTGACCATGATGGGGTAGCCGACACGGCGACCGATGGCCAGAATTTCCTCGTCATCATCCGGCAGGGGGCCGTCGGAGCCTGGTACGGTAGGTACGCCGGCAACCTTCATGGCCTCGATGGCCGATACCTTGTCACCCATCAGGCGGATGACGTCGGCAGACGGGCCGACAAAGATGAAGCCGGAGCGTTCCACCTGCTCGGCAAAACCGGCATTTTCCGACAGGAAGCCGTAGCCCGGGTGAATTGCGGTCGAATCCGTTACCTCGGCGGCAGAAATCAGTGCCGGGATATTCAGATAGGATGCGCTGGAGGATGCCGGGCCGATACAGACGGCTTCGTCGGCCAGGCGCACGTGGATCAGGTCCCGATCAGCCTTGGAGTGCACGGCAACAGTCTTGATGCCAAGCTCCTTGCAGGCTCGCAGGATGCGAAGTCCAATTTCGCCGCGGTTGGCGATCAATACCTTCTCTAGCATGAGGGGTGTCCGTTGCGAATCAGGAAATGATGAGCATGGTTTGATCGAATTCAACCGGCTCGCCGTCTTCCACCAGAATGGCTTCGACGATACCGTCCTTGTCAGCCTCGATCTGGTTCATCATTTTCATGGCTTCAACGATACAGATCACATCGCCTTTCTTGACGCTGTGACCTACTTCGACAAAGGACTTGGCGCCCGGGGCCGGGGAGCGATAAAACGTGCCTACCATCGGAGAGGTCACGGCATGGCCGGCCGGGACGGAGGGGGCGGCGGAGTCTTCAGCCATCGGGGCTGCCTGCGCTGCCGGTGCCGGAGCGGGTTGTTGCGGCATTGCCTGCGGGTAATAACCACCCATCATGGGCTGCTGCATCTGACCCTGCCCCATGTTGCGACTGATGCGAACGGACTCCTCGCCTTCCTGAATCTCGATTTCGTTGATATTGGATTCTTCCAGAAGTTCGATCAGCTTTTTGACCTTGCGAATGTCCATGGGGGATATCCTGAATGTACATGGCTTGAGGTGTGGCACGGGGCCATCACCGTGAAAAAAGGAGGGTGTCAGACGCTGTTAACCTTGTCGTGTTTCAACACGATCACATCATTAACAAGCAAAATAGCGTCTGAAGTCACTGTTGGCGGAGTTTGCCGAAAAATGAAAGAGGTGTCCAGTCCGGGAGGCCTGGTAGCACAAACACTGTTTCTGAACCTTAGTCTGCCAGCACTTGTTCAAGCGCCTGTTGCAGACGTGCTGCCTCAGGCTCACCGATCAGACGGGTTGACTTGATTTCGCGCTTGCCATCATAAAATAAAAGTCCGGGTGGGCCGAACAGTCCCAGCTCCTTCAACAGCTTTCGACTGGCGAGTGAGTTGTCGGTTACATCCAGTCTGATAAGGGCCAGTTGCTTCAATGAAGCATGAATGGGGGGGCGGGGAAACAGTTCGTGCTCCATCGCCTGGCAGCTGATACACCAGTCGGCATAGACATCCACCATGGCCTTTTTACCTTGTTGACCTGCCTTTTCCAGCGCGGCCTGAAGTTCGCTTTGGTTGGTTACCGTTGTGAAGGTAAGTGTCGCTGGCGACGATGCGCGTGGTGCCTGCTCTGATGTAAAGGGAGCCAATGGCATCAGAGGCGATGAGCCCCCTGCCAGTGCGCCCAAAAGGGCACTGCTGCCATAAAGCCCCAGCGTCATGCCAGCGACCAACATGATGATACGGCGTGGTCGGGCGGGGTCGCTGGCTGGCGCTGAAGACACCCACAGGGTGACGGCGCTCATCAGCGCGAGTATGCCCCACAGGGCCATGCTGATCGTGCCGGGCAGCCAGCGTGCCGATAGCCAGATGGCCATGCCCAGCATCAGTATGGCAAAGCCGTGCTTGACTGTTTGCATCCAGGCGCCGGAGCGTGGCAGCAGGTGCGCGCCCAGTGTGGTGGCAATGATCAGCGGTAGCCCCATTCCCGCGCCCAGCAGGCCCAGCGCCAGGGCACCCTGCCAGACATCGGCGGTGGCTGACAGGTAAAGCATGATGCCGGCCAGAGGCGCTGAAATGCAGGGAGAGACTACCAGCGTTGACAGGGCGCCGGCGCCGGCAAGGCCCAGTGGCCCGCCGGTATGCAATCGCGTCTGCCACTGATCCGTTCGCTGCTGCCAGCGTCCGGGCAGTCTGACCTGTACCAGGTCGAACAACCACAGCGCAAATATCACAAACAGCAACGAAAAGGTCCCCAGTACCCAGGGAGACTGCAGGCGTGCCTGCAGATTCAGTGACGCGCCGAACAGGCCAAGTAGAATTCCCAGTACGGTATATGTCAGCACCATGCCGGTAACGTAACTGCTGGAAAGGCTCAGGGCACGACGTCGAGTGCTTTGGCGGCCGGCAATCAGCGACGCCAGTATCGGCAGCATGGGTAACACGCAGGGAGTGAATGTCAGCCCCAGTCCTGCCAGGAAATACAGGCCGAATGACCAGAGTCGTGGGGCATTATCCGGCGGCTCGATACCTTGTGTGGCCGGCTCGGACCTGACGGTATATCTGTCGGTGCTGGCTTGAGGTGATGCATTGAGAGGGCTGTCGCCACCGGTATCGACAGTCAGGGTGCGTGTTTCAGGCGGGTAGCACAGCCCGGCATCGGCACATCCCTGATAGTGAACCACAAGGCTCAGGGTTTCAGGCAGGGGGCCGTCAATGCTTCGAATGGGAGCAGATACCGTGACGTCGTGATAGTACGCCACAATGTCGCCGAGATAGTCGTCGTGTTTTGGCGTGCCTGCAGGCAGATCAAGCGAGCCAAGCGTTACGCCATCAGTCTTGCTGTCAAAAGCGAACTGACGCTTGTAAAGGTAATAGCCGTCGGCATTGGTAAAGCGTACAAAAAGCCGGCCCTGGTCTACCCATGCGCTGGGCGAAAAGGCCTGATCCACCGGCAGGAAGGCCGTGGCTTCACTGTGTTGGCCGGGAAGAGGGCTGCGGGTGGTGTTGCCATCGAACAGGCCGGCCTGGGCCGAAAGGCTCGAAAGAAGGGTCAGCAGCAGGAGGCAGGAGGCCAGAATCTGGGTCATGACAGGGCTCGGTGCAGGCACGCCGGTATCAGCGCGGCGCTGTAGAATGCGTAGGACAGTACGCACCATCAAAAAGGCCACCCGAAGGTGGCCCGTATTACGGTGCGACAGAACTAGTTGGACTCGTTCTGGTAGGCCGCGATGGACTTTTCGATGGCCTTGCGAGCGGCATCAGCATTGTCCCAGGACTCGATCTTGACCCATTTGCCCTTTTCGAGATCCTTGTAGTTCTCGAAGAAGTGCGCGATCTGCTGGCGAAGCAGCTCCGGCAGGTCGGTGACTTCCTGAACGTCATCGTAAAGCGCTGACAGTTTCTCGTGCGGTACGCAGACCAGTTTGGCATCTTCACCGGCTTCATCGGTCATGTTGAGTACGCCGACCGGCCGGGCCCGAATGACAGCACCTGGCTGTACCGGGTAGGGAGTTACAACAAGTGCGTCGAGCGGGTCGCCGTCATCTGCCAGAGTGTTCGGGATGAAGCCATAGTTGGCAGGGTAGAACATGGGGGTGGCCATGAAGCGATCCACGAGCAGCGCGTCCATGTCCTTGTCGATTTCGTACTTGATCGGCGCGTGATTGGCCGGGATCTCGATGGCGACATAAATGTCGTTGGGAATATCCTTTCCGGCCGGAATCTTGTCGAAACTCATGGTGAGTCCTTGCTTGGGTCAGTAAAACATAACGTAAAGTGGACGAATTATACGAACAGGCTCGTCCGATTACCAATGCCAGGTTTTTAGAGTTACGCTTTGGCACAATTTTGTGCGATGCACCATGCGGAGTGCTCAACCCTGGCGGCAGAATGCTTTATCATATGTTTTCAGCTTTAAAAAGAACTGAAAGCGAGGCGCGTGAATGGAAGATGCCGCTCGATTGAGTTTTGGTCAGGCGTTTGTGGCTGCGGACAAGCGCTACCATCGTTCCTCGATGGTGGTACAGATTCCCGACGGCGAAATGATGGCCAGTCAGGGTGCGTGCGCGCTGATTTCGGACTCGACATCACGCAATGCCATTGCCCGCCAGGCAGGCGACCTGTCGGCTCGTGGCTTTCTGGCTGACTATTATTCAACGCCCGAGCACTGGGACGTCAAGACGGCGGCAACACGAGTACTGCGTGCGCTGAATGGGTGGTGCTATAGCCAGAGCCGTTTCGTCAAGGGTGGGGGGTATGTGAGCTCCCTGTCAGCGATGGTGTTTCAGGGCACGGATGCCCACCTGTTTCACATGGGTGATACGCTGGTCTTTCGCCTGCGCGGCGCGGAGTTCGAGCAGATTTCCCGGGATCACGTGACCGATATCGGCGGCTATCGGTATCCTTCCCGCGCTCTCGGAATGGACGCCAATATCGATATCGATTACATGACCCTGCCGATGAAACAGGGCGATATCTTCCTGTTCACAACCCAGGCCGTCAGGGGAACGTTGCTGCCCTCCGATTACGTCCAGCAGATCCGTCTTTCTGCCGATTCTCTGGATGGGGCCTGTCAGCAGCTGGCCAGAGCCGCGGCTGCCCGTGCAGGGGAGCGGGGGTATGATGGGCAGTCGTTCTGCTTTCAGCTTGTCCGGGTGGATCGGTTGCCCGAGTCCGGCAGTGAAGGGCCGGACTTCCGCTTTGGCAAGCTGCCGGTGCCACCGGAGCTGGTGCCGGGGGAGCAGTTCGAGGGTTATGATATCGAGGTGGCACTTTCTCCTGGCGGGAAAGCGCGTGTATACCGTGTTCGCGATGTTGATACCGACCGTCGCTTCATCTTCAAGTCGCCCAGCCCCGGGCTGGCGCTGGATGATGCATATCTGGCTCATTTCATGCTGCAGCAGTGGGTAGCCGAGCGGGTCAGTTCACCGTTTATCGTACGCTCTGTCTCGCCGGCGCGCCCGCGTCGCCATCTTTATTACCTCATGGAGGATGTAGAGGGGGAGCCGCTTGATCAGTGGATGGCGCGCCACCCGGAAGCCAGCCTCGAGCAACGTCTGGATATTGCCCAGCAGATTTGCAAGGCCGTGCATGCTCTGCACCGCAAGAATATTCTCCATCAGGGGATCTGCCCCGAGAACATCATGCTGGACCGCCATGAGGGCGTGGTGCTGATTGATTTTGGAGCCTGCTACTTCATGGAGCACGATGATCAGGAGGGTGCTCGCGCACTGGTGTATGACATCGGGATGAACCCTCATCATTCGCCTGAATATGCGTTGAAGGATAATGTCAGTCGACGCAGCGATCAATTTGCGCTGGCCTCTGTCATTTACTGGCTGGTCAGCGGTGGCCTGCCTTACGGAGAGAGTCTGAATGGCCTTGCGGGTCGAAGTGAACTGGATGGTCTCTCCTACAGGCCGCTTGCACTGCAGCAGCCATCATTGCCACCGGTACTGGATGACACCCTTCGGCGAGCATTGATGCCTCAGAAGGCTCTGCGGTATCGACGCCTCTCTGAACTTGTGTATGGACTCAAGCTGGCGCGCCAGGCCTGGCATGCCGGGCAGGAGCTCATGGAGCCGCCGCCACAGCATGTTCCTGCCGGTCGCAGGACAGAAACCCGCTGGAAGATCGTGGCAGGGATTTCATTGCTGGCTCTGATTATTTCGTGGTGGTTTTGAGCGGATTACCGCCTCTGGTGGGACGCGGGGCAAAAAAAGGCAGCGACATCGGTCGCTGCCCCTGAGCCCCATCAGGCTGCTTCAGATTTCAAACGGTGCCAGCTTTTTCGGTACGGTAGCCAGTTTCAGTTTGGCATAGTCCGGCATGCCGTTGACGAACGGCGGGAAATCCTCGCCCTGGATCAGTGGCTCCAGGTAATCGCGGCAGGGCTGGGTGATGCCGAAGCCATCTTCACGAATGAAGTCAGCCGGCATGAATTTTTCCTGGTTGGCGATGTCGGCCAGCGGCGCATCAAAGATCGACCAGCTGTAGGGCGACTGACTGTCACGGCGAATGGCAGGCATGATGGCGTTCTTGCCTTCCAGAGCACATTCGACGGCGCGCACGCCGACGGCGTAGGCCTGCTCGACATCTACCCGTGATGCGAGATGGCGTGCAGAGCGTTGCAGGTAATCCGGGACTGACCAGTGATACTTGTAGCCCAGGTCCTGTTTCACCATGCCGGCCAGTGTCGGTGCGACACCTCCGAGCTGACGGTGGCCGAAGGCATCGGTATTACCTGCATCAGCAAGAAATGAGCCATCTTCGTAGCGGGCGCCTTCCGAGACCACAATGACGCAGTAACCGTATTGCTTGACGGTTTCATCGACCTTGCGCATCACGCGCCGGCGGTCAAAGGGGACTTCCGGGAAAATGACCATGTGAGGAGGCGCGGCGCCTTCTCCGCCAGCCAGCGCGCCGGCGGCGGCAATCCAGCCGGCATGACGTCCCATGGCTTCCATCACGAAGACCTTGGTAGAGGTGGCGCACATGGAGGCCACATCAAGCGCGGCTTCACGAATGGATGTCGCGATGTACTTGGCCACGGAGCCAAAACCGGGCGAGTTGTCGGTCAGCGGTAGATCGTTGTCGACGGTCTTGGCAACGTGAATTGCCTGGAGCGGATAACCCATGCGCTCGGAAAGCTGTGACACCTTCAGGCAGGTATCGGCACTGTCACCACCGCCATTATAGAAAAAGTAGCGAATGTCATGGGCCTGGAATACTTCGATCAGGCGCTCGTACTGAACCCTGTGAGTGTCGATGCCCTTGAGCTTGTAACGGCAGGAGCCGAACGCGCCGCCGGGGGTATGACGCAGTGCAGCGATGGCCTCATCACTTTCCTGGCCCACGTCAATCAGGTCTTCTGTCAGGGCACCAATGATGCCGTTATGGCCGGCATACAGGTGACCGATACGGTCACTGTGCTGTCGACAGGTTTCGATCACGCCACAGGCACTGGCGTTGATGACCGACGAGACACCGCCGGATTGCGCATAGAAGGCATTATGTTTTGCCATGGAAACTTCCTGCTGTTTTTTGGGGTTCTTCTCTCTTCTCTCTCTGAAATGCCGGGTTGCCTACTTGCGCTAACCGAACACTTGCGCCGGCCATCTTAGCGAAAAGAGATGACCGCTGCGAGGCAGAGACTGACGACTTGTTGATCTGCGTGCTAGTCTGATCCGGCTTTATTGATGAGTCAGGATTTATGCACGTTCATATTCTAGGTATATGCGGTACGTTCATGGGCAGCCTTGCGCTGCTGGCGCGGGAGTGCGGGCATCGGGTGACCGGCAGCGATGCCAATGTCTATCCGCCGATGAGTACTCAGCTTGAAGAGCAGGGCATCAGACTGATGTCCGGCTTTCATCCTGATAACCTGGCCGATACTCCGGATCTGGTGGTGATCGGAAACGCGCTGTCGCGCGGTAACCCTGAGGTGGAAGCAGTTCTTGATCGAAAGCTGCCTTACACCTCCGGCCCACAGTGGCTTGCCGAGCATGTGCTGCCGGGGCATCGTGTGCTGGCAGTAGCAGGAACACACGGGAAAACGACAACGGCGAGCATGCTGGCGTGGATTCTCGAGTGGGCGGGTCTGGCGCCCGGATTTTTGATCGGGGGTGTGCCCGGCAACTTTGACGTATCGGCGCGCCCGGCCAGCGGCAAGGCACCACTGTTTGTGGTCGAAGCGGATGAGTACGACACGGCCTTTTTTGACAAGCGTTCCAAGTTTGTTCATTACCGGCCGGATATCGCAGTGTTGAACAATCTGGAGTTCGATCATGCCGATATCTTTGATGATCTGGCCGCCATAGAACGTCAGTTTCATCACCTCGTGCGAACGGTGCCTGGGTCGGGCAGCGTTATTGTTGCCGACGATACTGCGGCACTTGAAAGAGTGCTCGAAAGAGGCGTGTGGTCGACGGTTGTTCGGTTCGGGGGAAGCGATAGCGGCTGGCAGGCACGTCTGGCCTCCGGTGGTCAGCAGGTGCGTGTAAGTCACGGTGAGGCGGAGTACACCATCGAATGGGGCATGACCGGGCGGCACAATGCCTTGAACGCTCTGGCGGCAATGGCGGCTGCCGAGTCGGTGGGTGTCGATCCCGAGTGTGCCGCCGCTGCGCTGTGCCGGTTCAATCCACCGAGGCGCCGTCAGCAGGTGCGCGGCGAGGTGCGGGGTGTCATGGTCATGGATGATTTTGCGCATCATCCGACCGCTATCGAGGCCACCCTGGAGGGGCTTTCTTCCCTGGCACGTCAACGTGGTGGCCGCCTGTGGGCCGTGATCGAACCCCGCTCCAACACCATGCGTCTGGGTACCATGAAGGCTCGGCTGAGTAGTAGTGTCGCCCAGGCCGATGGTGTCTGGTGGTTCCAGCCGACTGGACTCGACTGGTCACTGGATGAAGTGGTCTCCACCAGTTCGGTGCCATCCCATGTTTTCCATCATATCGATGAACTGGTGGACAGTGTGGCGGGGATGGCATCAGCACATGATCTGGTGGTGGTCATGAGCAACGGCAGCTTTGAAGGCGTTCACGAGCGCCTGCTGGCGGCGCTCGTGAACTGACGCTGACTTACACGGCCGGGAACAGCATGATGCGCCCGGCCATGAGAACCGCCGTTACCCACAGCAGGTGCCCCCAGGGCAGACGTGCTACCGGTCGATGCGAAAATCGGTGGTAGCTGATCCGAGTGACCGCACAGACGCACAATCCCAGAAGCGCCCCGCCAATCAGATCGCTGACCCAGTGTACGCCCATCATCAAGCGCGACCATGCCATCAATGCAATCAGCAGGGTTGCTGCCCAGTAGACCCAATGACGTCGTTGTGGTCGCACTACGCCATCGGCAATGAATGCCGCCGCCAGCCCATAGACAACTACTGCGCCTGAAGTATGTGCGCTTGGGTAGGAGAAGGAGCCGGTCAGGTAATCCGGTGTCATGGGTCGAGCGCGGCCTACCATATGCTTGAACCAGATATTGGCCAGCGCAATGCCACCCAGGGCCCCAAACCAGTGCAACAGGGTGACCCAGTAGCGCTGAATGACAAGCCATAGCATCCATGGTGCCATCAGTACCAGAATCCCCAGCTTATCGCCGGCCTTGGCAAGCATCAGGGCTACCGCATTGGCGGCAGGGCTCTCAAGGGTGGTAAAAAAGGCGTTGGCCCGGTGATCAAAGGGCAAGGGGTCGGGATGGTGGGCAATGAAAAGGCTCCATCCGGTAAAACCGATAAGTGCGCCAATCAGCAGCAACAGTGATGGCAAGGGTGGGGCGCCTGCAGTTTTATTCATTCGAAAGCTTAACCATAAACGTCGGCGCCATGCGGCACGGCGTGCCCACTGAAGCACAAGGCGGTACAGCGAGCCTGTGCGCTCGGTATGGCGCCTGATAAATGAAAAAAGCCAGGAGGCAGTAATGACTACCAGTCCCAGCAGCAATAACCAGCCAAAACTGTCCTGATAATGGCTGAGCGTGGTTTTCCAGGTTCTGCCCAGATAATACCCCGGCAACACATAGGCCGGCGCCCATAACAGGGCCGACATGATATTGACGGTAAAAAAACGGCCTGACGGCATGTGACACATGCCGGCGACCAGCGGAATGAAGGGGCGAATCGGGCCTATGAAACGGCCCAGCAGCACCGACATCACGCCATAGCGATGAAAAAAGGATGTCCCGCGGGCCAGGGCCTCCGGATAACGGTGAAAGGGCCACATCCGCGGCAGCCGCTCTCGGTTGCTGTATCCCAGCCAGTAGCTCAGCCCGTCGCCAACGATGGCACCGAGGGTGGCGCTGACCAGTAGCAGTACGATGGACAAATTGTCAT
Organism: Larsenimonas rhizosphaerae; assembly: GCF_023700005.1. Taxonomy (GTDB): domain Bacteria; phylum Pseudomonadota; class Gammaproteobacteria; order Pseudomonadales; family Halomonadaceae; genus Larsenimonas; species Larsenimonas rhizosphaerae. The sequence goes on along the minus strand of NZ_JAMLJK010000001.1, from coordinate 1,795,113 downwards.
GGCCGGCCAGAGAAGCAATGGCAGTGATGATGATGACGCCCGGAAAGGCCAGTCCAACCACTGCCAGGGATTCCAGCGCCGCCACCACGCCCAGCGCGATGATCAACAGGGTGGGTGAATGTGCGATGGGGTCTATCCACGTGGAAGCTTCCATTGACCATTATTTCCTTCGTCCATGTATCTGTGGGTATCCTGCCCACTAACGCAGTGTGCCATAAGCGGGTTGTGGGTGGCCTTGATTTTTACTTGCCCGGGCAGCTGACTTATAGTGACGTGAATGCGTTATACACCGGTACAGGGAGAGAGGCATGAATCAGGGGCAGGCCGAATCAGTATCGGTCGAGGAACACGTTTACGCATTGTGTCAGGCGGCTCGTGAAGCCAGCCAGGTGCTGCGAAGTACACCGGCACACGACAAGAACAAGGCGCTGCTGGCCATGGCCGAGGCGCTGGATTCGCGCCGTGAGGCACTGAAACAGGCCAATCAGCTTGATCTTGATCTGGCCAGAGCGCAGGGGCTGGACAAGGCTCTCATTGACCGGCTGGCACTGACCGATGAGCGCATCGATGGCATGATCAAGGGGCTGAGCACGGTTGCCTCGCTGGCTGATCCGGTGGGGGCGCTTGACCAGGTGCGCGAACAGGCCAATGGCCTGCGCATCGGCAAACGGCGAACGCCGATCGGTGTCATTGGCATCATTTATGAGTCTCGCCCCAATGTGACCATCGATGCGGCAGCCCTGTGCCTCAAGGCAGGTAATGCCGCGGTGCTTCGCGGAGGATCAGAGGCTCGTCATTCCAATGCCGCCATTGCTGGCTGCGTAAAGGATGGCCTTGCGGTTGCCGGATTGCCTGACGGTTCCGTCAGTGTCATAGGTACCACGGATCGCGCGGCGGTCGGAGCACTGATCACGGCCAGCAAACTGGTTGACCTGATCATTCCGCGGGGTGGCAAGTCGCTGATTACGCGCATTTCGAACGAGGCAACGATTCCAGTGCTCAAGCATCTGGAAGGGTTGTGTCATGTATATATTGATGCCCAGGCGCAAAGTGATGCCATGGCCATGGATATTGCCTTCAATGCCAAGTGTTATCGGTATGGCATCTGTGGCGCCATGGAGACATTGCTGGTCCATCGGGACCGGGCAGCAGCGATACTGCCTGCGCTGGTGTCGCGTCTGGTGGAGCATGGTGTCGAGGTTCGGGGATGTGACACGGTGCAGTCGCTGGTTGCCGTGCATCCTGCGACGGTTGATGACTGGTCCACCGAGTATCTCGGGCCGGTGCTGGCCGTCAGGGTGGTAAATGATCTGGATGAGGCTATTGCACACATCAACCATTACGGATCCCATCACAGTGACGCCATCGTGACAGACAGTCTGACGGCCAGCGAACGCTTTATGGCCGAGGTCGACTCAAGCTCTGTCATGGTCAATGCGCCGACCTGCTTTGCTGATGGCGGTGAATATGGTCTGGGCGCTGAAATCGGTATCTCTACCGACAAGTTGCATGCACGTGGACCGGTAGGGCTTGAAGGCCTGACGACCCAGAAATACATCGTGATCGGTCAGGGGCAGTGCCGTGGCTGAGCGAATTGCCATGCTGGGGGGAACGTTCAACCCGGTTCATCTGGCGCATCTTCGCAGTGCGGTTGAGCTTGGTGAGGCGCTGGCGCTTGACCGGGTGCATATGGTTCCGTGCCATGTGCCACCGCACCGCGATGAGCCGGCTACTTCCGCGGTGGACCGGCTGGCCATGCTGAAGGCCGGCATTGATGGCGCCTCGGGGCTGCTGGCGGACGATCGAGAGTTGAAACGAGACGGACCTTCCTGGTCACTGGATACATTGCGCTCCCTTCGAGAGGAGTATGGTCCCGATGTCCGTCTGGTCATGGCCATTGGCGATGATGCGTTCGAACGGCTGGATCAGTGGCGAGCGCCTGCCGCGCTTTTTGATTATGCCCACCTGGTGGTGATCGCACGGCCGGGCCATAAGCTGTCCCTGCCAGAAGAGCTTGGCGAATGGCTGAAGGCGCGTCATGCCGCCGATCCCGCAGCGCTGTTTGATGACGCGCCGGCCGGTCGCTGGCTTCGCCTCTCGCTTCCGTCGCCCATGGCCATTTCCTCCACCGATATTCGGGCTCGTCTGTGTGCGGGAGATTCCATACGTTTTCTGGTTCCTCGCGCCGTGGAGCGTTACATTCGGGACCATGGCCTTTATGATCAATAAATGCTGGCGAAAGCTGACTGTGTCAGTACAATGCCACCTCTTTTAATCAACCGTCGAGACACCATGCAAACAGAAACCCTGACCTCTTTGGTCGTCGAAGCCCTTGAGGGGCTCAAGGGGCGTGACATTACGACGATGGACGTTTCCGAACTGACCAACGTTACGGATGTCATGATTGTAGTCAGCGGCACTTCGAGCCGTCACATCAACGCGCTTGCCAATGCCGTCGTTGTTGATGTCAAGGCCAATGGCCTTCAGCCCATTGGAGTAGAAGGCAAGCAGGGCAGCGAATGGGTCCTGGTAGATCTGGGTGACGTGGTTGTTCATGTCATGACACCGGATACCCGTGCGCTTTATGACCTTGAGCGTCTCTGGAGTGATTTGCCCTCCGATACGGATCGCGAGTCCAGGGTCCGCCATTGAAGCTGAAGATTCTGGCCGTCGGCACAAAAATGCCGGACTGGGTGGAACGCGGCGTCAATGAATATGTCAAACGCATGCCACGCGACATGCCGGTCGAGTTCATTGAGCTGGCACCGGGGCCGCGACAGAAAAGCAGCTCCGTAGACAAGGCGATTGCCCAGGAGGGTGATCGCATGTTGTCAAAGCTGCGCGAACAGGATCATGTGGTTGCGCTTGATGTCCCGGGGAAACGGTGGGATACGCCGGCGTTATCGGGGCACATGGAGCAGTGGCGATCGCTGGGACAGGATATTGCGCTGTTGATCGGGGGCCCGGACGGGCTTGACGCTCGCTGCCTTGCTCGTGCGAATCAGTCCTGGTCACTGTCACCGCTGACGCTGCCGCACCCGCTGGTTCGAATTATTCTGGCAGAGCAGCTTTACCGTGCGTGGACACTGCTCGCGGGACATCCTTACCACCGCTAATTCCAACTTGGGTCAAAGTGCGACATGCGTCCACGCCGCCGCGCAACGCTTAACAATACCCAGCAGGAAATCAGTCTGTTCAGACGCCGCAGCATTGTGGCGCTTCTGGTCGTTGTGCTGCTGATGTCGACACTTATAGGCCGTCTGGTCTATCTGCAGGTCATCAAGCACGACGTTTTTATCACGCGTTCCGACAACAATCGGATGCGCGTTGAACCCCTGCCGCCCAATCGTGGCCTCATCTTTGATCGTAATCATCGCGTCCTGGCGGAAAATCGTCCCACTTATAACCTGACCATCGTGCGTGAGCGGGCTGATGATGCTGATGAGACGCTCAGGTTGCTGGTGGATATTCTCAATCTGCCAAAGGATGATATAGCGCTTTTCGAGCGTCGTTCACGTCAGCGCCAGCGTCCCTACCAGTCCGCCCTGCTGATGAGTGATTTGACGGAAGCGCAGATCGCCAATCTGGCTGTGAACCGTTACCGACTGCCCGGTGTCGACGTAGAGGCTCAGCTACTGCGCTATTACCCCAACGGCTACGTCATGTCGCATGTGCTGGGGTATGTAGGGCGGATCAGTGAAAAGGACCTGAAACGGCTGGATGCGGGGAACTACGCTGGTACGCACTTTGCCGGCAAGCTGGGCATCGAACGATTTTATGAGGACGAACTGCACGGCAAGGTTGGCTACCGCACGGTGGAAACCAACGCCCGCGGCCGTGCGCTTCGTGAACTGGATCGCACTCCGCCGATGTCCGGGAAAAACCTGACGTTGACCATCGACAGTGACCTCCAGTCACTGGGTTACAGGTTGCTGGAGGGCAAGCGTGGTGCCATCGTGGCCATCAATCCTGCTACCGGTGGCATTCTGGCCATGGTCTCGACACCTGGTTATGACATCAACAAGTTCGTGACCGGCATCGGGACCAAGGACTATCGGGCCCTGCAGGAAGATCATGATTTGCCACTGTATAACCGGGCGGTACGGGGGCAGTATCCGCCTGCCTCGACCGTCAAGCCCTACATGGCCCTTGCCGGTCTGGAGAACGGGGTGGTTACGCCACAGACAACCGTCTATGACCCGGGCTATTACAGGCTGCCGAATGACTCGCGCCGTTACCGCAACTGGCTGCGCTGGGGGCATGGGCGCGTCAATATGCGGCGGGCGCTCAGGGTTTCCAACGATACTTACTTCTATACTGTTGCCCATGACATGGGCATTACCCGTCTGTCGGATTTCATGAAACGCTTCGGCTTTGGCACGGATTACAGCATGGATGTATGGGGTGCTCAGAGTGGCATCATGCCATCGCCGGACTGGAAGCGCGGCCGGTTCAACAAGCCTTGGTATCCCGGCGAGACCCTTTCGGTGGGCATCGGGCAGGGATACTGGCTGGCGACGCCGCTACAGATGGCGACAGCTGCCGCAGTGCTGGCCAACAAGGGCAAATGGGTGCGTCCGCATCTGGCGATGAAGGTGGGTGATACTCCGATCGCTCCTCCCTTCGCGGAAACGCCGCCGGATGTCGAGCTGAAAAACAGCCAGTGGTGGCATCTGGTCGACCAGGGGCTTGAAGACGTCATTCAGAGCAATGAAGGGACGGCCAGGTCGCTCAAGCGGGGACTTGAATACACGATGGCAGGCAAGACCGGGACGGCGCAGGTCTTTACGCTGGGCCAGAACCAGAAGTACAACGCCTCCGAGCTGCGTGAACGATTGCGGGATCATGCGCTGTTCATGGCCTTTGCCCCGGTTGATGAACCCCAGATAGCCATTGCCCTGATCATCGAAAATGGTGGTGGTGATCATCTGGCAGCGCCCATCGGCCGCAAGATGCTGGATGCCTGGTTGCTGCCTCGAATGAAAAAGGAGGCAGCAGTGGCTGCGGCTCCCGATATTGAAGAGCTTGCCAGTGGTGCGTCTGATCATTAAGGAAGGCTTATGCAGCATGTAGCATCACGTTCTCGCCGGCGTCATAAAAAAAGATTTCATTGGCGCAGCTGGCGAATCGATCCCTGGTTGACGCTGGGGCTGTTGGTGCTGGTCTGCAGTGGGCTGGTGGTGCTTTATAGTGCCAGTGGCGAGTCCCGTTATCTGGTGGAAGCGCAAACCATGCGGTTTGTCGCAGCCTTCGCGGTCATGGCTGTGGTGGCTCAGATCCCGCCGCATTTGCTGATGCGAATGGTCCCCCTGTTTTACCTGTCGATTGTAGCCATGCTGGTTGCTGTGGATGTGATCGGTTCTCACGCCATGGGGGCGACGCGGTGGCTTGAGATACCCGGCGTTGTACGGTTTCAGCCGTCAGAGCTCATGAAGATCGTGATGCCAATGACGATTGCTGCCTATCTTTCCAAGCGTGACCTGCCTCCCAACTGGACCGATCTGGGTATCTGCCTGTTCATCATGGGATTGCCGGTAGCCCTGATTGCCAAACAGCCTGATCTGGGGACCTCGCTGCTGGTGGCTTCCTCGGCCGTATTCGTGGTGCTGCTGGGTGGTCTGTCGTGGCGACTGGTCGGTTTTTTTGCCGTGCTGGCACTCGCGGCGCTGCCGCTTTTATGGCTTAACATGCATGGCTATCAGAAGCAGCGTGTTCTGACCTTTCTGAATCCTGAAAGTGATCCGCTGGGCGCCGGCTGGAACATCATTCAGTCCAAGACCGCGATCGGCTCCGGAGGGATATCCGGCAAGGGGTGGATGGAGGGAACGCAGTCCCAGCTCGAGTTTCTGCCCGAGCGCCATACCGATTTCATTGTCGCGGTTCTGGGTGAGGAGTTCGGGCTGATCGGTATGCTGCTGCTGCTGCTGTGTTATCTGCTTATCATCTGTCGGGGGCTGTTCATGGCCAGCAGGGCTGGTGATACCTATGGTCGCTTGCTGGCGGGCAGTTTGATCCTGACGTTTTTCGTGTATGTGTTCGTCAACATCGGTATGGTCAGTGGTTTATTGCCGGTCGTCGGTGTGCCACTGCCTCTTGTCAGCTACGGCGGTACGGCCAGCGTGACCTTGATGGCCGGCTTCGGTATCCTGATGAGCGTTTATACCCATCGCAAGTCATCGTCGTGAAAAGGGAGTTCTGCATGGCGCTACATGCTGTAAAAGGAAAGGGACTGGTTGCTGGCTGTCTGGCAATATCGCTGGGCATCTTCTCTTCTGGAGCGATGGCAGCAGGGGAGTTTGACCCGGCCGACCATCCCGAGGTCAGGGCGATGATCGACAGCCTTGATGCCAAGGGGCTGGACCGCAGCAAGTTGATCCAGGTCATGCAGAACGCCGAGCTCAAGCAGAGCATCATCAAGGCCATGACACGGCCTGCCGAGCGCCACCTTCGCTGGGATGAATACCGTAATATCTTCATTCAGCCCAAGCGTGCGCAGGCCGGTGCGGCCTTTATCGAAAAATATCACGATGCCATGATGCGTGCCCAGCAGGAATACGGCGTACCGCCCGAGATCATCGCGGCCATCATCGGGGTCGAAACCTCCTATGGTGGTAACAAGGGCTCTTATCGCGTCATTGATGCACTGTCGACGCTGGCTTTCGAGTTTCCGCGTCGTGCCGATTTCTTCCGCAAGGAACTCGAAGCCTACCTGGATATTACCCTGAATCAGGGGCTTGATCCGCTGGCGCTGAAAGGGTCCTATGCCGGTGCCATGGGGTATCCGCAGTTCATGCCCACCAGTTATCAGGCCTACGCTGTCGATTTCAATGGCGACGGAATCAAGGACCTGTGGAACGAGCCGGAAGATGCCATTGGCAGTGTCGCGAGCTATTTTTCACGTCATCACTGGCAGAGCGGCGAACCGATTTACATTGATGCAACCGGTCCCATGACACCGCCCGGTGCCATCGCCTTCAACCAGGTGAGCAAGGGAACCTCGACCACCATCGCAGCGCTTGAACAGGCTGGTATCAAGGCTGACGGCGCATTGCCGAGTAATACCTCGGTGCTGCCGGTAGCGCTTGATTTCGAAGATGGCCATACCCGGTATGTTCTCGGAATGCCCAACTTCTATGTCATTACGCGCTACAACCATAGCCACCTTTACGCCATGGCAGTCACGACCCTGGCAGAGCACATCAAGGACGTCATGGCACAGGAGAAATAAGGTGTCGAGACAGTTTTGCTGCATTCTGGCACTGGCGCTGGCCCTGACGGGCTGCGCCAGCAGTGGAGGAGGCGCCGGTAGTTCCTCTTCCGGTGGTCGCTATCACCTGGACAAGGATGGGTATCCCGAGGACATGCTGGACATGTCCCATGTCAAGGACGCGGTACCTCGCAAGGAGCCGCGGTCCGCCAGCGGCAACCGACCGACCTATTCCGTATGGGGCAAGACCTACCATGTTCTGCCCAACAGTAACGGGTACAGTGCCACCGGGCTGGCTTCATTTTATGGTACCAAGTTTCAGGGGTATGCCACGGCCAGTGGCGAGCTTTATGACATGTATCAGATGACGGCAGCCCACAAGACCCTGCCACTGCCTACCTATGCGCGCGTCACCAACCTTGATAATGGCAAAAGCGTGATCGTGAAGGTCAATGACCGTGGTCCATTTCATGATGACCGTCTGATCGATCTTTCCTACGCTGCTGCCTATCGACTGGATATTCTGCACCACGGCACCGGGCGGGTTCGGGTGGATGCCATTGATCCCGATACATGGAAACAGGCAGCGCCAGTCAAACAGGCTGCAGGTGCTGTGCCTGCCGCGGTATCGAACAACCGTCAGGCCGCTGCGGCCGGCAATTATTTCGTTCAGGTGGCAGCCTTGAAGCAGGCTGCACAGGCTGAGCAGATGAGACAACAACTTGCTGCACGGGTAGCGCACCCTGTCCGTGTGATTCATGAGCAGGGGGTGTACAAGGTGCAGGTTGGACCACTGGCCGACAGGATTGTCGTACAATCAACAAAATCTGCCCTGGGGCGTGCTGGTTATCCTCAGGCGTTTACGGTCTCTCCCTCGGAGTGAATAGCAGTTTAAACGAGAGCAAGCTCTATGACTTTTTTAGCAGCATCCTTTACCCTTTTGCGGCGTTGTTCCATGGCCGCAGTGATAAGTACTGCCTTTCTGGCAGCGGCTCCGGTGCTGGCCGCCGATGAAGATCCGGTCGCTGATCCGCGACCCAATGTAGCCAATTTCGTGCCATCTCCCCCGGAGCTCAATGCCAAGTCGTGGGTATTGATGGATGCACGTAACGGCAAGATTCTGGTGCAGCACGATGCAGAAACCCGGCTGCCGCCAGCCAGCCTTACCAAGATGATGACTGCCTATATTGCTGAATACGAGATGGATCACGGCCGTCTGTCGCCGAATGATACCGTACGTATCAGTGAGAATGCCTGGCGGACCGGCGGGTCGCGGATGTTTGTCAAGGTAGGCTCACAGGTGCCGGTCAAGGACCTGATGCAGGGGATCGTGGTGCAGTCGGGCAACGATGCGACCGTCGCCATGGCGGAGCATATCGCCGGTAGTACTTCTTCCTTTGCTGATCTCATGAATCAGCATGCACAGCGCATGGGGCTTCAGAATACGCATTTCAAGAACCCTACCGGTCTGCCGGATGATGAGCACTATTCAACCGCGGCTGATCTGGCCACGATTGCTCAACACATCATCAAGGACTTTCCTGATCACTATAAGCTGTATTCCGAGAAGTATTTCACCTGGAATGGTATTCGCCAGCCGAACCGCAACCTGCTGTTGTGGCGTGATGCCCGGGTTGATGGGCTGAAGACCGGCCATACCGATGCTGCGGGCTTTTGCCTGGTGGCTTCGGGCAAGGAAAACGGTACCCGACTGATTTCCGTTGTCATGGGCACGGGGTCGGAAAATGCGCGTGCTCAGGAATCAGAGAAGCTGTTGAGCTACGGGTTCCGCTATTTCAAGACCCAGAAGGTTTACGATCAGGGGGCGGTGCTGAAAAAGGTTCGCGTCTGGGGCGGGGCCAGCAATGAGCTGTCTGCCGGCGTGGATCATGATGTTTTCCTGACGCTGAGCAGTCAGGGCAATACGGCGCTTAACGCCCGAATCAATATCAACAAGGATATCGATGCGCCCATCACGAAAGGGCAGCAGGTTGGTACGATCGATATTGTCCAGAACGGTAGCGTTATCCATCAGGAACCGCTGGTGGCCCTGAACGACATTGATGAAGGCAGCTTCTTCAAGCGCATCTGGGACAAGGTTGTTCAGTTTGTCATGAACCTGTTCTGACAGGCATGCTGATTCAGCGATGAAGTGATGCAATGAAGGCGGCCCGGCTGACGGGCCGCCTTTTTTTGCGTAAAATACCCGGCATTCCCCTGGACGTGGAGCGACATATCATGTCTGCATCTGATGAGCTTGTTGATTATCCGCGCGACTATGGTCTGCGCGTAGTGGGTGACAACGTTGACCAGCTCGAGCTGGACGTTATCGCTCTTATGGAAGAACACTGTGGTGACAGCTTTGATCCTGACAAGGTGACCACACAGCCCAGCAGTAATGGCACTTACATGTCGGTACGTGTGTCGTTTCGCGCTGAAAGCCCGCAGCATCTGTCACTGCTGTTCAGAGCGCTTCAGGCCAACAAGCGCGTGCGGATGGTGCTTTGAGCGCCCTGGACGCCATTGAGGTATTCTGTCTGGGTCGCCGATCCTATGAGCCTGTCTGGGCGGCGATGAAGGCCTACACTGATACCCGGGGAGACGATGACCCGGATCAGATATGGGTTGTCGAACATGACCCGGTCTTTACTCAGGGGCAGTCCGGCAAGGCCGAGCATATCCTGGCGTCTACGGGCATCCCTCTGGTTCAGACAGACCGTGGTGGCCAGGTCACCTATCATGGGCCGGGTCAGCTGGTAATGTATCCCCTGATCAATCTGCGGCGTCGCGGTGTGGGGGTACGTGACATGGTGAGCGCGCTGGAGCAGTGCGTGGTGGAGAGTCTCGCCGATCATGGCATTTCTGCAGCAGCCCGACCCGATGCACCAGGTGTTTATGTAAACCAGTGCAAGATTGCCTCTCTGGGTTTGAGGGTGCGCAAGGGAGCCAGCTATCATGGCGTTGCCTATAACCTGGATATGGATCTGACACCGTTTTCCGCTATCAATCCTTGCGGTTATGCCGGTCTGCAAATGACTCAGCTGGCTGATCTGATTACGAAAGCCGTTGATCAGTCTGCCGAAATGCACCGTGTGCTGGGGCATCTGGCACATCATCTCAACGACGCTTCATGGGTCATGCGGCCTGATTTACCTGCCGCTCTGGCCGACACTTTTTTCGACACAGGACAGCGTTAATGACCGAAACTCATGCAACTCCGAAAAAACAACGCGCAGAACGCGGTGTAAAACTGCGTGGCGCTGAAAAGGTCGCGCGCATCCCGGTCAAGGTTATCCCGACAGAAACCCTGCCTAAAAAGCCGGACTGGCTGCGGGTTCGCATGCCGGTATCCCAAGAAGTTACCCGTATCAAGGAAACCCTGCGTCGCCACAAGCTGCATACCGTGTGCGAGGAGGCATCATGCCCCAACCTTGGTGAGTGCTTCAATGGGGGTACGGCTACCTTCATGATCATGGGTGACATTTGCACTCGTCGTTGCCCCTTCTGCGACGTGGCTCATGGCCGTCCCAACGCATTGAATGAAGACGAGCCACGTGAACTTGCCGATGCCATCGCTGAAATGCGTCTCAAGTACGTGGTCATTACATCCGTGGATCGTGATGACCTGCGTGATGGAGGGGCCATGCACTTCAATAACTGCATCCGCGAGATTCGGGCTTCCAGCCCATCCATTGAAATCGAGGTGCTGGTTCCTGATTTCCGCGGTCGGATGGATGTCGCCATTGATATCATGCGCCAGGAGCCACCGGATGTGTTTAACCACAATCTGGAAACTGTCCCGACACTCTATCGGAAAGTGCGTCCGGGGGCAGATTATCAGTGGTCACTGGATCTGCTGAAGCGTTACAAGGAAGCTCGCCCGGAAGTGATGACCAAGTCAGGCCTGATGCTGGGTGTCGGTGAAACCGATGAGCAGGTTATCGAGGTCATGAAGGACCTTCGCGCCCATAATGTTGATATGCTCACGCTGGGTCAGTATATGCAGCCATCGCGTAACCATTTGCCGGTGGATCGCTGGGTTCACCCGGATACCTTTGACTGGTTCGCCGAAAAGGGCCATGAAATGGGATTTGTGCATGTGGCTTCCGGTCCGCTGGTTCGCTCAAGCTACCATGCCGACAAGCAGGCACATGGGGAAAAGGTGAAGTAAGCTCGCCGACTTCATGTTCAAAAGCCCGCCACAAGGCGGGCTTTTTTTACGCGATCGGAATATCTTTGGTGCCTGGTGGAGGCATAAAAAAACGCCTCAAGGCGAGCCTTGAGGCGTTTTGATATTCATGGTCGGAGCGACAGGATTCGAACCTGCGACCTCTGCAACCCCATTGCAGCGCGCTACCAAGCTGCGCCACGCTCCGAATGTTGTCAGGCGTAATGCCTTGAGAACGGAGCGTATCCTACACCACTGTTTAAAAAAAGAAAAGAGGTGTCGTTGTCCTTTTGCAGCTTGTCCCATAATCAATGACGTAGGAAAATAACAACAACGTCATGACAGAAACAGGAGAGGGTGGATATGCCGCTATTGTTTGGCTTTTCCGGACTGCTTGTATGTCAGTTCCTGGGAGAGCTGCTTGTCAAGACTACACATCTTCCGGTGCCTGGGCCCGTCGCCGGCATGGTGATCATGCTGGTGGCGCTGATGATCATCGGACGCGTGCCGGACAGCGTCAGACTGGCGTCGGAAGGGCTGTTGAAGTATCTGACATTATTGTATGTGCCGGCCGGGGTAGGAGTGATGGTGCACTTTGGCCTGATTGGCAACAACTTCGCGGCCATCGCTGCAACGCTGGTTGTTTCGACCATTGTGACCCAGCTGGCCACGCTTTATTGCCTGGCCTGGATGAAACGTCGCAACGGGCAGCAGTTTCAGCAGGAGGAAGAGGCATGACCCTCGGCGCACTTGACCAGCTATGGGTATATCTTACCTCCGAACCCTTGTTGAACCTGTTACTGACGCTACTGGCCTATATGGTGGGGGTGTATGCCAATCGCTGGTCAAAGGGGTTTGTTCTTTTTCACCCCGTGATTGTGGCGACAACCCTGATTGTCAGTGTGCTGCTTTATACGCAAACTTCCTACGCGCGTTATTTTGAAGGTGCCCAGTTCATTCATTTTCTTCTGGGGCCTGCTACGGTGGCACTGGCGATCCCGCTTTATGATCACCTGGCCAAGGTGCGTGCCATGTTGTTGCCCATTCTTGGAGCCTGTCTGGTGGGGATTCTGGTATCTGCCATGACGACCCTCGGTATCGCCTTTTTGATGGGGGCGCCGCACGAAATACTGATGACGCTGGCGCCGCGCTCCGTGACTACCCCCATTGCAATGGGCATTGCCAATGAACTGGGGGGGATACCTTCTCTGGCGGCAGGGCTGGTACTTATCACCGGCGCCATCGGGTCGGCGACAGGTCCACTGCTGTTCAGGCTGGCCGGCATGAAGGACCCTACGGTGCAGGGGTTTACCATGGGACTGTCGGCGCATGGCTTCGGCACTGCCCACAGCTTTGCTACACTCGGACCATTGGCAGGGGCCTTTGCTGGTCTGGCCATGGGGCTTACCGGCCTGATGACTGCTTTCGTGCTGCCCTTTGTTCTTCATCTGTCAGGGCTTTCCTGATCTGTCTTTTCTGGAGTGTGATGTGAGCCAATTGAATGTGACGCTGGTGCAGCCTGATTTGCACTGGGAAGATCCGGCGGCCAATCGAGCGAGTCTGGGGAAACTTCTTTCCAGCGTGGAAACTACCGACATCGTTGTACTGCCGGAGATGTTTGCCACCGGGTTCACCATGAATTCAAGGGAAATGGCCGAGCCCATGGCCGAGAGCACTACGGTATCCTGGATGCAGGACCAGGCCCGTCGACTGGGGGCTGTCATTACAGGGAGCGTGGCTATCGAGGATGATGGTGAATGCTTTAATCGCATGATATGGGCCACGCCCGAGGGTGAGCTTGTCTGGTATGACAAGCGTCATTTATTCCGTATGGCTGGTGAACACGAGCGTTATGGCATGGGCAGGGCGCCTGTCATTGTTGAGCGTAATGGTTTTCGAATCATGCTGAGCGTGTGTTATGACCTGCGCTTTCCTGTCTGGCTTCGTAATAATCCGGTGCATTATGACCTGCTGCTGTGTGTGGCCAACTGGCCGGCCGTTCGCCGTCATGCCTGGCGCACATTGTTGCAGGCCCGTGCCATTGAAAACCTGAGCTATGTGGTGGGCGTGAACCGCGTGGGTGATGATGCAAAGGGGCAGGCATACAGTGGGGATTCGCTGGCCATTGACTTCAAGGGCGAGTTGCTGCTGGACCCGCCTCAGCATCAGGCCTTTGTCGAATCGATCACGTTCAGGCGTGATGAGCTTGAAGCCTTTCGTGCAGGCTTTCCTGCCTGGCAGGACGCGGATACCTTCTCGATGTAAGATATAGTGCAGTTGGCCTTGTGCGGAAAAGCGGTGCGTGCATCGCTTTTTTTAATGGGATGGTCGCTATTTGACGGCCTGGCTCAGCAGTACCCTTGCGTAGGCGTCCAGGAAGCGACCATGGGCCTCGGTAGGTCGGCAGGGATCCATGACGTCAAGGTCAGGAAATACAGTGACGCCATCAAGAAGTTCTTCAGCCTCTTCCACCAGCGCTTCGCCGTGATAGCTGTTCAGTGCCGCGCGGTAAGCCTCCAGAGAGCCGGCATTCAGATTCAGTTCCAGCACATCCTGCAGCGCGCGCAGTCGCCCCTTGTCTGTCGGCATAAGCGCCGAGGTAGCAAGGATATCGCGAATATATTTCAGTCCTTCCTTCTGGTAACCCAGTGCCAGTGCCAGCCATAGCTTGAGCTCTCCTGTCCTGAGTCTTTCCCAGGCAGTACCGGGGTCTGCAATGATGCCGGCCCAGTCAAGAACCGGCCGCTGATCGCTGATATCGGCAGTTTCAAGATCCTCAAGAAAGGCATGCCATGCCGATCGGGGGGCGCCTGGCAGGTTGAACAGCGTTGCCCGATGAGCAAGGATAAGGCGATGATGTCCTTTCGCGACATGGTCTGGTGGTTCAACGTCCGATATGCCCGGTGCAATGATGCGACAGGTATATATGCCAAGATGGGTACTTTCAAGAATATACACATCGGTGCCTTCCTGATGAATCAGTGTCATCAGGTCGCGGCACCGTGCTGAATCATCACGATCGTCGTTCCAGTCTACAAAGGGGGTATCCGGTGTGTCAGACAGAAGTGCCCAGCTCAGGTGGCCATCGGCCGGTATAACGTGCCGTTTCATATTGTCTGTCAGGATGCTCTGATCCGAAACGGAACCGGGTGCAGGAAAGCCATCGAGCTGTTCGATTCTTCGGCCCTCAAGCAGGCCGGTCAGGGTTCGTTCCAGCGCAATCTCCATGCAGGGGTGGGCTGCAAAGGCAGCGCACAGTCCTCCGTCATTGGGGTTTTGCAGAGCGAGACACATGACGGGATACCGACCGCCCAGTGAGCCATCCAGTACTCGGGGCGTTAATCCGGCAGCTCTCAGTGCATCAATACCGGCGCTGATATTCGGGTAGCGATTGATAACCTCATCGGGCACTGCGGGCAGGGTCATTGACTCGCGAAGAATGCGTGCCTTGATGGTGTGCTCCAGTATTTCCGACATTGCCTGAATCTGGGCTTCTTCACGGCTGTTACCGGATGCCATGCCGATCGATTCGAACTGATGTGCAAGAAGGCTGACAGGGAACCAGATCCTGTGGCCATCGCGCTGGCGAATGAAGGGCAGCATGCAGATGCCTCGGCCAATATCACCGTGGCTATCCACTAGTGCCATCAGGCTAATGTGGCGATGCGGGTTATACGTTGCCCGGCAGGGTGGGTCCATCAGTTGCTCGGGCCATGTCTGATCATCGCGGTCTACCGAAAGCCACCGTTCATCCGGTTGATGAATATAATCGAAGTGCTCAAGGACAGGGGTCAGGTAGGTATGAGCCCACAGGTAACGGGTAGAAAGCCGCTCCAGCAGTTCGCCACAGGCACTGGCCAGGGCAGCATTGCGCGTGCTGCCGCGCCCACTGGCTGCTATCTGCGGGCAGTGGGCATCCTGAATCCTGACCGACCAGGCATGTGGTATGGGGTTCAGCCAGTGAGTTTCCTCCACGGCGAACCCGAGAGACCGGAGGGCCTGCTGCATTGATGCGATGGCCTGCTCAAGCGCGCTATCCTTTCCGGTAGCGAAGGTTTGCGTCATATCGTCCCCGTTCAACAGGTGACCACCGGCACTGTTCTGCCGCTAATCTAGCATGCATTCAACAGGGTTATAGGACGAATAACGGGCCTTTCGGCCCGTTAAAAAACGCTCAGCGAAGTGACAGTGTCTGGCCGGGATGCAATACGTCGGCGGTAGACAGGTTGTTGATGGTGGCCAGCTGGCGAGTAGTCAGGCCATGCTGTGACGCGATCGAAGACAGGGTGTCCCCACGGCTGACGATGACTCGGGCTTGTGGAGTTGTCGGAGCGGCGCTTGCCAGCATCTGATCAACATGACCGGGGACCAGCAGGGTCTGGCCGGCCCTCAGGCGGCTGGAGGTAAGATTGTTGCGCGCCTTGATGATATGCAGGGGTGCATTGTAGCGTCGGGCGATGACCGACAGCGCGTCCCCGGGTTTTACGGTGTAGCGCTGCCAGGTATCACGCTCCGAGGCCGGAAGGCTGGCCAGAGCCTGTTCAAATGCAGCCTTGCGATGAACCGGTATAAGTAGCGGACCATTGTTTGCCGGCCGAGTAGCCCAGCGGCGATATCCCGGATTGAGGGCGCGAATCTCTTCCAGTGAGGTGCCTGCCAGGCGCGCGGCCAGTTCCAGATCCAGTTGGCCATGCGTTCGAACCTCGGCAAAGGTCTTCTTGTCCGGGATGGTATTGATCGACATGCCATATCTTGCTGGATGGGCAATGATGGCCGAAAGCGCCAGCAGTTTTGGCACGTAATCCATGGTTTCTGCCGGCAGATGCAGATGCCAGTAGTCAGTAGGCCGGCTTCTGGCGGCTGCCAGGGCCTGGGCCCGATTGACGGTTCCGGCACCTGCGTTATATGCCGCCAGAGCCAGTAGCCAGTCACCGTCATACCAGCGGGTGCGCTGTTTGTCGAGATAGCCCAGGGCGGCGCTGGTGGCGCTGACTACATCCTTGCGGCCGTCATACCACCAGGTGCGGTCGAGGCCCATTTCATCGCCGGTTACCGGCATGAATTGCCACATCCCGGTTGCCCCGCTGTAAGGGTGCCTGGCTGTCGGGTTATAGGCGCTTTCGATAAAGGGCAGCAGGGCAATTTCGGCGGGAATATTTCGATTTTCTACCTGAAGGGTCACAAAACGAAGCCATGGGCGGGCCTGCTCGACGGTGTGCTCCAGATGCCTTGGGTGAGCCTGGTACCATTCAATCCAGGCGCGAACACGTGGGTTGCTGGTGTCATGCGCCAGTGTCATGCCTGATCGGAGACGTTCCCAGACGGAGTGATATGCGGTTTTCTGCAGCGTCAGGCTGTTATAAAAGGAGCGGGCGGCAGGCGCATCTGCACGCGCCTGAAGGCACACACCGCCAAGGGATGTGGCCAGAACCAGTGCCCCCGTCAGGCAGCGCACAAATCGGTGCGGTCGCGGGGTGATCATGTTGTATGTTTTCCTTGCTGCAGCACGGCTCCACGTTACGAGCCATTTGTGGTTATAAAACCGTGCCGGCGATCAAAAATTATTTTTCCATTGCCGCATGGTGGCAAAGGTGGTCAATGAATCTGTGGCAGTGCCCTGAGTAGCGACAGCGCGTTGTACTTCCGGGCGGTGAACCCTTAAAAATGGATTGATGGCCTTTTCCCGTCCGATCGTGCTGGGTAGTGTCGGGCGACCGTGCTCCCGCTCCCGCTCACAGGTTGCCTGATAGGCTTCAAGCGCGGCATTGTCCGGGTCTGCTGCCCGGGCGAATGCCACGTTGGCACGGGTGTACTCATGCCCGGCAAATACCAGGGTATCGTCATCCAGAGCGGCCAGCCGCTGAAGAGCCTTGTGCATCTGCTCCGGGCTGCCTTCAAACAGTCGCCCACACCCGGCACAGAACAGAGTGTCGCCACAAAAAAGAAGGCCGGGCGTGCCCGCCGCCAGAAAACTGAGGTGGTCAAGGGTATGGCCAGGCGTGGCCATGACGTCGAATACCCGTCCCAGAAGGCGGACGGTATCACCGTCGCTTACCGTTCTTGTCAGGTGGGTAATGCTGGAATCGGCCGGGCCGATGATGTTCGGGCCATAGCGGTCGGCCAGTGTGGCCAGTCCGCCGGTGTGATCCTTGTGATGGTGTGTTACCAGGATCGTATCAAGCACCAGGCCGTGGGCTTCTATATACTCGATTACCGGGTCGGCGTCGCCCGGGTCGACCACGGCGATGCGGGCGTCATTATCCTGCTGTAAAATCCAGATATAATTATCCTGGAAAGCGGGAAGCGGTTTCACGGTCAACATGAAAGCCTCAATAGTGGTTATGCGCGTTGATAACAGTGGAAATAACTACCTGAAATGAGCGTCAACCTTGCGGTGGAGCGCGTCATATGTCAAATCTTGAGTATCTGGTACGTCCTTCAGGCCCCTGGCCTGAGGGTACCATTGAAGCGAGGTCGTTCTGGGCCGGCGTCACCGGGCAGCACCTGTTGAAGAATCAGCGTGCAGTTCTTGGTCCACGACTTGAATCCCTGCGTGGACAGCGGGCCCTTGAGCTGTCCTGCGTGCCCATCTTTCCTGCTGCCCATGTCATGAATCAAGTGATCCACTGGGCTCCTTCCGTTTCTCAGGCATCATCACTGTCAACCCTGGTCTGTTCGCCGTCGGCACTCCCCCTTGAAGATGAAGCCATGGACCTTGTCGTGGTGCACCATCTACTTGAGATGACTGATGAGCCGCATGCCGTGTTGCGTGAAGCCACTCGAGTCACTTCCGATTCCGGTCGCCTTTTTCTACTGGGCTGGTGTCCCTCTGGTGTGCGGTGGTGGAAGGCACGATTGAAGGGACGCCAGCGTGCGGTCATGAGTCCTGCACGTGGGCGCAGTGTGCAGCAACTGACTGACTGGCTGGCATTCGTCGACTTCAGGGTGGAGCAGGTGCATTACTGCAACTTTTCCCCTTCGCTAAGACAGCGCGGCCGCCTTGAAACGGTCGGGCGACGCTATAATTGCCCGCTGGGCGCCGATACGCTCATCATTGAAGCGTGCCGACAGAGCGTTCCCGTACGGCCGATTCCGGTACGTGACCGGATGCGCACCTGGTTGCCATCATCTCTTTCCGGCGCGGGTACCCGGCTGGCGCGTAATGATCAGCGCCGTATTGTCCGGGAGCGATGACCACGCTGAACCGGTTTCAACGTGTTAGACTTTTCGCCGTTTTTATCTGGCCCCCTGGGCCGCAGTACAGCAGGAAACATGATAGTGAGTCAGCAGTCTCGAGTAGTGATTTATACCGACGGTGGTTGCCGGGGTAACCCCGGCCCAGGCGGCTGGGGTGCCGTACTGCAGGCCGGAGAGCATCAGAAATGTCTTAAGGGCGGCGAGCTGATGACGACCAATAACCGCATGGAGCTTACGGCGGCCATCATGGCGCTCAAGGCACTGAATCGGCCGTGCCGAATCGATCTATGGACTGACTCCCAGTACGTTCGAAAGGGCATCACCGAGTGGATTCATGGCTGGATCAAAAAGGGGTGGAAAACCGCGGCCAGACAGCCGGTCAAGAACGCCGAGCTCTGGCAGGCGCTGCTGGCCGAATGCGAGCGTCATGAGGTCGAGTGGCACTGGGTCAAGGGACACAGTGGCCACCCCGGTAATGAGCGAGCCGATTCGCTGGCCAATGAGGCCATGGATAATCTTGAGGATCGCAGTTCCTGACAGGGGCGCATCCCCGTTTGTATTGAAAATGCTGTAATTCATGGAGGCGCGCCATGGCGGGTAGAAGTATTGTGCTTGATACCGAGACGACCGGTATTGATCCAAGGGAAGGGCACCGGCTGGTCGAGATCGGTGCGGTTGAAGTGGTTAACCGTCGTTTTACCGGGCGGGTCTATCACCAGTACATCAATCCCGAGCGTCATATCGATGACGAGGTCATTGCCATCCACGGTATTGATAATGCACGTGTAGCCAATGAGCCGGCCTTTCGTGGCATTGCAGATGAGTTCTGGGAGTTTATCAAGGGCGCCGAGCTGATTATCCATAATGCGGCGTTTGACGTAGGTTTCATCGATCATGAATTCAGCCTTCTCAATCAGGAGCGCGGTGCGCCGGAGCTGGGGCCGGTAAAGGATCACTGCACGATTCTTGATACTCTGAAGATGGCGCGTGATCGTCATCCCGGTCAGCGCAATAACCTTGATGCATTGTGCAAGCGCTATGACGTGAACAATGCGCACCGAGAACTTCACGGTGCTCTTCTTGATGCTGAAATACTGGCAGATGTTTATCTGGCCATGACCGGTGGGCAGACAGCACTTCTGTTGGCAGATCAGGAAGCGGAAAGCAGTAATACCCAGCCCGGTAGTACAGTTCAGGACGCGGGTCGGATTCAGCAGGATCGAGCGGCGTTGCGGGTAGTGCGGCCAAGCGAGGATGAGTGGCAGGCCCACGCGGAAAAACTTGCCAGGATTCGTGGTGCCTCGGGCCAATGCCTGTGGGACGCATTGACTGAATCCGGTCAGGGAGCCGGGGATGTTTGAGCGAACACTGGTGGGTATTGACCGCGTACGCAGGGGTCAATTGATTCGCATGAATGACCAGGGGGTGGCACCGGGTGATGATGGTGTCATCAGTTACGATGTGCGGTGGCCTGATGGTGCAGTGGCTCTGGGGTACTGGAACGGTGAGCCGATTGCCGTTGCCATGGATGATCAGCCCGAGGCGGCAGCGTGGATGTCAGCGCGTGAATGGCTGGGGCAGTTGCCTGTAGTACAGACTGAGGTACTGTCCACGGCGCTTCAGGTCATGACCTGGCGTCGTGACCACCGATACTGCGGCCGCTGCGGTAGCGCAATGCGCCGCAAGCAGACTGAATTTGCCATGGTGTGTCCGAGCTGTCGGCTGACGAGCTTTCCGCGTATATCACCCTGTATCATCACTCTGGTAACACACGGCCGGGATCTGCTGCTGGCCCGAAGCCCGCGCTTTGCTCCCGGACGCTTCAGTACCCTGGCGGGTTTCATTGAAGCCGGCGAATCCGTTGAAGCTGCGGTGCGGCGTGAGGTAATGGAAGAAGTCGGTGTGAGCATCGGTCGCGTCCGCTACTTCAAAAGCCAGTCCTGGCCCTTTCCTCACTCACTGATGATGGGGTTTTATGCGGAGGCGGCTTCCAGGGACATTACCATCGATGGCGTGGAAATCGAGGCGGCGGACTGGTTCAGTCCGGAATACCTTCCCGGACTGCCACCGTCGTTTTCCATTGCTCATTCCCTGATCGACAATTTCCTGAAGGGGGTCGCGCCCTCCGGTTAAGGTCTGATTACTTGATGGTTTTGAACAGCCGCTTCAGGCGCGTGGCTACCATCCAGTCACCTTCTGCCTTGATATCGCCCATCATCATGGCAGTGGTGCCACTGACCTCGCCGTTGAAAATACGCTCTAACGTGGCGCTGTCCGTAATGAAGGTGATGTCGGGTTCGGGATGACGGTACTGATCAAACTGCATTGTGCCGTCGTCAATGAGCAGGGTGTAGGTCTTCTCATCAGTGAGATCGAACACAAACACGTTGCGAATACCCCTGGCCGCTCGGGGGTTGAAATGGTTTTCCAGTCTTTCGCGGATGCTTTCGATCAGTGAATGCATGCGTGTATCCTTTGGTATCCCGACAGATGGGTCCGTCAAGCCGGCTCATTTTTTCAATGCGTTTCAGAACGCACCCCGATCAGCATGGGACAAAACATGAACTGGTTATCCGAATTTGGTTTATTTGTTGCCGAGGCGCTCACTATTGTGGCTGCCATTGGTGCTGTCATTGCCCTTGTCGTTCGGGCACGTGGCCAGGCTGCGCCATCACGCCAAAGCATGAAGATTCGTGATCGACAGGAGTATTATCGCCAGTATCGTGAACAACTGGAGGACGCTCGTCTCGAAAAGGGCGCACGTGCGGCTGTTCGCAAGGCCAGAGAAAAAACGCGCGCTCAGACGTTGAAAAAAAGTCGCAAGGCGGCCAGAAAATCCGGTTCAGAGCCGACAGGCCCGACACTCTGGGTGCTGGATTTTCATGGTGACATCCGGGCATCGCGCGAGTCGGCCTTCAGCCAGGAAATTACGGCGCTGCTTCCACTGCTGACTCCTGATGATGAGGTGCTGGTAAGGCTTGAGTCTGGAGGAGGGTTGGTACATTCCTATGGGCTGGCGTCGGCCCAGATGGATCGGCTAAAGGCTTCCGGGGCCAGGCTGACGGTCAGCGTTGACAAGGTGGCTGCCAGTGGCGGGTATATGATGGCCTGCTGTGCGGATCATCTCATGGCAGCGCCCTTTGCCGTGATTGGCTCGATCGGTGTAGTGGCACAGATTCCCAATTTTCATCGTCTGCTCAAGAAAAATGATGTGGATGTCGAGGTGTTGACCGCGGGCCGGCACAAGCGAACCTTGACGCTTCTGGGCGAAAATACCGAAGAGGGTCGAGAGAAGTTTCTTGAAGACCTGAGCAAGACGCATGAGTTGTTCAAGACGCACGTTGCCGCCCGTCGACCTCGGCTGGACATGGACCAGGTGGCTGAAGGGGATGTCTGGTATGGAACCCAGGCAGTCAAACTTGGTCTGGTAGATGAAGTATTGACCAGTGACGATTACCTGCAGCGCCGCGCCGAGGAGGCAAGGATTCTTGAAGTGCAGCTGGTCACCAGGAAATCAGCGCTGGCACGGCTGGGTAAAAGTGCCAGTATATTGGTCGACAAGGGGATGGATCGTCGTGTGCAGCAGGATATGGAACAACGCTGGAATCGCATGTAGTCCATTTAACAGGCAGGAAAATTGACCTGTACGAAAAAGCCGGCCAGTGCCGGCTTTTTTACGTTCAGTGACCCAGTGCCATCAATATGTTAACGCTGCAGGGTACCGAGCGTGCTCAGTACGGCCTTGGCATGCTCGCCCTTCAGTGAGTAAAAGATGGTCTGTGACGCACGACGGGTGCTGACCAGTCCTTCGCGACGGAGCACGGCAAGGTGCTGTGACAGCGCGGACTGACTGAGTTCCAGTCGCGTATTGAGTTCGGAAACGGATTGCTCACCTTCTTTCAGCAGGCAGAGAATACGAAGGCGATTTTCGTTGGCCATGGCCTTGAGAATCGGCGTGGCTTCGGTGATGACCATTTCATATTCGGCAGTATTGGTATTGGCGGTATCGTATAAGCTCATGAGACATCCTTAGTCTGTTTATAAAATCAATAAGAGGATGATCATTTAAAACTGCCTCATTGTTCAAATGCCGAATTAAACGTTTTTTCATCGTTTTCAACGGAAGTGCTTGTACAAAGGCTCTACAGTGCGGCTTGTGTTTGTCACCTGACCACTCTAAACGTTAGACTTTCGCTACTTTCAGGGGTTCCCTCACCCCCTTTATGTCAAAAAAGGATATGAAATGCTGGTGTCTTCAACGCCGGGAACACGACTTTTAAACGGATTGGTTCTGGCTCATCTTGCAGTTATCTGCCTTAGTAACGTCCTTGTTCAGCACCCGGTAACGTTAATGGGGTGGCATACTACCTGGGGTGCTTTCAGCTTCCCGCTGATTTTTGTTCTAACGGATCTGACCGTTCGGCTGACCGGGCAGCGGCTGGCCTATAGGGTTATCTGGCGCGCCATGCTGCCGGCATTGTTTCTGTCCTGCCTGCTGTCCACCCTGTTTCAGCCAGGGCACTGGACTCCGGAACGGCTGCTTGATATTTCATGGGTCAGTATTCGGGTCGCCTTTGCAAGCTTTGGTGCTTACGTGTGCGGTCAGATGCTGGATGCCGGGCTGTTTGGCCGGCTCCGGCGGCGAGGGCATGCCATGCTGGCGCCTTTGCTGTCGACGGTATTCGGGAATCTGCTTGATACCTTCGTATTCTTTACCATTGCCTTTTGGGGCAGCAGCGATCCGTTCATGGCGACACACTGGGTTGAAATTGCCTGGGTGGACTACGTCATCAAGCTGGTGATCAGCGGCCTGTTGTTTCTGCCGTTGTATGGTATTTGTTTAATGCTGCTTACGCGCCTTGTCAGGCCCGGTATGCCTGACACCGCATGATGGCTGATGCTCCCTTCAAGGATTATTGAATGTCTAGTCGTATTACGCTTCGCCAGCTGCATGTGTTCGTGGCTGTGGCGCGCTCCGGGTCCGTCAGTGCAGCCGCGCGCGAACTGGGTCTGTCACAGTCGGCAACAAGCCAGGCACTGACTGAATTCGAGCGTCAGCTGGGGGTAAGCGTTGCCGAACGGTTGGGTCGACGTCTCGAGTTGAATGCGGTGGGGCAGCGTCTTCTGTCCCGCGCTGAACAGTTACTGGATGACGTGGATCTGTTTGAAAGCGAGGCACGTGAGCCGGATGGCCCCTTGAGCGGTGAGTTGCGTCTATCGGCCAGTGCGACGGTGGGCAGCTATCTGATGCCGAGTATCATCGGTGGATTCACAGCGCGCTATCCTGATGTTCGGCTCGATCTAAAACTGCGCAATACGTATGAGGTCATTGATAGCGTCCGTCGCTTTGAAGCCGATCTGGGGCTCATTGAGGGCATTTGTCATCATCGCGAACTGATCAGTGTGCCCTGGCAGGAAGACAGGCTGGTTATTATTGCCGCCCCGGATCACCCGCTTGCTGCTACTCCCAACGTCAGTGCTCAGGCCCTTTCTGATGCCGACTGGGTTTTGCGTGAGGAAGGTTCCGGGACCAGAGCGGTTTTTGAAGCAGCCATTCATGACCGGCTTGGTCGACTCAATATTCGTCTCGAGCTGGGCCAGCACGAAGCAATCAAGCAGGCGGTACGTGCCGGTCTGGGGCTGGGATGCCTATCGGAGCTGGCTGTCAGGGAGGAGCTTGAGCAGGGCACGCTGGTGGAGCTGTGTCTTGACGGACTGTCACTGAAACGCCATTTCTATATGGTATGGCATGCCAGCCGCTATCGTAGTCCGGTGTGGCAGGCCTTCAAGGTACATCTTGACGAGATTGACCACGCCGGTCGCGCGCCTTTTTCACCGCCTTATACTGCCGGGAGCTAACCTCATGAGCATTGTACTTCACGCCCTGGATGAGGGCCGGGACACATCTCTTCACCCGCCGCTGGTTATTCTTCATGGGTTGATGGGGAGTGCTGATAACTGGCGTTCTCACGTCAAGCATTGGCAGGCGCATGGTCGAGTCATTGCACTTGATTTACGTAATCATGGCCAGTCGCCGCATGCAGAGGGCATGAGCTATAAAGCCATGGCGCAGGATGTGCTGGCTACGCTTGAGCGCCTGGAGGTCAAGCGCTGCTATCTGCTGGGACATTCCATGGGTGGCAAGGTGGCGATGACAGTGGCCCGGTTGTCTCCCGAAACAGTTGAGCGACTGGTAGTGGCAGATATTGCGCCACTGGCGTATCAGCATGGTCACGATGATGTCTTCAGCGCGATGCGTGAGGTTGAAAGGGCTACCGTTAAAACCCGGCAGGAAGCCGACGAGCTGATGGCGCACCATGTGGATCAGCGTATGACGCGCCAGTTTCTGGCGACTAATCTGGTTCGTGAGGCAGGGCAGCTGGTCTGGCGGGTGGGGCTTGATAACATTGAAACCGATTATCCACGGATAATTGCGGCCCCCGACGGTGATGGGCCGATAGATATGCCTTCGCTGCTGATCCGAGGTGGTGCGTCGCCGTATGTAAACGATGAGGGGCTGGCGGCAGCGAATGCGCTGATGACAGCGCTGGACGTTGAAACACTGGAAGGTGCAGGTCACTGGATACATGCCGAAATGCCGGAGCGCTTCAGGCAGTGTGTCGAGGCCTTTCTGACACGCTGAGACCAAGGCGTGTGTGGTGGCTCATGCGCCCTGGTCTCAGCGCCGCCACTCCATCAGGGCAGGGTCCAGCGGAAGAACGTTCACGGTACCGGGCGGCGCTGAGACGCCGATATATCGCTTCAGCAGCCGGTAGATGTCGGCATCAAACCGTGGCCTGTCATGACGCGTGCGGTAGGCATCGCCGATGCTGTCTACTGCCCCTAGATAGCACCATTGGTCAAAAAGATGCCCCCGCTCGTTCTGCTCACCTTCCATGACCAGAATTGGCCCGTGCCAGCTCCAGTTGGCAAGGCGCCATGGCGCCATGGCCTGGCGGGCCCGATCTTCATGGGCCTCCCGGGATTCGATGCCCTGACAGGCGCCTGCACAGCGCCCGAGCTGGTATGCAAAGCACCGGCCGTGCGCTGGTTCCAATCCAAGTGTTTCAGGGCAGAGTCTGTGCTCCGTCGCTGTTTTTTTGAGGGTCTCGAGTCCTTCGCGCCGATTCTTGAAAAGCCCGTAGCAGGCGCTTTCGTCATGCAGCCACTGTGATGTCAGTACCGGTGTGGCAGCGTGCTTCGGCCATTGCCAGGTCAGCAGGTTCTTTTGGCGTCGAAGCTTCCTGTTGAACAGCGGCTGGCGGGCCTTGATCAGTTCTATTTCTCGTAATTGCGCGCTGAAGTCGCCATCGGTCTGTTCATACTCGATGCGTTCGGTCTGCTGACTGATACGCAGTTCCCTGTCATCGTGCAGGGCATTTGTGAAGTGGCTCGCCACGCGGCTTCTGAGATCAATACTCTTGCCTACATAAAGCAGTGCCTGGTTGGCCCCGTAAAACAGGTAAACGCCCGGGGCGTGAGGCAGGCTTGTCAGTTCTTCCGGCGATACTCGAGCCGGCAGGGCGCGCAGGCGGAGTTGGGTCAAAAGGCGAGCCACCAGCGTTTCATGGTCGTGTTGATCGGCCAGTATTCTCCAGCGGGTCATCAGGTCGTCGGAGGTATCCTGATGTGTACCATCGGGATCAATACCGAATTCCAGACGACGAAGGCATACCGGCTTCAGTGGCAGAACCTGTCCTGCCTTGCGAGTATAGTGATGAAAAAAGGCCAGCCAGTAGCGGGCATTATCAATGATGGGTAATGCCTCACCAACCCAGTTAGCCAGCCTGTCGAAAAACTCCGCGTTCGGGGGCGAGGGAACCTGCCATGTGTCGGCCCGTGTGATGCTGTTATTGCGATACTCAACAAGGTGAAGGCGGGTCAGGCTGTCATGTGAGGGGCGAGGCCCGGTAGCAGTCGGTTCGATGAAGACCAGTGCATCAGGATGACAGGCCTGCAGAGAGGGCGGATGAATGGCGTGTCTCCCCGGGTAACGAGACAGTCTCAGCGTGAGGTTGTTTCAAGGTCACCATGGTAACGCTGAATAAATGCACGCATGGCTTCAACCGTTTCGTGGCTGCAATGATGCTCTATGCCTTCGGAATCGGCGCGGGCTATGGCATCCGGTACGCCAAGGGCCAGTAGCGTGTTAAGCACGACCTCATGGCGCTGAGCAACCTTGACGGCAAGGTTTTCTCCCTGCTCGGTCAGAAAGATGCCACGGTAGGGGCGTGCATTGACCAGGCCATCCCGCTTGAGGCGAGTGACGACCTTGGAAACCGCAGCCGGACTGACGCCAAAACGCTCTGCCAAGTCGCTGGCACGCGCTTCACCCAGATGGTGGTGAAGGTGGGCGATCTCTTCCACATAATCCTCAACGAGTTCGCGCTGGTGATCCTGGCGAACGCGTTCGAAATGCTCGTGATGTGGGGTTACAGTCATGACTCTCTCTTGTCACTCGCCAAAACGCACAAAATAACACAAAAACCGCCGGCTCCGTAGCCTGGCCAGGCCAGGATATCAAGAAAGAGCGGCTATATACGGTTCCAGCGCAATGCCTTCATGATAGCACGCTGCCCTGTCAGCACCTAAAGGCCTTTATGGATCGTTATTTTGGTGCAGGGGGCAGGTTATTGATATCCAGCGTGAGCCTGTCTACAGGAACCTTCTGTTCAATGGCATGATTGTCCAGTAGAAACTGTTGAAACCGCAGATAGCGGCCAGCGTCGGTTGCGGCCGGGCGAAGGGCAAATCGGCTCACGCTTTGCTGCCAGGCCTGATGGTTTAGTTCATTGTCAAGGACCGGGTCATAGGCCTTGAACAACTCCCAGCCTTCGTTGGGGTGGTTGATGGTCCAGAGCGCCGCTTCCTCGATGGCTTTCATGAAGCTGGAGAAGGCGCGTTGATGGCTGGCGATGGTTTCGGTATTGGCAATGAATACCAGTTCTTCATAGGCGGGAACACCATGTTCCTCGATGTAAAAGGGCCGCCCCTCGACGCCTTCCTGGGCCATTTGTGCCAGTTCAAAGTTGCGGAAGGCGCCAGTAACGGCATCCACCTTGCCGCTGATCAAGGCAGGTGTCAGTGAAAAGTTCACGTTGACCAGATCAATGTCATGTTCACTGAGCCCGCTGTGCTTGAGCATGCCATCCAGCAGGACACGCTCGACACCACCGACCGAGTAGCCGACTGATTTTCCCTTCAGGTCCGAAAGCGACTTGATGTTGCTGTCCTTGCGAACCACCAGAACATTCAGTGGCGTGCCGATCAGCGTACCGACGCGTACCAGCGGCAGGCCCTGGCCCACCTGCAGGTGTAGCTGAGGCTGATAGCTCAGTGCCAGATCGATCTGGCCGGCGGCTACCAGTTTCGGCGGAGCGCTGGGGTCTGCTGGGGTACGAAGGGTGACGTCCAGGCCGTGTTCCTTGAAGAACCCCTTCTGATGGGCAATCACGATTGGCCCATGAGTCGGATTGACGTACCAGTCGAGCATGATGGATAGCGATGTGACCGGTGGTGGAGCGATCGGGTCGGCTTCTGCCGGTGCCGCGGGGGCAATGGCTGAATCATCTGCACGTGCAAGTGATGGCAGCGTGGCTGCTGCCGTCATAAAGGTTGCGGTCTTGAGCAGCCAGCGGCGTGAGTGATTGGTGGTTGTCATGATGGATATCCTTGTCGAAACATGCTCAGAGGGTTGTCGTGCGTTGTTGCCATGGCACCAGCCAGCGGCTTAGCCAGTCCACCAGTTGATAAAGGCCTACCGCGATGATGATCAGCATGAACAGAGCAGCAAACATCAGATCAGTCTGCATTCGCCCATTGGCCTGCAGCATCAGGTAACCGAGCCCCTGGCTCGAACCTACCCATTCCCCAATGACGGCACCTATTGGTGCCGCGGTGGCTGCCATGCGAAGTCCTGAGCACAGTGAAGGCAGGGCGGCAGGTAGCTGGATGCGAAACAGGCGCTGACGCCGTGTTGCACCGAGTGTGGTGGCCATGTCGAGCCACGCGGCAGGCGTGTGGCGCAGGCCGTCAAAGCAGGTAGAGGCGACCGGGAAATAGATGATCAGCATGGCCATGACGACCTTGGAAAGCAGTCCGTATCCCAGCCACAGCATCAACAGGGGCGCGATGGCAAAAATGGGGATGGTCTGTGAGGCCAGTAGTAGCGGAAGCAGGATGCGGCGTACCGGCAGAAAGGCCGCCAGCAGCAGTGCTGTCAGAATGCCCAGCAGAACGCCTCCCACAAAACCTAGGAGAATTTCCAGTGCAGTGTAAAGCCCGTGGGTGATTAGTAGGGGAGCAAATCGCTCCAGTGCCTGAATCACCGACAAGGGGCCTGGCAGGATGTAGCGGGGCAGGTCGGCAAGACTGACGATCGCCTGCCAGGCAATAATCAGCACTGTCAGTGTGAGTGCCAATGCGATCAGTT
Organism: Larsenimonas rhizosphaerae; assembly: GCF_023700005.1. GTDB lineage: Bacteria > Pseudomonadota > Gammaproteobacteria > Pseudomonadales > Halomonadaceae > Larsenimonas > Larsenimonas rhizosphaerae. The sequence goes on along the minus strand of NZ_JAMLJK010000001.1, from coordinate 1,766,109 downwards.
TTCGGCTACCGGTTGCAAGGGCGGTCATGGCGCTATACCTCCGAGCTGGCTCATGATGTGGCGCTCAAGGGCATCACGCTCCTCCAGTGAGAGTTCGGCAGGACGTTGTCCTTTTCGCGTGGAAAGGTGTTCCAGTTGGCCACTGGCAAGAATGTAAATATCATCACTCAGCCGTAGTGCCTCGCGAGGATCGTGAGTGACCATCAATACGGTTCGTTCGGCAAGAAGTTCGATCGACAGGGCGTGCAGCTCGCTGCGGGTAATGGCATCCACAGCGGAAAAGGGCTCATCCATCAGTACGATGGGCGCGGGTTGCATCAATGTGCGTGCCAGGGCTACTCGCTGGCGCTGCCCACCGGAAAGCTGATTTGGTCGGCTTTTTGCCCGATCGGCGAGTTGCAATCGTTCAAGCAGGGCGTGCGCCTGGTCACGATGCGTATCATCCAGCGTGTTTCGAAGTCTGGCGCCAATGGTTATATTATCCATGACATTGAGCCAGGGCAGTAGTGCATCCTGTTGAGCCATCCAGGCAATGCCCTGAGGGGGCAGCGGATTGCCACGGTGATCCGTGACCATAAGCGTTGGCCTGTCTGGCGCCTCCAGCCCGGCAATCAATCGCAGCAGTGAGCTTTTGCCACAGCCGCTTCGGCCCAGCAGACAGGTCCAGGTGGCAGGAGCAAATGTGAATGACAGATCTTTAAACAGCGGGCGTTGCTGATAGGACAGGGTAGCGTTGGCCACCTGCAGGCCAGGTACAGATGTCATTTACTTTCTCCGCTGGTAGCGCAGAGATAAGTTGCGATTGCGCGCATGGATATCCCTCCGCCGGTATAATCCGGATCAGGTTCAATGGGTTGTGGCAAGCACTCTCAGCCCGTAGGCACCCCCATCCTTCAAGAAAGTGTAACGTGTTATCGATCAGAGCGACCAGCGAAATGTCAGAGCCTTCAGATTCCCCTCCCGCGACGCTGACTCGCGCTGTGGCATCCTTTTTGAAGGACAGCCGACTGGTGGTGCTGCCGATTGCCTTTGATGACAGCGCCAACTGGCTGTGGCGAAGCCATGAACTCGATGCAATCATCAAAATGCCGCGTACGCCGACATGTGATGGCAGCTTCTGGCAGGGCATGCATGCGCTTTTTCAGGTAAATCGCTGGAGAGACGCTCCGAGTCGCCCCGAGTTGAAGGCATGGCTGCCGCCTCTGCCGCTCGAGGTGCTTGCGATGCGCTACCTCGGTGTGGTGGCGGAGCGCCCGTTATGGGCGTTGCCTTGGGTCGAGGGTGACCGGGTCGAATGGACATCACTCACGGCGCAAACTCTGGGGCATACCCTGGGACAGATTCATGTTGCGACCCAAGGGGAGTGTGTAGGGGATCCTGTATCAGCCGATCGTCAGACAAGTCTTTCAACATGGTCGGCCCGGGTTATCGATTTTTTGAAGGCAATGGATGGCTCGCCCTTGCCGGTAACGCCATTACCGCCCTCCGTGGGTACGGTAATGGCGTTACCTGATATGCGTCCTGATCAGTTTCTGCAGGGAGCGCAGCGGCTGATCTGGTGTGACTGGGAGGCGCTGGTGCGGGCGCCGATCGAATTTGACTGGACCCTTCTGGAATTGATGGTGCCTTCGGGGATGGCAAGGCAGGCCTTTATTGCCGCTTATCAGCAACATATGCCAGTGCCCTCTATCAGGGGGCATCGCGCATGGTATCGTCGGATACTTCATGCCATGCAGGTCACCGGCCCGTGTGAGTATGCACGCGTGGAAGAGGCGTCAGTCTGGATAGACCTTCTGTCATCGTGAAAACGTGGTATGAAATAGGGTAGTGACCAGTGAATACAATCGAGTGGAATATGCCTTGACGGATTTTAATAGTGTGTATGTGGTGGCCGGCCTGCTGGTCGTGCTCAGTATCCTGGCCAGCCGCGTGTCAGCCCGTATTGGTATGCCATTACTCCCCCTGTTTCTCTTTATCGGCATGATGGCCGGTGAAGAGGGTGTGCTGGGCATCCATTTTGATGATTACTCCAGAGCTTATGTGATCGGTCAGCTGGCTCTGGCGATGATTTTGCTTGATGGGGGGTTGCAGACACGGATGTCGACCTTCCGCGTGGGGCTTAAACCCGCTTTGTCGCTGGCAACACTCGGGGTCTTCATTACCAGTGGTCTGGTTGGCGTCGTCGCCATGTGGGTATTCGACCTGTCCCTGCTTCAGGGGTTACTGGTAGGAGCGATTGTAGGGTCTACCGACGCGGCAGCTGTATTTTCAATGCTCAACGGTCAGGGGATCAAGCTCAACGAGCGCGTTGGCGCCACCCTTGAAATCGAGTCCGGTACCAACGACCCGATGGCTATTTTCCTGACTCTGATTTTGTCCCAGATGCTGGTGGGGCAGGTAAGTGGTGTCTTTGAAACTGTCATGCTGTTCGTTGAACAGTTTGGCTGGGGGCTTGCTTTCGGCCTTGGTGGAGGATGGTGCATTGGCAGGCTTCTCAAGTGGCTGGATCTGGCTTCCGGGCTGTATGCCCTGTTGACCATGGCGCTGGGCCTGACGCTGTTTGCCTTGACCAATATGGTGAATGGGAGTGGTTTTCTTGCCATCTATCTGATGGGGCTTATGGTTGGCAATGTGCGCGGTCAACATATCGAACACATTTTGCCCGTGCATGATGGCATGGCCTGGCTCAGTTTGATTGCGCTGTTTCTTGTTCTGGGAATGCTGGTGACTCCAAGTCAGGTACTGGATTACCTGTGGCCTTCCCTGCTGGTGTCTGCTTCGCTGGTACTGGTCGCTCGCCCCATCGCCGTCATGCTTAGTCTGAAGCCCTTTTTCGGCTTTCGCTGGAAGGAGTTGATTTTTATATCCTGGGTAGGCCTTCGAGGTGCTGTCCCTATCGTGCTGGCCATTTTGCCAGTGATCAGCGGTGTTGAAGAGTCGGATATCTACTTTAATGTTGCCTTTGTGGTGGTGCTGATGTCACTGATCGTGCAAGGCATGTCATTGGCGCCCATGGCTCGATGGATGAAGGTTGTCGTACCCCCAAGCGCATCACCCTCACGACGGCGCACCATGGGAGTGTTACACGAAAATGATTATGAAATGCTGATGTACCATGTCGATAACCGAGGTGTGGAAAAAATACCGTTGCGGTATCTTCGTTTTCCATCCGGCACCTCACTTGCGGCGGTATTTCGTGATCACGAAATGATTTATCCGAAGGGCAGCACCGAGCTTGAAAAGCACGACCTTGTATGTGCGATTGGGCGTTCCGGCGATGTAGCGGCGCTGAATCGCATGTTTGATGGTGAAGCACGCCTCAAGGTGGCTCGTGACTTCTACGGTGCCTTCATCATTGATGGCAATGCGCCAATGCTGGAATTGGCACAGGCTTATGGGTTAACGCTTAGTGCCGGAGAAAAGGACAAGCTGTTGGGTGAGTTCATTGCCCGTCGTGTGGGTGGAAATCCGGTAGTAGGTGACGATGTGGACTGGCATGGCATCCACTGGGTTGTACATGAAGTGCAAGGCAATCAGGTGCTGAAGGTCGGCCTGCGTCTGCAGTAAGATATTGACGTCCCATACTTTTTTGGCATCAAGTTTTATTGTAACCAGACGTAATTGATGTTTATGATATGTTTCAAGCGTATCTTGTTGAGTCTGCATGCTTTTCTTGCACGTAAATAACGCATGGAAACCCTTTTTTTCAAGAGACCATTCCTGGAAAAGTGTTTGTAGACTATTGGAAAGATCAGAAGCACAAGTGGAGTCGGCCATGACAATGATTGAATTGCTGGGGAGGTACAAACGGGCTGTAGCCAGTAATCAGCGCGTAATATCCATGCATTTGGAGCGAGGCGCCTCATCGGCCGAACTTTTCGAGATGCTGCACTGGCAGGGTTGCCTGAAGCATCATCAGCAAGTGCTGCTTCGCTTTATCGTCTACCCCTTTATTGCTCCAGATCTCGACTGTGAACAGCTTCAGGAGCAGAACTATGTCAATGCACTTTGCCATGATCTGACGGTTGCCAACGCCAATACGCTCTCTCATATCCTCCTGTTTCTGAATAATGCCTATACCGCCTATCTCCGCTGGGATGCAGAAACCGTACCCACCGAGACCTGTTGATACAGGTAACAATTGATAAGGCGCCCGGAAGGGCGCTTTTTTTGTATGTTCGCCCTTTTTGTAACCAGATGTTTCGTTGTCAGCATACGCTGAGTCGCAAAAATTTCATGAAAAGTAGTAATTTTCTAATCTTATAGGTTGGTGTCTTTTCCACTACTGTACTACAAATAGGGGGTGGGTAGCTGCTTTAAAAAAGGTTGTTTTTTAATGAGATAGGGAGAGTTGTTTTATAAACTCATGTTTTTTAAGGGTTTTTTTTGATAGCCAAATTTAATTTAGGAAGGTGAGCCGATAGTTATTTTTGGGAGTATTAGACTGATTTTTTTGAGATTAGTGTTTGTAATCTTTTTGTGTGATGTGTAATCTAGCTGCAAAAGGTAACAAAAAATTTCAAAAGACCTTTAAGAAGAAAACTGGATTACAAAAAAACCATATTCAAGCGACATTCGAGGATCTCACCCATGAACTCTGCATCCAGCCTGCTCGAAGATATCCGTAACGTTAACCTGTCCTACCTGTTGCTGGTTCAGCGACTGTTGAACGAAGACCGTGATCAGGCCATGTTTCGGCTGAAGATCAGCGCAGAGATGGCTAACGTGCTGAGTGGTTTGCCGATTTCCGAGCTTGCCAAGCTTGCCAGCTCAAGCCAGTTGCTGTGCCATTTCTCTCTTGATAGCGTGCCAGCGCTTGAGGCACTCACCGGCAGCAACCGCACTAACGATCTTCAACGTACCCATGAAGCCATTTTGCTGGCAGGGCGCTCTGGTGGCGAAGCAGTAGCAGGAGGTAAGCGTCGTGGCTGATAAAAGCGTTCTCAATGAGGTTAAACAGGTTCAGATGGCCATCGAGCTGATTGAACTCGGTGCCCGGCTTCAAGTGCTTGAATCCGAAACAGATCTGAGTCGTGGCCGCCTTATCAAGCTCTATAAGGAAATACGGGGCATGTCGCCACCCAAGGGGATGCTGCCATTTTCGACTGACTGGTTTGTTACCTGGTCACCGAATATCCACTCATCGCTTTTTTACAATATTTATCGCTATGTCAGTGAGAGCAGTGATTGCTCACGGATGGATGCGCTCATTAAAAGCTACAAACTGTATCTGGAGCAGATTTCACTGCTTGAGGAAGATGAAGCGGTACTCGGACTGACACGGGCCTGGACGCTGATTCGTTTTTTCGAAAGCGACATGCTGCAGCTGTCACCTTGTACTCGCTGTGGCGGCCAGTTCGTGGCTCACGCGCACAGCCTTGAACATAATTTTGTATGCGGTATTTGTCAGCCTCCTTCTCGTGCAGGCAAGACCAGGAAAGCGGCCGAGAAGAAACGTCTTCAACAGGAAGGAGTGCAATAGCCCTTGGTTCAATTCTGGTGGTCATGTCGATGTCTGAAGTACGCATATGGATATTCCTTGCTGTATTAGCCCCGGTACACTGTACCAGGGCTTTTTTTAATGGTTTTTGAATCCATCATGTGGAATTGAGGATTAGATATCGAAATCCAGTTGAGCTCCTGCAAGGTAACAATACTCGCTGTCTGGCTGTTTCTGGCCTAGCAGTACCAAGTGGTTTCCCTGTACTTCGAATCGCATTTTGATGGGTTTGGGAGGGTTGAGGGAGGCATCTACCTGATATTTTGTATGCTCATGGCCTTCAAGCCAAAAATCTCCCCGTCGTTTTTCATCGTCCGCCTTTCTGCTCGCAATAAGCGTCAATGTGCCATAGAGCCCCTGCGGCAAGCCTCGAATGGTCAAGGCTTCAAATACATCGTCATGTCCGCTGTATAGATTGTGTGCAATCAGGGTCTCATTCTGGATACTGGCGCTGGTATCGCCTGTGCCCGTCGTTCGCCCCTTGTTATTGTGCCCGCTATAGCCCATCGAGGTGGCCCATACGCCATCGAGCGGCCGACCTTCGGTAGTCAGGACGCGAGAGCAGCCTGCGGCAGAATTTTGCCCGGTGCTCGAACCTGACTCATTGCTGGCAATCATGACGTTGATGTTATTGAAGGCCGACTTTTGATCCGGGCTGAAGGAAAAAACGATACGTTTTCCCTTGAAGTCTGCGGCACTGACTGCCGGACGTGAGTGCAGTAGCTCACCAAGTTTCATGGCCCACCAGGTTCTCATGGCACAGCGCATGGGGGGAGAGGGATGTACATTATCGTCCTGTAGCCATGGGCCCAGCTCCTGTGTGAGTCGATAAAAGTCCCAGGCTGGCCTGTCATTGTCCCAATCCCAGATTGCCGGTGAAAATTCCTTGATCAACGGCCAGCATATTTCTCGATTGTAAGTGGCGGTTTCACGGGGTTTTGATTTCTGGGGGCGACGATAGGTCAGCCCGAGATAAAGAGGGGTGTAGCCTCTATCGGCAATGCCCTGCAATACGGTGCGCATGCCCGTGTAAATTTCCTCGGCACCTCCGGGGTAAGGACCTTTGGCAGTGACTGAATTGCCCGGTCCATGAACCAGTATCAGCCCCTTTTCTGCACCTTTCATGGGGGCAAGCATGTTATCCAGATAGCGCACATATCCATCAACGGCCCGCCCGGAAACAGCCATGCCTGTAGCCCAGCGCGTTGATGCCGGCAGACCTACCTGTGTAAGGCGAAATTGCATCTCATCGGCATCCTCACTTCCGTTTCCTGTCATCCACATGATGGATGCGCCAAACGCCCCGATTCGATCCGGATAACGGCGAACATGAGTGCTGTTGATAACGCCTGCATAAGTGGAATAATCCATGAGTCACCTCGTTGTATTGGAATATTTACAATTCGCTACCTTGCAGTGCTCAGCATGGGCTTGTGAGTCGGCTATATCACGGAACAGGGAGTGTCCTATTAAGTGGGACACCGGGTTATAAACGTTTGATGCCGGTTTCCAAATGCGAGGTGTTATCGGCCCAATGGATATTGCATGTGGTGTAGTGTGTTCTACCGGAGACAGTTCAAGCTTCTTTGTATCTTGAACAGGGCCTTGTCGATCAGGCGGTGGATAATGCTTTGCATCCATTACTGACCGACCGGAGTGCGTCTGAACATCCGAAGCCCTGCAATGAGCCTTGAATGTCCGGATTGGAAAGTCTGAGTCTTTTAACATGAAAAATTGCGCTAACGCTCTGGCGACTGTTTCATGAACGAACCAGAAAAGCCGAGAAACAATGCTCCTGTCTACCAGGCTGCGCCGGGGTGGGGCGCCATTTATACGCTATCTGATGAGCAGCATGTTCGATAAGGCATTTCCAGCAGCCCGCTCGGATTAACGTGAGTCTGCTATAAGGGGTATATCGACGGGACATACTTTCAAGTCAGAGTTTTTTCCGGGTTGAAAGAAGGGCTGGCTGTATATGTCTATCAGGTCGCATCTGTAAGGTCAGCTGCCGATGGGCCTCCAGGCAGCAACACTCGCTTTCAACTCAAGCAAGTAGCTGTGGTTATTCAATGCAGGTAGAGTTGCGCCTGTTCAGGGGAGGCTTAAGTAATAAAGCTGTGGCTACTGATAGTAGAAGTACAAGTAGTGTTATGGGTGCCGACAGAACTTGCAAGGAATGTGAGAGCAATACTAACCACATTAGCATCGATATATTTGGGACTGGAAAAGGGTTTCCATGTGATATATCGAAGGTAACTCAATGATGTATTTGCCCATATCCGTATAACCGTATGCATCAGCATGCAAGGCCGAGGCTTCAGGATTACCGTGAGCTGTGGATACCACTCGATATACGGTGAGCCTCCAGTCTCGGAGAGCTCACCGATCCATTTGTTCCTGTAAGCCAGTAATAATAAGTTGGCTCAATAAGAATTATTGACAGAGTAATAGCGCATACCTTGTCAACTCAAAATAATTCGCATGGCCATCATTGCTTTTATGAAAGGTAATTTAATGAGCATTCCTGAGTGAGTCATCAGTGGAGTTCGTAAGCAAACTCACCCTGCTCATCAAGCATGATATCGAGCCGTTCGATTGCTTCACCTCGTGCCATGCGATCCAGTACCTGTGCTGCCAGCGAGGGCATGAGTGACCCGGAAAGAATATTGTCGATACTACGTGCGCCGCTATCGGTATCGGTACAGCGCTCGGCAATCGTCTCTATAATGGCCGGGTCATAGGCCAGCATTGCGCGATGGTTGTATTCGAAACGACTTTTGATGCGGTCAAGCTTGAGACGCACGATGTTGGCCAGAATCTCCTTTTGTACCGGGTAGTAAGGGATGATATTGAGCCGCCCGAGGAACGCAGGCTTGAATACGGTGTTGAGTTGGTTCCGAAGACCGTTAACGATGTCATCAGGCGCCGGTAGTGTCTCGGCGCCCAGGCAGCGCCGCATTATCTCTTCGGTGCCCACGTTGGAGGTCAATAAAATGACGGTATTGCGGAAGTTGATCTCGCGTCCTTCACCGTCATCAAGTACACCCTTGTCGAAGACCTGGAAAAAGAGTTCCAGAACATCGGGGTGCGCTTTTTCAACTTCGTCAAGAAGCACCACACTATAGGGCTTGCGTCTGACGGCCTCGGTCAGCACACCGCCTTCACCGTAACCCACATATCCGGGGGGGGAGCCTTTGAGGCTCGAGACGGTGTGGGCCTCCTGGTATTCCGACATGTTGATGGTGATGACATTGCGCTCGCCGCCATAGAGTGTATCCGCCAGCGACAGGGCAGTTTCGGTTTTGCCTACGCCACTGGGGCCTAGCAGCAGGAAGACACCGATCGGCTTGTTGGGATCTTCCATACGTGCGCGTGAAATGGCGATACGCTTGCCGATTTCCGCAAGGGCATGATCCTGTCCCAGCACACGCTCGCCCAGCAACTCGGGCAGTTGCTGAACAGTCGTGATCTCGTCTCGTACCATCTTGCCCAGTGGGATACCTGTCCAGCCGGAAATGACTTCCCCGATCACGTTGCCATCAACATGCCCATGTACCAGCGACTGCGCCTCCTGAACCTGTAAAAGTTCACGTCGTGTATCGCCGATCTGCCGGCCCAGCGCTTCAGAATCTTTTTCGCTATCCACTGTCGCCGTATTACTGGTCAGCTCATTACGCCGGGCTTCCAGCGTTTTCAGACGCTCGACAATTGCCATCTCGCGCTGCCAGCGGGACTCGAGTGACTCGATCTCATGTCGAGTGTTCTCAAGTGTCTCATTCAGTGTCACCAGCGCGTCACCGTGATCACTACCCTCGAACTGCTCGCGTTCGAGCACCTGAATCTCGGTCTGAATGTTATCAACGCGGCGATGGGCATCCTCCAGTGCAGCAGGTTGTGAGGATTGCGCCAGTGCTACCCGCGCACAGGCGGTATCCAGCACGCTAACGGCCTTGTCAGGCAGCTGACGACCGGTAATGTAGCGATGGGACAGACGGACGGCCTGAACAATGGCGTCGTCCATGATGGTCACGCCATGATGCTCCTGCATGCGGCTGGACAGGCCGCGCAGCATGTTAATGGCTACCGGCTCTTCGGGCTCCTCGACCTTGACCACCTGAAAACGGCGGGCGAGGGCGGCGTCCTTTTCAAAGTACTTCTTGTACTCGGCCCAGGTTGTAGCAGCGATGGTGCGAAGCTCGCCTCGTGCCAGTGCAGGCTTGAGCAGGTTGGCGGCATCACCCTGGCCGGCCTGACCACCGGTGCCGATCAGCGTATGAGCCTCATCAATGAAAAGAATGATTGGCTGGAGGCTCTTGCGCGTCTCTTCGATCACGTTTTTAAGACGGTTTTCGAACTCACCCTTGACGCCGGCACCTGCCTGTAAAAGGCCGAGATCCAGTGTGCGCAGTTCGACATTTTTCAGGGGGGGCGGTACGTCACCGTTGACGATGCGGAGTGCCAGGCCCTCGACCACCGCAGTCTTTCCCACCCCGGCTTCGCCGGTAAGGATCGGATTGTTCTGACGCCGGCGTGTCAGAATATCGACCATCTGGCGTACTTCCTGCTCTCGTCCCAGTACAGGGTCAATGCGACCGGCTCGGGCATTGCCTGTCAGGTTAACGGTGTATTGATCCAGCGCCGGTGTCTTTTGACTGCGAGTGCCAGCGGCCGCCCCCGATGCCCCGCTTGCGTTAAAAGCGCCTTCGGAGGGAGGACTGGCATGATGCTCCTCGCTGCTGCCGGTTACCAGATCACTGAAATGGGCCTGCAGGTCATCTACATTGATACGCTCGAGTGCGCGAGCACCATCAATCACCACACGGCGCAGCTCGTCATCCTTTAAAAGCGCGAGCAGCAGATGGCCACTGCGTATCAGAGTGTCGCCCTGGTCGATGGAGGCAATGACCCAGGCGCGTTCGATTAATTTCGTGATGCGCGGGGACAGGGCGGGCGTTCGGGTGTTGCCGGTCTTGAAGGTTGAAATGGTCTCTTCCAGCTGACCGGCCAGGCGATCAAGTGCCACATCATAATGGCGCGCAATGCGCAATACGTCGTTATCATCGCTGTCGAGCAGCTTTAACAGCAAATGTTCGACGTCGACGTCATACTGACGTTCCGCAAGACAGAGTGCTGCTGCACCCTCGGTAGCGGTGCGGGTGGGGTCATTGAGCTTATCGAACAAAGATTTGAGACTCACGCCGTGGCTCCATTGTAGAAAATGTCAAAGATTGCATGCCCGTGTGCCCGGGACTGACGATTGCCGGATTTAAGCCAACCCAGATGCCCCGGGCGAACATTGCCGGCCGCACCAAGCTGTGGTTCTGGAATGGCATCACGATCAAGTATCAATTCGATCTGGAAATCCAGTTCGATGCCAACATAAAAGCGCACCATGCGTACGAGCTTTCGATACTGATCGGTGCCGGGTAGCAGAGCCTCATAGGCTTCAAGGGATAATGGTCCGAAAGTAATGCGAAAAGTGGATTGGTAGTCCTTGACCCGGGTGCCGGCGATGGCACTTTCCCCAAGCCGGGCGTTGGACTGGCCCAGGCAGGTGTATTGATCACGTTCAAGAGTGATCCAGCGCCCGGCAAAAGAGCTGACATGGCAGGGCTGGCGGAAGGTGTACTCAAGCATTGCCTGCAGGTTGCCGGCATTGCGCGGCCGTTGCGTCCAGAGTCCTGAAAACCAGTCAAACAGTTCACGGCGCAGTGTTGCCGGATCGTCTTCGGCGAACGTTTTGTCCATGGTGTGCCGGGTCAGGCCGGTCAGATGCAGAAGGGCATCTTCAAAGGCAGCGCTGCCCTTGCGCTCGTACTCGATATGAAAGCGGTACTTTTGCCATGCCTCATAGAAGAGCGCCGTCATTCGATGGGAGAAAAAGTCCATGAAGGCGTGAGCTGCATCGTCACGCTTTTCCATATGACGGTTGATCAGCAGTTCGGTATAGGGGCGAGGCAGTACGCCGGACGGGCCGACCAGCCCCATGAACGTGACCTGAACCTCGCTGAGCGGGGCATCACCGGCCGGGCCGGAAGGCACGCTTTCAAAGCGCAGGTCGCTGATCTCGCTGGGTGGGAAGTTCAGCGACAGCAGGCTACGAAATCTCAACGGGTCCTGATGAGGACGATTTTCAGGATCAATACGACCGTTACGGCTGTAGTGCAGACGTAACAGTCGGACCAACTGGAAAAAGCCGAAACGCCAGGGCTCCGCACGCGCCTGATCGATCAGACCAGGGGCTGAGTACCGGTTCTTGGAGGCCATTGGGCAACTCGTTGTTCGCGCTGGGGCGAGCGCAGGGTCAATTGGGTGAAGCTGTTCAGAGAGCAGTACATGCCGAAAAAGCGATCCAGCACCATGGCAAAGAGGTAGATACCGCTACCGGTGAACTGGCTCTCATCCAGAGTCAGCGTAATACCCGTGCCACGTACGAAGGATGGTCTGGGATGGCCGATACGGGTCATGACCGGCGCACTTTCGACGGCGGTAATGCCGTTGATCTGTTTTCGGGTCGCTGACGTTTCGCGATAGTTGTAAAGCGTTAAAAGCTCCATCAATGCTTCGCGCCCGTCATTGACCAGCGACATGTGATTGAGAGACAAGTGTGAGACAAGGCGCCAGACTCGACCCTTGCCCAGTGGTGGGCGTACCGGTGCAGTCGGTTTTCTCAAGGCTCGAATACGTTGCACTACCTGTTCCTGCTCCATGGTGAAATCTCCCTGAGGGTGGCCAATGGCCATCAGCCCTGGCAGTTCACGGTTGCTGCAGGTAAGGCGCAGGCTCAGAGTGTCGCTGCTGCTCTCAACAAGCTCCAGCTCTCGATCCACTATTCGAAGTCGCATGTCCGTCCCCGGGTCCTGCCTGCTGGTTCCTGCCACCCTACGTCCGATCCAGTAGCTCTGATGCTTTCCATGATCACTGTCGCGAGGTTCGAAAAAGGGCAGGCAGGGCGTAATTTCATCGCGTGTTGCGCTGCGTACGACGCGGGTTACCTCATCGATGGAGACAATTTCCGTCGAATGGGCGTGACGCACGTCGGGTACCACGGGGTACTCGTGACGGGTATGGGTCAGGCGAATGGGCTCGGCCTGCTGAGTGAAAAGATTGACGATCGGTGTGCAGCCCAGACGAAAATTGTGCCGGCCAAGCGTCTGCTCCAGACGTGCCAGCTGATCCATCTGATCATATTGATGAAACGAAATATTGACCTGCACAGCGGTTACGGAATGATCGGCCAGCCGCCGGGACAGGCCGCTGAGATCAAAAAAAAGAAACTTTTCGGGAAAGACAAAGTATTCATGCAGAAGCCTATAGCCCATGAAGGAACGGGATGAATAATCGATCAGTCCTTCTTCGGCATCAAAGCCAACCGGCGTGATGGCATCATGATCAAGTGCCACTTCCCGGCGCTGACCCTTGTCGATAAAGCTCAGACTGACGCGCGCCACGTTATTGAACAGTAATTCGTGCAGTGTGTGCATCAGGCCGCCTTCCCCATCCAGAAAAAAGCGCAGGCGATCAACGGCCATCCTGGAAAAGTCGGTGTTGCCAAGACTTTCAAGAGAGAGGCTTAGGCGCGCGACATGCTCACTGCCGTGGGCATTGAAGCCCGATCGCTCCAGGCGCTTCATGCTGGCGTTTGTCACGGCAATGGGCCAGATATCGACCGGATAACAGGTGCGAAAACGACAGAAGGCATCGCCTACCGGACGCGAATGCAACAGGCTGTGACGCGGGACGTGGTAACACCCGGTCAGCGAGGTCTGTCTGCCTGGTTCAAACTCGACAATCGACATTGATGGCGTGGGGCGCAGATAGTGGGGATACAGCACGTCCAGAAAGGACTCGACGATTTCCGGAAAGTCGTCATCAAGCTTTTTGTGGACGCGCGCGCTCAGGAAAGCAAAGGATTCGATCATGCGCTCGGCATGAGGATCCTCACAGCGATCGCCTTCCAGTAGCAGGCGAGAGGCGATCTTGGGATAGCGTCCGGCGAACTCCTGCCCCAGAAAACGCAGGTGCGAGAGTTCCTTTTCGTAGTAGGGGAGCAGATCGTCGAGCATCAGGTAAGATTCGAAACCTTGTATTGGCGGGTGGTCACCTGGAGCACGGCATCGAAGGCGACTCGCTGGGAGGCTTCGCTGAGTGACAGGACGGCTTCAACACGGAACTGTAGCACCCGGTCATGATGCTCCTGGTTGAGCAGGCGTACCCGGACATTACTGAAGCGTCTATCTCCATGCTCTATGGTACGTTCGAGCTGGCGCTGGATCAGTCGCCGATCCACGCTGCTGTGTAATCCGCGGCTGATGAAGTCGGGCAGGCCATAGTCAAGCAGGGTGCCTTGCAGGGCTGGCCAGTCGTCCAGTTCACGGGCAATGAGTTCGCGACGAGTGTTGACCAGCAGCTCGAGATCACGCACGACGCTTGCCTTGTACTCGATCAGCGAGCACAGGTGTCCAGGGCGTGGTTCGCTTGACCTGGCAGGGTCATCATCGAGTAGCCTGTCCAGCAGAGTCGGTACCATTTGCAGGTGGTCACTCATCAGCGGGGCGCTCCTTCAGCATGGCAGGGATCTTTCACAGGCAGGGATCAGGAGATATTTCTGATGCCTGCCTGTGCCTGATCAGGAACTGCGCGTGGATTGCGGCAGTTCGGATACCAATCGCAGCGATGCGGTCAGCTCATCAAGCTGATAGTGCGGACGCAGGAAGGTGACCGCCTTGTAGACGCCGGGTTTCCCGGGGACTTCAGCAACCTCTACACGGGCTTCACGCAGTGGATATTGCGCCTTCGCTTCCTGACCAGCGTTGTCATCGAGCAAAACGTATTGAGACAACCATTCGTTGAGGTAGTCCTCGACGCTTTGGCGTGATGCAAAGCTCCCCACCTTGTCGCGCATGATGGCCTTCATGAAATGAGCGATACGCGATGTGGCGAAGATGTACTGCAGTTGCGAAGAGAGTCGAGCGTTGGCGTTGGCAACGTCGGTATTGTAGTGCTTGGGCAGCTGCGCCGATTGCGTGCCGAAAAAGGCCGCATAATCGGTGCCCTTGCAATGAACCAGCGGGATGAAGCCCAGATCCGAAAGCTCCTTCTCGCGACGATCGGTGATCGAAATTTCGGTTGGGCACTTGAGGGCCACTTCACCATCATCGGTCTGGAAGTTATGTGTCGGAAGGTCCTCTACCAGGCCGCCGCCCTCGACGCCCCGAATGGCGACACACCAGCCATATTTTGAAAAGGCATCGTTGACACGTGCGCCCATGGTATAGGCCGCATTCATCCAGAGATAGCGGTTGTGGTCTCGTCCATCGACGTTTTCGGTGAAGTTGAATTCTTCAACCGGCGTGGTTTCTTCGCCATAGGGCAGCCGGCCAAGAACATGGGGCAGGGTGAGGCCCACGTAGCGGGCATCTTCCGAGTTGCGAAAGGATTTCCACTTGGCGTATTCGACCGTGTCGAAGATTCTTGACAGGTCGCGGGGGCCTGACATGTCCGTAAAGGAGTCCCAGCCAAAGAGCTCGGGAGAGGCCGATGAAATAAACGGCGCATGCGCCGCGGCGGCCACATGGGAGATCTGCTCGAGCAGGTACATGTCCTGAGGATGACGCCCGAACTCATAGTCACCAATGAGCATGCCGTAAGGCGCTCCACCGAAGGTGCCATATTCTTCTTCGTAGACTTTCTTGAACAGCGCGCTCTGATCAAATTCAGAAGCCGACTTGAGATCCTTGACCAGATCCTTTTTGGATGCGTTCAGCACATGAATTTTCATGTTGGTGCTGGTTTCAGTCTGGTCGGTCAGGTACTTGAGCCCGCGCCAGGAGGATTCGAGCTGCTGAAATTCTCCGGCATGCATGATTTCGTTGAGCTGTTCGGACAATAGCGAGTCGATCTCTGCAATTCGCGAGTCAAGTACGGCAATCAGGTCCTTGCTGGGCGTTACTTCACCATCAAGTACCTGATGGACCAGTTCATCGATCAGGTCACGTGTACGGCTGCGCTCTGATTCCGAGCGTGCCACACGGCTTTCGGAGATGATGCTGTCCAGTAGCGAGGCTTCCGGGGCAAAGGTGTCCTGGGTCTCTCCTTGCATTTGCTGGTCTATCTGATTCTCGGCCATGGTTGCTCCTGTTATTCCTTGTCTTCGTGCGGTCTGGCGGCAGCTTCTCGACCCAGTTCTTCACCCAGGGTCTTGAGTTTGTCGGTATTTTGCAGAACGTCCATCAGGAGTTCCTCCAGCCGATCATTGCCTCCCATCTTGTTGCGAAGGTCTGCCAGCTTGCTGCGCACTTCCAGCAGCTTGCGAAGCGGCTCGACCTGGCGTACGACTTCCTGCGGCTCGAAATCTTCCATCCGGTTGAAATTAAGTTCGACCGGCAGCTGAGTGCCATCGTTGGCCAGCGTGTTGTCGACTCTATAGCTCAGGCGTGGCTTGATGCCCTTCATGACACTGTCGAAGTTGTCACGATCAACGTTGACGAACTTGCGATCCTTGAGGCGCGGCAATGGCTCGAGCGGATTGCCCGAGTAGTCGCCCGCCACCCCGACCACGAATGGCAGTTCCTTCTTTTCGATGCTGTCGCCAATCTCAACGTCATAGGTCAGATGAACACGGGGCGCACGTACACGTGAGAGTTTGTGCTGGGTACTATCATTTCTGGCCATGAAAGGTTTCCTGTTTCGTTATGGCGGGCTTGTTGGAGGATGACCGCAGCTCAGTGCGGCAAAAGTCATGTTCTGACCGGCATGTCGTGTACGGCCGTGAGAAGCTGCTCACGCAGATCGTCCTGCATGATGTCGATGGCGGTGTCATCAATCAACTCCTCGAAGCTGTGGGTGCCGGAAATGTCGGTGCTTTGACGGATGATATCTTCACCGGGCAGTGTGGCATTAATGGGCGAGCCCATGATGCAAAAGGGAAGATCACCAAACCCCTTGAGTCGTTGAAAGCTGATGGGAAAACGGAGGTCCCGTAGCAGCCTTCCCAGTCCATCAGCCTTGCTGAAACAATGAAACAGCATCAGATAGTGCACCACAAAGCGTTGCAGTTCCGAGCTGCTGCGATTGGGATCGTTGATCACCTTTCGAAAACGACTCAACTCAAAGGATGAATACCCCACCACCCAGCGCACCGGGCTGATAACACGTATACGTTCCTCGGCGGTCAGGTCGATATCGTATTCGAGTGCAAAAAGCGCAGGTGTCGAACTGATGATATTCAGTGGGATATCCAGTTCATTCATCAGGTTGAAGGGCGCTGCACCGGCATGCTTGTCAAACAGGGAGCGAAACTCCTTGAAATGATGCTGGCTTTCCCGACCGCTACCTCGCGGTGCGCCCTGTAGATATTCCCCGAACAAGGGCTGGGGTCTGACCAGTGGCGCCAGAGTAGATAGGTGATCGCTGGCCCGCGCCTTCAGCAGGTCCGAGATCATTCGTGTGCGTTTTCTTGCCTGAATGAACGTTTCAACATCGAGGGGCTGAGTCATCACGTTTTCCTGGACATGGTTGCAGATACCTTGTGTGTGAACCGCTTCATTCAGCCGCTGGCAGGCGACGCCCTGTTTTCGAGTATATTAATATAATTAATCAATATGCTTCTGTATTAAAGGTTCTGTTATTTTTCGTGGCTAATTTTGACATGTCTTTAAGCTGATGTTCCACTTCCGTTCGCTTTTCGTCTGTCCGTATTCAGGTCTTCTGCGCCTCAGGAAGAGGACGTTGTGGATATTGAAAGGTCAGGTGTCACGGGCTTCAAAAGGGCCTCTTTACCCTCATCATCGGTAATAGCCTGGCCTTCATTGTTCATGGGCTGAAGGGCGCCATCCGAGCGAATCAGCATAAGTTGCTCGTCTCCAATCTCTGGTATCAGCCGGTAGCAGCGGGTGTTGTCGTCAATAAGGTCATGTTCGATTCGCCACTGGCCCCAGCTTGTATTAACGCGCTGGCCTCCCGGCGCATCGACTCTGATTTCGTGCATATAGAAGCTTTCCGAGGCGCCGGTAATGGGGTCGCGACTGATTACCAGTTCGGTGGTGATACCTCGACAGTCAGGGCATGGCAGGGTCCCTTCAAATCGCTCCACTGCCCTGATGGCATGAACTTCGGGAGAGGGTGAGGCACAGCCTGTTAACCATGCCAGAACTGTCATCATTGATAGGGTCAGAATCGGTTTTTTCATGGTCCTTTGAATCGCCATAAAGTGTATTTTCGTAACTTGAGGTGAGTTTTTGTGCGGATTATAACGATTTAATCTGATAAAGTATGTGATGTATTTCATAAAGGCTATGTCAAACATGCCTTTTTCTCGATCAGAAGCCTGTTCAATCCGAGGCGTCGTCAATGTCACCAATGCGGTACGTACTAATATTTTGCGCGGTTTTCCTGGTTGGCGGTTGCGGCGTTGCTGATCGGGTTGGTAATCGTATGAGCAATTCCTGGGCGGGTGATCTATTTGGCAACCAGGAACGCGTGAGAGTAGTGATCACAAGCGACGCTTCGCTTAATCCGGATGTTCAGGGTGAGCCTTTATCGGTAGTAGTGCGACTCTATCAGCTTGGAGAGCTGCCACCCTTTGCAACGGCTGCCCCTGACCGGCTATGGGATGATGCGGAGGGTGTGCTGGGTGACTCGTTGATTTCCCAGCGTGAGCTCACATTATTGCCTGGCGCTGAAAGAATTGACGTGGCGCCTCTCGATGAAAGAACCCGCTATGTGGGCATTGCAGCTTTCTTTCGTCACACAGGGGGTAATGCATGGCATGTGGCATTGAATGCCAATGAGTTGCGTCGTGACGGTCTGATAAGCGCCTCCGAGGGCATTCGGGTGAAACTCGCGGGGGACCGGATGGAGCTTGAAAGAGGCGATGACCTGATCAACCGTTAGTCGGCAAGCGACCGGTTATTGACGAGACATCGAAGGAGGGCGCTGATGCTTATACATCAGTGTGCTGACAGCATAAAGGTAAACGCGGCGGCGTTCGGGATGAATTCAAGTGAGCAAGCATAATCGCATCATGTGGTCAGAAGGCATGTTCCTTTTGCCGCAACACTTTCAGTATCAGGATGAGTTTCATCAGCGTCAGCAGGCTGCGGCGCGACAGTCTCAGACGCCGTTTCACTGGGGCGTTCAGCAACTGACCGTTGATGAGGGGGCCCTGGAGCAGGGGACTCTTCGACTGACTCGCCTCAAAATGGTATTTCCCGATGGCACACTAATGGATGCCCCGCAACACGACCCGCTGCCTCTCGGTCGTGATCTCAATGAGTTATCTCGCAATACCGAAGTGCTCATCCATGCGGCATTGAAAGTGGTGGAACCCTGGGCGCCCAGCTACCTGAACGAGAACGTACCCCGCAATGGCAATCGTCGTTTTATCCAGCGTTTCGACACTATGGTTGACCTCAATGAAGGCTCGCTTGAAAACGAACTTGGGATGCTGGAGCTTAATGTTACGCTTTTGATGGAAGGTGACAGCCTGGACGGATACACCAGTTGTCCGATAGCCCTGCTCAAGCGCAATGCTGCTGGAGGATTCAGCCTCGAGACGCGCGAATTCATGCCGCCTTCGCTTCATCTGTCTTCTTCTTCATTGCCGCTCGAGATTGGTAACCGTCTGGTCGGCATGCTTCAGGCGCGCAGCGAGGCTCTTTCAGGACGTCGACGCGAGCGCGCCGACCAGGTGGCTGAATTCGGCTCCAGTGACGTCACGCTTTTCTGGCTGCTTTATACCATCAACCGGGCCTACCCTCAGCTCTCCCACCTTATTGCTCATACGGGATGTCATCCTGAAAGGCTCTATCGTTTTCTGGCGGAGCTCGCTGCCAGTCTGATGACATTTTCGATGTCGCATGCACTGGCTGATATTCCTGAGTATGACCATCACAATCCGGCTCCTTCGCTGCTGAAGCTCGAGCAGGTCGTGCGAGAGCTGTTGGATGTTGTGGTTCCCAATCAATACATCCCTATCCCGCTCGAACAGACCCGACCCTCATACTATATGGGGCGGCTCAATGATGCTCGTCTCAAGGACGCTGACTTTTATATCAGTGTTCATGCCGACATGCCCGGTGCCCGTATTCTGGAGCTGGTCCCCAGGGCCTTCAAGGTGGGATCTCCTGAAGACATTGAAGTCGTCGTTAATACAGCGATGCCCGGCGGCACACTGACCCATGCTCCTCGACTACCCAGCGCCATCCCGGCCAGGCTGGACAACCACTATTTTGCTCTTGAGCCCCATGGAAGTGTTTACGAACGCATGATGAAGGCGCAGGCCATTGCCTTTTACGTACCCAGCGGGTTCACCAACCTCAGCATTGAACTGATGGCGGTAATGAAATGAATGAAGCCCTTGCCCGGCCGGTAGACGAGGCCGCTCCACGAACCCTGAAATATCTCTCGCGCGATTTCATCTCCATGGTCCTCATGGTGCGGCGCGGTCAGCAGGCAGAAAGTGTCGAGAAATTTCTGGAGAGCGTTGATCGATGGCTCAAGGACTTTGAAGAGCATGCTCGAGGAGAAAATTACAGCGCTGACGCCGTGAAGGATGCTCAGTATGCACTGTGCGCCTTCCTTGACGAAAGCGTGCTCAAGGGCGGTGTGGGCAACATTCGCGAACATGTTGAGCTGCATCCGTTTCAATACCGCTATTTTGGTGTACATCTGGCTGGCGAAGGATTCTATGACCGTCTGGATGCGCTGCGCGCGGATGTGCCAGGCAATCTTGATGTGCTGGAGGTCTACCATTTATGCCTGGCGCTTGGTTTCGAGGGCAAATACAGCCTGGAGAATCGGGAGCAGCTTCGCTATATCGCCAACACGCTGGGTCAGGACATTGCCCGCTACCGTCACCATGATGCCGGCATTAGCGAAAGCTGGAAGCTGCCTGATCAGGTCGGGCAGTTGTTGCGCTATGAAATTCCTTTCTGGGTTTATCTGCTGGCCATTGCCGTGATCTGCCTGGCGGTGTACGGCGGTCTGCACTGGTGGTTGGATAGTGCGACGGGGGCGCTGACCGAACAGGTCCATCAACTGTTTACTACCCCGGGCAAGAGTGAGTAAGACATGATGCGATTTCTACGATTTCTGCGCTTGCTCAAGGGGTTCTGGGCACTGGCCATCGTGCTGTGGCTGGCTGGGCTTGTCATGTGTGTTTTACTGCTGCCACTGATAACCCAGGAGCGGGAGCAGGTTTTCATTGCCATGGCCCTTGTAACCGCCGTCTGGCTGTTGGCCGTGGTTCTTCGCCAGTACCATCGTATTCGCTCCGAGCGCAACATCGAAAACCTGGTTGAACTCGAAGTGCATCGTGAAGCGGCCGACAGCGAGCCGGGTGACTACCAGGTCTTGAGAGAGCGGCTCAAGCATGCCTTGTCCATGCAGCGTGCCTCTCGCTCGGTTGAAGGTGGCAGAGCGTCCCTTTATGCACTTCCGTGGTATCTGGTCGTGGGCATGTCTTCGGCTGGCAAGACTTCATTACTGACCCGTTCCCCACTCTCGGCCACCATGGCCGGCGGCAGCCAGATTTCAGCTGTCAGCGGCACCCAGCACTGTGACTGGTACTTCAGCCGTGAGGCGGTAATGATCGATACGGCTGGACGGTATCTCACCGATGATCGTCCTGCCAGTGAGTTTGCCGACTTTCTGAAAACGCTTCGCAAGCAGCGCAGTCGTCCCGCCATTAACGGCCTGGTGCTGGTTGTCAGTCTGCCGGATCTGTTAAAGGACTCCCGGCAACAGGCCCACGCACTGGCAGAGCAGCTGGTGAGCCGGGTTGATGAGTACCGTGACTGCCTGAGGCTCAATCCACCGATTTATCTCTTTTTCAGCAAGGCAGATCTGTTACCCGGTTTTACGCGTACCTTTGAATCACTTGATGCCGCCGAGCGCCAGCGTCCCTGGGGTATTACCTTCTCTCTTGAAGAGCTTCGTCAGCAGGGCGTGATTGCTGCCTTTCAGCAGCGCTTTCCGCACCTTGTCGATCAGCTTCGTACCACGGTGGATCGGCGCGTAATGGAGGAGGGGCTCAAGGCAGACAGCGAGCTTCTGCGCTTTTGTGACTACTTTGCCGAACTCTCGGGCGTGCTCAGCGACTTTCTTGAACAGTTTGACAGCCAGCTTCACGGTGAGCGTGCCCCCGTACTGCGCGGTCTTTATTTTACCAGTGCCCTGCAAGGCGGTCCGGCCCTGCCAGCGCTGCTGGATGAACAAACGCGCCATGACTTTGCTCTGGAGCAAAGCATTGGTGTGGCCAACGATCGTGAGTCACAGGGCGAAAAAAGCTATTTTATTGCCGGTACCTTTCGTGACGTCATCTTCGCTGATCGTAATCTGAGCCTCTACTACTCAAGGCACGGTAATCGCCGCGCTCTACCGCCGCTCCTGATCGGTGCGGCAGGGCTGCTGGGCGTGGCCGCTATAGCAGCGCAGGGCTGGTCTGCCTGGCACAATCACCAATGGATTGATGGTATCTCACACACGCTTGAGCAGAAGGAGCGTGGGCCGATCATGAACATGGATCGGGACCAGCGTCTTGCCCTGCTGGAGGACATGCAGCGCCAGTTGACCACCATCGAGCAGTATCGGCAGCAGGGGGTGCCGTTGCAGCTTGACATGGGGCTTTATCAGGGCGATGCCATGCGTGATGCCCTGATGCAGGCCTGGGGGGCGCTACTGAAGGCCGAGGCGCTGGCACCTCTGCAGATTCGTCTGGCACGACAGCTGCGTGACCTGGACGTTCTGGCCGGTCGTCATGATGGGCTCGATACCCGTGCAGAGACTACTCGTAATGAACTCTCTGCCAATGAATCCATGCAGGAAGAGTCTGGCGCTGATGAACGTCCGGCGCAGGTGCTGAGCGCTCGTGGTCAGGCCATCGGCAACTCTGCCGTATCCCGCATGGAGGAGAGCTCCACCGAACGCGCTGCGCTGGGTAGCGTGCCTACCAGCCTGTCCGAGGTAGGGAGCCGAGTGCGTAGTGAGGCTCGTTCACGTACTACCGACAGTGCTCGGGATGCCTGGTATTCGGCGCGCAGCGATCTGCGCACCGAGGTAGAAGAAGGTATACGCCAGGGCGGACATGTTTCAGGAGAGCTGAATGGAAATAAGGCGGAGGCATCGGGTGTTGCATTAACGTCAGGCCAGCAGCGCGGGCCATCGCTTTCCGAAGAAATGTTGACGCGACTTGATCAGGCGGACATTGAGCGTCTGATAGAGGGTTACTCCTCACTGCAGCTCTATCTGATTCTGACGGATCCGGACGCTCATGAGGACCAGGCAGACTTCGTGGCCACAGCGTTACCACGTCTGTTAACCGACATGGCAGAGAGGAAGGAGATCGCTCTGTCCAGGGAAAGCATCGTGGACAGTGCGGCGCTGTATGTGCACTTTCTTCAATTGGGGGAGGCGCCGGCGCTTGAGCGCAATAAGCTGCTGGTGGCCGATACGCGCGCCAATCTCAATGCCTTTCTGATCGATAGCAGCCTGGTGGATCGTGAGTACCTGCGCTATCAACTTGAAGCTGAAAAGCGCTTTGATCCGCTTACGCTGTCGCGAATGGTGCCTGACATGTCCGGCCGGCTGTTGTATGCCAGCCGCGCTGTGCCGGCCCTTTATACCCATGAAGTGTGGGAGCAATATCTGCGCCCGGAAATCATCAAAACGGTATCTGGCGATCTCGATCGCGAGTCTGACTGGGTGCTCGATGATGAAAATACCGACGATGCCGTACAGTCAAAGGCCCGCTTTGTCAGCCAGTTGATGGCTCGCTACAAGCGTGACTATGCCAAAGCATGGGAGCGCTTTCTGGGCAGCACTCACGTCTCGCAGTTCGATACGCTGGATCAGGCCAGTAATAGGCTGGCTCAATACAGTGATCTGCAGACCTCGCCGCTGCGCCAGGTTCTGAGGGCCGTGGATGAAAACACCCGCTGGGATTCTCCGCGTACCCGTGATGAACAAGGTGATCAACGTGGCCACGAGCAGGATCAAGGGTTCTGGGCACGTGTCACCCGGGTCTTCGGTGACGACGATGCCAATGACCACTCGATCGACCTGACGTCGCTTCCGCGCATCAACGACGGCACGCTGGCGCGCCATTTTCGCCCTGTCTCACGGCTACTGGCGGCTGATGAAGCCACAGGCAGCGATGATTCCGTGATCAATCAGTACCTGCTGGATCTACGCCAGCTCAAGAACCGCATCGATAACATCCGTGGCGCTCAGGATACGGGGCGCAGCAGTAAGTTAC
This sequence comes from Larsenimonas rhizosphaerae, assembly GCF_023700005.1. Taxonomy (GTDB): domain Bacteria; phylum Pseudomonadota; class Gammaproteobacteria; order Pseudomonadales; family Halomonadaceae; genus Larsenimonas; species Larsenimonas rhizosphaerae. The sequence goes on along the minus strand of NZ_JAMLJK010000001.1, from coordinate 1,742,353 downwards.
TGATCATGGAAACACTGGCGGGGCAATCTTCCGAGATCAATACGCTGCACAATTTTATTGCAGCGCGCGTGGACACGTCTCGAATGCCACTGGTTGCGTCCCTGCAACCCCTGTTTCGTACACCAGTGGACAATACCAGGAAGGCCCTCGACGGACCGGCTCGTGCTCAGCTCAATGGTGCCTGGAATGATCAGGTTCATACGCCCTGGCAGCAGATGATCGCGGGTCGCTATCCGGTAGCTGATTCGATCAATGAAGCCTCGGTCCGTGACCTCTCTCATTTCATTGATCCTGATGATGGGCTGCTGTCGAAGTTTCGTCATGACGAGATTGGTGACCTGGCAGGTTCCGGTAGCGGTCAGCGTTCGAATATGGTCGATCCTCGCATGCTCAAGAGTATCGATAATGCCACCGAGCTTGGGCGTGTGATCGACAGCCTTTCCGATCTGCAAAACGGCTTCGAACTGCAGATAAATCCGACCTCGGGTCTAACGGAAATCGTGCTGACCCTTGATGGTCAAACGGTTCGCTATCGCAATAACAGTCAGCACTGGGAGCGGATGATCTGGCCTGGTGGTGGCCGATCCTCTGGTGCCCGCATGGATATCATCAATCGTAATGGCGAACGGCATACAGTCTTTGACTATCCCGGTCGTTGGGGATTTTTGCGGATGATCGATAGTGCGCACATTACTTCTCTTGATCGAGCGCGACAGCGCTTTGAATGGCGGACCTGGATGGGTGCAGTCAGCTTTGATGTGCGCAACTTTGGTGGTGTAAGGGTTTCGGATCTCAAGCGTATCAAGGCGCTCAGCATTCCCGGAATGGGCCAATGAGCAACAGGAACGAGCATCATGATTGGTTGCTTTGGCAAGATTCCCTGCAGAGCTGACTTTGTAGGTGTTAATGCCTCCGGAGAGGTCATTAGAGAGCTGGATCAGTGGTTTCAGCAGGCCTTGTTACGTTTTCTGGATCACTCGGACTGGCAGCAGCGTTTCGATGCTCTGCCCATCTGTTATTTCAGCTATCACGCCCGGGCGGGAGGAAATGTGATTGGGGCGATGATCAGCTCGTCGGATGCCTCGCAACGTCGCTATCCCTTTTTTATTTATCAAATGCTCAATGGTGAGCGGATCCGAACGCTGACCTGTCAGCATACTTTGGCCGAGATTTCTGCCAGCCAGATCAGACAGATTCTTACCGATGCGGTCCACGGCGATGCGCTGATTGATCCGATTCGGGCACTGTCCGAGTTGCGCAACTGGACCGATCAGGACCTTGTGCTCTATCAGCGGGTTAATGAGCGCTTTCTGGAGAATTACAGTCTGTCCGATATCACGGCGGCAATGATGTGGAATCGGCCCGAGTTCGTTTTGTCAGCCTGTCTGCATCGGCTTTATTACGTCATGCAGCGCTGGCAGGCGGGAAGCACCGTGGCAGCGCTGCTTCCATTACCGGCAGAGCGCGGACTCAAGCGCCCGGTGGCGGATCTCTGGCAACAGTGGCTGGGCCGTGCCTGTCCCGGCGGTCTGCCGGTAATGAGCCTTTTGATCGATGATTTCATGCAGCCCTGTCTGCTGATCATGCCCTCCTGGTCAAGTGCGGAGCAGTTTTATGAAGTGCTGTCCGAGCCGGGCAATCCTCGCCGCTGCATCGATGTAATGGCGTCATTCCATCCGGATGAAGCGCATCCTGGAACACTCTCATTACCTGATATGCATTCAAGCCTGGCACAGGCCATGGCACGTTTTCCAAGTCACGCCTGACGGCGGTGAGCATTGAGCGGATAACAGCGATGAAACGTTTTAAGCCAGCTTATCTGAAATACGCATTTTTCAAGTATCAGCCTTATATCCTGGGCATATTGTTCTTTATCGCGATTTTTTTGGTGTGGCGCCTGGGGGTGGCGCTGGGGCTGTCTTCGTTGACCAGCCTGCTCATCGGCATCCTGGTATTTTTGCTGGCCTCGGCCCTCTATGTTCTGCTGCTTTATCGCGGCGTAGGACAAAAGCGCAACCTTGAGCGGTTGTTGATGGATGATGCCGATGCGGCCGTGCTGGGTGCCAGCCCACAGGACCGTGAAGAAATCAGCCTGCTGCGAGAGCGGTTGCTCAAGTCGATCGAGCGGTTGAAAAGTACCGGCAGTGGACGTGGAAAACGTTCACGCGATGCACTGTATTCACTGCCCTGGTACATGGTCGTTGGACAGCCTGCCGCGGGCAAGAGCACCATGGTTTATCAGTCAGGCCTCAATTTCCCCTTTGCCGAGCGTGAGAATGCACGGGTGGCCGGTATGGGAGGGACGCGTCACTGTGACTGGTTTTTCAGTGCTGATGCCATCCTGCTGGATACCGCCGGGCGCTATATGGACAGTGAGGAGGAGGCCGGTAAATGGAAGGCCTTCATGGGCATGCTGAGTGAGCAGCGACGACGCTGTCCGCTCAATGGCCTGATTGTGGCCGTCAACATCAGCGATGTCATGCGTGCGGATGAGCATCAGCGCGGCCTTCTGGCACGGCGCTTGCGTGAGCGCATTCAGGAGGCCCGTGAGCAGCTGCAGTCACGGGTGCCCATCTATCTGGTCTTTACAAAATGTGATCTGATCGAGGGGTTCGCCTCTTTTTTCGAACGGCTTGATCCGGCTCGGTGCAGTGACGTGCTGGGCCATACCTTTCCTCATCAGCAGCCCCACAACGTCAACTGGGGCGAGCAGTTCGACAGGGCCCTGGGTGATCTCTGTCGCCACTGGCAGCAGGTCGGGGATGACGAAATCACGCAACGGGATATCACCGATACGCGCCGGGAGATCGCTGCGTTTCAGTTTCCGCTGGAATTTGAAGCCCTGCGAGGCCCTCTGAGCGACTTTGTTGGCACATTGACCAATGCCAATCCCTATCAAAGCGCGCCGTTACTGCGCGGGTTCTATTTCATCAGTGCCCTGCAGGAGGGCGAGGCGATCGAAGGGGAACACGCTCATAGCGTCAGTCGGCACTTCGCTCTTGATCGAGCGCCTGTGACCTCTACAGAACGAGCGCATCGGCCGTATTTCATCGCCAATCTATTTCGCGATGTCATCATCGCCGATCAGCACCTGGCCGGTCGCCATGTCAATAATACCCGTGAGCGACATCAGCGATTGGGTGGACTGGCGGCACTGGCACTGGTGGGGCTTTTGATCTGCGGTCTGTGGGTCCATTCTGCGCTGCGCAATCACGATGAGATCGACATGCTGTCGCAGTCTCTGGTCGAGGCAGGTCATCAGGATGATCGCCGGCCGGAGCAGTATGCTCGCTGGCACAGTCTTGACGCGCTCAGGAGCTGGAGTCAGCATTACTATGATCGGCGCCTTGAAGGGGGCGCGCCGCTTGGCATGCGCTGGGGGCTTTATCAGGGTGATGAGATCGAGCCGGCTCTGCGTCAGACCTACTTTGAAGCGTTGAAGCCCATCATGCTTGCGCCGGTCGAGCATAATCTGACCCGTTCACTCTACGCGCTGACCACCATTGATGTTTACCGACGCAGCACCGACGAGCTGCACAAGGTGAATGGTCCGGAAACGGTGGCACCGTTTGCACGTCCTGACAACAACAGTGCCCAGTCGCTGGCGACATTCGGTCGAGCCACGCTGGATACCTACCTGATGCTCTCGGAAGCCGACCGTGGTGACATTGACTCTGCACGCCTGCGCAATCAGCTTCCGGCGTTCTGGTACCCCGATATTGCCCGTAATGCTGATAGCGATACCCAGGCCGGTGAGGACTATAGGGAAGCGGGCCGTCAGATCGACTTCTATGCCAGCCAGTTGCCTGAAGCCGATGTGCCACGCATTGCTTCCAATGCGTTTTTGATGTCGAGCAGTCGAAACTATATCGACAGCCTGCTGGAGCAGACGCTTTCCTCGGCGGAAACCATTGTGCTGGAGTCGGATACGCTTTTTGCCTTTGGCCGTGGCGACTATGCCGGGCTGCAGAAGGCCGGGCAGCAGGAACTCGATGCGTTGGCCCAGAGGTTGCTCAATACGCGTGATTTGGGCGAGATCAAGATCACCGGACACGCCGATCCCATTGGCAATGCCGAAACCAATCGGAAGCTATCCCTGCAGCGGGCTCGTACGGTTCGTCAGTATCTGGTGGGCAAGGGTGTCCCTGCAGAGCTGATTGAAGCCATTGGTGCCGGTAGTGATCGACCTCTGGTGAGCTGTGAGAGACAACAATCGCGCGCTGATTTGATCGAGTGCATGGCACCCAATCGGCGTGTTGAAATCGAGGTGCGCAAGCAATCATGAGATGAAAATAAATTGTTGAAGGCTGAAACAGTCAAGAATTCAGCTTGAAAACCTATATGTTAGCGTTCACTGCAAAAGTCGTTTTATATATAATTCGAGTCAACCGATGTGAAGCCGATCATTGGTTGGCCACGGGCAGGCGGCCCTGGTGCTGGAGTAGTCAGTCCCGAGGTGCGCAGCACCTCACTGCCGCATACACGGTAGTGAGAGAAGAAGACGTCGACATGTCGGCAGCGCTTTTTCAGACACTGAAAATATAGGAGAACTGGATAACATGGCATTTGATACGTATCTCAAGATCGATGGTATCCCGGGTGAAAGCCTGGATGACAAGCACAAGGACTGGATCGAGCTGCTGAGCTTTGATTTCGGTGCCAGTCAATCCACATCGGCGACGGCAAGCTCCGCCGGTGGTGCATCTGCCGAACGTGTGAACCTGAGCGAATTCCGTGTTCAGAAGTTCATCGACAAGGCTTCTGCCAAGCTGTTTGAAGCCTGCTGCAAGGGCCAGCACATCAAGGAAATCACCATGAACGTCAACCGTGCCGGTGGCGACAAGGTGCGTTACATGGAAGTAAAAATGGAAGAGGTCATTGTCTCCTCGACCAACATGGAAGGTACTTCCGTATCGACCGGCTTCGAGCAGGATCAGAACGAAGACCGTCACGATCTGCCGCATGAAACCATTAAGTTCAACTATGCGCGCATCAAGATCACCTACACCCAGCAGAAACGCTCTGATGGTCAGGGCGGCGGCAACGTCGCTGGCGGCTGGGATCGCACTCGCAACAAGGTCTATTCCTGAGTTCGAGCGCTGTTCGTTGAGAATGACAGGGCGGCACTTGCCATGAGGGCTGCCTGATCGTTCCCTTTGCGCCCGCCAGTTGGCATCAATGATGGCTCTGGTGGGCGTATTGCGTTTTATCAGCCTGTATACTTCATGGTTTTAATACAGTGTGACCTGAAGGATGATATATCCATCAGGTACAAGGGATCAGGAGAGGGGCAATGAATGAACTCGGTGAGCTTTCCGTCGAAGCGCTGCTGGCGCCAATCGATGGCAGCAGTGGCGAAGACCTCACCTTTTCCCTGCTTTTTGACGACATCAAGGAAGCACGTCGTGCCGACCCGGACTATCTCCCACAGGGGGAGTGGCAGACCGAGCTCAAACAGGCTGATTGGGGGTTGGTTATTCGTCTGGCCGGTCAGGCACTGGCCGAGCAAAGCAAGGATATTCAGCTGGCCGGCTGGCTGTGTGAAGGGCTTGCCCATCAAGAAGGATTTGCCGGCGTTCGCTTTGGCCTCCATCTGATGGGGCGGCTGCTCGACGAGTACTGGGAAAGCCTTTACCCCGAGCTTGATGAGGATGACCTCGAAGAGCGCTCTGCTCGATTGGGCTGGTTGAGTGACACGCTGACAGGCGTTGTTCGTACTCTGCCGCTGGTGGCTGGCGAGGGATACGGTCTTGCCGATCATGAGGAGTCTCGTCAGGTCGAAAACCAGGCGCGCAATGATCCTGATGCCATGGACATCGCCCTGAGAGAAGGCAAGATCAACGATGAAATTTTCCAGCGTTCCGTTGTACTCAGCAGTACCGACTTCCTGAAGGACCGCCATGCCAATATCGTCGAAGCACTGACCGGTCTGCACCAATTGGGCAGCATCTGTGATCAGAGATTCGGACGCGATGCCCCCAGCTATGGCGCGTTGCAAAAGGTCATGGATCAGTGCCGAGATCTCACCGAGCGTCTGCTGCGTGACCGCGGCGCGAGTTTTACCAGCGAAAGCGATGAGACGTCGCTCGACGCGCCCATCGTCATATCGGAAGCGGGCGCTGTTGCCCCTTTGAATGAAGCGCCATCAACGTCGGTTGGTACTGCGCCGACCGGGAGCCTTCGCAAGCATCCGCAAAGCCGTGACGAAGCCTTTGAAATGCTCAACGGTGTGGCCCGCTACTTCAAGGAACGCGAACCGCACAGCCCGGTTCCCTATCTGGTTGAGCGTGCCATCAAATGGGGGCGGATGCCGCTTGAAGAGTGGCTCAAGGACGTCATCAAGGATGACGGTGTGATCGACAATATTCGTGATACCCTGGGTACTCAGCAACGGGATGACGACTGATCATGTCTCGCTCTTCGATCTTTGATCTGCTTCATCAGCGCCATCAGGAGGCTGTACCTGTCGTTGAGACGACTGCGCGCAGTGATTACCTGCCCGATCGTCTTCATCTGGTCGATGGTGTGGCGCTGACACCCGCAGGTTTCGTGGCACGTGGCGTGCTGCCTGATGCCATCCCGCCGGAGCTTTCCGAATCCCTCCATGGCCCGGATGGTTATCGTCTGCTGGTGCATCCCATTAAGGATGTCATGCCGTTGGAGGACAACCGCCTCAAGCGGCTGGAGCACAAGGCACATCGGCTGAATGCGCTGGTTCAGACCCTGATGGTCGAAGCCTTGATCATGCTGGAAGCCCTGCCGGAAGGGGCGGGGTTCGATCTGATACTCACACTGCCGATCAGGTCATCTCAGGCTGGCGATATCATACTGGCACAGGCGCGCGAGGCCATCATGGAGACCCAGTATGGAGATCGTCTCGAAAGTGCTCGCCTGGCGCCCTGTCAGGGGGAGCTGCACGATCAAATGGCGGTGCCGGAAGAGGGCGGCGCAGCCTGGGCGCTCTGGCTGAGCGCTGACAGCCTGCTCAATGACGATGATGTGGCACGCCTTGAGGCACGAGGTGTATTGGGGCGCTCGTCAAAAGGGCCAGGCCTGCACCCCGGGGAGGCAGTGAGTGCATTGCTGCTTCAGCGTGTGCTGCCGGATCATGACGCCTTTGATCAGGGCTGGATGATCGAGAAGGCCACAACCTGCCGCCATGAAAAGCGCTCCGAACAGCGTGACTATTATCGCCGTGAGCAGCTTTTCGCTCTGCTCGGTCAGGTCTGGCCCGATAATACCGGCACGCCGCCCGATACCACAGAAAAAAACCAGGCCTTGCCTGTCGCACCGGCATGGCTGGTGGTAGACAGCCTGACACTGCCGGGACGTGCGGTAGAAGCCGGAGGAGCGCTGATGGCCCGCTGGGAAATGCTGGATCTGATTGACGATGGTATCGGGGTAGATATTCACGGCGGATGGCCGGGCGAGGCGATGAGCGCCCTGCAGCTGGTACTGGCCACGGCGCGGCTCAAACAGCACGACTGCGCACTGGTACTGAACATTGCCGATGAAATGCAGAGCCGAGCGCTGGTATTACGGGCCTGTATCGGCCCGACAGTTATGGCGGATCAATTATGACCGTGATCACCATTATGCGAGGAGATCAGCGTGGCGCCACAGGCCGTCTTGTGGCCATGCATGGCCACCGGCTTGCCGTTGACGGTCATGGTCGGGTGCCCTTCGACAATGGCACTGGTGCTGTGGCCGCTTTTCGGGCAGGTCACCTTGTCGCCCACACAGGCCACCGGCTTGCCGTTGAGCAGATAGTTGCTTTGCGCGGTAATCACCTTGCCGCCATGGCTGGTAGCGTCACCCAGTACAACGATGCCTTTCATATGGTCGCAACTCCCCGAAAGGAATGAAGGAAAACGCCCCGGCCCGGGAGCGTTAATGAAGGTTAATTTAGCCACTGCCAGCGGCATGGCACAAGCGGTCAGTGCGAGGGAGGGAGAGATGGCAGCAACTTCATTGATGGAGCGCATTCAGGACGCGTTCGATATCACGTTGTCTCAGTCGCAGCGTCTGCTGCGGCTGGCGCTGCCCGGGACAGCGCTGCTGCCGCATAGGCTGGTGGGCGAGGAACGCGTCAGCACGCCGTTTCGCTATCGCCTCGACTGCGTGGCCCAGCAGGGCGATATCGAACTCACGTCGCTGATGGCCCAGCCCGCGCAGCTGAGCGTTCTGCAGGCTGACGGCAGCACTCGCACCCGCCATGCACTGGTCGAGGAGGCCGCGCTGCTGGGCGAGGACGGCGGCGTCTACTACTACCAGCTCACTCTGGTACCCTGGCTTGCGATGCTCAAACTGGGCCGCGACAGTCGCCTGTTTCAGGATCGCAGCGCGGTCGATATCCTCACCGAGGTGTTTGACGGCCACCTCATTGCCCGCGGCGGCTATCGCTTCGACCTGCGTCGCGAGTACCCGCCGCGCAGCTACTGTGTCCAGTACCGCGAGAGCGACTTCAACTTCATCAGCCGGCTGTGTGAGGAAGAAGGCCTGTGGTATTACTTCGAACACGCCGGGGACGGCGTCAGTGATGACGACGGTGGCGACAACAGTGTCGCCTTCGACGGCCACCGGCTGGTCATCACCGACGACGTCGACACCTGTCCGCCGGTCAGCCCGCAGGCGATCCGCTTTCATCGCCAGGCCGCCACCGAGACCGAGGACGCCCTGAACCAGTGGGGCGCCGCGCGCCGCGCCCAGCCCACCCGCGTCAGCGTCGGCACCTTTGACTACAAGCAGCCCGCGCTCACCAAACGCACCGGACTCGACACCCTCGATGAGCAGGGCAACCTGCCGGCCAGTGAAGTCTACGACTACGCCGGCGAGTACTATTACCACGGCTTTGAGCGCGGCGAACGACTGACCGAGAACCGCCTCGAGGCCCACGAATCGCTGGCCAGGCGCTTCCACGGTGCCGGCGGCGCCCGTCAGCTGCAGGCCGGCCACTGGTTCGAACTCACCCAGCACCCGCTGCACGACACCGGCGGCGAGGCCGAACGGCAGTTCCTGCTGCTGGGCATCACCACGTATGCCGAAAACGCCCTGCCGGTCTCGGCCCATCTCAAACGCCTGCCCGGCAGCCTGCAGGCCGAAATGGACGCCGCCCGCCGCGCCCATGGTCTGGATGAAGATCAAAAGGAAGACGGTGATCAGAGCGCTGAGCTGCTGGACAACTACCGCAGCGCCGGCACCGGCCACTTCCTGGTTGATATCGAGGCCCAGCGCCGCAGCCAGCCCTACCGCCACCCGCTGACCCATCGCCGCCCGGTGCTCGGCGGCCCGCAGACCGCCACTGTGGTGGGGCCTGAAGGCGAGGAGATCCACACCGATCACCTCAACCGGGTGCGCGTCCAGTTCCACTGGGACCGTACGGGTCAGCGCAACGAACAGGCCGGTGTATGGCTGCGGGTCGCCCAGCCCAGTGCCGGCGGCGGCTGGGGTGGAGTGTTCGTGCCCCGTATCGGTCAGGAAGTGCTGGTCGATTTCCTCGAAGGCGACGCCGATCGGCCCCTGATCACCGGGCGCATCTACAACGGCGAGCAGACCCCCGACTGGCACAGCAACGGCCTGCTCTCCGGTATCAAGAGCAAGACCTACCGTGGCAGCAAGTACAACGAACTGGTCTTCGATGACGCTACCGATCAGGAGCGGGTGCGGCTCAACTCCGAGCACTCGAAAAGCCAGCTCAACCTCGGCTACCTGATTCACCAGCACGGCAATCACCGCGGCGCCTTCCGGGGTACCGGCTTTGAGCTGCGCACCGACGCCTATGGCGCCATCCGCGCCAATGAAGGGCTGTATCTCTCCAGCTGGGGCCAGCTCGGCGCCAGTGGCGATCAGCTTGATCTGCGACCGGCCTTTCAGCAGCTCAGCACCGCCCACGAGATGGCCGAATCCCTGAGTCAGAGCGCCGCCGGCCACAACGCCGAGCCACTCGAGAGCAACGAATCCCTTGAAAAGGCCGGAGACGATACCCAGGCTCACTACGGTAACAGTGAAATGCTCGGTGGGGATCAAGGCACTGCCCGCGGCGCCATCGATAGCGGCGGGCGCGGTCAGAGTCCTGGCCTCAAGGCTCCCTGGCTGCACGCCGCCGCCTCGGCCGGCATGACCCTGAGCACCCCGGAATCCACGCACCTGGCCCAGGGGCACTCGCTGGGCGTGACCTCGGGCGAGGATGTGAGCATCGCCACCGGCCGCAGCCTGATCGCGTCAGCTGCAGAGAAACTCTCGCTGTTCGTACAAAACGCCGGCATCAAGCTGCTTGCCGCCCGCGGCAAAATCGACCTGCAGGCCCAGTCCGACAATCTGGAAGCCACCGCCCGCCACAACGTCGACGTCACCTCCAGCGATCAGAAGATCGATCTCGCCGCCGCCGAGGAGATCCTGCTGGTCAGCGGCGGCGCCTACGTACGCCTCAAGGGTGGCAATATCGAGATTCATGCGCCAGGCAAGGTGGACATCAAGGGCGCGAGCAAGAGCTTTACGGGGGGGACGAGCCAACCCATGGCTTTTGACAAGCTTCCAGAGCAGGAGGGCCCCTACGAGCAGTACTTTTTCCTGACCGATAAACAATCGGGCGAGGCACTGCCCTATGCTTCTTACCGGATTGAAACTGCCGAAGGCAGGGTATTTGAAGGGCGGGCTGACGGTGAAGGAAAAACCGGCAAGATAATGACCCGTACCTCACAACAGCTAAAAGTGACGATCCTGGATCGTTTCGATGATGCAGAAGGCAGCCTGTCATGACCAGTTCTACCGCTACTGCCCATGGACAATCTCAAACAAGAATATGTGCCGATGGGGCTCGGGCATCGAATGAGCCTGCTGCTCAGATGTTCTACATGACAGGCAAAAACACCATTCTATTGGTGCCTCAGGAAGCCATGTGTTCGTTCAGCAATGAATTGAGAACACTGGAGGCTCTGGTCGATGCACAACAGGAAGCGATGGCAAATCTGAAATATTGGCAAAATAGATACATCGCCTATATCCATGGCAGCTATTTCAAGCCCGGAGAGCGGCCGGATATCGATCGTGCCGGAGGCGTTGGGAACCAGGGCTCGGTCGCGATTCAGGTTCAACTGGCACGCAGGGCGCTCAATCAGGCCAACGCACAATTCAATGACGTGATCGATTCACTGACTGCCCCGGATGATGAGAGCAACAATATTGTAGAGCTTGTCGCGCTTCAGCGCCGAGGGGCCAGTGAATCTTCGGCCGGATTTCGGATGGGATACGTCAGAGCCAGCAAAATTTCTCCCGACTGGGAAAGATACCCTTTAGCGTCGGCATCCGACGATGAAGTGTTGAATGAGCATGGCCGAGTGGACTGGGCAACGCTGGATGCTCAGCTCAAGGCGCTACCGGGCAAGATGGAAGGACGTAATGACTGGGTCGACGGCTGGCTGGCGCTGGAAGACCAGGAAAAGGAGCTGTTCCACTGGAGCGAAGCAATCAACAGAAACCTTGAATTGAACGCTGAAACCCAGTCCGGTGGCGATCATGAGTCAGGCGCCATAAAGGTGGCGCTCAATAATGAGGCGCAACTGATGCGCTGGACCCACGGTGCCAGCGGTATCTCCATCAACGCGAGCCCTTTTGAGGGCAAGGGCACTATCAAGGCCAGCGGGCATGCCTCACTGATGCTGGCACAGGCCAAAAGCGAAATTCACTGCTATGAGCCACCCGGCGGCTACATGATGCAGTTTCAGCTCCCTAGCAGAGAAGACGATGACTCATCAGCAATGCAGCTGATTGATCTGGGCATGCTGCGCTCTCATGTCATTCTGGCCTCCGAGGGACGTGTGGGCGCCAGTCTTGCTGCCGAATTGAATATCGAGGCCGATCTCAGCAGTCCCAACGGCAGAACAGCGGGCATCAGAGGCACACTGGACCCCAATGGCTTGCCTGGTATGCAGCGAGTCGACATGTCGACAAGTGATGACGAAGACGATGCCGACGGCAATCAGATTCGGGCCTTCGCAGGCGCCGAACTGGAGTGCACGGTGACCGGTCAGATCGAATGGAAAAACCCGGAGGTCGATGAGTTTCGACCTTTCGGAAAATTGGCGCCGCAGTTGACCGCACAGGCCGGCGGGGGATTTGAAGGGGGGCTGCAGATTGGTTATAGGCAAGGCAAGTTTACCTTTATGGCCAAGGCAGGTTTTTGTTGGGGCGTAGGTGCCAAGGGAAAGGTTTCGGGAGAAGTCGACAAGGATCTGGTGCTGGAATTTATCAAGTGGACAGCTTATCAACTCAGACATGTCAATTTTCAACGCTTAGATTTTATAGGTGCAGAAGCATTTCAAGCCATATCTAATTTGGTCTATTTGGTTATAATTACAGGAGAACAAGTCGAAAATTTCTTGGATGAAACTGCGGCGGCTATATCTATAACGGCTCAAGAAAAATATGAGGAAATAAAAGCCAGTATAGAAAGAGGTATCGAAAGAGGGGAGTTGACATCCCGAATTAATGCAGACCCAGATGTCTTGAAATATGCTTCACCAGAAGCTAAAGGTGCCCTTCTTTATCTACTAACAACTAGCACTATTGTCGATGAAATGGATTGGCGTAATGCAGCATCTCCTTTCGACCGTGATGCTTGGCGTTTTGGCGCTTTACCTAACAGAAAAAGAGCTATTATTCGGGTTTTCGAGTGGGTGCAATCAAAAGCTGAGTTTGATTGTGTGATGGAGAGAGTGGCACCGGCCATTACAGTAACCGAGCTATCTTCGGGAGACAAAAAAGTCCGCAAAAAGGAAGGGGAAGAGAAAATATACGGCTTTCTCGGTATGGGAGAAAGAGAGCGAATTGAAAGCTTGCCTGAATTTTCGAAACTTTACACTAGTGATTACGGTAATGACCTCCGAAGAATATATGAGGACCTTCCAGAAGTGGCTCCCAAAGGGGATCGTATGGTGAGTAATCGAGTAGAGGAATATTTTACGCAGATAGAACAAAAGGTTACGCCAAATTTCTATACGCCCTGCAACAATTCTACTGATATTATATTTTTACCTAATAAGATGATGGTGTCTTAGGTATCAAATGCGGGTGGGCAAGTTATTTGCCCACCCGCATTTTTATTTTTCTATATCTTTGGAATTAGATGTGCACCGGAATGAAAAAGTTATAGGCGTATTTTTGGATTCCAGTTTTGGATCGGCACGATAACGCTCAATAGTTAATGCTCCTCCCTGTCCATCACCATGGGGTAATCCTCTTACAACTTTTTCTTTACCATTTTTAGGCCCCTTGGGATTTTTTTCGGGAGAGCTTTGGTAATAGTCAGCTTGGTACCAGTCAGAGACCCATTCGTATCCATTGTCACTCATCTGGTATAGTCCGAGCGGGTTCGGTGGGTACATGTCGACGGGATAGGGTGCGAGATTACTAAAGTCACCTGCGTTGGTAGTTTTCGCTACTTCATTTGTAGTTGGTATGCTTTTTCCTTTTTCAAGTGTACCTGTATTTGTGCCATAGGCTATGAACTTGCCACCTGACCTCGCTGCATATTCCCATTGAGCCTCGGTAGGTAATGCAAAAGGCAATGAAGTTTCGGCGGCTAGCCAACTGCAGTAATCACGGGCCTGTTGCCAATTGACGCCAGCAGGTACGTTAGGGTGCCTGAACTGCATCTCAACTTTACTGGTATTATTGATTTTTTCTCGATCGGTCGCCGCCGTGAAGACGTCATAATCCGCATAGGTGACCTTGGTCGGCGACATGTAAAAGGTATCGAGTGTGACCTTGTGCAGCGGTTTGTTGTCTTCGTCAGCACTGTAGGGCAGGCCCTTGTCGCTACCGGTCAGGTTGGGATCGATTGGCCCGAAGTCTCCCATCTGAAAGGAACCGCCTTCCACAAGAATCATGTTGTCTTTCGTCTTTTGAATTAGATCCTTGACGGCCTGTGAGTTTTCTTCGCTGTCAGCCTGGCTGCCATTGCAAGCTGTCATGCCCAGTGCCAGTAGTGATATAAAAGCGGTTCTACTGCGCAACATTAGAAATTCCCTCGCATCTTTTACTAGAAACGACAATCCTGCCACAGAAATTCTCATTTAGTGATTGTTTCACTATCAGAATTTTACCTGGAAAGAGCAGTTGGCCCTCAACCCTAGTGCCGGCGGCTGGGATGGAGTGTTCGTGCCCCAACCGGCATGACCCTGAGCACCCCGGAATCCACCCATCTGGCCCAGGGGCACTTGCTGGGCGTGACGCGAGAGAGGATTTGAGCATGATTGCCTCGGTTGTAGAGAGACTCTCAATGTTCGTACAGAGCGCCGGCCTAAAGGCTTTTCTTCGGGTATGGGGAGAAAAAATTCAAGCGAATAAAGCGCAGGATGAGTGATTCTGTAGCAATTTTTTGCACAGCTTTTTTATTTGCATCGCTTCCACTTACGAGTCGGTATTCACACTACTACCATTTATCAAACCAGGCACTAGCTCGGCACTGCTCAACAAGCGCTTCAAAAGCGGCTTCAAGTGAGCTCATGAAGACAGCGCAGTCGTTATCAACGTGCATCTGCTCACCCACGGCCACATCGCAATTGCGGGGCACCAGCAGCGCCTCGCCTTTGGGGAGCGCCCGACCCAAACCTCTCAGCATAACCGGGGTCAGGGGGATCTCTGCGCTTTCCTTGAGCAAATGAAAGATTCCTTTTTTCAGCGGCTGCATGGTTTCGGGTATGCCCCGACTACCCTCTGGAAAGAGAATAAGGATGTCACCAGCCGCCAGAGCTTCATGACAATCGGCCATTAGATCTCTCCCCACATGTCCGTCACGATGAATTGGAATGATGTCAAGTACACGAGTCGAAAACCAGGCCAGCCAGCGGTTGGCAAGAAAATAGTCCGCTGCCGCCACCGGCCTCACGCGAGCCAGGTCCCGCAAGGGAAATAGACTCATCAATACCAGTGTGTCTAGATGGCTATTGTGGTTTGCGACCAGCACGTGTGGCCCCCTTCGCGGGAGTCGTTCGCGATGGAATACATTGAGACCGATGACGAAGATGATTAATGGCCTCACGATCAGAAGGAAAAAGAGCACTTTCAGCCAGCGTTGCATGGCGACACCTTAATAAGCGACGTAGCGGTAGAAATGAAAGAAAATTGGTGCTGTATAGATGATGCTATCGAGCCGATCGAGAATCCCGCCGTGGCCCGGAATGAGCTGCCCGGTATCCTTGATATTTAGATCGCGCTTGACTGAAGAGATGACAACGTCACCGAAAAATCCGCATACGGCGATGATCGCACCCGCTGCCAGCGACAGCGGCCAGGAC
This sequence comes from Larsenimonas rhizosphaerae, assembly GCF_023700005.1. GTDB lineage: Bacteria > Pseudomonadota > Gammaproteobacteria > Pseudomonadales > Halomonadaceae > Larsenimonas > Larsenimonas rhizosphaerae. The sequence continues at coordinate 1,727,057 of NZ_JAMLJK010000001.1, read as the reverse complement.
ATTCCTGTCAGGTAGGGACCGGCCATGCCAGCACAGAGCGTCACTGTCATCACCCCACCCAGAAAACCACCCCAGGTTTTGTTGGGGCTTACTTTGGGAAGGATCGCTCGCTTACCGATCTGCTTGCCCCACACGTACTGACACACATCGTTGAACTGTGTTATGAAAAGTACAAATAGTACGGGTCCCAGATACCCTGCTGCGGGATTAAGCACGGGTAGCGTCAGCAACGCTGCGAGATGGCTGATTGAATAGATCGCCAGCATCACCATCCAGTGTATTACACCCGCTGCGCGAATGAAGCCCACGCTATCGCCCAACAGCAGCATACGTACCGGTAGAAACAAGAAGACGTAAACCGGCACGAAGACGCTGAACATTCCGTACCAATCATGCCACACCCACAGGTACTGCATTGGAATTGCGAGGTAGGCCCAGAACAGTACGCGACGATCCACTAGCCGTGTTGGCACGATCGAGAAAAATTCCTTGAGCGCTAGATAACTGAGACAGGCGAAAAAGACAATACCTGCATTTCGACTTGAAAGCAGGACCACAAACAACAGACCAAGCATCCACCACCAGGACCTAATACGTTGTTTGAGCTCGAGGTTATCTTGTGCTGGACGGCGTTGATCGAGAAATATACGGGTGAGGCTGGCGAGACAGAGCAGCCCAAGTATCGCGATAACTACGGTTTCAACGTGCGGCGCAATCTCAAACATCGTGCCCGCCCTCGGATAAGCCTTCGTTAGCCTCCTCGAAGTGTGCATGAATCTGCCGCGTACGACGGACAATGGTCCAGGCACTACCGGCGGCGATGATACCCACTGCGAGCAGTAGTACGATACCTTTTTGCCAAAGATAGGGTTCGAGCATGCTGAACAAACAGGCGCCACTGAGCAGCGCCATGCGGTGTTGCTTTGCCATAGGGCCCGAGAAGCGCATCGGCGCCCCCATCGAGGCGCCAAGTACGCGAACGTATGCCGTCATGACGGCCAGAATCGCGGCCAGCCAGCCCATCCATGGGCCAAGGCTCCAGAAGGCTCCTGAGGCGTAGCCGGCAGCTACGAGTAAAAGTGCATCTGCCGCTCGGTCCGGCATGTCATTGTAGAGTTCCCCGGCCAGGGTCGAACGTCCCCCCTCCACGGCGACCATACCGTCGAAGAGATTACACAAAAGCCGACCCTGGATACCCAGGATGACGAGCAGGGGTAGAAGCCACTGCATTCCGCCGGATGCATGACGCCAGAATACCAGTATTAGTGCAGCAGCAGCGGCGAAGCCGATACTTGCAAGCGAGATCTGGTTAGGCGTGAAACCACGTTGATTAAGCCAGGCCGCGGTACGCTGCGCAAGGCAATTTTCACGGCTCTTGATAGGGCGCCGATGTAGGCTGGAAGGTGGCAAGGTAGAACTCCTGAAAGCCTCGGTTAATGGGATACTTTGCAATGGTTAAACAGTGGCGTACTCGCCAGGCAACCCACTGGCAGTCATCCAGGCAAAGATGCAGTACCAGCTGCCTCGTAGCAGTATCGCGGCTAACACAGTGGGTATAGATGTTCAGTCCGAAGATCTTCTGGTCTGTTTGCATTGCCGCTCTTTATTAGGCGAGGTGACATTAATAAAGGCTCATGGGCGTAAAGTCCATAGTAAAAAAAGATATTTATTTTCCAGCGATCCAGTAGGCTGGAAAGGCGATTGATATCTAATTATTGTTATTTAAATATTGGGTTCTTTTTTATAAATATAGTTATATAAATCGATTATCAGACTCCTTTTGGCGTCCTGATTTAATTTTTAGTCAATGTGTTATTAATTTAATTGGGGGCGCTGCGATCGTGACTAATATCCTGGTTGCATCACTGGCGGATGGTCATATCGTAAACTCCAAAAAGCTCCGCTAATGTAGATCTCGAGATAAGTGCGGAAACAATTTTATCTTCAGCGGTTGAATACCCGTTATTACAAGCCTGGCCAGCAGCTTCAGGGCCATGGTGATGCTGTCCTGTATCGAGCGCTGCATGCGAGCTGACTTTTCAAGCAGAATTTGGTGTGCAATAACGTGCCTTGAGTGCCGACCTGCCATGTTGCATATGTTTAAATTAGCCGTGTTGCGACAGGGCCTGGAGGAACCTTGGTCTGGCCCATGAGCGTTGCTGCGCGAGATAACAAACCTCAGGTCAGGTTGCAGGAAAGGGGGCAGGAAGATGTACAGTGACTGAGCTATCTGCGGCGGACAAAAAGTCCGCCAAAAGGAAGGAGAGGGGAAAGTATATGGCTTTCTCGGTATGGGGAAAAGGATCGAATCGAAAGTTTGCCTGGACTTTCGAAAATTTACACTAGCGATTACGGCAACGACCTTCGAAGAATATATCAGGACCTCCCGGAGGTGGCTCCCAAGGGAGATCGCATGGTAAGTAATCGAGTGGAATAATACTTTACGCAGGTTCAACAGCGAGTTGCACCGGGATTTTACAAGCCTTGTAATAATTCGGCAGAAGTTATCTGCTTGCCTGGCAAAACTACCACTATGGTGGCCTGAATATAAAAAGAAGGGGTGTTTTTCATGTTCATCTACCCACTGATATTTATTTTTCCATGGCTTCGGAACTTACGACGCAGCGAAAGGAATACTCTGTATGTAGAGAATATTCACCTATGTCGGGACGCACATGATAACGCTCTATCGTTAGAGCGCCTCCCCAGCCCTCTCCGCGCGGTAAACCTCTTACGACCTTTTCATTTCCACTTTCAGGCCCTTGAGGATTTTTTTCAGGAGAAGCCTGATACCAATCAGATACCCACTCTCTACCGTTATCTCCCATTTGATAAAAACCAAGCTTGTTAGGTGGATAAAGCGTCACAGGGTAAGGCGCTAGATTACTTCTTATGCCCGTATGTGTTGCCTTGTCTACATCATACCTGGTTGGAATACTTTTACCCTTTTCAAGCGTGCCGGTGCTGGTACCGTAAGGTATGAACTGTCCTCCTGACCGTGCCGCGTATTCCCACTGAGCTTCGGTAGGTAATGCAAAAGGCAAGGACGTTTCGTCGGCCAGCCAGCTGCAGTAATCATGGGCCTGTTGCCAATCGACACCGGCAGGAACATTGTCCTGACGGAACTGCATTTCGAACTCATTCGTCGTGTTGATCCTTTCCCGACCGGTTGCCGCCGTGAAGACATCGTAATCGGCATAGGTGACCTTGGTCGGCGACATGTAAAAGGTATCGAGTGTGACCTTGTGCAGTGGCTTGTTATCTTCGTCAGCACTGTAGGGCAGGCCCTTGTCGCTGCCTGTCAAATTGGGATCAATTGGCCCGAAGTCCCCCATCTGGAAAGAGCCACCTTCGACAAGGATCATGTTGTCTTTCGTCTTCTGGATCAGATCCTTGACGGCTTGTGAGTTTTCTTCGCTGTCAGCCTGGCTGCCATTGCAGGCGGTCAGGCCCAGTGTCAGTAGCGAGACAAAGACGGTTTTACTGTGCAACATCATGAATCTCCTCACATACTCTCGGAACAATAATCCTGTCACAAACCAGTTGTGCCGTAGTGCTGGTTGAGAAGCCAAAAAGTATGGCATTAGTGTGCAATAACGTGCCTTGAATGCCGACCTTCCATACTGCATATGTTAAATTAGCCGTGTTGCGACAGGGCCTGGAAGAACATTTGCCTGGCCCATGAGCGTTGCTGCGCGAGATAACGAGCCTCAGGTTGCAGGAAAGGGTACAGGAAGATGTCAGATTCGCTACTGGATAGTTTACTGGAACAGTTCGATATCACGCTGTCTCAGTCGCAGCGTCTGCTGCGGCTGGCGCTGCCCGGGACAGCGCTGCTGCCGCATAGGCTGGTGGGCGAGGAGCGCGTCAGCACGCCGTTTCGCTATCGCCTCGACTGCGTGGCCCAGCAGGGCGATATCGAACTCACGTCGCTGATGGCCCAGCCCGCGCAGCTGAGCGTTCTGCAGGCTGACGGCAGCACTCGCACCCGCCACGCGCTGGTCGAGGAGGCCGCGCTGCTGGGCGAGGACGGCGGCGTCTACTACTACCAGCTCACTCTGGTACCCTGGCTTGCGATGCTCAAACTGGGCCGCGACAGTCGCCTGTTTCAGGGCCGCAGTGCGGTCGATATTCTCACCGAGGTGTTTGACGGCCACCCCATCGCCCGCGGCGGCTATCGCTTCGACCTGCGTCGCGAGTACCCGCCGCGCAGCTACTGCGTCCAGTATCGCGAGAGCGACTTCAACTTCATCAGCCGGCTGTGTGAGGAAGAAGGCCTGTGGTATTACTTCGAACACGCCGGGGACGGCGTCAGTGATGACGACGGTGGCGACAACAGTGTCGCCTTCGACGGCCACCGGCTGGTCATCACCGACGACGTCGACACCTGTCCGCCGGTCAGCCCGCAGGCGATCCGCTTTCATCGCCAGGCCGCCACCGAGACCGAGGACGCCCTGAACCAGTGGGGCGCCGCGCGCCGCGCCCAGCCCACCCGCGTCAGCGTCGGCACCTTTGACTACAAGCAGCCCGCGCTCACCAAACGCACCGGACTCGACACCCTCGATGAGCAGGGCAACCTGCCGGCCAGTGAAGTCTACGACTACGCCGGCGAGTACTATTATCACGGCTTTGAGCGCGGCGAACGGCTGACCGAGAACCGCCTCGAGGCCCACGAATCGCTGGCCAGACGCTTCCACGGTGCCGGCGGTGCCCGTCAGCTGCAGGCCGGCCACTGGTTCGAACTCACCCAGCACCCGCTGCACGACACCGGCGGCGAGGCCGAACGGCAGTTCCTGCTGCTGGGCATCACCACGCATGCCGAAAATGCCCTGCCGGTCTCGGCCCATCTCAAACGCCTGCCCGGCAGCCTGCAGGCCGAAATGGACGCCGCCCGCCGCGCCCACGGGCTTGATGAGGATCAGGACGACAACCTCGAGGTGCTGGACAACTACCGCAGCGCCGGCACCGGCCACTTCCTGGTTGATATCGAGGCCCAGCGCCGCAGCCAGCCCTACCGCCACCCGCTGACCCATCGCCGCCCGGTGCTCGGCGGCCCACAGACCGCCACCGTGGTCGGCCCGGCTGGTGAGGAGATCCACACCGACCACCTCAACCGGGTACGTGTCCAGTTCCACTGGGATCGCCAGGGCCAGCGCAACGAACAGGCCGGCGTATGGCTGCGGGTCGCCCAGCCCAGCGCCGGCGGCGGCTGGGGTGGGGTGTTCGTGCCCCGCGTCGGCCAGGAAGTACTGGTCGATTTCCTCGAAGGCGACGCCGATCGGCCCCTGATCACCGGGCGCATCTACAACGGCGAGCAGACCCCCGACTGGCACAGCAACGGCCTGCTCTCCGGCATCAAGAGCAAGACCTACCGTGGCAGCAAGTACAACGAACTGGTCTTCGATGACGCCACCGATCAGGAGCGGGTGCGGCTCAACTCCGAGCACTCGAAAAGCCAGCTCAACCTGGGCTACCTGATCCACCAGAACGGCAACCACCGGGGCACCTTCCGCGGCACCGGCTTTGAGCTGCGCACCGATGCCTATGGCGCCATCCGCGCCAACGAAGGCCTCTATCTTTCCAGCTGGGGTCAGCTCGGTGCCAGCGGCGATCAGCTTGATCTCTCCCCTGCGCGAGATCAGATCCAGAGCGCCTGGAACCTGTCCGACACGCTCAGCCAGAGCGCGGCGGATCACAACGCCGAACCTTTCGACACCTTGGAAGGCCTGAAGCAGGCCGGAGATGACGCCGATGACCGCTACGGCAACAGCGAACAGATCGCTGATGCCGATCAGAATAGTGCCCGTGGTGCCAGCGAGTCCGGCGGGCGAGGCGAATCCGCCCGCATGAAGGCGCCGTGGCTGCATATGGCCTCGCCGGCCGGCATCACCATGAGCACGCCTGAATCTACCCACCTGGCACAAGGGCGCTCGCTGAGCGTCTCGACCGGCGAAGACATGAGCATCGCCACCGGGCGCAGCCTGATCGCCTCCATCTCCGAGAAACTCTCGCTGTTTGTCTATCGCGCCGGCATCAAACTCTTTGCGGCAAAGGGCAAGGTGGAAGTGCAGGCTCAGAGTGATGACATGGCGCTCACCGCACAGAAGGATGTAAAGATTACCTCTACCGAAGGGCGGGTACAGATCAATGCCGCCAACGGCATTCTGCTCAGCAGTGGTGGTGGGTATATCCGCATCGAGGGCGGTAACGTCGAAATCCACGGCCCCGGCAATATTGATGTGAAGGGCGCGCAGCACGTGTTTGATGGCCCAGCGAGCATGGATATGGCGATGCCGGAGCTGCCGGAAGGTAGTGACTGCCAGACCAAACATGCAGGGGCCGCCAGCAAGGGATCATCCTTTGTCGGATGACAGGCTTAAAACATGACCACGTGGTTACTGCATGATCATCTCAATGGCTCACTGGATATAAAGGAAGGGGTCGAATTCGCTGGTGCGCTTGCGCCTCGTCAGCGCAGTGATCTGCACGCGCTGACTCCACATCTTTATCGACTCGATGAGCATGCTTTAGACGCAATAAGGGAGCAGACCAATCGGAGATGGCAGCACAAGCTGCCCCCCGTGGTCTGCGCCATCCTGCACGCGGATACTGACGCCCGGATACTGCGCGAGCAGTTGAGCCGTTTTTGCCTGTTTGGAGTTCAGAAAGGGCAGACAAGGTATTGCCGCTATTTTGACCCACGAGTCATGACCCATCTTCGATGGATTTTGACCAATGGTCAGCTTCATTCCCTGTTAGGACATATTCAGCACTGGGAGCTGATGGACTCGAACGGCCAGTGGATTGTGACGTCTCCACCCGAGTCGAGTGCAGGGCGGATGATACGCCTGATACTGGATGAACAGCAGCGTCGTTACCTTGAACTACTGCCCGCCATTCGTGAATGTCTGAAGCATTGGCGCGCCATGTATCCAGACAAGCTGCGGGATGATGCCGAGGCGGGCCCCCATCTTGCCCATCGGTTTGATCGTGCCCAGGCACTGGGTCTGGGGGATATGAAGGACTGTCTGGCACTGGTGCTCCATGAGGTGCTGGTGCATCCCAGGGTTACGGACCACCCAAAAGTCGCTTCTGTCATCAGCGCGGTAAAGGAAGGCGCTTCCTATCAGAGAACGACAGCACACTGGTCGCCGGAAGACTGGCAGACCATTCAGAAACAGTTGAATGCAGAGGGCAGGGTCACATGAGTTCTACACCCGATATCAGTGCCATTGTGGGGGGCGCCAGCAGTCAGGTTGCGACGACCCCATCGGCTGCTACCGGCTCAGGTGGCTGTGATGATTGTACAATGTGCGAGAAATCACCCGGCCTGGTGATTCTGCCTGTACGTTACTCGGCCATTGCCGAGAGCCATGCCCATGGAATTCATGGTTTGACACCGATTTCACAGGGCGACCCGTTTGGAGAGGGCGTGCTGGATAAATCCATGCAGCGTGCCAGGTACATCCTGCGCTGCATGCGTCAGGGCTATTTTTATCTGCATTTCCCGAGTGGCGACGCCGAAGGCGCCACCTGGCGAAAATATTCGGTCACCAGCGACAGCAACTTTATTCCGCTGCCTCTTGATGCGCCTCTTCCCGATATTGAAAAAAATCAGGCCTGTCGTCGTTCAAGTGACTGGCAGATGGCGCGCTGTGTCACCATCAGCACACCGGAAGACGTCTCGGAAGCCTGGCTGGCCTTTTCAGATACAAACTGGGATGAAAGCATTCGCAACCGGGTGGCGCAGGATCCATCAAAGCGTATGCAATTCCTGTCTCCCGCCCAGTGCATTGGTGGAGGCGCGGGGCAGCCTCATACCGCACCGCTGTCAGAACTGACCAATTGGGTCAGCGAATATCGTTCTCTTGCATCACGTTCCTTTAACAGTACGGTGGCCGATCTGGACGATGATCAGAACACAGCCACCTTTGAATCCGTCTATCCGTTCCACTGGCGCGCCTTCGAAGCCGACGATTTGGTCGAGACGGCCGAAAGAAAGTCAAACGGGCGCGCTATCGTGTTTGCAACCCATGACCCGCGGGGCATTACCGTCGAGCTTAACGCCGAGCAGATTCAGGCCGTGGCAGCATCGCTGCAGCGCCATAGCTGGCGTATTGCCTCGTGGGAGGGCATACAGGCCATTAAGAATACGGTCGAGATCACAGCGGAGTCTGTCTATAGAAACGGTATCGCCGAAAATCAGTCGATGATACTGAATGTGCCTGAAACAAGACTACGTGAGGCACAGAGAAAGATTGATAATGGTACGGCTACAGATGCCGACAGGCAGACGGTTTTGGAGATGCAGGAACTGCTGGCGAGTACTATGGCGAGTAACCAGCAGCAATATCTCAGTCAGGGTACTATTCAGGCTCACCGCAAGCGGGCTTGGCGTAGTACACGAAATGATGTCTGGTTTGGTATCTTCGAGGATAATGACGAATACTTGAAGATGTCAGATGAGGAAATCGCGCAGGACTTTAAATCGCAGGTATCTACTGCTTTATATAACGAACAAGAAACGGTTCATACTCCGATCTCTGAAGACCATGCCAAATGGCTGGGCTCCATTTCACTTAAAAACTGCTTCGAGTTTGACTATAAGGATGATGATCTGGACTCTGGTACGCATTATGTCGAGCATTTTATTGAGTGCCTACATGATGCAGCAGACCGGGCCGAATGCGAGAAGTTGATTCAGGAATGGGTCGAGCAGCCCGATTTGGACGATACCTCTAACCTGTTGATGCGTAGCCTAGTGTGGAACCAGGTTGCGCATGTTGCCATCGTCAAGGATCTAGAAAACACGGTAATCACTGCCAGCAACGCGCAAACAGCAATGGACAAGATAAATAGCGCCTGGGCGGCTAGCCGGAAATATATGTTCAACCCGGAAGCTTCCGAGGAAGCTGCTAAAAATATTTTCTCGCAGCTGCTATATCAGACAGGCGCGCCGGTGGCCAAGTTTCTTTCCCGTCAACTCGATTCGGCAGCCATGAATGTTTACGTTGCCGCGTCAATGCTGGCCACAGGACGACTGATGCTGCAGCGTCCATTGGCAGGTACGCCTGAACAGCATCTCAACTGGCTTACTGCTCAGATGAGAGACCGTATTCCTCGCAATAAGCGTCCTAGCGCTAACCAAATGCGTCGCGTGGCTCGCGCTTGGCTTAAGGCTGGCGGCTCTGAACCGATGATTCGTGTCCCTAACATCATTCTACTGGATGACAAAGCGCTTCGACAGGTGGCAGATGGCAGTGGTGGAGGCCGAGCTGCGCAAGCCAGGCTGCTAAATTCGAGTCAACCTATTATTCTCACTGCCGAGAACATTCGCGAGACTGCATTGCCTAAGTTTCAAGCGTTCGTCAATAGTGACGCTCGTATAGCGGCTGTGGGGCTACTGTTTAGTACAGTATCTACATTGTTTGCGCGAGACGCCATGCAAGACGCTGATGTGTTTGCTGATGAAGAAGCCGCGGGGCGCTATTATGCCAGCGGCGTTGGGTTGATCGGTGGCGTCTTGAATACTGCTGAAACAGGTATACAGCGGGCAGTTGCTGTTAATAGCATCAGCACGACTAGTCAAGAAAGTGCGTTGGCACGGGCAAAATGGTATGGACGTTTTGGGCGTTTCCTTGGTGCCGGAGCCGCTTGGGGGTTTGCGTATTATGACGCCAAAAATGCAATTGAAAATGCTAAAAAAGGTAATTGGATAATGATGATTCTATATGGCGTTTCAGCTGGCTTAAACGCCATATTGGGTATAATGTCTATTTTTGTTAAATTTCTGTCTGGTTGGGCTGGGCTGATATTTATGATCGCACTAGGTGTCGCTCTGCTGATAGAGGCAGTTAAAGATAGTGACGCGCAAAATTGGTTGAAACATTGCTTCTACGGTAGCGAAAATCGCTGGCCTAGTGTCAAGATAAGTGACAAAGAACTACAGAAGGTATTGGAAAACTGATCATGAACAAAGCTCAGCAAAAGATACTTGAGGCAGTCGGTGTTTTTGGTAAAAACAGAAACAGTTTTTCAGTGTTTTCAAAATCGCATATTTTCGACATAAAGGAGGGTGGCAGAGAAGTCAAAGTGCCTGACTTTGTTTGTGCTCGGAAAAATAACTGTTTGGTGTTATCAGAGTCTTGGTTCCGTGAAAGAGGGCTGTATGTTTCCTGGGGCACACTAGGCGGAATTGTATTGCTAGTTTTTTTTCTATCTTTCCCTTTGGCAATGCCATGGATTTACGACGTTGAAGTTGATGCTGGTGGAGTCGTTGCATTGTCTTTTATGGCGTTTCTTGGTTTTTTGTTTTCTTACCCCCTTTTATTTGCTGCGAAAAGCGAGCTAAAGATCCAAGGCCTTCAGTACATAATATTTAACCATGACTCTAAAAGAGTTTATTTTGTCAGTGATGTCGACTTTCAACCAAAAACCTGTCGCTGGGATGAATGCACGTTTTGTCTTGCCTATTCTGCTGGAAGTATCGAGGGCTACTATTATGAGCTCAAGGGGTACTTGTTCCATGATGATGGTAGCGTTAAAGACAGTTTCTCGTTCGATGACTATCATTACATGATCTCCAATAGTGATAATGCTCGCCAAGCAATGATCGATGACCTTTCGGCTCGTTTCGAATATGTACGGCGCTTCATGGAAGAAGGTCCTGATTCGGTGGAGCCTGTTTCGGGGCATCTTGACTTGCGGCCAAGCCTGTCTGAGGCGGCGCACCGTTTTCAGCCCCGCTCAAAGAGATCTGACGGCAAGAAAGCTCATTTTATTTATTCGGCAGTGCGCGTGATTTTTTTGATTCCTTTCAGTGTGCAGGTTGTGGGGCATTACTTCTTTTGTAGATACTGTCGTTTGCCCGAATGGCCTCAGAGCGTGATTGATGAATGTGGAAAAGAGGTGTTTCCGCATCGTTGATTCCTGGATACGGGACTGTTGTGAGTCAAGTATACAAACGCCATGGTTTTTGCCACGGCGTTTTTTATTGTCTTGACGACAAACTGCATCGCCACTGGATGTCGGGCATGATAGCCAGGATATTGAATCTGGCGCATGCCATGCTGATCTGCGTCCAGAATACGCAGGAGTATTCGTCCTGCGCGGACCTGTATCATCGCTGGCTATCGTAATCGAATATCGATCAACGTGATCTTGCGCTGCGGACGCTCGGTTACAATCAGAAAATCATACTTGAGCGACGGGGAGGGCGCGTCAGTGTTGGTTTATAGCCTGACTCCCTGCGCGGTTTACCATGGGGTGGCTTGATCGGTGGCTATGAAAAAGCCCTTCAGGCCCTGCAGGATGGTAGTCAGAACGCCGTGGCCTGACTGACTGCCGCTCTCGGCGCTCCCTTCGCTAATGTTGCGGCCAAGGCGGTCGATGGTGTCGCCGGCCCTGCGCTAGTCGGTATGGGGGGCATTGCACGTTCGCCGGTCATTCTGGCTAGCAAGAAGGCACCGATAGCCGAGTTGGTAGCCAGAAATTGAAGAAATGACTGCTTATATCATTCCATGAGTATAGACAAGGTCGGCGATTGAGTATTTTTCGGACTTTTCTGTCAGGTCCACCTTCTCCAGAAAAATGCTCATGTTTTGCATTTCTTATGTAGTGGGGTAGGGTGTTTGACTGAAAATGATGTTCGTAAAAAATAACAGTTTTAAACGCTGCGGGCCTGATTGCCTGAGGCTCGGTTCCTGGAAGAGCTGCTTCAAAAATGAGGTTGTAATTTTATACGCATGTTAAATATCGCACAGTTATTTTCATATATGTCGGCACTGGCAATAGCTGCAGCCATACCGGGACCAGGAATGACGGCTTTAGTCGCTAGAAGTGTTGGTGGCGGGATTCTTCCTGGTTTTGCATTGCTTTTGGGAATTGTTTGTGGCGATATTCTGTATTTGACGTTAGCTGTATTTGGCCTGGCGGTCATGGTCAACAATTTTGCTTCTTTTTTCCTGATGGTTCGTATAGCTTCCTCGGCTTATCTATTATGGTTGGCATGGCAGTTTTGGAAGTACGAGCCGGAAGTGTTGGACGCTAACCCATCCATGAATCTAAAATCGCTGGGAGCTTCATGGGTGGCTGGGTTGGGTATTACTATCGGGAATCCCAAGACTATAGCATTTTATCTGGCACTTGTGCCTATCGTGATTTCTCTTGAAGATGTAACAGTTTTTACCTGGGGCGTTGTTTTGGTTCCTGTTACGGCCGGGGTGCTTGGTTTGGTGGGAAGTATTTTTATTCTGGGTGCGGCCAGAGCGCGTAACATACTAGGAAGCGTGAATGCGCAGCGTATAGTATTCAGGACGGCTGCAATGATAATGTTTTTGGCAGCTATGAGCATGGTTGTAAATTTTTTATGATTAATCTTTTTATGTTAAAAGATGAATGTAAGTGGAGTGGTTTTCCATGTTCATTAATATGAAAAGTACTAACGAGATTCGATAACTACTTCAGGTCAAGGCTGCCATTTATTACACTGGTGGGCGATGCTCTTGAAAACCCGTAATGCATCCGGTAGTTCACTTTCGGAAAGGTGAGGGTAATTGCGATGTGCTGTTCCCCGTGGCGTTGTGCTCGGATGCCGGATTGAGCTCGCATTTTCCTTGTGCTGTCGCCATCGAAAGGATAATGCTGATCCAGTCGCAGACTTTTCCGGCGATATTGAAAGCGCCTCTGCTCTCTAGTGTCTGCTCTATTCCTGCACAGTCTTTACGGGTTATTTCATCCAGTGGTTTGTCGCAAATGGTGGGAAGAATGTTTCGGCCAGGCTGCATGCGCGTTTATGGGATGACTCCATGTGCTCAACCAGTATCGATGCTGCACTGATATTACTTTTCTCCAGCTTCCTTTAGCGTTGCTTCGCCTGTTTCTGATCACTTGCCGATATATCTACCATCTGCAGTCATTCTACGAGGGCGTTCGGCTCTTGCTCGCGCAGATGTCGTAGACACGTTTGGATAACCATCTGGTCCCATTCGGAGCTACGTGTCATGGGGCTTGTTATATCCTGACTACAGGATTTGGTGTCGCTGGGCTTCACTCGAATGTAGAGGCCATTACCGTCGAGCTTATGATAGATGCGCGTTCAGGTTCAGGGTTAGCCAATGTTGTATCTGAGAGACCTTCGTTTGATCTGCGGCCACTTCATGTATGCCATTTATAGGCGAGCATACAACTGGGCATACAGCACAGACAATGCAAGAAAGAGGGGTTAAGCCATCATGTATGGGTATGCAGTATTCTTTCTGAGGGAGGCCGCTGGCGGGCTTGAAGGAATATCCAGAGAAGGTAATTAAAGCTGTTGGTGCGGAAGGAGAGACTCGAACTCTCACACCTTTCGGCACTGGAACCTAAATCCAGCGTGTCTACCAATTCCACCACTCCCGCGACAGCGAAACGCATTATACATGATGTCTGGTCTGGCGCAAGTCCTGATGGTTTTATCCTTGAAGTTCAAGCGCTTGGCCTGTTTGCCGTTATCAGGCAAAAGCCATTGTTCAGGAGCTTGCCGTGGTGTGGGGGCGGGTTGATATAACATCATTGTGGGCACTTCGTTGCCAGGGGTGCCTTGCTCTGGCAATGCCGGGCAAGGAATGGTGTCGGCGATGTTTCGAACATTTGCCCGTCAATCACTCAGCCTGTCCGAGATGCGCTCATCCTCTGCCGGCCACCTCGAGCAGCTGTGGTGGCTGTATGAAGCAGCCGCTTCCCATGGATCATGTATTTTCTCCCTTTCTTTATGACGAAGATATTGCCTGGTTGATAGTTCGATTCAAACACCACGCTGATTTTCGTGCCGGCCACAATCTTTTTCGTTTACTGGAAGGTCATCTTTATAAGGTTTCTGATGCCGACTCACCCGCGCTGTTGCCCGTTCCGTCTCATGTATCCCGCTGCAGGGAGCGCGGGTTCGATCCGGTGTGGTGGTTGGCGCAGCGGGTAGCGAGACGGTTGGCGTGGCCACTTCTTGAAGCGCACAAGCGCCGAGCAACACCCCGTCAGCAGCAGCTGACTCGGGCGGGCAGGGTGAAGAACCAGCGACAGGTATTTGAAGTGCCTGACATGACAGGAAAGACCGTCTGGTTATTTGATGATGTGATGACCACGGGGACTACGCTTGGCTCTCTTGCTCAAGCCTGCCGAGCGAGGGGGGCCTGTCGTGTCAATGCGCTGACGCTGGCACGCACACCGGCCTCCCATGAATCTGCTAGCATGGCCGCCTCGCCAAGGAGAACGCCATGACTCACCCCTATGACACCCTGACGCCTGTAACCGTGCTGGATATGATTGAAGCTCTGGGCTTTGAGCTTCAGGGCGAGCCCTTTGCACTTAACAGTTATGAGAACCGGGTCTATGCCTGGCGTGCGGAAAGTGGGTCGCGGTTTGTATTGAAGGTGTACCGGCCGGGGCGCTGGACAGCCCAGCAGATTGATGAAGAGCTTTCATTTCTTGACTGGCTGGAACAACACCAGGTGCCCGCAGGGCGAGTGTGGACATCGCCGGAGGGTGTCCGTCGCCATGAGTTCAAGGGGTTTCATTACGCCCTGTTTCATGCCGTTCCCGGGCAGGCGCCCGAGCTTGATAATCCGGCACACCTGTTTGCACTGGGCGAGCTGATGGGCAGGATGCACGCGGCAGCAGCCGATTTTTCGTTTGTTCATCGACCGACACTTGAACCGATGCCCCTTCTGGAGCGAAGTCGTGAGCAGGTACTTTTGTGCGGCCGTCTCGACAAGGGGCAGCGCCGTACCTATGAGCGTCTGACAAGTGAACTGCTTACCCAGGCAGAACAGTGGTCATTATCAGGGCTGCGCCTTCTGCCCACTCATGGTGATTGTCATATCGGAAATCTGTTGGGCCGGGATGACGAGTTTTCACTGGTGGACTTTGATGATGCCATTACTGCTCCCGCCATCAACGATCTCTGGATGTGGTTGAGCGGAGAAGATGCCCAGCAGTGGCAGCGACAGTGGTCTGAAATCATCGAAGGGTACGAGCAGTATCGTGCCTTCGACAGCCGTGAACTGGAATGGATCGAGCGGTTGCGTACCTTGCGTCTGGTGCGCCATACGGCCTGGATTATCGAGCGCTGGAACGACCCTGCCTTTCCCTCAGCCTTCAGCTGGCTTGAACGCCCCGGTTACTGGGAAACCCACCTGCGCACGCTGGAGCAGCAACGCCATGCGCTATCTTCCCCTCACTGGCTGGCGTAATGCGGCTTATCGATCGCGGGCTGTGCTGCTCGCGGTCGGGTTGCTGCTGCCGGCCGTAACGCTCGCCGGTGCCGACCAGGACCCTCCCTGGATTTCGAAATTTCCGGCTCTGGAAGCCCGTGTTGATAGTGTGATGAGCGTTGTCAACGCATGGACGGGCAGTGCCAGTGAGACACTGGCTGATTACGATCCCCTGTTTGAAGCCGTGCAACGACATGCCAGTGCCTACTGGCAGGATGTCAGACTTTCTCAGACCAGGACCCTGGTGGCCTACGATGATAACTGGCAAAGCCGCTCCGAGATCGATTTCGAGCATGGCCGAGTCACTATTGAAACGCTCAGGAGCGGGGCTACCACGGAAGAGCTGACCCGCCTGATCGAAAAGACGCTGGCATCGCCTGTCGATGACAGTGCGCTGGATAGCGGGCGGCTGAGTGATACACCGACGGATGGCATACAGGGGGTGCTGGCGGGCCAGGTCAGAGACCAGGAAGGTAAATCGGTTGAATACGCATGGCGGGCCAAACGCTATGCGCGCTGGTTGGCCACCCACCGTGTAGAGCGCAGCCAGCAGGCAGATGGAAGTGATATATTACGAATAAATATACCGTTATCTTCCAATCACCTCAGAGTAAGAGCTCAACAGTTTGTACCGGCCATCGAGAAGGCGAGTCACCGCCATAAGGTAGACCCGGCACTGGTCATGGCCATCATCGCGACAGAATCGAGCTTCAACCCCTACGCCGTCAGTCATATCCCGGCTTTCGGGCTGATGCAGATTGTTCCGCGTACTGCCGGCCATGATGTCTTCAATCGGGTCTACCGGAAGGCCGGAAAGCCCGACAGGGACTATTTATTCAATGCCGGGCGCAACATTGATGTGGGCACGGCGTATCTCGGGCTGCTCAATCATGTTTATCTCAAGGGCATCAACGATCCAGTAAGTCGCCGCTTGTGTGTTATTGCTGCCTATAACGGCGGAGCCGGCAATGTGTACAAGACCTTCGGGGGCGGAAAGAAAAAGGCGCTGGCCAGAATCAATTCACTCAGTTCACAGCAGGTCTATAACCGGCTGCGTACCCACCATCCCGCCGATGAAACGCGCCGTTACGTCAAAAAGGTCAAGGAGGCTCGTACGCGTTTCAGGCCACTGATTGTTGCAGGGACAACCTGAACTGCGTATTTCCTGCGCTTGCGATAAGATAGGGCTGAATCGGGCAGCCATGCGGGCTGCCCGTCCCTTACCTGTCAGAGATGAATAAAGCCCATGTGCGACGAGCTTTCCCACCATTATCACGAAATCATCAAGGGTCTGGGGGAGGATCCTGAGCGGGAAGGGCTGCGCGATACACCGGTTCGTGCAGCCAAGGCCATGCAGTTCTTGACCAATGGCTACAGCAAGTCACTTGATGAGCTGGTCAATAATGCTGTCTTTTCCTCGGATACCGATGAGATCGTTCTGGTCAAGGACATCGAGCTTTACTCGATGTGTGAGCACCATATGCTACCGTTTATCGGCAAATGCCACATCGGATATCTGCCGGATGGCAAGGTGCTTGGGTTGTCCAAGTTTGCACGGATCGTCGACATGTTCGCGCGACGTCTGCAGATTCAGGAAAACCTGACACGCCAGATTGCCGAGGCGGTACGTGATGTCACTGGTGCACGTGGGGTGGGAGTGATTATTGAAGCCAAGCACATGTGCATGATGATGCGAGGCGTGGAAAAACAGAATTCCAGCATGACAACGTCCGTGATGCTGGGTAATTTCCGCAGTCACGTTGAAACACGGCAGGAATTTCTGGCGCTGCTTCGTCGTTAGTCCGAGACTCGAAGGGTGCCGGTCTTCAGTGAGCAACGAAGTCGGAAAAGATACCAGAAGGGAGCATGTTATGGATAACCTCAAGGACAAGGCCCTGTTTCGGCCCTTTGCCTTTATTGATGGCAACTGGGTAGCCGCCGACAGCGGTGAGCAGATCGAGGTGGATAACCCGGCCACCGGCGAAACCATCGCCCGCGTGCCGCGGATGGGGGAGAAGGAAACCCTGCGTGCCATCGAGGCAGCCCACGCAGCGTTTCCGGCATGGTCGGCGCGTACCGCGCTTGAGCGGGCCGATATTCTCAACCGCTGGTACGAGCTGATGATGGAGCATCAGGAAGATCTGGGCCGTCTGATGACCCTTGAGCAAGGCAAGCCCAAAAAGGAAGCAGAAGGTGAAATTGCCTACGCTGCAAGCTTCATGCGCTGGTATGCCGAAGAGGCGCGTCGTGTATATGGCGATACCATTCCGGGGGCCAAGGGCAATCAGCGCATTGTCGTGCTGAAGCAGCCTGTTGGCGTGGTAGGAGCCATTACGCCCTGGAACTTTCCGTCATCAATGATTACCCGCAAGGCCGCTGCTGCCCTGGCGGCCGGTTGCCCGATCGTCATCAAGCCGGCCAGCCAGACGCCGCTGTCGGCGACGGCACTGGCAGTGCTGGCCGAGCGTGCCGGTGTACCGCGCGGCGTCTTTAACGTACTGCCGGGCAGTGCCGGGGAGATTGCGGGTGCCATGACGTCCTCGCCGATGGTCAGGAAGATTACCTTTACCGGTTCTACCGGCGTAGGCAGCACCCTGATGGCCAATGCCGCCGAGAATATCCAGAAGATTTCACTGGAGCTTGGAGGTAATGCGCCCTTTATCGTGTTCGAGGACGCAGACCTTGATGCAGCCGTGGAAGGTGCACTGGCTTCCAAGTTCCGTAATGCCGGACAGACCTGTGTCTGCACCAATCGGTTCCTCGTGCAGTCGGGTGTCATCAATGCGTTCTGTGAAAAACTTGCTGCGGCCATGAACCGTGAGCTGGTAGTGGGCGATGGCATGAAGGAGGGCGTGACCGTAGGGCCCATGATCGATGAAAATGCGGTCGAGAAGATGTCCGAGCACGTGCAGGATGCCATCGACAAGGGCGGTGAGCTGATGCTGGGCGGACAGCCTCATTCAAAGGGTGGGCGCTTTTATATGCCAACCCTGATCAATGGCGCTACGCCCGAGATGAAGGTAGCCAGTGAAGAAACCTTCGGCCCGCTGGCCGCCGTCTTTTCCTTTGATACCGAGGATGAGGCGCTCACCATGGCCAATGACACGGAATATGGTCTGGCGGCCTATTTTTACAGCCGGGATATTGGCCGGGTATGGCGTGTGGCTGAAAGGCTCGAGTACGGCATGGTTGGTATCAATGAAGGTCTGATTTCCAATGCTGCCGCACCCTTTGGTGGCGTCAAGGCCTCTGGCCTTGGGCGTGAAGGGTCAAAGTATGGGCTGGAAGAATATCTGGAAACCAAGTACCTCTGCATGAATATCGGATAATCCTGTATTTCATGTCTGGCCGGCCTTCATGGCCGGCTTTTTTTTTGCGGTAGAGCGCGCTATCGTAGGGATGAAACGTTAGTTTCATATACACGTTCAAAGAAACAATAATAAAGGCCTTCTTCCCATGACCACCACCTTCCAGCCGCCTTGCCGCCTGCTGATGGGCCCAGGCCCCATCAATGCCGACCCGCGCGTTTCCCGAGCCATGTCGGCCGCCCTCGTTGGTCAGTATGACCCGGCGATGACGGGCTACATGAATGAGACCCAGCAACTGTATCGACAGGTCTTTCGTACCCATAACGAAGCAACGCTTCTCGTGGATGGAACATCGCGAGCCGGCATCGAGGCGGCACTGGTATCTTTGGTGGCACCTGGCGAGCGAGTGCTGGTGCCGATGTTTGGTCGTTTCGGGTTGCTGCTCAAGGAAATTGCCGAACGCTGTGGCGCGGAAGTGCACACCATCGAAGCTCCCTGGGGAGAGGTGTTCACACCAGAACAGATCGAACAGGCACTGGCACGGGTAAAACCTCATGTACTGGCGCTGGTACAGGGCGATACATCAACCACCATGTGTCAGCCACTGGCGGGGATCGGGGCGTTGTGTCGCCGTCACGGCGCACTGTTTTATACCGATGTGACCGCCTCGCTGGCGGGTAATGAGCTTCGTGTGGATGACTGGCAGATTGATGCCGCAACCGCCGGACTTCAGAAGTGTCTGGCCGGGCCCTCCGGCAGCTCACCGATAACCCTGTCAGCACGGGCGGTCGACAAGATCATGCAGCGCGCTCACATTGAAGCAGGACTTCGCCAGTCCTCGGATGAGGCGGGTCATGCTCAGCCGATTCGCTCCAATTACCTGGACCTCAGCCAGATCCTCAAATACTGGGGGCCGGAACGGCTCAAT
The DNA here is from genome assembly GCF_023700005.1 of Larsenimonas rhizosphaerae. Lineage (GTDB taxonomy): Bacteria > Pseudomonadota > Gammaproteobacteria > Pseudomonadales > Halomonadaceae > Larsenimonas > Larsenimonas rhizosphaerae. Next base: position 1,707,576 of record NZ_JAMLJK010000001.1, on the reverse strand, counting down.
CACCATACCGAGGCGACGGCCATGCTCTATGGCGCACGCATGTGTGCGGCGCTGCTGGTGGAAGAGGGCATGGATCAGGCCATCGCACGTCATCAATTGCACGGGCAGGCCATGGCCGCTGGGCTGACGGCCATGGGCCTTGAACTGTTCGGTGATCAGCAGCATCGTATGCATAACGTGGTCGGGGTGTATATCCCCGAGGGGCTGGATGGCGAAGCGGTGCGACGCTGCCTGCTGGAAGATTTCGCCATCGAGATTGGCACTTCCTTCGGCCCTTTGCACGGGCGGATATGGCGCATTGGGACCATGGGCTACAACGCGCGCCGGGACTGCGTGTTTACAACCCTGGCGGCGCTTGAGCAGGTGCTTGGGCTGTTTGATATAACCGTGCCCGCCGGCGAGGCGGTGCGAGCAGCACACCGGATTTACTCTACCTCTACATTACAGGACACCCCCCATGCATGATGCCGATCAAATACTGGCCGCCTGTGATGAACTGGCCCGGCTCAGTGAAACCGATACCGGCATCATGCGCCGTTATCTGACTCCGGTGCATCTTGACGCCAATGCCAGGGTGGCACAGTGGATGCATGAGGCGGGCATGGCAGTTCATCAGGATGCAGCCGGCAACCAGTGGGGCCGTTACGAGGGGCTTGAGGCGGATGCGCCGGCGCTGGTGATCGGGTCTCATCTTGATACGGTGCCTGATGCCGGCCGTTATGACGGCATCCTGGGAGTCATGCTGGCCATTGGCGTAGTGCAGCGGCTTCAGCGCAGTGGACGGCGCCTGCCCTGTGCCATCGAGGTAGTGGCCTTCGGGGATGAGGAAGGTACGCGCTTCGGCTCAACCCTGCTGGGCAGCCGTGCGGTGGCCGGTACCTGGGAGCCTGAATGGTGGGCGCTGACCGACCCGACAGGGATCTGTCTTGAGCAGGCCTTTGAAGCAGCCGGGCTTGTTCCGGGTCGAATTGATACCGCTCGTCGTGAGTCATCGCAGATCGTGGGGTATCTTGAAGCCCATATTGAACAGGGCCCGGTACTGGAAGATCGTGATCTTGCCCTGGGGGTCGTTACGGCGATTGCCGGCGCACGGCGCGCCAGAATTACGCTGACCGGTTGCGCTGGTCATGCGGGCACCACGCCGTTTGATCTGCGCCGGGACGCGCTGTGTGGCGCCTCTGAAGCGGTACTGGCCATTGAGGCACTTGCACGCGCCAGTGGGGCAGTCGCTACGGTCGGTGAGATGAATGTGGCGCCCGGAGCCGTGAACGTTATTCCGGGCGACGTGAGTTTCAGTCTGGATGTGCGGGCGCAGGAAGATGCCGTGCGTGACCGGACCGTAGCGGCTATCGTGGAGTCACTTGAGCGCATCTGTACTGCTCGTGAGCTGACGATGCACTGGGAGGATACGCACAGCGCCAGCGCGGTTGCCTGCGCTGACTGGTTACAGGATTGTGTCAGCAGGGCGGTAACGCAGGTTCAGGGTGATGAAGCCCTGCATCTGTTCAGTGGCGCTGGCCATGATGCCATGGCCATGGCGTCACTGACCGATGTTGGCATGCTGTTCATTCGCTGTGGTGGAGGAGTAAGCCACCATCCGGATGAGTCGGTGCGTGCCGATGATGTCGCGATGGCCCTCGACGCCTTTGAAATTGCGGTTATTCGGGCGGCACGTCAAGCAGGGCTGCCAGCCTGATCGCTGCGATTCGTCCGATTTGCTCGAGTGCCTCGGCCAGTTCAACATCGCCGGGGCGCTCAAGGCGAACGGCAAGTGCGTCCAGTATCATGGTGGCCGTCATACCCTTGACGGCCACCACAAACGGAAATCCGTGCCGTTGTCGATAGGCCGCATTCAGTTGCCTGAGGCGGGTCAACTGCTCCGGAGGGGCGGCGACCAGGCCCGCACCGCGCTGCTCCTGCTGTGACGCGGTAGTCAGCCGATGAAGCTGGGCTTCTCCAAGCTCGGGGTGTGCGCAGATCAACGCCTTCTGCTGTGCCTCCGAGGCGTTGCACACTACGCCCTGGGTGGCCTGGATCAATGCCTCAGGTGTTTCAAACGGACGCCGGGCTGCCGCATCGCGAACAATCCAGTTCGAATGTTCATACAGCCCTTCCAGTGCCTTTACAAACTGGTCCGCTGGCAGGGCGTTCAGTTCGGCAAGTGTTACCGTCATATTCATTATCCTGTTAATTCACGAGGTGGCCTGTGACTCGACTTACCACTCATGTACTTGATCAAGCTGCCGGCAGGCCTGCAGCAGGGGTTCGCCTTCGCCTGTACCGTGAGGGCGAAACAGACGCGCTGGCGGATACCTTCACCAACGCCGATGGCCGTGTAGATCAACCATTGCTGGAAGGCAGTGATGTGGCCGGGCGCTACGTGCTGGTCTTTTCGGTCGGTGATTATTTTGCCGCCAATGGCCAGCATCAGGCTCGTTTTCTGGACGACGTTCCGGTGGCCTTTACCCTGGCGGACGAGGCGCATTATCACGTCCCTCTGCTGGTCACGCCCTGGGCCTACAGTGTTTACAGGGGCAGCTGAGCTGCCCCTGTGGTATCAACCTGCCTGATTTACCGTCGATGAGGTCTCCGCTACCGGCTCGGTGGTTTCTGCCTCGTTCTTCTCGTCCTTTTCCTGTAGCTCGCGCTCCGGCATCAAAAGGTGGCCAATGATGGCCACCAGCCCACCGGTGGTGATCGATGAGCTGAACACCGCCTTCAGAGCGTCCGGCAATTGCGCCGTGATATCGGGTACCACCTGCACGCCAAGCCCCGCCCCAAGGGACAGCGCAATCAACATGATGCGTTTTCGAGTCATGTGCTGCTCGGCAAGAATGCGAATGCCGGATACCGCGATCAGGCCGAACATCAGGGTGGTGGTGGCACCAAGTACCGGCTTCGGAATCTGTTGAAGCCACCCACCCAGTGAGGGCAGCAGCCCCAGCGCCATCAGAATGACCCCGACATAAAGCCCGACATGTCGGCTGGCTACGCCGGTGAGGTGAATGACGCCGGTATTCTGGCTGAATGTCGTATTGGGGAAAGTGTTGAAAAAGCCGGCAAGCAGGGAGTTAAGGCCATCGGCAATGACGCCGCCTCGGATGCGGCGTTGATAGTCCGGCCCGTGAGTGGGCATGAAGGACGCTCGGGATGAGCCAGTCAGATCTCCTACGGTTTCGATGGCCGTGATCAGGAATACAAAGGCAACCGGTATAAAGGCCGCCAGATTGAAATCAAGACCGTAGTGCAACGGCATTGGCAGGCGAAAGAGAGGGCTGTCATCGGTGGGCGGGGTAAACATGCCAAACATGGCCGCCAGAATGCAGCCAATGACCAGCCCTGCAAAGACCGATCCCACCCTGAGAAGTGGCCAGCGGCTCAGCTGACAGGCCAGTACCGTAACAATCACGGCCAGGGCCAGAAGCAGATTGGCCGGTGCACCAAAGGTCTCGGCTCCAAAACCGCCGCCGATATCGGTCATCCCCACATGGATCAGGCTCAGGCCGATCAAGGTGACGACAATTCCGGTAACGGTCGGTGTGATCAGGCGTCTGAGCCGGTTCAAAAAGCCCCCGAGTACGACCTCGATCAGGCTTCCTGCCATGCAGATACCAAACAGCGTGGCGAGAACCTGCTGATCATCGGCGCCCTGTTGTCGGGCAATCATCCCCGCCGAGATCAGGGCGGCCACGAACGAAAAGCTGGTGCCCTGAACGCTCAGTAGTCCCGAGCCAACGGGACCGAAACGCCGGGTCTGTATGAAGGTACTGATACCTGAAATCAACAGGGAGAGGCTGATCAGATAAGGCGCTTCAGCACCAAGTCCCAGTGCATTGGTGACAATGATGGTCGGTGCGATGATGCCGACGAAGCTCGCCAGTACATGCTGAAAGGCCACCAGTGCCGCAGTCACGGGGGGCGGGCGGTCGCCGTGTTGATAAACCAGATCGTTGGATGTCATGGGAAAGTATCCTGATGTCGTGTTGGTGAGTCTTTGTTGTTGTAGTAACCGTGTGATTACGGCATCGAACGCGGACCGGCAGGCGAGCATCGTCTGGCGGTCCGTGTACGGGTGGTGCTACCTGCTGACCGCACTTGTGGTCATCGGGCGGCCCTGTACGTGTACTGCGTGAATGGCACGATCATCACCCAGCATCATGAGGTTGAAGAGCGTCTCGAACAGGTTTTTCGAGCGAGCGGCCTTGCGTGACAGGGCTGGTGAACCGGCCGGATCCAGAACCACCACGTCAGCTTCCATCCCCGGGACGAAGCTTCCAATGCGGCTGTCCAGCGACAGCATGCGTGCATTGCCGCGGGTCAGTTGATAGAACCCCTGCCAGGGCGTCAGCGGATGGCCCTGAAGCTGACTGATCTGATAGGCCGCCGCCAGAGTTGCCAACTGAGACAGGCTGGTGCCGGCCCCGATGTCACTGGCAATCCCCGTCATTACCTGTTGCTCGCGGGCACGTCTGGCATCAAACAGGCCACTGCCCAGAAACAGGTTGGACGTGGGGCAATAGGCAATTCGGCCCCCGGCGCGGGCCAGGCGCTGACGGATGTCGTCATCGATGTGAATGCAGTGGGCAAACACCGAGCGGTCTCTCAGCAGGCCGACCTGATCGTAGACATCAAGGTAGTCCCGGGCCTGGGGGTAAAGGGATGCCACCCAGTCGATCTCGCCCTGATTTTCGCTCAGGTGGGTTTGAACGACCATGTCCGGGAAATCCTGTGCCAGTCGCCCGGCAATATTGAGCTGCTCTGGGCTGGATGTCGGCGCAAAGCGAGGCGTAATGGCATATTCCAGCCGATCGACGCCATGCCATCGTTCAATCAGCGCCCGGCTTTCATGATCGGCCCGCGCTGGTGTATCGCACAGGGCCGCTGGTGCATTGCGGTCCATCATGACCTTGCCGGCCAGCATCCGGCAGCCCCGTCGGCGAGCCGCTTCAAACAGGGCGTCAGCCGAATGGGGGTGGCTGGTACAGAAGACCAGCGCCGTAGTGGTGCCATACCGCAGCATTTCGTCCATGAAATCCTCTGCCATGTGCGTGGCATAGGCAGGGTCGCTGAAGCGCATCTCTTCCGGGAAGGTGTACTCGTTAAGCCAGTCCAGCAACTGCCGGCCGTAGGAGGCAATGATATCGAGCTGGCTGAAATGCAGGTGGGGATCGATGAACCCCGGCATGATCAACTTGTCCGGATAGTGATAAAGAGTAATGTTTTCCGGAAGCTCGCTTAACAGGGCCTCTGCCGCCCCGAGGCGGGTTACGCGGCCGTTTTCGATGACGAGTACGCCATCATCCAGATACTCGACACTGCCAGGTGCAGGGGTAATGTCCTCGCCCGGGTCGGCGGTAAAGTGCAATACAGGGCCGCGTAAAACAACAGGTGCTTCATGGGTCATGATGGTGGTCCACATAAGGGCCCGCTTCGGCAGGCCGTGATCATGATGGTTCGGTAATCTGTTCAATATGTGTCAATGCCGGCCCGTCCAGGCCTCGCAGCACGGAGGGCGACGCTACCGGTGCAAGCGTCAGAAGCTCTGCTGCGACAGCGATGGCAATTTCATGAGGCCGCTTGCCTCCGATGCCGGGCAGACCGATCGGGCACCTTACCTGATTCAGCTGCTGCTCGGTGGTGCCGCCTGCCAGAAGTCGATGACGAAACCTGGCCCATTTGGTTGCCGAGCCAATCATGCCAACGGAAGCCAGGGTGCCATGCGTCGCCAGCCGCTGGATCAGCGCTTCATCCTCATGATGGTCATGGGTCATGACCAGTGCATGAGTGCCGGGCTGCAGGCACTCGGCGGTGGCCAGGGTGTCGTGCTCGAAATGACAACGGGTTCGAGGCGAGCTGCCGACATGTCCGGGCAGCGGGCGGCTATCATACCAGTCGATGCGCCAGTCCAGGGGGGCCAGCAGGCGTTCAAGTGCCGTGGCCACATGACCGGCGCCGAACAGGGCCAGTCGCGATGTGGCCCCCGGGTCTGTCGTGACCAGAACGCTGACATGGCCGCCACAGCACTGGCCCGAGCGTACGCCCAGGGGAAAGCGCTCAAGCTGCATGTGGGCATCGCCCGTGACCAGTTGCTTTCGCGCCAGAGCGATCAACTGATGCTCAAACTGCCCCCCGCCCAGTGTGTCGATGATCTGGTCGTGTGTCACGAGCATACCGGCACCGGGTTCGCGCGGTGTCGAGCCGGCACTCGAGACCAGCGTGCACAGCACGTGCGGTACGCCGGTGCGCTTGCACCAGGCGAGGGCATCGTACCAGGTGGTCATGGTTGCAAGCTCATCCATGGTCGGCCCCTTCCGGGCACGCGGCCGGTGTGCTGGCGGACTTGATGGCCTCGACGGCCAGCAGGATTCTTTCCGGCGTGGCGGGGACATCCAGGGCCGGGCTGGTGGTGTAATTGGTCAGGCTCGACAGGGCATCTCGCAGGGCGGACCACACTGACAGGGCCAGCATGAAGGGCGGCTCACCGACTGCCTTGGAGCGGTAGATGGTAGCCTGCGAACACGGATGGCCTTCCAGTAGCGCCACATTGAATACCGGCGGGGTATCACTGTAGGCCGGGATCTTGTAGGTGGCCGGCCCGGTGGTCAGCAGGGTGCCCTTGTCATCCCACTTGAGTTCTTCCGTGGTCAGCCAGCCGGCCCCCTGGATGAAGCCGCCTTCGATCTGGCCGCGATCAATGGCCGGGTTCAGGCTGTCTCCCACATCATGCAGGATATCGACGCGCCGCAGCCGGTGCTCACCGGTCAGGGTATCGATTTCCACCTCTGATACGGCCGCACCATAGGCATAGTAGAAAAAGGGATGGCCCTTGCCGGTGGTCTTGTCATAGTGAATGGTCGGGGTGGAGTAGAATCCGGTCGCGGACAGGGGAACTCGTTTGAGGTAGGCCGCCTGAATCAGTGCTTCCCAGGGCATCGACCAGCCATCGGCGATCAGCTGGCCGTCGCTGAAGGTCAGGCTGTCGCGGGGCTGGCGGTATTGTTCGGCGGCCAGATCCAGTAACCGTGCTCGCAGGGTGAGTGCGGCGTCCCGGGCGGCCATGCCATTGAGGTCTGCCCCTGATGACGCAGCGGTCGGCGACGTATTGGGAACCTTGTCGGTACGCGTCGCGCTGATGCGTACCCGTCCCAGTGGGATATCAAATACCCGCGCCACGATCTGGCATACCTTGGTATGCAGGCCCTGGCCCATTTCGGTGCCGCCGTGGTTGATCAGTACACTGCCATCGGTATAGATCGCCAGTAGTGCTCCGGCCTGGTTCAGGTGCTGAGCGGTAAACGAAATGCCGAACTTGACGGGGGTCAGCGCCAGCCCCCGTTTGATGATCGGGTTTTCCTGGTTAAAGGCCGTAATGGCCTGGCGTCTGTGTCGGTAGTCGCTTTGTTTCTCCAGTTGATCAATCAGCGGGCCGATCAGGTGCTGGTCCAGTCTCTGCCCGTAGTGGGTCTCGTCTTTCTGGTCGGTATAAAGGTTGCGCTTGCGAACATCCAGAGGATCAAGCCCGAGCCGCCGGGCAATATCATCCATGGCGGCTTCGATCGGCATCATGCCCTGCGGGCCACCAAATCCCCGAAAGGCCGTATTGGACGCCGTGTGTGTCATGGCCCGGTGCCCGGTCACCCTGGCATTTCCCAGGTAATAGGCATTGTCGGCGTGGAACATGGCCCGATCGACCACTCCTTCGGACAGGTCCGGCGAGTGACCGCAGTTGCCAATCAATGAAATGGTGGTGTCCCGTAGAATCCCGCGGTCGTCGGTAGTGACCTCGTAGTGCGTTTCGAAGGGGTGACGCTTGCCGGTCATCAGCATGTCGTCGCGCCGGGGCAGGCGAAAGCGCACCGTGCAGTGATTGCGGGCGGCGGCCAGCGCGGCCATGGCGCCGAGGGCTGCGGCCTGGCTTTCCTTGCCACCAAAGCCGCCGCCCATGCGGCGCACTTCTGCAACAATGCTGTGAAGTGGCCGGTCCAGCACTTCGGCGACCAGCTTTTGTACTTCGCTGGGGTGCTGGCTGGAGGTCAGGATGCGAATGCCATCATCATCAAGCGCTTCTGCTTGAGCGATCTGACCTTCCAGATAAAAATGCTCCTGACCACCGATGGAAAGAGTGCCACTGACACAGTGACTGGCGGCGGGCGCTTCCCCGGGGGCTTCACGAGTCTGGGTGTTGTTTTTCATCGCGCTACCGCGGTCCAGAGGCGTGGCACGCTCGTGATGGTGTACCGGCAGAACAGTCAGTCCCTGAGCAATGGCCTCGACGGCATCCAGCGAGGCTGGAAGGGGCGTGGCATGGATCACGGCCTTGTCGACAGCTCGGCGTGCACTGACCAGATCCGTTGCGACCACGGCAAAGACCGGCTGTCCGGCGTAACGCAGCTCCCTCTCGGCCAGCAGCGGATCGCCAGGGTATACGGCACCGACTTCGTTGCGGCCCGGAATGTCAGCGGCGGTGATGACGTCGATGACCCCCGGACTCTGGCGCACCGCGTCAAGGGTCAGTCCATCCAGTCGCGCATGAGCATGCGGACTCAATCCAACGGCCAGATACCCCATGCGAGCATGGGCGGGCAGGTCATCCACGTAAATGGCGCGCCCGGTAACATGCGCCACGGCGCTGTCGTGGGGGGCGCTGTGTCGTGTGGCAGCGTCGGAGGGAAGCGGCGCGGGTGCCGGGATCAGTTTACGCATGAGTCAGCTCCTTGTGGCCGGGCACGGCGTTCAGGTGCCAGTAAAGTCGTTCGATCAGGTTGCCTGCGGCGATACGGCGATAGGTACTGGAGGCGCGTACATCATCCAGGGGTGTGAATTCCTCTGCCAGAGCCTGTCTGGCCATTGCCAGCCGAGCGGCTGTCAGCCGGTGACCTTCCAGAACCTGTTCGAGTGCCGGCGCGCGGGCTGGGGTGGCGGCCATGCCACCAAAGGCAATGCGTACATGATCAAGGCGGTCGCCTGTAACGGTGGCGCTGGCGGCCATCAGTACCGCAGAAATATCGTCATCGCGTCGTTTTGACAGTTTCCAGACCCACAGGGCCTGATGCCTGGCAAGGCTGGGTAAAATCAGTGCCTTGATGTAGTTTCCGGCGCCCAGCACGGTCGTGCGGTAGCCGGTAAAGAACTCATCCAGCGGAAGGCGCCGTTCCCCGGACAAGCCATCCAGAATCAGCTCGGCGTTCAGTGCAAGCCAGATGGGGGGCGTATCGCCAATCGGGGAGGCATTGGCGATATTGCCACCGACGGTGGCCTGTTCCCGAATCTGTCGCGACCCCAGGCGATACAGAAGCTCGGCCAGTGCCGGGTAGTGCTTCTCCGCCAGCGGCAACAGGGCCTCGAAGGTGACGCCCCCGCCGATATACCAGCCTTCCTGGAGGGGCATGATTTGTTTCAGCTCGGGAAGGCGGGTCAGGTCGATCAGGGTGTCGAACGTGCGTAGTCGGGCATTGGCTTCCACCATCAGGTCAGTGCCCCCGGCAACAAGCGGCGCGTCCGGGTGGCGTGCCAGGCAGGCGTGCAGGTCACTCAGGCTGGTCGGCAGCAGGTAGTCCCGTGCCGTGGACACGGCGGGCGGGACAGGGGCCTTGTCCTGTGCAGGACGCGGTCCTGATGGCGTGGTCATGACGGCGCGCGCGGCGTCACGAATGGGACGATACCCGGTGCAGCGACACAGATTGCCGGATAAAGCCTGTTCAATGCGATGGTCCAGATGCGAGTCGTCCACCATATCCACTTCCTGCCGATTTTCGTACAGGGCATAAAGTGACATGACGATACCCGGCGTACAGAAGCCGCACTGGCTGGCGTGGTGTTCGACCATGGCCTGTTGAACCGGGTGCAACTGTGTTTCTTTCGCCAGTCCTTCCACTGTCGTGACGTGACAGCCGGCCAGCTGGTGGGCAGGCAGAATGCAGGCATTGACACTTTTATATCGCCCGGGTGCTTCCGGAGAGGTAATGGTAATGGTGCAGGCGCCACAATCGCCGCTGGCACATCCTTCCTTGGTGCCACATTGCCCCAGTGTGGTGCGCAGTAAAGTGAGTGCGCTCGTTTCCGGTGCAGGTGACTTGCACTGCACCGGGTGATCATTCAGTGTGAAACTCAGCATGGCGTGCCCTCAGCTATCGGTCGTGGTGCACTGATCTGCAAGCCCGCGACATTGGTATAGACATTACAATGCAAAAAGCTGACCAACTGTACAGAGTTTAATATATCGATATTTTCTGGTAGTACATGAAAATAACTGACGACACGGTATGCATACTGACCGATGCATCATTATTTCAGGCGACATGCGCATGACAGCAGGGTCCGATGAGCAGGGAACATCCAGGGCGAAAACGCGCCTTGCCAATGAACAACTGATTCTTGACGTGGCCGAGGGCTGCTTTGCCCGCCACGGCTTTCGTGGCACCAGTGTGCGGCTGATCGCCGAAGAGGCCGGGTTGCCGAAATCCAACATTCTTTATTATTTTTCATCCAAGCTGGTGCTGTACAAGGCCCTTTTGGCACGCACCATGCAACGCTGGAACGAGCAGATTGACGATATACGTGTCGAGGATGACCCGGCCGAGGTGCTGAGTCGGTTCATTCGAGCCAAGATCGAACAGGCCAGGCTGCACCCACAGGCCTCACGGCTTTTTGCCACGGAAATGCTTCAGGGGGCTCCGTTCCTGCAGGATTACCTCGGCAGCGTCGGCCGTGCCTGGATGGCAGACAAGGCTGAGGTGCTGGCGGTCTGGATGGATCAGGGGCGGTTGCGTCGCATGGATCCTGTTCGATTGATCTTTCTGATCTGGGCCTCGACACAGCACTATGCGGATTTTGAAGTTCAGATTCTGGGCGTCACCGGCAAGGAGGCCCAGAGTGCCGAAGATTTTGATGCGGCCGCGGATTTTCTGTGTGCGATGATCCTGCGAGGTTGTGATTTGATCCCGCCGTCTGGAACCATTACGGATCACCTGCCCATGCTGGCGGCTCAGGGAGTGCATACATGACCCCGTTGATAACGACGCAAATGACCGAGGTTGATCGCATCGCCGAGCATTTAAGGGATGCGATGGCGCGGCACCGTCTGACCCCGGGCACAGTGCTGCGGGAAAAGGAGCTGGCCATGCTGTATGGCTGTTCGCGTACGGTGATTCAGCAGGTATTGATCCATCTGGAAGAGCTGGCGCTGGTCACGCGGGCGGCGCATCGCAGCGCTCAGGTGCGTACGACCACCGAAGAGGAGCTGGATGATGTCTTTACCATCTGGTCAACGCTCGACAGGGAAGCCCTTGCCCTGCTGAGTGGCACTCTGACACCTGTAAACCGCCAGGTCCTGAAGGACCTGCTGGACACCGAGCGTCGCGCCCATTATCAGGGGCACGACATGATTCGGACCCAGTGCTCCAGAGAGTTTCACGAAATGCTGGCGCGTCGCTGCCCGAATCGGCCGCTGGGCGATGCATTGATGCGCGTACTGGTGCATGTATCGGCACTGGTCGTATTGTTTCGGACACACGGGCCGGCGTCATGCTATATGGAGGAAGATCATCAACTTCTGCTGGAGGCGCTGATTGTCGATGACGCCGATAGGGTTTACCAGCTCGGTCGTGATCACATTGAAGGCATTCGTGCCCAGTTGAGCAGCCGGCAGCCGGCGCCGATAGACGATGTTCCGACTGCGCTCAGACCCTTGATGTCTCGACTATGACGCAGCATATCGGACAACGCATTGAGGCCTACTACCAGGATTTGCCCTCCCACGAGCGGCGTGTTGCAGATTTTATTCTGGCCCACTTTGATGACTTCGCCATCTACAGTGCAGCAGACCTGGCACGCCTGACCGGCGTGTCAAAGGCCACGGTGACGAGACTGTTCAAGCGGCTGGGATTCGCCCATTTTCAGGAGGTGCGCGAGCACGCGCGTGAATTGCGTAATCTGGGGGTGCCACTGGTGACCGAGCCCGGACACACTGTGCAGGCCTTCCATCGTCATTTCGAACGTGAGCAGGCCAATGTGAAGGCCATGCTGGATGGTCTTGATCCGGACACCCTGGGAGCGATTGCTCAGGCCGTGTCGACCGCGGATAACGTGGTGGTCATGGGGTTCCGCAACAGCTACCCGGTGGCCCTGCACCTGCGGCAGCAGTTGCTGCAGGTGCGCGGTCAGGTCCATGTGTTACCCCAGCCGGGTCAGACGCTGGCCGAGGAGCTGGCCTCGCTTGGCGACCGCGATGTGGTCGTGGTCGTGGGATTCAGACGCCGGGTCACGTCATTTGATCGGCTGATGGCGCATCTGCATACGCTGCCCTGTTCGGTTCTGCTGATCGCCGATGGTACGGCCACATCAGCCCGACAGCATGCGGACTGGTCTGTCATTTGTCCGCTGGACAGTATCTCCGCCTTTGACAGCTATGCCGCAGCGATGAGTCTCGTCAATATCCTGGCCAGTGCCGTGCTGCATGAACATTTGAAATCCGGCCGCCAGCGAATGGCACGGTTATCGCATCATTTCGAACAGCTTGACGAATTGTCATAGCCTCACCGGAGGCTCGGTGTCGGCCGTAGCCTCCCTGTTATCAATAACAACAACATGATCAGGATGTAGTGCATGACAACGTCTTCCTTCTGGGTTACCCCCCGCAGCATTCGTCCGCCCACCGGTAGCGGTCCGCTCGACTACCAGCGTTTGGCGGTCAAGGACCTGTTTGATGTAAAGGGGCTGCCTACCGGTGCCGGCAATCCGGACTGGCTGGCCACGCACCCTGTACCGCAGTCCAGTTCTCCGGTAATCGCGACGCTTTTGAACGCCGGGTGTCATCTCACCGGCAAGACCCTGACCGATGAGCTGGCCTATAGCCTGAACGGGGCCAATATCCATTATGGCACGCCCACCAATCCGTCAGCTCCGGACCGATTGCCCGGCGGCTCAAGCTCGGGATCTGCAGTGGCTGTGGCCCGGGGAGAGGCCGATATCGGATTGGGAACCGATACGGGAGGCTCCATTCGCGTGCCGGCCAGCTATTGTGGTCTTTATGGCCTGCGCCCCAGCTGGGGCGCCATCAGCACTGCCGGGATGGTCCGCCTTGCGCCCCGGTTTGACACGGTGGGATGGCTGACGCGGGATATGAAAACCCTCGCTGCGGTCGCGGATGTGCTGCTGCCGGCACAGGCTGATGTGACATTCAGCGGTGTGACCGTGCTGCGTCCCGAGGGGATGCCGGCGGGGGCATTTGACCGGATAACTTCCCGGCTGACACGGCATGTGGAAAACGTGAGTGTGGAAACACTGCCCCTGTCGGTTGTGAAATCAGCCAGTGCCACGTTCAGAATACTGCAGGGGCGGTCGCTGTGGCGTGAGCATGGTGACTGGATCACCCGGACCCGCCCCACCTTTGCCCCGGATATTCAGGCACGTTTTGACTGGAGCGCCGAGCTGGACGCTACTGCCGAGGCTGAAGCCGAGCATCAGCGTCTGGCCATCATACGCCGGTTGATTCGCTGGAGTGACGGAGGGCGCAGGCTGATCTGCCTGCCCTCGGCACCGGGCGCTGCGCCCCGCCTGACTACACCTGCCGGATCACTGGCCGATTATCGCGAACGATTGATGGGCATGACTGCGCTGGGCGGATTATGGGGGGCACCGGTACTGGCGCAGCCCTGGCTTGAGGATGACGGCTGCCCGTGGGGCGTTTCCCTGCTGGCGCCTCCCGGGCATGATCGGGCACTGTTGGCAGCATTTGAAGAAATAACGGGGTGACGGTCTGCGCTGCCATCTCGTTTTATCATTAAAAACGCCGCAGTTGCGGCGTTTTTAATGAGAGACTTGAGTGCTATTCACCGGCCGGGTGATGGGTCTTCCAGTGCTCTGCAATATCGATGCGGCGCGTTATCCAGACCCTGTCATGAGCGGCCACATGATCCATGAAGCGCTGTAGACCGCGGAAGCGGCCAGGCCGGCCGATCAGGCGGCTGTGAAGCCCGATGGACAGCATTTTTGGATGCTGTTTGCCTTCCTCGTACAGAACATCGAACGCATCCTTCAGGTAATGAAAGAACTGATCGCCATTATGAAACCCCTGCGGCGTGGCAAAGCGCATGTCATTGGTATCGAGGGTATAAGGCACTACGAGGTGAGGTTTGGTCGTACCATCGTGGCATTGTACGCGGGTCCAGAAGGGCAGGTCGTCACCGTAATAATCCGAGTCGTAGGTAAAGCCGCCGTGCTCGACCACCAGCTGGCGGGTACGAGGACTGTCGCGGCCGGTATACCAGCCGGATGGCGCGGCCCCGGTCAATCGTCTGAAAATCTCGACCGCGCGTGCCATGTGTTCCCGTTCCTGGTCGATGGGCATGTCCTGATAATGAATCCAGCGCCAGCCATGACAGGCGATTTCGTGGCCGCGGCTTAAAAAGGCGTCGGCCATTTCCGGATAGCGTTCAAGTGCCATGGCCACACCAAAGACGGTCAAAGGCCAGCCCCGACGGTCAAATTCCCGCAATACGCGCCATACTCCGGCCCGGGTGCCATATTCATACAGTGATTCCATGCTCATGTGACGATCGGGATAGGCGGTGGCGCCAATGATGTCCGACAGAAAGACTTCGCTGGCATCATCACCATGCAGGACATTGTTTTCTCCGCCTTCCTCATGATTGAGCACGAACTGGACTGCGATACGGGCGTTGCCCGGCCACTGCGGATCAATGGGGTGCTCGCCATATCCCCTGAGGTCGCGCGGGTAGTGGGTATTCATGAACGGGTGTCCTCGTGAAGTCTGGCATAAAGGTGTGAATGCGGGCCGATGACCGGCTTGTCGATCGGCAGGGCGCGATCGTGCTGCTTGGCAGGTGAAAGGCCCAGTTGGTCAAGGTGAACCAGCAGCTGTAGACCGGCGCTTACGCCATCAACGACAGGGCGGCCAAGTCGTTCCTGTAATCCGGGCGCCCAGGGAGCCATGCCGGCACAGCCCAGAATCAGGACATCGCTCTGGTCGGCGCTCAATAACTGTTCACTATCTTCCAGTACGCGTTTAAAGGCCAAATCGCTATCCAGGTCCAGCACGTTGATGCCGCTGGCATGGATGCCACCACAGTGTTGCGCATGGCCATATTCACGTACCAGCCGTCGTGCCAGCGGTACAGTGCGTGCCAGTGTGGTAATGATCGAGAAGCGTTCGCCGATCAGCCGGGCGCTGGCCATGGCGGCTTCTGCCATGCCGATGACCGGCCGCCGGGCAACCTCTCGAGCGGCGGCAATACCGGGATCACCGAAGCAGGCAATGACATGACCACGACACCTTGGGTGGTGGTGTTCGGCTTCGATGATGCGGGTTAAAAGACCTGGCACGGCAAGGGCTTCATCTGCATGCCCTTCAAGTGAAGCCGGGCCGCAGGGCGAGGTTGTGACCTCGATATCCAGCGCAGGAAAGCGGTGAGTGAGGGTGGTGGCCAGCAGGTCGCTCATCGCCTGGCCGGTGTTGGGGTTGGCAATATGCCAGTTCATGATGCGTTCCTTGATGATGGGTCCGTACTGAAGAGCGTTTCGAAGTCGGGCAGGTCGGTATCGCGGGGTGTCATTTCGAGCCCCTGCTCAAGTGCTTCAAGGTGATGGTGCATCCATCGGGTCGCCTGGTCTGCTTCGCCCTCAGTGATCAGCGTGATCAATTCATCATGCTGACAGTGGCAGGGATGGGTATTGGCTGGTGGGTAAAGTGCGATCAACAGGGATGTGCGCGACACAAGCTGTGCCAGTGATTCCAGTAAAAGGGTGTTGTCGGCCGGTGTGAACAATCGAATATGAAATTCTCCGGACAGGCGAATGGCCTCCATGCGATTCCCCGTGGCAATGGCGCGCTTCTCCTGGTGGACCAGGGCTTCAAGGCGCTGGGTATCGGTGGCGGTGGTATGACGAACCACGGCCGGTATCAGGCCGCATTCAATGATGCGCCGCGCTTCGAATATCTCTCTGGCTTCTGCCGGGGTAGGGCTGGCCACGCGAGCACCTCGGTGTGGCGCCAGTACGATGAGCCCTTCCAGACTCAGGCGCTGCAGGGCACGGCGAATGCCGGTCCGACTGGTTGAAAGTGCCCGTGCCAGCGCATCTTCCGGCAGCCGGGCGCCGGGCCGGAGTCGTTGACCGATGATGGCCTGCCACAGGCTGACATAGACGGTGTCGTCAGGGAGTAGCTGCTGTATTCGAGTGGAGTCGAATAGATGACGTTGGTGTGCCTGGGTCATGTGATGCGCTCTTTTAGTAAGCCATGCTGTTATTTAAGCAGGAAGCGTGCCAGGTGTGTGTCGACAGAGTGCGCGCTGTTTTGTATACAATAAACGTCATTTCCTGCACACGATAAGTGCAGGGCGTGGCATTCATGCGCTGTTCAGGGGCATCGACAAGACTGACATGGCCCCTGGTGTATTTGAATGATGCGGAAATAGCGCCTTGAGCATCGAGTTGGCACGCCTTTTGTATACAAAAGGACCACACCTTGTGTTCTCACCGCTTTGGAGCCGCAGCATGGATAACAATTACAACACGCGTGACTGGAGTCCGACGCTTTACAACGACGATCTGGGGCCGGTTCGGCAGAAGTGGACGGCCTATAATATTTTCGCCTTCTGGATGTCTGATGTGCACAGCGTGGGGGGCTACGTGTTCGCCGCCAGTCTGTTCGCGCTGGGTCTGGCCGGCTGGCAGGTGCTCGTATCCCTGCTGGTAGGCATCGGCATCGTCCAGGTGGTTGCCAATCTGATGGCGCGTCCCAGTCAGCGTACCGGTGTGCCCTTTCCTGTGGTATGTCGCCTGTCCTTTGGCATCAGGGGTGCCAATGTGCCAGCTGTCATCCGTGGCCTGATTGCTGTCGTGTGGTATGGCATTCAGACCTACCTGGCCTCCAGCGCACTGGTTCTGGTGTTGTTGCGTTGGGTGCCATCGCTTGAACCTCTGGCCGGGCAGTATTTTCTGGGGCTGTCGCTGCTGGGCTGGATCGGGTTTTCAATCATGTGGGTGCTTCAGGCGCTGGTGTTCTGGCATGGCATGCATGCCATCAAGCGGTTTATCGACTGGGCCGGGCCTGCGGTCTATGCGGTCATGTTTCTGCTGGCTGGCTGGATTGTGTACAAGGCTGGCTGGAGCAACATCAGCTTTTCGATCGGCAGCAAAGAGTTGAGCGGAATGGATGCGGTGTGGCAGATGGTGGTCGCTGCGGCGCTGGTAGCAGGTTACTTTTCAGGACCAACCCTCAATTTTGGCGACTTTTCGCGGTATTGCCGCAGTGAGGCAGACGTTCGGCGCGGCAATTTCTGGGGCCTGCCAGTCAATTTCCTGCTGTTCTCGGTCATTACGATCGTGGTGGTATCCGGAACCCCCGCCGTGTTTGGCGAGATGATCAGCGATCCGGTAGAGACGGTGGCTCGCATCGATAATGCAACGGCTGCGGCACTGGGTGTGCTGACATTCATCATTGCCACCGTTGGCATTAATATCGTGGCCAACTTCGTGTCACCGGCATTCGACTTTGCTCACGTCGCACCGCAGCGTATCAGCTGGCGGACCGGGGGCATGATTGCGGCCATCGGCTCGATATTCATTACGCCCTGGAACCTGTTCAATAATCCGGACATCATCCATTACACCGTCGATCTGCTGGCGGCCCTCATTGGCCCGATCTACGGCATTGTATTGCTGGATTACTACCTGCTGAAGCGTCAAAAGGTCGATGTGAACGCGTTGTTCATTGATGACAGTCAGGGCGCCTATTACTTCCAGGGGGGGGTCAACTTCGAAGCGGTTAAAGCTCTTCTGGTCGCTGGAGTCGTTACGATCATCATTAATTTCATACCGGCACTGGGTGATCTTCGTCACTTTTCCGTCTTCATTGGCGGGTTGCTGGCGGCCGGGTGTTACGGGCTGTTTTCCGAGTACTGGCTGGGAGCTGCCACTGCAGGGCGCCGTGTCGTGGTTCCGACCGGAAGCCGCGTATAACGTGCCATTTCCTGAATCTGATGGGTATCGGGGCCTGACAGGGCCCCTTTTTATTGTCAGGCGTTTAATTTTTTCAAGCGAGTGCCGATACCGGAAAGGCGGTTAATACTGTCGGATGGCGCCCATGGATCGGGGCAGCATCCCTGCAGGGTATCAACAACTCCCAAGCATGGATTAAACGAACATGACAGTTGCGGATCGATTCAAGAGCGTAAGATATCGTCTCATTGGTGCCTTCGGCAGTGGCGTGGTCGTCGTGGTTGCTCTTGGCCTTTTTGGTGCCTATGGCATTCACGAAGCCAACGGTGACCTTGAACGGGTCTACAAGAACAACCTGATTGCCACCCAGTCTCTGGGCACCATCAAGAGTGAATTGTCCGAAATTCGCGGCAAGTCACTGAGCATGACCACCCTCAGGGATGATGCCCAGTCGGCGGAGATCCTCAAGGCGGTGCAGGCCTCCCAGGATGCGGTCAATACCAGCCTGGCCGCATATTATCCGGCCATGGTGTCATCGGGTGAGGAGCGTGAGGTCGCCATACGCTTCATCAATACCTATGATGCGATGTCCGCAGGACTTGAGCGGATGCTGGCGGCCATTCGCGCCTCCAATTATGACCAGGCTCGAGATCTGTACGTCAGTGACGTGAGGGCCAGCTTTCATGAAGCCCGCGACATCAGCAACCAGCTTCTGGCCATTCAGAACGATCAGTCCGCCACCTTTTACGCCAATTCCATGGCACGTTCGAATACTGAGCAGTGGGTTATCTGGCTGGCCATCGTCGTGGCGGCTGTTTCCACGGCAATCGTCGGTCTCTGGACCATTCGTTCGGTCATTGCCCCCTTGTTGAAAGCACGCGAACTGGCGGCCTCCATTGCCGAGGGTGAGCTGGACAACGACATTGATACGCGTCGTGCTGACGAGTTTGGCGACATGCTGCGTGGCCTGCATGCGATGCAGCAGCGCCTTTCTGCGGTAGTAACGCGCATGCACAGTAACTCCGAGTCCGTGCAGGTGGCAGCGAAGGAAATTGCCTCCGGTAATGACGATTTGAGTCGTCGTACCCAGGAGCAGGCTGCCAGTCTTGAGCAGACGGCGGCCTCCATGGAGGAGATGACATCGACGGTACGTCAGAACGCCGATAACGCTCAGCAGGCCAATCAACTGGCAGCCAGTGTCAGTGAAAAGGCAGTGCATGGCGGTGAAGTGGTTGGCAAGGCCGTTCAGGCGATGGAGGAGATCAACGCCTCCAGTAAGAAGATTGCCGATATTATCGGTCTGATTGATGAAATTGCGTTTCAGACCAATCTTTTGGCACTGAATGCTGCCGTTGAGGCAGCACGGGCCGGCGAACAGGGTCGTGGGTTTGCAGTAGTGGCTTCGGAAGTCCGGAATCTGGCGCAGCGCAGCGCCAAGGCCGCCAAGGAAATTACAGGGCTGGTCGAGGAAAGTGTGGTGCGTGTCGAGTCAGGCTCCAAACTGGTCAGCCTATCCGGCGACACGCTGGCGGACATCGTCGCCAGCGTCAAGCAGGTCAGCGGCATCGTGGCCGAGATTACCCATGCAAGTCAGGAACAGTCGACCGGTATCGACCAGGTGAATCAGGCTGTTTCACAGATGGACCAGGGCACGCAGCAAAATGCCGCGCTTGTTGAAGAAGCGGCGGCTGCGAGCCGAACACTTGAAGAGCAGGCCGAGGAGCTTCGCCAGGAAGTGGCCTTCTTCAAGCTGGGGCGTGCGGTAGCCAGTACCGGTGGGCAGAGGAAGGCCGCGCCGTCTTCACGTCCGGCAGTACCACCGGCGGCCAGGGCTTCAAGGCCTGCTGCGGCCTCGGCTCCAGGAAGGCTTCCGGCTGCGAAGGCACCTCGACGCGAGGCTGTCTCTGCAGTGGGCAATGATGATGACTGGGAAACCTTTTAACGCTTTACCCCTGTTTCAACGACTGATGTAAACATCTTCATGATGGTGTAGTCCCCGCTTGCCGCGCATGGAATGCCAAGGTTCCTGCGCGGCCTTTTTATTGTCGCCATTCAGGGCGTGACAGGCAGTGCCAGAAACTTCTCCATGATACGGGTATCCCTATAGCGTTCGTAAAGTTCCGGATCGGCAGAAATGTCAGGAGGGTTGTCAAGACCTTCACGTATCCTGGCGGCCAGTGACGCAATGGTGTCATCTGCGATCAGGCGCGCCTGATCATTGATCAGTACATTGCGAATACCGCCGGGCACATCCGGTGCTACACAGGGGGTGCCGCAAATCATGCTTTCTGCCAGCACGATACCGAATGCCTCACTGCGCGAACTAAGGATGAACAGGCGTGCGTGCTTCATCCAGGGGTAGGGGTTAACGCGGCTTCCGATCAGGTGGATGCGGTCCTCCGCATTGTGCTCACGAATCACGGCTTCGACATGGGGGCGCATGGGGCCATCACCGACAATGACCAGATCTTCATCAATGCCGGCAGCGAGATAGGCTTTAACCAGAACGTCCTGTCGCTTGACGTTTGACAGGCGGCACACTTGCACTACAAAGGGACGAGAAGGAAGTTCTACCGCCTCATTGGCCCGCTCCCTGATGCCGTCGATATCACACACATTACCGATGGTCGTCCAGCGTGCTGGCGAGATCCCGTAGAAGGCCAGCTGTTCTTCCAGTTGGCGGCGAACGTTTGGCGTATTGCAGACTACCTGTTTGCCTTCATAAAGCCTTCGCAGATAGAACCCTCGGAGGCGACCGCCGTATTCACCAGGCCAGGATACCGTAACCTGCCAGAGCCGAGGATCACGCCAGGACCACACGGTTTCAAAGGCGCCCTGGCCGCGCATGATAATTCGATCCAGCGGACCATGATCATGTTCCAGCGCAGCTACAAAGCGTTTCAGATAGCGCCCGCCGTACCAGCCGCGCCACACAAAGCCTGACCCCTTCATGAGGGGGGACAGCAGTGCACGGGTAGCAAGATCGTACAGCAGACCTATGCCGGTTTTACGAAAGGCCTTGTCGAAGTCCTTTCGGTGGACGTGAACACCCGGGTCCGGTGTCAGTTCATGTCCGCCCTTGAGAACCAGAATGTGAACCTCATGTCCCTCGCGGTGAAGCACATTGGCCAGATTGATTGTATTGCGTTCAATGCCGCCAATACTGAGTTTGCGAACTACCAGAAGAACACGCTGAGACATGACACATTGCCAACCATGGGAGAGGTCAACATGGTAGCGCACTCGTTAATACGCGCTCAAATTTCCCGGGCCCACCCGTCAAGGAACGCCTTTGTTTCAATGCATCTAAAGAATTCCGTAGACCGAATGGCCGCCTGAAAGTAAGGATCCCTTTCTACTGCAAACCGTGATGTAAAGCCGGAACGTCTGGCTTTCCTGCGCTGTTGGCGGGGTGAAAACCGATATGATAAATCACTCATGCTGTCCAGCAGTAATGCCTTGTGTTTTTGAAGCTCCGGGCTTAGCACGTGATGGTATGGGGCTGGTGCGTCATGGAACAGTTGCTTGACTGCGATACTGCCGGGTGGCGTCCAGGCTGGCTGACCGGCGGGCCCTGGTGGATAGCCCCCTTGATAGTGATTGGCGTACATCAGGATGGCCTCTGGCTGATGGTCGCTATCGGCCAGTGCCAATGCAAGTGCCAGCGAAGCTGCCTGGTGATCCGGGTGGGGATCGAATTCGGGGTCTGTCACCAGAATCGTGGCAGGCTTTATCTCATGGATCAGCTCGGTCAGGGGGGCGATGATGTCCTGGCGCACAAGGCCTGACGAGGAGGGCGACGGAAGCCTTCGATGATTATGCTGGCGCAGTGACTCGACCGGGATATCGGGTGTAATGGTCTGCTGGTCATGAACAAGTGCCCATCCCATGCCGTCCGGCATGCCGATCAGCGTGGAACGTTCAGGCGTGATGCCTGATAGCAGCGGTGTGGCGATGACATTCCAGGTTCGCCACTGCGCCTTGCGTTGCCGGGCGGCTTCAAGTGTATCGTCCAGCCCCGAAAGGTATTGACGCTCCAGACTTTTCAGTTTTTCTCCAGCAGACAGGGTGACAATATAGGTGTCATCTGCGTGGGTGGTATAAAGCCCTCCTGCTGCCAGTTCCGCATCGTCCGGATGAGGCGAAATGACAAGCCATGGCCCCTTGAGCTGCGGGCGTGGCCAGAGTCTTGTCACCGGCGTGCTGCTGAGTGTGGCGCCTTTCAGCGTCAACCTCATTTCCGCGTGTATCGTTTCTTCATGGAGTGGCCAGGTCAGACGCTGTTCAATGTGGTCTCGGTCCAGCGTGAATACGACCTCGGGTTGTCCTGGCTGATGGAGCGTCGCAGTCGGCAGGGGTTGCTGCCATGGTCGCCGTGATACACCAATATTGAAGGTGATATCCAGTGTTCCACCGTGGACGAGGCTGAAAGAGGCGCTGTCCTTTCCTGTGGCGCGGGTTTCCAGAAGGGTCATCTTGTTGTTCCATAATGGTGTAGATGGGACACCATGTTATCGACATAACGATCAAACCCGAATCGTTCGCGAACAAGTGCCTGCCCTGCGATACCCATGTTCTTTCGTCGTGTCTCATCCAGAAGCAGTTCAGCGGTTGCATCTGCAAGCTGCTTTGGCGATACCCCGAGCGGTGCCCTGAGAGTATCAGTATCAGGGTCATACACCTGTTCCGGAATACTTTCATGATTCGCATGCAGGGTGACGGAGGCCGGGGCTTCCGTGCAGGGTAATGTCATGCCGGTAATTCCTTCGCTCAGGGTTTCCGGCAGTCCGTCTACCCGGCTTCCAATCACAGGACATCCTGCTGCTGCAGCTTCCACACTGACCAGGCCAAAGGTTTCTCGAAAGGATGGGCACAGCAGTATGTCAAATTCAGCCATTCGGGCGTTGATGTCGCTGCAGTAGCCGTGAAACTGTACGGCACCCTCCAGGCCAAGTGATGCGCACTCCTGTCTCAGAGCTGCTTCCATCATACCGGTACCGATGATATGAAGTTCAACGTCAAGCCCACGATCCCTGATTATTTTCAATGCCTTGAGAGCAATGGGAAATCCCTTGACGGGGACCAGACGACCTACCATCCCCAGCCGATATCGATGCTTTTGTCTGGCTGGGCGATCAGTCGTCGCTTCACAAGTAACCTCCTGCCCGGGCATCAGGGGGTTATGTTGAACGATCAAGGGAACATGATCCACACCCCAGCGCAGCTCCAGCATGCGGCGGGTGGCGTTGGATACACAGATCACTGCCTCGCAGGCCTTCAGGTGATCAAGCCGGGCTGCGCTGGGGTTTGAGCGCCAGGCAGAGCCGTGGTCGTAATGAATGGTGGTGGCACCCAGTTTGCGATGGGCCTTGATCAATGGCACTGCATTGAGCTGTGACCAGCTCAGCAGTACGTCCGGCCTGTCGTGTTGTTTCAGTGCGCGTGTCAGGCTATGCGTACGTACATGTGTCAGCGCGCCGGGGATACGCACTCTTCCGGGCTTTTTATAGCTCATGACGGGCACGCTTTTCTGCATTTTCTGCTGGATGGCGGGCGCAATATGCGTCCCCTTGTTGACCAGCAGGTTGTGATGGCCCCGGGCTTCCAATGCGTGCACCAGGCTAGCACTCAACAGGCCAATGCCACCGGCTACATTGAAACTTGCGAAATGAGAGATATTCATGAGTATCGTTTACCGCAGAGCTAATTGAAACACTGTTTTTTAACAATGGGAGCATACTACGTAACGTCGGTAACAAAGCAAGCGAAAGCGCCGGAAATTGATCCGGCGCTTTCGTCATGAAAAGGTCTGCCGATTACAGCCAGAACAGGGTGATCAGCCCATAAGCCATGAAGGTAACGATCAGCGTACCGGCCAGATTCAATGCCAGACCGGCTGAAATCATCGACCCTATCTGCATTTTTCCTGTAGCGAAAACAATGGCATTGGGCGGCGTGGCGACCGGCATCATGAAGGCGCAGCTGGCTGCAATGGCAGCCGGCACGGTTATCAGGAGTACAGGCACGTTCAATGACAGGGCAAGCGCGCCCAGTAGCGGCAGGAAGGCTGCTGCGGTCGCTGTATTGGAGGTCACTTCCGTCAGAAAGATAATTACCAGAACAATGGCAAGTATAAGTAGTACCAATGGCAATATGCCGAAGATTGACAGATGCGCCGCTATCCATTCTGCCAGCCCCGAGCTTTTCACCGCACCGGCCAGGGACAGGCCACCACCAAACAGCAACAGTACGCCCCAGGGCAATTCGCTGGCATTATCCCAGCTCATCAACCGAGACTGACCCGGCTGGCCGGAGGGCATGAGGAACAGCCCCACACCGATAATCATGGCAATGCCGGTATCCGATAGCCATTCCATGCCCAGGTCATTGATAAGGGGGCGTAGAATCCAGAGTACCGCCGCTACGACAAATGTGACGGCGACACGCTTTTCGGCATGACTCATTGGCCCGAGTTCCTTGAGCTTGTCCTCGAACAGGGTTCTGCTCTGTTCACCATTGCCATGATCTGCAATGCCACGCGTCAGCCACCACCAGGTTAGCGCCATCATGGCGAGGGCAATGGGCAGGCCGACGATCATCCACTGCGCAAAGCCGATATCCATGTTCTGATCCGTGGACAGGTAGCCGGCAAGAAGCGCATTGGGGGGCGTGCCGATCAAAGTGGCAACGCCACCGATGCTGGCCGAGTAGGCGATGGCCAGTAACAGTGACGTGCCATACCGATCCATGCCTTCCTGTTTTTGATCATTCAACAGCGTAATGACGGACATGCCAATGGGCAGCATCATGATGGCCGTTGCCGTATTGGAAACCCACATGCTCATGAAGCCGGTGGCCAGCATGAACCCGGCAATCTGTCGCCTGGGAGAGTGTCCCACCTTCAGCAGGATATTGAGCGCAAGTCGGCGGTGCAGGTTCCAGTACTGCATGGCCAGCCCCAGCAGGAAGCCCCCCAGAAACAGAAAGATGATGGGGTTGGCATAGGGTGCCGTGGCAGTCTTTACATCGCCGATGCCCATGGCGGGTATCAGAATGATCGGCAACAGGGATGTGACCGGGATGGGGATGGCTTCGGTTGACCACCAGGTGGCCATCAGCAGTGCCAGACCTATGCAGTGCCACGCGGGCGGGGGCATCGAGGCGGGTGGGGGAATCAAAAGTACCAGTACGGCAAAGACAAACCCTATAATGAGCCCTATTCTAGGCGCAGTAAGTACATCTGCTTTCCTGTCCATGTATGGTCGTCCTTTATTGACATGTAGGTTCGGAAAGCGTGGTGCATCTTTCCGGCATGGGACACTTTGGCATATAAGCCTTTGGTATAATGTGTTTTCATTGTCGGTCATGGTGGGCGGCTTTGGCCCACTCCTTTTGAAAGTGTGTTGAATGGAGGTGAAGCAATGATTCTGGTAACCGGTGGCGCTGGCTATATCGGATCACACACCGTGGTAGCGCTCATGGAGGCGGGCCACGATGTGCTGGTACTCGACAACCTTTGCAATTCAAGCCAGCAGGCGCTTGAGCGCGTTGCAACACTGGTAGGCCGCGAAGTGCCTTTCATGGAAGGTGATATTCGTAATGAAGCATTGCTTGATCGACTGTTCGAAACGCATGACATTACCTCCGTTGTTCATTTCGCCGGTCTGAAGGCCGTCGGTGAGAGTGTAGCCCAGCCGATCAAATACTATGACAACAATGTCAGCGGTACGCTGATACTCTGTCGTGCAATGGATCGAGCCAACGTTCGCAATATTGTGTTCAGTTCTTCTGCGACGGTATACGGTGATCCGGCCACCGTGCCGATAACCGAAGACTTCCCGACGGCTGCGACCAATCCTTACGGTCGCTCCAAGCTGATGGTTGAAGAAATTCTGCGGGATCTCGCCGTGGCTGATGACAGCTGGCGTATCTGCCTGCTGCGTTACTTCAATCCGGTAGGGGCGCATGAAAGTGGCCGGATTGGTGAAGATCCTCAGGGCATCCCGAATAATCTGGTGCCGTTTATCAGCCAGGTCGCTATCGGGCGCCGTGATGAGCTTTCCGTCTTCGGCAGTGATTACAACACCAGCGATGGCACCGGGGTGCGGGACTATATCCACGTTACCGACCTGGCGGATGGCCACCTCAAGGCGATTGAATACCTTGAGCGCAATGAAGGGGTCTTTACCTTCAATCTGGGAACCGGCCAGGGGTATAGCGTGCTTGAAATGGTCAAGGCCTTCGAAAAGGCCAGTGAGCGCAATGTACCCTATGCGCTCAAGCCGCGTCGTCCTGGCGATATTGCTGAATGCTACGCTGAACCCGGGTATGCCGAGCAGGAGCTTGGCTGGAAAGCCCGGAAAGGCATAGAAGACATGATGGTAGATACATGGCGGTGGCAATATAATAACCCGCAAGGGTATGCCGAATAAGCAGTTGGCAGCGTATTTGAAGTCTTAATGTAAAGCGGGCCTGACAAACGCGTTTATCAGTCTGTCGTCCGCATGAAAAAACAGATGTACAAAGGAAGCTACATTGAAAATTACAGTCTTTGGTACCGGTTATGTTGGTCTGGTGACAGGTACATGTCTTGCTGATGTGGGTCACGACGTTGTGTGCATGGACGTCGATGCCGACAAGATCTCTCGTCTGGAGCAGGGTGAAATTCCCATTTTCGAGCCTGGTCTCTCCACCATGGTCGAACGCAATGTGTCCTCCGGTCGCCTGCGCTTTACTACCGATGCCGAGGCCGCAGTGGCTCATGGCGTGCTTCAGTTCATTGCCGTTGGTACGCCTCCGGATGAAGATGGCAGTGCTGATCTCAAGTATGTGCTGGCCGTGGCATCGACCATTGGCGAGTACATGCAGGACTACAAGGTTGTCATTGACAAGTCCACGGTGCCCGTCGGTACTGCGGATCGCGTGACTGCTGCCCTGCAGGCCAAGCTTGATGAGCGTGGCGCCTCGCTTTCCTTTGACGTGTGCTCCAATCCCGAGTTCTTGAAGGAAGGTGCTGCGATCGAAGACTTTACGCGTGGTGCGCGTATCGTGGTTGGTACTGATTCCGACAAGGTCGTTGAGCTGATGCGTGAATGTTACGGCCCATACAACCGTAACCATGATAAGCTGATGTTCATGGATGTTCGTGCGGCTGAGCTGACCAAGTATGCGGCAAATGCCATGCTGGCCACCAAGATCAGCTTCATGAACGAGATCTCCAACCTGGCAGAGCGTCTGGGTGCGGATGTTGAAGCCGTGCGTCGCGGTATCGGCAGTGATCCGCGTATCGGCTATCAGTTCATTTATCCGGGATGTGGCTACGGTGGCTCCTGTTTCCCGAAGGATGTTCAGGCGCTGGCTCGCACCGCCTCACAGGTCGGGTACGAAGCCGAGTTGCTCAACTCGGTGGAAGCCGTTAACTACCGCCAGAAAACAACGTTGTTCCGCAAGCTGTCTGCTGCCTTCAACGGTGAGTTGAAGGGCAAGACAATTGCTGTCTGGGGCCTTGCCTTCAAACCCAATACCGATGACATGCGCGAAGCGCCCAGCCGTACCCTGATGGAAGCCATCTGGGAAGCCGGTGGTCGAGTTCAGGCATATGACCCTGAAGCCATGAAGGAATGTCGCCGTATTTATGGCGACCGCGATGACCTGGTACTGGTGGCGGATCAAAGCCAGGCAGTACGTGGCGCTGATGCGCTGGTGATCGTTACCGAGTGGAAGGAATTCCGTACGCTTGACTTCAACTGGCTCAAGGATCAGCTGTCACTGCCGGTTCTGATCGATGGTCGTAACCTGTATGAGCCTGATGCCGTTCATGAGGCTGGTCTCATGTATTATGCGATCGGTCGTGGAGAGTCTCTCAAGCTGAATAACGCCTGAGAGGGTCATCAATGAAGGTATGTCCCGACAAGACGGCTGCCATTGCAATTCGCCAGGTAGAAAAGAATACCGGCGCCAGCCGTAATGCTTTCGAGCAGGCTGCAGTACTTCAGTCCCTGGGATACCGCGTTACCATTCTGGCCGAGCGTGCTCGGCCAGACCTGATCCGCGCCAGCGGTGTACGTTATGTGCACTGCTGGCGTTTTCCGTTCAAGGGCGCTATACGACGGTTCTGGTTCAACAGGCAGGTGCAGTGCTGGGCTCGGCGACATGCGCCAACGCTTCTCGTCAGTCACGGCGATGTTGAAACGCCGGATGTGGTCTACATGCACAACTGTGTACATCTGGCCAGCCAGCGAATCAACAAGGCACCACTTCCCAGGAATCATGAAGTAGCAGCAATACATGATCATGTCCTGAGTCGGGGGCGTTTTCGGCGCGTCGCGGTCAATTCACGTCTGATGGGCGATGAGTTGGTTTCCCGGTACGGTATACCTGACCACCAGATTGAGATCAGCTACCCTGGCTATGATGCCCATCGGTTCAACCCCGTGAGCGCCAGAGCTGGCCGTGATGCCGTGCGTCAGGCGATGGGGGTTGCCGATCACTGTTTTCTGGTCGGGCTGGTAACGTCAGGGAATTTCAAAAAACGCAACGTTGATGGCTTGATTACACTGGCTTCGGTGCTTTTGAAGCAGCAGAAAGCCTTTCATTTTCTGATCGTTGGCAAGGACGATCCAGCGCCTTATCAGGCACGCATAAGGCAACTCGGCCTGGAAGCCCATTTCAGTTGGCGCACGACCATTGATGAAGTGGAAACCCTTTATGGCGCTCTGGATCTGTTCATTCTCCCGGCGCATATCGAGGAGTTTGGGCGGGTGGCTCTGGAAGCCATGGCCTGTGCAACACCTGTGATGTTGTCACGCTACGTGGGTGCTTCCGAACTGATTGCCGATCGCTGGCCGGACCTTGTGATCGACCCTGATCAGGTCGAGTCGCATGTCAGTCAGATCCTTGCCTTGCTGAATGATGAGGCTCGCTGCAGATCAACAGGTGAGGCCATGGCGGAATTGGCTACTCACTACTCACATGAACAACAGGCCCGCAAGCTGGTGGCTTCTTTCGAGTCGCTGGTGGATATGCCTCAGGGGTAAATAATGTCGGCAATATGGCTTTGGGTCATTCTGGCAGCGTGTATCTTGACCGTGGCCGGACTTGCCCTGTATGCGCACAGGCTCTGGAAGGAAGTGCGTGTGCGCCAGGCGAGGGCCGCCAGTGAGGTTGAGCGTGCTCGTGTACAGTGCCTGGCTAACCTGGATGTGATTTCAAGGGCGATGCTGGCAGATCAGGTCGATCTGGTAGAAGGTGTGCTCAGGGCGTGTGTGATCATAGACATTCTGGATAGCACCCTGTTTGAACGTGAACCTCTGAAAGTGCTGCCTGAAATTCGCGAAAAAACCGCGCATCTGCATACCCATCAATCACGCTCGGAACTACCCGCACGCGAGCGCATGAAGGAGGATCGCGAGCGATTGAATATTGCCGGCAATTATCGTGATCGTATTCATGCAGCAGCCATGGAGCTGCAGGGGATGTGCAGTGGTCTGGGGGTCGAGGTCAAGGACGCCACATCTGGCACTTGATCTATTTTATGCTATTGTCTTGTGGAATATGCCCTGAAGGCTTTCATGATGCCCTTTTACGGCCGCGCTTTCGATTAAGCCCATTGTTTGATAAACACATTGAAAACGCTGTTCGACTATTGCATCATTCCGGTGAACAGGGCAGTTTATAAGCGTGATAGGGGCCTGGCCTCTATTCAGGTGATGAGAGCAGAGAGTGCGACGCTTGGATTGCTCAATGGAGCGCGCCCTGACCCTTTGCTGTCATTAACGACCGGTTAGCATGAAGCTAACCTGGATGTATCCCGAAGGAGTTTTAAATGAATAAATCAGCGACTGGCTTACTGCTCGGTTCTGCACTTGTCATGGGCCTTTCCGGCTGTGCAAGCTCCAGCAGTTCCTCTACTGCAGGTTCTTCCGATCAACCCTGGTATTCCACTCCCTTCGTCTGTGGTCTGGCTGGTGGTCTGATCGGTGGTGGTATCGGTTACAGCGTCAGCGGCGACAGCGACGAGGAAACTGGTGGTGCCATCGGCGGTGTCGCCGGTGCAACAGCAGGCGCCATGCTTTGTGCTGACAATTCTCCGACATCCATGGATTCCGACAATGATGGCGTGCCGGATGACCGTGATCAGTGCCCGGGTACACCGGCTGGCGTTGCAGTTGACGCACAGGGCTGCCCGCTTGATTCCGACAATGACGGTGTTGCTGACTATCAGGATCAGTGCCCGGGTACACCGGCTGGCGTAAGCGTTGATGCCAAGGGCTGCCCGCTTGATTCCGACGGTGATGGCGTGCCGGATTACCAGGACCAGTGCCCGAATACTCCGGCTGGTACCAAGGTAAATGCGCTGGGCTGCCCGGCCAATGTTGTCCTGCATGATGTCAACTTCAAGTTTGACTCCGCGCAGCTGACGTCCAGTGCCGAACAGATCCTGAACGGCGTTGCTCAGAAGCTGAACGGTAGCGACAGCGTTCGCGTTCGCGTTGAAGGTTATACCGACTCTGTTGGTTCTGACTCCTACAACAAGGACCTGTCTCAGCGTCGTGCTGATTCCGTCAAGAGCTACCTGGCAAGCCAGGGCGTTGACGCCAGCCGCATGGAAACCCAGGGTCTGGGTGAAACCAACTTTGTTGCTACCAACCAGACTGCAGAAGGCCGTGCGCAGAACCGTCGCGTAGAGCTTCGTCCGCTGGGTAGCGCAGGTGAGCTGAACTAAGCAGTTCCTTCGCCCGGCATCAGCCGAGCGCAAGCAGAAAGCCCCGGCCAATGCCGGGGCTTTTTTGTGTTGTCTGGACGGGCTTGCAGTGCCCCTGATAAGGTAGGCCGGCTTCACTGGCCAATGCCTGGGCTGAATCGCATACCGCCGTGTAAGGCGGGCAGGTTCAGAAAACGGCATTGGTCACCATCTATATGATTGTTCACGTGATCCTTGGTAGGGGTCACCACTGAACCAGAGGATTTTCAATGCCTGTTATAACCCTTCCCGACGGTTCTCAACGACGCTTCGATGCGCCTGTTTCCATCATGGGCGTAGCCGAGTCGATAGGTCCCGGGCTTGCCAAGGCTGCTGTCGCCGGAAAAATCAATGGCCAGCTTGTCGATGCAGCTGATGTGATTGAGCAGGATGCTGACGTAGCCATCATTACTGCGCGTGACCATGAAGGTCTCGAAATCATACGCCATACCTGTGCACACCTGCTGGGCCACGCAGTAAAACAGCTGTATCCGGACGCCAAAATGGCAATCGGTCCGGTCATTGATGATGGCTTTTACTACGACATCGATTTTGGTCAGTCCATTTCGGCAGATGATCTGGAAGCCATCGAAAAGCGCATGAAGGCGCTGATCGATACCAGTTATGATGTTGAGCGTGAATACGTAGGCAAGGACAAGGCTGAAGCCACGTTTGCAGCTCGGAACGAACCATACAAGCAGGAGATCGTTTCGGGCATCGGTGAAGGTGACACCATTCGTCTTTATCATCACCAGGAATATGTGGACATGTGCCGAGGTCCGCACGTGCCCAATACCCGTCACCTCAAGTCATTCAAGCTTTTGAAGCTTGCCGGCGCCTACTGGCGTGGAGATTCGACCAAGCCGATGCTGACTCGTATTTATGGCACGGCGTGGGGTGATAAAAAACAGCTCAAGGCATATCTGACACGGCTGGAAGAAGCGGAAAAGCGCGATCACCGCAAACTGGCCAAGCGCATGGATCTCTTCCATATGCAGGAAGAGTCACCGGGTATGGTATTCTGGCATCCGGGTGGCTGGTCCATCTGGCAGGTGGTTGAGCAATATCTGCGGGGTGTATACAAGCAGGGCGGTTATCAGGAAGTGCGCTGTCCGCAGGTCATGGATGTCTCACTCTGGAAGAAATCTGGACATTGGGACAACTATGCAGAGAACATGTTTTTCACCGAGTCAGAGAAACGTGAATACGCTCTGAAGCCCATGAACTGCCCGGGGCATGTTCAGTTGTTCAATCAGGGGCTCAAGAGCTACCGTGACCTGCCTGTTCGCTTTGGTGAATTTGGTGGTTGTCACCGTAACGAGCCATCCGGTGCACTGCATGGCATCATGCGTGTTCGTGCCTTTACCCAGGATGATGGCCACGTATTCTGTACCGAGCAACAGATCGAATCCGAGGTTACCGACTTCCATCGGCAGGCGCTCAAGGTGTATGGTGACTTCGGCTTTGATGATATCGAGGTGAAGATTGCCCTGCGCCCTGAAAAGCGGTTGGGTGATGATGAGGTCTGGGATCGTGCCGAAGGGGCACTTCGCAATGCTCTCTCGCAGTGTGATGTAACCTGGACCGAGCTTCCTGGGGAGGGCGCATTTTACGGGCCCAAGATCGAGTATCACATGAAGGATTGCCTGGGTCGTGAATGGCAGGTCGGTACCATGCAGGTTGATTTCATGATGCCGACAAGGCTTGGCGCCCAGTACGTGGCCGAGGATGGTAACCGTTATCCTCCTGTCATGCTGCACAGGGCCATTGTAGGATCGATGGAGCGCTTTATCGGTATCCTCATTGAACACTACGCTGGCAATCTGCCCAGCTGGCTTGCGCCAGTTCAGGCCGTTGTGATGAGTATCACGGATGCCCACTCGGAATATGCTCGCTCGGTAGTCGATCAGTTACAGTCTGCAGACGTTCGCGTCAAGTCGGACTTGAGAAACGAGAAGATTGGTTTTAAAATCCGGGAACATACGCTGATGAAAGTTCCTTATCTGCTGGTTATTGGTGATAAGGAAGTCGAGGCCGGTCACGTAGCGGTACGGACTCGTACCGGTGAAGACCTTGGAAGCATGCCGGTTTCGAAACTTCTTGCTACACTGTCTGACAGTGACAAGTAGTCTTTTCTTTTAAACATCATACGGAGACGTAGCGATCAAGCGGAATAATCAACGTGGCCGCGCTCAAGAGAAGCGCCCACCCATTAACGACCGTATTCGTGCAGACGAAGTACGCCTTATCGACGCTGAAGGCGAGCAGAAAGGGGTTGTACCCTTTCCCGAGGCTCTGGCGATGGCTGAAGAGGCAGGCATGGATCTTGTTCAGATTTCCAATGCTGACCCTATCGTTTGCAAGATAATGGATTATGGGAAATTTCTTTTCGAGCAGAAAAAGCAGAAATCTGCCCAGAAGAAGAAACAGAAACAGATCCAGATCAAGGAAGTTAAATTCCGTCCTGGTACGGATGAAGGCGATTATCAGGTCAAGCTTCGCAACCTGATCCGCTTTCTTGAAGACGGTGACAAGGGTAAGGTTACCCTTCGTTTCCGCGGACGCGAGATGGCGCACCAGGAGATCGGGCGCAAGCTGATGGAGCGAATCGAGGGTGACCTTGAGGAGCTTGCAGTAGTTGAATCGCGTCCGAAAATGGAAGGTCGGCAGATGATCATGATGCTGGCCCCCAAGAAGAAGTGATCCAACGGCTCCCTAACTGGTGCGTCTAAATGGCGCACCGGCCCTGGATTTTCTTAATAAAATGATGGAGCATTTATTATGCCTAAAGTCAAGACAAATCGCGGCGCTGCCAAGCGATTAAAGAAGACTGCCAATGGCTTCAAGCACAAGCAGTCCTTTCGTAGCCACATCCTGACCAAGAAATCGACCAAGCGTAAGCGTCAGCTGCGCGGGATGAAGCAGGTCCATGATGCTGATCGTCAGCTGATTGCACGTATGCTACCCAACCTTTAATCGTCGACTATTGATTTTATCAGGAGAAAGCTATGCCCCGCGTTAAACGTGGTGTCGTCGCACGCCGTCGTCACAGCAAGATTCTTAAGCAGGCCAAGGGTTACTACGGAGCGCGCTCGCGTACCTTCCGTGTAGCCAAACAGGCAGTCATCAAGGCCGGTCAGTATGCATACCGTGACCGCCGCCAGCGGAAGCGTCAGTTCCGTGCCCTGTGGATTACCCGTATCAATGCAGCAGCACGCATTCACGGTCTGTCCTACAGCAAATTCGTTGCCGGCCTGAAGAAAAGCGGCATCGAAATTGACCGTAAGGTGCTGGCTGATCTGGCTGTTCATGAAAAAGCTGCATTTGGTGCTATCGTCGAGAAAGCCAAGGCTGCTCAGTCGTAAGACTACATGTCCCTGAACGGGATCTGTAATCGCATCGTAAGGGAAGAGCATGCCGCTCTTCCCTTATTTTTTGTCTATCCACTGATGCCCTCGGGTGTTGGAATGGATCAGAGTCATTTGTCAGTGGAGCTAACGGATGGATCATCTTTCTGCGTTGGTCATCGAAGCAGAGCGAGCAATCGATGATGCCGAAACAGCGCAAGTGCTTGATGAATTGCGCGTTCGCTATCTGGGCAAGAAGGGTGAGCTCACCGCTCAGTTGAAGGGCCTTGGCAAGCTGTCCCCGGAAGAGCGCCCAAAGGCAGGCGAGGCTATCAACCGAGCCAAGCAGTCGCTTGAACAAGCAATTGAACTGAAAAAAGATCAGCTGAACCAGGTGGCCATGTCTGCGCGACTTGCCTCTGAAACCGTTGATGTCACCCTGCCTGGCCGAAGTGTGCCTGCAGGCGGATTGCATCCGGTGACACGCACCCTTGAGCGAATCGAGCAGCTGTTTACCCACATTGGATATCATGTGGCGGAAGGTCCCGAGATCGAGGATGACTTCCATAATTTCGAAGCACTGAATATTCCCTCGCACCACCCGGCGCGGGCCATGCACGACACCTTCTATTTTGATGCCACGCGTCTACTGCGTACGCATACCTCGCCGGTGCAGGTCAGAACCATGAAGGCGCAGACACCTCCCGTTCGGCTTATTTGCCCCGGCCGCGTTTATCGATGCGATTCGGATCTGACGCATAGTCCGATGTTTCATCAGGTAGAGGGTCTGTTTGTTGATGAACATGTAAGCTTTGCCGATCTCAAGGGTACCGTTGAAGCTTTTCTGCGAGCCTTCTTTGAGCGTGATGATCTTGATGTTCGTTTTCGCCCCTCGTACTTTCCCTTCACCGAGCCCTCTGCCGAAGTGGATGTACAGTGTGTAATGTGCCTGGGCGATGGTTGTCGAGTTTGTTCACATACCGGTTGGCTTGAAATCATGGGCTGCGGCATGGTGCATCCGGAGGTGTTCCATCATGCAGGAATCGATGCTGACCGGTATTCCGGATTTGCCTTCGGGATGGGGGTAGAGCGGCTTGCCATGCTCAGGTATGGCGTTAACGACCTGCGTCTGTTTTTTGAAAACGATCTGCGTTTTTTGCGCCAGTTCCAGTAAGTGAAAGGCTAGCGAGGCCCTATGAAAGTTTCAGAGACATGGTTGCGCGAGTGGGTTTCACCAGCATTGGACACTCAGGCAATTGCAGATCAAATCACCATGGCCGGTCTGGAGGTCGATGGTATTGAGCCGGCCAGTGCTGATTTTTCAGGTGTTATTGTTGCGCGTATTGCTTCCATTGCGCCGCATCCCTATGCCGACAAGTTGAACGTCTGCCAGGTCGATACCGGCAGCGACAGCGTTCAGGTAGTGTGCGGAGCTTCCAATGTAGCAGAAGGGCTGTACGTTGCGTTTGCTCAGGTGGGCGCTGTACTGCCTGAAAACTTCAAGATCAAGAAGGCAAGGCTGCGCGGTGTTGAATCCTTCGGCATGATTTGTTCGGCTTCCGAGATTGGCCTTGAGGAAGGTACCTCGGCCGGAATTCTTGAGCTGCCGAAAGAGCTGACCGTGGGAGACGACCTTCGAGAGGCTCTGTCACTGGATGACCAGGTTATCGAGGTCGATCTCACGCCCAACCGGGGCGACTGTCTGAGTATTCAGGGTGTGGCCAGAGAGGTCGGTGTATTGAACCGGCTTGATGTCCGGACACCCGATTTTCAATCGGTAGCTCCGGTTATTGATGATGCGCGTGATGCGGTTATTCAATCGCCTGATCTGTGCCCGCATTATCTGGGACGAGTAGTGCGCGACGTAACAGTTTCTGCGCCGACGCCTGTCTGGATGAAGGAGCGTCTGCGCCGCAGTGGTGTACGTTCGATTGATATCGTAGTGGACATAACCAACTATGTACTGCTCGAGCTCGGTCACCCGATGCATGCATTTGATCTTGCTAGGGTAAATGGGGTTGTATCCATTCGCACTGCACGCTCCGGTGAGCGTCTGACACTGCTTAATCAGCAGGATGTTGCGCTTCGTGATGACACGCTGATCATCGCCGATGAATCCGGGCCGCTGGCCCTGGCAGGGGTCATGGGTGGAGAGGCATCGAGCGTTACCCGTCAGACAACTTCTCTTTTTCTGGAAGCTGCATTCTTCACGCCGCTGGCCATTGCCGGCAGGGCGCGTTCCTACGGCCTTCATACGGATGCTTCTCATCGATATGAGCGGGGGGTTGACCCTGAGCTGACCGTACAGGCCATGGAGCGAGCAACACAGCTTCTGGTTGATTATGCCGGGGCCAGACCCGGGCCGGTCACGGATGCCTCCGGCGGTCGTCATTACGGCAGAACCTCGCCCATAGCCCTGTCTTCACAGCGTGTTGAGCGGGCATTGGGTCTGGCGCTGCCTGATGAAGATATCCAGGACATTCTGACGCGACTGGGGATGGAAGCCAGGGCGGTCGGTGAAGGAGAGTGGTCTGTATCTGTACCCAGCTGGCGCTTTGATATCAGTATTGAAGCTGATCTGGTCGAAGAGCTTGCCCGTATCCATGGCTATAACCGCATGCCGGTTCGCTATCCTGACATGGCGCTGGCACCTGAAGTGCAGCATGAGCATCGTATTGGCCCATCGCTGATTTCGCGGTGTCTTGTCGACCAGGGGTATCAGGAAGCGATCACCTACAGCTTCGTGGCACCTGAGCTGCAGCAGCAGCTGTTGCCGGATGCCGAATCACCTGCGCTGCTGAATCCGATTTCAACGGATATGGCTGTCATGCGGGCCGGGCTCTGGCCCGGTCTTTTAAAGACACTGAAGCACAACCTCAACCGGCAGCAGGATCGTGTTCAGGTCTTCGAGATCGGTCAGGTCTTCAACGGGGGGCTTGATAACCTGTCCCAGACCAGCCGGATTGGTGGGCTTGTTTACGGTAATCGTTATCCGGAAGACTGGCACGGTCGTCAGGGGCGCCTCGATTTCTTTGATATCAAGGCGCATGTGGAGGGGTTGATGGCCCTGGGCGGCAGTGCTCGCCAATGGCGGTTTGTTCCTCAGTCTCACCCGGCGCTTCATCCCGGGCAATCTGCCTGTATTTATGATGATGAGGCGGCAATTGGCTGGGTGGGAGCACTTCATCCCTCCATCCTCTCTGATCATGGCATCAAGGGAGATGTGCTTGTCTTCGAGCTGGCTCTTGATGCCGTGGAGCAGCGCACCGTTCCACGTTTCAAGCCCTTGTCCCGTTATCCGGAAGTACGTCGTGATCTTGCTGTGGTCGTTCCGGAGACGCTGCCTCTTGGTGATGTTGAAAACGTTATCCGCAGTCAGGCGGGAGAGTGGCTGGTTGACTGGCGTCTATTCGACGTTTATCAGGGCAAGGGGGTTGATGAAGGCTACAAGAGCCTGGCGGCAGGCTTGACCTGGCAGCATCCATCGCGCACCCTCAATGATGAAGAAGTCAGTGAATGGGTGGCTCGAATTGTTGATGAGCTTGGACAGCGATTCGGCGCTACTCTTAGAGGGTAATTACAACGGAGAAACAGGGCATGAGTGCACTGACCAAAGCGGAACTGGCTGAGCATCTGCATACCGAGCTTGGGTTGTCCAAGCGTGATGCCAAGGATATGGTCGAAACCTTTTTCGATGAGATTCGCGGATGTTTGCGTGAGAATGAACAGGTCAAGCTGTCAGGCTTTGGTAACTTTGATCTTCGCGACAAGCGTGAGCGTCCTGGACGCAACCCCAAGACCGGTGAGGAAATTCCCATTTCCGCACGCCGGGTAGTTACCTTTCGCCCTGGTCAGAAGCTCAAAAGCCGTGTGGAAACCTACAGTAATGCCAAGGCTCGTGAGGCCTGAGCGGGCGAATGTTTGTCTGTTCGAAGACTGTAATGAAAGGGCGCCTGCAAGGGCGCCCTTTTGATACCAGTAGTATGTAAATGCTGACCTACCTTATTCGGAGTTTATCGTGTCTACCCTGAATATATTTGTGGCCACTGTATATGGTGGTGCGTTGGATGTGGCTGAGCAGGTACAGCCGCTGTTTGAACAGGCCGGCTATACCGTGACGATTCATGAAGATCCGCCCATGGAGTCAATTACTACCGCGCGTGCCGATCTTTCCCTGTTCTGCATTTCCACGACCGGCAGTGGCGATGTTCCGGGCAACCTGCTTCCCTTTGTTGAGTCCATTCGTGATCAGCATCCCGATCTGTCGGGCCTTCGCTATGGACTTGTGGCATTGGGGGACAGTTCCTACGCAGAAACGTTCTGTGGTGCCGGCCGATCACTGGATGCTCTGCTCAGTGAATGTGGGGCGCGTCGTATCGGGGACCGGCTTGAAATCGATGCCATGGAAACCTTCATGGCTGACGACGCTGCCATGCCATGGGTCGAACAGTGGATCGATAGCCTGTGATCAGTGAGCCCATGAGTGCCGGTCGGCTCTCTTCATTGTGGGCCCTGGTGGGTACCATGCTGGCCTCGCTGCCATGGTTCTGGTGGCAGCATGATGTGACGCGCTGTCTTTTATTGGGCCTTGGTATCTTCGCCGTGGCAGCGCTGGCTGTTTTCCAGCAGCGCGTACGTTTTGACGGTGAGGGGCGGCAGGTAGCAAGAGGGGTGATTCAGTGGCTGATGTGGTGGCTTTTGGCAGCACTGATGCTGGGTATTCTAGCTTGGTTTAACGTGGGTAATACCGCGCAGGTGAGTGGAGGAGCATTGTTCTGGTCCACGCTCTCAAGGGCTGCAGTGGTAGCGTTACTGATTCACGTACTCAGGCAGTGGCGACAGCGGTAAGCTGCCTGACCTTTCAGCAGTAGCCCTGACCGAAAAGCGCGGCCTGGCCGCGCTTTTCTTTTTTTCAATCCGGTGCCTTCAGCACCCTTTGCCGCACTGATGCATGGTCATTCAAGCGTGTAGCAGGGCACATATTCGGCTGCTCCAGGTAGTTTCATGCGCCCCTGAGCGACAAACGAGGTGAGCAACTCGTCAAGGCGTTTCATCATCTCGGGCTCTGCATTGAGCTTGAAGGGGCCCTTTTCTTCAATGGCACGAATGCCGTTTTCCTTCACATTGCCGGCGACAATCCCGGAAAAGGCGCGACGGAGATTGGCGGCCAACGCGTGAACTTCCTGATCCTTGTGCAGGGGCAGTGATGCCATGGCATCATGGGTGGGCTCGAACGGCTGCTGAAAATCATCGGCAATCTTCAGGCGCCAGTTGAAGTAGAAGGCGTCCTGATGCTCGCGACGAAAGCTCGCCACATCGTCCACTCCCTGGCGCATGAAGCGAGCTACTTCCACGGCATCATCAACGATAATGCGGTAGAGATTGCGTGCCTTCTCACCCAGGGTGTACTGGATGAAGGCATCGATCTTTCGGAAGTATTCGGCGCTTTCCTTCGGGCCGGTAAATACGACCGGGAAGGGCATGCCTTCATTTTCAGGGTTCAGCAGGATACCCAGCAGGTACAGGATTTCTTCTGCGGTACCGACGCCTCCCGGGAACACGATAATGCCATGGCCCATGCGAACAAAGGCTTCAAGCCGTTTTTCGATGTCCGGCATGATGATCAGCTGATTCACGATCGGGTTGGGTGACTCGGCGGCAATGATGCCTGGCTCGGATATGCCAAGGTAACGGCCATGGTGTCGACGCTGTTTGGCATGCGCTACATTGGCTCCCTTCATGGGGCCTTTCATGGCACCTGGGCCACAGCCGGTACAGATATCCAGGTCTCTCAGGCCAAGGTGATACCCCACGGATTTGGTGTAGTCATATTCTACCCGGTTTATCGAATGGCCTCCCCAGCAGACTACCAGGCTTGGGTCATTCGATGAGGCCAGTACGCCGGCATTGCGTAGAATATGAAACACCGCATTGGTGATTCCTTCGGAAGAAGTCAGGTCAAACCGGGACTGGTTCTGAATCTCATTGCTGACATAGACAATATCGCGCAGCACGGATGACAGTAGCTCACGAATCCCACGAATCATCTTGCCGTCAACAAATGCATGGGCCGGGGCATTGGTGATCCGAAGCCGCACGCCTCGGTCCTGCTGCAGTACTTCTATATCAAAATCGTGATAGGTCTCAAGAACGCTGCGGCTGTCATCGGTCAGCGCACCATAGTTGAGGATGGCCAGAGCACAGCGTCTTAAAATGTCGTGAATGCCACTGGCGGAGGTGTCCCTCAGTCGATTGACTTCCTGCTGTGACAGGACTTCCAGACTGCCTTCCGGTGAAATAATGGTCGAAACCGTATCTGTCATGGTGCTGTGTTTCCTTGCTGTGCCGCATTGTGGCAGGCGTTCTGCCAGAGTTCGGTAATGCGCTGGCGATCGGTATCGCCCATGTGATCCTGATCAAAGGCAGTCAGTAGCCAGTGTTCGAAGGTTTCATCAAAATCGTCGGCCGTGACATCGTCGGCGTTGTAATCGGCCATTTCCTGTACGAGTTCTGTTTGCGGGATCAAGTAGCCCAGTGCAAAAAGGTCGTCCTCGGCTGCCTGGCTTTCCATATGCAGTAGTTGTTGCTTGATGGCGTCGCCGCGTGCGAGAAAAAGATCCTGCATATCTGCCTCTGTCTGGTTGAATGGTGTCAGTAGCCACTACGTGGGATGCTACCATGCCGAACGTGACTTCTCAGCGCTGCGCGCAGGTTGCGTCTCTGGTAATATGCCGGAGTATGACCGCAGGTCAGACAGTAGACCGTTGATGATAGATACCCCCCCTGGATGATCGAGCCGGCAGATCCCTGATGTTCAATGCCCAGTATTTTCGTACCTTTATTACGCTTGTCGAAACCGGCAGTTTTACACAGACTGCGGGTAAGCTCGGCATGACGCAACCTGGTGTCAGTCAGCACATCAGAAAGCTTGAAACCTATCTGGACAGGACACTCCTGCGCCGACACGGGCGCCGATTTACCCTGACCGATGCCGGCCGGAGAGCCTATGACTATGCAGTCAAGCTCTTTGCTGAACATGAGCATTTCAAGCATTCACTGGACGATGAGTCGTCTCATGCAGGTGAGTGCCGTATTGCCAGTCCTTCCAGCATAGGCCTGATTTTTTATCCCTTTGTACTGGGATACCAGCAGGTCTACTCCGGATTGACCATCAATTATAATTTTGCCTTTAATC
Organism: Larsenimonas rhizosphaerae; assembly: GCF_023700005.1. Taxonomy (GTDB): domain Bacteria; phylum Pseudomonadota; class Gammaproteobacteria; order Pseudomonadales; family Halomonadaceae; genus Larsenimonas; species Larsenimonas rhizosphaerae. The sequence continues at coordinate 1,666,334 of NZ_JAMLJK010000001.1, read as the reverse complement.
AGGAGATTGTCCAGGACGTCCTGGCGGGCCGCTATGATCTTGGACTGGTCTCTGATCAGGTCAAGCATTCCGAGCTGACCTTTACCCTCTGGCATCATGAGCCCCTGTGTCTGGTTGTACCGGCCGATTTTCGTGGTAATGGACTGACCGAGCTGATGGCACTGGGTTTTATCAATTACTTCGATGGCATCAATAATGCCACGCAACTGCTGCGTGAGAATTTCGCGGATGAGTTTCGCTCCATGAGCCATGTACCGCTAAAGGGGTATACCAACGATGTGGGTGTGGTGCTGGATGCTGTAGCACGCGGGCTGGGGTTTACTGTCGTTGCCCGCTCGGTACTTGAAACATCTCCGTGGCAGCGACAGGTGCTGGAGGTACCTCTGGCCACGCCAGCGTATGAAGCCTTTTATCTGGTTACTCGTACCGGCACCGAGCTGGCTCGCCGTTATGATCAATTGCTGACGGACTTTCGCGAGCAGCGCCACGCCACGTTATATGGCTATAGCGAACAGCCTCCTGCGGCCAGATAAGCATGAGTTTGAGGTACTGATGAAAAGCCCACCTGCTGGTGGGCTTTCTGCTTTTGGATTTCGGTGTCAATCGTTGCGGTAATGATCGATGGAGGGGCACGAGCAAATCAGATTGCGATCGCCGAAAACATTGTCGACCCGGTTGACCGAAGGCCAGAACTTGTTGGCCGTATCCCCGGCAGGAAACAGTGCCAGGTCCAGACCGTAAGGCCTGTCTGTCTGCGCCAGCATGTCGCGGTGAGTGTGCGGGGCGTTGACCAGTGGGTTATTGTCGGCCGGCCAGTCGCCATCCTCGATGCGTTGTATTTCGTGGCGAATCGAGATCATGGCATTGCAGAACCTGTCCAGTTCCCTCAGGGACTCCGATTCGGTCGGCTCAATCATCAATGTTCCGCCGACAGGGAATGACATGGTCGGGGCATGGAAGCCGTAGTCCATCAGCCGCTTGGCAATATCCTCTTCGGTAATGCCGGTGGCCTGTTTGAGGGGCCGCACATCCAGAATGCATTCGTGTGCCACCTGTCCCTTGTGTCCCCGATAAAGAACCGAGTAATGGGGGGCCAGTTGGTGCGCGATATAGTTGGCGTTGACAATGGCCAGCCTGCTGGCCTGAGTCAGGCCACTGGCGCCCATCATCCGGATGTAAGCCCAGGAGATCGGCAGAATGGATGCGCTGCCAAACGCGGCGGCTGAAACGGCCATGCTGCCTGGCTTGCCGCTGTCATGTACATGATCGGGCAGATACGGTGCCAGATGTGCCTTGACGCCGATAGGGCCCATGCCCGGGCCTCCACCGCCATGCGGTATGCAAAATGTCTTGTGCAGGTTCAGGTGAGAGACATCACCGCCATAATCGCCTGGTCGGGCCAGCCCTACCTGTGCGTTCATGTTGGCCCCGTCGATATATACCTGTCCGCCGTAGCGATGAACAATGTCGCAGGCCTGCTGCACGTTTTGTTCAAAGACACCGTGCGTGGAGGGGTAGGTCAGCATGATAGCGGACAGATTGGCCTGATGCTTGTCTGCCTTGCTTTCCAGATCCGCGATATCGATGTTTCCTTCGCGATCGCAGTTCACTACCACAACATCCATGTCGACCATGGTCGCCGAGGCAGGATTGGTGCCATGTGCCGAGGAAGGGATCAGGCAGATACGGCGATGGCCTTCCCCTTGTGCGGCCTGATAGCGGCGTATGGCAATCAGCCCTGCATATTCCCCTTGAGCGCCCGAGTTGGGCTGCATGGAGATTCTGTCATAGCCGGTAATGGCCGTCAGAAATCCCGATAGTTCCTCGATCAGCTGTTGATAGCCTGCGGTCTGATCACGAGGAGCAAAGGGATGGATATCGGCAAATTCGGGCCAGCTGATCGGCGCCATTTCTGCTGCGGCATTGAGCTTCATGGTGCATGACCCCAGTGGGATCATGGCATGTACCAGAGACAGGTCCCGGTTTTCCAGGCGCTTCATGTAACGCATCAGCTCGGTTTCGCTGTGGTAGCGAGTAAATACCGGATGAGTGAGGTAGTCCGACTTGCGCATGAGATCGCCGGGAAGTCCGGTCAGCGCCTGATTAATCACCTCTTGGTCCAGTGCGCTCAGGTCGGGTGCCGAGTCTGCAGTAATGATTCCAAGCAGGTCGGTGACGTGTTCGCGGGTGGTGGTCTCATTCAGACTGATGCTTACGCCACCATCGTCGCGGTAGTAGAGGTTAATACCCTGTTTTAGCGCACGTGAGCGAAGCTCACTGACCGCGAGACCATCAAGGGTCAGCGTGTCAAAGTAGCGTGAATGCCGCACCGTGATTCCGGCGTCCTGAAGTCCCTTGAATAGCAGGGTGGTCAGTCGATGAATCCGGCTGGCGATGGTGTGAATGCCTTTGGCGCCATGATGCACTGCATAAAATCCGGCCATGTTGGCCAGCAGGGCCTGGGCGGTACAGATATTGGACGTCGCCTTCTCACGGCGTATGTGCTGCTCCCGAGTCTGCATGGCCATGCGCAGGGCCAGTTGACCCCGGGTATCGCGTGAGACACCGATAACCCGTCCGGGCATCATGCGTTTCAGGGCATCACTGACGGCAAAGAAGGCGGCATGGGGACCACCAAAGCCCATGGGAACACCAAAACGCTGACTGTTGCCCAGTGCAATATCGGCCTGCCAGGTGCCGGGTGCTTCCAGTACCGCCAGACTCATGAGGTCGCAGGCGACTGCAATCATGGCCTTTTGGTCGTGTGCAGCACTGATCAGCGACGGCAGATCATGAATATAACCACTTTCACCGCTGTACTGGATCAGCGCGCCGAATACGTCATGTTCGCAGAGTGATGCTGCCGGGCCGGTAATAATCTCTATGCCCAGATAATGGGCACGTGTCGCAATAACGTCTTGTGTCTGGGCAAGCACGTCATCGGCAACGAAAAAGGCATTGCTGGTGTGCTTGCGGTTGGCACGGCGGCACAGGGTCATTGCTTCGGCCGCGGCCGTGGCCTCATCCAGTAGTGATGCATTGGCAATGGGCATGGCGGTCATGTCCATGACCATCTGCTGGAAGTTCAGAAGGGCTTCCAGCCGGCCCTGGGAAATTTCCGGTTGATAGGGCGTATATGCCGTATACCAGCCTGGATTTTCGAGCAGGTTCCTTGTGATCACTGATGGCGTGTAGGTGGGGTAGTATCCCTGACCCAGATGGCAGCGAAATACCTGGTTGCGCTCCGCGATCGTCTGCAGTTCGCTCAGTGCCTGAGCTTCACTGCAGGGGGGAGCAAGCTGTAGCGGCTCGCTTATGCGAATGGGGTCAGGCAGGGTATTGGCCAGTAGTTGCTCAACGCTTTCGAGCCCCATGGCCTCCAGCATGGAGGGCAACGTTTCATCGTCAGGACCATTGTGGCGAGCCGGGAAGGCATCAGAATGATCAAGAGCGTGAAGCGGGCGAGAATCAAAGGTCATGCACAAGCCCCTTGCATCATCAGAAGTGTAGTTGGGAGGTGAGGCAGGTCTAACATGCTGTGCTGGCGCCCCGGCGAGGCCGGGGGCCTGAAGGCGACGTATCAGCCTTCCTGTTCCAGCAACTGGGCGTAGGCTGTCGCTGACAGCAGGTCTGACAGTTCTTCCTGATCGCTCAGTTTGACCTTGATGAGCCAGGCATCTTCATAAGGGCTTTCATTCACGCTTTCAGGCGCATCTTCAAGGCTCTCGTTGACGGCAATGACATCACCGGTCAGGGGGGCGTAAAGGTCTGACGCTGCCTTGACCGACTCGATGACACCGAACTCCTCGCCTGCTTCAATTGCCTGACCAACTTCCGGCAATTCGACGAACACAACATCACCCAGCGCGGACTGGGCGTGATCGGTGATGCCAAGCGTAATCGTGCCATCGCCGTTGTCGAGCACCCATTCGTGACTGTCACTGTAAAGAAGGTTCTCGGGAATCTGGCTCATCGTTATTTTCCTGTTGAAAACATGGGGCGTTAATGGCGTTCGTCGAGGGAGGTGCTGTGCCACGTGATGACGTGTTGCACCGGTATACTCGACGAAACCCTAGAGTGGCGTCAAAAGGGTCGCACGTCCAGCCCCTGTGGGGCTGTGAATGAGACCCTCTTGAAGAACCATGACCCTGGAGTACACTCTCAGCCATGCTGTATTGCTGACAAGGACGGTGCAGGGGGTGATGCACCAGAAGAAGCAAACGCTACGACTGTCATGTTGCAGATAAGGCACGTAATAACAAGGGAGATAAAATGTGGAACAAGTGACAGCGATGGTACAGTCAATCAACGGTGTGGTCTGGGGCCCGGTCATGTTGATTCTGCTGCTGGGGGTGGGGCTGTTCCTGCAGGCCGGATTGCGCCTGATGCCGGTGCTTCGTCTGGGAACCGGATTTTCGATGCTCTGGCAGGGGCGTCAGGCCGGCAGTGGCGACAAGGGGGAAATTTCGCCGTTCAATGCCTTGATGACGTCACTTTCCGCCACGATTGGTACCGGCAATATTGCCGGGGTGGCTACGGCGATTACCCTGGGTGGGCCCGGTGCCGTATTCTGGATGTGGGTGACTGCGCTGGTGGGGATGGCCACCAAATACAGTGAAGCGGTATGTGCCGTACGTTTTCGTGAAACCGATGAAGCGGGTAACCACGTGGGTGGCCCGATGTATTACATCAAGAATGGGCTTGGCAGGAACTGGGCCTGGCTGGGAGTATTGTTTGCCCTGTTTGGTACGGTGGCATCCTTTGGTATTGGCAATACCGTGCAGGCCAACTCCGTAGCGGATGCGCTTTTCACGTCATTCAACATCCCGGCCTGGCTTACGGGCATTGTCATCATGGTGCTGGCGGGCAGTGTCATTCTGGGTGGTATCAAGCGTATTTCTGCTGTTGCCGGCAAGCTGGTGCCACTGATGGCGGTGGCGTACTTTCTGGCGGGCATCGTGATACTGGTCATCAATGCCGATGAAATCATTCCGGCGCTGGGGCTGATCATCGAGCATGCCTTCACACCGGCTTCTGCCACTGGTGGCTTTGCCGGGGCGGCCGTGGCATCTGCCATTCGATTTGGTGTCGCACGGGGGGTTTTCTCGAACGAGGCGGGTCTGGGGAGTGCTCCGATCGCCCACGCCGCTGCGCAAACCAGTGATCCGGTACGCCAGGGGCTGGTGGCCATGCTCGGTACCTTTATTGATACGCTGGTGATCTGCACGATTACGGCGCTGGCCATCATTACTTCCGGACAATGGCTGAGTGGCGAAAGCGGGGCGGCCCTGACCTCCATGGCATTTCGCCATACCCTGCCTGGCCCTGGGGACTATATTGTGGCCATTGCCTTGGCCATCTTTGCCTTCACGACCATTCTTGGCTGGTCCTATTACGGTGAGCGATGCTTTCAGTTCCTGTTTGGTGCCAGGTTCTGCATGGTGTATCGCGTGTTGTTCGTGCTGGCGATTCCTGTTGGTGCCATGGCGCATCTGGACTTTATCTGGCTGCTGGCGGATACCTTCAATGCATTGATGGCAATCCCCAATCTGATCGCGTTGTTGATGCTGTCTCCCGTTGTCTTTTCACTGACCAGAGAATGGTTCGCGCGCGAAGCAGCACATACACCCTCATAACGTTACCCTGCAGGCCCGTGATTCACGGGCCTGCTCTTCTTCATGGCAGGAGCTTTCATGACAACACCACATCGTACACCCCTGTATCCTCTACACGAGGCGCTGGGGGCCAGGTTCGTTCCATTTGCTGGATATGATATGCCTGTTCACTACCCTGCGGGCGTCAAGCAGGAGCATGAGCATACTCGCCGTGCCTGTAGTCTGTTTGATGTATCGCATATGGGGCAGATACTGCTTTACGGTGATGAAGCCGCACAGGCACTGGAAACACTGGTGTGTGCCGACCTTGTTGATCTGGCGCAGGGCAGGCAGCGCTATGCCCTGTTCACCACCAGCACCGGGGGTGTTTATGATGACCTCATGGTCGCCAATCAGGGTGATTGTCTTTATCTGGTCGTCAATGCGTCCCGAAAGGACAATGACATGGCGCTATTGCGTACCGGATTATCGGGGGATGTGCGCATTGACATGCAGGAGCGGGCGTTACTGGCGCTTCAGGGCCCGCAAGCGGTAGATGTGCTGGCGGATTTCAATCCGGCTGTCAGAGACATGACATTCATGGATCACCAGCGAATGACGTTTTCGGATATTCCGGTTTGGGTCAGTCGGGCTGGTTATACCGGCGAGGATGGGTTCGAGATCTCCGTATCGAGTGAGCAGGCCGTTGAGCTTGCTCAACGGCTGCTGGCATATGAACAGGTTGCGCCAGCAGGCCTTGGAGCGCGGGACTCACTGAGGCTTGAAGCAGGGCTATGTCTGTATGGGCATGACCTGACAGAGCACACCACACCCATCGAAGCGGCTCTGCCCTGGGCCATTGGCAAGGCACGGCGGCAGGGCGGCGAACGTGAGGGCGGGTTCCCGGGTGGCGATGTGATATTGACGCAACTGGCCAACAGGGATCATCTCCAGCAGCGTGTAGGACTAATTGCAGAAGGCCGTGCCCCGGTACGAGAGGGCGCAGAGCTCTACAGCGAACAGGATTCTCGTCTGGGAGAAGTATGTTCCGGTGGTTTTGGACCGACCATTGGAAAGCCCATCGCCATGGCCTATCTGCCGGTTGATTTTTGCCAGCCGGGAACTCGGGTATGGGCGGAGGTGAGAGGCAAGCGCCATGCCATGACCGTAACGACTACTCCATTTGTGACACCGGGTTATGCGCGCTGATTTATACCGTTATCTTGCTCGTTAAAAAATTTATCGAAAGACGTGGCGAAACGTAAGGTTGATACGGGGGGATTGATGACGCTGGCGTGGAGGCAGTGAATGTTGCCAGTCTGTCTGCACGCCGGGGCCCATCAACAGGACGCTGCCGTGCTCCAGTGGGATATTGAACGAGGGTGTCAGTGTCCTGCAGACAGGATCAGCACGTCTGAGCCGAAAGTCCCGCGTGGCTCCCAGGCTCAGGGAGGCAATAACAGGCTTTTTACCCAGTTCAGGTTCATTGTCACTGTGCCAGCCCATTCGGTGCTGGCCATTTTCGTAGTGATTCAACAATACGCTATTGAACGCTGGAGCATCGGGCAATAGCTGACGAGCAAGCTGGATCATCCCGTCTCGCAGGGACGCCACCGTGGGATGCCAGGCAACCGGTATGAACTGCTGATTGGAATAGCGGTAGGCCGCATCTGGATCACCCATCCAGATCTGTTGTCGTGGGATGGGGTGCCGTTTGCCAAACAGGGTGATATCGGGCTGTTCCCACATGGGCAGTGCCAGAAGCTCCTCGAATACCTGCCAGGCGCGGGTGCCATCCAGTGCATCAGGCAGGTACCAGAGGGGCCAGTCTTCCAGCACCCGATGTGATGTCACGACAGGGAAATAAGAATGATACTGAGCTCGGCCAGCAGGAACCCGATGAGGGCACCGGCGGCGACATCCGTCAGGTAATGCAGCCCGAGAATGACGCGAGAAAGAATAACCAGAGCAGCAAAGGGGAGTACCGCCCACAACAGTTCAGGAACAAACGTTGCTGTCAGTGTCGTGAACATGACGGCGTGAAGCGTATGGCCACTTGGAAAGCTGTAGCGATCCAGCGGGGGCATCGTGCAGGGGATTTCAAAGGAAATATAAGGCCTTTCTCGACAGAGCCGGTTTTTCAATAACCGGTACAAAAGCCCGCCCACGGCTGCTGTCAGTCCAAATTCCACTGCCAGAAGCCAACCGTGCATGCCCTTGAACAGGGGGATTGAAAAGCACAGCAACACCCAAGCAGGCCAGTCTCCCAATCGGCTGGCAATTCTTAAAATCCAGAGGACAGGGCGGTAGGCCCCCAGTCGAGACAGCCTGTGGCATGCACGCCATTCCAGCATATCCAGACGCTTAAACATTAGAGAGCTGCGCTCTTGCATCACTCACCTCCTGTGCCTGATGCAAATACTTGATAAATTGGTCACAAATGGATGACCACGTCAGTGATAACACGCGCTCGCGCGCTGCTTCTCCCATTTGGCGAACATGCTCCGTGTCCTCAACCAATGAAAGCGTAGCGTCAATAAATCCCTGATCGTCAGTGTAGTCGACCAGTTGTCCTTCCTGCCCGTGCTCAATCAACTCACCTGCCGCCGCGTAATTGAAGGCAATGCAGGCCAGACCGCTGGCCATTGCTTCTGTAACCACATTGCCAAAGGTTTCCGAACGCGAAGGGAAGATGAAAATGTCGGCGCTGGCATAATAGGCCGCCAGCTCATCACCCTCCCTGAACCCGGCAAAAATGGCCCAGGGCAGACGGGTTTCCAGTTCCCTTTTCATGGGGCCATCGCCGACAAACACCGCCCGGACATCCGGATACCGCTCATGCACCTGCTCCAGTGCCTGGATCATCAGGGGCATGTTCTTTTCGGCAGCGAGCCTGCCGACGTACAAAAATACCAGAGTATTATCCTTCGCCTTCCAGTCCTGCCTGAGTGAGGCACGACGATGTGAGGGTGAAAACCGCTCATTGTCCAGTCCGCGTCCCATGACTTCAACATTGTTGTAGCCGTAGTTTGTCAGGGCATCCGCCTGGAAGCGGGTGGGTACCAGCGTCACCGCGGACCGATTATGAAAGCGGCGTAAAAAGGGCCGAACGAAGGGGCGCAGTACCTTCAGCATGATGTAATGCTGACTGTATTGATCAAAATTGGTATGAAACCCGCTGACAACGGGAAGGCCAAGGCGCCTCGCTGTATTGAGGGCACTTAGGCCCAGCGGCCCCTCAGTGGCGATATAGACAACATCCGGGCGATGAGCCTTCCAGAACCGAGACAGCCGATGCGAACAGGGTCTTCCCATGCGAACCCCTTCATAGTCAGGGATCGGAATGGAGCGGACCTGAAGCTCGTGAGTGACATCCGGGTCGGTTGAGCCATCAAGAGGAACCGGGCGAATCAGCTGCAGCTCGAAGCCACGCGAGACCAGCTTACCAGCGAGCTGATGAAGCGTATGGGCCACGCCATTGATTTCGGGTGCCCAGGTTTCACTGACAAAGGCAATGCTGGTCATGGGGGGTTCCTGACCGGATGGCGTTTGCTGAAGAGTATGTTCAGTCGTCATGACAGCATCGCGTAAAAGAAATGATAATTGAATGACGTCTCACTTTAGCACGCGCCTTGGGTCGACCGGATGGCCCGCCTTTCTGATATCGAATAACAGGGCGTGTTGTGAGGCCTGCTCGCGCGGAGCAACACGGCAAACAGGTGTGCCGGGCATTACCTGTTGTCCTTCCCGAACGTCGGGCGTGCCGCAATAGGCAAACACTGTCTGCATGTTACTGGCGTGATGAATAATGACGACATTGCCCAACTGGCGCATATTGCCGGCAAACTTTACCACACCTGCGCTGACGGCGCGGGCCGTTCGATCATTTCCAGCCAGTAACATCATGGGTTGCAGCGTGCCTCTGGCATCTTCACCGAACTCGCGCGTCACTCGGCCGTCTCTCAATGGCCATGGCCAGTTGTGCGCACTGGCCGGAAGGGTAATGTTGCTGGGCCGTGATCTGGGAGCTGCGGCCACACGTGTAGAGGCAGAGACGGGGACACTGATCAGGCGGCCTACCTGCAGGGTTCTGGGGTTCACCTGACGGTTCGACTGACTTATTGCCGCGGCTGATGTGTTGAAGTGTGCTGCAATACGACCAAAGGTATCGCCCGGCCTTATCTGATAGCGGTAAGTGCCGCTTCCTGGTGCACGCTCCTGCCGTGACGGCATCATCAGCCGCTGTCCGACCTTCATGTCACGAGCATTGATCCCGGGGTTGAAGCGTTGCAGCCGCAATACCGGTATGCCATAGCGGTTGGCCAGGCGGTGCATGGTATCACCACGTTGTATGGTTACCCAGCCGCCGCTTCCCGACGAGGAGGATATTGATGCACACCCGCTCAACAGAGTGGCCATCAGGAAGAAGAAGAGGACAAGCGTTGATCCTTGTCGTGCCACAGAGTATTGACCCATGTATGAAACCGTTGTTTGCGTTCGACATCCGTCAGCCCGGCAGAATACATCCAGGGCTCGACGGGAAGTTGGTGAATGGTCAGCTTGATCAGACCACTGCGACCACACAGAAAATCCCAGAACCGGCTTGATCCCTGACTATAGTCCAGGGTGACATCCAGAATACCCGACAAGCGATCCCCCAGCATTGACAGTACAACACCAATACCTCCGGCCTTTGGTTTCAGCAGGTGGGTGAAGGGGCTGTGCTGTGCCGCTTTCTTTGCTGGCGTGAAGCGTGTGCCTTCCACGAAATTGTAAATGGCAACCGGAGTATGGCGAGCACGCTGGCACAGTCTGCGCGTTGCTGCCATGTCTCTGCGTGAGGCACTGACAGAACCCTTGCGATACATCAAGGGGAACTCTAGTGCCCACCAGGCCAGTCCAATAACCGGAATCCATATCAATTCGCGTTTGATGAAAAAGCGAGGCACGGGGATCTGGCGGCGCAGGGCCAGTTGAAGCAGCAGAATATCCGTCCAGCTCTGATGATTGGAAATAACCAGCCACCACTGGTGAGGAGACAGGTCATTCGGGCGTGTCAACGCTATGGAAGGACGCAGTACATGTCGAATCCAGAGATTATTGAGATCAATCCAGTAGCCCGCGATGCGATTCAGCCCCGCCAGACAGCGAATCTGCAGGCGCTCTGAGGGCACTAAAAGCTTGATTAATGCCAGAAAATAAAAGGGCAGCGCACACAGTAATGTATTGATCGCGAGATAGCACAGGCTGGCACAGCCTTTCATGAAATACATCCATCGCCCTCGGAAATTTGCCAGAAAAAGCCGAAACTTATCAGCGCATTGTGCATAGTGGCAGCTGTTAAAAGCAACCCGCAAGCCATGGCTGTAGATGGTGTTCAGCCGACCACTGCGCTGCCGTCCAGAGACATTGAAATCAGCGTAGCAACAGATTGGTAGACGTGAGGAGTTTCCATGGTTCAATTTATACCGTTATCTTTTTTGTTGAAAATAAATAAAGAAAAATTTTATAACGGAGCGAGATTAATTCATGACTTTTGAAAGCGCTCTACGCACACTTGCCAGGTAACCTTCACCAAACAAGTGGAGATGGTTGAGCAGTGGATATAGCTGAAAGAGAGCACATCGTTCAGGCCAGTACGATGGCTTGTTTCCATCCCAGTACGCTTCACTGAAGGCTTCAGCAGGACTCGCGAAAAGCTCAAACAAGGCAAGATCCATATCCGGGTAATGCCAGTATACTGCCGGATCAATCAATGCCGCGCCATCAGGCGTGTAAAGCACATTGCCATGCCAAAGATCCCCATGGACAAGGCAGGCAGGGCGATGTTCAAGCCATGTTGGCAAGTCGTCATAAAGCTGGGCAAGGTCAAGCATGTCCAGCTCGGAGAGGTAGCCCTGATGATGACAGCGTGATGCAAGAGGCTTTAGCCGGCGTTCGATCAAAAAGTCCCGGCCATCCAGTGTCAGTGTGTTGTCCTGAGGTGTTGGTCCAGCATAGGTTGTGCGATGAAATCCATGCTGCTGCTGGCGTGTACCCGCATGAAGGTGACGAAGTTCCTCTCCAAGAAACGCTGCTCCGAAAGGCCCTGATGGCTTCTGTGTGATGAAATTCATCACCAGAGCATCATCCATGTGCGCAAGACAGCAGGGAACGGTCAGGCGAGTACCCGCCTGACGAAGCGCTTCAAGGCCGATCGCTTCCGCCCGAAGAACAGAGGGTAAGCCAAACTTGACGACAATCCGCCCCTGCCGCGTTTCTACCTGATAAACCTCGCTGACATCTCCGCCCTGTAGAGGAGTCAATGTGGACATGAGCTGAATATCATGGGCCTCAAAGACCGGATGGTCACTTCTCATCATGAGACATCTCTTGAGTGGTTTCCTGAGGTATATCCGTGGTCGTCCTTTCTTCCTGGGGGCGTTTCCTTTCACGGCGCTCCTTGCGCTCTTCATCAGCTTTCTGACCCTTTTGAAACAGGGCATAAAGTTCGTTCATCGCAACGCGGTCGCTCTCAAGCAGGGCGTCGTTATCATTCCTGTGGCGATAGGAGGATCTGAAAAGCTCGTTATCGAAATCCCTGAAGGTACGCACCGCTTCAGCAGCGTTGGCGCTGGGAAACCCGAGACCACGCAGAATATCGCCGCTCATTTCCATGCTGGCACCGAATGTTTCGCGTACCAGATGGGTTACCCCAAGCTCCATCAATTGCCAGGCGTGATGACGATTGCGTGCTCGTGCATAAATCTCGAGATGAGGAAAATGTTGTTTGGCCATGCGCGCGATGTCGAGCGTTGCCTGAGGGTCATCAACAGCGATAACCAGTACCTTCGCCTGCTCGGCACCAGCCGAGCGGAGCAAATCATGCCGCGAAGCATCTGCGTAATAGATGCGCGAGCCGAACTTGCGGATGAATTCGACCTGCTTGATGTTCGGGTCCAGCGCCGTGAAATTGATCCCCTGAAGCTTGAGAATACGGGCAATCATTTGCCCCACACGCCCCAGACCTGCAATCAGTACAGGAGGCGTTTCATCATTGTCTGCTGTATCAAAGGAACGTTTGGGGGCAAGTGAATGCCCCCAGCGCAGGGCAAGCCGATAAAGAAAGGGAGTCAATGCCATGGAGATGGTTACAGCGGCAATGCACAGGCTGGCTACGCGCTGGCTGAATACGCCGGCACTGACTCCGGCAGTCAATAGCACAAAATCAAACTCTCCTCCCTGGGAAAGTATCGCTGCCAGCGGTGGTATTTCGGCTCGGGGAAGGCGAGTCAACCAGCCAATGGTGGCCAGAATGGCGGTTTTGATAAGCAGCAGTAGTACGGTAATGGCAAGCACCAACAGGATATTTTCGCCGACCAGTACCAGGTTGATGGACATTCCTACGCCAATGAAGAATAGCCCCAGCAAAATACCCTTGAAGGGTTCGATATTCGCTTCCAGCTCATGACGGTAGACGGTATCAGCCAGCAATACACCTGCCAGAAAGGCCCCGAGCGCCATCGACAGGCCGGCCCATTCCATCAGCAGAGCCATGGCAAGCACCATGAACAGGGCCGCGGCCGTGAACACCTCATGCAGTTCACTTCGTGCGACCAGGCGTAGCACTCGCGGAAAAATAAAGCGTCCGACCAGAATGGCGGCAATGACGGTACCGGCACTGCGTAACACGCCAATGGCGAGTTCGCTGGAACTGGCCAGGGCACCGCCCGCAAAGAGTGGCAGCACCGCCAGCAACGGGATGACGGCCAGATCCTGGAAGAGCAGCATGGAAAAGGCAGACTGACCGTGCGCGGTGGTCAGGTGCTTGTTCTCGTTGAGTACCTGCAAGGCAAACGCGGTAGAGGAGAGCGCCAGTATAAATCCGAGCAGTAATGATGACCCCAGTTCCAGTTGCAGCAGCCAGCCAATGCTGGCCAGGAGCAGCCCACTGATGACCATCTGGGCGCTACCCAGTCCCATGAGTCGAAGGCGCATTCGCCACAGGCGCTTGGGCTCAAGTTCAAGACCGATGACAAAGAGCAGCATCACTACGCCGAATTCGGCAAAGTGCAGCACTGCCTCGGGTTCGGAAAATACCTTGAGAAGGGAAGGGCCGAATAGAATACCTACAAACAGGTAGCCCAGAATAGAACCAAGTCCCAGTCGCTGAAATACAGGGACAGCAATAATGGCAGCGCCAAGCAGCAGGGCAGCTTCAAGAAGAAAAGGCATCGACGGTTCCTCGTGTACGATGCCCTTATGCTAGAACGTGACGACGGTTCGTCGCCAGTTCATTGATGGATCAGGATGTTGCGAGAAGGGCGTTTTCCTGCACATAGGCGTTGAATTCGGTGAAACCACCGATATGCGCTTCATCAACAAAGATCTGTGGCACGGTATTTACCGGTTTACCAATCGTTTTCTCCATGTCGGCCTTGGTGATGCCTTCTGCATGAATATCGATATAACGGTAAGTAAAATCACTGCGCGTGCTGGCAAGTTCATCAGCCAGGTCCTTGGCACGAACGCAGAAAGGGCAGCCGGGGCGGCCAAAGATAACAGTAAACATTCCAACTCCTGCAGGACATCGACCCGCAATGGGGTGTCATTGATTTTGAAAACGAGGATGACTGAATCCGTAGCGAAGCACTAATGAATTCAGTCAACATCGATTATTGACCAAGTATATCAGAGCTCGTAATCAAAGATATTGCGGTCTGCCTTTTCCAGCAGGGAGGCCAGCTCGCTGTATATGGCAGGCGCTGAGGTCACCAGGTTTTCGCCATACAACTCTTTCGGTATACCTTCCGGACACGGATAAAGATGACCGGTACGTGCACCGGCCTCTCGTGCAATCAATAATCCGGCCGCGAAATCCCAGGGGGAAGTGCTTTCATAATAGGCGTCCAGTCGTCCACAGGCGACGTCACACAGATCCAGTGCCGCCGATCCGTTACGGCGCACATCACGGCAATTTTCCAGCACCGCCCGCAATCGGCGCAGTAACGGAAGCCGGGCATCCCTGTCATAGGGAAAGCCTGTGCCGACCAGTGCCTCGGCAATGTGCTTGCATTCCCTGGGGGCGATGGCCTCGTTATTGCACCAGGCGCCTTCGTCCCGTATTGCGGTAAAGGTCTCGCCCAGAAACGGCGCGTGTACCACACCGATTTGAACCTTGCCCTTTTCGGCCCACGCAATCGAAACGGCGACATGGCGTTGGCCATGGGCAAAATTGACGGTGCCGTCGATGGGGTCAATGATCCAGAGGGCGCGGCTGTCGGTAATTGCATCCTTGTCGGGCATCAATTCCTCGGACAGGCGTGCTTCATCACCAAAGTATTGATCCAGAGCGCCACTGATATAGGTATCAACGGCAACATCGACATCAGTTACCAGTTCCGACCCATCCTTGTAGCGCTGCCCAAAATTACTGTTCTGTCGCGCCTCGATAATGCGGCGGCCCGCTTCCTCGGCAATTTCCACAGCCTTGTTCAATCGATCTTTCAGCAACATGAGTGCTCGCCTTAAGCCAGAAGTGTCGGGGCAGTTTACCGGCGAACCGGACGTTTTTGCAGTTTACGCTGCAGTGTGCGCCGGTGCATGCCGAGGCTGCGGGCCGTCGCGGAAATATTGCCGTCGTTTTCCTGCAGCACCTTCTGGATGTGTTCCCAGGTCAGTCGATTGATCGAGGGCGGATTGTCGGCAATTTCCGTGTCCGGGTCTCCCATGTCAGCCCGCCCAAGTGCGGTTAGAACGTCATCGGCATCGACTGGTTTGCACAGATAATTGTGAGCCCCGAGTTTGGTAGCCTCTACCGCGGTCGCAATGCTTGAGTAGCCGGTAAGGATAATGACCTTGCAGGATGGATTGATGGTCAGGATTTCGGGAAGAAGCTGCAGGCCCGAGCTGTGTTCAAGCTTCAGGTCAAGGGTGGCATATACCGGCGGCGTCACCGTTGCCAGTGCGATGGCCTCATCGTGATCGGCAGCGGTCATGACGCGATAGCCCCGCCGGGTCATTGCACGTGCCATGACCTGTCTGAACAGGTCATCATCATCGACGATCAAAAAGGGAATATTGTCAGCCATTGCCGAAACGTCTCCTGTAGTTCGATAAGTGCTTATAGACTGCTGTTGACGCGTGGCAGCACCACTTCGGTCAACGTACCGCCATCTTCATGGTTGTAAAGAGTGACGCTGCCGCCGAATCGGTTGATGGTGGCGTGCGTTAGAAACAGCCCTATGCCCATTCCCTTGCTTTTGGTAGATACAAAGGTTTGTCCGAGCTGATCGGCAATCTCCATCGGTACGCCCTCGCCGTGATCACGTATATCAATGGTAACTTGTGTATTGTCCCAGTCCAGCTGGATATCAATGCTGGACGGATTGGCATCAGCGGCATTGTTCAGCAGGTTCAGTAGCGCCTGCTGAAGAGTATCGTCCGTCGGAATGATGGCGTGGCGCTTACCACTACATTCAAACTGGTGGGTAACATCGGGACGGATTACCAGCCACTTCTGGATGACATTTTCCAGATACTGACGTGCATCCATGTTGTCAGGAGGGCCTGAGCGTCGCCGTTCAGCGGTGGCCACCAGTGAGCGAAGATGGCTTTTACATTGTTCTACCTGACCCTGTAACAGGGCAATGTCGTTGCGCAGCAGGTCATCATCTGCATCTTCCTTCATTTCACCCAGCAAAATCGCCATGGTCGCCAGCGGTGTGCCCAGTTCATGTGCCGTGCCGGCGGCCTGGCTGGCCACCGCCAGAATCTGTTCATTGCGAAGAGCGGCTTCACGGGTATGTGACAGTGTCATGTCCCGATACCTCAGAGCGCGCGCCATCTTGAATACAAAATAGGTGATCAGGCTGGCACACAGAATGAAATTCAGCCACATCCCCAGAACATGAAGGCTGATACTTGAACCGGCAATATAGCGTGATAGCTCGGGGATCGGCTGGTAAAACCACATGAGCCCGCTATAGGCAGAAAAGCAGCATCCCGTGGTGAGCAGGGCATAGCGCCAGGGAAGGGTCGCAGCCGCGATGGTGACAGGAACAAGATAATAGGTGATGACCGGGTTATTTGATCCACCCGTAAAGTAGAAAATCACGGTTAGACCGAGAATGTCGATCAATAGATGGGCCAGACATTCGCCGGCGGTGACTGAGCGAGGCCAGCCAAGCCGCCACCAGGTCGCCACGTTGAATAGTCCCATCACGGCAATCGTGACAAAAATAGGCACCAGATAAAGCTGAAAATTCAGTATCTCGATGCCGAAGATAATAGCGACCAGAAAGCCCGTCCATGTAATACCTCGGGCCACGGTAAGAAGGATCAGATTACGGCTGGGCGTTGAAAGGGCCAGCGGTTGGTTGGACATCATGAGCTCCATCGCCCGGACGAGATAATTCGTGGAGTCTTATGGTAGCGCATTGTGCTGCGACAACTTGATGCTGCGGCATTTTGCGTCAGATACCATTTTTGTAGTTTGACTACATAATGGAGCGCCAGACGCATGAAAAATGGAAGGAATGCTTGTGTATGGAAGGGTTGTATCCAAAAAAAAGCCGGCGGGTGCCGGCTCTTCGTGATCAGTGTGACATCAGATGGTGCTGCTGTTCGGTTCGGGGCGCAGTGCGATGAGCTTCTGGTGCGAAGGATGAGGTTTCATGCGCTTCCTGGCGGCGACGAGCCTGCATTTTCTGCTCTTCCTTCAGCATGATGTTGTGTCCACCCGTCATGTGCATCTCTCCTTTCCCGTTGATTCTGACTTTATTGTATACCAAGGTATTTGCTTTTGAAATAAAACTACAAGATTTTCTCAAAAAATGGCTTCAGCATGTAAAACGACTACGGCTGGAAGAGCAAATACTTGAGGCGGGGTGCCTGATGTACTGGACTGCTTTAAGATTGTTACCCCATATACACTGCACAGGAACCTGGTGCCATGATCGAGCGTATGGCCTTGAATACGGAAGGAAAGGATTATGTCGTGGGGGATTTGCATGGTGAATATGATCGATTGATGTCGGCGCTCGAGGCGCTGGAATTCAATACGGTCGTGGATCGTCTGTTTGCCGTGGGTGACCTTATTGACCGTGGTCCGTCCTCGATGCAGTGCCTGGCCTTGATGGATAATCCCTGGTTTTTCTCGGTACGTGGCAATCATGAGGCCATGGCCGTAAATGCACTGAAGGGCCGCATGTGGAACAACTGGCAGGAAAATGGCGGTCGCTGGGTTTTGAAGGAAAATCCGCCGGATGTCAGTCGTGTACTGAATCAGGCGTGGCAGGCCATGCCACTGGCCTATGAGATCGAGGTATCCGGAGGACGTCGGGTTGGTATCGTTCATGCCAATCCGCCAGCTCGCTGGTCAGAACTTGATGACATGACCGAAGAGGTGGAAACCCGCCTGTTATGGTCGCGCCGACGCCACAAGACCGGCGATACCACGCCGGTTGAGGGCATCGATGCAGTCATCGTGGGTCATACGGTGGTGGGGTCGCCGATGATGCTTGGCAATGTGCGTTATATCGATACCGGTGCCTATCATACGCGCCGTCTCACCGTTGAGCCGCTGGATCAGGTGCTGGCGTGCCTTTGAATGAGTGAGAATTGATTAAAGTACATGCGGTGGTCCGCCGTTAACCTGATATTGAGTCCTTTTTACTCTGCACCGGGAGTATCCGCATGTACCGTGTTCGTTGTGCATTTCAGCCGTCGACCTATGCCAAGCCGAAGGTCATTCAAATGAAGCTGATCCCGAAGGTGGGTGAGTGGATGCTGCTGGATAATCAGGAGCTGGAAGTGCAGCGGATTATCCATACGCCACAGGACACTGATATCGAAGTCCAGCTCCAGCTCAAGGTCAACCTCAACACCATCTGACCACCTCCTTTCCCTGCCCTGATTGTTTGTCGCGGCGTGATCAGCGAAAATACCCGTCAACCTAGTACTGACCACTTCCCACCGGTGCAGCTTGCTGTACCGGTGACATGCTTATCAGGATTGAATCAAGTCGATGTCAACTACTGCTGTTGCGCAGGAAGCCGCCAAGCGTCGCACCTTTGCGATAATTTCCCACCCCGACGCGGGTAAAACCACGATTACCGAAAAGCTGCTGCTGTTCGGAAATGCCATTCAGGTCGCCGGAGCAGTCAAGAGCAAGCGTGACGCACGTCACACCACTTCCGACTGGATGAAGATGGAGCAGGAGCGCGGCATTTCCGTCACAACCTCCGTCATGCAGTTCCCTTATCAGGGACGTATGGTCAACCTGCTGGATACGCCAGGGCACGAGGATTTTTCCGAGGATACCTATCGCACACTGACGGCCGTGGACTCGGCGCTGATGGTGGTCGATGGTGCCAAGGGGGTAGAGGACCGTACCATCAAGCTGATGGAGGTCTGTCGTCTGCGAACCACGCCGATTCTGACCTTCGTCAATAAAATGGACCGTGACATCCGAGATCCAATTGAGGTGATGGATGACATCGAGACCACGCTGAATATAGCCTGTGCTCCCATTACCTGGCCGATAGGCATGGGTAAGCAGTTCCGTGGGGTCTATCACCTTCTAAACGATACGGTGCATCTGTACACGCAGGGGCAGGGGAAGCGTATTCCTGATGATCGGTTCATTCAGGGCCTTGATAACCCCGAGGTTGATCGAGAGCTGGGCGATTATGTCGCTGAAGAGCTGCGGGAGCAGATCGAGCTGGTCAAGGGAGCATCCCATGAGTTTGATCATGCCGCTTACCTGCGCGGTGAACTGACACCTGTCTATTTCGGTACAGCCATGGGGAATTTCGGCGTACGTGAAATGCTTGACGGATTTGTTGAATATGCGCCGCCACCCCAGTCGCGGGAAACAAATGTTCGTGAAGTCGAGTCGGATGACGAGCGCTTTACCGGCTTTGTCTTCAAGATCCAGGCCAACATGGACCCCAAGCACCGTGACCGGGTAGCCTTCCTGCGTGTGTGTTCGGGCAAATACGAAAAAAACATGAAAATGCGTCATGTGCGCATCAAAAAGGACGTCAAGATTGCCGATGCGTTGACTTTCATGGCGTCGGACCGTTCACATGTAGAAGAAGCATGGCCGGGAGATATCATCGGGCTGCATAACCACGGCACCATTCAGATCGGCGATACCTTCACCTTCAGTGAGGACATGCGTTTTACCGGCATTCCTCATTTTGCTCCCGAGCTGTTCAAGCGTGTGCGCTTGAAGGATCCGCTCAAGATGAAGCAGCTTCAAAAGGGCCTTCAACAGCTTTCCGAAGAAGGGGCGACACAGGTATTCATGCCGCTCAATAACAATGACCTCATTGTCGGGGCCGTGGGAACGCTGCAGTTTGATGTGGTCGCACATCGACTCAAGGATGAGTACAAGGTTGAATGCATTTATGAAGGCATCAACGTGCAGACAGCGCGCTGGGTCTATGGCGATGATCGCAAGCTCGAGGAATTCCGTAACAAGGCGGGTGAAAATCTGGCGCTGGATGGCGGGGGGTGTCTGACATATCTTGCGCCTACGCGCGTTAATCTTCAGCTCACCCAGGAGCGCTGGCCTGACGTTCGTTTTCTGGCAACGCGCGAACACTGACACCTGCCGGCAGGTGCAGTATTTCCGATATCACCATGGGGCTGCCTCGGGCAGCCCGTCAGGGAGCGTCACGTGAAAGGATTTCTTGAGGAGTTCCGGACCTTTGCCGTCAAGGGTAACGTAGTCGACATGGCCATCGGCATCGTGGTGGGAAGTGCCTTTACCGCGATTGTCAGCAGTGTGGTCAAGGATCTTTTTTCACCCTTGATCGGGTTGATTACCGGTGGAATGAATTTTTCCAACCTCTTTGTCGTATTGAAATCCGGCGCCACCCCTGAGCCGTATCTCACCCTTGAGCAGGCTCAGCAGGCAGGTGCCGTCACGCTCAATTACGGCAATTTCATCAATTCAACCATTTCCTTCATTATTATTGCCTTTGTGGCGTTTATCATCGTGCGGGCTGTCAATCGCCTTCGGACGCTGCACGACACGCCAGCCCCCGTGGCTGAGAAGGTGCCTGCTACCAAAAGCTGTCCTTATTGCCTGACACAGCTGCCGCTGGCCGCGTCTCGCTGCCCGGCCTGCACTTCTCATCTGGACGCTGAGACGCCCTGATCATGATCGATGCGCATTGCCATCTTTCCCTGTCGGCGTTTGATGTCGATCTTGAGGAGGTCAAGGCGCGTGCCCGGTGTGCCGGTATCATGCATATGATTGATGCCGGCACTACAGCGGATCGGTTCAAGCGTCAATGCACGCTGGCTGCGGATGCATCGATAAGTATCTGTCATGGGCTTCACCCCTGGTTTCTTGATGTGCACCGGATCGACACTGATGCCGGCCATAATGACCTTGACTGTCTGGAGCGCATGCTGGGCAGCGGGCAGGCCGTTGCAGTAGGTGAATGTGGTCTGGATCGACGAATGGGGCGACTGGATGAACAGTGGTCGCTGCTTAATGCGCAGCTCAGGCTGGCCAAGACCCATGATCTGCCGGTGGTGCTGCACTGTGTTGGCATGAACGACGAGCTGAGCAAGCGACTCCGCGAGATGGATCTCCCGCGACGGGGGCTGATACATGCCTTCAGTGGTAGCTGGCAGCAGGCAAGGCGGTTGCTGGATCTGGGGTACCTGCTGGGTGTGGGGGGCGCAATGACCCATCCCGGTGCGCATCGATTACACCGAGTAGTAGCGGCTCTTCCTGACGATGGTTTTGTGCTGGAAACAGACTCCCCTGACATGCAGCCGGCAGGGATTACCGGGCGCAACGAGCCATCACATATCGTTCAGACATGCCGTAAAGCCGCTGAACTGCGTCATGTTTCGGCGGACACGCTCTCCCGATATACCGCTGATAATACAACACGCCTGTTCAGGCTTTGAGTCAGGATAATAAAAAGAGCCACCCATGGAGGATGGCTCTTTCGTGGTGACACAGACCTTCAATGGCCATGCTACGCGTTGAGCTGACGCTCGCGCAGACGCCGTTCAAACAGGGCTTCATGCTGATCCGTGCCAGTCTGGTAATGCACCGTAAAGCTTTCAAATGCCCGCATTGCATCCTGCGGGTCCTGATCTTCACGGAGGTCAAAGCTGTCGAAGCCACAGCGGCGCATGTAATAAAGCTGATCCACCAGCACATCACCGATTGCGCAGATCTCGTCGGTGTAGCCTGCTCGCTCGCGCAAAAGCCGTGCCAGCGTATAGCCCCGGCCGTCAGTGAAGGCCGGGAAATCAATGGCGATCAGATGTGTCGTCTTCAACGCGTCAAGCAGTCTGGTGTCCATGACGGTATCACTGGGCAGCCAGGGAGCCAGTTCTGATCGATCATCGGCGGCCTGCCACAGGGCCAGTGGTACAATGGCAGGGCGCGCATCAGGCAGCTGCTCTTCATCGCGGCTGAGTGTCCACTCATCATGGTGCACACCATCAAGGCGAATAATATTACGCATAGACATACTCCTTGAAGGGCTTGATGCCCAGACGGCGATAGGTTTCAACGAATCGCTCGTCTTCATGGCGTTCACGCACGTATACCTGCAGGACCTTTTCGATCACCGAGGGTACATCTTCGCGGAAAAAGGAAGGGCCGAGAATCTTGCCAATGGAAGCATCATCAAGACTGGAGCCGCCCAGAGAGACCTGGTAATACTCTTCGCCCTTCTTGTCGACGCCCAGAATCCCGATGTTACCTACGTGGTGATGCCCGCAGGCATTCATGCAGCCGGAGATATTCAGATCCAGCGGGCCAAGATCGTAGACAAAATCGAGGTCATCGAATTTGGCCTGGATGGCCTGTGCGATGGGAATCGATTTGGCATTGGCCAGCGAGCAGAAATCGCCCCCGGGACAGCAGATGATGTCGGTCAGGGTGCCGATGGTCGGGCTGGCCATGTCATGTGCATCCAGAGCCTTCCAGAGTGACTCGAGCTCATCGACAGGTACATCGGACAGCACCATGTTCTGCTCATGGGTGATGCGCAGCTCGCCAAACCCGTATCGATCGGCAAGATCAGCCACTACATCCATCTTGTCGGCCGTAATATCGCCTGGAGCATGGGTCTTGTGCTTGAGCGACAGAGTGACTGCACAGTAACCAGGCACCTTGTGGCCGGTTACGTTGTTGGTCACGAAGCGGCCGAAGGCCTTGTTGTCCCTGCGCAGCTGCTCAAAGGCATCAATGCCGGCCTGATCGACCGGATGGCGCTCGGGATCGGGGAAAAAGCTGCGTGCATGATCGATGGCTTCCTGAGTAATGGTCTGACTGCCGTTCTCGAGGTAAGCCCATTCTTCATCCACACGGCGACGGAACTCGTCGATGCCCAGTGCCTTGACCAGAATCTTGATGCGCGCCTTGAACTTGTTGTCGCGGCGCCCGAACTGGTTATAGACCCGTACGATGGCTTCGATGTAGGTCAGGATGTGCTGCCACGGCAAGTCTTCGCGAATAACGGTGCCTACCGTCGGTGTACGGCCAAGGCCGCCGCCGACCATCATGCAGGCCCTGACATCACCATCTTCGGCATGCCACAGGCGGATGCCGATATCGTGGACCTGGACGGCAGCTCGATCATGGGTAGCACCGGTTACCGCAATCTTGAACTTGCGGGGCAGGTAGGCAAATTCCGGGTGCAGGGTAGACCACTGACGAATCAGCTCACACCACGCCCGTGGATCCTCTACTTCATCCTGAGCGATGCCAGCAAACTGATCCGTGGTGGTGTTGCGCACACAGTTGCCGCTGGTCTGAATGGCGTGCATCTGTACGGCAGCCAGCTCAGCCAGAATATCCGGCACATCCTCGATCTTCGGCCAGTTGATCTGTACGTTCTGACGCGTGGACAGGTGGCCATAGGCCCGATCGTACCGGCGGGTAATGTCGGCGATGGTGCGCAACTGATGGGAAGACAACATGCCATAAGGGACTGCAATGCGCAGCATGGGCGCATGACGCTGGATGTACAGGCCGTTTTGCAGGCGCAGGGGGCGAAACTCCTCTTCGCCGAGCCGGCCTTCCAGAAAGCGTGTCATCTGGTCACGGAACTGCGCCACTCGTTCTTCGACGAGGGTCTGATCATAAGTGTCGTAGCGATACATCGTAAAATGATGTCCTGCTGTTGGGCCACCTGCCAGGTGCAGGCAGCATGAATAAGACACGATGGCCGGGGATCAGGCCCCGGCAGACTGTCGTTATCCTGACAGGATACACGTCTTTACTTCCGGGAGAAGTGGCAGGTCGACCACTCTGCATAAAAAGCCATATCGGTAAAACGGATACCGCTGGCCAAACCTGCCGCGCTGTCAGTTTTCCGGGTCGTAGGACAGTACCGGCGAAAGCCAGCGCTCAATCTCGGGCATTGCCATGTTCTTTCGTTCAGCCAGGGCCTCGACCTGATCGCGGCCGATCTTGCCTGTCGAAAAATAACGCGACTGCGGATGAGAGAAATACCAGCCGGAGACGGCTGCAGCCGGCCACATGGCAAAGTTCTCGGTAAGTATCATTCCGGTACGTTCCGGTGCTTCAAGCAGGGAGAACAGCGCGGCCTTTTCGGTATGATCCGGACAGGCAGGGTATCCCGGAGCCGGGCGGATGCCCTGGTATTTCTCGCCAATCAGGGCCTGGTTGTCCAGGTCCTCGTCCGGCACATACCCCCAGAATTCCTTGCGCACTCGCTCGTGAAGTCGCTCGGCGAAGGCTTCCGCCAGTCGGTCTGCCAGGGCCTTGACCATAATGGCACTGTAATCATCGCCGGCTTCCTCGTACTGTCTGGCCAGTTCGTCAGCCCCATGGCCGGTCGTGACTGCAAATCCGCCAAGCCAGTCCTCACGGCCGGTGGCTTTCGGGGCCACAAAGTCGGCCAGGCTATAGCAGAGGCCGTCGCGGCTTTTACTGCTTTGTTGACGAATGTGGTGCAGGCGTTCGTGAACGGTAGTGCGACTTTCATCGGTATACAGCTCGATGACGTCATCATCAACGGAGTTGGCAGGCCAGAATCCGATCACTCCGCGCGCCTCAAGGTGTTTTTCATCGATGAGTTTTGCCAGCATGACCTGTGCATCGGCAAAGAGGCTTCTGGCCGCCTCTCCGACAATTTCATCGTCGAGGATCTTCGGGTACTTGCCCACCAATTGCCAGCTCATGAAAAATGGCGTCCAGTCGATCTTTTCAACCAGCTCATCAAGGTCGTAATCCTCGAAGGTCATCAGCCCCTGAAACGTCGGTCTGGGCGGGGTGTACCGGTGCCAGTCAAGCGCAGCACGGCGCTCGCGGGCCTGCTCATAGCTGATGTCGGAGCCCTTGGGCCGGCGCTTGCTGTTTCGCTCACGAACCTTGACGTACTCATCACGAATCTCCTGCACATAAGGCCCCTTGAGCTGGGGCGAAAGCAGGCGACTGGCTACGCCTACTGCGCGGGAGGCATCGCTGACATAGATGACGGGCTCACTGAAGTTGGGTTCGATCTTGACGGCAGTGTGGGCCTTCGAGGTGGTGGCCCCCCCGATCAGAAGCGGCAACTTCAATCCCTGACGCTCCATTTCCTTTGCAACGTGCACCATTTCATCCAGTGAGGGAGTGATCAGTCCTGACAGCCCGATAATATCCGCATTGTGTTCGCGGGCGGCAGCGAGAATCCTTTCGCAGGGCACCATGACCCCCAGGTCAATCACCTCGTAGTTGTTGCACTGGAGCACCACACCCACGATATTCTTGCCAATGTCATGTACATCGCCCTTGACCGTGGCCATGATGATTCGGCCCTTGGTCTCGTTGGCGCCGCTCTTTTCGGCTTCGATAAACGGAATCAGGTAAGCGACGGCCTGTTTCATGACTCGCGCTGACTTCACGACCTGAGGCAGGAACATCTTGCCGTCACCGAACAGGTCGCCTACCACGTTCATCCCGTTCATCAGGGGGCCTTCGATTACTTCGATCGGCCGTGTCGCGCGCTGGCGTGCCAGCTCGGTATCTTCCTCGATGAATGCCGTTACGCCCTTGACCAACGCGTGCTCGATGCGCTTCTCTACATCCCAGCCACGCCATTCGAGATCTTCCTTTTTGGGGCCGCTGGAGCCATCACCCCGGTATTTTTCAGCGATATCCAGCAGGCGTTCGGTGCCATCTTCGCGGCGGTTGAGGACAACATCCTCGACCGCGTCACGCAGTTCCGAGGGCAGGTCATCATAGACGGCCAGCTGACCGGCGTTGACGATCCCCATGGTCAATCCTGCCTTGATGGCATGATACAGAAAGACCGAATGGATGGCCTCGCGCACCGGATTGTTGCCACGAAACGAGAAGGAAACGTTCGACACTCCGCCCGAAATCATGGCGTGGGGAAGGTGGTCGGTAATCCACTGGCAGGATTCGATGAAATCCACGGCATAGTTATTGTGTTCTTCGATGCCCGTGGCGATGGCAAAGATGTTGGGGTCAAAGATAATGTCTTCGGCCGGAAAGCCGATATCGTCCACCAGCAACCGGTAGGCCCGCTGGCAGATTTCGGTCTTGCGGGCAAAGGTGTCTGCCTGACCCTGTTCATCAAAGGCCATTACGATAATGGCCGCTCCGTAGCGGCGACATTTGGTGGCCTGCTCCCGGAACTGGGCTTCGCCTTCCTTGAGAGAAATCGAATTGACAACGGCCTTGCCCTGAACACATTTCAGGCCGGCTTCGATAATGTCCCACTTGGACGAGTCGATCATGATCGGAACCCGGCAGATGTCGGGCTCGGAAGCGATCAGGTTCAAAAAGCGAACCATCGCTTCTTCCGATTCCAGCATGCCTTCATCCATGTTGATATCGATGATCTGCGCGCCGTTTTCGACCTGCTCGAGCGCTACTTCAAGTGCCGTAGTGTACTCTTCTTCCTTGATCAGCCGCTTGAAGCGGGCTGAACCGGTAACGTTGGTGCGTTCCCCGACGTTGACAAACAGGCTGTCCCGGGAAATGGTAAATGGCTCCAGACCGGCAAGCCGGCAGGCTGGCGAAATGCTGGGTACGACACGGGGAGCCAGGCCCTCCATGGCCTCGGCAAGCCGCCGAATATGCTCAGGTGTCGTGCCACAGCAGCCGCCAATGATATTGATCAGGCCGCGCTCACCGAATGACTTGACGATTTCAGCCATCTCTTCCGGTGTCTGATCGTACTCGCCAAACTCGTTTGGCAGCCCCGCATTCGGGTGAGCGCTGACAAAGGTGTCGGCGCGGTTCGACAGCTCTTCCAGGTACGGTCGCAGATCCTCGGCCCCCAGCGCACAGTTCAATCCGACAGAAATCGGATTGGCGTGGCGTACCGAGTTCCAGAACGCTTCCGTGGTCTGACCGGAGAGGGTGCGTCCGGAGGCATCGGTAATGGTGCCGGAAATCATGATCGGCAAGCGTCGGCCGAGCTGCTCGAACAACACTTCCAGTGCGTAGATTGCTGCCTTGGCGTTCAAGGTATCGAAAATGGTTTCGATCAGCAGAAGATCCGAGCCACCTTCAATCAGGGCTTCCGCCGCTTCAAGATAGTTCTCGACCAGTTCGTCAAAGGTAATATTGCGTTTGGCGGGATCATTGACGTCCGGAGACAGTGACGCGGTTCGGCTGGTTGGCCCAAGAACGCCGGCCACGTAGCGAGGGCGTCCGGTTTCTGCGGCGACTTCATCGCAGACTTCTCGCGCCAGCCGGGCGGCCTCAAGGTTCAATTCACGGGTCAGGGATTCAAGTGCGTAATCGGATTGTGACAGGCGCGTACTGTTAAAGGTGTTGGTTTCAATGATATCGGCGCCGGCTTCAAGGTACAGACGATGGAGGTATTTGATATCGTCGCGACGAGTCAGGGTCAGAAGGTCATTATTACCCTGAAGATCCGTTGACCAGTCAGCAAGGCGCTCGCCGCGAAAGTCCGATTCTTCGAAGCCATAACCTTGAATCATGGTACCCATGCCGCCATCCAGTATAAGGATGCGGTTCTTGAGCGCGTGAGTCAGTTCTTCGCAATGAGGCGTGCTGGTCTTCAACGGTCGAGCTCCGGAAATGGTTATATTGTTGCTGGTTCAGGGGCCAGCCAGCGGCTGCTCAAAATAGCAGAAAACGCCGAATGCGGCGCGAGCGATTACTTGATCAAATTACTCGGGAATTGTGTCGTTCATCGATATTGACGTACCATAAGGCCAATTTCTGTACAGAATCCAGAGGATTATCATGAGTGACAGCATCGAAATTACCGATAGCGCACAGGAATACCTTGCCGAGCTGCTGTCCAAGCAGGATGTAGGTGGCATGGGCGTGCGCGTTTTCATTACCCAGCCGGGGACGCCCTACGCTGAAACCTGTCTGGCCTATTGCCGCCCGGGAGAAGAAGAGCCTACGGATATTCGCCTCGAGCTCGATAAGATCACGGCTTTCATTGAAAAGCACAGCGAGGCATTCCTTGCTGAAGCAGTTGTTGATTTCAACAAGGACCGAATGGGCGGTCAGCTGACCATCAAGGCGCCCAATGCCAAGATGCCCAAGGTCAATGAAGACAGCCCAATGGAAGACCGTATCAATTACATTCTTTACAGCGAAATCAATCCAGGCCTGGCTGCACATGGCGGAGAGGTCAAGCTGATCCAGCTGACCGAGGATAATGTTGCCATTCTGCAGTTCGGCGGTGGGTGTCAGGGTTGCGCCGCCGTCGACGTCACGCTGAAACAGGGCGTTGAGCGCACCATCATTGAGCGTATTCCTGAAATTCAGGCAGTGCGTGATGTGACTGACCACTCTGACACGACCAATGCCTATTATTGAGCCATGGTTGCACCTCGGTGCATTACGTGAAAAAGGCGCCTGTTGGCGCCTTTTTTGCGAGCATCAGATATAAGGGGGCAGTGTGGTGCGTGACAGGCGTTCCTGCAGTACACGCAGCTCGGTCTTCAGCCGGGCATTGTCGCGTTCACGCTCTTCCAGTTGCCGATTGGCGCGCTGTTCCCGCTCGGTCGATTCGCGCAGATTCTGTTGGGCCTGCTGCATTTTCCATTCGGCTTCACGCAGCTTGCGCTCGCTGTCCTGCACCATCTGGCGCTGGCCTTCAAACTGCTGGTTCAGGCGATCGATCCGCTCTTCGAGCTGCTCGATCTTGCGGCGTGCCTGCTTGTCGCTGTCGCTCTTTTCCTGACGTGCACTGTCCAGCAGTTGCATCAGCCGGTGCTCGGCAGCCTCATGTCGGCTCTCCTCCTGCGCCAGCTGCTTTCGGCGCTGGTCTTCAAGTGTTTCGATGACGGTTTGATGCTCGCTTTCGAGGCGCTGACGCTCGTCGCTGAGCGCTTCAATCTGCTCATCTCGCATCGATAAGCGGGTCTCAAGCTCATCACTGTGTTTTTTAAGCATCGTGAATTCGCTGTCACGATGCGCCAGAGAGGCTGTCTTTTCTTCCAGCCGGGCCTGCATGTGGTCGAATCGTTCCCCCAGAGCTGCCAAACGCTGTTCGGCGTCTTCCGTGGCGCGGCGCGCCTGCTGCGACACATTGTTGGCTTCCTCGACTCTCTCATCGGCCTGCTGGCGATAAAGCGATAATGTGTCGTTGGCTTCTTCCTGTGCCTGTTGCCACAGTCCGGCCAGCGATTCCTGCAATCGTTCCGGGATGGACTGTGGCAGAGGCTGGTCGCGATTTTCCTCGCGGCGTGCCCGCCATTCCCTCAAATGATCGCTGATGGTCGTAAAACTGCCTGTACCAAGCTCTTCGCGAATGCGCTGTACCCCTGGGGATTCCCCGCGCTGAAGAAGGCTCTCTATTGCCCGCTGTACATCCTCATAGCGTATGCCTGTGCGTGCCATGATGCTGCTCCTGTTCCCTGCCGCGCCTTTCCGGCGCGTTTCTATCCCCAGCATAGCCTGGAAACGAGTGAGTAAAAAGCTTTTTACGTATTACGTATTACGTAAAATACACTACACACATGATCGTAAATTCAAGATTACGCGTCTTATCTTGAATTGTTATACTGTCCTTTCATTACAGGTGTCAGAGGCATCCGATGGATATTGTGCTTGCCCCCCTCGCGACAGATATAACGTGCGCCCCGTCAACGGCGGTCGGGCAGGGAGGTGCGCTTATAGAAGCTCGTAGTGATCGAGAGGCCATTACTCGCTGGCTGATTGAGTATCGACACAGTCCGGCCACGTTCAGGCATTACCGCAAGGAGGCTGAACGCTTTGTGCTATGGCTTGAGTTTCGCGGTCTGTCTCTTGACGCCCTGCGCCGACACCATCTGGATGAGTTCGAACAGTTTCTGACGAACCCACTGCCGTCTTCTCACTGGACAGGGCCTACACGACCACGCCATCACCCTCAGTGGCGTCCGTTCAGAAGTGGGCTGGCACCGGCCAGCCGCCGCCAGAGTCTGGTGATTCTGCAGGGGTTGTGCGGATGGTTGAAGGAAGCAGGGTGGGTGACTCACAACCCCTTTGCCTTGATGCGCGACCGGCGCCGTCGGCTGGATAATGCCGCACCACCCGTGATTGAACGGTATTTTGAGCGTGAATGGTGGTGCGCCATGTGGAAGCTGCTCGATTCCCCTGTAGAGGATGCACCGGAGCGCTCACGCTTTCTCATCGCTCGCCGCCGTTTCCTGTTCGGGTTTGCCTATCTGATGGCGCCGCGAATAGCCGAAATCAGTCAAGCCAGGATGAATGATTTTCGCCTCGAGGAAGGGCAGTGGTGGTGGCATGTCGTTGGCAAGGGCAACAAGGTAGCTCGCTTGCCGGTACCGGACGACATGATGACCCTGCTGAGGGAGTGGCGTGCCGAGCTGGGGCTTTCCGACATGCCGCCACCCCATGACGACTCACCGGTACTTCGCGCCCTCGACAGGCGACGAGGTGTCACCGACAATCAGCTGTACCGGGTGTTCAAGGATGGGTTTTCAATGCTCTCTGATGCGCTGATAGCCCGAAACTGGTCACAGGATCATCCCTTGATTGAACAGTTGCGCCGGGCTACGCCGCACTGGCTTCGCCATACGTCGCTGACGCATCAGGCGCAGTCAGGGATTGAGCTACGCTATCTGGCCATGAATGCCCGTCATGCCCGACTTGAAACCACGGCACGCTACCTGCATGCCGAAAATGATGAATGGCAGCGCCAGCAGGCTCGCCATCGATTAAGCCGTATTGAATAACAAGAACGATCCTTTGATCGCACAAGGCCACGATACCAATGTCCAGCAACCAAGGAGAAATCATGAACACCGAGCATGCCCAGCAGGAACTCGTTGATGAATTCAGCATGTTTGATAACTGGATGGACCGTTACCAGTATCTGATTGATATGGGAAAGCTTCTCCCGGAATTTCCAGAGCACCTCAAAACCAGTGAGACACGCATCGAGGGCTGCCAGTCCAACGTGTGGATTCATGATCGGCTTGAAGACGGCGTGCTGTATTTTGATGCGGCTTCGGACGCCGCCATTGTTTCGGGACTGATCGCAGTATTGATGCGCATCTACAATGGGCGCACCCCTCAGGAGATTTCTGCAACATCACCGGCATTCATGGAGGAGCTGGGGCTCGACAAGCATTTATCGCCAACTCGCAGCAACGGCCTGCATGCCATGTTGAATCACATTTATCACACGGCAAAAAACGCCGGCTGAACGAAATCAATGTGACGTGTTGTGCTCGTCAGGTGGGCAGTGGCGGCAGGGCGGCACGGGATCAACGCCACCCTGATGAAAGGGGTGGCATTTACCGAGGCGTTTGATCGCGAGCCAGCCGCCTCGCCAGGGCCCATGACGGCTGATGGCTTCCAGTGCATAGCTTGAGCAGGTTGGCCAGAAGCGACACCGCGGGCCCAGAAGCGGACTGATGACATATTGATAGGCCCGTATCCCTGCCTTGAGAAAGGAAGCCGCCCACCGGGTAATTACGCTGCCTTCAGGAGGAAGGGGCGCCATACAACATCTCCGGGTCCATATCGGGTGCCGAGGCAATTGTTGCCCCTTCGCTGTCCAGTTGATGATAGAAACAGCTTTTTCGCCCTGTGTGACAGGCTGGGCCCTGCTGGTCGACGATCAGCAACAGGGTGTCACCGTCGCAATCAAGATAGGCTTCCTTCAACCACTGCACCTGACCTGATGATTCTCCCTTGCGCCAGAAACGCTGCCGTGAGCGGGACCAGTAGCATACGCGCATTTTTTCCAGGGTTTCCTGCAGGGCGGTCCGGTTCATCCAGGCCATCATGAGCACGTCCTTCGTATCATGCTGCTGGGCAATGGCGGGGATCAGACCATCTTCATTCCATGGAATGGCGTCCAGCAGATCCTCCAGCGCCGTACGTGTTCGAGGGGCTGCTTTTTCAAGACGCTTGAACAGCGTTAACGAAGAGGGCATGACTTATCCTTGGCGGTAGGGCTTCAAAAGATGCTGCACACTGATCGAGACAAAATAACCAAGCCCGGCGACCAGTACAATAGTGGCACCTGAAGGTAAATCGGCCACCCATGATATGGCCATTCCCACCACAATAAACAGCATGCCGGCCAGTGAAGCGATCAGCATCATGGCGCTGATCGAGCGCACATGGTGCCCCGCCAGAGCAGCAGGCAGCGTAAGCAGGGCGATGACCATGATCAAGCCGATGGCCTGAAGCAATACAACGACCGATACAGCGACCAGACACAGTAGAAGAATATACAGTGTGCGAGCGGGCACACCACGCAGGCTGGCAAACTCTTCATCGAAAATCACGGCCGTCAGGGAGCGATGCACCAGAAGCAATACCAGTACCAGTCCTGCCACAATTGCGGAAAGCACGGAGGCCAGGCCAGGAGGTGTCAGCAGTAGATTGCCGAACAGATAGCTGGTCAGGTTGGTGCTGTAACCGGGCGTCTGGCTGATGAACAGCACACCGACGGACATTCCGACAGCCCACAGGGCATTGATGACCGTATCTTCTTCCCTGGGGCTGTAAAGACTGATCACCCCGATAATCACTGCGGCAACTAGCGCACAGATGAAGGCGCCGACAATGGGTGACCCGCCCAGAAAATAGGCGATGCCCATGCCGGCCAGCACCGTATGGGCAATACCGCCTCCCAGATAGCCGATGCGCTTCACCACCACGTATGGACCGATCAATCCGCCGGCCAGAGCCGCCAGCAGCCCGACCAGCAACGCCTGACGCAAGAAGGGTTCAGTAAGGGCTGCGTGGAAGAAATCTTGAAAGGCCAAGGGTATATCCTGCGTCAGTGAGCATGGTGATGGTGCACCATTTGCACCTGTTCGCCGTAAAGCTGGTTAATGGTATCAGCGGTGACAGCCGCGGTGGGATGCATGACCAGTGACTGGTTCAGGCAGGCTACTCTGTCCACGTAGTCACTTATAAATCCAAGATCATGGGAAATCACCATGACGGTCATGTTTTTTTTCAGCGTGCTGAATAATTCAAACAATGAGGTTTCGCCGTGTCGGTCCACACTGGCAGTGGGCTCGTCCAGCAGCAGGATTTCAGGATTGGCAACCAGTGCTCGCGCAATCAGTACGCGTTGCATCTGGCCGCCGGACAGCGCCTCGATATGACGAGAACGCAGATGGGTAATTTCAAGCAGGTCAAGAATGTCGGTAATGGCATGGCGATCGCTGCGCTTCCAGAAACCCCACATATTACCCTGGCCCAAACGGCCCATCAGCACGACATCTTCCACCGAAATCGGGAAAGACCGCGCAAAACGGGCAAACTGGGGTACATAGCCCAGTCTGCGCGCTGCGCGGCGAGGTGTTGTATCCAGCACGGATATCCGGCCTTCCTGAGGGGGCAATAGTCCCAGAATCAAGCGCAATAGCGTGCTTTTCCCACCACCGTTGGGGCCTATCAGCCCCATGAATTCCCGGTGGCGGACACTTAATGAGACATCATCAAGTACCCGCTGACTACCATAGGAAAAGGATATATTGTCAAGCTGTATGGCATCGGTCATGACGAACTGTCTGTTGCCTTTTCAAAGCCGGCGACCAGCGCATCGGCAATACGGTGAAGATTGGCAGGATAGTCTTCCGCCAGCGGATCAATGGACACTACATTGCCATCAAGTGACTCCGCCAGGCGGCGTGCTGTGGCCTGAGAAAACTGTTTCTGCACAAAAATCGTGTGAATCCCGTTTTTCCTCGCAGTGGTCATCAGGTCATGCAGGGCACGCGGCGTAGGCTCGCGACCGTTAAGCTCGATCGGGTGCTGATTCAGGTGATAATGATCGGCAAAGTATCCCCATGCAGGGTGGTACACCATGAAACTACGCCCCTTGTAAGGCATGAGCTGCCGGGTAATCTGCTGATCTGTCTGCTTGATCTCGTCGACCAGTGCGGACTCACGCTGGCGAATGGCGCCAGCCTGGTCGGGCAGGGCATTAACGAGGGCATCGGCAGCATTATGCGCCATGATGATCATGTTATTCGGGTCAAGCCAGATATGTGGATCCGGTGCGCCGGCTTCATGATGATGGCCGGATGCTGCTTCATGTCCATGATGATGGTCATCGTGCGCATGATGATCATTGTGTGCTTCGCCGTCATGGTGAGAGGGCTCATCATGAGATTCTATGCTTCGGTGCGCGACGTTCTTGTCCATGCTGACAATGTTCATGTCAGGGGCGCGCTCGGCAAACCGGTCAAGCCAGGCAGCCTCAAAGGGGACGCCGATTGAAAAATAAAGGCGGGAATGGGAAAGACTGGATAATTGCCTTGGGCTGGGTGAAAAATCTTCCGGTTCCTGCCCGGGCAGCACCATGGTCTGCACGTCGACGCTGTCCTGACCCAGCT
Organism: Larsenimonas rhizosphaerae; assembly: GCF_023700005.1. Lineage (GTDB taxonomy): Bacteria > Pseudomonadota > Gammaproteobacteria > Pseudomonadales > Halomonadaceae > Larsenimonas > Larsenimonas rhizosphaerae. Next base: position 1,631,934 of record NZ_JAMLJK010000001.1, on the reverse strand, counting down.
GCTTGATCAGCCATTGCTGGGGAATGATGCTGACAGACACCGATAGCGGAGCGGCCATTGCCGTCAATGGTGATAGGGTCAAAAGGGCAGTAGCAACCAGTGCGGGGAAGCGCATGTGAAAAACTCTCCAACGGATAACGGGGTAGCGAGCGCATGCACGACAGCACATGAGCGGGATTTTGTTACGTTATAACATTTTTATCCCGACGCCAATATCATTCACTACGACACGTCTCACATATCCCGAGCAACTCAATGGTCTGCCGCTCGATATGGAAGCCTTCACGCTTTCCTGCCGCGTCCAGATCCGCGGCAATGGCCGTATCATGAAGCTCCTGTACAAAGCCGCATTGCTTGCAGATCATGAGCTGAAACCCGCGATGATGATCAGGGCAGGGACAGGCGACGTAGGCATTGAGTGATTCAATGCGATGAATCAAGCCCAGTTCCAGCAGAAAATCAAGCGCGCGATAGACGGTCGGTGGTCGAGCCGATGCGTGCTCGCTGGTCAGGCGATCGAGAACGTCATACGCCTTGAGTCCTGAATCGGAGCCGGCAATCAACTCGAAGACGCGCTGCCTGATCGCGGTGAAACGAACCCCACGGTCAGCACACCGATGCTCCGCAGCGGCCAGCATATTCTTCAATGAATGAGTATGAGCCATCAAATAAAGCCATAGGTAAATCGGAAAGGAAATCGACGAGTGATAAGATAACATCCCTTGCGCCGTCAGCGCACGAGATGCCACAACCACACACAAGCATCACAGCAGGAATCATGTTGATGACATTTGGCCCGGAGCTGCTTCTCCTTTTCTTCATGCTGGCCATGGCTGCCGGCTGCATTGATGCCATAGCCGGGGGGGGCGGATTGATTCTACTGCCATTTCTAATGGCTACAGGCATGCCGCCGGCTACAGCCATCGCTACCAACAAGCTGGGCTCCACGGCGGGGTCTCTGGCCGCAACGGTGCATTTTGTCAAAAAGAAACAAGTCGATCTTCGACTGATCAGGTTTCAGATTCTGACGGCTTTCGTGGGCGCAGCACTGGGCAGTGGTTTACTGCTCACCATGCATTCCGACGTGCTGGAGCAGGTGATTCCGGTGCTCTTGATCGGTTTTGGTATCTACTTCCTGATGGCACCACGGCTGGGTGAAGTGGATCAGCATCAGCGCATCACGCCGTTCGTGTTTGGTCTGACAGCGGCGCCATTGATTGGATTTTATGACGGATTCTTCGGTCCGGGCACGGGCGCATTCCTGGCCATCGCCTTCGTTAGCCTGATGGGCTATAACCTGGTCAAGGCCACTGCGCACGCCAAGGTACTCAATTTCGTCAGTAATCTGGCATCACTGATATTTTTCATTGTTTTTGGCGATCTGTACTGGAGCGTAGGCATTGCAATGCTGGCTGGTCAGGTTATCGGTGGCAGTATTGGTGCGCGCCTGGCAATTACCAAAGGGCAGAAGTTGATTCGCATCGTCATGGTAATCGTGACATTCAGTGTGTCGGTCAAGTTGCTTTGGTTTTCGTAATTCGTAAGCAGTGATTATCAGACTCGATTACCAATCCATTGCGTATTTAACATAATATATATTATGCGAAACAAAATAATGTCATGAATATGTCTGGTGCGCTCTTGTGATTTTGTGCCGAAATGCGCCTTTCCGATCTTTTTGTTACAGCTTTGTTGGTCTGGCCCTCTGTCTTGTGTGCTTGAAATCAGGCCATGGTAAGGTCGGCCTGATTCGTTTTTAGGGGGATTTTCACGATGCGTCATTTCCTGAAAGTGACGGTATGTGTCGGACTGCTGGCTAATGCCGGCGCAGCCTTTGCGTCATGCAGTACCACAATGGATGACATCGCCAGCAAGATTCATGGCAATGGAGTGCCTTACAATCAGTTTTCGCTGAACACGGTGAAGATGTCGGACGCCGATAGCGCTGAAGGCAAAATGGTCGGCTCCTGCAGCAACCGTTATTTTGCCATCATGTATACGCAACATGCGCCACGTCCATCATCGAATACCGATGCCGATAACACACCATCTGCTCGGATCAAACCGGCTCCAAAGGCAGATGGTAACGACAAGGCTGCCGCCAAAGGGTCTCAGTCCGAAAAAAAGGCGTCGTCGTCGTCAGCAGACACAGGCACTGCGAAAAGGCGTCATGATACGTACAGGGCTGCGCCGCAAGCTGATGATACGGCCGCTCAGCATAAACATGGCCGGCAGGACCCTTCAGTTGCAGACATGAGAAAGGATGATCTGTTCAAGAGCGAAGCTGATGGTACGCCCTGGTATTTGAAGTAGCTTTCAAGTACTCGAGGCTGGTCACGATAAAAAGCCGCTCCCGTAAATACGGGAGCGGCTTTTTATCGTGCTGCATGCCAGGCAACAAGGTCAGATATCATTCATCTGCAGCGGCATACGAGCCATCTTCACGGTGTTTTTCAGTGCCGGTAATTGGCGGGTTAAAGACACAGGCTACCGTCATGCCCTTCTCCTTGCCGCGCAGCAGATGCTCATCATGCTGATCCAGAAGGTACATATCGCCAGCCTTGATGGTGTGGATCTTGCCGTCAGCAATGGTTTCGACTTCACCTTCACCCTCATAACAGAATACAGCTTCGATATGGTTTTTATAATGAATGTGGGTTTCCGTACCCGGGTAAATACGGGTGATATGAAACGAGAAACCACACTTATCATCGGCCAGCATCAGCCGTGTGCTATCCCAGTTACCGTTTTCTGCTTCGACAAAACGTTCGGTCTTGCGGCATTCTTCAAGGTTACGGACAATCATTAAGAGGCTCTCCTTGCATGATGTAAATCAATTTGAGAGAAAGGCCGACGCCGGATGGGCGCCGACCACATGCCAGTATCAGGAAATGACTTCCCTGACACTTTCTTCAAGAATATCAAGAGCCTTACCAAGCTCATCATCAGTAATCGTCAGGGAGCACAGGCACTTGATCACGTTGCCATCGTGACCACAGGTTTCGATGATCAAGCCTTTTTCAAAGGCCTTGCCGGTAATTTTGTCCGCCATGTCACCTGTTGAAACATCAAGCCCTCGCATCAGCCCGCGTCCACGCTCACTGGCAGGATGTCCTGTTTCGCTGATCATGCGTGCCAGACGCTGATAACGCTCCTTGACCACCTCGCCCTTGCGCTGCACTTCCTTTTCAAAGGTATCATCGGACCAGAATTTCCTGAGCGCGGCCGTAGCCGTAACCATGGCGAAACTGAAGCCACGGAACGTACCGTTGTATTCACCCTTTTTCCAGACATCAAGATCGCGCCGCATCAGTACCATGGCAAAAGGCAGCCCGTACCCTGACAGGGATTTCGAGTTGGTAATGATGTCCGGCATGATACCGGCGTGCTCAAAGCTGAAGAACTTGCCGGTACGGCCGCAACCTGCCTGGATATCGTCCACGATCATCAGGATGTCATGGGCCTTGCAGATCTTCTCAAGACGCTGCATCCACGCGATCGACGCTACATTGATGCCACCTTCACCCTGTACCGTTTCAAAGAATACGGCCGCTGGCTTGTCGATACCGCTGGAGCTGTCATTCAGGGTTTTTTCAAGATAATCGAGGGTATCAACGCCCTCGCCCATATAGCCGTCATAAGGCATGAACTGGGCACCCAGCGTAGGAATCTCAGCCGCCTTGCGAAAGCGTGAATTACCGGTAGTAGCCAGTGCTCCCATGGTGACGCCATGGAAACCATTGGTGAACGTGATGATGTTGTGACGTCCGGTCGCGCGTCGAGCCAGCCTGAGAGCAGCCTCTACCGCATTGGTCCCGGTCGGGCCAGGCAACTGGATCTTGTAGTCCATGCCACGGGGCTCAAGAAGGTATTTCTCCACGGCCTTGTAAAAGTCGTGCTTGGCCTGAGTCCACATGTCCAGCGCATGAACGATACCGCCACTTTCAATGTAATCCAGCAGTGCCTTTTTCAGGTCAGGGTCACTGTGGCCATAATTGAGGGTCCCTGCCCCTGCCAGAAAGTCGAGATATTCAGTACCGTCCTTCTGCCAGATCCGGGCACCCTCCGCTTTCTCGAATACAACAGGAAAGGAGCGTGAATAGGTACGGACATTTGACTCGATATTTTCGAAATACTCGGTTTCCATCAAGGTCTCCTCGAATTCTTGATACATTGAGAGCAACATCGCCCTTCAAGGGATAGCACTTTTATATGCGATCTGGAGCAAACGGTCCTATACGGACCAGGTTTTCCGGGTCATGCTCACCACCCAATTGTTCTTCTGAAAAGTATTCCCGGCTGTTGAGTGGGGAATGCCAGCGGTGAGCAAGTTTCTTGAATAGCCCCCATGACGCTTCATTATCCGGCGTAATGGTTGTTTCCAGATGCCGAACCTCGCTTTGATGAGGCCGTTTCAGGACTGCTTCAATCAGCCTGGGGGCCAGGCCTGTTCCTCTGGCCTTTTCACCGACCGCCACCTGCCAGAGAAAATAGGTATCAGGTGCGTTGGTTTTGACGTAGCCCGATACAAAACCCACGATTTCGCCATCCTGCGTGGTGGCTACTGCACAACGATCCTTGAACTGCGTTGCCAGCAGCAGATAGGCATATGCTGAATTTACATCCAGCGGTGGGCAGGACTTGACCAGTTCATAGATGCCCCATCCGTCATCTGTCCCGGGTGCACGAATGAAAAGAGAATAATCCCCGTTGGTAATAACCTCCTCCGCGCCTGATCTGGCCAGATCGGAAGAGGACGTAAAAGGCTCTTTGAATGTATCCATGCTTATAGTTCGCAGGTGGCGAATTCGGTACTTACCATAACAATGTGGCACCAGGTTGGCAAATCTGAATGTTATGGATGGAAACCATCACCATAAAAAAATGTTATGGATATGACTGGCTGGTACCATCCCTTGGCCTGTCTTCCAGGATAGTTGATTTCAAAAAAAAAGCCGCACAATCGGTGCGGCTTTCAAAAGGAAAAAATGAAACATGGCTATTCGCGCGTAACGGTTCTCATGGTTACCAGCTCTTCGGCGCTGGTTGGATGAACCCCGACGGTGGCATCAAAGTCTGCCTTGGTCAGCCCGGCCCTGACGGCAATGGCTACGCCCTGAATCAGTTCACCAGCCTCATCGCCAACCATATGCACACCAAGTACACGGTCAGAGTCGGCGTCAACGATCAGCTTCATCAGGCAACGTTCATCCGCACCTGAAAGCGTATGCTTCATTGGCTTGAATGACGTGGCAAACACCTTGATGCGAGCGTACTTCTCACGCGCCGCTTCTTCGCTCAACCCTACGGTGCCAATATTGGGATGACAGAATACCGCCGTGGCAACCTTGCTCAAATCGAGCGGTGCGCGAACTTCGTTGTCGAAATGGCACGCCACCAGATGCATGGCTTCTTCCAGAGCTACCGGGGTAAGCTCGGGACCTTCAATGATATCGCCGATGGCCAGAATGGACGGCACCGTCGTCTGATAGCGGTCATCAACCACAATCTTGCCGGCCGGAGTGAGCTCGATGTCGACGCTTTCAAGCCCCAGACCGTCAAAGTTGGGTACACGACCCGTAGCCCCCAGTACTGCATCAACCGTTAACGTTTCACCCGAAGTCAGCGTGACGCGGTAGGCATCTCCGTCCGTGTCTATGCGTTCGATATTGGTTTCAAAGTGAAGGTTGACGCCCTTCTTCTGCATTTCATCACGCGTGAATTCACGTACTTCATGGTCAAATCCACGCAAAAATAGATCGCTGCGATAAACGAGATGTGTTTCGGCGCCCAGACCGTTGAAGATACTGGCAAATTCGACGGCGATATATCCGCCCCCCAGTACCAGAAAGCGGTCGGGGAACGTGTCCAGATCGAATATCCGGTTGGAGTCGAGCAGGTGCTCACGTCCAGGTATGTCAGGACTCCAGGGCCATCCACCTGTAGCCAGCAGAATTCGCTCCGCAGTAATGCGCTCGCCGTTGACTTCCACCTCATGAGCCCCCGTCAGACGAGCACGACCGTCGATGCGGAATACGCCCGAGTTGTCCAGCAATCGTTCGTAGATACCGTTCAGGCGGGTAATTTCGCGTGTCTTGTTGTCACGCAGGGTTGACCAGTCAAACCGGGGCTTCTGATCGAATGACCAGCCAAAGCCCTGACTGTGCTTGAAGTCTGCACTGAAGTGGGCTGCATAGGAGTATAGTTTCTTCGGCACGCAGCCAACGTTGACACAGGTGCCGCCCAGATAACGGTCCTCGGCTACCGCTACACGTGCACCCTTCCCGGCCGCCGTGCGTGCTGCCCGCACGCCACCTGATCCGGCACCGATAACAAATAGATCATAATCAAACTTGGACACTCTGGACTCCCTGGAAAGCAAAGGATTTAATAACGCTGAATGTGTTGAATACTGTACGCATTATACCGATAGACCAATGTCATGAGCGTTGAAAAGGACATGAATCAATGAGTAAAAGTACTTCTCCTGATATCCAGAAACTATTGGATCAGAACAAGGAATGGTCAAAGCAGATGCAGGAGAAGGATCCGGACTTCTTTAACCGGCTATCCGAGCAGCAGAACCCGCATTATCTATGGATTGGCTGTTCCGACAGCCGCGTCCCGGCCAACCAGATCATTGACCTGCCCCCGGGTGAAGTATTCGTTCACCGCAATGTAGCCAACATTCTTCATCACACTGACATGAATGCCATGTCAGTCATTCAATACGCCGTGGACGTGCTGAAGGTTGAACATATCATGGTCGTGGGCCATTACGGCTGTGGTGGCGTGCGCGCTGCATTGACCGGTGATGAATGCGGCATTGTAGACTACTGGCTTCATAGTATTCGTCAACTGCATGCCATACATCGTCATGAGCTTGAACTGCTGTCGCCCAAGGCCCAGGCAGATCGCATGTGCGAATTGAATGTCATGGCACAGGTAAGGAACCTGAGCTGCACCAAGATCATTCAGCGCGCCTGGGCGCGCGGCCAGAAACTGTCGGTGCACGGCTGGTGCTACAGCCTGAAAAACGGCCTGGTGAACAACATGGAATGCTCGCGTAGCGGGCTGGACGAAGTCGATCAGCTGTACCGATTCGACTTCGTCTCACATAGCTGACCCCGTTCTAGCCAAGGGGGCAGCTGACGCCTGTCCCCTTGAGTCCGCAGTACCCGGCCGGATTCTTGCTCAGATATTGCTGATGATAGGTTTCCGCATAATAAAATGCGGTCAGAGGCGCTATTTCGGTGGTTATGTCCGGCCGACCTGCCGCAGTCAGTGCCTGCTGATATCTGGCAGCGCTCTGACGTGCAACCTCCAGCTGCTCATCGTTGCCTGTATAAATCACCGAGCGATACTGCGTGCCTGTATCATTGCCCTGCCGCATCCCCTGCGTCGGATCATGTGCTTCCCAGAACACCTGGAGAATATCTTCCAGCCTGATCCTTGCAGGATCAAAGACAACCCGGACAACCTCGGCATGCCCGGTCATGCCTGAACAGACTTCATCATAGGTCGGGTTCGGCGTTATGCCGCCTGCATACCCTACTGCCGTGACGTCCACGCCCGGCAGTTTCCAGAAAAGGCGCTCTGCTCCCCAGAAACACCCCAGCCCCAGTACAATCTCTTCAAGATGTGCTGAAAACGGGGGCTGAATCGTGCTTTCAAGCACATGGTGAACCGGGTCAACCATCAATGGCTGCTGGCGTCCTGGCAGTGCTGTTTCGGCCGTGGGTAACGGAATTTGTCGACCCATGTCAGTTATCCTCACTTTTCCGGGTAGGCAGTTTTGCCTTGCCCAGACTGAATGTATACAACAGGTCCAATGCCTGATTGGAGCCGGATACCGCTTCCAGATACAGGTTTTGAAGCAATTTATAACGTAATGTCAGTTCGGCTATGGAGGAGAACATGCCGACGCCATAGCTGACTTTCAAGTCCTTGAACAAATAACCACTGACCACGACCTGGCTGTCATCTCCTGACCCTGCGGTATCCAGACTCAGATCCTGAACACCGAAACTCTCACCGATGGAACCTATTGCCCGGCCACTTTGTGACAGCGACAGGCCAATGAGTGCCGAGGTCAGCGCATCGTCATTGCCGCCTCCTGAATCGTCGGGTGCTCGCCCGCGCAGGAGGTAGGACAGTGCCGTGGTTTCATTCATGTCCGGGTCGGAAAATACAGAGACATTAGGCTGACTGGCACTGCCTGTAACCCGCAGGCCTGCGGTCACGTCATCTTCAATGGTATCCGGATTTCGAATGGCCTCGAAGTTCAGATAAGGCTCTGCCGGCGGCCCATTGAAGGTTATCTTGCCCGTTCGAATGATCAGGTTCTGGCCATAGGCCTTGAATTGCCCATTCTCGAGATCGATATCCCCCATCAGCTGTAGCGTATTGCGCTGCTGGCGGACCTTCAGCCCCCCATTGAGATTGGTGCTTAGCCCATAGGCTTCCAGCGTAACATCATCACCGATGATAACGCTGACATTGACGTCGATATCCATACCCGACTGGGCAAGCGTTGATGCATCAGCCCAGTCGGGTACATTTCCCTGCTCGATCTTCTGATCTATCCGGGCTGCTTCTTCCCGAGTAATGATGACCTCGTCCGAAGACGGCGATACTGCGGCGGGGGGCACTTCATCGACCTTGATACGCGCCCAGGGTATACGTATCACCCCGGCAATGGCCAGGTTGGCCGGGTCAGCATCCACCGTCAGATTGGGTGCCACCCTTAGTCGGCCATATTGTGGCAACGCGGCGAGCAAGGGAGCATTTCGGCCATCAAGCTCCACATGCGCCTTCCAGTCCCCCGTGGTAGGCCAGCCGGCGTTGCCTTTCAGATTCCAGGTCGCATCGCCGGAGGTCAGATAGCCGTCAAGATTGCCTCGATCACCGTCAAGCTTCAGAGCCAGCCGCGCATCATTCAGCTCAACCGGCAGGGCTGCCCCCTGCACCTTGAGTTGATCGAGCACCATCTGTCCATTCAGCAGCGGTGACAATGTCGTACCCGCCAAGCCAACCCGGCCATTCAATTGGCCCTGAAGGGTATCAATCTGCGGGAACAAGGGCTTGTAAGGGGCCAGCACAAGCTGGCGGGCCAGCAGCTCACCGGACAATGTTCGATCCCCTGTCGGGTTTTTGACATTTGCGGTGAGTGTAAGGCCCCCGGCCTGCGTCAGATCCAGCACAGCCTGAACGCGGGCATTGGCCTGTGTGGCATTCAGATCGATCGTGGCGCTGGTTTTGGGTAATTGCCATGGAGTGTTGTCCGGCGCCTTGCCGGACATTTCCAGGCTGGAGGTAATATGACCGGTACCTTTCCATTGTGTGCCGGCACGTGACCAGGCCAGATTGATGTCACCGACTGTAGTGCCGCGAGCGTCCCAGCCTTCAGGGAGGAAGCTGTTCAGCAGGGACATGGGGATATCACGCAGGGCCAGATGAGCATCACCCTTCTGTGCCGATACGCGAGCCTTTCGGGTCCAGCACAGTTGACCGCCCTGTGAGCGCGACAGACAAAACGGATCAATGGTGGCTGCGCTGTCTGCCAGGTCAATTCGGGCATTGAGCACATCGACCAGCGCGATGTCATTATCCGCACTCAGGCGTGTTGCAAGCTGCGTCACGCTTGCCAGATAACGTTGCTGCTGCTGGTTGAATCGCCCGTCCAGCCCGACATTGAACGACGCGATGCTGTTGCCGTCTCTGGCGTCTCCTTCCAGAGCCAGTCGATGCTGGCTGAGGCGCCCCTTCAGCGTGGTATTGATGCGTCGCCACTGCTGAGCACCATTGACAAGATCGCTTGCCGTCATGTCTACAGACAGTGCGGGATCATCCTTGCCTTTGGTATGTGCCTTGAGTGACAGGGCACCAAGGCTCAGGGCGTTGAACTGAATCGCCTGTCCATCGAGCGTTGCATCAATCACGGGTGTTTCGGCGCTGCCCTTCAGACTGACATTACCTGCCAGTGCGCCGGCAAGAGAAGGCATCAGGGTATCGAGGCTGGGGGCGTCAAGACGTGCATCCAGATCATAGCGATCTGACAGCGTACCGCTGGCCTTCAGGGAATTGTTGCCTTGCACAATGGACAGCTCATGCACGTTCCATTGCATATTGCTGTCACCGTCCAGGTGGGCCTTCATCGAGAAGGGGCGTTTCTGTAATGTGCCGCCGATATCAAGCATCGGAATATCCAGCGTCCATTGGCCTGGAACCGGCTGGTGGAATGACATGTTTCCCTGCCCCTGCAGGCGGCCGGACAGCGAGGGGGCCAGTGCACCTATATCCAGTGACTTCAGGTCAATATTCGCCTGTGCCGCTATACCGGATGCCCAGTTCACACCGCCCTTGCTTGATATACTGCCATCCGGCGTGGTGACTGCGAGTCTGGACCAGTCAAAATGACGCGCATCTCCATTGCCCCTGGCATTCAGTGTCAGCCTGTCTACTTCGGGGCCCTTGGCCTGCCCATCCAGTGTCAATTGATAGGCGTCCAGATCGCCCTGCAAGTGGCTATCAAACCGGTTGAGTACATAGACAGGTGTCTGTTCCCCAAACGGCCATGACAGCGTATCGGCGTGGGCCTTCAGTGAAAATGGCAGTCTCGGGGCCAGCAGGTCCGCCTGAGCATCAAGCGTGGCGGGTACATTGCCCTTGGCAGATAGTTCAAGCATCAGATCGGCTGCACTGCCCGTGAGTGAGAGATCAAATTTCTGCTGTGTGAACGGTGCGGCATGCCAGTCGCCCTGAACGGCCATGTCGACTGGGTAATTATCCGCCATGGTGACATCTGCTGTCGCCGTCATCTGCCCCTGAGGCATCTCTACATGGAGGCGCTGAAGATTGATCTGCTGATCCCTTGCATGAAGTGCAATCTGAATCACGTCGATGTGCTGCACCTGCTGGCCAGTGTCCACGGCGAGGTCATTCAGGGTCAGTGAGGGCGCGTCGAGATTGATCGGCAGCGTAATGGTGGGCAGCTCGATGCGCTGAGTGGCCTCATCCTGATCAAGTGCTCGCAGGGGGTGGGGCAGCGTTTCACTGTTTGTGTCGGACGGCCTGGCTGCCGGAGTAGCGAGCTCGGTCGCAGGTGGCGCTGTCCAGCGCAATCCGTTCAGCGTTGTCGGGGACAGGGTCAGCGTATGACCGGAGAAGGCCACGCCACTATTGAATTCGTTCCAGCGCAGACTGGCACCGGTCGCCAGGTCCACCTGGACATCGTCAACCTTGATATGGCGCACATCGACCGGTATCGGTGTGGCTATACGGCCCGAACCGGTCTTTTCCTCTGCGGGCTGCGCCTGGTCTACAGGGTGAAGTGCTATGTGAATCCCCTGCCCGGTCAATGAATCGATACAAAGACTGCCGCGCAGAAGACAGTCCGATGCCCAGTTCAGCACCAGGGTATCGGCGTCGAGAGTCATGCCGGCGGTTGTCAGCGAGACGCCCTTCAGTTCGAAGTCGTCAAGTGGCCCCCCACTGACTGACTGATAGTCAATCCATCCTTCGGATCGAGCGAATTCGAGCGCCTGACGTGTGCCCCAGGGAGAGAGCGCTATCCCCAGTACCATCAGTACCAGCGCCACGACACATACCAGTGTCCAGATAATACCCTTGACCACGTTCATCAGAATTCAGGCCCTATCGCAAAATGGATGTGCAGACTGTTGTTGTCGTCATCGCCGATCGGTTTGGCCAGATCGAACCGGATAGGCCCCACCGGCGAGATCCAGCGCACGCCAATACCGGCACTTTTCTTGATTTCCTCGGGCCACCAGGCGTCGAAGGCATTACCGGCATCAATGAAGGTGGCGGCCCACCAATCGCCGGTGACACGTCGCTGGTATTCGGCCGTCGTGGTCAACAGATGCTGACCACCCAGCAATTCACCATCGTCATTCTCGGGCGAAATGCTCTCGAAATCGTACCCCCGCAGACTGTTATCACCGCCGGCAAAAAAACGCAGGGATGGAGGAATCTTGTCGAAGGTATCCGTGGCAGTGGCGCCGACGGTGGCCCGACCCACGAACCGGTTGTTGTTGCCAAGACTTGTTATCCACTGCGAATTCAGGCGTGTGCGTACAAAGCGGGCATCCGACCCCCAGGCCGTATCGGAAGCCTCGAACAGGGCATCCTGGCGGTTGCCATGCATGGGAAAGCGCTGATTATCGACCGCGGTGCGGCTCCAGCTCACACCAGGCACCAGAAGATAGACGGTTTCATCCTGATCGGCCTGAGTGAAGTCTTCGCGCGTAGCACGCAGATAAAGACGCTGGTCCCAGCCATTATCGAATTTCCAGAGGCGTGCAAAGGCAGCAGAGCTTTCAAAGCTTCGGGTATCTTCATTATCCAGCTTCTTGAGCCCATAGGTGATTTCGTAACTGTCCTTGATGGGGTTGGCCAGCGGGATTGAATAGACGCCTTCAAACACGGTTTTGGGGGCTGACAGATACAGGGAGTTGTTCCAGCTGTCTCCACGTCGGTTGACCCAGGGCTGTTTCCAGTTGAACTGCAGGCGAGGTCCGACATCGGTCGCGTACCCTCCGCCTATTTCAAACTGATGGCGATCCGCAGGGAGGAGATTGACATCGATGGGCACCACGGCTTTCTCCGGCGGCGTCACCTGCCGAGGCGTATTGTCTGCTGCCGGCGGCAAGGTGCCCTTGCTGCCCTTATCAACAATCACGGTGTCTTCATTGGCTGTAGATAGACGGGGCGTTACAGCAATTCCCTTGAACCAGCCGGCCTGAGACAGACGCTGGTTATAGGTGGCCAGCTCGCTCGTCAGGTAATAGTCACCGGTCTTGAATGGCAACATGTTGCGCAATCGTGTTTCGTCTACCTGATTACCCTTGATGGTAATGTCGCCGTACCGATACCGTGGGCCACTGTCCAGAATCAATGTTACGTTGGCTTCATCGGCCCAGGGGCGTATTTCCAGACGATGCGCTGTAAAGTTCGCATCAAAATAGCCACGCTGCAGTGCCAGGTTCTGAAGACGTGTCTTGAGAGCTGCGTAATCCGCATGATGAAGCGGCTTGCCCTTCCGGGCCTTCAGGGTGCTTTCATCAATGGCCTTCTCAAACGGCGCATCATCCTTCGCTGCACCACGCACTTCCAGCCACAGATGATCAAGCCTGACCTGGGGGCCAGGGGTGACGGTAACAATGACGTGGTTACGGCTTTCAATATTGATATCAAGGTCGGACGAGTAATAACCATAGGCGTGCAGCGCCTGTTCGACCTTTTGCTCTATTTCGCCCTGCCATGCACCCAGTCTGGCCTGTTCGCCAATAGACACCGTAGACAGGAAATTCTTGATGTTGGTGGCCGGCTGACCGCCAATTCCCTTGACGGTGGTATCTATCGCCAGTGCCTGGCTGGTGGACAGACAGCATAAAACGGCCATTATCGGCCGCTGCATTTTTCCCCATGACATCCTGGTCATTTTTTATCGTTTCCTGCTACTGGGATGGTCTTGATGATTCGATATTGAGGTCTTGCCGTTGCCCGTCTTTCCAATACAGCTGGCCGCGGTTACCGGGAGCCCCTTTTCCTGCTCAGCCCTCGCTGGCGGCCTGCAGTGCAATGATATCGCCGGCCTGGGCAGCCAGTTGATGTGCCAGTGTTTCCAGGCGGTCTGCCTGTTCCGAGAGCGCATCACGAACAGTCTGTTGCTGTTTGCTTAATTGATTTGATATATCCGGCATCTTCGACATGGCCCCATCGAGCGCATCAAGTCTATTATTGATGTTCTCAAGCTCCTGTTGTTGCGCACTCAACCGCGTCAGGAGCATGTCCTGTTGTTTTTGCCGGTTATCCTGACTATTCACTAATTGGGCCACCTTTTTGGTCTGATCTACCTGCCCTGTCTGCAGCATTTGCTGGTCATGCGCGAGTGATGCAACGCGCTGTGCCAGCGCTTCATGCTGCTGTTTACGCTGATTCGTTATCTCCGTCAGTTGTTGTTGTGTGGCAAGTTGTGACTGACGTGAGGTATAGGCATCCAGGTCATTATCCAGCCGGTTGACTACCGCTTCTGTTGAACGTTGTGCCTCAGAGAGTTCGACTAGCCGCCGCTCGATACTTTCGGCACCATTATCGACACCGTCGACAATACCCAGACGGGCTGTTAGCTGTTCAAGTCTGGCCTGGGTCTTTTCAAGCTGGGAATGCTGCCAATACCCGCCCCCCGCCGCAAGACCAATAGCCAGCAGGGCGAGCCACAGCGCGGGAGATGATTTTCCAGCCCGCCGCTCACTGGCCGTCATGCGTGAAGACCTGGTCGATGTACGATGAGTGGCTGTCTTTTCTTCCGGATCGGGGATTATTCGCATAAGAAAATCGTCACCATGATGGCTGGGGTTATGACCCTTGCTGAATCAATAAGTTTACTTGTATCCGTTGCTGGCGAACATGGCACCATGGCTGGAATTTCATGCATAAAAAAGGCGGGCTCATGGAGCCCGCCTGATCAGTCTTTCGGTCACTTGTCCGAGGGATCAGCACGCCGCCCGATGCCACGGTAGATGAACCCCTGATCTGCCACATACTGAGGGTTATAGATGTTACGACCATCCAGAACCAGTGGTGTTTTCAGCAGTGTGCTTAACCGTTGCCATTCAGGGTTCCAGTACCCCTTCCACTCGGTAACCAGCAGTAATGCATCCGCATCCCGGCAGGCCTCATACTTCCCATCAGCCAGCGTCAACAATGGATGTTCGCCAAAATATTCCCTGATGCGTGGCATGGCCACGGGGTCGTGTACCTGAACATGTACTCCCTGAGCAAACAGGGCCTTCAGCAGGGAAACGGCCGGTGAATTATCGATGCTGCTGGTATTGGGTTTGAATGCCACGCCCCAAAGCGCCACGGTGCGCCCGGCAAGCGTGCCTTCAAAATGCTGCCAGAGCTTGCGAAAAAGGGTTTCCTTTTTCTGTTCGTTTATGTCCAGCACGTTTTGAAGCAGTCGGGTATCGCGACCGGTATCGGACTGAATGCCGGCCAGACGAGTCAACTGATGAGCAAAGGTTGGCCCGCCAAATCCGCAACCGGGATACAGGTACTGATGGCCTATTCGAGGATCTGCCCCCATACCCTGACGAACCAGTTCTACATCCACATCAAGATGGTCAGCCAGGCTGGCCAGCTCATTCATGTAGCTGATCCGGGTAGCCAGCATGCCAATCACTGCAAGCTTGGTAAATTCAGCGGCCTTGCACGGCATGAGCTGGAAGGCATCTTCGCGTCGATTGAAGGCACGCAGCAACTCCCTGATCTGGCGCGTTGCCTGTTCATCATGACTACCCAGAAGAATTCTGTTCGGTCGCGTGAACATGGTGAGCGCCCGGCCTTCCTCCAGCATGTCGGGAAAGGCAACACACGCCTGTCCCTTGCGCTTCAGAAGCTGCCCAAGGGTTTCGGTAAATCCAATCGGGAACGTGCTGTTATTGACGACAACAAATTCCCCCTTTTCATTACCCAGCACCTGGTTTACCCACTCTTCTGCATAATCCTGCTGACTGGGCTCCAGCGCCAGCCAGTAGATGTTTGCCCGTGGCAAACCTCGCTGATCATGACAAATGGTCAGACTACCCTGGGCACGAGCAGCATCGAGCTGGGAGCGAAGCCCCGGCTCGTTGTTCAGCCACTCTACTTCATCAAGCTTTTCAAAGGGGGTATCAGAGTGAGGCCACCAATGTACACGGTGGCCAACCATCGAGAGCGCCGTAGCCGCCGTGGCGGCGCCGAGAGTACTTCCGTGTACAATAACCTGCATGATTATCCCTCTTGGCTATAGCGCTTGAGCAGCTCGCGGAAGCCTTCGCCAAACTTGGGATGGCGCTTGGCAAAGGAAAGCGTGGCTTCAAGGTAGCCCAGTTGATGTCCGCAGTCGTAGGTATCACCCTTCATGCGGTAAGCGGCCACGCTGCTTTCCTTGCGCAACGCATCAATGGCATCCGTCAGCTGGATTTCATTGCCGGCACCAGGTGTAGTTTCAGCCAGCAGCGGGAAAATACGCCCGGGCAGGAGGTAACGACCAATCACTGCGAGTGTCGAAGGCTCTTCACCCGGTGCCGGCTTCTCGACCATGCCGGTAATGGGGGCGCTTTCCCCCGCAGAAGGTGCATCACCCTCCAGGGCTACAATGCCGTATTTATAAGCTACATCCTGCGGCACATTTTCAACCATGATCTGTGCATGATCAGTCTTTTCATAGGCATCAATCATGCCCTTGAGGTCGTTATGGTCGAAGCCTTCACAGTCAACCAGTACATCAGGCAACAATACGGCAAACGGTTCGTCATCACCGATGACCGAACGAGCGCACAACACTGCATGGCCAAGGCCAAGTGCCTGATGCTGGCGAACACTGATGATGGACACGTCACTGGGAACGATGCTCTTCAGTTCATTGAGCAGTTCGGTTTTGCCCTTGGCTTCCAGCTGTGTTTCAAGCTCGAAATGGGTATCAAAATGGTTTTCGATGGCTGCCTTGCTGGCATGCGTTACGAGCACGATTTCCTTGATACCGGCTTCGACAGCTTCCTGAACCACGTACTGGATGACCGGCTTGTCCACGATAGTGATCATTTCTTTCGGGATCGCTTTTGAAGCGGGCAAACAACGCGTGCCAAAACCGGCAACAGGCAAGACTGCTTTGCGGATCATTCCGTTGGTCCTTTTATGGATCTATTCAGCAAATTCAAGGTTTCAGCGAGCCTGATCAGCAGGCATGGCTGTTGTTAAACTCTAACATGATTTTTGATGTTGTCCTGTGTTGGTTGGGCTATGACGCCCTTTTCCGTCACAATGACATCGATCAATGCTGCAGGTGTTATATCAAATACAGGGTTGAATGCATTGATATTTTCAGGTGCGATGCGTGTATTTCCCTGATACATGATCTCTTCACCGGCTCGCTCTTCTACCGGTATATCACCGCCTGATTGTATCGTCAGATCAAAGGAACTCAAGGGAGCAGCAATCATAACCTTTACACCGTGATACCTGGCGGCAATGGCAAGTGCGTAAGTACCAATCTTGTTGGCGACATCACCATTGGCAGCTATTCTGTCCGCGCCCACTATCAACCATTTGACATTTCCTTTACTCATTATCAGTGCTGCTGCGCTTTCAACATTTAAAGATAACGGTATATTTTCTCTTGAAAGTTCCCATGACGTTAATCTGGCACCCTGCATCCATGGCCTTGTTTCATTGACATGGACATGTTCAATCATTCCGCATGATGCGCCGGCCTTGATAATACCCAGCGCCGTACCATGCCCTCCGGTTGCCAGAGCGCCGGTATTACAGTGAGTCATGACCGAAAAAGGATCTTCTCCTGACATGTGCTGCATGGTGCTCAGCGCAAGGGCCGACATGCGCTGGTTATTGGCGCAATCTTCTTCATGGATAAGGCGGGCCTCCTCAATCAGTGCAGCGACGGGTGGGCTTGCTTCATCATGCGCGTTATCCAGTACCGTCTTCATTCGCTCCAGTGCCCAGAAAAGATTGACGGCCGTGGGCCGAGAGGCAGCCAATTGCTCGATATCGCGCACCACCATGCCATACCACTTCTGCTGCCCCTTCTGATTGATCGCACCCAGCACCACGCCATAGGCTGCAGTAATCCCTATCGCCGGGGCTCCCCTGACCACCATATCCCGGATCGCATCCGCTACATCCTGTGCACTGGTCAGCTCAAGCCATACTTCCTCGGCAGGCAATCTTCTCTGATCAAGCAAGGACAAGGATACATTACGCCAGCAGATGGCACTCCAGGATGTTTTTGACATCATGACCTCAACGGGTTGAAACAATGGATTAATTGCAGGGAGCGCCTGACCGAACACCAACTCCACGCTAGAATAGGGCCATTTTATAGAAGGAGTTCTTATATGCTACCCGAGGCTGCTCAACAGGTAGATCTATTACTGGAATGTCGCTGGCTGTTACCGATGACTGACGACCAGCCCTCTCTGGAATGGCAGGGGGTTGCCATCGACAAGGGACTCATCGTGGGGTACTGGCCACTGGAAGAGGCTCGCCAGCGCGTGATGCCTGATCGAGTACATGCCCTTCATCAACATGCGGTTATCCCTGGACTGGTCAACGCCCATAATCATGCAGGAATGTCACTGCTGCGTGGCTATGCTGATGATCTGCCCTTGATGAGCTGGCTCAATGACCACATCTGGCCTGCCGAAGCGCGCTTCATGCGCGGTGATTTTGTTGCCGACGGCACACGTCTGGCCATGGCCGAAATGATTCGTTCGGGCACAACTACCTTTTCTGACATGTATCTTGCTCCGGAAGATGTGGTCGACTCCATCGCGGAGTTCGGAATGCGCGCGCAACTCTGCACTCCCCTGATCGATTTCGACATCCCCTGGTCTCGTAATTTCACGCATGGCCTTGAAAAGACACGAGCCCTGACAGATCAGATCAGGCCCTTCCCTGCGCTTTCGCTGGCCTTTGGCCCCCATGCACCGTACACCGTCAGTGATGAAAGCCTCACATTACTGGCCAGGGCACAGCAGGCGCTTGGCCTGCCAATACAGATGCACGTACACGAAACCGCCGATGAGGTGAACCAGGGCGTAACTGCAGCGGGAATTCGACCCATCGAGCGCCTTCACCGCGCAGGACTGCTGGGCCCCGGTTTCCAGGCAGTGCACATGACACAGCTGACCGAGTCAGACATGGCGCTGGTAAAGTCAACCGGCACCTCTGTTATACATTGCCCCCAGTCGAACCTGAAACTCGCCAGCGGTATGTGTCCGGTCAAGGTACTGCTGGATCAGGGCATTCCCGTGGCCCTGGGCACTGATGGTGCCTGCAGCAACAATGATCTGGACATGTTTGATGAAATGAAAACAGCGGCCCTGCTGGCCAAGGGGCACAGCGGCAACGCGCAGGCACTGCCGGCCATGGATGCACTGGCCATGGCCACGCGTGAAGGCGCAAGGGCTCTGGGCCTTGGAGATATTACAGGTCAGATCAGGACAGGCTACGCAGCCGATATTACGGCAGTCGACCTGCAGGCACTGAATACCGTGCCGGTACATCATCCCGAATCGGCGCTGGTCTATGCCGTCAACAGCTGCCAGGTAAGCCACGTAATGGTGGCCGGCAAGTTGCTTCTGGAACATGGTCAACTGACCGGCATCGATGAGAAGGCCCTTTTGGACACGGTCGCACAGCGACTGAGCGAAATGACAACGGAGTACACACAATGACGGCCTATCGTGAAAATGTGGATCACGCGGAAATCGACAAATTCGAATCCCTGGCAGACAAATGGTGGGACCGTGAAGGCGATTTCAAACCACTGCATGACATTAACCCGCTGCGGCTGGATTATATCGATCAGCACGCCGGCCTCATCGGCAAAAAGGTGCTGGATGTGGGGTGCGGTGGCGGCATTTTGAGTGAGGCCATGGCCAATCGGGGCGCTCAGGTCACCGGAATCGACATGGGAGAAGCGCCGTTGGCGGTTGCACGGCTGCATCTGGAAGAAAGCGGTGCCAACGTTGACTATCAATGCATCAGTGCAGAGCGTATGGCCGAGGCACATCCAGCCGAGTTCGATATCGTCGTCTGCATGGAAATGCTCGAACACGTGCCGGAGCCTGCCAGTGTCATCAAGGCCTGCGCGCAACTAGTCAAGCCAGGTGGTCAGATTTTCTTCTCGACCATCAATCGCCACCCCAAGGCATATGCGCTTGCAATTCTGGGAGCAGAGTATGTGATGAACCTTCTGCCCAAAGGAACACACGAGTACAGGAAGTTCATTCGCCCTTCAGAAATGGCGCACTGGGCTCGTCAGGCCGGGCTTGAAGCACGCCATCTCACCGGCATGACCTACAACCCGCTGACGCGCAGCTACCGCCTTGTACCAAACGATCTCAACGTCAATTATTTCGGCTACTTTCAAAGGCCGAGTTCATGAAGCGCCCCGCTGCTGTTCTGTTTGATCTTGATGGCACTCTGGTGGATACCGCTCCGGATCTGGCCACCGCGACCAACCTGCTGCGCGCTCATCATGAACTCCCTCCCCTTGAGGAAGATATCATTCGACGTGAAGTGTCCCATGGTGGCAGTGCCCTGGTCACGCTGGCGCTGGGGCATGATCAGCACCATCCGGAGCATGATGTTGCCCGGCAGTTTCTACTTGATAGCTACGAATGCAACGTAGCCGAGAGAAGCCGGCTTTTTGACGGTTTCGAGACGCTGATCAACTACTTCAAGGTGCATGATCTGCCCTGGGGCATTATTACAAACAAGCCTCGCCGCTATACAGAGCCATTGATCAAGGGGCTCGGACTGACGCCTGATGTCCTGCTGTGTGCAGATGATCTGCCTGTCAGGAAACCGGATCCTGCTCCCCTGCTGGAAGCAGCCCGCCGACTGGGCGTTGCCCCCGACGAGTGCTGGTATCTTGGGGATCACGCACGTGATATGGAAGCTGCACGTCGAGCCGGCATGCGATCCATTGCGGTAGGGTACGGCTATATTCGCGAAGGTGATGATGCCACTCAATGGGGCGCTGATCTGGTTCTGGATCATCCTTCGGATGTTGTCGATTTATTCATCAATAAATAGGCTTCAAAAAAAACCTCCATCAGTGGAGGTTTTTGAGTATCACGCCACACTTACTGGGATGACTGGTTCAGGAAGTCCTGCGCCTTGCCTGCAGCATCGCTGTTCGGATAGTCATTGACCACCTTTTTAAGCGTAGCCATGGCACTGGCCCCCTCGCCAAGCCTTGCCTGAACAAGACCAAGCTTGTACAGGGCATCAGGTGTCTTGCTGCTGTTACTGTACTTGTCGACAACGGTTTGAAAGGCTTTCTCGGAGTCGCCCAGGCGTGATTTGGCTGAATAAAGCTCGCCAAGCCAGTAATAGGCATTGGCATTCAGACTGGAGTCCGGGTAGGTAGAAATAAAATCTTCAAATGCCTGAATGGCGCCATCAAACTCCCGAGACTTGACCTTCGCAAAGGCGTCCTGGTAAGCCTGTTGCGCGTCCTGCTGGCCACTGGCACCTGTACTGGCGGATGACTGGCCGGCTGCAGCATTGACAGGATCTTCAGGCGTGCCTGCATTGCTGTCAGCACTGTTTGAGCTGGTATCCAGACGCTGTTCCAGATCCATGTAACGCTGCTGGGATAATTGCTTTTGCTCATCGAGCTGGTGTCTCAGCTCTTCTATCTGGCCACGAAGCTCATTGATGGCATCGCGCTGCGTTTGCAGCTGATTGAAGGTTTCAAGCCCGCCTGAAGCAGTCGCGGTCTGATCATAAAGTGAATTTGATTGTGCGGCCTGCGCCAGGGGGAGCCCCCAAACGGACAGCGGGAGCACAAGGGCTCCCGCGCCGCACAGTCTTTTCAGACTGTATTTCATGCAATACTCCGCGTCTTAGTAATCGAAGACAACGCGACGGTTTTTCTCGTAGGCGCTTTCGGAATGCCCTTGAACTGCCGGACGCTCTTCGCCATAGCTGACAACTTCCATCTGGGACGCAGGTACGCCCTGCATGACCAGGTACTGCTTGACAGCATTGGCACGACGCTCGCCGAGGGCCAGGTTGTATTCGCGGGTACCGCGCTCGTCAGCATAGCCCTGCAGGACAACGCTGGCGTTCTGATTGGCCTTCAGGTATGCCGCGTGGCCATTCAGGACCTGCTCGTACTGGGACTGAATGGTGTCCTGGTCGAAATTGAAGTAAACGGTCATGACGCTGGGCATCTGAACGTTCATGTTCTGTCCGTCCATGCTCTGGCTGCTGTCGCCGGAGATGGTAGAGGAACCACTGGACATACCGCTTCCTGCGCCGTCCTGAGTGCCACCACCGCTGGAGCAACCTGCAATCATTGCAAATGAAAGTGCTGCGGCCAGAGTCTTGGCTGAAGTGGTAAACTGCATGTGAACTCTCCTTGCTCTTGGAAAAAAACCACAAAATCTAACGTAGTAAATCAGTTCGTGTAAGGCGACCATGCCGGCTCACGAACATTCCCTTTTGTTGACGGGATAACAAACTCGGCCTTGCCATCATCAGAGACCAGACCAAGAACACCTTGTGTTCCCCGCTGAGTGGCATATTCCACCATTGTTCCATTCGGTGCAATGGTCGGCGCCTCATCCCAGTGAGTTTTTGTCAAGATTGTAACTCGTCCTGTATCAAGATCCTGACGCGCAATCCTGTAACCGCCGTTATCCCTGGTCACCATGAACACGCGCTTGCCATCAGGACTGTAGTGACCACCGGCATTATAGTTGCCGGTAAAGGTCAGCCGCGTGGCGCTGCCCCCGCCAAAGGTATACTCATAGAGCTGGGGTGCGCCGCTACGATCTGAAGTAAAGAGTAACTTCCGGCCATCAGGCGACCAGCTTGGTTCAGTGTTGATGGCGCTGCTATTGGTGATACGCGTCAGACCTCGGGTGGCCAGATCCATGATATAGATTTCAGGATGACCATCCTTGGACAGGGACATGGCGAGGCGCTTGCCGTCCGGCGACCAAGCCGGTGCACCGTTGATGCCCTTGAAGGAGGTCAGCTTGACGCGCTTGCCGCTGGCGAGCTGCTGTACATAAATGGCAGGTCGTCCACCTTCAAAGGACACATAAGCAATCTTCTGACCATCAGGTGACCAGGCCGGCGACAGGATCGGCTCGCTGGAACTCAGTATCTGCCGTGAGTTGTAACCGTCATAATCCGCGACATTCAGTGTGAAGTGCATGTTCTTGTCGGCACCGGTAGCACTGACATAGGCAATACGCGTCGAAAAGGCACCACGAACATCAGTGATCTTCTTGTAGATCTGATCGGAAATGTAGTGTGCACTGGCACGGAGCTGATTCTGGGAGGCACTGACAAACTGACCCAGCAGGCGCGTCTGGCCAAGGACGTCATGCAGCTCGTAACTGACCTTGTACCCGCCATTTTGTGGTTCGATGCGTCCGACTACCACATAGTTGGCGTTGACCATTTTCCAGTCACTGTAATTGATGGCATCACCGCTGCCGGGCAACGCGATCAGGTCCTGACGGGCCAGTGGATCAAAACGACCACTGTGTTCAAGATCATCAGCGACTACCTGAGCCATATCAACACTCGGTGACGCCCCATCCGTCTTGAACGGTACCACGGCGATCGGGATGGCCTGGGCATTGCCCTTGGTAATTTCAATCGTGAGGTCGTTGGCAGCAAGTGCTGCACGACTCATCAGCAAGAGGCAGGTCATTACTGCCAGCGCGTTAAACATCCGTTTCATCAGCGCACATCCTCCGGATTAAACAGCAAATTGAATTCCCTGAACTGCCGCTGCTGCGATGACGGCAATTGCTGCAGCTCCTTGAACGGAGCAGCCTGCTGTACAGCACGTATTGCCGACTGATCAAAGGCCTGGTCACCACTGCTACGTATTACACGCACATCGATCAATTCGCCTGTCGGCAACAGTTTGAGCGTTAGTGTAGCCTGTGTGCCCTTTGCCACATTATCAGGCTGACGCCATGCCTGCTCAACGTACCGGCGCACCAGGTTCTTGAAACCATTGGCAGCTTCTCGCCCCTGTTTTGCATTGGCAATGGACTGCTGCTCATCACTTACTGCGCTGCCGAATGCGTCCTGACTTGCGGCAGCGGCTGCAGCGGCAAGCCGTTTTTCACGGTCGGCTTTCTTCTTCGCTTCGGCTTCGGCTTTCTTCTTCGCTTCGGCTTCGGCTTTTTTCTTCGCTTCGGCTTCGGCTTTTTTCTTCGCTTCGGCTTCGGCTTTCTTCTTCGCTTCGGCTTCGGCTTTCTTCTTCGCTTCGGCTTCGGCTTTCTTCTTCGCTTCGGCTTCGGCTTTCTTCTTCGCTTCGGCTTCGGCTTTCTTCTTCGCTTCGGCTTCGGCTTTTTTCTTCGCTTCGGCTTCGGCTTTTTTCTTCGCTTCGGCTTCGGCTTTTTTCTTCGCTTCGGCTTCGGCGGCGGCCTTCTGCTTGGCTTCGGCTTCGGCGGCGGCCTTCTGCTTGGCTTCGGCTTCGGCGGCGGCCTTCTGCTTGGCTTCGGCTTCGGCGGCGGCCTTCTGCTTGGATTCGGCTTCAGCGGCGGCCTTCTGTTTGGCTTTGGCTTCAGCGGTGGCCTTCTGCTTGGCTTCGGCTTCGGCGGCGGCCTTCTGCTTGGCTTCGGCTTCGGCGGCGGCCTTCTGTTTAGCCTCCGCGTCTTCACGTTGCTTCAAATCAACCGCTGCAGCATCCGTATCCGGTGTCGTGTCAGGCGCAGCGGTATCCGTGTCCGGCTCAGGGGTTTCCGAACGCTCTGCCGGCGCATCTGGGGTGGCAGTGCCTTTGGCTTCCTCTGGGCGTTGAGCCTGATCGGTCACCGTCTCCATTTGCACCAGCGTCGCATTGACGATGGCATTGGACGTTTCTTCTGGAGTTTTCTGTGGCCATGTCCAGATCGATAGCCCCAGTATTCCGCCATGTATACACAGGGCTAGAATGGTCGGGAGCACATAGCCTGGCTGGCGCGGCTGATTCGCCATGGTAGTTACCCTGTCACTGACCGCTGGGTGGATCTGAAATCAACCCGACATTGGGCACACCCGCTGTCTGGAGCGTGCTCATCAAGGTCACGATCTGACCGTAGGTTGCGTTGGTATCACCGCGCACCATGACCGGTGTTCCCGGAGTACGCTTGATGACCTTCACGACCTGCTCTCCCAGACCATCCAGCGTCACGGGCTCTTCATGATCCCCCAGGTTCAGGTAATAGTTGCCCTCCCTGTCTACGGACACGATCAGGGGATCAGCCTGATTTTCAATCGGGCTGGAGCTGACTTTTGGTAACTCGACATCAACGCCCTGGGTCATCATTGGTGCGGTAATCATGAAGATGATCAACAGCACCAGCATGACATCAATGAAAGGCACCACATTGATTTCACTGGACAGCTTGCGCCGCTTTCGGCGGTTGTAAGGGCCTTGCATGATCAGTGCTCCCGAGCATCGTCCTGAGCGCGCGACTGGACGTTACGATGCAAAATGGAATGGAACTCTTCGGCAAAATCTTCAAGACGGCCCAGTTGACGATCACTTTTGGTCGACAGGCGGTTATAGAAGATAACAGCGGGAATGGCCGCAAACAGGCCCATGGCCGTGGCAACCAGAGCTTCAGCTATCCATGGCGCGACTGTGGCAAGCGTCGCCTGCTGTGCATTGGCCAGTGCCTGAAAGGAACCCATGATGCCCCAGACCGTACCGAAAAGGCCGATATAGGGACTGGCCGAGCTGATGGTCGCCAGGATGGGGAGATGCTCATTCAATCGCTCTTCCTCACGGGAAAGGGCAACCCGCATGGCACGCTGCACACCGTCCATCACATCCTGATTGCTGCGGGCCTTGGGCATCAAACGATTGAATTCACGGAAGCCGGCACGAAAGACATGTGCAGCACCGGTAGCCCCTTCAGACGGCACGTCACGATACAGCTCATTGAGATCAACGCCTGACCAGAATCGTTCTTCGAACGTATCGTACTGACGACGCTCGGCACGCAGGGCGAAGGTCTTTCGGAAAATCAATATCCAGGACAGCACCGAGGCGGCCAGAAGGATCAACATGACCACCTGAACAATCAGGCTGGCATGCAGGAAAAGGGAAACAATGGACATCGAATCGTTCACGGGGGGTCCTCGTCAGGGCTGCGTTAACAGGTCGTTTTTCAAAGCAGTTTCAAGTACACCCGGCCAGCGCGTCGGGCGCAGCCGCTCGGTATCTATACAGGCAATGTCGACCTCGGCGGAAAACAGATGTTCCCCCTTGCGGTCAATTTGCTGGTCGAAGGTGACCGCACAGGAGGAAAGTCCCTTGACGGTCGTTGTAACTTCAAGCGCATCGTCCAGTCGGGCCGGCCTGATGAAGCGACAGGAGAGACTTCGTACCACAAGCTGCACCTGCGAGCCCATCAGCGACTGCTGCTCAAATCCCAGTGTGCGCAGCCACTCGGTACGGCCGCGCTCCAGAAAATTGAGGTAACGGGCGTGGTACACAATCCCGCCGGCATCGGTATCCTCGATATAGACTCTCAACGAGAACGTATGGGACATGATCTTCCTTGTATCTACAGGGACTCATCAGGTGCCTGTGAGGGCACCGCAATCTCAAAATGCTCATAGGCAAGCCGGGTGACCATACGTCCTCGAGGCGTACGCAGCATGAAGCCCTGCTGAATCAGATATGGCTCCAGCACATCTTCAATCGTATCGCGCTCTTCACTGATGGCCGCCGCCAGACTTTCTACCCCGACCGGCCCACCGTCGAACTTTTCGATCATGGTCAGCAGCAGGCGGCGGTCCATGTGATCAAGCCCGAGGCGATCCACATGCAGCATATTGAGTGCTGTATCGGCAATACCGGCAGTCAATCGGCCATCGCCCTTGACCTGAGCTACATCCCTGACCCTGCGCAGCAGCCGATTGGCAATCCTGGGCGTACCTCGTGCCCTGCGGGCAATTTCAAGCGCGCCCGGAGCATCACTGTCCATGTCAAGCAGCCGCGCCGAGCGCGAGACGATCTGACTGAGATCATCCACTGCATAAAATTCAAGGCGCTGAACGATACCAAACCGGTCACGCAGCGGCGATGTCAGAAGACCGGCTCGCGTGGTGGCGCCTACCAGAGTAAATCTGGGCAGATCGATCTTGATCGAACGGGCTGCCGGGCCTTCGCCGATCATGATGTCGAGCTGAAAATCTTCCATGGCCGGGTAAAGCACTTCTTCGATGTGCGCTGACAACCTGTGAATCTCATCGATGAAAAGCACGTCGCCTTCATTGAGACTGGTCAGCAAGGCTGCAAGATCCCCGGCCTTTTCCAATACAGGCCCGGACGTCGATGTCAGCTCACCGCCCATCTCGGTGGCGATGATATTGGCCAGTGTGGTCTTGCCCAGCCCGGGCGGCCCGAAAATCAACGTGTGATCCAGTGCATCACTGCGCTGCCGAGCCGCTTCAATAAAAATACCCAACTGCTCCCGCACCCGTGGCTGGCCAATGTAATCAGCCAGGCGCCTGGGACGAATGGCATGATCAACACGTGCCTCGCTGCTGTCGGCTCGCGGGCTGATCAAACGATCGGACTCGATCATGTTCAGCGTCCTGTAGCCATTTTGCGGGTCAGCGCTGCCTTGATGAGCGCCTCAGTAGCCTGCTCTACGTCCAGATCAGCCAGCATTCTGGCAGCCTCCGTGGGCTTGTATCCCAGAGCAATCAGCGCCGATTCCGCATCAGCATAGTTGTTGCCGGCGGCAGGGATATCCTGCCCACCCTGCTCGGCGTACAGGTCGTTACCAGACGTCCAGCGGGACAGGCGATCACGTAATTCAATGATCAAACGCTCCGCGGTTTTCTTACCCACACCGGGCAGGCGCGTCAGCGCCTTGCTGTCTTCATCATGAACACACTGGATCAACATCTCGCGTTCCATGCCGGACAGAATGGTCAGTGCCAGCCGCGGACCTACGCCGGAGATACGAATCAGCTCACGGAACAACAGCCGTTCCTGCTCGTGGGAAAAGCCATACAACAGATGCGCGTCTTCCCGAACAGCCAGATGGGTATAAAACATCGCCGTCTGGCCAGGTTCCGGTGCAGCGATCAGCGTATTCATGGACGCTTCCAGCTCATAGCCGACTCCGTGGACGTCAATGACCACATAGGGAGGGCTCTTTTCGATAATCGTTCCGTACAGACGGCCAATCATTGCTTGAAATTCCAGTGCTTAGGGCATGTGCAAGCCGTCACTATACTGGCGGCCCGAGTCAATGACCAGACAGGCTGCGTTACACCAGGTATTTCATGTCACCCCTGGTAATTACGCCAGCTGCCACGCCCGGAGCCTCGGCGTTTTTCACTGTGAGAGCGACCGGACACACCACGTGAGGAGTAATGGTGTGTCAGTGCAATGGCAAGCGCATCCGCGCCATCACTTTGCAGTGGTCCATCGATGCCCAGTGTCAACGTGACCATCTGCTCTACCTGGTGCTTGTCCGCGTTACCGTGGCCGGCAATGGTTTGCTTGACCAGTCGCGCAGCATATTCGGACACCGGAAGGCCATGGTTGGCGCCGCAGACGATGGCAGCGCCGCGCGCCTGCCCAAGCTTGAGCGCGGAATCGGCATTCTTGGCCATGAATACCTGTTCAATGGCCAGCTCTTCAGGCCGGTGCATGGCAATAAGTTCAGCCACGCCGGCATAAACCTGGGCCAGCTTCTGTGGAAGGTTATCTGCCGTGATCCGAATACACCCGCTGTCGATGTAGGCAAGTGATGTGCCTTCGACACGGATGACACCAAAACCGGTTCGTATCGACCCTGGATCAATACCGAGAATAATCATGACGTCGTTTTATACTCCCTGTCAGCCTGGCCCTTGCCGGCAAGCATCCGGTAGTCGGCATTCAAGGGCCGAAAACCGGATTGAAGTGATACTGGCACTATAAACAAGGACGCCGCTCACGGGGAGCGGCGTCTGGCAGTACCCTGTTGATACACCGTTATTCGGCAGCGGCAGCCTTGGCGCGCAGACGAATATTGAGCTCCTTGAGCTGCTCGGGAGATACCTCGCCCGGTGCATCGGTCATCATGCAGGCAGCGCTCTGGGTTTTCGGGAACGCGATGACATCACGAATCGTACGCCCACCGGTCATCAGCATGACCAGACGATCCAGACCGAAGGCCAAACCACCATGCGGCGGTGCACCGTACTGAAGTGCATCGAGCAGGAAGCCAAACTTCTCGCGAGCTTCATCGTCATGAATGCCCAGCACCTCAAACACGGTCTGCTGCATGGCCTGATCATGGATACGGATCGATCCGCCACCAAGCTCGGTGCCGTTCAATACCATGTCATAAGCTCTGGAAAGCGCCTGCTCGGGATTGGCCTTCAATGCTTCCGGCGAGCAGGATGGCGCGGTAAACGGATGGTGCAGCGCGCTCAGACGACCGTTGCCATCAGCTTCAAACATCGGGAAGTCGATGACCCAAAGTGGCGCCCACTCCTGGGTATAAAGATCCAGATCCTCGCCCAATTTGACGCGCAGCGCACCGATGGCCTCGGAAACCACGCGTGCATTGTCTGCCCCGAAGAACACGATATCGCCGTCTTCAGCACCTACCCGATCAAGCACCTGCTCAACGACCGACCCCATGAACTTGACGATGGGAGACTGCAGGCCTTCCAGCCCCTGACTGCGATCGTTGACCTTGATATAGGCCAGTCCCTTGGCACCATAGATGCCCACAAAACGGGTATATTCGTCGATCTCCTTGCGGGTCAGTCTGGCACCCTGGGGCACACGAAGCGCAGCGACACGGCCATTTTCATCGTTGGCCGGACCGGAGAAGACCTTGAAGTCAACGTCACCCAGCAGGTCATCAACGTCGACCAGTTCAAGCGGAATGCGAAGATCCGGCTTGTCGGAGCCAAAGCGACGCATGGCATCGGCATAGGTCATCTGCGGGAAATCAGGCAGTGTCACGTCCAGCACATCTGCAAACAGCTGACGAATCATTTCCTCGGTCAGCCCCATAATGTCCCTTTCCTCGACAAAGGAGGCTTCAAGGTCAATCTGGGTAAATTCAGGCTGCCGATCGGCACGCAGGTCTTCATCGCGGAAGCACTTGGCGATCTGGTAATAGCGATCAAACCCGGACACCATCAACAGCTGCTTGAAAAGCTGCGGTGACTGGGGCAGTGCGAAGAACTGACCGGCGTGTGTCCGGCTGGGCACCAGATAGTCGCGAGCTCCTTCCGGCGTAGCGCGGGTCAGGATTGGCGTTTCGATATCAAGGAAGTCATTCTTTTCCAGGTACGCGCGAACGCTGTGCGTGATGCGTGACCGCAGACGAAGCCTGTCGATCATTTCAGGGCGGCGCAGGTCGACATAACGATACTTGAGGCGTGTCTCCTCACCCACCTTGCCATGCTCGTCGAGCTGGAATGGCGGTGTCGCGGCAGTATTGAGAACGTTGACCTCGAACGCCAGCACTTCAATCATGCCGGTAGGCATATTGGCATTGGTGGTTC
This sequence comes from Larsenimonas rhizosphaerae, assembly GCF_023700005.1. GTDB lineage: Bacteria > Pseudomonadota > Gammaproteobacteria > Pseudomonadales > Halomonadaceae > Larsenimonas > Larsenimonas rhizosphaerae. The sequence continues at coordinate 1,601,847 of NZ_JAMLJK010000001.1, read as the reverse complement.
CTTCCGGACGTGGCCGAACGCGTCCCTTGATCTGCAGCACATATTCACTGCGCGCCCGATCGGCTTCGGCAAAGGCGTCGGCGGTATCCGGGTCGACCACTACCTGTGCGACGCCTTCCCGATCGCGCATGTCCAGGAAAATCACACCACCGTGATCACGGCGGCGGTGCACCCAGCCACACAGGGTCACGTCCTGGTCCACCAGAGTCTCGTTCAATTGGCCGCAATAATGGCTGCGCATGCTGTATCAATCCCGTACTGATTCACTGAAAAAGGCAACGGCTCGCAGGCGTTGCCTGCCGAGCCGTCCATGGTGCAGCCATGACCCGGATACCGCGTCATCACTGCGAGGTAGATGATTATGTCGATGATGCCTTGTCACTGCCCGAGGAGGAAGTACTCCCCCCTTCGCCGGCCAGATTGCGTTTGGTTCCCGACGACTTGAAGTCGGTTTCATACCAGCCACCGCCTGCCAGTCTGAACCCGGCTGCGGATACAAGACGTTCAAGGGCCGGCGCATCGCAGGCCGGACATTCGACCAGTGGCGCGGCACTGATCTTCTGAAGCTTCTCAAGGCGCTGACCACACGCCTTGCATTGGTATTCATAGATGGGCATGTTAACTGATCCTGACATGATGCGGCCCGTGCCGCTGACTACCCGAGTCACCTGTGGCGTTACCCTGCAATATTACAGGGAACAGACAATCCGATATCAAGGTGCCGACCTTGAAACCGAATCAGGCCTGCCAGCCAATACACCATAGTATAGCGCGGCAGCCTCCCGGGTCGGCAAGTCGCTATTATCCGCAACCTGGAGCTGACATGAAAGCCGTACTGCTCGATAGTGCCTCATTGGGCGAGGGAATCGATTTTTCTCCCCTGAAGCGTCACGTTGACACCCTGATCCTGCATGACCAGACATCACCTGCTGACTGTGCCTCACGCGTCAGCGAGGCTGACATTCTTCTGACCAACAAGGTCGTGATCAATGCCGAGGTCATGAACGCCGCACCCAACCTTCGCCATATCTGTGTTCTGGCGACCGGCACCAACAATATTGACCTTGAGGCCGCTGAAGAACGGCATATCAGTGTCAGCAACGTTGAAAACTACGGCACCGCCTCGGTGGCTCAGCATACGTTGATGATGATACTGGCACTGGCCACCCGGCTTCCGCTCAACCAACACAGTGTCAGGGCCGGAGACTGGCAGCAAAGCCCGTTTTTCTGCCTGCTGGATCATTCGGCCCTGCAGCTGGCCGGGCGACATCTGGTCATCGTGGGTGAAGGCACGCTGGGACGTCGAGTCGCCGAGATGGCACGCGCCTTCGACATGACCGTTACCTTTACCGCTCGTCCGGGCAGTGACAACGATTCGCGCCCGGCTCTTCATGATGTATTGCCGGATGCGGATATAGTGAGCCTTCATTGCCCATTGACCGAAGCTACGCGGCATCTGATCGATACCGAGGCCCTGTCTCTCATGCAGCCTCATGCACTACTGGTCAATTGCGCTCGCGGCGGGATCATCGATGAGGTCGCAGCACTCGACGCTCTTCGCCACGGGCGGATTGGCGGACTGGCCGTCGACGTACTTCCCGTGGAACCTCCAAGGGATGGCCACCCGTTGATTGATGCCACCTCAGAGGCACTCAATCTGATTGTTACACCACACAGCGCCTGGACCACACTTGAAGCCCGGCAAAGAATCATCGAGCTGACCAGCAACACCCTGGCACAACGCCAACAGGGCTAAAGCCATTTCTTCCAGCGGAAGAACAGATAGGTTCCCAGGGCCGACACACACATCATCACCAGCGCCATGGGATACCCCAGTTCAAGATTCAACTCCGGCATGAACTGGAAGTTCATGCCATAAATGCTGGCAATCAGCGTCGGGGGCATGAACACGACGGCAGCTACCGAAAAGATCTTGATGATTCGACTCTGGTCCATGTTGGTAAAGCCCATGGCGACATCCAGCAGGAACTTTATCTTTTCAAATATGAAGGCGGTATGAGGGTGCAATGAATCGATGTCCCGCAGCATGTCGGTAATTCTGTCACGTCGACGCTGCCCCTCTTCCCGGTCTCCTGCGTGACGCATCATGTTACGTAATGCCCGCTGGGTATCCAGAAGTGCCAAACGCACGATATCGTTATACCCCTCCTGGGTCAGCAGATCCCGCAGCGTATCTTCCAGTGCCTCCGGCGTCATGGCCTGATGTGCAATTCGCTCAAGCGTGGCGTAAATGTCTTCAACCTGGTCAGCCAGGTAGTCGACCTTCATTTCCATCAGAGCCAGAAATATTTCCCAGGGATGGGTTGGCCTGAGCCGCTGCCGGCGCAGGTGGTTGCGAAGCAGACGCAACATGCCGGTCTCTTCATTGCGCAGCGTTACCAGCAGGGTTTCGGACAGATGAAACGAGATATTGATGCCACGTGCTTCGCGCTTTTGACGGTGCGGGAACAGGGAGGTGACACGTACCCCATCGCTATCGACCTGAAATCGCGATGAAGACTCTATTTCGTCCAGATCCTCTGCAGTAGGCAATTCCTTGTCAAACAGCTTTTGAAGCCAGGCGTGTTCACGCTCATCCGGTTGGCAGGCATCGACCCACAGGGTTGCCGGTGGCAGTGCTTCTCCCGGGATCCCTTCAACCGTCTCGAGACGTTCCTTTTCACGGTAATAAATCGTGATCATAAATGGATCTATCCTGAAGTATTCATCTTAAGATAACGGTATAAAAACAATTGGTAATGCCGTTATCCTACTCTTTTTCAATCAGTAAATCGCAGGCTACTGAAATCCGGGACAAAACTTGCTTTTCGTGTCTTTAGAGGTGAAAGTTTTGCCTGGTTTCATTGCACTAAAAAGGAAACAACGATGCGAACACCCATTATTTTCGATACCGATCCAGGCGTTGATGATGCCCAGGCCATCGCCCTGATCATGGCTGACCCGGATATTGAAGTGCTGGGCATGACCACTACCTACGGCAACGTACCGGTCGAGACAGCCACATCCAACGCGCTGCTGCTCGCCGAACTGGGTGGTCACTCCATTCCTGTTGCGCAAGGTGCTGCTCGCCCCCTGAGCAAGACTCCCAACCCCTTCCCGACCTTTGTGCATGGCGTCAATGGTTTGGGGGATATCGACCTTCCCACCCCGACAACCCGCGCCGTGGATACGACAGCGGCTCAGTTCATCGTTGACGAGACCCGCAAGCGTCCCGGTGAAATCACACTGGTTGCCGTGGGCCCGCTGGGTAACCTGGCCGTCGCCCTGCAGCTTGACCCGACACTGGTTGACCGGGTCAAACAGGTGATTGTCATGGGCGGCAGTGTCAAGCAGGGAGGCAACGTCACCCCGCTGGCCGAAGCCAATATCTATTCCGACCCTCACGCCGCGCATCGCGTATTTACTGCCGGCTGGCCGCTCGTCATGGTGGGGCTGGATGTTACCCACAAGACACATATCGATCCCGAGCGCATGGCACGCATTGCCAAGGGCCAGGGAAAACTGGGTGAAGTACTGGCTGACAGCTACAGCTTCTACGCGGATTTCTACCGCAAGGCGCTGGGCATCAATGGCTGCTGCCCGCACGACAGCTGCGCCGTGGCATGGCTCAAGCACCCGGAACTGTTCAAGACCGTTCGCGGCCACATGAGCGTGATTACTGACGGGCTGGCACAGGGTCAGACTGTCTTTGCGCCGGAAAGCGCGGTATTTGCAGAAGATCGCTGGTCCCAGACTCCATTGATCGATGTCTGCATGGAAGTTGACGGTGAGCGTGTTTCACAATGGATCGAGGATGTACTGACCAGCCACTGAGCCTCGCCGTTATCGACGGACACTGGCGCAAATGCCAGTGTCCTCTTACCCTTTCGATAGTCCTTATATTCTCCGGACTCATACAGGCATGTGCCACAGCGCATGTGCTATCTGACTCGGCTGTAAACTGAGCCGCCTACATCATTGACACAAGGAGTGAGTCACTCGATGTCAGCCCCGGAACGCCTGTCACCTCCCCCCCTTTCACCGGATCGCCACTGGGCGCTGTTTCTGGATGTCGATGGTACGCTGACACCCCTGATGGACCGCCCTGAAGATGTCCGGCTGACCGAAGACGTCATCTCACTCATCGAAAGGCTGGACCAACGGCTTCAAGGCGCCCTGGCCGTGGTCAGTGGCCGAGCGATCGATAACCTGACCCCGCTTCTTTCCCCCCTGGATATTGCCATGGCCGGCCAGCATGGTGCCGAGCGGCGTGACCAGTACGGGTACCATCAGGCGGATGTCCCCGAATCCCTGATTGATCATGTGCGAGACGCCCTGCACGAGTTTGCTGAACAGCACGACGGGATCAGCATTGAACACAAGGGCGGAAGCCTGGCACTTCATTACCGAAACGCACCGGATCTTTACGACCGAGCACGTGAATATATCGATAATCTGCTGGCTGGCTGCGATAAGCAGATGACCGCGCATGAAGGCAAGTGCGTGATCGAACTCAGAACATCGAGCGACCACAAGGGCGACGCGATTAGAGCCTTCATGGAAAAGCCTCCCTTTGCAGGCCGTATTCCGGTATTTCTGGGCGATGACGTGACCGATGAGGATGGTTTCGGCACGGTAACTGAGCTTGACGGCCTGACCATCAAGGTCGGTGATGGACCTACCTGTGCCATCTACTGGCTGGAGGGCCCGGAACAGGTGGCCCAATGGCTATCGGACAGTCTGGATTCTCTCAAAGAGGCCTAATGCCATGTCTTCTCTCGAGCTTGCACTGATCGGTAACTGCTGTGTTTCCGCCCTGATTGATACACGGGCCAGCATGACCTGGGCCTGCCTGCCAAGGCTTGATGATGATCCGGTGTTTACCGCTCTGCTGGATGATGACAACGCAGACCAGGGTCGATTTGATCTGGCCCTGGCCCATCAGTCTGACCTTGAGCAGCACTATGTACGCAACACGGCCGTACTGCGCACGGTGCTGACCGACAAGGCAGGACAGCAGGCCGAGATCTTCGACTTTGCTCCCCGGTTCGAACAGTACGGACGGTTTTTTCACCCTCGGATGCTTGTTCGCCACATTCGTCCGCTCAAGGGGACACCACGGCTGAAGGCTCATATTGCGCCGATGACAGAGTTCGGCCAGCCCCCTCACCAGATAACCCATGGCAGCCATCATATTCGCTACGTCGGCGAACAGCGCACCCTGCGCCTGACCAGCAATGCACCGATTACTTCGCTGCAGGACGGCATGCCCTTTCTGGTGGACACCCCCATCACGCTGATCTTCGGTGATGACGAAACCATAACCGAATCACCCGATACGCTGGGTGAGCGGTTTTTGACCAGAACAACGCAATACTGGCAAGCCTGGGTGAGGAACCTGTCAATTCCCTATGAATGGCAGGATGTGGTCATACGCTCTGCCATCACTCTGAAACTCAACACGTTTGAGGATACCGGCGCAGTGATTGCCGCTGTCACCTCATCCATTCCTGAATCGGCCGACAGCAGCCGAAACTGGGACTATCGATTCTGCTGGCTGCGCGATGCCTGCTTTGTAGTCGCAGCCCTGAATCAGCTGGGTGTCACCCAGACGATGGAAGGGTTTTTACGGTATATCATCAATATTGCGGCAGACAGCGAGGACGGCTACCTGCAGCCGGTATACAAACTCAATGGCCAGGGGCGAATCCATGAAAACCAGGTAGCCTCACTGGCCGGCTATCGCGGCATGGGTCCGGTTCGGGTTGGAAATGACGCCTGGCAGCAGGTTCAAAACGATGTATATGGCTCGGTTATTCTTGCTGCCGGCCACATGTTTCTCGATCAGCGTCTGCCGCGAGCAGGAGACCTCCCCCTGTTTGAACAGCTCGAGCGCCTTGGCACCAAGGCCGCTCGCATGTTCGACCAGCCCGATGCGGGGCTGTGGGAATTTCGCGGGCGGGCCGAAGTCCACACGTTTTCCGCCGTCATGTGCTGGGCTGCCTGCAACACCCTTGCCCGCATTGCCGGTCATCTGGAGCTGCCCGAGCGCCAACAGCACTGGACACGGACATCACGCCGGATCCATGAACACATCTGCTCCGAAGGCTGGAGTGATACACGTCAAAGCTTTGTCTCCTCGCTGGGTGGCGATGCCATGGATGCATCACTGCTTTTATTGCAGCGCCTCGGCTTTTTGAGCGCTGATGATCTACGCTTCAAGGCAACCGTGGAAGCCATTGAGCAGGAACTTAGAATCGATGACTTTTTTTACCGCTACATTGCTCCAGATGATTTTGGTGTGCCGGATGTATCCTTTACTGTATGCAACTTCTGGTACATCGATGCGCTGGTGGCGCTGGGCCGAAAGGATGAGGCCCGAAGGCTCTACCAGCGCATGGTCGAATTGAGAAACCGCTTCGGTCTACTGTCGGAAGATGTGGACCCGCGTACCGGCGAGCTCTGGGGAAACTTCCCGCAGACCTACAGCATGGTAGGTCTGATCAATTCGGCCAGACTTTTAAGTAAACCATGGGAGGATATCTTTTGAGTAACAGTGAACAGGACAGCCAGTTGATCGTTGTCTCCAACCGCGTCCCCAATCCGGACGGCGGCAGCGGTAACCAGGGAGGGTTGGCTGTTGGCGTAATGACGGCATTGCAGCAGGCTGACGGCCTGTGGCTTGGCTGGAACGGCAGCATCGACGATGATGAGCATGCCAGGCTGGAGCATTACGACTTTGATGGTGTTCGCTTTGCCACCTTTCCTCTGACGGAAAACGATCACAAGACCTATTACACCGGCTTTTCCAATGAAATGCTCTGGCCGCTGTTTCACTATCGTCCTGACAAGGTCGAATACAGTCGGGAAAATCTTGAAGGCTATCTGCGTGTCAATCAGCGTTTCGCTGACCACCTCATGCCGTTGATCAAGGACAATACTCGTGTGTGGGTACATGACTACCATCTTGTGCCGCTGGGTCATTACCTGAGAGAAACCGGTGCCGACGCGCCACTGGGGTACTTCCTTCACATTCCCTTTCCCCCCTGGGATGTACTGCGCATTCTTCCGGATTACGAAAATCTGCTGCGGTATCTGAGTGCTTATGACCTGATTGGCCTTCAATCCGATGTCGATCTCAAGAACTTCAAGGATTGCATGACCATGGCCCTTGACGCCGTCGAACACGATGACGGCATGCTGGAGGTTGATGGCCGCCGCTTCAGGGCGGAAAGCTATCCGATTTCCATTGATGTTCAGGCTGCCCAGGAAATGGCTCAGGCCGGCGTCACCTCATCGGCCGGCAAGCGACTGCAGCGCTCACTGGGGGATCGCCCACTGGTGATGGGTGTGGACCGTCTGGATTACAGCAAGGGCGTTTACAAGCGCTTCCAGGCCTTTGAGCGCCTGCTCGAAAAGCAGGAGCATCAGCGGGGCAATGTCGTCTTTATCCAGATCTCACCGCCCTCACGAACCGATGTTCATGAATATGCCCAGTTGCGCACCACACTTGAGCGTGTAGCCGGCCATGTGAACGGACGTTTTGCCGACTACGACTGGACTCCGCTTCGCTATCTGAATCGTGGTTACAGCCGTGAAGCCATCATGGGCTTTTTACGCATGAGCCGGGTGGGCTTTCTGACACCGCTGCGTGATGGCATGAACCTGGTCGCCAAGGAGTTCGTCGCTGCCCAGGACCCGGAAGACCCGGGCGTGCTCATCATCTCGCATCTGGCCGGCGCTTCCTGGGAGCTGAGCAAGGGAGCGCTGGTCTGCAATCCCTACGACATCGATGGTGTGGCCGACATGCTGGAACAGGCCCTGACAATGTCACTGGACGAGCGCAAGACCCGGTGGCGTACCATGATGGATGTGCTGGAAAACAATGACATCCATCACTGGAGCCAGAACTTCCTGGATGAACTGATGGATGTCAGGCTGAACCGTTCGGCAACCTGACGTCACTCTCACCCGGTAGTAAATTCATTGTGTATCGAGGTCTCGGCCTGCTCCATGGCCGCGACCTCGACATGTGCCACCCGTGCATGGGGTGGCCCCTTGTCAAGCCAGGCTATCAATGCCTGCACGGCAGACCTGTCCCCTTCAGCCAGTACATCCACGCGCCCATCTTCCAGATTGCGGGCATAGCCACCAAGTCTGAGCTCTCGGGCCTTTTCCCGAGTCGCGTAACGAAACCCCACACCCTGCACGTGCCCGCTGACAACCGCTTTTTGTCGGTACATGCTTTCGACTCCCCGTCGTTGGTTCAGCGATACAGCCTGGTGGATAAAGGACAGCGGTTCAAATTGCACCTGTCTGTGGAACCGGCATAATACCTTCGTTACATATGCCTTTTACGATGTCCCGAAAGAGAACCTGTATGCCTGAGAAGGTGTTTGATTGCCTGGTCTTCATTGGCCGTTTCCAGCCCCCTCACCGTGGGCACATTGAAGTGATCGCACAGGCACTTTCAAAAGCCGAACAGGTCATTGTGCTGATAGGTTCCGCCTGGCAGGCTCGTTCCCTGCGCAATCCATGGACATTCGATGAACGCGCCGAGATGATTCGAGCCTGTATTGGTAGTGAGGATCAGAGCAGACTGACCATGGTGCCCCTGCTTGATGCCCTGTACAACGATGATATCTGGGTGCGCGACGTTCAGAAAAAGGTGCGGGACCTGGCCATGCAGCCTGCACAGAAGCTGCCGAAGATAGCCCTGATCGGAGCACGTCAGACTCGGTCGAATTATTTTCTGACCCTGTTCCCCCAGTGGCAGTCCGTAAGTGTCGATCCACTGGACGGCATTTCCTCGGAAGATATCCGCGTCCCATTGTTCCACAATGCCGACACCGCCAGAGCGTACCTCGCCCCGACACCACACCCCACGCTCGAGGCGCCGGTGACGGCACGACTGTCGCAGTTTATGGACACGGAACACTGGCAGGCCCTGCATCAGGAACGTCAGCTTCTAGAGCAGTATCAACGCGCCTGGCAGGATACGCCTTATCCCCCCATGTTCATTACCGTCAATGCGGTGGTGGTGCAGTCCGGGCATGTCCTGCTGGTCGAACGACGAGCCGCACCAGGCAAGGGGCTTTATGCCCTGCCTGGCGGATTTGTTCAGCCTCAGGAACGGCTGGAGGATGCCTGTTTTCGAGAGTTGCGGGACAACATTCGGCTCAAGGTACCGGAACCGGTACTTCGAGGGTCCCTAAGGGCGCATCGCCTGTTTGATGACCCCCATCGCAGCTGGCGGGGCCGAACACTGGCACAGGCCTTTTATCTGGCACTGCGCCCGGAGCAACGACTGCCCGAGGTGCGCATGCCACGCACCTCGCGTCACAAGGCTGTCTGGCTGCCCCTGGCCGATCTCGATCCGGAACAGCTGTTCGAAGATCACTTTTTCATCATTCAGAGTTTTCTGGGATTACCTGCAGGTTATAACGCCTCCTGAGCAACGTTCAGGGACTTTCCAGAAAGTCCCTGGGCAGTTTCTGCAAACGCTTCCAGAGCCGCTCGACGCCTGGCTTGTGCACCAGCGAGCACCGATACAGCCGGATCTCCAGAGGAATATCCCACTGTTCGCCACCGGCCCGCACCAGCCGATGATGATGCAGGTCATCCCGAATACAGAACTCGGGAATCCACGCCACCCCCGCGCCCTCAAGGGCCATGCCCTTCAACCCCTCGGCCATCGCCGTTTCATAGACCGTCTTGAGCCGCATTCGCAACGGGTCATTTTTCAGTAGCATGCGCACGCTGCGTCCCAGAAAGGCGCCCTGGCTATAGCTCAGAAAAGGCAACGAGCCGGAAGAATCAAGGGAAAAGGACGGTGCGCCGTCCTCGTTGGGCACGCTGATCGGTACCATCCGCACCTGAGCAACCGAAAAGGAGGGAAAGGCTTCACTATCGAGCTGCATGGTGGCGTAAGGATCATGGTAGGCCAGCATCAGGTCACAGTTGCCTTCACGCAGCACATGGATCGCATCACCGACGTTCATGGCCGTCAATCGTGTCGGCAATTCACCGACGCCCTTTTGCAGCCGTGAGATCCACTTTGGATAAAACCCGAGGGCCAGCGAATGTGCTGCCACGATATCCAGCGCCTCATTGGCCATTTCCAGCCCGCGCAGATGCCCCAGGCATTCACTTAACTGCTCGACCAGGTTACGCGCCGTGATCACGAACAGCTGCCCTTCCGGCGTCAGGGTGACCGGCGTAGTCGAGCGGTCTACCAGCTGCGCGCCCACGGCCTGCTCAAGTGAGCGAATACGGCGACTGAATGCCGGCTGAGTGACATGGCGCTGACGCGCCGATGCAGAAAAGCTGCGCGTATTGGCCAGCGCCACAAAGTCTTCCAGCCATTTCGTTTCAAGATTCACAATCGCCGTCCTGCTCGTCACCGATGCAGACCGTCCGGTCTGTTGTTATTGAATCGGCGCGGCCAGATATGCCGCCCGGGAGATGATCTTGCGCCACAGCGGGCGCGACTGTACCTCATCCAGAGATACTTCACGGCTTACCTTGAAATCCTGCTCGAGCATGGCCTCGACCGACCGGGCAAATGCCGGTGAGGGAATATACGCAGTAATCTCGAAATTAAGCCTGAACGACCGGTTATCCAGATTCACGGTACCCACTGATGCGGTATCGTTATCGACCAGAAACACTTTCTGGTGCATGAACCCCGGCTGGTAGCGATAAATACGAACGCCGGCGTTGATCATGTCGGGCAAAAATGAAAATGCCGACAGAAATACCAGCAGGTGATCAGGATGCTCCGGCATCAGTACCCGAACATCCACCCCTCTGAGGGCAGCCAGTTTCAAGGCGTCCTGAACGCCCTGGTCCGGAACAAAATACGGGCTGGTGATCCAGAAACGGTAATGCGCGCCATGAATGGCCTGCTGAATGATCAGGCTGGCGGTTTCCTGATGATCTGCCGGACCGGAAGGAACAATCACGACATGGTGATCTCCATGGCTGGACAGGCGCGGCGTCCAGTTCAGTGCAAGAATGGTACCGGTGGCCCAGTGCCAGTCTTCCCAGAATGCTTCCTGCAGTCCCAGCACTGCCGGGCCGGTCAATGTCATGTGCGTATCCCGCCAGTGACCATAGCGCGGGCTTTCCCCCATGTATTCATTACCGACATTCAAACCACCGACCCAGCCGCGCAGCCCATCGGCAATCATGATCTTGCGGTGGTTGCGGAAGTTGACCTGAAAACGGTGACGCCAGCCGCGGGACGACCCGAACCGGGAGACCTCGACACCGGCCGTCTGCAGTTCGACCAGATAGGCCTCGGGCAGTTTGCGGCTGCCAATCTCATCATACAAAAAGCAGACACGTACCCCGCGCTCGGCGCAGCGGCACAGGCGGCGCTTCAACTCCTGCCCCAACCGGTCATCGCGCACAATGAAGAACTGAATAAGCAGATAATTCTCGGCCCGTTCAATTCCTCTGAACAGACTGTCAAAGGTCGCCTGACCATCAATCAGCAATTCGGGATGATTGCCCCGGGACATCGGCATCATGGCGAGTCGCTCGACCGCGACCAGACGACGCTCATCGCTTTCGGGGCGGGAAAAGAACGGCGTAAGATCACGACGAAAGCGGGTGAGTACCTGACGAAGCGATGAATCCCGCTCTTCCCGCGCTGATACATAGCCGTAAAACCGCGGTCTGCCGAAAACCCAGTAGGCAGGCAGCGCAAGATAGGGGAAGGTCAGCAGGGAAATGATCCACGCGATGGCGCCCTGGGACGTCCGGCTCGACATCAACGCCATCAGTGCAGAGAGTGTTCCCAGCACATGAAAGATGATGATGATTACACCACCCAGTATCGCGGTCATCGTGGTGCCTGCCTGTTGAGACCCAATGGAAAAGCCAGGGCAAGCCCTGGCTGACATTCATGCATGGTGCGAAGGATACACGAGGTATGCGCTCAAAGGGAGCGATACCCCCTGCCCGTCACCCCTGCTGTGCAATAATATCCCGCCACTTCGCCGGACCACTCTGATGCACTGAATTTCCGCCGGCATCCACTGCAACCGTCACCGGCATGTCCTCGACATCAAACTCGTAGATGGCTTCCATGCCCAGGTCCTCGAACGCAACCACGCGGGACCTTTTAATCGCCTGAGCCACCAGATAGGCCGCTCCGCCGACCGCCATCAGATAGGCCGCCTTGTGATCACGAATGGCTTCAATGGCTACCGGGCCACGCTCGGCCTTGCCGATCATGCCGGCCAGACCGGTCTGCTCCAGCATGGTACGAGTAAACTTGTCCATGCGAGTTGCCGTGGTCGGGCCTGCCGGACCCACGGCTTCGTCACCAATGGGATCAACCGGGCCCACGTAATAGATGAAGCGTCCCTGCAGATCAACCGGCAACGACTCGCCCCGACCCAGCATATCCACCATGCGCTTGTGCGCGGCGTCACGACCGGTCAACAGCTTGCCGGACAGCAGCAGCGTATCACCAGGCACCCAGCTCTGGATCTCCTCGGCGGTTACCGTGTCCAGGTTTACCCGCTTGACGCCCTCGCCCGCTTCCCAGGTAATATCAGGCCAGTCATCCAGTGACGGTGCCGGCAATTCTGCAGCACCACTGCCATCGAGGGTAAAATGTACGTGCCGGGTAGCGGCACAGTTGGGAATGATCGCCACCGGCTTGTTGGCGGCATGGGTCGGGTAATCCAGCACCTTGATGTCCAGCACCGTGGTCAATCCGCCCAGTCCCTGTGCGCCGATGCCGGTCTGGTTGACCTTATCGAACAGTTCGAGACGCAACTCTTCACTGCGCGTAGTAGCGCCACGAGCCTTCAGCTCCTGAATGTCGATCGGCTCCAGCAGGGATTCCTTGGCCAGTTGCATTGCCTTCTCGGCCGTGCCGCCAATACCGATGCCCAGCATGCCCGGCGGACACCAGCCAGCCCCCATTTTGGGGATCTGTTCCAGCACCCAGTCCACGACGCTGTCCGACGGGTTCAGCATGGCAAACTTGGACTTGGCTTCACTGCCACCTCCCTTGGCCGCAACATGAATCTCGACGGTATTTCCCGGCACCAGCTTGTGATGAATGATGGCTGGCGTATTGTCCCTGGTATTCTGGCGCTTGCCATCCGGGTCGGCCAGCACGGAAGCCCGCAGGATGTTATCCGGCAGGAGATAGGCGCGCCGCACCCCTTCATTGACCATGTCGTCCAGGCTCATCTCGGCATCCCAGCGTACATCCATGCCCACATGCACGAATACCGTAACAATGCCGGTATCCTGACAGATGGGACGGTGGCCAGTGGCACACATGCGCGAGTTGATCAAAATCTGTGCAATGGCATCCCGCGCCGCTGGATTTTCTTCCCGCTCGTAGGCCGCATTCATGGCCTGAATGAAATCCTTTGGATGGTAATACGAGATGTACTGCAACGCATCGGCGACGCTATCGATAACGTCGTCCTGACGAATCACGGTCATTAAGGGTACTCCTCATCATTTTTTGGTCAAAAAAGACGACGGTCAGCGTCCTTTCAGCGGCAAAAGTATACTGGAAACAAACCGTCAATGTCCCTTGAGCAGGCACTCTAAATGGGACTCGAAAAAAGATAACGGTATAAATCAGGATTGGCAGTGGGGACAGTAATACAGCCGACGTGAATTACAGGGGCGCTTTTCCACCAGCGTGCCACAGGCAAAACAGGGCTCACCCGCCCGATTGAATACAGCATGACGCCACACACTGCGTCTGAAACCCTGCGCCTGCAGCGGCGCACGCCACTCGGGTGTGTTGGTTACTCCGGCCTCACGCCAGGCCTGTACTGTTATTTGACGTATCATATCCGCCAGTCGGGTGATGGCGCGAGTCGATAGTTCATTCGGCCGCCAGTGCTCACGGAGCCCGGCGTAGAACAGTATCTCGGAGCGCAGATAGTTGCCGATACCAGCCACCAGCCCCTGATCCAGCAAAAGCGACCCAATCTGGCGTCCAGCGAAGCGCCTTGACGTCAACCGCTCGACCAGGGCGTCGGTCTGCACATCGTGAGTAAGCAAGTCAGGTCCCAGCCGGGACAGAAACGGATGCGTCGGCAGGTCATGTTCGTCCCACAGCGAAATGCTCGAGGCACTGTAAAGTCTGGCCACATGAGTGGAGGTAGCCAGTGCAGCCCGCAATGAACGGGTCGATGACAATGGCTGCTCACGTCGTTCAATCCGCCAGCGTCCGTACAACTGATTATGGCTGTACAGCACCTGCCCATTGTCAAAGTGGGTTAAAAGCGCCTTGCCCCAGCTGTCGACATGAGTTACCCGATGAGAAAGCAGCTGAATTTCAGCCGGTTTGAGTTCTGCAAAGGCAAACCAGACATCCGCAAGCGGCCGCCCCGCCAGCACACGATTCAATCGGTCAGCCACGCGACGAATTTCCGGTCCTTCGGGCATCGGTATCAGGCCTCCCTGCCTGTGATGTGTAATACGCTACTGAAGCATGACGTCACTACTTGAATTCGATCAGCCGCTCGTTGAGGGCATGAATCTGATCACGTAATCCAGCGGCCTTTTCAAACTCCAGGTTCTGCGCGGCCTCATACATCCTGTCTTCCAGTTGCGACAGCCGTTCCGTCAGCTGAGCAACACTCATGGATTTAAGATCGTCAACGCCCAGGTTCGCCTCATCATTACCCTGGCTCTTGCGCCCACGAGTCTTCTTGCTGCCCGGGGCCTGAGCGCCCTCCATGATATCGGCCACGCTTTTGGTAATGGTCCGCGGAGTTATATTGTGCTCTTCGTTGAACGCCAGCTGTTTTTCCCGCCGCCGTGCCGTTTCATCCATGGCCCGCTGCATGGAACCGGTAACACGATCACCGTAGAGGATGGCCTTGCCATGGGCGTTACGCGCTGCACGGCCGATGGTCTGGATCAGGGAACGATCAGACCTTAGAAATCCTTCCTTGTCGGCGTCCAGAATGGCCACCAGCGAGACTTCCGGGATATCCAGTCCTTCACGCAGCAGGTTGATGCCTACCAGCACGTCAAACTTGCCCAGCCGCAGATCGCGAATGATTTCAACACGTTCGACGGTATCAATGTCCGAGTGCAGATAACGTACCCGAATATCATGCTCGGCCAGGTACTCGGTCAAATCCTCGGACATCCGCTTGGTCAGCGTGGTAACCAGTACCCGCTCTCCGACCTCAAGGCGAATGCGAATCTCGGAAAGCAGATCGTCTACCTGAGTGGTAGCCGGACGCACCTCGATTTCAGGATCCACCAGCCCGGTCGGCCGTACCACCTGCTCCGCAACCTGATCGGCATGCTCCTGCTCATACGGACCCGGTGTGGCAGAGACGAAAATGGTCTGGGGCAGGATGCCTTCCCACTCTTCGAAGGTCATCGGGCGATTATCCAGCGCCGAAGGCAGCCTGAAACCGTATTCCACCAGGGTTTCCTTTCGCGAACGGTCGCCTCGATACATCCCGCCAACCTGGGGGACACTGACGTGAGACTCATCAATGAAGACCAGCGCGTCCTTGGGCAGGTAGTCGAAAAAGGTCGGAGGTGCATGGCCGGGCTCACGGCCGGACAGATAACGAGAGTAGTTTTCAATGCCATTGCAGTACCCCAGCTCCAGCATCATCTCGATGTCGTACAGGGAACGCTGTTCAAGCCGCTGGGCCTCGACCAGCTTGTCGTGCTTGCGCAGATAGTCGAGGCGCTCCTTCAGCTCATCCTTGATGGAATCAACAGCCTGCAGGATGGTGTCACGCGGCGTGACGTAGTGGCTTTTCGGGTAGATGGTCATCCGTGGCACCTTGCTGGCCACTTCGCCGGTCAGCGGATCAAACAGGCTGATGGTATCGATCTCATCATCGAAGAGCTCTACCCGCACTGCCTGCTCATCGGAGTCTGCCGGAAAGATATCGATGACATCACCCCGTACCCGGTATGTACCACGCCGGAAATCCATGTCGTTGCGCGTATACTGAAGCTCTGCAAGCCGCCTCAGGAAGGCTCGCTGATCAATCTGCTCACCGCGATTGAAATGGAGCCGCATCTTCAGGTACTGA
The DNA here is from genome assembly GCF_023700005.1 of Larsenimonas rhizosphaerae. GTDB lineage: Bacteria > Pseudomonadota > Gammaproteobacteria > Pseudomonadales > Halomonadaceae > Larsenimonas > Larsenimonas rhizosphaerae. The sequence goes on along the minus strand of NZ_JAMLJK010000001.1, from coordinate 1,585,786 downwards.
TCCGGATCCCCCAGGCCGTAAATCGCCGAGACCGATACCACAATCAGTGCATCGCGACGCTCAAGCAGGGCCTTCGTCGCCGACAGGCGCATCTGTTCGATGTGATCATTGATGGAGGCATCCTTTTCGATGAAGGTATCGGATGACGGTACATAGGCCTCGGGCTGATAATAATCATAATAGGAAACGAAATACTCGACGGCGTTGTCCGGAAAAAAGGCCTTGAACTCACCGTAGAGCTGGGCTGCCAGCGTTTTGTTGGGTGCCATGACAATCGCCGGGCGCTGAAGGGTTTCCACTACGTTGGCCATGGTGAATGTCTTGCCGGAACCGGTCACGCCCAGAAGCGTCTGGAAGGCAAGCCCCGCCTCAATACCATTGACCAGCGAGGCAATGGCTGCAGGTTGATCACCGGCCGGCTGATACGATGACTTGATTTCAAACGCCTTGTTGCTCATGAAGCCTCCATGCATAAAAAAACAGTGACGCTGCGTACGCACCGCCACTGTATATATAGCCACCCCCTGCATCTTGCAAGGGTATCAGCCCATCAACACGTTCATCCCTTGCGTGCCTTGAAGCCGAGCGGGCTCAGCGCCCGATTGACCTGCTCCAGCGAGGTCTGACCGTCGACATGGGCAAATGACAACCCGATTTCAACGCTGTCAACGCCGTCAAGCATCATCAATGCCGTCGTGGCCTGGTTCACATCATCTGTCGTCTTGAGTCCTTCAAGGGTAAAGGCCATGGCCATACCGGTATCTCCTGTCTTGACTTTAGCCACTCTGGGCCCCATCACAAGGTAACAAAACGATGACCCTATCGCAGCAACAGTCACGCGGGAGCCTTGCATGAACGACAGGACCGATACGACCCCGACCCTCGGGTCCACCTTCAGCATCATCGAGTTTGCGGGGGCCGATAGCGCAAAATTGCTGGAAGGCCAGGGGTCTGCCGCCACCGCCAGCGCCAACGGGCATTTCGCCCCTTTAGTATGCTTCTGCACTCCCAAGGGCCGCATGCTGGCCAATGGACAACTGATTCGGCGCGATGAAACCACCTACTGGTTACTGACGACCGCTACCCTGGCCGAAGACCTGCTGACCCACCTCAAGAAATTTGCCGCCTTTTACAAGACAACCTTACGTCTGAGAAGTGAGTTGGCCATTCAGGGATTCATTGCACCGGACGCGACGCTGCTTGATGGCCCCCTGCCGGATACGGCATGGCACACCAGTGCCTGTCAGGACGGCGTACTGATACGCCACCCGGGAGAACATACAAGAATCCTGCGCATTGCCGAACAGCCACTGGATACCGACATCCATGCCGATACTGCCTCTTGGCAGCTTGAAGATGTCAGAGCCGGGGTCTATTGGCTGGAACATACCCAGCGTGAACAGTGGCTCCCGCAAATGATCAACTGGGAAGCTCTGGGTGGAATAAGCTTCAGGAAGGGATGTTATACCGGTCAGGAAGTGGTAGCGCGGGCCCATTACCGCGGACAGGTCAAGAAACGCCTGATGCATCTGGCAACCGGCATGCTGGTTCAGGACATCCATCCGGGCGACCCGGTCGAAAATGATGCAGGCAAGAATGTCGGTACCGTTCTGCGTGTCGCTGACGGTGAACACCAGCAGGAACTGCTGGCCGTGGTTAATGTCGCGGCACTGGACGCCCCCATGCTGACCTGTGGCCATGCACTGACTCAGGTGCCCCTGCCATACCCACTTGAGCGTCTGGACCCTGAAAGCCTGGTGCACTCCCCGTCCTGAAGCACGACGCCTGAAAGTCCCGCACACATGCTTTTCAGGGGCACTGACAGGTATAGCCTGTCGGTCCCCCTGTCCGTCCCATCCCTGGCAACTGCTCGATCAGGGAGCGCGTCGACGCTGGTGCAGCTCCCGGTTGCGATGGCTCGCCCGAGGAGACTTGCGAAGCGCAACGGTCGTTGCCCCTACGCCGCCCTGATGTGTCTGGGCACTGGCAAAGGCCTGCACCTCTTCAAACTGCTGTAACCACTTCACCACATAGGAGCGAACGATATTGGCATGGCTCGCATCGTCACGCCCCCTGCCATGAATGATCAACAGCGTACGAAGCTCATGGTCAAAAGCCTCGCGAATAAAGGCAAAGACTTCACGGCGACACTCCTCAAGAGAACGGCGAGTGATATTGATACGGGCATCAACGTGATACCGGCCCTGACGCAACTTGTCGATCACGCCGGTCTGAATACCATCACGGCGATATTCCACGGGGTCATTGGCGGGAAGCAGCTCCACGAATTCATCGGACAGGAAATTGCTGGTCTGCTCGGCACGCTGCGCACTTTCACGGCGGGCCAGTTGTGCCTCGGTGGGAGGCCCAGGCGGCTTGATCGGCACCACCCTGTCCCGGGGTTTCAGGGGAATCACCCCGGCCATTTCCTTCGAAAACAGCACCTGATCGTCGTTATCATCCATCGTTGTCGCCCTCTAGCTGTGACATACATGGGTGCAAGGTACGTCACTACTATCGTAGGAGAAGGCGCTTGCGTCCAGTCCCGGGTGAGGTGATGTTGCGGTCGGCATCATGCTCGTGAAAATAAGAGTTCAACGGGTGGCGCGTTGCGGTTGACCGCTGCAGCGCCAGCGCCGCCAGCGCCTGCTGTACCGGCTGAAAGCGAGGGTCAGGGACGTTCTGTTCGTCCTTTCTAGTCCAGCCGATATGTTCAATCACCTCACTGAGTGGGAGCTCATCAAGAGAGCGTGCCAGCACCCACCCTCCCTGATTGCTTTGTACCACCCATCCCTGCTCGACCATCGACGCCATCAGCGTTCGGTAATGACCGCCGACCAGCCGGCGCACCTGCCCCAGTGACAGGTGTCCCCCTGATTTCCGCTGTTCATCGAGCCGCCACAACAGCCCCAGTGACTGCCAGAAGGGAGACCAGTGACGCCAGTCCGCCCGGGAAGATTCACCCAGCAGGGCCGTGATTTCAGCACCTGCCAGCACCAGTGACCAGCTCAGATACACCCACAGCAGAAATAGCGGTACGGCCGCAAACGCACCATAAATCACCTGATAGGACGTGAAGTGACCGACAAAGATCGAGAACCCGAACCGGGCAGCCTCGAAGGCAATCGCCATGAAAAGCGCTCCCAGAGCGGCATCACGCGCCCTGACACGAGTGCTGGGCACGGCCATGTACAAAAAGAAGAAGGCAGCCAGGCTCAACAGCGGTGGCACCCCCATCAGCAACAGATCCTGACCACCAAACAAGGACGCGGCTCGATTGAAAAACCGCAATGAGGCCAGATAGGACGACAGCGCAAAACCCGCGCCAATCAAGAAGGGTCCAAGGGTCAGTACCGCCCAATAGATCACGAAGCTGGCCAGCCCGCGCCGATGCGTCGTCACCTGCCAGATTTGATTAAATGCCTGCTCAATGGTGTACATCATCAAAAGGGAGGTCACGAACAGAAATCCCACCCCGAATGCCGTCAACTGTCGTGCCTGTGACGAAAACTCGGTCAACTTCTCGAGTACCACCTCTCCCGTGGCCGGTAGAAACTGCTGAAACACATAGGTTTGAAGCTGATCACCCACGCCCTGGAAACTGGGAACCGCAGAAAGCATCGCATACAGCACGGTCGTCAGCGGCACCACGGCAAACAGGGTGGTATATGTCAGCGACGCAGCAGTACGCAGGCCATCATGCGCCATGAAACGTCTGAACACGGTGACTACCGCTCGCCCTGTACGACGGGTTCTGACGCCTGGTGTCCAGTATTGTGACAGACGCGAATACCACACTAGAATGCACTCCCATTGATCATCAGGGTTCGAACCTGCCATGGTTGAGATACCTTATCACACCGACCGGCGCGCTCGACGCCATGCGCCCTTTCAGGAACCGACATGACAACACCTTATGTACTTGTTCTTTATTATTCCCGCCAGGGAGCGACCCGTGCGCTGGCAGACTGCATGGTGGCAGGCATCGAGTCCGTTGCCGGGGTAGATGCTCGCCTGCGCACGGTGCCGTCCGTATCCACGACCTGTGAAGCCACGGAAGCTGAAATCCCCCCCGAAGGGGCTGTCTACGCGACCCTGGAAGATGTCAGGCACTGCGCCGGGCTGGCACTGGGCAGCCCGACCCGCTTTGGCAACATGGCAGCACCGCTCAAGTACTTTCTCGACGGCACCAGCGAGCTGTGGATGACCGGTGCACTGGTCGACAAGCCGGCGGGCGTCTTTACCTCGACCGCCAGCCTGCATGGCGGGCAGGAAACGACCCTGACCAGCATGATGACCCCACTTCTTCACCATGGCATGGTACTGGTGGGTGTGCCCTACAGTGTAACGTCACTGTTCGATACTACCCGCGGGGGAACACCCTACGGCGCGACACACGTCAGTGGTGACAGTGACGAAGCCACGCTCGACACCCATGAAAAGGCCATCGCTCACGCGCAGGGGGTCAGACTGGCCCGCCTGGCGCTGGCGCTGCATACAGGCCGCACGGAGGCGTCATGACACCCGAAGCTCAACCCGCAAAGCGCCCGATGCCGGTCATCGTGTCCTACACCGTCCTCATGGTGATCGCCATCGCCAATGGCCTTTGGCTGATGGCACTACACAACGTCGAGCCGCTGCCGGTGGTTATCCGACTGGCCCCCCTGGCACTTCTTGCCACCGTTTTCTGGCTACCCCGCACCCGCGGGTTTGTATGGCTGGCCTTTGTCGGCCTAATCTATGCAATACAGAGTATCCTGATGATCAAGGCGCCGGGACAGTGGCCCTGGTCCGTCGCCGAAACCCTGGCCGCCAGTGCATTGCTGATTACCGCGCTGAAACAGGCCAGACGGCTCAGGCATGCTGAACGACACGCCGAGACGACAGGCAAAAGGACAACAAAATGACTCAGGACATTGCCAACCTGCGACGAGACTATGACGGCGACACGCTGGATACAGCCAATACGCCCGCGTCTCCGTTCCCGCTGTTTTCCGAATGGCTTCGTGCCGCCGTCGACAGTGACAACCTTGATGCCAACGTCATGACCCTAGCGACTGCCGACGGCAGCGGACGGCCTCATGCGCGGATTGTGCTGCTCAAGGGGTTTGATGAAAGCGGCTTTGTATTTTATACCAGTTACCAGAGTCACAAGGGAGGAGAACTCTCCAGTAACCCCCTGGCATCACTGGTATTCTGGTGGCCTACCCTCCAGCGTCAGGTACGCATCGAGGGCAGCGTGGAACAGGTCGAAAGGGAGCGCTCCGAGGCGTACTTTCACAGCCGCCCACGCGAAAGCCAGCTTGGCGCATGGGTCTCCCAGCAAAGCGTGGAAATCCCGGATCGCCAGTGGCTTGATGACCGCCAGCATCGCTTTGAAAGCGCCTATGCCGACAGTGAGGTGGAGCGTCCCGCCCACTGGGGCGGCTATCGGGTCAAGCCGGACATGATCGAATTCTGGCAGGGTCGGCCGAGCCGGCTTCATGATCGAGTACGTTACCGCCGCCATGGCAGTGACGACGAATGGAGCAAGGTACTGCTCGCGCCCTGACCCCACGACCGGCGGCCGGCTATCCCACCCACGGGCTGGCCGCCGGTCATTTGCCCAGACGCTGACGCTGCCAGGCCGTTGAAGGTTCGTTGAGCATCAGGCGGGCATTGATCACCCCCTCATCCATATCCAGCGACGTGGTAAATCCGACGCTGATCACCAGCGCGCGCATGGCCCGGTTTTCCGGCGCAATCTTGCCATACATCTCAAGCGTGCCCACGTGCCGGCTATAGCGAATCAACTGCTCCATCAACAGGCGCCCCGCGCCCTGTCCATGCATGTCATCGCGCACAATGATGGCAAACTCGGTACGCACATTGTCCGGATCATTCCAGACCCGAGCGACGCCCAGCATGTCGGTGTCTGCGTCATTCACCAGCAGAAAGGCCATCTGACGATCATAATCAAGCTGCGTCAACCGTGACAAATCGACCTGAGAGAGCTGAGGCTTGTCGCGGAAATAGCGAAAGCGAATGCTTTCACGAGAAAGCCGAGTATGAAATTCAGTTACAAGCGCTGCATCTTCTTCCCGTACCGGACGCAACCGGGCCTGCTGCCCCTTGCCAAGGGTGACGTTTCGCTGCCACTCCTCCGGATAGGGCATGATGGCAAAGGGCGTGGGTGGACCGATCGACAGCCGATAGCTGTCGGCACGAAGCTCTCCGGCGGTCGTAACCTCCAGCGGATTGATATCCAGTACCGCAAGATGTGGCAGATCCGTTGCCATGTGCGACAGGGTAACCAGCAGCCGTGACAACTGATCCTGCAGGTTATCGGGCGCCTCGGACTGGTGTGCAAGGATGGACCAGACACTGCTTTGCTCGATCAAGGCAGCCGCCAGCGCATTATTGAGAGGCGGCAGTGCCACCTGACGATCAGCGGTTTCATCCAGGTGGTGGCCTGCCCGGCCAAAGAATACCACTGGGCCAAACGTGGCATCTCGCGTAATGCCACAGCTGATGCTCATCGCTGGCACGTCGTCGCGCCGGGGCTGAATGCAGGCGCTGAACGGAATCAGATTCCTGTCTTGACACCAGGCCCGCTGCCGCGCCCCTTCATCGGCCAGCGCGCTCGGCGTGGCTATCGAGGTGTTTCCCCCGGCATCGATCACATCATCGTTGAAGGGCTGGCAGTTTGCCGGATGTATCAACCGCAATCGCCAGGGGGGTGAAAAAGGCGGCAGCGATATCGTTTCAGCATTCAGGTAATCATAATGAGCCGGGGTAATGGCCATGCCATACCCTTCCAGCACCTGGCCACATTCCTCATGGGTCAACGCCGAGCGCCGGCGATCAAAGGCCTGCTGAATCAGGTGCCGCGCCTGATCACGTCGTGCCGGTGTACCGGGGAGCTGAACGGCAGGGGGTGTCTGGCGAAGCAAATGCTGTACCTGGCGATAGCGGGCCATCAACATCAGTCCATCGATGGCCTTCTCGGGCGAACGGTAGTGCGCCACCCCGGCCCGCTGACACAACTGCCGCGCTTCGCGGGCATCCTGAAGCCCCATCCAGCAACTCATCCAGGCACTGCGCATGTCCGGCCTCAATGCCAGCAGGCGCTCTGCCACCTCCCGGGATGGCGCCATGCGTGTGGGCACATGAATGGTCAGTACCACATCCACGCCGGGATCATCAGCCACCAGCCTGACGGCCCGCTCGAACCGCTCCGGCGTAGCCAGGCTGCCGACATCCACTGGATTATGACCACTCACACTCACGTCCAGCCCCTCGTCGGACAGTGCCTGTCTGCAGGCAGAAGACAGCTCGGCCAGAACGCCACCCTGACGCGCCAGCTCATCCATGGCCAGCAGCGCAAGTCCCAGCCCGTTGGAAACCAGCACCACCCGCTCGCCGGCCAGTGCAGGCAGGCGGGTCAGTGTATCCAGCGCATCCATCAGGCCATCGGAGTGTGCCACGCGCAGCACCCCGGCGCGGGACAGGGCGGCATCAAAGACCTGATCACGCCGTGACAGCCCGGGAGCAAGGGGACGACCGGACAGATCCGTTGAAGCACATCGACCACTTTTGATTGCAACCACCACGTGGTGGCGCGCCGCCTCCCGCAGGGTCGTCATGAAATGCATGGCGTTGGTGATCTGTTCGATATGAAGCACCAGTGCCCGGTAGCCGCCGGTCTGGTTGAAATGATCCAGCACATCGGCAAGCGTCACATCCACACTATCTCCCAGTGCCACCAGGTTGGAAAACCCGATCCCGCGCGCAGCAGCCCAGTCCATCAGGGCATGCCCCACCATGCCCGACTGCCCAAGATATGCCAGCCGCCCCCGAGCCACCGGTACACTGGCACAGGAGGCGTTAAGGTAATGGCGCGTCGAAACAACCCCCATGCACTCGGGCCCCATGACCCGCACGCCCTTTCGGCGCACGATGTCATGAAGCCGCGAGCGAGTGGAGGCCGGGTCATCCAGCCGGCTTTCACTCCACCGGGCACCGCCGGTCAGAATGATGGCCGCCGATACGCCTCGAGCGGCCAGCAGTTCAAGCTGGTCCGGCACGTCATCCACCGGCAGACAAAAGATGACCAGTTCCGCCAACGGAGTAACGGCTTCCAGCAGGTTGACCCACTGAACACCCTCCAGCACATCACCGGCCTGACTATCCGGTGCTACTGCCCAGATTTTTCCGCGAAACCCGCCCTCACGCAGATTGAACAATACTGCCTGCGTCAACGCGTCTTCACGGCCTGGCGCCACCACCATGATGGCGCGGGGCCGGAAGAAATGTTCAACGAATTGAACCCCCATTCCCTTATCCAGCATCATGACCTCATCAGGCACTGCTACACTCGACGACCACGACCCCGGACGATGCACGGAGGTCATTCGAACGCCTTGAGCTTCCACGATAGCGCAGCACATCCACCCTGCACAGGAAAGGCCATGATCACCTCGTTCATTCTGCCGGGGCAATGTCGGCGACACATGATTGCCCCGTGGCACCCGGATCATCCTCGCCGTCTGGACGCCATTGAGCGCCAGCTGGCGTTATCCGGTGTCGCTCGGCAGCTCCAGCACTTTGATGCCCTCCCCGTTGCCCCCGATATGCTGCGCCTTGCGCACACCTCGGACTATCTTGCCTTGCTGGCCGATGCTGCAGACAGCGACACCCCGGTGGCTCTGGATGAGGAAACCCTGGTCAATGCAGATAACTGGGACGCGGCTCGCTGCGCTGCCGGTGGCGTGATAAAGGGCGTCAATCAGCTTTTTCGCAATCAGGCGGACAACGTATTCTGTGCCGTACGCCCCCCCGGCCATCACGCCGAGAAGGCGCAGGGCATGGGATTTTGCCTGATCAACAATGTAGCGCTGGCAGCCTGTTATGCGCGCCGGCATTACGATATCCAGCGCATCGCAATCATTGATATCGATGCCCACCAGTGCAATGGCACACTGGATATCCTGGCCCACAACCATGACATACTGATTTGCACCATGTACCAGCAGGGGCTGTATCCCTGGTCATCCGCCAATGAAAACGCTCCGAACGTAGAGAGCCTGCCGCTGCCGGCCGGCAGTACAGGCCAGCAGGCAAGAGATCGCTGCCTTCACCAGTGGATGCCTCGCATTGATGCGCATCGGCCGGAACTGATTCTCATCAGTGCCGGCTTTGATGCCCACCGTGATGACCCCATGACAGAACTGGCCTTTGACAGCGGTGACTACTTTGACCTGACCCGGGACATACTGGCCATGGCCGAACGCCATGCCAACGGCCGGGTACTGTCAGTACTGGAGGGTGGCTACCACCTGGAAAGTCTGGCCCCGTCGGTGAATGCCCATCTGAGCGCCATGATCGGGCTGGAGCGCCCATAACCGTCCTTCGTGTCCCGAGAGCGATCAACGAGACGGGATCAATTTTCCATTAAAAAACGCGCCCGGGGGCGCGTTTTTTCCTTCAGGCAGGATCCGCTCAGTGATACTCGCGAGTCATGACCCGTTCAGCATAGCCCTTGCCGTAGGTCTTCAGCGCCCAGACATACATCGCCAGCCCCGCCAGCATCCAGAGCCCGAACACCAGCCATTCGGTGCCGGTCAGTGCCGAGGGGCTGAACGGTAGATAAAGGCCGGTCATGCCGATCGATAAGAGCACGGCCAGAACGCCTACCAGCTTGCCCTGACGAACAAAAAACGGCCGAGGCATGTCCGGCTCCCGCACCCGCAACACCAGAAACGACAGCGCTACGAACAGGTAGGCAATCACGATCCCCAGGCCTCCGGCATCGACAAGCCAGACCATGGCAGGACGGCCCAGCAATGGCGCCAGACTAGACAGCACTCCGATCAGAATGATCGCATTGGTCGGCGTTCGGTATTTGGGATGAAGCTTCGCCAGCGGCGCCGGCAGCATACCGGCATGCGCCAGAGCATAAATGGCCCGTGACCCACCGATATAAAACGCGTTCCAGCTGGTGATGATGCCTGCCACGCCGGCCAGAATCATCAGCTTCGAAGCCCAGGGTGCCTGAAAGACCTGCTCCATGGCCGCAGGCACCGCCAGCACGCCGCCACCCAGGGAAGAAGCCGGCATCATCAACGAGGTGCCAAACACAATCAGCGCATACCACACGACGGCCAGAATGACCGACAGGGTCAACACACGGCCGATGTCACGAAACGGAAGATTGATTTCCTCCGCCGCCTGGGGAATGACGTCAAACCCGACAAACAGGAACGGCACCATGATCAGGACCGACATGATGCCACCGGAGCCACCGGTAAAAAGGGGCTGAAGTGTAGTGGTCTCACCGGTAAACAGGGCGCCGGTAATGAACAGGACCCCCACCGCCAGAATCAGCAGCGTTACCAGCCGCTGAATCAGCGCTGCCATGGTAACGCCGAAATAATTGATGGCCATCATGATCAGCGAACCGACCACGCCAACCAGCACCCAAGTCAGTTTCACGTCCCAGCCGGACAGGGTCCACAGATGACCGACGGAATAACCTGGAAACAGGCTTTCAACCACGGTAGGCAGCGCCACGGCTTCAAACGCCACCACGCTGATATAGCCCAGCACGATACTCCAGGTACAGATAAAGGAGGCAAAGTGCCCCAGCGCCCGATAACTGTACACATGCTCCCCACCCACCTTCGGCATGGCGGCAGCAAGCTCGGCATAAGTCAAACCGACCAGCACGACGGCAGCACCACCGATCAGAAAGGCTACGATGGCCCCCATGCTTCCGGCATTGACGATAAAATTACCGGTCAGCACGATCCATCCCCAGCCGATCATGGCACCGAAAGCCAGTGCCAATACGTCCTTTCGGGCCAGCACGCGCACCAGGTCACTTGATTCATTGGATGACGACATGGCAACTCCATTATTGTGTAGTTGTAGATATGTTGTTGTGTGGTGCGTCCAGGCAGTGCCTTCCGGAAGGAGAAGCACAGCCACGTGCAACATAATAGCCACACCTGCCAATAATCAAGCCTTTAAGAGCTTCGCACGGCCTTTTCAGGCTTATTTTGTATAAAAAATTGCACACCGCAGACTCTCTAAGGAATGAGGCGGTTGAGTCACCCACCAGCCACGCTACACTGGGCCTGATATTCCTATCGACGAAAAGGATTCTTCTGATGATCAATTCCCTGCCTGATGACACTCGCCAGGCCATGGAGGCCGATGCCTTTCGGCAGCTATTGGCCCACCTGGATGCCAACAAGGACGTTCAGAATATCGACCTGATGATTCTGGCCGACTTCTGCCGCAACTGCCTGTCAAAGTGGCTGGTTGCTGCCGGGGAGCGCCAGGGGGTTTCCATCGATTACGACACCGCTCGAGAATACGTCTATGGCATGCCCTATTCGCAATGGAAATCACTGTACCAGGCCGATGCCACTCCCGAACAATTGAATGCCCTCGACGCACGTCAGCAACAAAGGAGCCGGACCGACTCATGAAAGACTTCATGCCCCTGAACGTGGCCATATTGACGGTCTCGGATACCCGCACCACCGAAAATGACGGGTCGGGCGATTATCTTGAAGCCGCGCTGACCAATGCCGGCCACCGCTGTGCCGAGCGGCGTATCGTTGCTGACGATGTCTACCGCATTCGGGCCGACGTATCCTGCTGGATTGCCGATCCGGCCATCAACGTGATCATTACCACCGGTGGCACCGGGTTCACCGGTCGAGACACTACTCCGGATGCGCTGGAGCCATTGTTTGATCAACCCATCCCGGGCTTTGGCGAGCTGTTTCGTCAGCTGTCTCGCAAGGAAGTGGGCAGTTCGACCCTGCAAAGCCGCTGCGTGGCAGGATTTGTCAATCACACGCTGATATTTGCGCTGCCAGGCTCGACAAATGCCTGCCGCACCGGGTGGGAGCAGATTCTGATCGAACAGCTCGACAGTCGTCATCAGCCCTGCAACTTTGCCAACCTGGTCAACGGCGGAAGCGGCCATCATGGCTGAATTGCACAGTGTCGATGAGGCCCTGAACGCTACGCTGTCTCTGGCCCGGCGTATGCCAAACGAGCAATGCCTGCTGCACAGGGCCACCGGGCGTGTACTGGCCTGCGATATTCACGCCACCATCGACATGCCACCGTTCGACAACAGCGCCATGGACGGCTACGCCCTGAGAGCGCGAGATGGTGGTCAGGCCCTGACCGTCAGCCAGCGCATTCCGGCCGGCCATGCACCGTCTCCACTTGAAGCAGGCACCTGTGCCCGCATTTTTACCGGTGCACGTCTGCCCGAAGGCGCAGATACCGTCATCATGCAGGAGCAGGTCGAAATAACAAACGAGGGCCAGGCGGTATTTGCCGCCGACCTGCCCGTCAGCAACAATATCCGTCAACAGGGCGGAGAACTTCGTCGGGGTAACCGGTTGCTGGCAGCGGGTGCCTGCATCACCCCTGCCGCGCTCGGCCTTCTGGCCAGTCAGGGGCTGGGGGAAATTACCGTAGTGCAACGGCCGCGTATCGCCCTGTTGACCAGCGGTGATGAAGTCATCCTGCCGGGCAGAGCACTTGCCGAAGGGCAAATCTACAACAGCAACCGCTATCAGCTTGCGGCACTGATCGAGCAGTTCGGTGGGGAGCTGGTAGCCATCGACCACCTGCCGGATCAGTACGATGCGAGCCGACAGGCGCTCGAGCAATACGCTCGTCAGGCGGATATCATCGTGACCGCCGGAGGCGTATCGGTCGGTGAAGAGGATCATGTGCGCCATGCGATCGAGGCCGTGGGTCAGGTAGCCATGTGGCGGCTGGCCATGAAACCTGGCAAGCCACTGACCCTGGGTCATATCGGCAATACTGCCGTGATCGGCCTGGCAGGTAATCCGGTGTCAGGATTTGTCAGCAGCTACCTGTTCCTGCGGCCGCTCATCGGCAGCATGCTGGGGTGTCCGGCCATGTCGCAGTTGCGCAAGAGAACGGTCAGCGCCGGCTTCGAGACCCGCACGAATGCTCGATGCCACTATCTGCGGGTTGTCATCGACGAGCATGGCAAGGCACATCTAACCGGTGCTCAGGACTCTTCCATGCTGAGCTCCTGTGTCGATGCAACCGCACTGGCCGTGATCGACCCACACCGGCATATACAGCCCGGAGATGACATTACCTGCCTCGAACTGCCCGGCTGACCATCAGCCACCCTTCACGGCAGTGGCCCGGCGCAACAGGTCGGGCCACAGCTCATGATAGGTTGCTTCAAGCAGTGCCTGCTCCCTTATCAGCCAGGGCGTCAGCTGTTGAAGCCGATTCTCTCCGCGAAGCCGCAATCCAATGCGTCCGATGGCATGACATGTCGTGGTGTAGCGGGCATAGGATTCCAGCCAGCGCTCACGAACAAGGGCTTCGAACATTGGCTTCATGGCAGGCGGGATCAGCGCTTCATGCTCGGTCAGAGTGTCATAGACTCGATCCATCAGGGCAGGCTGCAGTTCTGGCACCTGAAGGGAAGGATCCAGCATGTCGCGAGCCAGAAAGTGATCCCAGATCATGTCAAGACCGATACCGGCCACCCGGCGGGTGGCGGGTGGTACCCGGGGCTTGAGTGCCATCACGGCCGGATGGTGATCAATCCACGCATCAATTTCGCGATGGCATCGCATCCCGTCAATGACGTCTGACGGCCAGCCTGAGGTCGGCAGCGCTCCCTTCACCCCATCAGCAATCAGATTGCCCAGCAGGAAGGCATCACTGCCATGCTGCGCGACTACGGCGTGTCCCAGAAAATTCATGAGTCAGAGACAGTTATCGGGCTTGGGCAGCCCGGCAAGCCGCGCCGCCACGCGAGCTGGGCTGTCAGGAAACAGCCGCATCAGATAAATGGAACGTCCCTTCTCGGCTCCAAGTGCCAGCGCCGTGGCCTTGACCAGTGGCCGCATCGCCGGTGACAGCTCATAAGTGGCGTAGAAATCACGAATGACGTTCAGTACCTCCCAGTGCGCCGACGTCAGTTCACGGCCTTCCCGTGCAGCCATGGCCTCGGCCACGGAACGGGACCACTGGGTTCGATCCACCAGACATCCCTCACTGTCCAGCGCGACACTCACGCCCTGAACATCGATAAACGTTGCTGCGTTGGCATGTGTCATGACTAGAACCAGCTGATGGTGGATGTGGCCTCGGCGGTCAGGCGAATGAACCCGTCAACGTCCACCAGATGAACATCATCGGGCATACGACCCGCCACCCCACGGGAAACGGCATCTTCACGCAAGGCATGCCAGCGTACGGTCTCGATGCGTGAATAATCAGGCGCCATGCCGGTGAAGACCCCATCCTCGATCAGGATGACGGTGTCACCGGGCAACAGCGCCGAAGCCATGTCATCAGGAACACGGGAACCAAAGGCGCTGCGATTGAGAATATGCAGAATCATGAGCCTAGAACGTCAAAATGGAATGATAATGGGCCAGACAGTCACGAGGTTCGACCACGTCACCATCAATGGCCAGCGCGTCAGCCTTCAGCCCTCGAGCTTCAAGCGCCGGACGACTCACCAGCACCGTGTCGATATCGTACATCGGGAACGCCTTGAGCATGGGCAACGTGCCCTTTTGCCCCAGTGCACCGGCCTCCTGGCCTTGCAGCAGGCAAAAGATGCCATCGCCGTCGAACAGCACATCCACCGGCACGCCCAGCGCACCGCCAACCAGTACCACCTCGATACCCTCTCGCGCCCAGCTGCTACCGTGGGGGGGATGACGAACAATGATCAGTGTTTTTCGTGTCATGGTGCAAAGGTTACCGTGCGATCACTGTGTTGCGAAGCGACAAGCAACTGCCCCACGCCTGTCAATTCAAAGGGCGCTTCCAGCGCATGTGCCTCATGGCCATGGCGCGTCGCCTCCGAGGCGTCATGGATGCCACGCTTGACTGCCGCCGCCACACAGACCAGCAATTCACACTGCTGATCGGCATGCAGTGCTCGCCAGCGCGTCAGAAGATGAGGTTCATCCTGAGGCGGCTGCATCAGCGACGAGCCATTGTGAACACCATCATGGTAGAAAAAAACCGTCGTCACACGATGCCCCTGCGCGGGCAACGCCTCGGCAAGGCGCAACGCCGAATGCGACGCCTGAGTGCTGTAGGGCGCCCCGTAAACCACCAGCGTATAGTTCAAGGTAACCTCACTGCCATGGGGCGAAAGAAGCCTGAGCCCCTGACGCTACCCGGTCAAAAAGTCTCTGTCCAAAAACAACAAGACCCCATCAAAGGGGCCTTGTTGCGCAGAATGATCAAACCGCATCATCAGTCGTCGCCGGACACCACGCCCAGAATCGACAACAGGCTGACAAACAGGTTGTAGATCGACAAGTATAAACCGAGGGTCGCCAGAATGTAATTACGCTCCCCCCCGTGGATGATCTGACTGGTTTCAAACAGGATCATCGCACTCGAGAACAGCACAAAGCCTGCCGAAACCGCCAGCGCCAGACCGGAAATATTGAAGATCATGGCCACCAGCATGGCCACCACCAAAACGATTGCTCCCGCCATCAGGAAGTTGGAAAGAAAGCTGAAATCCTTTTTGGTGATCAGAACCACCGCTGACAGTCCGATGAAGGTCGTGGCCGTCATCCCCAGCGCCGTCATGATCAACTGCGCGCCATTCGACAGGGTCAGATAACTTGTCAGAATGGGGCCCAGGGTAAAGCCCATGAAGCCTGTAAAGGCAAAGATGGCCAGCAGCCCTGCCGAGGAATTCTTGAGCTTGTGAACCAGAAACATCAGGCCGTAGGCCCCGATGAAAAATACAAAGATGTTCAAATGAGCCACGCCCATCGACATGGCAACGCCTGCAGTAACTGCCGAAAAGGCCAGAGTCAGCGCCAGCAGCATGTAAGTATTGCGAAGCACCTTGTAAGCCGGACTGACCTCCTGCCGGGCTTCAGACTGCGCAACATGGTAACGCTCGTTCATGGTAATGCTCCCATAGTACCGGTTTCTACCATCCAGCATGCTACGAGGCTGCACCCGGCGCAAGCCACCATTCAACACCGGTTAAGTCCATGATCGTTAAAAAGATACTTGACGCGTGCAGACAAGCTGGTAGCATGCATCGCCGTGAGACGGAGGGATGGCAGAGCGGTTGAATGCACCGGTCTTGAAAACCGGCAAGGGTTTATAGCCCTTCCAGGGTTCGAATCCCTGTCCCTCCGCCACCTCGAACACCAATGCCCCGAATCGATCCTATCGACTCGGGGCATTTTCGTTTCGGCCTCGCTCTTTTTTTAATGGCATATGAAATACCCCTCTGAATCACTACTCATGAAGCAACCGTGGCGTTTTAAAATTGCGTACAGCAATATAGCGTGTTAGTGTACGCACCCGTATTCGGAGGGATGGCAGAGCGGTTGAATGCACCGGTCTTGAAAACCGGCAAGGGTTTATAGCCCTTCCAGGGTTCGAATCCCTGTCCCTCCGCCAGTTTATATAAAAAAGGCCCTGATGATTCAGGGCCTTTTTTATGCCTGCGCACTCCCTGCCCCGCCTGCAGCAACCAGTTTGACACGCACCTTATCCGTGCACGACCTGCCTATATCGGCCACGCCGTGGTGCACTGGAACATCGGGCATTCAAAAGGTCGCAGCTGACAACGTCGACGACGCTTTGGTGTGTCCCGTCGTGAAGGGCTTGATGACAGACTGAGGTCGTGAGCATCTTGCGTATGCTTATCACCTGCCCAGGAAAGCGACCGTGTCCAATAACAATTATGCCGGCTCATCGAACAGCGGCAACCACCGCTCCCCCTTGTCCCAACCTCTGTCGCCAGGCCGTCGAAAGGCCATGCGCCAGGTCATTATTGCCTCGACCATCGGCAACTTCGTTGAATGGTTTGATTTCGCCATTTATGGCTTTCTGGCACTGATCATTGCTCAGCACTTTTTCCCTCAGGGAGAGCCTGCTCTGGCATTACTGCAGACCTTTGCCGTATTCGCCATCTCCTTTGCGCTGCGACCGCTGGGCGGCATCTTCTTTGGCCGGCTGGGCGACCGCATTGGCCGCAAACGAGTGCTCGCCATCACCATTTTGATGATGGCCGGCGCCACCGCCGTAATCGGCATTCTGCCCACCTACGACACCATCGGTTTCATTGCTCCGCTGCTTCTGGCACTGGCCCGCTGCATTCAGGGGTTCTCGGCCGGTGGCGAATATGCAGGCGCCTGCACCTATGTGCTGGAGCATGCCCCCACACGGCAAAAGGCACGTTATGGCAGTCTGATTCCAGTATCCACCTTCATGGCCTTTGCCTCAGCGGCCGGACTGACACTGGTGCTGGGCACAACACTGTCGGATGAAACCATGCAGTCCTGGGGCTGGCGCGTTCCCTTTCTGATTGCCGCCCCGCTCGGCCTGATCGGACTTTACATGCGCCTGCATCTGGAAGAATCGCCAGCCTTCAAGGCCCTGCAAAAAGCTCCCGAAACGGAACATGCCACCGTGAAGGAAACGGTACAGGTGCATGGACGAACCATCGTGTGCCTGAGCGCCTTCATCTCGGCCACTGCGTTGTCGTTTTACATGTTCACCACTTATCTGGTGACCTATATGCAGGTAGCCGGTAACGCCACACGCACGACTGCCCTGCTGGCCAGCCTGGGTGCTCTGGTATTTTCGGGCCTCCTGTGTCCGGTGGTGGGCCGTCTTTCGGACCGGATCGGGCGGCGCAACACCATCAAAACGGCCTGTATCTCCCTGATCGTGGCCGTATTCCCCGCCTATTATCTGGCCGGCAGCGGCGAACTGTGGCCGGCCATGCTGGGCGCCTCGATGCTGGCCGTGGGAGCCGTCATGTGCGGCGTGGTGACAGCGGTACTGCTGGCAGAACAATTCCCGACGCGGGTTCGCTATACCGGATCAGCCCTGTGCTACAACGTGGCGTATACGATTTTTGGCGGGACCGCACCACTGGTCGCCACCTGGTTGATCTCGCTGACAGGCTACTCGCTGGCACCTGCGTTCTACCTCATTGCGATTGCAGTGCTGGCCCTCATTGGTGGCTCACGTCTGCCGGAGTCCGCGCACCGTGCACTGGATGACAGGGAAGCCGCGTGGCAGGACCACCCACCGGTCACTCACCACAAGGCAAAGGGACGCGCTGTCACCTCATGAACTGGAGCGTCGTGCTCCATCGATGAGGCTATAACACCTGGCGTAAAGGCAGCCCAGCCACCATGAAACGCGCCCGACATTCACATGTCGGGCGCGTTTTTCCTTGATGCAGATGACTACGCTACTGCAGGCCTGCTGCCAGGACCGAAGGCACCGGATTCTAATTGATCAGGCAGTCCGGAGGTGGTGACGGCGTTAATCAACATCTAGACCTTCGCGGTGCCAGCCAGTTGGCTGGCCAGATCGTGCTCGTTTTCCTTCGCCCGCGGGCGAGCGTGACGCGCCTGAAGCTCGACCTTGTCGGTCGGCGACAACTCAATATCGAACACTACCTGTGAGAACGGCCCCTCCAACGCGCGTTTTTCGATCTCGGACACGTCATCGATGCGTTCGGCGGGAATCACCAGCTCTTCGCGGGTGGCGAAGGCAAAGTCATCAAAGGTGTATGGATCGCCGGCCAGATTGATCTGGGTGGTGAGGTGCTGATGGCCGGGCGCCGAGATGAAGAAGTGAATATGGGCCGGGCGCTCGCCGTGCCGGCCGAGCGACTTGAGCACGACGTCAGTCGGTGCGCCTTCGGGCACGCCATACCCGGACGGAATGATACTGCGGGCGGTGTAGCGGCCGTCGCTGTCGGTGTAGATAGTGCGGCGCAGGTTGTAACCGGACTGTGACGGATCGAAAAAGGAATAGCATCCATTGTCGTCGGCGTGCCAGATTTCCACCTTGGCCCCCTTGATCGGCGTACCATCCACATCACGGACCTGACCGGTCAGCCACATGGTCTCGCCTTCGGTAACCTCATCATTCATACGGGCAAAACCCTCGGCTTCCGGGGCACCTGCTACGTACAGCGGCCCTTCAATGGTGCGTGGCGTACCGCCGGTGCGCTGAGCCTCGGCATCGAGAGCGTCGTGACGCATGTCGAGAAAGTGATCGAACCCGAGCCCCGGCGACAGCAGACCGAACTGAGTCTGGCTGCCAAGGGCATTAAGCAGGTTGATGCCGGCCCAGTACTCCTCTTCGCTGATGTCAAAATCGTCAATCAGCTTGAACAGATCACTTACCAGGCGGTGAACGATCTGCTTGGCGCGATCGCTGCCCCCGGCATTTTCCAGCCCACTGAGTTTAACGAGAAAGTCCTGCACGTCAGGGGAATCAAAGATCTTCACGCTCATGGAAACCACCTCTTTATTTGAAATTGACTTCGGCACGCTCAAGGGCCCGGGTATTCAACTGTCGTCGTCACGCACCGAAGACGGATGACGGCACAGCGGACGTACGCGAATCTCCATGTACGGGAACAGTGGCAGGCCGCTGATGATGTGGTGCAGGGTCTCATTGTCCTCAACATCGAAGATGCTGACGTTCGAGTAACTTCCAGCCACTCGCCACAGGTGACGCCAGGTCCCCTCGTTTTGAAGCTTCTGGGAATAGGCCTTTTCGGTGGCCTTGATCTCGGCGGCCTGCGCTTCGGGCATATCGGCTGGCAGATTGACGGTCATTTCGACATGAAACAGCATGGGTCTTCTCCTGTGTCAGGGGCGGCTGTAAAAGCGCAGCCGATCTTCATCAAGCGTGATACCAAGTCCCGGTCCACGAGGCAGCTCGACCCCGAACTCGTGGTAGTGAAGGCTTTCGGTGACAATGTCGTCCTTCAGAAGCAGTGGACCGAACATTTCGGTTCCCCACCGGAGAGAGGCCAGCGTGGACCAGGCGTGAAGTGAGGCGGCAGTGCCGATGGTACCTTCGAGCAGGGTGCCACCATAGAGACCGAGACCGGCGCTCTGGGCCAGATGAGCCAACTTGAGCGCGCCTCGGGGGCCACCGGCCTTGGCGATCTTCAAGGCAAAGGCGCCGCTGAAGCCGGCGTCCAGCAGTGTCAGACCGTCGCCGGTATCCTGAACGGCTTCATCGGCCAGCATCGTGACCCGAAAGCGGTTGGCCAGCCGAGCCAGGCCATGGACATTGCGTGCAGGAATCGGCTGCTCGATCAGTTCGACACCCGCCGCCTCAAGCGCGGCGATGCCTTCAACCGCGGTCGCCTCATCCCAGGCCTGATTGATATCGACCTGCACGCCCGCCCGGCCCTTGAGCGCATCGCAGATCGCTTCGGTATGGCGCAGGTCATCTCGCAGGGCATTGGCGCCCAGCTTGAGCTTGAACTGGTGATGCCGGTGTTCATCAAGGCGCTGGAAGGCCTCATCGATATCCTTTCGGGTATCGCCGCTGGCGAGTGTCCAGAGCACCGGCAGGTGGTCGTGCACGGCTCCGCCCAGAAGCGAGGCGACCGAGACACCAAGACGCTTGCCCTGAGCATCCAGCAGTGCCGTCTCAAGCGCCGAGCGGGCAATGGCGTTACCGCGCACATGGCGGTCAAGACGGGCTGCAAGGCCGTTGATGTTATCGGCAGGCTGGCCGATCAGTAGCGGAGCCAGCCATGCATCGATATTGCACTTGATGCTTTCGGGGCTTTCCGCGCTGTAGCTCAGCCCACCGATGGTGGTGGCTTCGCCAAGGCCTTCGATGCCATCGGAGCTTCGAAGACGGACGATGACCAGCGACTGACACGCCATGGTAGTCATGGATAGTCGGTGCGGTCGGATGGTCGGCAGGTCGACAATCTGGGTGGTTATCGACTCGATAATGGCGGACATGGTCAGTCTCTTGTGGCAATTCAGCGATGACCTAAGTCTGATTGCACATCTCTCATCAAAAAAATATCGTTTGGGTCGCTACCCATACCCGGAAGGTATCAATGGACATACGCCAACTGCGCTACTTCTGCACTGTCGCCGAAGAACTCAACATGACTCGTGCGGCCGAGCGGCTGCACATGGCGCAGCCGCCCTTGTCGCGCCGAATAAAGCAGCTGGAGACCGAGCTGGGCACGTCATTGTTCGAACGCCAGGCGCGCGGACTGGCACTGACACCGGAAGGGAAGTTCTTTCTGGAGCATGCGCTGCAGATCCTGGAAAAGATCGATACCACCGTCGCCGCCACGCGGCGGATGGCACGACGCGGGCATCAGGTATTCGGTATAGGAATGGTCGGCTCGCTGCTGTTCGGGCAGTTACCGCAGTTGATTCGGCGTCTACGGCAAACGGATAACATCGAGCTGTTGTTGCTGGAGTTGACCACGGTCAGTCAGGTTCAGGCGCTCAAGGCCGGCCGAATCGATATTGGCTTCGGTCGGCTCAGGGTCGATGACCCCGACATCGTGCAGGAGGTGCTGCTTGATGAGCCAATCGTGGCAGCGCTGCCGGTGTCTCATCCGCTGGCAAACACCACGCCGACGCTGGCCCAGCTGGCCGAGTACCCGTTGATCATCTACCCGGCCACGCCACGCCCCAGCTACGCCGATACGATTCTGAGCCTGTTTCGCCTGCGAGGGCTGAGAGTGCGGGTCATTCAGGAAACCAACGAGCTTCAGACCGCGATCGGCCTGGTGGCGTCGGATCTTGGTTTCAGTCTGGTACCGGAACAGGTGATGCGCATGCAGCGCGATGAAATTACCTATGTGCGACTGGCCGAACCCAATATCACCTCCCCCATCATCTGTAGCCGCCGGCGCGAACCCGACACCCCCGCCATGATCCAGACCAACAGGATCATGAAGGAACTGATCAGCAATCGGCGTGAGGGGCGCTACCCATGACAGGCAGGCGCCCTGCTGATCAGCACCCCGGGTTCGGTTGAACCAACGGTGAGGCTACGCCAGCGCCTTGTCTCTGAGCTCGGTTTTCACCATATCCACAAAGGCTCTGGCACGCACTGAAATACTGTTTCGGTTCGGATAGATCGCCACGATATCAAGTGGCGCAGGCTGACAATCAAGCGTGAGCTCAACCAGCTCACCCGAGGCGAGGTGAGAGGCGCAAAAGGCCGTGGGAATAATGGCAAACCCGATGCCGGCCAGCGCGCCTGAAATCAGCATCTGGCTGCTGTCCACCTTGTAGCGCGAAGGCAGTTTCAGGCTGACCGCCTGCCCCTTGTCATCAATGAATACCCAGGGATTTGATTTCAGTGCTGTCAGGGTCGAAATACATGGCAGCTCTGCCAGCTCGCTGATTCGAGACGGTGCGGCGTATCGTGCGAGCAATTCCGGGGTCGCCACGACCGAGCTTGCCAGTGATAGAAGCGGACGAACAACCATATTGCTGCTTTGGCGGTCGCCACGATGGTAGGCAATCGAAACATGAACGTCGCGACGCACCGGGTCCAGCGGCGCCATGCTGGTAATGCACTCAAGGGCCAGCTCCGGATGCTGACGGGAAAACTCGGCAATACCGCGGTTCAACCACGTCACACAGAACTCGGAAGGAATGGCGACAGTGAGCGTACCACTGAGTCGGCCATGTCGGCTTTTCACCTCGTGGCCAATGTCACTTAATGCTGCCACCAGTGGCCGCGCCCGTTCATACAGCGCCCGGCCTTCGGCGGTCAGGCGCAAATGCCGGGTACTTCGCAGTACAAGTTGCTGGCCGAGCTGTCCTTCGAGGTTTTTTATCTGACGAGACAGTGTCGAGTTGGGTATATCCAGCATTTTCGATGCTGCAAGAATCGACTCCTGCTCAGCCACGGCTACAAACAGTTTGAGGTGATCAAGATTCACGCGCGCTCATGCCTTGTTGACTGTTCAGCAGGCTGTATAACACAGCAGTCAGCGTGCCTGAAATCTCGACAACTTCGATTTACCGGGAAGGAAGGCTGACTCCCGAATACGCCCGAGAAGATAGCAAAGGCAACGTCATTATTACCGAAAATGGGCAACTGATTCCCACGAGAAGGGATTGTTGAAGCATTCCGCCAGGGAGTAGCGTTTCAGGGACACTGACAACGCGAGATACCTGAACATGGTGCGGGATACAGATACACACGGAACCCGGGAATGGCTGGAAGCGCTGCGATCGCTCATCCACTTCGAGGGCAAGGATCGGGCCGAGCTTGTGCTCTCGAGCCTGACACGTGAATGCTTGAAACATGACATGTCACTCGGCCATGCCTGTACGCCCCACCGAAACACCCTTGCTCGGGCAGATGAACCTGATTACCCGGGTGATTTAGCCGCTGAGAAACGACTGCGCGCGGCGATTCGCTGGAACAGTATTGCCATGGTGGTACGCGCCAATCAGAAGGACAAAAGCCTGGGGGGCCACCTGGCAAGCTTCATGTCGAGCTGCACGTTATATGACGTTGGCTTCAACCACTTCTTCAAGGCTTCCACCGAGCATCATCAGGGTGATCTGATCTACTTTCAGGGGCATATCGCCCCGGGCATATACAGCCGTTCCTTTCTGGAAGGCCGGTTCGATGAAGCCAGGCTGGATGGCTTTCGTCAGGAGGCTGGCGGTAGTGGCCTGTCCTCCTACCCTCACCCATACCTGATGCCAGCGTACTGGCAGTTTTCGACGGTCTCCATGGGCCTTGGTCCTCTGCAGGCCATTTATCAGGCCCGGCTCATGAAGTATCTGGATCATCGCGGCCTCTGTCCGCTGGACAATCGCAAGGTGTGGGCATTTCTGGGAGATGGAGAATGCGATGAAGTTGAAACACTGGGAGCACTCAACGTCGCCAGTCGAGAGCGCCTTGATCACCTCATCTTTGTCGTCAACTGTAACCTGCAACGGCTGGATGGTCCGGTCAGGGGTAACAGCAGGATCATGGATGAGCTGGAAAGTACATTTCGAGGCTGTGGCTGGAATGTGATCAAGGTGGTGTGGGGAAGTGCGTGGGATACCCTTCTGGACAACGACCATGATGGTCTGCTGCAACACTGCATCGATTCAACCGTCGATGGCGAATACCAGAGCTACAAGGCACAGGGTCCGGCCTATACGCGCAAGCATTTCTTCGGAAAGTTTCCGGAACTGCTTGAGCGGGTCTCATCACTATCCGATGAACAGATTGCACAACTGCAGCGTGGTGGACACGACCCCCGCAAGATTTACGCGGCCTACCGGGCTGCAACCCGCAATAATGACGGCCGGCCTACGGTCATCCTTGCCCATACCGTCAAGGGCTATGCGCTGGGCAGCGACAATGGTGAGGCGGACATGGAAGCCCACAATATCAAGACCATGTCGGTGAAGGGACGCTGCACCCTCAGGGACCGCCTCCACATGCCCTTCAGCGATGAAGCGCTTCAGGATGGCATGCCCTATTACCGACCTGATACCGATAGCCCGGACATGCGTTATCTTCATGCTCGTCGAGAGTTGCTCGGAGGCTATCTGCCGGCACGCTCAACCACCAGACGTTCCCTGTCGATCCCATCACTGACAGACAAGGCATTTGCAAGCCAGCTCAAGGGGACCGGTGAACGGACGGTATCCACCACCATGGCCTTTGCCAGGATTCTTTCCGGGCTACTGAAGGACAAGGAGCTGGGCAGCCGTATCGTTCCGATCGTGCCGGATGAAGCCCGAACGTTCGGCATGGAAGGCCTGTTCCGACAGGTGGGTATCTATGCCCATGAAGGGCAGAAATATCAGCCAGCCGATGCGGGCCAGATCATGTTTTATCGCGAAGACCGGCAGGGGCAGATACTTGAAGAAGGTATTACGGAAGCCGGTGCCATGTCGTCCTGGCTGGCGGCGGCCACCGCCGAGGCCAATCACGCGAGGGCAGTGATCCCCTTTTATATCTTTTATGCCATGTTCGGTTTTCAACGCGTAGGCGATCTGGCCTGGGCAGCCGGCGATATGCTGGCTCGCGGATTTCTCATCGGAGGGACCGCCGGACGAACCACCATCAATGGTGAGGGGCTGCAACATCAGGATGGCCATAGCCATCTATCGGCCTCCTTCATCCCCAACTGCCGCAGTTATGACCCTACCTACGCCCATGAAGTGGCCGTGATTATCCGACATGGTCTGGTAGACATGTTTGAAAAAGGCAATGAGCGGTTTTATTACCTCACGGTAATGAATGAAAACCATACCCACCCGGCGATGCCGGAGAACTGTGAAGAAGGCATCATCAGGGGCCTGTACTTGCTGAAGAAAGCCCGCGACATGCAAAAATGGCCCGCCGTGCAGTTGATGGGATCAGGTGCCCTGTTGCCGGAAGCCGAGGCAGCGGCCGGCCTGCTGGCAGGATTCAATGTCGCCGCAAACGTGTGGAGCGCCACCAGCTTCAACGAACTTCGCCGAGACGGACTTGATTACGACCATAAGCGGCTTCACCGCCCCGGTGAAATTCATGAAAAACCATGGGTGATGTCACAGCTTGAAGCCCACCACGGCCCGGTCATTGCCGTCACGGACTACATGAAGCTTTATGTTGACCAGATAAGGCCATGGGTTCCAAACGACTTTCATGTACTGGGCACGGACGGGTTTGGCCGTTCCGATACCCGCCAGGCGCTGAGGTCATTTTTTGAAGTGGACCGGTATTACATCGCCTTCAAGGCACTGACCGCGCTCACGGATGCCGGCCTGATATCGGAGCAGACCCTGGAAGATGCACGGGTATCCCTCTCTGTCTCCAGTAAAAAAACCAACCCCCTCGATAGCTGAGCAATGAGTCACTGAAATGAGCACTATCACTCATACCCCGAAGATACCCCATGCAGCGCCCTCGGCCAGAAAACTGGCCCGTGAGCTGGGTGTCCCCCTGTCATGCATTGCAGGAAGCGGGAGACATAACCGGATACTGACGTCGGATATAAAGGGCTTTGTCAACGCGAGGCTTCATCCACTCTTGAAGCAGTGAGGTCACCAGGATAACCAGCCTCCAGATGATCGTCATGAAATGACCGGCCGCCAGCCACAACCTTCATGATCTCATGATGATCAAGCGGCGCAGTTGCATCACACCATCATGGCCTGCCCGATGACATCGTTTATCGGGCAGGCCCTTTTGAACGTTCCATACCTCATTTCGACCCGAGGCTATCGCAGGGAGCGACTCGGACGATGTCATGCCAATGCCTCTGTTTTATTTGCCCTACCAGACAGTACCTCCTCAAGCCATGCCCGGTGATACCGATAATAGCGACAGATGCTGACCCACTCCCTGACCCTCTCAGGCCAGTATTACTGGAGAAACATGATGTCCATGACGCAGGATAGCTCGATCCCACAGGATTTTTTCAGGCAGGCAATCAGCCGCTCTCAGGCATTGATCGAATTCGGACTCGACGGAAAGGTACTGGATGCCAATCAGAATTTTCTGGACCTGATGGGGTATACCCTCGAGGAAGTGGTTGGTGAGCATCATCGTCTGTTCTGTGACGACGAGACGGTTTCCAGCCCGTCCTATCAGACCTTCTGGCGCCGGCTGGCCGATGGCAAGCATGAAACCGGATCGTTTCGTCGGCTGGCCAAGGGCGGGCGTGAAGTATGGATTCAGGCCAGTTATACCCCGGTTCTTGATGAGTATGATCGTCCCGTGAAGGTGATCAAGTTTGCCTCCGACATCACGCCAAGAAAGCAGCGCGCCGCTGAATATGAAGGCAAGATAGAAGCCATCAACCGCTCTCAGGCGGTGGTTGAATTTGACCTGGAAGGCAGAGTGCTTGATGCCAACGAAGGGTTCCTGAAGGCGACGGGGTATACCCTGGCAGAGATCAAGGGGCAACCGCACCGACTGTTTTGCGAGCCATCCTATGCCAACAGCGAAGAATATCAGCACTTCTGGGAGAAGCTGGCGGAAGGCGCCTTTCTCTCCGGTGAATTCAGGCGCCGGGACCGGCGCGGACGGGATATCTGGCTGCAGGCAACGTACAACCCCATTCTCGATGCCAGCGGCAGGCCGGTACGCATCATCAAGCTGGCTTCCGATATTACCCGGCAGAAGAGCCTCAACATCGACTATGAAGGCAAGGTCAATGCCATTGATCGTGCTCAGGCGGTGATTGAATTTGACCTCAAGGGCAATATCCTCAAGGCCAACCAGAACTTTCTGAATACCCTTGGCTACCAGGCAGATGATATCGAAGGGCAGCATCACAGTATGTTCTGTCCACGTGCTTACATTCAAAGCACGGAGTACCGTGATTTCTGGCAATCCCTGAGCCGTGGCGAGTTCTTTACCGGCCGCTTCATGCGGCTTGGGAAGTTTGACCGCCGCGTATGGATTCAGGCGACCTATAACCCGATTTTCGATATCGATGGCAACCCCTGTCGCGTGGTCAAGTTTGCCACCGACATTACTGCGCAGGTCGAGCTGGAAGAGCATATCCAGTCGCAGTCCGACGCCATGCGCAAGTCTGTCGGAGAACTCAACCAGTCCATCAGCTCGATTGCCGAAAATACACAGCTGACTCGTGAACTGGCACGCGCCACCCAGCGTGATGCGTCCTCCGGCACCCAGTCCCTGCAGCAGTCCGCGGATGCCATGGAAGCCATTTCAAAGTCGTCTGAAGACATTGGCGAAATTGTGGCTGTCATTGGCGAGATTGCTTCTCAGACCAACCTTCTGGCCTTCAATGCCGCCATCGAAGCCGCCCGCGCCGGAGAACATGGACTGGGCTTTTCCGTTGTCGCTGACGAAGTGCGCAAGCTTGCTGAAAAATCTGCCGAAGCCACCCGCCAGATTACCCGTCTGCTGAACGAGTCCAACAAGCGCATTCAACAGGGCAATGATATTTCCGCCAGAGCCCGGGATTCGTTCAACCGGATTGCCGAAGGTGTTGAGCAAACCACCGAATCCATTGAAACCATTGCCAGAACGACCGCATCGCAATTAAGTACCGCCAGACAGGTTGATCAATTGATTACTCAGCTGGCGGATACCCAGGCGACCTCCATCGCATCCATCTCGGAGGTCGTTCATGCCAGTGCCAGGCAAACCGGGACGGTCTCATGAGCATTCGGATCTTCGGCATTCTCAACCTTGGCGCCACGGATGTTGCACTGAGTGCCGACAACCTGCTCGAGGTCACCACCCTGGCCGGACCGCTGGCGCCCAGGCCCCGCATGCCGGAATGGGCGCTGGGCAGCTTTGCGCTGCGAGGGGCATTGATTCCGACCATCGATCTGTCGCGGCTACTGGGATTTGACAGCAGCCAGAGTGCTCAGCAGACCAGCGATCAAATCGCCATCGTCAGTTACAGGGGGGGACGGTTCGGGCTGCGAGTGCATCATGTTCGTGATGTGGTCAGTATCGAATCATCCGATCTGCAGGAGCTCGGGAGCGCACAGGGTGCCACTGATGCCCTGACGCCCCACGTCTTCATTCACCCCGATGAACAGCGCCCGATCCATGTACTTGACATGGATGCCCTGTTCGCCCTCGAAGGCATGCTGCTCAGCTTTGACAACACCGCGCAAAGAGGCCCTTCCGAGGCAGAAAGTTCCGCCGTTGCCGAACTGCCCGACCGTCACAGGGCATTGATCATGGAATGCGGTGACCTCCGCTTTGCCGTGGATACGGTCGTGGTGCGCGAAGTCCTCAACAGTCATGCCCTGAAGGAGCCCTCGACACGGCTGCCCGGTTATCTGGGCAATCAACAGGTTCGAAAGGATATCATCCCGGTATTCGACCCCCGCGTGCTGATGGGTTACAAGGCCACCCCGCCACACAACCATCAGCTCGTGGTCCTCGACAGCCCGCAGGGGCGTATCGCCCTGGCCATCACACGGCTGGAAAGGATGGCGGACTACACGGAAGACAATTGCCGCCTGCTGACCGCCGATGACCAGCAAGGCATCCGTCATGTCCGTGGCCTGCTGGCCCCACCCGGGCTCAAGGACGCGCTGTTGCTGGATCATCGCTCACTGTTTGACTCCGAGGCTCTGACCGGACTGGCCGCCATACATGCCAGCCTGAGTGCCGTGGATGAATATCATCAGACGGCACAGGAGTGGCAGCGTTTTGCCTTCATGAGCTACGGCGCCGGGGGCGACTTCGTAACGCCGCTGACACAGATTGATGCCGTACTTCCCATTCCGGAGACCATTACGCCACTTTCTGATTCGGGCTTGTTTATCGGAACATTCCGTCATCTGGACCGAACCGTCTCCGTGGTGGATCTCAGGGCGCTGCTGGGCCGCGATACTCAATCGCCTGCCGATCAGATCCTGGTGGTCAGCTGTGGTGACTGTGCCGTGGGCTTCATGATCGATAGCGTACGTCGTATCGAGTATATCGATGCGCCGCGGGCCTCCCTTGTAGTGCGGTGGCGCGGTGACATGCGGGCCAATGTAGCCCCGATCGAGGCTTCAAAGCGTCTTGTCGGCGTCGGCGAAGGCGCACGACTGAAACTGCTGGCAGTGCTGTGTCTGGCCAGCCTGGCCAACCTGCTGACAGGCCGTCATGCCATTGCCTGTGATCTTGGTGTAACGCCTGCGACACCGCCAGCGGTGTAACGCAACGCGCCCTGTTCGCCAGGGTCAATATCACGGGCTATCGCCTCGGCCGGGACGGTGGATTTTCCCGGCCTGCCGAAGGTATTTTCATTGACTAACCTGTCGATGCCTTCTTGAATGAGTATTCATTTCCCTGGATAGCGATTTTCATGATCCTGCTCATCGTCTTTGCGCTGATTTCCATCGTTATTTCCTTTTTGTGCTCGATCATGGAAGCCGCAATCCTGTCGCTGACGCCCAGCTACATTGCCCAGTTGAAGGATACGCGCCCAAAGCTTCACAGCGCCCTTTCCGCACTGAAAAAGGACATAGACCGGCCACTTGCCGCAATTCTGACCCTCAATACCGTGGCACATACGGTCGGGGCTACCGGGGTGGGCGCACAGGTAACGGCGCTGTTTGGCGAGACCTACATCGGAGTGGCCTCGGCGATCATGACACTATTGATTCTCGTACTGTCCGAAATCATCCCCAAGACCATCGGCGCCAATTACTGGCGAGGGCTGGCACCGCTGCTGCCAGTGCTGCTCAAGCCCATGATCTGGGTGTTGTCACCGTTTATCTGGTTGTCGGAAATCATTACACGCCGCATCAGCCGACAGACCGATGACGTGGACCTGCGCAGCGAGATATCAACCATGGCCCGCATCGGCCTGGAGGAAAAGGCACTCGACAAGGATGAGGCCCGCACCATCGTCAACATGCTCAACCTGCATGAAATCAGTATCAGTGACGCCATGACCCCGCGTACGGTATGTGAAACCGTCACCCCTGCCATGAAGGTCAGCGAGTTCGACGCACACTACAGCCATATGCAGTTCACTCGCTTTCCGGTCATGGACGAGGATGAACATGCAGCCGGCTATATTCACAAGGCTGATACCTACCACGCTGATCCCGATGGTCAGATCGGAACGCTGATGCGACCGGTAACGGCCATGCAGGAAAGCGACAGCGTCGAGAAGGTGTTTACCACCATGCTCAAGGAGCATAACCACCTGAGCGTGGTATACGATGACAACGGTACCTGGGTGGGGTTGATCACGATGGAAGACGTGTTTGAGACGATCCTGGGTCAGGATATCGTCGATGAGACCGATCACGTACAGAATCTGAGAAAGTACGCACGGCTACGCTGGTTGAAGCGGGCCAGGCGGCAACGCTCACTCTCATGACATGTCCTGCCGCACGGCCTTTCAGCGCTGCTATATCATCCAGCGGGAAGATGTTGAATGACAGATACCGGATGGAAGCGCGGCAAGGCGAAGGCAGGGCCGGATAATGAGCGTTTCAGCGGGCGGTAAACAACCGTCCAGCGAGTGACCCGCCCATGCTCGTCGCAGTGCCCGATTTCAAGCTGACCGCACCGGATACAGCGACGTTCACGAGCAGACAGGAATTCGGTGTGATGCATGCCGATACGGCACAGGAAAGGAATTTTTTTCATGGCAGCCGACCCGATCAATGTAACTTGTTGTCGGCTAAAGGTTACGCCCGGTAACGTTCAAACACTACCGCTCACCGGGCAACAGGCACAACCTGCACAATTACCGGGGCCATGAAAAAGGCAGGCCATTACAGGCCTGCCCTTCTCATCCTGCGACACCTACACCCCTACCGGACCGCCATCATCGCGCTGAATCACCACGGTGGCCGCGCGCGGTCGCACAGCGCCATCAGCAGCAACCGTGGCATCATCACTGTTCATGGCAGGCCAGTTACCTGGATGCTGAATATTGATAAACAGCGCAGTCCGGTCTGGTGTGGCAAAGATGCCGGTAACTTCACAGTCATTCGGACCGACGGCAAACCGCTTGAGTGACTCACCCGCATTGCCGCTGCCCATGGCACCAGGCACCACGGCCAGAACCTGGTCATTGGTCGCCTCGGCAACGGCATTGCCGCGCCCCTTGTCGAGGCCGTTATCGGTCTGAATCCACAGGATGCCGTGGCCGGCACTATCCCGCTGATCGAACCAGAGCCCATCCGGACTGGCAAACTGGTTGTCTGCCGTCAGCCCTGAGCGGTTGACCCGCGGGTCCTCATTGGCGGCGCTGCCGAACAGAAAGACCTCCCACTGGAACCGGGTCGGGCTATCGGCATCATCCTTCCAGCGAAGCACCTGCCCATACTCGTTATCCGGGCGCGGGTTGGGTGCATTGACCGGTGCGGTAGCATACCCGACACCCATCTGATCAATATCGGTCCCTTTTTCGGTATAGCTGGCCTCGGTACCCTGTGCCGTACGCTTGGAATTATTGGTTAGCGACATGTATACCTCACCGGTTGCGGGATCTACCGTACCCCACTCGGGTCGATCCATCGGCGTGGCACCCAGAAGGTCCGCGGCGTCACAGGTATTGATGATGATACCCGCCAGATCGCCAAACACCTCGCCCAGCGTGCCGGCTCCCTCGGGGCCCCCTCCTGGAATCGAGGATTCCGGCGTCAGTGGCAGCCACTGACCCCGGCCGTCATCATCAAATCGCGCAACATAAAGCGTACCGTCATTGAGGTAACTGTCACCGATGGCATGACGGTCATAGGTCTCACCCGGCCGGTTGGCATCAGCCGCCTGCCAGCGCTTGCGGGAAACAAACTTGTAAATATATTCATTGCGCGAATCATGACCGGTATAAAAGGTCAGCGGCTGCCCTTCGACGACCCTCCCCGGCCAGCATCCCTCATGGCGGAACCGACCCAGTGCCGTGCGCTTGTGGCCGGCACTCTCCGGGTTGTACGGATCAATTTCGACAACATAGCCAAAGGCGCGCGCCTCGTTCCGGTAGTCCCCGGTGGCACTGTCAGCAGTGGGTGTATTATCGAACCGTTCAAACTCACCCTCCTTGCCGCCGGTGGCCGTTTCCCAGCCGTAGCGGCCTCGATCCGTGGGAAATCCCAATCGTTTCTGGTCCGCGCTCAGCTCACCGCGATTGATGAATACTTCCGGCCAGTTTTCTTCACAGGTCAGATAGGTGCCCCAGGGGGTATACCCGCTGGCACAGTTGTTGTTTGTTCCACGCACGCGGGTACCATCGGGAGACCACGCCGTCCTGACATGATCCGTTCCGCGCACCGGTCCGGTCAGTATCATGGGAGACTGCGAGGTATAACGCTTGTTGTGCCGGTCATCCTGTACCACCTGCCAGTGGCCATTGTCATTCTGACGAATCCGGACGACCCCGACCCCATGCGCATTGATTTCAGTACGCACTTCATCCGCCGGTCTGGCGCCCGAGGCATTATTGGTCGGCCCATTGCGTGGCGCCCACAATGCGCCTTGATCGATATATTCGTGGTTTACGGCCAGAAGAAAGTCCCGAGAGGCATCGGCGTCGTTCAGCGGAAAATGATACATCCCATCGTGATGCATCCCCATGGCTCCGGCCTGATACTCGGGCGTCAGTACCATATCGGGAGACCACTGCCTTCCGGCGGAAGACAGGGATGTCCCCCACGGTGCCAGCACCTGCGCACGATAACCCGGCGGAACGACGACCGCATCGGTGGTGGAGCCGGCAATGGCCTTGAATCCAAGTGTCAACGGTGCCTGCGTGCCGGTCTGGGCCATGGCGGCTCTGACCGCTCCCGGCAGGCCGAACCCTGCAAACATGGTCGCTGCAGCCATTCCCAGACCGCCCTGCATGATACGGCGACGAGACAGTTGCCGCGCCAGCACGGTTGAAAACGGTGCATTGGAAGAAGGATTCAGGTCGTTATGGTTTTCAATCTCGCTGCTCATGCAGGTTCCCCATCGGTCATGTCATCATCGATTCGCCTCTCTGGGCGTCGGGGACATCCTGACGGCAGGATATGACATTTCCATGACGACACACTCAGTCAGTGCAGGACGCCGCCGCACGACGGCGGTCCGTGCGCACCGCACGACGAAAGCTCAGATAGCGAGCCAGCACGCCCTTGCGAGGCGCCAGCAGGAAAGAAACCAGAAAAAAGCCTGACTGCGCCAGCACAATGGCAGCACCGGTTTCCACATTGGCGTAGAAACTCGCCCACAGACCAAGCATCACCGATATCACTGCCGTACCCATGGCTACCATGACCATGGGTACGAATCGGCGTGTCCAGAGAAAGGCTGTACTGCCAGGTGTAATCAACATGGCCACCACCAGCACGACACCGACAGCCTGCAACCCCACCACCGACGTCATGGCAAGCAAGGTCAAAAGCAGCAGGTGCAGGCGGGCTACCGGCATTCCAAGCACTGCCGCCTGCGAAGCATCAAAGCAGTACAGCACCAGGTCCCGATGTTTCAGTACCAGTAACGCAGCGGTCATGGCACTCATCAGCCATACCTGCTGGCGCACATGGGCTTCAACACCCAGCAGGTTGCCCAGCAGAATATGCATGTAATGGATAGTACTCTGGGAGGCTGCAATCAGTACCAGGCCCAGCGCCAGAAACCCGGTCATTGCGATACCCAGCACGGCATCTTCCTTGATGCGACATCGCGACGTGATGGCCCCGGCGCCCAGTACACACCCCAGTGCGCTGATTACCGCCCCGAGCACCATTGGCACGCCAAGCCAGTAACCAATGACAACACCAGGCAGGATACCGTGTGAAATTGCATCACCAGCCAACGCCCAGCCCTTCAGCACCACAAAGCAGGACAGCCAGGCACACAGGGCCGCAATCACCACACCGACCCACAGCGCCTCGCTCATGAAATCAAAGGTGAAGGGCAGCAGCAGCCCCTCCAGCAACAGGCTCATGATGTGGCCTCCACTGCGGCCACCATTCGGCGCGTTCGACGCCGGCCAAGGCAGGATGAGATCATCAACACCACGAGAAATAATCCGGTCTGGAGCAGCACAATGGTGCCTCCTACCGAGGTGTTGGTGTGAAAGCTGAGCCAGCTGCCCAGAAAGGCGCTGCCTCCGCCGCACACCGGCGCCAGACAAAGCATATGTCCCAGCCGATGACTGACAAGCCAGGCCGTCGCACCGGGAGTAATCAGCATCGCCATGACCAGTAACGCCCCTACCGCCTGCAGCCCGGCCACGGTCATCAATGACAGCAGGGCCAGAAGCAGGGCATTGAGACGACGCACCGGCAGGCCGATACACCAGGCGTGACGCTCATCGAAACAGACCAGTCGCAGATCCTTCCAGCACAGGCCAATGGCCAGCACACACCCAAGGCTCATGAGCATCAGTTGCAGCGCCTGGCCGTCACCTATGCCCAGCAGATTGCCGAACAGGATGGTCGACAGCTGCACACCAGCCGGGTTGAGCGATACGATCACCAGCCCAAGGGCCAGAAAGGCGGTAAAAACAACCCCGATGACAGCATCCCCCTTCAACGCCGTGTGCCGGCGCACCACGCCCATGGCCCCAACCGCCAGCAGGCCAGTGATAAAGGCCGCCAGTGTCAGCGGCCACCCGGCCCACCAGGCAATCGCCACGCCGGGTACAACCGCATGGGAAAGCGCATCCCCCATCAGGGAAAGCCCCTTGAGCGTTACAAAGCAGGACAGCAGCGCGCATACCGCGCC
Source organism: Larsenimonas rhizosphaerae (assembly GCF_023700005.1). Taxonomy (GTDB): domain Bacteria; phylum Pseudomonadota; class Gammaproteobacteria; order Pseudomonadales; family Halomonadaceae; genus Larsenimonas; species Larsenimonas rhizosphaerae. The sequence goes on along the minus strand of NZ_JAMLJK010000001.1, from coordinate 1,550,809 downwards.
GATCAGTGTGGCGCACATGATGGCGCGACTCATGAAATCATAGGCGAAGGGAGCGGTCAGCCATTCCAGCATATCAATGGGCCTCGTCAGTCATCATCATCGGATGACCACCAAAGGCCGCCTGAAAATTGGCCTGTGTCAATGTCGTGTCGACCGGCCCAACCGCGATCATGCGCTGGTGGATCATGGCAACACTGTCACAGTACTGTGCAAGGGATGCCAGCCCGTGCGTCACGACCAGCACCGCCATGCCCTCCCGTCCCTGGTCACGAACCAGCGACTGGATGCACTGCTCGGTGCCAACATCCACCCCGGTAAAGGGTTCATCCAGTACCAGAATGGCCGCCTGCTGTGCCAGCGCACGCGCCAGAAATACCCGTTTTTTCTGGCCGCCCGACAGCTCGCCTATCTGACGATCCGCCAGTGCCGTGATATCAAGCCGTTCAAGGGCTGCCATTACCAGAGCGTGATCATGACGTCGGGCAAGACGCAACCAGTTCATGTGCCCCTGCCGTCCCATCATGACTACATCACGCACGGATACCGGAAAGTCCCAGTCCACGTCCTCGGCCTGCGGTACGTAAGCGATACTCCCTCGGCGGCGCGCCTGGGCAATCGGCCCGCCCTGCACTGAAATGCTGCCCGTCGTCGGCCTGATCAAACCCAGAAGGGCCTTGCACAGGGTGGACTTGCCACTGCCATTGGTACCAATCAGTGCACAGACCTCACCAGGCGCCAGTGTCAGGGTAATATCCTCGAGGGCGAGATGGCCGTTGGCATATCGCACCCCAAGGTGCTGGATATCGATGGCTGCCACACCTTCAGTCGATGGCGTACCGGTCATGGCGTCACCTCGTTCTGCTCGACACCGAATCCGGCAGCCATGGCCCTGGCGTTGTGCGCCAGCAGCGCAAGATAGGTAGGTACCTGGCCCTCGGCAGAGGTCAGGGAATCAACGTACAGCACACCCCCGTAACGGGCGCCGGTTTCCCGAGTAACCTGACGCATTGCCCGATCACTGACCGTGCTTTCACAGAAGGTTACCGGCACCTGCTTCGTGCGCACGGCGTCAACCAGGTGGCGAACCTGCTGTGGAGAGCCTTCCTGTTCTGCATTCACGGCCCAGAGATACAACTCATTGAAGCCATAGGCCGTGGTCAGGTAGGAAAAGGCCCCCTCACAGGTGGCCAGGTATCGCTGCGACGCCGGAATACGGGCAAGTTGCGCTTTCAGGGTGGTATCGATGGCCTGGATGCGGGCCACATACTGCGCCGCATTTCTGGTATAAGCGTCGCGGTTTGTCGGATCGATATCAATCAGGGCATCACGGAAATTATTGACGTAAATGACCGCGTTGGCAGGTGCCATCCAGGCATGTGGATTGGGCTTGCCCTGATAGCGGCCCTCACCCAGCAGGATCGGCGTCACCCCGTCAGACAGTACGGCCGACGGCACCGACGACATCCCCTGATAGAACCGCTCGAACCAGCGCTCCAGCCCCAGCCCGTTCCATACCACCAGATCCGCACGACGAGTCTGAATAATATCTCTGGGCGTCGGTGCATATTCATGGACATCAGCCCCGGCAGGAATCATCGAGACAACTTCCGCCTTGTCCCCCGCCACCTCCCGCCCCATATCGGCCAGAATCGTGAACGTGGTGACGACAACAGGCCGGGACTCCGCCATGAGAGGGCCTGAAAGCAGGCCGAATACCAGGGCACAAAGGCCGGCCTGCCACCCTCGGGCGGCTGATATCACTGGTGAGCGCGTCGTCCATGGCATGGCATTACCCTGTATCATGTCAATTCGTGGTTCACTAGATTAACTATGGTTAAACATGAGCACCAAGGTTACTTTCTGCCAGGTTCCAATATTAAGATCAACCCAGGCTTTGCCAGGCGCAACACGCGGCCAGGCCATCACCACATCACTGCACGCAGGGATAAATTCCTTTATCATGCGCCGTCACCGTTAATTGTTATAAGATAACAAAAGGAAAATGCATGCGTATCGGTATTCGGGGCTGGCTGATGGGAGGAATAACGACCCTATGGTGTTCACTGGCCGCTGCCGGGTCAGCACCCGCCCATACCAGCTGGCCGCTTGTCATCGATAATTGCGGCCATCAGGTGACCCTTGACCGCCCTCCCGAGCGTGTAGTCACTCTGGGCCAGCATGAAACCGAGCTGTTTCTGGCACTGGGGCTTGATGACAGGATGGCAGGCACCGGCGTCTGGTTTGGCCCGCTGCCGGAACGCCTTGCTACCAGGGGCCGCGATATTCCTCGCCTGTCCGACAATGCACCGAGCCTTGAAGCCGTCGCGGCACGGCGACCTGATTTTGTCGCCGCGCAGTACACCTACCATCTGGGGCCCCATGGTGAAGTGGCAACACGTCACCAGTTCGAGGAACTGGGCATTGCGACCTGGGTTTCGCCCAGTGACTGCATCGGCAAGCAGGTCACCGATACATCCAATAGTGACGGGGCCAGAGTACGCCCATTCACCATGGCGCAGATCCTGCTGGAAATCAGACAACTGGCCCGGATATTTGATGTCCCTGCCCGGGGTGAAGCCCTCGGCAGGGCGCTTGAAGAGCGCATTCGGAAGGCCCGTCAACAAGCCGCTTCCCTACCTGAAAAAGCGCCACTGAAAGTGGTGTACTGGTTCTCGAGCCCGCGACTTCAGGGCGATGCCTGGGTGGCCGGCAACATGGGCGCCCCGGCATGGATCAACCGTGAACTGCACCTTGAGAACGTGATCGATTCCACTCAGGAGTGGCCCACTGTCAGCTGGGAACGTATTGCCGCGGCAGACCCGGATATCATTGTGCTGGCGGACATGGAGCGACGCCTGTACCCCGCTGATGATATTGCACAAAAACTTGCGTTTCTGCGCGCGGATCCGGTGACCCGAGAGCTTCGCGCCGTCAGGAACAATCATGTCGTCATTGTGCCGGCCCAGTCCCTGAATCCTTCGTTGCGAGTGGTGGATGCACTCGAGCGGATCAGTCAGGCGCTGCCTGATATTGCTCCGGCGTCATGATCCGCTGGCTGGCCGGACATCCCCGTGCACGCTGGCTTTTACTGGCCGGTGGGTGTGCCATGCTGGGGCTGATGATGGCGCTGGCGGCGTCCATTGGCACCATGCCCATTTCCCTTGATACGACACTCAAGGCCATCGTCAACGGTACCGGCATCAGTCATTTCGATATTGCACCCATCGAGGAAGGGATCGTGTGGCAATACCGCATGAGCCGAGCCCTGATGGCTGCCTGCGCCGGTGCCGGCCTGGCCCTGTGTGGTGTCATCCTTCAGGCGTTGCTGCGCAATGCACTGGCCGAACCTTATGTACTTGGCATTTCCGCAGGCGCGTCCACCGGCGCGGTCATGGTCATGCTGCTTGGTGTCGGCGGCGGTGTACTTGGGGTATCGGCGGGTGCCTTTTCAGGCGCCATCCTGGCCTTTACCCTGGTGCTGATGCTGGCTCGAGGATTACAGGGGGGCACCACGCGCGTCATCCTGGCTGGCGTGGCAGGAGCTCAGTTGTTCAATGCCCTCACCGCCTGGGTGGTCAGTACATCCGCCAACGCTGAACAGTCCCGCAGCGTCATGTTCTGGCTGCTGGGTAGCCTGTCCGGCGTACGCTGGCCTGATGCCCTGCTTGCCCTGGGAACGGTAGCCTGTGGCACGGTCGTGGTTCTGCTGTTTGCCCGGGCGCTTGATGCCTTTGCCTTCGGGGAGGACAGCGCCGCATCAATGGGCATACCGGTCACGACGGTACGCATTGTACTGTTGACGATAACGGCGCTGATGACCGCCATTATCGTCAGTATCATCGGGGCTGTCGGCTTTATTGGCCTAGTGATCCCGCACGCCGCCCGCTTTCTGGCAGGGCCGAACCATCTCCGTCTGATTCCTGCCTCGGTGGTCATTGGTGCCAACTTCATGGTACTGGCCGATATCGGCTCTCGCATGCTGGTGCCACAACAGGTATTGCCCATCGGGGTAGTTACTGCTCTGGTGGGAGCCCCTGCCTTTGCCCTTATTCTCTATCGACACAGACCCGGACCATGATGCTCAGTACACACCACCTGAGCCTGAAGGCTCAGGCCCATCTGCTGCTTGACGATATCACCCTGACCGTCAACCGCCATCAGACCGTCGGCCTGCTGGGCCCGAACGGGTCGGGCAAGTCAACCCTGCTCCGCTGTCTGGCCGGGCTGACGCGGCCAGACAGCGGCGGCGTGACAATGGAAGGCGTCCGTCTCGATACGCTCGGCAGGCGTCATATCGCACAGCGCCTGTCACTGGTAGAGCAGCATGCCGTGACCGATGTAGACCTGACCATCAAGGAGGTGGCCGCGCTGGGGCGAATACCCCACCGGGGCGCCTTCAGTCATTGGCAACAGGTGGACCAGCAGGCTCTTGAGTGCGCCCTCCAACATACCGGTCTGACAGCCCTTCAGCATCGCCGCTGGCACAGCCTTTCCGGTGGTGAGCGTCAAAGGACCCAGATCGCCAGGGCGCTGGCGCAGAAGCCGGATATACTGCTACTGGATGAACCTACCAATCATCTTGATATTCAACACCAGCTCGAACTCCTGACACTGATCAATACCCTGCCGGTCACCTGCATCGTGTCATTGCATGATCTGAACCTGGCCGCCGGTTACTGCGATCAATTGATTGTTCTTGATCAGGGGCAACTGATCGCACAGGGCACTCCAGGGGAGGTACTTACCCCCGAGCTGATCAAACACACCTACAGGGTCAATGCACGCGTTGCGACTTCCCCCGCTCACGGCGGCCTGTTGATTGACTACCTTCCTCCCGATCCCGTTATTCCTGCATAAAAAAACGCCCAACACAGTGTTGGGCGTAAATACGCAGGGAATGCTGCCGCCATGGGCAGCACTCACATTGACTTGGGTTAAACAAATAAGTTCATCACGTGATCGATTAAATACGTCATTTATTTGTCATACCCCCCTGCTCTAATGGCACCCGCTTTGGACAGCATGTTTTGCACAGGATGTGTACAACTAAAAGCAAGATGATGTATAATATTTTGTATTCTGTTACGGACAGTTTCAGAGATAGCGCGCAAGGATGCGCCCTTTTACAGGACAACGCTCATGAACACTTCAAATGTTTGCTGCCCTGAGTGCGGATGTTCACTCGACTGGCCGACCCTGACCAGCCATACCCCGGCGTCGCGTTGGCTCTATTGCCCCAATAATCACCCCCTGTGCACGGTTGGCGAATTCCGCCAGGTAGCCAGAGAACTTGCCCTGAGCGAGGAAATCGCCCTCTACCAGCAAGGGCGGGAACGTCGCATGAGAGCCATGAGCTATCGTGACGTCGCGTAACGGTCTTCCTGTACGAACCACGTAGTGCATAGTACATTGGTAACAGTACGCTCAAGAACCGGACCGCTGTCGGTGACGACGCCTTGGAGGACCTCATGAATGATCAGGGTCATGCCTACATGGAGCAGTTTACGCCCTGCCAGCACTGGCTTTCCCAATGGGTCAGCCAGTTCCGGAAAACCCCGGAAGATGCCTGGGGCCTGTTTGAATCAGCGCATCGAACAGCCTTTATCATTCTTCGCGCCACACGCCCGGAGACCAATGACGAGGGGTTGATGGACATGCTGATTCAGGCGCAGATGGATCTTGCCTCATGAGTAGACCAACCCTTACCTCACCGTCCCCCCATATCAGCAGTCGCAACTATCGGCACACGGTCAGAGGAGAAGAACTGAAGCTTTTTGCCATGCTGGCAGGCGGCTTCCTGTCTCCCCTGCTGCTTTGCCTGATCGTCATGATCCTGAACCGCTCCTTCATGATTTAATCGGCCAGATGCACATCCGGCATATCTCAGGTGGTGGATGGCGTTGGATGCTTGCCATGGCTCCACCCCAGGCTTGGAGCGGTTTCAGGATCGAACCACGCCAGCGTTTCATGCAGTGACACCACGTCTCCAACGATAATCAGGGTTGGCGGGGCGATAACAAGCGATTTTATCTGCTCGGCAATGCCTGCCAGAGTACCTACATGCACCTGCTGACGCGCCGTGGTGCCCTGCTCCACCAGCGCAATCGGCCGTTCGGGTGAGGCACCGTGACTTATCAGGTTATCGCAGATCGCAGAGAGGGTTCCCAACCCCATGTAAAACACCAGCGTCTGGCCGGGGTGCGCCAGCGTAGGCCAGTCCAGATCGCAACTACCATTTTTGAGGTGCCCGGTGATAAAGCGTACCGACTGGGCATGATCTCGATGTGTCAGAGGGATTCCTGTACAGGCGGATACCCCCAGCGCGGCAGTAATACCCGGCACCACTTCAAATGGCACCCCCTCGCGGGCAAGTACCTCAAGCTCTTCACCACCACGCCCGAAGATAAAGGGATCACCGCCCTTGAGACGCACCACGTGATAACCGGCCCGCGCCCAGCGTGCGAGCGAATCATTGATATCGTCCTGAGCCACACTGTGATTGGAACGTTCCTTGCCCACATAAAACCGCTGGGCATCAGGAGAAGCCAGAGCCAGGATTTCACGCGATACCAGTCGATCGTGCACGATCACGTCGGCATCTCGAAGACAAACCGCTGCCTTCTGGGTCAAGAGCCCCGGATCACCCGGACCGGCCCCGACCAGGGTCACCCGCCCACGACCGGCAACGCCTGGTCGGACGGGCTGCCCCTGAACATAGCGCCCAGGTAGATGCACGGTGGACCGGTCAGGAAAGCCGGGAGCAAAGACCGGTACGCCTGCACGTTCCGCTTCGTCAAGCCATACCAGATCATCTTCCGGCTGCTCATGCGCGATGACCCAGATATCTCCCGGCGCAGGCGTCGGTGGGGTATTCACCTGCTGCCAGTGGCATGCGTCCAGCAGCGCAGAAAGCGATGCCTCGGGTGGCTGGCGCGGGTGAAGCGTCAGCGTTACGCCAAGCCCTACCCATTGACGCGCCAGCACCTCGGCACGCCGTCCCTCGCCCAGAAGCCGCAGCCTGAGTGCTGTTGGCGTATAGTGGACCGTCAAGACATCCATACAGAGATCCCCAACCCGATCGTGTAATCAGTCAGTCGCATTGATGATCTCAAGACCGCCCATATAAGGTTTCAATACGGCAGGTACGCGTACGGAGCCATCTTCCTGCTGATGGTTTTCAAGGATGGCCACCAGACAGCGTCCTACCGCCAGCCCGGACCCATTCAGAGTATGCACCAACTGAGGCTTTTTCTGACCCTTGAGCCGGAAGCGGGCCTGCATCCGCCGCGCCTGGAAGTCTTCGCAGTTGGAAATGGAAGAAATCTCCCGATACGTATCCTGCGTAGGCAGCCATACTTCCAGGTCATAGGTTCTGGCAGCAGCAAATCCCATGTCTCCGGTGCACAGGGTAACCACTCGATAAGGCAGCTCCAGCGCCTGAAGCAGCGCCTCGGCATGCCCGCGCATTTCTTCCAGCGCCTCCCAGGAATGGTCCGGATGAACAATCTGCACCATTTCAACCTTGTCAAACTGGTGTTGGCGAATCATCCCGCGGGTATCGCGGCCATAAGCTCCGGCCTCGCTGCGGAAACAGGGAGTGTGAGCCGTCAGCCGAAGAGGCAACTCACTCTCGTCGAGAATGCTGTCACGAACCAGATTGGTCAGCGAGACTTCCGCCGTCGGGATCAGGTAATACCCGGAGTCGCCTTCCAGCTTGAACAGATCTTCCTCGAACTTGGGCAACTGGCCCGTGCCAAACAGACTGTCGCTGTTGACCAGGTAAGGCACGTAGGCTTCATTGTAGCCATGCTTGAGCGTATGAGTGTCCAGCATGAACTGGGTCAGTGCACGGTGAAGCCTGGCAATGCCGGAACGCATCACGGCAAAGCGTGAACCGGTGAGCCTTGCTGCCGCCTCGAAATCAAGCTCGCCATGCAGCGCACCCAGATCGGTATGGTCGCGCGGCGTGAAGTCGAAGTCGCGCGGTGTGCCCCAGCGATGCAGCTCGACGTTATCATCTTCGTTCCTGCCGAGCGGTGTTTCCGGATGGGGCAGATTGGGAAGCCCTGCCAGCAGTGCATCAAACTGTTCCTGAGTGTCCGCCAGGGCTGCCTTGGCTTCTTCGAGCCGTTCACCAAGATCGCTGACTTCAGCCAGTAGCGGCTCGATATCTTCCCCGCGGGACTTCGCCTGTCCGATGGACCTTGACCGGGTATTGCGCTCGTTCTGAAGCTCCTCGGTACGGCTCTGAAGCTCACGACGACGCGTCTCCAGCGCCTCGAATTCAGCGGTATCGAGCGTATAACCACGTGTAGCAAGACGTGCGGCAACGCCTTCCAGATCGCTGCGAAGCCCTTTGGGATCAAGCATGGTGTGATTCATTCCCTGGTCAATAAACATGGATCGACAGCCTGTAACGGCTGTTGCTGCACTCCATTGTATGGAAAACCGCCATCAAGCTCCACGGGTGAACTTTCCTCCTGATCTTATGAGCATTTTTACTGAAACCGTTCAGTAACAGGACTCGCAGGCAGCGACGCACCCCTTTAGAATGAACACACTCCTGTCGACAACCAGTATGTAGCGCCCATGACCACGATTTCCACGGAACACACCCCCCATCATGCCGACGTTTATGGCGCCTTCCTCACTGCCCTGAAAGACACCGGGTTCGAGGGTGATATCGCCACGCGCGACGCAGATCGTACCGTGCTGGCAACCGACAACTCGATTTATGAACGCACGCCACAGGCGGCGCTGTTTCCCCGTCATCAGGCCGATCTGGTCCGGATTGCCACCCTTGCCGGAGAGTCACGCTTTCAGACGATTGTCCTCACGCCCCGGGGAGGAGGCACCGGCACCAACGGGCAGTCACTGACCGAGGGGCTGGTAGTGGATGTCACCCGGTACATGAACCGCATTCTGGATATCGACGTTGCCGGCCGTCGAGTGGTTGTCGAACCTGGCGTGGTCAAGGACCAGCTCAACGCGGCGCTCAAGCCTCATGGGCTGTTTTTTGCGCCGGAGCTTTCCACGTCCAACCGGGCGACCATCGGTGGCATGATCAGCACCGATGCCAGCGGTCAGGGCAGCTGCAGCTACGGCAAGACACGTAATCACGTGCTTGGTCTTAAAACCGCCCTGATAGGCGGCGAAGTGATGGAAAGTGCCCCGGTGGATGACAGGACGCTTGACGATATCTGCCAACAGCCCTCTGCCAGTGGCCGAATTCATGCCACGCTGCGCAAGCTGATTGATCAGCATCATGACGCCATCATGGCCGGCTTCCCCCCGCTCAACCGCTGCCTGACCGGCTATGACTTGCCACACCTTCGCACCGAGGATGGCCGCCTTGATCCCAACAGTGTCCTGTGTGGTGCCGAAGGCTCGCTGGGCCTGATTACCGAAGCCACCCTGAACGTTCTGCCGATTCCACGCCACAGCGCCCTGATCAATGTACGTTATGAAGGATTCATGGATGCATTGAGCGATGCCAGAGCCCTGATGGCCTGTCAGCCGACTTCCATTGAAACCATCGACGACACCGTGTTGCTACTGGCGATGGACGATATGGTCTGGGACAGCGTCGCCGATTATTTTCCGCCCAACGCTACCTCGGCGAACGGCCATACGCCACAGACCCGTGGCATCAACCTGGTGGAATTCAACGATGATGACGAGCAGGCCCTGGCCGACAAGGTTGCGGCATTCATCGCGACGCTTGAGAAGGGCGAAGGCCCGACTCGCCTGGGATATACAAAGGCCTGGGGCCGCTCGGCCATTTCGACCGTTTATGCCATGCGAAAACGCGCGGTAGGCCTGCTTGGCAATGCTCGCGGCGAACAGCGCCCCCTGCCCTTTGTCGAGGATACCGCCGTACCGCCGGACCGTCTGCCCGAATACATACAGGAGTTTCGCGCATTGCTTGACAGCCACGGACTGCGCTACGGCATGTTTGGTCACGTGGATGCCGGCGTGCTGCATGTCCGGCCGGCCATGGATATGCGTGACCCGGCGCAGGCCGCGCTGGTGCGGCCCATCTCCGATGCCGTGGCAGCACTGACAAAGCGCCACGGCGGCCTGTTATGGGGCGAACACGGTAAAGGCATACGCTCGGAGTACACGCCGGCATTCTTTGGCGCGCTCTACCCCCTGCTGCAGGAGGTCAAGCAGGCCTTTGATCCCCATAATCAACTCAACCCGGGCAAGATCGCCACGCCGCCGGCAAGTACCGATGAGCTATTGAAGATTGATGGCGTCACGTTTCGTGGCGACCTGGACCGCAATATTGATGATGCCCTCTGGAACCACTACTCCAGCGCCGTGTACTGCAACGGCAATGGGGCCTGTTTCAACTATGATCCCGACGATGCCATGTGCCCGAGCTGGAAGGCGACGCGAGACAGGGTTCATTCGCCCAAGGGGCGCGCCATGCTGTTCAAGGAGTGGCTTCGTCGCGAGAGCCATCGCGGACAGGATATTGTCGAGGAAGCCCGCATGCAGGAGCAGGCCGGCCGGTGGCAGAAACTGCGCCAGGCACTCCAGCGACGGCTGTCTCCCCCGGCAGCAGATCCCTTCATACACGAAGTACATGAGGCCATGTCAGGCTGTCTGTCCTGCAAGTCCTGTGCCGGCCAGTGCCCGATCAAGGTCAACGTGCCGGACTTCAAAAGTCAGTTCATGGCCATTTATCAGGGACGCTATGGTCAGCCCCTGCGCAATCATCTCGTCGGCTCACTTGAAGGGCTCCTGCCCTTCGCTTCGCGGTTTACTCCCCTATATAACGCCTGGATCAACAGCCGGGCAGGCCAGCGCCTTTTCAAGGCGGCAGGCATGGTAGATACCCCCGCCATCGACCGGGCAGCGCTGGACAAGGTGCTTGAAAGCTGGGGCGTGCCGGTAGCCACCCCGATCACATTGGCCAGACTGACACCTGAAGCACGGGCGCGAAGCGTCATCATGGTGCAGGACGCCTTTACCCGTTACTTTGACAGCCAGGTGATCCGAGATGTCGTCACACTGTTGAATCGGCTGGGCATTCAGGTGTTCGTGGCCCCGTTTCTGCCCAACGGCAAACCGGCTCAGGTCATGGGACAACTGGGACGCTTTGAGCGAATAGCCCGTCGCAATGCACGTCATCTCAAGGCGCTGGCCGACTTTGATGTACCACTGGTGGGTGTCGACCCGGCGATGACGCTGACCTATCGTCAGGAGTACCCCAAGGCACTGGGACAAGGTGCCTGCCCCGAGGTTTTACTGCTGCAGGAATGGCTGGTTACCCTGGCAGGCCGCTGGTCCGGGTCACCAGTCTCGTCATCTCGCCATTTCAGGCTATTGAGTCACTGCACGGAAAAAACCAGTGCCGGTGGCAGCCCTCAGGCCTGGCAGCAGGTGTTCAAGGCCTTTGGCCTCTCGCTGGAGCTGGTCCCTGCCGGATGCTGCGGCATGTCAGGCACCTATGGCCATGAAGCGGAACATCGTGAGCTGTCTGAAAGGATTTATGATATGTCGTGGCGGCCGATAGTGGAACAAACGGCCATGGATACTCGTCTGCTGGCTACCGGTTATTCCTGCCGCAGCCAGGTCAGCCGGTTTTCGCAGACGCAGTTGATGCACCCGCTGCAGGGTTTGCTGGAAGCACTTGAAGGTACTCGGCATGCCAACCCGGCAGCATCGCGCTAAAAACAGGATGCGTTGATTGCTACTCCGGTACGAGGTCGCTAGTCTTGCGCCGATAACTGCCTGCCATCCACCGACGAGACCTACCGCATGGAACATGCTGCACTGTTTATTTCCATGATCGGGCTACTGGCCCTGATCTGCCAATGGTTGGCATGGAAGATGCGTCTACCGGCCATTTTGCCGCTGTTGATTGCAGGCTTGATCTTTGGTCCTGCCACCGGTCTGTTGAAGCCTGATGTCCTGATGGGGGATCTCCTGTTCCCGCTGGTCTCGCTATCGGTAGCTGTCATCCTGTTCGAGGGCAGCCTGACCCTGTATCACAAGGACCTTCGCGGGCATGGCCATATCGTCAGCCGACTGGTGACCTGGGGCGTGCTGATCACGGGCGTGATCGGTACGCTTACCGCCCACTGGCTGCTCGGAGTATCCTGGCAGATTGCAGCGGTAGCCGGTGCCGTACTGGTTGTCACCGGTCCCACGGTGGTCACGCCCCTGCTTCAGACCCTGCGCGCCAAGGAGAACCTGAGCCAGATCCTGCGGTGGGAAGGTATTCTGATCGACCCGGTGGGAGCCCTGCTGGCGGTACTGGTCTACGAATTTGTTGCCATAGGCCAGGGCAACGGTGCGGCGTCACATACCGTCCTGCTGTTTGCCAAGACCGTGGCACTCGGCTTTGGCGTCGGGGGCATCGGGGGCTATCTGTGGGGACTGGTACTCAGGCACTACTGGCTGCCTCAAAAGCTCCACAGTTTCGGCACCCTGATGTTCATGCTGACCGTGTTTGCCGGATCAAACACGCTGTTTGAGGAGTCGGGCCTGCTGACCGTCACGGTGCTGGGCATCTGGCTGGCCAACATGCGAGGCGTCCCTACCGGCCCGATCATCGAGTTCAAGGAAACACTCTCGGTCCTGTTGATTTCAGGCCTTTTCATCCTCCTTGCAGCACGCATCTCGCCGGAACAGCTGATGTCACTGACCTGGCCCTACTGGTTGATGCTGGGCATCCTGATGTGGGTAGCGCGCCCCCTCTCTGTCTGGATATGCACGATCGGGTCGGGGCTCAACTGGCGGGAAAAGGCCCTGCTGGCCTGGCTGTCTCCTCGCGGCATTGTTGCTGCCGCCGTTGCCTCGCTGTTTGCCATCAAGCTTGAAAAGGCAGGTGTCGAAGGCGCAGAAACGCTGGTCCCCATTACATTTTTGGTCATCATTGGCACCGTGGTAATCCAGAGCCTGCTGTCCCGGCCCATCGTACGGGCACTCAAGGTCGATGAGCCGCCGCCCACCGGGTTTCTGATCATTGGCGCCAATCCCGTGGCCCGAGCCGTGGCACGCGAGCTGGTGGATCTCGGCTTTACCGTCCGATTGACCGATACCAGCTGGGATGCGGTGCAGGAAGCCCGCATGGCAGGCCTGCCGGTGTATTACGGCAACCCGCTGTCCGAACACGCGACCCAGCACCTGGAGCTGACCGGCATCGGCCGCCTGCTGCCACTGTCGCCCTATCGCGAACTCAATAACCTGGCCGGGCTTCACTTCGAACACCTTCTGGGGCATGGCAAGGTGTTCAGACTGCCGGAAGATACCGGCAAGCAGGCCAAGCGACAGCAGGACAAGGCGTTGGGGCATCTGCCATTGCTGTTCAATACTGAAGCCACCTATGCCAAGCTCGCAAGCCTGGTAGCACGGGGGGCTGAAGTACGTACCGCCAGCATTACCGACAATTTTGACATGGCTGCCTATGAAGAAATTCACGGAGGGCAGCTATTACCCTTGTTCGTACTGAGCGCGCAAGGCAAAATCCGCGTGGCCGAGGCCTCGACCCCCCTGGCACCGAAATCCGGAGAGCGACTTGTCAGCCTCATTTATCCGGATTCACCCGAGATGCTGTCAACGCCTGACTGATTCGGCCATGCCGCAATCAGCACTCGCCATTTGCCGGTATTGTCATTAAGGTAACGTTAAAAGCTGTCCAAACGGGCAGCTTTTGATTTACCACACGACAAACACAACCAACAATAGCTGTGGAGATTTCCTATGGCCGTCATCATGGGCCTTGTCGGTATAGTTACTGTACTGCTGATCGCCTTCCTCCTGTCTGAAAACCGCAGGGCCATCAATTACAGAACCATTGTCGGTGCCTTTGTCATTCAGGCCGGGCTCGGCGCCTTCGTGCTGTACACCCCTTTCGGCAAGCGCGTGCTACTGGCCATGTCCTCAGGCGTTCAATCCGTCATGAATGCCAGTCAGGCCGGGATCGACTTTCTGTTTGGCGGACTGGTGTCCGACAAGATGTTTGAACTGTTTGGCGGCGGCGGGTTTATATTTGCCTTTCGCGTACTGCCCTTCATCGTCTTCTTCTCATCACTGATCGCCGTGCTTTATTACCTGGGCGTCATGCGCTGGATCATCACTATCCTGGGCGGTTTTCTCCAGAAGGTGCTGGGCACCAGTCGGCCGGAATCCCTTTCGGCGGCGGCCAATATCTTTGTCGGCCAGACAGAGGCCCCTCTGGTCGTGCGGCCCTTCATTGACACCATGACTCGCTCGGAACTGTTTGCCATCATGTGTGGCGGACTGGCAAGCGTGGCTGGCTCGGTACTGGGTGGATATGCAGCCATGGGTGTGGACCTCAACTTCCTGATTGCGGCCTCGTTCATGTCAGCACCCGGTGGCCTGCTCATGGCCAAGATGATCATTCCGGAAACCGAGACGCCTCGTCAGGGGCTCGACGACATCAACGGCAAGATGGAAGATTCCGCGGCCAATGTCATCGATGCTGCCGCCGAAGGCGCTGGTGCCGGCCTGCAGCTGGCCCTCAACGTCGGGGCAATGCTGCTCGCATTCGTAGGCATCATTGCGCTGGCCAACATCATTCTGGGCGGTGTGGGCAACTGGTTCGGCATTGAGCAGCTGACACTTCAGGAAATTCTCGGCTACTGCTTTGCGCCCATCGCCTTTCTGATCGGCGTCCCCTGGAGCGAGGCAGTGACGGCGGGCAGCTTTATCGGCCAGAAAATCATCCTCAACGAATTTGTGGCCTTCGCAAGCTTTGCCGATGTCGGCACGGCCCTGTCTGCTCACAGCCAGGCCATTGTCGTCTTTGCCCTGTGCGGCTTTGCCAACCTGTCATCCATTGCCATCCTGATGGGTGGACTTGGCGTCATGGCTCCCAGCCGTCGCGGCGATGTCGCGCGACTGGGCCTGAAGGCCGTCGCCGCAGGAACCCTTTCCAACCTGATGAGTGCGGCACTGGCGGGACTGTTTCTGTCGATGTAGTCTGACAGGCCTGCTTCAAACAAAAGCCCCGCTCGACGGGGCTTTTTTCTGTATCACCCACAGGGAGACGACCCTCATGAGCGATGATGAACGCCAACAGCGCCACAAACGCGCAATGCAAAGGCTCAAGTCTCACGTTGATGAGCGCGTAGCCAGGGCCACCGAGGAGCGAGGCCTGGTAATTGTATTTACCGGCAATGGCAAGGGCAAGACCACCGCAGCCTGGGGCACCGTCACCCGTGCACTGGGCTATGGCTACAACGTTGGTGTCGTGCAGTTCATCAAGGGCACGTGGGAATGCGGCGAACGGGAGCGCCTCGAGCATGACGAGCACCTTCAGGTGCATGTCATGGCCACGGGGTTTACCTGGGATACTCAGGACAAGGCATCGGACCGGGCAGCCTGTCAGGCCGTCTGGGCTCAGGCTCGAACACTGCTTGAAGATGACAGTGTCTATCTGGTGGTGCTGGACGAGCTGACCTACATGCTCAAGTTCGGGTATCTGGATATTCAGGATGTACTGCATGCCCTCGGACGACGACCGACAGAACAAACCGTGATCATCACCGGCCGCAATGCTCACCGCGACCTGCTGAGTGTGGCCGATACCGTGACAGAGATGCAGGAGGTCCGACACGCCTTCAATGAAGGATTGAAAGCGCGCCGGGGCATTGATTACTGATCAGCGCACACTGGTGTCGGATGGATCGATCCAGAGGCTTCCGGTAATGGGAACAACGGCGAATCGCTCATTGATGGTCTTGAGCGTGGCCTGCGGGTCAAGCGCTTTGAACACCTCCGGATGGATCCATTTGGCCAGCAGTTCAAGCACCACAATGTTGTAGGGCGTATTGATCAGGTGATGATACAGCCCGTATACATCACCATGACGTACGGCAGGCATCTGAGCAATCCCAGGGCGCCGGGTAACACCTTCAAGCGAAGCCCGTGCCTTGTCGATGGGCTCGTAGGGACCAAGCACCAGACCAGATGTGCCTTCAAGATAAGATCCGCCGGTGGCCACATAAATGTCAGGTTGACTGGCCAGAATGTATTCCGGAGTCAGCTGCCCGCTTTTTCCTTTCAGGGTGCGACCACCAAGGTTCTCCCCCCCTACCAGCGAGATAAAGCCCTGAAAGCTGCCGTCACCGGGCGTATAGCAGCAGGCATTCATGCCGCCGGCATGCGTTTCCAGAAAGACCAGCGGCCGTGTGCTGTTCTCGCCCAGCGCCTTGGACATCGCCTTGATGCGGGCCTCATGCTCTGCATAAAACCGATTGAACGCCTGTGCCTTGTCGGTACGTCCGATGACCTTCGCCATGATGGACAGGCTGGTGGTAGTGTCATTCAACGGGTCAGTGGCAAAATCCACATAGACCACCTTGATGCCAGCCGCTGACAATTGCTGCGTCATCAATGTATTTTCCGAGGGTGGTGTCTGTGAACGACTCAGGATCACCACGTCAGGAGACAGCGAAATGATGTGTTCGACGGACAGATCCGAGCTGCCCTGACCACTACCTACCGTCGGGATGGATGAAAGCGCCGGCAGACGGTCGGTATAGCGCTGATACAGTGTTCTGTATCGCTTGAAGTCACTGCCCCATCCGACCAGCACTGATGATGGATCTGCCGTCAGCATCGACAGTGCAATTACATTGCGCCCTTCGCCCAGAACCACTCGACTGGCGGGGTGGTCAAAATGAATCTGACGGCCGGTAATATCGGTAACATCGAACCCGTCTGCGCGAGCAGTGCCGATCATCAGGCCCATCAAAGCAAGAAAGGCCGCAGCGCGGCCAAAACGTTTCCACATGGTATCCAGCTCTCGTCCAGTAAAATCAGGGCGTATCCGGCGACAATATAAACCGCATCGCCCGGTTCAACGCAACCGGCAGCACCGAGCGGTGATATTCCTGAGGAAAGACAATGACACTGGCATCGAGACGCTGACTGTCAAGCATCTTGAGGCGTCGCGCCAGATCCTGCGCATTGTTGATCATCTGGTGTTCACGCCGACGAGCAGCAGTTTCACTGGCATCGTCACTCTTTTTTTCCGCTGGCGACAGCGCCTGCTCATATTCACCGACCGTAATCAGTACACGTACCGGACGGTCCAGGGTGATCGCCGTGGGGTCAAATTCCTTTTCCAGCGTCTTCATCATTCCCTCGCCCCACCAGAGTGATGGGCTGGCAGCAATGTAGATATTGAAGGCGTCAGGATGGCGAAACAGGGTTGTCAGCGCAAACAGCGCCCCATAGGAATGGCCGAATAATGCCTGGCGGCCCGGGTTGATCCTGAATCGCTTTTCGATGGCCGGCTTGACCTGCTGCTGAATGAACCGATACAGCGCCTCGGCACCGCCATAGCTGACCTCCTGCCCCTCTTCGGTCATGGCATGACGAGCACCTTCTCGTGGCATGGGCGTGTAATCATGCGCCCGGCGCACCATATTGAAGGGCTCATCTCCGGGATATCCGATGCCTACTATAATAGCGGCAGACAAACTGCCATGGGCCGAGGCCTGCTGAACCCGCATCGACTCTACCGCCATGGGAAACGTGGCGTTGCCATCCAGCATGTAAATGACCGGAAACCCGCCAGGTGGCGGTGGCTGGTCCGGTGCATATACCATGACCTGATAGTCCTCGCCCCCGGGCGAAGTCATGTTCCATTGTGTTGTATTGGGAACGGTCACGGCATAGGAGGCATTGGTTACCGAGCGGGCCTTGAGCGGCATCACCAGGATAAGAAACACACAGCCAAAGGCAAGCCACAGCCGTCTGGGAGACGTCGTCGAACGAGGTGAGGAAGACCTGAAACACCCGGATGTCATCAATGTAATACCTTTTTCACCAACCTGTTACCACCGGCAGAAACGCCGGGGCATGCATTCATCAGCACAGTCGAATAAGCAATTGTGCACACTACGTTGCGAAATATTATCACTTGATCTACTACACAAATGTGCCAAAGGAGTTAAGTTAAAATATTTTGTCACATTGCCTTACAACTTTACCCTTGCCACTCACGTATCCATGGCCCGAGACCACCAATGAAAAATACTATCATTTACATGCCTTTGCTGGCATTGCTCCTTTTGCCTCTTCCCGGCCATGCTGCCGACACGCCCTCACCGGCCATTACCGTCAGTGCCGAGGCCAATATTGAGGCAGCGCCGGATCAAGTAAAACTGGACGCCTGGCTGGTCAATCACACGCCTTATACCACCATGGACACCGGGAATATGTCGTCAGCGCCATTTGATGCTGCCCGCGACAAGGTCATGGCCCGTGCCACCGCACTGTTGGACGCGCTGAAAAAGGCCGGCATAGCCTCAAACGATATTCGCGCCGGAGCCGTGTCGGTAAACCGGCAGACACGGGCTGAAAAGGACGACACCGTACAGACCCGATGGGAAATTACGCGACCGATCAGCATTACACTTCGACAACTGGATCACCTGCCACAGGTCGTCAATGCCCTGCTTGATCAACAGGTAGACCGACTGAGCGAGCCGGCCTTTGATACCAGTCAGCGTGCGGCACTTGAAGACAAGGCCCTGGCCAGCGCCATCACCCGAGCGCGCCAGAAGGCAGAAGCCATTGCACAGGCCTCCAGCGTACATCTGGGCCCCCTGGAGCAGGCTGATGCTTCCACTCCCGGGGCGCCACCCATGCCCCGCTACAGCATGATGCAGGCACGCTCGGCCAAGGAAAGTGCCCCGGCACTTGAACCTGGAATGATCAGCATCGAGGCCAGCGTCAACACCCGCTGGAGCATTCGCTCGGCGCCGTGACACCTGATGGAGATGGAAAGCAACGACAAGGGCCCCGCATTTGCGGGGCCCTTGTCGTTGAACATCATGTCCGTGGATCGGACTGCATGAATCAGCCGGTCTGACGACGTCGCCAGACTTCACCGCCCAGAGCGAATACAGCAACCAGCGCAAGCAGGTACATCCACTGCTGTTCCAGGTCAATCGCCCACCAGCCAAGGGCGTCGATAAAGATCAATACAATGCCGACCGGGGTGATATAACGCAGCGCGAACTGCCACAACCCCCATACCAGTGAAGATACGGCCAGCTCATCCTTCAGGGCCTGCCGGTTGAAGACATATCCGGCCATGATGGCTGTCAGCAGACCACCCAGTGGCATCATCCAGCGCGACGTCAGATAGTCCAGCCAGTCAAACACCGTCTTGCCCCCTGGCGTCCAGTCGGCTCCTGCATTGAATGAAAGCATGGCCATCATGCTGATAATCCACAGCACAACGCCCACCATCACGCTGAGAGCACGCCGGCTGTACCGCGTATGCCGTTCAAGGAATGCAATGGTTGCCTCGACCATCGAGATGGAAGACGTCAGTGCCGCCAGCGAAAGCATGATAAAGAAAACGGTCGCGATGATGCCGCCAAATGGCATGTGATCGAACGCCATCGGCAGACTCATGAAGATAAGCCCCGGGCCGGACGACGGATCCATGCCATTGGCAAAGATGATCGGGAAGATCGCCAGACCGGCCATCAGGGCAATCAGCGTATCGCACAGTGCCACAAGTACCGTTGTACGGGCGATGGAGCGATGAGCCGGCAGATAGGCGCCATAGGTCAGGATGGCACCGGAGGCCAGACTCAACGTAAAGAACGCATGCCCCAGTGCTGCCAGCAGGGCACCTGCCGTCAGCTTGCTCGGATCAAAGGCAAACAGGAACCGTGCGCCCTCACCGAAGCCGCCGGAAAAGAACGCATAAACGATCATGACGGCCAGCAGCACCACCAGACCTGGCATCATCCAGTTGACGTTCTTCTCGATACCTTCCTGCACCCCCTTGCCGACAATGAGCATCGTGATCAATGTCACCAGGGTACTCCATCCACCGAGCGTCCAGGGGCTGGCATTGGTTGCCCCGAACAGGGCCTGATAAGCCTCGACATTACCAAGTCCCAGCCCGCCACTGATGGATTTCCAGACATAGGACAATGCCCAGCCGGCCACCACTACATAAAAGCAGAGGATAAGGAACCCGCAGAGCATGGCCATCCAGCCAGTCAGCGACCAGAGCGGACTGCAGCGTGATTCGCGAGCCATTGCCTTCAAGGCATCCACCGGACTGCCACGCCCCCGGCGCCCGAAGACGATCTCGGCCATCATTACCGGTACACCGATGGCCAGAATGCACGCAAGGTACACAAGTACAAAAGCAGCACCACCATATTCCCCGGTCATGTAAGGGAATTTCCAGATATTGCCAAGACCTACTGCCGACCCTGTTGCAGCAAGCACAAAGCCCCACCGACCGACCCATTGGGTGGTGGCTGTCGATGAATTGCTCATGTCCCTGTTCACTCATTTTGTTGTATCAATGCGCCCTGCTCGGTACGCGCAAGCCGAGCATTTTATCGCGAAGCCGCGAGCAGCGCGATACATGACACCACATCACCCGCTATGCTCCTATTCATTGTCCGTTGCTACTTCACAGGAATCACATGAGCCGTCAATTTGCCGTTATCGGACTGGGCTACTTCGGCAGCACAGTTGCACTTGAACTGCATCGCCAGAAACATGAGGTACTCGGCGTTGATCGCGACGAAAGACGCGTTGATCGACTGGCCGAACATATTACCCAGGCTGTTATTGCCGACCCCACCGATCAAAAGGCCCTGCAGGAATTGAACCTGAGCGAGTTCAATGCCGTACTGGTGGATGTGGATGACAGTATCGAAGCCAGCATGATGACCACCCTTTATCTCAAGGAGCTCAAGGTAAAGGAACTGTGGGTCAAGGCCCTGAGCGATGATCACCATAAACTGCTGAGCTATATCGGCGCCGACCGTATTATTCATCCGGAATACGACATCGGTATCCGTGTAGCGGAAAGCCTCAGCTATCATGCGGTCATGGATTTCATTCATCTCGGTGATCAGCAGTACGTGGTGGAAATAGAGCTCACCGAGCGCCTGGTATCCAGCTGCAACACCATCGATGATCTGGGCCTCAAAAATGAGAAGGCCCGGGTAGTCGGCCTCAAGCAGGATGGAAAACTTCATTGCAGCCCGACCGGAGACATGGAAATACAGGCCGGCGGGCAACTGATATTGATGGGTGAACTGGATATCCTGCGCCAGTTCGGCGACAAACTGTAGGACAGACAAACCATGCCATTGCCCCACCCCCTGCAGCACTCCAAACGCAGCCATCTGTTCCGGCACCGAGCGCTGCAGCTCAATCCGCCACTGATGCTACTGACCGGCTTTACCGTGCTGGCAATTCTGGGCACGCTTGCTCTTCAGCTTCCTGGCTCGACCACCATTTCGATTACCTGGATGGAAGCGCTGTTTACCGCCACATCGGCCATTACGGTCACAGGGCTTGGCGTCATGGATGTAGGCCAGCATCTGACCACCTGGGGTCAGGTGATCCTGTTGATTCTGATACAACTTGGCGGTCTGGGGTTCATGACCTTTGCAGCGCTCACCATGGTCTTTCTGGGCGCTCGCCTGCCGATCCAGCAACAGAACGTGGTCAGGGAATCACTCAATCAGTCTTCCTACAGTGATTTACTGCAACTGGTACGGCTGGTCATTGTGTTTGCCCTGGTGGTCGAGCTGCTGACAACCCTGCTGCTGGCCATTGCGTGGGTGCCCGATCTCGGCTGGCACAAGGGACTGTGGTACAGCGTGTTTCATGCCATTTCCGCCTTCAACAATGCCGGGTTTTCATTGTGGAGTGACAGCCTGGTCCATTACGCTGGCTCACCGCTGGTAACACTGACCATTACCGCTTCCTTTATCATCGGTGGTCTGGGCTTTGCCGTCGTGCAGGAACTGCTCAAGCATCGCAGGCACACGCCCTGGTCAATGCAGACGCGCCTAGTCATTCTGACCACCGTCGGGCTGAACGTCGTCGGCACCCTGATGTTTGCCCTTCTCGAATGGCATAATCCGCACACGCTGGGGGGGATGCCCTCGTTGAGCGACAAGTGGCTGGCGGCCTGGTTTCAGGCCGTGACACCACGCACCGCCGGATTCAATACCATCGATACAGGTGACCTGACCACGCCCAGCAGCCTGTTGACCATGCTGTACATGTTCATCGGCGGCGGACCCGGCTCTACCGCCAGCGGCATCAAGGTCACGACCTTTGTCGTGCTGCTGTTGACCGCACGCGCCTTCCTGAGAGGGTCGACGGAACCGGTCATCTTCAGCCGACGCATTTCAAGCGAAATCGTTTTCAAGGCGGTCGCCGTTGCCCTGAGCGCAATGATCCTGGTATTTACGGTACTGTTCGGGTTGAGTATCACCGAGCCAGGCAAACCGTTTCTGGATCTGGCCTTTGAAACCGTATCAGCGTTCGGCACGGTAGGTCTGTCGCGCGGTGTCACGCCACATCTCAGTGGTGAGGGTCAGCTACTGCTGGTATTGACCATGCTGCTCGGCCGCGTCGGATCGCTGTCACTGGGGTACTTTCTGGCCACGCGGCAAACCCCGGGGCTTCGCTATGCCAAGGGCAGGATTCAGATTGGTTGATCAACCATGCCGAGAAGCGCCATGAGCCCATTTAATGCACAAGGAATGACCATGACTACCCTTCGTACGCCTGCCTCGCTGGCGCTTCTTCTGCTGAGCCCACTGCTGCTGTCAGGCTGCACATCAACCGGAACCGACATGGCTTCAACTCAGGCTCGCCCACATGCCATCGCAGCCATGGATGCCGATCGGGACGTCGCCCTGGCCGAAGCAGCATCACAGGCAAGCACCTATTGCAAACGCATGGACCGCTCTGACTATACGGTGATCGATCAGACGATTGAAGCTCCGGCCGATGGGCCGGGCGCCATCATGGCGAGCGCACTCCAGAAAGATGCAATGATCAGTGAAGACACGGACCTTGAAGCAGCAACTCAGGAAGGTGATGGCTTTCAGGTCAACTGGCTTGTCCGCTGCAGCTGACATCACTCGACATTCACGAGCAGTAAAAGGATGCCCCTGCCGAATAACCTGTCAGGCTCCTGTTACTGCTCACCGGACAACACCTGCTCAACACTGGTTACCTTGTCATCCATGCTCTGATGACGGTCTGTACGCGTACCCAGCTTCATGGTGGTTGTAATACGCGGCGCCCCAGCCTCGTGTACAGCCTCATGGCAGCGCTTGACTACCGCCATGACCGCATCCCATTCGCCTTCGATATTGGTGCCATAGGCATGCATTCGATACGACAGGCCGGCCGCATCAATCTCACGCTGGCAAAGGGCAACGTAGCTTGATACGGAAACGCCGACGCCCAGTGGCACCACACATAAATCGATAATGACGTGCATGATTCGCTCCTCTGATGATGATTCAGCCTCGCTCACTTCATTCCCGCCACTACGATGAGCGCTCTTCTGCCTTATCGCAGCAGCCGGGTGTATCACCCTGGGTAATATCAACGGTATTGGATGCAATCCGCGCGATCATGCCCTCGAGTATTGCCACCTCGTCCGCTGAAAACCCCTGAAGAAGGTGCTGATGAACTTCATGAGAACGCCCCTGAATGGCCTGCATGAGCACACGTCCTTCATCGGTAAAGTGAATCGTACGGGCACGACGGTCATTGTCACAGCGATGCCGTGTGATGAGATCCTGCTTTTCAAGACAGTCCAGTGTGCGCATCAGTGACGGAAGCTCGATGCCTACATGCTGGGCAAGGCAGGATTGTGTCGTGCCTTCACCAAGTCGGGAAAGATGCAGCAGTGCTACCCAGCGCGCCTGAGTCAATCCCAGCGGCTCCATTGCCTTGTCGACGGCAGCTCGCCAGCCCCGCGTCATCATGGCCAGCTGCATGCCCAGACTCATTTGCTCGAATTCATCCATATTGATCACGTCAACAGCCCCTCCGCGGGCAGATAAATACCTTTGCCAGACACGATACCTTGCATGCTCAGTTTATCCTAGCACGTCCCCGGGAGGCATCGGAGATCAGCAGTCCAACACTGCCTGGTGCGGGGTAGCACATGACACGTTATGATAAATGTGCAACGACGTTCGAGCGTCTTTTTCCTTTGGCAACAGTGAGGCTTTGGCATCAACATGTTTGAGCACATAGAGCGCGTACCCGGTGATGCGATTCTCGGATTGATCGAGGCCTTCAAGAAGGACACCAATCCTCGCAAGGTGGATCTGGGGGTGGGTGTATATCGCGATGCACATGGCAACACACCGGTACTCAAGTCGGTCAAGGCCGCAGAAGAGCGCCTTCTTGAGCAGGAGGAGACCAAAAGCTACATCGGGTCTCACGGTGACCCGGCCTACGGTAATGCCATCCTGTCGCTGGTACTGGGTGAAGGCTCTCCCCTTCTGACCGACAAACGCGCCAGCGCTACCCAGTCACCCGGCGGGACCGGCGCCCTGCGCCTGGCGGCGGACTTCATTCGCACCAACCTGCCCGGCAAGGCCATCTGGATGAGCAATCCGACATGGCCCAACCATCACGGCATTTTTGATGCTGCCGGTATCGAACGCCATAGCTACCCGTATGTCAGCGCGTCAAATACGCTGGACTTTGACGGCATGATGGACAGCCTTGGCCGGATCCCGGAAGGTGATATCGTGCTGCTGCATGCGTGTTGCCACAACCCTTCCGGGTTTGACCTGGACAAACAGCAATGGCAGCAGGTGCTGAATGTGGTCAAGCAGCGCAACCTGATGCCCCTGATCGACTTCGCCTATCAGGGGTTCGGCGATGGGCTGGACGAGGATGCCTACGGCGTACGCCTGTTGGCAGAACAGCTGGATGAAGTGATCATTACCAGCTCATGCTCCAAGAATTTCGGCCTGTATCGCGAGCGCACCGGCTGCTTGATTCTGGTTGCCAAAAACGAAGAGCAGATGAATAACGTACGCTCTCAGGTGGCCATCGTTGCACGGGAAAACTACTCCAACCCGCCGTCCCATGGCGCGGCCGTCGTCAGCACCATCCTGGGGGACGAGGCACTCCGTGGCATGTGGCTGGAAGAAGTCGATGACATGCGGGGACGCATCAACCAGTTGCGCTCCGGCTTTGTTGATGCCATGGCCCCTCATGGTCTGGCGGAAAAATTCGACTTCATCAAGCAGCAACGCGGCATGTTTTCCTACACAGGCTTGAGCAAGGACCAGGTAGAGCGGCTCCGAAACGATTACAGCATTTACATGGTCAGTTCCGGGCGTGCCAATGTTGCCGGCCTGTCCAGTGATGTTCTCGAATATGTCGCCCAGGCAATTGCTGACGTCTCCGACACCTGAGAGGTAACAGGCCAGCCCCTGAACACGCCGCTATGACGCGGCGTGTTTTTGTTTCAGCCCTCGATAGAACATGCTGCCGGCCAGCAGCCCCGCCAGCACATTGCCGATTCCGGCACCTGCAGCAATACCCCAGATCCCTGCCACCCAGGCGCCTATAGCCACACACGGCAGATAGCAGACAAACAGCCGAGCAAAGGCAATGATCATGGCGCGTCGAGGCCATCCGAGTGCGTTACTGGATGAGACAACCACCATGCAAAGCCCCAGCAGGGCATAACTTGGCAACATGAACGGAATCAGAATGGAAAGCGCATGGCTCACCTCGTCATCGGCCGCCATCCAGTGCGACAACCAGGGCGAGGCACCCGCCATGACCACTCCTACCACCAATTGCCAGACCAGCACTACCTTGAAGCTCAAGATCATCAGGTCGTGGATTTCATTCCATCGCCCTGCCCCGAAGCACCGTCCCAGCCAGGGAGGAAGCGACATGGTCAAGGCCAGCACCGCCAGTAGCGCAAAATTCTCCATTCGATTGGCCAGGCCCCAGGCGGCCACGGCCGCATTACCCTGAGTAGCGACAATCGAGGTTGCCAACAGCGCAGCCAGAGGTGGCATCAACTGGGTAATCATGGCCGGCCCGGCAATACCGGTAAACTCTCGCCAGGAGACGCGCCACTCCTCCTTGATACCTGCCAGCGTCAACCAGTCACGTCGGCTCAGGGCGACCCCCACGATCATCAGCCCTGCGGTAAAGGAAATCATGGTCGCCCAGGCCGCACCCGGCAGACCAAGATCGGGAAACGGGCCCATACCAAAGATCAAAAGCGGGTCCATAACGACGTTGATCAGGCTGGTAATCACCATCACAAGACCCGGAAACCGGGTATATCCATGTGCCCGAAACAGGCTATAGCCCAGATACAGCATGGCGCCGATCCAGCTTGTAACCAGCCAGGGTGCCCAGTAGGCATCGATCAATCCACTCAGGCTGTCCTGTGCTCCCATGGCCGAGAAGATCGGGCGCCGTAACCACCACAACAGCATCATCACCAGAGCAAGGGTGACGCCCCCGCCGATCATTACCAGGCTCCCCAAACGATGAGCCCGAGCCTTTTCGTCCCGGCCGAGAGCTCGAGAAATCAGTGCGGCTGTCGCAATACCAATACCTACCTGAATGCCGATGACAATAAAGGAGACGGGCATGGTAAAGGACTGAGCCGCCAGCGGTGCCGTCCCCAGGTGAGCGACAAAAAGGCTGTCTACCAGATTGAATCCCAGCAGGGACATGACCCCGATAGCCATTGGCCAGGTGGTCTGCCAAAGCTGAGCCCCCATGGGGGAAAGAGGAGAAGTCGACGTCGAACGGGACACACAATGCTCCTGACAAACACATAAAAAAGCCGCTATCCAAGGATAACGGCAGTCGATACGGCATGATAACGCGTTGCCGGGCAAGACAGAACCTTGCCCTTGCGGAATTTACAGGCGATCAAGATGTAGCTGGTAGGAAGCATCGGTGTGATTTTCGTTATGGAGCGTCTGTCCATTGACCTGAACCAGGTAATCCCCTGCCGCCAGAGGCTGGCTGAGCTTGAAGTTACCGCCATCGGAATTGATGGCTGTGGCCACCAGCTCACGCTGCTCATTGAATACCTTTGCACTCAAGCGATAGCTGTCGCCATGGTCGCCTGCAAAGTGGCTGCTTGACAGCACAATGGTCTGCGGCTGGCTGACATGGATCAGAAACTGATTCGGGTGGCCCTGAGTCGCCATACGAGTGTCACTCCAGCCCTGCTTGAGCACTTCTACATTCTCACCGGTAGTGCTGGCATTGAGCATCCCTTCCTGAGCGCGCGTCGCGGTAGAGGCAACAGCGTGGGTGGCAGTTGCTGCCAGCAGGGCACCTGAAAGAACGATAGTGAGAAGATTACGCATACTGTGTACTCCTTGCATTTTTCTTGATAAAACTCGCTGTTGATGAGAAAAAGCCGGCACCATCGGCCTTGAGCCAGGTGCTGATGACGCTCTCATCGAATGACAAGAAGTTTAGTGTGCTAACTAAGATGTTGGAACAGAGCAGGCGGCATTACAGTAGTGCCGTTTTGGCAACAATAACTATAACTACAGGGGATAAGCATGGAACGAAGCACACGACTGCTTCTCTTCATGGATGTCGTGGATGCCGGCAGCTTTACGCGGGCGGCAGATCTAAGGCAGGTCAATCGCTCCGTCATTTCCAAGCAGATCCGGGCACTGGAAAGTGAGCTGAAGGTGCAGCTGTTCAATCGCTCTACGCGAAGCGTCTCGCTGACGGACATCGGCCAGGAAATCTATCGTCGCGGCCTGAAGATGCGGGAAGCCCTGGACGAAACATCAGACGTCATCAATGCCTATCAGACAGAGCCGATGGGGTCGCTCAGGATTTCCTGCCCGGTACACTTCGGGCGACGCCATGTCGCCAGCGGCCTGCGACTTTATCTACAGCGCTACCCGCACATGCAGATCGAAATGCGTCTGGACGATACACTGGTCGATCTGATTGGTGGCGGTTTCGATCTCGGCATACGCATCAGTGCGATGAACGATTCCAACCTGATTGCTCGCCATCTGGCGCGCCATCAGCGCGTGCTGTGTGCCAGCCCGGCCTTTGTGGCGCAGCACGGCATGCCACAGACACTGAAAGAATTGATTGCCCTGCCTGCGGCAGTGTACTCGCGAGATGGCTTCGAGCTTGATCGGCTGCGCTATATTGATGATGAAGGTATCGAACGCAGCCTGCGAGTGATCCCGAAGATCAAGACCAATGACCCGGAGATCCTGCGCAATGCCATCATGGCAGGTGTGGGATATGGCATGACATCCGGATTTCAGGTCGGAGAGGACCTGCGGGACGGGCAACTGGTGCCCTTACTGCCGGACTTGCGTCTGGCAGATGCCCCGCCCGTGCAGATCGTTTATCCGCACCGGCGGTATCTCCCCCAGAAAACCAGACGCTTTATCGAGTGCCTGCAGGAAGCAGTGGGCACACCACCGTTCTGGGAAAAGTGGTTGCCGGCTCGGGGGCCGGCAACGGCACTGGACGCAGAGGATCAGCCGCCGAGCTGATCAAGCCCTCGGGCCAGATCAGCCTTCAGATCCTCAAGTGCTTCAATACCGACTGAAATACGTAAAAGGCCATCACTGATTCCGGCGATGCGTCGCTGCTCATCGGAAAGCTTGCCATGAGTCGTGGTGGCCGGATGCGTAATGGTGGTTTTGGTATCCCCCAGATTTCCGGTGATCGACATCAACCGTGTCGCATCAACCACCGACCAGGCGTTTTCCCTTCCTCCCTTGATCTCCACACCGAGTACCGCACCAAATCCACTTTGCTGCTGTACCGCCAAGGCGTGCTGAGCATGATGCTCAAGCCCTGCGTAGTGCACTCGCTCAACGGAGGGATGCGCTTCAAGCCAGTGCGCCAGCGCGAGAGCATTGTCGCAATGAGCCTTCATGCGCAATGACAGGGTTTCAAGCCCCTTGAGAAAAATCCAGGCATTGAACGGACTCATGCATGGTCCACAGGTACGTACCACCCCGTAGAGTTTTTCAAGGGTATCGTGATCGCCAACAATCGCACCGCCGATGGCACGCCCCTGCCCGTCCAGAAACTTGGTAGCCGAGTGAATGACCAGATCAGCCCCGAGTGACAGTGGCTTTTGCAGCGCAGGCGTACAAAAACAGTTATCGATCACCAGCTTGATGTCATGGCGATGTGCTACATCCGCCAGGCGACGGATATCAACCAGTTCCTGCAGCGGATTGGAAGGCGTTTCAGCAAAGAACAGCCGGGTTTTCGGCGTCACGGCGGCTTCCCAGGCCGATAGATCCGACAGGGGGACATATCGAATGACGACCCCGAATTTGGCCAGGTACTTGTCAAAAAGACCAATGGTTGAGCCAAACAGTGACCGGGAGGCTACAATTTCGTCCCCGGATTCAAGCAGTCCCAGCGCCATGGAAAGGATCGCTGACATGCCGGAGCTTGTCGCAACACACCGCTCGCCCCCCTCCATGGCGGCCAGTCGACGCTCGAACGTATGAACCGTCGGGTTGGTGAACCGCGAATAGACGTTACCGGCCTCTTCACCGGAAAACTTGCGGGCAGCCTCGGCAGCACTGCTGTATACGAAGCTTGATGTCGTGAAAATCGACTCACCGTGTTCCTGCTCGAAGGTGCGCTCGTGTCCGGCACGCACGGCCAGGGTATCCGGATGCCACTGCGGGTGTTCGTTGTCCATGAATCGTCCTTGTTACTGCCATGCAAAGACCGGCCTGGCCCGTCGCCGCCCTTTAGCGACGACGGGGAAAGCCATTACTCGACTTCTTCGATATCGTTGTGCATCTCGACCACGGCGCTGCTCACGGACCCGCCATGTCGAGCAGCATCATTGCGCGCGGCTTCCAGCCGGGCCAGGTAGTCGCCATCGATATCACCGGTCACGTACTGACCATCGAAGACGGAGCAGTCAAAGGCTTCCAGAGCCGGATTGATCTCGCGACAGGCATCCTTGAGGTCTTCGAGGTCCTGATAGATCAAGCGGTCCGCCCCGATCAGCGTACAGACCTCCTCGTCGGTGCGATCATGACCAATCAGCTCCATGGCCACCGGCATGTCGATACCATAGACGTTCGGGTAACGCACTGCGGGGGCCGCCGACGCAAAGTAGACCTTTTTGGCTCCGGCCTCACGCGCCATCTGGATGATTTCCTGGCAGGTCGTGCCGCGCACGATCGAATCATCCACCAGCAGCACGTTCTTGCCGTCGAATTCGACATCCATGGCATTGAGCTTCTGACGCACCGACTTCTTGCGCTGCGTCTGCCCCGGCATGATAAAGGTACGACCGATGTAGCGGTTCTTGACGAAGCCTTCCCGGTACTTCACCCCCAGATACTGGGCAAGCTCCAGCGCCGCGGTACGGCTGGTATCCGGAATAGGGATCACCACGTCGATATCGTGGTCAGGCCATTCACGCTCCACCTTCAGCGCCAGCTTCTGCCCCATCCGCATGCGGGTACCGTACACGTTGGCCCCGTCCATGATGGAGTCCGGGCGGGCAAGGTATACATATTCAAAGATGCAGGGCCGCAGCCGGGCCGATTCGGAGCATTGCTGCATGAACATTTCGCGATCGTTATTGATAAAGACCGCTTCACCCGGAGCAAGGTCGCGAATCAGTTCGAACCCGGCCACATCCAGCGCCACGGATTCTGACGCAATCATGTATTCCGGCTGACCACCTTCGATACAACGCTTGCCGACAACAACCGGACGAATGCCATTGATATCGCGAAAGGCCACCATGCCCAGGTCACTGATGATCGAAACCGCAGCATACCCACCCCGGCACCGACGATGGACCCGACGTACGGCATCGAACACATCTTCGGCATCAAGGCGATGGCCCTGCTTGCCAAGTTCATGAGCAAACACATTCAACAGCACTTCCGAATCGGAGCGTGTATTGATGTGGCGTAGATCGGTATTGAACAGCTCCTTGACCAACTGATCCGAGTTGGTCAGGTTGCCGTTGTGCACCAGCGTGATGCCATAGGGAGAATTGACATAAAACGGCTGGGATTCAGCTTCGGAAGAAGAACCGGCAGTGGGATAACGAACATGCCCGATACCGATATTCCCCTGCAGGCGCTTCATGTGACGGGTGTGAAATACATCCCGCACCAGCCCATTGCTCTTGCGCAGAAAAAAGCGACCATCATCCCAGGTCATCATTCCGGCGGCGTCCTGGCCGCGGTGTTGCAGCACAGTCAGCGCATCGTAGAGCGCCTGATTGACCATGGAGTTGCCCATAAGGCCGACAATACCGCACATCAGTACACCCTCGCTTTATAGATCATGACGACATTCCTATCCGGATGTGTCAGTAGCAGTGGATGATGTTGCCTGAACATCACCCGCGTTTTCCTGTTCCCAATTGTCCCAGTGCGCCATCAGCGCATCACGTGCCTGACCGACCAGTGGTCGAAGCTGTGACTGCTGCCAGTCCGGCGCATCCCGCCATGGGGTAAGCCCGACTACCGCGGAGATGAGCACCAGCACC
This sequence comes from Larsenimonas rhizosphaerae, assembly GCF_023700005.1. Classification (GTDB taxonomy): domain Bacteria; phylum Pseudomonadota; class Gammaproteobacteria; order Pseudomonadales; family Halomonadaceae; genus Larsenimonas; species Larsenimonas rhizosphaerae. Next base: position 1,519,473 of record NZ_JAMLJK010000001.1, on the reverse strand, counting down.
GCAGCCCCACGAAGTGCCCCGAACAGGGCTCCCAGCAACCGATTGAACCGCCCCATCCCGGCCCATTCAATGACCGCATCAAGAAAGCGAATCAGCATGCCCGAGACAACAATGACCACAAACACCACGATCACGAAGCCGATCGCAAGGCGCATGTTGGCACTGGCGACATAATCACGAAAGATTTCGCCAGCCGGGCCGGCAAACATTCTGGCGGCGACAAGCGCAGCAAGCCAGGCCAGCAGGCCCAACCCCTCGCGAATGAATCCCTTTGCCATGCCGGAAAGTACGGAGATCAGCAGTACCGCAGCAAAGGCCCAGTCAATCCAGGTCCAGCTCATTCGTCATCCTTGCGACGCACGACCAGCCCCTTGATATTGGCCTGCTGTTGTAACTGAGTGCTGGCCTTTTCTGCCGACTCACTGCTGTCATAGGGTCCAACCAGTACGACGGTCAAATTGTTGCGTGCCAGGGTATAAACCGGGAAGTGATTACCTTTGAGCTTGTCGGCCAGCCCCTTGGCATACTCCGGATTACTGAAGCTGCCGGACTGTACCGCCCAGCCGCCGCCACTGACGGCTGACGGTGGATTACCCGAACCATCCGATCCCTTGCGTGCGGCTTCAAGAATGGGGTCGTTTTCAGCACTGTGACGCGCACGGGCATCAGCGCTTTCCCTGTCCGCCGTAGCACGCTCACGACCTGAGGAAGGCGGCGTCTGCCTGGACGAGGAAGCCTGTGAGGATGAAGACGCCTGAGACGAAGGCGTGGACGTCTCCGTACTGTCCTCATCCGCCGGAAGGACAGGTTCACTGGGAATCGCGTCAGGTGGCGGCATATCATCCGTATTACCTGGCGCAGGCTCACCTTCAGCCATACCGGTATTGACACCGGCGTCAATGCCCTGGGTGTCCTGCGGCGGTTGAGGGGCCGGTACGCTCTGATCCTCCGGCATATCGATCGGCTGTTCGATGGTCAGAGTGGGCTCGGGCCCGCCGCTGTCACTGTCCGGCTTATCGAACAGTATCGGAAGAAAGATAACGGCCAGCGCCACCAGCACTACTGCACCAATGATGCGCTCACGCTTCCCGTATTTCATGATATCTCCTTGCCCAGTAAATCCGACTCATCGTACGGCGACGTTCACACCGTGGTCGACATGACCGCAAGTGCATCAGCCACCGTGAAAAAAGACCCGCACACCAGAACGTCTGCCGATGGATGATCGGATGACGCCAGCAGGTTACTGACCGCCTTGCCCGGCGTCTCGTGGCAGGCTGTCACGTGACCACCCAGCCGCTGAACCTCCAGGGCAAGCGAGGCAGCGTCGCGGGCACGCTCACCGGGCAGACCAGCCACTCTCCATTCGTCCACCACCGGCATCAGGGCGCGAATAACGCCCTCGGCATCCTTGTCACCCAGCATGGCAAGAATGCAGATTCGATGCCCGGGCGGACGCTGGCACAGCCGCTGCGCCAGATATTCGGCGGCATGAGGGTTATGTGCCACATCCAGGCACCACTGACGACCGGCACGATGCAGCCACTGCATGCGCCCCGGTAATTCCACCTGTTTGAAGGCCTGCTCGACGGCACTGGCCGTCAGCGAAACGTCAGCCAGCATCAAAGCCTGAAGCGCAGTCGCAGCATTATCCAGAGGCAGGCCAGGGTCAGGAAGATCGCTCAGCCCGACACGCTCTCCATCGGTATCACGCCCCTGCCAGTGCCAAAACTCACCATCAGGCTCGGTACGGCGAAAGTCCTGTCCCAGACAGTAAACCGGCACGGCACCAATCTCTTCTGCATGGGCGGCCACGGACGACGGCAGATGCTCACTGCCCAGCACCGCCGGGCGGCCGGCACGCATGATACCGGCCTTTTCGCGGCCGATATTCTGAAGATCGTTGCCAAGATAATCAGCATGATCCTGTGCCACGGTAGTGACCACGGCCACATCGGCATCCACCAGATTAACGGCGTCAAGCCGGCCACCCAGGCCGACTTCCAGAACCGCTATATCGGGGGCATCCTGCTGAATCAACCAAAGCGCTGCCAGTGTGCCGGCTTCGAAATACGTCAGGGAGGTTTCGCCGCAGGCGTCATCGATTGCTTCAAAGGCGCGCACCAGCTCGGCATCACGCACCAGGCCATCCGACAGCCTGATCCGCTCGTTATAGTGCAGAAGATGCGGAGAGGTATACACCGCACAACGCAGACCATGATGGCTTGCCAGCGCATTCAACATTGCTACGGTAGAGCCCTTGCCATTGGTACCGGCCACCGTGACCACCCGATCGGCAATGGGCCTGTCGGTCAGGCCCAGCCGATCAGCAACAACACGAATACGGTCCAGTCCCATGTCTATGGCGACCGGGTGGCGGCGCTCAAGCAGCGTCAACCACTGTTCCAGCGTCCGGCCACTACTCATGATGGCGTAGAAACGTCGCCGTCAGCCCGGTCTGTCTCAACGGGTTCTACGGGCTCGTCATCGAGAGCCGTCATGGGCTGATGGGTCATGATGCTCAGTACATTATGAAGCCGATCGCGCATTTCACTGCGATGCACGATCATGTCGACCGTGCCATGCTCCAGCAAAAACTCACTGCGCTGAAAGCCTTCCGGCAGTTTTTCACGCACGGTCTGTTCAATGACACGCGGGCCGGCAAAGCCGATCAGGGCATTGGGCTCTGCCACGTTCAGATCACCCAGCATGGCGAGTGACGCGGACACACCGCCGAATACCGGATCCGTCAGTACGGAAATATAGGGAATACCGGCCATGCGCAGGCGCTCAAGTGCTGCAGAAGTCTTGGCCATCTGCATCAGCGAGAACAGGGCTTCCTGCATGCGAGCACCGCCACTGGCCGCAAAACAGATCAACGGACGCTGCTCTTCAAGGGCGATGGTGGCGGCACGTGCGAATTTTTCACCGACCACACTACCCATGGACCCCCCCATGAAATTGAACTCGAACGCTACGGTCACCACCGGGAGCTGCTTGAGCGTGCCTTTCATGGCGATCAGAGCATCGTTTTCGCCCGTCCCTTTCTGGGCTGCGGCCAGACGGTCCTTGTACTTCTTCGAATCACGAAACTTCAGGCGATCCACTGGTTCGAGGTCCGTCAGCACTTCGTCCCGGCCATCTTCATCCAGAAACCAGGCCAGACGCTTGCGGGCGTTCAGGCGCAGATGATGATCACATTTCGGGCAAACGTGGCTGTTACGCTCGAGCTCGGGCCGATACAGCACAGCTTCACATTTGGGGCACTTGTGCCACAGTCCATCCGGGATATTGTTGCGGCGATCAGCGCGCTGCGTACGTCCCATGGACGGGACAATTTTATCCAGCCAGCTCATAACGCAAAGGATTCCGTATTCAGATTCAAACTGTCACACCCGGACATGCCGGATGCCTGATAATCAGATAACGCTGCCAAACAGCGACGCCGCATGCGGCTATAACCAAAGGCGTGAGTTTATCGCAAGGGGCGGCGTCATGCATTTCAAATACACTAATATGGCGCCATTTCGGCTTGTCTGACCGCATCAATAAAGCCTTCAAGGCGCTCGGCGCTCTTTTGACCGGGTGACTGTTCAACGCCACCGGAAACATCCACGGCAAACGGGCGCGCAGTTTGGATGGCCAGGCCAACATTATCCGCCGTCAACCCGCCTGCCAGCACGATACGCCCTCGACCGGCGACAGGTACTCGCGCCCAGTCAAAGGCTTCACCGGTCCCCCCGGGCACACCCGGACGATAGGCATCAAGCAGAATGCCCTGCGCCTGGTGGTATCGATCCATGGCGGCCTCGACATCAAGGTCGTCCTTCATCCGCAGCGCCTTGAGCCAGGGACGGCCATAAAGCCGACAGGCCTCCGGCGGCTCATCGCCGTGAAACTGCAGCATATCGAGAAACGGGAGACAGGCGGCGATCAACTCCGCCGACTGGTCCACGAACAGACCTACTCGCGTTACAAAAGGAGGAACACGGGCAGACAGGGCTTGCAGTGTGTCCGGCTCGATGGCTCTGCGACTACCCGGCCACAGCACAAATCCAAGCGCATCAGCCCCTGACATCACGGCGTGATCCACATCCTCGGGACGCGTCAATCCGCAGATCTTGATACGACAACGCTGGTTCATGAATGCCTCCTGTGTTGCGTAACGGCATTGACGGGCACTGCACGTTCACCACTCCACTCACCGGTATGCCATAGAAATGAAGGGCCGAGCGGTTCTGCAGGCAGACCGTAATAATCGTCATAACAGCTGTCGATGAAATAAAGGCCGGCTGCCGGAGCCGTGATGCCACCTATCGTCCGATCTCGCCCTTGCAGCACTTCCTCGGCCCAGGCCACCGGACGACTCCTGTCGCCGATGGCCATCAGCACACCGGCAATATTGCGTACCATATGGTGCAGAAAGGCATTTCCCTGAATATCGATCACCACCAGCGGCCCATGCCGGCTAACCTCAAGATGGTGCAGAAATCGCCAGGGAGTGACGGATTGACAGCTGGAAGCCCGATAGGCGGAAAAATCATGCTCGCCAACCAGTGCCTGTCCCGCCTGGTGCATCAACTCGTGATCCAGCGGCGTACGATGCCAGGTCACGCGATCATGCTCAAGGGCCGGCGGCGACGCGCGGTTATAGATGACATACCGATAGCGCCGGCCAAGAGCACTGAAGCGGGCGTGAAAGTCCGAGGGAACTTCGCGAATCCAGTGAATGGTGATGTCCCGCGGCAATATGGCGTTTGCCCCCATCATCCAGGCTTTTTCAGTCCGGGGAGACGGGGCGTCAAAATGGGCAATCTGCCGGGTGGCGTGCACGCCCGAGTCTGTTCGACCACTGCTGAGCACTTCCACCTCCGCGGCAGCAATACGAGACAGTGCCCTTTCAAGCGCTGCCTGTACGGATGGGCCATGCTGCAGACGTTGCCAGCCCATGTATTGCTGGCCATTGTACTCAATGCCCAACGCAAGACGCCCCGTCATCGGGGCGGTTTCATCCAGAAAATCAAACAGGGACATGCATCAATTCGTCTCGTAACGCTCCAGCAGGTGACGCGCAGCATCCCTTGACGCCGGGTCACCGTCATCCATGACGTCGAACAACAGGGCCATGGCCTCGTCGGCCTTGTCTTCCTCAAGGAGCAAATGGGCTCGGGTCAACCGCTCATCAGGGGCGGTATCCGCAAGACTGCCATTATCCTGATCAAGCCCATCAAATGCCACCTCCTCCAGCGCCCAGGTCGGTGAATCGCTGTCGACAATATCAGACTCACCATATGACCCGGCCGTATCCATCACCGATGATTCGGCAAGTCCACCATCACCGCCTTCAAGCGTCAGCGGCGCACCTGCCATGAAATCACGCCCGGTCAATGCCATGGCGCGCTTTCGTATCTCATCGTCATCATGAGTGGCAAGTACATCTGCATGCTGTTCCAGCTCATCGCTTAGACCCAGCGCTGCCAGCACTTCCATCAGCTTAAGACGCGTTCGAGGCCGACCTGCAGTACCCGTCAGCTCACCTTCCAGCATTTCACGAGCTGCATCGAGACGCCCATGTGAAATAAAGATATCCACGATATCCTGCTGTTCGCTTTCAGGAGGAGCCTCTGCTTTTTTGGCCCCCGAGCCCATGGTGAACTCCAGTTCAGGCATGGCCGGGGATGGTGTGCTGAAGGGCGCGGGGGCATTGTCGGTAGTTTCGGGCGTAGCCTGCTCCGTCTTTCCTGAAACCTCCCTGTCAGCAACCGCCTTTTCAAAGACATCCTCGACTGCTGCAGCGTCAAGCGGTGCTGCCACCTTCAGAGCATCTACTACAGGTGCATTTACGACCGGCTCAGAGGCTGCATGCCGGGGCGACGGCGTGACAGGCTCAGGAGCATGGGGTGCCTGCTGAATAACAGGCTCCACGACGTCCTCGTTCTGTTCGCTGATACGGCGCCTACGTCGAAGAACCAGCAGGCTGCTCAGTGCAATGACCAGAAAGACCGCGCCGGCGGCCAGCATGCTGTCACCGACCTTCCACCGAGAGGTATCAGGCTCGGCCAGGCGCTGAGAAACAGACGATGACTGTTGATAGGCAAGCTGATCGAGACGCTTGCCGAGGCGTGCCTCTTCTCCGGCCAGCCGGGTTTCGAGCGCTTCAAGTGAGGAGCGCGCCTCTGCCTGGCGCGCCTCCACTATCTGAAGGCGATTTTGCCACTCGGACAATCTGGCCCCCCAGGTCGCGAGATCATCCAACAGGGCCGTGCGACTTTCCAGTTGATCCAGCCGGGCAGACACATCACCGGCGAGCGGCAAATCAGGGACAGGCGAGGCGTCAGCCGGTGTTTTTTTCAAGGCAGCTGCAAGACCTGTCCGTACCTGTGCAGTCGGCTGTGAGAGCACACTGCCTTCACTCGGAACAACCAGCGGACCAAAGCGCTTGAGAGGTTGTTCAAAGGTGGACAGCGAGGGATTGGCCTGCATGAGTGCCCACTGCATCTGCGCCGGCGTCACGCTGCGTTCGTTGGCAAGGCGAGCGGCGACGGCGGCCAGATCCTCACCCTTGCGCGCCTGGGCGGTGACCGGCCAGGGCACCACACGGGCATCCGGCACTGGAGATGGCGCAGGGAGCGATGCTGACCGAACACCCTCCGGGTTCAGGCCCGGTAGAAACGCCACATGACGCTGAAGCTGCCCTCCGGGCCAGCTTATATCCAGCACGGTATCCAGCACCGGCTCTCGCAGAGGCGCACGCCCTACAATGGTAATCTGCAGATTCCCCGGCCCACCGGTCACGGCAAAATCAAGCGTATCGGTTTGTGCCGTACGAGCAAGACCGGCCTCATTGAAGCGGGCAGCGCTGGCCAGGCCGACATGGATGTCATCAGCCGTCAGGCTGCCGGTGTCTGTCAGTGGTAATGCAGCAGCCAGAGGCATGTTCAGGGAGGAACTCAGACGCGGCTCCCCCACACCAAGAGCCCATGCCGGGGAGGCCGACAGAAACAGCGAAACAAGCAGCATGCGACCTGCAAAATGGTTCATGGCAATCCTTGATAGCCTGCCGCACAGCGGCCGTAAGCAGAGTTCGGGATCGCATACCAAAACGCCTCCCGAAGGAGGCGCAGTACCGCAGGCACACTGAGTGGCTTAAAGCCCCTTGTGCTCCCTGAGCACCATCAGCATTCGTTTGAGCGGCTCGGCAGCGCCCCACAGCAGCTGGTCACCCACACTGAACGCCGTCAGATACTCTCCCCCCATGGCCAGCTTGCGCAACCGACCGACAGGGACATTCAGCGTGCCGGTCACTGCGGCTGGCGTCAGTGAAGACAGGGTATCTTCCTTGTCGTTGGCCACGACGCTGACCCACTCGTTGTGCCGTGCAATGCGATCCTCGATTTCATCCATCGGCACATCCCGGGTCAACTTGATAGTGAAGGCCTGGGAGTGAGAGCGCATGGCTCCGACACGCACGCACAAGCCGTCGATCAGAATCGGGCGGTCACCCGTGCCAAGAATGCGGTTGGTTTCCACACCCCCCTTCCATTCTTCCTTGCTCTGGCCGTTATCCATTTTCTTGTCGATCCAGGGCAGCAGACTGCCGCCCAGCGGGGCACCAAAATGATCGATAGGGAAGTCACTGCCCCGCATTGCAGCGGTTACCTTGCGATCAATGTCCAGAATGGCCGCGCTGGGGTTGGCCAGATCACTGCGCACCACATCGCCAAGTTGCCCCATCTGTGACAATAGCTCACGCATGTTCTTCGCACCGGAACCGGAAGCAGCCTGATAGGTCATGGAGGTCATCCACTCGATCAGTCCGGCGTCGAACAACCCTCCCAGCCCCATCAGCATCAGACTGACCGTGCAGTTGCCCCCACAGAAGGTCTTGCAGCCATCACTCAACTTCTGGTCAATCACCTTCCGATTGACCGGATCCAGCACGATGGCAGCGTCATCGGCCATGCGCAGGGTACTGGCAGCGTCGATCCAGTAGCCATCCCAGCCGCTGTCGCGCAGGGGCTGATACATGCTGGAGGTATAATCGCCACCCTGGCAGGTAATGATAACGTCGAGGGATTTAAGCGCTTCGATGCTGTGGGCATCCTGCAATGGCGGAGCATCCACTCCAACCTCCGGCGCAGGCTCCCCCACCTGGGAGGTAGAGAAAAATACCGGCTCGATGTGCTTGAAATCACCGTCTTCCTGCATGCGCTGCAACAGCACGGACCCTACCATGCCGCGCCAGCCAACAAATCCAGTCCTTAACATATCCTGCTCCCGTTGTTATTCGTCAATGGTGTTATCAGCGTCGGCGCCTTCTCTACTGACTGTCCTGCTCAAACGCAGCCACCACGGCATCACCCATTTCCCGGGTCGTGACCTGGCGTGTGCCGTCATACGCAATATCTGCCGTACGCAGGTTATTATCCAGTACACGCCCGACGGCCCGCTCGATACGATCCGCCATCGCCGGGGCATTCAGTGAATAGCGAAGCATCATGGCCACTGAAAGAATAGTGGCCAGTGGATTGGCCAGGCCCTGCCCGGCGATATCCGGAGCACTGCCATGGCAGGGCTCGAACATGCCGCAGCCATGCTCATTGAGCGATGCAGAGGGCAGCATGCCGATCGAGCCGGTCAGCATGGCGGCCGCATCAGACAGAATATCGCCGAACATGTTGCCGGTGACGATGACGTCGAACTGTTTCGGTGCCCGTACCAGCTGCATGGCAGCGTTGTCGACATACATGTGAGACAGCTCGACCTCCGGGTATTCCGGAGCCAGTCGATTCATGACCTCACGCCACAGGATAGTGGCCTCCAGCACGTTGGCCTTGTCAACGCTGCACAGCCTGCCGCCACGCTTGCCAGCCATGTCAAAGGCAATTCGACCGATCCGCTCGACTTCCTTCTCATCATAGATATAGGTGTTGTAACCGTAACGCGTGCCGTCCTCGCGCTCGCCGAACCCACGCGGCTGACCAAAGTAAATACCACCGGTCAGCTCACGGACAATCATGATATCCAGCCCTGACACCACTTCCGGTTTGAGGCTTGATGCCTCGGCCAGTTGCGGATACAGCAGCGCCGGGCGCAGGTTACCAAAGAGATTGAGCTCCTTGCGAAGAGCCAGCAGCCCCTTTTCAGGACGCTTGCTGATATCTTCCATCGTATCCCACTTCGGCCCGCCAACGGCCCCCAGCAGAATAGCCTGGGCACGCCGGGCACGCTCCAGGGTTTCATCAGCCAGTGGCACGCCATGCCGGTCAATGGCAGCACCGCCTACAATATCGTGCTCGATGGTGATATCGAGCCCCTGCGCCTGACAGGCTTCCAGTACCCTGACCGCTTCACGGGTAATTTCAGGGCCGATCCCGTCGCCGGGAAGTACCAGAATATGCTGACTCATTCCTTTGCCTCTTGCTCATGACTATAAAAAATGAGCGCACCATGCGCTCATTGACGGTTGACGGACAGTGCAATGGGGCACTGTCCGGAGGCTGTTCAATGTGCACTCATTACATCAGGCGACCGGCGCCCGAAACAACCACGGGTTGTTCTGACGGTAGGTGGTTTCAAACTGCTTGATCGCATCTGCCTGCTGAAGAGTCAATCCAATGTCATCCAGCCCGTTTTCGAGGCAGTACTTGCGGAATGAATCCACCTCGAACGCCAGCGTAGTGCCATCCGGGCAATGGATGACCTGCTCGGCAAGATCGATATCAAGCCGGTAACCCGGTGTGGCTTCAACCTGCTTCATCAGCGACTCGACCTGCGCCTCGCTTAACGTGATCAACAAGAGACCGTTCTTGAAGGCATTGTTGAAAAAGATATCTGCAAAGCTTGGGGCAATGATGACACGGAACCCGAAATCCTCCAGCGCCCAGGGGGCATGCTCACGCGAGCTGCCACACCCGAAATTGCTTCGCGTCAGCAGAATGCTGGCATCCTCGTAACGCGGCTGATTGAGGACAAACTCGGGGTTTTTCGGACGATTGCTCGCATCCTGTCCCGGAAAGCCTTCGTCCAGATAGCGCAGTTCATCAAACAGATTGGGGCCAAAGCCGGTTCGCTTGATCGATTTCAGAAACTGCTTTGGAATAATCAGGTCAGTATCAACATTGGACCGGTTCAGCGGTGCAACAAGACCGTCATGGCGTACAAACTTGTTCATCAGGCTGTCTCCCTTTCCGGATTGAAGGACCACTCTCGAATATCCACGAAATGACCGGCAATCGCGGCGGCGGCAGCCATCGCAGGGCTCACCAGATGCGTCCGACCGCCATACCCCTGACGCCCTTCAAAGTTGCGGTTCGACGTCGAGGCACAGTGCTCGCCCGCGCCAAGCTTGTCAGCATTCATCGCCAGACACATGGAGCAGCCAGGCTCGCGCCATTCAAAGCCGGCCTGCTTGAAGATGGTATCCAGCCCTTCACGCTCGGCCATCCGCTTGACCAGCCCCGACCCCGGCACCACCATCGCCTGCTTGATGCTGGAGGACACATGATGCCCTCTGACCACTTCAGCGGCAGCACGAAGATCCTCAATACGCGAGTTGGTGCAGGAGCCGATGAATACACGATCAAGGTGAATATCCTTGATGTTCTGACCACCATGAAGCCCCATGTATTCAAGCGCACGCTCGATGCCGCGCCGACGCGGCTCATCACTGATGGAGGCCGGATCAGGCACCTGACCGTTGATGCCAGTAACCATTTCAGGGCTGGTTCCCCAGCTGACCTGAGGCTCGATCTCACTGGCATCAAGCGTTACGACCTTGTCAAACACGGCATCCCTGTCCGAGACCAGATCCTGCCAGGCAGCTACCGCCTGCTCCCACTGTTCTTCGGTCGGTGCAAACGGACGCCTGGCGACGTAGTCGATCGTGGTTTGATCCACGCCTACCAGACCAACACGTGCCCCGGCTTCAATGGCCATGTTGCAAATGGTCATGCGACCTTCCATGGACAACCCGCGAATGGCCGAGCCGGCAAATTCAATCGCGTACCCTGTACCGCCCGCCGTCCCGATACGAGCAATCACGGCCAGCACGATATCCTTGGCAGTGATGCGCTCACCGAGCTCACCATCGACCTGAATCAGCAGGTTTTTCATCTTGCGCTGAATCAGACATTGGGTAGCCAGCACGTGCTCAACCTCGGAGGTCCCGATACCGTGCGCCAACGCGCCAAAGGCACCGTGCGTGGCGGTATGAGAGTCACCACAGACCACGGTCATTCCCGGCAGTGTTGCCCCCTGCTCGGGACCGACCACGTGCACGATACCCTGCCGCTCATCATTGATGGAAAACTGCTCGATATCAAAGGAACGGCAATTGTCATCGAGGGTCTGCACCTGGATGCGAGAGACTTCGTCCTCGATCCCGCCAATGCCGACACTGCGCTCCTTGAGCGTGGTAGGCACATTGTGATCCGGCGTGGCCAGGTTGGAATCCAGCCGCCACGGCCGGCGCCCTGCGAGGCGCAGACCTTCAAAGGCCTGCGGCGAGGTCACTTCGTGAAGCAGTTGGCGATCGATATAAATAAGCGATGTGCCATCGTCGCGCTGCTGCACCAGGTGGCTGTCCCACAACTTGTCATACAGGGTACGTCCTGCCATCTCTCTCTCCCCAGCCCCGGTCAAGGCTGTCGCCCTTGTTTATGGGCAGCCAGTACGGCCATCGTCAGGCTGCCTCGGCGGGCCGGCATGGCCCGATATCATGGGATCAACGGTAAGGCCGTGCTACCATAAAATCAATTCATGTTTTTTATCCCATGGATTCCAGTAAGGAATAGCAATGGATACACAAAGCCTGAAGGCCTTTCTGGCCGTGGCGCAAACCAGCTCCTTTTCCCAAGCGGCCGAACAGCTTCACCTGACGCAGCCCGCCATCAGCAAGCGCATTGCCGTACTTGAAACACAGGTCGGCAGTAGACTGTTTGACCGCATCGGCAGACGAATCAACCTGACCGAAGCCGGACGCCTGCTGATGCCTCGCGCTCACCAGATTCTGGCCATGTTCGATGACACTCGACGGGCACTCTCCAACCTGCAGGGGGATGTGCAGGGCAGCCTTGTGCTGGCTACCAGCCACCATGTCGGCCTTCATCGCCTGCCGCCACTTTTGAAGCACTTTACCCGCAAACACCCTGCCGTACGTCTCGACATGCGCTTTCTGGATTCTGAAAAAGCCTATGCCGGCGTACTGTCAGGCGATCTGGAGCTGGGCATCGTCACCATGTCCCCTGCCCCCAACCCCGCCCTTGTCAGCGTTCCGGTCTGGACAGATCGGTTGCGGTTTGTCTGCGCGCAGGATCACCCCCTGGCAACACATCCCGTCAGTCAGCTGGCTGACCTGTCACATTATCCGGCCGTGCTCCCCGGCGAAATGACCTTTACCCGCGGCATTGTGATGGAAAGCTTCGCACGAGAGCAGCTAAATATTGATGTGGCGATGTCGACCAACTATCTCGAAACCCTCAAGATGATGGTAACCATCGGTTTGGGCTGGAGCGTCATGCCAGAGACCATGATCAGCGATGATATGGTCGTCCTGCCGCTGGAGCACCCGCCCATCGAGCGCCCACTGGGCTATCTGTTTCATCGTCACCGCACACTGTCCAATGCGGCCAGGGCCATAATCGATCTACTGGAGCAGGCACGGCGATTGCCACATGCCATTAATGAAGCGCAGCAATCTGCTTGAATTTCAATGGATAGGCGGGCAATCTTGGCGTTCTGACCAGATGATCAGATCTTACTGATACTGGCACGACAACGACAATAATCGGTTACCTACCATGACATTGAAAACCTGCTCCCGCGCTGACGGCCATGTCAGGGCCTTTCCTCTTGCACGTACCCTGCCGTTACTCGGCGCGCTCACCTTGCTGCCATTGACCTCACAGGCCGCAGATCAGGCCACCGGCGAAGATGCTGCCGGCCAGACTGCCAGTTACGAAACCACCGAGCAGGCACCTCGCAGCGAATACCTGTCTAACTGGTACAACCAGAATATCACCATCATCGGCAGCAAGAATATTCGTTTTGGTCCACAGCAGGTTGATGACATCTATCTGGAATACGAATTCTTCGGTCGCAAGGGACCCTGGGATCTGTACGGCTATATCGATCTACCCAAGTTCTTTGGTACGGGTAATGGGGCCGACAGCGGCATTTTCGACAACGGCTCTCCCCTGTTTGCCGAGCTTGAACCTCGCCTGTCCCTGAACAAGGTCAGTGACATGGATTTGAGTCTGGGCCCCATCAAGGAATGGTACCTGGCCGTGGACTATATCTTCGACTGGGGCCACAACTCGAATAACCGTCAGAGTACACTGTATGCCGGGATTGGCACCGATATTGACACGCATACCCCGGTCGGCCTGTCATTCAATTTCTACAAGCGCTACCAGGGTGATAACTACGGCGCCGCCAATGAAGATCAGTGGGACGGCTACCGGGCACAGGCCAAGTACTTCCTGCCGCTGGCCACCTTTGGCAACGGTGCCAAGCTCGATTACGTCGGGTTCACCAACTACGATTTCGGCTCGGACCTGGGCGACCGCGATGCCTCACGCACCAACGAATCCGTAGTGGCCACCAACGTATTGCTGTATTCATTCACGCACCTGAGGTTCATGGCCGTGGCCCGTTATTTCCATAATGGGGGTCAATGGAACGATGATGCCGAGTTGAACTTCGGTGATGGGCCGTTCCACGTTCGCTCCACCGGCTGGGGCTACTACCTGGGTGTCGGCTGGCAGTTCTAAAAAAGTATCCGGCATGAAAAAGGTCGCCTTCCAGGCGACCTTTTTTATTTACAACAGTATTCCTGTTACTAACGCCCACTGGCTGACTGCCAGTCAGAGGCATCAGGTACATCCCGTTCAAAGGCACCATGCTCAAGCGTGACGGACGGACTCGGGCATCGAGGCCGGCCTACTCGCCGAGCAGGAACGCCTACCACCGTCGTGTGAGGTGCCACATCATCCAGCACCACACTGCCCGCGCCGATCTGCGCGCCTGAGCCGATCATCAGATTGCCCAGCACAGTAGCACTGGCACCGATCAGTACGCCGTGCTGCACTTTTGGATGTCGGTCACCGGCTGTCTTGCCTGTTCCGCCCAGCGTAACACCCTGCATGATCGACACATTATTGCCGACCGAGGCAGTCTGACCGATAACAATACCTGTCGCGTGATCAAACATGACACCGTGCCCGATCGGGCACGCCGGATGAATATCCACCCCGAACACTTCGGAACTACGGTTTTGCAGCATGCCGGCCATCATGACGCGCTTATCCTTCCACAGCACGTGTGCACCGCGGTGAACCTGCAGGGCGATAAACCCCTTCTGGTACAGCACCACGGCCAGAGCGGACTCTGCAGCCGCATCACGCTCCAGAATTGCAGTGATATCAAGCACCGCATGGTCCAGCAGTTCGGGATGCGCCTGGTAGATTTCCTGGAACAGCGTCAGCAGCGACGTCAGCGGCAGCATTTCATTGGCAAGCTTGCGCGCCAGCACATTGGCCATTATGCCGGCCAGATTACGGCACGACAGTACCTGCGAGTGCATGGCCGAGGCCAGCAGCGGCTCGGTCGCTACAACATCCCCTGCTTCCCTGCAAAGAGTGTCAAACATGTGTTGGTCACACACAGTCATCACGGTGTCCTGATCAAAGCATCGATGGGCAATAAGATAGCAGACTACTCTTTCATGCCAAGGACCGGTGTGCTGACCTGAACATCGGCGTTCTGACCACGGTGACGCATCAGATGATCGGCCAGCGTCAAAGCCATCATGGCCTCGGCGATGGGCGTGGCACGTATGCCGACGCACGGGTCATGTCGCCCCTTGGTGATGACATCAACGCCATTGCCATGCACATCGATGGACCGTCCGGGCGTGGTAATGCTGGAGGTCGGCTTCAGCGCCAGATGCACGACCAATGGCTGGCCCGATGACAGGCCGCCCAGTACGCCGCCGGCGTGATTGGATAAAAAGCCTTCCGGCGTCATTTCATCTCGATGCTCACTGCCGCGCTGGGATACGACGTCAAAGCCATCCCCGATTTCAACGCCCTTGACGGCATTGATCCCCATCATGGCGTGAGCCAGGTCAGCATCCAGCCGATCAAAGACCGGCTCTCCCAGCCCGACCGGCACATTATCTGCCACCACGGTGATACGCGCGCCCACGCTGTCCTGATCACGACGAAGCTGGTCCATATAGGCTTCAAGCTCGGGCACAATATCAGGGTCCGGTGAGAAGAACGGGTTATCGTTGACTCCTTCCCAGCGCTTGAAGGGAATTTTTATCGGCCCCAGCTGGCTCATATAACCACGGATAATGACGCCGCGGGTTGCCAGAAACTTCCTGGCAATGGCACCGGCAGCCACTCTCATGGCCGTTTCACGTGCACTGGAGCGCCCACCACCACGATAATCCCGCTCACCGTACTTGTGGTGATAGGTATAGTCTGCGTGGGCCGGACGAAAGATATCCTTGATGCTGGAATAGTCCTTCGAGCGCTGATCCGTATTTTCGATCAGCAGACCGATACTGGTCCCGGTAGTACGGCCTTCAAATACACCGGACAGGATACGTACCTGATCCGGTTCGCGCCGCTGGGTGGTATGGCGCGACGTCCCAGGGCGACGCCGGTCAAGATCCCCCTGCAGGTCGGCTTCACTGAGCTCGATGCCCGGTGGGCACCCATCAACGATCGCGCCCAGCGCAGCACCATGACTTTCACCAAAGGTGGTGACCGTAAACAAGCGGCCAAAGGTATTTCCAGACATGAAAGATTCCTGATCGAGCAATAAGACAGGCGCCGCCTGCCATCGGTTTAGATCGCCAGTATGTCCTGACAGATCACCAGGGCGTCGAAGGTCAACGCGAACACGCCCTCACCACCGCGTTCAAATGAAAGCCAGTGAAACGGCACGTCCGGGAAGGCCGCCTCAAGGTGCTGTGCCGAGTTGCCGACCTCGACAATCAGCACTCCCTGAGGGGTCAGGTGCCGGTGAGCATCCGCCAGGATTCGACGCACGATATCCAGCCCGTCATCGCCGGCTGCCAGCGCGAGCTCCGGCTCATGACCGAACTCGGCCGGCATGGTGGTCATGTCACGCGCATCAACGTAAGGCGGATTGGAGACAATCAGATCAAATCGCTCTCCGGCCAGATGATCAAATACATCGCTATGCACGGCACTGACCCGACCACCGGTATCAAAGCGATCAATATTGCGTCGTGCCACCGCCAGCGCCTCATTACTGATATCAGACAGCACCACCTCGGTAGTGGAAAGCACCATCGCCGTGGCAATACCAATACAGCCGGACCCGGTGCACAGATCCAGCACGCGCGCTGGTGGCGCGTCGTCAAACCAGTCGATGAACCCCTCTTCGATCAACTCGGCAATCGGGGAACGCGGAATCAGCACATCCGGCGTTACTTCAAACGGCAGTCCTGCAAACCAGGCTTCTCCCAGCAGGTACGGCAGGGGTTCGCGCTCAAGCGCCCGACGACGAATCAAGGCGATGATCCGGCGGCGCTCGGCCATCAGAACACGCGCATCGATGACAGCAGGATCCACATCATGGGGAAGATGAAGTGCTCCCAGAACAAGTGCGACAGCCTCATCCCAGGCAGATGCCGTACCATGGCCATAATAGAGCCGGTGGGCCTGAAAGCAGCTCAGGGCAAGACGAATACAATCGCGCAGCGTGACCACTTCATCGGCCAGCGTGGCATCATCCAGGGCAAGTACATCGACCGGGGCAGTAGCCTCCGGAAAGGAAGAAGAAAGCACCTAAGGGCTCCTGACATTCATGCGTGGGCACCCCGCAGGGTTTTGGCCGTCAGTTTAACCGCCCGATGCGCCCTTGTCAGGCGTCGGCGTTTTACAGTGTTCCATCCAGGCTTATACTACGGGGCAGGTCCTGCTCGAAACGGGCGACTTCCATTCATGCCGCGATATACCGACGAGTACCCCATGTCGATTGATGACCCTGACGATACCGATCTCTTTTATAACAACATGAAAGGCATGGGCGTTCGCCGGATACAACACAACAGGGCCTCCCTGCCCCGAACACAGCCTCCCATCGACCGGCGTGCACGGCGCGCAGCGGCGGAATCCCATAATGATCCAACCTCGGTCTCAAGCCGCACTTCCGATGGCCGGGTGCTGCCGGTGCGCCCGTCCGAGTCACTTCACTTTGCCCTGCCGGACATGCCCTACCGCACGTTGCAGCAACTCAGGCGCGGTGCCATCAGCTGGCAGTCCGGGCTTGATCTTCATGGATATACGGTCGATGAGGCACGGCTGGAACTGGAAGGATTTTTGAGCGAAGCCGTGGGCAAGCAGCTTCGTTGCGTCATTGTGGTACACGGCAAGGCTCGCTCCGGCATCGCCGGGTATCCGGTCATCAAAAGCCATGTCAATGCCTGGCTTCGCGAACTTCCCGAAGTGCTGGCCTTCTGCTCGAGCCTTGAGAAGGATGGTGGAACCGGTGCCGTTTATGTGCTGCTCAAGCGCCGGGGTCAGGCTTCACTGTAACCGGCATTGAACCGGTCCAGCGCATCACGGGCCAGGTGACGCCCCAGCTCGATCATGGGGCCGGCGCGCTGGAATTCGTGAGAGCCACAGACCGACTTGGGAATATTGACCAGCACGTCCGGCGGATAACCGGCAATCTTGTACTGTGCCAGGGCGGCCTGAGTAATGTCGAAGGAGCGCAGCATCAGATCGAGCTTGCCCCAGGCACGTTCGGCACGTCCCTCCGGCTCGGCCTGCGATTCGGAAGCAGCCACCCCGTCATCGCCTGCTCCAGCAGGCATCCAGCGCTGCTTGACCAGAGCAATCCAGCTTGACCTGTCCTCGCGCGGTGTCGGCAAGGCCACCGGCAACAGCTCTTCCAGCGTCACGTTACGGGGCGACGGCGCTGTCGCGTTGACGGCTACAATCCACTCGGCACTGGCGGCCATGGCCGGAATGATCGGCAGGGGATTAAGCAGCCCGCCGTCCGCCAGCAGGCGACCTTCATGGCGCAGCGGCGTAATGAGCCCGGGAATGGCAATGGAGGCCCGAATGGCCTGCAGCAGCGAACCACGCTGAAACCACACTTCGCGCTGGGCACTCATGTCAGTGGCTACTGCCGTAAAGGACAGCGGCAAGTCCTCGATGCAGATATCACTGAGCAGGCATTCAAGCCGTCCCATGATCTTGGTGGCCCGCATGGCCCCCATGGCTCCCCAGGCAATGTCCACCAGCCGCAATACATCCAGAAAACTCAATCGAGTAACCCAGTCCCGGTACTCTTCCAGCCGCCCGGCAGCATAGATTCCCCCGATGACTGCGCCCATCGAACATCCTGAAACAGCGACTATTTCATGCCCTCGCGCCTCAAGCTCGTCAATGACCCCGATATGGGCGTAGCCTCTCGCCCCGCCACTGCCCAGCACCAACGCAATACGTGCCATGTCCTGCCCTCTGTCGTGCGCTTTACATACTATCGACACTGCCGGTTCGGAAATGAAACAGCGACGCCACCTCGTCGATACGATCCAACTCAAGATGCAGGTGATGCCCCCCCAGGAGGCAGTGCCGTGTCAGGGTCGGCAGGCACGCCCGCGAACGCACTGCATGAGGGGCTTCACCCAGAATGCCCTGATCGGCTTCAATCAGCGCAACCGGCACTGTCACTGACTGAAGGATGGCATCGCGCTGGGCAGGCGTGAAGCGCACCAGTGACGGGCGCATTAATCGTGGATCAGTCCGCAGACGCACGGCACCATCAATGGCTTCCAGATTGCGGGGAACCAGTTGCCAGGCCACATCATCATCAACGGCCGTCACTCCACCTTTCACCCGCGCCCTCACTGCTGCCTGAGGATCCGGATAAGTGGGGCGCCGGGGAGTCGAACGACGCAGGCCACGAATCCCCCTTTTCAGCTGCTCAGCGGCCTCCGAGGCCGGTGTAGTCAACATGCCCAGACCATCGATCAGCCATAACTGCCGGATACGCGTGTCAGCCAGACTGGCAAGCAGCGCCACACTGGCCCCCATGGAATGGCCGATCACCGTGACCTCGTCCTGTGTGTAATGATCCAGAGTATCCAGCACATCCTGAACATAGTCCCACAGGGCATAGTCAAGCCGCCCGGGGAGCCAGTCGGAATGGCCGTGACCGGACAGATCGAGCGCCACCAGGTAGATGTCATGCTGGCAAACCAGGGCCGGCGCCAGCCGGGAATAGCTCATGGCATTATCCAGCCAGCCATGAAGCGCGATAACAAGAGGTGCGCCAGCACGCCCCCAGGCAAGACCTGCCAGCCGACCATCGGCAAGGCTGACAGGGTGTGGAGCTACGTCATCGGGAAGGGATCGATTAAAGGAAGTCGTCATGGTCAGCTCAAGGTTCATCACAAGAATAGGCGGCAGCAGCCACATCACGTAAACTGCCTCGCGCCGGAGCCCCGGTACGTTATTGCCGCTAAAACAAGGAGTGTCTCATGACTTCAGGACCTCGTCGCCCACGCCGCTATGGCCTTTTCTTGATCGTCGTGGTGATTGCGATCGCCTATGCCTTCATGACGCTGCCCGGATAATCTGCCATGCCCCTGTTATCGCTGTTGATCGAAACCCTCAATATTACCCTGCCGGTCTTTGCGATGGTCATTCTGGGGATCGTGCTTAAAAGATTGAACTGGATTGACCACGCCTTCATCGATACCGGATCATCACTGGTATTCAAGGGTGCAATGCCCACGTTGATCTTCATCAGCATTGCTGATGCCGACTTCAGTCAGGCCTTTCGCCCTGCCGTTATTCTTTATTTTGTCATGGCCACTGTCATCAGCTTCATGCTGACCTGGGGCTGGGCCTGCCGGCGAATCCCCCCGGCGGATCGAGGGGTATACGTTCAGGGAGCCTTTCGTGGCAACTGTGGCATCGTGGGGCTGGCACTGGCTGCCAGCATGTATGGCGATACGGGGCTATCCATCGGCGGCATTCTGGCCGGTGCCGTCATTGTCATCTACAACGTGCTGTCGGTCATCGTGCTGGCGCTTTATCAACCGGGCGCTCGCATCAGCCCTGTCAGCATTGCGGCACGGATTGCCAAAAACCCGCTGATCATTTCCGTTCTGGCAGCACTTGGGTTTGTTGCCACAGGGCTGCACCTGCCCCAATGGCTGCATACGTCAGCGGAATACTTTGCCCGCATGACCCTGCCTTTGGCATTGATATGCATTGGCGGCACCCTCTCTCTGGCGTCGGTCATGCACGCCAGCCGGGAAGCGCTGGGGGCCAGCCTGATCAAGATGGTCGCCATTCCCCTGGGAGCCGTATCGGTGGCTGCCCTGCTGGGCTTTCGCAACGAGGAGCTTGGCATCCTGTTTCTCTATTTCGCCAGCCCCTCGGCCGCAACCAGCTTTGTCATGGCCAAGGCGATGAACGGTAACCATGTCCTGGCAGCCAACATCATCGCCATCACCACCCTGTCGACCGGCCTTGTCATCACCCTCGGGATCTTTTTACTTCAGGCCGGCGGATTACTCTGAGTGATCGGAGTCGATGACCACATCGAACTGCTCAAGGCCTCCGCCGTCACCGAACGCCTCTTTCGGCATCGGATCGGCGTGGGCCTTGCGAAAATCATCGCTGCCGACCCATTGCCGGAACGCCGATTCATTTTCCCATTCGGTTTCGACCACCCATGGCGTTGATTCTTCGGCTGGACGCAGGATACGCATCCTCACAAATCCGGGCTGGGCATCAATCTGGCCGGCCCGGGCGCGAAACCGACGCTCAAACTCCTCGTGCCACGCTGCCTTGACCGGTACGCGATTGGTAACGATATAACTCATTAATGATCCGGCCTCTCAATCTGATTCGGTGATTGATGAACCCTGAGCGTGGCACACCCGGCTGCCCATACCTCGGATTCAAGAGCCACGATATCTGCCGTACCCAGCGGTAGTCTGGCATGGGGACCACCATCCACCAGACGCCCCACCAGATCGGCCACCAGCGGCATATGACTGACCAGCAGCCACGGGCTGCCGTCGGAGGCATGCTCGGCCAGCCAGTCAATGGCTGACTCGGCTGGTGCATCCGGCGTGATCAGGGGCAATGCCAGACTGGACGACAGCCCAAGCGTACGCGCCACGATATCGGCGGTCTGACGGGCACGCTTGTAGGGGCTGGCAATGATGTTGAGCTCCGCCATCTCGTCGTCGCTCAAATAATGTTTCAGCCACTGTGCTGTTCGATGTGCTTCTTCTTCGCCCAGCGGTTCCAGCGGGCGGGACGCATCCGGCGTACCCGACGCGGCTTCACCGTGACGCATGACAAACAGTTTCATGAGCGAGACTCCTGATTGGTTTTGGACAACGTATGATGGTCCCGCTGTGCATCCTGCCGGGACAATGTAAATTCAACGTCACTGCTATGCTCGCTGCGCATCAGGGAAAGCCCCATTTCCGAAGGTGGCACCCCATTGAACAGCACATGATAAAGCCCGCTGGCCAGCGGCATGTAAATCCCCTCACGCTCGGCACGCTCATGCACGAGACGCACGGTATTGACCCCCTCGGCCACCTGACCCAGCGAGGCTACGGCATCTTCAAGCGCCACACCCTGCCCCACGGCAAAGCCGATCCGATAGTTGCGCGACAGTTCGCTCGAGCAGGTCACGATCAGGTCACCGACGCCGGCAAGGCCCAGAAAGGTCAGCGGGCTGGCCCCCAGGTTGACGGCAAACCGGCTCATTTCCGCTAGTGCACGTGTAATCAGCATACTCTTGGTATTGGCGCCCATACCCATGGCGGCCGCCATACCGACGCCAATGGCATAGATATTCTTGAGTGCTCCACCCAGCTCTGCGCCATATCGGTCATTGCTGGCATAGACGCGAAAGTAGTCGCAACTCAGACTGGCCTGCGCAGCAGCGCGTGTATACCCATCATCACTGGCCACTACAGTAGCCGTCACATGCCTGGCAGCCAGTTCGGAAGCCAGGTTGGGACCGGACAGCACCCCGATATGCCGACTGGGCGTTTCCTCGACGAGGATCTCGCTCATCAGGGAAAAGGTACTCTCCTCGATCCCCTTGGTAGTGCTGAGCAATACCTGATCAGCCTTCAGCCACGGGCGAGCCTGGCGCACCACCGTGCGAAAATGCCCCGAGGGTATGGCGATCAACACCAGCTCGGCATCTTCCAGCACCCATTGCATGCAGGTCGAGGCCCGCAGGGACTCGTGCAGCTCAATATCCGGCAGGTACCGTGAATTGTGATGACGAGCGGTAATCTCATCAGCCAGGGCTGCATCACGCATCCACTGGCGCACGCGGGCACCCTTGGTCGCAGCAATGCTGGCCAGCGCCGTGCCAAAACTTCCGCCGCCCAGCACGGCAATCCTGCCTGGCGCCGGGCGACCCTCTTCATTCATGTCAGTCATTAGGCTGTTGATACCTTTGCAAAAAATCCGGTCAGCCCCATCAGGAGGAGCAGGACATGGCCACCGATACACTGCCCGGCGCAGGCGGTGCCTGCCAGTCACGCAGCCCGCCGCTCATGGGAGTAAAGGGGGCCTGCAGGCAGGCACGATACTCACTCAGCAGACGCGTATCACCGTCAGTGGCTGCGTCGATGACTGCCTGTATATGATGCAAGCGTAATACATTGCAGGGATTACAGCTGCGCATTGCCGTATGACGCTCTTCCTGTGTACGGGTTTCCAGTGACAGGCGATGATCATAGGCATCCAACCAGTCTGATACCACCGACTCCGGGGCGGCCACTACCTGTGCCACCGCCTGACGAGACTCAGAGCTGCCATCATAGTCACACAGGGCACGAAAACTCAGGTGATAATCTGCCTGATGATCGGCCAGCAGCGTCAACCAGTCCTGACACAGCTGACTGTCACCTGCATCGATACCAGTCAAACCAAAGCGTGCCCGCATACGCTCTGCGAATCGTGCCTGAAGTACCGCTTCATAGCGTTGCAGCGAGGCCTCAAGCTGCTCCTGAGGCGCACAGGACACCAGTGACTGCGCCAGGCGCACCAGGTTCCAGAGCGCAACCCCCGGCTGCTGATTAAAGGCATAACGCCCGCTACTGTCCGTCAGATTGGGAACACGGTCGGGAATATAGGCATCCAGAAACGTATAGGGGCCATAATCCAGCGTCAGTCCCAGGGCGGACATATTGTCGGTATTCATGACAGCGTGAACAAATCCGTACGCCTGCCAGTCGGCCACCAGCTGCGCCGTGCGCTGAACGATATCGTCAAACAGGGCGGCGCCGGGCGCCTCTACCCCCGCCAGATGTGGCCGGTGACGCGCAATCACATGATCAATCAGGGCCTGAAGTTCTTCGGTTCGACCACTGAATCCCAGCCATTCAAAATGGCCGAACCGCACATGGCTCTCGGCCACGCGAAGCAGCGTGGCACCGGGCTCTACGCGCTCACGCCTGACATGTTCATCATTGACTGCCACGGCCAGGGCTCGTGTAGTAGGAATACCAAGCCCGGCCATGGCCTCACTGGCCAGATACTCCCTCAGGCTGGAACGCAGGACTGCATTGCCGTCACCAAACCGTGAAAAGGGAGTCTGGCCGGCCCCCTTGAGGTGAAGATCCATGCTTCCTGATGGCGTAACAACCTCGCCCAGTAGCAACCCGCGCCCATCGCCCAGCGCCGGATTATAGGAGCCAAACTGGTGGCCGGTGTACTTCTGCGCCAGAGGGTCAGCCCCGGCCGGCAGGGACTGGCCGGACATGACGCCAAGCAGCTCCGGGTCATCGGTCTTCAGCCCGGACAGCCCCAGAAGTTCGGCACAGGCAGGGCTGACATCCAGAATCCGTGTTCCGGCGCGCGGCACCGGCATCTGACGAACATAGAAGGTGTCCGGCAAACGCGTATAGGCATTGTCGAAAACAAGCTGGCTGAACATACGACTCCAGAGTGTCAGGTAAACAGGCCATCAGTATGACATTGATCCGGTCATCCGCCGAATCAGCACATGCAGGTGCGAACCGAACCGGCGACACGAGCCCGCTCTGCTGGTTTAATGTAACGTTAAGGCACGAAGGGCACAGTGCGTGTTTCAGACAGGCTACAGGACTCATGCGATGCGTGTACTACTGGTAGAAGACGATCCACTGCTCGGAGATGGCGTTCGCACCGCACTTGTGCGCGAGGGCTACATGGTCGACTGGCTGACCGACGGTCGACAGGCTGACGACGCACTGCGCTGCAACGAATTCAGTGCCGTGATTCTGGATCTGGGATTGCCCGGCATGGATGGCATGGAAGTACTGACACGTCTGCGTCGCCGAGCAAATCTTCCGGTATTGATTCTGACCGCACGCGATCATGTCGATGAGCGTGTTGCAGGGCTGGATGCCGGGGCCGATGACTATGTTCTCAAACCCTTCGAGCTCGATGAACTGCTGGCCAGACTGCGCGTTGTCATCCGTCGGGCCAGCGGCCGGGCACGCCAGGTCATCGAACTGGGCGCGCTGGCCATTGATGAGGCACGCCATGAGGTGACCTGGCAGCAGCGTCCGGTCTCACTGAGCCGGCGGGAATATGCCCTGCTGCGTGAGCTGGCCAATCATCCGGGCCAGGTTCTGACTCGGCCTCAGCTTGAAAATGTCCTGTATGGCTGGCAGGACGATATCGAGTCCAACGCGCTCGAAGTCCACATTCATCACCTGAGAAAAAAGCTGGCTCCCGAACTGATTCTGACGCTGCGCGGTATCGGCTACCGTCTCAATGACCAGTTGATTACTGCCTGACGCGACCGGAATACACCATGAAGTCCATCAAGCGCTATCTGCACCGCACCATTACCCTGACACTGCTGACCGGTGCCGGGCTGGCCATCACGGCAGCCTATTTCACCAGCCAGCATGAGATGGATGAGATGTTCGATGCCGAACTGGCAAAGTTCAGCCGGATTGTCTCGGGGCTGCACCAGGGCAGGATGGACAATCTGGATTACCGGCGCATCGCCCGGCAGTTGAATCAACCCAAGCATCCGGCCCGTTATTACACGGCCGATGGTCAATTGACACCGGTTGACCCGACTGCGGAAGCACAGGCAGTCCGCTATTACGATGAAGAGCGGATGATCTCGATAGGTTTCTGGAACAGTGCCGGACACCCACGCGTGCTGGATGGCGAGTGGCATGACAACGGGCCCTTTCCGGCACCGACCGAAAGCGGATATCGGTGGCAGGAATACGACGGGCAGTCATGGCGCGTCTTCAGCATGCCCCTGCCCGACGATGAGGGCTGGATTTCCATCGGACTTCGCAAGAAATTCGAGCGGGAACTGGCTCGCAAGATTGCACTGAGCAATACACTGCCCTACGTCATTGCCATTCCGCTGCTGGCCCTGTTGATCGGCATGCTGGTCCTGCGCGGCCTGCAGCCACTGGAACGGCTGTCACGCCAGGTCAGCCGCCGCCATCACAAGGCACTTGATCCGATCACCGAGCAGGTACCTCTGGAACTTGAACCGCTCAGGGAAGCGCTCAACACGTTCATGAGCCACCTGCATACCACGCTCGAGCGGGAGCGACGCTTCACCTCGGACGCTGCTCATGAACTTCGGACGCCGCTGGCCAGCGTCAAGATTCACCTCGACAACGCCCGGGTCGCCGACCCTGAAGCCAGGCAGTCGCTGAGCAAGGCCTATCAGGGCATCGAAAGGCTGCAGCGAGTGGTAGAACAGCTGCTGACCCTGGCACGGCTTGAACATACTGCCGCACAGCGTCAGGAACGCATCAACCTGTATCCGCTGGCCGCCCAGCTGGCCGGGGAACTGTGGCCCTGGGCAGACTCGCGTCAGCAGCAGCTGGTGATTGATGGCGAACAGCGGATCGAAGTGGTCGGAAACGCGACCGAAATCGGCGTGCTGATCCGTAATCTGCTGGATAATGCCCTGCGCTACAGCCCTCCCGGCACGACAGTGACCCTGTCACTTCACCACACTACCTCTCACGCCATTCTTGATGTACTGGATGAAGGTCCGGGTGTGCCAGAGGACGTGCTGTCCAAAATGACCGAGCGCTTTTTTAGACAAAACCACCAGCATATGTCCGGCAGCGGGCTGGGCCTTTCCATTGTCAGTACGCTGGCAAGACAGCAAGGGGCTGAGCTGTCGTTTTTCAACCGGGAAGAAGGCGGCCTGTGTGCCAGAATGGCCTGGCCACTGACCGCTCCTGAGACACCCGATCCTCAGGCGGTTTGATCATCCCTTATACGCTTGATCAATGCCGCGTTATCGCCCAGCAGGGAGCGTAGTGCACCGAGATAGGTACTGCCTCGCGTGGAATACCGATGCAGCGTCGGAATCAATGCCTCGGCCCTGACCGAATGCCCAGCCTGTACGAGCGTCGCCCGGCGCACTCTCATGGAATGATAGGCCCGGTGGGTATTGAGGTTATTGAGGTAGGCATCAACGCTTGCCTGAATACTCTCGAAGCGCTGGAACCGACGGGAAGTACCGCGCTGCGCCATGCCACACTCGGCGCCGAAACAGCGCAGGCCAAAGAGGTTATTGCCATCTCGTGCCAGGCGTGATGTGCCCCAGCCCGACTCTTCCACGGCTTGAATCAGCACCAGCGGCATGGGCACGGTATTCACACGCTCGAGCAGCCTGTCCCAGGGAGGAGCGCCCCTGCCATCGCATGCCACCTTGTAGGACTCACACAGACTCACCAGCCGGATCTGATCGTTAATGCTTGAAAGATGATGCGTTCGCGCCGACATCAGCCACTGGCGATCATCCGCAATGCGTTGATTGGCAGTCTGAATGATCGGGATCAGCAGATTGAAAAATGCCGCCTTGCGGCGTGGTCCTGCAGGGTACTGACGCAGATCCGGCATATCGATTGTACCGGATTCAGTAAAGGCATCTGCCTGCGCCGGCGCCAGTGGCAACGTACACACTGCCGCCATGATGAGTGCAACACATGCCTTCCACATAACAACATACCACTTGAGAGGGATCGCGATTTTAACAGCATTTCGATGCCGTTGAACGTGTGATCTATCTTAAAATCATGCCGAAGGGAGTATATGGTCTGACCCTGTCAGGCCATGTGCGGCAATTTCAGGAAACACTCAGAGCTGTCAACGGTCGTCGCCACGGCGCCCGGATGTGTATCAATCAAAAGATGCAGGCCCGGCGACACAATCGCCACCGATGTCAGACATGAAAGGGCCCGCATGATGCGGGCCCTTGAACTCGCCATGAAACGCTTACAGCGCCAGCAGCTTGTTGAGCCGTTTGACATAGGCAGCCGGGTCATCCAGCTGGCCACCCTCGGCCAGAATTGCCTGATCCAGCAACACTACCGCCATGTCATTGAAATGCTCATCGTTCTGGCCATCCAGGCGATTGACCAGTACGTGATTCGGATTGATTTCAAGGATGGGCTTGACGTCCGGCAGTGGTTGACCGGCCGCTTCCATCATCCGACGCATCTGATAGCCCATTTCGTTTTCAGGCAGTACGACACATGCCGGAGAATCGGTCAGACGATGAGTCACGCGGACGGACTGAACGCGCTCTTCCAGAGCCCCCTGAAGACGACCGACCAGACCTTCCTTCGCTTTCGCACTCTCTTCCTGCGCCTGTTTCTCTTCTTCGTCTTCAACATCGCCAAGATCAAGATCACCCTTGGCAATGTCGGCAAACTGACGACCATCGTATTCGGTCAGATGGCTCATCAGCCATTCATCAACCCGGTCGGACAGTAGAAGCACTTCCACGCCCTTCTTGCGGAAGATTTCAAGGTGCGGAGAGTGGCTGGCAGCATTGTAGCCATCGGCCACCAGGTAATAGATCTTCTGCTGACCTTCCTTCATGCGCCCGATGTAATCCTCGAGGGACTGATCCTGCTGCGCGCTGTCGGAATGGGTCGAGGCAAAACGCAACAGACCGGCAATCTTTTCGCGATTGGCGTAATCCTCACCCGGGCCTTCCTTCAGCACCGAACCGAACTGGGTCCAGAAGGTTTGATAGGCCTCGGGATCCTTCGACAGCTTTTTCAGCATGTCCAGGGAACGCTTGGTCAAGGCTGACTTGATCGACTCTACCTTGGGATCCTGCTGGAGAATCTCGCGGGATACGTTAAGGGATAGATCGTTGGAATCGACTACCCCCTTGATAAAGCGCAGGTACAGCGGCAGGAACTGCTCGGCGTCATCCATGATGAAGACACGCTGAACATACAGCTTCAGACCACGGGCACCATCACGCTGATAAAGGTCAAACGGAGCACGGCCAGGCACGTACAGCAGACTGGTGTATTCGAGCTTGCCTTCTACCTTGTTGTGGCTCCAGCCAAGCGGGTCGGTATAGTCGTGCGACACATGCTTGTAGAAGTTCTTGTATTCGTCATCAGTCACCTCGCTTTTGGGTTTGACCCACAGCGCCTGTGCTTCGTTGACGGTTTCCCAGGTAACGGTTTTTTCACCCTCGTCGCTTTCCTGGGTTGTCGGCATCCGAACGGGAATGTCGATATGATCGGAATACTTTCGAATCAGTGACTTCAACCGATAATCATCGGCAAATTCGGTTGCATCGGACTTCAGATGAAGTTCGATCTCGGTGCCATGTACCGGCCGCTCGATGGTTGAAATGGTGAACTCGCCTTCACCGCGAGAGCGCCATTCCACACCGGCTTCCTGCTGATCACCGGCCTTGCGGGTACGAACGACGACTTCATCAGCCACGATAAAGGCTGAATAGAATCCGACGCCGAACTGACCGATCAGTCGTGCGTCCTTTTGCTGCTCACCGGAGAGCTGCTTGAGAAATTCAGCCGTACCGGAGCGTGCAATGGTGCCCAGATTTTCGATGACATCATCGCGATTCATGCCAATACCGTTGTCACGCAGGGTCACGGTATTGTTTTCACTATCATGTTCGATTTCGATGCGCAGCTCGGAATCGTTTTCATACAGCGCATCGTTGTTCAATGCCTTGTAACGCAGCTTGTCACAGGCATCGGCAGCATTGGACACGAGCTCGCGCAGGAAGATTTCCCGGTTGGAGTACAGCGAGTGAATCATCAGATTCAAAAGCTGCTTCACTTCCGTTTGAAAGCCGAGAGTCTGTTCGTCGGTGGCAGTAGTCATTGACCCATCCTCGTTCGATCAAGGGTAATCATGCTCGTTGCTACGAGCACCAGTTGACCTGCTAGATGGGGAACATGATGTGATTTTTCAAGCGCTTCGATCAGCAGAAGTCGATGACATACCATCGAGCGCGGCAAGCATTATATGCATTCTGGCCGTCGCTACCGGATGCTGTTCATCCTTCTGCCAGGCACACACACGCACATTGGCCAGCCGCCGCCCTTCTCTTACCAGCTCGCAACGGGCATATACCGGCTCCAACCGACCGGCACGCAGATAATCGATCGAAAAATTGATGATGGCAGGCATCCGCGGGCTGCCCAGCGACAACATCAGATCAATGATCGCTGCCGACTCCATGAATGCCGCCATGACCCCCCCATGAATGGCCGGCAGCAGGGGGTTCCCCAGATTGGTACGGCGTGGTGGCAATACAAAAAGGCGCCCTCGCTCATCCTCGTTAACCTCGAGGCCCAGCGCCCTGGCGTAGGGCATGTTCTCGAGAACAAGAGCGGGATCGCCCCGATCACGTGACTGCTCAAGCCAGCAGAGATCCACGGACGTGTCAGGCATGTTTCACCCCCTGCGTGCCGGCACCTGGCCGTCCGCACAGCAGTCTCCCAAAATTGGCAGGCGTGGCCTCGGCCGGCAGACGGGCAAAGGAGCCCGTAGCGCGTGCCACCCGCTTCTGGTCATTCTCCTGCCACAGCTCACCTTCCACAAACACGACCGATGCCGTGATTTCCGTGATACGAGCTCGCACCAGCAGGGCCTGGCCGGCCACCGCGGGACGGAAATGATCAACACGAAGGTCCAGTGTCGGGCAGATTTCGGGAGGATCACCCAGACCACAAAGTACGGTGCCGGTGCACGCCGTATCCAAGACCATGGTAATCACGCCACCATGGATCAGCTGGCGGGATACATCGCCCAGAAAATCGGCCTTCCAGGGCAGTCTCATCTCGACACCGGATGGCCCGGCGGACACGACGTTCATACCCGCCTCATACGTGTGTGGCATCCCTCTGACGTACCGCGTCAGAGCGTAATGCCAATCCACCTCATTACTCATTGCACTGCCTGCTGCTGTAATTCAGGAATGGCGAAGGGTGTCACGAGACGCCTGACCGGCACGCCACGCGCGATAGTCCTCCAGCGAATCATCCAGGCGGGTTAACAGCCAGCCACCGATGACGATATCATCCAGCCAGCCCCAACCCAGAATAAAGTCCGGTATAAGATCAAACGGGGAAACAACATACAACAGCGCCAGCACCATCAATACCGTGGCCCGCTTGGGCAGAGGTCGATAACGGCCGGCCCACCAGTCCTTCAACAACATGCCATAGGTTCTGAGTGCTCGGCCGATGCGGAAGAAAAAACGCGCTCGCCCTGTGATTAGACGCCCCAACAGGCCCCTTTTGGATCCTTTCATGATTCATATTCTCCGGTAGGCTGATTGACACTCTGGCCATGCATCCGGCGTGATCGATAAACCATCACGCTGAATTGATGTCCTTATTACCTGGTAAATTGATCGGTTTCCACGGTCCTACTGCAGGAGAAGCACCGGTGACGTTTTTGACACGACTTTCTGCCGTCTGCCTGACCAGCGCCCTGTGTCTTCTGGCCCTGCCCGAAGCACAGGCCGATGACCAGGCCATGCGACGCGCTCTGGACGCCGCTCGCCATCATCAATGGAGCAGCATCAACCAACAGGGCATCAAGGGCCATGCTCTTGAGGGATATATAGAATATCACCGCATCAAACAACAGCTTCCTGCACTTGCGCCCGACCAGACACTGGCCTTTATCAACAGATACCAGGATTCGCCTCTCAGCGAATGGATGCGTTCCGTGGCCATCGGTGCCTACGGTCGTGCAGGACGCTTTCAGGCCCTGCGTGACATCAGCCTTGCCACGCCCCCGGGGGGTGCCGAACGTCAGTGTTACTTCTATCGGGCCTGGCTGACTCAAAAACCGGACATGGCCGTTGAGGGGGCGCGCACGCTCTGGAATGTAGGACGCTCGCAGGACAATGCCTGTGATCCCCTGTTCAGTACGCTGCTGTCCGATGGCCGTCTCAGCCAGCAGGATATCTGGCATCGCCTGACACTTGCCAAAGAGGCCGGCAATGACAGTCTGGCCAATTACCTTGCCGGTCACCTGAATTCAGGGTGGGAACCGGCCATTACCGCATATCACCAGATTGACCAGTCACCCGACGCCATTGCCCATCTCTCGGTTGCCCGGTTCTCACGCCCGGTAGCCGGCGCACTGTACACCACTGCCTTCCACGCACTGACTCGAAAGGATACTCGCAAGGCTCTGGCCCTTTGGCAGCAGCTGAGCCCGAAGGCCCCGCTGGACAGCAAGCAGCGCCACGACATAGAACACGATCTGGCATTTTATACGCTGGTACGCGGACACACCGATAACATTGCTCAAGTCGACCGAATGCTGCCGCAATTAAGTGACAGCGACCTTTTTGAGCTGCGCGTTCGAGTTGCCCTTGAACAGCGCGCATGGGGACAGGTCAGTCACTGGGTTCAACAGATGGCACCCGACCAGCGCGATGATGCCCGTTGGCAATACTGGCTGGCCCGCGCTCAACAGCAACTGGGACAACCCAGCCAGGCACTGGAGCATTATCAAAAGGCTGCCGGCCAGCGCAGCTTTTTCGGATTTGCTGCAGCAGATCACCTGGGTGTGCCCTACAGCCTGGAACAGGATGCCCGAGATACACCACCGGCTTCAATGAACAGCATAATGGCCCTGCCGGCCATCCAGCGCATCAATGCACTTGAGCGAATCGGCGAAACAGGCCTGGCCCGCAGCGAATGGAGCTATCTGATTGATCGAAGTGAACCAAACGATGTCTACAAACTGGCCCATTACGCCCTGTCTCGGCAATGGTACGAACTCGCGGTCTTTACCTCGATCAAGACCCGCGAATGGGATGCCCTGCACTGGCGGTTCCCACCGGCTCATGCCAGTGAATTCGGTGCATGGGGGCAAAAGCGTGATGTCAGCCCGTGGCTGTTGATGGGCATAGCCCGACGTGAAAGCGCCTTCAACCCCAGAGCCCAATCGCCTGTCGGCGCACGGGGCCTGATGCAGTTGATGCCGGGAACCGCCGCTCACGTGAGCCGCCAGAAGGGAATCGCCTACGAAGGGGTTGACAGCCTCATGACCCCATCGGTCAATATTGCGCTGGGAAGTGCCTATATCAGCGATATGCTGCATCGCTATAGTGGCAACCGTGTCGCGGCGGTAGCGGCATACAACGCCGGCCCCGGACGAGTGGATCGCTGGCTGATGGGCGGCACCCAGCCCTTTGATCTATTCGTTGAAAGTATTCCGTTCAGGGAAACCCGTGAATATGTTCAGGCGGTGCTGGCCTATCAAGCCATTTTCGAAAGTCTGGCCAAGGGGTCAACCCGGGATGTCGTGATGCTGACCCCACGGGAGCGGCAGGTCGATTACGACCGCTCCATGCTGGTAAACCGTTAGATCATCGTTGCAATCCACACTCCCCCTATCAGGGCGATCACCAGTCCGAGCATGACCGCCGCCCCATCCCGGGCAGCCACACCGACACCAATCAATGTCAGTGTGACTCCCGGAACAGCTGCAGCAAAGGGCAATACTTCCAGAGGTATCATGGCGATCCCCAGCAGCGTCGTGAACGCTGCCAGCACCCGCAGGGCACCATCATCCACGATCCATTCCATTCGCGGCTTGATCAGCCGGTCAACCCTGCGGGTCACCGGCGTCACCTTGTCCATGACCGTTTCCAGCTTGTCCCGACCAAAGGATACCTCGCGAAGCCGTTTGGGCAGCCAGGGAGATGACTTGCCCAGCATCAACTGTATTGAAACCAGTGCAATCATGATCCCGCAGCAGGAAGGTACCCCCGGCACGGCCCCCGTGGGCAGCCATGCAATCAGGGCCGGCAATGTAATCAGGGGCCCAAACCCTCGCCCCTTGAAAATGGAAACGACGTCGCCCAGCGTCACCTCTTTCTTGCGCGCATCCACCTGTTCATCGAGCGCTTCCAGCAACCCTGTCAACTTGATTCGTTCAGCCATGTTCTTCCCTGAAGACTTCGTGAGTAATCCCTTTCCGACCAGCGGGACATTCATTGTCCCGGCTGATGCTCGGCCCGGCCTGAATCTATCCCGCGTGCAGATTCCGCTTCCACGAAAATCCGCTTCACTTCCTCGAACTCTGCCTTGATGGCGCGATCAAGCTTTACTACCACCTGCTCGATCTGCTCGGCAGTGGCCTCACGATCGAATCGAACGCTGATGTTGACCAGGATGAAATCCGGGCCCATGTGCATGGTAAGCACCTCATGAACCGCCTCGATCAGCGGCTCATCGTCCGCCTGACGCCGAATACCTTCGACCACGCGCGAGTTGGCACTTTCACCGATCAATAGCCCCTTGGTTTCGATGGCCAGCCAGATTGCCGTACCCGCCAGAATCAGGCCAATGATAATCGAGGCAACCCCGTCAAATACCGGATTTCCCGTCCACTGACTGAGCATGACGCCCAGCAGGGCAATGAAAAGACCCAGCAGAGCTGCCGAATCTTCAAAGACCACCATGAAAAGTGATGGGTCCTTGCCACGCTGCACGGCTTCCACATAGCTCCATTTGCCCTTGGTCTTGCGAAACTGATGCAGAGCGAACGCCCAGGATGCTCCTTCAAACAGGATACCCAGTCCCAGTACAATGTAATTGATCATGGGTGAGCTCATGGGCTCAGGATGCATGACGTGCGCAATCCCCTCATAAAGGGACACTCCGGCACCGATCGAAAAGATCAGCATTGCGACGACAAAGCTCCAGAAATAGACTTCCTTGCCGTAGCCGAACGGAAACTTCGCATCCGCAGGCCGCTTGGCACGTTTCATGCCCAGCAGGAGCAGCCCCTGGTTACCGGTATCCACTACCGAGTGAATGCCTTCCGACAGCATGGCGGAACTGCCGGTAATGCCCGCCGCAATGAATTTGGTAACTGCGATCAGTAGATTGCCGCCCATGGCGGCATAAATCACGGCTTTTGACTCGGAGGCCATGATACGTCCTTGTAATGTAGAAAGATGGAAGAGTGCCTAGTTCAGGCGAGCTGCGCCGGCTGTATCGCCATTGATATCAGACACCTGCTGATTGAGGGTCCAGTAATCATACAGGACGCCGATCAGAAACAGACCGCCGGTCAGCAGATACACGATACCAGTCAGGTATTTTCCCATGTAAAACCGGTGCAGGCCGAAAATGCCGGTGAAGGTAAGCAGGATCCAGCTCAGCGAATAATCGACGCGCCCGGTAAGAAAGCGCCGGTTGGCTTCGTTGGACATGGCAGGAATCAGCAAGAGATCCACCAGCCAGCCGATCAGAAAGAACCCCAGGGTAAAAAACCAGAGCGTGCCCGTCAGCTGCTTGCCATAGTAGAAACGATGCGCCCCCATGAACCCGAAAACCCACAGCACGTAGCCGAGAAACAGGTTGTGTGAGGGAGTGGAAGATGGCTGTGTCATCAGTAAATTCCGTCAGGTATTGAGTGACCAGGTATGCCCGGGATGCTCTGCCAGAACGCAGCGCATGCCCAGCAGACCGGTATCATCCTCGAAATAATGGCTGACGCGAAACCCCATTCGATAATAAAGACGTCGAGCGGGGTTATCCTCGAATACCTTCAGCCGTGCCTCTTTGGCCCCGCTATTCCATTGCAGGGCCATCCAGTCACGCAATATGCGGGTTCCCAGCCCGGTCCCACGAAGGCCGTCAACCAGGTGAAGTTCACGCAGGTGACTGATCTCACCCTGTAAATCCCAGCCGATGAATCCGTCCTGACGCCCATGGAACTCAATGATACAGGCCTGCATTTCCGGCCACAGCTGCATGAACTTGCGCCGGCTGAAGGCCATTCGTCGCTGACGCCAGTAAGGCGTCATGGTGTGATTGACCAGCGAACAGGCAAATTCAGCATCCTCGGGAGAGACTGCTTCTCGCCAGTACGCCGGCCATGATGCATTCATATAACACCCAGCTCCTTCAGTCGTTCCTTGAGATAGCTGTCAGCAGTATAGCGGTCGGAAAGACGAACATCCGGCCGGGGATGCAAAAAGAGCGGGAGGGAAAGCCTTGCCTTGCGTGCGCTGTCACCTTCGGGATTAACGACGCGATGCGTGGTCGAGGGGAAGTGCCCGCCGGACGCTTCCTGCAGCATATCTCCGACATTGATGATCAACTGACCCGGGTCACAGGGCACAGCCATCCACTCACCGTCTCGCCCCATTACTTCAAGGCCGGGTTCGTTGGCTGCCGGCAACAGGGTAATAAGGTTAATGTCTTCGTGCGCGGCGGCGCGAACGGCATCAACAGGTGTCTCTGCCGCCATGGGAGGGTAATAAAGGATCCGGAGCAGTGTTTGCTGGCTGTCGGCAATCATGTCGGACAGCGGCTCACTGAAATCCTTCGCAATCTGC
Organism: Larsenimonas rhizosphaerae; assembly: GCF_023700005.1. GTDB lineage: Bacteria > Pseudomonadota > Gammaproteobacteria > Pseudomonadales > Halomonadaceae > Larsenimonas > Larsenimonas rhizosphaerae. The sequence goes on along the minus strand of NZ_JAMLJK010000001.1, from coordinate 1,483,788 downwards.
GCCGGGCTGTATCTCTCGATCCAGGACAGTAATTCACCGGCCAGGGCATTTGCCTGCCGGTAATAGCACCGGATGTCTTCCTCAAGCGCATCGGGGACCTTGCCCCAGGGATATACGTGGTAATACTCCTTCAGATCCTTCTGGGATGCCCCCTTCGCCGTTTCGGATACATCGGCAGGAAAATAGCCATCCTGCGTCTTTGGATCAAAGCGCCACTGCTGCTTCTCTTCGGAATCAAAGAATGCAGCCCACTGCTCATAGATACGCTCCACGAGCGCCATATCAATCGGATGATTTCGAATGACACCAAAACCGGTTTCCTTCAATGACGCCACGAAATCTTCAGCAGCGCCGTCCTTTTTATAATCTACATTTTGTACCGGCATAGTGTGCTCCACTTTTAATTTAAGCGACGCTTTATACTAACGCAGTGAACGCCAAAAATAAGCTTGACGAGGTAATCCGACTGTCGCATTCTGAAATTGCAGGTTTGCAGGAACAATATCGATCACGGTGAACGGTAATCCATTCAAACGTGATATGTACCTGGCAGGCCCAGCGCATTAACGAGCTACGGCTCGATTAGTCTCTAGCAAGTCAGAAAGGAAATAGACATGGCAACTGGTACTGTCAAATGGTTCAACGACACCAAAGGCTACGGCTTCATTTCTCCGGATGATGGTGGCGATGATCTTTTTGCACACTTCTCCGAAATCCAGGCGGACGGTTTCAAGTCCTTGCAGGATGGTCAGAAGGTGTCCTTCGAAGTGACACAGGGCAAGAAAGGCCTGCAGGCTGCAAATATCAAACTCGTCAACTAAGCGATAGCTTGGCGACAGAAAAGCCCACACATGTGGGCTTTTTTCATGCCTGAAACATCACTGACCAGCCTGCCCCTCAACGTTACCGGCGAACTATCCTCAATAACCAACGAGGGCAACGGGCCTGTCCCACACACGAAAAACCCCCGCCGAAGCGAGGGTTCCTGGAACGCGGCGCAAGGCACCACACCGACATATTACTGAGTCTGAGTGTCAGTATCATTCATCTGTTCGGCGTTTTCGGCACCACTCATGGTGGCAGAAGAATGCGTTTCATCGCCTGCCATGGAGCCGTCGTCAGCGGACATGCCATCTTCCTTCATGTCATGCTTGTCATCCATGTCATGGTCTTCCTGCATGCCATCCATGGTGCTGTCTTCGGTGGAATCGGGAACATCAGATGTCATGTCGCCTTCGGCGCTGGAGGAGTCCATGGTGCTGGAATCAGTCGCTGTATCCGCCTTGTCATCCGTCATCTGGGACTGATTCTGCTCTGTAGCAGGCTGGCTTTGCTCGGTGGTAGCCTGGTTCTGCTGCTCGGTGCCCTTGTCTTCATCACCGTTGTCACCACAGGCGCTCAGACCAAGTGCCAGAGCCAGTGCCATGCTTGCTGCTGAAATCTTTTTAATACTCATAATGTCATTCTCTCCATGAAGTGCAAAATATCCTCGCTCCCTGCGACCACCAGAACGTTCCCGGACGACTTTTATTATTAAACCTGCCGGGATAATGCAAAAGTGCCTGAAGTTGTAACACCAGACGACGATATTGTCGAGAAAGTGAATAATGCCGGGTTAAGTATCAGCTCAATTTTCATGTCAGCGATTATTCTTCACCGATGTCTTCATTCCAGATATCGGGTCGCTCGCGAATAAACTCTGTCATCAGTTGAATACACTCGTCATTATCCAGCACATCAAGTACTACGCCCTTCTTCTCCAGCGCCTTTTCAGCGCCCATGAAGGTTTGATGCTCACCAATGACCACATGGCCAATACCGTAAAGCTCAATGGCGCCGGAACACATTGGACAAGGAGACAGCGTAGTATAAAGCGTCGATTCCCGATACGTTCGTGCCGGCAGCCGCCCGGCATTTTCAAGCGCGGCCATTTCGGCATGGAGTACGGCACTTCCCTTCTGGACACGCTGATTATGTCCCCGCCCCAGAATTACGCCGTTGTGCACCAGCACGGAGCCGATGGGGACACCACCGGCTTCCCGACCGAGCCGGGCTTCGGCAATGGCTGCGTCCATAAATTCATTCATGAAGGATCCTCCTGGCCTGTATTGCTCGTCAGTAAACGACATGTTTCAGGTAATACAATCCGCAGCGCTGCCTTGTTCACACTGCATTCAAGCGCTTCAAACTCGTGAAACTCACCGTCCAGATTGATTGGTAGTGGATTTGCCGTGGCCTTGAAGGATACCCAGGGTGTCTTGAAGTAATGCACAAACCGGCCATGGGGCCCCAGTGCTTCCATTTCACGCACGACAGCTGGAATGTTGCGATAGCCAAACGCGTCGACCACCATCACATCCAGCAAGCCATCATCAATACTGGCCCGTGGCGTTAATTCCTGACTCCCACCAGCCTGGCGACCGTTACCTATGGCGAGCACCATGGCACGAATATCCCTGGCACCTCCATCCCATTCCAGCCGCCCCGCATAGGGCTCAAAGCTCCAGAAACGAATCGCACCTACCAGTGAATAGGCCCCGCCGCCCAGCATCTTCTTCAGAAGCGGCGGCGTGGAGGTCGTGATCTTTGCCCCGAATCCACCGGACGCCATATTGAGAAAGACCTTGTCATTGATCTGGCCGACATCCACATCCACGGATTGGCCGCGAATGGCCAGCATCAACGCCTCGTCAGGAGTCAGTGGAACACCGCATCCGGTCGCAAAATCGTTGGCTGTACCCATGGGAATAATCCCCATCTCGGGACGCTCTGCGGCCGGCAGTGCCATAAGCCCTGTAGCAGCTTCGTTAATCGTTCCATCGCCTCCACCTACAATAATGCGCTGAATTCCATCCCGGTGAGCATCAATGACAAACTGCTCAATGTCTCCCCCCTCCCAGGACACGCGCACATCAAGGTCATGCCCCGCATCACGCGCTTCAAAGATTGCCGCACGCAGCTCTTCATTGCCCGATGACTTTCCATTCAATAGTAACCGCAGGGTCATCGGCTCCCCTCCGTTGCCCAGTGCATCCGGTCATGCTCATTCGTCATTACTAGTACCCTGCATGATGCTGTTGAATCACTGTAGCGCGTCATATTCATAGAGACAGCCTTTTTATCCGTTTCGCTCTCCTCGCAGAAAAATCAACAACTCGCGCCAGCCCCCGCCGCAACGATGTTAACCATGAAGAATTTATATGGTTGACAAACGAGACAGCACTTTTAGGATAGCGCTATCCGTGTCTACAAAATAATGAGGAAATGGGATGACTGCCTTGCGCCATGACTGGTCCCGTAACGAGATAAGCGCCCTGCTTGCACTGCCGTTCAACGATTTGCTGTTTCAGGCGCAAACCGTTCACCGTCATTACTTTGATCCGAATGCCATTCAGGTCTCGATGCTGCTCTCGATCAAGACCGGCGCCTGCCCGGAAGACTGCAAGTACTGCCCTCAGTCAGGACACTACGCTACCGGGCTTGAAAAGGAAAAACTGCTCGAAATCGACCGCGTGGAAGCTGATGCCAAACAGGCCATGGCAGCAGGTGCCGGCCGCTTCTGCATGGGAGCAGCCTGGAAGGCCCCGACTCAAAAGGATTTTCCGGCGGTGCTTGAAATGGTGAGACGCGTCAAGGCCCTCGGTCTTGATACCTGCATGACGCTGGGTACCCTGACACCGGAACAGGCTCAGGCGCTGTCTGATGCCGGCCTTGATTACTACAATCATAACCTGGATACCTCTCCCGAATATTACGGCGAGATCATCACCACCCGCACCTATGCCGACCGGCTGGAGACCCTCGATAACGTTCGCCAGGCCGGCATGAAGGTATGCTGTGGCGGCATTCTGGGCATGGGCGAATCGGAAAACGATCGGGTCGGACTACTTCAGCAGCTGGCCAACCTCCCGACTCATCCGGAAAGCGTTCCCATCAACATGCTGATCCGCATCAAGGGTACTCCCCTTGAAAACGTGGAAGAGCTCGATCCCATCGACTACATCCGCACCATTGCGGTAGCGCGCCTGCTGATGCCGTCATCCTATGTTCGCCTCGCCGCAGGGCGTGAGAACATGAGCGAAGAAATGCAGGCTCTGGCCTTCATGGCCGGTGCCAACTCCATCTTCTATGGTGATCGCCTGCTGACAGCAGCCAATCCTGGCATCAACAAGGATACGGTGCTGTTCGAAAAACTTGGCCTGCATCCGGAACACCGCCATGGCGTCAGCGATGAAGCTCACCAGATCGCAATAGATGATGCACTTCATCATCAGCGTCTGGAGACACTGGCCCATAACGTGGCGGTCTGATGAACGCCCGGCAACGGCTTGCCTTGAGGCTTGAGACACACCGCGCCGACAGACGTGAACGTCTGCATCGCACTCGCCGTGCATCCAGCCAGACCCGGACACGCGTGGATGATCACGACGTACTGGCATTTTGCAGCAACGACTATCTGGGTCTCTCGGATGATCCGCGCCTGGCAACCGCCCTCCATGAGGGCGCCAGACGCTATGGCACAGGCAGTGGCGGCGCGCATTTGATCAGTGGCCACAGCGAGGCCCATGATGCCCTTGAAGAAGCCATTGCTGCACTGTCAGGGCGGCCTCGCACGCTGCTTTTTTCCAGCGGATACCAGGCCAATCTGGCGGCCATCAGTGCTGTAGTGCAGAAAGGGGATCATGTACTTCAGGACCGGCTGAATCATGCCTCCCTCCTGGACGGCGCCGTGCTGGCAGGCGCCCGACTGACACGCTATCAGCACAATGACATTGCTCACCTTGCTCACTGCCTGACGCGAGACCACCCGGTCATGACCATCTGTGACGGGGTGTTCAGCATGGAGGGAGACCAGGCGCCACTCTCGCAGATTGCCCGGGCCTGCCATGAACATGACAGCCTGCTCATGGTGGATGACGCCCATGGTTTCGGCGTCGTGGGAGCCCAGGGCCAGGGCTGCGTTGCAACTGCCGGACTTGGCACGGAGGATGTACCGCTGCTGACCGGCACTCTTGGAAAGGCATTCGGCACCCAGGGCGCATTCATCAGCGGCGATGATGACCTGATCAACGCCCTGACCCAGTTTGCCCGGCCCTACCTCTTTACAACGGGGCTGTCTCCTGCCCTGGCGTGGGCCAGTGTGGCCGCCATTGCCATTGCTCGGGACGAGGGATGGCGCCGTAGCCACCTGAACGCACTGATTGCCTACTTCCATGCTCGCATGGCATCGCTTCCCGAAGCCTCGTTACTGCCTTCGACCACGCCGATACAGTCCATCGTGGTCGGTGATGAAACACGAGTAATGGCGCTGGCAGATGCCCTGTTCGAGCGCGGTATCATGGTCGGTGCCATTCGACCGCCGACAGTGGCGCCGGGCAGTGCTCGCCTGCGTATTACATTGTCAGCGGCACATACCATGGATGATATCGACCAGCTGATGGACCATCTTGCAGTAGTGTGGCCCATGACCATGGCAGGCACCGCATGAACACGGCACTCTATCTGTTACCCGGCTGGCCATTCAGAGCCGAGGTCATGCACCCCCTGGCCCTGGCCCTCCAGACCCACGGATATTCAACCCACTGCCTTGAGCTGCCCTGGCATATCGAGCCGGATGATACCGGATGGCTGGACACCCTGGCCCATCAGCTGCCTGATCACGCCTGGGTACTGGGCTGGTCGCTGGGGGGAATGCTGGCACACGCCCTGGCTCAGCGCCCCGGCACCACCATAGCCCGCGTAATCACGCTGGGCGCCAATGCCCGCTTCACCCAATCCACCGAGTGGCGCAGTGCCCTGCCAGCCGACACACTGCATCATTTCACTCGTCAATTCAGCGATACACCGGACAGGGTAATAAAACGGTTTCTGGCGCTATGTGCTTACCCGCACCGAGGGGCGCCGCCCCTCAAGCAGTACCTGTCCACCGCTCCAGCCGCTGAGCTGGCCAAGGGGCTCCACCTGCTTGGCCGGCTGGATAACCGCTCTGGCATGACTCACTGCCGCCATGATGCATTTTTTGCAGAGCTTGACGCCCTGGTGCCATCTACCGCCCGTGATGACATGAAACACCTGTATTCCAGCCACTTTCACGGCACACTCATGCCCGGCATGGCCCACGCTGATCTGGTCACCAATCCGGCGACGATAGCCTCGATTGCATCGATACTGACTGGAGGAGCATCATGACACCCACGGCCCTTCGACAGCAGATCGGTGACGCGTTTTCGCGTGCTGCCCCCGAGTATCATCGTCACGCTACCCTGCAGCACACCGCCGCGCGTCATCTGGTTGAAATGATGCCTGCGCTCCATGCGGGCAGGATACTCGATATCGGCTGCGGAACCGGCGCCGTATTTAACCATCTGGCTGAGCAGCATCAGGACATCTCGCTCTACGGCCTTGATCTGGCAGCCGGCATGCTGAATCAGGCACGCCGGACCTGGTCCGACGACAGTCCCGTCCGCTGGGTACAGGGTAATGCTGAAATGCTGCCACTGGCAGAACAGGGCATGGATTACGTCACCTCCTGTCTGGCACTGCAGTGGTGCGATCTGTCTCTGGCCCTGGCCGAGATCGAACGCGTGCTGAAGCCGGGGGGAACAGCCTTCATCTGCACTCTCCTTCGTGGCTCGTTTCACGAATTCAATCAGGCCTGTCACGCACTGGGCCACCAAAGCCCGATCAATTCCTTCATGTCTCTGGCTGACGTGGAGCGAACCATTGCCATGACCCAGCTTGTCTCTGCCGGAGTGCAACTACGTACGCTGTCAGAACACAGTCACGTCTTTACCGATGCCCTGCGACATTTACGAGGCATAGGTGCCAATACCCGCCTGCAGGGCACCTCCCATCCGCTGCCCGCCAGACGGCTGCAGGCGGTCTGGCAGGAAGCCAGTGGCGGTCAACGCTACACCATCAGCTACCGAGTGGGCTTCCTGCAGTTGACACGCCCCTCGAAGAACAGGACAACGCCATGACATCGGCCTTTTTTGTCACCGGCACGGATACCGATGCCGGCAAGACCACCATCAGCGCGGCACTATTGTACCGCGCGCAACAGCAAGGGTTGTCCACGGCTGCCGGAAAGCCGATCGCCTCCGGGTCGGAACTGACCGCCGCCGGGCTTTCCAACAGTGATACACGCGCGTTGCGAGCACAGTGCTCCCTGCCGTTGACCGAGCAGGACATAACCCCCTGGTGCTTTGCCCCGGCCATCGCCCCCCACGTGGCGGCCACCCAGGCTGATACCGCCCTGCATATAGCCGAACTGGCCCGAGCCATGCAGCGAATACTGAACAAGCGTGCAGACCTGACCCTGATCGAAGGCGCTGGTGGCTGGCGAGTGCCCATCAACGCACAGGAAGATCTTTGCGCGCTGGCTCCGGCACTGAGTCTACCGGTGATTCTGGTCGTCGGCGTCCGGCTCGGCGCCATCAATCACGCCCGACTGACACTTGAAGCCATCCGGGCCGATGGCCTTGTCTGTGCCGGCTGGGTGGCCAATGGCATTGATCCGATGATGGAGCGCCAGTCAGATACATTACAGTGCCTTTATCAGTCCCTGGATGCCCCTTGCCTGGGCACGGTGCCCTTCAGCGATAACCCCGAACCACGCCATATCAGCAGTTTCCTGCAACTGCCGTCGGAAATTATCTGAAACACATCGAGTCAGAGAGAACCCCATGACCACGAACCAGCACTGGATGCAGCGCGACCTCGACAGCCTGTGGCACCCCTGCACACAGATGAAGGACCATGAATGGCTGCCGGTGATTCCCATCCGGCACGGCAAGGGGCTATGGCTTGAGGACTTTGAAGGCCAGCGTTACCTGGATGCCGTAAGCTCCTGGTGGGTCAACATCTTCGGCCATGCCAACGAGACCATCAATGCCCGCCTCAAGGCTCAGCTTGACTCGCTGGAACACGTTATCCTGTCCGGGTTCACGCATGCCCCGGTCATTGAACTGTCCGAGCGGCTGGGCAGGATTGCGCCCGCAGGGCTGGGCCACTGCTTCTATGCCGACAACGGCTCCTCGGCCACCGAAGTGGCCATGAAGATGAGCTTTCACTACTGGCAAAACAAGGGCCAGCCGGACAAACAGACATTTGTATCGCTCCAAAACGGCTATCATGGTGAAACGCTGGGCGCCCTGTCGGTCAGCCATGTCGGGCTTTACCGTGACACCTACAAGCCGTTACTGCTCGAGGTTGAAGCCATTCCTTCACCGGACTGCTATGGCCTTCCGGAAGATCAGTGGGAAGCACACTCGCGCGCCATGTTCGAACATATGGAAGCCAAGCTCGCCAGGGATCATGACAACATTGCCGCAGTTATCATCGAACCTCTGGTTCAGTGTGCTGGCGGCATGCGCATGTACCACCCCATCTATCTCCGTCTGCTGAGAGAGGCCTGTGATCGCTACAACGTCCACGTCATCTTTGATGAAATTGCCGTAGGCTTCGGCCGGACCGGCACGCTGTTTGCCTGCGAACAGGCCGATGTCAGTCCGGACTACCTGTGCCTGTCAAAGGCCCTGACAGGAGGCTACCTCCCCCTCTCCGTGGTCATGACCACCGATGACATTTACAAGGCGTTCTACGATGATTACGCCACCATGAAAGCCTTCCTGCATTCTCACAGCTATACCGGGAATCCTCTGGCCTGTGCTGCTGCACTGGCAACGCTGGATATCTTCGAGCGTGACGACGTGATCGAGCGCAACAAGGCGCTGAGCGCTCACATGCGCCTGCGCAGCAGAGAGCTTCTGGATCACCCGCACGTGGGCGACGTGCGTCAGCATGGCATGATCGTGGCGATAGAGATGGTCAGGGACAAGGAAACGCTGGAGCCGTTTCCCTTTGAGGAGCGTCGCGGCCTGAAGGTCTATCAGCATGCACTCAGTCGCGGCGCACTGCTTCGTCCACTGGGTAATGTCATCTACTGGATGCCGCCTTATATCATCGAAAAGCACGACATCGACTTTCTGGCCGAGGTCACGCGCGAAGGACTGGAGATCGCTACCGCCTGATGGCCCACGCATAAAAAAACCGCCCGATAATCCGGGCGGTTTTTTCATTACACGAAACGAGGCGGAGGACGATGCTCGTAGGTCTCGTCCACCCACGCCGGATAACGATCCCGTTCGTTCCACACCGTATAGTGCAGGCGCGAGAGCAGTACCGGATCATCCAGCAATTGCAGACGCAACGCATTGGGTACCTGCTCAGGCCCATGCTCAAGCACTTCTTCCAGATAACGGCGACGACTGCGCTCAAGCGCCGGTGAAACACCGTGACGTGCCACACCCATGGCACAGGCAAAGGCATTTTCGACCGGATCCACCACCGCATCGATGAAACGAGGCGTCTCGCGCAGTGCTTCGGCATGGCGAACATAGCGCTTGGTCGCCCGAAGCTCGCGCGCCGGGTTGGCTTCCTCGGGAATAAGGAACAGGCGGGAAGCGCGGGACTTGAGCCCGAGACCTACCTTGCTCGAAATGACCGATACCGGGATCGACAGCATCAATGCGCCGACAATCGGCGCCAGCCACCACAGGAACCGGGGGTCAAGATAATAAACGCCAGCGGTCCAGACAACGCCCAGTATCGTCTGCGGCCCGTGACGCATAATGGCTTCCCGCCAGGGAGTTTCACTGCTGTCACGCGATGGCGAGGTCCATTTGATCTTGATACCCAGCAGTGCTGCCAGAACAAAGCGGGTATGGAACAGCATCCGTACCGGTGCCAGCATCATGGAAAACAGCGATTCCAGCACCATACTGAGGCCCAGACGCCCCCGACCACCATACCACTTGGCGCCTTTCACCCAGATCAGGATCACACTCAGGATCTTGGGCAGAAACAGCAGAGTCAATGTGGTAGAGAACAGGGCTACTGCCTTGCCCGGGTGCCATTCAGGCCACTGGGGATGCAGCATGCCCGGCTCAGGGAAATACACCGGTGCAGACAGGGTATGCACCGCCAGCATCGCCGTGGAAAGCACCAGGAACAGGAACCACAGTGGCGCCGAAAGATAGGACATCACCCCTGTCAGGAACACGGCACGGTGCACCGGGTGCATGCCACGCACCATGAACAGCCTGAAGTTCATCAGGTTGCCGTGACACCAGCGTCGGTCCCGCTGCAGCTCTTCAAGCAGACTCGGCGGCATTTCCTCGAAACTGCCCGGCAGATCATATGCAATCCATACGCCCCATCCCGCCCGACGCATAAGCGCCGCTTCCACGAAATCATGCGACAGGATTTCTCCGGCCAGCGCGCCCTTGCCAGGCAACGGAGCCAGCGAGCAGTAATACATGAAGGGTTCAACCCGGATAATGGCGTTGTGCCCCCAGTAGTGCGATTCACCCAGCTGCCAGAAGTGAAGCCCGGCCGTGAACAACGGCCCATAGACGCTGGTCGCAAACTGCTGCAGCCGCGAATACAGGTTGTTGCTGCCGGCAGCCACCGGTGCCGACTGAATGATACCGGCATTCGGGTTGGCTTCCATCAGCTGAACAAGACGCTTCAGGCAGGTGCCGGTCATGACACTATCGGCATCCAGTACCAGCATATAGCGATACTGACCGCCCCAGCGTCGGCAGAAATCATCGATGTTACCGCTTTTGCGTTTCACGCGACGGCGGCGACGGCGATAGAAGATATGGCCAAAGCCATCGACTTCCTTGCACAAGCGCATCCAGGCATGCTGCTCGGCCAGACACAGCTCCGGGTCATAGGTGTCACTCAGAACATAAAAGTCGAACAGGCGTCCTTCACCACTGCGCTGCACCGACTCATAGGTGGCCTTGAGTCCTGCAAAGACGCGATCAACATCCTCGTTACAGATCGGCATGACCAGTGCGGTACGGGCACTGTCCTCGATGGCCGTATCAGGCGTCGCCGAGGCCGTGATGCTGAAACGGTCACGTCCCTTGAGCAACTGGAAAAACCCCATCAGGGCCGTCCAGAAACCCGAAGAGACCCACGCAAACAGCAGCGCAAACAGAATCAGGATGGCGATTTCAAGCGGTGCCGTGCCCTTGTAGGGCAGAATCGAGGTCATGTAGGTAACGGCCATGGCACTCTGCGCTACCGTCAGCAATATCAGCACCCAACGACGCGCGGAGCCGACTTTCTGCCAATGATGGCGACTGGGCGCGACCGGCGCCTCTGTCTTTCTCTGCCACGGTTTAAGCGTGCCCTGCTTGAGCTTCCTGGATTTGGCAAAGCGCTCGAACGGGCTGGTCGTCCAGGGCTTGGGAGCCATGGGCGTGCGCTTGAGTGGCGGCGCCGTATTGATCTGGCTGCGTCCATCCGCATCCGGTTTCAATACGGAAGGCGGTGCCAGTGGCGAGGCACCATAGGCCAGCTCGAGCCGCTTGAGAATACTGCCATTGGCCGCATCCTCGCCCTCAAAGGTGGCATCAGGCGACAGACTCTGGTGCAGTTCGAACAGGGTCGAATGCGCCGCGCCGCCAGACAGCAGGTCACGGCGCTGCCCGGGATGACGTACCTCGAGCGCAAGGCGCTCGAGGTAATCCTGGGCGGGACTGGAAAGGGATGAATTGTTACTCATTGGCAGCTTGCAACATATAGCTCCAGGTCTCGGAGAGCGCACCGCCCTGATCATTCGTCAGACTGGCGCGCAGCTCCACGGGCTTGGCTGCATCCTTCGGTTTGACATTGATGGACAGACGATAGCCACCAGTGGCCGAGTTGCGCTGTACTTCCGTACGCGTGACATCTCCGTTCGCACCAGTCGTCACGTTGGCCTTCGGCGTGGTATTGCCATCCAGAGCCTTGAGCGTCGGACCTACATAGTCGATCACGAATTCGGTGGATCCATCACTCTTGCGTACCAGATTGTCCTGCAGGACTTCCCCGGCGCTCCTGCGTGTCTGGGAAACCCAGGCATTGTCCGGATCATGATAGCGCGGCTCGTTCATCGTCCAGCTGATGCGATAATCATAGTTGAGTGGCTGGTCAACGCCTGGCAAGGTCGTCGGACGCCAGTAGGCCACGATATTATCGTTGGTTTCGTTGGGCGTCGGGATCTGTACCAGCTCGACCTGACCTTCGCCCCAGTCATTCTTGGGCTGAATCCAGGCACTGGGCCGCAGGTCATAGCGGTCGTGCAGATCTTCGTAGTCATGGAAGTCATGGCTACGCTGCATCAGACCGAAGCCTTTCGGGCTGTTGGCCTCAAAGGAGTTGACCTGGAGCTTTCTGGGGTTCTGAAGCGGACGCCATAGCCACTCGCCGTCGGCGGCATTGATTGCCAGACCATTGGAGTCGTGAATCGCCGGCCGATAGTTGGTTGTGCTGCTGGGCTGGCTCGGACCGAACAGGAACATGCTGGTCAGCGGGGCCACGCCGAGTTTGGTGACTTCATGCCGGCGGAACAGGCGGGATTTCACATCAACGATGCTGTCTTCACCCGGACGCAGAACAAACCGATAGGCGCCAGTCATGCTGGGTGAATCAAGCAGTGCAAAAATGGTCAGGTACTTGTCACCCTTCTCGGGCTTGGCAATCCAGAATTCCTTGAAGCGAGGGAACTCCTCACCGGAAGACAACGCCGTATCGATAGCCAGCCCGCGACCGGATAAACCGTAACGCTGCCCTTCACCAATGACGCGGAAATAGCTGGCCCCCAGGAAGACCATGATTTCCTGCTTGGTCTCGCTATTGATCGGATAGTTGACCCTGAATCCGGCAAACCCCAGATCCTTGAGCTTGGACTTGTCGATCTTCAGGTCGCCAAAATCAAAATCATCCGGCGTGTATTTTACCTTGTGCACATCGTCGGCAGTCGGGCCATCGATTTCATTGATGGTCACCGGCGTATCGTAATGCATGCCTTCGTGGAAAAAGCTCAAATCAAAAGGCAGGTTTTCATCGCGCCACAGGGAGTCCTGCGCCTTGAACTGGATCTTGGCATAGTCCTTGTACTGCAGATTGGCCAATTGATCCGGCAGATTGCTTTCCGGCTGGCTGTAGTTCTGGTCCGACAGCGCCTTGGCCTTGTCGGCCACATCATCAAACCCGAAGGCGAAGGCGTGCTGGGCAGCCATGATGGAAGCGATGCCGAAGGCCAGTACAGGCAGACGGCGTGAAAGACGCCCCGTTACCGGGGTAATTGCAGCTTGACCTAGCGTCACGGGTAAACTCCTCATGCGCGATTATAATTCCATTTATATGGTGATTCTCTTCTGACTGAAACACGTGCTTCAGACCATGTCAGGCATCACCACCACCAAAGTCTATCCGGCATTAAGCTATAAAGGCCATATCGAATCAACACCCTGTTTTTCATTCACTTTTACTGTTTACACAGCAATAAATGGTCAAAAGGCGCTGAAAATCATCAAATTCCACCTGTTACCGTAACAAATTTCACACACCTGGCAGGCATCGGTTGGTAACCGCTTGTTGCCGGGAGTAGCGCCCCGGCATGGCCTTTTGGACCGCTTGAACGGCGCCCGGTTCATCAATATTACGTACAGGTCACGGGCCGAATTAATCCAGATTAATCGTATTCTACCACTCATTAGCTGCTTGCAACTCGGCCAGGATGATCGCTGCGCTGATACAACTTCATGCCAGCATTACATGAATGTACAGGGACCGAAGTCTGGCTGCCCCCTGTAACCTGTTATCGGCGACATCGGGCAATCAGAGATGCCCCATACTAAAATAAATGGACATGCCAGGCTGCCTGGCGCTATGGAAAGACCCCGATGGCCCGATGCCGTCCGACCAACAGACCCGCGCCCAATCCTGCGGTACAAAGAGTCCCCATCATTAAATATGGCGAAAAAGGCAGGTGAGTAACCAGCGTCGCCAGTGCCGCACCACCACTCATCTGGCAACAGCCGAACAGGGCCGAGGCACTGCCAGCACGATCGGAAAATGGCTCGAGTGCCAAGCTCAGTGCTGAACCAAGAGCCAGCGAAAAGCCAACAGTGAAGACCGCAACAGGCACCATGAAGCTCCAGGCTGATGGTGCCAGCCCCCACCAGCTCACCAGGAACATGATGCCGGCCAGCAAGGCGACCGCCAGCCCGGCCCTGAGCGTATTATTACGCCCATGCCGGTCGATCAGGCGCGTAGCCCCGGCAAAGGCAGCAATGTTAACCAGTGCATTGGCACCAAAGATCATCCCGAAGGCCAGCCTTGAAAACCCCAGTTCATCCATGAGCAACAGCGGTGCCGCCGTGACGTAGACAAGAATCCCCCCCATGCCGAGCGCACCCAACAGCGCCAGGAACAGAAACCGGGCACTGAGCAGCATGGGCAAAAAACGATGAAATCGGTACAACGGTCCGGTCAGACGCTTTTCGGCAGGCAGGGTTTCAGGCATGAATCGCAGGCAGGCCAGGGCACCCGTCAATGCAAACAGCCCCATGAAGGCAAACGTCGTTCTCCAGCCGTATAGACTGGCCAGCCCTCCGCCCAGTACCGGTGCGACCGCAGGAATAATGCACAGCGCGCCATTGAGCAGGCTATAGACACGCGCTCCCTGATGAGGAGAGAAGGCATCTCTGACCGCTGAAAAGGCCACGACAGACCCGATGCAGGCCCCGATGCCCTGAATGATTCGACCTGCGTAAAGCAAGGGCAGACTGCTTGACAACATGCCGCTCACGGCCCCTAGCGTATACAGAAGGCACCCCAGAATTGCCCATGGGCGACGACCGAAACGGTCCGTCAATGGGCCAGCCAGCAGCTGGCCCAGCCCTACGGTAAAGATAAAGAGCGTGATGGTCAGTTGAAGTTCGGCATTGGCTCCCCCCATGTCAAGGCGCATTTGCGCCAGGGAAGGCAGATAGATATCAACCCCCATGGGCGTCAGCATGACCAGTACAATCAGAAGAAGTATCCAGCCCTTTCGCATGTCAGCGTGCATCCGAGGCCTCCATCGGCCATCGGGTCAACGCCGATACCATTACTGCCCGAAACTCCATTACCGGAGCAGGGGCATGCTGTTTCATGCGGTCACTTCCTGCATAAAAAGTGGTCATTGCATCCTCTGAATACAAATGCCACAACGCACATGTGGCATATAATAAAAACGACTAACCTAGTTTTAAGGCAACATGCGTCAAGGGTGCCTGAATATCAACACCGGCGCAGGGCCGTGGATGTTCACCCTGCGCTGGCACTACGCCCTGACTATTGAAGAGCATCCAACGATAATACGTCTGTAACGCCCCGATGCCGACCAGATCTCCTGACCTGTCATTGACGTCATGCACGTTTTTGAATGGCGATCGAGGCGCACCCTATATAATGAGGCGGCCCTGCCCCTACACAACGGAACATATCATGGACACGGAATCGTCTTCTCCCGCGGATAAATATGATGAGGCCAGTGCCCAAGCACAGGCCCGAGAAGAGCAGGAAGCTGCGCTGGAGGGAGACAGCGAGGAAGGCAGCGAAGCCCTGGACGAACAACAACTCCCTTCCCAGGCGGCGGCTGTTCATGAGCGACTGCGTATTGATGGTGAAAAGGAACTGGAGCGTGACACCTTTGCCCTGCTCTGGTCTGCCATTGCCGCCGGCATCTCCATGAGCGCGTCCATGATGGCCAAGGGCATCTTTCATACCCACCTGCCGGAAGGCTCCAGTGCCGCCTTTTTCATCGAGAACCTGGGGTATACCCTGGGGTTCATCATTGTCATTCTCGCCCGACAACAGCTGTTTACCGAAAACACCGTCACGGCCGTGTTGCCGGCCATGAGCCACCCTACGTTCAAGAACTTTGTCTGCCTGATGCGCCTGTGGGGAGTGGTACTGATCGGTAATATCCTGGGCGCAGGACTGGCGGCCTTCACCTTCCTTCACCTGCCCATGTTCTCCACGGAAGTATCGGCATCCTTTGTCACCATTGGCGAGCACGTCCTTGAAAACACGACCATGGAAATGTTTTCCAAGGGCATTGTGGCCGGCTGGTTGATTGCCACGCTGGTCTGGGTGCTACCGTCGGTCGAGAATGCCAAGGTCTGGGTTATCCTGATCGTGACCTATGTCGTGGCCATCGGGGAGTTTACCCACATTATCGTGGGCTCAAGTGAAGTGCTTTATCTGGTCTTTGACGGTCGTGCCACCTGGGGCGACTTCCTGTTTCATTTCGGCCTGCCCACCCTTGCCGGCAACATCATGGGCGGCACCTTTATCTTTGCCCTGATCAGCCATGCTCAGATTCGTAACGACATGGATGTTCAACGTCAGGGGAAACGCGGTGCATGGCTTTACCAGCAACGGCAGCGCAACCGCTGATCACCCATGAAAAAAGCCGGCGAATGCCGGCTTTTTTCAATGTACGGTGGAAGACGGCTGGTCGTCTTCATCTGCAGGGTCTCCCCCTTCCCAGAGCCTGGAACGTGTCAGGGCATGATCGATCATTTCCCGCGCAATATCGAAACGACTGTCCTTGAGCATCTCCAGCGCATCCTCGGAAAAACGAATGCTGACCAGGGGCTCATCCTCACTCTCGGAAGAGCGTAGCACGACCTCGCCATCGTCAAGCTCAACAATTTCCAGTATGGCTGTGTCGGTCATTATCCACCTTTTTTGCGTCTGGCCGGTGTTGCTCGGCAGTTACCCGCCATGAATAAAAAACGACCATGGCAAAAGCCATGGTCGCTGATAACACAAGTTTACCACTCCGGCGCCGCAGACGTCACCACTCCTCATTCGTATGGCGCAGGGCAGCGGCCAGTGCCTTGAATTCAACGACAGCCTGGGTCAGCACCTCCCGGCGGGAAAGGCGAGTGGTGGCGATCATGACCTCACCGGCCGCCGGCGTAGCCGCACGACCGGCAGGCACTACCGCCGCACACTCATCCAGCAGCAGTGACAGCCAGCTGTCGGGCCGGCGCAACAATTCTGCCAGCTGGATCAGCTCTGCACGTTGAATGGTCGATGCCATCAGCTGCCCACGCCACTGGCCTGACTGCCAGAAAGTACTGTCATCGATCTCGACCAACAAACTCACCAGGGCCTGCTCGAGCAACAACGCTGCACCCTCTTCCAGTGCCCGAGTACGCGCGACCAGGGCGTCATCCGGCACACTATCAATGCGCAGCAACAGGTCAGCCTCGTATACCAGTCGATTGGTCTCGCCCCGTTGGCTCATGCCGTACGCCTCTTATTTACGCTTGTCATCGACCTGCCAGTGACCGTTTTCAAACGTGGCCTTCCATCCGGACGCCTTGCCACTGTCATTATCGGTCATGACATACTGGGTTTTGGTCTTGCGCGAGAAACGAATCTGCGCATCACGTCCATCCGGGTCTTCATCAGGCGCCTGCAGCAGAAAATGATACTTCTCTGGCAATGCCTTGCGATGCGCCTTGAGTTCCTTCACCAACGGCGGGCGGGTTTCCCGATTACGAGGAAACTGGCTGGCAGCCAGAAACAGACCACTGGCGCCGTCACGCAGCACGTAGTGATCATCGACCTTGCGACACTCAAGCTCCGGCATGTCGATCGGGTCCATTTTCGGCGGTGCGGCCTCCCCGCTTTTCAGCAGCTTGCGGGTATTCTTGCACTCGTCATTGGTGCAGGCAAAGTACTTGCCGAACCGGCCGGTGCGAAGCTGCATATCCGCGCCGCACTTGTCGCATTCAATGGTCGGGCCTTCATATCCCTTGATGCGAAACTTGCCTTCCTCGATCTCGTGGCCACTACAGTCCGGACTGTTACCACAGACATGCAGCTTGCGATGCTCATCAATCAGATAACTGTCCATGGCGGTGCTGCATATCGGGCAGCGCCGCTTGGCACGAAGCGCATCGGTCTCGGCTTCATCATCGGCATCGGCCGGCACCGCCTCTTCACCGGGCAGCAGATCAATGGTCTGCTTGCAGCGCTCCTTGGGCGGCAGGTTATAGCCCGAACAGCCCAGAAATACTCCGGTCGAGGCAGTACGAATCTGCATGGGACGACCGCAGTTGGGGCACTCGATGTCGGTTTCGACCGGCTGGTTCGGCCGCATGCCTTCATCACTTTCGGCCAGAGCCAGCTTGCTGCTGAAGTCGGTATAGAAATCGTTCAGCAGGGCCTTCCAGTTGCGCGCACCGTCTGCCACCTCATCCAGCTCATCTTCCATTTCAGCCGTAAAGCCGTAATCAAGCAGGTTTTCAAAGGATTCGACCAACCGGTCAGTCACGATTTCGCCTAGCTTTTCCGCGTAGAACCGCCGACTTTCGAGACGAACATACCCGCGTTCCTGAATGGTCGAAATAATGGCTGCATACGTTGAGGGCCTGCCAATACCGCGCTTTTCCAGTTCCTTGACCAGACTCGCTTCGGTGTACCGTGCCACCGGTTTGGTGAAGTGCTGCTGCGGATCAAGCCTGATCAGCGACAGGGTTTCGCCTTCCTTGATATCGGGAAGCTCCTGATCGTCCTGTTTTCCACCGGGCTTCTGAACACGGGTATAACCGTCAAATACCAGCACCCGCCCCTTTGCACGCAGCTCGTGATCAGCGGCATGAATGGTCAGCGTGGTCGATTTGTACTGGGCAGGCACCATCTGGCATGCCACGAACTGACGCCAGATCAATTCGTAAAGCCGTTCGGCATCACGCTCCATCCCGACCAGATCGCTTGCCTGGCGCGTGACGTCACTGGGCCGAATGGCCTCGTGAGCCTCCTGTGCACCGGACTTGCTGGAATAGACCATCGGTGAGTCGGGCAGATATGTCTCTCCGAACTGGTCCGTCACGTAACGACGCGCCATCTCGATGGCATCCTTTGACAGGTTGGTCGAGTCGGTACGCATGTAGGTGATATAGCCTGCCTCATAGAGACGCTGGGCCATCATCATGGTCTTCTTGACCGAGAACCCCAGTCGGCCACTGGCAGCCTGCTGCAGGGTCGAGGTAATGAATGGCGCACCCGGCTTGCTGCTGGTCGGCTTGTCTTCCCGCGATGCAATCCGGTACTCGGCACCTTCAAGCGCTTCCACATGCGCTTGGGTTTCTTCACCGGAGGCAGGTCGAAACGCCACCCCGCCGGCCTTGACCACATCAAAGCGCAACTGATGCGCCTGCCCCTGCAGGTCAGCATGCAGATCCCAGAATTCTTCCGGGACAAAGGCCCTGATCTCCCGCTCCCGATCAACAATCAACCGAACGGCGACCGACTGAACCCGGCCGGCAGACAGGCCACGCGCGACCTTGCTCCATAAAAGGGGCGACACCATGAAGCCCACGACACGGTCCAGAAAACGCCGCGCCTGCTGAGCCGATACGCGATCGTTATTCAGCTCACCCGGGGTTTCAAAGGCGCTCTGGATGGCATTTTTAGTAATCTCGTTGAAGACTACGCGGCGATAGCGCTCGGGCTCGCCACCAATGATTTCCCTCAAATGCCAGGCGATGGCCTCCCCTTCGCGGTCAAGGTCGGTCGCGAGGTAGACCGCATCAGCCTTCTCGGCGAGCTTTTTAAGCTCATCGACCACCTTTTCCTTGCCAGGCAGTACCTCGTAACGGGCTTCCCAGTCGTTGTCGGGATCCACCCCCATTCGCCGCACCAGCTGCTCGCGCGCCTTCTGCTTCTTGTGAGCGACCTTCTCTTCCGGCGACATCTTGCGGGTAATGGCCGCCTGACGGGCACGCTCGGATGGGTCAGTCGCCGTTTTGCCGGCACCGCTGGTGGGCAGGTCACGTACGTGACCTACGCTCGACTTCACTATGAAATCGCTGCCAAGGTATTTATTGATGGTCTTGGCCTTGGCCGGCGACTCGACAATCACCAGTGACTTACCCATAGGTCTCCATCTCTTCGTGAGCAGCCCCGCCGTGAATGCGTCAACACCGGCGCCATGGGCTGCTTGAGTGTGCAAAAATGCGCCTACACTACCCTGGCGTTTTATCAAGCGCCAGTCAGGGTAGACAACACCGATCTCATGCCGAGAGTTTTGACAGCCGCCGGCCGGCATTGGAATACTCGACCGCTACAGGGCATTCATCCAGTGCTAGAGTAGTAGCCTATATAAACAACGGACTCATCGTTTTGTCGATCCTGCCGTTCAAAACGATCCTATCGCAATGACCGTGATACAGAAGCGTCTTTTCGCTTCACGCGGAGCAAGATGTAGTAACATGACTACATCCTATTTTTCGCCCAAGGAGACAAACCCTATGCCGTATGCGTTGCACGACCCCATTCGCCGTACCAAGATCGTTGCCACTCTGGGGCCGGCCAGTGACGAACCCGGTGTGCTTGATGCCATGGTCAAGGCCGGGGTCGATGTCGTTCGCCTCAACTTTTCTCACGGCAGTGCAGATGATCACCGCCAGCGCGCTGAAGCCGTTCGCGAAGCGGCAGCACGCCACCACCGCAACGTGGCTATTCTGGGGGATCTGCAGGGACCCAAGATTCGTATTGCCCGCTTCAAGGATGGCCCGGTTACGGTCCAGGACAATGACAAGTTCGTAATTGACATCTCTCTGGGCCGCGATGAAGGCGATCAGCATCAGGTTGGCTGCGACTACGAACAGCTCGCTGATGATGTCACCAGCGGCGATGTGCTGCTGCTTGACGATGGCCGCGTGGTCTTTGAAGTCGAATCGGTCGAAGGCAGCAAGATCAACTGCCGCGTACAGGTCGGTGGCAAGCTGTCCAACAACAAGGGCATCAACAAGCAGGGTGGCGGCCTGTCCGCGTCGGCATTGACCGACAAGGACAAGGAAGACATGAAAACCGCCATTTCCATTGATGTGGACTACCTGGCCGTATCCTTCCCCCGCTCGGGTGAAGACATGAAACTGGCGCGTCAGCTGCTGGGCGAGGAAGGCAAGCACATTGCACTGGTCGCCAAGGTCGAGCGCGCAGAAGCCGTCAACGATGAAGCGACCCTTGATGGCATCATCATTGCTTCTGATGCGGTAATGGTCGCCCGTGGTGATCTGGGTGTTGAAATCGGTGATGCACAGCTGATCGGCGTCCAGAAGCGCATGATTGCGCGTGCACGCCAGCTCAACCGGTCGGTTATCACGGCCACGCAGATGATGGAATCGATGATCGAGTCGCCACTGCCGACCCGCGCTGAAGTATTCGACGTCGCCAACGCTGTACTGGACGGGACTGACGCCGTAATGCTGTCGGCCGAAACGGCCGCGGGCAAGTTCCCGGTTGAAACCATCGAAGCGATGAACCGTCTGTGCCTGGGTGCCGAGCGTGAGCGCGCTGCACAGGAATCCAAGCACCGCATGAATGAAGGCTTCACGCGCATCGATGAAACCGTTGCCCTGTCTGCCATGTATGCAGCCAACCACCTCAAGGGTGTCGCTGCCATCGCCTGTCTGACCGAAACCGGTTATACCCCCCTGCTGGCCTCGCGTATCCGCTCCGGCCTGCCGATCATTGCCCTTTCAGGCCACAAGCGCACGCTTCGTCGCATGGCCCTGTACCGGGGGGTGACGCCGATTCTGTTCGATACCGATGACATGCCGAACAGTGAGGTCAACAAGCGGGCCATTTCCGAAATCGAAAGCCGCAACATTGCCTCGGAAGGCGACTACGTCATCCTGACCCGCGGTGACCACATCAATGCCCAGGGCGGCACCAACAGCATGAAAATCGTTCAGATTGGCAGCCACATCGGCGACTGATACTGAATGAACGGAAAAGGCGGCTCAAGAGCCGCCTTTTTCATGTCTTCCATTTAGGCTGCAGCAGACTCGCAATCAATCAGAGCTCACTGTGGTCACCTCGCCCGTGGCAAAGGCCCAGCACTGATGGATATCTTCAGCAATGGTTCGTCCCAGCGATAATGGCGGCAAGTCATCCAGTGCAAAAAAACGGGCATCATCGGTTTCGGTATTGGGTACGAATTCGCCACCCACGTGATCACAGAGATAAAACAGCTTGTAGACATGATCCGGCGTGGGGTAGGCATAGGGGTGCATACTGCGATCCTTCAGCATGACCAGGCGCGGATTGATGGCTTCGTGTCCGGCCTCTTCGAAGATCTCGCGAATCACCCCCTCGGAAGGCCCTTCACAGACATCAGCCCATCCCCCGGGCAGAGCCCAGCGACCATCCCGATGCTCCTGCACCAGCAGTATTTTTCCATCCCGAAACACGGCGCCCCGCACGTCTACCTTCGGGGTCGCGTAACCGGCATCGGGAATAATGAAATTCTCTACCCGGCTGACCGGCACATCTGCCAGCACGGCGAACATCTGGTTGGTCAATACTTCGAGCTGGCGATACCGCTCCAGCTCGAAGTGATTGGTGGTATAGGTCTGTCCGGTCTGGGCAATGGAGCGCAATTGCCTGGCGAACGTCACCCAATCATGCTCCATCACCCCTCCCGCTCTATCTTGAATATGGCGTTGATCCTACTCGATCTCGACCAGCACTTCACCCGGAACAACCCGATCACCCTTGCCAACATGAATGGCCTTGACCGTTCCAGCCACCCGCGCCTGAATTTCAGTCTCCATCTTCATGGCTTCGGAAACCAGTACGGCCTGCCCCTCCTTGACGCTGTCTCCGACACTGACCAGCACATCAACGATATTGCCGGGCATCGAGGTGGTGACATGGCCTGGCGCACTGGCCTGAAGCCGGCCGGATCCCGACTCGTCACGGACATACTCACCACGTGCATCGAAAACCACCTCTTCAGGCATGCCGTCCAGCGTCATGTAAATGCGACGCTTGCTGCCATCGGCACTGCCCACCCCCGTGATCTGCACTTCATAGGACTCGCCGTGCACATCGATCACGAACTCGGTGGGCACGCCTTCACTGACAGGCCGATCCGTGGCAGACGTTCCAGGGATCGCTTCGGGCACCAGCGTGCCGTTACGACGGTCCTTGAGGAACTGCTCCCCCAGATCCGGGAACATGGCGTAGGTCAGTACATCTTCGGCACTTTCGGCCCACTCGGCACTGGCTTCTTCCAGCCGCGCCATTTCCGGCGACAGCAGATCAGCCGGACGCCCTTCTTCTACCGGTGCATTGCCGATGGCCTGCTTCAGCAGGGCAGGATCCACTTCGGCAGGCGCCTGACCATAGCCACCCTGCAGATAACGCTTCACTTCGTTGGTGATGGTCTTGTAGCGCTCGCCGCTCAGTACGTTCATCACGGCCTGGGTACCGACAATCTGGGACGTCGGTGTCACCAGCGGCGGATAACCGAGGTCCTTGCGCACATGGGGAATTTCGGCAAACACGTCATGAATGCGTGACAGGGCATTCTGCTCTTTCATCTGGCTGGCCAGGTTCGACATCATGCCGCCCGGTACCTGATTGATCTGAACCGATACATCTTCCCGGGTAAACTCACTTTCAAAGCCGGCATACTTTTTACGCACTTCGCGGAAGTAGTCGCCGACTTCCTTGAGCGACTCGAGATCCAGCCCGGTATCGAACTCGGTGCCCTTGAAGGAGGCCACCATTGACTCGGTAGCGGGATGGCTGGTGCCCCCTGCAAAGGCCGAGATACAGGTATCCAGATGACGACAGCCTGCTTCCACGGCCTTGATCTGACACTGGGAAGCAAGCCCGGCAGTCGAGTGACCATGAAGGTGAATCGGCACGTCGACAGCATCCACCAGCGCCTTGACCAGATCATGGGTTGCGTAAGGAGTCAGGAGCCCGGCCATGTCCTTGATCGCGATGGAATCTGCGCCCATGTTGACCAGATCGCGCGCCTGCTGCAGGTACAGATCCACGGTATGCACCGGGCTGACCGTATAACAGATAGTGCCCTGCGCATGCTTGCCGGCATCCTTGACTGCCTTCATGGCGGTTTCAAGGTTACGCAGATCATTCAGCGCATCGAATACGCGGAAGATATCAATGCCGTTAGCCGCCGAGCGCTCAACGAAGGCCTTCACCACGTCATCGGCGTAATGACGATAGCCCAGTAGATTCTGACCGCGCAGCAACATCTGCAGCGGGGTATTCGGCAAGGCATCCTTGAGCGCTGCAAGACGTGCCCAGGGATCTTCCTTCAGAAACCGTACGCAGGCATCAAAGGTGGCGCCCCCCCACACTTCCAGCGCGTTGTAGCCGATGCGGTCCAGCCGGTCACAGATCGGCAGCATGTCTTCGGTACGCATCCGGGTAGCAATCAGGGACTGATGGCCATCACGCAGAACCACATCGGTGATATGGACGGTTGAACTCATGGGGTTACTCCTGATCAGACAATTATCGTTGTAGTAATCTTCGACACACCATCACAGCCCGGCATGGGCAGCAATGGCGGCGGCAATCGCCAGTGCCACCCCTTCGGGATGACGCTTCTCGGAATAATTCAAAAGCTCTGGATGCGCCGGGACAAATCCGGTATTGAACCGGCGAGCACGAAACTCCGGATGACGCAGGATTTCCTGATAATAGGGTGCGGTCGTCTTGACCCCCTGTACCCGCATATCATTCAGGGCCCGAATGCCTCGCTCCAGCACGTCATCCCAGGTCATGGCCCAGACCACCAGTTTCAGACACATGGAGTCAAAGTAGGGAGGAATGTCATAGCCGGTATAGATCGCGGTATCGACACGCACCCCAGGACCACCGGGAGCGTAATAACGGGTAATACGCCCGAAGGTCGGCAGGAAGTCGTTTTTGGGATCTTCGGCATTGATGCGAAACTGCATGGCAAACCCATGCAGCATGATATCTTCCTGGCGATAGGTCAGCTTCATGCCTGCGGCGATGCGGATCTGCTCGCGTACGATGTCCACACCGGTAATTTCCTCGGTGATCGTGTGCTCGACCTGTACTCGCGTATTCATTTCCATGAAATACACTTCGTTGTCGCGCACCAGAAATTCGACCGTACCGGCGTTTTCGTACCCTACCGCTCTCGCCGCCTTGACGGCCTGCTCACCGACGTAGGTGCGCTGCTCGGGCGTCAGCTGCGGGCTGGGGGCTACTTCGATAAGCTTCTGGTTACGGCGCTGGATCGAGCAGTCCCGCTCGAACAGGTGAATCACGTTACCGTGGCTGTCAGCCAGAATCTGCACTTCAATGTGAAGCGGATCGACAACACACTTCTCCATGAATACATCTGCGCTGCCAAATGCCTTGGTAGCTTCTGAAATAACCCGATCCCAGGCCTGGTCGAGCTGATCAGCACTATCGCAGCGCCGGATGCCGCGTCCGCCACCGCCGGAGGTGGCCTTGAGCATGATCGGGTAACCGATCTCCTCGGCCAGTGTCAGAGCCTCCTGCTTGTTGGCAAGGTTCCCTTCCGAGCCCGGTGTCACAGGCACGCCAGCCTTGATCATCGAAGCACGTGCATGTGTCTTGTTGCCCATCCCGGCGATGACTTCCGAGGCTGGGCCGATAAAGGCAATGCCGGCCTGATGGCAGATACGGGCGAATTCATCATTTTCTGACAAAAAGCCATACCCCGGGTGAATCGCATCGCAGCCGGCTTCACGTGCCAGATCCACAATGCGCCTCGGATCAAGATAGCCTGCAAGGGCATCATCACCGATGAAATGCGCCTCGTCAGCCCGTTTCACATGCAGGGAAAATCGGTCAGGGTCGGTAAAGATTGCCACACTAAGGATGCCCATTTCAGCGCAAGTGCGTACAATGCGCACAGCAATCTCACCGCGATTGGCAATCAATATCTTCTTGAACATTCTGGCGGCTCTCCGAAGGTTATTATTGTGCACTGTCATACATGCCAAGAGGCACGCTGACCCGGCACCGGCCATGTCAAGCCACCTTAGAGAAGGTTCAACCAATATCAAAGTTGATATTTTTTTGCCAGACTATAATGTATTGCTTATACCTCAACGGCAGGGGTCGTCATGTCCCGCGTTAACTTATTGAACAGGCTGACCTTTCGCCAGCTTCAGGTATTTCAGGCAGTTCACCGCCAACAGTCCTACTCGCGTGCAGCCGAGCAACTCGGGCTGACGCAACCCGCGGTCAGTGCTCAGATTCGCCAACTTGAACAGGCCCTTGAGCAGTCACTGTTCAAGTATGCCGGCAAGACATTGCATATCCTGCCCGCTGCCGATGCGCTGGCAGCCTCCGTCAGTGCAATCTTCGGCGAAGTATCAAGCCTTCAGATGGAACTTTCCGAACTGGCAGGCAAGATTCGTGGCGAGCTGAATATTGCCGCTGTCAGTACGGCCCAGTATGTCGTACCCCATATTCTGGCTCGCTTTCGCGCCCGCTACCCCGAGGTTCAGATTCGGCTTCGCGTCGTGAACCGAGGTCAGGCGCTTGAACGGCTGGCCGAGCGGCGTGACGACCTTGTCATCATGGGCATGGTGCCGGATGACCGTAATCTGACCTTCATGCCGATTCTCGATAACGAAATGATTCCCATCGTCTGGCCGGGCCACCCTCTGATGACCAGCGAGCGGCCGACGCTGGAGGATTTCACCCGCTATTTTGTACTGATGCGTGAACCTGGCTCCGGTACCCGTACCGCCTTCGAGGAGTTCATTACCCGGGAGCGCACCTCGCTTCTGCACACGCTCGAACTGGGTTCCAACGAAGCCATCAAACAGGGCGTCATGGCGCATCTGGGGGTGGCGGTACTTCCCAGGCTATCCGTGTCGCTCGAACTGGCCTCCGGCCTGCTGGCTTCGCCGGATATTTCAGGGTTCCCGCTACGCCGCTCCTGGTGCACCGTCTACCCGCGCGATCGTTACCCGACACCGGTGACCGAGCTTTTCCTGCGCTTCCTGCATGAAATACTGCCTGAGCTCAACGCCCATTTCCGTGCGCCACGCACCCCGGTCAATGGCCCGAGCTTTTTCTGTACGCCATGAGACAGGAAGCAGCCATGCATTCATGGATGTTCCCATCTATGCTGTAGCCCATGGAAAAACCAGTACAGGACCCTCTCATGAAAGCAGTGACCACCACCGGATCAGAACTTCCCACCCCGGACAGCTTCAGCATCTCAGAACTGGAAACGCCCCACCCGGGACCTGGCGAGTTGCAGGTACGCATTGAAGCGGTCTCGGTCAACCCGGTCGATACCAAGGTACGTGCAGGCCACCTCAAGCCGATCGATTCTCCCATCACTCTGGGCTGGGATGCCTGCGGGCAGGTCAGCGCAGTGGGCCCTGACGTTCAAGGATTCAAAAACGGCGATCGGGTGTACTACGCCGGCGATGTTACCCGGCCAGGCTGCAACAGCGAGTATCAGTGCATTGACCATCGGCTGGTAGCCGGCGCGCCTGATAGCCTGGAACCCGAGGAAGCTGCCGCCCTGCCCCTGACGGCCCTGACGGCATGGGAGGGCCTGTTTGACAAGCTGCGCCTTGATGAAGGCAGCCAGGCACACCAGGGTGAACGCCTGCTGATCATCAATGGCGCTGGCGGTGTTGGTTCGATTGCCATTCAACTGGCGCGCGCCCTGACCGGCATCGAGGTTATCGCTACTGCATCAAGGGACATGTCACGCCAGTGGTGTGAAAGCCTTGGCGCACATCACGTGGTCAACCACCACGACCTGGTCAATGACCTGACATCACATGGCATTGACCAGGTGGATTATATCTTCTGCTGCCATGACCTGAATGCGCACTGGAACAACATGGCTCATCTGATTGCCCCGTTTGGCGGCATCGTGGCAATTGTGGAAACCGGTGATGCACCCAACATTACGGATCTCCAGTCCAAATCCGTCAGCCTGCACTGGGAGTTCATGTTCACGCGCAGCATGTATGCCTTCCGGCCTGAACGACAGGGACAGATTCTTGCACGACTGGCCGGGCTGGTGGATGCCGGCAGTGTTCGTACCACACTCAATGAGATCATGGGCCCCCTGACACCGGATAACCTGGCACAGACCCATCAGCGACTTGACGATGGCCATGCCATCGGCAAGCTGGTTCTGACCGTCATTCCCTGATGCAGCAGCAGGACATGAAAAAGCCCGGGATGTTCCCGGGCTTTTTCAATATCAGGCTCAAACTGCTCAGGTACGCGGCAACGTAACGCCTCGCTGCCCCATGTACTTGCCACCCCGGTCCTTGTAGGACACATCACAGGGCTCATCCGATTCCAGAAACAGCATCTGTGCCACGCCCTCATTGGCGTAGATCTTGGCCGGCAGAGTGGTGGTGTTGGAAAACTCGAGCGTCACATGTCCCTCCCACTCGGGCTCCAGCGGCGTGACATTCACGATAATGCCGCAGCGCGCATAGGTCGACTTGCCAAGACAGATGGTCAACACACTCCGCGGGATTCGAAAATACTCCACGGTGCGCGCCAGTGCGAAGGAGTTGGGCGGTATAACGCAGACATCCCCCTTCACATCAACAAAGCTGTTCTCATCAAAATTCTTGGGATCAACCGTTGCCGAGTGGATGTTGGTAAATACCTTGAACTCATCCGAACAGCGCACGTCGTAACCATAGCTGGAAGTGCCATAGGAGATGACCCGTCGCCCCTCTTCCTGACGGACCTGATCATACTCGAACGGCTCGATCATGCCCTCCTGCTCGGCCATGCGGCGAATCCACTTATCCGACTTGATACTCATGAACTGGCTTTATCCTTGGTAGGCAGGACCACCTGCAAATGGCCCTGTGTCAATCATTGTAGGCAGTAACTATTCAAAACTGATCGAAGGGCCCGTCGATGCAACCCGGGCACCCAGTGACTCATCCACCTCACCGGCCATTCTGGCAAAGGTAGTCGCGATATCACTGTCAGGTGCGGCAACCACCGTTGGTCGACCGCCATCCACCTGCTCGCGTATGGACATCGTCAACGGAAGCTGACCCAGCAGGCGGGTATCATACTGCGCCGCGATGCGCTCGCCGCCTCCGTCACCGAATACGGCCTCTTCATGACCGCACTGCGAGCAGACGTGGGTACTCATGTTCTCGATCACGCCAAGGACCGGTACCTTGACCTTGCGGAACATTTCGATACCACGACGGGCGTCCAGCAACGCAATATCCTGCGGTGTCGTGACGATCACCGCACCGGCGACCGGCACCTTCTGTGCCAGTGTCAGCTGGATATCACCGGTACCTGGTGGCATGTCAATGAAGAGATAATCCAGCTCTCCCCATCGGGTCTGGTCAAGCAGCTGCTGGAAGGCGCCTGACACCATCGGCCCTCGCCAGGCCATGGCGGTCTCTATATCCGTCAAAAAAGCCATCGACATGATCTTCATGCCATGCGCCTCAAGTGGCAGCATGGTCTTCTCATCAACAATCTTCGGACGTGTTCCTGGCGCAATGCCCATCATCTGCGCCTGACTCGGACCATAGATATCGGCATCCAGCACGCCGACACGCTTGCCCCTTGCCGCCATCGCCAGAGCCAGATTGGCCGTCACGGTAGACTTGCCAACGCCTCCCTTGCCGGAAGCCACTGCCACAATGTGCGTAATAGTGCCTGTCATACCCTTCTCCCTGCCGCAACATTCAATTCAGTGCAACGCTCGCGCTCGCGATACAACGTCCGTGGCCGACGAGTATAACGCGGCACCGACGACAAGCACACGGCAACAGCCCGGCACTATCATCCAGCGGCGTCACGCTGCGACTGCACCTGAACCTTGGCCCGAATGAAGTCGCTGTGGCTTAAAAACAGCAAGTCGGCCAGCTTGCGAATACGGGCCTCTTCAAGCGGTGCCAGCTCCCCATCCGCCCAGGCAATCTGCCACATGGCGCACAAAAGGTGGAATCGGTCCTTTTGGGGAAGCTGGTCGTTGAGCAGCCGCACGAACTGATAGTGATCCACCGCGGCATCCGTTTCCTGACGCGCCAGCGTCATCAACTCATTGACATCCGGGGCTGAAAGGTTGAACTGACGCACCAGTGCAGCCTTCATCACCTCTACTTCCTCCGGCGCTACGGTCTGATCAGCCCGCATGACCTCACAAAGAATCGCCGCACTGGCAAGCTCGACCGAGATCTGATTACGCCGCTGATCATCGTCGGACATCATGCGGTCAAAAAACTGCTGTATGGCATCAAACATGCTGCTCTCCTGTTCTGCCCATGCGGGTTGATGGCCGTTCACCTTACGCTACGGGCATCAACACGCTAGAATCATGGGCATTCATCGTGGCAGACGCCCACGGCATCTGCTTCTATATCCTGTTGACGTCATCGAGGCCTCATGACTGCGCGAAAGATTCTGGTAACCAGCGCCCTGCCCTATGCCAATGGTTCCATCCACCTGGGCCACCTGCTCGAATACATTCAGACCGATATCTGGGTACGTTTCCAGAAAAGTCGCGGCAACGATTGCCGCTACGTCTGCGCCGACGATGCCCATGGCACGGCCATCATGCTGCGCGCCGAACAGGAAGGCATTACACCCCAGGCACTGATTGACCGCGTCAATGCCGAGCACCAGGCCGATTTTGCACGGTTCAACGTCAACTTCGACAACTATTATTCTACCCATTCTGCCGAAAATCGCGCTCACAGCGAGCGGATTTACAAGGCGCTGGACAACGCCGGCTATATTCAGACCCGCGACATCGAACAGATGTTCGATCCCGAACGGGAAATGTTTCTGGCTGACCGTTTCATCAAGGGCACCTGCCCGAAATGCCACGCCGATGATCAGTACGGGGATAACTGTGAAGCCTGTGGAGCCGCCTATACGCCCGCCGAGCTGATCGACCCGGTATCAGCCATTTCCGGTGCGACGCCGGTCGTCAAAAGCTCGACCCATTACTTCTTTGATCTGCCCCGCTTCGCCACGTTCCTGCAGGAGTGGACCCGCTCCGATCACCTCCAGCCCCAGATCGCCAACAAGCTGCAGGAGTGGTTCGAGTCCGGTTTGAATCAGTGGGACATTTCCAGGGATGCGCCCTATTTCGGGTTTGAAATCCCCGACGCGCCCGGCAAGTACTTTTATGTCTGGCTTGATGCCCCGATCGGGTATCTGGCCAGCTTCCAGAACCTGTGCGAGCGCGAAGGCATCGATTTCGACAGTTACTGGCAGAAGGATTCCGACGCCGAGGTCTATCACTTCATCGGCAAGGACATTGTCTATTTCCACGCTCTTTTCTGGCCGGCGATGCTGGAAGGCGCCGGCATGCGAACACCCACGGCCGTCAACTGCCATGGTTTTGTCACCGTCAACGGCGCCAAGATGTCCAAATCCCGCGGGACGTTCATCAAGGCCGAGACCTATGCCGAGTACCTGAACCCCGAATATCTCCGCTACTACTTCGCGGCCAAGCTGACCTCCGGCGTCGATGACCTGGACCTGAACCTTGATGACTTCGCCGCCAGAGTGAATGCCGATCTCGTGGGCAAGGTGGTCAATATTGCCAGCCGCTGCGCCGGTTTCGTGAAAAAGGCCGGTGGCCGCCTGTCTGACACTATCGCAGAGCCCGACCTGGTACGGCGGTTTGTCGATGAAGGCGATGCCATCGCAGCCGATTTCGAGGCACGCGAGTTCAGCCGCGCCGTACGACGCATCATGGCGCTGGCCGACGATGCCAACACCTACATTGCCGACAAGGCTCCCTGGGCGCTGGCAAAGGAAGAAGGTAGAGCGCAGGACGTACTCGATATCTGTTCCGTCGGCATCAACCTTTTCCGGCAGTTGATGGTGTACCTGGCCCCGATCGTACCGTCCCTGGCGGAAGGAGCGCGTGAATTCCTTGGTCTGGATACCCTGAGCTGGGACAGCCGCACCACCTTGCTTGAAGGCCATGCAATCAACCACTTCACGCCACTGATGACCCGCGTCGAGCGCGAGAAGATTGACCAGATGATCGAGGCTTCCAGGGAAGTACTGATCGAGGAACAGAAAATCAAGGACGGTACCGCCGGCCGACCCACGCCACTGGACGAAGATCCGATTTCCAGCGAAATAGACTTTGATGCGTTCAGTCAGATTGACCTGCGCATAGCGCTGATCAAAAAGGCGGAAGGTGTCGAAGGCGCCAAAAAGCTGCTCAAACTGACACTGGACCTTGGTGGCACGGAAAAAACGGTATTCTCGGGCATCAAGTCCCAGTACAGCCCGGAAGCCCTGGAAGGCCGGCTGACCGTCATGGTCGCCAACCTGGCACCACGAAAGATGCGCTTTGGCCTGTCCGAAGGCATGGTACTGGCTGCAGGTGACAACGATGGCATTTATCTGCTGAGCCCTGACAGCGGAGCCAAACCCGGCCAGCGCGTCAGCTGACACCTGATTATACTTTAGCCACGCGGTGCCGATAGTTGACCTGATCATTATATGATGAGGCTATCGGCATTGCTCCACTCCCTTAGACATCGATTACTGGCAGCCCTGGCCATCACAGCGTTGGTGGCCATCGTCCTTCAGGTTGCCTTTGCCTGGTACCTTGTCGTGCCCGGCTTGCTGGAAGCGGAAAAAAAGCGTGGCCTTGCCGCCACGGACCAGCTCATCAGTACCATCAATACCAGACTGGATGCACTGGGTGGCGATACTCGCGACTGGGCCAGCTGGGATCAGTCAGTGGACTTTATTGTCGGTAACATGCCCCACTATCCTGAAGAGAACTTCAGTGAAGAGATGCTGCAGGACACGCATCATCTCATGATGGCCTATTTCGATGCCGATAACCGCCTGGCCTGGGTAACAGGCATTGACCCTGCCACCAGCCGCTATGGCTCCTGCCCCGGACTTGAAACAGGCTGCCAATGGGCAACGCCCTTCATCACGGCACTTCAGCACCACCTGTCAACGCAGCCAGACAAACTGGAAACATGGCTGCTGTCCTCGCCCCTGCCGGCCATGGTCGCTACCAGTCCGATCGTACCGACCGACCGGGGACAGGCAGCACGCAGTGGCTGGCTGGCCGTCATCGAACTGATCGATACGCCATGGCTTGAAAATGCTGCGAAGCAGACCGGGTTCACAAGTACCGTCGTCGCGCCCCCTCTTGGCCAGGCGCCGCCCCCGGGCGAAACCATCATCACCAGAAACAACGATGTCATGGACGTAAGGCACTACATCGAGGCCATGCCGGACACCTCGTTACTGGAAATCTACATCAGCATCCCACGCGATGAATTTCACGCCAGTCATCGTCATTTCTTCTTCATTACCACGGCATTGATGACCCTGTTCCTGGCAATCATGGTGGTTATCAGCCTGTTGGTGGAAAGCATGGTTCTCAGGCCAACCAGAACCCTGCATGAAGCAACACGCACCCTGCGTCGCCGTATTCATGATGACATGTGCCTACCGCCCGAGCTGACCGATCGACGTGATGAACTGGGCGGACTGGCCCGTGATTTTCAACAGCTTGTCAATGAGGAACGCGCCCGAAGCGGTACGTTATTGAAACAGACCCGGACGGATGAACTTACCGGACTGTTCAATCGCCGGGAGTTTGATGAAATGCTGGAGACGTATCTGATGAACCCAGCACAATATTACCCGGTCAGCATCATTTTAATTGATATTGATCACTTCAAACTCTACAACGACCACTTTGGTCACCCCGAGGGGGATCAATGCCTGATCACCGTAGCCCGTTTGATGAAAGGCTGCTTTAATCGCCCCAATGATCTGGTGGCGCGCACCGGTGGAGAAGAATTTTCCGTCCTGCTGCCGCATACCTCTACCGATGAGGCCATGATTCTGGGTACACGCCTTAAAAATCGCCTCAAGCAGCGCTATATACCGCATCCGACATCGCCAACTGCTCCCTGGCTGACCCTGAGCATTGGAATCAGCAACTCCGGTCTCACCGGTCATCGTTCTGTAAGACATCTGGTAAAGGCTGCCGATGTGGCGCTTTATGCTGCCAAGGCCCGGGGGCGTGATCGCGTATTGACGGAAACCGGAATTACCAGGCCCCTGAATGAAGCCTGAGCCCATGACGCGTATACTGTGGGCCAGTTTTTTCAAACGCCACCCGAAGAGCGTCCATGAGTACCGCGATACCGCTGATTGATGAAATAGACCTGCAGCTTCCCCAGACCCAGTGCGGCAAGTGTGGCCATCCGGGCTGTCGGCCCTATGCCCGAGCCATCATAGAAGGGGAAGCAATCAACAAGTGCCCCCCTGGCGGACAAACCACGGTGGCTCGCCTGTCGACACTGCTTGATCGTCCGGAATTACCGCTGGAGGGCGATCCAGAGCAGCCTCGCATTGCCGTGATTCGCGAGGAGGAATGTATCGGGTGTACGAAGTGCATCAAGGCCTGTCCCGTTGATGCCATTCTGGGCGCAGCCAAACAGATGCATACGGTGATCAGCACCGAGTGCACCGGCTGTGACCTCTGTGTTGCTCCCTGCCCGGTCGACTGTATCGATATCATCCCGGACCCTGCATTCATCGCCGCGGCGGCCAACGGCCGTGAAGATGCCTTTCTGGATACCCGTGCAGCCAGAGCGCGGGCGCGCCATGAAGCCAGAAACCGCCGCGAGGCTGCTCGCGTCAAGGCCCGCAAGAACGGGCCTGAAGCACGGCTGGCCCGTGAGCTGTCACGGCTGGCCCCTGAGGCACGCCGGGCGGAAACGTTTGATCCTGCGGCCCATCAGGCCACGGCGGAAGACGATGTGACCGAGCTGAAGGCCGCCCTGGCCATGGCACAGGCCAGGGACAGAAAGCTGTCCCGCAAGCTCGCAGCAGCAGATAACGCATCATCAGCACAGATACACGCGCAGAAAGCCAGTAACGCGACTTACATCGATCAGTTATCGGCGCGCATTGCCCGTGCAGGGCAGCACACGCCGGAAACGTCATCGGCAGCAGCCATCAAACCGTTGACCTTCGCCCTGAAAGCGGCCGACAGCCGTGTCCAGCAGGCGCAGCGTCAGCTGAAACGCCTTTTGAATCTGGACAGCAGCACCCCACAACAATGCCAGCAGGCACGGGAACAGCTGAAACAGGCAGAGAGCAACCGTGCCCGGGCACAACAGGCACTGGATAATGCACGGGAGACCTCCACGTCATGAACGCTGACAAGCGATACCGGATCTTCGAGCGGCTTCGTGCCGAGAACCCGAAGCCGACCACGGAACTTGACTGGACGACGCCATTCGAACTGCTGGTGGCGGTTGCCCTGTCTGCTCAATCCACTGATGTCGGCGTCAACAAGGCCACCGCCCGACTGTTCAAGGTCGCACGTACTCCCGAGGCCATGGTCGAACTGGGGCTGGACGGCATCAAGGAGCACATTCGCACCCTGGGGCTTTTCAACAACAAGGCCAAAAACCTGCTGGCCATGGCCGAGCAATTGATCGCCCATCACGACTCAACCGTGCCCGATAGCCGACAGGCGCTTGAAGCATTGCCAGGCGTCGGGCGCAAGACCGCCAATGTCATTCTCAATACCGCCTTTGGTGTACCGGTAATTGCGGTGGATACGCATATCTTTCGAGTATCCAACCGGACCGGGCTGGCGCCGGGCAAGAACGTCAACGAGGTCGAAACCCGGTTGATGAAGGTCGTGCCTCGCGAGTTCAAACAGGATGCACATCACTGGCTGATTCTGCACGGCCGCTATACCTGCATCGCCCGCAAGCCGCGCTGCGGCAGCTGCACCATTGAAGACCTGTGCGAATACAGGGACAAGGTCGACCTGTGATATCAGCGTGATGACGTAAACAGTCGCTCGCCCTGCTCATCGATCAGCCTGTGCGCCTTCTGGCGAGTCAACTCGATACAGCCCTCCCGGTCCGGCACCATGTCGGACCGCTCGAAGCGATACGGAGCGGCGTCATCCGGGGCACGCAGTATCTCGCCACTGACCCGAAACTGACCGCCGGCCGGTTGTGGAATCGGAACCACCCACAACCCCTTGTACTCGGTGGGTTCTGCACGGGCTCCTTCGACGCCCGTTGACGATGCGCCCCCTCCCGAGAGGGCTCTGAATAGTCGCTTGAACATGTTATCTACCCTGTTGATCCAAACCATTGATCCAGCCTATCACGGTTCTCCACGCAGTCACCGCCTGACCTGGTATACTGACTGCCCAATGCAGGAGAACATGATGACGGATTATCTGGTAGGCGCACACGTCAGTGCTGCCGGGGGCGTGGACAAGGCCGTTGCCCGGGCTCATGAAATTGGCGCCAATGCCTTTGCACTTTTTACCAAGAACCAGCGGCAATGGACGGCCAAACCGCTGACTGATGAAACAATTCGTCTGTTCAGGGCGGCCTGCCAGCGCTATCGCTTCACGCCGGAGCAGATCCTCCCGCACGACAGCTACCTGATCAACCTGGGCCATCCGGAAAAGGACAAGCTGGAGAAGTCCCGTGCAGCCTTTCTCGACGAACTGCAACGCTGCGAGCAACTCGGGCTCACCCTGCTGAATTTTCATCCGGGCAGTCATCTGCGGATGATCAGTGAAGAAGACTGTCTGGATATCATTGCCGAGTCGATCAATGAGGCCCTCTCGCAAACCACGGGGGTCACCGCCGTCATTGAAAATACGGCCGGACAGGGCAGCAATCTGGGGTATCGCTTCGAACATCTGGCCCGCATCATCGAACAGGTCGACGACAAGACCCGCGTGGGGGTATGCATCGATACCTGTCATGCCTTTGCCGGCGGCTATGACCTGCGTACAGCCGGGGCCTGTGAGGCGACCTTTGCCGAGTTTTCAGACGTGGTGGGGTTTGAATACCTGAGGGGTATGCACCTCAACGACGCAAAGGTCAGTCTGGGCAGTCGCAAGGACCGTCACCACAGTCTGGGAGAAGGTGAAATCGGCGCAGAGGCCTTTCGTTTCATCATGCAGGACGCCCGTTTCAAGGGCATCCCCATGGTACTTGAAACCATAGATCCGGCCATCTGGGACCAGGAAATTGCCTGGCTACAAAGCTGTACATCGGCCGTGTCCTGAGCGACGATACAGACCATGATCTGCCCGTAGACTGGTCAGGCCAGGGTAGCGGCAGGTATGCTTGGCATCGTTTCATTGAAATGGCAGAACCCACTCGATGCAGGATGACACTTCCTTTTTCGGCGATATTGGCGGCGCTCTGGGCACTGCCCTGAGGCATGTTGTCGAGGCTGTCGGCTATATATGGCACAACTTCTTCGGCGCCATTGATGACTTTTTCAAGGGATTGACCACGTCCCTAGGCATCAATCCGTCCTTTTTCAGTCTGGCATTACTGGTGATCGGCCTGCTGTTTCTTTATGGCGCCCTGCGCGCCCTACTGCGTGGCGCCATTATCGGTGGCGCCATTCGACTGGCGCTGGGGGCTCTGCTGCTGAGCTGGCTGATGCATTAGACCGACGCGTCACCGCACGGGTTTATTATCATGAAAAACGGGCGCCCGAGGCGCCCGTTTTTCATCGCCATTGCCGGCGCACGGAATCAGTCCGCCAGCGCCTTCTCCACGACTTCAAACACACTGCGTGACAACGATTCGCCACGAATGCGTTCAAGCTCACCACGCATGGCGTCACGACGCACCGGGTCAAGCCGCCTGAAGCGCGTCAGAGGCAACACCATGCGAGCGGCAATATCCGGATTCAGCTGGTTCAGCTCAATAACCACATCCGCCAGCAACCGGTAACCCTGACCATCCTCGCGATGGAAGTTGACCAGGTTCTGATTGACAAAGGTGCCGATCAGCGCACGAACCCGGTTGGGGTTCTTGATGGAAAAGGCCTCGTGCCCCATCAGAAAGCGGACCCGCTCAAGGGCATCCGGCTGGGGACGAGACACCTGCGTAGCGAACCACTGATCCATGACCAGCGGATCATGCGCCCAGCGCTCCCCGAAGGCACGCACTGCCGGCTCTCCCAGAGCGGTATCGTCTGCATGAGCCAGCTGCGTCAGGGCAGCGCGCACATCGGTCATGTTGGCGTTGTCATCGAACTGGGCCTGAGCGAGGGCAAGAGCATCCGGCCGCCCCGTAGCACACAGATACCCCAGCGCCACATTCTTGAGGCTACGCTGGGCAATCTGCTCGAAATGGGGTGAATAGGGGGCATCGCTCCGCTCCCGGTCATACAGCGCTGCAAATTCATCATACAGTGCCTCACCCAGCGCCCTGGTGGCAGCGCGCCTCGCGTGATGAATGGCATCGATGTGTACTTCGGCCTGCTGCTCGGCAATAAAGGCTTCCGAGGGCAGACGCAGCATTTCAGCCAGAACGGCCTTGTCATCGGCAGGCTCGGTAATCAGTGCCCGCATGGTATCAATCAGCCTGTCACCCACCACCAGTGGCTCATCCGCATGCCAGGCAGCCATCAGGCGCTCCAGCTCGCTCAGCGCCAGCTGCTGTCCCGCATCCCAGCGATTGAAGCCATCAGAGTCATGACGCATCAGGAAGGCCAGCTGCTCATCGCTCAGAGCGTGATGCAGCTTGACCGGCGCCGAAAAACCGCGCAACAGCGATGGAACAGGTGCCGCATCGAGGTTCTCGAAGACGAACCGATGCTCGGCATCGGTCATGACCAGTACCGTGGATGTTCCCAGGGACTCGCCGTTCATGATCAGCGGCAGGTCCTTACCATCAGCGCCGACCAGCCCCATGGCCACGGGAATCTGCAGTGGCTCCTTCTCGGTCTGGCCGGGGGTCGGGGGGGTGCGCTGTGAAAGAGAAAGCGTCAGGCAGCGGGCATCGGCATCATACGCGCTGGTGGCCGTCACTTCCGGCGTACCGGCCTGAGCGTACCACAGCATGAATCGGGTCAGGTCCTGACCGGAGACTTCCGCCATGCAGTCGATAAAATCCTCGACCCGAACCGCCTGCCCATCAAACCGGTCAAAATAGAGGTCAGAGCCCTGACGGAACTGCTCCCAGCCCAGCAGGTTTCGCAGCATCCGGACCACTTCGGCGCCCTTCTCATAAACGGTCAGGGTGTAGAAGTTGGTAATCTCGATGAAATGATCGGGGCGCACCGGGTGAGCCGTCGGGCCGCTGTCTTCGGCAAACTGGGCTGTACGAAGCAGGGCAACATCCTCGATCCGCTTGACCGGTGCCGAATTGACGTCCGAGGAAAAGAGCTGATCACGAAAGACCGTAAACCCTTCCTTCAGCGCCAGCTGAAACCAGTCTCGGCAGGTGACCCGGTTACCGGACCAGTTGTGAAAGTATTCGTGGGCCACAATGCCTTCGATACGCTGGAACATCATGTCTACAGTGGTCTCGGGGTTGGCCAGTACTGCGGAGCTGTTGAAGATATTCAGCCCCTTGTTTTCCATCGCCCCCATGTTGAAATCATCAACCGCCACGATCATGAATCGGTCGAGGTCGTATTCCCGGCCGAAGCGCTCTTCGTCCCAGCGCATCGAGCGCTTGAGCGCGCTCATCGCAAATTCGGTCTTGTTCAGGTTTTGGGTTTCCACCCAAAGCTGCAGCAGCACGTCACGCCCACTGGCCGTGGTGAAGTGGTCTTCACGCTTTTCCAGGTTTCCGGCCACCAGCGCAAAGAGATAGGCCGGCTTGGGGTGCGGGTCTTCCCAGGTAACATAATGACGCGCATCGTCAATCACGCCCTGGTCGATCGGATTGCCATTGGACAACAGCACCGGCAGGGTCGTCCTGTCACCGATCACGGTCGTCGTGAACCGTGACATGACATCCGGACGATCGGGATAAAAGGTAATGCGACGAAAGCCTTCCGGCTCGCACTGCGTGCAGAACATGCCATTGGACTGATAAAGCCCTTCCAGCGCCGTATTGCTCGCAGGAGCAATCTCGACTTCGGTTTCAAGCCAGAAACGGTCGGGCACTGCATGAAGGGTCAATGAGTGTTCATCCGCGTCATACTCGGCAGCATCCAGTGGTCGACCATCAATGGCGACACTGATCAGGGTCAGCGCTTCACCATCAAGCACCAGTGGCTCGGAAACGGAGGTAGTATCATCGCGCTGCACACATAGCCGTGCCCTGACCCGGGTAGCCTCGGAGGAAAGATCAAACCGCAGCTCGGTCTGCTCTATCTGATACGTCGGGACCTGGTAGTCCTTGAGATAAATCGCGCGGGGGTCGGACATGATGCACTCCTTGGTTACAGTACAGTCATTCTAGCCTGCCGCTGCACGGTAACCAAAAAACAACTTATTGCGAGGGTCGCGGTCGCGAGGCAAGGTATATCGCCACACCGGCAAGCAGACACCAGATGCCGACCCTGAGCCATATGGCCGATATCAGCACGCCCACCCATACCGCCCCGACCGAGATCCCGCCAACAGCCATCACCTTTGCCTTCAGTGACAGGGCCCGCTCGTGCTCCCATTGACGAATGGGGGGCCCGGCAAACCGATTATTACGGATCCAGTCGGCAAAGCGGGTGGACCCCTTTGAAGCCAGATAGACGGCCAGCAGCATGAACGGCGCCGTGGGCATGATGGGCAACACAACGCCGACAATGCCCAGCGCAAAACTGATCGCCGCCAGCACAACCCACAGCCGCTGTACCCACATTGAAGCCCCTCCCCGATTGATCTGACGCGCAACACACACAGTAAAGGGGCCCGCTGCCTTCCGGCAGCGAGCCCCTGAACCACCTTCGCCATGATTGATCAGGCGGTGGCCTGTTCCTCAAAGCGTACTTTCACACCGTTGGCCGAGGCGCGGTTGATGGCCGACAGGACCGCCTTCAGAGAAGCCGTAACGGTATCGCCATCCTCTGCCATCCCCGACACCCGCTGGCCATTGATATTAAGCTGCACAAAGGCCACCGCAATGGCATCACTGCCCTCACCCAACGCGTGCTCACTGTAATCAACGATATTGACACTCATGCCGGTGTGCTGCTGCCAGGCATTCAAAAATGCCGACATTGCCCCGTTACCATCGCCGCTGATGGCAACGCTACGCGCTTCGCCCGCCTCGGTGACACTCAACCGGGCGCTCAGGGTCTGGGCATCTTCACGGTCCACCCGATAGCCGGTCAGGGCAATCGGATCCTGGCAAATGAAAGTCCTTTCAAGCACCTCACGGATCGAGTCACTGGACAGCTCACCGGATACCTTCTCGCTGGCCTGCTGCACGGCCGGAGCCAGCTCCAGCGTCATCCAGCGCGGCAGGCTGATACCATGATCGCGCTCCAGCAAAAAGGCCATGCCACCCTTGCCGGACTGACTGTTGACGCGAATGACCGCCTGATAATCACGCCCCAGATCATGAGGATCGATCGGCAGGTACGCCACCTGCCACGGTTCATCGGCCTGCTGCTTTTTAAGGCACTTGCTGATGGCATCCTGGTGGCTGCCGGAGAAAGCGGTATACACCAGTTCGCCCACCCAGGGATGGCGTGGATGCACGGGCAATTGAGTGCACTGGGTATAGACCTGGATAATCTCATCGGGGCGTGACAGATCAAGCTCCGGGTCTACCCCCTGGCTATAGAGGTTCATGCCCAGCGTCACGATATCCATGTTGCCGGTTCGTTCACCATTACCCAGAAGCGTGCCCTCTACCCGGTCGGCACCGGCCATCAATCCCAGCTCGGCGGCGGCGGCGGCTCCCCCCCGGTCGTTATGGGTATGCAATGAAACAAGCGCACAGTCACGCCACTTCATGTGCCGGATAAAGTACTCGATTTGATCCGCAAAATGATTGACCGGACCAATTTCCACGGTAGCCGGCAGATTCAGAATGCAGGGGCGCTCCGGGGTCGGCTGCCAGACATCCATGACGGCTTCGCAGATCGCAATGGAGAAGTCGACCTCGGTGCTGGTGAAGCTCTCTGGCGAGTACTGAAAGCGCCAGTCTACCTCGGGATAACGGTCGGCATACTGCTTGACCCAGGTCGCACCCTGCACGGCGATGGCGGTGATGCCGGCCTGGTCCTTTTCAAAGACGCGCTCACGCTGCGCCACTGATGTGGAATTATAAACATGAACAATCGCCCGCTTGACCCCTTCAAGGGCCTGATAGGTCTTTTCGATCAAATGCTCACGGCACTGAACCAGCACCTGGATATAGACATCCTCCGGAATCTGATCTTCCTCGATCAGCCAGCGCACGAAGTCATAGTCAGGCTGACTGGCGGCCGGAAAGCCTACTTCGATTTCCTTGAAACCGACCTTGACCAGCAGCGCCCACAGCGCCTTCTTTTGATCAACGCTCATCGGCTCCAGCAGTGCCTGATTGCCGTCACGCAGATCGACACTGGCCCATAGCGGCGCCTTGGTGATCTGGCGATCAGGCCACTGGCGATTGGCCAGTTCAATCGGCGCTACCGGGCGATACTTGCGATGATCAAAGGAAGAAACTGACGATGTCATGGTGAAACCTTTTTACTCAAAGTGCCGTGGAAGTCATGGCCCGGCCTGCCAGAAGGCAGCCGGGCCATACGTCATGTTGCCGTGAATGGGCAGTGATTGGAACGGCGGATAGCCCTTTTCCGTTACATCGGCCACCGCCGGGTTGGCGGGCCGATCGGGGCAGGCCCCGTGTCACTTGTGGCGACAACACCCATGCTACGCCGACCCTGCCCGTCAATGATTGCGAAGTAAGGGTTTATTTTTCGCCCCACCGGCAGTAAATTGCCGACACATATCATATCGAGGCATAAAATTGCTCATGAGCACACATTCACTGTCTGATAGCCTTGATGGTTACGATCGCCGCATTCTCGACGAGCTTCAGCGGGACGGGCGAGTAAGCAATCAGGAACTGGCTGACCGGATCGGACTCTCACCCTCTCCCTGCCTGCGCCGCGTGCGTGCGCTGGAAGATGCCGGCTTCATTCAGGGGTATCGAGCCATGGTCGATGCCCGGCGCATGGGGTATGGATTAATGGTTATCCTGCATATTGCCATGGATGAACACACCGATGAGCGCTTT
Organism: Larsenimonas rhizosphaerae; assembly: GCF_023700005.1. Lineage (GTDB taxonomy): Bacteria > Pseudomonadota > Gammaproteobacteria > Pseudomonadales > Halomonadaceae > Larsenimonas > Larsenimonas rhizosphaerae. The sequence goes on along the minus strand of NZ_JAMLJK010000001.1, from coordinate 1,441,102 downwards.
GCCAACTTCGAGGCCGCCATCACTGCATTGCCCAACGTACTGGAGTGTTTGATCATTACCGGCCAGTCGGCGGATTTTCAGCTCAAACTGCTGGTACGCGACATGGACGAATACGAAGCCCTGCTGCTCAGAACCATCAACCGCATCGACGGTGTTACGGCGTCTCACACAAGCTTTGTACTGCGAAAGGTGCTTGACCGGCAGATTGTGCCCACTGCTGCTGCACAGTGAGCACATCACATCCCGATCAGCTCTAGTTCTGTACCGACAGCACCGCGCCACCATCTACACGTACATTGCTGCCATTGATATATGACCCATGACTGGAGGCCAGAAAGACAATGGTGGCTGCCACTTCTTCCGCCTTGCCACGGCGCTTTTGCACAATGCCGGGGCGCTCTTCATCAAGAAAGCTGTCGATGGCCTCTTCAACACTGACGCCCAGCGCTTCTGCCCGCTTCTCCATCATCCCGTCGGTCATGGGCGATTCGACAAAGGCAGGCGATACCGTATTGCAGAGCACGCCATGGGCGGCCTCATCGTAGGAGAGGTTCTTGATGAACGCCGAAAGCGCTGCCTTCGAGACGTTATAGACGGCCTCCTCCCAGTAGGGCTGGATCGCATTTTCCGAACTGATGCAGATGAACCGGCCCCACTGCCCCTTGCGCATGGCAGGAATACTGGCTCTTGCCAACCGCACCGAAGACATGAAGTTGATATTCCAGCATGCTTCGTAATCCTCATCGCCCACCTCCAGAGGATGGCCCTTGGCCCCGGTGATCCCCGCGGTATGCACCACAATATCCAGCTGACCATGTGCCTCGATGGTTCTGGCAACGAGATCATGCAGCGCCTCCTGAGAGGTCACATCGGCGGCCACACACAGGGGTGAGCCTGGCAGTTTTTCCGCCGCCGGCTTGAGATCATCAATACTTAGATCCGACAGCACCAGCGTGACGCCTTCTTCGGCCAGCATGCGCGCCGTTTCAAAGCCAATGCCCTGCGTGGCGCCTGTAACCAGTGCAACGCGGCCCGTGATTTGCATATCCATATGCGCAGTATCCTTGTGCGAGGATGAAAAGGTAGCCGCCTCCAGCATAGACCAGTGCCATGAAGCAGCCACCGACAATTCATTTCAGGGCCCGAGAGGGATGCCTGCATGCAAAACCCCATCCAAAGTGCCAGGATACGCGCTTGACTGATCAGGAAAGGACATGCGGGATGGATACCTCCAACTACGTTGATATCGCCATTGTCGGTGGCGGCATGACCGGCGCGGCCATGGCACTGGCCCTGAGCGATACCGGGCTGTCGGTATGTGTGATCGAGCCGCGTCCCCCCGCTTCGGCCGAGGCCGGCACCCCGCCGGATCTGCGCATTTCAAGCCTCAATCAGGCCAATTGTGATTTTCTGGACCGTCTCGGTGCCTTCGATGCCATGGACGCCAGCCGCATTCATCCCTTCACTCGTCTGGCGGTCTGGGAAGACCTGGCAGGCACTACGCTGCCGGGAGCACGCAGCCGCTGGAACCGAACCATCTTTGATGCCAGTGAAATCAAGGCCGACCGGCTGGGTGTAATGGTGGAAAATCAGGTGATCCAGAGCGCGCTCTGGTCCTGCTTTGACGATATCGATACCCTGTCCTGCCTGACACCTGCCCGGCTTGAACGCCTGACCCTGGGAGAAGACAGCGTCAGGCTGACACTGGATTGCGATGGCGTGCCCCATGATCTGGAGGCCGGACTGGTGATCGGCGCCGAAGGTGCCCGCTCCGCGGTTCGAGAGCATGCCGGTATCTCCATTGATACCCGGCCCTATGAGCACAAGGCCATGATCGTCAACGTACAGACGGCTGCCCCGACGCTCGACATGACCTGGCAGGCCTTCACCCCCAGTGGCCCACACGCACTGCTGCCCCTGTTTGCACCGGCCGATCAGCCCGACAAGGCATGGGCATCCCTGATCTGGTACGACGCACCGGCTCGTATCGATGCCCTGCAGGCCCTCTCGTTTGAAGCCCTTCAGACCGAGATCGAACAGACCTTTCCCGACGAACTGCCGCCGATTGATCACATCAGCGGCGTCGGCAGCTTTCCACTGGTCCGCCAGCATGCCGAACGCTACGTACAGGACCGGGTGGCACTGATTGGTGATGCGGCGCATGTCATCAATCCGCTGGCCGGCCAGGGGGTCAATCTGGGGTTTCAGGACGTTGAGGCGCTCTCCAGGGTCATCCATGACGCCCTCGCCGAGGGCCGCCCGTGGTGGCGCCAGCATGTACTGCTGGAGTACGCCATGAAGCGCAAGTGGGCCAATCAGTTGATGATGAGTACGATGGATGCGTTCTACCACGGCTTCCGCCATCAGGGCCTGCCGTTCAAGCTTGTCCGCAACGCAGGGCTTGCGCTGGCAGGCCACGCCGGCTTTGGTCGCCGCCGGGTCATGGCATACGCCATGGGCCTGTCACACCCCTGAGTCAGGTCGGTCCCGGCGAGGAGACGGACGTGACAGCAGAAAGCCGGCAACGCATACCAGTATTACCACGGTAACCCAGAACGACCAGTGGGTGCCGATATGCCAGTAAAGCAGGGACAACGACAGCACCATCGAAATCACCGCAGTGATCTTGGCCGCCCCTGGAATGGCCCGCTCCTCTTCCCAGGCCCTGATCATGGGGCCTGCCAGTGCATTGGCGCGAATCCAGCGCTCAAAGCGTACCGAGCCCCGGGATGCACATATTACCGCCAGCAAAAAGAAATCCGTGGCCGGCAGCAGGGGTAAGACAATGCCTGCCAGACCGATGACAAAGCACACCACCGCCAATCCTACCCAGCAGTGCCGGGGCATGCCCCAGCGGCGAGGATCAGTGTGCTGCTGACGAGAGGTTGTCTGCTTGTCTGGCTGCATTCGCGGTGCCTATGCCACTTTAACAGGAATGGTTATCGTTTGAGATGTGCACCTCATCATACCGCGAGGAATACTCGGTATCACTTCTTTTCATTGGTGGAGGGCAAAACATCGCAGTAGGCTAAGTGGCTAATTTATAACCACTACAAGGACAGGTCGATGTCTCTTTGGGTTGCCTTTACCCTGCTGGCTGCCTTCATGCAATCCTGGCGCAATGCCTTTCAGAAACGCCTGAGCGGCAGCGTTGATGCCTACGGTGTCACCCTGGCCCGCTTTCTGTGGGCCGGGCCGATGGCAGTGGCATGGCTTGCAACCATGTATGCCATTGTTCCGGCGCCGCTGCCTGTCCTGACCCTGCCACTGGCGGGTTACGTGCTGGGGGGCGCCGTTGCTCAGATCGTTGCCACGGTGTTGATGATTACGCTGTTTCGCATGAAGGGGTTCGCAACCGGTGTCGGTCTGGCCCGCAGCGAAGCGCTCATCGCCGCCATTCTTGGCGTTATCGTGTTTGGCGAGCACCTTTCGCTGATGGCCTGGGCCGGCGTAGTGATCGGTGCGATTGCCGTCTGGATCATGAAAGGCATCAAGCAGCAGAACATGCCGACAGGACGGACGCTGCTGATCGGGCTGGGCAGTGGCATCTTCTTCGCCCTGACAACACTCTCGGTACGCCAGGCAACGCATCTGATGCCGGCCTTGCCCTTCCTGCATGCCGCGGGCTGGGTACTGGCCGCGTCCATTCTCTTTCAGACACTGATACTGGCGCTGTGGCTGGGTGCCACTCGTCCGGCTACTCTGACCACCCTGATCACCCGCCCCGGCCTGAGCCTGCCAATCAGTCTGGCCAGCTTTCTGGGGTCACTGGGCTGGTTCAATGCCGTCAGCCTCCAGCAGGTGGCACTGGTCAAGACCCTGGGTCAGGTCGAGATACTGATTACCCTGCTGATCGCGCGTTACTGGCTCAAGGATCCATTTACCCGACGTGACATTACCGGCCTGGTTCTTGTGTCTCTGGCTGCGGTGCTGGTGCTGTGGGCGTAAGCCACTTGATCATTTTCCAGCCCGCACACCCGTCGCTGTAATAATCATCCAGCCAGGCAGTACGATCGTACCCACGGCGCTGGTAGAGTCGCAAAGCGCGGTCATTATCGACCCGCACTTCAAGGCGAAGCTGATCAAGCCCCAGACTCTGCGCCTGCGCCTCCAGCGCCTCCAGCAGCGCCTCACCGCCGCCCTGGCCACGCGCATCCGGTGCCACACACAGGGAATAGATCCGGCCGAAACCGCTCGCGCGACGAATCAGCAGCGTCGCGTAGCCCCATAACGTTTCATCACCACACACCAAAGTAATGGCTTTGGCGCGAGTCAGCAGATAGCGCAACTGCCGGCGGGAAAACCGATCGTCATCGTCGCTGAAGCAGGTCGTTTCGAGCTGCCATAGACGATCAAGATCATCCGGAGTGGCAAGGCGCACGGAGGCCGTCATGATGAACATATCCTTGTTTGAAAAGCGGTAGTGTTACTGCAATGCGTCGGGATGACCATCGACCGAGCCATGAAATTATTTCACGCCCGCCCTGTTGCGTGTGACTCGGTACAGCCTCATGCTTCGATTTTTCATCGCCGTTTTCGAGGTATTCATGTCCCGGCTTCGCATCGTGGTTGACCAGCTCTCCGACTGGCGCTCGTTTTATCCCAGTGATGATGTGATCACGGCCGAGGAGTATCTCGCCCAGGACACGGATATTCCGGCGCCGATGAAGGCCACCCACGTGATCAATCTGTGCAGTGAGCTGGATTATCTGGGCACCGGTTATTACGTCTCACTGCTGGCGCAGGCGCGCGGTCAGCGCGTTCAACCCAGTGTTGAAACCCTGAGCCAGATGTCTCGCCATGACCTGCTGGCACTGGAGCTCGATGGCCTGCAACGCTGGATGGCCGTGCTGGAACGTCAGGGCAGCGTGCCCGGAGACGAGCTCGTCCTGCGGCTGTTCTTCGGCCACAGCGATGTGCCTTCCCTGGCCATTCTGGGACGGCGCCTGTTCGAACACCTGCCCTGCCCCCTGATGGAGGTGACCCTGTCACGCCATAACGGACGCTGGCAGCTGACCGGCCTTCAGCCGCTGCCGTTCAGCGCCCTGCCACAGGCAGAGGAAGAGCGGTTTGCCTCTGCCCTGAACAACCATTCACGCCAGATCTGGCGCACGCCGGCCGCCAGACGCCGTTACCGGTTCGACCTCGCCATTCTGATTGATCCCGAAGAAGCCATGCCTCCGAGCAACAAGGGGGCGCTGAAGGCATTCATTCGCGCCGGTCGAAAAATCGGAATTGATGTCAGCCTGATTACGCGACACGACGAAGGGCGGCTGGCCGAATTCGACGGTTTATTCATCCGCGAAACCACGCGCATCGACCACCACACCTACCGAATGGCTCGCCGCGCCGAGCATGAAGGTCTGGTGGTGATTGATGACCCGACCTCGATTCTGCGCTGTACCAACAAGGTCTATCTGCATGCGATGCTGCGGGACCGGCACGTACCAGCCCCGGGGGGCCACCTTCTGTCGCGCCACGATGCAGGGCTCGCGGCACTGGCTGAAACGCTGAGCTATCCGCAGGTACTCAAGATACCCGATGGAGCATTCTCTCGCGGCATCAGCAAGGTGCGCTCACCTGCTGAATTGCTGGAGCAGGCCGAAGGCCTGTTCAAGGATTCAGCCCTGTTGCTGCTGCAGGAATGGATGCCCACAGACTATGACTGGCGGGTGGGCATTCTTGATGACAAGGTGCTGTTCGTAAGCCGGTATTACATGGCTCGGGGCCACTGGCAGATCTATGATCACAGCAAGGGCAAGACCAAGAGCGGCGGTTTTGACACCCTGGCACCGGAAGACGCACCGCCCCAGGTCTTGAAGGTAGCCCTGAAAGCGGCTCGATTGATCGGGCGGGGCCTGTATGGCGTGGATCTCAAGCAGTCCGGTGAACGGGTTGTGGTCATCGAGGTCAACGACAACCCCAACCTCGATGCCGGCATCGAGGACGTGGTGGCAGGTAAAACGCTCTATGATACGGTCATGCAGGTCTTTCTGGCGCGAATGAGCGCACGGCGCGCCTGATCACGAAAAAAGATCATCCGTCGCCGGTGCCGCATGGCCGGCGATCGGCTCGATATCGAGCGTGACTTCATAGCCACCGAACTTGCGGATATTGATGACACCGGTATCGAGCAGCAGGTACTGCCCCTTGATGCCCTGAAGCACGCCTTCCACCCGGTCATGCCGGTCCAGATTCCAGGCCTTGACCTTCTCGGGCCAGGTACTGACCGGAAACTCCAGTGACCACACCGATTCATTGACAGGCTGAATCTCGCCGGGTGCAAAACGATTGATCAATGCGTCAATGTTCTCGCCCAGTTCGTCCATCAGGGAATCGCGCAGGGCCGGCAGATCCACTGGCAGTGGCGCCCCCTTGAGCATCTTCTGCCATTGGGTACGATCACTCACCCGCTCCCGCAGCAGCGCCTCGACCAGTCCGGACTGATAGCGCGTGGCCACACGAAAGATGACCAGTGCCTGACTGGCTCCCTGATCGATCCAGCGCACCGGCACCTGGCCGGGTTTGGTAATTCCTACCTTGGGACCGGACGCGTTGGAGAGATAGACCAGATGCGGCGCAAAGCAATGCGTCAGCCCCCACTCCGGTTCACGACAGGTGCCCTGCTCGAAGTGGCAGGTTTCCGGCTTCATGATGCAAAGATCACACCGGGCCAGTGAGGTAAAGCACGGGTAGCAATGCCCCTGAGCAAAACTTCTGGACGTTTTACGGCCACAGTTCAGACAGAAGATTCGGCCGGTGGGCGATAATGAAACATGCGCGCCCAGGTACTGATCGATGGGCAGCCGCGCATCGCCTACCGGCAACAGATAGCTGGCAGTGCCGTTTGAAAGTACCGATGGCATCCGGCCCAGCACACCGGTATGCGGTGAGTTCAGTTCATCCATTTAATCGGAGCATCCTGGTCGGCGGGCGCACTATCCGAGGCACACTGATTACGCTCGATATAGCCGATTCGGTCCTTCTCCGGAATATCTCGAACATGCTCATAACGCATGACGGCCTCCATGCACAGCCCGACCTGCTCCCTGGAGAGACGGTTGCCATCGGGCCAGCGTCCCAGCTCGATGGCTGACTTGAAGCGCTGGTACATTTCCGGCGTCATCTGTTCAATCATTTTTTCAAAGGTCATATCGCTCATGAGATCTCCTGAAGTTCAGCGGCGATGCAGCAGCAGTGTCAGTTTACCCAGAATCAGGCCACCCAGCATGCCTGCCAGGTGTGCTTCATTGGCTACGTTTGGAAAGCCGACAGCCGCTGACAGGGGGGTCATGCACAGCACCATCCAGCCCACCATGAAGACCACCAGCGCTGTCGGCACGTTGAACCCGCTGTCCTTTTCCCGTGACCATAGCCAGACGTACCCGACCAGCGCGTAAATCACACCGGACATGCCACCGAACAACAGCGTGCCCATCGCATACTGCGCCAGATTGGAGCCGATGCCGGTCAGAATAACAATGAGCAGCCAGCGCCACTGCCCCTGAAGCTGCTCGATCTGGCGGCCGAAGTACCAGAGCCACACCATGTTGAAGACCAGGTGCATCCAGCCAAAGTGCAGAAAAACCGGCGTCAGCAGACGCCAGAACTCGCCTGCCGTGAGGGCCTGGCCCAGTGTGCCGGCCTGAAGACCGACCGAGGTCAGCATCATGGGAACGATGGTAAGCCGGGTAACCACTTCCACCCCCACCACATTCATCAGCAGGTATACCAGGGCGCACAGGACAATACAGCCGCTGGTCAGCGGAGCAGCGGCCAATGCATGGCGCAGGCTGCCTGCAGAAGAGGTCCGGGGATGATCAGTGTCCGGCGACAGCGTCAGCGCGTCATTGTTGCGAAACTGCTCGGTCAGCGTCACGGCCTGATCGAGCTGACTGTCATCCATCAAAAAGATCAGCTGCTCATTGTCGTCGCGGCGATAATGGTGAGAAATGCGGTGATCCCACAGCGCCTTGCGCAGCACCGAGAGATCAATGTCGGTGGGAAATTGAAGTACTTTTGCCATGGCCTTGTGCCCTGTCATGAAAAAACATTGCCACCTGTCCAGAAGCGACGCCGGTCAGTATAGCGCGCAAAAAAAGAAGCCCGGGGGATAAACCACCGGACTTGAGCAAGGGATCATTCAAGGGAACACTTACTCAGATGGCGGCAGCGAATCAAAGTTCCTGCTATCTGTAAAATTCTCTGGATTTTTTTTCAGCATCCCGCCCGGACAGTACCTTGAGCCACACGAATCGGTTGGCATCCAGCCGGGATTCGCCGTCAAACCGGTAAGCCACCAGCCGACCATACTTGACGGCACTGTAATCCAGGCAGGCAATATTGGGGGCCGGCAAGGCCGGAATGCCCTCACACCAGTAGTGCCCGATAAACAGCGGGAGTTCGTCAGGACCATAAAACGGTAATCGGGCCTTTTCCTCTTCACTGAGCGGGTGATCGTCCAGCTCGGCCGGCAGATGGTCCGGCTGAAAGACAACATCGCCATAGGTCTGCGGCGACTGTGCCCAGAAGTTGGCTCGAAAGCTTCGCCGGGTAAACCCGTCGCCGGAATGGATCTGAATCCCATCCGGCATGATGACGTCCACTCCCCGGGTCAGGCGATCCATGACCTGATGCTCGAAACTGTCTCGGCGCACGGTACGCTCAAGAAAGGCGCGATCAATATTCCCCTCGGGGCGCCGAGCCAGAAAACGGCGCACAAGGGCCTCATCCCAGCAGGCATGCACCACGCGAAGATCGGGAAGTTCAAGGCACAGCGGCAGGGTCATGAACCAGGCCAGATAGTCGTCCCATTCAGCCGGGGTATCGGCAAACTGGTCCAGCGTTTCCTGGATGACCCGGGTCGTCCGCGGCGTGTGCGGGCGCAGCCAGGTATTGCCATCGTGTGCCGGCAGGCAGTAGGTCAGCGCGTTGTACTCATGATTGCCCATCACGATCAGCGCTTCGCCGGCTTCCACCATGCTGCGGGCAATACTCAGGGCCAGTCGCACCCGCGGCCCACGATCGATCAGATCACCCAGAAAGATGACCTTGCGTTCGGGATGGCGGTAAACCCCGTCATCCCGGCGGTACCCCAGTCGTTCAAGCAGCACTGCAAGCGTCGCGCCGCAGCCATGCACATCGCCGATCAGATCATAGGCCTGTCCGGTGGTGGTCATGGCATTACTCCCCAAGTCGATTACTCCACCCCAGCTTGCTTCGGCAGATATCGTAGAAATCGTGGCCGATAGGGTGAATCAGCCTCAGTCGTGCCGCCTTGCGTGCTACATGAATGATATCGCCTGGCCTGGCCACGGCTTGAGACTGGCCATCGCAGCTGACATGCGGGAACGCATCGTTGGTCTCCCCGACATGCAGCGTAATCCGACTGCTGGCATCGACCACGATCGGCCGACTCGACAGCGTATGCGGACACAGTGGTACCAGTTCGATGGCCTCGAGCCCGGGATGCAGAATCGGGCCGCCCCCGGACAGCGCGTAGGCCGTTGAGCCGGTCGGGGTCGCAATGATCAGGCCGTCCGCGCGCAGCGTATAGACGAACTGATCATTGATGAACAGCTCGAACTCGATCATCTGGATTGCCTTGCCGGGGTGCAGCACCACGTCATTGAGGCTGGTACCGCTGGCCACCTGCTCGCCATCACGCACGATATCCATCTCAAGCAGAAAGCGCTGTTCGCTTTCGAAGTTGCCATCCAGCACATCACCGACACGGGTTTCCACCTCATCCGGGGCAATATCGGTCAAAAACCCGAGACGACCGCGATTGACCCCCAGCACGGGCGTACCGTAGGCACACAACACACGAGCCGCCCCCAGCAGACTGCCATCACCACCGACGACAACCACCAGATCACAGGTACGCCCCATCTGCTCACTGCTCATCACTTCCGGAGCCTGCCCCAGCAATGATTCGGCAATATGGTCTTCAATAATGACGCGGCAGCCGCGCTCCTGTAAAAACCGGATCAGACGCTTCAGAGTAATCAGTGCATTGGCACTGCCCAGGCGGCCAATCAGGCCGATCGTCTTGAACGATGGCATGAGATTATTTCCAGTAACCTTCAGAGTCCGCGCATTATGCGATCAACACCAGACCCGGAGCAAACCGGGGCCATGCTTGACCCCGTAAAAATTGCACGTGACCTTGCGTGGCTGGCCCATTCTCCCCGCCTGATCGATCTGGGCGCCCCCACACCGGCCACATCGGTATTGCTGGGTCAGGCCGCAGCCGGCGCTGCTCCGCCGTCCTGTCTGCTGGGCCCGCTGCCTCGCCTGCCGCGGCTGGGACTTTATGTAGAGCAATTATGGCAAACACTACTGGCGGCTCGGGGTGACACCACCCTGCTGGCCCACAATCTGCCGCTGATCGACGACACCGGCACCCGCCCCGTGACGCTGGGCGAACTGGACCTGCTGTATCAGCGCCATGACTCCCTGTTTCACTTGGAAGTGGCGGCCAAGTTTTTTCTTGGCCTGCCTGAGGGTCCCGGGCATCCGGACAGCATGTCGCGCTGGATTGGCACCAGCGGCGTGGATAGCCTGGCCCGTAAAACAGCACGGCTGATGCGTCATCAGCTCCCCATCGCACGCCATATTGATGGCACTCGCCTTGGCCTGACAGCAGATATCTCCCTGCATCAGCAGGTTCATGTCACAGGTGCGCTGCTTTATCCCTGGCAGGATGGCGCACCTTCGCTGCCAGCGCCTCGGGGGGCCGCAGCAGAACACCTGCGAGGCCACTGGGTCTATCCCCGAGCCCTGACAGCCTTTCTGGAAGCCCACTCTATCGAAGGGCTGTGTCGAATGGGCAAGCCTCACTGGCTTGCGGCCCCATCACTCGAGGACTTCAGGCCACCCGGCGACCTTATCCCGGCACTTTCGCAGATAGCCGAAACACAGCATCACCCCTTCTGGTGCAAGCACGCTTCCGGCGCGATAACCCGGCTGATGGTGGCCAGCCCTGACTGGCCATCGCGGATCGGACTGCCGCCCTGGCCGCCCTTCGATCCGGCATGCCATGAACAGGCTTGACCCTGGGGTAGGCTACAGGGTTTATCCTGTCGGAAGATAAACATTCTTAATGGCGGGAAACCAACGATGATCGGACTAAAGCGCGGGGAACTGGCCCGTGAAAGCGGGCTGTCCGTTGAAACCATTCGCTACTACGAGCAGCAGGATCTGCTGCTCACGCCAACCCGGGAGCCCAACGGCTATCGCCGTTTTGACCCCGCCAATATCGAGCGCCTCGCCTTTATTCAGCGCGCCAAGCACATGGGGTTCAGCCTGAAGGACATAGCAGAGCTGCTGACACTTGAGGTCAACCGCGATGCGCACACCTGTGAAGAGGTCAAGGCAATTGCACGGACAAAGCAGCGCGAGATAAAGGCCCGCATGAGCGAACTGAGCCGCATGCATGACGCCCTGAGCCTTATCAACGAACGCTGCTGTGGCGGCACACACGCTGCCACTCATTGCACCATCCTGACAGCCCTGGCCGACGGCGAGCGTCCTGGAGCCCCGCATGAACATGATGACTGATATTCTGAACGCCTTTTTGGAACTCTGGCAGGAGGCCGCCTTCTGGCTACTGCTTGGGCTGGTCGTGGCCGGCCTGTTGAAGACATTTGTCAAAAGCGCTCACCTGGGGCGTCAGCTGCAGGGCAATGGCCCTTGGCCTGCCATCAAGGCAGCACTGATCGGCATTCCCCTGCCCCTGTGTTCCTGCGGGGTCATTCCCGCAGCGATCGGCCTCAAACGCGCAGGTGCCTCCAACAGCGCCACGACAGCCTTTCTGATTTCCACACCTGAAACCGGCGCCGACTCGATCGCAGTGTCCTGGGCCCTGCTGGGCCCATTCATGACGATAATTCGCCCGGTGGCTGCTACCTGCTCGGCCCTTGCCGCCGCCATGCTGGTCCTGTTCAGCGACCGTAGGCAATCCGCCCCTCTACCGGCAGCCGATGATGTGTCGAAGACCACCTGTAGTACCCGATGCTGCGGTCATTTGCGCCTGGCGGACAGCATGGCAGCCACTCAACCGCCTTCTCTGGCACGTCGGCTCTGGGACGGGCAGCGCTATGCCTTTACCGAAGTGCTGGGAGATCTGTCTCTGTGGCTGATCGCAGGTCTGATTGCCTCGGCGCTGATCGTTGCACTGGTGCCACATGACGCCCTGGCGGAAGTTACTCAAGGCCCAGGCGCAATGATCATCATGGCCCTGGTAGGCGTACCCATGTACATCTGTGCCTCAGCGTCTACCCCACTGGCCGCCGGGCTGATGCTTGCAGGAGTATCCCCGGGCGCCGTACTGGTATTTCTGCTGGCAGGACCTGCGACCAATATGGCCACGCTGGGTATCGTGCATCGTGAAATGGGGCCTCGTGCTCTGGCCGCCTATCTGGTGGGCGTCATTGGGGTTGCCATCGGCTTTGGCTACGCCACCAACGCGCTGGTAGCACTGGGCCATGTTGATATTCAGGGAGAGCTGACCGGGGCCGGCCAGCTGTTACCCACGGCCATCAGCGTTACCGCGTCTGTTCTGCTGGCCGTGGCGATTATGAGTGACCTGTGGCAACGTTTGGTGCATCGATGGCAAGGCCGGTCAGCACATGAGCATGCACATCACGGCCATCGATCTGATTGACCACTCAGGCCGGTGCGGCGGCCGATCCGGCCTGCCGCCGCCGGTCCAGCAGTTCATTGAATACCAGCGCGACCACCATGACCGCTCCGCCCAAAGCCAGCCGAACGAGATCGGCATCGCGATTCCAGATCAGCACATTGACCAGGATGCCTGCGGGAATCAGCATGTTGTTCATGATGGCCAGGGTACCGGCGTCTACTCGCCGCGCCCCCTCGTTCCACAGGAAGTAGCCCAGCCCGGACGCCATCAGCCCCAGCCAGATCAGGATGCCCCACTGAAGCGGCGCCGGTGCGGGGGCGCTCTTGTCCCCTAGTATCAGGTAGGCCAGTACAGCGACTACCAGTGCGCCGGCGTAGAACCAGCCAAATACCGTCCGGGCCGGCACATCCAGCTGCTCACGTGCCATCAGATGACGATAAGCGACCTGACCGATGGCAAAGCACAGGTTGCAGGCCTGTACCATCATGAAGCCCAGCCAGTAGTTCTCGGTCAGCCCCTCGAAACGAATCAGTGCTGCACCTGCCACCGCGATCAATGCCGTTACAAGGTGCAGCAGTGAAAATCGACGGGCCAGCATGTCATTGAGCAGCGTGATATAAATGGGGGTGAAGATGGTGAACAGAAGAATTTCCGGCACGCTCAGCAGCAGGAAGGACTGATAGTAGGAGACATACATCAACCCGAGCTGAATCGCCCCGATGGCCATCAGGCCCAGCTTGACGCGATGAGGCACCGAACCGGGCTTCAAAAATGGCAGGAACAACAGAAAGGCCAGCACGATACGCGTCAGGATCGCAAAGTAGCTGTCGACCTGTCCGGCGATATAAACGCCGATGAAACTGAGTGAGAAGGCCCACAGGCCGGTAACAAATACGAGATAGCCCATTGCATTGTCAACCTGAAATCGATGATTGGTTAACAGCCATTATAGAGTGCCGACAGGCACTGTTAAACACCTGCCGCTACCGCTTTGAGGCCCATCCCGGCCCCGGGTCACATTCCGGCTGGTCGGGTACTGGTGAAGGCACCGCAACGCCTGAACAGGACGCCACCGGTACAGTAGTTCGCCTGCATGAAACCGGGACGTTCATCGACAACGCCGGCCATCAAAGCATCACTCGCAACGTGTTCCGCTTCACTCATGCCGCCGAACGCATTTCCCTTCACCACGAACGCCGTGGCCCATTACATCCCGTCTGGCTGTTCGACCTGGTGGCCGATCCCCTGAATGCCCGTCGCTTGGTGACGGACACGCCACATCTGTGCGGCGATGATCGCTACAGTGCAGCTCTCACACTCCAAAGAGGTCATATGCAACTTGACTGGCATATCCAGGGGCCACGCAAGAACGAGTACCTTCGCTACTACTACCGCACTGCCTGACGAACGAGCAGACATGAAAAAGGCCTGCCATATAGGCAGGCCTTTTCACGCAGCGTGCATCAGTACTTGGCGATAACCCAGACCGCGTGCACGATACCGGGAATGAAGCCACACAGGGTCAGTACAATATTGATCCAGAAATGCTTGTTGGCAATCCCCACCTGCATCAACACACCCAGCGGTGGAAAGATGATTGCCAGAATAATGCGAATAATGTCCATGACGGCTCCTTGTCATAGTAAGTCAATGAATTCAGGTCGATCCCGACCCACCGTCATCATCACGTTTTATCTGCTTGCGGGCAAGCGCTTCGGCATCCCCCGCCAGCTCATCGTGATAATGCTCCCAGTCTTCCCAGTCAAACGGTGTGCCTGAACGGGGTCGCTGGGCACCCGATGCCCTTGCGCGGGCCCAGGCCTTTTCTTCCAGCGTGTTGGGCTTGTCTTCTTCCTTGTCCAGGGAAATTCCCTGGCGGGCGAGATACTCTCGTGCATTCATGATGAACCTCCTTTGCCCTTGATACTACATATGAGGATGGATCGACCACATACCAACCCTCGGCCAGACATCAGGCATAAAAAAACCGCCACAAGGGTGTGGCGGTCAAGTACAAGGAACAGTAAGCAAGACGTTGCTGCTATCAGCGACTGACTGAAATTCACATCGTCTTGCCTACTATGACCACCGCTTCACGGTTTATATCCTTAATGTGCGAAAAAAAGTTTAAAAAAAGTGCAGGCCTCGCTCATCGAGCATGTTAATGGCTTGAGTTTCTGCACTGATCTCACTAAGATACGGCCTCTTGAAGCGGGTATAGCTCAGTTGGTAGAGCATCAGCTTCCCAAGCTGAGGGTCGAGGGTTCGAATCCCTTTGCCCGCTCCAGTCCTTTCAAGTCATCGCCGTCCAAACGCCATTCCTCCTGCTGATCGCACAAGGCTTTTATCCCTGGTGCCGGCACATGCCTGATGTCTACCACAATCTGTCGATGCAGAATCTGTCCTGGCGCATTGTTCATGGTCGCTTGTAACATTATGCGTGTCACGAAAAGGAAGATCCGCTGAATCATTGCCAGCATGCTCTCCCAGCGATTTTTCTTTAAATCAGCACGTCATGAACAGGAAAATGTCATGCTAACGGCATCACTGGCAGTGATCGGGGGGCTGATACTACTGATATGGAGCGCCAATCGATTTGTTGATGGGGCCGCAGCTACCGCACGTTATGCAGGCATGCCGCCTCTGCTCATTGGCATGGTGGTAGTCGGATTTGGCACGTCGGCACCGGAAATGGTGGTCTCGGCCTCAGCGGCTTTCGATGGCAACCCGGAACTCGCCCTTGGCAATGCTCTCGGCTCCAACATTGCCAATATTGGCCTGATTCTTGGCCTGACAGCGCTTATCGCCCCCATCACGGTCGACTCAACCATCGTCCGCCGGGAACTTCCACTGCTGCTGGTTGCCTGTGCACTGGCCGGCCTGCTGCTGTGGAATAATGCCCTGACGCGCATGGAAGCGTTTATTCTCCTCCTGACACTTGCCGCACTGCTCGGATGGTCGATCAGAACGGCGTTGACCTCCCATGCTGTACATGAACCACTGGCGGCCGACATGGTAGCGCCGAATGGCAAGGCAGCTTCGCCGGGCCATGCCATTATCTGGCTGATCATCGGGCTGGTACTGCTGGTTGCCAGCTCTCGCCTGCTGGTATGGGGGGCTGTAGTGATTGCTCAGGGTATGGGCATCAGCGATCTGGTCATTGGGTTGACCGTGGTCGCCATTGGCACGTCCCTTCCCGAACTGGCCGCGTCTGTCATTGCCGCCCGCAAGGGGGAAAGCGGCCTCGTTATCGGCAACGTGGTGGGCTCGAACCTTTTCAACATCCTGGCGGTTATCGGTATTGCC
Organism: Larsenimonas rhizosphaerae; assembly: GCF_023700005.1. Taxonomy (GTDB): domain Bacteria; phylum Pseudomonadota; class Gammaproteobacteria; order Pseudomonadales; family Halomonadaceae; genus Larsenimonas; species Larsenimonas rhizosphaerae. The sequence goes on along the minus strand of NZ_JAMLJK010000001.1, from coordinate 1,425,150 downwards.
GGCGCCATTTCCCCCATGCACTCGATGTCACCCGACATCATCATGAGAGACTGGAGCATCATGATGGCACTCACGGTCACCCTGTTGCTCATGAGCGTGGGTACGCGTCATCCAGGGCGAGTCTCTCGGCTCGAAGGGGGACTCCTGCTTGCCGTCTTTTCAGCCTATACCGGCTGGCTGGTTGCATCCGTGACCGGCCCATGAAGCCTGCCATAGACGCAGTGATGACGCAGGCACCGGGAGCGGTAGCAATGACAGGGATTCATCCCGTAGGGGTACCATCACGCAAGGTGGAAATAAAGGCTGATCCTTGCAGGCCGATATTCGTGGAAGCGTCCACTTGTTTCCAGCACGGGATTTCCTTGTCATGGCAGATTCACCCCCACCGTCCTCCGCCGGGAAGGTCAATGGGCAGATAGAAATACGCGATGTACGCCACATCACTGAAGTACTGGAGCGTCTGGAATATCAGCCGCACAGCCTGTCCCTGAAATTCAACGATGTCTCGGATATATCCTATCCCACACACATCGAGCGCATGGATGCCGGCGAAAATCTCCTTTACCTGAGCCTTTGTGACGCTCCCGGTCTTGAAGACGCTTCACTGGCATCATGCCTGCTGACACTGATAGCGGAAACCGACAGCACACTGGTCTCCTTTGGTGAACTGCGCGTCCAGAGGGCAACCCACCTTGCCCAGGGGCTGACGCTTGAAGTGTCCCTTCCGACGGTTCTTCATACCGGCTCCAAGCGCAAGGATGCCCGTATCAGCCTTACCAGCGCCATGAAGGTTCAGGCCAGAATCGTATGCTTTACAGACCAGGAGCCACTGATTGCCACACTTGGCAATATTTCGCATGGAGGCTGCATGCTGGACATGCCCCTTTCACGGTGTGGCTCGCTGAAAGGCAACATGGATCTTCCGTCGGTATCCCTGCACTTCCCGAATGGCGAACAGTTCAAGACTCAGGCCAGCATTCGCTATATCAAACCGGCAGCGCGCTCACATCACGCCTCGATTGGCCTGGCGTTTACCGGTCTCGACCAGCAGGGCATCCAACAGCTTTCCCATGTCATCAACGAAACCGACCGCGAAGTGGCATGGCGAAAGGGAGAAGGCATGCAGCTTGCCGGCCCCTCGACCCTTTACGCCGAAGACAGGACCCAGCGGCGCCGACATCAGTCCAGAGCCATCAGCGTCAGTGCCCCCATGGTCGAGGACCTGAAGGGCATCGTTCGTACACAGCACCTTTTTCTGCTGGCTCTTCAGCAGCAGGCCCCATTGCCGAACAAACAACTGGCGGAAAGCGCCGATACGTTGATGCAGCTGTTACAGCACAATCGACAGCAGCTTTTCTATGCCCTGGGCTGCCTGAGCGACGAACCGGCCTGGGTTCAGCATTCCCTGGCCGTAGCCTGCAGGTTATGCGACCTGATGCTGGTAGAACCCGAGCATGCACCCCGGGCGCGCGAGGCCACCATCGCAGCGCTGGTACATGACATGGGCAAGGCAATGCTGGTCAGTGCCGAACTGCCCTCGCTTGAAGGCACCCTTGAATCCGGCCAGCTCGAGCGACTGCGCCAACACGTACCGGTGCTGATCGAGGCACTTGAACATGGTGGCCTTGTTACCAGCGAGATGCAGGCCGAGATCATCAGCGGGATCAATGAGCGCCTGGACGGCACAGGCTACCCCCAGGGGCTGGACCGACATGGCATGACACCACTGTCCCGCATGGCCTCGGTCATAGATACCATCGACGCCATGACCCGCCCCCGCGGCGATCGGCGTGCCAGTACCGCCATGGAAGCCTATCAGCTGCTTTATCGACAACCCGAGCGCTTCGATCGACATTGGGTTGTACGTTATATTCAGCGCCACGGGTTTTATCCCATTGCCAGTCTGATACGTTTTTCACAAGGCTACCTCGCCTGGGTCATCCATCTTGATGAATCCGGCCAGCCCTCACGTATTCGTGTAGTCAAAAACACGAGCCAGGATGGTGCAGTCCTCAATGAGGTACTCAATCGAGTGGACTTTGCCCAGTTGGGCAGGCTGGAAGGACTCGTCTGCCCGGATGCCTACGGCCTTGCCCCCTATTGAGAGGCCGTGCCTGCCTGTCGCGGCGTCAACGAGAGCTGCTGCTCGCCCGCCTGGAGACTGTCCAGCGCCTTTTGATACAACACGGGATGACCGGATGTCATGCCCGCCAGCACATGCCGCTTCTCCCGCAGGTACACACGCGCAAACCCCGGATCATGGCGCACGATGGAGGCGGTATTGTGAATCAGGTCCGCGTACTTGATGGTTTGCGCCTCTGCCGGTGCGCCGGAAAGCCGTTTGGCTTCCCGGGCCTTTCGCACGGCCCTGTTACCATCTTCCGGCGTCTGCAGGTCGCTGAGCCACTCCACCAGCGCGGCAACCTCCGTACCGAACTCCTGACGCAGCAGTGCCAGCGTAATCGCCGTATCCTCCACCACGTCATGCAGCCAGGCCGCCGCAATCATGACATCGCTGCCGCCATGCTCGGCCACCATGGCTGCGACGGCGGCCGGATGCTCGATATAGGGTGCACCGGTATACTTGCGGCGCTGATCGATGGCGGCATGCGCCGCAGTGGCAAAGCAGCGCGCGCGCAATAGCAGCTCACTCATGCCGGGGGGCGCTCATTGAACTGTGGCAGGTCATCTTCGATCCTGTCCCATTCCGCCATGGACCCCACGAAGATATGGGCCTGAGGTCTTGTCTCAATCGGCGTATCCAGTGATCCAATGCGCAGGCGAACGTGTTCCGGGTCTGCCGTAGGGCGCTCGCTGTAAAGGGGCGAGCCGCACCGGGAACAGAATACCCGGAACACACCCGGTGAGGATTCAAACCGCGTGACAAGTGCCTCACCCGCCTGCCAGGTCATATCGATACGTCTGACCAGCCCGTTGACCGCAAAGGCCGTGCCGGACGCCTTTCTGCATTTCTGGCAGTGGCACATCATCAGCGAGGCAGGTGACTGCGCCAGCGTGTAGCGAATTTCACCGCAAAGACAACTTCCTTCCCACATGCTCTCACTCCTGTTATCGAATCCTTCGGGTCGCCGAGGTCTGCCTGCAGGCATGTAGTCAGCAGGCACCGGCTGTGACATGCTCAACATAACCATGATTCATCCAGAGGTGACAAGACAGGCTGGTCTATACTGGCCAGACTATCTCACCCGATAACAGGGAGTACGACGCAGTGGACACATCCAGCATCGACTATTGGCTGACGGACATGGACGGGGTTCTGGTTCACGAAAACAAGGCCATTCCGGGCGCCGCCGAACTGATCGAGCAGTGGCATCGCCAGAAAAAGCCCTTTCTGGTCCTGACCAACAATTCCATTTTCACCCCCAGAGACCTGAGTGCTCGCCTGGCCCGAAGTGGCATCAATGTACCGGAAGAACAGCTCTGGACCTCCGCGCTGGCCACCGCAGCCTTTTTGAAGGATCAGGCGCCCGGCGGCTCCGCCTTCGTGATCGGCGAGGCAGGCATCACCACCGCCATGCATGAAGCCGGCTTTGTGATGACCGATGTGGACCCGGATTTTGTCGTACTGGGCGAAACCCGTACCTATTCCTTTGAGGCCCTGACAAAGGCCATCCGCCTGATCAATGCCGGCGCCCGCTTCATTGCCACCAACCCGGATGTCACCAGCCCTAGCGCCGAGGGGCCGTTGCCGGCCACCGGCGCCGTGGCCGCCATGATTACCAGCGCGACCAAGCGCGAGCCTTACGTGATCGGCAAGCCCAACCCCATGATGTTCCGCTCGGCCATGAACAAGCTTGGTGCCCATTCCAAGCGCACGGCCATGATCGGTGACCGAATGGATACCGACGTGGTAGCAGGCATCGAAGCCGGTTTGCATACCGTGCTGGTCATGACCGGTATTGCCGATGACGCCGAAATTGCCCGTTATCCGTTCCAGCCGAAATGGGTACTCCAGTCAGTCGCGGACCTGCTCGACAAGGACACGGGCAAGGGCGACAGCAAGACCAAAAAGGACAGCTGATCATTGGCTGGCTGAAGGCCAGCGATTATCCGCGACAAGCGTCGACAGGACACGGCGCTTGTCCCAGCCCAAGCTATCCAGCATGGGCCTGTCGTAGAAGGCCTCTACCTGCCCCATGCATAAAATGGCCATGACGCGGCTGCCCTGCGGGGCGCCAATCAATGCGCCTGCTCGTACCGGATCAAACAGCGATACCCACCCCAGCCCTACTCCTTCGGCCCGCCCGGCCAGCCACATGTTCTGAATGGCACAGCTCGCGGATGCCAGGTCCATGTCCGGCATGGTACGACGCCCAAAGACATGATGTTCACGCTGATCCGCCAGCGCCATGACCCACAGCTCGGGACACTCCCGAATTCCCTCGACCTTGAGCGCCATGAAGTCCTCACCACGCTCTCCCAGTGCTGCCGCCGTACACATGCGCTCTTCATCCACCAGACACGCCAACTGATCCCTGAGCACGTCGGATGTCACCCGCACAAACCGCCATGGCTGCATATAGCCCACGCTTGGCGCGTGATGAGCAGCCTCAAGCAGCCGGAGCATGACCTTCTCCGGTACCGGATCAGGCAGAAAATGGCGCATGTCACGACGCTCGAAAATGGCTCGATAGACAGCCGCCTGCTCCTCGGCACTGAACGCGTTATTTCTGCTCATGACATGCCTCTTGGTCAGCAACACTGTCAGGATCATGCTTCAGTGTCGCCAGTGCGGCATGAAAATGATCCTGTTGAAGACCGCAGGCAGGATCGATCAACCCGGCCCGAAGCAACGCCGTATGCTCATCGACCGGCCAGCAACGCACCCAGATGCGCTGTGCCGCCAGTGCAGATTGCCACCCCCATGCACGTGCTGTCGCAAGGCGAGCCGTGGTAAAGAGCACACTGCTGCGAATATCGACGGCCTCGTGCTGCCACAACCGCTGCCAGGCACCACTCTGGGCACGACTCCACTCCCCCAGCTGGAGTCTCATTCTGCGCTGCCATGATGTATCCGACAGCGCTTCCAGACCGGTAACAAGGGCTGCTGTCGTCAATGCCCAGGGGCCACGACAGGCACGCAATGCCTCACATAACGCCGTATCACCGGTCACAAATCCCAGCCTCACCCCGGCCAGGCCGAAAAACTTTCCGAACGAGCGCAGCACCAGTACACCAGGTGCCTGAAGAGCGGCTGGTACTGCACCGCGATGAACATCCATGAAGGCCTCATCAATCACCAGAAGCCGCCCGGCAGCCTGACAGGCCGGCACCAGACGTTCCATATCCTCATCGGCAATACATCCACCCCCGGGATTATTGGGGTTGACGAGTACAATGGCCGATGCGCGCCACCGCTCGGCCATGGCCATCAGCTCATCCACGGTTGCTTCAGCGGCACAGGTCACCACCTCGTGCCCCGCTGCCTGCCAGCGAAAGCCATGCTCTGCGTAGCCGGGAAAGTGAACCATCACGCGCCCGGGCGGCACGAGCCGGGGCAGCTCCGTGATGGCCCATTGTGAACCGGGCACGGCCACGACATCTGACACGTCGTAATAAGAACGAGCCACGGCCTCAAGTGCCTCCGGTGTCTCCGGCAGACGATGCAGCATGGCCGCCGTCAACGGCGTGCACGGGTAAGGTCGGGGGTTGATCCCCGTAGACAGATCCAGCCAGTCCGACGGGGCACCGCCGAATCGACGGATGGCTGCCTCGAGGTTGCCACCATGAGTCGGTGCCGGCGTCACAGGCCGACTCCGACGGCGCCCAGCGCAGCTACCACCAGCATCCAGACAATCACGGTACGGTTGACCAGCCTGCAGGCCGCTTCAATGGTGCCGGCAGAGGGCGCATCCCCTACCCCGAGCACCGGCCGTGACTGCACCCGGCCGTGGTAAGGCATGTCACCGCCCAGAACGACATTCAATGCCCCCGCACCCGCTGCCATGACCGGACCGGCGTTCGGGCTCTTCCAGCCTCGTCCCTGCTGCAGGGCACAGGCCATGGATTGACGAAAGCGCCACCAGGACCGGGTTGCCACCCCATAACTCACGACCACCAGTCGCGCCGGTATAAAGTTCAGCACGTCATCAAGCCGTGCAGCAGCCCAGCCGAATGCCACGTAACGACGTGTCCGGTACCCCCACATGGCGTCCAGCGTATTGACCAGCCGGTAAACCAGAACGCCTGGCACACCTGCCACCATGAACCAGAACACCACCGCGAAAATGGCATCGCTGCCGTTTTCCAGCACGGATTCCGTGGTCGCGGCAGACACTTCCGAGGGCGTCAGTGAGTCGGTATCCCGGCTGACAATCAGCGCCAGACGCTGACGTGCCAGGTCGTGCTCGCCACGGCGCAACGGGCCTGCCACCCGACGTGCATGCTGCTTGAGGCTGCGCCAACCCACCGCAACATACACAACAGCCACCGCTATCACGCCATACAGTGTGGGGGACGAGTCACGCAGGGTCTCTACCCAGATACCCAGCAGCATCAATGGCAGCATCAGTACAAGCACGGCCAGTACGCCGGCCCACCGTGTGGGCCGATACAACCGCCGCTCCACGGCCAGGATGGCATTACCCAGCCCTACCAGCGGATGCCAGCGGCGGAGTTCGCCCAGGGTATGGTCGAGCAGAAAGGCAAAGAAAAGAATCAGAAAGGACATGGTGATCTACTCGAAGATAACGGTATATTTAAGCAACTATATCAGTCGGCAGGGGCATCGCTCCCTGAACGATTCCCAGATGAAGCAGCCGAACCAGCGGATCAGTTCGACCCTCAAGCCAGTCCAGCCGAAGCCTTACCAGTCCGGCGTAGGGTATATCCAGCGCGTGCACATAGCATCCATCGGTATGACCAAGCTGTAAAAGCGTTGCCATCAGTGCCTTGATCACCCCCGCATGAGTGATAATCACACGATGGGAGCAGTCCCTATCGCTCGATAGACACGCCTGCCAGCCAGCCATGACCCTGGCTTCGAATGCGGCCAGCCCCTCAGCCCCTGGAGGGGGCGCCGCGGCTGGCCGCGCCCAGAATGCAGCCAGCGCTTCCGGGTCGCGGGCATGAAGGTCCGGCAGCGGCACGCCATCCCAGTCACCAAAATTCATTTCCGCCAGTGCGGCCACGTGATCAAGTGGCATATCCCAGTACTCGGCCCAGCGCTGTGCCGGCACATGGCAACGCATCAGCGGAGAGCTGAAAAGCGCCTGCGGCCGCGGCAGAAATCCCAGGGTACTGTCCATCTGTGCCTGACCTGCGGCACTGAGCGACACATCCGTGTGGCCACGCAGACAGGCAGGGCCCTCACAGGCGCCATGGCGCACCAGATCGACAATGGCAGCGTTCATGAACAGGATGGCTCCTCATTTACCGGCCCCTTGAGGCACTGTGGCAGCCCAGCGACCACCCACCAGACCGAAGTTGCACACTGCGCCACTCGCTGGTGAGCTTCACCACTGATATCAACAAAGCGCCGGCTTAGAGCATTCATTGGCACGACCCCCTGACCGACTTCATTACTGACAAGTACAACCTGGCCGCGGGCACGGCGCAGCACCTGATCAAGCTGGTCAAGCGCATCAGACATGTCGGCCTCGGCCAGCAGTTCATTGGTCAGCCACAGGGTCAGGCAGTCCACCAGGACCAGTCGCTGTGGCGCCATCAGGGTATCCAGTGCCTCGGGCAGGTCTCGTGGTTGTTCATGCAGGGCCCAGGACGCCGGACGCCGATCGCGATGCAGTGCAATACGCGCCGCCATCGCGCTGTCCTGCCCTACCGTGGCAGTCGCCAGGTACACCACTTCCTTGCCCGCCTCTGCCGCCTTCGTGGCACGCTGCTCGGCAAATCGGCTTTTACCACTTCGAGCGCCGCCCAGAATCAGTTCAACCATAATGCTGCCACCACCAGATAAATAACCAGTTCAGCAGCCTGTTGCGCCGCTCCCAGCGTGTCGCCGGTATAGCCCCCAAGCTGACGACGATAAAGGCTTCGCAGCCCCCACCACAGCACGGCCAGCGCCACCCCGACGATCAGCGCTGCATTAAATCCCAGCCCGAGGCACAGTAAAAGCCCCCCTGTACCCAGCGCCACCCATAGTGATCGTCGGTCCAGTTCCTGCGTCACGGCACGTACCTTGCTATCCTCCAGGCGAACATAATTCAGCGCCGGCATCAGCGATACCGCCAGCGCACGGCTGGCGCCCTGCCCGGCCACCAGAATGCCTGGCAGGGCCAGTGGCGAAAACATGGCCAGCAGGGTCAACAGAACGCCTCGAAGCATCAGGCTCAGCACCAGCGCCAGCACGCCGTAACTGCCCACTCGGCTATCTTTCATGATGCGAAGTCTGGCGGTCACATCCATGCCGCCACCCAGACCGTCTACCGTATCGGCCAGTCCATCTTCATGCAGCCCACCGGTAACCAGTATCAGTACGCCCAGCCCCAGCAGTACGGCTACTGCCGCAGGCCACAGGGCCTGCCCCGCCAGCATGATACTTCCAGCCAGAAGTCCCAGTCCGGCGCCGATCAGCGGAAAATAACGGGGGCAACTGGCCAGCTCGTTACCACGCGGCGTTGCCTGTGTCATGGCAGGCAGCCGCGTCAGAAAGCTTAGCGCCCAGCCCAGCCGGCGCCACTCGGTAGGCGCCTTTTCACTCACACCGTCACCCCGGCCTGCTCAAAGGTGGCCATGTCGTTATAAAAGGCCAGGGCGGCATGCAGCAGTGGCAGAGCCAGGGCAGCCCCGCTGCCTTCGCCAATCCGAAGACCCAGCGACAGCAATGGCTCGGCTTCCAGCCAGTCCAGCGCCAGTCGGTGACCGCGTTCATCAGAGCAGTGGGAGAAGATCAGCCAGGCCCGTGCCTGAGGTACCATGGCGCACGCCACCGCCGCGGCAACCGTGACAATGAAGCCATCAATCAGTACCAGCATGCCGGCTTCGGCAGCGGCCAGAATGGCGCCAACCAGCCCGACGATCTCGAAGCCACCCAGTGTTGCCAGCAACGTCTCCGGCTGATCCAGCGCCGTCTGGTGTCTTTGCAGCGCCTGACAAATGACAGCCTTCTTGCGCAACAGTGTCGGCGCATCAATGCCGGTCCCACGGCCCGTGCAATCACTGACCGGAGCACCAGTCAGGGCAGCCAGCAGTGCACTACTGGCCGTCGTATTGGCAATCCCCATTTCCCCCAGGGCAATGACATTGGTCCCCTCGGCCTTCAGTGTCCCGATCAGACGGCGACTATTGGCCAGCCCCTCCTGCATGGCCGCCTCACTCATGGCTGGCGCGAGGTGAATGGCCGCCGTGCCCGCTCCCAGCCGATGATTGATGATCCGCTCATCCTCGACCGGGACCCGAATACCGCAGTCCACTACCGTGACCGGCAGCCCGGCCTGGCGGGCAAACACGTTGACACTGGCGCCCCCGGCCAGAAAGTTCGACACCATCTGGGTAGTGACAATTGAAGGTGCTATCGAGACTCCCTCATCGGACACACCGTGATCACCGGCAAAGACAAGCAGGCGGGGCCTTTCGACACGAGGCTGCTCCGGCCCTAGCGCCCTGGCCGCCTGCAGGGCCAGACGCTCCAGCATGCCAAGGGCGCCCGGCGGTTTGGTCTTGCTGTCGATACGAGCCTGAATGAGCGCATCGTGCGCATCAGAGGGCAGCGAAATGGTAAAGGGCATGGGTGGAGGTCTCGACGGCGGAAGAAAAAGCGCTTGAAACATACCAACCCCCCCGGGTGCTTACAACCATGGTCACCGCGTTGACTCCCTTCACCGGCCTGCATAGGATGGTGCCCTGCACTCGGGTGCCCGGCGTACGCGACGGGATAATCGGGAAAGTGATGCAAATTCACTGCTGTCCCCGCAACGGTAAGCAGGCAAGGCGCGACAGGTCACTGCCATCAAGCGGGAAGGCCATCGCATGAAACATGCCCCTGCAAGCCCGGAGACCGGCCTGAGCGCGCTCCATTCGACACTACCTTTAACGCGTACGGGCGATGCGCGGGAATCGATCATGATATCAGGCCATTTCACCATGGCAGGGCAACAGCTCTGCAGCGCGGTGCGTTCTACTCGGCGGAGGTACCGTCATGAGTAAACCTCTCGCCTTCCCCTTCACCGCTGTCATCGGCCAGCCGCGCCTGAAGCTGGCCCTCACACTGGCCCTGCTGGACCCTCGCCTGGGTGGCGTACTGGTCAGCGGACCACGAGGCAGCGCCAAGTCAACCCTCGCCCGAGGCATGACACCGTTTCTGCCACACCAGGATGGTGCCTTTGTCACGTTGCCCCTGGGCGCCAGTGAAGATCGGTTGATCGGCAGTATTGACGTGGATCATGCCCTGTCCGGCCAGGGCGTCCGATTTCAGCCCGGGTTACTGGCGCAGGCCCACCAGGGCATTCTGTACATGGACGAAGTCAACCTGCTGCCTGACAGCCTGGTTGACCAGCTGCTGGACGTGGCGGCCTCCGGCATCAATGTCGTTGAACGCGAGGGCGTCAGCCACCAGCATCCGGCCCGTTTTCTGCTGGTCGGCACCATGAACCCGGATGAAGGAGAGCTGCGCCCGCAGCTGACCGACCGCTTCGGCCTGAGCGTAAGCCTTGATGAACAACCGACCGCAGCCGAACGCGTTGCCATTGTCCGGGCCCGCCGCGACTTTGATGAAGACCCGGCCGATTTCTGTGCAGGTTTCAGCACCACGGAACAGGCACTTGCAGAACGGCTCGCTACGGCACGCATCATGCTGTCAGGGGTGACACTCGATTCCTCCCTGGAACTGCACATCGCTGAACAGTGCATGAGTGCCGGTGTTGAAGGAGTTCGCGCTGATATCGCCTGGCAGCGCGCCTGCTGCGCCCACGCCGCCTGGCAGGGTCGCGGTCATGTTACCCGGGAAGATGTGGATGCCACGGAATCACTGGTACTCGATCACCGTCGCACTACCCCGAAGCCGCCTTCCGGCACCTCATCACCGCCACCGGAGACCCCGGGCGACAAGGGCGACAAGGGCGACAAGGGCGACAAGGGCGACAAGGATACTGCCGGCGCTGCCCCTCCGGATACCAACGAGCCAGGCAAGGATACCCAGGACTCAAACGCGCCTCCCGACGCAGAGGGTCAGGGCGGTGCCCTTCCCCCCACGAGGCAAGCCACCGGTCAGCGTCGTCGCTGGCAGCCTCGGGCGACCTCGGAAACATCGCCTGCCGACCAGCATTCACCGCAGGCTGAGCGTTCACGAACCGGGGGAAATGCCAGAGGCCAGAAACGCCAAGGGCTACACCATCAGGGCGCTATCCATTGGGCCCGCACGGCCCTGTCACGGCGCATGGATGCGTCACCCACCCTGCACCGCCATCCCAGGCGTCAGGGACAGAAGACACTGATGCTCATCCTGCTGGACTGCTCAGCGTCCCTGTTGGCCGCCACCCGCTTCGCTCAGACCAAGGGCCTGCTGGCTGATCTGTTTGACCAGGCCTATAAAAGGCGCCAGCACGTGGCAGTACTCGGGTTCGGCCAGAACCGGGTACACTGGGCCTGGCCTGCCGGCAGACCACCCAAACACCCCACTGTCTGGCTTGACGGCCTCGATGCCGGCGGCGGCACACCACTGCTGCAGGCGCTGGACACCGCCAGACAGCGCATTACCCGCTGGCAGGCGAAGATGCCTCGCCCCATACACAGCGTGTTACTGACCGATGGTCGCGCTCCCGCGCTGCCTTCACAGCGTCCCTGGCCTGGCGAGATGACGCTGATTGATACCGAGCAGGGCCGGGTCAGACTCGGCCGCTGCCTCACCCTGGCCACCGAACTCGGTGCCCGTTACACCCGGCTGGATGCTTACATGCCCATGGCCGCCACTTCCCTGCAGGAGCCCCGGCAATGACGGATACCGACACCCAGGACGATGCCTACCGCCAGCGCATGGCGACCAAGAAGCGCATCGTCGATGAGCGCATTGCCAACGCCACCGAGCAGCGAGGCGTTCTTATTCTGATGAAGGGCAATGGCAAGGGCAAAAGCAGCTCGGCCTTCGGCACCATGGCCCGAAGCCTGGGACACGGCCATCGCGCAGCAGTAATCCAGTTCATCAAGGGCCGCAAGGCCACGGGCGAGTACCTGTTTTTCAAGGATCACCCGCAGGTGGAATTTCACGTCATGGGGCACGGCTTTACCTGGGAGACCCAGAATGCCGACAAGGACCGCCAGGCCGCCCTTGAGGCCTGGACACTGGCAGAACGCTACCTGCAGGATGAACGGGTCAATTTCCTGCTGTTCGATGAACTGTCCTACATGATCAAGTACGGCCATCTGGAGGCTGAACGGGTTGCCGGAGCGATCGCAGCGCGCCCTCGCCATCAGAACGTGATCGTGACCGGTCGCACCATGGCCCGAGAACTGCAGGACTGCGCCGATACCATCAGCATCATCAATGATGAACGCCACGCCTTTCGCCAGGGCGTCAAGGCACAACCGGGAATCGAATACTGATGAGTGAACGCCACGTGGACTGCCCGGCACTGTTTATTTCCTCGACCGCATCCGGTCAGGGCAAGACCACACTGACTGCGGCACTGGCGCGCCTTCATCGCCGCCAGGGTCGCCGTGTGGCCGTCTTCAAGACCGGCCCGGACTACCTCGACCCATTGATCCTGTCCCACGCTGCCGGCGGTCCGGTGGAGCCGCTGGATCTATGGATGGCCGGCCCCGAATTCTGCCGTCAACAACTCTTTGATGCCGCCAGACACCATGATCTGATTCTGATTGAAGGAGCCATGGGACTGTTCGACGGCCAGCCCTCGAGCGCGGACCTGGCCGCCACTTTCAACATTCCGGTGGTCGCGGTGATCAACGCACGCGGGATGGCCCAGACCGTAGCCGCCGTCGCCTTTGGCCTCAAGCATCTGCCTCGCTCGGCAGACAACCGGCACCATCTGGCCGGTATCGTCACCAATGGCGTGGGCAGCCTTCGTCACCGGGAATTGATCGAACACAGCCTGCCCTCGGATATCGCTCTGCTGGGCAATCTCCCCCGTGAGGAGGCGCTGGCACTGCCCTCCCGTCACCTTGGGCTGGTGCCGCCGGATGAGCAGGAGGCCCTTGATGCACGCTTTGACGCCGCCGCCGATCACCTTGCCGACAGCCCGCTGTCCGACCTGCCGGCCGCGTGTCGTTTTACGGATCAGCATATTCCCGCGCCGCCCCGCCTGCTGGCAGGGACCCATATCGCCGTTGGTCGAGACGCGGCCTTCAGCTTTATCTACGCAGCCAACCTGCGGCTGCTCGAGGCCATGGGCGCGAGGCTGTCGTATTTTTCACCCCTGACCGAGGCCCTGCCTGAGGCAGATGCCTGCTGGCTGCCCGGCGGCTATCCCGAACTTCATGCCCACACACTGAGCAGCAATACCGCGCTGCATACCTCCCTGGCAGACCATCATCAGGCCGGACGTCCCATTCTGGCCGAATGCGGAGGCATGCTACTGCTGCAACAGACCCTCACTGATCTGGATGGACACTGCTACCCGATGGCGGGCCTGTTACCCGGCCACGGTGAAATGCGGACCAAACGCGGCTGCCAGGGTATGCAAGCCGCGCCCCTGCCGGAGGGCGAGATCAGGGGCCACGCTCATCATCACTCCCGCAGCCATGACACCCTGGCGCCCATCGCTCACGGTCGGCGGGCCTTTCATACGGCGCCGGGTGAGGCCATCTACCGCCAGGGTCGGCTGACAGCGAGCTATCTACACCTGTTTTTCGCCTCCCATCCGGTGGCAACCGCGCAGCTGTTCGGAGCCACGACTAGTGCACCGATCGCTGCAATGGCTGACGCCTGATCATGTGGCCGGAGAGCGATGAATCCGCCCGCCCGCTGAGAAGCGGTCTAACGACAGGGAGCTGTGCGACAGCCTGCGCCCTGGCAGCGGCGCGTTTTTTGCTTACGGGCCAGCGCACCGAGCAGTGCGACATTGACCTTCCCTCACGGCGTGGCCAGCCGGGCAAGCGGGTCAGCCTGCCGATTACGGCGCTGAGCTGCCCCCGAGCGGGCCAGGCCCGGGCGGATACCATCAAGGATGCGGGCGATGACCCGGATGTAACGCATGGCGCTACTGTATTCGCAGTGATCACCTGCAGCCCCGGACCGGGCGTTTTTTTTCATGCCGAGCGGGGCGTCGGGATTGTTCAGCGTGACGGACTGCCCGTGCCGGTCGGTGAACCGGCCATCAACCCGGTTCCGCGCCGCATGCTGGAAGAGCACCTGACGGCACTGGCCAGCGAGCTGAATTATCGCGGTGGATTTCATGTCGGCATAGGTGTCGAACAGGGCGAAACCCTGGCCTTGAAAACCATGAACCCCCGCCTGGGCATTACTGGAGGCCTGTCGATTCTGGGCACTACCGGCATTGTTCGCCCCTTTTCCTGCGCTGCCTATATTGCCTCGATTCATCAGGCCATCGATGTGGCCCACGCCAATCACCTGAGCCATATCGCGGCAACGACCGGAAACATGAGCGAGCGCTATGCCCGCACGGCGCTTGGCCTGGACGATATGGCACTGATCGAGATGGGGGATTTTGCGGGTGCCGTACTCAAGCATCTGAAACGCGTTCCCATGGCTCGCCTTTCTCTGGTAGGGGGCATTGGCAAGATCAGCAAGCTGGCTGACGGCCATCTTGACCTGCACAGTCGCGCCTCATCGATCAACTTTGAATTCATGCGGGCCTGCGCCGAGGCTGCCGGGGCCAGCGAGGCCGTTCAGCAGGCCATTCTTGCCGCCAACACTACCGGGGAAGCCCTTGCTCGTGCATCCGACATTCCTCTGGCGACGATGCTTTGCCACCGCGCCTGGCAACAGGCACACCGTCGGCTGCCGGCAGGCACCGTACTGGACGTGACCGCTGTCGACCGGCAGGGCCAGCCCCTGGGCCGCTGGCCATCGGAGGCTTCATGAAGGTACTGATACTTGGCGGTACCGGCCAGGCCCGTCGGCTGGCCGAGGCACTGAACAGACTCGGAGTTCCACTGCTTTACAGCATCGCCGGACGCCTGCCAGTGGATGACTTTCCCTTTCCGACCAGGGTCGGTGGGTTTTCAGGTCCTGAACGCACCAGCCGGCAGGGGCTGGACGCCTTATTACGCAAGCATCACATCACCGATGTACTGGATGCCACACACCCCTTTGCCGCCCGCATTTCCGAAACGGCTGCCACCGCCGCACAGGCAGCCGGGTTACCCTGCTGGCAACTGATACGCCCGTACTGGCAACCGCATCCCGACGACCAATGGCACTATCTGCCCGATATCGAGGCACTTGGACAGGCACTCGACGCCTGGCAGCGTCCGTTGATCACTCTGGGAGCCAGCGGCCTGCCCCTGGTGAACAGGGCCCTGCCCAGCCAGCAGATGGTGATACGCAGCGCCCAGACACTGCACGTACCGCCGCCACATGAGCTGGTGATCGCCCGCGGCCCGTTCAACGTCAGCGATGAACTGGCCACGTTAAGGCGCCACGGCATCGATTGTGTCGTCACCAAGGACAGTGGTGGTCATGCCACCTCGGCCAAGCTGCACGCGGCCCGCGCCCTGAAACTGCCCGTACTTTTACTGCGTCGCCCGGCCCTGCCGGTGACATCGCGCCAATTCGATCAGCCGGCTGACCTGATCAGGGCGCTGTGCGCCCGGCCGGCTCGAGCGTGTAACGAGGAGAAATCATGACTGATAAACCCGCCATCCTGTTTGTAGGACACGGCTCCCGAGATGTGGACGCCGTACAGGAATTTACCCGGCTGACCGAGCATTTCCGCGCCCGTTATCCTGACCGCCTGTGTGACTATGGCTTTCTGGAGTTTGCAAGCCCGGTGATTTATGACGGGGTCAAGAAACTGGTGGATCAGGGCGCCACCACCATTTCGGCCATTCCCGGCATGCTGATGGCCGCTGGCCACGCCAAGAATGACATTCCAAGCGAACTGAATGCCCTGCAGGCCGAGTTTGAAGGCGTAACGATCAATTACGGGGCAGAACTGGGCGTTAACGCCAATATGCTGCAGGCCGCACGTGACCGCATTGAAGACGCCGAAGCTGAATTCGGCGAAGACTACCGGCGCGAAGATACCCTGCTGATGGTGGTAGGCCGCGGCGCCTCCGACCCGGATGCCAATTCCAACATCAGCAAGATCACGCGGATGCTTGAAGAAGGCATGGGCTTTGGCTGGGCCACTACCGGCTACAGTGGCGTAACCACGCCCCTGCTGCCGGAAGCCTTCGACAAGGCCCATCGACTGGGGTACAAGCAGGTCATCGTGTTCCCCTATTTTCTGTTTACGGGACGGCTGATCAAGAAGATATACGCCTGGGCAGATGAGTATCAGCGCGCGCATCCGGACGTCAGGGTGGTCAAGGCCGGCTACCTCAATGATCATCCGCTGGTCATAGAAACCTTTGCAGACCGGCTGAATGACATCGAAAACGGCACACCCAACATGAACTGTCAGCTGTGTCAGTATCGGGTTCAGATCGTGGGCAATGAGCACAAGGTCGGAGCACCGCAGGAAGGCCACCATCACCACGTCCGCGGTGCGGGAACGGATGCCGATCACCATCACGACCACGGCCATCATCATGGGCACGGGCATCATCATGCTCATCACAGCCACGGGCATCACCATGATCATGGCCATCCCCACCATCACGACACGATTGCAAGCGACAAGTCATGACTGTATCGGACTGGCCAGCATATGAGCATGACCCCCGGGCGATCGAAGCCGAAAGCTTTCGGCGCATCCGTGAGCTGACACCGCTTGACGGGTTGACCGAGGATGACGCTCAGGTCGCTCTGCGACTGGTACATACCTGCGGCCAGCCGGACATTGTTGATGTTCTTCGCATCAGCCCGGGCGCTACCGACGCCGGGCGGGCAGCCCTTTGCGCGCAGGCAGCCGTGCTGTGTGATGTGGAAATGGTTCGCTTTGGCCTGACCCAGCGTTTTCTCGAAGCGCGCGGTATTACCCCCTCCTGCTTTCTGCGTGACCCTGCCACCATCGAGCAGGCCCGCGCACGCCAGGAAACTCGCACCATGGCCGCACTGAGCGCCTGGCGTCCGCACCTGGAGGGTGCCATCGTGCTGATCGGCAACGCCCCGACGGCGCTGTTCCGTTTGCTGGAAATGATTCGCGACGGCGCGCCGAAGCCGGCACTGATCATCGGGATGCCGGTAGGATTCGTGGGCGCCGCGGAATCAAAGGCGCTGCTATGGAATACCAGTCAGTCTCTCGGTGTTCCCTGCATGACCCTGCTGGGCCGCCAGGGCGGCAGTGCACTGACGGCTGCAGCCTTCAATACCCTGTTACGCCTTGATGTCGGAGAGCGCTACTGATGCAGCCGTTACAGGTAGTAAGCCTTGGCATTGAAAGCCCGGCCGTGCTTTCCCGTGCCGCGTACGAGGCGATAAAGCAGGCAGACCACATTGTCGGTAGCGCCCGTCAGTTCGACATGGTGACTCATCTGGACCTGCCGGCACGGCAGCACCTGCTGCCCCGTCCCCTTGATGATCTGGGCACCCTGCTAAGGAAACTGAAGGGTCAGGTAGCGCTACTGGCCTCTGGAGATGCTCTCTTTTATGGCATCGGTAATACGCTGAAAATGCGCTGGCCCGACATCACCTTCGTAAGCCACCCGAATATTTCGAGTGTTCAGGCTCTGGCACACCGGCTGCAGGAAAATCTGCACGAGCTGACCACCATCAGCCTGCACGGCCGCCCCCTGTCACGCCTTTACAACGCATTGGTACCAGGCAGGCAACTGGCCCTTCTTACTGACGGAAATACCCATCCCCTGGCCATTGCCGAATACGTGAGCGCACTGGGCTGGCAGAACGTTCGCTGCGCCGTGGGAGAACGACTGGGCTACCCCGAAGAGCGCGTCACGCAGTGGGACAGCCTGAACGCGTTGATCGCGACAGCTCCCGACTTTGATGCCCTCAACGTGGTCTGGCTTGCCCTGCCGGACAGGGCGCCTGAGGCATGGGCCCGTACAGCCCTGACCGACACTCAGTATCAGACGGATCACGCCACGCCGGGCCAAGGCATGCTGACCAAGCAGGAAGTCCGCCAGCAGGTGCTGGCCATGCTTGACCCGCACCCAACCGAGACCGGCTGGGATATTGGCGCAGGGTGTGGTGGGGTGAGTATCGAATGGGCCAGGCGATTGACCAAAGGATACGTTCATGCCATTGAACATCACCCAGAGCGGTTTGATGCCCTTGCGACCAACCAGGGTCGCTTCGGGCTTGACCGACAACTGGTACTGCACGATGCCACGGCTACAGCGTCGCTGCTGGCGACACTGCCTGACCCGACCGTGGTATTCATTGGTGGCAGTGACGGAGCCCTGGATGACCTGCTGGAACAGGTCTGGGAGCGGTTACCGGTCGGCGGACGACTGATCGCCAGTGGCGTCACGGAACCCAGCCAGGCCTGTCTGACGCGATTTGAAAGCCAACACGGCCTGGACGGTCACTGGTGTCGCATCGACATCAGCCGCGGCAGCCTGCTCGGCGGCCAGCGCCTGCTGCGCCCCCGCCTGCCGGTCACCCTGGTACGCTTCATCAAACCAGACCAGCCTACCGAGCAAGGACTCCCGACATGAGTGCAACCTTCTATGGCATTGGTGTAGGTCCAGGAGACCCGGAGCTCATGACCCTCAAGGCACACCGCGTGCTGCAGCGGGTCGATGTGGTGTGCTATATCACCAATGCCAAAGGCTATTCGCTGGCTGCAGATATTGCCCGTGACAGCCTGCCGGCCACCCGGCGCCAGCGTCATCTGACCGTACAGATCGATATGAGTCATGACCGCACCACCATCGACATCATCTATGAGCGCACCGCCGGCGAGATTCGTCGGGCGCTTGAAAACGGCCAGGATGTGGCCTTTCTATGCGAAGGTGATCCCCTTTTTTTCGGGTCATTTGCCTACCTGCTCGCCCGCCTCGCCGATGACTTTCCCTGTGAAACCATTCCAGGCATCAGCTCGCTGCACGCCGCCAGTGCCGCCACCGGCCTGCCGCTGACCATGCTGGGAGAACACCTGGCAATCATCAGCGCAAGAGACGATGACGACCGACTGCGTCAGGCACTGGATACCTTCGATACGCTGGTCATCATGAAGGGGGGGCGCAAGCGCCACACCATTACGGCAGCCATCGCCGCCGCCGGCCGCCTGAATGAAGGGTATTACCTTGAGCACCTGAGTACCCCGCGGCAGGCGCTTTACCCTGATCTTACCCGTCTGCCCGAGGGTCCAGGCCCCTATTTTTCGCTATTCGTTGTCAGCCGCCGACACAGGGGAGGCGCCCGATGACCACTCTGGTATCGTTGACCGAGGCAGGCCGTGGCCTGGCCGAGCGCATTTGCCGACACTGGCCGAACGCCGAACACTGGCACCGCCCTTCGCCGTTCGGCCATCAGATACAGACCCGTTTTATTGACAGCCGTGCCACACGGCGCCCCCTGGTGTTCATTTGCGCTACCGGCATCGTGATGCGCACACTGGCGCCAGTGCTGACCGACAAGTATCAGGATCCGCCGGTACTGGTGCTTGATGAAGCCGGCCGATTCGTGATTCCACTGCTTTCAGGCCACGAAGGTGGTGCCAATGCGCTGGGAGATGAACTGGCCACGTGTCTCGGAGCCACGCTGGTCGCGACCAGCGCTGCGCGCTACACCCGTCCCGTGTATACCCTTGGCATGGGTTGTGAGCGTCACTGCGACCAGGCCCACCTGGATGCACTAATAACCGACTGCCTGATGCAGTGTCACTTGCATCATCAGGATATCGCCGGTCTGGCCAGCATCGCGGTCAAGGCCGATGAAATCGGTTTGATCCAGTCAGCCGCGCACCATGGCTGGCCTTATCATACCTTCAGCGTGCCTGAACTGCGCGATGTCGAACACCTGCTGAGCCAGCGCTCCGACGTGGTCTTTCGTGAAGTTGGTGTCTATGGCGTCGCGGAAGCAGCGGCCCTTGTTGCAGCGACCCGACTGACCCACCGCCCGGCCGAGCTGGTGCTACCCAAACAGAAAACCCGCCGGGCGACCTGTGCCATCGCCCGCAGCTATTACGAGTAATGCCATGACTCCCCTGTATCTTGTAGGTATCGGCCCCGGCGACGCGGCCCACATCACTCCCGAAGCCCTGGATGCCATCGAGCACGCCAGCGATATCGTCGGCTATGGCCTTTACATGGATCTGCTTGGTGAGCGCATGAACGGCAAGCGCCATCACAAGCGCGATCTGGGCGAGGAAACCGAGCGTGCCCGTCTGGCGCTCGACCTTGCCAGCGCCGGTCACGTCACCGCACTGGTATCCAGTGGTGATATCGGCATCTTCGCCATGGCAACGCTGGTGTTCGAGCTGCTCGACAAGGCCAACCAGGGCGAGGAAAACGGCCGGGGATGGGAAAGGATTGATATCCGGGTCATCCCCGGCATCAGTGCCATGCAGATGGCTTCTGCCCGACTGGGCGCCGCCATGGGACACGATTTCTGTGCCATTTCACTCTCGGACCTGCTGACGCCCTGGCCAACCATCGAGCGACGCATCGAGGCTGCTGCCATGGGCGATTTCGTCATTGCCTTTTACAATCCGGTGTCAAAACGCAGGGACTGGCAGCTCAATCATGCCCGTGACGTGCTGCTCACACAGCGCTCGGCGGATACGCCGGTCATCATTGCCCGCGACCTTGGCCGAACCGATGAGGCTGTTACCGTAGTACGGCTGGCAGATCTGGATGCAGCTTATATTGACATGTTGACGCTGGTAATGGTCGGCAGCACTACGACCCGGCACATCCGCTTTGGCCGCAACGAGTGGGTCTATACCCCACGCGGCTACGAACAGAAACGCGCTGGAGCCTCTTCATGACCGTGTTCTTTATCGGTGCCGGCCCCGGCGACCCGGAGCTGATGACCGTCAAGGGGTTACGCCTGATCAAGCGCTGTCCGGTCATTCTTTACGCCGGCTCGCTGGTGCCGGTGGAAATTCTGGGTGAAGCCGCAGAGGGGGCAGATGTCATTGATACGGCCTCCATGTCACTGGACGCCATTATTGCCCGAATGAAGCAGGCGCATGCCGATGGTCAGGACGTGGCCCGTGTGCATTCAGGCGATCCATCCATTTATGGCGCTGTAGGTGAACAAATGCGTCGACTGGATGCATTGGGAATTGCGTGCGAGGTCGTCCCGGGCGTCACCTCCACCAGTGCCTCAAGTGCTGCATTGAAGCGTGAACTGACGCTATCCGGTGTGACCCAGACGGTGATCATGACCCGTTTTGCCGGCAAGACGCCGATGCCCGAAAGGGAAAATCTGGATGCACTCGCACGCCATGGCGCCACACTGGCGATTCATCTGGGCATTACCCGCATTCATCGCATCGTCGAGACCCTGATTCCCCACTATGGTGCCGAAGCGCCGGTTGCGGTCTGTTACCGCGTGGGCTGGCCTGATGAACAACACCTTGTCGGCACCCTGTCGAACATTGTTGAGCAGGTGCGTGCGGCGAAGATTACGCGTACGGCCCTGATTCTGGTCGGTGAAGTGCTCGACCCGCAGGACTTCCGCGACTCCTATTTGTACGACGCCGACCAGGCCCACATTTATCGCCCTAAATTCAGTACGCAGACCCCTCGCCGGGTCAAGCGTTGATACTCCAAGGATTCCCCCATGCATCTCAACAAGATTCCCGCCACCGTGGTAACCGGTTTTCTCGGCAGCGGCAAGACTACCCTGCTGAGCAATGTCCTGCGGCAAGCCAGTGGCAAGCGAATCGCCGTGATCGTCAATGAATTCGGCGAGATGGATGTCGATGCTGATTTGCTGAAGAACTGCCAGCTCGATCATGGTGACGCTGCCTGTGCGGCAGTCGACGATGATGATGGCATTTATGAATTGGCCAACGGCTGCATCTGCTGCACGGTAGAAGAGGAATTTCTGCCTGTCATGAAGAAGCTGGTCGCTCGGCGTGATCGAATTGACCACATCGTGATCGAAACGTCAGGGCTGGCACTACCCAAGCCGCTGGTACAAGCCTTCAACTGGCCGGAAGTCAGGCAGTTCTGCACGGTCGATGCGGTCATTACGGTCGTTGATGGCCCGGCGCTGGCCGATGGGCAGGTAGCCCATGATGAAGCACGAGTGGCCTCCCAGCGTCTGGCGGATGAAAACCTGGATCATGACCCTTCCCTGCAGGAATTACTGGACGACCAGCTCGCCTCCGCTGACCTGGTCGCCATCAGCAAGACCGATCAGATGTCAGAGGAAGATATCGACCGCGTGGAACAGATGCTGTCATCAAAGCTGGCTGATCACGTCAAGACCCTGCGCATCCGTGATGGCCAGGTAGATGCCGAGGTTCTCATGGGGCTGGGGCTCGCCAGCGAAACCCGAATCGAGGATCTATCCACCCATCACGACCATCACCATGATCATGGCCACGAGCATCACCATGCCCACGATGACTTTGACCATGTTGTTGTTCGGCTCGGCCAGGTCGATCCGGTGGCACTGGAGTCTGCCCTTGCGAAGCTGGTTGCAACGCATCGCATCTTTCGGGCCAAGGGCTTTGCCGATGTCGGCAAGCCGATGCGTCAGGTAGTCCACGCCGTGGGCCAGCGCCTGACGCAACACTTTGATCGTCGCTGGCACAGTGACGAACCTCGAGAGACCCGCCTGGTACTGATTGGCAAGGGACTTGATGCCTCGATCCTCGAGGATGCACTAAGACAGGCCGAGTGCTGAACCACCCGGCTCACTGCCTGTGAAAACAGGCAGTGAATTTTCCGAATGAAAGTCTAAAGCCGCTACACGTTATGCCGTTAACTGCACCATGGAACTTCGCTCATGTCGCGCGAAGATAATACAGCCAATCAGTTCTTCATGTGCTGCAGGGGACATCATGCCTTCAATTACATCGCTCGGCGTTGGCTCAGGGCTGGACCTGACCACCCTTCTCAAGGGACTTGAAAGGTCAGAGAGTTCTCGTCTGGAGCCCATCAAGATTCAGGAAAAAAGCTATACCAACAAGCTGGACGGCTACAACCGCCTCTCCAGTGCCCTGGAAGGTTTTCAGGGAGCTGTCGATGCGCTGGCAGACCCGGCGCTTTATGAAAGCAAGAGTATTACCACCACCAGCACCGCCTTTTCCGCTACCAGCGGCACAGATGCCCAGGAAGGCAATTACAGCATCAAGGTTCAGAACCTGGCGTCTGCGCAGTCGCTGGCCACTACAGGTCAGGCCAGCCGCACGGACACCATTGGTACTGGCGGCAACAGCACACTGACGCTGTCGATCACTGATGGCGCTGGCAATGTTTCCAGTACGACAGATATTGCGCTGGACAGCACCAACAGTTCCCTCGAAGGTATCCGGGATGCCATCAATACTGCTGATGCAGGCGTGACGGCCTCGATTATCAATGATGGCAGCGGCACGCCCTATCGGTTGGTCATGACGTCTGACAAGACAGGTGAATCCTCTCAGATCAACATGTCGGTCACCAATGACGATATCCTGAATACAGACACATCACTTCAGGATCTGCTCAATTACAACAGTGCCGATAATAGCGGTAATCTGACGGAAACCAGTGAGGCCAAAAACGCCAATCTTGAGATCAACGGCCTGGCGATTACCAGCGATACCAATACCGTTGAAGAAGCCATTCAGGGTGTGACACTTACGTTGAATTCGGTCAATGACACAGCTGAAAACATGGTGGTGGCTCAGGATGATGGCACGATACGTGAAGCGTTCGAGACGCTGGTCAGCAGCTATAACTCCATGCAGGACCTGATCGATATTCAGACCTCCTATGATGCCGAAAGCAAAAGCAGTAACGGCTCACTTTTGGGGGAATCCACGGTTCGCTCCATCCAGAACCAGATTCGGGGTGCCTTCAATACCAGTGTCAGTGGCGATAGCCTCAACTATCTCACACAGGCCGGTATATCCCTGAACAAGGACGGCAAGCTGGAAATCGACGATACTCGTTTTGACAAGGCCATGACGGATGTCTCCAGCCTTTCTACCCTGATGATCGGAGCAGATGGAGAATCCGGAGTAACGTCAGTATTGAGCACTACACTGGGTAGCATGCTGGATGAAGGAGGGGTACTTGATACGGTCACAGGCAGTATTGATAGCCGACTGGAGTCGTTGAAGGACCGCAAGGAAACCATTCAGAAAAGCATTGACTCTACCGTGGATCGTTACAGGAAGCAGTTCAATGACCTGGATTTGCTCCTGTCGAATATCAACTCCACTAGTAGCTATCTAAGTCAGCAGCTTTCAGCACTGAATACGCCTCAAAATTAAGGGAGAGTTGCAACATGCTTGCACGTACTCGAGCCAGTGCATACGCCGATATCGGCCTTGAAACCGGTGTCATGAGCGCTACGCCACATCAACTGATTGTCATGCTGTTTGATGGCGCCCAGGCGGCATTGATGAAAGCCACCTGGGCCATCGACAACAAGGATATCGCGCTCAAGGGAACATCACTGTCCAAGGCCATTCGCATTATCGAAGAAGGATTGCGCGCCAGCCTCGACAAGGAACAGGGTGGCCCATTGGCGGAGCAGCTCGACAGCCTTTACGATTACATGTCCCGAGAGCTTACAAAAGCCAATGTTCGTAATGATGCTGACGCAATCCGCAGGGTCAGCGCCCTGTTGAGCGATATCAGTGGCGCCTGGAAGGAAATAGGCCAGACCGTCGATGGCGCGGTGTACTCATGAACGACGTGGAAAAAAGCTACCAGGCGCTGGTCAGGATTACCAACAGTGTGCTGGATGCTGCTGATAATGAAGATATGGAGCGACTGGCGGCCCTTCGAACACAGCATGATGACGCCATCCAGGCAGTAAAAGCTGCCGACGAGGCGGCCGGTACAGATGCTGAATTTCCGGACAAGGCACGTGTTCTGGCGTTTCTGATCGCCAAAAACGAGCAGATCGCAGTGCTTCTGAATCAGAGCAAGGACCATCTGACCAGAGAGTCCACACGACAGCAGCAGCAGGGCAAGGCGCAGAAGGCGTACCTGTCACAAAGCATATAATTACCAGATATCGCATTGACGGCCCCCTCCGAGGGGCCGTTTCGGTATGGTATGCTCAACGTTTTGGTGGCCTTCCCCCGCGACGCTGAGAGCACTACTTCCCATGCATCTTTTTGCTGCCCAACCCGGCGGTTTTGGCGACGACGACGGCATTATCGATCTGGCTCAGGAAAGCGCCGAAATCATCATTCTGGCCGCGGCCGACAGCCTTCTTGCCGGCCTGGCCGACTGCATTGATCAATATGATCGCCCCTTGCCGAGCATTCGGCTGGCCAACTGGCTTAACCTCTCCAAACCGGCCTCATTCGATCTTTATGCTGATAATGTGCTGACTCAGGCACGGATCGTGGTCGTTTCCCTGCTGGGCGGCAAAAACTACTGGCCGTACGGTCTGGAGCAGCTCCAGTCATGGCAGCGTGCTCAACCGGAACGCCAGCTGATACTCGTACCCGGTGATGACCAGGATGATCCCGAGCTCTGGGCCGATGGATCGGTACCCATGGAAATGGCGCACACCTTATGGCGGTACTTTCGGGAAGGGGGTGCCTGGAACCTGAATCAGGCCATCGGGTATCTTTGTCATTGCCAGGATAACAGCCTGCCACTACCGCCACCGCCTCGTGCCTTGCCCCCGGCACTGATTTATCATCCCGATCACGCCATGGGAGCCACCTTCAGTGAATGGCAGCAGCACCGGGAGAAGAATCAGGCAACAGCATTACTGATTTTTTATCGAAGCCATCTGCAGGCTCTGGACACCGGGCTGTTCGATGCACTACTCGAGGAAGCTCGGCAACAGTTGCTGACTATCTTGCCGGTGGCAGTTACCTCGCTCAAGCGCGATGACTGCATGGCACTGATTACCGATCTTGCCGAGCGCGCCAACGTGCAGGTTATTATCAATACCACCGGATTTTCCCTCGCCCAGCACGGTAATGCTGCCATGTCTTCGCTGCCTCGAGAGGACCAGCGCGTCTTCAAGGCCGATATTCCTGTTATCCAGGCGATTCTTGCCAGTACCACCAAGGAAGACTGGCAAAGTCAGACCCGCGGGTTACGCAATCGGGATCTGGCAATGCAGGTCGCCCTGCCGGAAATGGATGGCCGGATCATCAGTCGTGCCATGGCCTTCAAGCACGTTGAACGTTATAGCACACGGACACAAAGCCCGGTCATTCGCTTTCGCCTTCAGCCCGATCGCGCCCGTCACGTACTGACTCTGGCCGCCCGATGGGCTGCATTATCCACACTTCCCAATGAAGACAAGCGCATCGGGCTTGTCATGGCCAACTACCCTACCCGGGAAGGGCGCATCGGCAATGGCGTAGGCCTTGATACGCCGGCATCGACTCTGGCCATCATGAAAATGCTGTCCCAGGCAGGCTACAGGACAGGCCACCTTCCTGATGACGGGGATGCGCTGATCCAGCGGCTATGCGAGGGCATCACCAATGACCTCGATACACTCGACCAGCGCCCCTGCTTTCAAAGCATGACCCTTGATGCCTATCACATGCGTTTCAAGCGCCTGCCGGCTGCGCTCCAGCAGGCCGTGAACGAGCGCTGGGGCACACCGGAACAGGACCCTAAATATCGTGCCGGCTGCCTGATGATTGCCGGCCGCCTTTTTGGCCATGTGTTTATCGGCATTCAACCGGCCAGAGGATTTGATATTGACCTTGATGCCAATTATCACGACCCGGATCTGGTGCCCCCCCATGCCTATCTGGCCTTTTATTTCTGGCTGACGGAGACCTGGGGGGCAAACGCCGTGGTTCATGTAGGCAAGCACGGCAACCTGGAGTGGCTGCCCGGCAAGGGAACGGCCCTGTCATCCGAATGCTGGCCGGAAGCCGCGTTCGCTCCCCTGCCCCATCTATACCCTTTCATCGTCAACGACCCGGGTGAAGGCGCTCAGGCCAAGCGACGAACTCAGGCCGTTATCATCGACCACCTGATGCCTCCCATGGCCAGAGCAGAGCTCTATGGCCCCCTTTCGGAACTCGAAGAGCTTGCAGATGAATATTACCAGGCGCTGGGCATGGACGACCGCCGAGCTGAACACCTGAAAAATGCTCTGCTGGACAAGGCCAGGGAATCTCACGTACTGGCAGAGTTATCACCGTCCACTGAAGAAGACGATACGCTGGCAGCACTGGATACCTGGTTGTGCGACATCAAGGAATCGCAGATTCGGCATGGCCTACACCGTCTCGGCACTCTGCCGGAGCGTGACAAGTTGATCGAGACACTGGTTGCCCTGCTCAGATTACCCAGAGGCGATGGCAATGAAGATCAGGGAATCCTGCATGCACTCGCTTCGGACCTGCTGCTTCCCCCCGACTTTGACCCATTGACAGCGACAGCCGCTCCCTGGGCAGGCCCTCGACCGCAACGGCTGAGTGACGTCAGCGGTGCGGCCTGGCGCACCGAATTCGATACTCGGGAACGGCTTGAGCAACTGGCCATTCAGGCGATCGAGGCCTGGCTTGACACTGGCGGGCTATCAGTTGAAACACCCCTGCAGGGGCCGGCAATGACCCATGTAATCCACCTGCTGGAAAAACAGCTGATGCCCGCGCTGGAGCGTAGTGCAGAAAACGAGCTTTACGCCATCAGACATGCGCTGAGTGGAAGATTCGTGCCACCAGGCCCCAGTGGAGCCCCGACGCGCGGACGGCTGGATACCCTGCCAACCGGGCGTAATTTCTTTTCGGTCGACAGCCGCGCCGTGCCCAGCAAAATGGCATGGACACTCGGCCAGCAGTCTGCCGAGCTGTTGATCGAACGACATTTGCAGGAACACGGTGACTATCCGGAACACATTGGTATCTCCGTATGGGGCACCTCGACCATGCGCACCGGCGGCGACGACATTGCCCAGGCACTGGCACTGCTGGGCGTCAAGCCCCGCTGGGCCGCAGGCTCTCAGCGCGTTACCGGTTTTGAAATCATCCCCGGGTTTCTGTTGGGAAGGCCCCGTGTAGACGTTACCCTTCGTGTCTCCGGACTGTTTCGGGATGCCTTTCCCAATCTGATGCATTTAATGGACGCGGCCATACATCAACTGGCCGAGTTTGAGGAGCCACCGGAGCTCAATACGATTCGGCGGCATGTCACGGCTCGAGAAGCGGCATTGAAGGCTACACTCCCTGCTGATCAGGCTCGGGAAACGGCACGCCATCGTGTTTTCGGTTCACGACCCGGAACCTATGGTGCCGGCCTGCAGGGACTCATCGACGAACGTTGCTGGTCGGATCGCAGCGACCTGACCGAGGCATACCTGAACTGGGGGGGCTATGCCTACGGCGAGCACGCCTTTGGAACTCCGGCACGTCAGGCACTGGCCTATCAGCTGAGCCAGTTGGACGCCGTCGTACAGAATCAGGACAACCGCGAGCACGATCTGCTTGATTCCGATGATTACTATCAATTTCAGGGCGGTATGACCAACGCCGTTACCACGCTGAAGGGGAATGCCCCGGCTGTCTATCATGGTGATCACAGCCAGCCGGCCCATCCCAGGATCCGAACGCTCAAGGAAGAGCTTGACCGGGTGCTCAGGAGCCGCGCACTCAATCCAAAATGGCACAGCGCCATGCGTGAACACGGTTACAAGGGCGCCTTTGAAATGGCTACCACGGTTGACTACCTGTTTGCCTACGATGCCACCACGATGCTGATCGCCGATTATCAGTACGAAGCGGTTACCCAGGCTCTGCTGTTTGATACTGACAATCGCCACTTTCTGGAAGCGCATAACCCACAGGCCCTTCAGGAAATGGGCGAGCGGCTGCTGGAAGCCTGCCAGCGAGGCCTTTGGCAGACCCCGGGGATCCGGGAGGAACAACTAGAACACCTACTGCTTACCCTCGATCAACGCCAGGAACAGGCTCAATGACTTCAGATGTATCGAAGACCCGCTTTCGCTCCCCCACCACGCTGATGATTCAGGGAACGACCTCTGATGCCGGTAAAAGTGCGCTGGTCACTGCATTGTGTCGGCTCTTTGCCCGTCAGGGTTACCGCATTGCGCCTTTCAAGCCGCAGAACATGGCGCTTAACAGTGCAGTAGCGATTGATGGTGGCGAAATCGGGCGGGCCCAGGCAGTACAGGCAATGGCGGCGTGCATTGCGCCAACCACCGACATGAACCCGGTCTTGCTCAAGCCCAATTCCGATACAGGTGCTCAGGTCATTGTGCATGGCCAGGCCGTTGGCAATATGAACGCAAAGCGTTATCACTACTTTAAACCCGAACTGCTTACGAAGGTCGTTGAAGCACACGACCGTCTGGTACATCAGTATGACCGGGTATTTGTTGAAGGTGCCGGAAGTGCCGGTGAGGTTAACCTGCGAGAACATGACATCGCCAACATGGGGTTTGCCGAAGCCGTGGATTGCCCGGTAATTCTCATGGCAGATATTGATCGCGGTGGGGTGTTTGCCCACCTCACCGGCACCGTTGACGTACTGTCTGCCACTGAGCAGAAACGCATTATCGGCTTTATCATCAATCGCTTCCGCGGGGATATCAGCCTGCTTGAACCAGGCCTTAAATGGCTTGAAGAACGCACCGGTAAACCGGTACTGGCCGTGCTTCCATTTCTGGAAGAATTTCATCTTGAAGCCGAGGATGGGCTATCCCGGGGTGGCAATACCGGCGACAGTACACGTGCCCTGCAGGTCGTGGTGCCTCTGGTGCCCAGGATATCGAATCATACTGACCTTGACCCGCTTCGTCGCCACCCTGAAGTGGCCGTACGTTTCTGTACTTCACCCAATGAGGCCGGAGAAGCGGATCTGATTATTCTACCCGGTAGCAAGAATACTCGCGCTGACCTTGCGTGGCTCAAAAGTCATGGATGGGAAGAACACATTGCACGTCATTTACGCTATAGAGGAAAGGTCATTGGAATCTGTGGTGGGTTTCAAATGCTGGGGCTTGCCATTGATGACCCTGATGGCGTTGAAGGTACCGCCGGCAGCAGTACAGGGCTGGGATGGCTTCCCCTGCATACGACCCTGAGCAGCAGGAAGGCACTGGCGCGAGTAAAGGGAGCATTCATCCACGACCAGACGCGATGTGAAGGGTATGAAATTCATGTTGGCCAAAGCAGGGCAACCGAGACCATCAGACGATTGATCAAATGCGACGATGGCCATGAAGACGGCATGCTATCAGCAGATAACCAGATTGCCGGCACTTATCTTCATGGCATTTTTGATACGCCCGATGCACTGAATTCATTACTTGCATGGGCAGGTCTAAGGCAGAGAGAACAATACGATTATGAAAAGGAGCGCGAAGCTCAGATTGACAGGATCAGCCATGCCCTGGAACAGGCATGGCCTTCAGCTATAAACGTATTCGAAAATATTGCTCAGGACACGCTTTTACGCAGGAACCGCTGATACACCAGCGCCAGTAACCACTCGGGTGCCAAACGAAGAGGCGCCCGTTTGGCAGCATTCAGAACACACTCACCCGTACTGATGAACCCCATTTTGCGAAACTTGTTCTGCAAGATGACATCCTGCTTGAAATAGTGCCAGCCACGCCGACGCGTAAGCATTCCATTACCTACACGTGCATCAACCAGGATGTCAGCCATGTTATCCATGACCTGACCTGCGACCAGTAGTCTTGCCCACAGATAATAATCCTCCATCCCCAGAAACGGCTGGTAGCCCCCGGCCGCATCAATGGCCGATTTCCGGAACATAACGGTCATGTGATTGACCGGGCAACGTGCCTTGGCAAATTCACGTACCTTGTCCCGACCTACCGGCAACTCACGAATCGCATGAGGCTGTTGAGGCGTCACATTGAATTCGGAGATGGCCCCACCCAGCACATCTGTATCAGGATACTGCTCAAAATAACGCACCTGCTTTTCGAATCTGTCGGGCCGACACAGATCGTCTGTATCCATACGCGCCACCAGTTCATGATGACACTGCGCCAGACCGGCATTCAGGGCAGCGCCAAGACCCACATTGGTTTGAAGTGGCACGGAGACGATGGAAATTCGTTCACGATATTCATCAATGATACGCCGAAGATCGTCACCAATCGGGCCATCTTCAACAATGACAACCTCATCGGCCTTCAGGGTTTGAGCATCAAGACTTTCAAGGCACAGTCGGAGATAATCCGGCTTTTCCTTGACATAAATGGACATTAAAACGGAAAACGGCATTGTTTCAGGCTCCTGCATACTTCTTGATGGCCTCGTCATAGACCGTCTGATAATGACCGGCCATGACGCGGGCACTTAAATGATCCCGAACAATGGAAAGTGCACACCGGGAACGATAATCGACCTGTTCTGCATCAGAAAACAGGCCCTTGTTCAGCGTCTGGACAAGAGACGCGACATTGCCGGTTTCAAAGAGCGCCACCGCGTCGTTATTAAGCTCATGAAGCTCACGATGTGCAGGTATATCAGAAAGAACTGCTGGCAAACCGCAGGCCAGGGATTCGATAACTCCCATGGGCAGCCCCTCCGTAAACGAAGCAGAAAGGTAGGCATCAGCGGCATGAAGCCATTCAATGACATTGGACTGATAACCAACAAACCTTACCTTTTCACCACCATAACGCTGTTCCAATGACTCTCTGAGTGGCCCATCACCCAGGCAGACTAAAATATTATTGCCACTGGATTCAGTAATGGCGCGAGCTGCTGTTTCAGGATCCTTGAGTTCGGTTAGATGCGCGCTGACGATATAAACTGTCGCATCTTCCGGTAACCCCTTGTCACGTCTGAACCGGGTTTTAACATCATGGGTGGAAGGCATGAAGTACGTGTCATCAACTCCATTACGTATAAATGTAAACCTGGGATCATCAAGCTTGTTCAGAAATTTCAGAATACTTCTTGAAACAGTTATACAACGCTGCTTCCTGCTGAAGATACGTAAATGTAACCATGCGAGCCCCCTTCCCTTGACCTTGCCAAAGGAGTAAGGGTAATCGCCATAGGGATAATTATGCACTGTACTGACACAAGGAATCCCGTTCAAAAAAAGCGAGTAAAAATCGCTTCTCAGATCCTGAGTATGAACAAGATCAGGCTCAACTCTTTCTACCGCACTCCTGAGGGAATTTCTTGACACGAAAAAGGATGAATATCTGGACAAGCCCAGGCAGGACATTGTCAACATGAAAGGTTCAAATTTATCCTTTATGGAATTATCACCCTCCTCTGAAAGAGAGATCATATGTAATTCATAACGCTCCGGATCAAGATTTGAAATCAGCTGAAAAAGCTGATTTATAGGCCCAGAGCGTTTCATCGTAGTAACGATGTATAGAATACGGGTTTTCATTTCAGCTACCAGTCAAAAGGAAGTTAAACGCCGATGAAAATAAGAATGATGGTGCAATACCCAACAAGACAAATAAAAGTCGAACGGTTATACGTAATGTTGGTTGCCTGAAAATACCATCAAGCTGGGTAACAAACATAGGCACTATAATGATCAAAAGCATCATGCCAACGCGCTCCCCTTGAGCACCACCCAGGACTGGCCATATCAACAAAAACGAGAAGAATGAGTAGACGATATACGCATACTGAGAGAACAGCTCCTTGACCTTGAAGCGAGCCATGAAGATGGATGCTATAAAAAATGCTGCAAAGAGGGCTGCATAAGCCGGCCCCAGAGAAATGCCGGTACTGTCGGAAGACTTCGACAGATCTGTATCACTAAGAGAGGAATAGTATATACCGCCCACCATGACCACATATGAAAGGGCAAACATCCCCTTCTGCAGGATATTGAGCTTGCCTGTCGGCGATGCCTTTCTAGCTGCATACAAGTACAAAAGTGGCAGGTAAATTAT
Source organism: Larsenimonas rhizosphaerae (assembly GCF_023700005.1). Classification (GTDB taxonomy): domain Bacteria; phylum Pseudomonadota; class Gammaproteobacteria; order Pseudomonadales; family Halomonadaceae; genus Larsenimonas; species Larsenimonas rhizosphaerae. Next base: position 1,392,158 of record NZ_JAMLJK010000001.1, on the reverse strand, counting down.
GGCAGAGTTATGGATAAAGAAAGCAACCATGCTCAGCAGGTAAACAACATATTTGTTTCTGAAGCCATAAAAGGCAAAAAGAACGAAGATAGAGGCCAGGAACTGCCGATAAATATTTTGATACCCCATCAATAGAGGAAAAAACACTATCATGAAAGGAGCACAAAACAATGGGATTCTTGAGCTGTTCTTCTTGTTCAGCAACGCATAAAACAGCAATGACACCCAAATAATGTCTACAACAATAAATGTCCACTTCTGATCCTGAACCAGATCAAAAATCTTCGGAAGCCCAAACCAGAAAACAAATTCCCGGACGTAATATACATTGTCAGCACTGAAATCAAGGCCTGCATCCAGCATCCTTGCATACAAGTACATGTCATAGTCATATCCAGCAAATCGTACAGCTATCATATAACCAATAACTGACAGATAGATAAGCAGAATTGACAAAACATTGCGCGTTGATAGTGTTGCAAATATTGTCAGAGCACAGATCAACAGATAGCCTGCCAGTTCAAATGTCATAGCAGTTCCTAGCGATTGGATCGTAGTTGGCGCAGCAAGCCTGAAAACGACGAAAAAAGGCCAAGTTTAAGGCTTGCATCGCCCAAAATCTTGATCGCCTTGAGCTGCGTCGAAAGACAGGACAACGTCATGCGTTGAGTAAAGAAACGGTAGCTTTGCTCATCGTTGCTGACAATGGCGCTCAAAAATTGCCTTTTACAAAACCCTGTAATATGAGCATTCTGAAGCAAATAGGCATCGATGAAAAACTGGCTGGCTTTCGTATTGGCCGAACTACTCATATTGGTTGTTCGGTCGACATACAGAATGACCGTAGGACGATCATCATATACCCATTTGACCTGGGCATCGTCTACATCCAGAAAAAAGCCCCAGTCCTGATGCTTGTCAAGAGAACCATTCATCAATAGGGCATTACTGGCCAAGGATATGGTAGATGTCCTTATGTCGCCATCATGTACGAACAGGTAATCACGCGCAGAACAGTCCTTGTGCCTGTCAATGAAATGACGATCCCTGCTGCCCCGCTCTGTGAAGGCGCCAAAAATAAAATCTGCACCGGTGTCGGCGTGCAGGCTTATGCGGTTCCGAATATGATCCGGTGCAAACGCATCGTCCGAGTCAAGCAGAAAGATATGTTTACCAGTAGCATTCATGATTCCGGTATTTCGTGATACAGCAGCATTCGACTTGCTCTCTTTCAGGATCAATCGAGCGCTGGCATACCCTTGAACCACTTCCTTGAGTTTATCGATATCGTTGGAAAAATCATCGACAAGAATGACCTCAAACTGAAGCCCTTCAGCCGCAACGATGACACTATCGATCGCTTTGTATATAAATTCCGAACTATTATATGTTGGAATAACAACACTGACGTCCATATCAGAAACCCACCCAGAAAAAGTAAACCAACGACAAAGCAATAAAGCCAGCCAACCAACTGATCGTATATTGGAATAGACCCACATTAATCAGTCGATTCAGAAAAAGTCGACGCTGCATTATGGTCAGCACTACCTGAACGGCAAGAATGGCAAAGGCGAAATAGCCAACACCGACAAATACGGTTAGCACCAGCACTGCACAAAGAACGATCGTGGAAATAATATTCCAGTAAAATTCGATATTTGTTTTACCCATGGCCTGAGCAAGTACGCCAGTAGGCAGCCCAAGACAACGCAGATAGGCAATAAGAATAAATATTGAAAAGAACTGATCGGCTTCAATATACTTATCACCATAAATAACACTCAGGAAGAAACCTGAAAATATTATCCCTATGGCAGCAGGAATACCGAATGCTGCCGTAATACCATAGAGTGTAGTGAGATATGACTTCCTAAGCTTATCAGGGGTACTCTGCTGTTCCGCAAAAATAGGCATTACCACTTTCTGAATAACAGGCCGAATAATCATCATGGAACGCAGTGCCAGCTCCTTACCCACTGTATAAAGCCCGAGTGTGTGAGCAGGCAAGAAGCGAGCCGCCAGAAACACATCAAACTGTTTACGGAACTCACCAATAAGCACACTGCCAAGATGATAGCTACCGAACGCCAGAGGCTCCTTGAGATCCGTCAAACAGTCACGGCCAAAATAAAACCGTATCGGATAACTTTTGTTCACCTTGAAAAAGCACAGAAGACTCATGAACAGATTTGCAGCAATCATTCCCAGCAGCTGGGAATAGATACCATAGCCGACAAATAGCAGTGCTACGGTAACACCAAGTCCCAGAAATTTGGCCGACATATCAAACTGGGCCATCGTGTTAAGGGCCTTGCTCTTTATCATCAAGGCCTGAGCCTGGCTACCCAACCCCAATGCCAGAAAATTCAGTGCTCCAACACAAAACAGTGCTGCAAATCCTGGCTTATTAATCAAATCCTCAATAAATCCGGAAGAAGCAATACTCAGACCAAAGAGTAATATACCAAGCAAAATATTCAGGCTAAAAAGGAGATGGCGTTGACGATCTTTTATATCCTGCTTATAAATAAGAAAAGATGAAAACCCCACGTCCTGGAAAATAATACCGATATTTACAATAGCAACAACGACCGACAGCAGGCCCATGTCGGAGACAGCCACATAGTGCCCGACAATCCCCAACTGAACAATTTGAACGATGGAATTGACTATTGTAGCAAGAAAAGTCCATGAGACATTTCCTGCCAGCCCGCCTGCTTTCATGATGCAGCCACCCTGCTCAAGATCTCCTCAAGCTCGTCAATAAGATGCACCTTGTTAAACTCCTTATTGACTTTCTCCCGCGCTGCATCACGAATGATTTCAATCCTGTCCGGAGGTGTATCTACAGCTTCCTGAACAACATTGGCTAGAGAAGCACTATCGTTTTCGATGGCAAGGAACCCGGTAACACCATGCTCAATCAGTTCAGGTATACCGCTATGTGTAGAAGAGATCACAGGCAAACCCAGGCACATGGCTTCCATCAAGGCCACAGGAATACCTTCCATATCACCATCAAATGCAACCTTGCTGGGCAAAAGGAAAAAATGTGCCTTCGCCATTTTTTCCCGAATAACCGTTTGAGTCCGCTCACCAAGAAAGGATACTTCTTCAGACACATTCAAAGAGGCTGCAAGTGTCTTGTAGCGATCCAGCTGGTCGCCACCACCAATCACTTCATATTCAAATGTGTACCCACGCACCTTTAGCTCGGCAAGAGCTTTGATAGCGTCATCAATTCCCTTTTTAGGAGCCAGCCTGGCAACACTCAGAAAGCGAAGAGCTTCCCCCGATTCATGCTTGCAACGATCAATCCAGGCAAAGTTTTCGGGATCAACGCCCATGCGATGAAGCATGATTTTGTCAGGCGGGCAGCCCAGTGACTGCAACCTGTCAGACCAAAGCTGGCTGATAGGTAAAAACAACTCACCTTCTCTGAATAATTTCCTGTACCGCTCCGTGTACGTTTCAAGTACCTGATATCGTGAAATATCATAGCCATGAAAGACGGTAGCCAGTTTACCCGTAAAGAAATCATCCAGCCTGAGATTCAACGCCTGCACGCCAACAGGCCCGAAATGAGCTATCACCACATCATAATTCCCCACCCGGGAATGCTTACCCAGGGCGGCATAATGATTCACGGTTTCCCGAAGGGAGCCCTTGCGTGCTACACCCTTTTTCAACATTCCTGAAAGTGACCAAAAAGCCAGTTTCAGTACTTTCATATACCTGCTTTCACTTTCAGGTAGTAAATACGTCGTTTTTTCAACCAGACCGTATTCTGCGATCGTATCATGTGAAATGCCGTACTCCTTTTCAAAGGAAAGGATACGCACATCATGTCCCTTATCCAGCAAACCTACGATCTGGTTAAGAATAAAAGTTTCTGAAAGCTTGGGAAAGCCAGTAACAAAAAAAGCAATTTTCATCAAAGTACCGTATTTTTTATCGTGCACCGAAGCCGGTCAACATGGTTTTAATTGTGCGCGCAACAATCAAAATATCCAGCCAGAATGAAAAATGCTTGATGTAATAAAAGTCGTATTCAAGTTTCTTGGTCATACCTTCAACTTCGGCGGCATACCCCTGCTCAACCTGTGCCCATCCGGAAATGCCGGGGCGCACTACGTGACGATAATGAAAGAAAGGAACATCCTTTTCGTACCATTCCGCCAGGCTGAGTGACTCGGGTCTCGGCCCAATCAGGCTCATATTGCCCTGCAATACGTTAAAAAGCTGCGGAAGCTCATCGATACGGTATTTTCGAATAACCTTGCCGATACGTGTAATACGTGGATCTTCACCTTCAGCAGTAAAGGTAGTACCTGGATTGACGTACATACTGCGAAACTTATAAACCTTGAAGGGTTTACATTTGAACCCCATACGGATCTGGTTGAAAAAGACAGGGCCCGGATCATCGCGACGAATAAGCCACGCAGTAACCAGCATGACCGGGATTACGGCAGGTAACACCAGCAGCACGGCAATAACGTCAAAGACACGTTTAAGCAACTCGTAATCTTCGCGCGGCAGCAGGCTGCCGAATTTGTTTTCGTACATATGATCAAGATGTACACGGCCGGTCACGGACTCATGGATCTGGCGGGCGTTGTACACGGGAATTCTGTGTATGGCGCATTCAGCCAGAAATTTTTGCCACTCGTCCGGGATTTCAGCACGGAGATCCGCCACGACCCCATCCACTCGCATGGAATGCAGATCAGGAGTTTCAAGGAAGCGCCAGTCAATATCACTACTGACACAAAACTCACTAATGCGTCCAAAGGGAACAACAGCCAGCTTTCTGGACTGATATTTTATTCCAACATAACTACCCGCGAAGCAGTAGATGATCGAGCAGACCAGAGAAACGATAACAACAGACTCCAGCACTGGCAGATTGACGACATAAGCAACCAGATACGCCAAACCAAATGACACCAGAGCCACGGGGAGAATATAAAAGTACGAGCGCGCACCGGGATATGAAGCTATTTGTCGAACAACACTTACAGTGGCCAATAATGCAGCAGCACACAAAAACAACGTTATGAACGTAGCAGATTGCGGACTAGTGGCAAATGAATCCCTGAAAAACCAGAACGGCAGAATGACGCATAACACGACGCCAAGAAGAAGATTCACGCTGCGGCTGAATAAAATTCTTTCGTACCAGAGGGAGTGGCGCCGATTCCTGCCAGGGTTGTCCTTGAACGATTGCATGTCATATCCCTTTACAATTTAAAAAGGCCGGCCCAATGAGCCGGCCCTGATGCTTACTTATAAGAGTAATTATAATAGCTGTACTGATTGCGCATATTCTTTTCAACAGCGTTGAAAATGCACCCTTTCACATCGATGCCATTCTGCTCAAGGCGACGACGAGAGGTATTCACTTCCTTGAGAGAGTTGCCCTCATACTTGACAACCATCATGGTGGTACCTGAGTGCTTGCCAATGACAGCTGCATCAGTGACAGCCAGAACCGGCGGAGTATCAATGATCACGAGATCATAGTTCTTGTTTGCCCAGGCTGAAAACTCAGCAAATCGTTCATTGGCCAGAAGCTCTGACGGATTAGGCGGCGTTTTACCCTTGGAAACAAAGTGAAGATTTTCATGTGATGTTTCCTTGATAACGCTTGCAGGCATGGCTGCACCGCTAAGCACATCACTCAGGCCGTTTTCAGACTTGGTGCGGAAAGCGTGATGGACATGGCCCTTTCGCATATCTGCATCCACCAGCAACACCTTTTGACCGGCCTGAGCACAGACAGCCGCCAGGTTCGAGGTCAGGAAGCTCTTACCGATATCAGGGCTTGCACCAGTGATCATCAAAATGGAGTTGGGTGCTTCCATCATTGCAAACTGCAAGCTGGTGCGCAGAGAGCGAATGGCTTCAATGGACATGTCCGTGGAATCGTGGAATGCGAGCAGACCAGTATCGACCGTGATTCCCTTGGACACCTTGGACTTCTTGACCTTTTTGGTCAGTTGCTGCTGTTTTTCTGCCAGAGGAATAGTGGCATAAACCGGCAGACCAGCCTTTTCAATATCATCTGGATCTTCGATCCCCTTGCTGAGGGCGGACTTGATGAATACGTACAGCACACTCAGCACAAAGCCCAGTACGGTAAAGATAAAGACAATAAGGGTTGAGCGCGGAGCTACCGGACCGGGCCTTACAACCGCATCGTCAATCACACGCACACTACCTACAGCGCCGGCCTTGGCGATATTGAGTTCCTGCAACTTGTTAAGCAGCTGAACATAAATATCCTGCGTCACTGATACATTACGTTGAAGGCGCAGAATTTCCTGCTGTGTTTCAGGCAGGTTACCAATGCGTTTCTGCAGATTCGCCTTTTCATTTTCAAGCTGCTTCTTCTTCTCGAGCAGTGACTGATAGGACGGATGATTCTTGGTGAAACGCTGTGATAGATCTGCCTCATCGAACTTGAGCTGATTAAGCTGTGATTCAACGTTAACCAGCTGATTCAAGGTCGACTGAGTTTCCTGAGTAAGATCAACGGAATCCTGACGGACACGATAATCGTTCAGCTTGTTTTCTGCATCAGCCAGGTTTGCACGCACTTCCGGTATCTGCTTTTTAAGAAAGTCGATACTGTTTTGCGCTTCTGCAGACTGACGGTTGATATTCTGCTCGAGGTAAACTTCATTGATCGCCTGAAGACTGGCTTCCGTCAGGGCCGGATCCGGTCCCAGAAGCGTCAGCTGCAGAATACCTGTTCCGGAGCGACCGGTTTCCTCTACACTAAATCTGCTTTTAAGGCTTCCAACCGCAGACAATTCAGAACGCTTGTACATTATGAATTCAGCACCGGCCGGAGCATCGATATTCATCACTCGCAACTCAACCGTGCCATCAGACGACTGTGCAAGCTTACCGACCTCACCACTCAGTACACGCTGCCCGTTCGACAACAGCTCGTACTTTGTCTTTCCTGTTACACGCAAGGTAAGTGGACGACCTACCAAACGAGAGGGAAGCACCAGTCGAGTTACGTTGATGCCCTCACCACCGAACACATATGACCAGCCATCAGCAAATCCGGGGCGCTTGACACCCTTGCGGATAAGCAACTCACCGATGAGCGGCATTTTCTTCGGACGAACAACCGTTTGCAGATTAACGCGATCCGCAGCAGTACCAAGTACCTTCCGCGACTGAAGGATTTGCATCTCTGCCACTGATTTAGGGCCAGTGTTACCAAAGATATTTCCCATGTCACCAGCAGCATTGCTGGCATTGGGACGAGACTCGATTTCTATCAGCGAGTTAGCCTGATAAATGGGAGTCGAAACAAACGCATATACAATACCGATTACTGCAAAGAGCAAAGTAACCGCAACAATCAGCCATTTCCGATCGAATAAAAGGCCTAATATCCGGCCGATATCCAGATCTTCACCGCCCGCGGCGTTCTCGCTTTTTTCGTATGAAGCCATTTATGCACACCTGGGAAAATTAAAAAAAGCGCTCGCTGCGAAATGCAGCGGGCGCCTTATTATCGTCACGTTAGAAGTCGTTGTTGATACTGGTTCCCTGACGCGTGATATTGGTGCTGGGCAGCAGCAGGCTGATAACCTTGTTCCAGCGCGCCAGAGGCGCTGCCGTCACGTAGACAATATCCTTCGGCTGAAGTTCGAATTCCGTACCCAGAACAAAGGCAGCCGAGTTGGAAATATCCAGCTGATAAACCGTTGCTTCCTTGCCGGATGTATCGGAATCAGCATTACGACGAATGACAAAGATTCCGGAAGGCTGCGCCTGAAGCTCATCAATACCGCCAGACTGGGCGATGGCGTCAGTCAAGCTGAGGTTATAGCCACCCATCGGCAATGCCTGGGGACGATTGACCTCACCCATTACATATACTTTCTGGCTGCCTACATCAGGTACGTGAATAATATCCCCGTCCTGAATAAGTCCGTTGATGCCCTGATAACCGTCTTCGAGCAGATCGTAAAGGGAAATAACCTGGCGCTTGCCATGACGCGTCAGGACAATATGGTGCCAGTCGGCTTCGTTGGTAACACCACCGGCCTGGGTTACCGCATCAACCAGCGTCAGCGGTATGTTGGTAATTGGCTGCGGCCCCGGATTTTGTACTCGGCCGGTAACATACGCCTTCTTGGCACGATAACTGGCAATATTGACATTCACCTGCGGGTCGGCCACGTAGTCCTGCAGTGCAGATGAGATAATGCTGCGCACCTGAGTAACGCTCTTGCCCTCTACGCGAATGCGACCAACATAGGGATAGAAAATGGTGCCATCACGCTGTACCACATAACCGGAGTCGCTCGAGCTACGCTCTGCACCTGCCGGGATAGTCAGTTCCGGGTGATCATATACGATAATATTAAGAATATCACCGCGACCAATCTCATACTCGTATGAACTCAGCTTATTGGCAAAGTCCAGTGAGACGGTCTTGTTGTCGGTTTGCTGAGACTCGACTTTCTTGCGCTCGGCTTCCTGCTGCCGGATCAGGTCAAAGGTAATCCCTTTTACTTCGACATGCTCGTCCATGGACGGGCCCTGATCGGCGCTGTAATCAATATCGCCACCAGGAGCCATCACACAGCCGCCCAGCAGAAGCGCTGAACTCAGTACCGCACAACCGTATATTTTTTTCATTGGGTCAGCTCACTATCCTTTGAAAAGCCATTCAACACACACCCCGAAACTGCGGATATTCACATGGAGATCATAACGGCGCATGGGGATTAAATTTGAGGGTACGATATCAGAAAGGGGTGGCAAGGCATATGCCGTTTCGATCACATCAAAAAAAGGCGCCTGCGGCGCCTTTTTGAACATTCAATCCTGAAGCCAGGACTCTACCGTTTCGGGGCCAAACTCTTCTTTCCATACTTTCAGGGTTTTTTGATTCCCCCCACGAGTTTCAACAACTTCACCCGTATGAGGATTTTTATATACTTTCAGTTTTCTTTTTTTACGCTGGGTAGTGCTGGCCGGTGCCGACTTGGCACTGGCGCCTGCGCCACCCGGGCTGAGCAGCTCGATAACATGCTCGGAGCGCTTGTCATATTCATCCATCAGGGATTCAAGCCGGGACTTGAACTCAAGCTCCTTCTTGAGCCGCTGATCCTGCTCAAGCGAACTGAGCTCATCCTGCAGCTTTTTCAAAAGCTGCTCTTTTTCCATATATTGATTCAAAAGAGACATGATTTTACTCTCAAAGCTCACAGGGTTAATTTTTCAATAATAATATTGCATTGCTTATTGTTGATCAACCCATAGTTTTTAAATTTCCCGGCCAACTTTATTAATCTTTTCCTTATCCTTCTTCTGGCAAACCAGGAAGAATAATTTGCTATAGGAAATAGCGCAGGATTGGATACACCATCAATCAAGTAAAGACGGCACCCTTCTTGATCAGTAAAAACACATACAATATTTCGATCATTTATGTCGGAAGGAACAATCCAGTAGTTCATCAGGAAAACACATAATGCTTCAAAAGCCCTGCAAAAGGCATCGCCCTGGAAAACGTCAAATTGATTGGACCGGTAATGGCGTATGGTTCTGGCGACGCCACCCTCCTTATCGAGAATCAGATCATAGATGAGCCCTTCACCATGATTTCCTACTACCATTGCACCATGATATCGCGGGATATATTCCCAGTAAGGGATGCCACGAGCTTCAAGTCGTTCGAAGTATTTTTTTTCACGTCGACTTTGTTCACTGCCTCGCAAAGGGTAGCGAGGCAGTTTTATACACCGCTCTGGACAGGCTGGTAATCGATATACCACGCGATCATTCCCCTTGCCTATCGGGACGGCAGTACTCAGATATTGTTCAAAAGCAGAAGAATTCAAGACAGGTGCACCAAATCAAGCCACCAATAAAACAGGTCTGTACCTGAAGCTGCTGCCTTGTACCGGCAGGCTGCACGTCCCCATCACTACCTACCCCCCGGTCATGTTCATCATTCGAACAACCTGGACATCACCATCTGTCGTGAAATGGTGGCGCTCGGGCTTGAGCGACATGGCATCGACTATTGTCTGCTTCAGGTATTCAAGGTTGCCTGGATACTCCCTGATCACCTGCTTGAGGTCAACCGAATGCTCATTACCCAGGCATAGTAACAATCTACCCTCGACAGTTACCCGTACCCGATTGCAGTCGGCGCAGAAATTATGCGAGTGCGGGGATATGAAGCCAATCTTGCTGCCCTCGCCGACCAGTCGATAGTATCGCGAAGGCCCCAGCGTTGTTTCAGCCAGGGGAAGCAAGTCATACCTTTCCTCGATACGGGCGCGAACTTCGTCGTTGGACATGAATGTCTCATCACGACGATGGTCTGACACGTCTCCCAGAGGCATCTCCTCGATAAAGGAAATATCAATCCCTTCGTTACAGGCAAACTGCACAAGATCAAGGATTTCATCATCATTGCGATTTTTGAGGATAACGGCATTGAGCTTGATGTGTTCAAACCCGGCCTTTTTGGCCGCTCTCATCCCCGCCAATACCTTGTTCAGATCACCCGTACGTGTGAGTGCCTTGAAGCGATCGGGCCTGAGCGAATCGAGACTGATGTTGAGCCGGTCCAGCCCGCCCTGCCGAAGTTCCTCGGCGTATCGGTCCAGCATTGACCCGTTGGTCGTCATCGCAAGATCGCGCACACCCGGCAACTTGCCGATGCGGCTGACAAGATCACTGACACCGCGCCTGACCAGTGGCTCTCCCCCGGTCAAACGAATCTTTTCCACACCCAGTGATGCAAATGCCTCCGCCACAAAAGCCAGCTCATCAATGGACAACACCTGGCTTCGAGGAAGAAACTCCATCTCTTCGCTCATGCAGTACACACAGCGAAAATCACAGCGGTCAGTAATCGAAATGCGAACATAACGGATCCTGCGATCAAAGCCGTCAATCAAGCTACTCATTTATCTCTCCATCTGGACACGGCCTTGTCATCCAGCTCTTTTGCAGCAACCCAGCAGACCTCTTCCTGCGTGTGCTCTTTTTTCCAGAAAGGCGCCCTGGTCTTCAGATGATCCATGATGTAGTCACAGCTTTCGAACGCTGCGTGGCGATGCGCGGATGCGGTCATGACGAGAACAATATCTTCTCCACGCCCCAGGTAGCCTGTGCGATGAATCACACTGACGCCCTCAAGTGACCACCGGATCATGGCATCGTCAACAAGTTCAGCCAGCACGCTTTCCGTCATGCCCGGATAATGTTCAAGCGTAAGCCCACAGACCTGTTCATCGGCCAGGTCCCTGACACGACCCACGAAACTGACTACCGCGCCAATACTGCCTGTTTCGCCCACCAGTACGTCATACTCATGAGATACATCAAAGGGTTCCTGCTGGATACGGATCATTCAGCCCCCGGTTACAGGTGGGAAAAAGGCAACTTCATCACCCGGGGAAAGGAGATGGTCTTCACTGGTCATTTTTTGATTGACAGCGACCATCAGACGCCCTGCCTGGAGGCGAGAGGGATCAAAGTCCCCCCGAGCGATCAGGCAGGCTTTCAGCCCTGCAACGGTCAATGGCTCGACGGCTTCAATATTGATATCCAGCATGCCGGCCCGAGCATGATCACGCGCCTCACCAAAGAACCGAACACACAGCAGCGCTGTCGACATACTGCTGCCAGCAGCATCCTCCTTTTCCTCGGGTACCGCATTCCCTGGTGCGACAGTATCCTCCCTGCTCCAGCTACCGCTCTTGCCGCCGGTCTTTTCATTTACACGAATGTCACCAATCACCATACGACGATCTACAGCCTTGCACATATCGAACAGGGTAAGACATGTAGCACTGACTGCCGTCAATGCCTCCATCTCAACACCCGTCTTGCCATCAGTACGGCATGTCGCCATCACATGAATACCCCCTTTGGTCATATCGATATCCATGTCGATACTGACATGCGTCAAGGGCAATGGATGACACAATGGAATCAAGTCAGACGTTCTTTTGGCGGCCTGAATGCCGGCAATTCGTGCCGTTGCCAACACATCGCCCTTGGGAAGCGCCCCATCAACCAGCAGCTGTAACGTATTCGGCTGCATGGTTATAAAGCCTGTTGCCGTAGCGGAACGTGAAGTAACCGACTTGTCGCCCACATCGACCATGTGAGCCTCACCGCGGTGATTGATATGTGTCAGGGACATTTACCTACTCATTCGTTGATGTAAAACCTGCCCGCCAGAGCTGAACCCAGCGCGCCACTTCGTCAGGGTTGTCGAGGGGTAATCGTGTCAACGCAGGAAACAATGCGGGATAATCGGTGACTACCGCCAGCGACCTGGCCAGGTACGCTTCTTCCTGCTCGGAAGGCAGATGATTTCCCCGGTGCAGCCACAGCCGTGGCAAACCCGCCACGTCCTTGAACCCTTCGAGCAGTACAAGATCAGGAGCAGATTTGCCAGCATAGTTCAAAAGTTCCTTCAGCGTTGGCAAAACGCCGGGGCACCATTGCCCCTGCTGCTCAAGCCCGTTGGCAGCACTCAAAAGCACATCGCTGGCCCCTGCAGAGCGAAAGCGTTCACTGTCGGAACCAAGCTGAAAGGGAACCACATGATGATGCGAATGCTTGATAACAACGACAATGCAGGATGGCCCCGTCATGCGTGAGATCATTGCTTCGATCAACGTGGTTTTTCCGCTGTTGCTGAATCCCGAAATACCCAGGGTGACTACCGGCGCTGGACTACTGTCATGTGGCAAGACGACACCCCGGCAATATTGAAAGCATGCTAACCATTGTAGCAGATACCTGACTTTTCAACTCAAGTATCTGGCGACCAGCTCGACATCCGCTGGCGTATTCACGTTCATGAATTCATGAGTAGCCGAAACATTCACCTCAATCACGGCATGACGTTCATACCAGGCCAGAATGCGGCGCCCCCCCGCATTCAGGAATTTTTCAAGGTCTTCCACCAGGCAGGAACGCACCATGGCCACGGCAGGGTGGCTACGCTCACTGTCACAGGCATAGGCAATATCGACATGCGACTCGGTTGCTGCGCGGCAAAGCTGTTCGAGAACAGGCGTGGTGATCAGCGGCACGTCACAGGGAACGACCAGTACCCACGCACACTCACTGGCACTGAGTCCGGCATGCATACCCGCCAATGGGCCGGCAGACTCGCCGACACAGTCCTCGACAACATCCAGCCCCAGCGTGTGATAGACATCGATGGAGCGATTGGCACTGACAAGAACATTGTTTACCAGGGGCACAAGCGCGGCTGCAACATGGCGCACCATCTCGCGCGACCCGATCCTGACAAGCCCCTTGTCTACATGACCGAGTCGACGCGCCTGCCCACCTGCCAGGATCAGCCCACTGATAGAATGCGCCGCCGGATCAAATCTCTCGCTCATGGGCTACATCACCTTAAATCAACGCGTTATCCTGTTCGAAAAGAAAAACGCTTTAACATAGCCACCCCTACAGGACATTTCTCTACTCATGCAAGAAAAGCCTCCGGTGATGGACGTTGGCAAACGTCTGAAGCAGCTGCGACAACATCACAATCTCTCACAGCGGGAACTGGCCAAGCGTGCCGGCGTGACCAACAGCACCGTCTCGCTGATAGAGCTCAATAATGTCAGCCCCTCCGTCAGCTCACTGCGCAAGATACTGGACGCCATTCCGGTATCTCTCAACGATTTCTTTACCGATGAACCCGCAGAACACTACCGCTTCTTCTACCATGCCGATGAACTTGCCGAGCTTGGTGATGGTCATTTGTCATTCAGACTGATTGGAGCCTCGAGGCGCAACCGCAAAATGACCATCCTTCACGAGCACTATCCGCCAGGAGCAGACACCGGTGACGACATGCTTGCTCATGAAGGCGAGGAAGGCGGCGTCATCGTAGAAGGCGAAATAGAACTGACCGTGGACGGCGAAAGCCGGCACCTGTCAAAGGGAGATGGCTATTACTTCGACTCTACCCTGCCACACCGGTTTCGCAATACCAGTAACGTCACCTGCATCATTGTCAGCGCCAATACCCCGCCCTCCTTTTCAGAAGGCCTCCGCCATCATGGCAGTGAGTCGACCTGACAAAAAAAAGCGCTCATGACAGGCATGAGCGCTTCTTGACATTCACAACACGCCGAAATCAGCGCGTTCCAAAAATCTTGTCACCCGCATCGCCAAGACCAGGCACGATGTAGCCGGCTTCATCCAACCGCTCATCTACCGAAGCGGTGTAGATTTCGACATCAGGATGGGCCTTCTCTACCCGCTCTATTCCTTCCGGGGCTGCTACAAGTACAATCACCTTGATCTGCGTACACCCCTTGGCCTTGAGCATATCAATGGTGGCAACCATTGACCCGCCGGTGGCAAGCATTGGGTCAATGACAATTGCCAGACGCTCATCGAGATCACTGACGAATTTCTCGAAATAAGGCACTGGTTCAAGCGTGTCTTCGTTACGGTACAGTCCCACGACACTGATACGTGCACTGGGGAGCAATGCCATGACACCGTCCATCATGCCCAGGCCGGCACGAAGTATCGGGACAATCGTGACCTTCTTGCCCTTGATGTGTTCGACTTCGATCTGCTGGCCACTCCAGCCATCCACCATGGTTTTCTCGACTTCAAACCCCTTGGTAGCCTCATAGGTCAGCAGTTCTGCGACTTCGGAGGCCAGCTCGCGAAAGTTCTTGGTACTGACACGAGCTGTACGCATCAAGCCAAGCTTGTGCTTGATCAGTGGGTGATCGATTTCATGTACGCTCATGCGGCGTCCTCTTTAGATATATTTGACGTTAGTATCATGCATAAACGAGATCATGTCCGTGCCGTTCATGCTGTAGTGGCCGTATCGGGCACTGTCGGCAACCGCCAGTCCACTGGCGCAATATCATGCTCAGTCAGAAACTGATTGGCTTTTGAAAAATGCCGGCACCCAAGAAAGCCGCGATGGGCCGACAACGGTGAGGGGTGCGGTGCATGAAGCACGAGGTGTTTCTCCTGATCAACAAAGGCAGCCTTTTTCTGGGCATAGCTGCCCCACAGTATGAACACCACGTGATCACACATTTGGTTGACAGTGCCGATCGCCTGATCGGTAAAGGTTTCCCACCCCTGATTTCGATGCGAAGCAGCCTGCCCCTGCTCTACAGTCAGCACACTATTGAGCATCAGCACCCCCTGCCGGGCCCAGGCTTCCAGAAAGCCATGATTGACCGGCTCGAAATCAACCGCATCCGCCTGCAATTCCTTATAGATATTGACCAGCGACGGTGGCACCCGGACACCTGGCCGCACGGAAAAGCATAATCCATGTGCCTGACCCGGGCCGTGATAAGGATCCTGTCCGAGGATAACAACCTTGACCTGATCAAGCGGCGTAAGGTGAAAGGCATCAAACCAGTGAGCGGAATGCGGATAGATCACCTTGCGAGCCTCTTTCTCTTCGGCCAGAAAATGGCGAAGCGCTTGCATGTAAGGCTTTTCCAGCTCATCTCCAAGATGGCGCTTCCAGCTCGGCGGCAGCGGGTTGGGCATGACTCAGGACTCCGGCTCACCATGCTGGCGAGACACCAGCGGCTCGATATAGGAAAGCCCCATATCCCAGGGAAACTGAATCCAGGTATCCTGCCCCACATCTTCAAGGCAATAATCCACCAGCGGCTTGCCTTCGGGCTTGGCATAAATGGTGGCAAAAAAGGCACGGGGCAGCATGTCACGTACCGCGCGAGCGGTCTTGCCGGTGTCCACAAGGTCATCGATCAGCAGCCAGCCGTCACCATCATGGTCGATGCCTTTCAGTACCTGAAGGCCGCCCTGATCCATATGGTCATAGCTTTTGATGCATATGGTATCGATCAACCGGACATCAAGTTCGCGCGCAACCAGAGCTGCCGGTATCAACCCGCCCCGCGTAATGGCAATAATCCCCTTGAAAGAGGTTTGCCGGGCCAGCAATCCATGGCAAAGAGCGCGTACATCACGATGCAGGCGATCCCATGAAATAGTCAGGTGTGCTTGATAACGTTCAGTACTCATGGACACTCCGCGCCAATGTATCTGTCATGACAATTACTTTTACTCACTTTCCAGAAAACTGCATACCGCAAAGACGTTGTGGCCTTCTTCACGAATCCTGCGGGACCCACCCAGCTCGGGAAGATCTACAATCGTGGCGGTTTCCACCACCTGTCCACCACTGCGCTGTATCAGTTTGGCCGCTGCCAGCATGGTGCCGCCGGTGGCGATCAAATCGTCCATCACAAGGATTCGATCCCCTTTCTGAAAGGCATCAGAGTGCAGTTCAACCGATGAATGGCCATACTCCAGCGAGTAGGTTTCACTGATGGTCTTGAACGGCAACTTGCCTTTCTTTCGTACCGGTACAAAGCTGCAGCCCAGCTCATATGCCAGTGGCGCGCCGATAATGAAGCCACGCGCATCGATCGCAGCAATCGCATCCAGATCAAGCTCCTGATAGCGATGTACAAAACTGTCAATCAGTTTCCTGAAGGCCGAACTGTTCTGCAAAAGCGGCGTAATATCGCGGAAATTGACACCTTCCTGCGGCCAGTCAGGCACGGTACGAATCACCGACTTGATGTAGTCACCGTAAATACTCATTCGTCGAGCACCTTCCCTATATCGATCCATACCGGATGAAAAACCGAGCATACTACCCAAAACGGGCGTTTTAATCGAGCCGATCAAACCATACTGCGTGTCTTGAGCACTCGCTCAACGGTTTCCACGATCGCCTGAGTCTGAGGATCAATTTCGATATTGACCTCATCCCCCATTTCCTTGTCAGCCAGCGTGGTACGCGCCATCGTTTCCGGAATCAAATTGACGCAAAAGGCGCCTTCACGCAGCGCTCCCACGGTCAGGCTGATGCCATCAATACCAATATATCCCTTGTCCAGAATAAAGCGCTGAAATCCGTCCGGCACACTAAACCAGATACGGAGGTTATTGGGCGCCACATCCAGCTCGGTGATGGTGGCACGACATGAAATATGTCCGGACATCAAATGCCCTCCGATATCCTCACCGAATCGAGCCGCGCGTTCGACATTGAGAAGATGACCAGGCTCGCACTTTTCAAGTGTCGTCAGGTGCAGCGTTGCCCGCATCAGATCAAATGTGACTATCGCCCCATTCATCGATGTCACGCTGAGGCAGCATCCATCAACCGACACCGATGCCCCGAGCTCCAGACCCTCCAGCATATGCTCCGGCAGGCGCAGGCCAAGCCGGGAAAGTCCGGGCAGCAACTCAACGCTCACTACCTCGGCACATCCTTGAACGATTCCTGTAAACATCGCACTCTTCCCCGCATGTTTTTGAATAAGGCCTATCCATGTATCCGGCCAGTGACCGCCCTTTAGCCCACTACAACCGTGTATACTTGCCATTCTGCCACGCGTTGACAGGGCGAGACGAGCCTCCTAAGATTGCGCTCCAATTTTAGCGCCGATTTGTACCTGGATTGCGGGGCGCATTATCAAATACTGCTAAAAGGGTGTGTCCAGCGTTGAGCCACCCTTCACGGGTGGCTTTTTTTATGCTCAAACACCCATTCAAGAACAGGGTTTCCCTCAGGCACCATGATACGACTTGAACATCTCAGTAAATTCTATGGCTCCGGCCAATCAGCGGTTGCTGCCCTGCAGGATGTGGAGCTTCACGTCCCCGAAGGAAGTATTACAGGCGTCATTGGAGTATCCGGAGCGGGCAAAAGCACCCTGATCCGCTGCGTCAATCTTCTTGAACGCCCCACCAGCGGCAAGGTATGGGTTGACGGTCAGGATCTGACCTGCCTCGATGAACAGGGCCTTAGAAAGGCACGCCACGATATTGGAATGATATTTCAGCATTTCAATTTGCTGGATTCCCGTACGGTCTACCGTAATATCGCCTTTCCTCTGGAACTCATGGGACTCGACAAGGCGGCAATCCAGCAGCGCATTACGCCCCTGCTTGAGCTGACCGGCCTGACCGACAAGCGTGACAACTATCCATCAGCGCTTTCCGGCGGGCAGAAACAGCGTGTAGCCATTGCACGAGCGCTGGCGAGTCGACCCAAGGTACTGCTGTGCGATGAAGCAACATCAGCGCTTGACCCTCAGACAACAACCTCGATTCTTGAATTATTGCGTGAGATCAACCAGGAACTGGGGCTGACAATCCTGCTGATTACACATGAGATGGAAGTCGTTAAATCGATCTGCGACAGCGTGGCACTGATCAGTGATGGGCGTCTGGTGGAAACCTCTCGTGTCGGCCCCTTCTTTACGCGGCCGGGTACCGAGCTGGGGCGCGCCTTTCTGGAAGACTTTCTGCGTATCGAGCCGCCACGCTCCCTGCGCGAACGCCTGGAAAGCAGCGCGCCGGATAAACCTCACCCCATCGTCAGGCTGGTCTTCAACGACGAGAATGTCTCTTCACCGCTGATCTCGCAGCTGGCACGAGAATTCGAACTCGACATCAGCATCCTGCAGGCAAGAATCGAAGACATTCAGGGCCACACTCTGGGGCTGATGATCGCCGAATTCAGAGGCAGTCCTCACCAGATTCAAACAGCACTCGCCCACCTTGAATCCATGCAACTGACCACGGAGGTACTGGGATATGTCGAGTAGCATGATGACATTGATTGGCCAGGCAACACTGCAGACCCTTTACATGGTACTGATCAGCGGGCTGATTTCCGGCGTACTGGGACTGGCGCTGGGGCTGGCTCTTTATACCACTCGTCCGGGCCGCTTCCTGGCATGCCCACCGGCCTTTTTAATCATCAGTGCCATCGTTAATATCGGGCGCTCCATTCCCTTCATCATTCTCATGGTTGCCATCGTTCCCTTTACGCGACTGATCGCCGGCACCTCCATCGGTACCAATGCGGCAATGGTTCCCCTGACAATCGCTGCCATTCCCTTTGTTGCTCGCCTGATCGAGGGTGCGCTCAACGAGATCCCCTCCGGATTGATCGAGGCAGCCCAGGCAATGGGGGCATCCCCCTGGCAGATAATGACCAAGGTTCTGATTCCCGAGGCAAAGGGTGGCATCATTACCAGCTTCACCATTACTGCCGTGACGCTGATCAGCTATTCCGCCATGGCAGGTGCAGTGGGTGGCGGCGGCCTGGGCGATGTCGGCATTCGATACGGCTACAATCGCTTCGAACCCGTCATCATGCTTATCACCGTGGCCATTCTGGTGATCATGGTCCAGGGCATCCAGACACTGGGTGATCAACTGGTCAAAAAGGCCAGTCATAAGTAGAAGGCGGCAAGCCTTCACCTTTTTACTCGCAGGGAGAGTACTTACTATGCGTTTTCCACTTCGTTCCATGGCACTGGCTGCCGTTACGCTTGGCACCATGACCCTTGCAGGCTGTGGCGGCGATACCGCCAGCGATGACAATGTTGTCAAGGTCGGCACCATGGCCGGCCCCGAAACCAGTGTCATGGAAGCGGCCAAAAAGGTAGCCAAGGAAAAGTACGATCTCGATGTTCAGATTGTTGAATTCACGGACTACAACTCGCCCAATGCGGCGCTGGCTGATGGCAGCCTTGATGCCAATGCCTATCAGCACAAGCCCTACCTTGAAAACATGGTCAACGACCGTGGTTATGACTTCGCCATTGCCGGCAACACCTTTGTGTATCCTATCGGAGCCTATTCCAAGAAATATTCCGATATCAATGATATCCCGGAGGGTGCCACGGTAGCCCTGCCCAATGATCCATCCAATGAAGGACGCACCCTGATCCTGATGGACAAGGAAGGCCTGCTGACGCTGAAGGACAACACGAACCTCAACGCCACGCCGATGGATATCGAAAAGAATCCGCATGACTACCAGTTCCGCGAAATAGACGCTGCTCAGCTGCCACGCACCCTGGATGACGTGGACATGGCCTTCATCAACAGCACCTATTCACAACCTGCCGGCCTGCCACTTAGCAGCGCACTGATTCGTGAAGGCGCAGACTCGCCATACGTCAACCTGATCGTTGTTCGCAAGGGCGATGAGAACAGTGAAAAGATCAAGCATCTGGTAGAAGCCTATCAGACGGATACTGTTGTCGAGAAAGCGAAGGAGCTCTTCCAGGGCGGCGCGGTTGCCGGTTGGAAGTAAGCCTTTAAATTCGAAAAAATGACCAGGCCTGCCTGGTCATTTTTTATTGTAAAGGGAAAGAGTCGTGTCTTATGCCATGATGGAAAAGCAACTTGCCGCGCTGCTTGATACCACTGACGTTACTACCAATGCTGCCCAAATGAGCGCTTTCCTGTTTCAGGAACTCAAAGACGTAAACTGGGTTGGCTTTTATATTCAACGAGAGCCCCGCGTTTTGAGGCTGGGTCCCTTTCAGGGCAAACCGGCCTGCAATCCAATACCGTTCGATCAGGGCGTATGCGGGAAGGCTGCTCGCACCCTGACAACGCAACGCGTTGCCGATGTGCATGACTTCCCTGGCCATATTGCATGTGACGCCGCATCACGCTCGGAGCTGGTGATCCCCATCACACTCGAAAGCGGGCTTTGGGGAGTACTGGACATTGACAGCCCTGAACCTGACCGTTTTTCTGAAGAAGATGCTGCCGGCATCGAAGCCCTGTGCCGCGTATTTATACAGCAGACAGCCTTTATTTCCTGAGCAGAAAAAAGGGCGCCCTCAAGCGCCCTTTCCTTTTGAGAGTACTCACGGCGCAAGCTGGCAGGCATCAATGGATGAGAAACAGGATCCTCCCGTAAAATGACCAGAGCCCCACATCACCTGCCAAAGAGTCACAAATGTTGCAGTGCGGGCATTTTCATCACACGGCACGCCAGCTTCGCCAATCGGACAGGCCAATCGGCATGACATCAAATCATGCGCTTCCACCGGTTTTTTGCCATCGTCACCGGCAATGCATTGCAGCCTGCCTTCCCAGCTCTACATTTCACCTTCAGATGAGCTGATAACCCCGTCATTCCCGCACGCACTACTGCCGTCCTGGATGGCGTGTTCAACAGGTAAACGAGCTATCACCTGCCCGGATCCTGTCATGACGCCACCAATGCGGTTATCGCATCTTTCATCCGAGAAAATACTGACCCATCCATGAATACAGTAATTGGCACAGGCCGTATTATTGAAAAACTGCTGATAATTATCCGCGCTGATACAACTACCATCTTCGGCACCATTACGGCATTCCCACCAGTTACCCTGAAAGTAGCAGTCATGCACCACCCGCCCATGAATGCCCTTGCCGGAAACATGTTCAAAGCTGTTATCTACAAAATTCGAACCAACAAGCTCACCTTCAGCCACAATACAGTCATGCACACACTGGAACCTGTTACGGATAAAGCGACCTGTCATACAAGTGACAGCGCCAGTAATGCGGATAGCCATGCCCGTACGAGTAAAGATGTTATCAACAAGACTGACTTCCCCCCCACCCGGCATGACAACAGCTTCCTTGAAGGAGTTGAAGGTACAATCCTTGATGACATTGCCGTAACCCAGTAAATGCAGCCCGCCTCCCTTTTGATTACAGCCATCGAAGGCAATACCCTGTACGCTCCCGCCCACATTAATGAACATCGGGCCATCAAGGCCTATACCTGCTACCACATTTGAATAGGCAGACCGCTGACCAAACTCATCACACGCCCCACCTAAAAGGCTGACATGGCCAACAAGATCCACGCTTTGCCCTATCCTGTAAAAGCCCTCATGAGGAACAACCACAGTGCGAGCTTCCTCGTCGGCCACTGCTGCCATGAAGGCAGGAGCACTATCCTTCTCGCCTGATGGATCTGCCCCCCAATTCAGAATATTTCCCCGTTCATGGTGCTCTAAAAGGCGCTTCCAGCGGCATCCCTTGCGAGAGACAATCACAAGACCATTGTCATCCCCGCTGGATGTGTCATCGGAAGCCACAAATCGCCCACCACCGTGGCAGAAGTAGGTGTGATAAAGCACTTGCACCACCTGACCGCCCAACAACGGTTCATGGGCGCGCAGCGCCTCGATGTGCTCGATCGTAACAATCGTGTCGAATGCAGTCTGATCAGTCACGAGCGCTCCTCAGGTAATTACTTGAAACAGGAAAATGCAAAAGAATGAATCGATGCTTAAATCCATAGTTTTAACAAACCAGCACTTTTCTGCCTTTAATACTGCGGGTTTCAGAGAGGCTTACACCCCGCACCGCGATTAATAGCGGTCTGCAACTTGTGGAAGGGGTTAAAAACAAAAAAAGCCCGATCCATAAGGATCGGGCTTTTAATATTCTGGTAGGACCGAGCGGATTTGAACCGCTGACCTCCACGATGTCAACGTGGCGCTCTAACCAACTGAGCTACGGTCCTTCACTTGTCATTACTTCCAGCATGGTAGGACCGAGCGGATTTGAACCGCTGACCTCCACGATGTCAACGTGGCGCTCTAACCAACTGAGCTACGGTCCTGCTGCCGGGTCATGCCCAAGTAACGATGCGCTATTCTACGGATTTTTTCTTTTCATGCAACCGTTTAGCGCAAAATAATCACATCAGTTGCATCCACATGTAGGCACCAATGCACGCACCGAGTACAGGACCCACAATTGGCACCCAGGCATAGCCCCATCCGGATGCGCCCTTGCCTGCAATGGGAAGTATGGCATGGGCAAGTCGCGGCCCGAGATCACGTGCAGGATTGATCGCATAACCGGTAGGGCCACCCAGCGACAGACCGATTGCCCATACAAGCCCGCCCACAAGAAACGGCAGCATACCGCCAGCGATATCACCGGCACTTACAATCGCCCCGATCCCCACGATCAGTGCAATCGTGCCGATGACTTCACTGATGATATTGCCGACCGGATGGTTGATCGCCGGTGCCGTACAGAAAACGGCCTGCTTGAGTCCGGGATCATCGGTTACCTTCCAGTGAGGCAGATACATCAGCCAGACCAGCACACCACCGGCAAAACACCCGGCTATCTGGGCCAGAATGAAACCACCCACAACGGCCGGATCCGTATACATGCCCATGACCCACTTTGCTACGGTTACCGCCGGATTGATATCAGCGCCCGGCGATCCCATCGCATTGGCCACAAAGACCGCCACCATGACCGCCAGCCCCCAGCCCGTGGCAATCACCATCCATCCTCCATCCTTTCCTTTCGAGCGCTGCAGCAGCACGTTCGCTACTACCCCATCGCCGAAGAGAATCAATGTCATGGACCCAAAAAACTCACCTATAAACGCATGCATGAAGCTCGCCCCTTTTTTTAATTATAAGGCCGCTGGCACGCCTGGGTCGGCGTGCCGAACCGAATTGGAAGGTTGCTCAGTCGTTATGGTCTGATTTGACGCGAGCCACCGCATCAAGCCAACCGTCATAGAGCTTTTCACGGCGGTCTTCGGGCAGACGAGGTGTAAATGACCGATCCTTGTGCCACAGGGTGGCGATCTCTTCGAGCGAGTCGTACCAGCCCAGCCTGAGACCGGCCAGATAGGCCACGCCCAGTGCAGTGGTTTCAAGTACAGTGGGGCGATCAACCTGAACCCCCAGGATGTCGGATAAAAACTGCATGACCCAGTTGTTGCTTACCATGCCACCGTCTACACGCAACGTGTCAGTGGAGGCCTTGACGTCACGGTTCATGCATTCCTGCAGGTCACGCGTCTGATAGCACACGGACTGCAGGCCGGCCGCCACCAATTCAGGAATACCTGAATTGCGGTTCAGACCGAAAATGGCCCCGCGTGCATTGGGATCCCAGTGAGGCGCACCCAACCCGGTAAAGGCAGGCACCAGATAAACACCATGATCTTCACTGGTTGCACGGGCCAGCTTCTCGGTCTCGGAAGCATTGGAAAACAGCTTCAGGCCGTCACGGAGCCACTGAATGGTGGCACCAGCCATGAAAATACTGCCCTCCATCGCATAAGTAACCTTGCCATCGATACGATAGCCTACCGTGCTCAACAACTTGTTATGAGACGTTTCGGAGTGCTCACCGGTGTTCATGATCATGAAGCAGCCGGTACCGTACGTACTCTTGACCATACCAGGTTCAAAGCATGTCTGGCCGATCAGTGCTGCCTGCTGATCACCAGCCACCCCGGCAATGGGAAGACTCGCGCCCAGCAACTGTGCTTCGCTGCGTCCAAAGTCATCGCTGCAATCCATGACCTCTGGCAGCATCGACTCGGGCACACCAAACAGATCAAGCAGCTCCTTGTCCCAGGTCTGATCATGAATGTTGAACAGACAGGTGCGTGACGCATTGGTGGCATCGGTACGATGAACCGCCCCGCCTGTCAGTTTCCAGATCAGGTAACAATCGACGGTGCCGAAAAGCAGATCGCCCTTTTCAGCCCGCTCGCGAGCGCCGTCCACATTATCAAGAATCCACCGCACCTTCGTGGCCGAGAAATACGGATCGATCAACAGACCGGTCTTGGCCTGAATCATATCCGTATGGCCCGCATCACGAAGGGATCGGCAATAATCACCGGTACGGCGATCCTGCCAGACGATGGCGTTATAAACGGCTTCACCGGTATTCTTGTCCCAGATCAGCGTTGTTTCGCGCTGATTGGTAATACCGATACCAGCCACGGAATGAACCGTCTTGCCACTGTTGGTAATGGCCTGCTTGACGGTCCTGAGTGTGGATCCCCATATATCATCGGGATGATGCTCTACCCAGCCACTATTGGGAAAATGCTGCGGAAATTCTTCCTGCGCAAGGGAAACAATATTCCCTCCCTTGTCGAACAGAATAGCGCGAGAACTGGTAGTGCCCTGATCTATAGCTAGTATTAATGAAGTCATACGGGGATCCTTGATAGCGACAAAGACATGTTCACTTATTTTCGATTCCGAACATTGGCTACAGTACTGGCTCGCCTCGCTGAATAACAAACAAAATATGTCTCATTGTCGTTAGACATTGGTATCGTCAAGACACGCCTTACTACAACAGGTATGTAATCCCCGGAACACGCAGATCAGCACAATCAGGTAAGGAAGCGCGTGAAATGGCACAGTTGAAACGTCAGACCGAGATGGTCAATCTGATCGAACAGCAGAAGTACGTCAGCATCGAACAGCTGACAGCCCGCTTTGATGTCACCCCGCAGACACTGCGACGAGATCTCAATGCGCTGGCCGAGCGCGGCCTAATTCGCCGCGTACACGGCGGTGCCGGTGCCGTTGAATCAAGCACGGTGAATACTGCCTACACGACGCGCAAGACCCAGCACTACAATGAAAAGAAGGCGATCGCGGAAGCGCTGGCAGCCTGCATCCCCGATCGCAGCTCACTGTTCATCAATATCGGCACCAGCACCGAGCTTGTGGCTGAAGCGCTATTGAATCATCAGGGACTGGAGATAATCACCAACAACCTCAACGTCGCCGCCATGCTGCACAAGAAGGAGGACTTCAACGTAATCGTCGCGGGTGGCGTCGTCAGATCACGAGACGGCGGCATCATCGGAGAGGCAGCCATCGACTTCATCAATCAGTTCAAGGTCGACTTTGGCATCATTGGTATCAGCGGCATAGATCAGGATGGCGATCTGCTTGAATTCGACTATCAGGAAGTACGAGTTGCCCAGGCCATTATCAATAACTCCCGCAATGTGTTTCTCACGGCAGATCACTCGAAATTCATGCGCAATGCCGTAGTACGCCAGGCCCATATCAGCCAGATCACAGCGCTTTTTACCGACCAGCACCCACCTGAATCCCTGTGCAGGATCATGGAGCAGCATGATGTCCGCCTGACCATAGCCACACCGGCAATATAGGCCAAAGACCTATTGATGTTCGAACGAACATCAATTATGTTCTATTCCGAACATTCGTGGACAGCCGCTCCAGCGCGCGTCCATGTACACCTATTTTTCGGCGGAGAACGTCATGTCAGATCAGGCAACGCCCTTATTGGACCTCTATGTCATCGGCGGAGGGATCAACGGCACGGGCATCGCATGCGATGCAGCAGGACGCGGCATGACTGTAGGCCTGTGTGAACAGGCAGACCTGGCCAGCGCGACGTCCTCCGCATCCAGCAAATTGATTCACGGCGGCCTGCGCTACCTGGAACATTACGAATTCAGGCTGGTGCGTGAAGCATTGCACGAGCGTGAAGTGCTGCTTAAAAAAGCCCCGCACATTGTATGGCCGATGCGTTTCATCCTGCCCCACCAGCCCCATCTGCGCCCCGCATGGATGCTGCGTGCAGGTCTGTTTCTTTATGACCATCTGAGCCACCGCGACAGCCTGCCCAGCGCCAAGAAAATCAAGTTTGGCCCGGATACACCGCTGATCCCGGCCATCACCACGGGATTCGAATATTCGGACTGTTGGGTTGATGATGCGCGCATGGTCGTACTGAACGCACTTCAGGCTCAGGAAAAGGGCGCTGAAATCCTGGTACGCACCCGGTGTGAAGCCGCCACGGTCAACAGCGATGGCCACTGGGAGCTGACCCTGAAAAATACCCTGAGCGGCGAGACGATAACACGTCGCGCGAAGGCTCTGGTTAACGCAGCCGGGCCGTGGGTGGAGTCCTTTATCAAGAAGGGAACCAGCCGCAAGCCGCGTTACGGCATAAAGATGATCAAGGGAAGTCACCTGGTCACCAAACGCATCAATACAGATGACCGGGCCTATATTCTTCAAAATGAAGATAATCGGATTGTTTTTGTCCTGCCCTACCAGAACGATTACAGCCTGATCGGCACCACGGACGTTGCTTATGAAGGCGATCCTTCCAAGGTGGTTATCAGCGAGGAAGAAACCAGCTACCTCCTGAAGGTATTGAACAGTCACTTCCGTGCCGAGATCACAGAAGATGATGTGGTCACCAGCTATTCCGGCGTACGCCCGCTGTGTGATGACGAATCTGACGATCCCTCAGCCATGACTCGGGATTACACACTGCATCTGGACACTGAAAACGCACCGCTGCTGTCAATCTTCGGTGGCAAGATCACGACGTTCCGCAAGCTGTCTGAAGCCACCATGAAGGAACTATCACCCTACTTCCCGAAGATGAAGGAAAGCTGGACGGCAGAGGCTGTCATGCCTGGCGGGAACATCGAAAGTCGTGCAGCGTATGCACGAACACTCAAGAGCCAGTACCCGTTCCTGACGGAGGAACAGGCATCTCGCTACGCGTCAAGCTACGGCCGCCTGTGCGAGATCTTCCTTGAGAAGGTTAAAAGTCAGGATGAGATGGGGCAGGATTTTGGTGCCGGCATGACGGCCTGCGAAGTGGACTACCTGATGGACCATGAGTGGGCCAGAGAGCTTGAAGATGTCATCTGGCGCCGAACCAAAATGGATCTGCGTTTGAGCGCAGCGGAAAAGAAAGTGCTCGAAAGTTATATCGATGCCCGTTGCGCCGATTACAGAAACAGCACTGCGTCCGCTGAAAGCACAATATCCTGAGACTCATGCAGCATGAAAAAAGCCCCGAAAGGGGCTTTTTTCATGCCGGGTACAGGGCAGTTACTGAAGACCGCCATCGGTCAGGCGTGCCGGGTCCAGATAACGCTCAAGCTCTTCTCGTGACAGCTCTGTCTCTTCTTCTGCCACGTCAATGATGGGACGGCCATTTTGATAGGCTTTTTTGGCAACCTTTGCCGCAGCATCGTAACCAATGACCGGATTGAGCGCCGTCACCAGAACCGGATTTTTTGATAACGGCGATTCAATGTTGTCTCGGCGCACATTAAAGGTCGCAATGGCCTTGTCCGCCAGCAGGCGCGAGACATTACTCAACAGCGTCATGGATGAAAGTACATTGTGCGCCATCAACGGCAACATCACATTAAGCTGGAAATTTCCGGACTGCCCGGCAACGGTAATGGCGGCATCATTTCCTATTACCTGAGCAGCTACCTGAGCCGCGGACTCGGGGATAACCGGGTTCACCTTGCCCGGCATGATGGAGCTTCCCGGCTGCAATGCCTCCAGCTCGATTTCGCCCAGTCCGGCCAGAGGGCCGGAGTTCATCCAGCGCAGATCATTACTGATTTTCATCAGAGCACAGGCAAAAGCCTTCAAATGACCGGAAAGCTCTACCGTGGCGTCCTGAGACCCGAGCCCGGCAAAGAAACTATCCGCGGGTGAATACTCAAGTCCGGTCTGCTCGCTCAATTCGGCGGCCACACGGCCTGCAAACTCTGGATGGGCATTAATCCCTGTTCCAACCGCCGTACCGCCCTGAGCAATACGCAACAGGCGTTTCTGAACATCTTCCAGACGCTCCACCGACTGCTGGACCTGAGCGGACCAGGCGCCCAGCTCCTGACTCATGCGTACCGGCATGGCATCCATCAAATGCGTACGGCCGGTTTTGACCACGTCATCCAGTGAAGCCGCCTTGTCATCAATGACCGACTTCAAATGCGCCAGTGCCGGCAACAGGGACTGGTGAAGCGCAAGTGAAGCAGACACATGCAGCGCTGTCGGAATGGTGTCATTACTGCTTTGCCCCATGTTGACGTGATCATTGGGATTGACACTCAACGCACCGGTAGAGGCCAGATGAGACAGCACTTCATTTACATTCATGTTGGTCGATGTGCCGGAACCGGTCTGAAAGACATCGACGGGAAACTGATCCGTGTGCTTGCCGGCAAGCAACGTATCAGCCGCCTTGATGATGGCATTGGCACGAGCATCATCAAGTAGCTCAAGATCCAGATTAGCCTGGGCAGCAGCCCGTTTTACGCGGGCTACGGCCTGAATGAAGGCAAAGGGCAGTGGCTGTCCGCTCACCGGGAAATTATTGATCGCACGCTGGGTCTGCGCGCCGTACAGTGCGGATTCAGGAACCTCAAGTTCACCCATGCTGTCACGCTCGGTGCGTGTATTGGCCATGATCTATTCTCCCGTACAATGAAGGTACATCGCGTGTCGGCCCTAGGATAGACCGAATACGGGAAGCATGCCGAAAAGTATAATTCGTCTCATTTGCAAATGGAGTCATTATGTGGAAACAGGACACGCTTGAGCTGCAGCCCAGAAAACGTGGCTTTCATCTCATTACATCAGAGGTGATCGATTTCCTGCCGGAGCTACGCAAGCTGAAGGTGGGCCTGCTTCATCTGCAGCTGCTGCATACCTCTGCCTCATTGACCCTGAACGAGAATGCAGACCCGGACGTGCGTCATGACATGGAGGCATTCATCAATGATCGAATTCCCGGCAACCTGCCCTACTTTCGCCACACATTGGAAGGCGACGACGATATGCCAGCCCATATCAAGGCCAGCTTCCTTGGAACGGAACTGACACTGGCGGTACGAAACGGTGGACTGGCAACCGGTACCTGGCAGGGAATCTGGCTGGGAGAACACCGCGACCACGGCGGGTCAAGGAGGCTGATGCTGACGCTTAACGGTGAATGAGCCAGCACAACGCGTACACACCACTGGGCCGTCCCTACGGACGGCCCAGTGGTGTAGTACTGAAGAAGCCAACGCGCTAACCACCTGCCCGACGCGTTTGCTTCCACCGGTCAAACATGACCGCCAGCAACAGGATCGCTCCTCGTACGAGATACTGATAAAACGTGGGAACATTCAAAAGCCCCATGGCATTTTGCACACAGCCCATGATCAATACACCCACCAGCACACCGGTGATCGAGGCCACACCGCCCGAGAGGGAAACTCCCCCCAGCACGCAGGCTGAAATCACTGCAAGCTCAAGCCCCTGTGAAGTATTGGGATCACCCAGTCCCATGCGGGACGTCAATAGCACACCCGCGATACCAGCGATCAGCCCCTGCAGGGCAAATACCGTAATCTTCAACTTGCGTACGTTCACCCCGGCCAGGCTCGCTGCCTCGGCGTTGCCACCGGTAGCCAGCGTATTGCGGCCGAAGCTTGTCATGTTGAGGATAATCCCGAAGACGATGAAACAGGCAATCATCGTCCACACCGGTAACGTCAACCCAAGAAATACTGCACTGCCAAGATCAAAGAATTCAGGCACGGTAATCATGACCGCATCACCACCTGACGTGATGTAAGCCAGACCGCGCACGAACTCCATGGCTGCCAGAGTGGCAATCAGCGAATTGATTCCAAACCGGGCTACCACAAAACCATTGAAGGCACCGACGGCCGCACCAGCGGCAATCCCACCCATGACCCCGATCGTGACACTGCCACTGGCCGAGGTTACGACCGCAGCGACCACCCCTGCCAAAGCCACTATAGAGGCTACCGATAGATCTACCTCCCCCAGGGCCAGAACCATCATCATGGTGGTGGCAATGGAGCCAATCAGCGTGACCGAAAGCAGCAGACCTACAATGTTACGGCCGGTCAGGAAGTCCGGCACGAATATGGCCAGCCCTGCAAACAGCAATACAAATACTGCAATAAGCCCGGAAGTATCCAGCAGGGTACGAAGTGGCTTGGGCAAACCACTCCGGGCAGGTTCTACTGGCGCCATGGAGGCTATCTTGTCCTGAGACATGGGTTATCCCTTTGTTAGAATAAGGCTCTTGACTGGTTGTATGAGCTGAATCAGGCGGGCAGTGCCAGCCCCAGAAGCCGCTCTGGTGTGGCCTGCTCACGAGGGATGATCTCCAGCAACTCCCCGCCTCTCATGACCCCAATTCGGTCGCAGATCGAACTTACCTCGGCCAGATCGCTTGAAATCACCAGAACACTTTTGCCCTGCTCCGCCAGATCATAGAGCAACGAATAGATGTCTCGTCGCGCCCCGACATCGATGCCGCGGGTTGGCTCATCCATGACAAAAAGATCAATATCTTCGGACAGCCAGCGCGCCAGAATTACCTTTTGCTGGTTGCCTCCGGAGAGGTTCGCAATAGGCGTTCGAGGCCCGGGCGTCTTGATACTGAGCTCCTGGATGTATTTCCGTGTGTTCTCCGTTTCCCGACGCGGGTGACGAAACAGGCCAAGGCGCTTGAAGAAGCGACGACAGCTGATATTGAGATTGTCGGATACACTGGCTACCGGAAAAATACCCTGTGTCTTGCGATCTTCCGGGCACATGGCAATACCGGCCCGAATCGCCGCCTGAGCCGATTCAAAGCGGCAGGCCGCCCCCTTGAACACCACGGCCCCTTCACTGGCATGCTCAGCCCCACAGACCAGTCGCATCAGCTCACTGCGCCCCGCCCCGACCAGCCCGAACAGCCCCAGCACTTCACCGCGGCGAATATCCAGACTGGCAGGCGCGGTAACGCCGCGCCCCTTGATACCGTCCAGACGAAGCAGTACATCTCCCTGTTCACGGGGGCGATAGCCATACACATCATTGATGTCACGCCCTACCATCTCGCTGACCAGCGCATCGTGATCGAGGCCTTCCAGCGTGTCGTGGGTGCGAATATGGCGACCATCACGAAATACCGTGACGGCATCACACATCTCAAAGACTTCTTCCATTCGGTGGGTGACATAAAGCACCACCTTCCCCTCGTCACGAAGGCGGGCCACAATCCGCTTGAGATGACGCGTTTCCTGAACGGACAGTGAACTGGTGGGCTCGTCAAAGGCGATGATGCGGGCATTGCGCAGCAGTGCCCGACCGATTTCAATCATTTGCTGCTGACCAACAGACAGCTCTCGCACCCTGGTGGACGGGTGAAGCTTGCCCTCCCCGAGCTCCTCCAGAATGGCCAGCGCCTTGTCACGCAAACGCCGCCGATCCACAAACCCGTGATGGGCAGGCAGCTGACCCATCAACAGGTTTTCTGCCACCGACAGATTCGGCGCCAGCGTCAACTCCTGATAGATGATGGCAATACCGCTCTTGAGGGCTTCGCGGGCATTGCTGAACGCGTACGACTCGCCCCCTATATAAAGACAGCCTTCGGACAATCGGTTTACGCCACTCAACACCTTGAGCAGCGTTGACTTTCCGGCCCCATTTTCCCCCATCAGGGCATGTACCTGCCCCTCATGAGCAGAGAAGCTGACACCATCAAGAGCCTTTACACCGGGAAACTCTACCGTGACGTTTTCAACACGCAGATATGCATCCGTCATGAACCTACTCCCACTTCATGTAATGCCCGGTGGCAGACCAGGCCCCGTATCACAGCCCGAGGTCAGCACGCACCTGTTCCCAGTTATCACGGGTCATCAGCGTACCGGTGGTTTCAGTATTGTCCCGGGGCTTTTCTCCCTCCTTGATCCAGGTGTACAGATTGTCGGCAGTCTGACGGCCATGCATGGTTGAGCTGACAGCCATCGTGCCGTAGAAGCCGGTAGGTTTCTGGCGAGAAAATTCGGCAAAGGCCGCACCGGAGCCATTGATACCCACTCCGATCACTTGATCAGGCGACAGACCATACTGTTCGCTGGCACGTACGCCACCCAATACGCTTTCTTCATTCAGCGCATAGATCACCCAGTGATCGAAATCACCATGCTTGGAAAAAATGGGGGATGCGGCGGCAAAGGCGCTGCTGGTATCCGTATTCTGCTGAGGGGCATCATAGATATTGCCTTCGACAAATCCGGACGCCAGCAAGGCCTGGGTCGCGCCATCAGTGCGCTCCTTGGCAGTAGGCAGCTCATAATTGCTGATACGCAGTGCCGCGACGGTCTCAGGATCCCATCCGCGCGCCTTCATTTCTGCTGCAATCGCCTCACCGACCTGCTGCCCGATCTTGTACCCGGACATGCCAAGATGCGGCACGGAGGCAATGGGCTCGCCATCCGAACCGACAAAACGATCATCGACCGTAACCACCTTCATGCCATACCGTTCAGCCCGGTTGACGATGGCCGGCCCAAGACGAACGTCCGGCGGGCAAATGACAAACCCCTGCGCCCCCTGAGAATGCAGATTATCAATGGCGCTCAATACCTGCTGACCATCCTCACCGGCAAGCCGTACGACTGAAAAGCCCTTTTCCTCGCCCAGCTGACTGGCCGCCTTCTGCTCATTGATGAACCAGGCCTGCTCGGGTTTTTTAACGATAAACCCGATTTTCACATCATCCTGCGCCTGGGCGGCACTCAAGCCTGCGCCCAGACTGATACCCAGCGTCAAAAAGGAAGTGGTAATAAAGCGAATCATTGGCAATCTCCGGCCCAGAGAGGCTCAGTTGTTATTGGCAGGAAAATACAGAAAGTTCATGTCACGACATTAATCTGCAAAGTGATAACCGACTAATAGCGTTTAGGCCTGCTACTCATATCATTTCTGATATCAATGAAGTGCAAGACCATACTCGGTGCGTACAGGGGCGCAGGAAGGAAATTCCGGGCTATGACTAAAGTTGCTTTCGACTTACGCGAAAGTTCTATCAGCAGCAGGGAAAAAGGAGGTTATTCGATGCAGGCAGTTGATATTACAGCAGGACTGCCACCCCGGGCGGGGCCGATATACCATGGAAGAAAGAGAAAAGCGGCGCAGAAAACAGTAGAGACCTACCACTCAAGCGCCTGTTTGACAAACGGGATAGTCAGCTTGCGTTGCGCTGAAAGTGACGCATCATCCAGCCGAGCCAGCGTTTCAAACAACGATGACAGCCGTCTCGGGCCACGGTGAATCAAATACCGCCCCACTTCGTCGGGCAGAAACATGCCGCGCTCTCTGGCGCGGAGTCTCAACGCACCCAGCCGCTGTTCGTCATCCAGCGGGTGAAGGTGAAACGTGGCTCCCCAGGTCAGACGAGATGCCAGATCCGGCAATTTGACCGGTAACTGGCGAGGCGGTCTTTCCGACGCAATGATCAATCGACGCCCCGCATCCCTCAGGCGATTGAAGCAATGAAACAGCCCCTCCTCCCACCGCTTGCGCCCTATCACCACATCCAGATCATCAATGGCGATCAGTTCAAGGTTTTCCAGATCCTCAAGCATCAACGGCGGGAAGTGGCCGATATCAGCGAGCGGCAGATACAGGGTAGACACGCCATTGATACTGGCAGCATGACAGGCGGCCTGCAGCAGGTGGCTTTTGCCGGATTCCGACGCCCCCCACACATAAAGAAAGGGTTCCCCGGCGGGAGTCAGCTGGCACTCGAGCTGATTGACCAGCGGAAGATTGCCCTCGCCCATGAAATTGGCAAAGGTCGCATCATCGCGAAGCCCGACGCCCAGAGGTAACTGTGCAGGCCCTGAAATCATGTCGCTATCAGTCCTGATCGATATAAACGGAAGTTTTGGACGTATACATGCGGCTCGCCTTGTACTGTGTAAAGAGATAGCGCAATACTACCATGAGCATGGCGGCCACCGGCAGTGCCAGCAACACCCCCACAAAGCCGAACAGCTGGCCTCCCGCCATAACGGAAAAAATCACTATTACCGGGTGCAGACCGATTCGATCTCCCAGCAGCAATGGCTGGAACACGGTGCTCTCCAGAATCTGACCGAGCACAAATACGCCCCCTACGGCGGCCAGTGGCCAAAGTGCCTGAAACTGGAAAAATGCCACCAGCTCCGCCAGCACCACGCCAAAGATGACACCAAGATAAGGCACGATACTGGCAAGTCCTGCCAATACACCGATCAAAAAGCCGAACTTGACCCCCAGCAGCGTCAGGCCGGTCGCGTAAACAACCCCAAGACCCAGCATGACCAGTAACTGCCCTCGCATGAACGCGCTCAATACCTCATCACACTCGTGGGCCAGCCCGGTAACGGTACCCACCCAGTCGCGCGGGATAGCGTCACGTATCCGTGCCTTCATCCGATCCCAGTCCAGCAGCAAATAAAAGGTTACCACGGGAATAATGGCCAGATTGCCCAGCCAGAAGGCCAGCGCCAGACCGGAACGAGACAGTTGTGCGAGAAGCTGCGCGGCCACGGAGCCGGTTTCCTTCCAATGGCCGGTAACCATATCACGCACCTGATTAAGATCGGCGGTAAAGTCGGAACCGGTCCATTCCTGAATCCGGGGCAACACCGTTTGCTGCGTCCAGTTGATCATCATTGGAACAGCGTCAGCCAGCTGCACCAGCTGTCGCCACATCACCGGAATGACAATGATGGTCAACCCGATCACCACTACCGACAACAGCACAAATACGACCGACACCGCGAGGCGCCGTGAAAGGCCTCGCGCTTCAAGTCTGTCTGCGAGCGGATCCCCCAGGTACGCCAGAATCATGCCCACGAAAAAGGGCATCAAAATAGGTGTCAAGGTAACAAACAACCACAGCGCCGCCAGTGAACTGACGATTCCCCACCAGAAACGCTTCGACATACGGGTTTTCCTGAAAACGATGAATAAAGCCTGCTCTGCATTCTAGGGACTTTCTCTGCAGCTGCCATCCCTCCATTTGCATGGTGACCCCATGCGAGCCACAAGAGGCAGTGATATACTCCCGCTTTCTTTCCAGGTCGCTCAGACCACGGCCATCGCTTAGTACAGGAACGCACATGACTTCGCACTCTTCCGATGCTCCCCTCAGCTACAAAGACGCCGGTGTCGACATTGATGCCGGCAACGCACTGGTTGAGCGCATCAAGGGCGTCGCCAAACGCACCCATCGCCCTGAAGTCATGGGCGGTCTGGGTGGCTTCGGGGCTCTTTGTGAGCTGCCGGCCGGTTACCGGCAGCCGGTACTGGTCACCGGCACCGATGGCGTCGGCACCAAACTTCGTCTGGCCATGGAGCTTGGCCGTCATGACACCATCGGCATTGATCTGGTCGCCATGTGTGTCAACGACCTGGTGGTTGCCGGGGCCGAACCACTTCAATTTCTGGATTATTACGCCACGGGGCGTCTGGACATCGATATCGCCGCGGATGTAGTTACCGGGATCGGTGAAGGATGTCTGCAGGCGGGCTGTGCACTGGTCGGTGGCGAAACTGCTGAAATGCCTGGCATGTATGAAGGCAGCGATTACGACCTGGCCGGCTTTTGTGTCGGTGTTGTTGAAAAGGCCGATATCCTGGATGGCAGCAAGGTAGCCACCGGCGATGTGGCCCTGGGCCTGGCCTCCAGTGGCCCGCATTCCAATGGTTACTCCCTGATCCGCAAGATCATCGAGCGCAGCGGTGAATCGCTGGAGCAGGATCTTGATGGCACCACCCTTGGTGATGCACTGATGGCGCCCACGCGCATCTACGTCAAGTCTTTGCTGTCGCTGCTCAGGGACAGCGATGCCCGGGTACATGCCCTCTCCCACATTACCGGCGGCGGCCTGCTTGAAAACCTGCCGCGGGTGCTTCCGGCACATGCCACATTGCAGGTCGATACCAGCGCATGGGCACGTCCTGCCGTCTTTGACTGGCTGCAGGATCGGGGCAAGGTTGAAGAGCGTGAAATGTACCGTGTACTCAACTGCGGCATCGGCATGGTGGTAGTGGTCCCGGCCGAAGATGCGGACAAGGCCCGTGCCCACCTCGAATCCTGCGGCGAAACGGTTTATACACTTGGCTGCATTACCGAGCGTCAGAGTGATGAGGAACAGGTTCAGCTGGGGTCTGTGAAGGCATGAGTTTTGAAGCAGAAACAGCCGACCCTAGCCGGGTCGTGGTGCTGATTTCAGGCAGTGGCAGTAACCTGCAGGCCCTGCTTGATGCCCAGGAACATGATGAACTGGGCGGTAACATCATTGCCGTGATCAGCAACAAGGCCGATGCCTACGGTCTGGAGCGCGCACGCGAGGCTGGCGTCATCGCAGAAGTCGTCGACCCGGCCCGGTTTCGTCATTTCCATGACGAGCGTGACCGCGACCTTTACGATGCCGAACTGATTCGTATCATTGACCATCACCAGCCTGATCTTGTCGTGCTGGCCGGTTTCATGCGCATCCTGTCAAAGGCCTTCGTGCTTCGCTATCACGGTCGCCTGCTGAACATTCATCCATCACTTTTACCAGAGTACCGCGGACTGCATACACACCGGCGGGCGCTGGAAGAAGGTGCCACACTGCATGGTGCCAGTGTGCACTTCGTCACCGAAGAACTGGATGGCGGCCCGATTGTGGTACAGGCTGCCGTACCGGTGGAGGCCGATGACGATGAATCAACTCTGGCAGAGCGCGTCTTGACGCGTGAACACCTGATCTATCCGATGACAGTGCGCTGGTTTCTCGACGGCCGCCTTCAACTGGCTGACAAGGGACCAACGCTTGATGGTCACCCGCTTCCGGCCTCAGGGCTGCGCCTTGCTCCGGAAGATGTGTCGGACGAGGATTTGTAAAAATCACGCTCCCACTAAAAAGCCGCCTTTCGAGGCGGCTTTTTAGTGGGAATAGAACAGAAAAGGCAGGTGGCAACTCCACCTGCCGGCCATGTCAGGCTTGATCCTGCGCGTTATTGCCACGACCGAACCGTTTGGCCATTTTCTCCTGTGCCGTCATGATGAAGACATAGGACGCCGGAACAAACACACTGGCCAGAATGGTAATCGTCAGCATGCCCCCAACCACCGGGGTGCCGATGTGGTGGCGGCTGGCAGCACTCGCGCCTGAAGCCAGCGCCAGTGGCAGAGTACCGCCAATGAAGGCCAGTGAGGTCATGACGATAGGACGAAAACGCATGCGGGCCGCCGTTGTCGCAGCATCGACGATGCTTTTACCTTCATCACGTTGCTGCTGGGCAAATTCCACGATCAAAATCGCGTTTTTCGCCGCCAGCCCCACCACAACCAGCAGGCCGATCTGCAGATAAACACTGGTTTCAAGCCCCCGCATCCATACCGCCAGAACCGAACCGACAAAGGCAAAGGGCACGGCAGATACTACGGCGATCGGCAGCGTCCAGCGCTCATACTGAGCAGCCAGAATCAAAAAGACCATGATCAGACCAAAGACAATGGCCAGTGTTGATGCGTCGCCAGCGTTCTCCTGCTGATAGGCTTCACCGGTCCAGCCCATCTTGTACTGGCTGCCCAGCGTCTCGTTTACCACCTGTTTCATGGCCTGAACTGCCTGACCCGAACTATAGCCAGGTGCAGGCTGCCCCTGGAACTGAGCGGCAGGATACACATTGAACCGGTCCACAACGGTCGGTGCATGTGTGCGCTCGAGGGTTACCAGAGTGGACAGCGGAATACGGCTGCCATTGCCGCCACGAACAAAGACCTTGCTCAGATCATCCGGCGACCGGCGGAACTGATCCTCGGACTGCAGGTAAACCTGGAAGTTACGACTATTGCGCGTAAAGTAATTGACAAAGCTGCTGCCGAACGTGCTCGACAGCGTTGTATTCAGGTCATTGAGGTCGACGCCAAGGCTCTTGGCCTTGTTTTCATCCACATGCGCCCGATAATTGGGAATGCTGACATTAAGCGTTGTGAAAACCTGCGCCAGTTCCGGCCGTTTACCAGCCGCCTGCATGACCTTGAGTGATGCCTGATAAAGCTGCTGTGGAGAGTCCCCTCCCAGGGATTCAAGATAACCGGTAAAACCACCGGTGGTGGACAGCCCCTGAATTGGCGGCAGGTTGAACGCAATGGTCTTGCCCCCGGGAATACTGGCACCAGCCTGCATGACATTGCCAATCATCTGAGTGATATCTATATCGCGCCCACCCCATGGTTTCAGCAGCACAAACACACTGGCCTTGGCGGTATTCGACGCGCTGGTCAGGATATCGAACCCGGTAATCGACGTCGTATATTCCACCGCCGGGTTTTTCTGTATCTCGGCATTGAGCTTCTGCACATACTCATCGGTACGCGCCACCGACGAGCCGGCCGGCAGGGAAACGGAAGCTACCAGCACCCCCTGATCCTCCGCCGGAATAAGCCCGCCGGGCAGTCGCATGTATACCCAGGCTGACAGAACACAACATCCCACCAGAAGAGCCAGTGACACGATGACATGGCGGATCAAAAAGCCGACTACCACCATGAAGGCGTTGGTCAGCTTGTCAAAGCCACGGTTGAACCACTCGAACGGCTTGTGAAGCACTTTTGCAAGACGCGACTGCTTGAGATCATCCTTGCGCTTGATGAAGATCGCTGACATGGCCGGCGTAAAGGACAGGGCTACCAGCGCCGAGATACTGACCGAGATTGCAATGGTAATGGCAAACTGCTGGTACATTTTCCCGGTCAATCCAGTCAGGAACCCAACCGGCACAAATACGGCAGCCATGATGAATGCCGTCGCCAGTACCGGACCGGTTACCTCCCTCATGGCCTCGAACGCCGCCTCCATGGGGCTGACATCCGGATTATGCTCGAGAATACGTTCAACGTTCTCGATGACCACGATGGCGTCATCCACCACGATCCCGATAGCAAGAATCATCCCGAACAGCGACAACAGGTTGATCGAGAAGTCGAGCATATACATGCCGGCAAAGGTACCTACCACCGAGATGGGCACTACCGACATTGCCACCAGGGTCGAGCGCCAATTCTGCAGGAAGATAAAGACAATCAGCGCCACCAGAATCAGGGCTTCGACAAAGGTATGGACAACCGACTCGATCGAGGCATTGATAAACAGCGTAGTGTCATAGGGAATGACATAGTCGAGGCCCGCCGGGAAGCGCGTTTTCAGCTCCTTCATGGTGGACTTGACTTCCCTGGCCACCTGAAGCGCATTGGCGCCGGGTTGCAGATAGACCGCGATCGGTGCAATCGGATTATTGTTGGTACGCGCCTGGATACCATACTGGGTCGACCCCAGCTCGACGCGGGCAACATCCTTCAGATAAAGCGAGGAACCGTCCGACTTCGTGGTTAATAGAATATTTTCAAACTGACCAACGCTCTTGAGACGACCCTGAGTGGTAATGGTATAAGTATTGGCCACCGGCGTACGCTGAGGCTCTCCACCCAGCTTGCCCGCCGACACCACGGTATTCTGGGCCTGAATGGCCGCTGATACTTCAGCGGGAGTGATATCGTACTGGGCCATCTTGTCAGGGTTGAGCCAGATCCTCATGGCAAAGCTCTGATTACCCAGAACTTCTGCCTTGCCCACACCGTTGAGCTGATTAAGCTCATCGACAACATTAATGTTGGCGTAGTTATTCAGATAAAGAGAGTCATACTGATTGTTCGGCGACAACAGGGCCGCAAACAACAGGATACTGCTGGATTGAAGCTCAACCGTAACACCCTGACTTTGAACGGATGATGGCAGCTGTGACAGCGCTCGCTGGACTCGGTTGTTAACATTGATGGTGGCTATATCAGGGTCGGTACCAATCCTGAAGTACACCTTCATGTTCATGACCCCGTTATCTGCACTTGCCGAGGTCAGGTAGATCATGTCCTGCACACCATTGACCTGCTCGGCCAGAGGTGAGGCCACAGTCTCAGACACCGTCTCTGCATCTGCTCCGGGAAACGTGGCCTGAACGGAGACGGTGATGGGTACTACCTGCGGATACTGCTCAATGGGCAGCGTCCGCATCGCCATCAAGCCTACCAGCGTGATGATGATAGACACCACCGTCGCAAAGATAGGCCGGTTTATAAAGAAGCTGGATATATTCATCGATTAACCCGCTTACTGATCCTGTTGCTGTGATGGCGCATCTTTTTGAGTGTCCTGGCCACTGATACTGGTCCCCTGCATCGCCTGATGCGTCGACGCACCATTCTTGCCGGACGGATCCGTTGGAGTGGTGGCAGGCTGACCATCAAATGCCTGAGGTTTGATCTTGTCACCCGGCGATACACTGCCTATGGCTGACACAACGACCCTGTCACCCTTTGCAAGACCATCACTGATCACCACCCAGCCGCCGGCCTGCTCGCCGAGTGATACAAAGCGATTTTCGATTACGTCCTTGTCATTGAGGATATAAAGCTGAGGCCCCTTGAGCCCCTCGGTAACAGCAACTTCCGGTACAGCCAGCGCACTGTAATGCTTCACACCAAGCAATTTGACACGGACGAACAGCCCGGGAAGGAACAGGTCGCCCGGGTTTTTGAATACCGCCCGCGCCTGCACTGTGCTGGTTGTATCGTCAACCCGCGACCCAAGGAAGTTCAAGGTTCCCTTGAGACTGGTATCGGTGCTGCCACTCTGGTCGGCATAGGGAAACTCGAGGCTGGCCTTAATGGACTCAGGGTCATCAGTGCGCTGTCGTCTCAGGGCGAAGGCGTCGGACTGAGGTAACGCAAACCGCACTTCAAGAGGATCAAGAGGAGTGACCGTCGTCAATTCAGTCTGGACCGCTACATAATTGCCGACGTTGACCTCATTCAGCCCCACCCGGCCACTGACCGGTGCCTTGACCGTCGTATAGTCCAGACTGATCTGAGCATCATCAAGGGCGGCCTGAGCCTGAGCAACCGAAGCCCTGGCCGTACGGTAGGCACTCAGCGCTGAATCCCGCTGCTGCTGGCTGACAGAACGCTGCTTGTAAAGCTCATTGTAGCGCTCGTAATCCCTGCGATTGTTTTCAAGCGTGGCCCTGGCACTTTCAACATCCGCTCGAGCCTGTTCAACAGCCGCCTTGTACTGAGCCTGCTCGATAATAAAGAGGGTCTGCCCCTTCTCTACCGTATCTCCGGGAGTGTAAAGCTGCTTTTCGAGCACGCCACTGACCCTGGCCACGATATCTGCTGAAAGATCACTACGAATCTTGGCCGGATACTCACGCTCAAGCGTTAAATCCATCGGCGCAACCGTTTCCACCTGAGCCGGCTTTGCAGACGCTGCGCTGGCCTGGTTCTTCTGCGAGGATTTCTCGCCGTCACCACAGCCCGCCATCAGCAGGCCGATTACGCATAGCACCCATACAGGCCGCCCTGGCCAGGCACGTACTTTTCCCAAGCTCATGTTGGCTTACACTCCGATCATAAAGGATAACAGCCAGTTTAGATGCATTCATGTATGTATGTAAACTGACTATTCTGCCTTATACTATAGCCGCTTATTCATGGAGATTTATCGTTAATGGCGCGACGAACAAAAATCGAGGCGGAAGAGACTCGTCAGGTATTGCTGGATGCTGCGGAAAACCTGTTCTATGAAAAGGGGGTTTCACGCACGTCTCTGGAGCAGATCGCTCAGCGTGCCAACATGACGCGCGGCGCTGTGTATTGGCATTTCAAGAACAAGGCCGACCTGTTCAATGCCCTGCTGGACCGCGTCAAACTGCCATTGAATCAGTTGATCCAGGACCTCGAGGAATCCGAACATGCAGGCCATCCCCTGATTGACCTTGAGCGGGCCATCAACGTCGCATTTCAACGAATAGTCCAGCCACGCTATCGCCGCACTTACACGATCCTTCTTTACCGGTGCGAGCAGACCGATGACATCGACCCCCTCAAGACGCACACCAGTATCGTGCGTGAAAGCTTTGATCATATGCTCAAGATGATGGAACAGGCTGCCAGTGAAGGCCGGCTTAAATCCTGCATATCACCTCACTGCGCAGCGCGCCTGATACATGTTGCACTTCAGGGCATCATTTATGACTGGCTGAGAGAACCCACCGCCTTTGATCTGAAGGCTGAAGGTGCCAGCATGCTGAATATGCTGTTCACTGTATTGAAGGCTGAATAAGTCGCAGAGCGCGCATTGATATAAAAAAGGCAGCCTTGAAGGCTGCCTTTTAGTATCTGGAGTCGCCGCCATTTATTCCAGCGGGATAGTCAATGTCATGGCGCTTTCACCGTTGGCGTCTTTCTGGCCGTCGTGAAAGGTAATGCGTGAATGGTCCACCTTGATCTGCTCGCCATGGGTCAGGGCCCAGTCCAGTGCCATATGCTGAAATGTTGATTCCAGCTGATCCCAATGCGTCAGGGTAGTGTGCATTTCACGACCAGCTTCTACACGCAGCCAGCGAAGCGGCAGCGGCGGATTCCACGTTTCACGGCGAGACATCCGGTAACCGACGTCCTTGCGAGTACGATGCTCCGGTGTAATGCGCGGATCATCATAGACAAAGCAGACAGGCTCCAGAATACTTTCACGCGTACCGTGCGGGCACAGATCCAGCAGATGGCGACGAATGCTTTCATCACTGCCCTGCTCATTACCAAAGGAGCGCATGACAAGAAAGAAGGACTCTTCCGTACTTTCTACAACACTCACCGGACGCACGGACTTCTGTGCAGAGGCGCCAGCACCCAGTGTCATGCGCACCGTGTCGCGGTAGGCCCGCGGAGACATTTCAAAGTGGCGGCGGAAAACCCGGCTGAACGCCGCGTGATCCTGATAACCACACTCCAGCGCCACTTCCATGATGCTCTTGCGTGTATAAACAAGAAGCAGTGCAGCGCGATCAAGACGGATCGTGGCATGATAGTCAGTAGGCGTCACGCCGAACGATTGCTTGAACTTGCGGCGCAGGTGGGAAGTAGATAGCCCGACCTGTTTTGCCACAACCGTCATCGGTAGCAATTCGCTGGTATGTTCGTGAAGAATGACTTCTGTTGCAGCAACATCGAATTCTTTGCAGTTCATATCGTTTCCCATCCCTTAGGCGATATTTTTTATGGTTCGGATCGTGGTCATTTGATTGGGGACGCGAAGCCATCCTTGCCCTCTCACTGAAGCCGCCCGTTATCCCTTGCAGGGCGTCAGCAGTGGTCACCAATCCCGAACTTGTGCAAAGCCTATCGTTGCCTATGAGACAAAGGAAGAATGAATCCTGGTATGCTTATAAAAATGGCGCTTTGAGGGGTTGTTTAATGGACTAATAATAAGTCTATTCGCCAACAAAGAACCAAAGAAAGGTAAATAAAAAGTACTAGAAGTCTAATTTTATTTATACGATACAAATAAAAAAACCTTTAAATACAAAAACATAACAATTTTACTTTAAAAACATAAAATTCCATTTTTAAAACAAAAATATATCCAACGTTACTTTCTGGATATAAAAAACAACCTTAATGGCGATATTTACTAGCCATGTATCCATTCACCATTACCTGGCAATGATATGAAGGGCAGAATATGGAGGCATAAAAAAACCCGCCTGAGCGGGTGTTTTTTCAAACGCCACTTAATAGAGTCAGGCAAACTGCTCCACCATACTCACACGCAGCCTGGCGACCGCCTGGCTGTGAAGCTGACAAACGCGAGATTCACTCACGCCCAACACCGCGCCTATCTCCTTGAGGTTCAGCTCCTCCTGATAATAGAGACTCAGCAACAGCTTTTCCCTCTCGGGCAGTAGATCAATTGCTTCTGTCAGCTGCTGGCGATCAGCATTGGCAAAACAGGCATCCTGAGGTGTATCCATGAAAGCCACATCCCGGGAAACATGAGAAGCCTCGCTTTCATCCGTGCTGGTATCTTCAAACGGCAATAGATAGCCGTTATTGGTATCTGTCAGCACCTTGCGATAGTCCTCCAGGGACATATCCAGTGCGGTTGCTATTTCACGCTCCGTTGCAGCCCTTCCGTTCTGTTGTTCGAGTTGATGAATGGTTCGATCAATATCACGACTGGTACGACGAACGCTCCGGGGCAACCAGTCACGACTTCGAAGCTCATCAATCATCGAGCCACGAATACGTTGAGATGCATACGTGGAAAAGGTAGCGCCCTGCCCGGAATCGAATCGATTATAAGCATCCAGCAGACCCACCATGCCCGCCTGTATCAAATCGTCCAGCTCAACGCTTGAAGGAAGTCTCACCTGAAGTTGAAGTGCCTGCCGTCGAACCAGAGGCATATACTGTTCGACCACATTCGACTGACTCAATTTGCCTTCGGCGGTATACATAATGAG
This sequence comes from Larsenimonas rhizosphaerae, assembly GCF_023700005.1. Taxonomy (GTDB): domain Bacteria; phylum Pseudomonadota; class Gammaproteobacteria; order Pseudomonadales; family Halomonadaceae; genus Larsenimonas; species Larsenimonas rhizosphaerae. The sequence continues at coordinate 1,347,489 of NZ_JAMLJK010000001.1, read as the reverse complement.
GTACTCTGCAAGCCTGCCCGATTGGTCCTGAAGTGCTGATGCCACTGAAAACCAAAGCACTCCCCATGCAGGCTATCTTACGTCCATCCATGAAACCTGATTCGCTGATAAACCCCACCTTGAGCCCGCTCTTTCCCTTTTTGCGACACACACGCGTAGCACAATGATACATTTGGATACAAACATTTTTATTCTTGGACTAAAGCAAATACTACCTGCGTCGATAACTTCACCAGCGGCGAGAACAGCCGCACCAAAAATGGCGAACCACCGCCATTTCCATAACACAGCGTTAAGGAATCGACATCATGGCAATGGTCATCAACACCAATACCCTGTCTCTCCAGACTCAGCAGAACCTGAACAAGTCCCAGTCCAGCCTGAACAGCGCCAT
>NZ_JAMLJK010000001.1:769365-1346995 GCF_023700005.1 Larsenimonas rhizosphaerae | reverse complement strand
GGCCCAGAACGGCACCAACTCGGCCAGCGACGTCGACTCCATCCAGAAGGAAGTCAACCAGCGCCTGGAAGAGATCAACCGCGTCACCGAGCAGACCACCTTCAACGGCACCGCCCTGTTCTCGCAGACAGCCACCACCTCCTTCAGCATTCAGGTTGGCGCCAACGATGATGAAGAAATCGACATCAGTATCGGTGCAGCCACCGGCTTCAACGTATTTTCTGACACCGGAACAACCGCTAGCGCCCTGGCGTCGGTCAACGGTAGTGCCCGCACAGTAGATGCTAAAGGCTTCGATGTCATGGGGGCTACTGCTCTGGCTGATCTGGACGCCCAGCTGAAAGTCGTCGACAACAACCGCAGTGACCTCGGTGCCGTGCAGAACCGCTTCGAGTCTGCGATCGACAACATCAGCACCACCTCGACCAACCTGAGCTCTGCCCGTTCTCGCATCGAGGACGCCGACTACGCGACCGAGGTCTCGAACATGTCCAAGGCCCAGATCCTGCAGCAGGCCGGTACCTCGGTACTGGCCCAGGCCAACCAGACCACCCAGGGTGTGCTTTCCCTGCTGCGTTGATCGTTTGATGCATCCAAGGGGGCCGGCCTATGCCGGCCCCTTTTTTTATGCCTGTAATTCAGCACAAAATACTAAATTGCACCGTTAACCAGCGCTTATCCTCGTTCTGTTCCTCTAAAGCTTGTCCTTATACTTCTCGTAATCCTTCACCCATCAGAGGCATGAGAATGAAAACACGGCGTCTTCCTAAAAAGAACAAAGGGCAAAAAAAGCATATCCCGGCAATAGCTCAAAAGGAGTTTTTAGCTCTTTATGATGATAGACAATTCAATGCAGCTGGAGAATTTGCAAAAGTACTAACAAGAAAATACCCGAAGGATAGTTTTGCGTGGAAAGCTTACAGTAGCTGTCTGCTGAAAACTGGCTACCCGGAAAAGGCAAAGGCAGCAGCAGAAAAATCCATATTGCTGGCACCGAACGATGGTCATGCACATCATTTTCTGGCGCGGGCTCACCATGAGCTGGGCAGCCCTGATGCCGCCAAAAAACACGTTTTGAAGACAATCAAGCTTGCCCCGGATTTTTCGCAGGGGCACTTTAGCGCTGCCGAAATGCTAGCTGAAAGCGGAGATTTTGAGAAAGCATATGAATACGTTTCAAGCGCAGAGAAGCTAGGGTACAGCGATAAGTCCTGTCTGGTGCTGAAGGCACACATCGCAGTAAAGCTCGGAAAATATTCCGAGTCCATTAATATAATAAACGGGCTGTTGGAGAAAGACCCCGACAATGAATACCTGTTAAACGATGCAGCAAACCTGTATAAGGATCTTGGTCAGCTAGATTCTGCCGAAGAACTCTATCTAAAAGCACTAAAACTGAACCCCAACTATCACACAGCCTATTTCAACTATATTATCGGAAAGCATTACAACCCGAAAGAAACAGCTGAAAACATAACTAAAACCATAAAAAACTGGCATCAAACATTTAAAACAAATGAACATCCTTTCACCTACGAAACAGGTTATTTTACAAAAAACCAAACTATAAAAATAGGACTCGTTTCTTCTGGATTTAGACTCCATCCAGTTGGACAAATGATAACATCTGCCCTCGAAAACACATCAGGAGACTTGGAGTTCCATGGGTACACCACCAATAATTCAAACGACTTTCTGACAAAAAGAATTTCAAAAAGATGCAGAACATGGAATCTGATAGGGAAATTAAAATCGAAGCAGCTTGCCGATAAAATACACTCAGACAACATTGATATATTGATCGACCTTTCAGGCTACGGTGATGGAAGCAGACTACCATGTCTGGCCTTGAAACCTGCACCCATTATCGTAAAGTGGGTCGGTGGGCTTATTAACACCAGTGGCCACCCATCAATTGACTACTTGATAAGTGACAACTACGAGACACCTGATGGCGTAGATGATCAATATACTGAAAAACTGATTCGGATGCCTGATGATTATATCTGTTACACACCGCCAACTTATGCGCCACAGATTACAGCACTACCTGCCATATCCAATCGGCACATAACCTTTGGATGTTTCAACAACCCGTCAAAAATAAACAGTGAACTACTGCAGCAATGGGCAATGATCATGCAGGAAATGCCTGATAGCAGGCTATTTCTTAAAAGTATTCAGTACTCAAGTGAGGAATATACGCAAGCGATTTACAGTGCCATGAGCGAACTTGGCATCAGTCCCGATCGTATCGATATCGAAGGCCCATCCAAACACAGGGATTTGCTAAACGCCTATAACCGCGTAGACATCGCATTGGACACTTGGCCCTATTCTGGTGGATTGACTACATGTGAGGCTTTCATGATGGGTGTACCCGTGGTGACCTTGCCTGGTCCTACATTTGCCGGACGACACTCTGCTACTCACTTGATCAATGCAGGAATGCCCGAACTGGTTGTCAATGACTGGGATGAATATAAACAACGTGTTATCGAGCTGGCAAGTGACATCACCAACTTGAGCCTGATCCGTGCGTGTTTGAGAAAGTTCCTTTTACAGTCACCAGTATGTAATGCGGAAAAATTCGGCAACCACTTTTCTCAGGCCATGCGCGCTATATGGAGCAGGTTTTTAAGCGGCAAACCACCAGCACCACTCAACATGTCATCTGGAGTCGCTAATTTCAACGAAGCATTTAAATCCAAGATGATCACGGAAGGTGCCATCCATCAAGATGAATTTATAATGGGTCAAATTAGCCATATCCCAAAACCAGCAGGACCACTAATAGCAGATGCCGATCGCATTCCAGGAACCCCCGTAGTAAGTATAATCTGTGCCACGTTTAACCACGAGGGTTACATTGAAGATGCCATCAAGGGCTTCCTGTCGCAAAAGACTGACTTCCCGTTTGAGATAATAATTCATGATGATGCTTCAACGGATAGCACTGCTAAAATAATTGAGAAATATGCACTTGAATTCCCATTAACAATAAAACCTATTTATCAAAAGGAAAACCAGTATTCGAGGAACAAAAAGCCTGTTGATAATAGCTTACCATTTGCGCAAGGAAAGTATATTGCTATATGCGAAGGAGATGATTATTGGACAGACAGTCAAAAAATACAAAAACAGTTCGATTACATGGAAAGAAACCCAGACTGCTCGCTAACACATCATAATGCTTTTATATTTAACGAATCTGGAATAATAGCGAGCTCTAAACTTCCCAAAGAGTTCAAAAGAAGTTACAGCAGTGAAGAACTTATTAATAATGATTGCTTCATATTAACGCTATCTGTAATGTTCAGAAGAACATTTGATAAATTCCCTCGAGAAAGGGAGAAAGTTGTTAACGGTGATCTTTTCTTAATCTCTATATTAGGTCTCCACGGTAGTAGCAAATATATGGACGACATAAAACCAGCAGCCTACAGGGTCCATAAAAAATCCATTTGGTCGAGCATGGATTACAAAAAACAAAAAACAACTTTGGCTGAAAGCTACGAGAAACTTGGGAAGTTCCATTTAAAGAAAGGCCGCAGAGAAGTACATGATGCATATTTGATAAAATCAAAAAATCTAAAATCGTGAAAAAGAGGCCGAATCATACTAATGATTCGGCCAAATTATTTAAATATTTATATTACACCTACTCTTTATCACCCCAGCCACTTTGAGACACCATAAATTTTTAAAAAATCAACATGATTAACATAAAGCTTAAACAGCCTTCTCTCAAAATTGATTATTCTTGATTGAAAATATCAACAGAGTGAATTGATTAAATCATCCTTTTCGGTCACCATCAAATCCAAAATCAAACTATCAAGAAAAAAAAATTCTGGTCGATTATGAAAAGAAAAGCGACAAAATCACCCATCCGTACGTTGTCCCTCCACTAACGACACGCGGTGCCCGACATGACTTCAGCCTACATACCACCGGCTTCTCCCTCCATTGCTACAAGTGCGCTACTGCCTCAGCAGGCCACACATAAACCGGATCCAGCCGCGCCTCCGGATCGTTCATCCTTACTCCTTTCCGAAGATGAAAAATCCGATACATCGAACGTTACTCCCGAAACACTCGATGAACTCAATGCGCTATTGGAAGGCTATAGCGTCCAGTTTGAAATCAACGATGACATTGATCGTATGGTCGTGAAACTGGTCGATAAGACCAATGGTGAGGTAGTGAGGCAGATTCCTTCCGAGGAGATGGTTAACATTATTCAGCGCATGAAGGAGGGAACGCTTCAAATGATCAATACCGAAGCCTGAATACAGAAGAAGCCCACATGATGTGGGCTTCTTTTCTTCAGATCACGCTGAACTATACCTGCATACTCATGATTTCCTTGTAGGCACTCATCAGCCGGTTCCTCACCTGAATACCCATTTCCATGGCGACGCTCGATTTCTGCATATCCACCATTACATCATTGATACCGATACCCGGCACACCTCGCTCAAATTGTTCTGCCTTCACGTTGGCAGCCTGTCTCATGCCATCAATACGATCAATGGAGGACTTGAGCATACCGGCGAAGCTTACATGATTGTTACTGTCACCATCTGACAGGGCATTCGCCCCACCTGATAACGGTTGCTGGGATGCCTGTGTTGCAGTTGCCTGTAGTTGTTGCAGGACTGCCTGCATGGAACCGGTTGTATTAATGGCCATTGCCGATCTCCGGGATCAATAGTGAACGTCCATTTTTGGATGTAAGGAAGCCTAACAGCCCCCTGCCCTGGCCGATTACAATAATTAACGATTAAAAGCGTACCTTTTCCATCCATGAAACTTTTCCCGGTTGGTAATAATACCCTCGACCCAGGCCGCGAGGTGTTCAACCTCATCTGTCATACCGGCAAGTACTGAGGTCACCGCTTTTATCTCTTGGCAGAGTTGGCGTGACGAGGCGCACATATGACTAACGGAGCTACCTCAACCACGGTGGAAGACAAGCAGAAGCCGTCGTTGATAGAGCAGATCAAGGCCAACCCGCTGATCCCCGCCATTGTGGCAGGAGCAGCAGCGCTGGCTATTATCGTGACCCTGCTTTTATGGGCTCGAACGCCGGATTACCGCGTCCTGTTTTCCAACCTGAGCGGCCGTGACGGTGGAGAAATCGTCACGCAGCTTGAACAGATGCAGATCCCGTACAAACTCACTCCCAACGGAGAAACCATTTCCATTCCCGCCGACAAGGTCGCACAAACGCGGCTGGCGATGGCAACTCAGGGCCTGCCTCATGGCGGCAATGTGGGGTTTGAATTGATGGATACCCAGTCCTTCGGGATCAGTCAATTCGCAGAGCATATTAATTATCAGCGGTCACTGGAAGGCGAACTGGCACGCTCCATCGAATCTCTGGGTAGCGTGCGTACCGCCCGGGTTCATCTGGCCATTCCAAAGCCCAGCGTCTTTGTACGTGACAAGAAAACGCCGCGGGCATCTGTGGTGCTCTCACTTTACGGTGGCCGGGTACTTGATCCGGGTCAGGTCAATGCCATTGCTCACCTTGTATCGAGCAGCGTTACCGATTTGCCGGCAAGTCAGGTCACTGTCGTTGATGAATCAGGCAAGTTGTTGTCCAGCAAGGCCAATGACGCCATGGGCAGCATGAATGAAACCCAACTGACGTATACCTCGAAAATCGAAGACAATATTCGTCAGCGTATTGAAGCCATTATTGCGCCGCTGGTTGGTCAGGAAAACGTCAAGGCCATGGTCAACGCCGATATCGATTTCTCGGTGGGCGAACATACCCAGGAACAATACGGCCCAAATCAACCGCCAAATGAAGCGGCAGTGCGCAGCCAGCAATCCAGCGAGTCAAGCCAGATCGGTGAAGGCACCGTGGGTGGCGTGCCCGGCGCACTGAGCAACCAGCCACCAGGCACGGCAGCTTCACCGATCAACAACCCCAACACGGGTGAAAACGCCAATACAGAAGTAACCGCCCCAAAATCATCCCAGAAAAACGTCACGACGAATTATGAAGTGGATCGCACCATCCGCCACGTCAAGGAAGATACCGGCACCGTCAGCCGTCTGTCAGTGGCCGTCGTTGTGGATTATCGACCCACGGTGGATGAAGAAGGCAACATCACCATGGTGGCGCTGGATGCCGATGAGCTTGATCGCATCAACCGGCTGGTACGTGAAGCCATGGGCTTCAGCGCGACACGGGGTGACTCTCTTGAAGTGGTCAACTCACGCTTTACCAAGACGCAGCCACTGCCTGAACCCGCCTGGTGGGAAAATCCACAGCTGATTGCACTGGCCATGACCATTGGCAAGTACCTGCTGATCGCTCTGGTGGCACTGATTCTCTGGAAGAAACTGGTCAAGCCCTATGCCGGCCGCTATCTGCCTGCACCTGTCGCCAGCACACCTGAAGGCTTCTCTGCCACAGTAGGCGATGACGACGAGGACGAAGATGAGGATGACGCTGAAGAAAATACAGCGCTGACCAAGGCAGAAGAACAGAAACGCCAGAAAAAACGTGATGACTACAACCGTAAACTGGACAAGACTCGCAACCTCGCGCAGGAAGATCCCAAGCTGGTTGCCGTGATTATCAAGGGGTGGATGAGCGAACATGGCAAATAATTCAGCTGTTAACGAAGAAGGTCTGGAGCGCAGCGCCATCCTGATGATGACACTGGATGAGGATACTGCCGCCGAGGTCTTCAAGTTCCTGTCCCCCAGAGATGTACAACAGCTGGGGATGGCGATGGCAGGCCTGCGTCAGGTATCCAGAGAGCGTATTGCGGAAGTCTTGAACCTTTTCCACAGTGAGCTGGATCAACTGAGCGCGATCGATATCAACTCCAGCGAACATATCCGCACGGTGCTGGTGAAGGCGCTTGGAGAAGACCGTGCCGCCAGCATGCTGGAAGATATCTTCGAGGCAAACCATGGCTCCGGCATTGATGCCCTTAACCTGATGGAGCCGACGGTGGTTGCCGAAATGATTCGCGACGAACACCCGCAGATCATTGCCACGGTAATTGTTCACCTCGAGCGCCATCAGGCGGCAGATATTCTTGCCTTGTTCGATGATGCCCTGCGCAACGACATCGTCCTGCGTATTGCCACGTTCAGTGGTGTCCAGCCCGCTGCCCTGCAGGAACTCACCGAAGTACTGGGCGGCCTGCTCGATGGCCAGAACCTCAAGCGCAGCAAGATGGGCGGCGTAAGAACCGCGGCCGAAATTCTCAACCTGATGAATACTACTCAGGAAGAGAGCGTTATCGAGACCGTCCGCAATTACAGCGATTCTCTCGCCCAGCAGATCATCGACGAGATGTTCGTGTTCGAGAACATTGCCGACCTCGACGACCGTACGATCCAGCGCATCATGCAGGATATCGATACCAACTCGCTGGTTGTGGCACTCAAGGGTGCACCGGAAGAAATGCTCAACCGCTTCCTGTCCAACATGTCCAACCGTGCTGCCGAGATGATGCGAGAAGACATGCAGATGCGCGGGCCGCTTCGTGTATCCGTCGTTGAAGCAGAACAGAAAAACATTCTGCTGCTGATCCGAAGGCTGGCCGATTCCGGTGAAATTCAAATCAGCGGAGGTGATGAGGCATATGTCTGATGCACCCGAGCATTGGCAACGATGGGAAATGGGGTCACTGGAGCGGCGTGCCGGCACCCGCCCTGCCGCCGCCAAAGGCCCCGATCCTCGCCAGCAGCGGCGTGAGGAGGATGCCAGACGTCGTGCCATATACGAGCAGGCCCGCAGGGAAGGCATGGAAGCCGGGCGTCAACAGGGATATGAAGAAGGCTTCAACGAAGGCCGCAAGGATGGAGAGCAACAGGCCCACGACGAGTATGCCAACATGCTGGCCGTGCGGCTGGATAATACCATTTCACCGATCAGCGTACTGGTAGAGCAGTTTTCACACAGCATGGCGCATCTCAATGAAGATCTTGGGCGGCAGCTGGTCGATCTAGCCCTTGAAACAGGTCGCCAGCTGGCCAATCGAGCACTGGATCTGTCACCGGAACATATTCTGGATGATGTTGAGGATCTGCTGGCCAACGAGCCCACGCTGACAGGTCAACCTCGTTTATTTGTCAATCCCGACGATCTTGATCTGGTAAAAAACCAGCTTTCCGAAGCACTCACCCAGGCCGGCTGGCAGCTGCTGGCCGACCATGACATGCAGCGCGGTGATTGCCGCATTGAAACCGACTTCCGTGAAATTGATGCCACGCGTGCCGGACGGTGGGATCGCATCCGCCAGGCCGTGGGCCATGGTGAACATTGATGACATCCCTCTCGTCGCCGTTTACAGCGCACTGGCACCAACGCCTCACTCAGGCCACCGGACAGGTCAACCGCGTTAGACAAACCCAGGAGTTCGGTCGACTGACCCGGGCCGCCGGCCTGGTACTTGAAGCCACCGGCCTCAAACTGCCACTGGGTTCAAGCTGTCTGATCGAACTGGATGACCATAGCGGCACGGCCGAAGCCGAAGTTGTCGGATTTACCGGTGACCGGCTGTTCCTGATGCCTTACGTCGAAACTGCCGGACTGGTACCCGGCGCACGGGTTCGAGCCATCGATACCGGCCACCAGCAAGGCAAGCGCTTTCCTGTCGGTCATGCCCTGCTGGGCCGGATCGTTGATGCACGGGGCCGCCCTCTGGACGGCAGGCCGGCGCCGGAAGATGCCGAATACGTTTCCCTGAACGCACCAATCCTCAACCCATTGCAACGCGAGCCGATAAAGGAAGTACTGGATGTGGGCGTTCGCAGTATCAATGCCCTGTTGACCATTGGCCGCGGGCAGCGGCTGGGCCTGTTTGCCGGGTCCGGCGTAGGTAAAAGTGTACTGCTGGGCATGATGGCACGTTATACCCGAGCCGATGTCATCGTTGTAGGTTTGATCGGTGAGCGCGGCCGCGAGGTCAAGGATTTCATCGAGAACATTCTGGGCGATGAAGGAATAAAGCGCTCGGTGGTGGTAGCAGCACCAGCAGACAATTCACCACTGCTGCGGCTTCAGGGAGCGGCTTATGCTACCCGTCTGGCAGAGGATTTCAGGGACAAGGGCCTGAATGTCCTGTTGATCATGGACTCCCTCACCCGATATGCCATGGCTCAGCGAGAAATTGCACTGGCGATTGGTGAACCTCCTGCCACCAAGGGATATCCACCCTCGGTATTTGCCCGGCTACCGGCGCTGGTCGAGCGAGCGGGCAATGATGCGCCGGACAAGGGATCAATTACCGCTTTCTACACGGTACTGACCGAAGGCGACGACCAGCAGGATCCAATTGCCGATGCCGCACGCGCCATTCTCGATGGCCATATCGTGTTGTCACGGCGGCTGGCCGAAGCGGGACACTACCCCGCCATTGACATTGAAGCATCGATAAGTCGTGCGATGACCGCACTTATCGACGAAACACATTTCGACCGAATCAAGTACTTTAAACAAATGATGTCACGCTACCAGCGAAACCGGGACTTGATCAGTGTTGGCGCCTATGCGCCCGGCAGTGACCCGCTACTGGACCAGGCCATAAAGCTCTATCCGAAGCTTGAAGAGTTTCTCCAGCAGCGCATGTCCGAAAGCACGACCTACGGTGAAGCTGTGATGAAGCTCAACCATCTCTTTTGATGGCAAGGTTCAAGGAGTAAACGATGGCAAGCCATTCTTCTGCACTGGATACACTGATCGATCTTGAAACCAGTGAACGTGATAACGCTGCACAGCAACTGGGCAAGCTTCGCCAGACGCGCCAGCAAAGTCAAAAACAGCTTGATATGTTGCTCGAGTATCGCAGCGAATACCGCCAGAGACTCGACGACGCCATGAAAAACGGCATCAGCATGAATGAGCTGCAGAACTATCAAAGCTTCATCGTCAGCCTTGACCAGGCCATCGAACAGCAGCGTCACTCGCTGAACTCCTGTGATAGCCATGTATCTCAGGGTGTTCGTGACTGGCAGCACCATCAGCAGCGGCTGAATTCCTATGATGTACTGGCCACTCGTCGGCGTGAAGAAGCTGATGAGAGCGCCCGCAAGCAGGAACAACACCAGTCTGACGAATTTGCCAGTCGCGCCGTCTCACAATTTGGCTGAGCCTTCAGGAAATATCACCATGACCTCTTCAGTGACGATGTTATCTCCCTCGGCTGCTCCCGCCAGCAGCCCCGGAAAAGGCAGTACCGCCAGCGAAGGCAGCGATCAAACCTTCAACAGCATGTTCAGCGACTCGGTGTCACGTCAGCAGGCGCGTCCGGAAGGACCCGCCGAAGGCAGGCCTCAAGGCCCGGATCAGCAAGGCTCATCGACCTCATCACCTGATGAGGCCACAGCTGCCAGGGGGGATGAGGCTGACAGCACCACTGCCGATACGGAGACAGATCACTCTGTTGCCAAAAACAGGGCCATTGACTCGGAAGCCTGGTCATCCGGTGCATTGACCTCAGGGAATGCGCCTAAAATGCCAGCAGAAATGTCTGACGCACTGGCAAACAAGCCGTCAGGCCCCAAGGGGCTGATTGATCAACTCTCTGCCTTCAAGGCGCTTTCTGCACGCATGAGTGCAGGAGCCACCACTGCTGAACAAGGTTCGGATACAGGAAGAGCTGTCAGGGCAGGAGGTGAAAAAACGGCGCTTGCGACTGCAGTTTCAACAGCTTCAGAAAGGATTGATAAAGGCGCTGCGTCAAAACAGGGCCTTCGCGATCTGGCCAGTAGCGCGGAAAACCAGGATGTCAAGGACGCTGCTGCCACCCTGGGTGCCGGCGCAGCCTCACTGGCGCAGCAGGCAACCTCTCAGGCACCCCGCAGCGCTGGAGCGGCATCAAATAATGTATCTCAGGGTACATCACGCCCCGCCGCACTCCACAAGGAAGCGTTCCAGGGCGAACAGGCAACTGATCAGCGTCAACGTCTGGCTGCACAAAACATTGCAGAAGCCGATGACCGGCAACAGGGCAAGGGTGGAAATGATCGGCGTGGCGATACCGCCCTTTCCGTGGCTGGCATGTATTCACAGCACGGCAGCCAGGAGAGTTCCTCCTCTGCCCAGGTTTTTTCCAGCCTGCTGCAGCAATCCAGCGGTACTTCCCAGCAGATGGCTGCGCCCGGAAGCGTAGCGGCTCAGGCGGCGACATATAGCGGCGTGGTAAATGAATCCCTGGGAACTCAGGGCTGGAATCAATCGATGGGGCAGCATGTCATCCGCATGAGCCATCAGGGAATGGGGCAGGCCGAACTGCACCTTAATCCCAGAGATCTCGGACCACTGTCCATCAGCCTCAAGATGGATGACCAGGGAGCACAGGCCCATTTCTTTTCAGCCAATGCTCATGTTCGTGCCGCCGTAGAGTCTGCACTTCCCCAACTGAAGGAAGCCATGGCTGACAACGGTATTTCCCTGGGGCAAACCAGTGTCAATGACCAGCAAGGGCAGCCATCACAGCAGTTCAGCTTCAATCAGTCCTCCGACCAGCAGGGCAATGGCCGCACGTCCGGTGGCGATGCCGGTATTGGCGAAGCAGACGTGGTAACAACCGCCGATGACATCATGCAGCGGAGCACACCAGCATCACGACCCGGGGGCGTTGATCTTTTCGCCTGAGCAGGAAAACGCTATCAAAAAGGGGCCGAAAGGCCCCTTTTTCAATGATGACACTCAGTGAATCCTGTCTACGCCCTCCCCGCATAACCTGCCTTTAAGCCCCGGTTCTAAAAGCAAAAGGTAACCCTCTCGATCACGTCTTTTTAGTCCTTCGTTCGGCGCCAGCCTGCGTACTATCAACACTATCAACAGCCCGGCACAGAAAGGCACATTCATGGCAAAAGCAAACGTAAAAACCACCGCTCCTGAAGAAAAGAAGAAATCCAAGACATGGCTGATCGTTTTGCTGGCCGTGTTGCTGACGGCAGGTGCTGCGGCGGGTGCGTACTATTTTCTGCTGGCTGACAAGGGTCCGGGTGAAGAACAGGTCGCAGAAGTAACACCCCCGCCCCCCCCACCGGCTCCAGTCTTTGTCGAGCTCAAGCCGTTTACCGTCAACCTGGGTGACAATAGTGGACGCATGCTCTATGTCGGGATTTCCCTGCGTGCCGGTACCGACAATGACAAGCTGCAGCTGGTCGAGCATATGCCGGAAGCACGTAACCGTATTCTGATGGTACTTACCAGCAAGAAAACGGACGAACTGACCACACTCGATGGCAAAAAGACATTGGCTGACGATATTCGCACAGCCTTTTCACAGCCCTTCGAAGGGACTCAGGCACCGGTCACCGTATCGGATGTGCTCTTCACCGATTTCATTATTCAGTAACCTGACAAGGACACAGCCATGGCTGATGACATGCTTTCGCAGGATGAGATCGATGCCCTGCTGAAAGGTGTAAGCGGGGATGAGGACGAAGGTGCCTCCGCCGCGCAGGACACCTCGTCGGGCAAGAAGATTCGTCCCTATGACCCGGCTACCCAGCAGCGCATGATCCGACGCCGCCTGCATGGTCTGGATATCATCAATGAACGGTTCGCGCGGCGCTTCCGCATGGCCCTGTTCAACCTGATTCGCCGCACGGCCGACATCACGGTAGGGCCTGTTAAATATCAGCGATACATTGATTTTACTCGTAACCTGCCGGTGCCTGCCAATATCAACATGATCGCCATCAAGCCTCTTCGGGGCAATGCGCTGATCGTCTTCCCACCCAACGTGGTTTTTCTGGTGGTAGACAACCTGTTTGGCGGCGATGGGCGCTTTTTGACCAAGTCGGAAGGCCGCGAGTTTACCCATACCGAACAGCGCCTGATTCGACGTCTGCTGAACCTGGCACTGGAAAGCTATGGCGAAGGCTGGCAAAGCATTTTCCCGGTAGAGCTTGAGTACCAACGCTCGGAAATGCAGGTGAAGTTCACCAATATCGTGAACACACCCAATGAGCTGGTGATCAACACCACATTTCATCTTGAAGTCGGTGCCTTTGGCAGTGATTTCCATATCTGCATGCCCTACGCCATGGTCGAGCCGATCAAGGAAGAGATGTCGGGCACGCAGCAGAACATGGACAAGGATGAAGAGCAGTTCCGCCGCCGCAAGCTGGCAGGTGAGGTCAAGGACTCAAGTGTGGATCTGGTGGCCACCTTCGGGGAAATACACACACATCTGGCCCGCATCTCGAAAATGAAGGTTGGAGATGTATTTCCCTTTGACCTGCCAAAGGACGTGATTGCACGCATCGATGGCGTGCCGGTACTGGAATGCAACTATGGCTCGACCAACGGGCAAAAAGGGCTGCGCGTCAAACGCGTGATTGACCATGTCGTACAGGACACTTACCGGGATTTGAAAAATGTCTGATCCAAACAAGCCTGAAGATCAAAAAGACAACGACACCGACCTCCCTGCCAGCGAAAGCGATAGCACGGAGCCGAGTGCCGAGGATATCTGGGGCGATGCCTTCGCCGAACAGGCCGATGCCGAAGGTCAGGAAGAAGCCAGTGCCGAGGATATCTGGGGCGACGCCTTCGCCGAACAGGAAGAGGTCGAGCAGGCCCAGAGCACTGCGACAAATGCCACCGCTGCAAGCGCCGATGACATTTTCAAGTCACTGGATGGCCCGGCGGCCGGACAAAATCATTTGCCGCGCGAACTCGACGTCATCATGGAGATTCCGGTCACCATGTCCGTCGAACTGGGCCGCACCCGGCTGACAATTCGTCAGTTACTGGACCTGGCCAAGGGCTCGGTCGTTGAGCTTGAAGGGCTGGCCGGTGAGCCGATGGACATTCTGGTCAACGGGTACCTGATCGCTCAGGGTGAAGTCGTTGTGGTCGATGACAAGTACGGCATCCGCGTCACTGACATTGTCAACCCGACCGAGCGCATCCAGAGGATCAACCGCTGATGGCCCAGCTCGACCAGACAGCCATGGATACGGCCGTCAGTATCGGGCAGGCCTCATCAGCTGGCGCCTATACCACGCTAGGAACGTCTGGTGAATGGGCCGGCATGGCCAGCATGGGTAAAATGGCGCTGGGACTGCTTGTAGTCATTGCGCTGATTTTTGCCTGCAGCGCGATGATCAAGCGCATGGGCGCCCTGCGCCATCTCCGTGGTGACAGCCAGTTGCGCGTCATCAGCGCTCAGCAACTTGGGCAGAGAGAGCGTATCGTCATGGTGGAAACCGAGGATGCGCGGCTGGTACTGGGTGTTACCCCCCATGCCATTTCAGTACTGCATACCCTGCCCCCATCACCACGAGACGCCAGTCTGGTCGATGCCGAACACAACGGCCCGGCCACGCGGCCCACCTTCAAGCAGGCACTGGCCCATCAGTTGAAACATTCATTCAAGCGCTCAACAACATCAGGGCAGGACCGCTCATGATTCGCTTTTTCCTGACACTGACCATCCTTATGATCGGTATGGCAGGACAGAGTTGGGCTGCAGCTCCGGGATTCATCGCCCAGTCCACCGCCGACGGCAGTCAGGAATGGTCCCTGAATATTCAGATGCTGGTGCTGCTGACATCCATGGCGTTCCTGCCGGCCGCTCTTTTGATGATGACCGGGTTCACCCGCATCATCATCGTTTTCAGCCTGTTGAGAACAGCCATGGGTACCCAGTCAGCGCCATCCAATCAGATTCTGGTCGGCCTGGCGCTGTTTCTGACCTTTTTTGTCATGTCACCGGTTTTTACCCAGATCTACGATGAAGCCTATGTGCCCCTGTCCAATAATGAGATTACGATGGAGCAGGCCATCACAACCGGCGCCGGACCGCTTCGCACATTCATGATGAATCAGACTCGCGAATCAGACCTGGCCCTGTTTGCACGACTTGCCGATGCACCGGCCATGCAAGGGCCGGACGATGTTCCCATGCGCCTGCTGCTGCCGGCTTACGTCACCAGCGAATTGAAAACGGCCTTTCAGATCGGCTTCACTATCTTCATTCCCTTTCTGATCATTGATCTGGTGGTGGCCAGTGTACTGATGGCACTCGGGATGATGATGGTGCCGCCCGCAACGATTTCACTGCCCTTCAAGCTGATGCTGTTTGTGCTTGTCGATGGCTGGCAACTGCTGATGGGCTCACTGGCCCAAAGCTTCTACATGGGCTAGCGCAGTCGGGAGACACGGATGACCCCTGAAACCGTAATGAATCTGGCCTATCAAGCCATGAAACTCATGCTGCTGCTGGCCGCACCGCTGTTGCTGGTAGCTTTGATGGTCGGCCTGCTGGTCAGCCTGTTCCAGGCTGCCACACAGATCAACGAAATGACGCTGTCATTCATTCCCAAGATTCTGGCCGTATTTCTGACGCTGGTCGTCGGTGGCTCATGGATGATCGGCAATATTGTAGATTTCACCCGAACGCTTTTTTACAGCATTCCTCAGCTGATCAGTGGGTAGGTCAGCATGATTGAGCTGACATCGGCCCAGATGAATCAGTGGATCATCGAATTTCTATGGCCCTTCGTGCGTGTTCTGGCCTTTGTGGCAGCCGCGCCGATTTTCCGCCATTCCAGTATGCCTCGCATGATTCAGATCGGTGTAGCTGCCATGCTGAGCTTTACCATGGTACCTGGCCTGCCCCCCATGCCGGCCATACCCGTTATTTCCTGGGCCGGCGGCTGGCTGATCATTCAACAGGTTCTGATCGGAGTCGCACTGGGCTTTGTGGTTCGGCTCGTGTTTGCTGCCATTCAAATGAGTGCCAACATCATCGGCTTTCAGATGGGCCTATCGTTTGCATCGGTATTCACACCCGATTCCGGGGGCACCACCATGGTCCTGGCCCGTTTCTTTGACTTGATTGCCATGATGCTGTTTCTGGCTCTTAACGGGCATCTGTACATGCTGGAAGTATTGCGCGATACCTTCATCCTGCTTCCGATCGGTGCAACGTCTCTGAATGCCAATGCATGGCAGACAGTAGCACTCTGGGGCAGCATGATCTTCAGCGCGGGGCTATTACTCGCTCTTCCACTGGTTACTTCCCTGTTGATCGTGAACATGGCCATGGGCATTTTGAACAGGGCCGCCCCACAGCTGACCATCTTCTCCATCGGTTTCCCAATGACGCTGTTATTCGGTGTCGTCTTGCTGACCTTTCTTCTCCCTGAAATGGGAGGCATCTTTGAAGGGCTGTTCAAGCAGGGACTCGACATGATGTCAGAGCTTTCCACTCAGTTGGGCCAACCACCTGCACCATCATGAAAAGCGATATCCGGATGTAAAAAAGCCCCGCGACAAGCGAGGCTTTTTTTGTGCTACCGACGGTCAGATCAGATCAAACAGCGACATGCGCTGCACCTGACTAAAGGTTTTTTGCGCCGCTTCAAGCGACGTCTGCTTGAGCGTGTATTCAGAAATGGCCTCGGCATAATCCAGATCCACCAGCGAGGAAAGCCGATCTGTATAAGCAAGTTTTCGGTCGCCGCCAATAGTGTCCAGCACGTCCACCTCGTTCATGCGCGCGCCTACGGACGAACGGACGGTCAGGACATTATCAAGCCCGTTACTCATTTGACGCGACGCCGAGGATAGCGTGTTGGACAACCGTGCCCTGGCCACATCCGTATTCTGTTCCGTGCTCAGCGCATCCACGACACCCTTCAGAGTATTAATGAAGTTATTGTCCTGCTCACGCCCACGAGCCACGCTGAAACTGTCACCATCTTCCGGAGTGCCATCGACCGCCAGTGAAAGTCCGCCAAAGGTAATTTGCGAGCCGGGCGTATACGGCTGAGGCGATGTGGTAGTGCCGGCCGTCAGATTTTCAACAGAATAGGTAATATTGCCGGCCCCATCATTTTGAAAGGCGATAGAGAAATCATTGCCGTACTCGGCATCCGCCGAATTACTTACTGATGGGCCGGTAAAGGTCGCAGTACCTGCATTGGAATCCTCAGCACGTGCCACGAATTTCGCACCCGCCGTAATCGAAGAAAACACATCCAGGCCACTATCGAATGACTCCATGCTGCGTGAGGCATCGACTTTCATGAACTGCTGGTTGTTATCACCCTGATAACTGACAGTGCCGTCGGCATTGGTACCAAAGGGAACGGTACCTGTCTGGGAGCCGGAAAAGAGGTAGTTGCCATTGCCATCGGTCGAGTTGGCAAGTCCGACCAGTTCCTGATAAATGCTGTCCATGGCCGTCGCCAGCGATAGTCGGTCGGAATCGGACAGCGTTCCATTACCGGCCTGAACCAGTTTGTCCTGAGCCGACTGAATCGCTGAGGTCACACTATTGAGGATGGTTTCCTCCAGTGCCATGTTCTGCGTCATGGTGGTGCGGGCATCAGCATACTGTTTTGTTTCCGACAGCGACTGCCGGGTAATCAGTGCCTGTGATGCAGCGCTGGGATCATCCGACGCGGTTACCACACGCCTGCCGGTCGACATTTGAAGACTCACATCTGTCAGCTTGGACTGCTGATTCAGCATGGCCGACAAACTGGTACTGAACATGGAAGCCGTACTAAGACGCATGATAATTACCCCATGATACCGATTAGAGTGTTGAACAGGTTCTGGGCTGTACCGATAACCTTGGCATTGGCAGTGTAGAGCTGCTGATACTTGAGCAGATTGGCCGCTTCTTCCTCCAGGTTAACCCCGGATACGGATTGTTGAGCGGTACTGATCTGATTGACCACGCTGTCCTGAGCACTGCTTTTGACCTTCAACGCCGCCGTTTCAGTACCTGCGTTACTGACTAGCTGCGCATAGGCCCCACTGAAGGAGGTGGTACCACCTACCGTAAGACCGCCCTGCAAGTCTGCCATCGCCTGCGCATTGGTATTGTCACCCAGGCTGCCGCTGGAACCGGCCGCTGCCAGCTCGGCGGCATCGCTCAGTGCCAGCGCGAGCGATCGTCCGGCATTTTCCGTTGGCTTGACCACAAAGGAATCCCCATCCTGGGGCGTACCACTGACGGCAATGTTCAGGCCATCCAGGGTCATCACTGGATCACCATCGGCATTATTCGGTAATGATGCCGCTGAAAAGGTGGTAGTGCTATTGTCGCTGTCGCGCGTCACCATGTAATCGCCACCGTCATAGGTCACGGTGTAATTGCTGGCTTTCACTTCACTGTAATCGCCGCTGAAAGTGGTCGATAGCGTAGCTGTACCGTCATTGTTGG
Organism: Larsenimonas rhizosphaerae; assembly: GCF_023700005.1. GTDB lineage: Bacteria > Pseudomonadota > Gammaproteobacteria > Pseudomonadales > Halomonadaceae > Larsenimonas > Larsenimonas rhizosphaerae. The sequence goes on along the minus strand of NZ_JAMLJK010000001.1, from coordinate 1,328,813 downwards.
CATTGGAATAGGAAGAGGGTTCATCAAACGTAAACAGGGCCTTTCCGGCATCACCGTTGAGGTCAAAACCAGCTTCGTGCTGCTCGTTGAGAGCCCCCCCAAGCGCTACTGCAATCTGGCCAAGCCGGCCCTGTGCATCAGTCAGACCTTCATTTCTGAACCCCAGAAGCCCCCCGATGACACCACCATCAAGACGCTTTTCATTCAGTTCAACGCTGTTGCCACTGCTGTTGACCAGGGCCAGCGTTTTTCTGGTCGGATCCTCGTCTGAATCCTCAACGGCCATCTTGAAGCTCTTTTCGCCCAACACCAGTGACTGACCGGTAGGCAACGACACATTGTATTTGCCGTTTTGTTCGATGACATCCACTGACGTCAGCTCACTGAGCTTTGAAACGAACAGGTCTCGCTGATCCAGCAGATCGTTGGGAGCCTCACCCGTACGTGCAGTGGTCAGTGTAATTTGCTTGTTAAGGTTGGAAATCTGATCGGTATAACTGTTGATCTGACTGACCGCATCATCAAGCTGGCTTTCGACACCGGTTTCCATATCGCCAAGATAATTGGACACCGAATTGAACTGCGCCACCATGCTCTGGGCATTACCCAGCAGGGTCTCGCGTACAGCAGGGTCTGTCGGCGTATTGGACAAACTCTGCAAGCTCGAAAAGAAATTGGCCATCATGGTCGACAGGCCTGATTCATCATTGGCCAGTACATTATCGATCTGCGACATCTGCGTCAGCTGGGTGTTATACGCTCCCTGCTCACTTTTGGCCTCATTGAGCTGCGTCGAAATGTACCCTTCATACTGGCGGGCAATTCCCTGAACGTTGACACCATTGCCAAAGTAACCTTCTGCGCTGGAGGATCCCGGCAACTGCTTCAGGTTGACAATCTGACGGTTATAGCCTTCGGTGTCGGAATTACTGATGTTGTTGCTGGTGGTATTCAGTGCGGCCTGAGAGGCCCTGAGACCCGACAGACCGATATTGATCAGATTTGCCATAGTTTTCCCCGAATAGCCCGGTGGGCGTCAGTAATTACTCTGAAACTTGTTAACGGCGGCCTTGCCATAAAGTGAAGCCCGAATGGGCTTCACATGATCAGAAAATGCGGGAGGGAGTTTGATCAAGGGTATAGCGAGCAAGGCGGTCATCCGATGAGGCGCCCGTCAGGCGACCACTGGCGGAAGGCTCACTGACACTCCCTGATGATGCGACAGCCTTCCCCAGGTGCTCTGGAAGCTGCGACATGATGGAAATGAGCTTACGTGCATACTGCGGATCCGTAGCGTAGCCACTATTTTGAAGCTGCCATGCAGCAGCTTCATCACTTTCAGCAGCCACCACGCCATCGTAACGGCTGTTTTCCGTCAGAAGACGTGCGTAATCCTGAAAGGATTGCTCATAGGAATGATAGACCCTGAATCCATCTTTCATCCGGTAGGCTTCCTTCCCGGCATATTCGGTCGTCATTACATCGGCTCGCTCTCCCTGCCAGCCCGAGGTCGCCTTGATATTGAACAGGTTATGGCTTTTGCTGCCATCGGCCGCGGCAATTTCATGCCGCCCCCAGCCGGTTTCAAGGGCTGCCTGCGCCACGATCAGACGACTCGAGACACCGGCTACCGCACTGATGCGCTCGGCTGCAGCGCCAACCTTGTCAATGAAGGCCTGAACATGCGTGGGAAGTGATGAGGCGTCAGCAGAGCGCGCAGGAGTAACAACGCGCGTCTCCGCCTGCTCGGCCACAAGTACCTGCGCCTTGAACCAGTCACCGGATGACGTGGTATCCCGTGCCTGCCGGTTATCACGTATCCATTCCTGCTTGAGCTCGCCAGGTGTACCTACCGGGATGCCCGCCACCAGGGGCTGGCTGGCATGCAGCGCCTCAGGACTCGCATCATTGACCGCAGGCACATCCTTGCCGCCCAGCTGCTTGATCAGCATGTCCGCAATGCCGATGCCCTGGCCGGACATGGTCTGCGCCCATTGTTGATCCATCATGGACTGATACATTTTGGTTTGATTGCTACCCAGAAGACCGCTTTCAGGCACCGTGTCACGCATGCCTTTCAGCATCATCTGCATCAACATGGCTTCAAATTGTCTGGCAGTCTGCTTCAGGCCTTCCTGCTGATCCTGTCGAGCCGTGAACTTGAGCCGGGATACCCCCTGAACATCAAGTGCAAATTTAGAGGATAAATCCATAAGGCCTCCTATATCACATCCAGTTCAGCATGAAGGGCACCAGACGTTTTCAGTGCCTGAAGGATCGACATCAGATCCGTCGGTGTCGCCCCCAGAGCATTAAGAGCATTGACCACATCCGACAGACGGGCACTGGCGTTGATCACCTGCAGCGAGCCATCCCCTTCCTGCAGGGAGACATCGGCATTCGGCACCACGGCCGTATTGCCACCGGCCAGCGCATTGGGCTGGGACACAATCGGATTGTTATCGATTACTACGGACAGGTTGCCGTGGGCTACTGCCGCCTGACTAAGCGTCACGGTGCCATTCATGACGACCGATCCGGTACGCTGATTGATGACCACCTTGGGTGACGGCGCCCCGGTGCCCACATCCACCCGCTGAATCTGGGCCAGAAAGGCGACCTGCGCTGATTTTTCAATCGGTGCCCTCAGCTCGATCGTACGTGAGTTAAGTGCCCGTGCAATCGGCCTGCCAAAGCTTCGATTGATCGAATTCATGGTATCAAGCGCCGTATTGAAATCGGCATCCTTGAGCTCAAGCGTCATCCGCCCATCCGTAGCCAGATCCAGAGGCACGCTCCGTTCGATGATCGCGCCATCGACGACACGTCCTGCAGACAACTGATTGACCGCAATACTGGAGCCACCTGCTGAAGCGCCGGCCCCGCCGATCAGTACGTTCCCCTGGGCAAGCGCATACACCTGTCCATCAGCTCCCTTGAGGGGGGTCATCAACAACGTACCGCCGCGCAGGCTCTTGGCATTACCCACTGAGGACACCACGACATCAACAGCCTGGCCCGGGCTTGCAAAGGGTGGCAGCTTGGCCGTTACCATGACCGCCGCCACGTTTTTAAGCTGCATGTTGCTGCCTGTGGGTACCGTGATGCCGAGCTGCGACAGCATGTTGCGCAGCGCCTGACCGGTAAAGGGCGCCTGTGTTGTCTGATCACCGGAATTATCGAGACCGACGACCAGTCCGTAACCAATGATAGGGTTTTCACGAACACCAGCGATGGTGGCAATATCCTTGAGGGGTGCCGCGCTCGCCGCGCCGGAACATGTGAGCAGCAAGGCACTCATCAGTACAGACAGCCATCGATTCAATGTGGTCATCATCATGTGATACCCGCGTTTGACTAAAAGGGTGAGATATTAAGAAAGAAGCGCTGCAGCCAACCCATCCGCTGTGCTTCATCAATGTATCCATCGCCGTAGTACTCAAGACGGGCATCCGCGACCTGAGTGGATTCAATCGTATTGGCAGTGGTAATAAATGCCGGATTGACCACCCCGGAAAAGCGAATGTATTCAGCGCCCTGATTGATGCCGATCTGCTTCTCGCCGGCCACTCGCAGATTGCCGTTGGGCAGTACATCCATGACAGTCACGGTAATGGTGCCGACAAAGGTATTGGCTGCGCTGGCGCCACCCGAGCCGTTGAAATCAGACCCGCCACTCATGTCCATATTCTGATCCGGAGTCACCAGCCCGCCGGTAATTCGCGGAACGGTAGTGATACCCAGCGTGGCGGATCCATTCCGACTGGCATTGGCTGCCGAACTCTTGGTCGCACTGACATCTTCATTCAATTCAATCGTCAGGATGTCACCAATGCCACGGGGCCGACGATCTTCAAACAGAGGACGAACATAATTGGCCTGGTAAATGGAGCCATTGGCTACCGCTACCGGAGCGGGCTGAGGCGGTGAGGTGGTTGGCCCCTGAACAATATTCTGACGAGGAATATAGGCGCAGGCCGTCATGGAAAGCGCCATGCACACCACAACAACCGTCTTGAAGATATCTCGCCCCTGCCTGCCCTGTGTCATCATGCCGGCACTACCGTTGTCAGAGCTGAGTCAGACGCTGAAGCATCTGGTCAGACGTGGATACGGCCTTGGAATTGATTTCGTAGGCCCGCTGGGTGGCAATCATGTTGACCATTTCCTCGACCACGTTGACGTTGGACGTTTCGAGATAGTTCTGCTCGATCAGACCAGCCCCGTTATTGCCCGGGATACTGTCAGTCGGAGCGCCTGATGCCGTGGTTTCGGCATACAGGTTATTCCCCATGCTTTGCAGGCCTGAATTATTGATGAAGGTGGTCAGCTGAATCTGACCAATCTGATTGCTCTGTGAATCGCCAGGCTGAGTCACGGACACGATGCCATCCTGGCTCACCGAGATTGACAGGGCATTTGCCGGCACGACGATAGCCGGCTGAATTGGAAAACCACTGGAAGTTACCAGCTGGCCATTCTGGTCAAGTTCGAATGAGCCATCACGAGTGTAAGCCAGGGTGCCATCCGGCATCTGTACTGTAAAAAAGCCACCGCCATTGATGGCCATATCCTTGGCATTACCGGTTTCTTCCAGATTGCCCTGGGTATGGAGGCGCTCTGTAGCCACCTGCTGTACGCCGGTACCAATCTGAAGACCGGAAGGCAGATTGGTCTGAACAGACGTCATTGCCCCTGGCTGACGGGCATTTTGATAAAGCAAATCTTCAAATGCAGCACGGGAGCGCTTGAAACCGGTCGTACTGACGTTGGCCAGGTTATTGGATACCACATCAAGCTTGGTCTGCTGAGCATCCAGCCCGGTCTTGGCGATCCAGAGAGAACGAATCATCGTGTTACCTCATCAAGTCAGTGACAACAACTGGTTGGCACGCTGTTCGTTTTCGTCAGCAGTATCAACCATGCGCATATTCATTTCGAAGCGACGGGCGTTATCGATCATGGCCACCATGGCTTCAGTAGCATTGACGTTACTGCTCTCCAGTGCGCCTGATACAAGAGAGACGCCATCATCTCCCGGCAGTCTGGGCGGTGCAGGATTGCCGTTGGCATCAGCCTGCATCCTGAAGAGGCCATCATCGCCTCTTTTCATCATTTCGTTGCCGGGATTAACGAGCTTCAAACGCCCTACTTCGGCCAATGTATTGGGTTGATCCCCAAGACCCAGGGCTGAAATCGTGCCATCGGAAGCTACGGAGAAGGAGGCATTAAGAGGAAGTACTACAGGTCCGCCTTCGCCCATGACCGGCTTTCCGCCGGACATCAAAAGCCCGGTGGCATCCACTCGCAACCGGCCATCACGGGTATAGACTTCACGCCCATTACCATCGTCTACCGCCAGCCACCCGTCCCCATCGATGGCCACATCAAGAGAACGGCCGGTTTCCTCGATCATGCCTTCGGAATAGTCAGCGCCCGGCGTGGTGTCTGCCACCACAGAGCGCGTTGCCAGGCCGTCCCCCTGAATGGGAACGGCCCGAAAGGCAGACAATTGCGATTTGAAACCGGTCGTTGAGACATTGGACAGGTTGTTGGCGACAACAGCCTGCCGCTCGAGGGTTTGTTGCGCGCCGGAGAGCGCGGTATAAATCATCCGATCCATGTCTGTCCTCCCGGTTTAGTGATAATTAGCGCAGCGTGACCAGAGTCTGCAGGATCTGATCCTGAGTCTTGATGGTCTGGGCGTTGGCCTGATAATTACGCTGTGCCACGATCATGTTGACCAGCTGCGCAGACAGATCCACGTTGGAACCTTCAGTGGCACCGGCAATCAGGCTGCCCAGCTGTCCACTCCCGGCAGTACCCAGCAGCGGCTGACCGGAGGCCGTGGTTTCAACCCAGCCATTATCACCGACGGATTCAAGACCCTGCATGTTACGGAAGTTGGCCAGCGCCAATTGCCCCAGCGCCTGGGTCTGGTCATTGGAGTAGCTCGCGGTCAAGGTGCCATTCTCCTCAATGGAGATGCCGACCAGCGCACCGGAGGTATAACCATCCTGATCCAGCGTGGTGAGGTTGAAGTCACTGCCGAACTGGGTGGTACCATCAAAATCGAGTTCAAAGTCGAGGTTGTTTACTGCAGTTCCCAGATCAAAGCTGAACGCCAGTGGAGTGTTGGTGGTAAGCACGCCACTATTATTGAACGTCAGGGTCTGTTGTTGCCCGGTTGTTGCATCGACATCAGCACCATCGATGGATGCAAAAACATTCCAGGTATTATCGGCTGTATCATCCTTCGCAAAGTAAAGGGCAATATCATGCGCCGTGCCCTGGGAGTCGTAGGACGTCATGGTATTGGAGTAGCTATAGGTCCGGTCATCATCCGATTCAAAGTTGGCCGCGGCCAGACCTGCACTACTGGCATCCAGGTTCAATACCGCTTCTGCCTGCGTCGTTGCCTTCGCGGCGAGAGCATCCGTCGGCACCTGTAACGCAACAGGCTCGCCCCCGGTGCCCTGACCCGCGGCATAACCGGTCAGGAATGACCCGGATGCATTGGCCAGAAATCCGGTAGACGTCATGGTCAGCTGACCATTACGGGAATAGGTCGTCTGTGAGCCGTCATTGAACCGGAAGAACCCCTCTCCGTTGATCGCCAGATCCAGATCGCGACCGGTTGTTTCAATCGACCCGGAGCCAAAGCTCTGTGTTACTGCAGCGACCTTGACGCCCAGCCCCGCCTTGGCACCAGCATAGATGTCGGCAAATTCGGCACGGCTGGACTTGTAGCCAACGGTCGCCGAGTTGGCGATGTTGTTACCAATGACGTCCAGGTTGCTGTTGGCTGCATTAAGCCCGCTTACGCCTTGTGAAAATGACATGTGATCAATTCCTCGTGATGCATTTGAATAGAAGGATCGCGCTCATGGGCACAACCCCTGAAAAGCACGCCTTAAAGCACCTGGTACACATCACCCAGTGAAATGGCTCTGGTGCCGATATCCAGTGATGTTTCACCATTGATGGTGTTCACCCCCCGAACAAAGCCGTAATCGAGCGCCGTGGAAGGCACCTTGCCTGCACTGTTACTGGCCTCTATGGAGAACTTGTAACCGGCGCCTGCCTCGGCAACTCCCCCATCATCCATTGAGCCGTCCCAGTAGAAGGATTGTGTGCCGGCATCGATGGCACCCATGTCATAGGTGCGCACCGTATTACCTACGGCGTCCCGAATTGACACGGTGACATTGCTGGCCGGATCATCCAGAGAGATGCCGAATGGAGTAATCACCCCATCTTCACCCACCAGAATGTCGTTACCGGACACCATTACTCCCTTGTCAACCAGGGCAGTAGCCTGCAGCTGCTGGGTGGTATTGATCTGTTTGGTGATGGCCGCCAGCGTTTCATTAAGCTCGGAAATACCACTGACGGTATTGATCTGAGCCAGCTGAGACGTCATTTCCGAGTTTTCCATCGGATTCAGCGGATCCTGATTCTGCATCTGTGTAATCAGCAACGTCAGAAACTGATCCTTCATCTCATCCGCATCGGAAGACATCGCACTGGGCGAGCTGCTGGAAGCGTTGGCGGTACCGTTAATGGCGCTGAGCGCCGATGCACTGATAGCCATGACAGACTCCCTGTTATTCGCCCAGCGTCAACGTTTTGAGCATGAGCGACTTGTTGGTGTTGAGCACCTCGACATTGGCCTGGTAAGACTTGGATGCCGAAATCATGTTGACCATCTCGGCTGCCGGGTCGACGTTCGGCTTGCGAACGTATCCTTGGTCATCAGCCATCGGGCTTTTGGGGTCAAACTCCAGTCGAAACGGCGATTGATCCTCCAGCACTTCTGTAACGCGCACGCCTCCAGTGGCCTGCCCGGGGGCAGCATCCAGCTCGAACCGGACATGCTTGGCCCGGTAAGGCTCACCATCCGGCCCGGCCACGCTGTCGGCATTGGCCAGGTTACTGGCGGTGGTGTTCATGCGCTGGGACTGGGCAGTCAGCGCTGAACCGGCGATGTTGAATACATTGAACATGCTCATTTATCAGCGCTCCGGCTGCATGGCAGCTTTTAAACCCTTGATCTTGCTCGAGAGGATCTGAAGATCGGACTGGTAATGCACGGCGTTCTCGGCAAAGTTGACCCGCTCCATGTCCATATCGACGGTATTGCCGTCAAGACTTGGCTGAGCCGGAATCCGGTAAGCCAGCGTCTGATTACTCATGGCACCCGCCCCCTGTCCAGGGATATGCGCGGAGGAGGTTCTTGCCATCGCAAGGCCACCACCACCAGCGGGGCTACTCTCGGTTACCGCCTTTTCAAGTGCCTTGCTGAAATCGAAATCGCGCGCCTGAAATCCGGGGGTGTCGGCATTGGCGATATTGGCCGATAACACTTCCTGACGCTGAGCCCGAAGGTTAAGCGCCTGTTGAAAGTAGTTGAGCGAATCATTAAGTTTGTCGAGCATCACGACGTACCCATTGAGTCATTCGAAAGTTTGATTTCCAGGATGCAGAATATCTCAGCCTTTTAAATAGCCATCGGATGAACAGGCCATTAATAGCGCTTTATTTCACCATTTGTAACCAATGGTAATTTTTATAGGATGGCGTAACTTTTCGATACGCACGTCTACCGAGGGCCAGCCATGAAGATTGCGGGCATGCGCCAGGTCAAAATAACGACAGAATGGGTACGCCTCTCCGTAGCAGCCCTTGTATGGCTATGCCTGTCTGTGGTGAATACGGCTCAGGCAGGTTCATCGACATCACCGGATACAGTGCTTGAAGAGCAGTTGAAGGCATTTGTGCTGGAACAGGGGGCCCTGCAGGGTACCGAACAGGCAAATGTAACGGTTCACATGCCTCATGGCGCGCTGGGTCCCTGCCCTGTAGCGGCACCATTCATGCCGACAGCCGGACGCCCATGGGGGCGAATCACGGTGGGTGTAAAGTGCCCAGGCTCGCCACCCGAAACCCGCTACTTCCAGGCCGATGTAAGCGTACAGGGCACGTATTATGTGGCCCGGAGCCCCTTGAATGCGGGACACCGTATTACTTCAGGGGATCTTGTGGCAGTCAGCGGCGACCTCACCACGTTGTCCAACCGGCTGGCTACCTCGGCAGACACTTTGACAGGGCAGATCACTACACGGCGCATTGGCCAGAATACGCCCATCCTGACCTCCATGGTGAAATCACCTCAGGTGATCAAGCGAGGACATGACGTACGCGTCATTGCCAGGGGCCAGGGGTTTCATTTAACCAGCGCAGGCATTGCATTGAATGGTGCCGCACGTGGTGAATCCGTTCGCATCAAGACATCGCGCGGCACCATCCTGAGAGGCATCGCTTCCGGTCCTGATCAGGTTCAGGTGAATTTCTAGCTGGTACTTTACTCATTCGCTGGTTGCATGAGGGCTGTTAATCGTAACACTTTGATACGAAAATACACCTCAACCCAATAAAGTCGGCCCTGTCTACGTCGATAATGCCTACATCAAAGACATACTGACTCACGACATTATCTCCAAAGGGCTATTTACGATGAAAATCAATTCAAACGTTGTTCCTGCCAGCATCCCGTCCACAGAAGCACGTGGCGTTGCCAAAAAGGAAAGCGAACAGACTCAGGCTGTCAGCCAGCCGGCCTCAGCCAGGTTCACGCCGTCCAACGCGGCTGATACATCGCAGGACATCAATACGGCACGTGTTGATGAAATCAAGCAGGCCATTCGTGAAGGGCGTTTTGAAGTTGATGCCGGCAAGATTGCGGATGGCCTTATCGCCAGTGCTCAGGAACTTGTCTCGGAAAAATAAACCATGACCGCCACTGCATCGTCACACAGCCATCCTCTGCGCCAACCGCTGCTTGAGGCGCTTGTCGCAGAGTACAAGGCACTTAACCACTTCATCGTGCTTCTGCAACAGGAACAGCGAGTGCTGGATAATGTGGAGGCAACCGACATCGAGCAGTTTACGCGTCTGACCGAAGAAAAGACGGCGCAGGCTGAATTGCTTGAATCCCTGAGCCAGAAGCGCCTGACGATCGTGGACCAGGCCACAGGTGGCAAGCGTCATGCACAGGCAATGACCACCCTGATGAATAACAATGGTCTGGGGCGTCAGTGGAGTGATTTTAAACGCAAGGTAGTGCAGGCAAGTCAGCTCAATCAGTCCAACGGACTGAAGCTTGGCATACGTGCCGACTATAACCAGCGCGCGCTGCGCTTTCTGCATAACGCTGCGGGCATGTCGCTGTATGGTCGTAATGGGCAGACCCATGCACGAGGCGGATCAAACCTCTATGGCCAGGCCTGATCAGCCAGAACAAGGTCATCGTTCATGGTAATTGACGATGACCTGTATATTTTTGATATTCACATCCTTACGTAGCCGCCCTTTCCCCGGCATGGAAAAACGCAACTGCATGACTTCAGAAGCAGGCAATCCCCTGAAGGCTCGTGTCTGACCGCGCTCCTTCCCCAGATTAATGCAGCGCGTGCGTGATGTGCTGCACAGCTCAGCCTGCAAGGCCGGATGAGGTGATGCCTCGAATCGCCATCCTACGGATGTAATCATCCGATTTCCGGAGTCATCAGGCGCCATAAGCGGCTCGGAGTAGTAAAACCAGTGCTTCTGGGTCATGGTCAGTGAAGCACTGTCTGCAACCCATGCGCCCGAGGCGCCCGAGGCAGGCTGAACGAAAACCAGCGAAAGCACGACGGCGCTGAAGCATCCCGAAAGACGACGCATCAGAAACTTATCGGGCCGCATCGATCAGCATGCCTCTGCCAGCGCACACTGCCCCAGCGCATCCACCATCGCACACAGCTTAAGCGTTGCCTTCAACATGCCCTGAGCACTGGCTTGCCGGCCAGATCGAGTAATCTTCAATACCTGGTCGCGCATGATACGCCCCTCATCACTGCCATCGTTCTTGAGTCGCCAGGCCACCAGTGAGGCCTGAGCCGCTGCAAATGAACGAATCAGCGAGTCGGAAGCAAAGGTTTCCTGCCCCAGCTCGTTTTCCGCCTTTCGCATCAGCGGCGCCTGCGCTTCAACCGCCAGCACACGCTGAATCCACAAGGCCAGATCCTGGCTGTACTCGGCCGATGACAGAACGCCCTGATCAAGACCATATCGACTTGTCAGCAGCTCTCGCGTTACCGGGTCGACAATACGTGCAATGATCAGATGAACCCGCTGCGCGGGGCCGGCACCGTCAACCGAAGCGTCCAGCCAGCCCAGCTCAAGCTCGGTTTCCTGATCCTTGTACTTGAACTGCCCTGCCCGCTCGAAGGTCATTTCATCACTCAGCTGCTGCATCGTCATGCGCTCACCACGATGCTCGATTTTCATATTGCCTCGCACCAGTGCGCGCCAGCCTACACCGAACTGCTCCAGTGCCTGCCGGGTAGTCGCATCCGGCAGCTGAGAAAAGTGATGGCGAATGCGCGCCTCCGGCAACTGATCACCCAGCCATATCGAGCGGCCGGCCATCGAGACCGGCAATCCCTTGCGCGGCAGGAAGGTCACGCAGGGCAATTCATTCGCCTCGGCAAAAATGAACGCCGGCCGGGTTACGTTATTGCTCTTGCGCTGCCAGAACACGTCCAGCCTCCCGCTGGCGGCGGGCGACTGCGTCAACTCCTGAAGCTGGACAGCAGGTTCGGTCAGCGCCTGAGCATCACGCTCATTGCGCCACAGGGTTTCAAGTGTTCGGAAACCGCCGACCTGATCTCGCAGATAATGAACACAGGCGTTGAGGCGCTTTCCTTCACGCAGTAACTGACCGGCCCACTGCGCAGGCACGGATACAGGCGTTCCCCCACCATAAGCCAGTGAGGCTTCAGGCAGACTGAACGCAGTTTCTTCGCGGGGAGCAAACACGTATTGCACCAGCGCGTCAGAGCGATACCAGCTCAAATGCTCGGTAATGTTCTGGCCGTTGGTCAGGCACAGGATGTTGAGATGGCGCCGTGCGGCAACATCCACGGCACTACTGATATGCAGGGCCTCGTCCGTCTTTGAAAGGATGCAGTCCGCAACCCGCCCGCCCGGCAACGCCGACAGCGCCTCATGGTAGACACGGGCAACATCGTCCAGCGTATCGCCATGACGGGTGCTGTCGAGTACAAGAATGGGCCTGAGCCTCGGATTCTGAAGTGGCAGCATGGCAAGCTGCTCGCTCACTCGCTGATCCCGCTGCCCGACACCGACGGTATCAATCAGGATAAGTCGCTTGTGAGACAGGCTTTCCACCAGTGCAGCCAGCTCTTCCTGCGACCTCGCTGCATGTGCCTCAACACCGAACAGACGACCATAGGTCAGTAGCTGCTCCCGTCCACCGACCCGGTGAGTGTCGGTTGTTATCAAGGCAATACTGTCCTTGCTGCCCCGTAATGAAAAACGAGCCGTCAGCTTGGCCACGGTGGTCGTCTTGCCTACCCCGGTCGGCCCTACCAATGCGAAGATCCCCCCGCGAGTCAGCCATTCATCATGCGGGTTGACTGACAATACATCCGTCAGGCCTGCCTTCATGCGCTCATCGCAACTCAGGTGTGCCTTGTCGACAGTCTGTGTCCATAACGTTCGGCACAGCGCCTCACTCAGTCCGTGTCCAAGTCCTGAGCGTACAAAGGCGTCCTCGGGGCTGACCATGGTTTGACGCTTTCCAGCCATCCCTTTATCCGTCAGCACGGCTTTCATGGACTGCATTTCACTGAGCAGCGATGCCATCATCTTTTGAGCATCCCCCTCCACTGCCACCATAGATGAGTCAGGCTGCGCCATTACATCAGAGGGAGTATCACCCGTGGTTACCGCCGGTGGTGTTGACGCCGTCTCTTCATAATCAAGCAGCGCAATGACCTCCACGCCGCCATCAATGTTGCGACTGGAAAGTATCATGGCTTCATTTCCCAGCTCGGCCCGAAGGCGACGCATGGCTTCACGGTGAGTCGGCGCAAAAAACTGTCGGGTATTCATGAACGACCTCCAATCATGATCTCGATACGCACGGTGCGATCATCAGGAATTTCAGCCTGTGACAACACGACAAGCTGCCGGATCTGACGGCGTAGAAAGCGGGACATCAGGGTACGCAGGTGATGCTGGACAACCATCACGGCAGGAAGGCCCTGAGCTTCCATCCGGGCCGTCGCTTCAGCCACCTGTTGCATCAGCGTATCGGCCAGGCCTGGTTCAAGCCCGCCACCATTGTTCATGGCCTGCCCCATCATCTGCTCAAGCTGGCCATCAAGCCCCATGACACGAATGGGGTCTTCATTGGCAAAATAATGCTGTGTAATCGAGCGGCCAAGCGCAACGCGGATGGCGGCCACCAGCTCAGAAGGATCCTTGGTATTGACGGTGTGCTCGGCCAGCGTATCCAGAATCGTGCGCATGTCCCGAATGGATACACCCTCATCCAGCAGATTTTGCAATATCCGCTGCAACACACTGAGGCTGAGCGATTTCGGTACGACATCTTCAACCAGCGAGGCATCTTCCTTGCTGAGGCGGTCCAGCAGCTTCTGGACCTCCTGACGGCCCAGCATTTCACTGGCATGCTCACTCATCAGATGATTGAGGTGGGTAGCCACCACCGTGCTGGCATCCACCACGGTATAGCCGAGCATCTGCGCCTGATCGCGCTGACTGTCATTGATCCAGGTCGCCGGCAGCCCAAAGGCCGGATCAGTGGTCTTGCGACCTTCCAGCTTGCCGCTGGCCTCACCGGGGTCAATGGCAAGCCACTGGCCCGGCCAGGACTCTCCTCGTCCTATTTCGACCCCTTTCATGGTAATTCGATAAGCCTGAGGCTGAAACTTGAGGTTATCCCGGATATGCACCACCGGCGGCAGAAAGCCGATCTCCTGAGCATACTTCTTGCGAACACTCTTGATGCGTTTCAGCAGCTCACCGCTTTGCTGGGCATCGACCAGTGAGATCAGACGGTGCCCTACTTCAAGACCGAGCGGATCCACCATCTGCACATCGTCCCAGCTTGCTTCACCCGCCTCAGGATCAGATGCGGCAGCCGCCTGTGTCTTGCGCTGGGCAGCAGCCTCCTGAACGATGGCCGCCGAATTCTGTTTGGTCAGATACCAGCCAATCCCACCCAGCACGGCGGTAAACATCAGAAAGACAAAATTGGGCATGCCCGGCACCAGCCCGAGAAGCCCCATCACTGCTGCACTGAGAAACATGACTCGTGGATTGGTAAAAAGCTGACCGATCAGCTGTTGTCCGACATCCTGCTCGGTATTGACGCGCGAAACGGTCACACCCGCAGCGGTTGAAATGACCAGTGCGGGAATCTGGGCTACCAGGCCATCACCAATGGTCAGTAGCGTGTAGGTACGCGCTGCCGTGCCCATGTCCAGACCATGCTGCGCCACCCCTACGATCAGCCCGCCAATGATGTTGATTACCATGATCAGGATGCCGGCTACGGCGTCTCCCCGAACAAACTTGCTCGCACCATCCATGGAACCGAAGAAATCTGCTTCCTGGGAAATTTCCGAGCGACGCTGCTTGGCCGTCGATTCGTCAATCAGACCTGCATTAAGGTCAGCATCGATGGCCATCTGCTTACCGGGCATCGCATCGAGGGTAAAACGAGCACCTACTTCCGCAATACGCCCGGCCCCCTTGGTAATAACCATGAAGTTGATGACTACCAGGATAATGAATACCACCAGGCCTACGGCAAAGTTGCCACCAATCAGGAATTCGCCGAAGGCCTGGATGACGGCACCGGCAGCATCTCCTCCCTCATGCCCGTTCATCAGTACGACACGGGTCGATGCCACGTTCAACGACAGGCGTAACAGCGTTGAAAACAGCAGAACGGCGGGAAAGGCAGCAAATTCGAGCGGCTTGGTCGTGAACATGCTGACCAGCAGCACCATGATGGCCAGCGCAATATTAAAGGTAAAAAGCACATCAAGAATGAACGGCGGCAGCGGAAGGATCATCATCGACAGAATCATGATGATCAGAATCGGCCCCGCCAAAAACTTCAACTGGCTGGAATTCTGCAGGCCGGCGCGGCCCAGAAGCGAGGTCAGGGAATTCATGGTGCGTCATCACCTTTGGTAATCGAAGGAATATCCATATCAACTGGCACCGGCAGATTGGTGGGTTGGCCGGGGCGGTCGCCTCCTTCGGATTTGTAACGTTTCAACTGATAAACCCAGGCCAGCACCTCGGCTACGGCAGCATAAAGCTGCCCCGGGATTTCACGATCAAGGTCCACGTGATAGTGCAATGCACGTGCCAGCGGTGGTGCCTCAAGGACAGGCACCCGGTTCTCACGACCAAGCTCCTTGATCTTCTCTGCAATGTGATCGGTTCCCTTTGCAACAACCGTGGGGGCGCCCATGTCGTCGCTGTAGGCTAGAGCCACCGCATAATGGGTCGGGTTGGTCACGATGACGTCAGCCGTAGGCACCTTGCTCATCATCCGGTTACGCGCCATGGCCTGCTGCTGCTGGCGTATACGCGCCTTGATCTGCGGGTCACCTTCGGATTCCTTGTGCTCTTTTTTGATGTCATCCAGGCTCATGCGCAGTTTCTTGTTGTGAGACCAGATCTGGTAAGGCACATCAATGCCCACGACAATCAAAAACCCCATGACGATCAGGGTGCAGCACAACAGAATCAACTTCATTGAATGGGCAATGCCACTGAAGCCGCTTTCATTGGCGAGCCCGAGAAGCTGCCCAAGAAAGAAATAAATGAAGCCGGATGTAATCGCACCAACCAGTACTGCCTTGGCGATCCCCTTGGCGAGCTCTGCAAGTGCCTGGGTCGAGAACACCCGCTTGAGCCCCTTGATGGGATCGAGCTTCTTGAGGTCAGGCGTCAGGGATTTGGTCGAAAAAAGCCATCCGCCCAGCATGGCGGGTGCGATCAGAGCAGTAATGGTCAACACCAGCATCATGGGAGCAATGCCCAGCGCTGCTGCTTCGAGCAGATTGACCATATGAATGAACAAGCGAGACGTATCAAAGGCTTCTTCACGACCAAACCGGAAGCCCTGGCCCATGACCGAGGTCATCTGCTCACCAAACCAGCCGGCCATGATCCAGAAGGTACCCACACCAATGAGCAGCATCATGAAGGTCGAGAGTTCACGCGAGCGTGCTACCTGACCATCCTCTCGTGCCTTCTCGAGTTTTCGTGGTGTGGGTTCTTCTGTCTTTTCCTGATCGCTGTCGTCAGCCATTCCCTGACCTCGGTTGGTGTTAACCGGTAGCCCTGCTGGAATGTATTGTGACGAGAGGGGGGAATAACGATTGATGAAATAACGCGCGAATCGCCAAGCTGTTTTGCAATTCGCGCGGGAGAAAGGGCATGACGGGTGGTTATGGCTAGAACCCCAGACTATCCAGCAGATCATCGACCTGAGATTGATCCGCCACGACATCGGCCTTGGTTGTATCGACCTGTGGTCCGTTGAGCAACGAGTTCCTGGTCTTTTCCTCGTTTTCGGCCGTCAGCTTGGCACGAGTATCCTCGGGGATATTATTCAGCAGTACCTGCACCAGCTGCTGTTCTATTTCACGGATCACATCGACCATTCGCTTGATGACCTGACCGGTCAGATCCTGAAAATCCTGTGCCATCATGATATCAAGCAGCTGCGCGTTGGTGGCCTTGGTCTGCTCGGGTACCCATCGAAGATAGGCCCGCGTGTCATTGACCAGCTCCTTGGCATCGTCCAGCTCGATGGGTGAATCAAACCAGCTTACCCACCGCGCATCGAGCTCAAGCGCTATTTCTTCGATCCTGTCCTGCAACGGCTGCGCGACATCGATGGCATTAAGCGAGCGCTCAGCAGCCTGTTCGGTCATCGTTGCAATGTAGTTGAGCCTGTCACGCGCATCGGGGATTGCCTGTGCGGCCTTCTCGACTTCACGATCGAGCCCCAGATCCCGCATGCTTTCATGCAGTACTCGCGTCAGTTTACCTATCTGCGAAATTACATCATCTTCGTGTGTGGCGGCCCGCTGAGTATCACCTGTCATCACCCATCCCCCCTTTCAGCGTTGATCAGTTACTTGCCCAGCTTCTCGAAGATCTTGTTCAACTTTTCTTCGAGCGTGGCAGCGGTGAAAGGTTTAACGACATAGCCATTGGCACCGGCCTGGGCTGCCGCAATGATATTTTCCTTCTTCGCCTCTGCAGTAACCATCAGCACGGGAAGATGAGACAGCGCACCATCAGCCCGGATGCACTTGAGCATTTCAAGCCCGTCAAGGTTGGGCATGTTCCAGTCGGATACAACAAATTCGAAACTACCGGCCTTGAGCTTTTCAAGCCCCTGTTGGCCATCTTCTGCTTCTTCAACATTGGTATAGCCAAGTTCCTTCAAAAGGTTGCGAACAATACGACGCATGGTCGGAAAGTCATCCACTACCAGAATCTTGATGTTTTTATTGCTCATGTCGTCATCCTGATTAATTACCGGTTAATTCAATATCAGCGCCTTAAACGCGCAGATTCTGCCGATTGGCCCCGTTCAGACAGGCCATCGCCCGTTCGCACATTGACGTAATAGGTACGATTTCATCGGCAGCCCCCAGAGCAATCGCTTCGCGCGGCATCCCGAAGACCACGCAGGTTGCTTCATCCTGGGCCAGGGTGTGTGCACCAGCCTGCTTCATTCTAAGAAGACCGGCAGCACCATCCTTTCCCATCCCCGTCAGGATGATACCAACGGCATTTTTGCCCGCATTTTTAGCAGCTGAATCAAATAAAACATCACAGGAAGGACGATGACGGTTTACAGGATCGCTGTATTCAAGCTCGACCACGTAGTTGGCACCACTTCTTGAAAGCTTCAGATGCGCATCACCGCCAGGAGCTATATAGGCATGGCCCGGCAGCACACGCTCGCCGTGCTCGGCCTCCTTGACCGTAATGGCACACAGGGAGTCCATTCGTTCAGCAAAGGAGCGCGTAAACCCTGCCGGCATGTGCTGGGTAATGACCACCGCAGGACTGTCGGACGGCAGTGGCATCAGGAATTCGCGTATGGCCTCGGTCCCCCCGGTTGAAGAACCCACAATAAAGAGCTTTTCACTGGACAGAAAAGGAGTACGCACCGACGGCCGTACAGGCGCCCCCTGTTTGCACTGCGGCACAAGACGTTTCAACTTGGCACGTGATGCTGCCCGTATCTTGTCGGAAATGGCCGCTGTATATTCAAGCATTCCATCACGAATCCCCAGCTGCGGCTTCGTGACAAAGTCCACTGCCCCCAGCTCCAGCGCCCGCATGGTCACCTCGGAGCCGCGTGCGGTCAGCGAGGACACCATCACCACCGGCATGGGGCGAAGCCGCATCAGCTTCTCGAGAAAATCCAGTCCATCCATGCGGGGCATTTCAACATCAAGCGTCAAGACATCCGGGTTATGTTTTTTTATCAGCTCACGGGCAACGATCGGATCAGGCGCAGCTGCCACCATCTCCATGTCCGGCTGACTATTGATGATTTCGGTGATCAAACTGCGTATCAACGCCGAATCGTCCACACACAGAACCTTGATTTTAGTGTTCAAGACCGTACCCCTTTTGCTCTGTTGCTTCTGATTTGACTCAAGCTGTCAAAAAGCTCGATGGCTGGTGCCTTTTCCTTCCCGGATTTTGCCAGGTTCCTGGCCAGAGAACTCTCGCGACTCTGCAATTTGGAATCACTCGATTTCAGACGTCTCACCATGACCTGGCCACTGTGCGGAAGGTAATTGACACGTCGTGGAAACTTGTCCTTGAGGTCCTGAGCCAGCACGCGAATCCGTTCAAGCTCCAGATAACGAAGAATGAATTCAGAGTTTCGTTCACCGATCCGGGATACGCTCATGTCCGCCAGTACGGTTGCGCCACCAAATACCTTGGCTTCCAGTCGCTCGCGTTTGGCCCCTGCCATCAGCAGGGCATTAATCAAAACTTCCATGGCATATGCGCCGTATCGCATGGAGGCAGAGCCGGTCTGCACCGAGGGGCCACTTTCATCAGGCAGCATGAAGTGGTTCATGCCCCCCACCCCGACTACCGGATCACGGATACAGGCTGCAATACAGGATCCAAGTACCGTGGTCAGCAACATATCCTCGTTACTGACGTAATACTCGTTGGGCAACAGCTTGATTGCCTTGACGTTGAATTCACGATCAAAATAGTGATGCGTCGCCAGACACTCTATATCCGATGCCTGGCTGCTGCGTTCGCGACTGGATTGCGTCATGCCGATGCCCTGCCCTGTTGAGCCAGTTCGTAAACGGTATGCCCTCGCAGCTTGAACACCTTGGTGATATAGCTGAAGTTTTCCGAATGGCCGGCAAACAGCAGTCCATCCGGTTTCAAGTACGTTGCAAAGCGTTCAAGAATCCTGGCTTGCGTTGGCTTGTCGAAATAAATCATGACATTACGACAGAAAATCACATCGAAAGGCCCTTCAATATCCCAGCGCGGCGCCAGAAGATTGAGCTGCTCAAACGTAATCATGCTGCGAAGATTATCCTGCGCCCGCACCATCCCGGCTCGAGCGCCCTTGCCTTTCTGGAAAAAACGCTTGAGCTGTTCATCAGATATCTTGCTGACCTGGTTGTCGGCATAAACGCCGGCTCGAGCCTTTGCCAGAGCACTGGTATCGATATCCGTAGCCAGCAGGCTGGCCGCATTGCCGCTGCCCATGGCCTCTCTCAGCGTCATCGCAATGGAGTAAGGCTCTTCACCGGTCGAGGCTGCGCTGCACCAGACCTTGAATTTGCCGCCGTTGGCTTTTCGTGCATGCTCGGCCAGCAACGGAAAGTGATGCGACTCTCGAAAAAAGGAGGTCAGGTTGGTGGTAAGCGCATTGGTAAAGTGCTCCCACTCATCGTTGTTTTCATCGGCTTCGAGCATCGCCAGATAATCGACAAACCGCTGCATGCCATAGGACCGCAACCGTTTGGCGAGACGGCTGTACACCATTTCTCGCTTGTGCTCGGCCAGCGCAATGCCGGCGCGTGCGTAGATAAGCTTTCTGACGCGCTCGAAATCGGCGTCAGTCAACACCAGATCCCTGCTTTCCTTGATTGCTTGCACGATAGCCTCACCCCTATTCGATGCCATACCTTGAATCAAAAAGTGATCCAGGCGTGATCACGGACTTGTTTTAGTGCGATACGGTAGCTTCTCCGTATTTCGCAACGGGCACTTTCGACGTTCCGGCATTAGATGAACGGGAATTGCCCTTTTGTGAGGTAGTTATCGGCGTAGATTGAAAACCTTTGATATGGAAAATGGACATGGCGTAATTAAGTTCGTCGACCTGGCCTGTCATCGACACGGAGGACGCCAGTGTTTCTTCGGCCATGGCCGCATTCTGCTGCGTGGTATGGTCAAGCGAAACCACGGCCTGACGGATCTGGTCTATGCCATCACGCTGCTCTTTGGAGGCATCGGAAATTTCATGAATCAGTTGCGTCACCTGCCGAATGGAGGACGTAATGCCTTCCATGGTGTGACCGGCCTTCTTCACCAGCGCCGTACCGGTTTTAACGCGATCATCAGAGGTTTCTATCAGCGCCTTGATATCCTGAGCGGCACTGGCACTACGGCTGGCGAGATTACGCACCTCGCCGGCCACCACAGCAAACCCGCGCCCCTGCTCACCGGCCCGTGCGGCCTCCACCGAGGCGTTGAGTGCCAGCAGATTGGTTTGAAAGGCAATGGAGTCGATGATCCCGATGATATCGGCGATCCTCTGGGAGCTCTCGTTGATGTCCTCCATGGTTCGCACCACGTCACCGACTTCGCTTGCTCCCTGGTCCACCAGCACACTGGACGTCTCGGCAAGCTTGCTGGCATGGTCGGCATTTTCGGTATTCTGCTGAACGGTCGCCATCATCTCCTCCATACCGGAAGATGTCTCTTCAAGTGAAGCCGCCTGCTGTTCGGTACGCGCAGAAAAGTCATGATTGGCTTCGGAAATTTCACGCGCTACCGGGGCAATGACGTCACTGCTGTGATGCACATCATGAAGAATACCTACCAGCCCCTTGCGCATGCGGCCGAGCGCCTGCTTGAGCTGACTGAGTTCATCACGCCCTGTCGCATCCATATCGACTGTCAGGTTGCCCAGTCCAATCTGCTCTGTCAGGGCAAGCGCTTCATTGAGCGGTGTAAGCAGCCAGCGCCGCAACCACCAGACAGCCCCAATGATGACCATGCCGCTGATCACGATGGAGAACCCGATCAGCCAGATCGCCTGCTGGAAGTGCTCACGCGCGAGTTGATTCAGTTGCGACGCGGCTTCTACCTGACGTCCTATCAATTCGTTGACGCTTTTGTGGAAGGGTATGTCGAAGCGGTTCAATGCGTCGTTTTTAGTCAGCTCATACGCCTCGACTATGTCATTATCTCGAAAGGCTGCAGCCAGCGGCACAAGCCCCTGCGCCATTAATGCCTCAAGCGATTGCGTCACCTGTGACACTTTTTCACCATCATGGTCTGCCTTGAACCGCTCCCATGCCTGCTGAATGGCAGCGTTTTTTTCTTCCGCCCTGTCAGCCACCCTTTCAGGATCTGCGCTCCCCAGTGCCTTGGCGGCAGACGAAAGTTCAAGCATTTGACTGGATACCATCTGATCCAGCTGCTGAAGTTCAGCAATCCCGGATGCCCCTTCGTCATACAGCATCTGATTGGAATGGTTCAGCTCTGAAATACTCTGATAGCCAATCAGACCGACACTGGTGGTCGCGAGCAGTGACACGGCGACAACCTGCCCCAGCCGCATGGCAATGGATGGCCTTGTAAAGCGCTGGATGATCCGTGACATCCCACGTCTGCGTATTTCACCATCCTTCAGATAGATGCCACGCACCTTGCCCTGTTTGAGAGCAGCGTAGGTGCTGATCGCAAGGGCCTTGTCACTGTCGCTGATCCTGACACGCACCGAGGCATAGCCTGCCAGGCGCCCTTCGATCAGGATCGGCGAGACAGTGGCATTGACCCAGTAATAGCGGCCATCCTTGCGCCTGTTCTTGACAAAACCTCGCCAGGTACGTCCCTCCTTGAGGGTGCTCCATAGATTGGCGAAGGCCGCCTTTGGCATGTCAGGGTGCCGAACCAGATTATGTGGCGCTCCCAGCAACTCTTCCTTGGTAAACCCACTGACGCGTATGAACGCAGGGTTGGCAAAGGTAATATTGCCCTGCGCATCCGTCTTGGAAATCAGATAGTCATCGGATTCCAGAGTATATTCCTGCCCCGCCGCAGCTCGATCATCATCCATTTTAATTACTCATACATGTTTGATTGAATTATTTTTTTTATATATAAAGACTGCACTGTTTAACGACGAAGCTGCGATTTTCTTGATATAAAAAAAGGCCGCACATGGCGGCCTCTAAAAGCACGTAACGGGTCCAGATTCAGGCGGCGACTTCATCCATCAACGCCATCTCCGAACTACTCATCATTTTTTCGATATCCATCAGGATCAGCATGCGCTCTTCAATGCTGCCCAGCCCCATGATGTACTCGGAAGACAGTGCCGTGCCGAAATCCGGGGCATCCCTGATCTGTTCAGGAGACAATGTAAGTACATCCGACACGCCATCAACGACCACACCCACGACGCGGTCGGCGATATTCAATACGATGACAACCGTTTGCTGGTTGTACAGCACCTCTCCTACCGAAAACTTGATGCGCAAGTCCAGTATGGGAACAATAACGCCACGCAGGTTGGTAACGCCCTTGATGAACTCAGGTGCGTTGGCGATCCGGGTAACACCGTCGTACCCGCGAATTTCCTGCACTTTAAGGATGTCTATCCCGTACTCCTCATCACCGATGCGAAATACCAGAAACTCGTTGCCCTTTACTTCATGATGTTGATCAGACATGATTTTTTCCATGAGCCTTCCCCGTTGAACTTAGTGAACCGCCGCCTGTGCCCGCGCTGGTTCGCTGCCCCGGCGATCCCTGCTGACACGCTGAAGTGCAGGAACATCCAGAATCAATGCCACACTGCCATCCCCCATAATGGTGGCCGCAGATACCCCCGGTATTTTCCGGTAATTGGTTTCCAGGTTCTTGACCACGACCTGGTGCTGACCGATCAGCTGATCCACCAGCAGCGCAAAGTGTCGGCCATCGCTCTGCACGATCATTACGATGCCCTGCGTCACGTCCGTCTGGGCATCAGGCACGTTGAACACCTTGTGCAGCTCAACCAGTGAGAGGTATTCACCTCGCACATGAATCACCTGTTCCTGACCGGCAACACGATTGATATCTTCGTGCTTGATCTGAATGGACTCCATGATGGCGCCCAGCGGTAGAATGAACACTTCCTCACCGACCTTGACGGACATGCCATCCAGAATGGCCAGCGTCAGCGGCAGCACAATGCGCGTTGTAGAGCCCTTGCCATACTGGGAAAGAATCTCGACATAGCCGCCCATCTGCTGAATGTTACGCTTGACCACATCCATGCCGACCCCACGACCGGAAACATCCGTTACCTGCTCGGCAGTCGAGAAGCCCGGAGCAAAGATAAGCTGCCACACCTCATCATCACTGATGTTATCCGAGATGGGGATGCCGGAAGATTTGGCCTTGGCCAGGATACGATCCCGATTCAGTCCCGCACCATCATCTGATACTTCAATAAGTATATTGCCCCCCTGATGCTGGGCAGACAGCGTCAGCTTGCCCAGCCGGTTCTTGCCGGCCGCCTCACGCTTTTCGGGCAGCTCGATTCCGTGGTCAATACTGTTTCGCACCAGGTGCGTCAAAGGGTCAATGATTCGCTCGATCAGCCCCTTGTCGAGTTCGGTCGACTTGCCGACGGTAACAAGTTCGATCTCCTTGCCCAGCTTGCTGGCCAGGTCACGAACCAGCCTGGGGAAGCGGTTGAAGACGTAATCCATTTGCATCATGCGAATGGACATGACCGCTTCCTGCAAATCACGTGCGTTGCGCTGAAGCTGACTCATGCCGGTAAGAAGCTGACCGTTGACGACAGGATCAAGCCCCTGGGTTGTCTGCTCCAGCATGGACTGGGTAATCACGAGCTCGCCTACCAGGTTGATGATCTGGTCGACCTTCTCCGTTGAAACACGCAGGGATGCATCACTGCTTTGCGCCTTGCCCGGCTTCTTGGCTGGTGCCTTGGAAGCCGGTGCCTGACTCGCCTTGCTGTCCGCACCCTTTGGCTCGGCGGCAGGTGCTTCTTCCGCCACGGCTTGTGTTTCGGCTTTCATGCTTTCCGCAGCTGCCGCTGCTACCGGAGCCTCCGCCCCACCAGCGGCTTCCTGAATAGCGATCTGGGAGGCGTCAAGCACAAAGCACAGTACCGCTTCGATATCGTCAGCAGGTTCACTGGACTCGAGACTGATCTTCAGGGTGTTGTCAGCATATTCACTGTGTTTGACTGTACCAAACAAGGCAATTTCTTCGGTCAGGGTGGCACACTCATCCTCGTCGAGCTTGGACAGCACGATCTCGAGAAGCCGTATGCCCGCCCCCGCTGCCACAGGTGCCTCGACAGGTGCAGATGCTACCGGTGCAGGGCTTCCAGCATCGGTCTTTTCCTCGGCAATGCGCTTGAGGGTGGTACAAATACGCTCAAAGGCTTCCGGGTCGGGCTCTTCCTGGTTGCGGTAGGCATTTAACTGGTCGGTAAGCATATCTTTTGTTTCCAAGAAGATATCGATGATTTCGCGATCAAGGATCAGCTCATGATGGCGGGCACGATCAAGCAGGTTTTCGAAAATATGTGTGGTTTCCTGCAACACGATAAAACCGAAGGTTCCTGCTCCTCCCTTGATGGAGTGCGCTGCGCGAAAAATGGCATTCAGCTGCTCGTTATCCGGATCATCCAGATCAAGCTCAAGCAACAGGTGCTCCATCTCGTTGAGAAGCTCTTCAGCTTCTTCGAAGAAGGTTTGATAAAATTCGGTGATGTCCATGCTCATAAGTGTATTCTCGGCACCTGAGAGTAAAGGGGCTGCAGGCCTGCAACCATCAGCTCATCAATTGAGCAGCAAGCTCGACCAGACTGTCCGGATCAAATGGCTTTGACAGCCAGCCATTGGCACCGACATCACGAGCAACCTGCTTGAAATGGTCCTGAGACTCCGAGGTCAACACCAGAATGGGCGTGGCATCAAACTCGGGCATGGCGCGCAGTTCGGCAATCAGCTTGTCTCCGTCCATACGGGGCATGTGCCAATCCGTAATAACCAGATCAAAGCGCTCACCGGCCTTTGCCTTTTCAAGCGCGTCCTGCC
This sequence comes from Larsenimonas rhizosphaerae, assembly GCF_023700005.1. GTDB lineage: Bacteria > Pseudomonadota > Gammaproteobacteria > Pseudomonadales > Halomonadaceae > Larsenimonas > Larsenimonas rhizosphaerae. The sequence continues at coordinate 1,303,545 of NZ_JAMLJK010000001.1, read as the reverse complement.
CATCTACAGCGCTGACTACATGCCACCCTTCACCCTCGAGCGCAGCCACCATGATCTTGCGAATGAGTGTTGAATCGTCTGCCAGAAGTATCGAGTTCATAGCGTGTACTTTTCATTGAAACCATGGATAAGGATGGACGGAGAACCAATCCGCTTCATCACCGTATTACTGTTATTAACGTTCAATGACGCTGTCTTCTTTAGGAGAAATCAATGGACTTTCATAAACAGGAATACCCATTGCCTCATCACGCTCTTCCATCATTCGGCGGTTGGCTTCCTGGTTGAGTACCAGGATGCTGATGCGGCGATTGATGGGCGCATCGGGCACATCAGGGTCCAGACTCATGGTGGCGGCAAGGCCAATGACGCGAAGCAGTTTTTCATTATCCAGCCCGCCAATGACCAGCTCCCGACGTGCCGCATTGGCCCTGTCACTGGAGAGCTCCCAGTTTCCGTAGGATGCATCGCCGGCGGAATACGGCAGGTCATCCGTATGGCCTGAAATCGTGAGGTGATTCGGTAGTTCATTGAGCACCGGCGCGATCGTGCGCAGTACGGTACGCATCTGAGGCACAATGGCGGCACTGCCGATTCGGAACATGGGTCGCTGCTTGTCATCGATGATCTGAATGCGCAGCCCTTCCGGCGTCATTTCGATCCTGAGCTGCTCCTGCAGCGCGCGAAGTGCCGGGTCCTGCTGAATCAGGCTGTCCAGGCGCATTTTCAGCTGGCGCAACTGGGCATCATCGAGTTTGTAGGCATGCGGCGTGATGACAACTTTCTTGACCTCACCTTCCTGATGAGTCACGTCATCACCTCCCCCGGGTATGGCGCTGTTGCTGGCGGAGTTCTTGTCCCCGCCGAACATGGCCACCTTCAGGGGCGTATTGAAGTATTCACTAATAGCCTCAAGTTCAGCCTCGCTCGAACCGGAGAGCAACCACATGACCAGAAAGAAAGCCATCATGGCGGTCATGAAGTCGGCATAGGCTATCTTCCAGCTGCCATGAGCACCGTGATCAGACTTTTTCTTGCGTCTTATGACAATGGGCCGCCGCGCGTTGTGGTTCATGGCGTCCCCTTAGCCTGCCGGCTTCGACTTGACGGTACGAACATGCTCCTCGAGCTCGTTGAATGACGGCCGCTCTGAAGCAAACAGTGCCTTGCGCCCGAATTCGACAGCCAGAGGCGGTGCGTACCCGTTAAGGTTGGCCAGCAGTGTCACCTTGATGCACTGAAGCATCTTCACCATCTCATCAACGTGATGCTTGACCTTGTTGGCAAGCGGCGTCACAAAGCCATAAGCCAGCAAAATACCCAGAAAGGTACCAACCATCGCATTTGCAATCAGTGGCCCGATCTGTTCAGGCGCCAGCCCTTGCACGCCCAGGGTATGCACAACCCCCATGACCGCAGCGACGATACCAAAGGCAGGCAACCCGTCACCGACAGCAGAAATGCTGTGGGCCGGCAACTCGGCCTCATGCTGAAAGGTCTCGATTTCGTGATCCATCAGCGATTCGATTTCAAACGGATCCATATTTCCGCTGATCATGAGGCGCAGGTAATCGGTCAGAAACTCCATCAGCAATGGGTCTGCTACAAGTTTTGGGTACTGGGCAAAAATCTGACTCTCTTCCGGCGCGTCGATGTCCTTCTCCAGCGCCATCATTCCCTCTTGCCGCCCCTTGGCCAGCACCAGATAGAGCAGGGCCATCAGGTCCAGAAACATTTCCTTGTTGTAGTGACTGCTTTTCATGAGTTTCGGCAAAATGCGAATGGTCGCCTTGATGCCGTGGCCACTATTGGACGCCACGAAGGCACCAATCCCGGCACCGACAATGATGATGATCTCCGCTGGCTGCCATAACGCACCAAGGTGGCCGCCAACCATGAGATAACCACCAAACACACACGCGATGATGGCAATGTAACCAATGACGATGAGCACGGCTTTCCCCTACCAAGTAGTTATCTACGTTTCTACTACGGCGGCAGGGATAAAACCTTGAACCAGATGGCGGCGGGTGCCGTCGCGCATGAGTGCGACGGCAAGACATCAGGAGAGAAGAAAATTACCGTCCCGGCCATTGCCGAGCTCGGAGGACGTATCGGAATTATCCTTGAGCGCGACACCGGAGGCGCCGAGCGCCTTCGCTTCACGGATGAGATAATGCAGAAGCCGTGCGGCCTCTTCATAGCCCTGCCCGGCGCGACGCACATTTGAAATGCAGTTGCGTTCGCTGTCGCGGCAACCGGAATGAGGATGATAGGTGAAATAAATGCCCAGGCTATCCGGCGAACTGAGCCCGGGCCGCTCACCGATCAGCATGACTTCCACTTCGGCGCCCAGAAGCTCCCCTACCGGGTCACCCAGCGCCACCCTCGCCTGTTCAGCCAGTACAATCGGCCCCAATGACCACCCTTCATCCCGGGCCATCGGGACAAAGATATTCAGAAATGCCCGAACATTTTCATGAATGGCCCGTGCCGACAGGCCGTCGGCAACAACCAGAGAAAGGCAGGGCGGCGCCCCCGAGGCGGCCCACTGCTCGAGGCGCTCGGTGCTTTCGGCATCCAGCCGGCGACCAAGATCCGGCCGGCACAGGTAGGTAGCTCGATCGGTCGCCTGGCTGGAGACGTGAATCACATCGCCAAACTCCGCCAGCTCCTGCGTCATCTTCTCGGTATCAAGCGCCAGATGCACGGCGTCACGCGCCTGAGCATGCGCAAGCTGGAATGCCAGGTGGGGCCGAGTCGGCTGGCTGCTACCCGCCCGACCAAGCCCGATCCTGGCATCCGTATACTGACGAAGGGACGCCCATGGATTGTCGATCACACTGACCTGCTCGGTAGCGTCGGAAGCTATCTGTTTCATGGCGAACCTCAGGACTGTTCAAGGGCATGCTGGAAGGGCGCAGGTAATTTTTCACCCACAAGAAGTCGGTGCCCGGCATCACTGATGGCCATATCCTGCAGCCACTGATCGAATTCAGGAGCAGGGGCCAGCCCCAGCAACTGCCGAGCATATTGAGCATCGTGGAAGGAAGTCGTCTGATAATTCAGCATGATGTCGTCTGATCCGGGAATCCCCATGATGAAATTGCATCCTGCCGTGCCCAGCAGGGTCAGCAGCACATCCATGTCATCCTGGTCGGCTTCCGCATGATTGGTATAGCAGACGTCGCATCCCATCGGCACTCCCAGAAGCTTGCCGCAAAAATGGTCTTCGAGTCCGGCCCGAATAATCTGCTTGCCATCGAACAGGTACTCGGGGCCAATAAACCCGACCACCGTATTGACCAGCAGGGGAGAAAACTCCCGCGCTACCGCATAGGCACGCGCCTCCAGCGTCTGCTGGTCAACATCATGATGGCCATTGGCCGATAGCGCACTGCCCTGGCCGGTTTCAAAATACATGGCGTCTTGCCCTACGCTGCCCCGCTTCAGGGACTGCGCTGCCTCGAACCCCTCCTTCAACAGGGACAACGAGATGCCGAAGCCTTCATTTGCTGCCTGGGTTCCCGCGATGGATTGAAATACCAGATCTACCGGCGCACCGCGTTCGATGGCTTCGATCGAGGTAGTGACATGCGTCAACACACAGCTTTGCGTAGGAATGTTGTAACGCTGAATGATCTCGTCAAGCATCTTGATCAGCGTCACGACATTGCCGGTGTTATCCGTTGCCGGATTGATACCGATCACGGCATCACCACTGCCGTAAAGGAGTCCATCAAGAATACTGGCCGCGATGCCTGCCGGGTTATCGGTCGGGTGATTGGGTTGCAGTCGAGTCGATAGTCGGCCGGGCAAGCCAATGGTATTTCGAAATGCCGTCTCGACACGCATTCTGCTGCCCACCAGCACCAGATCCTGCAATCGCATGATCTTGGAAACTGCTGCTGCCATTTCAGGCATCAGGCCACGGGAAAGGCGCTTCAACACCGAAGCATCGGCGGCCTCGGAGAGCAGCCAGTTACGAAAGTCCCCGACGGTCATGGAGGACACCGGTGAAAAAGCCGATTTGTCGTGACCATCGATAATCAGGCGCGTTACTTCATCGTCCTCATAAGGGATCAGCGGATCATTCAGGAAAGCCTTCAGTGGAGTATCGGCCAGCACCATCTGCGCGGCTACCCGCTCTTCGGCAGAACGGGCGGCCACGCCCGCCAGCTCATCACCGGACCGACGGGGCGAGGCCTTCGCCATCACGTCCCGAAGCCCTGAAAAACGATAGGTGTGTTGCCCGATAACCGTTTTATAATCTGCGCTCATGATTGTCGCCATCGTTGGAGTTGTTATAGCCATCACCATAACGCAGCGCATGCCGGTCAGCTACAACTCACCATGGCCTCGTGACTTCATTTGTCGATACCACGGTCGTTAACCACTGAACAGACGATTGAAGATGATTCATTCGCAGCCACCCCTTGTGCAGGCTATGTTCTAATGGCAGTCATCATGACGAGGTGTGTGCAGAAGCTAGTGTACTGCGCCGGCGGCAGAACCATGGAGCGAGAGGACAGTCAGGCATGTCAACCTTAACCGAGCGCAGGCGTTATCAGGGGTTTGCTGTCGTATTCATGACGACCACCCTGCTACTCTCCGGGTGCTCCACCATGAGCTGGTCAAAGCCGCAGGCCGACCACCAGGATCTCGTCATGGATAGTCAGGATTGTCGAGGCCAGAAGGATGCCCTGACCAATAACGGCCGGCTGGAAAACGATTATGGAGTGGGGCTGCATTTTTCCACGCTGTCAGGCTTCAGCACTTCCTTTTATACCGAACCCGCCGAATACCGAGTCGACAACTGCATGAGCGCCCGGGGCTGGACACTCACGCCTCATGGCTGATGCCGCACTCGCGACACTGACCCTTACTGCGTTCAAGCCGAGGGAAGACAGGCCTGAATGTTATCGGTCAAGGCTTTCAAGCCATCGCGCAGGTCGATCGCAGGATGATTGCCTGAAGCACTGACACGCTCATCGTGATTGCTACCTAGCCGCGGCTTCTCGAAGTAGTAGTAATTACCTTCGGTATTGGAGTGCTGGAAATGCAGACGTGTAGCCAGCGACATCTCCGATACCGGCAACACGATGCCCATTTGAAGCTCATTGTCTCCAGCATCAATATCACTGACCTCTCCGCCCTGTGCCTTCACCTGCCGGCTGAGGCAATCCAGTGCATCCGTCTTGCTCTCGAAACGATATGGCGCCCTGAACCAGTAACCACTGACAAAGACACCCTCGCCGGTGCGGGTTATCACCGTATTCGGTGTGGCGGTCAGCTCCGGGGTAATGATGTGATCCGACGCGGCGCAACCGGCCAATAGCAGTAGCGCCGCTGCACACCCTGTGGTTCTTGCAACAGTCATCACGGATTCATTCCTTGTGGAAAAAGTGTCTGGACACTTTAGCATGTGAAATGCCAGTGCAGCGTGTTCCCGCGCTCTACACAGCACAGCGGCGGCAGTGCGTATGCGGTGTAATACCCTCTCTTGCCGGGTGCCATCCCTTCATCCGCAGGACCTGTCCAGGCAGGCAAGGCGGTGCCATCCCCACCGCCTTATCCTGGGTCCATCCTGCCTTCTCTCCGATGTTTCGTGGATTATTGCCACGTTGTCCTGATACGTCTGCACCCCAGGGTGGCCTCTACCAGATCAAATAAGCGAAGATAGGCGGCTCACTCACCATCTGGAATACATCGATGTCCGCACTGTTTGACCAATACCAGCAATGGCAACGTTTCAATCAACAGGACCGACTGGACCGCGAACACCGGGCGGCGATGAAAAAAGTGATCGCCTCCGGCGCCATGGCCCGGAAAATGGTTGATGCATTTAAAAGCATGGCCGAAAAAGGTGCATCGCAAGGCGCCTGTTATCGCACTATTTATCGCCACGAAACGGACGATGGTCAGGCGCTGACGCGTGAAGGCTGGCTTTTCATACGCCGGGTACAGGCGGAAGGCGGCGCCACACGAGTAAGAGCCACCCTGTTGAAGTCCTTCACCCTGGATGATGGTGCCATCGAATTTGCCAGGGATCAGGGCGAGGGAATCACGCTCGAAATCTTCGATGAGATCAATACAGCTGGCAGTATCAGCATGAGCTGTCGCGTTGATCGTACTGATGACAAGTACGACTCCCAGTTCGTTACCTTTCTGGACATGGTGCGTGGCGATCTCAAGCCTTATCTGTAAAAAATAGTACGCCACCGGGAGGCGAACTTTCCTGGCTTGCTTTAGTCTTAAGGACATATGCGGCAAGGTGCCGCAGGCAGGGAGATAATATGCCAGCGTATTCGCGACATATTACTTTTGTGTGAACAGCATCAAGGAGAACACCATGGCTACGGAATCAGCAAATTACAGCGCACTGCACCTGTCAGACATCAGCGATGTTCACGCCATCGCACGTCCGAAAGCCAGAACGTCCGAGTCTGCTCTGGATATGGACAGCTCGGCACTGACTCTCCTGACCGATTTCACCCAGTCACGCGCTCAGACCGTACCCGCCAGTGCACGGGCCAATCAGGCACTGGCCATCATGAAGAACAACCAGGTGCATATGCTGCTGGTGCTGGATGCTGACGGCCGGTTTACCGGACTTGTCAGTGCTCGCCAGCTGTTTGGCGGACGGGATATCACTGTGGCGATGAACAAGCATGCCATCGAGCGGGATGAAGTGACCGTTGATATGGTCAAGGTCCGCCGTGAAGAGCTTCATGCACTGGCACTGAACCAACTGGAAAAGGCCACACTTGGTGATCTGGTCAAAACCCTGCACCAATCCGGTGATCGCCATATCCTGATCAAGGATGACTGCTCGGAAGATGGCTGCCGAATCCGAGGCGTTATATCCGCGGCCGATGTCAGCCATGCACTGGGCATCGACCTGGACCATCCCCCGGAAGCCCACAGCTTTTCTGCCATTTGCTCGGTCGTACTGGGACACGACCTGTAAATTCAAGGCACCTGTCACGATGAGCCCGCCCCTGAAGGGCAGGCTCATCGGTCATGAAGCATGAATGGCCGAAGCAATACCTGCCAGAGCATCGCGCCAGGCCGCAAGCGCCCCCGCACGACTCACGGGCTTTAGCCGAACGCATCTTCCGGGCAGGCACTGTCCCAGCCGCGCCAGAGCCAGCGGTGTCAAGGCCCCTATCTTGGGATACCCTCCGATTGTCTGGCGATCGTTGGCCAGGATAATGGGTTGGCCATCCGGGGGTACCTGAATGGCCCCGGCAACAATACCTTCCGAAATCATCTGTGGCTCGAGGCTGTGGATCGGCTCGCCCGTCAGCCGCACGCCCATGCTGTCTGCCCGCTCATCAACCCGCCAGCGCTGCTGATAGGCACGGTAGAGACTTTCACCTCGCAGGGTGCCCGCCTGCATGCCAGGCAATACATCCAGGGTCATGACGCTGTCAGTACACCGCCACGGCTCATTCATTTCCATGTATCGAGCAGGCCGTCCTGATGCCTTGAAGGGAACCGAATCCCCCTTGACCAGTGGCCGCCCATCCTGATGGAGTCCTCCCAGCGGTTCGCGCGCAATGGCAGTGATACTGCCCAGCTCGGCAGTCACATCAAACCCGTCTGGTACCGCCAGATAGGTCCTGGCACCATCCCGGGGTGCCTGAAAGAAAAGGCGCTGCCCAGCCTTGAGTTCGATCGTTCGACCCGGCGCTACTGGCTGATCATCAAGACGCGTTTTCAAATCTGCGCCGGCAAGCGCGATGGTCGTGTGATGGCTGAAGGATAAACACACCTGTCCCAGCGTGATCTCCATCACCACGGCATCCGGCACATTGCCCAGCAATTGATTGGCCTGACGCATCGATACACTGTCGAAGGCGCCGCCCTGACCCAGACCAAGATGGCGAACGCCAAACCGACCGGCGTCCTGAAGGCGACAGCCACCTCCAGCCTGCTCAATATGACAGTGCGCTTTTGCAGACGGGCTCATGCATCACCTCCGGCAAAAGGGGTCGCGTCCCCCCCCAGATCAAGAAATGTCTGACGGCTGACGGCTTCAAAACGTACCACGTCCCCGGTTCGATACAGGGTATACCCTTCCCTCGTCCTGTCGAACAGGGCCACCGGTGTTCGCCCTATGATGTTCCAGCCACCGGGCAGATCCGCGGGATAAGCCGCCGTCTGCCGACCGGCAATCCCGATGCTGCCTTTTGGCACCCTCTTGCGAGGCGTTGCCAACCGCGGTGTTTCAAGCTGCTCATCCACGACGCCCATGAAGCCGAAACCTGGCGCAAATCCAAGCGCGAACACGCGGTACGCCATTTGCTGATGGCGCGTGATCACTTCCTGGAAGTCTCCATCGAACCGGTGTGCCAGCAGGTCAAGCTCGGGCCCGACCGATGAGTCATACCAAACCGGCAGAACATGAGTTCTTGCTTCGTTACCAGACAAGCCGGATACAGGTTGCCTCAACACCTGTTGTATCACGCCGCGAACAGCAGCCTCGCCCATCCGGTACACATCATAATGCAGCAGCACGGTGGTATAGGATGGCGTCACATCGATCAATGCCTCGCCCAGCTCAGCCTTCAATGTATCCACTACCGACAGCAACATATCCATGTTGCTGACATCGATCGTGTCAAACAGCCGAATCATGACGCTATCAAGGCCTGCTCGCTCGATTACAGGCGTCATGATGCCACTCCCGACAGGGCGGCGCGGATGGCCCTGACGGCTGACATCGATTCCGCGTTATCACCATGAACACACAGGGTATCTGCCGCCAGCCGCAGCGGCGTGATACCGTCATTGGCCAGAATCGGCTCATGATGTGCAAAGGCCTTCGCCTGAGCAACAATCGTGTCGATATCATGATGCACCGCATCCGGCAGCGTGCGCGATGTCAAAAATCCCTGCGCATCATAGGTACGATCGGCAAATACCTCATTCCAGACCGTCAGCCCATACTGTCTGGCCATGGCCTGTGTCGCCGTGATATCTGCCGTGGCAGTCACCATCAGTGGCAATGAGGCATCAAAGGATGCGACTGCCTGCATGATCGCAGCCATCACCTCCGGGCGATGTACCATGTCATGGTTGAGCGCACCATGAGGCTTTACGTAGGAAAGCCGGCCGCCCTCGGCCTGACAGATGCCTGCCAGGGCACCGATCTGATACACCATCATTTGCTCGATCTCATCCGGTGAGCACGCCATGGACCGGCGTCCAAAGCCTACCAGGTCGGGGTACCCCGGGTGTGCCCCGACCTGAACATCGTGCTGAAAGGCCATGGCTACGGTACGTCGCATGGTGACCGGGTCCGAGGCATGAAAACCGCATGCCACGTTTGCGCAATCAATCAAGGGCATGACGCGCTCATCCTCGCCCATCGGCCAGGGGCCAAGGCTCTCCCCCATATCACAATTGAGCAGTAATGCCGCCATTGCGTGAGCTCCTGTTGTTATCGTATCGAGCAGTTGTATGCCTTGACAGATATAAAATTTACTGATTAATGTTGTCAACTATTGCAGACATTTTATCGATAAATCATCGATGAAATGTAATCACTGCAACGGAGCAATCACAACAACAATGCCATTACAGGACACCACCATGCCTTTCACCATGCACGCTCGTCGGGTCACAACCACGCTGACACTCCTGGCCGGGCTGGGCCTTTCCACCTCGGCAATGGCCGTTCAGTGGAATTTTGCAGAACCCTATGGCGACGCCAATCTTCATACCCAGAATGCCCGCGCCTTTGCAAAGGATGTCAGCGAAGCAACCCACGGCGGGCTCGATATCACCGTCCATGCCAATGGTGCCCTGATTCCTCACCCTGAAATAAAGAACGCCGTGCGTCGTGGCATCGTACCCATCGGTGAAATCTTCCTGTCACGGCTGGCCAATGAAAATCCCGTGTATGAAATTGATGCCCTGCCCACCCTGGTGCACGACTACCCTTCGGCCCATGCACTGTGGGAAGCCTCCCGGCCCGAGATTTCTGCCCTGCTGGCCAAGCAGGGGCTGAAGGTGCTCTACAGTGTTCCGTGGCCGTCTCAGGGGATCTATACCCAGATGGAGCTGACCTCACCATCACAACTGCAGGGACTGAGGCTTCGCTCAAACAACACATCGACCGAGCGCCTGGCAGAGCTTCTGGGGGCGATTCCGACTCAGACCGAGGCATCCGACATCCCGACGGCCTTCAGCACCGGGCGCGTTAACGCCATGGTGACGTCCGTATCGACTGGCGCCAATACAGCGGCCTGGGACTATGTGTCACATTTCAATAATGCCAACCTGTGGCTGCCCAGAAACATCGTATTTGTCAGCCAGAAGGCCTTCGACCGTCTGAGCGAAGGCGAGCAGAAGGCGGTCATGAATGCTGCCGCGGCCGCCGAAAAACGCGGCTGGGCAGCCAGTGAAGAGGAAAGCCGAACCAACCTGAAAACAATCGAAGACCATGGCATTCAGGTCAACACCCCGACGCCTGAGCTGGAAAGCGCCCTGCAACAGGCCGGTAATACCCTGCTTGAGCAATGGAGCAACCGTGCTGGTCCGGAAGGCAAACACATCCTTGAAACCTATCGAAACCTGACGGATCAGTCCCATTAAGCCCTGAAGGGAGACGGGTTATGCGCTTTTACCTGATGCCACTGTACCGTGGCGGGGCCTGGCTTGCCGGCCTCGCCATGATGGCCATCACGCTACTGATCATGCTGCAGGTACTGGGGCGTGTACTGGACAGGATACTGGTTCTGTTCGGGTACGACGCCCTCGGGCTATCGATCAGTGGCATGTCTGAAATAGCCGGCTTTCTGCTGGTTGGCGCGACATTTCTGGGCACGGCCTACACCTTCACCAAAGGGGGCCATATCCGCGTCACCCTGCTGACCGACCGCATTCCCGTCCGGCCTCGTGCCCTTCTGGAAGTCATCATGCTGACCATCGCCCTGGCGTTGACACTCGTTCTGGGGTGGCAGCTGGCTGCGCTGGTCCTGGATAGTCACGCTTATGATGAAGTGTCCTATGGCATGGCCGCGGTTCCGCTGATGTACCCACAGGCCGTGTTGCTGACAGGCATTGCCCTGCTGACACTGGCGTTGCTGGAAGCTTGGATATCCACGCTTGTGCTGGCCATATCCAATCCGTCCCGGCTGTTTCCTGCTACTGATCCCTCACCTCGCCACGGCGACTGACTTCCGAGGTTTGCCATGCTTACTCTGGCCATCACCCTGACCATTGCCCTGGTCCTGTTGCTGGGCGGCGGGTTATGGGTCGCCTTCTCCCTGATGGCGCTGGGCTATATCGCCATTGATGGGTTCACCGGCCTGCCGCCAGGCCCGATTTTCGGCTCTGATATCTGGAGCGCCAGTTACGGATGGGAGCTTACCGCACTGCCGATGTTCATCTGGATGGGAGAAATCCTGTTTCGTTCCGGGCTGGCTGATGACCTGTTCAAGGCGCTCGCGCCCTGGCTCGACAAACTGCCGGGCCGCCTGCTGCATACCAACATCTTCGGCAGCGGCCTCTTTGCGGCCGTATCCGGCTCATCCGCAGCTACCTGTGCAACGGTAGGCCGCATGACACTGCCCGAGCTTGAACGACGTGGCTATGACACTCGGCTTGCGATCGGCACGCTGGCCAGCTCGGCCACGCTGGGCCTGCTGATCCCCCCGTCCATCATCCTGATCGTATACGGCATTGCGACCGAGCAATCCATTGCTCGCCTGTTCATGGCCGGTATCTTGCCGGGGTTGATGCTGATGGCGCTGTTTGTTGGCTATCTAATGCTGTGGTCATGGCGTCATCCAACCCGCATGCCGGAGGCTGATGCACCGTTGCCGCTAAGGCAGCGGCTACGTGAAACCGGCCGTATTCTCCCCCTGCTTTTGCTGATCACAGGCGTTATCGGCTCGATCTACGGTGGTCTGGCCTCGCCAACGGAAGCCGCAACCATTGGTGTCGTACTGTCATTGATCATCGCCAGGCTCAATGCCGGGCTTGACATGACCGCCTTCAGGGAATCACTTTTCGGAGCGATTCAGACATCCAGCATGATCGCCCTGATCCTGGCAGGCGCTTCCTTCCTGACTACCGCCATGGGCTTTACGCAACTGCCAGGCCAGCTGGCGCAGTGGATTGCTGCAATGAATCTGCCACCGGCCATCCTTCTGGTGGTTCTGACACTGTTCTTTGTTGCCCTCGGGTGTTTTCTTGATGGCATTTCAGTGGTGGTATTAACCACTTCCATCGTCATGCCCATGGTAGAGGCTGCCGGATTTGACCTGATCTGGTTTGGTATCTATCTGGTCATCGTGGTCGAGATGTCGCAGATTACACCGCCGGTAGGGTTCAATCTGTTTGTCATTCAGGGCATGACCGGAAGAGACCTGCTCGATATTGCCAGGGCAACCTTGCCCTTTTTCCTCCTGATGCTGGTCGGGATTGTTCTGCTGTCCCTTTTTCCAGGCATCGCAACCCTTCTGCCCTCCATGATGGGAAATACCTGATGAGTGAACCCGAGACTGCATCATCCAGCTCGATCGTGTCGTCTGATCATCTCTCTCACAAGGCCAGTGAACTCTCGGAATTTGAATATGGCCTGATGGTCTCAAGCAATGCCTTCAATCGATGGGTCGTCCGTTGCATGAATGCCACCGGCTTTGGAGAGCTGAGCACACTGGAAGTACTGGTGCTCAACAGCGTCAATCACCGTCAACGGGCCAAGCGCGCCAATGACCTGTGCCTTGTGCTCAACATCGAGGACAGTCACACCGTTACCTATGCCCTGAAAAAGCTTGTCGGGTTCAATCTGGTGGCCGTCGAAAAGCGCGGCAAGGAAAGTTTCTACCTGTCGACAGAGCGAGGACGGGATGCCTGCCGCCAATACGGTCGGATTCGTGAAGCCTGTCTGATTGAATCCTTTGAACAGCTGGGCCTTGACCGAGAGGAAATCCATCGCGCAGCCGGGCTGCTGCGCACCCTGTCCGGACTTTATGACCAGGCAGCACGCGCCGCAGCCACGCTCTAGGCGACCGCACTACTGGCGCTTTGGTACGACAGCCTTTACACTTGCCGGCTCGAAATAGTTCGTGATTTCGACACCAGTCACCATGCTTCCGGACCGGATCCCGGATGCCGATCACTTATCGGATAAAGAAATTCTCCGTCATGTCTGAAAAAGCCGTTGTTATCTATTCCGGTGGAATGGATTCCTATACCGTATTGCATCGCGCCCTCAATGCGGGCTACGACGTACACGCCCTGTCCTTTCACTACGGTCAGCGCCATGCCAAAGAGCTGGATGTTGCCGCCAACGTATGCCGCCATCTGGACCTGCCGCATCAGGTCGTGGACATTCGCGCCATCCATGGGCTGATTGGCGCCAGCGCACTGACGGATGAACGTCAGGCGATGCCACGTGCCGATTACGCAGAAGACAACATGAAGGCCACGGTGGTACCCAACCGCAACATGATTCTGTTGTCTCTGGCGATCGGTCATGCCGTCAACATCGAGGCATCGGTGTGCTTTTACGGTGCCCACGGTGGAGATCACGCGATCTACCCCGACTGCCGCCCCGAGTTTGTCCAGCGCATGAATGATGTGGCCGCCATCGCCAATTACACACCTGTTGATATCCGGGCCCCTTATCTGCATGCCTCCAAGACCGACATTCTGGCGGAAGGGCTGTCCATGGGGCTTGACTACATCAACAGCTGGACCTGCTATCTCGGCCAGGACCTGGCCTGTGGCGAGTGTGGCAGCTGCCGTGAACGCCTTGCCGCCTTTGCCGCACATGGCATGACCGACCCGCTGTCCTACAAGGCACGGCCGGAGGTCTGAAGATGTATAGCGTAAAGGAAGCCTTTTATACCCTGCAGGGCGAAGGTGGCCAGGCAGGCCGGCCGGCTGTGTTCTGCCGTTTTACCGGCTGCAATCTGTGGTCAGGCCGGGAGCAGGATCGATCCACCAGCATTTGTACCTTCTGTGATACCGATTTCATCGGCACGGATGGTCAGAACGGCGGCAGGTTCAAAACGGCAGACGCTCTGGCTGCTCACGTGGCCGCCTTCTGGCCCGGTCCGGAAGGCAAGCCTCTGGTGGTGTTTACCGGTGGCGAACCCCTGCTGCAACTGGATACGCCATTGATCGATGCCATGCATGCGAGAGGATTCATGATTGCCGTGGAAACCAATGGCACGATTGAAGCCCCTGACGGCATCGATTGGCTGTGCGTCAGCCCCAAGGGACGTGCGCCTCTCAAGCAGCGTTCGGGCCAGGAGCTCAAGCTGGTCTACCCGCAGAGCGACGCGCCCCCGGAACGGTTCATTGATACCGATTTCGAACATTACTACCTGCAGCCCATGGACTTGTCTCCCGCCGGCCACGACGGCTCGACGGTACAGCAGACACTGGCCTATTGCATGGCTCACCCCCGATGGAGCCTGTCACTGCAGACGCACAAGATTACAGGAATTGATTGATGACTCTTTTTGTCAACGCACTGACCCAGCTTGACGCTTCCTTCTGGGACAACGAACGGGGGCTGGTGGGCGCAAGCTGGCACGTGGATGTCACCCTGGATGGCGAGCTTGGCGATGACGGCATGCTGTTTGACTTCGGTGAAGTCAAACCATGGGTAAAGCGCCACATTGACGGAGAATCCGACCACACGTTGCTGGTCCCGACACTGGCACCGGGTGTGGTCGTGAGTGAATGTGCAGAAGGTCTTTGCGTGCAGACAACCCACCCTTGGCCCATGGAGGTTCGGGCACCCCGCCAGGCCTTCACTCTACTGCCCTGGCCCGCCATTACCACTGCCAGGCTGGGCGAGTATATTTCCGAGCAGCTGATGAAACGGCCACCGGCACGGGTCACCGCCATTGATATTCATCTGGCGGAAGAGCAGATCGACAGCGCTCACTATACCTACACCCACGGCCTCAAACAGCACGCGGGAAACTGTCAGCGCATTGCCCATGGTCATCGCTCGCGCTTTTATGTCTGGCGGGATGGTGAGCTGGATAATGAACTGTCCCTGCAATGGGCACATGGACTACAGGATATCTATCTGGCCGACCAGGCAGATGTCATTCAGCCTGAAGACGATTTTTGCCGTGTCGCCTATACCTCGGCTCAAGGACATTTTCGGATCAAGCTCCCCCGTGAACGGGTCATGATCATGCCCATGACCAGTACCGTTGAAAATATTGCCCGATGGCTGGCTGACCGCATCGCTGCGCTGCATGGAGGACACATTCGTGTTCAGGCCTTTGAAGGCATCGGCAAGGGCGCCGTGGCTGAAGCGGAGCATACCCTCTAACGACCCGCACCCGACGAAGGTCGATATATTGCCTATGCTGATGACCAGTGTTCTCCGACAGAGGCAATGTCATGCTCGACCCGTTATGGATGTGGATCAACACCCTGCCCCGATGGACGCTGTCTCTGGCAGCACTGGCTCTGGCTCTGGCACTCCAGGTGATGCTTGGGATGATCAGAGCCCTCCTGTGTCGACTTTTTGATGAGCGTACGCGATTGCCAGGCGTTGCAATCGCGGCCGTTCACCCTCCGCTGATAACCCTTGTCTGGTGGTATGGCCTGCTGAGTGCCCTTCACTTTGCCGTCCCCACCCAGCTGGCCTGGCAGGCCTCCATCCTGTTGATCGCCCACATGGGGGCAGCACTCATTGCAGTGTGGCTACTCTTTCGAGTGACTCGCCGCATCATCCGGGTCATGGACCGCTGGGCCGACCAGCGTGACAACCACCTTGAGCGCTACCTGCTGCCGCTGATAGTACGTAGCCTGAGTGCTCTGGCACCAGTGTTGTTACTGTTTTCATTGTTTCCGCTGTTCATCAGCTCGGCCAGAATAGACAGCGTACTGCACAACATTGCCAGCCTGCTGCTGATTACCAGTATCGCCGGCATCATGGTGCATGGTGTCAACATGACAGAGCGAGTACTCAGCGAACGGTACCGCATGGATGTGGCCAATAATCTGGTGGCCCGGCGGGTTCACACTCAAATCATGGTGCTGCGTAAACTGGTCAACTTCCTCATCATCATGCTGGCGATTGCATCGATGCTGATGGTCTTTGACAAGGTTCGCCAGCTTGGTGCCAGCATACTGGCTTCTGCCGGGATTCTCGGCGTGGTGCTGGGTTTTGCGGCCCAGAAAGTATTCGGCAACCTGTTTGCCGGCATACAGATCGCATTGACGCAGCCCATCAAGATTGATGATGCCGTTATTGTTGAAGGCGAATGGGGATGGGTCGAGGAGCTCACGCTGACATATGTGGTCATTCGGTTGTGGGACTGGCGACGTCTGGTGCTGCCGATCAACTATTTCATTGATCACCCCTTCGAAAACTGGACACGCACCAGTAATGACCTGATCGGGTCGGTGATTCTTTATGCGGACTTTTGTCTGCCACTGGATGAACTCCAAGCGGAGGCCGACCGAATTGCTCAGGCATCACCCCGCTGGAGCGGCAAGGTCTGCAAGGTGCAACTGCTGGAAATGACCGAGCACAACATGCAGCTACGTGTTCTTGTCAGTGCCCGTGGCGGGCCTGACACCTTTGATCTTCGTTGTGAAATGCGCGAGGGACTGATCAAGTACATTGCTACACACTATCCCGAGGCCCTGCCACGGGTGCGTATTGGACAGGCGACAACACCCCGTTCTGCTGAAGGCTCGTTTCTGCATGATCACACAGTTGCAACCGCCCCTGCATCACAGGGAGAATAGCGCCCTTTCATAGATCGAGTGTGCCATGACCTGCCGAGCCGGATGCGGCGCCTGCTGTATCGCGCCTTCCATCTCAAGCCCCATTCCGGGAATGCCCCGAGGCAAGCCAGCGGGCGTACGATGCGTTCAACTTGATGAGAGCAATCTATGTCGTCTGTTTGGCGACCCCGAGCGTCCGGATGTCTGCCACCGTTTCGACTTTGATGTTGAGGTATGCGGAAAGAATCGGGAAGATGCGATGTTTCTGATCACTGAACTCGAAGACATGACCTGATACCGCCGGAGGGCGATACCAGGTCATTTTCAGCCTAGAGCCTTACCAGCCGCTTGCCGGCATAGGTGCCACTTTCAAACAGGGACAGAAAGGCTTCCGGGGTAGCTTCAAGCCCATCGAAGACACTTTCCTGATACTCGACCTTGCCGGCAGCAACCAGCGGCCCGGCTTCTTCGATGAACTTCTGATAGTCGGCCCAGTGCTCCAGCACGATAAAGCCCTGCATCCGCATGCGCTTGGTCAATACCATTGCAATATTGGCCGGGCCTTCAGTACTGGCACTGTTGTAACGAGAGATCATGCCGCATACCGCGATACGGCCATAATCGTTCATGGAAGCCAGACCGGCATCCAGCATCGGGCCGCCCACGTTTTCAAAATAGACGTCGATACCCTGTGGGGCCGCGGCCTTGATGGCCTTTGTCAGCGCCTCGGCGGACTGATGATGATTGACCGGTGAAACCCCAAGGGATTTCAGCCAGTCACACTTTTCATCCGAGCCTGCCGTACCAACCACCCGACATCCCTTCTGATGTGCCAGCTGCACGGCCAGAGAGCCTACTGCACCGCTTGCAGCAGATACCAGCACCGTATCATCACTGCCAAGGCCGGCAATGGTATTCAAGCCGGTCCATGCCGTCATGCCCGGCATGCCTAAAACCCCCAGATAGGTCTGCAACGGTACATCCAGGTCAGGCAGGCGCTCTACGCTGTCGGCACTGACATGGGCCTCATCACGCCAGCCAGCCATGTGACGAACCTTGTCACCGGGCTTGAACCGCTCATCGCGGGATTCAACTACCTCGCCCAGCGCGGCCCCTTCCAGCGGCGCATTCAGATCGAACGGCTCGATATAGGTCTTGACGCCATCCATGCGATTACGCATGTACGGGTCTACCGACAACCAGAGATTTCGAACATGCAGTTCGCCATCCCCGAGTGCCGGCAATTCCATTTCTTCAAGAGAAAAGACATCCGGAGAAGGCAGGCCTTCAGGGCGTGAGGTAATCGTGAAATAACGGCTGACTGTCATACTGAACACTCCTTATTCATAAGACACGACTGATAACGGCGCCCGAAGGCGCCGTCATTAGCGTGCTAACAAGCGTAGCGCGTTTATTTCGTGATGTCAGCCTTATCTCGAAGTGATGCTGTCAATCCGGACACAATGGACTGGGTCATGACACGCTCGGCCATCGAACGCGTAAAATCATTGCTGTTGTCGCTGCCTGACGTGGAGCCTACCTTTGACAGACCAATGATGACCTGACTCTCTCCAACAGGCCGGTGGGCATACACCGTGCTATTGCTGTCCGGGTGAGGTAGCGTGAAGGCGGCCTTCAGCACGCCATCATCCACCTGATCGCTCTGACGCCCGACACTGTCTGCCTGCTGCCAGTTGATTGACGATACAGGCTTGCCGGCCTTGAGAGACGCTGTCATGCGAGAAGCCTCATCCTTCAACGCGGCCTGTTGACGCTGCCGTGTCAGAATGGTCCGAATACGCCCGGCCACATCCGACTGCGGCAGGGTTTCCTCCGGCCGCCAGTCGGCAACACGAATGACAAGACGATGATCATCATCAAGTTCGATTACATCGCTGTTGTATCCCTGGTTGATATCAGACGTGTTCAGCACATCCTGACTGAAGGCAGCCTCCATGACATCCTGATTGCCCAGTAATGCATCATCGTTGTTTCGACCCAGCCATTCACTGTGCTTCAGCGGCAGGCTCAGCGCCTCAGCCACGCTTTTCAGGTCAGGCGCAGAATAACTTTCATCCTTGAGCTTCTGCGCCAGCTCATCGAACCGAGAGGAAGCCTCATCCTTTTGCACCTGCTTGCGCAGCGCTGCCTTCATGCTATCGAAATCCTCGATATCAACATGTGTGACCCTGAGGATATGGTAGGCATTATCCAGCTTCACCGGTGCCGATACGTCACCTTCCGAAAGAGACGACACGGTCCGGTCAAAGGTATCGCCGAAGATGCCCTCGGTAATCACGCCAAGATCACCGCCCTTGTCTGCACTGCTCTTGTCAGAGGAGTACTGTCGCGCCAGCGCGGCAAAGTCACCGCCATCGGCGAGCTTTTTCTCAATGTCATCAGCCAGGGCGTGGGCCTGCTCAGCGGTACGCTCGTCATTGATACTGATCACGATATCGGATACACGTTTTGGAGCCTTGCTTCGCTGGGCCTGATACGCCTTTTCAAGGGCGTCATCACTGACGTCCTGACGCGAGGCCAGTGCATCCCGGTCCAGCAGAAGGTAATTGAGCCTGACCTGTTGCGGACGCATGAACTGATCCTGATGTGCCTTGTAGTAGGCCGTAATGTCTTCGTCACTGACGCTGACCGGAGCATTCAGATCATCAGGCCCCAGCAGCGCATAGCGGAATGTCCGGGTCTGATTTTGCAGGTCACTCACCGCCTTGACCTCAGAGGGCAGAACGAAGCTGCTACCAGCCAGTCCCTGCTGCAGCTGCGTAATCAGCATGTCATCTTCAAGCTGACGCCTGAATGAACCGGGAGAAAAACCGGCATTGTTGAGCGATTGAACAAAGCGCTCCTTGGAAAAATGATTGTTCTGGTCCTGGAACTCGGGCAACTGCACGATCAGCTGATCTGCCTGAGCACGGGTAAAGACCAGACCATGCTCTTCGGCATACTGCCGCAACAGGGAGCGTGTAATCAGCTGGTCAAGAATCTGTGAGCGCGCCTGCCCCTCCTGGTCAGGGGGGATCTGCCCTGAACGAATGCCGCGCTGGAGCTGGAGATTGACGGCCTGCTTTGAAATGGACTCTCCATTGACCGTTGCAGCGTCGTTACTGTCCTGAGTAAAAACGCTGACGATCGACTCCACCCCGAAAAAGGTAAAGGTAATAGCGATCAGGGCAACGATCACCTTGGCGATCCAGCCCTGGGCACGGTCTCGAATATGTTGCAGCATGCAGGCCTCGAAAGTGGCAACTGGGTTCGTAGCAGGCGATTGTACCGGTCAGATACTCATGCGCCCAGCGCTGGCCGATAATGAACCGACACAATGACATAAAAAAAGCGCACCCTGTCGGGTGCGCCTCGATAACAGACCCGTTGATAACGAGTCGGAAAGACGACTTAGTTGACAGCGTCTTTCAGTGCCTTGCCTGCCTTGAAACCCGGGACCTTGGCAGCCTTGATGTCGATCGGCTGACCAGTCTGCGGGTTACGGCCGGTGCGCGCAGCGCGCTCTTTCACGGCAAAGGTACCAAAACCTACCAGCGCTACGGAATCACCCTTTTTGAGTGTATCGGTAACCGAGTCAATCATCGCATCCAGGGCACGGGTAGCCGCTGCCTTCGGAATATCTGCCGATACAGCAATAGCTTCGATCAATTCAGATTTGTTCACTCTTCACCCCTTGACTTTCAATATATTAACTACTTATTAGCGCGAGCAACATGGATGACCAACGCCATCATAATGAACCGCAGTTTATAGCAATGCCATGTAGAAGCGTCAAGCGGCCATTACGGCTTGAGCCGCGCAACTACGGGCCTTGCAGCCCGAAATACGTCTATCAATGAGTATTTGCCTGAGGACGTTCGCCCTCGGTGCTCTCGACAAACACCTCATCGTCGGCGCCGGCGGCGCTCTTGGCCAGCGCAATATCCAGCACTTCATCCACCCAGCGCATGGGCCGAATATCCAGTGCATCCTTGATGATGTCCGGTACTTCCTTGAGATCGCGCCAGTTTTCCTGCGGAATCAGTACCGTCTTGATGCCGCCACGGCGTGCCGCCAGAAGCTTTTCCTTCAGCCCGCCAATCGCCATCACTTCACCACGCAGATTGACTTCACCGGTCATGGCTACATCGCAGCGGACCGGAAAACCGGTATAGGCAGACACCATGGCCGTTACCATGCCGACACCGGCACTGGGGCCATCCTTGGGCGTAGCGCCTTCCGGCACGTGAATATGCAGATCTTCCTTCTCGAAGCGGTCCGCATCGATACCCAGAGCCTTCGCCCGTGACCGCACGACGGTCTGAGCGGCACTCACCGACTCCTTCATGACATCCCCCAGCGAGCCGGTCTTGTGAATACGCCCCTTCCCGGGCGTCAGGACAGACTCGATGGTCAGTATTTCACCGCCGACCGAGGTCCATGCAAGCCCGGTAACCCGGCCCACCTGATCCTTCTTGTCGGCCAGCCCGTAACTGTAACGGCGAACACCGGCGAACTCTTCGATATCCTCACCACAGAGCGTCTGCATGGGCTCGGCCGTCTCGCTTTGCTCCTGCTCGATCCGCTTGCGAAGCACCTTGCGTGACACCTTGGCGATCTGACGCTCAAGCTCGCGCACACCGGCTTCCCGAGAGTAATAACGGATCAGCTCAAGGATGGCATCGTCTTCAAAGGCAAGCTCATCCGCCTTGAGCCCATTGGCCTTGAGCTGCTTCGGCACGAGATAACGGCGGGCAATGGCCAGCTTTTCGTCCTCGGTATAACCGGGGATACGGATGATTTCCATCCGATCCAACAGCGGTCCGGGGATATTCATCGAGTTGGCCGTACAGATGAACATGACATCCGACAGGTCATAATCAAGCTCAAGGTAATGATCGCTGAACTTGTCATTTTGCTCCGGATCCAGCACTTCAAGCAGAGCAGAGGACGGATCGCCGCGATGATCCATACCGATCTTGTCAATTTCATCAAGCAGAAACAGCGGATTACGCACGCCCACCTTGCTCATGCGCTGAACGAGCTTGCCCGGAAGCGAGCCGATATAGGTACGACGGTGGCCACGAATCTCGGATTCATCGCGTATCCCGCCCAGGGCCAGCCGCGTGTACTTGCGGTTGGTGGCACGGGCAATGGACTGTCCCAGTGAGGTCTTCCCCACTCCGGGCGGCCCGACCAGACACAGTACCGGCCCCTTGAGCTTTTTGACCCGACGCTGAACGGCAAGATATTCAAGGATGCGCTCCTTGACCTCATCGAGCCCGTAATGGTCCTCATCCAGCACCTGCTGTGCGTGCGCGATGTCATGCCGGACACGCGTCCGCTTCTTCCACGGCACGGAAAGCACCCAGTCCAGGTAGGAACGAACCACGGTCGCCTCAGCCGAAGTGGGCGCCATCATCTTGAGTTTGCCAAGTTCCTGACGTGCCTTGTCCTCGGCGTCCTTCGGCATGCCGGCGTCAGCAATCTTCTCTTCGTACTGCTCGGCTTCGTTGGGCATATTGTCCAACTCGCCCATTTCCTTCTGAATGGCTTTCATCTGCTCATTCAGATAGTACTCGCGCTGAGACTTCTCCATCTGCTCCTTGACCCGGGAGCGGATACGCTTCTCAACCTGCAATAAATCGATTTCTGCTTCAATGAGCGTCATCAGGTGTTCGACGCGCTCTCGAATACGGTCAATTTCAAGCAGTGCCTGCTTGTCGCTGATGCCAAGCGACAGATGTGCACTGATGGTATCCACCAGACGACTGGGATCTTCCATGCCCTGCAGAGAACTCAATACTTCATTGGGCACCTTTCTTGACAGTTTGACGTACTGCTCGAACTGGTTAAGCAGTACACGAACCAGAGACTCCTGCTCGCGCTCGGTCAGCTCGATGCTTTCACGTGCCTGAACCGTAGCCATACTGCAGCCGATATCTTCACTGTCACTGACATCAGTCAGATCAACTCGCTCGCTACCTTCGATAAGCACCTTCACAGTACCATCAGGCAGCTTCAGCAGTTGCATGATGTCGGCAATCGTGCCGACAGAAAACAGATCACCGGTATCCGGATCATCCTGACCGGCTTCCTTCTGTGCCACCAGCACAACCCGCTTGTCGGACTCCATGGCATGCTCGAGAGCCCGAATAGATTTCTCGCGTCCCACAAAAAGCGGAATAACCATCTGTGGATAGACCACCACATCACGTAGCGGCAAAAGAGGTAGTGTTAGCGTTTGCTCCGTATTCTGCGTCATGGCAGACGTACCTCGATATTATATGGATGGGCCGCGTTAACAGCTTTGTTATCGGATATGTGGGGGCATCCCCGCAGGATTCAACGCCTTGCAAACGACAAAAGGGGCCGAAAGGCCCCTTTTGCTCACCTGAAAGAAGGCGTTCAGCCTTTCTGACCGGCCTGACGCTTTTCATCGCCGTCATTGGAGTAGATCAAAAGCGGCTTGCTCTCGCCAGAGATGACGGATGCCTCGATCACTACCTTGGAGACGTTTTCTGCCGACGGAATCTCGTACATGGTATCCAGCAGTACACCTTCAAGAATGGAACGAAGACCACGCGCACCGGTACGGCGCTCCAGGGCCTTGTGAGCCACTGCCTTCAAGGCATCTTCACGGAAGTCGAGTTCGACTCCTTCCATTTCGAACAGCTTGACGTACTGCCGTACCAGGGAATTCCGTGGCTCGGTCAGAATCTGAATAAGGGCATCCTCATCCAGTTCGGTGAGAGTGGCGATCACAGGCAAGCGGCCCACGAACTCCGGGATCAAACCGAACTTGACCAGATCTTCCGGTTCTACCGTTGCCAGTACATCGCCGACACCCTTGCTGGTGTCCTTGCTCTTGACGTTGGCATTGAACCCGATGCCGCTCTTCTCGGCACGCTCCTGAATTACCTTCTCGAGACCAGCAAAGGCACCGCCCACGATAAACAGGATGTTGCCGGTATCCACCTGCAGAAATTCCTGCTGAGGATGCTTGCGACCACCCTGAGGCGGAACGGACGCTGTCGTCCCTTCAATCAACTTCAGCAATGCCTGCTGCACGCCTTCCCCGGACACATCGCGGGTGATGGACGGATTGTCCGACTTACGTGAAATCTTGTCGATTTCGTCAATATAGACAATACCGCGCTGCGCCTTGTCGACATCGTAATCGCACTTTTGCAGAAGCTTTTGAATAATGTTTTCGACATCTTCGCCCACGTAACCTGCTTCGGTCAGCGTGGTGGCGTCTGCAATGGTAAACGGCACGTTTAAAAGCCTGGCCAGCGTTTCAGCCAGCAGGGTCTTGCCGCTACCGGTAGGACCGATCAGTAGAATGTTGCTTTTGCCAAGCTCAACATCTTCACTGCCCTTGGGTGCCTTTTTCAGGCGCTTGTAGTGGTTGTATACCGCTACCGACAGCACCATCTTGGCCCGATCCTGGCCAATGACGTAATCATCCAACGTATTGCGAATTTCGCGTGGCGCCGGCAGACGATCCTCGCTCTGCTCGGTATCCGCTTCCAGCACTTCCTCGCGAATGATGTCGTTACAGAGATCCACACACTCATCGCAGATATAGACGGAAGGACCCGCGATCAGCTTGCGCACCTCATTCTGGTTTTTACCGCAGAACGAGCAATAAAGCAGCTTGCCGTTCTCGTCTTTACCTTTGCCGTCGGCCATTCGCGTACCTCTTAGGGCCGGCGCCACTGATTAAAACCAGGGCGCCGGACATGACAATTAGTGACGTTTCCACGCTATCAGGATGTCGGACGCTTCTCCAGAACAGCATCGACCAGGCCATACTCGACAGCCCTTTCGCCATTCATGAAGTTATCACGATCCGTATCACGTGCAATGGTTTCATAATCCTGGCCGGTATGGTCCGCCAGAATACGGTTCAGGCGTTCCTTGATGGTCAGAATTTCACGAGCATGAATTTCGATATCCGTAGCCTGCCCCTGATATCCGCCCAGCGGCTGGTGAATCATCATACGGGAATTCGGCAGGCAAAAACGTTTTTCTGCCGCACCGCCTGCCAGCAGCAATGCCCCCATGCTGGCCGCCTGACCAATGCACACCGTTGATACATCCGGCTTGATGAACTGCATTGTGTCGTAGATGGCCATGCCTGATGTCACCGAGCCACCCGGGGAATTGATATAAAGGTGAATATCCTTGTCAGGATTTTCCGACTCGAGAAACAGCAGCTGAGCTACCACCAGATTGGCCATGTAATCCTCTACAGGCCCAACCAAAAAGATGACCCGTTCCTTGAGCAAACGAGAATATATATCGTAGGAGCGCTCGCCACGAGCACTCTGCTCAACCACCATCGGGACCAGACCACCAGCGTTACTGATGTCGAACTCGTTTCCCATTAGGTTCTTCCTTGTCCAGTGATTAGAAACCCGGCATGAAGGCCGGGTTTAATGTTACATCGACGAGTCAGAAGCAAATGGCTCAAATCAAGCCGTTTCGCCATTCTGTTCGGCCACTTCTTCCTCGCCTTCTTCGTCGGCGGGTTGCTGGCGAGCAGCCTGAAGTGCGTCCTGGTAACTCATCTCGACATCCTTGACCGTAGCCTGGGCAAGAAGATGGTCAACCGCTTTCTGTTCAAGAACAGCTGATTTCACCTGATTTTTCAACTGCTCGTCGTTCATGTAATGCTCAACGAGTTCCTGCGGTTCCTGGTACTGGCCGGAAAACTCTTCGATGTATGCACGAATCTCATCATCGGTAGCATCAAGCTCGTTGGCGCTGACAACTTCAGCCAGCAGCAAACCAACGGATACACGATCACGGGCCTGATCTTCAAACAACTCATCCGGCAGCTGGGAGACATCGAAATCCTCACCAAGGCCGAATTGCTGGGCTGCCTGACGCTTGACGGTCTGGCACTCCTGAGCAATCAGGCTTTTGGGTACGGTAATATCGTTGGCCTTCTTGAGTGCCGCCATGACCTGCTGCTTGACACTGTTGTCGATGGCCGTCTTGAGTTCACGTTCCATATTGGCGCGAACTTCGGTTTTCAGCTCATCCAGATCACCGCTTTCAACGCCAAAGTTTTTGGTGAACTCGGCATTGATTTCAGGCAACTGCTGCTCTGAGACAGCGTGCAGCTTGACCTTGAATACTGCTTCCTTGCCAGCCAGATGTTCAGCCTGGTAGTCATCAGGGAAGTTAACCGTGATTTCACGCTCATCACCGGCGCCAGCGCCTTCAAGCTGCGGCTCGAAACCCGGAATGAAGCTGTTGGAGCCCAGAACCAGCTCGTGGCCTTCTGCGCTACCGCCTTCAAAGGCTTCGCCGTCAATGAATCCCTGGAAATCGATACGAACCTGATCACCATCTGCTGCTTCACGCTCGACTTCAGACCAGTCGGCATGCTGCTTGCGCAGGGTTTCAATCATTTCCTCGACGTCAGCGTCGGTAATGTCAGCCTGCGGACGCTCAACTTCTGCACCGTCGATGCTCTGAAGCTCGATCTGCGGGAAGATTTCAAGTGTAGCCACGAACTCGAGATCCTTGCCGGCTTCATCAACCGTTGGCTCAATGGAGGGGTACCCTGCCGGATTGAGTTCCTTTTCGCTGATGGCGCTGACGTAGTGCTGGCGAATCAGTTCACTGACTACTTCATTACGCACGTCCTTGCCGAAGCGTTGACGAACCACCGACATCGGCACGCTGCCCGGACGGAAGCCATTAAGCTTGACCGTCTTGGCAGTCTGCTTAAGTTTTTCCTCAACCGCCTGGTCTACCTGGTTGGCCGGCACCTGTACGGTAACCCGACGCTCGATCGGGGAAGTCGTTTCGACAGAAACTTGCATGAAAGATCCTCTAACCACACGAATGGCGT
Source organism: Larsenimonas rhizosphaerae (assembly GCF_023700005.1). Lineage (GTDB taxonomy): Bacteria > Pseudomonadota > Gammaproteobacteria > Pseudomonadales > Halomonadaceae > Larsenimonas > Larsenimonas rhizosphaerae. Next base: position 1,276,946 of record NZ_JAMLJK010000001.1, on the reverse strand, counting down.
TGGTCTGTAAATGTATAAAGGCCGGAATTCTAAGAACCCCGTCAGCCGCTGGCAAGCACCACAAGGCGTCTATTTGTAGTCAAAAACGCCATTTTCAAGGTCTGCTCGGCAAAAAAGATGCTTTTTTTGGCAGAATATCGCCACAGGACGATATTTAAACACCATACAAAGAAAAACCCCAGGAAAACACGAATGCTTTCCTGGGGTCATTTTTTGAAGAAATGGGGTGGATGATGGGGATCGAACCCACGACCACCGGAGCCACAATCCGGGGCTCTACCACTGAGCTACACCCACCATTACTTCAGTTCCGCGCTAAACATGCATCTGGCACGCCCAGCAGGACTCGAACCTGCAACCTACGGCTTAGAAGGCCGTTGCTCTATCCGGTTGAGCTATGGGCGCATTCTATAGTTCAGAAAATGCCCGGTCAACCCTGATTTTTGATTTAAACCTTTAAAATCAAAAATTTGGTCGGGATAGAGGGATTCGAACCCCCGACATCCTGCTCCCAAAGCAGGCGCGCTACCAGACTGCGCTATATCCCGAAACCGGTTCGCCTACTTGGCTTCGCCGTGATGCGAGGCGCATTCTACCCGATTACCACAGTGCGTCAAGTGTTTATTTTGCAGACTCTTTCACTTGTAGATTGACTGTAGGAAGGGGCGTGCGAGAATTACCCCTTCACAGAATTATCCAGCGCCATGAGGACACACGTTTAATGACGGCCCGAATAATTGACGGCAAGGCCATCGCAGCCCAGGTGCGCGACCAGGTCACCGAACAGGTTAGCCAGCGACGTAATACTGGCCATCGCGCGCCCGGGCTCGCGGTTATTCTTGTAGGCAGCGACCCTGCCTCTCATGTCTATGTTGGCAAGAAGCATCAGGCCTGTGAAGCGGCAGGCATCGCCTCGTTCCGCCATGAGCTGCCGGAAGATGCCAGCCTCCACGAGCTTGAAACCCTGATAGACAAACTGAATGATGATGAACAGGTAGACGGAATCCTGCTGCAACTGCCCCTGCCTCCCCACCTCAACGCCAACCCCCTTCTGGAGCGTATACGCCCGGACAAGGACGTTGACGGCTTTCACCCCTACAACCTTGGCCGGCTGGCGCAGCGCATGCCCCTGCTTCGTCCGTGCACGCCCAAGGGCATAATGACACTGCTTGAGCAAAGCGGGCTCAAGGTTCAGGGACTCGATGCCACCATTGTCGGCGCATCGAACATCGTCGGTCGACCACTGGCCCTGGAGTTGATGCTTGCAGGCTGCACCACCACGGTATGCCACCGGTTCACGCGCAATCTGGAAGAGCACGTTCGCCGGGCCGATCTTCTGGTGGTTGCGGTAGGCAAGCCAGGGCTCGTCAAGGGTGACTGGGTCAAGGAAGGCGCCATCGTCATCGACGTCGGCATCAACCGGACAGCTGATGGCAAACTGGTCGGCGATGTGGAATTCGAACGCGCCGCCGAACGCGCCGCCTGCATTACACCGGTTCCCGGGGGCGTTGGCCCAATGACCGTTGCCTCCCTGCTTGAAAATACGCTGCTGGCCGCTGACGTGCACGATGGCCTGACCACGCTTGACCACTAAGTCCGACACAGATACCAAAAGAAAAGCCCCGCTTATGCGGGGCTTTTTACATTCACTGGTGAAGCCGCCCTGCTATCGATCAAGCGTCCAGCCAGTTCCCTCACGGCTGTCCTTGAGCAGAATCCCCTTGTCCGCCAACGCATCACGAATACGATCAGCCTCAGCAAAGTCGCCCGATTTGCGCGCATCGTTGCGAGCCTGAATCTGCGCTTCGATCTCGGCTTCTTCCAAGGGAAGCTCCACCCCATCGCCTTTCAGGAAATCATCCGGCGCACGCCCCAGCAGTCCCAGTGAGTCGGCCAGCCGCTTGAGCTCGGCAGCCAGGGCACCAGCCTCTGGTCGTCCTTCTGCCTTCAGGCGATTGAGCTCCCGGGCCATGTCAAACAGCACAGCCATTGCCTCGGAGGTATTGAAGTCATCGTCCATGGCCGCAAGGAAGCGAGTAGAATATTGCTCATCCACTGCCCCTTCACATGGCTCGACGTCGTTCAGCGCATTATAAAAGCGCTCCAGTGAACGGCGCGCATCATCCAGCGCCTCCGGTGCATAGTTGATCGGGCTGCGATAGTGGCTGGATACCAACAGGTAACGCACGACTTCAGGGTCGTGTGCGGTCAGCACATCCCGAATGGTGAAGAAGTTGCCCAGCGACTTGGACATCTTTTCATTATCCACCCGCAGCGCTCCTGCATGCATCCAGGTATGCGCGTAGGTCTGACCTGTAGCAGCTTCACTCTGCGCAATTTCGTTCTCATGGTGAGGAAACGTCAGGTCAGGCCCCCCACCATGGATATCAAAGGTGTTACCCAGGCAGCAGGTCGACATGGCCGAACACTCGATATGCCAGCCGGGTCGACCATCCCCCCAGGGAGAAGACCAGCTGACCTCACCCGGCTTGGCGGCCTTCCAGAGCACGAAATCAAGTGGGTCCTCCTTGGCTGAGGCCACTTCAACCCGCGCCCCGGAGCGCATGTCATCCAGATCGCGATTGTTGAGCTTCCCATACCCCTCAAAGCGCCGTACCCGATAGTAGACATCCCCGTTGGAGGCAGCGTAGGCGTACTCCTTGTCAATCAGGGTCTGCACCATACGCACGATATCCTCGATATGTGCTGTCGCACGCGGCTCCTGATCGGGAGGCAGCACGCCCAGTCGCTGCTCATCCTGGTGCATGGCCTCGATCATGCGCTCGGTCAACGCATCGATCGGCTCATCATTCTCCGCGGCACGAGTGAGGATCTTGTCGTCAATATCAGTGATATTGCGGACATAGGTGACCTCGTACCCGCGAGAGCGCAAATAGCGGGTAATGACATCAAACGCCACCATCACCCGGGCATGGCCCAGATGGCAGTAGTCGTACACGGTCATGCCGCAGACATACATGCGCACCTTGCCAGGCTCGATCGGGGTCAGCAGTTCCTTGCGACGCGTGAGTGTGTTGTATATCTGCATGAAACGTCCCCACTCAGGCTTTTTTCTGCGCTTTGGACCAGCCGTCCTTCAGGCTGACGGTACGATTGAAGACCAGAGAGCCGTCTTCAAGGGCATGACGGTCGGCACAGAAGTACCCAACACGCTCGAACTGAAAGCGATCCTCAGCGCCTGCTTCGGCCAGCGCGGGCTCTCCGATGGCATTCAGGACTTCAAGGGAATCGGCATTGAGGTGCTCAAGGAAGTCGACATCACGATCCTTGTCCGGGGCTTCCACCTGGAACAGATTGTCGTAATTACGAACCTCGACCGGTACCCCGTACTGCTCGCTGACCCAATGAATAACCCCCTTCACCTTGCGGCCTTCGGGATTTTTACCCAGCGTATCGAGATCAACGCTGCACTGAAGCTCGACCACATTGCCGGACTCATCCTTCACGATCTCATCGCAGCGAATGATATAGGCATTGCGCAGCCGAACTTCGCCGCCCGGTGACAGACGGAAAAACTTTTTCGGCGGATGCTCCATGAAATCATCCTGGTCAATCCAGAGCGTGCGAGTCAGCGGCAACCGGCGAACACCCATGTCGTCACGCGCCGGGTGCCCCGGCACTTCGAATACCTCTTCACGTTCGGCGTCCCAGTTGGTCAGTACCACCTTGAGCGGCTTCATGACGCACATGGCACGAGGCGCATTATCTTCAAGGTCGCTTCGAATGGCGTGATACAGCATATGGATATCGACTGTGCTGGCCGCTCGTGCCACCCCGATCATGTCGCAGAACTTTCGAAGCGAGGCCGGGGTGTATCCACGACGACGCATACCGGCAATCGTCGGCATGCGGGGATCATCCCAGCCATCCACTACCCCCTGATCGACCAGCAGCTTCAGCTTGCGCTTGGACGTGACAGTGTAGTTCAGGTTAAGCCGGGCAAACTCGATCTGGCGAGGCGTGGTCGGCACTGGCAGATTAGCCAGAAACCACTCATACAAGGGGCGATGGTCTTCAAACTCAAGCGTGCAGACCGAGTGGGTCACACCCTCGATTGCATCGGACTGACCGTGAGTGAAGTCGTAGGAAGGGTAGATTTTCCATGTATCCCCGGTCTGGTGATGCGTTGCATGACGAATACGGTACAGCACCGGATCACGCAGATTGATGTTTGGTGCAGCCATGTCGATCTTGGCTCGCAGCGACTTCTCACCTTCGGCAAACTCACCGGTACGCATCCGCTCGAGCAGGTCAAGGTTTTCCTCGACACTGCGATCACGGCAGGGGCTTGGCCTACCGGCTTCCGTCAGAGTGCCACGGTATTCGCGCATCTGCTCGGCATTCAGATCGTCGACATAGGCCTTGTCATTGCGCACCAGATGCTGAGCCCAGGCGTACAGCTGGTCAAAGTAATCGGAAGCAAAACGTACCTCGCCCGCCCAGTCAAAGCCCAGCCACTCGATATCCTGCTTGATGGCATCGATATAGACCTGCTCTTCCTTTTCCGGGTTGGTGTCGTCAAAGCGCAGATGACACGCCCCGCCGAACTGCTCTGCCAGACCAAAATTCAGGCAGATGGACTTGGCATGCCCGATGTGCAAAAAGCCGTTGGGTTCAGGCGGAAAGCGTGTAACCACCGAGGCGGAATGACCGGCATCAAGGTCTTCCCGGATCTGGTTACGAATGAAATTCGGAGCACTAGCGCTGTCTTGACTCATGGGGCGTCGGTAAACCTCTGGATGAATTCTATTTTCTGTGCGGTTTCCCGCATATCGATAAAGCCGTTATTATAGCGTGACGTCAGCGCGCCATACCAAGGGTGCGCTCTATTGATCTTTTCCAGGACATTGGCATGATTCTTCTCGAAACAAACTACGGCAACATCACGATCAAGCTGTTCAAGGACGAAGCTCCGGTAACTACCGCGAACTTCGAACAATATGTAAAGGACGGGTTTTACGATAACACGTTATTTCACCGCGTCATTGATGGCTTCATGGTTCAGGGTGGCGGCTTCTCCCTTGATTTCGAACAAAAGCCTACCGGCGAACAGATCAAAAATGAAGCCGACAACGGTCTGGAAAATACCACAGGTCGCCTTGCCATGGCCCGCACCATGGATCCACATTCCGCAACGGCCCAGTTTTTCATCAACGTTTCGGACAATGCCTTCCTGAACCACACCGCTCCAACACCTCAGGGCTGGGGATACTGCGTATTCGGTGAGGTTACCGATGGCATGGACGTGGTCAATAAAATCAAGAGCGTTGCCACTACACGCCGCGGCCCACATGCTGACGTGCCTGCCGAGGACGTCGTACTGAACAAGGCCAGCATTCTGGACGCCTGATTCTTATTTCGCGGTGCGAGCCCCTTCGCACCGCGCTCCTCTTTCCTTTTCAAGCCCGTCCTCAGGGCACTCGAGAGGTGACATGACAACAACACTGTTTATTTCGGATCTTCACCTGCAGGCAGATGAACCGGACATTGCCCAGGGATTTCTGGATTACCTGAACTACCGCGCCTCAAAGGCGAATACCCTTTATATTCTGGGCGATCTGTTTGAAGGCTGGATAGGCGATGACGCATGTGGGCCGTTTGAAAACCGGATGATCGACGCCCTGCGCGCGCTGAGCAATCAAGGCACACGCATTTTCGTCATGCACGGCAATCGCGACTTTCTGCTTGGTCAGGACTTTGCTCGAATGGCTGGAGTAACCCTGATCGATGATCCGCAAGTGATCCACCTGAGCGGTCAGCCGGTGCTGTTGATGCACGGTGACAGCCTGTGCACCCGCGATGAGGATTACATGCGCTTTCGAGCCATGGCACGAAATCCTCAATGGCAGGCAGGCATTCTGGAAAAATCCGTTGAAGAGCGGCTGGCGCTGGCCAGGCAACTGCGGCAGCAATCTGGTGAAGCCAATTCCAACAAGGCCGAGGACATCATGGATGTCACCCCCGAGGAAGTGGAACAAATCATGGCACAACACCAGGTTCAAACCCTGATACATGGCCACACTCACCGCCCTGACGAGCATGACGTCTCCCTGGATGGCAAGACAGGCAGACGCCTCGTGCTGGGCGACTGGAAGGACAACACTGGCTGGGAGCTGCGCCATGACGATACTGACCTGATACTTGAAAGCTTCTCCCTGTCCGACCTACCGCACTGAACATCAGGAACAGGGCGTATGTCACCCTGCCCCTGCCTGCCCGAAACCGGCTATCCGATCACGGACAGGGATTGCAGTTGATGCAGTCGCTGATGAAAGCGCATCATCAAGGGGGCATCGCTGGCGGGCAGGGCCAGAAGATACCCCTCAAAGCGCTTCAGAACCATTTTATTGCCTCGATCCACCAGCTCCAGCCAGGCATCCAGTGCCAGTAGCTCGTAATGCAGGTTGCCATGCAAGCGAGAAATATTGATCGCCTCGGCCAGTAATGCCTTCACCTGGTTGACATCACCCTGCCGAGCCACCTCGTTTCGGGCCGAATTCACCAGCAGCTCGGGAAGATACACCACCCCCGCAGCCCGGAATTCGGCCACATTCTGCTCGATCACCCTGGCCGCCCGGGCGTGGTATCCCAGCGCCTGACAGGCCTCGACGTACCAGACCAGCGCCAGACAGTAGATATTGCCGAAATCGCCTTCCGACAGCGATTCAAGGGCCGACTCCATCAAGATGACACCCTCATGCTTGCCCTGAACTGCATCAACCCAGCCACACAGGCATTCTGCGGACCACCGCCAGGGGTTAAGGTCGGATGAGGCGATCAATGCCAGTGACGCGTTAGCCCTTTCTTCAACCAGACGCACATGCCCGTGACGGCGATACAGACAGGCACTGCCGATCAGAGCCATGACTTCCGATGGAGGGTGTCTCAACTGGCGAGAGGCATCGACAACGGCATCCATGTGAAATTCGGCGCGTTGATAATCAGCATGGTAGGACACCCCACATGCCAGTAACGTATTGCACTGCACCACCGGATGATAGGCAAAGGGCAACCACGATAGACTGAGCTCCTGGTCCAGAGGCAACAGGTCTACCAGTGCACGGTTCGACGTTGCGATATCCCCCATGAAAAAACGGGTACAGGCCCAGGCCATCCGTGCCAGCTTCCCATAGTGCACATCCCTGAGTCCGGCAGCGGCCGCGAGCAGCAGCTCCCCCTGAGCCAGCGCCGTACCGAGCTGCAGGCGCTCGTTCATGACGATCATCTGGCCCCACAGGACGATGAAATATTGATCATCCTGGCCATCCTCCTCGGCCGGGTCTGTTTCCAGTGCCTCCTGAAGCACCCGAGCCTGAGCAAAGCTTCGTTCGGCCGACGGCGACATGCAGCCCTCCAGCTCGAGGCCCGCATGCCCCTTCACCATGAGCAGGCTGATATGACGTTCTTCACCGCCCTGCACGTGATCAAGACATTCAAGCCCGTCGCAGGCCATCGCCATCGCCGTTTTCCTGGCTCCGGCACGCAGGGCGTCCCGCGCCGCCAGCTCGAAATAACGTGCGGCACGCGCATGATGGCCACAATGATAAAGATGATGAGCAAAATACCCAGGATAACGGCTCAGCCAGTAAGGTCGCTCCCGCTCGATCAAGTCCACCAGAAAGGCATGCGTATGCTGTCGCACATCCGGATGACAGCCCTGGTAAGCAGCTTCATGAAGCAGCTGATGCGAGAACTGGTAATCGAATTCATCATTATTGACACATCGCTCGATGACCTCCATTCGTCGCATCCGCTCAAGCGCCTGCTTCAGACGCCGGTCGGTGAGACGAAGGATCTTCTGCAACAGGTCCACGCTGAACTGCCGACCGATAACCGAAGCGACATGTGCCTCGGAGCGAAATTCATCCAGCTGATCAATGCGACTGGACAAGAGACCGACCAGTCCCGAGGGAAGCCGCTCGATCTGAACCGGATGCCCCTCACGACGATCCGAATACAGTCGACGGCAGATTTCCTGCAGATACAGTGGCACGCCATCACATCTGTCCAGCAACTGCTGTCGGGCGCTTGACCCCAGGCTCAGCCGATATCGACGCAGCAGGTAGTCCAGCAGCCTGGTCGTCTGCGCCGGCTCCAGCCGCCCCAGAACAATATCGCGATCCCACTGCAACTGGCTGGCAAGAGGGCTGTTCAACGGCAGACTGGCCACCACCAGCAATGGATGATGAATGGCCATGCGCGCCTGGACGTCAGCCAGAATCTTCAGCGAGGCCTCATCAATCCACTGTATGTCGTCAAGCATCAGAATAAAGGAATGAGATTCACAGCGACGCTCGATCATCATCTGCAATGCCATGGTGGCCAGCTCCATGGCGCGACGCTGGCGTACCATCCCGGGATCACACTCGGGGCACACGCCCAACAGGTTATAAAACAGCTGTGTATCTTCCTCGCTCCACAAGGAGGCCCTGGGGTGCGCCTTACGAACCTGCTCAAGGCTGCTTCTGGTCAGCACGCCCCCCAGCCTCCAGCGAAACAGGGTACGAAGCAATCCGAACGGCTCCTGATAAGATACCCGGGTATTCGAGACCCAGCAGATATCCATGTCATTGCTTTGTTGCATCTGACGGAAATTTACCATCAGTGCACTTTTTCCCATCCCGCTCTCACCGCGAATCAGGACGCTCTGGCGCAGCCCGATGCTGGCACGAGACAACGCAGCCTCCAGCTGCCTGACGGGCTCCTCCCGCCCAAACAGATGGGGTGGCAATGGCTCGGCACTGTGATCATCGCTGAGTACCAGCATTCTGTTACGGACCTCACCATTGGCGGCCCATAGTCGCATGAAGAGTCGAGGCTGAAGGTCCAGCGCTGGCGGCATCTGATGGCTGGCCTCCAGCGAAATGACGAGCTCGCTGTCACGTGCAGCGCAGACAAGCTCCAGCGCCGGTTGAGTGACGGTGCCCAGAGGATCCACCATCCGACGCTCCGGTATGAATATGGCCCGCCCGCTGTGAAGCCCGGCCGATAGTTCAAAGTGTGGTTTGACCTCACCGCCCTGCCAGCACACGGCAAGCTGATCATTCAAATCGCGCCGACAGTGCTCATAAAGCGCCACCAGCTCGGCAAGCTGATGTGCGGGGCCGTGCGTTCCGAAGCAGGCCATGCCCAGCCCGCCCGCTGTACCGGGCAGCCAGAAGCCACCCAGATGCCGACACTGTTGCTCCAGCCACCGCATCATCTGACGCTGGGCATCAAGGCAATGAAGCGTCCATTGCCGGCTCGGGTCCTTTTTCACCGGCAGATTGATACGCATGACCATCACTGAAATCTGACGGTAATCAATATCATCCAGCGTCAGCGTCAACACCGGGGGCTCATCCGATGGAGTGGTAGCTCGGGCGCGATTCCCGCGCTCCGATGACAGGCCATCCCCATCCTCTTCACCGGACCAGAACCGGGCCAGCTTCAGCAATTCGGCAGAAGGCTGACGTCCGGCAACTGCCAACTGTTCAAGATAGGCATTGTAACGGTCTCGGGCAGCCGCCATCCGCCCTTCGTCCACCAGGCTGGCAATGGTCCGGCGTTGAAAGGCGTCGTAATGAGGAAAGGCCCTCGTAGCCTGATTGAGTATATCCATGGGCAGTGAGGCATGGGCCTCGATACCCTGCTCCAGGTACTGAAGTACCCGACGGCGCCAGTGTTCACGCTGCTCGAGAAGCCAGCGCTGAAAATCGGCGCACTGCGGCAGGGCCAGCTCGCTGACAAGCTCTCCCCCATATGCGTTCAATACTGCAGCAAGATTGTCGACACTGGGGGGCTGTTCAAGGCAGGCAGCCAGATCCCGCAGGTCATACTGCCAGTGGTCCGGAGGAAACAGCGCCAGGCTTTGACGAGAGATGACCAGGGCCTCTTCTGCTCCCCCCAGAGTCTGGCGCAGGCTGTGCAGGGCATGACGCAAATTGGTACGCGAGGATGCTATCTCCTGATCAGGCCAGAGCCACTGCGCCAGCTGGTGGCGTGGGACCGCCTTGTCGCTGAGCAGCATCAATATGAACAGGGCCTTGACCTTGTCGTAACTGAACTGGGTAATGAGCTCACCCTGTCGGTTCAGGGAGAAGCTCCCCGTCACGGATAGCTGAACCGGCTCACTTGATGCCATGTCGACCTCTTGGTCTTGAAACGAATGGAGTAGCTATCGGCGGTCAGGCGCCGGACGTGACCAGCACGCCGCTGTGAAACCGGAATTCCGGGTCGGGGGACTCGATCAACAGCCGCTCCTTCTCGCCAAAGAACTGAATGCGTGGCGCAATATCCTCCTCGGCATAACTACGCGCCAGGGTCAGATAATCCTCGAAATGACGAGCTTCCGACTTCAGCAGGGTGCGGTAATAGCGTGCCAGCCCCTCATCCAGAAACGGAATGAGACTGGCAAACCGCTCACAGGAGCGCGCCTCGATAAATGCTCCTACAACGAGAATATCGACAAGTCGCCCGGGCTCATTACCCCGCACGTGCTGGCGCAGGCCCTCTGCATACCGTGAAGCACTCAGCCGGGAATAATCGATTCCCCGCTCCTGCATCAACGTCACGACCTGTTCGAAATGCAGCAACTCTTCTCGCGCCAGTTGCGACATCTTGGTCAGAAGCTCTGGCCGGTCAACGTACTTGAACAGCAGATGCATGGCCGTCGAGGCCGCTTTCTTTTCGCACTGGGCATGGTCAATCAGTAGGATCTCGTTGTTTTCAGCGGCCGCATCAATCCATGCCTGAGGGGTTCTACAGGGCAGAAAGTCCAGCAACGCCTGGGGGATCATGTCTGTCATCATTGTCCTTGCGCTATCTACTTGATCGGCAGAGCCATAACAGGGGCCATTGTCGTTATTCAGCAGGCTGACGTCGACTTTTTATCGAGCCCGGAGTGCGGCTGTGCCGCTTAACATTGTCAACACTTTACCGTAAACTGGCGGCCATCGAAGTGCGGCAGAATCCAGTGTCTTGCCCGATACCCGTTTTGTCGTACTTTGACACCAATAACCAACGAAGGACCACACCGTGCTCGAAGCCTATCGTCACCATGTCGAGGAGCGTGCCGCTGATGGCGTACCGCCCCAGCCATTAACTGCCGAGATGACCGTTGAACTGGTCGAGCTGCTCAAGAACCCGCCAGCCGGCGAAGAAGCATTTCTGCTGGAACTGATCACGGACCGCGTTCCTCCAGGTGTAGATGAGGCTGCCTACGTCAAGGCCGGCTTCCTTTCCGCGATTGCACGCGGTGAAGCAACCTCGCCTCTGATCGACAAGGTACATGCCGTCAAGCTGCTCGGTACCATGCAGGGTGGCTACAACATCGCCACACTGGTTGAGCTGCTTGATGACGAGACGCTGGCGTCAGAAACTGCCGAACAGCTGAAGCACACCCTGTTGATGTTCGACGCCTTCCATGATGTGGCCGACCGTGCCAAGGCAGGCAACTCGCATGCACAGGGCGTGATTGAATCATGGGCCAACGCCGAATGGTTCAAGGCCAAGCCCCAGGTTCCTGAAAAAGCCACTGTTACCGTCTTCAAGGTACCCGGCGAAACCAATACCGATGACCTCTCCCCGGCACCGGATGCCTGGTCACGGCCGGACATCCCTCTTCATGCCAACGCCATGCTCAAGAATCCCCGGGACGGTATCGAGCCGGTAACGCCCGGTAGCAAAGGTCCGCTTGAGCAGATCGAAGCTGTCAAGGCCAAGGGATTCCCGGTTGCTTACGTCGGCGACGTGGTCGGCACCGGCTCCTCGCGCAAGTCAGCTACCAACTCCGTACTGTGGTTCTTCGGTGACGATATTCCCAACGTACCCAACAAGCGGGCCGGTGGTTTCTGCTTCGGTGGCAAGATCGCTCCCATTTTCTTCAATACCATGGAAGATGCCGGTGCCCTGCCGATCGAAATGGATGTTGAACACCTCGAAATGGGCGACGTCATTGACGTCTACCCCTTTGAGGGCAAGGTCTGCCGACATGGTACGGACGACGTTGTCAGCACCTTTGAACTGAAAACCCGCGTTCTGCTGGATGAGGTTCGGGCTGGCGGGCGTATTCCGCTGATCATTGGCCGCGGTCTGACGCAAAAGGCCCGTGACTATCTGAACCTTGGCCCGGCCGAGGACTTCCGCACTCCCGAACAGCCTGTCGATACCGGCAAGGGCTTCACGCTTGCCCAGAAAATGGTTGGCAAGGCCTGCGGCATGGAAGGGGTTCGGCCGGGCATGTACTGCGAGCCACGCATGACTACGGTCGGCTCACAGGACACGACAGGCCCCATGACCCGGGATGAATTGAAGGATCTGGCCTGCCTTGGCTTCCAGGCCGATCTGGTCATGCAGTCCTTCTGCCACACCGCCGCCTACCCGAAACCCATCGATGTCGAGATGCAGCATACGCTGCCTGATTTCATCATGAATCGGGGTGGTGTCTCCCTGCGTCCGGGTGACGGCATTATCCACTCCTGGCTGAACCGCATGCTGCTGCCAGATACAGTCGGCACCGGTGGCGACTCGCACACTCGATTCCCGATGGGTATCTCCTTCCCTGCAGGCTCGGGCCTGGTGGCTTTCGCTGCAGCGACCGGCGTCATGCCGCTCGACATGCCGGAATCCATCCTGGTGCGCTTCAAGGGCGAACGTCAGCCCGGCATCACCTTGCGCGATCTGGTACACGCCATTCCGCTTTACGGCATCAAGCAGGGGCTTCTGACCGTAGCCAAGTCTGGCAAGAAAAATGCCTTCTCCGGCCGGATTCTTGAAATCGAAGGTCTGGAAGACCTGACGGCTGAACAGGCATTCGAGCTGTCCGATGCCTCTGCCGAGCGCAGCGCAGCCGGCTGTACCATTACCCTGAGTGATGAAAGCGTGGCGGAGTACCTGACCTCCAACATCACGCTGCTGAAATGGATGATCGATAGTGGTTATGGTGATGCTCGCACCATCGGTCGTCGCATCAAGGCCATGGAAGAGTGGCTGGCCAATCCGAGCCTGATGCGCGCCGACAAGGACGCCGAATACGCTGAAATCATCGAAATCGACTTGTCCGAGATCACCCAGCCGATCCTGTGCGCACCGAATGACCCGGATGACGCACGCTGGCTGTCAGACGTGGCTGGCGAGCATATTGATGAAGTGTTCATCGGCTCCTGCATGACCAACATAGGCCACTTCAGAGCAGCCGGTAAACTGCTTGAGAAGCAGCCACCCAGCTCCCTGAAAACGCGCCTGTGGCTCGCTCCACCAACCAAGATGGATCAGCACCAGCTGACCGAAGAAGGTTACTACGCCATCTATGGTCGCGCCGGGGCACGGATGGAAATGCCCGGCTGCTCATTGTGCATGGGTAACCAGGCGCGCGTAGCGGCGAAGTCCACGGTGGTATCCACCTCCACGCGCAACTTCCCCAACCGGCTTGGTGATGGTGCCAATGTGTATCTGGCATCGGCAGAGCTGGCCGCCGTGGCAGCCGTTTACGGTGAGCTGCCCAGCGTTGAAAAATACCGGGAAATCATGAGCGAGTTTGATGCCATGGCCGGTGAGATCTACCGCTACATGAATTTCCATGAGATCGAGGAATTTCAGAAGGCGGCATCCAATGTAATCCCGCTGGTCGAGGAAGCCTGACGCACACATCGCGTCATTCGCACTGTGTACACTACCGCCGATCCCTGATCGGCGGTTTTTTTATATCCATGACACAAGGTCGTATTTATTTCCTTGCGTAACCAGGCATGTGGTGCCATTATAAAACGGTGTTCGATACAGCACCTGTCTTTGCCAGTGCAAGCATTGGCCATAATGACAATACCACCGCCGGACAGGCACGCAGGACGCCCCCTGTTTTTTCCTCAAGGAGCAAGATATGAAATACATGTCCAAAATGACCGCACCTGTGGTAGCAAGCGCCTTCCTGCTGACTGTTTCAGGCGCCGCGCTGGCTGACAACAACACTGATTCCGGCCTGTATTCCGGCGTCGGCGTAGGCCAGAGCCGCGTTCATGACGCAGATCTGCACGCCTTCTCCAACAATGACAGCGGTTCTACCATCAGCAGCGATGATGACACTGCCCAGAACGCCTTTGTTGGTTACAAGTACAACCCTTATTTCTCCTCTGAAGCCTTTTTCACCGATTTCGGTGATGTTGACGTCAGCGGCAATGGCACAGACGGCAAGCTTAGCACCAAGGCCTATGGCCTGAGTGCCATCGGCGAACTGCCGATTTACGGCGGTCTGAGCGCCTACGGCCGTGTAGGCTACGCCTACTTTAAGACCAATGGCCACGGCAGCTACGGTGCAGGTAACGACATCGACAACGAATACGGCGGCGCGCCCGTCTACGGTGTAGGTGCAAAATACCAGTTCGAACAGATGCCTGTGTTCGTTCGCGCCGAGTACGATCGTTACCAGCTCGACAGCAACTACAAGCTTGATACCGCCATGGGCTCCATCGGCGTTCAATTCTGATCGCAAACGCCCCCTGGCAGTAACGAAAAAGCGCCGGCATCTGCCGGCGCTTTTTTAATGATCCCGGAAAAGAAGGTCAACGCATCAAGTAGCGTTTCAAACTTATCCGACACAGCGTCTGCTCATGCAGCAGAGAGCGAACAGCATCAATGGCACCAGGCGTAGAACGCTCCACGGATACACCCTGAGGATCAGGCAACGGCGCCTCATCGTGCCATTGCAACAGACACAGGGAGCGCCCTTCTCCACACCTGCTCCAGAATACCTTCCACTCCTCCCAGTCTGCCTGCATGCCTGGCGGCATGATGACCCACAGCCTGCCAGCGCGTGATGCACTGTAGACCAGGGCCTGTGCCATAAGGATGTCCTGATCATCAAAGTGAACAGCACGGGTGCGAGCACGCTGTTCGTCACTGAACCATACACGCTCGGCCGCCATGCGATCATCTACAAGGAAATGGTCCATACGTCGCGTGAGCACATCAAGTGCAGCCACCTGCTTGATGGCTACTTTCTCGGTCTGCTGCAAAATACACTGCGTAGCAGCCAGCCTGGCTCGGCCATCAAGATAGAATTCCTCATCCCCCTGAACATCCAGTCCATGCTGAAAGGAAAAGGGCGTATAACTCGACAGGGAAAGTGCCACCGCCGTTACGTCCTCGGGAATGACCGCGTGAATATCGCCCTCCTCTTCCCCCAGTACGATTACCTGAGTGGCACGGCCAAGCACATTCTTCCCTTCACATGAAGAGGCCAGCGGGTAGCGATGCTGCCCTGAGACCGGAATGGTTGCATATAGTGACAGACAAAGGACGGCCTCCCGATCAGCCCAACGATGAACTGCTTCCTCCCAGGCAGGCGGCAAGGCACCAATCAGTGCCACCGTGCGCTCTGCGGGTGATGGCATGATCAGTGTTGAATTGGCTGCTGTTTCCGGAAAGTGCAGCGCAGTACTGACTGATGCCATCAGGTTACGCGGCCATAGGCCCTGCAGCACCTCCGAGGCCGTAATCACCAGATGCATGCCGGCATGAACCTGCATCAGATCAAGAGCGTGGTCCATACTGCTTAACCAGCCATCACCGGCCAGTATATGCCGATGAAAGCAATCCTCGGGTAAACCATGACCCTGAGCTGAACCGGTGACTATAATCAGCAGTGACATCGAGCACCCTGTTGCAATCTGCTGAAGGCGAGGCAACAACGCTGGAAGGCTGTCAGCTGCAAGCACAAGAGTGACCGCATCATTATCTGCCAGTGCGGCTTCGAGCGCCTGACGCGCGGGCAGGAGATGATGGCCGGTTTCACCAAAAGCCTGGGTGATCGCGCCAGAACACTGATCGTCAAGCCATACACGACGATGGCCACGCGCTTGAATCAACTCTGCAAGCAGCACGGCACCTTCGACATGATCACCTTCAAATGCAGGTTCTGGGTAATAGGTTGCTGTTGACATGAAGACCTCCCGAGAAGTCCCCAAGCTTAAAGACATTCAATGCAACGAACTTTACCAAAAGTGACATTTGACCGGATAACGAATGCTGACACCGATCAGACAATGGCTGAGGCTGATGACCAGCCAACACTCAAACAAGCCTATTGCTGTTTTATGTGGATGCAGCAGTGAGCATTATCGAATATTCAAGCGCATTGAACACACTATCAATGTTCAGGGCATGGTCACGACAGACCCATGGCAGCATGGAACGCAGCTGAATGGTATTACCCTGTATTATCCCGGAGAAATCCTGTCACTGACGCAGCGACTGGACGCGGATTATCTGATTTTCATTGATCCCGCCGAAAGGTCTCTTGTCGAACAGGCATCACCGCCCCGTACCGTATGGCAGACTACCTGGCTTCAGGCTGACGAGCTGATCACTGAAGCCGGATGCTGAGGAACAGCCATAAAAAAACCCCCTGCCAGGGCAGGGGGTTTTTATACACCAGCAGTACTTACCAGCCAGTGGCTTCTTTCAATGCATCACCGATTTCCGCCAGGGAACGCACTGTCTTGACACCCGCTGACTCAAGCGCTGCAAACTTCTCGTCTGCAGTACCCTTGCCACCGGCAATGATTGCACCGGCATGGCCCATGCGCTTGCCCGGAGGCGCAGTAACACCGGCAATGTAGGACACTACCGGCTTGGAGACGTGCTCCTTGATATAGGCGGCCGCTTCCTCTTCGGCGTTACCACCGATTTCGCCGATCATGACGATGGCTTCGGTCTGTGGGTCCTTCTCGAACATCTCGAGAATGTCGATGAAAGTGGAACCCGGGATCGGGTCGCCGCCGATACCTACACAGGTAGATTGACCGAAACCGTGATCAGTCGTCTGCTTGACGGCTTCGTAGGTCAATGTACCGGAACGAGACACGATGCCAACCTTGCCCGGCTTGTGAATATGGCCCGGCATGATGCCGATCTTGGATTCCCCCGGAGTGATAACACCCGGGCAGTTAGGACCAATCAGACGCACGCCCAGCTCGTCACACTTGACCTTGACTTCAAGCATGTCGAGAGTGGCAATACCTTCGGTAATGCAGACGATCAGCTTGATACCTGCATTGGCCGCTTCAAGGATGGAATCCTTGCAAAATGCTGCCGGTACATAAATGACAGATGCTTCAGCGCCGGTCTTTTCGACAGCTTCAGCCACTGTATTGAACACAGGCAGGCCCAGATGAGTCTGACCCCCCTTGCCCGGCGTGACACCACCGACCATGTTCGTGCCATACTCGACAGCCTGCTCGGAGTGGAATGTACCCTGCCCACCGGTAAAGCCCTGGCAGATCACCTTGGTGTTCTTGTCGATCAAAATACTCATTATTTGCCCTCCGCTGCTTTAACTACCTGCTGCGCAGCATCAGTCAGGCTCGTGGCGGCAATGATGTTCAAGCCGCTTTCAGCCAGTTTCTGTGCACCCAGTTCAGCGTTGTTGCCCTCAAGGCGAACAACCACAGGAACGTTGACGCCGACCTGCTCAACGGCACCGATGATGCCTTCGGCGATCATGTCACAACGCACGATTCCGCCGAAGATATTGACCAGTACTGCCTTGACGGACGTATCGGACAGAATAATCTTGAAGGCTTCGGCAACACGCTCTTCCGTGGCACCGCCGCCAACATCAAGGAAGTTCGCCGGCTGGCCGCCGTTGAGCTTGATGATGTCCATGGTACCCATGGCAAGACCGGCACCGTTGACCATGCAGCCGATGTTGCCATCAAGTGCTACATAGTTGAGCTCCCACTGCTGAGCATGGGCTTCACGCTCATCTTCCTGGGACGGATCACGCATTTCCTGCAGATCCGGGTGACGATAAAGGGCATTGCTGTCCAGACCGATCTTGGCATCCAGGCAGTGCAGATTGCCTTCATCCGTGATGACAAGCGGGTTGATTTCCAGCAGCGCCAGATCCTTGTCCTGGAACAGCTTGGCCAGTCCCAGGAAGATCTTGGTGAACTGCTTCACCTGATCCTTGTTCAGGCCCAGCTGGAAAGCCAGATCACGTGCCTGGTAGGGCTGTGCGCCTGTCAGCGGATCGATGGTAGCCTTGAGAATCTTCTCCGGCGTTTCATCGGCAACCGTCTCGATCTCGACACCACCTTCTGTGGATGCCATGAACACGATACGGCGGGTGCTGCGATCCACGACAGCGCCCAGATAAAGCTCGTTGGCGATATCGGTGCAGGTCTCGACCAGAATCTTGGTAACCGGCTGGCCCTTTTCGTCAGTCTGGAAGGTGACGAGATTCTTGCCCAGCCATTGTTCGGCAAAGGCATGTGCAGCTTCGGGGGTCTCGACCAGCTTGACACCACCGGCCTTGCCGCGGCCACCGGCATGTACCTGCGCCTTGACCACCCACTTGTCACCACCGATTTTCCTGCATGCCTCGGCGGCTTCTTCGGGTGTATCAACGGCAAAGCCCTTGGATACCGGTAAGCCGTAATCGGCAAACAGCTGTTTTGACTGATACTCGTGAAGATTCATCGTCTCATGCCATTGGTTGCATTGGACTCCCACGATCCCGGCCATCCTTCAGCCGGAACCACGAAAAGCCGGCAGGTCTTCACCTGCCAGCCGCGTCAGTGACGCTTATTTGCGCTTTTTACGATTCGCCATGTGAATAGCGTGACCATCGACGGCAAGCGCGGCCTCGTGTACTGCTTCAGACAGGGTCGGGTGTGCAAAGCAGGTCATGGCCAGGTCTTCGGCACTTGAACCGAATTCCATGGCAATAACGCCCTGGGCGATAAGCTCACCGGCATGCTGGCCGATGATATGAACACCAAGGATGCGGTCCGTATCGGCATGAGCAATGACCTTGGCCATGCCTTCTGTCGCATTATTGGCCATGGCACGGCCACTGGCAGCAAACGGGAACGTACCGACCTTGATATCGATACCCTGTTCCTTGGCTTCCTGCTCATTGATGCCGACCCAGGCTACTTCCGGAGCGGTGTAGATAACGCTGGGGATGGCATCATAGTTCATTTCTGCCTTGTGACCGGCGACGATGTCGGCCACCATCACGCCCTCTTCCGAGGCCTTGTGGGCCAGCATCGGGCCACGAACCACGTCACCGATGGCAAACACGCCATCCACGCTGGTACGACAGGTGCCGTCGACCTTGATGAACCCGCGGTCGTCCAGCTCGATACCGGCACCATCGTCCAGAAGGCTTTCGGTATAAGGCTTGCGACCAACACAGACAATCAGCTTGTCAAAGGTCTGAGTCTGCTCGCCTTCGGAATCGGTGTAGCTGACAACCACTTCACCATCCTTGACCTCACTGCCGGTTACCTTGGCACCCAGCTTGATATCAAGGCCCTGCTTGCTCAGCAGTTTCCTGGTTTCCTTGGCGATGGCATTATCTACCGTTGGCAGGAAATCGGACATGGCTTCGATAACCGTGACGTCGCTGCCCAGACGGCTCCATACACTGCCAAGCTCCAGGCCGATGACACCAGCGCCGATCACACCCAGACGCTTGGGCGCTTCCTGGAATTCGAGTGCCCCCGCGGAATCAACAATCAATTCATTGTCGATGGGCGCCGGCGGAATATTGACCGGTACGGACCCGGAAGCGATGATGACATTATCAGCCTCATAAGTAGCCGTCTCGCCATCCTTGCCGGTGACTTCGACCTTCTTGCCGCTCAGCAACTTGCCGGTACCTTCAAGCGCAGTCACGCCATTGGCCTTGAACAGCGAGCTGATGCCGCCGGTCAGATTGGCTACGGTCTTTTCCTTGCGCGCCATCATTTTCTTGACGTCGACACTGATATCGCCGACCTCTATACCCAGCTCGTCATAATCGTGCTGGGCTTCAACAAACTTGTGAGAGGTTTCAAGCAGCGCCTTGGAAGGGATACAACCGACGTTAAGGCAGGTACCGCCATGTACGGTCTTGCCTTCCTTGTTGACCCATTTCTCGACACAGGCCGTCTTGAGACCCAGCTGCGCGGCGTGAATGGCAGCAACATACCCGCCTGGGCCCGCGCCAATCACGATCACGTCAAATTTATCGGCCATGAGATCTTCCCGTTATTTCAAAAGATAAAAGGCGACCGACAGGCCATCCCGAGATGGCCTGTCGGCGTACTATCCGATTATACGTCCAGCAGGAACCGTGCCGGGTCTTCCAGCAATTCCTTGACCACGACCAGGAACTGAACCGCGTCCTTTCCATCGATCATGCGGTGGTCATAGGACAGCGCGAGATACATCATTGGACGTATCTCGACCTTGCCGTTGACTGCCATTGGGCGCTCCTGGATCTTGTGCATGCCCAGGATAGCCGTCTGCGGCGGATTCAGGATCGGTGTGGACATCAGCGAGCCGAAGATACCACCGTTGGTGATGGTAAAGGTGCCGCCCTGCATGTCCTCGATGCCCAGCTTGCCATCGCGACCGCGCTTGCCGAAATCACCAATGCCCTTCTCGACATCAGCCAGTTTCATGCTGTCGGTATCGCGCAGTACCGGCACAACCAGACCACGTGGCGTGGATACGGCAACGCCGATGTCCTGGTAACCGTGGTAGACAATCTCGGTGCCATCGATGGACGCATTGACATCAGGGAAGCGTTTCAGCGCTTCAGTCACGGCCTTGACGAAGAAGCCCATGAAGCCAAGCTTGACGTCATGCGCCTTGAGGAAGGCATCCTTGTACTGCGAACGCAGCGACATGACTTCAGTCATATCCACTTCGTTATAGGTTGTCAGCATGGCCGCCGTTTGCTGCGCCTGCACAAGCCGTTTGGCAATCGTCTGACGAAGGCGACTCATCGGCACGCGCTTCTCGGGACGATCACCTTCTGCCGGAGCAGATGCCGCCGGTGCGGAGGCCCTGGACTGACCGCCGGACGCAGCAGGTTTGGACTTCGCAGCACTGCCTGACTTGATGGCTTTCTGTACATCTTCCTTCAGTACACGACCACCCTTGCCAGTGCCTTCAAGTTTTGACACGTCCAGGTCGTTTTCAGCCGCCAGACGACGGGCAGAAGGTGCCAGAATCTTGTCGCCGACCTTTTCATCGCCGTCGTCGTTCTCGTCGCTACCGCCACTCTTGTCGCTGGAAGACGAGGCCGCAGAACCAGCACCGCCAGCCTCACCTTCAACAAAAACAGCCAGCAACTGCTCGGACTCAATGACATCGCCTTCTTCAGCCTTGATTTCCTTCAGGCTGCCGTCGGCAGGTGCCACTACTTCAAGAACTACCTTGTCGGTTTCGATGTCGGCAAGCACTTCGTCGCGCTTGACCTGCTCACCCGGCTTCTTGTGCCAGGTGCCGATGGTGCCTTCCTGAACGGACTCGGGGAAGGAAGGTGCCTTGACATCATGCGACTTGCCGCTCGCCGAAGAAGACCCGGCAGATTGCTCAGCCTTGTCATTGTCTTTTTCAGCAGGCTTTTCCTCGCCCTTTTCCTTGCTGTCACCCGAAGACGCACCGGCAGCGCCAAGCCGACCCAGCACTTGTTCCGACTGGCAGGTATCACCTTCCTCGACACTGATTTCTTCAATCGTGCCGTCTTCAGGTGCGACGACTTCCAGCACTACCTTGTCTGTCTCTATTTCAACGATCAGTTCATCACGGGATACAGAATCGCCCGGCTTCTTGTGCCATGTAGCCACAGTGCCTTCGGCGACCGATTCCGGAAAACTTGGCGCTTTGATATCCGTTGCCATTTGGATTCCTTAGTTCATCTTCTCTCGATACCCGGCTGAGCCTTCACTGATTGAAGGCATCATCGACCAGCTGACGCTGTTGCTCTACGTGAACGGCCATGTAACCGGCTGCAGGTGCTGCAGATGCAGCGCGGCCGGCAAACGACAGATCTCGACCCAGTCCCGCCTTCACCGCATCCGCCGTCTTGCGCATGTGGTGCTGACTCTGATACCAGGCCCCCTGGTTCTGGGGTTCTTCCTGACACCAGACGACTTTTTCAAGATTCGGATACTGCTCAAACATGCTCTGAAGCAGTTCTTCCGGGAACGGATAGAGTTGCTCGACACGCAGGATGGCCGTATCACGACGCTCGTTTTCATTACGATAGTTGGCAAGGTCGTAATACACCTTACCGGAACAGAGGATAAGACGTTTGACGTCTTCTGCTGCAAGCTCTGCCTGATCCGGCAGAATCATGTTGAACGTACCCTCTGCCAGTTCTTCAAGCGTGGACGTCGCGTCCTTGTGACGCAACAGACTCTTGGGCGACATGATGATCAACGGCTTGCGGATCGGACGCACACTCTGACGGCGCAGCAGGTGGAATATCTGTGCAGGCGTGGTCGGCATGCAGACCTGCATGTTGTGCTCGGCGCACAGCTGCAGGAATCGCTCTAGTCGCGCCGAGGAATGCTCGGGCCCCTGACCCTCATAGCCATGAGGCAATAACAGCGTCAGGCCGCAAAGCCGCGCCCATTTCGTCTCGCCCGAGGAAATGAACTGATCGATAACCACCTGGGCGCCGTTGGCAAAATCACCAAACTGCGCTTCCCAGATGACCAGTGAGTCCGGCCGTGTGGTTGAGTAACCATATTCGAATGCCAGCACCGCCTCTTCCGAGAGGTAAGAATCGCGAATCAGGAAGTCCGGCTGGCTTTCCTTCATATGCTGAAGCGGCGTCCACGTATCACCGTTCTTCTGATTATGAAGGACTGCATGACGGTGGGAGAACGTGCCTCGGCCAGCATCCTGCCCGGTAATACGCACGCCAAAGCCTTCATCAAGGATGGTGGCGTAGGACAATGTCTCGGCAAAGCCCCAGTTAAGAGCCAGCGAGCCGGCAGCCATCTTGCGCCGATCTTCATAGACCTTCGCCACCTGCCGCTGAACTTCATAGTCCTCGGGCACTTCACACATGACGGTCGCCAGTTCCTGCAGGCGCTTCATGTTGAAGGTAGTGTCGGCCACACCGGTCCACTCATGCCCCAGGTACGGAGTCCAGTCGACAAACAGTGACTGGTTCGGCTGTTTGACCAGGGCATTGGCAACATGATTGCCCTTATCGAGGGAATCACGATACTCGTCAACGAAGGTCTTAGCTTCATCCTCACCAATCACACCGTCCCTCACCAGCTGCTCGGCATAGAGCGCCCGGCTGGTCTTGTGCGACTTGATCTTCTGATACATCAGCGGCTGGGTTGCCGAAGGCTCATCAGCTTCGTTATGACCGCGACGGCGATAGCACACAAGATCAATGACAACGTCACGCTTGAACTGCTGACGGTAGTCGATGGCAACCTGCGTGACATGGATGACCGCTTCGGGGTCATCGCCATTGACGTGCAGGATCGGCGCCTGAACCATCTTGGCGATGTCGGTGCAGTACTCGGTCGAACGCGCATCATCCGGGCGAGAGGTTGTAAAACCAACCTGGTTATTGATGATCAGGTGTATCGTACCGCCTGTCTTGTAGGCACGCGTCTGGGACATCTGGAAGGTTTCCATGACCACGCCCTGACCGGCAAAGGCAGCATCACCATGAACAACCAGAGGCAGAACCTGATCACCTTCAGCGTCCTTGCGACGATCCTGACGAGCACGAACCGACCCCTCTACCACGGGAGAAACAATTTCAAGGTGAGACGGGTTGAACGCCAGCGCCAGATGCACTTCACCACCCGGAGTCATCACATTGGAACTGAACCCCTGGTGATATTTAACATCACCGGAGCCCCGCTCCAGCATTTTCTTGCCATCGAACTCGTCGATCAGCTCTGACGGGCTCTTGCCAAGGATATTGACCAGCAGATTGAGGCGACCACGGTGCGCCATACCAATGACAACTTCGCGTGTGCCATAGTTGCCGGCACGCTGAATCATCTCGTCAACCAGCGGAATAAAGGACTCGCCGCCCTCAAGACCGAAGCGCTTGGTGCCCGGATACTTGCTGGCCAGATAGTTTTCCAGACCTTCAGCTGCCGTCAGGCGTTCAAAGATATGCCGGCGAACTTCGTTGCTGTACTTCGGCCTGGACCTGACAGACTCGAATCGCTGCTGAAGCCAGCGCTTCTCTTCCGTGTTGACGATATGCATGAATTCGCAGCCAATCGAGCGGCAGTACGTCTGCTGCAGAGCGTCAACGATTTCCTTGAGCGGTGCGGAATCCTTGCCCATGAACATCGAGCCGGTCTGGAACTCGGTATCCATATCGCTTTTGGACAGCTGATGGAATGAGAGGTCCAAATCAGGTACACGCTGACTGGAACGAAGACCAAGCGGATCTATATCAGCCTGCTGGTGACCACGAAAACGATAGGCATTGATCAGCTGAAGAACACGAACCTGCTTCTTGTTCTCGGCACCTTCGGAGGATGAGCCACCACCGAGCGTGCGGCGCTGCTGGCCAATGTTGTAGAACTCTTCCCGAACGGGAGCGAGCGGAATATCGTGAGACGGAGCGCCTTCATACGCAGGCAGCTGGTCAAAGTATCCCCGCCATTCATCCGGTATTGAAGTAGGCTCGTTGAGGTACTGCTCGTACAGATCTTCGACGTAATGGACATTGCCTCCGCTCATGTGCGAAGTCTGTCGCATTAACTCCATGATACCTTCTTGCATCTTTCGATCACCCTATGCTTTTGGGGTGGTGTCGGCGCCTGGCACGGCCAGACCGCGTCGGCGTCATGACATTGAAAACGCGGCCCGTGGGTCCGCACTGCATCGAATAATCGACAAAGGCCGACGCCCCGGGGCGCCGGCCTTTGTTCATCAATAGCATTACCCGCCGCGCGCGAGCTTGTGACGGGTATGATACCAAGCCCTGCGACGCATATTAAGTCGCATTGGACAATAACATGTCACGAATCTTGCCAATGGCCCGCGTCGGGTTAAGCCCCTTCGGACAGACGTTGACACAATTCATGATGCCGCGGCAGCGGAAGACACTGAACGGGTCATCCAGGCCGGACAGCCGCTCGGTGGTTGCCGTATCACGGGAATCCGCCAGGAAGCGATACGCCTGCAGAAGGCCCGCGGGACCAACAAACTTGTCCGGGTTCCACCAGAAGGAAGGACAGGACGTAGAGCAGCACGCACACAGGATGCACTCATAAAGCCCGTCCAGCTTGTCGCGCTCTTCCGGCGACTGCAGCCGCTCGATCGACGGCGTGGACTGATCATTTTGCAGATAGGGCTGAATGCGCTCGTACTGCTTGTAGAACACTCCCATATCCACGACGAGATCCCGCACTACCGGCAGACCAGGCAACGGCCGAAGCACAAGCCGATTATTCTTGACCACTTCCGAAAGCGCTGTCACGCAGGACAGACCATTCTTGCCATTCATGTTCATGCCATCTGAACCGCAGACACCTTCACGGCAACTCCGACGGTAAGCAAGCGTACTGTCCTGCTCTTTAAGCATCTGTATAACATTCAGGACCATTAGATCACGGCCCTG
Organism: Larsenimonas rhizosphaerae; assembly: GCF_023700005.1. GTDB lineage: Bacteria > Pseudomonadota > Gammaproteobacteria > Pseudomonadales > Halomonadaceae > Larsenimonas > Larsenimonas rhizosphaerae. The sequence goes on along the minus strand of NZ_JAMLJK010000001.1, from coordinate 1,251,550 downwards.
TGTATCGACCTGAAACTCCTGCATATAGGGTGCATCGTCGGTTTCAGGATTATAGCGATACATCGAGACTTGCAATGTGGACATTTTCACATCACCTCATCAATAGGTCCGTTCTTTCGGCTCGAAGGTGTCAACGCTGACTGGCGAGAAGTTGACATCACGTTTACCCAGCGTTTTCTCTTTCGGAAAATAAACCGAGTGCTTGAGCCAGTTTTCGTCATCACGCTTGGGATAATCCTCGCGAGAGTGCGCCCCCCGGCTTTCACGACGCTCAAGCGCAGCAATTGCCGTAGACTCGGCCACTTCAAGCAGGTTATCGAGCTCAAGCGCTTCGACGCGTGCGGTATTGAACACATCCGACTTGTCCGGCAGATAAGCCTTGCCGATACGCTCGCGCAGGTCAGCCAGCTTCGACACACCATCCTTCATGTATTCTTCCTTGCGGAATACACCGAAGTTGTTCTGCATGACTTCCTGCAGCTCCTTGCGAAGCACGTGAATTTCTTCACCTGAGCTGTCGGAATTGTTCCAGCGATCCAGACGCGACAAGGCATTCTCGACGTCGGTCTCACTCGGCTCCATGTAGTCCACGCCTTCGTTCAGCGCCTTCTCGATGAAGATACCGGCTGCGCGCCCGAACACCACCAGATCAAGCAGTGAGTTACCACCCAGGCGGTTGCCGCCGTGAACGGAAACACACGCGACTTCGCCACAGGCGTAAAGCCCGTTGATCACCGTATCGTTGCCATTCTGATCGATATTGATGGCCTGACCATGCACGTTGGTCGGTATACCGCCCATCATGTAGTGGCAGGTTGGTACGACCGGAATCGGCTCCTTGGTCGGATCCACGTGCGCAAACGTCTTGGCCAGATCAACGATACCCGGAAGGCGCTTCATCAGCGTTTCTTCACCCAGGTGGTCGAGCTTGAGCATGACGTGGTCGCTGTTTTCACCACAGCCACGACCTTCTAGCATCTCCTGAACCATGGAACGTGCTACCACATCACGGGAGGCGAGATCCTTGGCATTGGGCGCATAACGCTCCATGAATCGCTCGCCATCCTTGTTGATGAGATAACCACCCTCACCCCGGCAACCTTCCGTTACCAGACAGCCCGCACCATAGATACCGGTCGGGTGGAACTGCCACATTTCGATGTCCTGTACCGGGAAGCCGGCGCGCAAGGCCATGCCAACACCATCACCGGTGTTGATCAGGGCATTGGTTGTCGAAGCGTAGATACGCCCGGCACCGCCAGTGGCCAGAACCGTGGCCTTGGAGTTGATCTGAACGGTTTCACCGGTTTCGATGCAGATGGCAATAACGCCCACCACATCGTTGGAGGCATTGCGGATCAGGTCAACGGCATACCACTCATCCAGAAACACGGTCCCGTTCTTCAGGTTGTTCTGGTAGAGAGTGTGCAGCAGTGCGTGACCGGTACGGTCTGCAGCCGCGCATGTACGTGCAGCCTGGCCGCCCTTGCCGAAATCCTTGGACTGACCGCCAAACGGACGCTGGTAGATCCGACCATTATCAAAACGCGAGAACGGCAGCCCCATGTGTTCAAGCTCGAAGACAGCCTTGGGGCCCTCCTGACACATGTACTCGATCGCGTCCTGGTCACCAATATAGTCCGACCCCTTGACGGTATCGTACATATGCCAGCGCCAGTCATCATTGGGGTCAGCACTGCCGATGGCGCAGGTGATACCGCCCTGTGCAGACACCGTATGTGAACGGGTAGGAAACACCTTGGAAAGAACTGCTGTCTTCTTGCCGGATTTTGCAAGCTCAAGACCTGCACGCAAGCCGGAACCACCACCACCAATAATGATGGCGTCAAAACTCATGCTACGCATCTGTGCCATTACTTAAGCTCCCCAAAGTACCTGAACGCCCCAAACCACAAAAGCAAACAATGCTGCAACGACAGCAGTCTGCACCCCGAGACGAACACAGGACTTCTTGATGTAATCCGTCGATACGATCCAAAGGCCGACCCAGGCGTGAGCAGCAATGGAGAGCAACGTCAACAACGTAAATATGCGCATCCAGGTGCGCTCGAACAATCCGCTCCAGGCAGCATAATCAAGGTGCGGATGAAACAGCAGAAACGCCACCATGAAGACCGTAAAAAGAGTCATCAGTACGGCGGAGACACGCTGAATCAGCCAGTCGGACACGCCGGAACGACCCAGATTTGTAATATTGGTTACCATACCCACACTCCGGCCAGAATCACGATAACTGCGCCACAGACAACGGCAATCTGCGCGCCGCGCTTGCCACCTTCAAGAGTCTCGCCATAGCCGGCATCCATCAACAGATGCCTGACACCCGCAACAAGGTGATACCCGAGGGCAGACAACAGCCCCCAGCACACCAGCTTGGCGAGTGCATTGCCTGACAGAACATCCTGCACCGCTTCAAAACCATGCGGCGATGACAGCGAGGTATCAAATGCCCACAGCAGGAAGATCAGCCCCACAAACAGAATAATGCCTGTTACGCGGTGTGAAATGGAGACAAGGGACGGGAGGGGAAACTGCATACTCGATAAATCGAGGTTAACGGGTCGCTTTTTCGGCGACGGATTTTTTCTGCTATTCACGGCGCGTTCACTCTCTCTTTCTCCATCAGCAAAGCCACGCTTGGAAGCCGTTACCAGGAGATCGTTTTGGATGTGTCACGGAAAGAAGGCCAGAGCACGCTCAGGACAGCCAAAGCCTCATTGCGCGGTGCAAAAGTATAGGCTGTTGCAGAACGTATGACAAATTGCCACGCAACAATATCCCGGCATGGCGGGCCAACACCCGGGAAGGCCTGATGCGTTTATCGGCAGAGCGCATAAAAACTTTGTGCTCTGCAGCATAACCCATCATCATGAAAGCCATCGTTCGCATTCAGCCCATCGTCAAACAAATTGACAATGTCTACCGTGATTCTATAGTGGGCAGGTCAAAGATGACCGGGCAAGGCATGCAATCAATAACTTACGCGTACCGTACTATATAATTACAGGAGGCCATGATGGCTGAAAAAAAGGCGCAGCTGATTATCGAAGGGCATGATACCCCTATCGACCTGCCCATCTATAGTGGAACTCTCGGCCCTGATGTCATTGATGTAAGAAGCCTCATCGATTCAGGGTACTTCACATTCGATCCCGGCTTCGTATCGACCGCCTCCTGTGAATCAGAAATAACGTACATCGATGGCGCCAATGGCGTACTTTTGCATCGTGGCTACCCGATCGATCAGCTTGCCGAACATTCGAATTATATCGAGATGGGCTACCTGCTGCTCAACGGCGAGCTTCCGACCGAAGAACAGTACCGTGAATTTGACTATCATGTTCGCAACCACACCATGGTTCACGAACAGATAGCCAACTTCTTCAAGGGCTTTCGTCGTGACGCACATCCGATGGCCGTCATGTGCGGCGTTGCAGGGGCGCTGTCAGCGTTTTATCACGACAACCTGGACATCGATGATCCGGAAAACCGTGAAGTATCAGCGATCCGCCTGCTGGCCAAGATGCCGACCCTGGCGTCCATGTGCTACAAGTACAATATTGGGCAGCCCTTCATGTATCCGCGAAATGACCTGTCCTACGCGGAAAACTTCCTTTACATGATGTTTGGCAACCCGTGCGAACCGTTTGAGGTCAACCCCGTGGCAGCCAAGGCCATGGATCGCATCTTCATGCTTCATGCAGACCATGAGCAGAACGCCTCGACGTCAACCGTACGTCTGGCCGGCTCCACCGGTGCAAACCCGTTCGCATGCATCAGCGCAGGCATCGCGGCACTGTGGGGCCCCGCCCATGGTGGCGCCAATGAAGCCGTGCTCACCATGCTTGAGGAAATCGGCGACGAATCCGAAGAAAACATTCAGCGCTATGTCGATCGCGCCAAGGACAAGGATGACCCGTTCCGCCTGATGGGCTTTGGCCACCGTGTCTATCGTAACTTCGACCCACGCGCCAAGGTCATGAAGGAAACCTGTGACGAGGTACTGGCCGAACTCGGCACAGGCAACAACGCCAAACTCAAGATCGCCAAGCGGCTGGAGCAGATCGCACTTGAAGATGAATACTTCATCGAGCGCAAACTCTACCCCAACGTCGACTTCTACTCAGGCATCATCCTGGAGGCACTGGGCATCCCGACCAACATGTTCACGGTCATTTTTGCCATGTCACGCACGATCGGCTGGATCTCTCACTGGAACGAGATGATCAAGAACGGCGTACGCATTGGCCGGCCACGCCAGCTGTACAAGGGATATGACAAGCGCGACTACCCCGCCTGACCTCCCGCCAACACGGCAAGATAAAAGCTGCTTTTCGAAGCAGCTTTTTTATGAGCAACCCCTGGATGTTTTCCACACTTTCTGTGGATAACCCTGTTGAAAACATTCGGAATAGCGTTCAAGAGAGCCATGACAGGCGGGTTACAGACAGATTGAACATTTTTTGACCAGACATAACCCAATGATTTTATTGAATATTATCTAAAATATTGATTCATGGCGACAGAATGACAGCGCCGCTCGACCAGCAGGCACGAAAGGAAGTCGCAGTGGACAAAAATGATATTGTCAAGAACAGGAGAGAATAAAATGGCGTCCCATAGGGGGTTCGAACCCCTGTTACCGCCGTGAAAGGGCGGTGTCCTGGACCACTAGACGAATGGGACGTAAATGGTGGAGCCTATCGGGATCGAACCGATGACCTCAACGCTGCCAGCGTTGCGCTCTCCCAGCTGAGCTAAGGCCCCACAAGTGCAATTGCACGGAGGGTGTCCTGCGGGACATTCCCGAAAAGACGGTGCGCATCTTATGCGACCACCGCCCTCCCGTCAAGCCTTCATGACACAAACAGCATCAGATACTGTCGAGCGCCTTGAAACGTTTTTCCAGTACCTTGGTTCGCTTCTTCGATGGCGCACCCAGTACGGTGATCGCATGGCGGAGCCGCGCACGCGTGACATCGGATCCCAGAATGGCCATGGCATCCATTACCGATGTTGATGATGTGCTTCCGGTAACGGCCACAAAGACCGGAGCCAGAAACTGCTTCATCTTGAGATCAAAGTCTGCCGCCAGTAGCTTGACCTCCGCCATGAGGTGCTCCTTGTCCCAGTGCCGTACCACTTCCAGCCGCCATACCAGCAACTGAAGCAAATCAACCACGGTCTCGGCATCGAGTTTGACGTCCTCGAAATCTGCTGGCGTTACAGATGGCAGCCCACCGAAGAAATGACCGGCCAGCGGCATGACATCTGACAGTGTCTGAATCCGCGGGCGTACCTGAGGCAGGATCTGCTCGATATACTCCTCATTGAAAGCCCACTGCATCATGTGACGCAACAGTGCCTCATTGCTCAGATCCTCGCGAATATACACCCCGTTGAGCCATGTCAGCTTTTCAAGATCAAATACCGGACCACCCAGCGATACCCGCTGAATATCAAACGCAGCCATCATCTCGTCGAGCGTGAACTTCTCCTTCTCATCCGGCATGGACCACCCCATGCGCCCCAGGTAATTCATGACCGCCTGGGGAAGAAAGCCCATCCTGCGATAGTAATTGATCGAGGTCGGGTTCTTGCGCTTGGACAGCTTGGACTTATCCGGATTACGCAGAAGAGGCATATGGCACAGTACCGGCATATCCCAGCCGAAATACTTGTACAGCAACTTGTGCTTGGGCGCCGAATTGATCCACTCCTCGCCTCGCAATACGTGCGTAATCCCCATCAGGTGATCATCCACGATGTTGGCCAGGTGATAGGTGGGCATGCCATCCGACTTGAGCAGAATCTGGGCATCCACCTGCGCCCAGTCCACCTCGATGTCGCCTCGCAGCAGATCATTGATGACACAGACACCTTCGGAAGGCACCTTCATCCGCACCACATGAGGCCACCCCTCCGCCGCGCGCCGCACCACTTCCTCTTCAGGCAGTGCCAGATCCTCAAACTTCAGCGCAGCAAACTGCCCGTTGGCCTTGCGCTCGTCACGCAACGTATTGAGCTCGTCACTGGTGCGATAGCATTTGAAGGCATCGCCCTGCTCCAGCAATTGATCGGCATACCTGCCATAAATGTCGCCACGCTCGCTTTGACGGTAGGGGCCATGAGGCCCGCCAACATCGGGGCCTTCATCCCACTCAAGGCCCAGCCAGCGCAGGCTGTCCAGGATCATCTGCTCGGATTCCGCAGTCGAACGCGTCTGGTCAGTGTCTTCGATACGAAGAATGAATTGCCCGCCATGCTGGCGCGCAAAACAAAGATTAAACAGGGCGATATACGCCGTACCAACGTGAGGGTCGCCGGTGGGTGAAGGCGCAACGCGTGTTCTTACCGTCATAATGTCCAACCATTGGTAGCAGGGAGGTTCAGGGCAATTATACGGGAAGAGGCCCTGTTGTTCGACGTGCGACACCAGGTCGCTTCATCGCACCCCCCAATGCTATACAATACGGCTTTGCCGTATTCGGAGCCGTTATGCCAGAACGCCCTACTGCACGTCAGTGGCTATCCCGAAATGCCAGGCGCGCGTCATTCTGGCCCTTGATAAGCGTTGCCGCCGGCGGCGCTTCTACCCTGCTGCTGTTTTTGCTGGCCTGGGCCATCGCCGGCATCGTTCAGAAAATGGTACTGGATGATGCTGATCTCTCAACATTGACGCCCTATCTTGTTGCCCTGCCACTGGCCTTTGTCGGCCGAGGCGCTCTGAGCTGGCTCAAGACGGAAGCCGGCACTCGTACCGGTATTCTGGTGCGCCAGTCCATTCGCCGTGAACTGCTTGAGCACCTGGGAGAACGTGGCTCGTTATGGGCACGCCGTCAGCACAGTGCCACCCTTGGAAACCGTGTATGGGATCAGGTAGATGCCCTGCAGGGCTATTACGCTGACTTCCGCCCCCAGATACTGCTCAGCGGACTCGTCCCGCTCATGATCCTGTGTGTGGTGTTCCCGCTTAACTGGGCTGCCGGACTGATTCTGCTGCTCACGGGGCCACTGATCCCCATGAATATGGCCATGGTAGGAATGGGGGCCAAGCAGCGGCAGGAGGAGCAGTTTCAGGAAATGACCCGAATGAGTCGACACTTCCTGGACACCCTGCGCGGACTGACCACCCTTAAACTGTTCGGTCAAAGCCGACAGCAGGGTCAGATCATTTACCGGGTATCCGAAAACTTTCGCCGCAAGACCATGCGTGTACTGAGACTGGCCTTCCTGTCATCCACGGTGCTTGAATTCTTCAGCTCGGTATCGATTGCGCTGATGGCGATCTATATAGGCTTTACATACCTGGGCCAGTTTCATTTTGGTGACTGGGGGCATGGCCTTGATCTTTTTACCGGCCTGTTCATCCTGATTCTGGCGCCCGAGTTCTACCAGCCACTGAGAGACCTGGGAGCGCATTACCATGCCAAGGCGGAAGCCGAGGCCGCCGCGGAAGACCTGATCCCCATTCTCGAGGCCAGGGCAACACCGCCGGAAGCCAATATGCCATCGGCTCGCTGGCAGGTACCAAACAGCCTCGGACTGGTACTCGATAATATTCACGCCCGCTATGATGGGCAGACCCGTTACGCCATCGAAGGGTTGACACTGACACTGGCGCCGGGCGACTGCCTGGCCGTTGTCGGCCCCAGTGGCGCAGGCAAGTCCACCCTTCTCAATGTACTGACAGGCGCCCTGTCTCCGGCCCAGGGCACGCTGAGCACCAGTGATGGCGAGGATGTTGCCCGAATGTATCCCGGTGACTGGCAGGCAGCTTTGGGCTGGGTGGGTCAGAGCACTTCGCTTCTGTCGGCAAGCCTGGCCGACAACCTGAGACTGGCCAACGTTGATGCCAGCGACCAGACACTTGAAGCAGCGCTGAACGAGGTGGGCCTGCTTGAATGGGCAAACAGCCTTCCTCAGGGCCTGTCGACCCGACTGGGCGAACAGGGGCAGCCGGTATCCGGCGGCCAGGCCAGACGCATTGCGCTGGCTCGCGCCTTTGTCCGCCAGGCCCCTCTGATTCTGCTCGATGAGCCCACTGCAAGCCTTGATCAGGACAGCGAACGTCACGTCATGGCAGCCCTTTCTCGCCTCAAGGCTTCTCATACGCTGATCATTCTGACTCATCGGCTTGATCTTCTGCAGCTGGCAGACCAGGTCCTGGTGCTGGACAACGGGCACATGCGCGCCCTGGATACGCCGAACAACCTGGCAGGCACGCCAGGTTTTGGCCCCGACACTCATGGAGGTACTGCATGAACCACCGCCATGCGTCCCTGCGCCCTTACCTGAGACAGATGAAATCACATGCCCTGCTGCTGGGGCTGGGGGTACTTCTCAACCTGGTTGCCGTAGCATCCACCATTGGCCTGATTTCGTTGTCGGGCTGGTTTTTAAGCGCCAGTGCTCTGGCAGGCGTAACCGCCGCCACCGCGCACAGCTTCAATTTCTTCCTGCCCTCTGCCGGTGTGCGATTTTTTGCCATCACTCGAACCGCGGGCCGTTACGGGGAGCGAATCACGACTCACGAAGGTACCTTCAGGCTGCTGTCACGCCTGCGACGCAGCCTGTTCAACACCATCGAACCCCTGTCACCGACGCAACTGCAACGCTATGGCAGCAGCGACCTGCTGACGCGTCTATCCAATGATATTGATGCCCTGGACGGTCTGTATATCCGAGTCATCACCCCGTCGCTGGTCGCCTTGCTGGCCATTATCGGTTGCGGTGTGGTCATCGGCATCTTTGCGCCCGCGATTGGCATGGCCGCAGCCATCGCCATGCTGGCCAGTGGCCTGGCAGGCCCCTGGATTGCCATGAAAAAGGGCGCCACACCGTCACGTGAATGGCAACGCCTTGATACGGAAGGACGTGTGTATCTACTGGAAAGACTGGCCGGCCTGCCTGAACTACTACTCTATGGACAGTGGTCAAGGGAAAGGGAAACCCTGCTGAGTCATGCCCGACAGCGTGACCAGCGGGAAATGACGCTGGCAAGACTCTGGGGGGCCTCTCAGCTGCTGAATCAGTGCCTGCTGGGCCTCACCATCACCGGCGTACTCGCAGCAGCAGCCTGGTACGCCCGGTATCATGAGCTGGACCCGACATTGATCGCCCTGATGGGCCTGACGATTCTGGCCGGTTTCGAAGCCATTGCACTGCTGCCACGAGCCTGGCAGGAGCTGGGCAAAATGCGCCGCGCCGCAGCCAGAATTGACGAAATACGCCATACGGCCGACCCCATTCACTTCCCCGAGACCACCGGTACACAGCCAGTAGACTCCCGACTGGATATCAATGAATTGAGTATCACTCTGACCCCGGGCATTCGTACGTTGAATGCCCTGTCACTGACACTTGAAGCCGGTGTTCATCTGGCGCTTCTGGGCCCTTCCGGCAGCGGCAAGACCACTCTTGTCAATGCCCTGACACGGTTTGTCATTCCAGAAAGCGGTCACATTCGGCTGGGTAACGTAGCGCTTGAGACACTCAGCGAAAAGGATCTGCGCAACAGTATGGCCGTCGCCCCACAGGACGTGCACCTGTTCATGACCAGTTATCGAGAAAACCTTCGTATTGGCGCCCCGGCCGCCGACGACCACACCTTCATCAGCCTTCTGGAAGAACTGGGACTGGGCAGCTGGCTCAGTGAGCAGCCCGAAGGCCTGGACAGCTGGCCGGATGAAGGGGGCAGCTCACTGTCGGGCGGACAATTACGGCGATTCGGCGTGGCCCGGGCCCTGTTGTCACCGGCGCCCATTGTCATTCTGGACGAGCCGACCGAAGGGCTTGATGTGGAAAGCGAGCGCCAGGTCATGGCGACCATTTACCGGCATACCCAGGGGCGTACGCTTCTGCTGATCACCCATCGCATGACAGGCCTTGATCAGATGGACCGGATCGCCATCATGCAGGCCGGCAGTCTCCTGGAAGAAGGCACACCCTCTGCGCTCATGGCTGATACCTCCTCACGGTTTCACACATTGCAGGGCCGTGTCGTGCTATAGCACCTTCGGGCATTGCCGGTGTTATCTATACTGGGATATCACCGGACAATGCCCCCTTCAGGAGATGCCATGTTTTCTCACCTGCCAACCCCCTTCAACGCACTCGTAACCGGCGGTGGCGGCCTGGGCCAGGCCTTTGCCACTGAATTACTGACATATCGTGATGTGAAGAGACTATGGCTGACCACACGGCGCGAGCTTGAACTTGATGACGAACGCGCTCGCGTACTGCAGCTGGACGCCACAACTGCAGAAGGCCAGCAGGTACTGGTAGATGAAACGGACGGCCACCCGATTCATTTATGGATTCATACCGTCGGGACGCTGCATTCAGACAGTATTCGTCCCGAAAAACGCCTCGAAGCGCTTGATACCGATCAACTGTCGGCGCTGTTTCGCATCAATGCGGGCAGCTTTGGCGGGCTGCTTGGCCACTTGACGCCCTCCCTGTCTCAAGGCCCCTGCATTGTGGCGGCACTGTCCGCACGAATCGGCTCGATTTCCGACAACCGCCTGGGCGGCTGGTATGGCTATCGCGCCAGCAAGGCAGCCCTGAACATGTTGATCAAGACGGCCGCAATCGAGATGAAGCGTCGCAATCCCCAGGCCATCCTGCTGAGCCTTCATCCAGGCACTACCGACACCGAGCTCTCAGCCCCATTCCAGCATAATGTGCCAGCGGAGAAACTTTTCACTCCCGACTACGCTGCCCGCTGCCTGCTGGGCGTCATGTCGCGTCGAACCCCTGAAGACAGTGGAAGCTTCAGGGACTGGAACGATATGCCTGTCGACTGGTGATACTCAGGGGATCAGAATGGTCGAGCCGGTCGTACGACGCTCTGTCAGGGCATCATGAGCTTCGCCGACACGATCCAGCGAAAACCGTTGCCCGACAGGCACCACGACCTGACCACTGCGGATGACCTCAAACAGCTCGGCTGCCATGCTTCTTGTCCGCTCGGGCGTGGTGGCGTATCCGGCCAGACTGGGACGCGTTACAAAAAGAGAGCCCTTCTTGTTCAGGATGGCCAGATTGACCCCCTCGACCGGACCCGAGGCATTGCCGAAGCTGACCATCAGCCCCCGTGGCGCCAGGCAGTCCAGTGACATTTCCCAGGTATCCTTGCCCACGGAATCATATACCACATCGCACATTCGGCCATCGGTCAGCTCCCTGACCCGCGCCACCACATCCTCACGGGTATAATCAATGGTTGCCCATGCACCAAGCTCGCGTGCTCGTGCCGCCTTTTCAGGGGTCGATACGGTACCGATCAGTCTAACTCCCAGAGCATTGGCCCATTGACAGGCCAGCGACCCCACACCGCCGGCAGCCGCATGAAACAATACGGTATCTCCCGCTTCAACGCAGTGAGTCTGGCGCAGCAGATATTGCACGGTCATGCCCTTGAGCATCGCAGCTGCGGCCGTCTCGAAGGAAATATCGTCCGGAAGTGCCACCAGATGTTTTTCAGGAAGGCAGTGCCAACTGCCATAAGCCCCTAGCGGCCCCTGTGCATAGGCAACTCGATCGCCCGGTGAAAAGGCGGTGACCCCGTCACCTACTGCCTCGACAATGCCAGCCCCTTCAGTACCCAGGCCGGAGGGAAACGAGGGAATCGGATACAGTCCTTCCCGGCCATACACGTCAATGAAGTTCATGCCGATAGCCTGATTGGCAACCCTGACACACCCTGCGCCTGGCTGCTCCGGATGTTGTTCGACGACTTCAAGCACATCACTCCCACCGTGTCGACTTATCTGCACCTGCCTGCCCATGTCTGGCCCTCCATTAACGTGAAATGTACCCAGGGAAGACTACGCCGGTCCTTCCCGCTCAACAACCGGCACCAAGGCCGCCACCACAGGACGGATCAAGATAAAACTAATACTAAATTACCACTACCCATGTTTAACTCTTAATGAAAGATCACTTTAACTTACTATCACAAAGACATTTTTTAACGTAAACAATTCTCATGTTTGTTTATCATGTAGATTGTTCAAGCAATTAAACTAATTAATAAGTATTAGCATCAAAAGAGAAGCACACTTAGGAATCATGCTTTTATACTGTCGAATCAACACCGAGAATGAGAGCTATTGATGAACAAGCTTGGCGAGCGAATTCGCAGCCTGCGAGAGAAGGCTGGCCTCAGTAAAGCTGCCCTTGCCCGACGGGTAGGTGTCTCGGATGTAACAATCTCCTATTGGGAAAGCGGCGCCATACAACGGGTCGGGCATTCACGACTGGGTCCACTGTCGCGCGCGCTCAACTGCAGCGTGGGCTATCTGCTGGGTGATACGAAACACGGCACGCAGGACTCGTTCGATGCCTGTAATGTCTCACAGCACGGGGTCTGTATTTTCTCGCTGACACGAGAACCTGCCTGCCTGAATGGTGGCAGCCAGGCCCTGGGGAGCATACCGGCCAGTCTCCTGCCGGAGGCATGGCAGGAGCAGGACGGATACCTGCTCAGGCCGGATGACCGGTCACACTTTGATTTTTGCCACGAAGGTGACTGGATGTTTGCAGCACCGGCGCTTCGATTTACAACGCCCGGGCTGTATGTCATGGAGGAAAAGGGGCAGCTGATCATTCAGCGGCTGGTCAAGGAGCCTTCAGGCTGCTGGGCTGAAAACAGCCGGGGGGAACGCAAGGCACTGGCCGTCAGCGCTCTGCCAAGAGCACGCGTGCTGGGTGTATGGCAACCGATCACACTGTACTAGAGTGATCCGCGACCACACACCGGCAAGAAGAATGCCCCCTGCGGGGCATCCCCGTTCTAAAGCGTAGCCTGCACCTTCAACCCGCCTACCAGTGCATTATCAACATCCGTCACCCCGCCTGGATGCACCATGTACTGAATATTCGGCCGCAGGGTAAGCCAGGGGCTCATATGGAAACCGTAATAGACCTCCATATCATATTCACTGCCCTGAACCGGTGAATAAAGGACACTTCCAAATGCCTGACCATTGTTGTTACGGCGCTGGCTTCGAGTGACATCATCATTGACGTGTACCCATGCAAGCCCCACGCCCATGTCATCCTTCGGGCGCGCATCAAACGGTCCGACATAACTCATCGCCGCAGAAAGATATCGGTCAACATTGGCCGTCTGATGGTCGTTGTAGATGCCCTGGAACGTCAACGTCATGCCCCGATGGACATCCCCGTCACGAGCGGTGACCTGCTGCTGAGCCACAAAATAGGCGCCATAGCGGCGGCTTTCCTGGCGAGGATCACCATTGCCGTTTTCAAGATAGACAGCATCGGCAGGCGCCGAGCTGTAGTACCCACCGATGGCATATTTCCCCGGCAGTTGCTGCGTGCCAAGGCGAGGCGTCCAGCCAAGCTCCACTGGTACCAGTGTTCCCGTGGTACCACTGTGCTTGAGATCCAGCGCATTGCTGACCTCGAGGTTTGAGGGGTTCTGGTTGAACACCCCGACCTGAGCGTACCACTCGGGGGTCATGTTCAAACGCACCCGCCCGGCCCACTGACTTACCGGCCAGTTGTACCAGATACCGCCGGCCCAGTTTCCTGGCTGACCGCTGCCCAGCGCCAGATTCTGGAACTGACTGTCGATGCTGGCGAAGTCACCGCCGACCGGGATACGCCCCAGCTTGATATCCAGGGTGTCATCAAAATAACTCTGCTGATACCACAGTTGGGTAATGCGCGTGGTTTGTCCACGCCCCCAGACTTCCTGAGTCGATGACAGGGCTCCGCTGCGCGGGTCGACCACGCGGTCACGGGTAATGTCCCGACCGTTGCGATCCGTTAGGCTGAACTGGAAGGTGGCATTGGGAATGGAAAACAGACGATCAAGGTCCAGGGTCGTACCCAATGTCCACTGGTCACTGTAGCGAGCAGTGCGATCATGGTTATACCCGCCAGCCGCGTTCCATGCGGACTCGGAGACGTACCCCAGGGTAAACGAAATGCCCTTCTCTTCCAGTGCCGTTCGCTCCCCCCCCCAGTCACCCAGCATCCATGGAGAATCACTAGCCAGAACGGAATAGGCCTGAGCCTGCGATGCCATCAGCATGATACCGCCCAGACACACTAAAAGACCCGCTACCTGCCGAGACATGATTACTGCTCCTTATCGTTATTCATTGATTACCTGAAGGAGGCACTATTGTTTCATGTCCCAATCTTTTTCCAAGCTTAATTTTTGCCCGATTCTTTAGCCATTGGTCTCATGCGACCGGATCACATCACACCACAAGAGCCGCAGCATCATCGAACACCTGTATTCCCGCACCGGGACGATGGGCCTGCTCCGACAGATGCCGCCTGAACGCTCGTCCGCCATGACAGCCATGAAAAAGACCCAGCATATGACGTGTCAGATGATTGAGCCGTGCGCCCTCTTCCAGCCTTCGCTCGACGTAGGGTCGATACGCCCTGAGCACGTCGGCACGGCTGGAAACAACCGGCACACCTCCCCACAGGCGCTCATCTACCTCGGCCAGCAGATACGGGTTCTGATAGGCTTCGCGCCCCACCATCACACTATCCACATGGGCAAGCTGTGCCTGACACTGCTCAAGTGTCTTGAGCCCCCCATTGATCCCAATGTGCAGCTCAGGACGAGCGGCCTTGAGGCGATGCACCCGGTCATAATCCAGTGGAGGCACATCCCGATTTTCCTTGGGCGACAACCCCTGAAGCCAGGCCTTGCGCGCATGCACGGTAAAGATGCGTGCGCCGTGATCGGAAACAATCTGAATAAACCGGGCCAGGTCGGCCTCGGCATCCTGATCATCTATGCCAATGCGGCACTTGACCGTCACGGGTATAGAGACCACTTCCTGCATGGCCCTGACACAACGCCCTACCAGCTCGGGATGAGCCATCAGGCAGGCACCGATCAGATTATTCTGAACCCGGTCGCTCGGGCAGCCCACATTCAGATTGACCTCACTGAACCCCCATTGCTCTGCAATCGCCGCGCACTCAGCAAGGGCAACAGGGTCGCTGCCACCAAGCTGCAGTGCCAGGGGGTGTTCGATATCGTCATGACCGATGAAACGCGTACGTGGGCTGCCATGAAGCAAGGCACCAGTGGTTACCATCTCGGTATACAAAAGGGTACGACGGGTCATGCACCGGGCCAGAACGCGAAAGTCCCGCGTGGTCCACTCCATCATGGGGGCTATGGAAAAACGGCGTGCATCTTCCACACGAGAAAGGGGATTATCCAGCATTATCATCTACCATGGCGCCTGACAGACGCGATCACATGAGCGCAAAAGGGAATGGAATATTACAAGGGCGCGAAGTGTCGCACAGCCGACTTTCTGGCGCACCTTTAGCCCGGTATTTTCACGCCCTGTTCAGGACAGTACATCGCGATGACGGGCAGTATTGTAGAGCCACAACGTATCTACTCCAAAGGAATGGATCAACGCCACCAGTGCCACTGCACCAATGATAGAAGCAGCCAAGGGCCCTACCCACGGCAGCAGACACATCATCAATGCCACCACCTGTACCACACATACCACCTTGCGTCGGCGAGAGGGAAACAGGGGCGCCTTCAAGGCAGGCCAGCATGCACCAGCCGCAATAAACAGATACCGCATAAGGCCTGTCAGCATGATCCATGCCCCCACCTGCTCCAGTTGCCATACCGCAATGCTCAGAAGCAGAATGAACCCGGCATCCAGTTCCATATCAAAGCGCGCGCCTACCGATGAATCACACTGAAAGCGTCGTGCGGTCCAGCCATCAACGCCATCAAGCGATAGCGCCACCAGTGCCAGAAGCAGAAAGGCCAGCATATCCGAGCGAATATGTTCGGCATACATCACCATGCCTGCCAGATAGCAGACAATGACACAACGAAGCAGTGTGACGGCATTGGCCCATCCCAGATGGCGCTGCCCATATCGGCGCAAGGCTGTCCAGACCAGAAAACCGCAAATGCAGTAGCTTGCAAACGCGGTCTGACCCACGCCCGGCACTGAGTGGCTCAACCCGGGATTGTGACTTGCCAGCCACTGTAACCCCCAGAGTCCGACAAAAAGCTCCAGCAGCACCCATTCCCCGCCAGGTGCACGAGCCTTCATGTCATTCCACCAAAGCGGCTGTTCCATCGAGGCACTCCCTGACCCACATCTGTATAACTATTTTATAACTTCAAAGGCGTACTCAAGCCACTTTCGCAAACAGGCCTGGACTCATTTGACTATAGCTTACATCGACTTGTCAGACCTTGTGGTACGGCCCTGCGGTGGCACGCACCATTGACATCAAGGCTAAATCAGCTTAACTGAGCAGCCAGCAGTACAATATTTGTAGCGTATTGGCGCTATGGCCATGTGAACGTACAAGGAGCAGGCATAGTGCGCCGTACTTCCCGAGCATTCTGGATCACTGACTGCCAGCGTGGCGAGTTGCGTAACACGCCCCTCCACGCTGCCACTGATCAGTCGGTACTGGTCACGACCCATTACAGCGGCATCAGCCGGGGGACCGAGCGACTGGTTTTTGAAGGACGCATTCCGGAGAGCGAAAGGGAACGCATGCGCGCTCCCTTTCAGGCCGGCGAATTTCCATGGCCGGTAAAGTATGGCTACAGCGCCGTGGGCAGGGCCGAAACCGGGCCGCTCGCCGGACAGATGGTATTTTGCCTTCACCCCCATCAGGACTGCTTTCTGGTACCGGAAGATGCAATAACGCCACTTCCGGCGGGCCTCCCCCCGGCACGTGCCGTGCTTGCAGCGAACATGGAAACGGCTCTGAACGGTGTCTGGGACGCAGCACCACGCATAGGCGATCGAATAACGATCATCGGTGCCGGCGTGGTTGGCCTGCTGGTCGCCTCGCTCTGCAAGGGCATTGTCGGCACCGACGTCGAAGTCATCGACCCGGCCGCCTCGAGAACAACGACACTCTCCCGCCTGGGGCTTGATCATCGCCTGTCCGCCGAAGAGGCATCGAGGGAGCGCGATGTCATCATTCACGCCAGTGGACACCCGAAAGGGCTTGAAACGGCGCTGACACTGGCAGGCCAGGAAGGCCGCATCATTGAAATGAGCTGGTACGGCTCTACCACAGTGCCACTGATGCTTGGTCAGACGTTTCATTCCCGGCGCCTGACACTTCGCTCAAGTCAGGTTGGAACCATTGCTCCTGATCAGCAACCGCGCTGGAACTATCGACGCCGCCTGGAAAAGGCAATGGCGTTACTGTGCGATGAGCGCTTCGACACCCTGATCAACGGAGAAAGTCCGTTCGAGCACCTGCCTGAACACTACGCCGACATCGTGAAGAACCCGGATACACTGTGTCATCGCGTGTCGTACTGCTGACAACACTCGCGTTACACCCTTTTCACTTTTCAGGATAACACCATGTATAGCCTGACCGTTCGCGACCACATCATGATCGCCCACAGTTTCAACGGTGATACCTTTGGCCCGGCCCAGAAGATGCACGGTGCAACCTATATCGTTGACGTGACATTCAAGCGCCCCGAGCTGGACGATGAGGACCTGATCGTGGACATCGGCCTGGCCAGCCAGGCGCTGTCTGACGTACTGAGCGCCTTCAATTTCGAAAACCTTGATGACCTCAAGGCGTTCAAGGGACGAAATACCACCACTGAATTCATGGCGCGGGCTGTCTTTGACCGCCTCGCTCATGCTATCAATGAAGGGAAGCTGGGAGACACCGGCAAGGCACTGACTGCCATGGCAGTCACACTGCACGAATCGCACATCGCCTGGGCAAGCTACGAAGGCGAACTGAAGGAGAATCACTAAGCATGGATACATTCCATTTCGTTTCCGCCGGCCGGCTCAATCAATTGACCGGTGGCTATATCTACAATGCGCGCGTGATCAACACCCTTCGTCGTCATGATATCGATGTCAACGTCATTGAACTGGAAGGCGTGTTTCCACAGGGTGATGACACGGCACGCAGGGCACTTGACCATGCGTTGAGCGCTCTACCCGACCAGTCCCGGGTCATTTGTGACGGACTGGCCATCGCCAACCTGCCCGATATTGTCGAGGCCCATCAGCACCGGCTGCACCTGACCGCCGTGGTCCACCTTCCGATTGCTGACGAGACCGGTCTGCCCGATCAGACACGCCAGCAGTACATGGCACAGGAAAAGCGTACTTTAGCGGCCATGGATGACATCATTGTTACCAGTCGTTTCATGGCACGGCGCCTGGCGGACTATGGCATTGAACCCGATACCATTCGTGTCGTTGAGCCCGGCGTCGACAAGGTAGCGGCCTCGCAACCGGATCTCCATCCACGTCGGCTGCTGTGCGTGGCCACGGTCATCCCGCGCAAGGGGCAGGCATTGCTGGTCGATGCGCTCGCTGAGCTGTCTGATCTTGGCTGGAAATGCGATATCGTCGGTGATCTGGAACGAGATCCGGAATACGTCGATGACGTGCGCGCCCGCATCAAGGCCCACGGACTGGAAGAACGTATTGAACTGCATGGCGAGTATCAGGGCGAGCAGCTGCAATCCATGTATCAGCGCGCCAGCCTGTTCGTACTGCCCTCTTACTTCGAGAGCTACGGCATGGTCATCAGCGAAGCCATCGCCTACGGCGTGCCGGTTGTGACCATGAACGGTGGCGCACTGATGGAAACCCTGCCCCGTAATGCAGGCATTACTCTGCCTCCCGGTGATACCAACGCCCTGTCGAACACCCTCAGGCATCTGCTGCAGGACAACAAGGCCCGTCAGCAGCTCGCCCAAGGGGCGCTGGAAGCCCGTTCAAGCCTGAGGCTCTGGACGGATACCGGGTATCGCTTCATGAAGGCGGTACGCCATGAGCAGCCGGCATGACAGCGGCCGCTTCACCGGCACCGGGCAGCCAGTTCGCATCGGACTGGCTGACGCTGAGGGAACCTGTCGACCACCGGTCACGCCATCCGTCATTGCTCGCACCATTGATTGATGCACTGAACAGCCAGGCGCACAAGCGCCTGGCTGTTGTCGATCTGGGGTGTGGTCGAGGCAGCAACTGCCGCTATCTGGCACCTCGCCTGCCGTTTGATCAGCACTGGCAGCTGATTGATCATGACCCGATTCTGCTTGATGAAGCCATGGTCAGTGCTCCCACCCTGTCATCAGGGCAGCTTGAGCTTTCCAGCCGCTTGAGCAGCATTGCCCACCCGGCAGAACTTGTTCCGCCCTCCACCACACTGGTGACCGCCTCAGCGCTACTGGACCTGGTATCCCGCCCCTGGCTTGAGGCACTTGTAGCGCACTGCTCAAGTCACTGCATGGTAGTCATGATGACCATGAGCGTTGATGGGCGCTTTTTTATCGAGGACCCTGACGGAAATCCGGCACTGAAGCGGCTCGATATGTTGATGGAAGAGGCCATCAACCATCACCAGCAACAGGAACGCGGACTGGGTACAGCCTGTGGCAGCGAAGGCTGGCGTATTGCGGCTGAATTGCTGGCCGATGCAGGGTATCAGGTACATTGCGCTCCCGCTGACTGGCAGCTGTCTCGCGCCTCGGGCACTGGCGACCTCGCCCTGGCCGAGCGTCTGCTGAGTGAGCGGGTTGATGCCGCGCTTGAGGTGGTGCCTGCTTCGCAGCACGATGCACTTCGAGCATGGCTCGCGGCACGGCTTGAAGGGGTTAATCAGGGAAAAATCACCATCAATGTCGGGCATCAGGATGTATTGGCAGTGCCAGACCAGTGGCATCAGGCCCTGTAATGCACACGGGGCTGCGTCTTGCGTTCATGGCCCTGTGCCTTGGCATCATGGCGTATACGCTGGATATATCACATATACGTCAGTCCCTGTCGGCCCCCTCTCCAGGCTGGCTGTTACTGGCTCTGCTGCTGACCCTGCCGCAGGTCTTTCTGTCGGCCTGGCGCTGGCAGCTGACGACCCATGCCCTCGGACTGTCACTATCGCTGCGTCGGGCCGTCAGCGAATATTACATCGCCACCTTTCTCAATCAGCTGTTACCCGGTGGAGTGGGTGGCGACGTGGCGCGCGCCTGGCGACACGGTCACCGACAGGCCTCGCGAACCCGCGCCTTCCATGCCGTCATGATCGAACGAGCATCAGGCCAACTGGCTCTGCTGCTGATTGCCGGCATCATGCTGGCCACCCATCCTGTCGTGCTGACTTCATTTCATCGCAGTGAACCGTCAGGCACCACCGGTCAGATTCTTCTGGCAGTGCTGGCAGGTATCGGAAGCCTGCTTCTTTTTCGCACATCGACGAGAAAGGCGCTGGCGCGCTTCGGCCATCACATCGCCTTAAGCCTGTGCGGCAGCCACCTCTGGATTAAACAGTTGAGCGGCTCGCTGGTAATCGTAGCGACCTATATTGGTGCTTATGCCTGCTGCGCACGTGCCTTGGGCAGCACGCTCGACAGTCTGACCCTGCTGGCACTGATTCCACCGGTGCTGATGGCGATGGCACTGCCCTTGTCGATCGGGGGGTGGGGAGTTCGGGAAGGAGCGGCGGCGCTGATATGGGCCTCGGCCGGCCTCTCCTCCAGCGAAGGCGTAGCAATTTCAGTCGCCTATGGTGCCACCGTGCTGGTTTCAAGCCTGCCTGGTGCCATTGTGATGCTGATGCGACGGCAGAACACGCCACCACACCAGCAGACCTCTTCACACAGAGCCGGGGAAGCGGCAGTCGAACAGGACATCTGATCCCATCGTCCATGTACGGCATTCCGGCCTCAGTGCCTGATCCAGCTCCTCGATATCAGGCAGGGTAAATGCCGGTCGTCCGGAACCGATCAACATGGGTGCCACCATGACATGCAGACGATCAAGGCAGCCTGCCTCCAGAAATCGTGACACGGTAAGCCCTCCGCCCTCGACCAGTACCCGTGACAGTCCTCTGGCGGCCAGCAACGCAAGGATCTGTTCCGGTCGACTGCCATCTGACGCCTGACATTGTGAAATATCCAGATAGTCAACATGAGGCGAAGGTGGTTCTGATGCAGGTTCATTCACCAGATGCAACGTAGGGGCCGCATTATCCGTGAACAGCGCCAGATTCGAGTCAACCCGGTGACGCGGGTCCAGTACCACACGGCACGGATGACGACCGGCCACCAGCCGAACCGTCAATCGGGGGTCATCGGCCGAGGCCGTGCCAGCACCAACGATGACCGCATCCACCAACGCGCGCAGTCGATGAAGATGAACCAGCCCTTCCTGCCCGGTCACATAGCGTGAGGCGCCTGTAACCGTGGCAATACGCCCATCCAGGCTCTGTCCCAGCTGTCCGATGACCATCGGCCCGGCCATCGCCAGGGGCAGATACAGATCAAACAGACGCACTGTCTGCGCCGGAAGCAGTGTATCACTGCTCCATGCGCCGTCTCTCTGCAGTCTGATGACCCCCTCATCAAACCGGATTTCCGAGCGCTGACAGGCCGTATTGTCACGATCACGTACTGCAAGAATTACCTGCCAGGCATCCCCGTCAATTATCTGTTGTGTCATGCCGGCTCCATGGCTGATCAACGTACTGTGTACTTTTGTACGATCGGGAAAACCAATCCCTTAAATTAAAAATTACTTAATCATTGAATATTAAAGTATTTTACTGCTTGATTCCTGCTGCCCGCGTCTCAGGCCTTCTTACACGCCCATCTAATGTAACTTACAGAAACAATTTGTGATGATGGTTGCGTCCACCAACGGAGATCACTGAGATGACAACTGGAACCGCCTCATTTGGCTACCCACAAATCTCCTCCGCTTTGGCAGTACTGATGACAGGAGTTATCGGTTGGGCTGGACAGACGCTGATGGAGACCCACGACATGGTGATTCGACACGACGAGCGACTGAGCCTGCAAGGAAATGCAACCCCCCCGCATCCCGGCGCCGTATCCCAACATGCCTGGATGACCGCAACAGAGCGAGAAGAGCGTCAATATCGACAACTTTTGATGGATTTGATGTCCATGCAATCCACCCTGACCAAGGAGACCACCCCATGAACTGGACCACTATTGCCAACACTGTTGCAAGCATGGCCCCAACCGTGGGACAGGCACTTGCAGGGCCTGCCGGCCACCTGGTAGGTCAGGCTGTTTCACGAATCCTGGGAGTAGAAAACACCCCGGATGCCATTCATGAAGCCCTGAAGACCGATCCGGCAGCAGCCGTCAAGCTGGCTGAACTTGAAACCCAACTCAAGCAATCCACGCTGGAGCACGACACACGACGCCAGGAAATAGAGCATGGCGCACGGACTGACCAGCTGAAGAGCATCAACACCACCATGCAGTCTGAACTGTCCAGTACAGACGGGTTCAAAAGCCGCTGGCGCTCGGCCATTGGCTGGACCATGGCCCTGTCCTTCGGGTGGATCAGCGTCATGCTCGGTGTTGCGATCATTCTTGATCCTTCGCAACTGGCCGAGGTCATGGACGGTATCGTCATGCTGATCGTGTCCATGGGTGCAGTGCTTGGCGTCAATATCCGTCAGGTCAGTGTAGAGCGCATGGCCTCAATGGGACAACGGCCTCATTCACTGATGTCCTCCATTCTGACCCGGCCCCGTGCTGGTTAGCCCACCCATATCGGACGCGGAGCCTGACCCATCCTTGACGTCAAGGCGGCACTGTAAACCGGAAGATCGTTCAACACGGTGCCGCATGGCTTCAAAAAAAACCTCGGGACGACGCGCTGCGATATCGCAGCGCGTCTTTGCACGCGTGACCGCCGTATATAAAAGCTCACGGGTAAGCAATGGGGAGTGACGATCCGGCACGATAAACAACACTGATGAAAACTCCGACCCCTGGGATTTATGAACCGTCATGGCATAAGCCGTTTCAACACTGGTCAGTCGGCCGGGCAGAACCGCCCGAACGCGCTCTCCCTGATCAAAAAACACCCTCAGTCTCCCTCCGGCAGCGGCGTCCGGCAGCGCTATCCCGATATCGCCATTATAAAGATTCAACTGGCGGTCATTGCTTGTCACCATGACCGGGCGACCGGCGTACCAGCCATGATCATCACTGATCAGCCCACGGTTGAAAAGCGCCGTAGCAATCGCCTGGTTCAAGGCATCGACGCCCCATTCGCCCCTGCGCAGCGCACACAATACCCGAAATTGCTGAAAGGCCCCGAGTACGTCTTCCGGCGCGGCCTGCTGATGTACCTGTTCAAGGCAGGCACGATACCCCTCAACGGCACGGCTGATATGCCAGCGAGCACGAATCTCGCCCAGGGGCTCGAGTGCAATATCGGTATAACCGGCTTCCAGCACCTGCCTTGCCCCCGCCGGATCACGTTGATTGATCATCCTCGATAGAGCGCCGATGCCGCTGCCGGCATCAAATCGGTAGCTCTTTTGCAGCACCACAACGTGATCGGCAATACAGCGTTCCGTGGTAGAAGGGGCAAGCGGATATGACGAGGCCTGAGTCAGCCAGTCAGCCACATCGGTACTGAACGCCGGGGGCCAGGCACCTTCGCAGACATCCCCGAGAATAGCGCCCGCCTCCACCGAGGCCAGCTGATCGCGATCTCCCAGCAGAATCAGGCGCGCACGAGCCGGCAGGGCCTCCATCAAACCGGCCATCAGCTCCAGGTCGATCATGGAAGCCTCATCCACCAGCAGAACATCCAGTGGCAGGGGCATCCGTTCACCGAAGCGAAAGCGTCGTGTATCCGGGCGCGCGCCCAGCAACCGATGCAGGGTCACAGCCTCCCGTGGAAGGGCAGCCTTCACGGCCTCACTTACGGGCAGATGGGCCAGTGCGCCACTGATCGATTCGGTCAGTCGTGCCGCCGCCTTGCCGGTCGGCGCGGCCATTTCGATCACCAGCGGTATCCCGTCATTTTCCAGCGCCTGCTCCTGCAGCAACGCCAGCAACCTGGCCACCGTAGTGGTCTTGCCCGTCCCGGGTCCGCCGGAAATAACGCAGAATCGCTGTCGCAGTGCCAGCGCACATGCCAGACGCTGCCAGTCCGGCTGCTCCGGGCCGGCAGGAAACAGAACATCAAGCCGCGCGACCGTCTTCTGGTCAGCGGGTAACAACGGGCCCATCCGCGCCCGTATTTTCGAGGCCACCCGGCATTCGCTGCGCCAGAAGCGGCGTAGATAAAGGCGCTCCCGATCCAGCACCATAGGTGCACTACCGTCGCCGGCCGAGACCATTGATGAGCCGAGCAGCCGCTCCGATAGAGGCTCCTGGGCCAGCACTGACAGCAGGCATGTCAGGTCGCCGCCCTCATCCACTTCCGGAGGCAACTGTACATAGGCACACGGCGAGGCCTGGAAACGCTTCAATACCAGACAGATATGGCCGCGACCCGACTGATGACTGACCAGCATGGCCAGCAATACAACGAGGCTATCCTGCTCCCCCTGCTCGGCAATGAAACGAGCAAAGTACAGATCAATGGGCCGAATCCAGTCTCGCTCGCTCCACTGCTCGAGTAACGTCAGCACCTGGTCGACAGCGGGAAGCGCTGCCGGCGCTGCCAGTCCCAGCTCGCCCTGTTCATGCACCATGTGCCACCTCACTGCGGTCGATGTCGGATATCGGCTGTTCAAACAGCGCATCAAGCCGGCTCAATTGTTCAGCGGTGGGAGTGCGGGCCCAGATACCCAGCGCCTCATCGGCGACCTCCCCGGCAAAACCACGCAGGAAGAGATAACGCACCCCCCCAAAATGACGCGCCGGATCATAGCCCGGAACACGAGAACGCAGCAGTCGATGCACCGCCAGCGCATACAGCCAGTACTGCACGTCGTAGCGATGCTCGGCAACCGCGGCCTCCATGGCCTCAGCGCGATAATCTTCCAGCCGGTCTCCCAGATGATTGGATTTCCAGTCAATGATGTACCAGCAGTCATCCTTCTCGGCCAGCAGATCAATGAAGCCCTTGACCATACCACTAAGCTGCCATGCTCCCAGAGCCGGTCGACGGGTAGCTATCGGGTCCATCTGGCGAATGGCCTGGTCCAGTGATGCAACATTAACCCCGTGGACCGGCACCCAGAACTCAACCTCCACCTTCCAGCGATCAAGGCCGGCCAGCGTCACCTCCGGCGCCGCCAGACGGCGAGATGCCAGGCGGCGTGCCACATCAATGAGTACAGGTCCCCAGCGCGCTTCCATCCCTCCCTGAAGCAGTCGATGCTCAAGCCAGACCCGAAGGGAGGAGTCATGCTCTTCCTCCCCCAGCCGAGGCCAGTCCACCTGATCAAGTAACGCATGAAGAAAGGTTCCCGGTCCCGGCCCGCGGGGAAAATCAAGCAGGGTATCCCCCGGAGGCAGCGGCAAGGGGGTCCGCTCATCAACCACTTCCACGTCCACGCCCTGCATCGGCGCCTCGTCATCCGTCGGTGCCACCTGGGTACGCCGCATCAACTGTGAATAGGAGCTGACGGCATATCGCCGATCTACCCGGCCCGTGAACAGCCGTGCCGCCCCCGTTTCCGTGGCAGGTCCGCTGGCCACTGGCGCCGACTGAATCGGCTCGGGCAGTGCCAGACAGGCACTGATGTCCGGCGCATCCAGTCCGCGTAATGCTGAAAGCACTGCCGTACCACGGGTGATATCTCCCCGTTCCTCCAGCAGCCAGCCAATGGCAGACCTGTCAAGCGAGGTGGCATCCTCGGGGTGCTGCCTGCCCTTTCGCCCCTTGAACACGGGAGCCAGTCCCAGACGGCAGGCGTACTGTGCACGGGTCAGCCCTACATACAGTAGCCGCATGTCCTCCTCGAGCCGCTGTCGATCTGCAGAAGTGCGCTGCTCCGGGCTCAAATGCCAGGCCTGGAAGCGACCCAGCTCGGGATCCGACAGTACCACTGGTCCGGCGGTGTCCTTGATCTCTCGATAATTGGCAATAAAGGGCAGATAGACGACCGGATACTGTAGCCCCTTGGCCTTGTGCAGGGTAATCACACGCACCAGTGCCTCATCGCTTTCAAGCCGCTGCACCAGTGCATCCGAACTCATGCCCTGCTCGACATGCCCTGACAGGGACCGGTGCAACCAGCGCATCAGGGCCTGCTCCCCTTCCAGAAACTGGCTGGCCATTTGCGCCAGTTCACCCAGATGCAGCAGATCGGTCAACTGACGCTCTCCATCCGGCCAGGAAAGACACCGCACCCCGATATCGAAATCCTGCATCACGGTACGCAGCATTGGCAGCACCCCATCACGCTGCCAGCGCCGGTGATAGCCATCAAAGCGCTCGATCATGGTCTCCCAGGCCATCTCGTCCTCGCTCAGCGAGGCCACAACCGACAGGTCATCCGATAAAAGCCGCGTCGCCAGAGCAGCACGCAGCCGGCGATCGTCCCGTGGGTTGGACGCTGCCTCCAGCACCTGCAACACCTGAAAGGCAGTTGCCGACTCGAACACCGAGCGTTTCTGACTCAGATAGACACTCTTGATCCCCTGCGCATCCAGCGCCTGTCGCACCAGATCCGCTTCTCGACCGGTACGGACCAGAATGGCAATATCTGCCGGCCTGATCGGCGTCAGCGGTGTATGCTCGTCGCGCCGAAACCCGGCGAGACCGGCGCGCCCGGAATCAAGCAGGCAGCGGATATCATTGACCAGCGCCTGGCTCATCAGGCGGGTGTAGTCACTGACGGAGACGGAATGGCTGGTCTCCGGCCACCAGAACCCCATGGCCGGCAGGGTAACGCCCTGCGCTTCCAGCCGCGTATCCAGCCCGTTCGCCGTCACCGCCTGAAACGGGATTTCCTCGCTGCTGAACGGATTAACCCGCGCCTTGAACAGCCGGTTGACCGCGTCGACCATGGCCGACGTAGAGCGAAAATTCCGCTCAAGCGTGTGGTGAGAATCGGCCGAACGCCGGGCCGCCAGATAGGTTTCGATATCGGCACCACGGAAGCTGTAGATGGCCTGCTTGGGATCCCCTATCAGCAAAAGCGCCTGGTCCTGCCGCGTAACCGGATAGATTGTTGAAAAAATTCGATACTGTACCGGGTCGGTATCCTGAAACTCATCGATCAGGGCCACGGGAAGCTCATCACGGATACGCCCGGCCAGCCGTGACCCTGCAGGGCCGGCCAGCGCGTCATCCAGCTCATTGAGAAGGTCGTCGAAGGTCCACTGTGCCTGGCGACGCTTTTCACGCAGGAGCGCCTGACAGATATGGTCCCGGGCGTGAGCCATCAGCCCCGGCGTCGGGTCTTCCGGATGGTCCCCCAGATCGACCCAGTCTTCCAGCTGCGCGAAGAAGGCATGCTCCGGGGCGTCATGGCCTTTTTTCACCGCATCGCGGATACGAGTACGGCCGCAAAACGGCTGTTTTTTGCTGTCGCGCAGGGCACTCGGAAATGTCAGGGATGGCGAGCTCAGCCACTGTTCAAGCAGCGACCACTTCTCCTGAAGGTCCTCCAGCCTGAAGCTGCGCGCATTAAGCCGCTTCTGCTCGACGGCCTCCGACAGGCAATGGGTAATCGCTACCTGTTCGCGCGACCACAATTGTTGCAACGCAGCCTTTTGAGCGGCCAGCGCAGCGTCAAAGGCCAGCACGGCAGACAGCGCCTGCTCCACCGATTCAGGGCTTTCGATCAGGGCGTTGTCCCAGTAAAGCGGCATCGGTCGCCCGTCCATCACCAGAGGACGCACAGCCTGCCCCAGCGCGTCCGGCCCGCTCCAGAGCCTGCCGATCACCGCCTGTGCCTCCACCGATAGTCCGTAGAACTGCTGGCGCCAGTAATCATCCACCACCTGTTGATACAGTGGCGCAATATCCTGCACCAGCGTAGAGGCAAACAGGCTGCCACTGTCAAAGGCATGGCGCTTCAGCATCCGCTGGCAAAACCCATGGATGGTGAAAATGGCGGCATCATCCATCATTCGAGCGGCCTGATCGAGCCGAGCAGCAGCGTGGCGACGCTCCTCCGGGGTATAGGGCTCGAGCAGTAGAGCCAGCACCTTGTCAGTGATGGGGTCACTGGACAGCAGCGCATCCCGCGCTTCGGTCAGCCGACGACGAATACGGTCACGCAACTCCTGAGTAGCCGCTTCGGTAAACGTTACCACCAGAATTTCCGGCGGCATCAACGGTCGGGCAAAGGCGTTGTCACCGCCATGCCCAAGTACCAGCCGGACATACAGGGCTGCCAGCGTAAAGGTCTTGCCGGTGCCGGCGCTGGCTTCGATCAATCGGCGGCCAAACAGTGGAAAGGCAGCAATATCGAGGTTTGTCACTGACGGTGCAGACGGAGTGGAATCAGTTATCACGGCGAAAAACATCCCTGAAAAAGCCGGACGGCCCTCGACGTTACGGCCATGGCGAACCAGGCTTTACTACAGGCGTAATGGACGCTGTTATCGAGAGTGAGGATATCAATCCATGGTGACACAGATAGAAGCACGCGGCAGCCATTGGGCGCTGGGCGAAACACATGGTCGCCTGGCTGCCGAGGAAATCAGGCTGGGTCTGGCCAATTATCGGCGCATGTTCGAGGAAGTAGCCGGCATCGACTGGAATGAAGCTCGCCGAACGGCAGAGTCCTTCATTCCGGCCATCGAGCAGGCATGTCCGGAGCTGATGGAGGAAATGAACGGAATTGCCGAGGGCGCGAGCGTCGAGCCACTGGACATTCTAGTGCTCAATGCACGCAGTGAAATCGTGCTGACCCATGCCAGCCGGCCCGTTCAGAGCGATGGGTGCTCCGCACTGGCACAACGCCACCCGGCCGATGGCAGCCAGTGGCTGGCTCAGAACTGGGACTGGATTCCCGATCAGGCTGATGCCCTGATCACCCTGACACTTTATCCGGACAACAAACCGGCCATCCACATGATTACCGAAGGTGGCATCATCGGCAAGGTAGGTCTGAATGATCAGGGCGTAGGCGTATGTCTCAACGCGCTGCGTTCACAAATCTGCGAACCCAAGCTGCCGGTTCATATCATGCTGCGACGCGTACTTGAAAGTGACAGTGTCGAACATGCACTGGACATGATTGATGATGTAGGCACCGCCTCACCAGCCCATTTTCTGATCGGTGACGGCGATGGCAATGCCGCATCCATGGAGGTCTCACCGATGGGCGATGCCGCCATGAAACCGCGCGAGGGCAATCTCTTTCACACCAACCACCTGATTGCACCTCACCTGCCGCCGGGCCTTGAGGACATGCCGCATGACAACTCCATGACACGTCTGGCGCGCCTGCGTGCCATCAGCAGGGAAACCACGCCGTCCGTCGAGTCACTGTATGAACGGCTCAGTGACGAAGACAATGCCCCCTGGAGCATTTGCCGTCATCGTGATACCAGGGTGCCGGACAGCGAACAAATGGAGACCCTGTTCACGCTGGTCATGAACCTGACCGAGCGCCGGGCCGAATACAGCTTCGGCAAGCCCTCGGCACGGCCGGAGCGCCTTCATTTCGCCTTCTCGTCCTGAGACAGATCCAGGTCACGAGGCCGGTCAATATCACGAATCACGCCCGGGTCATTGACAGGCACCTCATCAAGCGCCTCAGGGTATTGAGCCAGCACCGCCCGACCGGCTTCGTCCCGGTCCAGCGCCTGAAGGGCGGGCCAGAAGCGTCGCCCCCAGACGACCGGATGGCCCGGAACATGCCCCCCTGCTCCGCCTTCCTCGTACCGGGGCCGAACGACCCGCACTTCACTGGCCCGAGCCGCCAGCAGGTGAAGGGTAGCCGGCTGAATCCAGGGCATGTCTCCGAGGGCGATCATGACAGCCCGGGAGGAAAGGCACGAAGAGACGGCCGCCATCGTCTCGGACAGGCTCGCACCCATACCCTGTTCGGCTCGATGACAAAAGATCGGCACCCAGCCCGGGTGTGCGGCGAGCAGGTCCTCGCACCAGTCAGTGCATCGGTCGCTGTGCCTCAGCGCCACAAACCGTGCCGGAGCATGCCTGAATGTGGCAAGCGTCGTGGCGAGGATGCCCTGTCCATCAGGCAGTATCGCCTGGCGCTTGTCCGCGCCGAACCGGTGACTTCGCCCCGCTGCCAACACCACAACCGGCAACATCACGCGGGAAGCACGTCATCGGGGCGCGTTTCATCCGCGGCCAGCGCGCGAAATGCCCGCACGATGTCTGCCACGACGGCCAGAGCAATCTCTGCCGGCGCCTTGCTGCCGATATCCAGCCCGACCGGCATGTGAATACGGGCGATATCCTCGTCATCAAGCCCCCCCGACCGCTTGAGTCGCTCGGCCCTTGCCCTGGAGGTACGCAGGGACCCCATCACACCGATATAAAAGGCATCCGTCCTGACCGCCTCGATCATGGATGGATCGTCCAGACGCGGGTCATGGGTCAGGGCCACGATCGCCGTTGCCCCATGGGTGGCGCCGGAGGCAATAAACAGTGCCGGCAGCACGTTCTGCACCTCCACACCTGGCACATCAAAGGCGCGCCGCTCCGCTTCGCGGGGATCACAGACAATCACTTCAAAGCCGGCCAGGTGCGCAAATTGCGCGCAGAAGGTGGCTACCGGCGAAATGCCCGCGAGTACCAGCCGAAGCGCAGGACCTACCCTGACACGAATCCGGGTGGCGTCCTCTTCAACCACCGGACCACTGGCCTGCTCGTCCAGTTCGACGCGGTAACGCCCGGACGCCGGAGTGACAAGGCGTACCAGCCGCCGCTGGCCCAGCAAGGTGGCATGCAGCACTTCCAGGTGCGTCAGCCATTCGGCGTCGGCGGGCCGGCGCTCGATCATCACCCTCAATACGCCACCGCACGGCAGATGAAGTCGCTGACCTTCTTCCTGACTGGCCCCGTAATCAACGCATTGAACCGGCTTGTCGAGCAGGCCATCCACGAGGGCCGTGATAAACGCCTCTTCGACACATCCGCCTGACAGCGACCCGACATATTCACCGCGCGCACAGGCAACCAGCAACGACCCCGGCGGACGAGGCGATGAGCCCCATGTAGAAAGCACCGTACAAAACCACAGGGTTTCACCCTCGCGCGCCCATTCAAGTGCCTTTTCCAGCACCTGCACATCCATGTGATGCATGCTGAACCTCATTACTGTCAAAAGGGAAAATCAAGTTCTCGGCGGCCGTCATGGCGCCGAGTCATCCTTCCAGCGCGACACAACGCCGAGATCAATATCAAACAGATCCAGCACCCGGCCCAGACTGTGGTCCACCATGGCCATCAGACTGTCGGGACGGGCATAAAACGCCGGCACCGGTGGGGCAATGATGACGCCCATTTCGGCCAGCGAAGTCATGTTACGCAGGTGATTTCGATGCAGTGGCGTCTCGCGCACCATCAGCACCAGACGACGCTGCTCCTTCATCACCACATCCGCGGCCCGGGTCAACAGCGTCGAGGTGGACCCGGTGGCCATATCCGACATGGACCGCACCGAACACGGGGCAACCACCATTCCCAGTGTCCTGAAGGACCCGCTGGAAATGGACGCCCCGATGTCCTTGCTCGAATAACAGACATCTGCCAGCGCCCTGACTTCCTGTGCCCGATAATCGGTTTCATGAGCCAGGGTAACCTCTGCCGACGGCGTCATGACCAGATGGGTTTCAATGGGCGTCGGGCGTAAAAGTTCAAGCAGACGTACGCCATAAATAGCGCCTGAGGCACCGGAAATACCGACAATCAAGCGCGTCGGACGTGATGTACTACTCATGCAGCTCTCCCTGATCTGCCGCACTGAACGCGACAGCCGGATTATGAAGAAGGGTCAAGCGGTGACTGTTCGACCCGTGTTGACAGGTCAGACCAGAAATCACCATAAAGTGCCCGTGTTGCGTGCTCGAAACCTGCCTCAAGCAGGTGGTTCATGGAAGGCCAGAGCTCTCCCATGGCGGGCTGACGCTGACGCAGCCCGAGCAGGCCATTGAAGACCCCCTCCTCGTAAAGGGTAGTCAGCTGCTCATGCAGTGCCCAGCGCGCCTCATCACTTGATGAAGCATCATCGCCGACAGGCTGACGTGACCACCAAAGCAGCGCCAGCTCGCTGGCCGTGGGCAGAGGCGACTGCCATGCCGCCAGCCACTGGGTCATCAGCGTCTGGCAGCGCTCACGGGCGACGGCCAGTGTCGGCGGGGGCAGCGTCAGGGCCCGGTCTTCAAACAGAACCCCCAGATGCACCGATTCGCCGCTGGCAGCCAGCCACTGCTGCCAAAGCCAGCCGGAATACAGTCGATGCGCCTTGCCGTAACGATCCAGACGGCCATCCCGGTGGTGACGGAAATGGCTGTAATGACCGGCTGCCAGCTGCCACAACCAACGTCGTCCGTCAGGGTCCTGTCGGATATCATCCCGCCGGTCCCGCAGGGTCAGGGCGATGCCGCCCACGGTCAGGCACTCGTTGAGCACCACGTCGCCGGTGAGCGTCAGCGACTCCATCACCCCACACCAGTGCGCCCACTGCTGCTCCACCGGTGCCAGCAGCGTCTGTGCCCACCGGTCTCCGAATCCTTCCGCCGGCAATTCGCCACGGCGTACCCATCGGGCCATGCTGGTTGCCAGTGCCTCGCCCTGCTCGGCACTGTCAAGCAGCGACTGCTTGATCTGGTGTACGTCAAGGCCATTCAGGCCAAAGGGCTCGCGGTCCTCCTCCGGCACCGAGGGTGCCTGAAAGCCGATCCCCAGACGCTGCTGTACGCAGACGCCCATGGGCTGACGCATCAGCCGCTCCAGATCCTCCATCCGCAGCCGGGCCTCCGGCATGCCGGCTGCCAGCCCCCCTGATGAAGCGGGGGCGTGGGGGCGATGTATCCGCGCCCACTGCTGATCGTAGGTCCAGAGCGGGTCGGCAGGATCAAAATAGCGCCTTGAAAAGGGCTGCAGCGGGTGACAGGTGGTTAACTGATCCACCACTGCCCCGCCCTGCCAGGCGCACCAGCCGATACGCAGCGTATCCATCAATTCGTTGATCAGTACCGACGGCGTGCGCTCGCTGTTGTCGCGCTGATCGTGCCCCACCCAGGACAGGGTCAGGCGGTCCCGGGCCGACAGCAGCGCTTCAAGAAACAGGTAGCGGTCATCGTCACGTCTTGAGCGGTCACCGGCCAGCGGCCGCCGCGCCATCATGTCAAAGTCCTGAGGCAGCCGGGAACGTGGGTAGTCACCATCATTCATGCCCAGCAGTACCACTTCCCGAAACGGGATCGCCCGCATCGGCATCAGGGTGGCAAAGTTGACCTTCCCGGCGAGAAAGCGCTGGGCCAGCCCGCCTTCATCCAGGCTGCTTGCCAGTGCATCATGCACCACCACTGCCGGCAGGGGGTCGTCAAACCCGGCGCATCGGCATTCGTCGCACCAGCGCGTGACGGCCTGCTGCACCCGTTCGACAATCATCCACTCCCCCGGTGTTTCCGGAGCCAGCAGCGTGGCCAGTACGTCATCCAGCACGCGCTGCCAGTCGGCAGGCGCACGAGACGTCATTAGTCGCGTGGCCAGAGCGTCAAGCCGGTCCAGCAGCATCGCCAGCCGGCCGGCCAGCGCCGCATCGATGCCGGCAACGTCTGCGTAGGGCTCGATACCGTTGAAGGCCTCGCCTTCACCACTGGCATACCCCAGCAGCATGCGCTTCAATCCAAACGCCCAGGTGTTTTCTGCAAGTCCCGGCAGCCCCAGCCGTTCGCGATGTGCGCCATTAAGCCCCCACCGCACACCGCTTTGCTCCAGCCAGCGTCGCAGCAGCGGCAACTCGCTTTCTTCGATACGCACCCGGCGCCTGAAGGCAGGCACATCCAGCCAGTCCAGCAATCTGGACACCCCAAGGCGCTGATCCGGCAACTGCAACAGCGATAATACCAGCATCAGCAGTGGATCAGCCTGACTGGCCTGCTGGTCGGCAATGGTATAGGGAATATAATCGCGCTGATCAGGGCTGATCTGCCCAAACACGGCCTTGATAAAGGGTGCATAGGCGTTGATGTCCGGCACCATGACGATAATATCCCGCGGCATCAGGTCCGGCTGCGCTTCGAAGGCCGCCAGCAGCCGGTCTCGCAACACTTCCACCTCCCGAAGAGGGGAGTGGGTAACGATCAGACTGATGGAGTCATCATCCTGCGCTACCGTGCGCTTCTGCCCGGCCTGTACATGCTCACTCGGGTGGACGAGGTCCAGAACATCCTGCTGAAGCTGATGAAGCAGTGGCGCGTGTGCTAAAGACCCTGCCTCGATCCGGTCACGGAACACATCCTCTTCGATCGAAAAGGGGTTGTGGGTTTCAAAGTCATACAGCGATACCAGAAAGTCACGTCCCTGGGTCCCCCAGCTGGCCAGTAGCGGGTTGGCATGCAGATGAAGTGCTTCAGGTGCCAGGTCGGCAAGGCCTGGCTTGTTCTGGTGACGGCGCGCCTTGAACTCGCGCCGCAACACGTCCCGATCGGCAATCACGTCGCCCCAGTAAAAGCGACAGGGATTGGTCATCAACAGCACCACCTCCATCACCCCCGAGAGTGCATGAAGTACCTCCAGCACCTGACGCGGCAGCGAAGACACCCCAAAGACAAACACCCTCGCCGGCAGGCCATCCGGTATCCGTTCAAGGGTAGCGGCCCGGGCAATGAACCGGGTATGAAGTGCGGCACGGTGCTGGTCGCGAAGCGCCTCCGGCGCATCCTCCATCAGCGCACGCCACAGTGCCGGTTGCCACTGCTCCTCCTCGGTCATGTCTGCCGGGAGGGTCTCGTTGGCCGCCCAGGCGGCCATCCACCCGGGACGATACACCAGATACTGGTCAAACAGGTCGGCCAGCTGAGCCGCCAGCTGATACTGCTTGCGGGCCATGACATCCCGGTGGGGATAGCGCTCTCCCTTCAGGTAATGGCGCAGGGGAGCAAAGGCCGGAACCTCAAGATACGCAGGCAACAGCCGCATGATCCGCCAGGTCAGCGCCGGCTTGTCAAAGGGAGACTGGTCGGGGATATCATCACCCAGCACGGCGCGGTAGGCCCGCCAGGCAAAGGAGGACGGCATGGGAAAATCCGTCGAGGCAGCCACGCCCAGTGCGTCGGCCAGTCCCAGCTTCAGCCATTGGGCCATGCCGTTGGACTGAACGATAAAGGTTTCGTCGTCCAGCGGCGGCAGAGGCTGCCTGGCGACCAGCGACAACGCAAGGTCCCTGAGGTCTTCAACGTGATTGGCGTGTACCACCGTAAACATGCAGGTCCCCTTTCCAGTGAACCGATATCCTGCCATCAAACACCGGGCGAAGGTACCGCTGCACCGGCCTACATAAATCAACGTCTACTGATCTATTCGACGATAGTCTAAATATCACCTTCAGCACATCCTATGTCGGACATGCACATGGTAAGGTCGCCGTCGCTAAATCGTGTCAGCGGCCCCTTTTCCCGTCTGAACACGTCATTTTCAACACTCGTTACACCTGACGCAGTGGCCATGACGGTCCATCGTACGCGTCGGCTCCAGAGATAGAATTCAATGGCAACCCATGCAAGCTCTCAGGCAGCCCCTTCCGGGAATGCTGCTACCCGTACCCAGAACGGGCCGTTGGCGGTCGTTACCACGGTCTTTTTCATGTGGGGATTCATCACCTGTCTGAATGACATTCTGATCCCGCACCTGAAGGCCGTCTTCTCGCTGAACTATACCCAGTCGATGCTGATTCAGTTCACCTTCTTTGGTGCCTATTTCATCATGTCGATGCCGGCCGCCAAGATCCTGACCCGCATCGGCTATAAAAACAGCATCAGCCTTGGCCTGCTGATCGCCGGTCTGGGGGCAATCATGTTCGTACCGGCAGCCATGGCCCCGTCCTACGCCCTGTTCCTGCTGGCACTGTTTGTACTGGCAACCGGCGTGACCATGCTGCAGGTTTCAGCCAACCCGTATGTCACGCTGCTGGGCCCGGAGCACTCCTCTTCCAGCCGGCTGAATCTGGCACAGGCCTTCAACTCTCTGGGCACGACGGTTGCTCCGCTGATTGGTGGCGCCGTCATCCTGTCCGGCGCCGTGCTGGGTGCCGAACAGATTGCCCAGATGACCGATGCACAGGCAACTGCCTACAAGATCAGTCAGGCCCAGAGCGTTCAGGTACCTTATATCGTACTGGCCGCGGTACTGGTCGTACTTTCAGCGATCATCTTTTTCTGGAAGCTGCCTCACTTCAAGGATCAGGCCTCCGGTGAAAGCGATACCGGCAGCTATACCTTCAAGGATGCCCTGCGTCATCGCCACGTGAAACTGGGCGTTATCGCGCTGTTTCTGTATGTCGGTGCCGAAGTATCCATCGGCAGCTTCATGGTCAATTACCTGGCGATGCCGAGCATCGGCAACATGACGGAAGCCAGCGCCGCGCATATGGTCACTTTCTACTGGGGTGGCGCGATGATCGGACGTTTCATTGGTTCGGTATTGATGCGCTCCATCCGGCCGGAGCTGATGCTGGGCCTGGCTGCGCTGATTGCTGCCGCACTGCTGGGCACGACAGTGGCCACTACCGGCCATGTTGCCATGTACGCCATTGTGGCCATTGGTCTTTTCAACTCGATCATGTTCCCGACCATCTTCACTCTGGGTATTGCCAGGCTCGGGCCGCTGACCGGCAAGGCCTCCAGCCTGCTGATCATGGCGATTGTGGGTGGAGCGCTGCTGCCGGTCATTCAGGGAACCCTGGCAGACAGCCTTGGCCTGCAGGTTGCCTTTTTACTGCCACTGCTGTGCTACCTCTTCATCGCCTTCTACGGCTTCAAGGGCTCGAAGGTAGTCACTCCGGTGAAGTGATCCAGATACTGATCACACGATCCTGACCCCGCTACGGCGGGGTTTTTAATGCCTGAATATCACCCTGTGCGCCACATCCTGGCTTCACGGGTGATTTTTTCTCGACGCGCCCCAATGTCTTTCCTCTACAATGGCCTTCCTGCAAGCCTGTCAGACTGGCACACCGCCTTTCGAGGCCGGGCGCGGGGCATTTTCTTTCAGCACTTATCAATACGGTTATTCATGGTGAACCCTTCCACGACCCGTCTGAACAAGTACATCCGGGAAAGCGGTATCTGCTCTCGCCGGGATGCCGACCGCTTCATCGAACAGGGCAATGTCTATATCAACGGCAAGCGTGCCGGCATTGGCGATCAGGTAGCGCCAGGCGATACGGTGAAGGTGAATGGTCAGCTGATTGATCCTCCGGACCCGGACGATTTTGTTCTGATAGCCCTGAACAAGCCGGTCGGTATCGTCAGTACCACGGAGAGCTCGGAGCGCCATAATGTTGTCGACTTCGTACAGCATGGCGCTCGCATCTTTCCCATCGGCAGGCTGGACAAGGAGTCCCAGGGACTGATCTTTCTGACCAGTAACGGGGATCTGGTCAACAAGGTGCTGCGAGCGGGCAATGACCATGAGAA
Organism: Larsenimonas rhizosphaerae; assembly: GCF_023700005.1. Taxonomy (GTDB): domain Bacteria; phylum Pseudomonadota; class Gammaproteobacteria; order Pseudomonadales; family Halomonadaceae; genus Larsenimonas; species Larsenimonas rhizosphaerae. The sequence goes on along the minus strand of NZ_JAMLJK010000001.1, from coordinate 1,214,175 downwards.
GGAGTATCTGGTTACCGTCAACAAGCCGATAACCGATGACTTCATCCGGGGCATGAGCGAGGGCGTACCGATTCTCGGCACGCGTACCAAAAAGTGCCCGGTCTCGAAGGAAGCGCCCACCGTGTTTCGCATCACGCTGATTCAGGGCCTGAACCGCCAGATCCGACGCATGTGCGAGTACTTTGGCTACGAGGTTCAAAAGCTTGAGCGCGTGCGTATCATGCACATGACTCTGAAAGGGCTGCCGGTAGGCGAATGGCGGGACTTTACTCAAAAAGAGCTTGAGCAGCTCCTGGCAGCCGTTGAGGATTCCTCCTCCCAGGCCCCGCCCGGACGCAGGAAGTCATCCGGGCATTCCGCGGGCAAGGCCAAGAATGCTGCCTCCGGCAAGGCGCGTCACAAGGAGGCGCGTGGTGCAACGTCTACCGGACGCAAGCCCTCCTCCAGAAAAGCCGCCACGTCCGCAGGGGGGAAACCATCGTCTCGCGGCAAGCCGGCCCCCGCGAATGGCAAACCTGCCCGGAAAGGCAGCAAACCGGCTGGAACCGGCACCAAATCGGCGGGAGGTGCCAGACCTTCTGCCAAAGGCAGCCGAAAAGGACCGGCGAAGCCGGCCGGAAAACCGACCAGACGTCGCTGAGCGCCAGCAACCCCATAAAAAAACCCGCCAAGGCGGGTTTTTTTATTAAAAGTGGCCCGGTGGGACCGTCAGACAGTGGCCGTTGTCGCCACGCGACGCGTCTGGCGCATGACCAGCGCCCCGATCATCATGCCCAGCGCGCCAATAAAGGCGATGTAATACACCGGTGCCATCGGGTCCAGCGCCATGAAAAAGGTGTGTAGTCATGAGCACTTCTTGTTTGGTGTTGGTATGCGTGTCCGCCCCTGCCGATGCTGGCACCGACAGGGGCGGAAACTGTAGCACAGCGCCGGCCGGCTGCGACATGTACTCCCGGCCATCAGCCCTTCCTGCCCAGGGCATCATGAATTGCATTTAGTCCTCGAGATGCCGATAGTGCGTTCAGCACTCGTTATCACGAGCCCTGTTTTATTCAACAACCTCAGGATCGCCCATGGACATTCCCCACGTTCGTCTCCCGGACGGCACGTTGCTTCCCGCCATCGGCCAGGGTACCTGGCATCTGGGTGAAGGCCGAAAGGCACGCCGCGATGAAGTCGATGCACTGATTCACGGGCTCGACCGCGGACTGAAGGTGATTGATACAGCCGAAATGTACGGTAATGGCGGATCGGAGGAAGTAGTGGGCGAAGCGCTGAAGCAGCGCCGCGACGATGCCTTTCTAGTGACCAAGATGCTTCCCGGCAATACCGGTCACAACAACATTGTCAGTGCCTGTGAGCGCAGCCTCAGACGGCTGCAGACCGACGTCATTGACCTGTATCTGCTTCACTGGCGGGGCGCCTATCCGCTTGAAGCCGTCATGGAAAGCTTTGGCCATCTGCGTGACGAGGGAAAGATCCGCTATTTTGGAGTGTCCAATCTGGACATCGGCGACATGAAGGAGCTGCGCGGTACTCAACTCGGTCGCGAGTGCGTGACCAATCAGGTGCTGTACCACCTGGCCTCACGCGGTATCGAGTTCTCACTCAGGCCTTCCATGGCCCGCTGGGAGATGCCGTTGATGGCGTACAGCCCGCTGGCGCAACACATGGGAAAAAGCCATCAGTCACTGCACCGTGATTCGGTACTGACAGACATTGCTGCACACCGCAATGCATCGGTCGAACAGATCCTGCTGGCCTGGGCCATTCGCCCGTATCAGGGGCACCACACAACGCTGGCCATCCCCAAGGCCACCAGTATCGAACATATCGATGACAATGCCGACGCGATGACGATGGTGCTGACCGACCACGAGCTTGCCCTGCTGGATGAAGCCTTTCCGGCGCCAAAACAGAAAGTGCCACTGGATCTGATATAGGCCCGCCGTCCTGTTATCAGGACCGGTCCTTTCAGGCCGTCAGCACTTGAAGAAACGTAACACTTTGCCGCAGTGCGCGTCGGTAGCGTGTCAACGCGTTACCGCACAGCATCAGGCGTGAAGAGGAGGCACGCTATGCACCACTGACCGGCCGGACCGAGCACATCGCCCGCCAGAGGCATACGGTCCACTTCAAGACAGGGAATACGTTATGACACGCTTATCCAGCAACAGCCTCATGCCCATCACCGAGCCTTCCTCCGGCGATGCCTATAACGATCATGACTACAACCAGACTGATCGCTTCAGCGGCTTTTACGACATCATGCGTAAAAGACGGCTCGAAGAGTGGCGCCAGCGTCAGGCCTACTATCAACGTCACGGCTACGCGCCGGCCATCAACATCATTCGTCCGGGCCGCCGCTAGCGGCTACGGCAGCCAGCCATGAGCGCCTGCCAGAAGGCGGCTCCCTTCTCACGGGTGTAGGCAATATTGCGCTGGTAGATGTCGTCCGGTGATTCCCACTGTGCCAGCGCACGCTCCAGGCTGTCCTCTCGCAATAAATGCAGTAATGGCCACGGTGAGCGGTTGGTATAGTTGGACGCATCACCCGGTGGCTCTCCGGCAAAACAGTATTCCGGATGAAAACTGGCCACCTGATAGATTCCTTCGTACCCCCGGGCAGCCACGGTATGCTCGGCGGCTTCAACCAGAAACAGGTAGCTTTCGAAGTCCTCGGCGCCCTGTTCCAGCACCATCAGCGTGGTTTCGGTATCGGGATGTTCATCAAGCCAGGCACATTCATCCAGCATGTGCATGATCAGCGATTCCGGCGGCGAAGCCTCGGCACTAACCAGACGCACTGACTTGCGAACCCACTCACGCTGCGCGAAAGGGCAAAGGTTATGGCCGATCACGACCTGTTCAAGCCAGCGGGCGGTATCAGCGATCGCTGGGGTATCATGGGATGCGTCGTGCATGGGTATCCTGAACAAGGCGGGCAAATACAGGGGCTGCCCGGTAATAATCAATATGACCAGCCATGATACAGGCCGGTCATTCGGTCATGTCGGCAAAGGCATTCTCGGCCAGAGGACGGAGTTCCCAGCGTGCTTGACCTCTGCCCGGGGGCAGACATTCCACGGGGCTTACATTGTTGACTCGCGGCCCTTCATGGGTGCCGATGGCCGCATCGCGAATCACGCGGAAGACTCCTGAGTGCGCCACGAACAGGGGACGCTCGTACTGATCCAGTACGGTGTTGATCACATCAAGCACGCGATGGCGAAAGCCATCCCATGACTCGCCCCCTTCGGGCGTATCGACATAGGGCATTGGATGACGATATGCCTGCCCTTCCAGCGTTCCCCAGTTGCGCTCGCGCAATCCATGAAAGTAGTGGAACCTGCCGTTTGGTACTGCCAGCATCGCCGTCTTGCGAGCACGAAACATGTCACTGACGGCAATATAGGACCAGTCCTCATCCAGCCAGTCCCGCGCATTGATGGCCTGTTGTTCGCCATCCGGCGTCAAGGGAACATCAAAGCGGCCGGCGATGATCCGGGCACGGTTATAAAACGTCTCACCGTGACGCACAAAGACAAAGGGTCGTGGTAAAAGGCTCATGCTGGGCGCACCCGGAAGTTACTGGATAATGGATCGAGCCCTATAGGGCGCGGCGAGTGTAGCGTACTTCAGTCTCCTGAACTATCGGCGCGCGAGCCGATCTTCTGAAACAATGTTAAAAAATGTAATCACAAAAAAGCGGCCCGCAGGCCGCCCTGTTGTTCCTTTAATAAAAGCGTTCTTCCGGCTTTGGCGGTACCCACTGATAAAGCCAGGTCTCGCTCAGTGGCTTGTCCTTGTGACGCAGGTACATTCGGAAGGTTACCGCGCTGGTATCCTCACTCTCCGGCGTCCAGTCAAAGATCGCCCGGTAGGCCTTGACGTCATCAAAACGCAGGACCTGCTGATGGCTCAGTGCACCACGTGAGGCTGAGACCACCACCTCGATGTCGGCATCCTTCGGCAGGTCCATGATATTCCCGCCCTTGAAGTCCACCGCAAAGCGACGAGCATAATGCTCGGGCGACTTGTCACCGGGGATCCAGCCTTCCAGCACGTTCCCCATTCCGGTCCATGTCTTGTCGACATGGGCCAGAGACGGTGATACCGGCGGCAGCGGACTCCAGTACAGGGTATAGGAGAACGACATCGTTTCCCCCGGCTGCACCTTCTCTTCCGGCACCCAGAAGGCCACGATGTTGTCGACGGTTTCACCGACCGTGGGCAGTTCGATCAGATTGATGGCCCCCTTGCCCCACTGACTGGTCGGCTCGATCCACAGGCTGGGCCGGCGACTGTACCAGGCCTGGTTGTCCATGTAGTTTTCGAAGTCATGATCGGTCTGAAGCAGCCCGAATCCTCGCGGGTTCTCGTCAGGATAGGCGTTGTACTGAACCGTCTTGGGGTTATACAACGGGCGGCAGACCCATTCCCCATTCCCGCGCCACATGCTTAGGCGGTCTGAATCATGAATCTGGGGATGAATGGTATCGCGGGCCTTTTTCTGACTGGTTCCGGTCAGGTACATGCTGGTCATCGGCGCGATGCCCATGCGAGCAATGGGCTTGCGCGGATAGATATAGCTCTGCACGCCCATCACGACCTGCTCGTCCTGACAATCGATATCAAATCGAAACGCCCCGGTCGTACTCGGCGAATCCAGCAGCGCATAGGCTACAAAGCGGGTGGTATTGGGTTCCGGATGGATAAACCAGAAATGGGTGAAGGATGGGAATTCCTCCGGTGCCCCGCCATCGGCGGCCGTATTGATGGCCAGACCACGCGCCGACAGACCGTACTGGTTGTTCTTGTCAATCGCCCGGAAATAGCTTGCCCCCAGAAAGGACACGATGTCCTGATTATCCGCCCAGCGCGGTTTCTTGGTGACTCGAAAACCTGCAAACCCCAGGTCATTGCCTTCAAGCGTCTTCGGATCGATACCGACTTTTGAATAGTCGTAGAGTTCCGGGCTGAAGTGGATCTCATGTGACTGGCCTGTATCCCGATCAACGGAATACATGCGTACCGGTTGATTGAACTGCATGCCTACATGGAAAAACTGCAGGCGTATATCGGCCTTGGGATCATCGGCCCACAGCGCATGAGAGGGCTTGTAGGTAATTTTCTGATAATCCAGCGGGCGCAGCTTTTCCAGCGTCAGGCTTTCCGGCAGGGTTTCCGTCGTCGGCTTGAATGCCTGGCCTGACATGGATTTGGCATGCTGTCGAAGCCATTTGAAATCAAAATGGCTACTGCTGGCGTCGGTACTGGTCGCGCCTTCGTTTTTGGCGGCAAAGGCCGGTAATGGGGGGAGGCCCAGTGCCGCCAGTGCCATTGAGGCCTTTAATAATGAACGTCTTTCCATGAACCCTTTTTACTCCCTGAACTGATAATCAATAGTGAACCCGTGAAGGCCCGTCGGCACACAAAAACCACTACTGTCTGACACTGACCGGGATCAACAGACCGTGTTCCCGGCCGAGGCGGGCTTTCGGGTAATAATTTGTTGATCCCTGTTATGAAACCATCAATCGCGTCAAAGGGCATTAACGTTGTTTTAACTGGCACATGGCCGCAATGGCCTATACTTTATTTATACTGCAATGCAACATGATAAAAGCTTTATCTATCATGCAGGATGCCATATCGCTCCGACCGCCTTTATGGGACAACCGCCATGTTTTCCGCGCTATTCCCTGCCCTGACCGCTGGCTTTCGCCTCTGGACAGCCCCGATTGATGCCTTTCAGCAAGGCATGGCCTACAGCCTGGACGCTGTCGAGCGCTCCTGGCTATATCTTGATGCCCAGCGCCAGCGCAGCAACCAGTATCTGGCGCATACCCATGACCCCGCGCCCAATTTACTGATTTACGCCACCGACCTGCTGCTCGATGGGCGTACGCTTCCTCGACCGGTCAACTACCGATTGATGCGGGTACATCCCCCCGAGGGCGTTCGGATTGATGATGCAAAACGCCCCTTTATCATCATTGATCCTCGAGCCGGCCACGGGCCGGGCATTGGCGGATTCAAGGCCGACAGTGAACTGGGCGTGGCCATGAGCGCAGGCCACCCCTGCTACTTTGTAAGTTTTCTACGTTACCCCGAGCATGGACAGACCATCGAGGACGTTGTCGATGCACTGAGTCAGTTCATCAGCCATGTCCGTGCCAGCCACCCGGAGGCAGACAGCCGCCCCATGGTCATCGGTAACTGCCAGGCCGGCTGGCAGCTGATGATGGCGGCGGCTCTCGCTCCGGAGGATGTCGGCCCGATACTGATTGCCGGTACTCCCCTGTCCTACTGGGCCGGACACCGAGGCGGCTCGCCGATGCGGTATACCGCCGGTCTGACCGGTGGCAGCTGGATCACTACCTGGCTGGGCGACCTCGGAGGCGGATTGTTTGATGGCGCCTGGCTGGTCTCCAATTTCGAAAGCCTTAACCCGGCCAATACATGGTGGCAAAAGCAGTATGCCCTTTACGCCCGGGTGGATACGGAAGTGCCCCGATATCTGAATTTCGAGCGCTGGTGGGGTGGCCATGTCTTCAGTACGCGAGAAGAGATGGAATACATCGTTGACAACCTTTTCATGGGCAACCGTCTGACCGATAACCGCATCACCTTTCGGGACGGGCGCACCGTGGATCTGAGACATGTGCGCTCCCCGGTCATCGTCTTCTGCTCCGAGGGAGACGATATCACCCCACCCCCGCAGGCACTGGGCTGGCTGACGGACCTGTACAGTGATGAGGATGCCCTGCGGGACAATGATCAGACAGTACTGTACTGCGTCCATGATCACACCGGGCATTTGGGCATCTTCGTCTCCGGCGACGTGTCACGTCGCCAGCATACCGAATTCACCAGCAACGTGGACTTCATCGATGTTCTGCCCCCCGGGCTGTATGATGTTCTGCCCCCCGGGCTGTATGAAGCCAGCGTGCAGGACAGCGCCCCCGACACGGCCAACCCTCAATGGGTGGAAGGAACCACCCTGTTCACCACGGTTCCGAGAACCTTCGATGAACTGAGCGCCCGTATTGATCACAGGGAGGAGGATGATCGCCGCTTTGCGACGGTCGACGGCCTGTCACGACTGACTCATCAGGCCTATACGGTCTGGGCCCAGCCCTACTGGCGCGCCATGGTTACCCCACCCGTGGCTGATGCCCTTCGTCAATGCCACCCGCTGAGGCTGGGCTTTACCGCCTGCTCGGATCATCACCCTGCTGCGCCACTGATCAAGAGCGCCGCGGATCATGTGCGCACTGACCGGCATCCAGTGTCTTCCGACAACCTCTTTCTCGCCATGGAAACCGCCACCGCAGCACATATCGTCACGGCCCTCAATCAGTGGCGAGACCAGCGTGACAGGCTGCGCGAAGCAATGTTCATGGCCCTCTACGGCCAGCATTGGCTGCAACGACTGGTAGGAGTGGATCCCGACGCGTCACCGGTTCGCCCCCTGCCGGCCTGTGAACCGCCGCCGGATGAGTTTGTCCCGCTGCACGCCGGAGAAATTACGCAGCGGCTATATCACGTTGATCATCTTGATCTGGTCGTGCGCGCCATGCTGTACGTCTTCTCGGCCGCCCCGGCCATCGATGAGCGCCATTTCAACGCACTCAAGGCGCTGAATGCAGCTCACCCATCCGGTGGTGCCTCCCTGGCCGACCTGAAACAGCGAATACGATGTCAGGCACACCTGCTGACCGTCGTGCCGGATGAAGCCATTACGGCGCTGGCCAGGCCGCTGGTTCGGCTGTCAGCGGCGCAGCGCAAAAAGGATCTGGCCCACCTGACGACCATCCTGACCGCCGGCACGCCTCTTGATAAGCAGGAAAGTCACCGCCTTGAGCGCATCAGGCGACTTTTTACCGCCCCCTCTCGCACTGACGACCATTCCGCCACCACGGAGTCATCTCATGATTGACGGCCTGAACGATGCGCCACGCAGCGACCCTCAGTACCACTATGAACAACTGATTACGGCAGCGGGCCGTCATGTGCCGTTACGCTGCGCCGTGGCCCATCCCTGCGACGCAGCCTCCCTGTCGGGGGCGCTGGATGCCTTCGAGCAACAGCTCATTCACCCGATACTGGTTGGGCCCCGGGCACGCATTAATGCCGCCGCTCAGACACTGGGCCGCTCAACCGATGGGCTTCAGATCATCGATGTGCCTCACAGCCACGCGGCCGCTCAAGAAGCCGTAGCCCTTGTTCGTGCCGGCGAGGCAGAGCTGTTGATGAAGGGCAGCCTGCATACCGATGAACTGATGCACGCGGTGATCGACAGGGAGACCGGTCTACGCAGCGAACGGCGCATCAGCCACGTCTTCATCATGGATGTGCCTCGCTATCCCAGGCCACTGTTCATTACTGACGCGGCCATCAATATCGAACCCGATCTGCTGACGCGCGCGGACATCATTCAAAATGCCATTGATCTGCACCTGGGCCTGGGACTGGGCACACCGCGCGTCGCTATTTTATCAGCGCTTGAAACCATTACCCCCAAAATCCCGGGCACCATTGAAGCGGCGGCCCTGTGCAAGATGGCAGACAGAGGGCAGATTACCGGGGGCATGCTGGATGGCCCGCTCGCGCTGGACAACGCCATCAGCCCGGCAGCGGCGCGCATCAAGGGAATCGTCTCCCAGGTCGCCGGGCAGGCACAGATTCTGGTCGTCCCGACGCTGGAAGCCGGCAATATGCTGGCCAAGAACCTGACCTTTCTGTCAGGTGCCGATGCCGCCGGTATCGTGCTGGGCGCCAGAGTGCCGATCATCCTGACCAGTCGCGCCGACAGTCACAAGACACGGCTGGCCTCCTGCGCCACCGCCAGCCTGTATGCACACCACCTGCGGCAGACACATCCGATAAGGAGCTGACATGGCAGAGCGTGATCTTCTGCTGGTCATCAATGCCGGATCATCCAGTCTCAAGGTCGAGGGATTTGATGCCAATGATCCGGCGCTGTCGACCTGCATACGAGGCACCTTTTCCGGGATTGGTACCGTTCACCCGCACCTGGTCATCAGTGATGGTGACGACAACACCCTGATTGATGTGTTGCCCATGGCCCACCAGAGCCTGGACGCAGACCAGGCCCAGACGCTGCTGGCCGATCAACTGACACCGCTCCTGCCCGGCCGGGTAGTGGCGGTCGGGCACCGCATTGTTCACGGGGGGCCCTCGTTTGACAGGCCGGTAATACTGGATACCCATGTACTCGAACAGCTTGCCGCCCTCACTCCGCTGGCCCCCCTGCATCAGCCGGCCAATCTTGCCCCGGTTCGCTCGATCCTGCGCCGGCGACCCGACCTGCCCCAGATAGGCTGTTTCGACACCGCCTTTCATCATGATCATGAGCCCATGGTAGAGCGGCTGCCCATTCCGGAAGCGCTGCACGAGGAAGGCGTGCGACGCTACGGGTTTCATGGTCTGTCCTACGAATACATTGCCGGTCAGCTCCCGACCGTCGCCCCGGAGATCGCACAGGGCCGTGTGGTGGTGGCCCATTTAGGCAATGGCTGCTCGCTGTGCGCCCTGCACAAGGGCAGGAGCATTGATTCCTCCATGGGCTTTACGGCGCTTGATGGTCTGCCAATGGGAAGCCGCCCCGGCCGACTCGATGCCGGCGTCCTGCTTTACCTGATGCAGCAAAAACGCCTGGGCCCGGAGGCCATGGAACAGCTGCTCTATCATGAGTGCGGCCTCAAGGCCCTTTCCGGCATCAGCAGTGATGTACAGGTGCTGTCCGCCAAATCCGATGCCCGTGCCGATTTCGCGCTGGCCTATCTGGCTCGCCGCGTAGCGATGGGAATCAGCGAGCTGGCTACGGCCCTGGGCGGGCTGGATGGCATCGTATTTACCGCCGGTATTGGTGAACACAGTGCCAGACTGCGCCGCCTCACCTGCACCTGGCTTGGCTGGTTGGGCATTGCCCTGGATGACACAGCCAATCAGCGCCACGCCTCCTGCATTTCAGCACCGCACAGCGAACGCCCCGTTCATGTTATCCCCACGGATGAGGCGCGCATGATTGCAGAACACGTTCGCACCTTCCTGTCCACGCCCCATTAAAAGGAACGCGCCATGACCACTGACCCACGCCCCCTGCCTGCCTCGCTCTCCCTTGAGGGCAAGCGCGGTCTGATCATCGGCATCGCCAATGACCGCTCCATTGCCTGGGGATGTGCCCGTGCCTGCCATCAGCTGGGCGCGGAGCTGGCCATTACCTACCTCGATGACCATGCGCTGCCCCATGTTGCCCCTCTGGCGGATCAGGTTGGCTGCGAGCTGCTGATGCCGCTGAATGTGCGTGATGAGCACCAGATGGAAACCCTGTTCGAGACACTCACCGACCGCTGGGGACGGCTCGATTTTGTCCTGCACTCGATTGCCTACGCCCCGGCCGAAGACCTCAAGGGCCGGCTGGTTGACTGCTCCCGCGAGGGGTTCAATGACGCCATGACGGTGTCATGTCATTCGTTTCTGGCCCTGTGCCGGCTCGCCGAACCGTTGATGACCGAGGGCGGTACGCTGTTCACCATGACGTACCACGGCAGCCAGAAGGTGGTGGAAGGCTATCACGTCATGGGGCCGGTCAAGGCGGCCCTTGAAGCGGCAACACGCTACATGGCAGCCGAACTCGGGCCGAAGGGAATCCGTGTTCATGCCCTCTCTCCCGGCCCCATGAAAACCCGCGCAGCCTCCGGCCTGTCACGCTTCGACGATCTACTTCAGAAGGCCCAGGAACGCAGTCCCTCAAGTTCACTGCCGGACGTGGATGATGTCGGCATGACCATGGCGTATCTGGCAACTGATGCCGCCCGCATGCTGACCGGTGATGCCCTGTATGTGGATGGCGGCGTGCATCTGATTTCCTGACCATGCAGGCCCTTTAAAAGGCGGGTACCATACGGAGCCCGCCCCGTTGATCACTTGCCGGGCCATTGTCGACCTACCGGGCCATACCGCCGCCATGCTGACGTTTCTTCATACTGCCGACTGGCACCTCGGCCAGAATTTTCACGGCCATGACCGCCATGCTGAACATCGCGCCTTTCTCGACTGGCTGCTTGAGACCCTTAATCGCGAAGCCATCGACGCCCTGCTGATTGCCGGTGATATCTTTGATGTGGTCAATCCGTCGCTGGCCGCCCAGCGCCTGCTGTATGACTTCATCCTCAAGGCACATACGGCCCGGCCGGCCATGGATATCGTGATGATCGCCGGCAACCACGACAGCGGAGCCCGTATCGAGCTGCCCGGCCCGTTGCTGGAGCGTCTTAATACACATGCCATCGGCCAGCTGCACTATCTCGATGGCGCCATTGATACCGACAGGCTGTGCGTGCCGCTGACGGATGCCGCCGGCCGCCAGGCAGCCTGGTGCGTGGCCATTCCCTTTCTGCGCCCGTCGGATGTATCCGGCCGCGGCTACTCCGATTATCAGGCAGGGGCTCGTGCCGTACATGATGACATCTTCGCTCGCGCCCTTGCCCGCCGCGCACCCGATGAGGCACTGATCGCCATGGGCCATGCTCACCTCAAGGGGGGCAGTATTTCAGAGCACTCCGAGCGCCCCATCGTAATCGGCGGCGAGGAGTCCCTGCCGGCCAGCCTGTTCCCTGAAGATATTGCCTATGTAGCCATGGGCCATCTGCACAAGCCCCAGCGCGTCGACCACCAGGATCGCATCCGCTACAGCGGCTCGCCCATTCCTCTGGATCTATCCGAACGCCACTACGCGCGCCAGGTATGCATCGGCAAACTGGATCAGGGTCACCTCGTACATCAACGCAGCATAGCCATTCCCGATCATACGCCCATGCGCCGGATCGGACCGGCCTCCCTGCCGGAGGTACTGGCCGAACTTGATGCGCTGGAGCAGGATACTGCTGCCTCACCGGGCTGGCTGGACGTGCAGGTCATGCTTGAAGGCCCCTGCCTGTCCCTGCGGGCAGATATCGATGCCCGGCTCACCGGCAAACCCTGGCGACTGGTCGCGATTCAGGTACATTACCCGCGCTCCGACAAGCAGGCGCCCCCCTCGCCACGTCTGGAAGACACCACCCCGGCCGCGCTGTTTGAAGCGACCTGGACCCACCATTATGGCAGCGCCCCCGATGCCACCGTGCTTGCCGACTTCCACGCACTGGCTCAGGCCGTTCACGACAGCGAGGACCCCGCATGAGGATTCAGCGCCTTGTGATTCATAATCTGGCTTCCCTGGCCGGCCCTCACACGATCGACTTTGATGCCGGTCCGCTGGCGAGTTGTGGCCTGTTTGCCATCACCGGTCCGACCGGTGCCGGCAAGAGCACCCTGCTGGACGCGCTGTGTCTGGCCCTGTACGGCACTACCCCCCGGCTGCGGCACGCCACCCAGCAAAGCGCCAAAACGCCGGATGTCGAGGGTGATAGTCTGGCCATGAATGACCCGCGCACCCTGCTGCGACGTGGTGCCAGTCAGGGGTTTGCCGAAGTCACCTTCATCGGTATCGATAATGCTGCCTATACCGCCCGCTGGAGCGTACGGCGCGCCAGGGACAAGGCCGGCGGCCGCCTTCAGGCCAGTGATCAGCAACTGGTAAGGGTCAGCGATAACACCGTACTGAACCGGCACAAGCGGGAATTTCAGGCTGAAATTGCGGCCAGGCTGGGCCTTGGGTTCGAACAGTTCACTCGCTCGGTACTACTGGCCCAGTCGGAGTTCAGTGCCTTTTTGAATGCCGATGACAACGCCCGCAGTGAACTGCTGGAAAAGCTGACGGATACCGATATTTACAGCCGGCTGTCACGGGAGGCCTATCAGCGGGAAAAAACGGCGCGCGACGCTCTGGACGCACTGACGCAAAGTCAGGCTCATGCCCCGCCGGCCGATGACGAAACCCGCGAAGCGCTGGAACAACAGGAACAGGATACGCACCACCAGTGGCAAACCCTGAATGCGCGCCAACAACACCTGACAACACAGCGCCACTGGCTGGAGCACATGAACCAGCTCCAGACAGCACACCAGGCAGCCAGCGCGCATTACCAGGGAGCAATGGACACCTACAAGGCACTGGAACCACAGCGCCAGTGGCGTGATCAACTGAAGGCAGCAGCCCCCTTGCGTGAAAATGCGCGAGCACTGACCCGCGAACACCAGGCCTGCCAGCGTGCTGCACGGGAACTGGCTGATGCCCGCCGCAAACGCCAGGCCGCTCGACACACGCGACGCCAGGCGGGCACTCTTCACCAGCAGGCACGGCGGCAACAACAGGAGGCCGCAGAACAGCGCGATGCCGCACGCCCCCACCTTGATCAGGCACGGACGCTATCGGAAGCCATTCGCCACGCCCTGCGCCGCATGGTCACACTGGCCGAGCAGCATCGTGAAGGCAGTACGCGCCTTGAAGCCCTGCAGAGCCGTCGGGACGGGGTCGGTCAAACCTGCCAGGCTACCGCTGAGCAGATCGACGCCGTCATGGCTCGGCGGGCCAACATTACGGACCCCAGCCACTGGCGCCGGGCGCTTCAGGAGACTCGCCAGACCACATGGCAACAGCTCCAGTCCCACCAGGCAATGCTGTCGCATCTTGCATATTACCGGCAGGCCAAACGAGATCACGAGAGCAGCCGGCAGGCACTCGAGGATCACCGGCAGACAAGTAATGCGGCCGAGGCCGATTACCGAGCGGCAGAAGAGGCACTGGCCACTGCCGAGCAGGCACGCACCAGTGGGCTTGAACGTATTACCCGTCAGCGACAGGTGCGACTGGATGCGGTACTGACCCTGCGTCGCCAACTCACGCCGCACACGCCCTGCCCGGTCTGCGGCAGTGAAGAACACCCTTATCTGGTTTCACCTCCTGTTTCCCCGGAAGCCGCCCAGCTGGCGGCCATGGAAGCCGAAGAGCAGCGGCAGGAGCAAGAGTTTCACCAGAACTGGCAGGCCGCCACTGCCACCGCTCACGAGGCGAGGGTCCGGCGGGAGGTGCTTGAGCGTCAGTACACCGGCCTGGTGGCCACCTGGGACCAGACAGGACAGGCCCTCAATGAGGCCAGGGCGCGCCTGGACACCGAAGGGATCGAGGTGCCCGACGCCCCTGATATTCGCTGCACCGAACTGGAAGCCGAGTGCACGCGACTGAGCCGATGCCATGCTGACGCGGAACAGGCCCTGTCCACCTTTCTGGCGGATGAGGAAGCGCTCGTTCCACTACGCGAGCGCAAGGCGGACCTTGCCAGCGAACTGGCCGTTCTGGATAACCAGCATGAGACGCTGCGGCAGGAGCTGGCCCATCAGCAGAACGAACAGACAACGCTTGAGGCCGACCTGGCCCGGCAGAAGGCCCGCCTGCGCGAGCTGCAGGCCCCCTTCACTGACGTGGACGCGTGGCAGCAGCAGCTTGATCAGGCGTTTCACCAGGCGGCCCAAAGGGAAACAGAGGCTGCAGAGGCCTTGCGTCATCATGAGCAAGCCGGCATTCAGGCCACTGAACAGGCGTGGCATGCCCTCGCCACCCTGCGCCGAATACACGAACGTATCCATCAGCTCGAACAGTCGCAACAGGCGTGGCAGGCGGCCCATCCGCAGCTGTCCGGCCAGACGCTTCAGCAGCTGATGACGACCTCCAGCGAGGAACTCGCCACGCTCGAGGAAAACCTTCAACAGGCATGGGAAGCCCTGACCCGGGCCGAGGCGGCGTCTGCTGCGGCCACGCATCACCGTGACCGGCACCTTGATACGTCCCCTCTGACGGACACTGCCTCACTTCCTGTCAATGACGATCACGCGCTGACTACCACCCTTGACGCTCAGGAAGCGCAGCTTGACGAGACGCTTGCGGCACTGACGCCTGAGCTGTCACTGGCACTTGCCGCCCGTGATGATGCCATGGCACAGCGGCGCGAGGACGATCAGCGGCGCCAGACCTGGCGCGACCTTGCAGAACGCATTCATGCTGCCCGTGCCGAGCATCAGCGCTGGGGACAGATCAGTCAGCTGATCGGGTCCGCCGATGGCAAGGCATTTCGACGCATTGCCCAGGGCTATAATCTTGATCGTCTGGTCGAGCAGGCCAACCTTCATCTTCATCAGCTGGCCCGGCGCTATCGCCTGATACGAGGCGGCAGCCCGTTGGGGCTTCTGGTCATCGACCAGGACATGGGGGATGAACAGCGCTCGGTGCACTCACTGTCAGGGGGTGAAGGATTTCTGATCTCGCTGGCCTTGGCACTTGGGCTTGCCTCGATGGCCTCGGATCAGCTGGCTATTGATACCCTGTTCATCGATGAAGGATTTGGCAGTCTGGATGCCCAGTCCCTGCACATGGCCATGGATGCCCTGGATGCGCTTCAGGCGCAGGGGCGCCAGGTCGGGGTAATTTCTCATGTGCGGGATATGATAGAACGCATTCCGGTACAGGTTCGACTGACACCACAGGGCGGCGGCATCAGTACCCTGGGCATCAGCGTTCAGGGTGCCCCCCTGTAAAAGGATGACGCTTCGATGCGGCATGAAAAAAGCGCCCGAAGGCGCTTTTTTCGTCAATGCATCAAAACAGGGTCGCGCCTACAGGCTCCACCAGGCTGTCAGCCCCAACAGTACCAGCAGCAGCACATAGAGGCCCACCCGCGGCAGCGGCTTGAATTCCAGTGGCGAAATATTCACCAGAGCCAGACGCGTGTGCTTGATCAGAAACCAGATCACGCCCAGTACAACCAGCATGACAATGAACAGGCTGAAATTGACGCCGATGAAAACCGACTGCCAGGCAGGCATACCCGCAGCAGCATGCGGACCGTAACTGGCAAACAGAGCCCCACCCAGAGAGAACAGTCCGACGTCAAAGGTTGTACCCAATAGACGGGAAGCAATGACGCGGAGGGATTTGGTCAGCGGATTATCCTTCATGAAATCCCGCGCCCAGAAGGCCAGAATACCGAAGAACAAGGCCACCAGCCCCATGGCATTCCAGTAGGTCGCCAGCGGTGGTTGCGCTCCATCGGCATGCCCGGACGGGTCCGGCAACGGTAGATGCGACTGCATCAGCCACTGAACCAGTGCACCGATCACGATCCACAGAAATACTGTAAAGATTACTTCACCCAAACTGCGTTTTGTCATCATGGTCTGCCCTTGTCGTGATCACCCGCACCAGCGGATGAGGGACGGCGAAATACGCCGCTGGCGACAGCGATGGTGTCGCCCTGTGAATCGATAATATCGGCCTGAGTGAAAAAGACACGCTGACCGCCTCCACTGACCCGGCCCCGGGCGAGCAGCGTTTCCCCCTGCTGCGCCGGAGCATGGTACTGGATGTTCAGTGACAGTGTCACCGATGCCGGCCGGATTCCCCCGGAACCGAACAACCCGGCATAGCCACTGACGGCATCCAGCAACGATGCAAGCATGCCACCATGGCCAAAACCCTGCAGGTTGCAATGATGCGCGGCCACCTTCAGACGTATCTCACACCCTGTTTCATCAAAGCGAACAACCGTCGCCCCCAGATGACTCAGATAAGGGGTTTGAAGCTGTGCGGGGATGCCTGACGTACTCATGAAGTGCTACCTGCCGCCACCAGATGAAGAAAGGCCACGTCATCAAGGTTCAACAGGGTCTCAACCTCTCCGAACCCGCCATCGGGCAGTAGCGCCATGCGGGTCACATCCCCACTTTGCTGATTGCCGATCAGAACATGCCCCCCATCGGGAGTAACGGTAAAGTGACGCGGAAGCTGGCCGCCGGTGGACGTGGAGCCACGCCAGGTCAGAATCCCTTCCTGATCGATATCCAGTGCCACCAGCTCATCAAACTGACCGCGATTGGTCACATAAAGGCTTCGACCATCATGGCCAAACTGCAGCTCCCCTGCCCCATGTTCTCGATCATCATTGGTCGAGGTCAGCGACGCCACCTGATACTGCACCAGCGTTGTTCCGTCATGACGATAGCCCACGATGCTGCCATCCAGCTCTCCGACCAGATAGGCCCAGTGGCCCTCGGGATGAAACTTCAAATGACGTGGGCCGCTTCCGGGAGGCGCGATAATGTCCTGACGCTCTCCCAGCGGCTCATTGTCGTCACCTGTCAACGCAAATTGATAAATGCGGTCATTGCCCAGATCACAGGCAAACACAAACCGGCCGTCCGGGCTGCACGTGCAGGAGTGAAGATGAGCCTTTTCCTGGCGCGTAGCGTGAACACGTGACCCGCCATCAAAGGCTATCTGCTGCACGGCCTCACCCAGAGACCCGTCGTCAAGCCGTGGAAACACGGCCAGAGACCCACTGCTGTAGCAGGACACCAGCACAAAGCGCTCATCGGGTGTCAGGGTGATATGACAGGGGTCTTCACCGCCAGCACTGACCCTGGACAACAGGGTAGCCTCACAGGAGGCCGGTGAAAACGAGAACGCAGATACCTGACCGATTCGGCCAGGGGTTTCATTCACGCAGTAAAGAAAGCGGGCCGCGTGATCCAGCACCATGAAGGATGGGTCATCAGCCTCGATCACGACCGGCTCAGCCAGCTGCCCGGCATCGGCCCGAGCGGTATAACAGTAGATGCCGCCGCTTCCTCGGCTGGTATAGGTACCTGCCAGCAATACATGTGTAGACATATGATCTTCCCGAATTGTCATTCCATCAGCGCCGTGATGCCAGCTTGTCGGCCTGACGTGTGGGTTCCGGCAGTTTATAGCGAGTCAAACACTTCATGACCCATTCCACGGCACTCTCAAGGCAAATGCGGTGGCCAGGTGAGATATAAAGTGGTTTGACGTTTTCCCGTGTTCTAAGCACGGCACCGATCGTTTCCTGATGATGCGTGAGCGGTACCCACTCACCTCTGGCAGACGGCACCTCATCATGAACGCCGCACAGCCGGGATTTACCAACTCCGATGGTCGGCCAGTCAAGCCATACCCCCAGGTGTGTCGCGATACCCAGCCGTCTTGGATGCGCAATACCCATGCCATCCACCATGATCAAATCCGGGCGACCGGACAGGCAGTCAAGGGCTTCCAGCATGGCCGGCAGTTCCCGAAACGACAGCAACCCCGGAATATAGGGCATACGTGTCGGACAGCGCACAACATGATGTTCAAGAATACGCAGCGACGGGTACTCCATCAGCACGACAGCTGCTCGGGTTATTTCACCCTGCTGCTCAAAGCCGGCATCAATGCCGGCAATGGTCTGGATGGAGGTGAACTCGTCCTTGAGGCAAACGCTGTCTGCCAGCCGGCGCTGACAGGCTACGGCTTCCGAGGGGGCAAGATCCCAGCCGTGAAGCGGCTGGTCGCGGGTAGCAAATGCATGTGGCATGGCCTTGGTCCAGAACCATTGAAATGTGAATCATGAACGGCGCAGGCTACCGTTTCGAGGGACAATATCCCTAGAGCATAACGTAAATGCCTGCCCCTGCAAGGGAACCTGCCGCGCATAAAAAAGGCCCCACCCGAAGGTGGAGCCTTGATACATCGATCACGCCGGACGCTGGATCAGGAAGCGGCCTGACGGTCGTTGTCACGAGGACGACGACGCTCGGCGCGATCACCGCCGCCGCCATTGTCTTCGCTGATTTCCAGAGGACGGCCGCCAACCCGCGCGCGGGCCATCTTGGTCAGGATGGATGCCGGCAGGCCCTGAGGCAGCTCGACAACACTGTGAGACTGGCGAATATCGATACGGCCGATACGGGCACCTTCAATACCACCTTCATTGGCCAGTGCACCAACCAGCTGACCTGGCTTGATACCGTCCTTGTGACCGACCGATACGCGATAACGCGTCATGCCTTCACTGGAGCGCTGTGCACCGCCACTGTCACGACGACGTGCGGGCTTGCCATCACGGCCGGAATCGCGGCTGTTGCGCTCGGAGCGCGCCGGACGTGCGGACGGTTTTGGCAGAGACTGAATGCGCGGCTCATCGGCACGGGCCAGTGATGCCATGGCACATGCCAGTTCGACCGGATCATATCCCTGCTCGACCAGCGCTTCGATCAGAGCACGCTGGTGATCGGCGCCCTTGTCGAGAATGGCTTCGGCACGCAGCTTGAACCGCTCATCGCGATGGGCACGGATCGTGGACTCATTCGGCAGCTCCATGATCGCGATGCTTTGACCGGTAGCACGCTCGAGCACCTGGACCTTGCGTGCTTCACGGTTACCGGCAAAGCTGATGGCTGTACCTGTACGCCCTGCACGGCCGGTACGACCGATCCGGTGGATGTAGGATTCGGTGTCATGGGGCAGATCGTAGTTGAAGACGTGCGTAATACGCGGCACGTCGAGACCACGAGCGGCTACATCGGTTGCTACCAGAACGTCTACCTTGCCACGCTTCAGGCGCAGTACGGTACGCTCACGCAGGCTCTGATCCAGATCACCGGACAGGGCAGCAGCAGACACGCCGCGAGCCAGCAGCTGCTCTACCAGTGTGGTACAGGCCGCACGAGTACGAACAAACACGATGGCGGCATCCACCGGCTCGACTTCAAGAATGCGCGACAGCGCTTCAAGCTTGGCCGGACCATCGATGCGGCAAAGACGCTGCTCGATCGTGGTTGTCGCCGCCTTGGCTTCAATCTGTACCTTGACCGGGTCAACCAGATAGCGGTTGACGATCTTTTCGATTTCGTACGGAAGCGTGGCGGAGAAGAACACGCGCTGAGCTTCCTTCGGTGTATCACGCACAACGCGCTCTACGTCATCGATAAAGCCCATGCGCAGCATTTCGTCGGCTTCATCAAGTACCAGCGCAGACAGGCCGGTCAGGCTCAGGGAGCCACGATCAAGGTGATCGATGACACGGCCAGGCGTGCCCACGATGACCTGGGCGCCATTACGCAGACCGCGCAACTGATCACGATAATCCTGACCACCACACAGTGCCTGTACATTAAGGCCGTCGATGCTCTGACCATACAGGGTAAAATTGGCCGCTACCTGCTGAGCAAGTTCACGGGTAGGTGCCAGTACCAGCACCTGCGGCTCACGCCGATTGATATCCAGTCGAGTCAACAGCGGCAGCGCGAATGCTGCCGTTTTGCCAGTACCGGTCTGTGCCTGGCCCAGTACGTCACGACCTTCAAGTACGGAAGGAATCGTCTGTGACTGAATGGGAGAAGGCTGCTCGTAACCAAGTTTTTCGAGCGATTCAAGAACGGCAGGCAATAACGCCATGTCGCTGAAAGTCAGCGAGGCATTGGAAGTCGAGGTCATTTCACACCTTTTGAGCCGACGCGGCAGTCGGCAAGAATTTTATAGTGGCTCAGCCGGGCAGATTATGCCCAGAAGAACCCGGGTCGCACGAATGCAGCAAGGGGGTACCTTGCGTTACACGCAACGTGTCGCGACCAACAGCGCTGGCAACCTGCCGAACGCATTTCCATCTATGCGGGATAGCGCAAGAGCGCATTTGCCGTCGGAGAAACGTCCCCGAGCGCAAACAGTATCGGATGGGGGCGAATCAACAATGATGGTAGGGTCTTACTACACATGCGAGGAGGGCGTACCTTACCACAGGAGCTGTTAGTTGACTACCTTTTGTTCATTGACAAGTCTGGCCAGGTGCGTTGCAGGCAGCACTGGGGCATTATGCCCGCTTTCACCATGGAGAAACTCATGAGCGTCATTTGGGTCGATGCCGACGCCTGCCCGCGGGCCATGCGGGATATCATCATTCGCGGCGCAGAGCGCAGCGGCATTACTGCCACCTTTGTGGCCAACCATGCCCTTCCCCTGCCGCGTCTGGCACTGATCAGGATGATTACCGTGCCTGGCGGTGCCGATGCGGCCGATCAGCTGATCATCGAGCGCGCCGAGGCAGGCGATCTGGCCATTACATCCGATCTTCCGATGGCGCTTGAACTGATCGAAAAGGACGTTGAAGTATTGACTGCCCGGGGGGAATCCCTCACCAGCGACAATATTCGTGCTCGCCTCAATATTCGTGACTTCATGGAGACCATGCGAGGCAGTGGCGAAATGACCGGCGGCCCGTCCCGGCAAAATGCCCAGGACGTGCGTGAATTTGCCAACGCCTTTGATCGCGCGCTGACTCGGCGACGCTAGCATGCTTTCGACATGATGCCTCGACCGGTCAGGTGCTCACGGCCATGAGGACGGTCCAGTGCCAGATCAGGCCCTCTGGGGACGATGCGATTGGGATTGATGGTCGGGTGGCTCATGTAATAGTGGCGCTGAATATGATCCATGCAGACGGTTTCCCTGATGCCTGGCCACTGGTAAAGCTCACGCAAATAACCGGACAGGTTCGGGTAGTCCTCGATAAGCCGAATGTTGCACTTGAAGTGGCCGTGATACACCGCGTCAAAGCGAATCAGCGTGGTAAACAGGCGGATGTCGGCTTCGGTCAGGTATTCGCCTGTCAGGTAACGCTGCTGACCAAGACGGTCGTTCATCTCGTCGAGTGCTTCAAACAGGGTCGTCACGTGCTCTTCATACACTGACTGTTCAGTCGCAAAGCCCGCCTTGTAAACGCCGTTATTGATCGCGTGATACACACGTTCGTTGACGGCATCGATCTCGGCGCGGAGCACCTCGGGATAAAAGTCCAGCGTATTGCCGGTCAGCTCATCAAAGGCGCTGTTGAGCATGCGCAGGAGCTCGGCGGACTCATTGTTGACGATGTCGTGCGCCTGACTGTCCCATAGCACCGGCACTGTCACCCGGCCGGTATAGAGTGGGTCCGTCAGGGTATAGAGCTGGTGATGAAATGTGACGCCGTTGAGTGCATCACCGCTGCTGCCCTCCTCCTGATGGTAGGTCCAGCCATTACTCCCCATGATCGGACTGGTTACCGACACGCCTATCAGAGCCTCCAGCCCCTTCAGCGCGCGCAGGATCAACACGCGATGTGCCCACGGACAGGCCAGTGATACATACAGGTGATAGCGTTCGGCTTCAGCCAGCCTGTCTGCATCACTACCCTGTGCGCCCACCCACTGTCGCAGCCGGGCCTGTTCGCGGATGAACTCACCCTTGTTGCCATCGGTGTCGTACCACTGGTCCTTCCACTGCCCTTCTACAAGTAATCCCATCGTGTGCCTCCCTGGCATCATGACTCGTTTTCATTGCTGTCCTGGCAATCGTTGCAGCCGGCCAGAGCCTTTTGCAACTCTTCAGCCAGAGCTCGGGTGGCTGGCCCGGCACTGTCCATATCCAGATAATAAAGTCGTACGGGCACCTCACGGATACCACCTGCCTTCAGCGGTAATGGCAGGATATCCGCAGGAGAGCGATCGTCATTCAGCCGCGTCTCGGATACCCAGCAGAATCCCAGCCCCCGAGACAACATATCCAGCGCCGTACTGACATGACTGACCGTCCAGCGCTGCTCCGCTTTCAACCATCCGGAATCCATCGCATTCTGACGAGCAGAATCACGCACCACGATCTGGCGGTGCTGGTGGAGGTCTCGCAGATCAAGCGCTCGATCAAGCTGATGGAGCGCATGCGCGGAGTGTGCAACCGCAATGAATCGGACAGTCACCAGCAACTCGCCCAGAAAGCCCGAGGGTTCCACGCCGCTGATCAACAGATCCACCTCACCGGCCTGCAGCATTTCGACACCACCTTTCAGGACGGTTTCGTGCAACTGGATGCGCGTATGGGGATACCGTACTGAAAAGCCGTCCAGGGCCTTTGACAGAGCATCCGTTGGAAAGATCTGGTCTACCGCGATGGATATCTCGGGCTCAAGCCCCTCGGCCAGGCTGCCGGCCACGTTCTCAAGGGCTTCAGCGCCTTCCAGCAATTGACGCGCACGCCTTAAAAGCAGTCCCCCGGCCTCACTCAGGCGTACCTGCCGTCCATCGACCACCAGCAGCTTTACGCCCAGCTGATCTTCAAGCTTGTGAACGGCATGATTGATCGTGGAAGGGCTCTTGTGAATTACATCAGCAGCCCGAGCGAACCCGCCATGGTCGGCAACGGCTGCCAGCATCTGCCACTGTGACAAGGTGATTTTTGACATCGAATTTCGGCCTGCTTCTGCACGGTTCCAGAAGTGATGGTAAGCGAACGAGAAGAAATACCATGACACAATTAAAAAGAAACAACAAAGCAACAACAATTAACAATTAAAAACAAAATATATTTATCGTGATGTTTTACTCCAACATCATTTTATGTGCACTTATAACCCCGATTAAATTACGCAACAGTGCTGCATCACACCGTTATTAAACCAAATATATACAACATCTTTACCATAATGTTACAAATCCCGGATTACAGGTGTTTATTCCCTTTGGTAGCCCTTCAAGGCTGCAATCCCGCCTTCTAATCCGGCTTTTCACCCGCTGGCTGCTGGGATAAAGTAGCCCTGCCTTTTTATTTATATCTTCGTTCACCTTATATACAGGCCCTTGTTTCCATGCTGCGAATCATTAATTCGCTGCCCCGCACACACAAACTATTACTTTTACCGGCGATTACCGTGGTAACAGTGCTGGGCGCACATACAGTATTAAGTAATCCCGATTCACCGAACAAAACAATTATTTCAGATGTTCAGCCAATCACACTGGTTGAAGCCGATACCGGACAGCCGTTTAACGCTGTTAATGCCACCCCCCAGGTTCGTGCTGAACTGGCCCTCTCGATACCGGCCACGCCGCCGACCGAACCGGCAATTGATACAAACGCTCTGGAACTGGCACGACTTCTGTCACAGCCTCTGGCTCAGGACAGCCCACAGATCGCAGAAAGCAGCTATTCAGAGCCCGTGGATCTGGCAGATGACGGTAATGACAGCACGCTTCTGGACAGCGAACTGGTCGCAAACGAGCAGTATGTTCCCGAGTGGCAAAGCTATACCATTCAGCCCGGTGACAGTTTTGCCGTTATGGCCGAGCGCAGCCTGGGCCTTGGGTACAGCGACGTACTCAAACTGCTCAGCGTATTGCCGGACAAGAAGGTACTGACACGCCTTCAGGTGGGCCACGATCTCTACTACAAGCTGGACCAGAAGGGTGACCTGATTGCCCTCAAGGTCATGACGGACGCACGGAAAGGTTACCTGCTGGAGCGTCACGATGCCGATCAGTCGTTTGAAATCTCGAATATCAAGCAGGCCACGCAATCCACACAGCGCCTGTTTGCCGGCACCGTGGAAGGCAGCTTCGGTGCTTCGGCCCTTTCTACAGGCCTGAGCAGCGGTGAAGTCGCGGAGCTGTCTCAGGCACTGGGCAAGAAGGTTGATTTTCGTCGTGATACCCGCCAGGGAGATCGCTTTCAGGTACTGGTCGAGTCAGACATGATCGATGGGCGGCCGCTGGCATCTCGCATTCTGGCAGCCCACTACGAGGGCAAGAAGACGGATCTATCGATTGTCCGCCATGATGAAGCCTTCTATACGCCGGACGGCAAAAGCCTTGATCCCTCGTTTGAACGCTATCCATTCAGCGGTCATCAGCGCATGAGTTCGCCCTTCAATCTGCGCCGTCACCATCCGGTTACCGGACGCATCAGCCCGCATTACGGTACCGATTTCGCCATGAAGGTTGGCACGCCGGTACGTTCTACCGGGGCGGGCCGTGTCACTCGCGTTGTACGGCACCCGCTGGCCGGGCTGTACGTCGTGATTACTCATGACAATGGCTACAAGACCCGGTACCTCCACTTGTCCCGCACGCTGGTCAAGGTCGGCCAACGGGTGAAGCTGGACCAGAAAATAGCCCTGTCCGGTAACAGCGGTCGCACAACGGGCCCCCACCTTCACTATGAAGTCATCGTCAATAATCATCGTGTGAACCCGATGCGCTTCAAGCTGCCGGGGGGAGTCAATCTGAAGGGGCAGGAACTGGCAGCGTTCAAGAAACGTACCAACTCACTGCTGGCCAAGCTGGATAATGCAGATAACTCTCGCGCCGTTGCCAGAACGCGGTCAGGCTCGGATGACAGCGAAAGCTGATCTTCTGAAATGCAAAAAGCCCTCCATGCTGGAGGGCTTTTTGCATGGCCGTTCGCTTGCAGCACTCCCGATTACGGTGACGTACTACCAGCACCAACAGCAGGCGTCAGAACATCAGGCACGGCAGGCCCTGAAATCAAACCCTCTTCATGATCCAGGTGCATGCTGTCTCCCTTGAACCCACCTCCCAGCGCCTGAATCAGCTTCACGGCCGTCTGTTGCTGCTGTGCACGAATATCGGCCAGCGTCTGCTCGGCATTCAACAGCTGCTGCTGAGTGCTCAGCACCTGCAGATAGCTGGTAAGCCCGGCATGGTATCGCTCGGAAGCCAGGTGATAGCCCTGCCGCGCCGAGGATTCAGCGTCACGGGCTGCCTTGACCTGAATGGCATACCCCGAGAGGGCATTGAGGGTATCTGCCACCTGATTGAGTGCCGCCAACAGGGTCTGATTATACTTGCCGACCGCCATGTCATAGTCGGCTTCGGTACTTTCCAGATTGGCGCGCAACTTGCCGCCCTCGAACACCGGCAGGGAAATGGCCGGGCTGACACTCCCGGCCTCCGCACCCTCACTGAACATGTAATTACCCAGATAGGACTTGAAGCCAATCATCGCAGACAGGTTGATATTGGGATAAAAACGCGTCTTGGTCGCCTTGACGTTTTTGGAGGCCGCTTCAACACGCCAGCGGGCCGCCACGATATCCGGACGGCGCCCGAGAAGTTCAGCCGGCAGTGAGGAAGGCAGTGCTACCGGCAACTCGATCAGTGGTGAGGGTTTTGGCAAATCCATTGCAGCATCAGGCCCCTTGCCAATCAACTCGGCCAGCGACAGTCTGGCGCTTTGCAGCTGCTGTTCCGCTCCTGCCAGTGATTGCTCGGCACTTGAAACGCTGGAACTGGCCTGCAGGCGTGGGGCCTCGTTCTGTAATCCACCCTGGGAAAGCTCCTGATTGATTCGCGCAATTCGACGTGTTCGCTCCAGATTTCGACGGGCAAGATCCTGGCGCGTATAGGCATCATTGAGCTTGATATAAGCCTGCGCCACGCTGGTGGATAACGACAGTAATCGGGCACGGTAATCGATGTTCTCGGCACGAGCCTGCCCCAGTGCCGCCTCCCAGGCTGCTCGATTGCCTCCCCAGAGGTCCACGTCGTAACTGAAGTTCAGCATCACGCTGCGGTTTGTGCTGTAAAATCCGCCCTGCCCCATCGGGTCATCCACCTCGGAAACACGGCTTCGTGACATGCTGGCCGAGGCATCAAGTGTAGGATAACGTGCTGCTTCGGCAATTCCTGCCTGAGCATTGGCCTTGCGCAGACGAGCACGCGCCACCTCAAGGTCGGGGCTGTTATCCAGCGCCTGCTTGATCAGGGCATCCAGCGTCGGGTCGTCAAAGCGTTTCCACCACTGCCTGTCCGGCCAGGCCGCTGGCGACAAGGGTACGCTGGAAAAGGTTTTTTCAGCCTTGACCGTGTCGGGAGAGGTGATACTGCCCTGGGGCTCTATTCCGGCATATCCGGCACAACCGGAAAGTAATGCCATGGACAGGGCCATGATCGCCCAGGGGCCTGCGCAGGCAGAACCCTGCTTGTGGTAAAACGCATTGATCACCTTGTTCTCTCTCCAGATCACGGCTTGTTCGTAGGGAGCCATCATAGCGGATTCCCTGCATCACACGCCAATACAAAGCATGCTAGGTATTCACATGAAAGGCTTGAGCCATGTGTGGCTCTCGCTCTACATGGTGCCGTACCCTGGTGCAGGTGTTGTCAGAAAAACGAGCCAGGACACAAAAAAGCCCACCGACAGGTGGGCTTTCAGCAATACCGGCGCATATGCACCGCCATCACGGTTTTCGATTGGCAACTTCCTCGATCAATGCTTCCTTCTGGCTTTTGGGCTCTTCGATCAACTCTTTCTTGAGGTCACTGTACGTGCCTCTCAGGCTGTTGCAGGAAGAACAGAACACCTTGTCTTCAGGATTATGTATCTGTGACAGACGTACGCGATGGCTGCCACAGTCCGGACAGGGTGTTGGCATCCGCATTTCTTCTGAAAGATCGCTCATGGTGACCTCCTGGATCAGTGTATCGTATCTGCAATTATACGCAGTCTAACGCAAAACCGTGGCGGTCGACGACCGCCACGGTTTGCAGACATGCGCCATACAGGTTGAAACGATTATTTGAGGCGCTTGAGGGTCAGATCAGTATTGGAAGGGATCTTGGTGTAATCACGGCTCAGAATCTGCAGGTTGCCATTGCTCAGCGGCAACAGGTTATATACCGCAGTGCCGTCGCCACCGGTAAGCTGATACACGATCGGATACTGATTAGGGCCTACATCCTTCATGACCATGACCTGACCTTCGGTAACCATCGGGTCATTTTTCTTGGCATCGCCCTTGCCAAGATACTTGCTCTTCATGGTGAAGGTACCAGATACATCATTCTGGTTTTCAATCATCAGCCTAGTATCGATCCCTGAGCAGTCAGCACAAGGCAGTACGCCAGCGTAGTTCCCCTGAACCTGATCGTAGGGTGAATTCTCTTCCAGACCGCCACTTGCACAGCCTGCGAGCAGTGCAATACCCATTGCACCCGTAATACCTGCCAATTGCTTGCGTAACATACCCGAATCTCCTTTTCGTGGACTTGCACTATTACCATAGACCCCAATTGCCAAAGCCACAAAGCGGTATCGTACAAGACAGCCGGCAAGCGTCATGGCAGGATGGCATTTTCCATTTCCCAGAGATGATGTGATGCGTTATCTGATGCTGGCAGCCGCCATGCTGATACCAGCCACGGTGCAGGCTGCCCCTCTTCTATCCCCCCAGGCCGCGGATCAGCGTCTGAGCCGTTTCGTGGACAGCAACGATCCGGCAGTGCGTTATCGGCTGGACACCCTGACCGAAACACAGCTTGCGGTTACCGTCTGGTATGACGGCCACTACCGCTATTCCAATGAAGAAATTGCAGGCTACACGGATGGCCTTTGCTACTCATTACTGAGCCAGACCATCAAGTCCGGGCAGGTGCAGCCGAACAGCACACGGGAACTGACCTGTTCAGCACGCGCCACCGATACGCAACGCGAAAGTGCCGAAGGCCATTTTCTGGGACGCAGCACCAATGATCCCGAGACGGATCTGTTCCATTTCACCGCTGTGCCGTGAGCAGGTCACTGCTGCCGAACATACAGCTCCTCCGCGCAACATCTCCAGCATGGGTCACCAGTTCCGGAAAATGGCCATGCCCCGGGCTGTGCACCGGGGCAGTCCTTCATGACAAAGAGCCAACAGCTCGATGCGCCTGCTGGCACAGAAGCTGCGGCAATAAAGAGGCAGCGCGACCGGCCGCCCCGACCTAACGCATCAATTCAGCCACGATTCGGCGCGCCGTCTCCGGCGCCTGGTTGTCCTGCTCAACGTGCATGTTCGACATGACACCTTCCTTCAGCAAACACAGTGTATCGCACCAGGTACTGCGCTGGGCCTCGGCAATGCCCATGTCAGACAGGTAATAATCAAGCAAGGCCCGAACCCGCCGCTTGTGCTGCGCGCAGCGTTGATGCACCTGATGCGCTGGATTGCTGAACTCACCAGCCGTATTCACGAAAAAACAGCCTCGGTATACCGGCAATTGCTGTTCATTGCCCTGCTGCCAGTCCTCAAGCGCATCGAACAGGCCATTGGCCAGCGCCAGCGGCGTATCAGCCACTGCCAGCCGGGTAGCCAACCACTCGACAAACCGGTTATCCCAGTAGTCGACCACATCCACGATCAACTGCTCCTTGCTCTGAAAGTGGGTATACAGGGTTTTCTTGGCAATACCGGAGGCACTGAGAATCTGATTGATTCCGACAGCATGTATTCCGTAGGGATAAAACTGGTCAAAGGCGGTTTCTATCAACTGTTCTCGTTTACTGCGTGTCATGAACATCCCTCGCTTGGTGGCCAACGCGGGCAGCAGAAGAGAGAGAATGACGTGAAAGTCACGTCATTCCGGGTTGCCTATCAGCATAGTGCGTTTTAACCATTGCGTGACCTGTCACGGCTTCCCTCAACGGGCCAGTAAGCTGATATACCCCATTTCCTGATGGCTTCATTTTGCTTTGGCTTTCGCTACCTGAATTACAATCCCCATGCCTTTCAAACATTTAAAATACTAAAAAATGCTTAAAAGCTAAAAAATGATGCTTAAAGAGGCATGGATTCGATGCCCGCAAGGCGCACAGAAGACTATAATACTCATCCTTAAATTCAGAAATTATAATAAAAAAGTATTGAAAACTATGCTTAAAAGGATTCATACATGGTCAGGCCAGCCCTCTACTTCATGATTTCGGCAGGAATGCTGTTAATCCTTGCTCCCATCCTGCTGTACAGCATTCAACTCTGGAAGGAACGCCGTATCGAAAGGATCAAAGGCTACAGTGAAAGGTTCAATCACTCCGCCGCACTGCGGCTTGAAAGAAAGGCTCAGGAAGAGCACAAGGCCTATGCCGATCACGTCAGTGAATGGCGTAAAACCGGCACCTCCTGATTGGCAAGGGCCCAGGCGATGCGCCTCAATGGCCTGCTGCCTCAAGGGTCAGAGTAGTAGTGGATGGCGGTGAGCCGGCTTTTCTTACCTGAATCTGCTCCGGCTTGACACCATGGCGCGTCAGAAGCGCTTCAAGCATCTCGGCACGCTGATCAAGCAAAGCCTCACCGCCAGACTCATTTCCGGCAAGCCCCGGCCTGATGACGACCGACAATCGTGATCGCCTCGACAGCCCCTCGGCCCATCCCGCCAGCCGCCTGGCCTTTGCATCATTCAATGTGGCCTCATCATGGCCAAACCGGATGGAAAGTTTGGTGCCGTTACGGGATAACGACGCCTCCTGAGCATGCCCGATCGCTGCATAGATAGATGCCGGCCCCTCGCCTGTACGCGCTCTCCGGGAAGCGGTTGACGGTGAATCAGCCTGGTCACTGTCCCCTCCCAACGCGGCCAGTGCATCAAATGGAGACGTCAGTACCTGAGACAACCCTTTCCGGATGGCCTGCCATATAACGGCACTCACATCCACGGCGGCCTTGTCGGGTGTCAGGGTAAAGGGCACATTCAGTGACACAACACCATCGTCACCTTCCAGCAGCGCGATTGCTGTCTTGATCGGGAACGAAGGAGGCTTGCCGACCGGCTCGCCCAGCTCGAGCTTCCGCAACAGAATCGTGTTGTCCGAACGAATGGTCTTGCCGTTCAACTGGTAGTGCATGTCGGCACTGACCTGCCCCCGCTTGACCGCGTAGCCCCCAAAGGCCTTGATATAGGGCGCGAAGATTGATATCGGCATTCTGGCAATGTGCAGGTTCATGTTGCCGGACATCGGAGTATCGAAAAGAGCTACCTGCCCATCCAGGCGCAAAGGCGCCCGGCTATTGACCTGTCCCGTCATGGAAAAGGTCAGCGGCGCCTCCTCCTGGCTATCAACATCCGTGATCTGCCCCTCAAGATTGACCAGATCAGCACTGAAGGTTTCCTTGAGGTGGTGGTCCCGCAATGCCACGGTTCCCTGATTCCACCCTACCTTGCTGAGGGTAATATGCATGCCGGATGAAGATTCACCGGTAGATGACGCTCCTGAGGCAGTAGAGGGCCCGGAGGCATCCTGCTCTTCTGGAGATGACGAAGAAGGTGTCAGCTCGCTCAGCGTCGTGGTGCCATCCTCGGCGATAGTCATCATCAACCAGGGGTCATCGACAACAATGCTGCCGATGGCGAGCTGCCCAGCCTTTTGCTGATAACGTAACCTGTCCATCTTCATGCTGCCGACGCGAATCAGTGGCGTCTCCTGTGACGGTGGTGTCAGTGCCAGATCACTCACATCAGCACGACCACTGAGCACGATGCCTCCTGCATTACTGTCGCCGGTCCGCGCCCCATCCTCGAAGTGCACGGTAGATGAAAAGACCCCTGACGAGGGAAGCACGCCCATGACCGCACCGGCCCATCCACGTAATACGGTGACGGGCACGCTATCGGCTTCAAGCCACAGTGAGGTTTGCCAGGGCAAAAATCCCATTTTGCCGTGCCCCTTGAAGACGCCACTCTTCCAGTCAGCCTTACCACGCAGGGAGAAGGGGTGACGCGTCGTGGTATCAAGTCCATGTGCATCAAGCTGCATATGGGTCAACGCGGTTCGGCTACTCCCTTTGGCGGTCGGCGTCGTCCAGCCCAGTGTGCCCTGCTCAACCCTGAAGTCCTGCACTTCCAGCCCCTTGCCTCCCCCGCTGGAGCTATCGGAGAACAGACGAGCCACATTGAGGCCATCGGAAGTACTGATCAGCTCAAGGCCAGGCGATATCAAGGTCACCTGCTGAAGGATCCAGCGATTTTTCCAAAGCGACGACCAGGCCCCATTGATGGTGATTCGCCTGGCAGCCATGACCGGCAAGGCATCAGCCGTAGCCCCGGCCATGGAAAACCCTTTCAGGGTCAGCGTGGCCGTCAGCGGATTGATGTCCAGAGAGGCCAGACTGACCTTGCGACCGGTACGCTGCTCAAGCGTTTCCACCAGACGATCTGCTGCCAGCCTCGTCCCCCCGATATAGCCCAGAGTACCAAGGCCCACCACACCTGCCAGCACGAGCCCGCCAATCCACCAGCGGCGGGCAGATGAGTGATGGGGAGATTCAGACGCATCGTGCATGCAATAATCCTGCGGCAGTCAATAAGGGGAATGAGGCAATGGCTACATACAGTATAAACACCGAATCTGCCTCAGGTGCTTAACCCGACGCCGCGTAAAATAACCTGTGTGACCGTATGCACTGCCAGCTCGAACTGATGGTCCGACAAGGGCGTATCGTTATTAATCAGCTCGATCTGATAATCGAAGTCGGCATAATGCTGGGTGGCCGACCACACCATGAACAACAGATGCGCAGGCGCTACCGGACTGATGCGCCCCTCCGCTACCCAGCTGGCTATCCGGGCTTCCTTCATGCGGGCCCAGCCGACCAGATGCTCTTCGAGCGCGTCTCCGAGTACCGGCGCACGATGCATGATCTCGCTGGCCCACACGCGAGAGCCTGCCGGCCGGGTACGTGAGCGATTCATCTTGGCACGAATATAGGTCGTCAGCACGACTCGTGGATCATCGTACAACTCGAAACACAGGGCATCCTGCTTCCACAGTTCAAGAAGACCGAACAGTACCTCACGGTAAAGCTGCTGCTTGGTGGAAAAGTAATAGTGTACGTTGGACCTGGGCAACGCTGCCGCCTGAGCAATGTCGCTCATGCGGGCCCCGGCATAGCCACGGTCGGCAAATACCTGCTCTGCGGCCAGAAGTATCTGCTCTATATTGCGTTCACGAATACTGCTCTTTTTCTGCACTTGCACGCCGGCTCTCTCCACAGGTCATCACGCCGGCTCTCTCCACAGGTCATCATGGCCCCGGCACCTATCCTGCCATCAAGTTACCAGCCTGTCTGTGCATGCACCGACACCAGTGAGTCTCGCGGCTCACGGCCGGCACCATGCAACTCATCCCAGGCATGATAGACACTCAAGTGCACCTGCCCTCCAAGCGCACTCAAAAGCTGCGTATCACGTAGCCGGTCCATGACCGGGCCCTTTACCTCGGCCAGATGAAAGGCAATACCGGCGTCCTTGAGGCGTGCGTTGATTTCCTCCAGGCTGTCCAGCGCCGAGGCATCAATCAGATTGATGGCCTGACAGGCCAGTACCAGATGCCGAAGCCCCGGAAAACGAACACACAATGTATCGATCGTTTCTTCCAGAAACCGGGCATTGGCAAAATAGAGGCTTTCATCGATGCGCAGGATCAACACCTCCTGATCCGTTTCGACCTCATCAAAGCGGTCGATGTTTCGAAAGTGTTCCGTGCCAGGAACACGCCCCAGGATGGCGCAGTGCGGACGGCTGGTGCGATACAGATACAACATCAATGACAGGGCTGCACCGGTTATCAGACCTGTCTCTACCCCCTGCCACAGGGTCATGAAAAAGGTAGCCAGCATCGCTGCCGCATCCCCGCGGGAATATCGCCATGCCCGCACCAGGGTAGCCCAGTCCAGCAGTGACATGACCGAGACAATAATGACCGCCGCCAGTACGGTCGTCGGCAAATGTGCTATCACCGGTGTCAGTGTCACGGACGCCAGCGCCACGCCTCCGGCGGCAAACAAGCCGGCAGCCGGTGTCGCCGCCCCGGCATCATGATTGACGGCCGAGCGCGACAGACTGCCCGCCACCGGAAAGCTTCCGCACACCGCTGCCCCCATATTGGCCATACCCAGCCCGACCAGCTCCTGGTTTGGATCAAGCCGCTCACGTCGTCTGGTGGCTAGTGCCTGAGCCACTGACATCGATTCGACAAATCCCACCACACTGATCAGCAGGGCAGACACGCCCAACTGCTGCCAGCGCCCGGACGACATGTCCGGCCAGACCAGCGATGGCAGGCCGGATGTCACACTGCCCACGACCTGAACCCCATCAGACGCCAGCCCGCCTCCCCAGGTAATGGCGGTCACAACGGCAATCGTCATGATGGGCACCATCCGCACTACAAAACGGGCCAGCCCCGGTGAGCATCCAAGACGTGACAGGCCATGGGCCAGATAGTGCTTGCCCAGCCACATGACCAGTGCCGCACTGATACCCAGCACAAGCGTCGGCAGGTTGACCGTATCGGGATGACTGATCAGCGCCATGAGGCGCCGGGCAAGCGACCCGTCGGCGTCCGGCAATCCCAGCAACGAAGGCAACTGGCTGGAAGCGATGATCAAGGCAGATGCGGAAATGAAGCCGGCAATGACCGGATGGCTCAAGAAGTTGGCCAGAAACCCAAGCCGGCACAGCCCCATGACCGTCAGGATAATACCGGACAGCGCCGCCAGGCTGATCACCACGGGCAGGTACGCATTACTGCCCGGCCCGGCTACCTGTGCGGCCGCCGTTGCCGTCATGAGAGATACCACCGCCATCGGGCCAACGGAAAGCGTTGTACTGGACCCGAACAGGGTATACACCACCAATGGCAGCAGCGAGGCATACAACCCGATGACGGCAGGCACGCCAGCCAGCAGTGCGTAGGCCAGCGCCTGAGGAATCAGCATCAGCGTCACGATCAACGCCGCCAGTGTATCGTGCCCCAGGGTATGGACACGGTAGCGAGGCAGCCAGCTGGCAATGGGAAACAGCTGGCGCCCCCATTGGCGGATCGCCTGTCCATCAATTCTCATTTCATGCTCCCACATCGCGCTTAAGCATCAAGGATATAAGAATAGCACTTAAAACCATATGCCTGAGCCCAGCGTGACGCCATTGGCGAGTATGGATGGCCTCGTACTATGGTCGACCCGGGTAGTCAGGATGCAAAAATAACTGTATAAAAAAACAGTATCCGTTTCGTTAACCCACCATGGTTTCCTGTCATGCAACGTCGCGCCGCCCTCACTCCTGTCCCGCCTTCCCTGACCTGTCCGAAAGTGACCTTTCACGTCCGTGCCGGTATCTCCGGCTTTCCCAGCCCCGCTCAGGATTACGTCACCGAACGGCTGGACCTGAACGACTATCTGGTGCAGCACCCCTCATCGACCTTTCTGGTCACGGTAGAAGGCGATTCCATGACCGATGCCCGGGTTCAACCAGGCGATCTGCTGATCATTGACCGCGCCCTGTCCCCTCGACACGGACAAATGGTCGTGGCCGTGGTGGATGGCGAAATGATGGTCAAGACCCTGAAGCATCAGGGGAAGCGCCCTGGGCTTTACAGCGCGAACCCGGCTTATGCCCCCATTCCACTGGCCGACCGTGATATCCAGATCTGGGGCGTGGTCACCTTTGTGATTCACCGGGCCGGCTGACCATGGCCGGCCCTTTCGCTTTAGTGGATTGCAACAACTTCTACGCCAGCTGCGAGCGCGTCTTTGATCCAGCCCTGTACGGCCGCCCCATCGGCGTATTGTCAAACAACGATGGCTGCATCATTGCTCGCTCCGAAGAGCTCAAGCAGCTGGGGGTGCCGATGGGCATGCCTGCCCACCTGATAGACACGGCCATCGCACGACGGGTAGTGCTGCGGTCATCCAACTATGAGCTTTATGGTGACATGAGCGCACGGGTCATGGACGTGCTGTATCAGAGCCGGGCACGGGTCATCCCCTACTCGATTGATGAGGCATGGCTTGACTTGAGTGGTCTGCCGACCGACGACCTGATACCGGATGCTCACCGCCTTCGCCACCGGATTCACCGTTATACCGGCATTCCGGTTTCCATCGGTGTCGCACCCACGTTTACGCTCGCCAAACTGGCCAGTCGGCTGGCCAAGCACCGGGGTGATCACGTGCATCAACTGGGAGACATGACGGACCCCAGCACTCGTCAGGTCCTGGCCACGACCCCCATTGAGAACATCTGGGGCATTGGTGCCCGCCTGGCGGCCAGGCTAACGCTGATGGGTATTCACAGTGCGCTGGATCTGGCCTGCAGCCCGCCTCAGCACATTCGCCGACATTTCAGCGTAGTGCTTGAGCGCACCGCCAGAGAACTGGGTGGACGTGCCTGCCTCGACACCACCACCGGACCCGAAGGGGAAAAGCACCACTTGATGACGTCCCGCAGCCTCGGGCAGGCAACCGGGCATTACCCTTCGCTGGAACAGGCCCTGCGCCAGCACACCAACAGGGGTGCCGAAAAACTGCGAGAGCAGAAAAGCCTGGCACGTGCCGTCATGGTAACGCTATCGACCGCGCGTCATGCGCGGCAGACGGCCCCCACTCATCAGGGCCGACTGATCATGGAACTCGGCTACCCCACCGACAGTACGCGACTACTGGTAAAGGCAGCCCTTGACGGGCTGGCGCGACTGTATCGCCGTGGGCACCGATATCAGAAATGCGGTGTCATGCTGATGGATCTGCAGCCATGTCAGAACAGGCAGCTGCACTTTCCGGATGACACTACCCGGGAGGCAGAGCGGGATGAGGCGTTGATGACCACACTGGACAAGGCCAATCAACGCTTCGGACAACACACCATCACCGTTGGCTACGTGCGCCAGAACGATGCCTGGCAGCTACGATGCCGGTATCGCTCGAAGCGCTGCACGACACGCTGGGAAGAGCTGGCGACCGTCCGTCTGGTCTGAGCGGCAAGAGAAAGGCTTAACGCGACGACTCATCCTTGTCGTCGTCGCCACGCTGACGCCACACATCCCAGCCGATACCCACGGCAATCCCCACGCCGACACCTATCAGCATGTTATTGGTTGCAAGCCAGGCAATGCCACCAACAGGAATGCCCAGCAGGGCCCCGGGGAAGTTCTTGATCATCTCGAATATCCGTTTACAAGGAAAAGGTCGACCGACAGGCCAGCGACATGATGGCCTGTCACACGTGCCGGGTCAAAGCAGGTCAGCACGGCGGGCATCACTCGATGTCGTTGACCCAGCGGCGCAGCATTCGACGATGCCGGCGCTTGCTGGACTGCGGTGTATAGTTGGTCGCCGGGATCAGGCGTATCAACCCGCTGTCATCATCCACCGAAATGTTGAAACGCCGCGAGGCCCCGATGGGCTTTGGATCCGGGCCAAAAAAACCGATAACGCGAATTTCGATGGCTTCCAGCGTTTCCTCCTCGAGAGAAGGCAGCCCGTTATCGTTGGTCGCCAGGTCATGTTGCAGGCAAATGCACTCGATAAAGGAGCGAAAGCTGCCCCCCTCCATGTATTCGGCAGTATCGAGCGGCCCCTGACGCGTCCACCGCCCGGACTGCCGCTCGGCCTGGGACAGTTCACGAAGGCGCTCGTCCTCGTTTCCGGCCTCATTGACCTCATCGGTAATATCCCGGCAATAGCTGTTTTTATTGGTGATCAGACAGGCTATCACCGTCTCCACAAAGACCGAGGACTGGCTCATGTTGCTGACCAGACAGCGCGAATCAAGATCTCGACCATGGCCGCGGTTGATGATGATCTGAGGCCGTCGCTGCATCCGGAAGTTATGCAATAAAAGCTGCAGGTACACCCCCCAGATAATCAGCATTCCCACGCTGGTGAGCGCGCTGAACACCGTTGCATTGGCCTGAATCCAGTCCCACAGGGAATACCAGAGATACATTGCATACTTCCTTTCATGCGTTAAAGCCTCGCGTCCTGCGAGGCCCAAACACGCAAGTCTAACAAAGGATGATCTGTTTCACCCTCTCTACGGCGCCCGCAGGATGACGTATCCTGACGCCACGAATCACCTTGCCACGACAGCGCGAACCCTATGAAAAATCGTAAACGTCTGGCCGGCGCCTGCCTGGTTATTGCCGCCTGCCTGTATATTGTGAGCATTAAATGGGCCGGCCTCTCTCCGGCCATGGCGTACCTGAATGCCTTCGCCGAAGCCGCCATGATCGGTGGTATTGCCGACTGGTTTGCCGTGACAGCCCTCTTCCGTCACCCGTTGGGCATTCCCATTCCTCACACGTCGATCATTGCCCGCAACAAGAGTCGCATTGGGCACAGCCTGTCGCGTTTCATCCGCAACAACTTTCTTTCCGGCGCCTATGTACATGCCAGCGTCGAGCGCGCGGACCTGGCCGGCAAATGGCTGCAATGGCTGCAGGCGCCGGCACATCGGGAGAAACTGGCTGATGGCCTGTGCCGCGCCATACGCTATGCCCTGCGCGCCGGACAGGATGACAGCGCTCGGCGCTTCATCGAGGCCACCCTGCTGCGCTACGCATCCCGGCTGGCCCCGGCCACGCTGATCGGCCGCGTGCTCGCAGCCCTCAAGGAGGATGGACAACACCAGGCCCTGCTCGATGACACCCTGACACGGCTGGCGCACTGGCTTGAAAGCCCCGTCCATCAACGCTGGCTCAAGCGCCAGCTGACTCAGGTCATCTTCCGCCTGATCAATCCCCGGTTTTTCGGCCGCGAGATCAGCCTCAACCGATTTGCCGGGTGGATTGCCAACGAACGGCTGATCGAACGTTTTTCACGCCTGCTGACCGAGGTAAGCCAGGACCCGGACCACCCGGTACGCCGACAACTCGATCAGACGCTGGACCACTTCATCGAGCGCACCCGCAACGACCCGGTCATGATCGCAAGGCTCGACCGCATTCGTGATGAACTCTTGAGCAATGCCCCCATGCAGCGTTATATCCAGCGCCTGTGGGCCAATGTACTGCTGCGCTGGGAAGCCGACCTTGACTCCTCCACATCACACACCAAAGCCAGCCTGCTTGATTTCATCGATCACTACGTTCAGGTGCTTGACCAGAACCCGGCAGCACGAGACTGGATCAATACCCAGGCCATTACCCTCATACCGCCTCTGGTGGCCAGCAATTCAGCACGCATCGATGCCTATATTCGCCACTACATCGATCAATTGAGCGCCAGAGATGTGGTAGAACAGATCGAGCACAACGTGGGCAATGACCTGCAGTACATTCGCATCAATGGCACACTGGTCGGCGGGCTGGTCGGGGTAGCCATTCATGCCCTGACCCAGTTGGCATTGCTTTTTTAGACATGACGCACATTAATGAAATATTTTTACAAACAATAATAAATGATGAACAATAGTAATTATCATCAACATCATGTGTAAGCCTCATGCACCGTGCTCGGTACTGTCTTCTGATGGCCTGTCTTCTGACAGGCCTTTTATTGTCATCGCTGGCCGCTCAGGCGGCGTCAGGGTATCCCCGCCATCTGACCGATCTGGCCGGCCGGCACGTCACGATTGATGCAAGGCCCCAACGCATCTTCCTGCTTCAACCCCGCCAGTTCTACGCACTGATGCTTGTCTCCGACCAGCCGACTCGGCATCTCGCAGGGTTTGGCGCGCCCCTGGCCCATTACGACCCAGGCATGGCCCGATGGCTGACCGCGACCTGGCCGATGCTTCACCACATCCCCCATCTTGCCCGCAGCTCCTCGGCCCCGCTGAATGTCGAGCGCCTGCTGGCACTGCGCCCGGATCTGGTCATTCTCCCCTTGTCGCAGCAGGCCGATCTGGCTACTACCCAGGCCCTGAGCACCCTCAAACGACTTGGGATACCGGTGCTGTATCTTGATTTTCATACCCATCCGCTGAAGAACACCCCACGCTCGCTGAAGCTGCTCGGCCAGGCACTGAACCGTACCGAGGCGGCCTCGCGAGCCATGGCCCTGATTGATCAGCACCAGAAACGCCTTGATGAAGCGCTCGCGACTGCGCGCACCCGGCCTTCCGTACTGCTGGCGATTGCGCCCGGACTCAAGGTGGCCTGCTGCCGAACCAATGTCGGCACCGGGCTGGATCTTCTTCTGACCCGGGCAGGAGGACACAATGCCGTGTCCATGGCGCGTGAGGGCAGCCCGGTCATCAACAATGAATGGGTACTGTCCCATCCGCCAGATCACATTGTCGCCACTGCCGGACAATGGCCGGACGGCAGCACGGTACGTGCCGGCATCGGCGTCGACAGGGCCACCCTGCTCAAGGGACTCGGCCAGCTGGAAGAGTTGCCCGGCTGGAAAACGCTGAGCGCCGTTCACCGGGGCCACCTTCACGCCCTGTGGCACGGCTTCCACCAGGGTCCATTTGCCATGGTGGCCCTTGAGCAACTGGCTGTCTGGCTGCACCCGGAGGTCACCCGCGGTATTGATCCACGGGATACCTTCAGGCAATTGCTGGCCCTGGCAGGGCTTGACCTGCCCGAGCCTGCCACGTTTCAGGGTACGTCTGTGCCCACTCCCTGAACGCGCGTTTATCCATCACACGAGATTCCCATGGCCCGCCCTGCAACACGCCTTGTTTTTGTCGGTTTTTCATCCCTTTCCCTGCTGGCAGCCCACCTGCCGGCGCACGCTGATTCCCATACCGTAGTGGTCGAGTCACACCGCCTGTCTTCCATCGCACCAGAAAGCTACCGAGCCCGCACCAGCACCGTTGCCTCGAAGCGCCCGGTGAGTTTCCT
The DNA here is from genome assembly GCF_023700005.1 of Larsenimonas rhizosphaerae. Classification (GTDB taxonomy): domain Bacteria; phylum Pseudomonadota; class Gammaproteobacteria; order Pseudomonadales; family Halomonadaceae; genus Larsenimonas; species Larsenimonas rhizosphaerae. Next base: position 1,174,223 of record NZ_JAMLJK010000001.1, on the reverse strand, counting down.
GGACGAAGCACGCACCGTCGAAACCATTACGCCTCAGCTGCTTCAGGACAGCAACGCCACTACCCTGACCGACGCCATGACCTTCTCTGCCGGTGTCACCCAGGGCAACACCATGGGCGGTACCGAAGACGGCTTTATCAAACGAGGCTTTGGCAGCAACAGCGATGGCTCCATCCTGATTGACGGCATCCGCCAGCCCCGTGGCACCTTTTCAATGGCCACCGTCGATCATGTGGAAGTACTCAAGGGCCCGGGTGCCCTGTTTCATGGCCAGCAGGATCCCGGAGGCGTGATCAATCTGGTCACCAAACGGCCTGAATACACCTGGCAGCGCAGTATCAGTGGCGAGCTTTCCTCCTTCGGCGGAGGCAATGCCAGCATCGATGTCACCGGCCCGATTCAGGATACCGGGCTCGCCTTTCGTTTTATCGTGGATCACAGGGATGAAAATGACTGGCGCAGTTTTGGTACCCGCCGGCGAACAACCGTAGCGCCTTCTCTCCGCTGGGAGGGGGAGCACAATCGGGCGCAACTTTCCTATGAGTACCGGGATTATGACCTGACCCTGGATCGCGGCACGGTCATCACCAAAGGTACCCCTGCCGGCGTCCCGCGCAAACGCCGATTTGATGAATCATGGTCTCGTGTCTATGGCCATGATCAGGCCATCACCGGCTGGTGGGAACAGGATCTGGTGGACGACTGGAAGATGCGCCTGACCTATGGCTGGAACAGACGGCAGTACAGCGATGGTCAGCCGCGCGTTCTAGGCGTGGACGATACGACGGGAGCACTGACCCGCCGCGCCGATGCCAACAAGGGGTTTGATCGCCGGGTCATTTATACGTCACTGGACGTGACCGGAGACCTGTGGCTGGCCAATCAGCGCCATGAGATAGTGCTGGGCGCCGACCATGAGCGCCAGCGCGACTACCTGGCGGATGTCTACCGGGGCAGCGCCGTGACGGACAGCACGATTTACAACGCCGGCAACCGTACGCTGACGCTTGATACCGATGACTATAATGCCGGTCGCAGCCACCGCCTTGACGAAATCAATACAACCGGGGTCTACGTCAATGATCGGTGGCATCTGGATGATCAGTGGATTCTGGCCCTGGGCGGCCGCTTCAGCCACTATGAGCAGTACGGTGGCCAAGGCCGCCCCTTCGTCGTCAGCACCGATACGCAGGATGATATTTTTCTGCCCTCGGCCAGCCTGCTTTACCGACTCAGTGACCGTACTTCAGCCTATGCAAGCTACAGCGAAGCCTTTGTACCCAATGGGGCCGACAGCGATACCGGCCAGTTGCTCGAGCCGGAACACAGCAGAGGCTACGAAATCGGCCTCAAGCATCTCTGGACGGATCAGCTGGCCGGCACGGTCGCGGTGTACCGCATTCGCAAGGATAATGTGGCCGTATCCGATAACGGCGTCACTCGCACCGTCGGTCAAGCCAGTGCTCAGGGCATCGAGCTGGGCCTGAACGGCGAATTTCTGCCGCGCTGGTCAGTCCTGGCCAACTATGCCTATACCGATACCGAGGTCATCAGGGATACTGAAGGCAACAAGGGCAACCGCCTGCCGAATGCCGCCCGCCATACGGCCACTGTCTATATGGCCCATGATCTCGCCCTCGCACCGCATCTCGGCCAATGGCGCGTCGGGGGCGGTGTACGCTACGTTGGCGCACGTGAGGGCGACAGCGACAACAGCTTTTCACTGGATGACTATACCGTGGCGGATGCATTCATCGGCTGGGACTCACGGCTGTGGGGGCAATCCACACATCTGCAGCTCAACGTGAAAAACCTGTTCGATAGCACCTATTACCCCTCCAGCGGTGGCAGCACACGTGTTGTTGTCGGTGACCCGCTGGAAATCACCCTGACCGGCAGGGTGAGCCTTTAACTCCGGATCGAAAAAGTACCATCAAAAAAGCCGGGCGGATGCCCGGCTTTTTTGACACGCACCGCAGTCGATTCGACTGCGTGACCGTCAGCCCTGGGCGGCGGCAGCACGCTGTTCCATGAAGTCATGAATGGCGCGATACACTGCCTCGGGGCACTCCTCGTGCATCAACAGCCGTCCATGCGGCAGGGTTACCGCGTCAACGTTCCCAGCCTCACCCAGTACCTGCATGTTTTCCCCGGAGCGGGCCGGCATATGCGGAGTACTGAGCATCAGCACCGGCACGTTCAGGCCTTCCACTGCTGCGCGTGCATCCTCGGCATGGATAAAGGCGTCATAACAGCCTGTCACGAACCGGATGGAGCCGTGGCGTGCGCCGGCACTTTTCGGCACCTGACGCTTGCCGGCCATACGTGCCCTGTTCAGCCAGTCCTGCTGCTCGAACACGTGCTCGTTAACCATCTTGCGAATACACCAGGGCCGTATGTTCAGCCAGTAAAGCCCCTTGCCTACCGGAGAATCAAACACCTGCCGAAGCTGCTTGAACCAGGGCTTGTTGACACCACGGGTCATGGTCGGCAATGGCCCGCGCCAGGTCGGCGCGACCAGCGCCAGCGCATCGCAGGCGTCGGGGTGGCGCTTCAGGTACAGCAATGCAAGCCCGGCACCGTGACCGGCAGCGACCACTAGCGCCGGTCGCTCGCTCAGATGCGTCAGCAGATCATCGAGAAAGCGCACCATCAACGCTGCATTCCCCTCATGAAACGGGCGTGCCCGATCGCCGAAGCCTGGCCAGTCTACCGATACGGTGCGGTAATGTTCGGCCAGCCGGGCCTGGAGCGGGGCCAGCTCATGCCGGGTGGAGACAGTAGAAATCGCCGGCAGAAGCAGTGCCAGCGGCCCTCGTCCCTGAGTGGTCATGTCGACGGTGATGGGAACACCGGCCCCGTGCCAGATAAAGGCGTCCTGTCGTGCAAAGTGGGCCATGCCACCTCCAGATGAATGAATCCCGTTGCGCTATTATATCCTGAAAGTGCTTGATAATGGCTTTCATTACCGGGAGCACCCTTCAAAAAAACAGGCCCCGAAGGGCCTGTTCCATGGTGATACGTCCTGGCATCCTGTCAGTTGGATACCTTCTCCAGCGCCTTGTTCAGCGTCTCGCTCGGACGCATGGCTTCACTGGCCAGCTTCTTGTCCAGATGGTAATAGCCCTTGAGGTCTACAGCCTTGCCCTGAGCACCATTGAGCTCACCGACAATGGTCTGCTCTTCGGCTTCAAGGGTGTCGGCCAGATCGGAAAACAGCGCTTTCAGCTCGCTGTCATCATTCTGCTCGGCCAACGCCCTGGCCCAGTACATGGCCAGATAGAAGTGACTACCCCGGTTGTCCAGTTCACCGGTCTTGCGCTTGGGCGACTTGTCGTTATCGAGGAAATCGCTGTTGGCCTGGTCCAGCGCTGCGGCCAGGATGCTGGCCCGCTTGTTGTCAAAGGTCTTGCCCAGATGCTCAAGCGAGGCCGCCAGTGCCAGAAACTCACCGAGGGAATCCCAGCGCAGGTGATTTTCTTCCACCAGCTGTTGAACATGCTTGGGTGCAGAACCACCGGCACCGGTTTCAAACAGCCCGCCACCGTTCATCAGCGGAACGATCGACAGCATCTTGGCGCTGGTGCCAAGCTCCATGATCGGGAACAGATCCGTCAGATAATCACGCAGTACGTTACCGGTCACGGAAATGGTGTCTTCGCCCTTGCGAATCCGCTCCAGCGAGAACTTCATGGCCTCGACCGGCGCCAGAATACGGATGTCCAGACCGCTGGTATCGTGATCCTTCAGATAGCGTTCTACCTTGCTGATCACCTGCGCATCGTGAGCGCGGTTGGCATCCAGCCAGAAGATGGCCGGCGTGTCGCTGTCACGTGCCCGCGTAACGGCCAGTTTGACCCAATCCTGAATCGGAGCATCCTTGGCCTGGCACATGCGCCAGATATCGCCTTCCTCGACAGCGTGTTCGAACATGACGTCACCGGCACCGTTGGTGACCTTGACCGTGCCCGCCATCGGAATCTGGAAGGTCTTGTCGTGAGAGCCGTACTCTTCTGCCTTTTGTGCCATCAGCCCTACATTGGGTACGCTGCCCATGGTGGTCGGATCAAAGGCACCATGCTTGATGCAGTCCTCGATCACGGTCTGATAGATCGTGGCATAGCAGCGGTCCGGGATAACGGCCTTGGCATCATGCAGCTCGTCATCGGTGCCCCACATCTTGCCGGAATCACGAATCATCGCCGGCATGGAGGCATCAATGATCACATCACTGGGCACGTGCAGGTTGGTAATCCCCTTGTGGGAATTGACCATGGCCAGCGACGGACGCTCCTGATACAGCGCGTCGATATCGGCCTTGATGGCATTCTGACGATCTTCCGGCAGCGACTCGATGGAAGAATAAAGGTCACCAATGCCGTTGTTCGGGTTGAAGCCTGCCTTGTCAAGGTCATCAGCGTACTTCTCGAGTACCTGCTGATAGAACTCCTGCACCACCAGGCCAAACATGATCGGGTCGGACACCTTCATCATGGTGGCTTTCAGGTGCAAGGAGAACAGTACACCCTTCTGTTTTGCATCTTCGATTTCATCAGCCACGAACGCACGCAGACTTGCAGAACTCATGGCAGAGGCATCGACCACTTCACCATCAAGAACCTTGACGGAATCCTTGAGAACCCGGGTCTCGCCGTTTTTGCCAACAAGTTCGATGCGCAGGGCATCATCCCTGTCCATCGTGGCAGACTGCTCACTGCCGTAGAAGTCACCTTCGCTCATGTGGGCGACATGCGACTTCGAATCGCTGCTCCACGTGCCCATGCGGTGCGGGTACTTGCGAACGTAGTTCTTGACCGAGGTCGGAGCACGACGGTCGGAATTGCCTTCACGCAGTACCGGGTTGACCGCACTGCCCTTGACCCGATCGTAGCGCGCCTTGATGTCCTTCTCTTCATCGGAGGACGGGTCATCCGGATAATCAGGCAGATCAAAGCCCTGACCCTGCAGCTCCTTGATCGCGGTTTTAAGCTGCGGCATGGAAGCGCTGATGTTGGGCAGCTTGATGATATTGGCTTCAGGCCGCTTGGCCAGCTCACCCAGCTCGGCCAGATGATCGCCCAACTGCTGCTCGCTGGTCAGACGCTCCGGAAACAGACAGATAATGCGGCCGGCCAGAGAGATATCCCGCGTTTCGACTTCAATGCCTGCCGGGTCGGTAAAGGCATCGATGATCGGCAACAGCGAAAACGTCGCCAGTGCGGGCGCTTCATCTGTCAGCGTATAAATGATCTTTGGCGTATCGGACATATTGGCGTTGACCTCTTTTGTCACAGCAATTGACGTGAGTCTGGATATTCAAACCTACAGGCCGCCGAGGTAACAGCGATCGGCAGCCTGTCAACAATGCACTTGCCCGGCCGACGCGTAAAACATGCCGACCGATGAACCCCGGGAGTATATCATTCCTGCCTTTCACGCGCATGGCTTGGGGAAAAATCACTCACCGAATGCCTGCAACTGATCTTTCATGAGCCCTTTCAAAGGCGCCAAACGGCTAATGAAGTGTCTACAATCCTGCACACTTCCCATGTACGCAGAGCTCACGTCGCTCGGCAATCCTCTACCTACATCGGAATCTGCGTCGTTGACAGCACGCGCCTCAACCCCATGAAGGAGCGAATCTGCCGTACATGCGGCAGGTGAAGCAACTGCTCGGCATGCAGCCGATTGAAGCTTTTGTAATCCCGGGTGCGCAACAATAAAAAGTAGTCGAATTCGCCGGTCACCACATGACATTCCATGCACCCGGTGACCTTCCCGACAGCCTGCTCGAATTCGGCAAACGAGGCGGTGGTGGAATGATCCAGCACGACACCGACGATGACGACCATACCGGCCCCCAGCTTCTCCTCGTCAAGCAAAGCCACCACCGAACGAATCAGACCGGCCCGCTTCAATCGCTCTACCCGCCGCAGGCAGGCGGGCGCGCTGAGATTGACGCACTCTGCCAGCGCCACATTGGACAGGGAGGCATCGGCCTGAAGCAGGCGCAGCACCTGCTGGTCAATACGGTCCAGCGTTATCTCGTCACTCATGAGCAGGCCTTTTTTTATTGCGCAGATGATGTCTTTTATTTACTCATGCATCGCCAGGCACGGTTTGATTAAAACATTACGCATCAATTGATCCTGATAACGCAACCTCTTGCATATCCGAGATCGTTACACTGGTAATCGATGCAGCCCTTATTCATGCCAGCGCTCCGATACGCCAACAACAAGGAATCATGCCATGTCTCTTGAGGATTTCGACAAGTACCCACTGACGTTTGGCCCCAGCCCGATTCATCCGCTGAAGCGACTCAGCGAACACCTGGGCGGCAAGGTGGCGCTGTACGCCAAGCGGGAAGACTGCAACAGCGGCCTGGCCTTCGGAGGTAACAAGACACGCAAGCTTGAATACCTGATCCCGGAGGCAATCAGGGGCGGCTACGACACCCTGGTATCAATAGGGGGCATTCAGTCCAATCAGACCCGTCAGGTCGCCGCCGTCGCAGCACACCTGGGCATGAAGTGCGTGCTGGTACAGGAAAACTGGGTCAACCATGACAGCGAGATTTACGACAAGGTCGGCAACATCGAAATGTCCCGCATACTTGGCGCTGATGTGCGGCTCGATGATGCCGGCTTTGATATCGGCATTCGGCCCAGCTGGCAAAAGGCTATGGAAGAAGTCGAAGCGCGCGGGGGCAAACCGTTTCCCATCCCGGCCGGTTGTTCAGAACACCCGCTGGGCGGGCTGGGATTTGCAGGCTTTGCCGAAGAGGTGCGTCAGCAGGAACAGGCGCTTGGCCTGACCTTTGACTATATCGTGGTGTGCGCTGTTACCGGCAGTACGCAGGCTGGCATGATTGCGGGCTTTGCGGCCGATGGCCGCGCCGACCGGGTCATCGGCATCGATGCCTCTGCCGCGCCGGAGAAAACACGCGCCCAGGTACTGCGCATTGCTCAAAAGACAGCTGAACTGGTGGCGCTGGGTCGTCCGATCACCGACGACGATGTGGTGCTTGATACCCGCTACGGCCATCCGGAATACGGCTTGCCCAACGAAGGTACACTGGAGGCCATACGGCTGTGTGCTCGACTGGAGGGCATGCTGACCGACCCGGTGTATGAAGGCAAGTCGATGCATGGCATGATCGACATGGTCCGAAACGGTGAATTCCCGGAAGGCTCAAATATCCTGTATGTCCATCTGGGCGGCGTACCGGCATTGAGCGCCTACAGTGATCTGTTCAGCGCCGGATAACGTCCTGTCAACTGACACCATGATACACACAGGGCGGCCGGAAGGGCGCCCTGTAAAAACATGCCGCTGGCAGGTTCAGCGAACACCCACCTTGCGCTGCTTGTATTTGGTGCCGAAAAACACGATAAAAAACAGCAGGGTATCCTGCCTGTGACGGACAAGGCGTGTCATGAGTGCCGTCTGACGCCCTGCCTGCCAGGGGGTAGCCTGGCCCAGATCGGCCTGGCGACGTGCAGTACGGGCATTGTCACGAAACTCATGAAAGGCAGCCGACAATGCGGGGCCACCCCGCTTGGCAATGTTTTGTGCGCTGTTGACCAGTGCACGCGTCCAGTGCCTTGCCATGAAGGCATCGCTGTAAATGCCCCGTTCGCGCAGCAGCTTCTCCACTCGGCCCAGTCCGTATTCAAAATAGGTGAACTGTCTGGGATTATAACTGGTGGTCAGGGATTCAGACTGACCCACCATGTAGCGATAGACATCATCGTTGCAGATGACCCCCTGCTGAACGTGCACAAAGATGTCCAGGTTGAAGCGGAAGTCTTCTCCCAGCGCCACACCTTCTTCGAACTCGATGGCGTGCCGGTGCAAAAGGTCGGCCCTGAACAACTTGTTGAAGACCGGGTTGAACAGACCTGCCTCATAAAGCATGGGAAAGTCACGATCAAAATCAAACCCGTGCTCCTCCAGCTCGGAGCGCCTGAGTATCTGGCCTGTCGATTCATCCATGGTTGCGTAATTGAACACCGCAACGTCTGCATCGGCGTCCACGGCCTTGTCGAGCACCTGAAGCAATGGCGCCGCTTCAAGGTAATCATCCGAATCACAAAAGGCGACATAGCGACCACGCGCAGCGCGAAGGCCCGCATTGCGGGCAGCCGACACCCCCCCGTTCGGCTGGTCCATGACCGTGACGTTATCACACTCTTTTTCAAAGCCACGGCATGTGGCAAGACTGTCGTCCTTGGAACCATCATTGACCAGCAGAATTTGAACCCGATCAGCCGGCAAGGCCTGAAGGTGCTCAAACAGGGTCGGTAGCGAGCCGATGGCGTTATAGACGGGTACGACCACACTAAGGTCAGGCGTGAGAACAGATTCAGACGTCATAGACTAATCGCCAGGCGCGTTAAGGATAGAAAAATTTGACCAAGCTTAATCAACTGCAGACAAATGCGAAAGCAGTGCAAATGATATATGCCTGAAATCATCGTTCGAGCATATTTCACGACATTGTCGCAAAGGGGAAGGCCACCTTGAGCACGTGGCCTTCAGCCGGGGTCACTGGTGGCTTTTTTCCTGCCATGTCTTGAGGTCTGAATCGCTCCAGTGTCCATAGGCCGCATTGGGCAGCATGATCCAGTCATGGCCGAAATGGTCGGCGCTGCGCTGAACCTGCTGATGATCCTGAGCTGGCGTGGTACCGGCAAAGCGGTCCGAAAAGTCATGCAGGGTATCACCCAGCTGCATGATGACAGTGTGATCCTTCAACACGCTGGCGCGGCGCTCTGCCTTCGGCGGCCCCAGAAGCAGGACATGATCCTCACTGGTCTGAGGCAGGCCAAGCCGGTCAAGCGTAGCTATCGTATCGGACTTGTTTTCGTCCGAGCGGTCGGAAATGTAATAAATGGACACACCGGCCCTGTCAGCCTTCTCGAGAAACGCCAGAGCGCCAGGAATCAATGTCGGCACGCCCTCTTTTTCCCAGTCGTGCCAGGTATCCCACGTGGTGTAATCGTGACAGCGTTCCATGTCACGTACCAGCAGAGACGAATTATCAAGTACGGTCTCGTCAAGGTCAGTGATGATAGCCAGATTGTCTGTATCAGGATGGGCGGCGAGTGCCTGATCCAGCCGCAGGGAAGCCAGTACATAGCTCTGACGCTGCAGGGCAGCCACTTCAGCAGACTGCTGATAGTGCAGCCCCATACGGTAGGCCATCGGTTCACAAAGCTGCGCGGCGACGGGGTCCTGCTTTTGGGCCATGGCCGCACCTGCCCCAAGACCCAGCACCGTGGCACACCCGATGACTCCGGCGTAACGTGCAAGACTGACCGAGACCATATTGTCTTCTCCTGACATGATTGTTGTTGGTAGGGTCAGAAAAGCATAGCAGCATATGATCGCCCGGTTACGCGAACATTCTCCTCAGTCGTCGGTATCGTCCGGATGGCCCTGTGCTGCAAATCCGCCCCCCTGATAGCGCAGCTCGGGAGCATCCACCGGCAGCACCGGTGTGGCATCCAGTGCCTGAGCACGCCAGGGGGCCGAACTGTCTTCCGGCCGCCATCCCAGAAACGAGGCATGCCGGTTGTCCCACCAGCACTCATCGTTGTCGGATACGCCATAAATGACCGTATGAGCCAGAAAAGGCGCATCAAAGGCCTGCACCAGCAGGCGCATGAAATCCGCCACACTCATCCAGGTTGCCAGCATGCGCTGATCCCTGGGCTGCGGAAAACAGGAGCCAATGCGTACCGACAGGGTCTGCACTCCGAACTTGTCCCAGTACAGGCTGGCGAGGTCCTCACCGAAACACTTTGACAGGCCATACAGTGAATCCGGCCGATGCGGAACACGAGTATCAATCCGCTCGTGGCGCGTATAAAACCCGATGGTGTGATTGGAACTGGCAAAAACAATACGCGGCCTCCCTTCCTGCCGAGCGGCTTCATAGAGGTTGTAGGTGCCAACGATGTTGGACTGCAGGATACCCTGCCACGGCTTTTCAACCGAAACCCCTCCCAGGTGAAGAATGCCGTCACAGCCAGCAACCAGCGAACGAACGGCCTGCATATCCGCCAGGTCACAGGGCCTGCTTTCTTCATGGGCAGCCAGCTCATCAATATCCGACAGATCGGACAATCGCACCTGACGCGCAAGGTCCGACAACTGTGACCGAATCGCTTTTCCTACACCACCGGCGGCTCCGGTGACCAATAAACGCTCGAGCATGAGGCACTCCTCCTTGTGGTCTGTTTCAGGGGGTCGCAAAGCCGTAAAGCTCGGCAGGATTATCCACCAGAATTCTCTGTTGCTCCGCCGGAGAGGCCCAGCGCATCAATACATCCAGCAGGTCGACGTCATCCGGGTAATGCGTACGAGGCACCCCGACATGAGGCCAGTTACTGCCCCATATAACCCGCTCGGGCGCATGGTGAATCATTCTTCTGGCAACCGCGCCCACATCCTCGAAGTCTGGCCCACCGGTCAGGCTGCTTTCATAAGGGGCACACAGTTTGAACCAGACATCACCGCGATCCATCAATCTGGCGAGGGCGTCAATCCGGGCATCATCTGCAGCTACCGGGTCCATGAACTTGCCCAGATGATCAATGATGAACGGGCCCTTGAGCTGTTCCAGTACCGGCAGGTAGGTCATGAGAGACTGCCCGTTGAACTGAATCATCAAATGCCAGCCGTAATCACGAACACGTGCCTCCACGGCGCAAGCCTGATCAATGCCGACAGCACCGCCGGGCAGCTGCATGATTCGAGCCCCGCGCACGCCGGCACGATGCAGCGCCAACAGCTCTTTTTCGGGAGTATCCGGCCTGACCACTGCCACCCCTCTCGCCACATCCGGGCCCAAGGACTCAAGCCCCTTGAGCAAGGCGGCATTGTTGGCCTGATACGCATTGGGCTGCGTCAGCACAACGCGCTCCAGACCAAGCCATCGTTGATAGGCCCGGTAATCTTCCGGCTCGGCCCAGGCCGGAATGGCCAGACCATCAGGTTCTGCCTCATGCCCTCTCGGATACAGGTGAATGTGGCAGTCAGTCGCGCCTGGCGGGGTGATCAACCGCGGAGCACGACCGTCGAGCGGCCTGAAATTATCAGGAACAGAGGTCATGCCGAGGCTCCTTGAAGAAAGCGATTCAAACCTGCTCGATCAATATCGATACCAAGGCCCGGGCCGTCAGGAATATTCATCCAGCCGGCATCAGGCAGCAGAGGCGATGTGACCATCGCCTGACGCAAGGGATTGGGGGTACAGTCGAATTCAAACCACAGGGGGCGAGGCTCGCGCCTGCGTGGAGACGGGGGAAGAGCCGCCAGAAACTGAAGCGCTGCCGCCATGCCGATCGAGGTGCCAAATACATGGGGCACCAGACGAATACCATGCAGATCCGCAAGCGCCACGATCCGCAGCGCTTCCGTCAGCCCGCCTGCCGCACAGACATCCGGCTGCAGAATATCCACGGCACCGGCCTTCAAGGCCTCCTGCATGGCAAAGGCACCCTGCCAGGTTTCCCCGCCTGCCACTGGAATCGGCTGACCGGCACGAACTGCCTGATAGGCCGACAATTGTTCCGGCACTACCGGTTCCTCGAACCAGTCGATGGAAAATATCGCCGCACGCTGGCCCAGCTCGATGGCTTCAAGAGCATCATAGCCATGGTTGGCATCGATCATCAGCCGGACGGAGGGGCCGATGGCCTCACGCACCGCGCGAATCAGTCGAAGGTCTTCCTCGACATCAAATCCGATCTTGATCTTGACACCGGAAAACCCCTCACGGGCATAACGCCCCATGTCGGCGCTGATGGAGGCAATGCGATCAAGACCGTCCGTCCGAAATCCTCCCGTGGCGTAGGCCGGCACGGACTCACGAAAGCGGCCACCGAGGAGCGTCGCGACCGATACACCCAGATGACGCCCCTTGATATCCCAAAGGGCAATATCGATCCCACTAAGGGCCGTCACGGCAAGCCCTCGCTGCCCCTGGTCACGCAGCAGATTGTAGAGCTCGGACCAGCAACAGGTCGTGTCCAGTGGGTTCATGCCTTCAAGCATCCGGCCATAAATGGTCACGATGGCGGCATTGGCACGGGCAGGACCAAGACACTCACCCCACCCGATGGTCCCATCATCACAGGTAATTTCTACCAGACAGGCCTGACGGCGCTCGAACCTCATACTGGCGCTCTCAAAAGCCCGCTCAAGGGGGGCATCCAGAACATGAGCCACTACCGATTTGATACGCATGTTATCTCCCGGACCGGTTTACTTGATCAATGCAGGAAGCGTCAGCGACACCGCCGGTATGTAGGTCACCAGCATCAGTACCGCAAACAGGGCCAGATAGAAGGGCCAGATGGTCCTGACGGCCTGCTCGATCCTGATCTTGCCGATCACACTACCGACAAACAGACATGAGCCGACCGGTGGAGTGCACAATCCCAGCCCCAGATTGATCATCAGGATAATGCCGAACTGAATGGGATCCATTCCAAACTGAGTCGCGACCGGCAGGAAGATGGGAGTACAGATCAGAATCAGAGCGGCCATGTCCATCACCATGCCTAAAGCCAGCAGCAGCATATTCAGCAGCAGAAACACGACCCAGGGACGATCTGAAATACTTAAAAGTGCTTCGCTCATCAGCGTCGGCACATCGTAAAGCGCCAGAAGCCACGAGAAGGCCGAGGCACAGGCCACCAGTATCATGACCATCGAGGTGGTGCGCACCGATTGAAACACCGCAGCCTTGAAGCCGGCCCAGGTCATCTGCCGGTAGATCAGAATCGTTACCAGCAGCGCATAGATCGCACCGAAAGCGCCTGATTCAGTCACGGTCAAAATACCGGAGAGCACGCCCCCCACGATAATGACGGCAGTAAGCAGCCCGGGCAGTGCGGCGACAAGGCTTATCGCCAGAGCCTTTATGCCGGGAAAGGGCTCACCGGCATACCCCCGCCTGACCGCGACAAGCCAAGCTGCAAAGCCAAGCACAACGCACATCAGGACCCCAGGCACCAGACCGGCAATAAAAAGCTGTGTTACCGAAATACCGCCACCCGCCGCCACGACATAGAGGATCATGTTGTGGCTGGGTGGAATAACCACACCTGCAATCGAAGACGTGACCGTTACGTTGACAGCGTAATCCGCGTCATAGCCCTTCTCTTTCATCACAGGAATCAAAATGGAGCCCAGCGCCGAGGTATCCGCCACCGCTGATCCGGAAATACCGCCAAACAGCATGGACGAACTGACATTGACCAGCCCCAGGCCGCCTCGCACGCGCCCTACGGCAGCAGACGCAAATCGCACCAGGCGGTCGGAGATTCCGCCGTGCAGCATCAGTTCGCCGGCAAAGATGAAAAAGGGAATGGCCAACAGTGAAAAGACAGACATGCCGGACAGCATCCGCTGAAAGGCAACAAACAGAGGAATACCTTCGTAGATGAAGGCGCTGACTGCCGCCAGTCCGACGGCAAAGGCAACCGGCGCACCAACGACCAGTCCGAGAATAAAGATGCCAAACAGAATGATAAGCCCCATGTCACTGCCCCTCCCGGGTACGATGGATCACGGCATCCACACACTGAGCCAGTGCGAACCAGGCCATCAGCACCCCACTCGCCACCAGCGGCGCCGCGCGCCAGCTTTCCGATAAACCGACCATCGGGATGGGCCGATCAAGGTTTCCCATGAACATGACACCGCCCTGCCAGGCCATCAGAAGACCGAACACAATGACAAAGGCATTCGCCACAACGCTGTTCACACACTGAGGCCAACCGCTCAAGCGATCCTTCAGAAAATCGATGCTCAGGTGGACCCGGTGATGGACACCGGCCGCAGCTCCCAGGGTGGTGATATACACCACACACACCAGCGCGGACTGCTCAACCCAGGTCGGCGTGTCATTAAGCACGTAGCGACCGAAAACCAGCCAGCCGAAGCTGCCGATCAGATACACCATCAACACACCGGACACGGCCATGCACAACCAGGCAGCGCCGTTCATGCATCGCTCATGCCCCAGGGACAGACGGGCCCTGCCCGCCACGCGCCGGGACTGCGTCAGATGAACACTGGCAGACATAAAGCCCCCCTGCCTTGATCAGGAAAAGTAGACATCCCTGCTATTACTGCGGAGACTGCGCGGTTTTGATCTCTTCGATCAACGATGCAAACTGCGGATACCTTTCAGTGAACTCGGTATAGATCGGTGCCATCCGGTTCTGAAAGGCTGCCTTGTCCTTGATCTCATTGACTTTGGAGCCAGCGGCAATGACTTTCTCACGACTTGTTTCGGACCGCTCGGCCCACAGCTTTCTCTGCAACGCGCCGGCATCAGTGGCCGCCTGCTGGACCACGTTCTGATCTTCTGGAGACATCGCGTCCCAAGTGGTTTTGGCAACGCACAGACACTCCGGCAATATCAGATGATCTGTGGTGGAGAAATACGGCGCAATTTCGTAGTGGTTACTGGATTCATAGGACGGAAAGTTGTTTTCAGCGCCATCCAGCACCCCGGTCTTGAGGGACTGGTAAACCTCGCCGTAGGACATGGGGGTCGCATTCCCTCCAAGGGCGTCAATCATGTCGACATAAAGGTCATTGTTCATGACACGAATCTTGAGCCCCTTGAGGTCATCAGGCGTGGAAATGGGACGTTTGGTGTTGTAAAGGCTGCGGGCCCCGGAATCAAACCACGCCAGTACAACCAGCCCCTTGTCCGCCAGGGCATCGGCGAACTTCACACCAATCGGGCCATCCATGACCGTGTGCATGGCCTCGATGTCCTCAAACAGAAAGGGCAGCGAGAGCACATTGGTAGCCGGCACGATAGGCCCCATCGGCCCCATGTTGAAATTGGCAAAATTCAGTGCCCCGTTACGGACCTGCTCGATGGCATCGGATTGATCCCCGAGGATGGCATTGTCATAGACCTTTGCCCTGATATCTCCATGTGTTCCCGCGGTAACCTGGTCGGCAAACTGCTTCATGGCGACACTATTGGGATAGCCTGCCGGATGAATGTTCCACCCACGCCAGTTGTCGGCAGCGGCTGGCATCGACATCATGCCCAGCGTGGCGGTTAATGCCAGCACCAGTGCACAGCGAGGGGGACGGTGAGCCATCAGAAGCATGGGATATTCCTCGATTATTGTAATAGTGACGACAATCCAGCGGAGCTGCCGATCATGGGGGATTCCAGAGCAACTAGGTAATACATCATACAAATAATAATTCGCTAAAGGCGTTCGAATAACAATCACACCAAGGATTAATCACCTTAAGTCCAGGAAGGGAAACAGCGGTATCGGGAATGATAAAAGAAAAACCAATTCAACCCGAGTTAATCATCATCACCCTGGAAATCTTGCTATCCATTCGGCAAACAACACAACCACTGATGAAACAATGTCGTTGAACTACACAATAAAACCAGTGTAAATTATTGTTTTTATTGAGATTTTAAAAAAAAGCCTTATCATTGACGTCTATACACCACATTCCATGGTCCGGTTGCCGATGAACCTTCTGTCATGACATTTTATTCTCTGACGTTTCTTGCCTTCTCAATGTCAACCGACGCCTTTGCCGCCTCCGTCAGCAAGGGAGCGTTACTGACCAGACCCAGCATCGCAAGGGCAGTACGTACCGGACTGCTGTTTGGAATCATTGAAGCACTGACACCGCTGATCGGCTGGTGTCTGGGTATTACTGCCAGCCAATGGGTCATGCAGTGGGATCACTGGATTGCCTTCACCCTTCTGGCTGTTCTTGGTGGGCGCATGGTGTACACCAGCCTTCGTCAGGTCACTCGACCCGATCCGGATACAGACGCAGCAACCTCGCCTTCAAGCACCTCGCTGATTCAGCTTGTCCTGACGGCCATTGCCACCAGCATTGATGCACTGGTCGTGGGAGTAAGCCTCGCCTTTGCCGACGTCAATATCATACATGCGTGTCTGGCTATCGGGTTTTCCACGGCCCTGATGGTGATGATTGGCACCCTGCTTGGACAGCGCCTGGGTGGGCTTTTTGGCCGCCGCGCCGAAATGCTGGGCGGTGTAATATTGATTGCCATTGGTCTGAGTATTCTGATCGATCACTTGAGCGCCTGATTTCGCTACAGGTGTCGCACCTGCCCGCCACACCTGCCCCGCCTGTACCCTGATCAACACTATCGCGACACTGGTCATGCAAGCCAACACCTGCAAGCAAATACTCAGGGAGCGGAACATGACTACTATTATTTTTCTCAATAATATCGAAGAACTTCGTCAGCGCACTCCTGCCAAACAGGAAGAGGTCGTTGAAGTCGATCATCATACGGTTCCCGGCTATGGCAGTGGTCGCTATCGCCATGCCCCTTCAAGCAAAAATGACGATGATGGTGGCGATACCATCGTTACAAGCTCCGGAGCACGCTATCAACGTATCTGGTCATCCGGGGAAACCGGCAACCCGCTGATGTGGGGCGCAGATCCCACAGGCAAAACAAGCAGCAGTGACGCTTTTCAACGTCTGGCTGACTCTCAGCTGGTGACCACCATCGAAGTGCCGACTCGAGGCATATTCAGCTTTGATCGGACGGTAGAACTGACGAACCGCCTGAAGGTCGTGGGCAAGCAGTGGGGACACTTCGGTAACTCAAGCAACCGCGCCTCGTTAAAAAGCATGAATGAGCTGGAAGGCCCGATCTTCTCGAATGTTTATCATGCTCAGGGGCTGTCTTTCTTTGCACCGAATAATGCCAGGGATAACCCGAATGCCTACGCCATAAAGCTCAACGGTTATTGCAATCAGGTCAGCGAATGTACGTTCCGCATGAAACGCCTCGATGCCATACATACTGATACGGCCTGCGATATCACGATCCGTGACTGCCAGTTCACCGATACCCACGCCTGCCTGGAAATAGGCAACAAGCTGATAGCCACTACGGTGCGCTTCATCCGAAATCAGTGCCAGTATGTTACCTACGGCATTCTCAGTGGAAATGAGTTCTGGGGGGGCGCCCTGATCGATAATGTATGGGAAGTCTGTGACAACTCCCTGATTCGAACCAAAACCATTTTCAATACCCGTATTGAAGGTAACTGGATTGAACGAGGTGGCAACTCGGACAAACCCATTCCCATCATCAAGGCTACTGCCCGCGGTCAAATCACGGACTGTTTTGCCTCAGGCAATAGTTTCCACTTTGCCAGTGGGTGGAAAAACACGCTTTCACCCGAGGCCGGCCGTTATACCAATGCGTTCGGCGGCGTTAATGTCGATAACAATACGGTATCAGTTTCGTCGGCAACCGGAGCAGGCAGCTTCTTCAAGGTCAACGGGATTACTCAGGAACTGGATGACTGGACCCGGCTGAATGACTTCAGTATCGAGACCAACAGAAACAGAAATGGTGCCGCCGACATCAAACTGAACTCTGCCGGTAACATCACACTGAAAGCCGGCAAAAAGAAGATTTATATCAGCGAAGGCGAGGACGAACATTCCGAAGTAGAGCTTTATTATCCACGCCGTATTCTGGCGGACGCGGGGACCGATGCAAATATCGCGCTGGCGCCGTTCATGTCAGGCCATTTTCAGGCGCGTGTACCAGTCATCAACACCTTACCGGCTGACAGCAGCAAAAAGGTCATTGCATCAGCGCTTACCGCCATGCCTTATCTGATGGAATACGATGGGCCGTACAAGCCAGGTGAACATACCGGCAAGGGGATGGCCCTGTTTGATACCGTCGAGATCGACGACGAGTATGTGTCGCTCATCAATGACCACTATCATTTCAGGGATCCCATCGTCATGGTCACGGTCAACCAGGAAGGACTTCGCTTCTCTCACTGGGAGCCCATCAATGCTTATGGCCATTCATGGAGTGCATATCAGCGCTGCAAGGGCGTACGGCTTTATTTCAAGGATGCCAAGACAGGCAATGCCGTAATCCCGGAGTCCCGCGGATTTGCTCTCATGTTCATGGAAACAGATGGCAAGTAACTCAGGAGTAAGAAGCGCCCGTCCCGACGGGCG
Organism: Larsenimonas rhizosphaerae; assembly: GCF_023700005.1. Taxonomy (GTDB): domain Bacteria; phylum Pseudomonadota; class Gammaproteobacteria; order Pseudomonadales; family Halomonadaceae; genus Larsenimonas; species Larsenimonas rhizosphaerae. The sequence continues at coordinate 1,156,169 of NZ_JAMLJK010000001.1, read as the reverse complement.
CTTCTTATAAGGCATTGCAATGGCCACCGCGCTTGATGTCGCGGACCCTTCCATACATACCCGCTCCGCTGCCCTTCTGATCACCGAGCTTATCCTGTCAGTAGCACAGCGTGCCCCAGGTTCCTGTCAGACAGGCGACGCATCATTACTTACGGGGTCATTAAAACATTATACAAATGCGATAACCCTTTGGTATAACCTGCCGATAAAAACGCCCCGACACATTGCCTGCCCAGTGCCTGCTCACCCAGTGTCGAGCACCAGCCGCGCCGAGCTGAGCATTCCTTAAAAATAATAAATACATAAGGTTATAACCTTAAACCTGTCCACTCCGGCCAATGAAATGTACTGGATACCACCAACCCTTAACTGTACATTTTTTAAAAAAAAAATATTGTACAGACCTACTACAATATGCGATCTTGTTTGTGCTGCGCCACGAAAGGGAACCGGCGGCCGGCAAGGATGCCCGGCATCAAGCACCGACGAATAGTGTTGCCAGGATGGCAACTTGACCAACGCAAGGAATGCGAACATGAATTACGGAATGAGCTGCCATCGTTGCGGAAGCAAACAGATTATCTCCAGCAACGATGAAGATGATTGTGCTGAAATCAGTTGCCATGAATGTGGTGAATTTCTGGACACCGTAGGCCACTGGAATGACATTCATTCTCCCAGCCTGGCATTTCAGGCGCTGAACCAGTCTAGAATTCTGGCGTTCCAGATGAACCGCACAACCACCTCATCAGACGCTACGCAACTTGCATCATGATGCGAGTTGCACTTGATCTGAAGTGCTCTTCCTGCAGCCATGATCAATTCATGGTGCCTGTAAAGCGCGATCAGGGAAATGATGTGTTGTGTGCCAGGTGTAATACTGTTACCTGTGCCGCAGAAGATCTGGAGCAGGCTCTGAGACTGGCGAGGTCGCACCATGCTTCACACGGGCATGATGCAAGAGCTTCTTCATCACTCTGAACCCTGCTGTTGATATCAAAGGCCCTGCCCTCGTGGCGGGGCTTTTTAATAGGCGGCCAGTAGGCAATCGACCATAAAAAGGCCATAGAGCGCCCATTCAACAGACACTCTATGGCCCGCCCGGTGACACTATTTTCGTTTCAAAACAGCGGCATCAGCTCCATCAGGACCAGAGAACGGGGCTGCACGTTGTACATACTCCCGAACTCCAGCATGGCGTCTCGACTGACCGGCGCATCAGACGCCTGTGCAGTATCAAGACAGCGCATCCAGAGCCGACCATGAGCCACCTCCGGCAGACGCCATTCAATGGCTTCGTGATGCGCATTGAAAATAATGAAAAGCGTACTGTCTGATCCTGCGCGACGTATTCCTGTAGGCTGCGCCCGACCATCAAGGATGACACCAATGGCATGGGCATGGGCATCATTCCAATCGGGTACATCCATTAACGTGGCATCAGGAGTCATCCAGCTGATGTCCTGAATACCCAGCTCCTCATTGAATTCGCCGGTCAAGAACCGACCACGGTGCAGGATGGGGTAATGCTGACGCAATCGAATAACTCGTCGTGTGAACTCCAGCAGTTCGCGACCTTCGTCCGACAGGTCCCAGTCTATCCAGCCAATCTCGCTGTCCTGACAGTACGCATTATTGTTTCCTCCCTGGGTTCGCGCAAATTCATCGCCGGCCAGCAGCATGGGCGTACCCTGCGAGAACATCAGAGTCGCGATCAGATTGCGCATCTGACGCATGCGCAACGCGCTGATCTCCGGATCATCGGTCCAGCCTTCGACCCCGTGGTTCCATGAATGATTATCGTCATGGCCATCACGATTATCTTCACCGTTCGCTTCGTTATGCTTGTCGTTATAGGTCACCAGATCCCGCAACGTGAAACCGTCATGGGCCGTGACAAAATTGACCGAGGCATACGGTTTGCGACCACGGTGGTCAAACAGGTCAGCAGACCCGGTCAACCGTGTCGCGAAATCAGCCAGGGTGCCGTCATCACCTTTCCAGAATGCACGCATGGTATCGCGATACCGATCGTTCCACTCGGCCCACCCCGGAGGAAAGCCGCCTACCTGATAGCCACCCGGGCCACAGTCCCAGGGTTCCGCGATCAGTTTGCAGCGCGACAGCACCGGGTCCTGTCGGCAGGAATCCAGAAACCCCCCGCCTTCATCAAACCCATGGGGCTCACGTCCAAGAATGGTAGCCAGATCAAAACGGAAACCGTCCACTCTCATTTCCAGCGCCCAGTAACGCAGTGAATCCGTTACTAGTTGCAGCACCCTGGGGTGAGACAGGTTCAGGGTATTTCCCGTACCGGTATCATTGATGTAATAGCGCCTGTCATCCGGCATCAGACGGTAATAGCTGGCGTTATCGATTCCCTTCCAGGAAAGCGTTGGCCCAAGTTCATTACCCTCGGCGGTATGGTTGTACACCACATCCAGAATGACCTCGATACCACCGGCATGACAGCAGGCAACCATCTGCTTGAATTCGCTGATGGTGCTGGTGGCCATGTATGCCTGATGAGGTGCAAAAAAGGCCAGGGTATTGTAGCCCCAGTAATTATGCAGTCCCTTCTCCTGCAGGTGCCGGTCATCGGCAAAGGCATGAATGGGCATCAATTCCAGTGAGCTGATACCAAGGCTTCGCAGGTAATCAAGTACTGCCGGCTCACTCAGCCCGGAAAAGGTACCGCGCACGTTCTCACTGACATCGGGATGACGCATGGTCAATCCCCGCACATGCGCCTCATAAAATACCGTCCGCTCCCAGGGCACATGAATTTCCTGCGAGCGGCCCCAGGTAAATGCCGGGTCGATCACTCGACACTTGGGAATGAACGGCGCGCTGTCACGCTCATCAAAACTCAGATCACCATCTTCATGCCCGATCGTATACCCGTAAAGGGCATCATCCCATATCAGCTCACCTACCAGCTGGCAGGCACAGGGATCAATCAACAGCTTGTTGGGATTGAAGCGATGCCCTTCTTCCGGTGCGTAGGGGCCATGAACCCGATACCCATAGAGCAGACCAGGACGAGCATCGAGAAGATAGCCGTGCCAGACCTCATCGGTATACTCGGGCAATTCAATTCGCTCGATTTCGGTCTGACCGTCGTCACTGAAAAGACAGAGCTCAACCTTGGTGGCATGGGCCGAAAAAATGGCGAAGTTAATGCCCAGCCCGTCCCAGGTCGCGCCCAGAGGATAGGGCAGGCCTTCCTGAACCCGACTGCCTTCTTCTGTATGCATGAGAGGTGCCTGCGCCGGAGTGGTTACCCCTGGCGTCGACTCCCCGGAATGCGTTGATGTGGTCATGAAAGGCCCTTGTGAGTACTTGAAATCAGTATGTTGTATCGGCTACCGATCATTCGCCGGGAGCCTGTCTGGCTCGGGTACTCGCCTTTCCGCCCTTGCTGCCTCGTTTGGCCGTGGCACGACGTGGAGGCTTCTCGACACTGACGTTGCCATCCTTCTCCGCAGCTGCATCAACACTTCGACGTGATGTCGTGGTTCGTTTGGCCCTGGCAGGCGCAGCCGGCGTTTTCTCTTCTGCCCCGGCAGGCACTGCAACAGCGGCCCCGTCTTCTGCGACAGCATGTTCCTTCGGTCCGGAAGGGTTCATCTCGAAACGCTGCGGCACTTCCTTGGGCAGATCAGTAATTCGTTCCGCTGCCACCAGACGACTGGCCATCTGCCAGTGGCGCTCGGACTGCCCATCCGGGCACCCTTCGGATTCCCAGATTCGGTAAGCCAGTAAACGAATACGCAATTGATCATCAGCCATGACGACACCCTCCCTGGCGAGGCATACGATATGCCTCGACGTATTGAAAAATAATGCTTCCCTGGTCCGCTGGAAGCCTGTCAGTGCATTGAATCCGTAGCAGGTAAATCAGCAAGCGCCCTGTCAGACACGGCTTCTTCAGCCATAGCCTGCTCGCCCTGGGCGTCAGGACGCACTTCACGCACCAGTATACAAAAGGGCAATTCAGCCAGAAGTTCGGACAGCGCCCCGCCGGAGGACACGCGCTTACGTGTAAACCACGAGGACCATGCACTTCCAGGTGAGGTGAGATCCAGTCGTGTATCGCCCCAGGCATCGGGAGCCACTTGTGGCATGGTCGCATCCTTCAGCATGGACGCCATATGCCGAACCGTCACGACAATGATCATCTGGTTCTGATGCTGTCGCGCAAACGCTACCACGTGATGCCGCTTCGAGCCGGTCACCTCAAGCGGGAGATACTGCCCCTCGGCAAACAGCGTGGAAAAGCGATGCCGAAGTGCCAGTACATCCATGATCATCGCCTGCTTGACCCGGCCATCACGCCACCCCGGTAACAGTTCAACCACCGAGCGCGCGTCATGTTGCTGGGCACGACGAAGGCCATAATCCACCGGGCGACGATTGTCGGGATCAACCAGTGAAAAATCCCAGCGCTCGGTGCCCTGATAGCAGTCAGGTACACCAGGCACCGTGAGTCTCAGCAGCGTCTGCACCAGCCCGTTGAGCGCGCCGGCTATACTGATGGCGGTCACCAGTGATGCCAGCTCACCACGCAGCACCGCCCCGGCAGGGGTTGTCAGCAGGGCCATCACATAATCACGACAGGCAGCTTCATAGACCTCGTCAGGATAAAGCCAGTGGGAACGCTGCTTGGCTTCACGCAAGGCCTTTTGCTGCCAGTTCGCGACGCGCTCGGCAAACGCGTTCAATCCGGGCTGATCATCAGGTGTCAGTGACAGGGGCCAGGCCCCGACAATGATCTGATACAGCATCATTTCGTCGGCTTCGACCAGCCTCCTGCCCTGCGCCTGCAGGTCACCGGACATGGATAGCCACCCAGTCACCAGATCGCGATACCCCTGACCTGTTTCAGACAATACAGCCAGCCTGGCCCTGACATCCTCCCCCCGCTTGTGATCATGAGTCGCAGTTGTTACCAGGGTATGAGGAAAGGTACGGGCATTGTGTTGATTGAACGCATGAAAATCAGCCACCGGTGCACTCATCCGTGCGCCGTTGAATCCGACATCATTGCGAGAGATCAGAACCGCCCGGCGATAGCCCGCCGTATCCTCCACGGCCTTGGCAGCCAACGGAGAAGTCAGCTGCGCAAATCGAGTGATCGCCGTCATCCGCGCGTCACACTCTATTTGTGGAACATCTGATGGCGGCTGACGGCCCAGCCACTGCGCCATGTATTCAAGAACAGCATGATCAGGAGGAGCCAGCTCAGACCGCGCCTCATCCAGGGTAGCTTCCCACATGACGACTTCCGCGGCAGGCCACCCCTGGTCATCGGCATAGGAGCGATACACCGGAAAATGAGCAGCCACTGCCCGAGTGGCGCGCCCAAGCGCCTGGATAGTGATGTCACGAGTACCCGGTTGACATTGCGCTACGCCCACCAGCGCTCTCACGGCGCGCTGGAACTCCGTTACCAGAGCGGTTGCCATGATTTCACGACGAGCCTTTATCACCTCATCATCAAACTCCATGGTATCGCTGGCATGGGCCTGCCACAGGGCCGTCAACGCCGCCTCACCTTCCGGATCATGCTGAAGAAGGGATACGGCATTCATGAACTCATAGCCGGTCGTGCCCGAGATACCCCAGTCCATGGGCAGGGTTTCATCGGCTTCAAGAATCTTTTCTATCAGAATCGGCAGCGGGCCCTGAATCGCCTGCACAGGGCGCCGGGATGTTGCTTCATCCAGTCGCTGCCGGAGCTGTCGGCAGTATCCTGCCGGATCGGCGAGGCCGTCCACATGGTCCAGTCGAACGCCATCGACCAGCCCACGAGCCACCAGCTCAAGCAAATAGGTATGGGTAAGGGTAAAGACGGTGGGGTTATCAACACAGACAGCCCCCAGCTCGGTAATATCGAAAAACCGACGCCAGTTGAGCTGGTCATTGGCGGTTCGCCAATAGGCCAGCCGGTAATTCTGCTGCTCCAGCAGCAGGTGCAATCGCGCGTGCGCATCAGCCTCCTGCCCCTGATAACTCGCCAGAAGCGCGTCGATGGCCTGGTGGCCCTGCTCCGTGTGTCTGGCCTCCATGACGGCGCTACCGGCTCTGGCGGCCCCGGCCTCCAGCGACACCATGTGAGGTATCTGCTCGCAGGCGTGTGACACCGCATCAAGCCCGGCTTCCTTGAAGATCATCGAGCAGGTACGAGGATCAATCGGGAAGCAGTGCTCAAAGTAGGCGATGTGAAAAAGGCCCGTGTCCTCGTCGAGCGCCAGCCTGAGTTCACCTTCGGCAAGGACTTCACCGTAGGGGCGGCCAAGGAACGGGACAAGCAGCTTTCCTTCAAGCTCCAGGAGACCATGTCCGATCCACTCGATGTCAAACATCGGAGCAAACCGGCTTTGCTGCCCCCAGCGCAGCACATCCTGCCAGTAATGGTTTTCGCTTCCGCCCACGGCCAGGTGATTGGGCACAAAGTCAACGATCAACCCCATGCCGAACGAGCGCAGACGCTCCACCAGCCTTTCCAGAGCTTCTTCATCACCGATCTCGGGATCCAGCCGAGTCGGATCAATGCCATCATAGCCATGAGTCGACCCCTGACGAGAAGCCCACAGGGGAGAAGCATATATATGGCTGACCCCCAGGGCTGCCAGATACTCGACCTGAGCACAGGCATCATCAAGCGTGAAGTCTGCGTGAAACTGAAGGCGATAACAGGCACGCAATGGGTAACCTGGCACGACGTTGTCGGCATAGGCCGTGTTTTCATCAACCATGGTGGTGTTCCTGTCGTCCCTTGATCAAGGCCTTGAGCCGCATCCGAACGGTTTCACTATCAAACAGCCGTTCAACATTGACCGGCAGTCGTCGCTGCCAGTTGGGGTGTTCATCCAGCGTACCAGGCAGATTGGGCTGCTCCACAAGGCCCAGCAAATCCTCCAATGGCAGCAACGCAAGTGGCGCAGGCGTAGCGCCGATGTGGTAAGCCACGGCTTCAAGCCAGCGGTCTACCGATGAATCAGCATCAATATTCAGCGCCTCGGCCAGCCACGTTCGCTCCCTGGCGCGCTCCGCCATGGCCTCGTCAAGCGCGGTATCACCCAGCATGCCCAACCGATGCCGCCAGTGGATATCTCGACCCGCCAGCCAGCCAGCCACGGTCGGCAGATCATGTGTACTGGCCATGGATACAGCGCGGGCAGGATAATCCGCAGCGCGAGTAAAGCTTTCGGCCTCACGCTCAAACCACAGCACCCCCATTCCCAGAATGCCGGACTGATCCAGCCGGGTACGGAAGTCCAGTTCAACGGTCCCGAGATCCTCACCGATCACCAGTGCCTGATGCTGCCAGGCTTCCAGCGCCACCAGACGCAACAGATCCTGTTCCGGATAACGAACGTAGGCACCCTCGGTGGGTGCCGCTCCCTGAGGGATCAGCCACAGGCGCGACAACCCCATGATGTGATCAATACGCAGCCCCCCAGCGCCCTTGAGGGCCGCCCTGACCGTCTCGATAAAGCCACGGAAACCATGCTGCAGCAGCCCCTGAGGTGAAAAGCCGGCGACACCCCAATCCTGACCGTTGGCATTGAAGGCATCAGGAGGAGAGCCGACATGGATCGTATCGAGAACATCTTCCGGATGTGCCCACGCCTGACTTCCCTGAGGGTCCACCCCGACAGCGATATCGGCAATCAGGCCGACAGCCATGCCCGCCCTGCGCGCTCGCTGCTGAGCCTGAACCAGCTCACGGGTGATACACCACTGAGCGAACTGATAGCGTTCAACATGCTCCCGGTGCACCTGCACGAACTGTCTTACCTCTTCACTGTCAAGCTGGTTGTACGCCGTTGGCCAGTCTTCCCTGGGCCCCAGCAACTCCAGCATGGCCTCAAAGCAGGCATGACGCTCAAGGCGAAGCCCTTCTTCGCGACAGAACGCCTCAAACGCATCCCGTTCGGCAGCGTCCATGGCATAAAAGGCCTCTGTCAACGCCGCCCAGCGTGACGTCAATACGGCGGGATAATCTATCAGCGCGGTATTACTGCCCGGCTCGTCCGGCTCGCCAAGACTTGTATATCCCGGATTGAATGCCAGACGACTCGAAGGAGAATACGGGGAGAACTGATGTGGCCGTGTTGGAAACAGCGCATGTACCGGGCTGATGGCCAATGCATCAATGCCCTGCGCTGCGGCAGCTTCAGCCAGCAGTGCCAGAGCCTCTATATCTCCCATTCCACGGTTGTTGCCGAACCGGCGCAGGCTGTAAAGCTGTACGCCCAGCCCGGACAGCGGGACCTTACGGCGAGGCGCCAGTTCCTGAATGCCTGGACAACGCGTCGGTGCCACCGCCAGCGTAAGTTCGTGTCCCAGAATATCCAGTACATAGTAGCCGGGAAGACTGATTGGTCTCAGGCATCCACTGGCATCAAGCACGTCCGGTAGACCATCTCCCTCTTCAGGGATAACGGTATACGGCGTTCCCTGCGGCAACATGCCAGGCAGCACGATGGGTTGATTCACCACCGCAGTAATCATGGCCGGCCACTGATCCACCGTTTCCGGAGCAGTCAGGCGGGCCAGTCGCACTCGGCTTTCAGCGATATCCTCTTCATCATCCGCAGCATAGCCCAGTGCCCTCAGCACCTGGCGCTGCGTATCGGGAGACAGTGTCCGTGTCTGGCCGTCACTGTCTTCCCACACCACTTGAAGGCCCGCATCACGCGCCAGTTGTTCGAGCGGAGTCATGAAGACCCATCCTGCCAGACGATACAGCGTCCAGGCATCAGCGACGTCATGTCGGCGTCAGGGTGCGTGTCATGAACCACATCGCCGGCGGGTACCGATAGATGGACAGCCTCGCTCCCCAGGTTGATGGCCATCACCCATGCGCTGTGATCGCTCAGCCGCCAGATCGCCTGCACGGCACCCTCTCCCAGGACAGTGGCCCCTTCGGGCCAGGTGCCACTCAAGCGGGGTACGAGATGACGGTGGCGCAGGGAAAGCAGCGTCGAATACAGCGCTGCCCAGGACTGGTCACCGACCAGGCCGGGGCAGGAGTCATCAAAGGTCGCAGCAGCATTCGGATCCGGGATGGCGTTACGGGCATCTTCATTCTTGAAGGCCTCAAACTCGGCAAACTCGCCGCGACGCCCTTCTCGTACCGCATCTGCCAACTCGGCCTTGTGATCGGTAAAGAAGAAAAAAGGTGCTGTTTCACCCTGCTCTTCCCCCATGAACAACATCGGGATCATCGGGCACAGCAACAACAACGTGGTGGCGGCACGCAGTCGGCTCGGCTCGGCCAGGTGAATCAGTCGCTCGCCCAATGCCCGGTTACCGACCTGGTCGTGATTTTGCAAAAACGTGATAAAGGACGTTGTGGGCAAATGACGGCTGGGTTCGCCGCGCGCATGGCCCCGGCGGTCTGCCTGCCCCTGAAAGACAAACCCCCCGGCAAGCGAGGCCGCCAGCTTGTTCGTCGCATCATCAGCATAGTCGGCGTAATAGCCTTCCTTCTCGCCGGTCAACAACGTATGAAGCACATTGTGAAAGTCATCGTTCCACTGGGCATCGAAACCATCTTCCAGCAGGGAGGCACTATTGCGTTCATTTTCCAGAACGAGATGAATCTGGCGGCCGGGCTCGACATGCTCATGCACAGAGGCTTGCAAGGCACGTAGAAACTCATCGTTGTCGATGGCATGCACCGCATCCAGTCGCAACCCGTCAAATCGATACTCCATCAGCCACATCAGCGCATTATCAATGAAATAATCACTCACCTCGGGCTGATCAAAGTCGATCGCATCGCCCCAGGGCGTGTGCTTGCCGGTAAAGAACGAAGGCGCATAGTGAGACAGATAGTTGCCGTCAGGGCCAAAGTGGTTATACACCACGTCCAGCATCACCATGAGACCATGGCCATGGGCGTCATCTATCAATCCCTTGAGTTCGTCCGGGCTGCCATAGGTGGAATCAACCGCATAAGGCAGTACGCCGTCATACCCCCAGTTACGTTTGCCCGGGAAGGCATTGACCGGCATGAGCTCAATGGCCGTGATTCCCAGGGCAGCCCAGGCCTCAAGCCGCGTGCGAAGCCCGGAAAACCCGCCCAGCGCTCCCGCGTGCACTTCCAGAATGACGGCCTCATGCCAGGGCCGTCCCGACCAGCGCGTATGGCGCCAGACGTATCTGGAAGGATCAACAACGCGGCTAGGGCCATCGACATCGCCCTTCTGGGCCCGTGCGGCCGGATCGGGTACGCTCAGTTCATCACTGATACGGTATCGATAAACGGCTCCCGCATGGCAGGCCGTCTCAAGCACAAAGTGCCCTTCACCGGTATTGTGCATTTCAAGCCGCTCGAACTCCTCTCCTTCAGAGCGCGCCAACTCAAGCACCACATGCCTGACCACCGGCGCCCAGAAGGAAAACCGCACCAGCCCCTGGCTGACAATATCGGCACCAAAGCGGTTACGATGCCGAAACTGCCCATCACCCGTTGCTGAATTGCTCATGTAGGCCAGTCTCCCTGACGCAGATAAAGCGTGCTCATCGGTGGTAGCGTCAACCGCAGGGATGCCGGCTGCCCGTGACTGGGCTCCGGGTGTGCATGTACGGCACTGCCATTGCCCATGTTACTGCCCCCGTAAAAGCGACTGTCGCTGTTGAAGACTTCTCGCCAGGCACTCATGACCGGTACGCCGATGTGATACTCATGGCGCACCACGGGTGTCATGTTACATACCACCAGCAGTGGGGCCTTGCCCTGCTCTGCATAGCGCAGAAAGGCAAAGACACTGTTTTCGTAATCATCCTTGACCACCCAGGAAAACCCGCCCGGGTCAGTATCGCGCGCATGAAGCGCCGGATCGCTGACATAAATACGGTTCAGATCGGCAATGCTGCGCGAAAGCCCGCGTGGGCCGGCTTCATCCAGCCGTTGCCAGTCCAGCTCGTGGTCATGGTCCCACTCTCGCCACTGGCCGATCTCTGCCCCCATGAACAACAGTTTCTTGCCAGGGTGTCCCCACATGAAGGCAATATAAGCCCTCAGACCGGCCAGTCTCGTCGCTTCATCCCCCGGCATCTTGCCCAGCATAGAGCCCTTTCCATGTACAACCTCATCATGAGACAGCGGCAGAATGAAGTGCTCGGAAAAGGCATAGTGCAGCCCGAAGGTCAGTTCGTGATGATGGTGACGGCGGAAAAGCGGATCACGCCCCATGTAATTGAGGGTGTCGTGCATCCACCCCATGTTCCATTTGAAGGTAAAACCCAGCCCCCCCATCTCCACCGATGCCGTTACGCCTGGCCAGGCAGTGGATTCCTCGGCAATCATCATGGTGCCCGGGCAACGATCCGCCACGGTAGTGTTGAGCTCACGCAGAAACTCGATCACCTCAAGATTTTCCCGGCCACCGTGCACATTGGGCACCCAGGCATCACTTTCGCGGCTGTAATCGCGATACAGCATCGACGCCACGGCATCGACCCGCAGCCCATCGATATGAAAACGTTCAAACCATTCCAGGGCGCTGGCGATCAGAAAACCACGCACTTCATGACGACCGACGTTATAAATCAGGGTATTCCAGTCAGGGTGGAATCCTTCCCGCGGGTCTGCATGTTCGTACAGGGCGGTGCCATCAAAATTGACAAGCCCGAATTCGTCGGAAGGAAAATGCGCCGGCACCCAATCGATGATGATGCCGATCCCGGCGGTATGGCAGGCATCCACGAATCTGGCAAAGGATTCCGGTGTTCCCATACGCGACATCGGCGCAAACAGGCCGATCGGCTGATACCCCCATGACCCCACAAAGGGATGTTCACTGACCGGCATCAGTTCAATGTGGGTAAAACCCAGATCGGCCACCCATGGAATCAGACGGGAGGCAAGATCATCCCATCCAAGGGTTTTTCCCTCGTGGTCGTGCTGCCAGGACAGTACATGAAGCTCATAAATCGACAGGGGGGCACGACGCATGTCCGTCGTGGAGCGCCGTTGAAGCCAGGCATTGTCATGCCAGTCGTACAACCGATTGCCGGTGACAATCGAAGCCACCTGATTTTCCAGTGCGCTCTGGCGCGCCAGTGGATCCGCCTTGCGGCGAGCCTCACCATGATAATCCAGCATCTCGAAGCAGTAGCACTCACCTTCTTCCAGGTGAGGAACAAACAAGGCCCAGATACCGCTTTCATCGTGCGGCGTCATGGGGTGGCGTCTGCCATCCCATTGATTGAAGGCACCGATTACGGAAACACGCTGTGCGTTCGGAGCCCAGAGCGTAAAGCGCACTCCTGCCACGCCATCCACTTTTACAACCGTTGCACCGAAGACGTGTGCCAGCTCACGATGGCGCCCTTCACTGAACAGGTAAAGGTCCAGCTCACCCGGCATCGGATCAAACCGATAGGCATCCTGAGTCACGAGCTCTCGCCCATCAGGCCAGCGCACCCTGAACCGATAGGATGTATTCAGCGGCAGGCAGGCCCGGAAGACCCCTTCAACCTGGTGCTCTGCCGAGGCCAGCAATGCGTCGTCAGGCCCGATCAGCTCAACCTGTTCGGCACCTGGAAACAGACCCCGAACAATACAGATATCACCATTCACGTGCGGGCCCAGCCAGTCGAATGGGTGTCCATGACTGGCTGTGCCCAAACGCGTCAATGCATTTCTTTCGATCTCGTCCGGAGTGGGACAGGATACGGACATGGTGGTCATTGAGCAGCTCTCCGTATCGAACCAGCATTGCCGGCGCTCTCGAGGTCCATTAACTGATGATATAGACGGCGATAAGGTGTCACTGACAACCGCCACTGATAGTAGATCGCCATGGCCGCACGCCGCATGGCATAGAACAGTTCAGTACAGCCATACACCCGGAAGGCCCGGTCAATGGCATGCTGAAAATCCGATTGATGCAGTTCATTGAACAAAAAGCCGGTTACCCCATCTTCGATGGTGTCGGCCAGTCCACCGGTACGGTGCGCTACCGGCAGGGAGCCGAAGCGCTGGGCGTACATCTGCGATAACCCGCAGGGCTCAAACCGGGACGGCATCAACAGGAAGTCGCTGCCGGCAAAGATGCAGCGGGCCTCACGCTCGCTGAAACCGATATAAACTCCGATGGCGCCCGGGAAACGTGCCTCGAGATTACGCAGGGCCTCCTCGATGGCCGGTTCACCACAACCAATGACCACCAGCTGACCACCGGCACGCACGATCGATTCGGCAGCAGCAATCGTCATGTCCAGCCCCTTCTGGTGTACCAGCCGCGACACGACCGCAAATAGCGGCCCATGGCTGACCGCAAGACGGAACATGCGACGAACGTGCTCGGTATTGACGCGCTTGCCGGCCCAGTCGTTGGTCGCAAAGGCACAGGCCAGATAGGCATCCGTCTTTGGATCCCAGCTGTCATCAATGCCATTGGTTATCCCGCTCAATCGGCCCTGCTCGGCGCAGGAAGACAGCAACCCTTCCAGGCCACAGCCAAATTCGGGCGTCGTTATCTCCCGAGCGTAGGTTTCACTGACCGTCGTGATGTGGTCACTGTAAACGATCCCTGCCTTCATGAAGGAGAGCTGGTTATAAAAGGACAGCCCTTCCTCGGTAAAGGCATGCTCGGGAATGCCCAGCGATGCCAGCCGATCGACACCGTAAACGCCCTGATAGGCCAGATTGTGAATGGTATAGACGCACGGCGTTTCATCACCTTCCCAGCGCAGGTAGGCAGGCGTCAGACCGGTTTGCCAGTCATTCAGATGCAAAAGCTCCGGGTGCCAACCGTTGTCACTGAATACATCACCCTCAAGACTCGTCATTTGTGCCGCAGCCAGGGACAAGCGAGCAAACCGGATATGATTATCCGGCCATTCCCGTCCGTGCTCGTCCAGGTACGGGCTGCCGGGACGTTCAAAAAGTTCCGGACATACCAGCACATAGACAATCAGACCCTCCGGGAGATAAACCCGACCAAGGTCGCAGGCCGGAATCTCGGCAAGTCCCGGCAGGTGTGCAACAATCTCGATGGGCCACAGGCTTTCGACAACCTCCCTGTAAGCCGGCATCAGGACACGCATGTCGTAATAGCGCAGCAATGCCCGTGGCAGCGCGGCTGATACATCACCAAGCCCGCCAACCTTGACAAAATCAGCCAGTTCGGAGGTAACAAAGAGAATGGGTTTGCCAGGTTCAAGCGGAACGGAGTAAAGCCCACTGGGTGTTCGCATTGCAGCGGAGGGCAAGGGCGGAATGACTGACGGCCGGGAAGACTCGACGGCTGCTGGATTAGACATGAGCTTACCTCGCGTTAAGGGCGATGGTACCGCATATCATGCCGAGTCAGGCCACGGAGGGAGGCGGACACATACGTTGCCTTGACGGCATGTCAGCTTTAGACGTTCATTGCGTGCTCCGGCATCCTTGCCATGACACAAAACGTCCCTGCTCGGCGTGCATCCTGCACCACCGACACCTGATTACCTGCTTCAGGGAAAGGACTCTGCATCGTTTTAAACAGAATCTTATATAGTGGATATAGTTCCCACGCCCCCTACCGTCAAAATCTCATTCTGCTTTTCAGGCACTTTTTTGTAACTTTTGGCAACATTCACGCTCTGGCACTCGTATAGATGAGATTTTCCTCATCATCCAAAGGGATCAGGGGCCCCAAGTGTCCCAGCGCAGCTTACATTCGCAGAACCCGCCTTATCACTTTTCAAATATCCAGCATGTGCCACATTGAAGTTGCCGGCTCAATAAAGGCAGGCGGGGCGGGGACCCGCCAGGAAGGCATAACACCAGAAGAAACAGGGAGGATGCCTGATCTGCCGCAGGATGGACCGGTTTTATCAAAAACCGTCGCGACCGGTAAAATGGCCGGCGGTTTTTTTACTCGTGCCCTATCTGCTTCCCGACAGAGCCCGCAGTACAAACTTTATTTTGGCGATGTAACGTACTCCCACATGGACCTCAGGAACTAATACAAAAAAACTAATAAAAGCAATTAATTCCGCGTTATTATCGTTTAGAAACCCGCCCAGGTATTAGACAATAGCCCTACTAATCAATTGCACTCATCAGCAATAAAGGTGAGTCAAGAAACGCTATTGCCATCAGGGGCGAACGGATGAGCCATCTTTATCTTCTTGTGACACGGTTCAAGCATGCTGTTGAAAAAGCCCTGTGCAATTCACTTGGCATATCTCCTGACGACCTTCCCTGACCTTCAACGCAGAAACAGGAAGCCCGGCATATAGCCGGGCTTCCTGTTTCTGCCGTATAAGCACGTGCCAAGTAGTCGCACTTGCGGATTGAATCACGCAGGCATCAGAGCCCCATGTTCTTGTTGTCATCCTTTTCGCGACGAAAGCGCGGCAATCGAATCCAGGGACGAGGCTGAAAGGTATCCAGCTCTTCATCATGCTCTGCATTGGACATCGTCATATCGAGAGGCCCTCTGAATAACCATAAAAGCAGCCACATGGTCAGCATCAGAAAAGGAACGATCAGCAGCGCTTCATAAATCGTAAAGGACAAAAAAATCCTGCTCATATATGTACTCCCGGGTGTTTGCTGCAGGAACCAGCCCCTCGGAGGCACCGCCTGAAACTTTAGCATTCATTAGTAATGAATTGATTCTTTTTGTAACCTGAACACAACTTTAATCGCATCCGCTCTCGCCTACAACAGCCGCTCTCACAAAAAGCAACAATCGGCACCATTGTCTGGCTTTATCAATACCCACGATCCCCTGGCAAACTTCTGCAAGACTGCAGAAAACACCAAAATGATGTGTTCATATCATGAAACCACGCCCAAGATGCCTTCAAACCGGCCGATAGAAGAGGTGAAGTACCTTAATTCACGTGTTAACGCAGTGAGGTAAATTCATGGATGCATCCATAAATGCCATGGTCAGCATGTCGTCCGCTCTTCAACAGGCCAATGCCATGCAGGAAGCACAGGCAGGTCTGTTAAATGAAGTGCTGGATACACAGGCCGCCAGCGTCAATCAGTTGATGGATTCGGTTAAACCGACTGCAGAACTGGCCACCTCCGGCAGCCTTGGCACACAGATCAATACCTACGCCTGAGCGTAATGACGTTACAGAATGCCACCTTCAGGGGTGGCATTTTCATGTCCCTGACATGTAAACCCCGCAAGCAGGCGAAACAGAAGCCGGGGTATATCCCTTCAGTATTCTTCATGAATACTCGGTGCACTGTTGGCTATTGAACGGCTCTACCCACCGCAGTCATCGCCATCCCCTCTCACGTAGGCATCATATCGATTTCAATATTTCCAGATTCGCTGGAATAAAAGCCCTATCGGCTAGAATGGCTTGAGACAAGTCATCACCATGGACCTTTCAAGAGAAGCCTTCATGACCTCTTCCTCCTCCCGCAGTACCTTTACACGCACACGACAGGTTGTCGGCCTGATCGGATGGCTGGCACTCAGTGTGCTGGTCATCAGCCTTGGCGCCTGGGCATCGATTGATGCTCGTGACGTATACACCACACTGCAGCAACCAGCCTGGGCTCCCCCCGGCTGGCTGTTCGGCCCCATGTGGACAACGCTCTATACCCTGATGGCCATTGCTGCCTGGCGTGTATGGCGCAAGGGAGGATTCTCGGTACAAAAGCGCCCCTTGAGTCTTTATCTGCTTCAGCTGGCCGTCAACGGCCTGTGGAGCTGGCTGTTTTTTGCCTGGTTCAAGGGGCTGTGGGCCCTGGTAGATGTCAGTCTTCTCTGGGCATTGATTCTAGCCACGCTGATAACATTCTGGCGTATCGATAAACCGGCCAGCCTGCTGTTACTGCCCTACCTGGCATGGGTTACCCTGGCAACAGCGCTCAATGCAGCCGTATGGCTGTTAAACCCGGCGGCGCTGGGCTGAGCCATGCATCATCAACGCCCGGGCGGTATATTATCAGGCACCTCAGCAGGCGCGCCCGGTGGTATTTCGGCCGGCGCATCCGGTTGAACTTCAGGTGGCTGGTCCGGCTCGATCTCCGGGGATATGCCAGGCCGAGGACGCGGCACCGTATCGGGCGGCACCTCAGGTGGAGCTATCGGCTCATGCTCGGGTGGCCGCCCTGGATCCACCTCCGGCGGGGGTGGGTCAGGTATATCGGGGGGCGGCGCGTCCGGTGTAATGGGCAGCGGTCTGGAAGAAGCGGAGTCGGAGGAAAACTCCTGAACCCTGAACAAATGCACACCTACTCTCCATGGCAGATGTGGCATATGGATTACCGCCACGTGATAACAGGCGTCACGCTACTACCCGCTCAGACACTCCCAGGTCATATACCGATAACTACGGCTTGATGTCATCGGAGCCGGCCTGCTGTGCGTACGCTGCCTCGGCATGTTCCGCTTCGGCATGTTCAACAGCCCAGAGGCCAGCAGCTTCTACCGCCACGGGAGACGCCGTGGGCACGACCCCAAGGTAGCTTTCCGGGTCATGCGCAGATGCCGGCGCACGCTGGGTCATGCAGTACAGTGCATAAAGGGTAACGACCAGGAAGGTCGCCCCCAGCACCGGCCAGAAGGCAAAGGGTCCATACCCTTCCATCGCCCACCCAGTGACCAGTGGGCCGATAATGGCGCCCAGCCCAAAGGTAAATACCAGCCCACCCGACGCCGCCGGCATATCCTCGGGCGATAACGCATCGTTGGTATAGGCCAGAAACAGGGCATAAAGTGGCGTGGTTACACCTCCGGCAAGGAAGGCCGCCGCCATCAAGGCCCAAAGGTCATGACCGACGAGCCATGCCAGCACGCAGGATACGGTTCCCACCCCGGAAGCACCAAAGATCAACCTGCGCCGGTCCATTCGATCGGACAGCCAGCCGATGGGGTACTGAAGCACCAGCGCTCCGGCAAAGAGCATCGCCACAAACAGCGCAATCTGCGCTGCCGTCAGGCCGATCTGAGAGCCAAACACGGCCCCCATCCCCGCCTGGGTGGCATAAATGCTGCCCAGAAGAAAGATGCCCACCGTTCCGAGGGGCGATCCCGCCAGCAGCCTTTTCAGTGGCATGGGCGGCGCAACATTGACAGCCGGCACCGGTGACACCGACAGAAGAATGGGGGCAAAGGAAATCGACACCAAAATAGAGGCCCCGATGAACAGCACGGACGTGGCCGCATCTCCCAGGGATAACAGCCCCTGTGCGCCGATGATGCCCAGCGTCTGGGCAATCATGTAAGCCGATAACACCTTGCCCCGGGTATCGTTGGTTGATGCATCGTTCAACCAGCTTTCAGCCACCACGTAAATACCGGACATGCAAAACCCCACCAGCACGCGAAGTAATGTCCAGGCCCAGGGATCGGTTAGAAGGGGAAATGAAATCAATCCTGCTGACATGAAACTGCCCAGCGCGGCGAATACGCGGACGTGGCCTACCCGTCGAATCAGCAGTGGCGTGAACCGGGCCCCCGACAGAAACCCCATGAAATATCCCGAGGTAACAACGGCCAGCTCCGCCGACGAAAACCCCTCAATGCCACCCCGCAACCCGATCAGCGTAAAGTGCATGCCGTTGCCCAGCATGATAAGCACGATACCAAGCAGCAGCGCCCAGACCTGAGCCAACATTTTAACCATGGAATATCCGTTCGGATGATTGTTGCATCGAACTACCCACAGCCTGCACAGCCCAGTCACTGTTGTAGCACCCTGTTTGGCTCATGGCCGCCCAGCTCGGCTATTCCAGCACCACTTACCGTATTTTTCGAGCACGAAAAGGTCTAAGGTCGCCCGACGAATCTGCTGCAGGTGACACAACACAGGGCCATGACAAGACATCAGCACGGTCTTGAAGGAAGAACATGGACAGCGGAGGTAAAAAACGACGGTGAGCCCAGCCGGGTCAGCCGGGTCCACCGTGATCGAGAGATGTCAGAAAGAGACGTTGATTTATGAGGCGTGATCAAAATTCATAAATGACACTTCCCTGAATTCGATCGACACGTCCATCGCGTTGGTCCACGGTTTCACGCATGGCATGCGCCAGCTCGATCCCGTAGGTAACACGCTCGATAGGGCTCCAAAGGTAATTGACGTGGATCAGCTCATGCACCTTATCGTAGGCATCGACGAATCCACCGGCATTATCGGTATCGACCAACGACACGCCATCGCGCCTTGCCTTGTCCCAGTCCGCTTCGACACGGGAATAGGAGACGCTGAAGGTGCCGGGCCCGACGTCCTGACTGATGCCGAGCGAGCCTCCCCAGGCAGTAATTGTTTCAAGGTGATTGCCTACCCGGTAGGCCGCCGGAGCAGGGTTGACCTTCATATACGCACCGATGCCCTTGCCGCCCGTCAGCTGACCACGGATCGTGGTAGATGGTGTGATGGCGTAGCTTCCCGCCACGAAGAGCCCCCAACCCAGCGTAGAGTCCTCCTCCCCTCCGGAATCGAAGGCCACTTCGCGTAGCAGGGCCGCCATGGACCATTTCGCCGGACCGGCGCTGGACTCATAACGCAGAGTGAGGTCAGGTAGGCCATCCTTGCGGTCGACGTCGGTACCGGCAATGGATTTCGCACCATTGGAGGCGCTATACCCTCCATCGAAGGAGTCCCCCGACATGACGCCACCGGGGTCCTCCAACGCTATATGGAAGTTCCCGAACGAGTAACGCAGCTGGGCCTGGCGTAGAAATGCATCGCGCCCGGCGGGCCCGGTAAAGTCCAATGTTGGCGTCGTGCTGATGAACGTATGAAAATTACTCCAGGTCTGGCCGGCCAGGAGCCCATTCCAGGCACCGTAGGCCTGACGCAAACGGAAATCACCGAAAAAGAAATCCCCTTCGATATTGGTGACCAGATCCCCTTTTGCGGTGGGCGTAGTGGTGCGGACACCGATCCTGGATTCACCCGCGCTCAGGTTCGAATGTCCATCCGTGCTCGGCTGGCCATCCACCGCGATCTTGCCGAAATTGACGCTGTCGCCCAGCCCATCGCTGTTGCCAGACTTCACATTGCCAATGTCATACATGATATCGAGCTTGGCATATCCGTAGACCGACACCTTGGTGTTCTGCACATCGAAGTCGATAGCGAGCGCCGGCACGCTTGATGACAGCATGAGGGCACCCAGAATGAGGGGCGAGCGGTGGCGTGAAATGCGTGGTTGCATCTCGGAACTCCATAACTGTTATTAGAATTGGAAAGTGAGGAATTGGAAGTTGGAATCGCCGTTCGGCTCAGCCCAGAAGCCTGAAAATCAGCCGGAATGAGATGGCGAAGATGGCAATCAGTCCCAGAATCGCAAACCCGGTCTGCCATGGGCCGTTCTTGAGGTCTCCCATCACGTCACGACGTTGCGTCAACAGGAAAAGGATGATGCCGAGGAAGGGCGCGACCAGAACGGTCAACGCCTGGGCCACGATGATCAACTCGATGGGCGATCCCTCGGAGATCACGGTCACCACCGCGCCCCAGGCCAGAACACCGTAGACCAGGAGTTTGACGCGCCAGGTCGAAAGGCTACTGTCCCAGCCCAGGGCATCCGCCAGCAGTGTTCCACCGGCCGACGCGTTGGCCGCCATCGACGAGAAAGCCGCCGCAAAAAAACCCAGGCCGAACAGGATGGAACCCAGCCGTCCCGCGAGCGGCTCAAGCACGCTTGCCAACTGTGGAAACGTGGTTACCACGGTACCAGTGGAGTTGAGCACGGCCGACGCCACGATAATGATCAGCATGGCCATGAAAGCTGTCGCCATATTGCCCGGCAAGGTATCCATCAACGTAATGGCACGATATTGCTCGCGCTTTAATTGCCGCTCGTGAATGGCATAACCTGTATAGAACGCCGAATTTATCGAGAAATTCGTTCCAATGAGAGCAATCAACAGCACGCCAGCCTCAGCGGGCATCTGCGGTATCAGCCCCTTGGCCGCTGCTGCCCAGTCAGGGTCGCTCAAGATCGTCGATGCCAGGAAACCGACCGACATCAGCCCGATCAGTGCCACCAGCAACCGCTCCATTGCCTTATAGGTATTGCGCATGGCAATAAGAAGCCCAACAGCGACAGTACAAGCCAGTGTCCAGCCGACGACCGAACCACCCAGCAGCAGACTTAGTGCAAGGCCCGACCCGACCGCGTTGCCGACGGCAAACATCAAGGTGATCGCAAAGACACCGAACCCCGCCATCACGCCGACCGGACGTCCAAGCTTTTGCTTGGTCACTGCGACGACCGAGTCGCCCGATGCCAGCCCCAGACGGACCGCCATGTCATTGAAGACGAACATGAGAATCGCCGAGACGAGAATAACCCAGAGCAGTACATAGCCATATTGGCTACCGGCCTGGACGGCAGATGTCAGCGCGCCGGGGCCAAATCGCCAGGCACCTGCCACGAAAGCCGGTCCCATGAGGGCCAGCATTTGCGGCAAGGATAGAGACAACCCGGGCCGGCCCGAGGTCGATGAGGACAGCGAGTCGCGGTCCCGCTCGGTATGAGAGTTCATCACACGCTCCTGATAGCTCTTGTTGTAGGAATGATGGAATGGATGAATCTGGCGAGACGGTGATATTTGACGGCATCACCGAGGCAGCCGGCCTCGAAGCGAGGCCGGCCAGAGACGATTAAACGAGTCCCGCTTGACGCATGGCATCAGCGATCTGCCTGTCGGCTCCTTCGGCGAGCGGGCGCAGCGGTGTCCGCACCGTCGCGTGCTCAAGCACACCGCGTGCCACCAGCGCCCACTTCAGCGCCACCGTGCCTTCCATGTGCGAACCACGGTGATAGACGCTTTTGGTCACCGGCATCAGGCGATCGTGAAGCTCACGCGCTCTGGCATAATCCTTCGCCTTACCGGCCTTGATCAGCTCGATCAGCGGCTCGGGAGCGATACCGCCGTAGCCGACCAGCGCCCCATCGACATCGAACATGGTGTGAAGCAGGTACTCATCGTGGCAGGTCAGGATCTGCAGATCGGGGTTCTGCTCACGGATCACCGGAATTTCCGTGTCCCAGCGCTTCATGTTGCGCACGCCGTTCTTCATCGCGAAGACCCCCGGCTGGGCCGCAATATCGAGCTGGGTCTGCAGGTTGTAGGTTGCCTTGGTGTTGTCCGGGTACTGGAACAGGATCAGCGGCATGCCGCTCTCTTCATGGATGCGTCGATAGCGCTCCTGCGGTGCCCCGTCCTGATACCCGAAACGCAGCCACCCATGAGAGGGATAGACAAGCCCCGCCGTGGCCCCCGCCTTGACCGCTCGCCTGGTCTCCTCGGAAGCCACATGATCGCCTTCGCCAGTGATGCCCGCGATGATCGGTACCTCCCCCTTGACCGCCTCGACATAAGCCTCGATGACACGTGTCTGCTCGTCGGACGTGAGGAAGGTGCCTTCACCGGCATGGCCCAACACGACCAGCCCCTTGACACCATCGATACCGCCCAGCCAGGCGCCAACCTTCTTGATGCCGTCATAGTCGATTTCACCATCGCGGGTGAAGGGAGTGACCGGTGCAGGCGTAAGACCTCTGAGATCGAGTGACATGGTGATTCCTCTTCTTTTCGGGTTTTGGTAACGTTACTGGGAACGTTTGCACATCGTTCCATCAATACCCGACCGTTCAAATACGACAATGGTCTCAGGATTCAATTACGCTGCAGGAAGCGCCGATAGCCTCCCCATGACCGAATTGCCGGTCTCGCGCTTATAAGATGGCGTGTGAATCGCTAGAATCGTGTGGAGTGCCGTTAGCGCGCAGGCACGAAAGACTTCAACTTCAAGGAATGTTTGATATTCCTTCCGTCATGGATCACCACATCAATGAATGACAAACCGATAACCATGCATGACGTGGCCAGGGCGGCTGGCGTGAGTACATCAACCGTCTCTCGAGTACTGGACGAGCGCCTTCCGCCATCCAGAAGCCGCGCTGCACAGCGGGTCCGGGAGGCCGCCAAAGAGCTGGGTTATAAACGGGACATACTCGCCTCCAGCCTGCGGCGTGGAGGTACCGGCACCATCGGCGTTCTGGTGCCGAGACTGAGTGACACGGTGATGGCACTCATTTATGAAGCAATCGCACGCGCCGCCATGGAGCGCCATTACTTCGCCATCGTGGCGACCAGCGGCGACGACCCGGAAAGCGAACGCCTGGCCGCCGAATCACTCCTGAACAGGCGCGTGGACGGCTTGATTCTGGCGACCAGCCGGCTCGATGATCAATTACCCTCACGCTTGCGCGACCAGGGGGTGCCACACGCGCTGGTGTTGCGAACCGACGGCATCAGCCCCTCTTCATTGGGTAACGACATCCAGGGGGGGTATCTCGCCACTCGTCACCTGCTCGATCTCGGCCACCGCGACATCGGGCTGGTTGCAGGACCAGGCTTTACCTCCAGTGCCAGGGACCGTCAGGAAGGCTATCGTCGCGCCATGCAGGAAGCCGGCGTTTCGGTACATGAAGACTGGGTCATGGAGTCAGGTTTCGGGATAGAGGCCGGCGAAACGGCGGGATACCAGATCCTCTCTCAGCAGCAGCGCCCCTCGGCACTTTTTGCAGTTAATGACAACCTGGCCATCGGGGTAATGGCTGCCGCACATCGCCTCGACATCAGCATTGGCTCATCGCTCTCGCTGGTCGGTTACAACGACATACCACTGGCGAGTCGTCTGCCTGTGGCGCTGACATCGGTTCACATCCCCCTGGATTATGTCGCCCACCAGGCTATCGAATTGCTGCTGGGCGAGAGACCACAGGGAGCCGACTGTATCCGGCTAGCCATGCCCAGCCTGATACCAAGGGCTTCATCAGTGAGGCATTCATGAAAGCAGGCGTCTCCGGGGAGGACATGCACCGTCCCGAGTCTTCCAAACACTCGCCAGGCACCAACGGCTGATCGATCATCACTCGTCCCATGACAGCGCCCCGGGCTATAAAAAAACATCTTGATATAATCGGATACAGCACCATCAGCCACCATCTACGGCCACATGGAACCGATGATGCTCGGCCCGCTCGACGATGTGCGCCCGTGGAAACGGTCACTTGAACGCCAGGGACGCCTGAGAGAGATAGTAGAGGCCGCCGAGCTCGCCGGCGTCAGAACCAGAAGAAGAGCCGTCGGGCCGGCATCAGCAGTACCCGCCCGACTCATCGGTGATCAGTGATTATCCCGGGGCGGACTCTGGCGCGCGACATCCTGATACTCGGTGGCGCCTTTCAGGGTCATGCCCTGATCCAGGGGCTCGACCAGAGTGCGCTGAATTTCCTGCCAGGGCGTCTGATGGGCCGGATAACGATACCCGCCCTGCTGTTCAAGGCGCCCCCGCCGAGCCACCAGTTCCGCATCATCAACAAGCAGCATGACCTCTCCCCGATCGAGATCGACGCGCAGCCGATCACCATCTTCGAGCAACGACAGCCCGCCGCCTGCGGCGGCTTCCGGAGAGGCATTGAGAATCGATGGCGAGCCGGACGTCCCTGACTGGCGCCCGTCACCAATACAGGGCAGCGCTTCGATGCCGCGCCTGATCAATGCTTCAGGGGGCTGCATGTTCACAACCTCGGCGCCACCGGGGTGCCCTATCGGGCCGGCACCGCGCATGACAAGAATTGTCCGATCATCAATATCCAGCCGGGGATCATCAATACGCGCATGATAATCCTCGGAGCCATCGAAGACCGCCACCGGGCCTTCAAAGGCATTCGGATCATCGGGGTCGCTCAGAAACCGCTGACGAAAGCCCGCGGAAATCACGCTGGTTTTCATCAGGGCGGAATCAAACAGATTGCCCTTGAGGTTCAGGAAGCCGGCACGGTCCACCAGGGGATTATCGTACCGACGGATCACTTCCGGATCCCGCGTCTCACGCCCAAGGATATTGGCTGCCAGCGTCCTCCCATTGACGGTCAGAGACTCACCGTGAAGTCGACCGGCAGCCAGCAACTCATGCAGGATGGCAGGCACCCCGCCGGCCCGGTAAAACTCTTCACCGAGGTAGGCCCCGGCAGGCATGATATTGGCCAGCAGGGGGATATCGTGGCCGACTGACTGCCAGTCATCATTGGTCAGCGCGACCCCCGTATGCCGGGCAATGGCATTGATGTGAATCGGTGCATTGCTCGACCCCCCGATCGCCGAACACACGCAAATGGCATTTTCAAAGGCGTTACGGGTGAGAATATCGCTGGGCCGCAGATCCTCCCACACCATGTCAACGATCCGTGTACCGGTGTCATAAGCCACCATCGCCCGCTCCTTGTAAGGTGCGGGGATCATGGCCGAACCAGGCAGGCTCATGCCCAGCGCCTCGGCCATGGAGTTCATGGTGGAGGCAGTACCCATGGTATTGCAGTGGCCTACCGAAGGGGCGGAATCGGTAATCCGCGACAGAAATTCGGCGTAATCAATATCGCCGGCCGCGAGGCGCTTGCGCATTTCCCACACCACCGTACCGGACCCCACCCGTTCGTTGCCATGCCAGCCATTGAGCATCGGCCCGCCGGAAAGCACGATCGCCGGGATATTGACCGTCGCGGCGGCCATCAGGCTGGCAGGGGTGGTCTTGTCACATCCGGTGGTCAGCACGACCCCATCCAGCGGGTAACCATGAAGCACTTCGACCAGCCCCAGGTACGCCAGGTTGCGATCGAGCGCTGCCGTCGGACGGCGGGCATTTTCATGAATCGGATGCAATGGAAACTCGAAGGGCACGCCACCGGCAGCACGGATCCCCTCCTTCACCCGCTTCACCAGCTCGATGTGATGGCGATTGCATGGCGTCAGATCCGAGCCCGACTGGCAGATGCCGATGATGGGCCGGCCACTGGTCAGTTCTTCCAGGGTGATGCCATAGTTCATGTACCGCTCGATACACAGCGCTGTAGTGCCCGGATGCTCGGGGTTATCGAACCACCACCGTGAACGCAGCTGGTCCGGAGTGATCCTGTGTTCTGAATTGCGCATATGTAACCCCTGGCGGAAAAATCGGGAATGGTGTGATGTATCAACAGGCCCCGGGTGATTCCGGCAAGACTTCCCTGTCTGCCGGACTGGCCTGAAATCAGGAAACGTCGCACCTGTCCCTCAAGACAGATGCGCCGGTACAAGCCCTATTCGTAGGACATGGCTTCGAGCTCCTTGCCACGGGTTTCCCTGACAAACCTTACGACAAAGAAGATCGAGACCACGGCGAAGAAGGCATAAATGCTATAGGCACCCGCCAGCCCGATGGCTGCCAGCATGATCGGAAAACTGATGGTGATCGCAAAGTTGGCAAGCCACTGGAACAGACCGGAGATGGCAAGCCCCGACCCACGCATCTGATTTGGAAACATCTCCCCCAGCATGACCCACATGACCGGCCCCCAGGACACATTGAAAAAGAGCACGTACGCGTTGGCGGCCAGCAGTGCAACAATGCCCATCCCATCGGACAGATGCAGGGAGCCATCGACCATGCTCGCGGTCGAAAAGGCGTAGGCCATGGCCATCAGCGTCAGTGCCATGCCCGATGAGCCGATCCACAGCAGTGGTTTGCGGCCAATACGATCAATGGAGGTAATGGCAATGACCAGCGCGCCCAGGCTTACCCCGCCTGAAATCACATTGATCAGCAGCGCATCGTTTTCGGAAAACCCAACGGACTGCCACAGGACCGCGCCGTAGTAAAACACCACGTTGATGCCCACCAGCTGCTGGAAGACAGCCAGACCGATCCCCACCCACACGATGCCATGCACCTTGCCCGTCGCTTTATTGATGACATCACGCAGGCCCGGCTGATGATCGCTGGCCAGCGATCCCTCGATCTCGGAAAGCTTGGTATTGACCTCTTCATCCGACAGCAGCTTGCCCAGCACTCCGCGCGCCCTGTCGATCTTGCCGGCACTCATCAGGTAACGCGGGCTCTCCGGAATGAACATCAGCGCGATCAGAAACACCGCCGCCGGAAAGACTTCAATCCAGAACATCCAGCGCCATGTGGCAAACCCGAACCACAGCGCAGCCACCGATGAACCGGCCATGTTGGCCAGGGTGTAGTTACTCAGAAAGGCCACGAACAGTCCCAGCACGATCGCAACCTGTTGAATCGTTGCCAGCCGCCCGCGGTAAGCCGCGGGAGCCACCTCACTGATATAGGCAGGAGCAATCACGCTGGCAGCGCCAACAGCCATTCCGCCCAGTACGCGATACATCACAAACGCCAGTGACCCACCGGCAATGCCGGACCCCCAGGCGCTGACAAGAAAGAAGACCGCCGCAATGATCAATAGTGTCCTGCGACCAAGACGATCCGCCATCCGACCGGCAAAAAAGGCCCCTACGGCGCACCCCAGCAGCATCGAGGCAACATTGAAGCCCGTACCGACGCTGTCGGAGCCGAAGGCACTTTGAAGCCCATCGACCGTACCGTTGATAACCCCACTGTCAAACCCGAACAGGAACCCGCCAATGGCGGCAATACAGGAAATACCGAATACGTACAGGCCACGCTTGCGTGTCATGTCACTTGTCATGGTATTGCTCCGGAAAACGTGTCGTTATCGTATGGAACGCGTGATGCGGTGAGATGATTCAAAGCCAGCCGGCGTCGACCCAGTAATTGTGGGCAGTACAGGCAGCCGCAGCGTCAGAGGCCAGAAAGGTCACCATGCTGGCGACATGGTGGGGATGAATGCGGACCTTGAGCTTCTGCTCATCGATGATCTTCTGCTCATCTTCAGGGCTGTACCATCTGGACTGGCGAGGCGTTTTCACGTTGCCCGGAATGACACAGTTCACGCGAATGCCGTCCTCGCCCAACTCACGGGCCATGGCACGCGTCATGCCCTCAATGCCTGCCTTGGCCGTTTCATAGATGGCCAGATGCTCCTGGCCAAGATGCCAGCTGATCGAGCCCAGGTTGACGATGGCTCCGCCGCCGCGTGTTTTCATGCCTGGAGCCACTGCCTGCATGGAAAACATCACATGACGCAGATTCACCGCGACCCGCTCATCCCAGTAATCCGGCGTAATGTCCCCCAGGGTATGACGGTCATCGTTTGCAGCATTATTGATCAGCACATCAACCGCACCGATGTGCCTGAACGTTTCCACCAGGGCGTGAAGGTCAGTAAGGTCACACAAATGGAAGGTCGCATGGCCCGCCAGCCGTTCGACCAGCGCTCGGGACTCATCTTCACAGATGTCCAGAAAGTGAACCTCGGCCTGCTGCTCGACGAAGGCTTCGACCAGGCCGGCACCAATGCCGGAACCGCCGCCGGTAATCACGACACGTTTATCTGCAAGACCGGGATAGATTGCTGTACCCATAAGTCACTCCACCATCCATGAAAGAGAAAGCACTGGTATGCAGGAACCCTTCCACCATGGGGAGATGCTCAACGCCACCATCGGGTACGGGCCACTTGGTATAGTCTTGTTACTAAGTGGCGATTATCAATTCATGATGTCAGGACAACCATACGACATAGGGTTAACGTAATCAGACAGGTGATACATCACGACACACCTGCCGAATACTGCCTCTTCAGTGCAGGCACCAGGCAGGGAATTTCGTCATGAAACTGTATAAGATTCACGTTCAGCCACCGGAACAGGCCGTAGAGGGTTCACTTTATTCATGCCAGGCAGTTACCAGAATCAAAAGGCGGGCGATCTCAACTTTCTCAAGCGGCTGAACTTAAGCGCCATCCTCGAGACAGTACGGCGCGCACCGGGAGTAACGCGCGCCGATATTGCTACCCAGGCACAATTGACCAAGGCCACGGTAGGCACAGCCGTTCAGTCGTTGCTGAACCAGGGATGGCTGAAGGAAGGAGAGCTGCAGAAAAGCAGTGGTGGCCGGCCGGGGCGCGCCCTGCACCTGAACGATGACCACTACTACCTGCTGGGTGCCGAAGTGGGCGTACACGGGTTGCGGCTCGTGGCCTGTGCCCCCTCCGGCCAGGTGCTTGAAACACAGCATGAACCCTTCCCCTGTACGACACCCGACACCACAGCCGCGTCGCTGGGTGAGCTATTGCGGCAGTTCACGCACCGCACGTCCCTGCAGCACAGGGACAGTCTGGGAATCGGCGTGGCCCTGCCAGGCACCATTGCCACCGATGAAGCCGTGCTGCGGCGAGCGCCCAACCTCGGCTGGCATGATGTGCGCTTCATGGAGTTACTGCGCCCGCACCTGCCTGAGGCCACAGGCGTCTGGCTGATGGACAATGAAGCCAAGGCCGCGGCCTTTGGCGAGCTTTATTTCCGAACCGGCGCGATCCCGGAGTCCCTGCTTTACGTAAGCGCCGGCACCGGGATCGGCAGTGGTCTGGCGGAGGGCAGGCACCTGCCACTGCTCACGCGAGGCGTTCAGGGGCTGGCCGGAGAAATCGGCCATACCGTTCTGCAGCCGGGCGGACTTTATTGTCATTGCGGTAACCGGGGGTGTGCAGAAACCCTTGTCAGCGGCTGGTCGATCCGTGCCACCCTGGGCATTGACGAGAAGGATGACCTGATCAACAGGCTGACACCTCGCCTGCAGGAACCGATGGTAGTGCACACCCTTCGCCGCGCCGGAGAGGCACTGGGCATGCTGCTTCTGAACCTGCATCACACCCAGAACCCTGCTGAAATTGTTCTGGGCGGTTCATTGACGCGGCTGGGGCCCCTCTTTCTTGACCCCGCCCTCACCTATTTTGAAGCCCATCAGCACCGCCTGCTGGGAACCGCACAGCGCGTTTCATTACGCGTCATTGAAGACAGTACCTTCGTGGCTGCCCGGGGCGCAGCTGCCCAGGTGCTGGCCAGAGCCATCCATGATCAGGCCCTGCCACAGGCCACCCACGGTTCGTCCTGAACTCGGGCGTGATCAGCGCAGCCGCATGATCACGCCCGATACCCTGCGAGGCGCCACGTAGACTAAAGTTGGCGCAGCCGAATAAGTAAACAGATTGAACTTACTTCCCCGGTCTTTCACTATGAAAAACCGGTCTGTTCGAGGCTGCCTGCGTACGCTGGGGTACCGCAGGCAGCCTCGCAGATACACACCAACGCATCTCGCGCGACAAACCGTCGAGGTAATCCTTTTGCATACTACAACCTTTCTTCCCGAAGACCTGGAAAGCGCACTGCTGGCCGGGCGGGTATGGCGCGAAACGCCTGACCAGTCGGGGCCTGCCATCGTGGTGATTCGAAACGGCGAGGTCATCGACATCACGTCCACCTGCGCCTGTATGGCCGATTTGCTGGACCGGGATGATGCCACCGCCGTGGTTGCCCGGGCCGAGGGCGAGTCACTGGGCTCGATCGAATCACTGCTGGAAAACTCGCTGTCATCCTCCCCGCACGCGCCCTATCTGCTGGCTCCCTGCGATGTACAGGCCATCAAGGCCTGCGGCGTAACCTTTGCCGTCAGCCTGATGGAAAGAGTCATCGAGGAGCAGGCAGCCGGTGACGCTGCTCATGCCACCGCGTTGCGCCAGGAGCTGCAGACCGTAATCGGCAGCGACCTGTCGCAGATGGTTCCAGGCTCCGATGAGGCGCTGGCGCTCAAGGCAGAACTGCAGCAACGGGGCGTCTGGTCTCAGTACATGGAAGTCGGCATCGGGCCGGATGCCGAGGTTTTCACCAAGGCACAACCCTTCTCGTCAGTGGGCTTTGGCAGTAGCGTAGGCCTGCACCCGTCATCACGATGGAACAACCCCGAACCCGAGATCGTACTGGCCGTCGATGCTACCGGTCAGCCACGAGGCGCGACGCTGGGTAATGACGTCAACCTGCGTGACATCGAGGGACGCAGCGCCCTGCTGCTGGGCAAGGCCAAGGACAACAACGCCTCCAGTGCCATCGGCCCCTTCATTCGTCTCTTCGATGAACACTTCACCCTCGATACGGTACGCCAGGCACGGGTTTCACTGCGTATCGAAGGCGCCGATGACAGTTTCGTGCTTGATGACTCAAGCGACATGCGCCAGATCAGCCGTGATCCACTGGATCTTGTCCGCCAGACCGTGGGCCCACATCACCAGTACCCGGATGGTTTCATGCTGTTTCTCGGCACCATGTTCTCTCCCATTCTGGATCGTGATGGCGAGGGACAAGGCTTTACGCATCACGTGGGTGACCTCGTCACCATCGCCACCCCAGCCCTGGGCGCACTGGTCAATCGCGTGGACCGCTCGGACCGGCTCCCCCCCTGGACCTTCGGCATACGTCAGTGGCATGCACACCAGGCCCGGCACCGCTGATCGATACCTGCCCGACAGGTGGCACATGTCGGGCAGTAGCCGAGGACCCACCGTGACAGATTACGCGCCCATCCGCCGATCGGGGGTGGTTCATCGGTTAGCTGTAAATCAAGCTCTCCCTGATACACAGGTCCCGCCACGATCATGTGCCGTCACGTTCGGCGCTTTTTTTACATACCCGTTTTAAATGTGTACGTGGAACGTCAGAACATATAAATAACCGTGTTATTCCGCGCCCTGACATGTCGTCCATGACTCTATTTTTTTAAAATACGGCCATGCTTCCAATGTAACTACGGATATATCAGAACCGGGATTCATTAGTCTCATTGACACTCTTGTTTTCATAGTTTAAGTAAAACCACTTTTTTTAAGACCAAGGTATAAATTATTGGCGTTAAAGCGCCCAATGAAAAAAAACTGGTCAAGGCGAGAAAAATTATTCGCTGTAATGCAGTTTTACTGTGCCCTTAACTTTGCAGAACATTTCATGTCTCAAGGGGCACCACCATGGGTTTTAAATCAATTGCCATTGCCGCAGCGCTGGTTCTGTCGAGCGGCATGTCCACGGCTGCACTGGCGGACTATCCCGAAAAACGCATCGACCTGATTGTCGGCTTTGCCGCCGGCGGTGGCACCGATGTCATGGCCCGGACCACGGCTCCCTTTCTGGAGAAGTACCTGGGTAATGATGTCTCGGTAGTGGTCAAGAACATGCCGGGCGCCAGTGGTCAGATTGGCGTTACAGCGGTCGCCGAAGCCAAACCCGATGGCTACAAGATCGGCACCTATAACCTGCCGGGCACCATGGCCAGAACGCTTGATCGCAATGCCGATTACAATGCCGACAGCTTTACCTACCTGGCCAACGTCGTGAACGACCCCAATGTCATCGTTACTCCCAAAAACAGTGACATCGACACCATGGACAAGCTGGTCGAAGCGGCCAAAAAGCGTCCCGGTGCGGTAACGGTCGCCATGTCGAGCCTGGGCGGCGATGACCATTTCTTCCTGCAAAAGCTCACCGATGTCACCAAGGCCGACTATACCGTCGTGCCCTTCTCCGGTTCAGCTCCGGCCCGCAGCGCGCTGATGGGCGGCCACGTCACCATGGGCATCATCAACATCTCCGAAGTCGTGGCCTTCCGCGATGAGCTGAACGTACTGGGCATCGCCTCCGAGAAGCGCTCTTCCATGGCGGAAGACATCCCTACCTTCAAGGAGCAGGGATTCGATCTGGTCAACGGGGCGCTTCGCGGCTTCGTGGCGCCGGCCAATCTGCCTGAAAACGTCAGGGCCAAACTGCTCGACGCCTTCCAGAAAACCTACGACGACCCTGATTTCCAGCAGGCCATGCGCCGGTCCGGCAACCCGACAGAACTGGCTCTGGGCGATGACTTCAAGACCCTCAACGCCGAGCAGCTGGAACTGGCAAAACGCATCTGGGAAACCACTCCCTGGAAGTAAGCCTGCGCTCGTTATCCCGGTTTTTCTGACACATGACCTTCACGACGGAACCACCATGCCATTTCCCAATGACCGCGTGGTGGTTCAACCGGCATGACCGACTCGTCATTGCCGGCCTGTCGTGACTGGCTCCAACGCGACTTCATGAGACATATCCCATGACCAGTGAACCCACTAACACGGCCAGCGAGTCCTCTCGCGGCATCGATCCGGATTTGATCGCCGGTACGGTCATCGTGCTCGGCGCAGGCGTACTTCTGACGCGCACCTCGGATATGCCCGGCATGACAGCACTGTTGCCGGTCACCATGCTCTCGGCGCTTATCCTGCTTGGCGTCCTGCTGATCGGACGCTGTGTACTGCGCCGTCGGCGCCAGACCGTGGCGCCCATCAAGGTCTTCGATGATGCCAAACGCTTTTTCGGCATCGTGGCATCCATTGCGATCTATGTCGCCGCCGTCGCCCTGCTGGGCTTTTACACCGCAACGGCTGTCATGATTCCGGTGGTGGCCTGGTGCTTCGGGTACCGAAGCCTGAAGGGCGTACTGCTTGCCGATCTGATTTTTACAGGCGGCATCGCGATCATCTTCGTGTTGCTGATGGGGCAGGAACTGCCCACCGAATTCTTCCTGCGCTAACGAGGATATCTCATGTACGGCAATCTTATTGATGCACTACCGTCCGTATTGTCCATGGGCAATCTCCTGGCGGTCATTGTCGGCGTTGTTGCCGGTATCTGCGTAGGCGCCCTGCCCGGCCTCAGCGCCACCATGGCCATTTCGGTGCTGATTCCCTTTACCTTCGGCATGGATCCGCTGGTCGCCCTTGGCATGATGGCCGGTATCTACAACGGGGCCATGTACGGCGGTTCAATCCCCGCTGTGCTGCTGCGCATTCCCGGAACGCCTGCCGCCGTCGCCACCAGCTTCGATGGTTACCCGATGGCTCAGCAGGGCCGTGGTGGCTATGCACTTCAGGTCGCCGTGGTCTCTTCTGCACTGGGGGGTATCGTCTCGGCGCTGGTCCTGATGCTGCTGGCTCCTCCGCTGGCCAAGGTCACGCTGCTTTTCGGTCCGACCGAGATTTTCTGGGTGGCGGTATTCGGCATGTCGGCCATCGTTTTCCTGCTCGGCGGTGATGTGATCAAGGGGCTGATCAGCGCAGCCTTTGGTGTCTTTGTCTCCCTCGTCGGTGCCGACACCATTACCGGCGCCGAGCGCTACACCTTTGGGCACCTGGAGCTGCTCGACGGCATCAATATCGTCGTGCTGCTGGTCGGGCTCTATGCACTGCCACCGGCCATCGGCCTGCTTGAGGAAATCCGCGATTTCGACACCGAAAATACCGGCCGACTCAATACCACCAGCATCTGGAAGGCCATCCCCGGCATGCTGAAGTACTGGAAGACCTGGGTACGCTCTTCAATCATCGGCGTGTTTGTCGGCATCCTGCCTGGCGCCGGCGGCTCCATGGCAGCGTTTCTCAGTTATAACGAAGCCCGCCGAGCCTCCAAAAACCCGGATGACTGGGGCAAGGGCGAACCGGAAGGCGTTGCTGCCTCGGAAACCTCCAACAATGCCGATACTGCCGCCGCACTGATCCCGGCGCTGACGCTGGGCATTCCCGGCACGGCGGTTGCTGCCGTCATGCTCGGTGGACTGTTGATCCACGGCCTGCAGCCCGGCCCCATGCTGTTCCGTGACAACCCTGAAATCGTCTTTGGCTTCATGTGGCAGTTCCTGTTTGCCGCCATCCTGCTGATCTTCCTCGGGGGAGCGCTGGCCACCAACAGCTTTGCACAGGTGCTGCGCCTGCCACGACCGCTGCTGGGCGCCATCATCATCTCCCTGGTGTTCATCGGCGTGTACTCGATCAATGGCCGCATGTTCGATGTCTATCTGATGCTCGGCTTTGGCCTGATCGGCTATTTCATGGACAAGCTGAAGTTCCCGCTGCCACCGGTTGTACTGGGGCTGATTCTGGGAGGATTTGCCGAACAGAACCTGCGTCTTGCACTGCGCATCGGTGGCGGTAACTGGGACATTCTGGCCTCCAGCCCGACGGCCAAGGTGCTGATCGGCATGATCCTGCTGGTGATACTGTCACCGCTCTTCTCACGGCTGATGCGTGCGCGCAAGGCCAAACGAGTCGCCGAGTGATGACACCTCATGCCTCGATCCGGGAAGCATGGCTGGCACTGACTGATGAGTCGGTGCTGGACCCGGCCCAGCCGATTCTGGACGCGCACCATCATCTGTGGGATCGCGAAGAGAGTCGCTATCGCACCGAGGACTTCATCGCCGATGTGAGCTGCGGCCATGACGTGCGCGCCAGTATCTACGTGCAGTGTCGCACCGGATATCGCCGCTCGGGGCCCGAGGCGCTCTACCCGCTGGGCGAGGTCGAAACGATCCTCGAGTGGAGCGCTCAGGCCCCGAATCATCCGGTCGGCATCGTTGCCTTTGCCGACCTCATGCAGGGCAGCGCGGTACGCGACACCCTCGATGGCCTGCTGGATCTGGCCCCGAATCACGTATGTGGCATTCGCAATACCACGGCCTATCACCCCGACCCGGCGGTGCGCTCCAACCCGAGGCCGGCCCCGGATGGTCTGCTGCGCTCAAAGGAATTTCACCAAGGCGCCGCTGAAGTCGCCCGGGCCGGACTGGCCCTGGACATCTGGGCCTACCAGACACAGCTGCATGAAGTCGAAACGCTCGCTCGCCTGCTGCCGGAGCTGACGGTGGTCATCAATCACTGCGGCGGTCCACTCGGCGTCGGGCCATTTCGTGAACGAACACCGGCTGATTTTGCCGCCTGGCGCGCAGGCCTCGAGAAACTCGCTGCCCTGCCCAACACGCGCCTCAAGATCGGCGGATTCGGGCTTGCCGTTTTCGGCAATGACTACCACCACCACCCCGCGCCCCCGGACTCCGAACGTCTGGCAAGAGACTGGGCACCCTGGTTCGAGACCTGCCTCGAGGCCTTTGGTCCGGCGCGCTGCATGTTTGAGAGCAACTTCCCCGTGGACAAGGGAATGTTCTCCTATGTCGCACTCTGGAATGCCTACAAGCGACTGACTCGCGCGCTGAGCCAGAACGACCGGGATCAGCTGTTCTGGAAGACGGCTGCCAGCACCTATGGCGTGGCCTTCGACGGATGGGTGACACCCCAGGCGTCGTCATGACAGTGGCACGACCTCAATGCGAATAACACCACGATACGAATAACAACGAGGGATCAGGACATGTTCAAAACGCTTCGGAAAACACTGGTCATTTCAGCCATTGCCGTATCAGCGCAGGCAATGGCCGCACTCAACACACCCGCCTTCGCCGACTACCCCGACAGCAAGCCCATCGAAGTGATTGTCGGCTACTCCGCCGGCGGGGGCACCGACGTGCTTGCCCGTGTGGTGGGAAAATATCTGGAGCAGGAACTGGGAAATGATGCCCGTGTGGTGATCAAGAACCAGCCCGGTGCCGGCGGCCAGATCGGGTTTACGAGCGTGGCCAGGGCCAAGGCAGATGGCTATACCCTGGGCACCTTCAATCTGCCGGCCGCCATGGCACTGACCTACGACCGCAAGGCGGCCTACGACGCCAACAGCTTTGACTATCTCGCCAACGTGGTACACGACCCCAACACCCTGGTCGTCAGTCAGACCTCTCCCTATCACAGTCTGAAGGAACTGATTCAGGCGGCGAAGGAAAAACCGGGCAGCGTGGGCATGGCCCTGGCATCACTGGGGGGCAATGACCACTTCAGTGCCCTGCTGCTGGCCGCAGCGGCAGATACCGAATTCAACCTGTTCCCCTTCAGCGGCGCCTCGATGGCACGCACCGCCCTGCTCGGCGGCCACGTCGCCGCCGGTACCATGGCCCTGAGCCAGACCATCGGTTTTGAAGACGAACTGCGCGTACTGGCTGTTCTTGATGACAAGCGCTCCTCCTTCGCGCCTGACGTGCCTACGGCGAAGGAACAGGGCTATGACGTCGAAATGGGCTCCTATCGCGGCTTCGTGGCGCCTCACGGGCTCCCGGAGAAGGTCAAAACTCGACTGGTGACGGCCTTCAAGGCGCTGGCCGACAACAAAAAGCTGCGCGATGAGCTGGCGGCTCAGGGCAATACGCTGGACATCATCACCGGAGATGACTATCGCCAGCTGAACGACGCCCAGTCCGACGTCGCCAGAAAACTGTGGGAAAGCCATCCATGGAAATGAGGGGCAGAAAGCGGCCTGTCAGCGCTGGATCACATGAACACGCCGAATTCGCCGGAAAGCTCTGCCAGCTTGTTGTGCATGGCCATAAGAAGCTCGGACTTGGCCGAGTTGGCATGACGTACCGTTCCAATCTGACGATAGATCTGAGGGCGGCCGAACGGCAGCTTGAGCATGTCACGGCCATTTTCACGCACTGCAATATCAGGCACGACCGATGCCCCCAGCCCCGCCGCGACACACTCGACGATCGCCGGGATGGTGTCGATCTCGGCAATGTGCCTGGTTCTGACTTCCTGATGGGTCAGCTCATTGTTGATCAGCGCCGCCAGAGGGACATCGCTTGCAAAGTGCACGAAAGGAAGGGTTTCCAGCAACTCCCGCACCGGTCTTACCGGTGTGCCGGGAGGCGCTATGAAGACCAGCGGCTCACGCAGGAACGGGGACCAGGAAAGGTTTCGCGAGACCCCGGCATGCTCGGCCACGACCGCCAGATCCAGGCGGCCGGCGTTGACATCACTGAGAAGGGCCGAGGACATCCCGACACGAAGGTCCACATGCAGTTCTGGAAATATTTCGCGCAGCGCCACGATCGCACGTGGCAGCAAAGCGATGGTACTGGTGCGAACCGAGCCAATGCTGAGCGAACTTGACACGTTGCTGCCCTTCAGGGAAATCCGGGTTTCCTCGACCAGTCCCAGAACCTTTCGGGCGGTTTCAAGAAGTTGCAGCCCATGAAGAGTGAGACTTGGCGGACGCGTCTGCCGATTGAACAGCGAGGCCTCCAGTTCCTGCTCCAGCGCAAGCATCTGCTGGCTGACGGCCGAAGGCGTCAGGCAGACCTCGCGGGCAGCACGGGCAAAGGTACCGTATTCGGAGATCGCAATTAGCGTGCGTAGCTGACGTGTGTCCATGCTTTTACCCATTAAGACTTTCTTCACTTAACGTAAAATATTAGTCGCTTTTATAAAGAAAAACTACCTGTATTCTAATCGGCAACCGCCCAGGAACGACACCTGGCACCACGTGTGCTGCCACTGACAATCAATGGAGAGAGACCTTGGAGAACCGCCCCACCATTCTTGTAACCGGCCCTCACCTGGCTGAAGAAGCACGTCAATATGCCGAAGCCGCGGGCTACGCCGTACACCACACGCCGGCCTACCCTTCGTCGGAGGTGCTCGTTGAACACATCAACCGTCACGACCCGGTAGGCATCGTGTCACGCATGGGGCGATTCGGAGCTGAAGCGGTTGCAGCCGGCCGGTCACTCAAGGTGATTTCCAAGCATGGCGCCGGCGTGGACAACATTGATGTTGATGCAGCCACGCATCATGGCGTTCAGGTCATTCGCGCTGCCGGTGGCAATGCGGTCTCGGTGGCAGAGCACGCTGTCGCATTGATGTTTGCCACGGTCAAGCGTCTGCTGCCGCTGGATGCCGGCATGCGACAGGGCCACTGGGAAAAGGCCGACTTTCTCGGGCGGGAATTATCCGGCATGCGCCTGGGCCTGGTCGGCGGTGGTGCCATCGCCGCCGCCGTGGTCAGAATCGTCCAGGGGCTGGGGCTGGATGTTGCCGTCTACGACCCTTACGCCTCACCGGAAGCCATTCGCTCCCTTGGTGCCGAGTTCATCGATGACATCGATACGCTGCTGGCCCGATCCGACATCGTCAGCCTGCACTGCCCCCTGACTGAAGCGAACGCACATCTGCTTGATGCCAGAACACTGGCCCTGATGCCGAATGACAGCTACGTCATCAACACCTCCCGCGGCGGACTGATCGACGAGCAGGCTCTGCTGGCTGCGCTCGAGAGTGGCCACATTGCCGGTGCCGGACTGGATACCTTCGAGTGCGAGCCGCCGGAAGGCATCAATCCGCTCGCTCGCTCCGAGCGGGTCATCCTGACACCGCACATCGCAGGGGTGACCGAAGAAGCAGGTACACGCGTGGGTGTTCTGGCGGTCAGTGGCATTGTCGACCTCATTGCCGGCACAGCGCTGCCACCGGCACGCATGGTCAATACCCTGCCGGAAACCACCTGTTCCTGATCCTGTTTTTCATGACATATCGGCCAGAGATTCAGGCCATCTCAATGGAGTAATACCATGCCCATCGGCAACCGAGTTCTCAAACGCCAGCGCCAGGTCAACGCATCCACCGTCGAAGCCTTTGCTGCACTTCCTGTTGCAGTGGTCAGTGACAGCATGTCCCGCGTCTTTGCCGGTGGCAGCGACCTTCGTCCCATGCACCGCGAGGGCTCAATGGCAGGCGTGGCCCTGACCGTGCGTACTCGTCCGGGTGACAACCTGATGCTGCACCAGGCCATCGACATGGCCCAGCCCGGTGACGTCATTGTCTGCGACGCGGGCGGTGACACCACCAACGCCCTGATGGGCGAGTTGATGCTCGCCTATGCGGTCAAAAAGGGCGTGGTCGGCTTTGTTCTCAACGGTGCGATACGCGATCTTGATGGCTTTCGCGAAACCAACCTGCCTACCTTTGCAGCCGGGGTTACCCATCGCGGTCCCTACAAGAATGGTCCGGGCGAAATCAATACCCCGATCAGCCTGAATGGCATGGTCATCGAGCCGGGCGATCTGATCATCGGTGACAGTGACGGCATGCTTTGCGTTCCCTATGACGATGCAGAGACCGTGCTTGAGGCCGCTCAGGCCAAACAGGCGGCTGAAGAGAAGCAAATGGCTGCAATTCACGCCGGTGAGAACGATCGGAGCTGGGTGAGCGCCGCACTCAAGGCCACAGGGTGCGAAATGAACTAGGCACACTGTTTTACAGCTGAACGTAAAACAATAAATCCCCTACCCCCGGATTTATGAAAGGGACGCCGGATATTCAATTACCCGGCGTCCCTTTTGCGCCTTCAACTCAGGTAAAAATTCTCCAAGCCATTAATAATAAAGAAGAAAAACGCCAAAAGTAGACAAAGGTTTAATAATTAAAACCACCCGAGCGGCGTAGCATTAACGGCCCGACATGACGATGAAAAGTCATGGCACATCAGTACGACTCATGTCGAGGCAAGGCTTTAATCATCACTCCGTCAATGTATTCACCATTCGGCATCTCTTTTTTATTTATCTTCATCGGGAGAGTTTCGATGCGTTCACCTCGAAACCGTTGGCTTTATTTACTCAGCACCCTGCTGATCATGCTGGCCTCTCCGGCCTGGGCGAGTGACTATCCTGCTCGTCCCATTACCCTGATTGTTCCCTATGGTGCGGGAGGGACCACCGACATTTCAGCCAGGCAGCTCGCCAGACTGGCAGAGCCGCTGCTTGGCCAACCGGTCGTCATCGAAAACCGCCCTGGTGGTGGTGGCGTGAACGCCATGCGCACGGTATCCCGCGCCGCGCCGGACGGTTATACCCTGATTGCGACCACCTCCTCTCCCTCCTTTGTCGCGCCGGCACTGCGTGATACGGGCTATGACACGCTCAAGGATTTTACGCCGATCCTGAATTATCCCGGGCCCTGGCATGGTGTTCTGGTCAATGCCGATAGCCCCTATCACACCCTGACGGAACTGCTTGATGCTGCCCGCGATGGCTCCCGTCTCACCTATGCCACGGCCGGCGCCCTGAGTGGTGCGCGCCTGGCGTTTACTCAGCTGGGACGCGACACCGATGCAAGGCTTCAGCACGTTCCGTTTGACGGTGCCGCCGGTGCAACCGCGGCACTGCTTGGCCACCATGTCGATATCGCGCTGGTGCCTGCCTACCGCGATCTGGTTAAAAGTGACCAGCTACGGCTGCTTGCCGTGCTCGATGACCAGCCTGACCCGGATTTCCCGGAAGTGCCCACGCTTGAGCAGTCAGGATACGACATTCAATTTCCCTCCATCGTGGCCCTGATGGTGCCCCATGGCGTGAGCGCCAAGCGCGCCGAGACACTGCGCGCCGCATTCAGCCAGGCCGCCTCTTCACCGGAATTTGCCGCCGTCATGAAAAAACTCAACCAACCCGTGAGGCTACTGCCAGGTGACGAAGTCGAGGCCGTCATCGGCAAGAACCTGGTGGCGTATCATCATCTGGCCGAGACCCTGAAGCGATGAGCATCGACACGAACACATCCTCCCACCGCCGCATGCCTCGATTTGGCCTGCAAGGTTGCACCTGCCTCGGCATCCTGCTCGTCGCAGCCATCGGACTTTTGACCCTCCACGATCAGGTGACGGTGTTTGACTTTGGCGACCCGGGCCCGGATGCACGCTTCTTCCCCAGGCTGGTGCTATGGCTACTGGCCCTGGGAGCCGTGCTTCGACTGTGGCGCCATCGCCGAACGGCCGAGACCGCCATCGGCCCGGCTGTCAGCTGGATCCGCGTGCTTTTCGTCATGATGCTGATGGCCGTGGCCCTGGCAACCATGCCGATGCTGGGCTTCATCATTACCGTGGCCACGATCGGTATCGTGCTGGCCTGGCTGCTGGGCGAGCGTCACTGGCTGTTCAATGTGGCCTTGCCGCTGATCGTCACCATCGCCATTTTCTGGGCTGGACGACATCTTCTCAACCTGCCCCTGCCCTGAGCCTGTCACCACGTTTTCGCGTCCGAGATTTCCCAGGAGATACTTCACATGCTTCTTGATGCCTTCCATGCCCTGCTCGATGTCTGGGTGCTGATTGCCGCCCTGGTGGGGGTGGCCGTCGGCATTGTCATCGGCGCAATTCCCGGTCTGGGCCCGACACTGGCCATTGCCCTGCTGATCCCGGTGACCTTTACCATGTCCCCCATTCCCTCTCTTATCCTGCTTCTGGGGGTGTATCAGGGGGCGATCTTTGGTGGATCGATTTCCGCCATCCTGCTCAACGTTCCCGGCACGCCGTCTTCGGCAGCCACGGCGCTGGATGGCCATCCCATGGCACGGCAGGGCCGTGCCGGGGAAGCACTGCGCATCGCGCTCTATGCCAGTGTGTTCGGCAACATTTTCAGCTGTCTGGTGCTGATCGTGCTGGCCCAGCCGCTGGCCTCGCTGGCGCTCGATTTCGGCCCTGCACAGATGGCGGCGTTGATGACGTTTGCGCTGATCATCATCGTGCTGTTCGGGGGGGGATCGATTCTTGATGCTGCCCTGATGGCACTGATCGGCGTCGCCGCCGGCATTATCGGACTCGATCCCATCGAGGGGCTGCCGCGCTTCACCTTTGGCAGCTTTGCGGCCGAAGACGGCCTGGCGCTGATTCCGGTGCTGATCGGCCTGTTCGCGATGTCCGAAGTACTGCTGCAGGCCTTTGCCGGCAAGCAGAAGACGGCACCGGACACGGACATCGGCCCGGTCTCGGGCAGTGGCACCTCGAATCGCCCGGTCGGGTGGCTGACCCTGTGGAAGATGCGCGCCACGCTAATGGTGTCCTCCATCATCGGCACCCTGGTGGGTATCCTGCCGGGGATCGGCTCAACGGTGCCCGCCTTCGTCAGCTACAACCTGGCCCGCTCCCGTTCACGCGATCCGGCCCGCTTCGGCAAGGGAGAACCGGAGGGCGTGGCCGCCCCGGAGGCCGCCAACAATGCGGTAACCGGTGGCGCGCTGGTGCCCATGCTCTCACTCGGCATTCCCGGCGACGCCGTTACCGCCGTCATCCTGGGAGCGTTCATGCTGCAGGGGCTGACGCCGGGGCCGTTCCTCTTCCAGCAGCACGGTGTTGAGGTCTATGCGATCTTCGAGGCACTGATACTGCTGTCCATTCCCTGTGTGGTGTTCGGGCTGGCCATGTTTCGTGGCGCCGTTCACATCATTAAAATCCGCCCTCGCCATCTGTTCCCGGTCATTGCGATTCTGGCGATATTTGGTGCCTATTCGGTCAACAACAGTCTTTTCGATGTCGCCGTGATGCTGGGTGCCGGGGGGATTGGCTTCGTGCTGCGGCGAGCCGGTTTTCCGCTGCCGCCCCTGCTGATCGGGCTGATCCTCGGGCCACCGCTTGAGCAGAGCCTGCGCCAGGCGCTGCTGACCAGTGCCGGAAGCGCTGATATCTTCCTGCAGTCACCGATCGCCATGGGACTGTTGGCCGTCACGCTGCTGTGCGTTCTGGGTGTAATCATCAGGCGCTATCGCCATACGCACCAGGGAGATGCATCATGACACACACCTCAATGTCGCCCGCCTGTGACTGCCATATCCACGTCTTCGACCGTGACCGCGAGTACACCAAGGCGACCTACCAGCCCCCTCGCAAGGACATCGGCCATTTCATGGAGGAAGCCGCGGTCTCGGACATCCGGCGCGCCGTGCTGATACAGGCTTCCATCGATGGCACCGACAACCACTATCTGCTCGAGACGCTTCGTCAGGCGCGGCTCCCCACCTCGCCGCTTGAGTTGCGTGGCGTGGTCATGATCGATGAGCACACCTCAGGGCTCGAGGCGATGCGCGAAGCTGGCGTACGTGGCATCCGCATTCAGGACCGCACCCGGCTGGGCCAGCACGACCTGGCGCGCCTGCCGGAGCTTGCTGCTCGCGCCGCAGCACTGGACTGGCATGTCGAACTCAATACGGAACCCGAGCGCTACGACGTTTTGGCGGCACTGTTACCGACGCTCCCGGAAGGGCAAACAATCGTCCTGGATCATTTCGGGCACGTGACCCCCGGCCATTCCGATGAACTGACCCGCCTTTGCCGCCTGCTCGACACCGGGCGCGTCTGGATCAAACTTGCCCCCACCCGTGTCAGCCAGCACCCGGGGCGCTATGACGACCTCATCGAGCTGACTCGGCACCTGGCCGAGCGCTACCGCGAGTGTTGCCTCTGGGGAAGTGACTGGCCCCATGTCATGACGCCGTCGCCGATCCCCGGCTCCCTCGACATGATCGAGTTTCTCGAGCGCGCCCTGTCCTCGCCACAGCGCCAGGCCTGTCTGAGAGACAATCCTGAACGGCTTTATCGGTTCTGACCCCTCCCCCTGACCCTGCCTTTCACACCAGCCATCACGATCGACCTCATTGTCCATGAGGTCGATCATTCTGCGGGATTCGCTGATTCAGCTTTTATACATACTGACGTATATCACTCCGATTATT
Source organism: Larsenimonas rhizosphaerae (assembly GCF_023700005.1). Classification (GTDB taxonomy): domain Bacteria; phylum Pseudomonadota; class Gammaproteobacteria; order Pseudomonadales; family Halomonadaceae; genus Larsenimonas; species Larsenimonas rhizosphaerae. The sequence continues at coordinate 1,112,224 of NZ_JAMLJK010000001.1, read as the reverse complement.
TAATTATTGCCCTCTTTTATTATTTATCGTTAAAGGCGACCAAGGTCTCATCGACAAAACATTTATTTCAAAGATCAGGCATAAAGTTTTCCTGCATATTCAATGCAGAAAAACACGCTTTAGCAATTCCTCGTTTTCATGTTCACTCAACACCCAAAAGCGTGCGGTGTTTATTCACGATTTACCCATGAATATAAATACCCCCTTTTGACAAGGGGTGATGTAAATCACTCCCCTGTTTCAAAAGGCACAAATATCATTTTAATAAAAACGAGCCATCACCCTTGAGAGAGGACGTCCCGATGAAAAAAATCAAGAATACCCTGCTATCCGGATTGGTTGTTCTAAGCACATCAATGGCCGGTAATGTCATGGCCGATAACTGGACGGGGTATACCTATTCCTCCGTGTCCACGACCGCTGCCGTTCAGGGCATGAAACGAATTGCCGACCGGGTCGAGAAGGAAACGGACGATGACCTGTCGATCACGCTTCACCTGGGCAAGACACTGCAAATCTCCTCCAGCGATATCACCCAGGCCACCGGCGATGGCATTGTCGACTTCGCCGCGGACCTGTTCTTTTCGGGCAACGTCCCCATCGCGCGCATTCTCAACCTGCCCCTTTTGATCAACAACGATGAAGAGTGGAACAAGGCCTACGCGGTGATGGAACCGTATCTCAAGAAAGGGTTCGCGGATCAGGGCGTGACCTATCTGGGCAGCTATCGCTACCCGCAGCAGGTCATCTTTACCACCTTCAAAATGGACTCACTGGACGACCTCAAGGATCACAAGGTGCGCGTCACCTCGCCTGAACAGGGTGAATTCGTCGAGGCCTTCGGTGGTTCACCGATCACGCTCTCAGGCTCGGAAGTACCGACGGCGCTGGAGCGTGGCGTCATTGATGGCGTACTGACAGCCAGTGCGGGCGGTGCCAAGAACTGGCACGAATTCCTGCCCTACAACTACCGTCTGCCGGTCAACTACGCCAACAGTGCCATTATCGCCAATACCTCTGCGTATGAAGGCCTCAAGAACAGCACGCGCCAGACACTCGATCGTATCGTGAGTGAGGAAACAGCCCAGATCACTCAGGACTTCCTCGTCGATGAGAAGACACAGGAACAGAAACAGGCAGACGCCGGCATGACGATTGTCGATGCCGACCCGGCTGACATCAAACGCGCCCAGGAAAAGATGGCGCCGTGGTGGCGCGAGTGGGCCAAACAGGCGGGACCGGAGCATGAAAAAGCGCTAGAGGCGGTTCTGAACGCCCTTGGCAAGTAATTCCGGAGCCCTTCATGAGTGATACATCCCCCCATCAGGTCAACGAGCCGGCATCTGCCGGCTCCCTGTTCGACATGATCGCCGCCGGCGTGCGGTTTATCGCGGGACTGGCACTGGTGGTACTGGTATTGATCGTCAGCGCCGAAATCGTCTCGCGCTTTTTCTTCAACCATTCACTGCGCGTCGTCGAAGAGCTGGCAGGGTACCTCGTCGTGGGCCTGACCCTGTTCGGCGCCAGCCTGGCCGTTCGGAAAAACAGTCTGTTTCAGGTCGGTTTCATCTTTGATGCCCTGCCTCAGGCTCTTAAAAAGAGCCTGAACCTGCTTTATATGGCCCTGTCGCTTGCCGTCTGCGGCGTGCTGATCTGGTACACCCTGCAACTGGTTCTGAGCTCCTGGTCACGCGGCAATGTCGCGCCGACATTTTTGATGACGCCGTTATGGATGCCTCAGCTACTGATTCCGCTGGGACTGACCTTTACCGCGATCTTCATCATCGAGCGCGCGATCATCACCCTGCGTCATGGAGGAACTGATTGATGGATGCCCTGATCGCCTTTGGCGTATTACTGGTGTTGATTGTTGGCGGGCTGTGGGTTCAATTCGCCGTCGGCGCGGCAGCGCTGGCCTACCTGTGGCTGATCAAGGGCGTCGCTGGCTGGAAGGCTCTCGGGCTGGTCAGCTGGGGAGCCGCCAACAGCTTCACGCTGGCTGCGATTCCGCTGTTCATTCTGATGGCGGAGATCCTGCTGGCCAGCGGGCTCAGTGCGCGACTCTATAACGGTATCGCCCCCTTCATGCGCCGCCTGCCAGGCGGGTTGCTGCATACCAACATCGTGGGTAGCGGCGTATTTGCCGCCGTCGCCGGCGGCAGTGCGCCAACCGCGGCGGCGATGTCGACCGTGGCATTGCCGGCCCTGTCGGCACGCGGCTATGACCGCCGATTCGTGGCAGGCTCACTGGCGGCCGGCGGCACACTGGGCATTTTGATACCGCCGTCGATCACCATGATCATCTACGCCACCTTTACCGAAACCTCCATCGCCCAGCTGTTCGCCGCCGGTCTGGTGCCCGGTATTCTGCTCGGTGCCTGCTACAGCCTCTTCATCATCGCGCGTGCGCTGGCGAAACCTTCGCTGGTTCCCAAAGATACCCAGCAACGCACGTTTACCGATTACCTGCGCGCCGCCGCGGACGTGCTGCCCTTTACGATCCTGATCGTGTTCATTCTGGGCAGCATCTACGCCGGCATCGCCACCCCGACCGAGGCGGGTGCGCTGGGCGTGGTCGGTGCCGTGGCCATCTCGGCACTGTATCGCCGACTCAATATCACAATGCTCAAGTCGGCACTGTCGCGCACGCTGACCATGAGCGGCAACGTGCTGTTCATCGTGTTCATTTCGATGCTGTTTGCCTACGCCACGGCGCTGTCCGGCGTCGGCGAAGCACTGGTCGACCGCGTTGCCGAGGCAGGTCTGTCGCAGTTTTCGCTGCTTCTGATTCTCGTGGTGGTGTTTGCCATTCTTGGCTGCTTCATGGAAGGCCTTGGCATGATCGCGATCATCGTCCCGGTCATTTTCCCGACCCTGATGGCAATGGGCGTCGATCCGGTCTGGTTTGGCGTGTTCGTGGTCATCCTGGTCGAGCTGGGCCAGCTGACCCCGCCGCTCGGCGTCATCCTGTTCGTGGTGGCCAGCTCCGATGCGGAAACCAGAGTCGAAGACGTGGTCATGGGCGTGCTGCCCTTCTTCGCCATCATTCTGGCGTTTCTCGTGCTGCTCATTGCGATGCCCGACATCGCGCTGTGGCTTCCCCAACTGACTTCCGGAGGTTGACCCGTGGCCTTTCCCCATCCAGACCCGACCCTGATCGAGGCCGAGGTCTTCACGACCCTGCCGGAGGCGCTGCGGCGCCCCGGTACGCCTTCTGACTGGGCAACCAAGAATCGCCGAGGCGCGGCTGTCGACAGCTTCATCGAGGGCCCCTCCTTTGATCTGGACGGGCATCTATGGTTCGTCGACATTCCCTTCGGCCGGATACTTCGCGCCTCACCACAAGGCGACGTTGAACAGATCGCCGAATACGACGGTCAGCCCAACGGCCTCAAGATCGATGCGAAGGGCCGCATCTTCATCGCCGATTTCAAGAACGGCATCCTGCAACTCGATCCGGCAACCGGCAGCATCAGTACGGTGCTGGGCGATGCCGACTCGGAAGGCTTCAAGGGCTGTAATGACCTGCATATCGGCCCGGACGGCGCGATCTATTTCACCGACCAGGGACAGACCGGGCTTCATGACCCCAGTGGGCGTGTCTACCGCTGGACACCCGACGATGGCCGGCTCGAGTGTTTGATCGACCGTGTGCCGAGCCCCAACGGGCTGGTGCTCGATACCAGTGGCCATACGCTCTACGTCGCGGTAACGCGTGCCAACGCGGTATGGCGGCTGCCGCTGTCGCCCAGTCAGCGGGTGGTGAAGGCCGGGCTTTTCCTGCAGTTTTCCGGTGGCCGTGCTGGACCGGATGGTCTGGCACTGACACAGGATAACGGCGTTGTGGTCTGCCAGACCGGCATGGGGCTGGTGTGGGTACATGACGCGCTTGGCGTACCCATCGCGGTGGTCAAGTCACCCAGGGGGCTGGGAACCACCAACTGCGCCTTCGGCGGGCCGGAAAACCGCACGTTATACATCACCGAATCGGATTCCGGCACTATCCTGCGCGCCGAACTGCCCGTCGCCGGTCATCCCATGGCTTCCGGCTGGGGGCGCTGAGGGTATTGGCACATGGAGGGTGGGACTGCCGTTTGCCAGAGCACCCCACGCTCCACCTTTCGTTAAACGAAACGATCGGTAGAGCCGCTGACTCATGCCTGTGAGTCGAAGGAGGCAAGCGGCAAGGTAATGGCAAACGCGCTGCCCCCTCTCGCAGAAGGCTGCCAGGTCGCCTTGCCACCATGTGCCGTTGCAATGGCCCTGACTACAGCAAGCCCCAGCCCACTCCCCCCGCTCTTGCGTGAACGGGAGGGGTCGCCACGACGAAAGGCCTCGAATAGATCCTGGACCTGCGTCATGTCGATGCCGGGGCCGGCATCCTCGACGGCCATATGGCAATGATCACCCGAGCGATAGAGGCGCACGTGTAGCTCGCCCGGCTCGGCATGCTGCAGTGTATTTTCCAGTAATGCCATCAGTGCCTGACGCATCCTTACCGGGTCACACGTCACCTTCAGGCCCGCCTCGAAGTCACGGCGCAAATGAAATCCCCTTGCCGCCAGCGGCTCAGCGAAGGCCTGCAGAACACTGCCAATCTCCCGAGCCAGATCTACTTCGACCGGTTGCAACTCCAGGTGACCGCTGTCATTGAGGCTCAATACTCGCAGATCCTCGATCAGCCGATTGAGACCCTCCACTTGTCGCAGCAGGCCATCGAACAGCTCGGTACTGGGTGTAAATACCCCTTCTGACAGGCCCTGCAGGCGACCACGCAGGATGGTGACTGGCGTGCGCAGCTCATGGGCGATGGCCGCATTCCAGAACTCGCGTTCCCGAGTCATGCTCTGCAGCCGTTCAGCCATGGTATTGAAATCGCGTACCAGCTGCGCTGTTTCGCCCATGGAGCGCTCGTCCATGTGAGCCCGAGCCGTCAGCCTGCCCTGAGCCACTTCACGCAGGCTGTATGCTACCGAGTTCAGCGGGGTAAGCAGGCGTCGCGATAAACGGATGGCCACGAATACTGCCATGCCAAGTGCCGCCAGCGCGGTGCAGACGATCCATGCCAGCTCGACCCGGGACGGTATCCAGCTATTGGAAATACTTCCCGGCAGATAGGTTGTGGCGACGGCATAGAACACGTAGGAGCCAAACACGGAGATGAATATGATGCCCAGCGCCATCACAGCCAGGGACTGGATAATCTGACGACGCAGCCCCGCCGCACGCTTCATGAGTCGCTGCCGAAACGGTAACCCACGCCCCACACGCTGGCCGGAATGCCATGAATGCCAAGGGCATCGAGTTTCCTGCGCAGTTTGCTGACGTGACTGTCCACCGTGCGCTCCTGCGTATCCCCCTCGGGAAGGCACTGCACAAGCAGCTCTGCGCGACTGAACACCCGCCTGGGGGCACGCATCAGACAGGCGAGCAACCTGAACTCCGTCAGGGTCAGATCCAGCATCTGCTGACTGTCACCATCGCGAATACTGGCCTCGTGGCTTTCCAGATCAATCTGGAACAGGCCGACGCGCAGTATTCGAGAGGCGGATGAATCACTCATCAGGGTACGCCGCAGCACGGCTTGAACCCGCGCTACCACTTCGGCCGGATTGAAGGGCTTGACCACGTAGTCATCCGCGCCCAGCCGCAACCCCATCAGCTTGTCGATGTCCTGATCGAGCGCAGTCAGCATGATCACGGGGGTATCGCCGCGGGAACGGATTTCACTGAGTACCTTCCAGCCATCAATACGCGGCATCTGTACATCAAGCAGCAGCAGATCCGGCTTGAGCGACTGATGCATGGCCAGCACAGCCTCACCATCGGCGGCGTGCCGGGTACGCAGCCCGCTGCGTTGTAGATAGGCCCTGAGAATATCGGCGATTTCCTCTTCGTCCTCGGCGATCAGTATCAGTGCCGAAGCAGGAGGCGCATGGCTGATGCGTTCGGACATGGGCAGGCTCGATAAAGGGGGTGTTCAACTTTATCGCACCCTCCATCCTTTCTCCATAAAGCCTCGAATCATTCGCAATGTCCGCCCGCCACACTGCACTGCGATCATTCGGTTATCGCCCAAGGCGATGACCCCTCACGTGAGATGAGAGTGGCATGTGCATCAAACAACATCTGTGGAGCATTCTGCTTGCAGGGCTTGCCGTGCCGTGGCTGGCAGGGTGCGATTCTTCGCCAGACAATACCGGAAGCGACACGTTATCCCCCTTTCCGGTATCGGTGATGACACTGGAGGCCACCGGGCTTTCAGTCACCCAGGACCTTCCCGGACGAGTATCGGCAGTGCGTACTGCCGAGGTGCGCGCTCAGGTTACCGGTATCGTGCAGCAGCGCCTGTTCGAGGAAGGCAGCCATATCGAGGAAGGCAGGACGCTGTTCCAGATCAATCCCGCCACCTTCAAGGCCGAGGTTGATATTGCCGCTGCCGCGTTACAGCGAACCAGAGCCACCCTGGCCCAGACGCAGGTCAAGGCGGGCCGAATGGATGCGCTGAGGCGTACCGACGCGGTCAGCCGCCAGACATACGACGATGCGGCCTCTCTGCGCGACCAGGCCGCCGCCGATGTAGCTCAGGCCAGAGCAACGCTGGCGCGACGCAGGCTCGACCTGCAGTTCGCCAGTGTCGAGGCGCCCATTAGCGGTCGCATCGACCAGACCCTGGTCAACGAGGGGGCGCTGGTATCGCCCACCGATGCCACGCCTTTAGCCCGCATTCAGCAGATCGATCAGGTATACGTCGACGTGCGCCAATCGGCCTCACGGCTGGACACTCTACGCCAGCAGGCCGGCTCGGCATCCCCGGTGCTCGACGTGGAGATCCTTGGCAGCAACGGCACGCCTCTGGACATGCACGGGCGCATGCTGTTTTCCGGCATTCAGGTCGACACCGGTACCGGTGACGTGCTGCTGCGTGTGCTGGTGGACAATCCGCAGCATCGTCTGCTGCCCGGCCTGTACGTACAGGCGCGGGTTCCCCGGGCGCACTACCCCGCGGCGCTGAGCGTGCCGCAGCAGGCGGTGACCCGCACAGCGGGCCAGGCCAGCGTGTGGGTGGTGGATGCTCAGAAGAAGGTACACCCGGTGCCCGTCGAACTCGGTGAACTGGTCGAACGCCGTTATCGGGTGGTGTCCGGCCTCAGCGCCGGGCAACAGGTGGTGATCGAAGGGATCGAGCGTTTGAGCCCTGATGCCCGAGTCGCCACACGTCCGTGGCAGCCCGCCGCCAGCGATGAACCGCTCAGCGCCGTCGCGCGCTGAGTTCGGAGACAATCTCATGCCGCAGTTTTTCATCAACCGCCCGGTCTTTGCGTGGGTCATTGCACTGTTCATCGTGCTGGTCGGCGTCATCGCCATTCCGAAGCTGCCCATCGCCCGCTATCCGTCGGTGGCGCCGCCCTCGGTAACCCTCTACGCCACCTATCCGGGGGCCACCCCGCAGACCCTCAATGACTCGGTGGTAAGCCTGATCGAGCGCGAGCTTTCCGGGGTGAAGAACCTGCTGTATTTCGAATCCTCGGTGGATACCTCGGGCACCGCGCAGATCACCGCCACCTTCAAGCCGGGCACCGATGCCGAACTGGCCCAGGTGGACGTGCAGAACCGCATCAAGGCGGTCGAGCCGCGTCTGCCCCAGGCCGTGCGGCAGAACGGCCTGCAGGTGGAGTCTGCCGCCTCGGGTTTTCTGATGATGGTGGGCATGACCTCCCCCACCGGACAGTTTGATGAGATCGAGCTGAATGACTATTTCGCTCGTAACATCGTTCAGGAATTGCGTCGTATCGAGGGTGTCGGGCGTATACAGATGTTCGGTGCCGAACAGGCCATGCGGGTCTGGGTCGATCCGAACAAGCTGACCGCCTATGGGCTCACCATGAATGACCTGGCCCAGGCCATCGAACAGCAGAACGCTCAGATCGCCCCCGGCCGGGTCGGAGACGAGCCCACCGTGCCGGGCCAGCGCCTGACCATCCCGCTGACCGTGCAGGGACAACTGAGCACGCCGGCGCAATTCGCCGCCATCGTGCTACGGGCCGAGACCGACGGCGCCAGGGTGGTGCTGGGCGACGTGGCGCGGATCGAGCTGGGCGCCCAGTCCTACGCCTTTTCCAATCGGGAGAACGGCGTGGCGGCCACCAGTGCCGCGATCCAGCTCTCTCCCGGAGCCAATGCAGTGCGCACCGCGTCAAGCGTACGGGCGCGGCTGGCCGAACTGGCGCCGAGCCTGCCGACAGGCATGACCTACTCGGTGCCGTTCGACACCGCGCCCTTCGTCAAGGTCTCCATCGAGAAGGTGATCTACACCCTGTTCGAGGCCATGGCGCTGGTGTTTCTGGTGATGCTGCTGTTCCTGCAGAACCTGCGCTACACGCTGATTCCCGCCATCGTCGCGCCCATCGCCCTGCTCGGCACCTTCGCGGTGATGCTGCTGGCAGGCTTCTCGATCAACACACTGACCATGTTCGGCATGGTGCTGGCCATCGGCATCATCGTCGATGATGCCATCGTGGTGGTGGAAAACGTCGAGCGGTTGATGGTGACGCAAGGGCTGTCGCCGAAAGCCGCGACCCTGCAGGCAATGCGGGAAATCACCGGAGCGATCATCGGCATCACCCTGGTGCTGACCGCCGTGTTCATCCCCATGGCCTTCGGCAGCGGCTCGGTAGGGGTAATCTACCAGCAGTTCACCCTGTCGATGGCGGTGTCGATCCTGTTCTCGGCCTTCCTCGCGCTGAGTCTGACGCCCGCGCTGTGCGCCACGCTGCTGCGTCCGGTAAGCGCGGATCACCATGCCAGACGCGGCGTCTTCGGCGCCTTCAACCGTGGCTTTGAGCACCTCACGGCACGTTATGGGGCGCGGGTGATGCGCCTGGTCGGGCGCAGTGGGCGGATGATGCTGGTGTTTGCCGTGCTATGCGCGGTATTGGTCGTCGGCGCCCGACAGCTCCCCTCCTCCTTCCTGCCCGAGGAGGACCAGGGCTACTTCATGACCTCCATCCAGTTGCCCACCGGCGCCACCAGCGAACGCACGCTGGACATGGTCAAGCGTTTCGAGACGCATGTGGCCTCGCGCCCGGCGCTGGACGCCAATCTGGTGGTGCTGGGCTTCAGCTTTGCCGGTTCCGGCCCCAACGCGGCCATGGCCTTCACCATGCTCAAGGACTGGGACCAGCGCCAAGGTGCCACCGCCGCCGAAGAAGCGGCGCTGGCGCAGCAGGCCATGGCGGACAATGTCGAAGGCACGGTGATGAGCCTGATGCCGCCGGCCATCGACGAGCTGGGCACCTCCTCCGGCTTCACCCTGTTCCTGCAGGATCGCGCCAACCGGGGCGAGGACGCACTGCTGGCCGCCCAGGCACAACTGCTGGCACTGGCATCAAAGAGCAAGGTGGTCAGCGATGTCTACCCCGATGGCCTGCCCCCCGGCGAGAGCATCCGTCTGGAGATCGACCGGCAGAAGGCCGAGGCCATGGGTCTCTCCTTCGGTGTTGTCAGCAACACCCTGTCGGCGGCCATGGGCTCGCTGTACGTCAACGACTTTCCCAATGCCGGGCGCATGCAGCAGGTCATCCTGCAGGCCGACGCCACGGCGCGCATGCAGCTGGACGACGTGCTCGGCCTGCGCGTGCGCAATGCCAGTGGCGGCATGGTGGCGCTGCGCGAGGTGGTGACGCCGGTGTGGGGCGAGTCGCCGCAACAGATGATGCGTTTCCAGGGCTATTCCGCCGTGCGTATTACCGGCGGGGCGGCGGCGGGTGTTTCCAGCGGTGCGGCGATGGCCGAAATGGAGCACCTCGCGGCGCAGCTGCCGCAGGGTTTCGCCGTGGCCTGGACCGGACAGTCACTGCAGGAGCGCCAGTCAGCGGCGCAGGCGCCGCGGCTGATGCTGCTCTCGGCACTGGTGGTATTTCTGGTGCTGGCCGCGCTTTACGAGAGCTGGTCGATCCCGCTGTCGGTCATGCTGGTGGTGCCGCTTGGCCTGCTTGGCGCCGTCGCCGCGGTGATGCTGCGCGGCATGCCCAATGACGTGTTTTTCAAGGTAGGAATGATTACCCTCATCGGCCTGTCGGCGAAAAACGCCATTCTGATCATCGAGTTTGCCCGGCAGCTGCACGCTGAAGGGCGACCGCTGATCGACGCGGCGGTGACCGCGGCGCGCCTGCGCCTGCGGCCAATCCTGATGACCTCGCTGGCCTTCACCCTCGGCGTGGTGCCGCTGATGCTGGCCTCCGGTGCCAGCGCCGAGACCCAGCACGCCATCGGCACCGGTGTGTTCGGCGGCATGATCAGCGGTACGTTATTGGCGATATTCTTTGTGCCGGCTTTCTTCGTCTTCGTGATCGGGGTGCAGCAGCGCCTGGTGGCATGGCGCGCTCGCCGCAATGAACGTCGTCGACCCTAGGCACGGCAACATGTGCCCCCCGATACCGGCCAGGAGCTGATGTCCATGTTTTTCGTTATTCCGCGTCGCTGGCTGATGCTACTCGCCGTCATGCTGGCCTTTTTGCCGGTGGTCATCGACATGACCATCCTGCACATCGCCGTGCCATCACTGACCTTGGCGCTGAGTGCCTCCGCCAACGAGGTACTGTGGATCATCGACATTTACCCCCTGTTGATGGCGGGACTGCTGGTCCCCATGGGAACACTCGCCGATCGCATCGGTCATCGGCGGCTTCTGCTGACGGGGCTGGGCATCTTCGGGACTGCGTCGCTACTGGCCGCCCTTGCACCGACCCCCGCCCTGCTGATCGCCGCCCGCGCGCTGCTCGCGCTGGGGGGCTCGATGATCATGCCGTGCGTGCTGGGCATCATTCGGCGCACCTTCGAAGACGAAAGGGAGCGCGCCATGGCGCTGGGGCTCTGGGGCGCGACAGGGGCGGCCGGCGCCGCGCTGGGGCCGCTCATCGGCGGTGCCCTGCTGGAGCATTTCTGGTGGGGGTCGGCCTTTCTGATCAACGTGCCGATCATGCTGGTCGTCATGCCGCTGGTCTATCTTTTGCTGCCACGCACCGAGGAGACGACATCGGGTCAATGGGCGCCCTGGCAGGCGGTACTGCTGATCGCCGGCATGCTCTCGCTGGTCTACGGCATCAAGGCGGCTTTCGGCGCGACACAGCCGCTGTACATGGCGATATCAGTGGCGCTGTCCGGCCTTGTCCTGCTGCTGGCCTTCGTGCGTTTGCAGTTACGCGCCCCGCAGCCCCTGCTCGATCTCTCCCTTTTTTCGCGCCCGGCCATACTGGCCGGCATCATCATGGCCGTGGTCGCGAGTGGCGCACTGGCCGGCGTCGAGCTGACGCTGGCCCAGGAGCTGCAATACGTCATGGACAAAACGCCCCTGCAGGCCGGCATTTTCATGATCCCGATCATGGCCGCGGCAGCGCTGGGCGGCCCGGTCGCCGGCCACCTCTCCCATCTGTGCGGCCTGCACGCGGTCGCCAGCCTGTCACTGGTGATTGCCGCCGCCGCGCTGGCAGGCCTGGCCCTGTCCGATTTCCATCACCCCGGGCTGACGGTGCCGCTGCTGCTGGCGCTTCTCGGGCTGACCCTCAGCATCGGCCTGACGGCCTCGTCCATCGCCATCATGAGTTCGGTAGACGCCAGCAAGGGCGGCGCGGCGGGTTCGATGGAAGCCACGGCCTACGAACTCGGCAGCGGTCTGGGCATCACGCTGTTCGGTGTGTTTCTGTCCAGCGTGTACAGCCATACCATTGTCCTGGCGCTCGACATGACGCCCTCCCAGGCCAGACACGCCGCACGCTCCATCGGTGATACCCATGTGGTCGCGCGTGACCTCGCCGAGCCTCAGGCCAGGGCGCTGATCGAAGCAGGCAAGGCGGCCTTTTCATCCAGCCATTCCATCCTGCTGATGACGGCGGCGGCACTGCTTGCAGCACTTTCCATAGTGGTGGTCTATCTGCTCAGAGAATATTCAACACATCAGGAACACTGACCCGTGCAAGGCGCACCAAAGGCCCGGAACAATGCCGCGCCAAAAGCGGCAGCAGCTCCCGTTCAGGGTTTTCGGGCTGGAGGACTAAAGAAAGTAAACCTCAGCAGGAAAGCCACCAGCAATGCCCTGGTGCGCCTCCGTGGCCATCATGAGGAGCTGACCCACCCCTGCAGATCGTCAGAAAGGAGCTGGTGATCGTCTCCGGCTGGCTGTCCGATCGGGTCGTAAACGATCAATTCTGTACTTGCTGGCGAACGCCCTCGACCGAGGCGTGAACGTTCATATTGCCCACGGCGCGAGCGACCGCGACGGGCAGCACCGGCTGTCGGATACAGCTCTTTAAAGGCCCATCAGAAAACGTGGTGATCCAACTGGCCACGGCGTGCAGGCGTGATGGGGCGAGACATACGGGCGTGAATAGCGCGGTTGGTGAGGTGGCGCAAGGATGGGCTGAATAAACAGTCGTGCGCCGTTCCATGCCAGGTATGGCCGCTGATTAAAAATTGTTCGCCACGCATTCACGGAAGCGGCATCCATATAAAATTTATTCAGCTTCATTCATTCTAAAAAACTAATGGGGTATGGTTGGCCTGACTTCAACACAAACCAAAGTGAACGGCCAAGAATGAATACCGAGAGCAGCGCTCAACAAAAAAACTCAAGACTCCCTTCTAAACTTATAACTGCAATGGGCGCTGTGCTCAGTGCCTGCTGGGCTATTATCACATATATGTTTCCCGACCCTTCCACCCTGAACTGGGGGTTTATCAGCTGGGAAGGGTTTATCTATTTTTGCGCTGCTTTTTTCCTTATGAGCGCCTTTTTTATAGCTTTCATCACTCGCAAGATGCCTCGCCTTGTGAAAAGCACTGTTGGCATTATTCTCGCTCTATCGCTTGCACTTTCCTTTTTTGTTCTTGGCAAGGAATATGCAAAACCTTCCATGGGCTTTGCAAAACAGGACATTATTGAAAACAACACGCCAATGTTTACTGGCGCCCGAGTGGAAATGATCGATGCGTTACGCGTCCGTCTGGTCAACTGTAATATCATCGCGCAGACACCATCCTGCACGCTTGAGCTCACCAGTACCAATGGCGATAGAAAGATAGGATTCAGCTCTCACACTACTTTTTTCGAGCCTAATGGCGGGTCACTTGATCTCGAAAAAATATTTATTGGCAATAAGGAAAGCCGCAGAACTTACGGCATTGAACTTGCCAAGGGGCTTCCCACACAGGTTACTCTTGTTTTTCAGTCAACTCAGAACGACATCGATCACATCCCATCAGTTAAACTGGTAATGCAAGGTCTTGAAAACCGAAACCAGGTGATCAAGTTCAATGATTTAAAGTCTGGCTAATTACTCATCAAAAAAAGCCCGGCGCATATGCGCCGGGCCTTTAAAATCCTGCGGATACCGGTAAGTGGACTCGAACCACCGATCTACGCATTACGAATGCCTTGCTCTGCCAGCTGAGCTATACCGGCGAACCCGGAAATTATTTCAGCCAGTCCTTTTTGCCTTGCCTACTCCCTGTGGCAGAGTAGCGATTCCTTCACTGCTTGAGCGCCTCATGCCCCCTGTGATCGCCACTTTGCTCTTTATGCTCACGGCGCTGGCAAAAGTCGTCTTTATTGCCATGGCGAAAGCAGTCATGCCAACCGCGCAGACCTCAAGCAACGAGTAGCCGAGCGTAAAATCCGACTGATGGTGGCCACCGATGCCGCCTGTGAAGGGCTTAACCTTCAGACTCCAGGCACACTCATCAACGTTGACCCGCTGTGGAACCCAACCAAGCTTGATCAGCGTATCGATCGCATCAAGCGATACGGCCAGAGCCGTGATCGTGTTGATATGCTTAACCTGGTCAATCAGGAAACCGTTGATGAAAAGGTTTATGAGCGTCTCTCGGAGCGCATGCGCGACAAGTTCGACCTTTTTGGTTCACTGCCGGACAACATCAAAGACGAATTGATCGATCAGATCGAGGAACTGGGTGAGCTGATGGATCAGTACATTGAAGCGCAAAAGAAAGAAACCGGTTTCGATATTCGCTACAACGCCACGCTTCGACCCGATGACAAGGACTGGCGAGATTGCTCTAGTGTATTGTCTCAGCGAGATTTCGAAACCATCATGCAGAAGGGATGGGCTTGAAAAACAGTCACTCAGTTAATGGTTATTTCGAACGAGACAGTCGGCAGCTGCGCAAGAATTGTTTCTCAATGCGGAAACTGCCTACGGTTCGATACAGGCAGCCCTGCTGTCTCAGCACCAATCAGGCAATTCCGTTCCAGATCAAAGGGCAACACCCACAGTTTCATTTGTGGTGAAAACTCAAACACTTCAAGCGGTTCGTTAAATACCGTGTGGGCAGGATAGATCAGCACTACGTCACCCTGTCCTTTCAGGTATTTGTGGCCATAGGCAAAAAGCTGATAGAAATCGGCTTGGGAAAGGCCATAGTTTCGATTCCGAGACTCAGCATTTAGACGTTTCCACTTCGTATCCAGCACCCAGCAGCGGTTGCCCTGGCTTAATAGAAGATCAGGACGCAACTGGAAGAAATTTCCTCCTTCATGCCGGCAGAGCCAGGCACTGGCTGCCTGCATTTTCAATCGAGTATCGGATGATTTTGTCCGCTCCAGATAACGAGCGACGTACTGTTCGAACAACTGCTCCATGGGGAAAAGAAGGCTCATGCCGTACTGCTGTCCGGCAACTGCGATCGGCATGGTCTGGTCGAGCATGAGCTGGCACCACGGGCGCACTGCCTGGTAATGTGCCATCAGGCGATCGGTACGCCATGCTCTAAAGTCCTGCCGCGGGTCATGGCTGGCCGGCACTTCGGAAAGCATACCTCGCAACTCATGGGCCAGCCGCCAGCTACTGCTTACCTGAGTCGATTTGCATACCCGTTCCAGTGCGAGTTTGAGCAGGCGATTTTCCGGCCGGTTCGGCCCAAAGAGGTCGTGACGTATCCGGAAATGATGCTGTTTCCCAGGTGGCTGTCGCATCTGTCCCACCACATCAAGCTGGCCACGTAGAAACGGTTGCTCCTCTTCGACACGTCGGTAATCAAAACGCACTCCCCGTTTGACGACATGCTCCAGTGCTTCAAGAAACTGTCGCATGACCCATTCAGAAAGAGGCGCATCAAACAGCTCAAGCGCAGCAGTGCCTACTTCACGCGTTGGCAGGTCAAGCGCTGCCTGAATCATCCGTCGCAAAAGCCGACGGCCTTGTGCAATGTCATCCGTGGATTCAAAGTGCTTTGGCAGGATTTCAAGACAGGTACCGCACGGCGCTTCCAGTACGCCGACATAGTTGTCGAGCCGTAGCCAGCGTCGACCCTCTACCTGAATCAGACTGGCACCGCCCCGCCCGAAGGACTCATTAAGCTGGCAAAGCCAGTCAAACACCGTGACCGAGACATGGGCACGATCCAGACCGGGATTATCTATTGGCTCTGTTGTCAGCCGGGCATATTCCCTTACCGTGATCCGTGTTGTCACGTTACATCAGCCTCAGAAACAGGATCCTGCCCGGTCGCTATCCCCGCACCATGAATAATGCTGGCGTAAGCTGTAAGACGCTCGAACGCGTCGTCATTTAGGCGCCAGGGCAGGTGGTGTGCCGGCAGACTCACTGACTCACCGAATAGCCCGTGCACATTCTGACGAGGTTGATACACAAAGCGGTCTGCGGCCTTCTTGCGGTGATCATTCAACACCCATTGAATGCGTTGCCAGTCTTCAAAAAAATATTCCTGCAGCAGAGGCAATATCTGATGACGAAAGATCAGTGCCAGTCGCGAAAGCTCAGGCTCTTTCTCCAGTGGCATAAAATACGCATGGCCCAGACAGTGCTCCCGATCCAGCAGCACTTCGATTCGCTGATTCAGAATACGGAGCAGTTCACCGATGTTGATACCTCCTACGACGACCTGATCCAGAAGCTCCGGACGCGGCGGCATTTCACGGAACACAAAGCGGCGCCGTAAAGCGATATCCAGCCCCGCCAGTGAGCGGTCAGCAGTATTCATGGTGCCGATCAGGTAGACGTTACCGGGTACGCTAAAGTGCTCTTTTGAGTAAGGCAAAATGACTGAAAGCGCCTCGTTGGCTTCCGCACGCTTGCCTCCTTCAATCAGAGAAATCAGCTCGCCAAATATGCGCGAGACGTTACCGCGGTTGATCTCATCAATAATCAGGACAAATTTTTCCCGCTTGGCCGGATCAGCTGATGGGGCTTGGTAAGGCGGTAGCCCACACTCTTCCTCCAAATATAGAAGCACACCCTTGACGTAAGACGCGTTATAGATATCACCTTTGTCGCCTGTTTCGTAATACTGACGAACCAGCTTTAAATTGGCACGATGCCCCTTTCCAGTTGACTGAGAGCTTTGAGGAAAAGCCTTTAATGTTTCTCCCCCAAAATAGGTGGCGTCAAAGGGGTTGCCCTGAATAGTCTGCATTTTTAGCTGCCCATCATTTGCGGCGGCTTTTTCCTGTAAACGTTTTAACGCTTGATCAAAAGGGTCGTTCGTTTCGGAACGTCCAGAGCTGGCGCGGTCACATAGCCTTTTAAACAAGCCGGGCTCGACATCATATTGAAGCTGCCCTTCTACTTGGGTAGCACGCAGACCTTCGACAAAATCCTCGTAGCTAAAGCTTTGATGAAAGGTCACAAAAGATACCTGTCCCCGCTCTGCCAATTCGTCAAAGCGTAATTTTAGCGCCGCTCGATCACCTTGATGTGCTTCCAGATAGTCGGCATCCAGAATTTCAAGCGCGGCGTTGACAGTGCCATGAGTTTTTCCAGTACCGGGAGGCCCGAAAAGAATTTGATTGAGAGACAAGTGACGATCAGACATTGCAGGAAATTCCTTATAGCGACAATAATCTGCTGGCCAGCGCCCTGAGCGTCCCACCTGCTGCTCATTCCGAAAAGCTGCCGCAAACTCTTCGCTTTCAAAGCGAGTTACCAATGCCTCGTCCAGCGGCTGCCAGCTTTCATCAGCTTCCGAGACGCGTTTGTTCAGCTTTATCAGAAGCTGATCATCCCGCGCATCAACATTTGCCAGTACGGACGCTGTCCCATTCTCCAGATCGTTATTCCGCCCGACACGAACGGGACCTTCGTGAGCCGACTTCACGGTCCACCAGTCCCACCCCTGATGGTGAGTTGCACTGACCAGTCGATCAAACAAGTACTGCTGCGCCTCATCCCGAAGAGCACTCTTCAAACGCGACACGCCCTCAAAAGAGCGCCATAGCTCATCGAAATCGTCCGATAGGGGCATCTTTTCCTCCATGACAAAATATTGCCGTCCCTGAAGCTCACCATGATCATGACTGGCGGCCATGTTTGGCAGGCTCTACTACAAACCCAGATATTTAAGCATTGGCCCAGCTCAAGCTGGCCAAGCTCGGGCACTTAACTGACGAAACAAGATCAAAGCGGGTGTAACATGCCTCTGACAATAGGAGTAATTATTCAATTAGCAAATTCATCGATATCGTTTTAAACCTGCCAAGGAACTTTCCGTAGCTTTGTAGCCCTGACAGCAACTTGAGATACGAGGGCACCTACAGCTTATATGCTTTAAACAGTAAGTGATCCCATAGGGAGCGATACTAGAGAGGAAGCTGAGCCGCCAGCACGAATGGCATTACTCGGCGGATCCGACAACTATTCAAAAACCACACAGAACTGCCGAGAAGATGCCAGAAATGCAAAGAGCGGTATTCACGGCTTGGCCATGGCAATCACTGCACCGAAAGAGGTGTTGAGGGAACCCGAACTACTGGGGAGAAATCAAAATAGAAACGTTTTTCGCCATGCTTCCCAAATATAGAAAGCGTATTTCAGGACAAACAGGATTGGCTGTAACGTATTTATTTTATTGGTGGGCCCAGCAGGACTCGAACCTGCGACCAAGGGATTATGAGTCCCCTGCTCTAACCAACTGAGCTATAGGCCCTTCAGAAAGGATGCGTATCATAACCAATCGTTGTCTGAGAGACTACCCTTCAGGAACATCAATATCCGGAGTTTTTATGTACATCAAATCATTGGGTTGTGGTCTGCTGCTGTTATTGGCGGGCCAGGCGCAGGCTGCGTGGCAATTTGTTCCCGAGGATAGCCAGGCAACGGCAAGGATAACGGATATCACCGATCAGGGAAGCCAGGTGCATACACATCGTCTGTCGAATCTTGAAGGCAGCATCAGTGACAGTGGCGAGCTGGTTATTCCCATTACCCTTAAACAACTGGATGTGGTTCAGAACCTGGGGACCTTGCCGCCCTGGCTTTCCGATATTGGTAAAAAGCGGCTTGCCACGGTGGCAACTCAGGTCGATACCGCATGGCTGAACTCGCTGAACATCGGGCAATCGGCACAGCACACCATTGCCCTGTCACAGGAAGATCAGCGCTATACCCAAACTGATCATGTGGCGCTGACAATCACTCGCACAGGCGCCAACAGGTTTCATGTTCAAACCACGTCACCGGTGCCAATCGATACACAGGCCGTGATGCAGGAACCAAATGCGCAGACAGTGGTGAGCCTGCTGGGGTACCGCAAGCTGGGCGATACCGTTCCCCTGTCACTGGATGCGACGCTGGTTCAGCAATAAACCTGGCGCCTCATTGCGGTAGCAGGACATGAAAAAACGCCCCGGCCATGCAGAATGGCCGGGGCGTTTTGTATCAGGCTACTGGTGTTCACTCATCCCAGGCCGGGGCGAAATCCGGGCTGGCAATGCGCTCGGCGCGGTCAAGCTCGTCGATCCGGGTCATGTCATCAGCTGTCAGCGAGATCCTGATCGCGTCCAGGTTGCTCTTCTGGTGCTTCGGATTAGTCGATGACGGAATCACGGCGATATCGCGCTGGGAAACCCAGGCCAGGGCAATGTCAGCCGGTGTGGCATCATGTTTCTCGGCAATATCCTTCAGGGTGTCATCATCCATGACCTTGCCAACTGCCAATGGCATGTAAGCCGTTACCTTGATGCCCTTCTCCTCACAGAAATCTGCAACCTTTCTATTGGCAAGAAACGGATGTACTTCAATCTGATTGGTAATGACATTTCTGCCGCCGGGCAGGGTCAACATTTTCTCAAGATGTGCCACGGTGAAATTGGATACACCGATATGACGTGTCAGGCCATCTTCCCGTGCCTGATCAAGCTCGCCGATGTAGCTTTCCATCGGCACCTCATCATTGGGTGATGGCCAGTGAATCAGCACCAGATCAAGATAATCCAGCCCGAGCTTTTCAAGGCTTTCCTTGATCGATGCGGTCACTTCACCTTCGCTCAACCGGTCGTGCCATACCTTGGTGGTCACGAACAGCTTTTCACGCGGAATATCGGAATCCTTCAGGGCGCGGCCCACGGCTGCTTCGTTGTCATAGAAGGCTGCCGTGTCGATATGCCGATAGCCTACCTCGAGTGCGGAACGCACGGCGTTGTAGGCATCTTCATCCTTCATGCGGAACGTGCCAAATCCAATGGCTGGAATCATGTGATCAGCTCCTTGATCGTATTCATGTGCACTACAGCCTAGGCGTCCTGCGCCACATTTCAAGCCATTAGTTTGCTAACATACCATGTCATCCATGGAATGGCCGGGGCTGGCATGCGACAATCCGCTTGCCATCCGGCGTCATTACCCTGTTCAACCGAGGCCAATTCAGGAATTTTCATGATCAAGTGGACGATCGTGACGCTCATCGTCGCCAGTATTCTTTACGTACATTTTCGTGGCCGGGTTCGCCACAAGCCATTTCGCCAGTTATCGGATCATTCATCGTTCATGGCGCCGATCAATGCCTTCATGTACCTGTTTTCCCGGGTGCCTGATCAACCCTACCATCGGCTTGAGACCTTTCCCGAGCTGGCTGCGCTGACCGCCGAGTGGGAAGTCATCCGTGATGAAGCAGAGCAGCTCGAACATCACATCAAGGGCTCGTCACAAAAGGATGATGCCGGCTTCAATTCGTTTTTCCGACGGGGCTGGAAGCGGTTTTATCTCAAGTGGTACGGCGAGAGCCATGCATCGGCCAGAGAGCTATGCCCTCGCACCACCGAGATTCTCTCGAATATCCCGGGCGTCAAGGCGGCCATGTTTGCCGAGCTGCCTGCCGGCAGTAAATTGATGAAACACCGCGATCCGTATGCCGGATCACTGCGCTACCATCTGGGCCTTCGCACGCCCAATGATGATCGCTGCCTGATCAATGTCGACGGTCAAACCTATAGCTGGCGCGATGGCGAAGCCGTGATGTTTGATGAAACCTTCATCCATCATGCCGAGAATAAAAGCGATCAGAACCGCCTGATCCTGTTCTGCGACATCGAGCGGCCAATGAAGTACCGCTGGGCAGCAGCAGTCAACCGCTGGTTCAGCCGCCATGTAATGGCCGCGGCGGCCGCGCCCAACGACGACTCCGATGCCACCGGTGGCATCAACCGTGCCTTCAAGTACGTCTACAAGGTGCGCGAACAGGGCAAAAAACTCAAAAAGCGCAACAAGACCCTCTATTACATCGTCAAATGGGCACTGTTTGGTGGTGTCATTATCTGGATTTTGTTCTGAATGCACCTGCCTGATGCCCTCCTGTCACTACCGGAGCCTTCGTTGCTGCCTTCGGCTCTCGCGGATCAGGGCATCTGGGTTACGTGCCGGTTTGATCCGTCTCGGCTGGAAGCAACTTCCTTTGATGATGCCGGTATTACATTGCCCGAGCGTTTGAAACGCGCCGCCCCCAAGCGGCAGACGGAATACCTGGCTGGACGCTGTTGCGTGCGCGAGGCCCTCAGGGCGCTGGGACATTCACCCGCCACGCCCTTTCGGCTGGATAATGCAGAGGACCGGCGGCCCTTGTGGCCACAAGGGGTGGTGGGCACACTGACTCACAGCCCTGATCTCGCCGGTGCCTGGCTGGCACCGGCTGATCAGTGGCAGGCGCTGGGGATGGATGCCGAACATATCATCCCCGCTCCCCGTGCGGCGCGGCTGCAATCGGCCATTCTGACCGCTTCGGAACAGACGTTGCTTGCCGGGCTGGATGCCGAGGCCTTTGCCCACGCCCTGACCCTGGTATTTTCCGTCAAGGAAAGCCTTTACAAGGCACTTTACCCCCTGACGGGCACCCCCTTTTACTTCATGGATGCTCGACTGGTCTCACAGGATGCGAAAGCACGTACCCTGACGCTTGAGCTGCTCAAACCGCTCTCCCGACAGTGGCCGGCAGGCCGCCGTCTCATCTGCCACTGGCAGCCCTGTCACCACCAGATTATTACCTTTGCCGCAATACCCGCCGGGCAGTAACGCCACGGGCACACCCCGCCTGCAGGAACATAAAGAAACGCCTCTCGACGCCGATTAAAACGCTACCGCTCTGGCTGCGTTACTGCGCGTGCCATATTTTTAATGCCCGTTTCGAGAATGTTCATGACATTGACGCCGGCCGTTCGCTTCACTGGATACTGGATCGCTGCCCTGCTGATCCTGATGGCTTTCCGGCCGGTGAATGCCCATGCGTCGGAGCTCGAACTGCGCGTTACCGACCGTGCCAGCGGTCACCCTCTGCAGGAGGTGGTGGTGACCCTGATGCCCGAGTCTCCCGTTGCCCGCCAGCAGGGCGTTCCGACTACTTATGTCATGAGTCAGAAACAGCAACAGTTCGTGCCTCAGGTGCTGGTTATTGCACGTGGCGACAAGGTCAACTTCCCCAATCGTGACACTATTCGCCACCACGTGTACTCCTTCGCCCGAGGCAACAGCTTTGAATTGAAACTGTATCTGGACGAACCTCGTCCGCCGGTTACCTTTGAACACACAGGCCTGGTGACCGTCGGCTGCAACATCCATGATCAGATGCGAGGCTACATTGTTGTAACGGATGCCCCCTGGTTTGCCATGACCGACAGGGAGGGCAGGATCACCCTGTCGGACCTTCCCGAAGGGAAATACACCCTGACGCTCTGGCATGAACAACTGGCTGCCAACAAGCAGACCAGTCAGTCGATGCCCATGGTCGTACAAGGCGCCCGCCAGCATGAAGATATAGCCCTGACACTGGCATCCACCGCGCCCGCCCTGCCCGAGCCTTCAGCGCTCCAGCAGCGGTTCAACCGTGCCTTTGATCAGGCAGGCGAATCAAGGTGAGCTTTCGCAGCCGGCTGACGCTGACCATTCTGGTCCTGCTGATGGTATCGCAGGTGGCCATTCTGGCAGCTGTACTCAATGGCAGTCATCGAGATATCCAGCGCCAGATCAGCGATCACATGGATATTGCCGTGCGCGTCATGGAGCAGACCATCAATCAGCATCGGCAACAAATGCTTGATAGTGCCGAGGTGCTGATTTCGGATTACGGGTTCCGCTCTGCCGTGGCAAGCCAGGACAACCCCACGATTGAAAGCGCCCTGAACAACTACGCCGCACGGATCGGCGCAGATCTGATGACGCTGAACGGCCTGGATGGCCGGCTTCTGGTCAGTACCCGCCCTGAGTTGACGACTCGTGGCGTCTTCCCGTTCACGTCACTATGGCGCAAGGCGCACTACGACGATCGCGGCTCGACCGTCACCATTATCGGCGGCATGCCGTATGTGATCATTTTACTGCCGGTCAAGGCCCCGGATACCATCGGCTGGGTCAGCATGGGCTTTGCCTTTGATACTCCCCTGCTGTCTCGCATCAAAACCATTACCGAACTGGATATATCCCTGCTGGGAGGCACACCGGCAGCCCTGCCACCACTGGTATCGACGCTGTCCCCCGAACAGCAGAAAAGCCTGGACCTCGACCACACGCCCTCATCCAGCCTTGTATCGCTGTTCAGCATCGGCAATGCCCGGCCGGTCAACCGCCAGATCATCCTGGGAGATAGCCCTGATGGCCATCTGACGGCCGTTCTGAGCCACCCGACGAGTTCACTGATGGCACCCTATCTCGCCATGCGCATGCGCTTGATCGTGATCTTCTTCGTCACCCTTGTCAGCGCCACCATGCTGTCACTGCTGACCGCCAATACCGTGGGCCAACCCATCAAGCGGCTGACAGACGTCGCTCGTCGTATCGGAGACGGGGAGCGCATCAAGGCCAGGCCACCTGCCAATGACAAGAGCGACCTGGGGGTGCTTGCCAGCACCCTGCACATGATGCAGGACAAGCTCTCGATGCGAGAAGCCCAGCTGCTGCATCAGTCACGCCAGGACCTGTTGACGGGCCTCCCCAACCGTCAATCCGCCGAGGCTCGCCTCGCCACTCTGACGGAAAAGGGCATGCCCTTTACGTTGAACCGGTTATGCATCAATGAATTCAAGCGCATCAACGATACCTTCGGCCACGTTAACGGGGATCGGGTTCTGATCGAAATCGGCACCCGCCTGCGACAGGCTGTCGGCGATCAGGGGTTTGCCTATCGGATCGGAGGCGATGAATACCTGGTGTTGTATCCAGGCTATAACCATGACACCACCGACCTGCGCCATTTGCATGACGCTCTGGCCAGCCAGCCGGTACTGCAGGATATTTCCCCCATCAACGTCAGTATTTCCATGGGCCAGGTCCACTACCCGACCCACGGGCCGGATGCCGAGGTACTGCTGCGGCGGGCAGATATTGCGCTCAATGATGCCAAGCACAGCGGCAGCCATCTTAAAAGCTATAGCACCGGCATGGATGAGCAGCACCTGCGACGACTGGCCATTCTTCAGGACCTGCGAACGGCCCTGCTCAATGATCGCCTTTATATGGTGTATCAGCCCAAGATAGATCTTCGCAGTGGCAAGGCAACGCATCTGGAAGCGCTGGTGCGGTGGGAGCATGACACCCTTGGTTTTATCCCCCCGGACGAGTTCATTACCCTGGCCGAACATTCCGGCAATATCGCCATGCTGACCGATTGGGTACTTCATCAGGTCGCCGCACAGATTGCTCGCTGGAACGAGCAGCATCATGTGTTTTGCGTCTCGGTCAACCTATCCGCTCAGGACTTGACCGATCATCAGCTTCCCGCGCGCATCGCTGCCATCCTTGCCGAACACGCCCTGTCTTCCCGGCAACTGGTGCTCGAAATCACCGAGAGCGCCTTGATGGAAGACCCCGTCGAGGCCCGCCGCATACTGGAAGAATTGCGCCGACAGGGACTGCATATTTCCATTGATGACTTTGGTACCGGTTACTCCTCCCTGTCACAGCTCAGGCACATGCCGATAGATGAGCTCAAGATCGACAAGTCCTTCATCCTGAAGCTCGACTCGCAGTTCGAAGACGTCATGATCGTGCGATCGATCA
This sequence comes from Larsenimonas rhizosphaerae, assembly GCF_023700005.1. GTDB lineage: Bacteria > Pseudomonadota > Gammaproteobacteria > Pseudomonadales > Halomonadaceae > Larsenimonas > Larsenimonas rhizosphaerae. The sequence goes on along the minus strand of NZ_JAMLJK010000001.1, from coordinate 1,087,934 downwards.
TCGATCTGGGCCACAACCTGGGGCTGTCGGTAACCGCAGAAGGGGTCGAAAACCTGCAGAGCCTTGCGATGCTTGAGGCCATGAATTGCGATGTGGCCCAGGGGTTTCTGTTTGCTCGCCCCCTCAAGGCTCAGGAATTGCTTTTCTGGTTCCAGGCCTTTTCATCCAAGTCGTTTTCAGACGAGCAGATTCGGCGCCGCAAGGAGGTAGTCACGCCGCCGATCCCGGTCACCTACCAACGCAGGGAAACATGATGCGCAGCGTACGCGAGAAGTACTCATGTGTTTTGATGTTGCTGGCGCTGGCGCTGCTGCTGGCAGCACTCCCCGCTCGGGCCGGCAGCCGGCTGACGGCCACAGGGGGGGCAGGCAGCATCGAAGGCAGTGCAGGGGGAGGATTGATTCCCTGGGCGGTGCTGACCGGCACCGCCAGCGATACCGAAACGGGGGCGGGTGTCGGCATGAGCCACGCCTGGCTGGATGATTATCAGCTTCATACGCTGAGCGCCGCTGTCACGATCAACAACCGACTGGAGCTGAGCGTTGCGCGACAGATCCTGTCGCTCGATACGCTGGGCCTTGACTCGCTGCAGCTCGATATTTTCGGCCTCAAGGCACGGCTGTGGGGGGACCTGGTGTACAGTCGTTCCGGCCAGTTCAGCGCCGGCGTACAGTACAAGACACTGGAAGATGATGCACTGCCCCTCGCGCTTGGCGCTCGGCAGGGTCATGGCGTTGATGCCTACCTCAGCCACTCGAAACTCTGGCTGGGAGCTGCCGCCGGTTATAACCTGTTGAGTAGTGTCTCCCTTCGCGCCACCCGCGCCAATCAACTCGGTCTACTGGGCTTCGGCGGCCCAAAGAACGAGGCATATCATGCCGTTTGGGAAGGCGCGTTGGCATTGATGCCAAATGCACACTGGGCCCTTGGCATGGAATACCGTCAGAAGCCGGATCAGCTCAATGGTCTGCCAGAGGATGATGCCAAGGATCTTTTCGTGGCCTGGTTTCCTCAAAAACATGTTACCGCCACGCTGGCCTGGCTCGACATGGGTCGCATTGCCGGTCTTGATCGCCAGCAAGGCGTCTATGCGGCACTACAACTCGCCTTTTGACCTGACAGAGATGACGGAGGCTGCCCATGCTGCGAACGACGCCCCTGCTTATGGTGCTGATACTTGCCCTGATTACAGGGTGTGCCAGCACCTCTCACGAACCGCCAGCACCAGGCCTTGCGATCACGCCCGCGGCGGATGACACGCTTTACAGGGCGCTCGGTCAGAGAGAGGGCATCCAGTCACTGATTCGATCGTTCCTCTATGTGATTGCCGATGACCCGCGCATCGTTGACCAGTTTGCCGAGGCGCCCATCGACAGGCTGGAAGAGAAGCTCAATGAAATGGTATGCGTCATTGCAGGTGGCCCGTGTCACTATAGCGGGGACAGCATGCGGCGGGTTCATCGTGGAAAGCACATCAGTAATGCCGACTTCAACGCACTGGTGGAAGACCTTATCAAGGCCATGGACAGGGAGGGGATTCCCTTCACGGTTCAAAATACCCTGCTTGCAAGGCTGGCAGTCTTTCACGGGGATATTGTTCATCGCTAAAAGGTGAATTAATACCTGCATCAGGCCTGAAAAACATCCTCGCTTGTGTCACCCTAAAGTCTATATCGACCGGCCTGTTCATCCACATCACGCCGGTTTCTAAAGTCGCGACAGGATGACAGCATGTTTGCTCAGCTACTTGCGGTAATGGCGCCGGTCTTTGCCGGTGCAGGGGTCGGTTTTTTCTGGGTCCGACTCGGCCAGCCCTATCCCACGGGCTTTATCACCAAGCTCGTGCTGAATGTTGGCACCCCCTGCCTGATCATCAGCTCGCTGGCCTCCACACATGTCGATCCTGACGCCTTTTATCGCATGGCCGGTGCCACGATCATCATGCTGGGCGCACTCACCGTGGTGGCGTTGATCATCAGTCGGGTATTTTCGATCGCCTGGCAGGTCATTCTGCCCCCGACCCTGTTTCCCAATACCGGGAATATGGGGCTGCCGGTCATGATGTATGCCTTCAAGGATACCAACGGGTTTCCGCTGGCCATTGCCATTTTCGTGGTTGTATCGCTGGCACAATTCATCGTCGGTGGATTTACCGCCAGCCGGCATCCCCTGAAGAGCTTGGCCAGAATGCCGACAATCTATGCCATCATCATCGCCCTGCTGCTGATGGCCTTTGAGATCACCCTGCCACTGTGGCTCAGGAACAGCATCGACCTGCTGGCCGGTTTTACCATTCCAATGATGCTGATAACCCTTGGCGTATCACTGGCCAGCATTCGAGCCAGCAACCTGAAAAACGCCATGCTTTTTTCAATTGCACGGGTAATCATCGCGGGCAGCCTGGCGGCCGGCGTAGGCTACATGCTCGATTTGCCGATGGTCGCACGCTATATCCTGATTGCCATGATGTGCATGCCGGTGGCCGTTTATAACTATCTGTTTGCTCAAAAGTCAGGGCGCTCGCCGGAATTTGTGGCAAGTCTGGTACTGTGCTCAACCCTGCTGTCCTTTATCTATATGCCGCTTTTACTGGGCTTTTTCATGCACCGGATGTAAAGGCGACATCACCAGAACCAAAAAAACCGCCCGAAGGCGGTTTTTTTACATCAGGATATTTCAGATTACTGCGCCATTTTCTGCACTTTCTGCATCAATTGCGGATCATTCTGAACGGCCTGACCGATCTGGTTGAACTGCTCAACTTTCAGGTCATTGCTTTTAACGGCCTGAACCATTTCGGTATTGGCCTTCTGACGAACCTGCTGCTGAGCATCCTGCCCCTTGGCGTCCTGCAGCTGTTGCGTATATTTCTGTGAAATACCGGCAATCTGCTTGGAAGCAGAGGCAAAGTTCTCAAGCTGCTGATCCGTAAAGTCAGCGTGCTTTGCAGCAGTAGAGGCCTGCGCGTCGGAACCGGAAGTGGAATCAGCAGCGAATGCCGGAGCAGCTACCGCGCCGGAAGCCAGCAGAGTCGCGGTCAAAAATGCCGTGGTACGTTTCATAAATTCTCCAATCGCTGTCATTGATGTAGTACTAGGACGACAGAATAGGCGATGAGTTCCAGCCATGGCTGTTACTGATTGCAAAAGATCGTAAGTACTACCGCCTGATAAATATGGTGCTGCCAGGACAGTGTTTCAACCAGCAATGGTATAAACGGCTGAATTTCTGCGGTTATCAGATCATCATAATTTAACCAGCCGGGTACACTTTGATATCTGCCTTCACAGGAGATGTGCTCATGAAACGGTCCTCAGGCTGGCTGGTCGGTGTCCTGTTGCTTGCAAGCCCGGTACTCCATGCCGATATCAGGCTGACCTACTGGGATAACGTGACCCACGAGGCTGTAACCACCACGGATGCCGCGCTGATTGCCCGGGCTCGTGCCCTGCCCATCAAGGCTCGGTTGATGCTGATCAATCGAGTCGTCAATCAGGCTGCACGTCAGATGCCGGACAAGGTGGATGAATGGCGCGGCCTTGACGCGTTGATCAAGGCTGGTGAAGGGGACTGCGAGGATTTTGCTCTGGCCAAATACCAGTTGTTACGGCGCAGTGGCGTAGAGGATCGCCATCTAAGGCTGCTGGCGGCAAAGGACCAGTGGAGTCCGACCTACCACATGGTATTGCGCTATCAGGATGGCACTCTTCCCTCTCCCCTGATTCTGGATAACCTGACGTTGATGATGCTGCCGATGAGTCGGCGAGACGACCTTGATCCGCTCTACAGCTTCAATGCCACAACGGCCGAACGATGGAAGAACGGCAAGGCACAGACCATTCACCTGTCTACCGGTATTCGGCTTGATGGCACCTTGCTGGCCGAACGAGCCGCGCGACTGATGACGTATTGATAACGTGCCACGCTGCGCATTCATGCCTGTGCCACTGGGTTCAGGCCACCAGTGCGTCACTAAGATAGTCCCTCAATCGGGCATTCCTGAACTGATGCTTCAGGTACCAGAGCTGGCGAGAAGTCATGGTGCTGGGCCGAGTCATGTACAGCACTTCAGCCATGGTAGGAATAAACGGCTTGAGCAATAGCGCCATCCCCGCCTCTTCAGGCGTCATGTCGGCCTTCAGCGCATTGCAGCCGTGGCAGGCTGCCACCGCGTTGAGCATTGTCAGCGCGCCACCACGTGAGCGAGGATAAATGTGATCAATGGTCAGGGCTTGCCGGCTTAGACCACACCCGCAATATGCGCACCGCAACCCTTCTCGATACTTGCACAACACCCGGTTGAATCCGGTGTGTTCGAAGGCCAGAAATGCTCCGGCAGGTGGGGCCACGCCGATTACCTCGGGAATGTCGACATAGGACCGGCAGCCCGTCAGGGAGTTTGTTCCTCCATGAAGCCGGTACCGGTTGTCGCCATCGGTCCAGACGACAGCACCCTCTTCCTGGCGTGTCATCAACAGGGTAGCTTCTTCAAGGGTCAGCCAGTCGATCGGGACGCCCGAGGCGTGTAAACGAAGAATCATGGGATAACGCATATCCACCTCCTTCACTGACAACAGCGACGCATACTTCTTTTTACCACGCGGCCGTGACGGCTGCATGACGTTTTGCGCCCTGATCCCCCGGACATGCTCCTATTCGTCAAGACGCTCCAGATAGAGGGTGCCACCCAGCTGGTTCATTTGCTGCCGGATCCAGCGTGCCCGACCCTGCACTCGAGCCGAGGGCGATACCGGGCTCCAGTCGCGCGGGGCCGGCAGTACAGCCGCAAGGCGGGATGCCTGTACTACTGTAAGTCGCGCAGCGGACTGCCCGAAGTAGTGTCGTGATGCGGCTTCAAGTCCAAATACTCCCGTATCCCACTCGGCCACATTGAGATATACCTCAAGAATACGCTCCTTGGGCCAGACCACTTCGATCAGTGCGGTAAACCAGACTTCCAGCCCCTTTCTCAACCAGCTGCGCTCGGTCCACAGGAAAACGTTACGGGCCGTCTGCTGGCTGATGGTACTGGCGCCACGAAGAGGGTCTCCGGATAGCCAGGCATCGATGGACTTGCGGATCTGCCGGGTATCAAATCCGTGATGGAAGGGAAAACGCTGGTCTTCAGAGGCAATGACGGCAAGCTTTGCGTTGGCCGACAATTCGTTATAGGGCGCCCACTCATACTGAAGGTCAAAGGGTTCGTGACTGATCCAGGCGCTGACCTGGCGCTCGGCCATGACCATCGACAGGGGAAGCGGAACAAACCGAAACAGAATAACAGCAGCTATCGACAGGGCCATGAAGCCCAGTAGTAGCCTGACGCACCATTTCACGACAAGCGCGATGGCAACCTTGATCCCTGACATAGGTACCTGACTCGTTGTTTTATCGTGTCAGGAGTATATCAACCAGCCACCCCTGGCGCAGGGCCGGAGTGGCTGTAACGGGCATCCGCAACAATGAAGGCGCTTGATACGCCCACACCGGCACGTTATGCGTTCAGGTGCTGTGCATGATAATCAAGATGCACATTGATGTAGGTCGCGATGAAGAAGTAACTGTGGTCGTAGCCTTCTCGACGATTCAGGGTCAGGGGATGATTCTGTTCCTGACACACGCGTTCAAGCTGATCAATATTGAGTTGTGACTCAAGGAACTGATCTGCCTCGCCCTGCTCGACCAGCAGCGGCTGACGGGCGTCATCGCGCTTGATCAGCTCGCAGGTATCGTACTCGGCCCATGCCTGACGATCATCCCCCAGATAAGCCTGAAAGGCCTTTTCACCCCAGGGGCAATTTACCGGATTGGCAACAGGTGAAAATGCCGATACCGAAGCGTAGCGGCCAGGTTCGCGCAGGGCGCAGACCAGCGCGCCATGACCACCCATGGAATGGCCACTGATGGCTTCCCTATCGTTGACATTGAACTCCTGCCGTACCAGTTCCGGCAGTTCCCGGGTCACGTAGTCATACATCCGGTAATGCGACGCCCAGGGGGCCTGAGTTGCATTGAGATAAAACCCCGCGCCGGTGCCCAGATCGTAGGACTCGTCTTCTCCGGGGACATCAACCCCGCGCGGGCTGGTATCGGGGCACACAATGACCAGACCCAGCTCGGCCGCCTGGCGCTGCGCGCCTGCCTTTTGCACGAAATTCTGATCAGTGCAGGTCAGACCTGAAAGCCACCACAACACCGGTTTGGGGGTTTGATCATGCTCGGGCGGCAGAAAGATCGAAAAGGTCATGTCACAGCCAAGCACCTGCGAATGATGGCGATAGCGGCGCTGATAGCCGTCAAAGCAGCGTACTTCTTCAATGCATTCCAGTGTTTCGGACATTTATCGTGCACTCCCTGGTAACAAAAACGGGGCCAGCGGCCCCGTCGGATGGATCACGTGCTCAGAAGTTCAGCACGGTACGAATGGACTCTCCATCATGAAGCAGTCGGAAGGCTTCGTTGATGTCTTCAAACTTCATGGTATGGGTAACAAAGTCATCGATATTGATATCACCCTGCATATAGCGCTCGACATAGCCCGGCAACTCGGTACGCCCCTTGACGCCACCAAAGGCAGAGCCCTTCCAGACCCGCCCGGTTACCAGCTGGAAGGGACGCGTGGAAATTTCCTCGCCGGCACCAGCCACGCCAATGATGATCGATTCACCCCAGCCCTTGTGGCAGCACTCGAGAGCCTGGCGCATGACGTTGACGCTGCCGATGCACTCGAAGGAGTAGTCAACACCGCCGTCGGTCATGTCCACCACGACTTCCTGGAACGGCCGGTCGTAATCGCTCGGATTCAGGCAATCCGTCGCACCGAGTTGACGAGCGAACTCGAACTTGTCCGGATTGAGGTCGATGGCAATGATGCGGGATGCACGGGCCATCTGGGCCCCCTGAATCACCGACAGACCGATGGCCCCCAGACCAAATACCGCCACGGTAGAGCCCGGCTCGACCTTGGCAGTATTCATGACAGCCCCAATACCGGTAGTCACACCACAGCCCAGCAGACAGACCTTGTCCAGTGGCGCCTTGTTGCTGATCTTGGCCAGTGACACCTCCGGCACGACCGTGTACTCGGAGAAGGTGGAGGTGCCCATATAGTGATGGAGTTTCTTGCCATCAATGGAAAACCGTGACGTGCCATCCGGCATGACGCCCTTGCCCTGCGTTGCACGTACTGCACTGCACAGGTTGGTCTTGCCGGACAGGCAGAACTTGCACTTCCCGCACTCGGCCGTATAAAGCGGAATGACATGATCGCCAGGAGAAAGCGATGTGACTCCCGGGCCGACTTCCTCAACAACACCACCGCCCTCATGGCCAAGAATCGATGGGAAAAGCCCTTCCGGGTCCTTGCCTGACAATGTGTAAGCGTCAGTATGGCAGACCCCGGTGGCGACGATACGCACCAGTACCTCACCCTGCTTCGGACCTTCAACATCAATTTCCGCGATTTCCAGAGGCTTGCCGGCCTCCCAGGCAATGGCCGCGCGTGATTTCATGTAAACACTCCCGATAAAACATCAATTGGATACTGCAGTTAAGTGCCGAAACAAGGCAATACGGCAATAATACCGAGTGTAGGCAAATATGATCGCCGACAGAAGAGAACAGACGTCATAATAGTATTGCCATTCAGCAACAATGACAGGATAACTGCTGTAACCATGCAACACTGGGATCGTATTGAAGCCTTTATTGCCGTTGTCAGAACCGGCCGGTTTTCTTCAGCAGCACTCGCCCTCAAGGTATCGGTTTCTCACGTCAGTCGGTTGGTCGCCGGGCTGGAGCAACAGCTTGGGACACAGCTTCTCTATCGCACGACCAGAACACTGCTGCTGACCGACGCCGGGCGTATTTACTTTGAGCGGTGCCAGCCACTGATCAGCGAGCTTGAGGAAGCAACCCATGCCGTACAGTCGCTGGCGGAATCTCCTCATGGCCTGCTTCGCGTCACGGCAGCAACCAATTATGGTGAACGCTTCATTGCACCGCTGGTGAATGACTTCATGACATTGCATCCCCAACTGGAAGTGGACTTCCACCTCACCAATCGACGGATCAACCTACTGGAGGAAGGAGTGGATCTGGCCATCCGGCTGGGAACGCTTGCGGACTCCAGCCTGATGGCCAGACGCATTGCCAGCCGGCAGGAATACGTAGTGGCAAGCCCTGACTACCTGGCCCGCGAAGGTGTGCCGGAAACGCTGGACGCACTACGCCACCATCACTGCCTGGCCGGCTCTCGAAGAAGCTGGGTCTTTCAGGAAAACGGCCGCCGCCGTGAAGTGCGAATCGATGGGCGCTGGCGAGTAAACTCCGGGCTGGCACTACTGGATGCAGCCCGCAAGGGGCTCGGACTGGCTCAGCTACCGGACTATTACGTGATGGACGATTTACACCAGAACAGTCTGGTGAGTGTACTGAAGAGATACCGGCATCCGGATACCGGCGTATGGGCAGTGTACCCGGGGCATCAGCACACATCGCCCAAGATCAGGCACTTCATCGATTTTCTGGTGGGTGCACTGCCGGCACCGCTGCCCGATCAAAGAATGCCGGACAGCGATGGGCATTAGGCGCCCGGCAGGTCGGCCTCCGGAAGAACGCTTTGCAGACTTTCTTCCAGATATCCTTCGGAGAACCCGGCAACACTTTCCAGCCGCTTCTCATCCAGGATCGTTATCCGGTTTCGGTCACGAATCAGCAGGTTTTCTTCGCGCAGTTCTGTAAAGGTTCTACTTACATGCACCGAACTGAGACCCAGCGCGTCTGCAAATATCTGCTGAGACAGGGGCAGCTCGAAACTCAAGCCCAGATCAGGATCGATACGCTTAAGTCGGCAGTACAGCTCGAATACCATGTGAGCAGTTTTTTCGAACGCATTACGCCGACCGAGATTTACCAGCCGCTCGGTCAACATCATCTGTTGACGCCCGGAAATGGAGAAAAAGATCGAAGTAAGGCGTGTAGAGCGCTCGAATATATCGACAATATTGCGATGCGGAAACCGGCAGACGACGCCATCGGTCAGCATTACGACGCCACTGAGCCGACGTGTAAAGGCAAATTCACGCAGCCCGATCACATCTCCCGGCAAGAACACATCCAGCACCTGGCGGGAACCATCATCAATATTGCGATAGGAATAGGCCCAGCCGGCGCTGATGGTGCACAGCTCTCCAGCCAGATCGCCTTCTTCCCACAGCACCTCATGTGCCGACAATGAGACCGGGCCCTTTTCCAGCGACATGAGGAGCTCTTTTTCATCCGCTCCAAGCTGACTGTAATGACAAAAGTGACGAACAATACAGCTGTCTTTCTCACTCATGCTGTTTTCCCCGGATATTGGACTTTTACCTATCCATGACCCTTTGGACAGTCATGGCGCGTTTGAATGTACATCCAGGCTCGGCACGGGCCATCATGCTGGAAAATTGCACGGTTACTATTTTCAACGGAGACCGCCAAAAGGTTTTATAACATAGGTTATTAGAATCTAAATAATAAGGGGATTCATACACATAAACACGCTCCCCGGTGAACCTTGCACAAGAAAGACATCATTTTATAACCCTCGGAGCACTACACCTTACACACTGGCGCACACTAAACAGGAAAGCCATCAGCGATCATGGCGTGCCGTGATACATACCTAAAAAAAGCGCCCCGAGGGCGCTTTCCTGTCTTTCTCACCACGATCACTCGTCAACAAATGAGCGCAGCGATTCGCTTCTGGAAGGATGGCGCAACTTGCGCAGCGCCTTGGCTTCGATCTGACGAATCCGCTCACGGGTAACATCAAACTGCTTGCCCACTTCTTCGAGGGTATGATCGGTATTCATGTCAATGCCGAAGCGCATCCGCAGCACCTTGGCCTCACGTGCAGTCAACCCACCCAGCACGTTGCGAGTCGCCTCGATCAACCCTTCACCGGTTGCGGAATCGATCGGCAACACCATGGTGCCGTCTTCGATAAAGTCACCCAGGTGTGAATCATCATCATCGCCAATGGGCGTCTCCATGGAGATCGGTTCCTTGGCAATCTTCAGCACCTTGCGCACCTTGTCTTCCGGCATTTCAAGGCGTTCACCGAGTTCTTCAGGAGTCGGCTCACGCCCCATCTCCTGAAGCATCTGACGAGAAACACGGTTGAGCTTGTTGATCGTTTCGATCATGTGCACAGGAATACGGATGGTTCTGGCCTGGTCAGCGATGGAGCGCGTGATCGCCTGACGAATCCACCAGGTCGCATAGGTCGAGAACTTGTACCCGCGACGGTATTCGAACTTGTCGACGGCCTTCATCAGACCAATATTGCCTTCCTGGATCAGGTCGAGGAACTGCAGGCCACGGTTGGTGTATTTCTTGGCAATGGAAATAACCAGGCGAAGGTTGGCCTCAACCATTTCCTTCTTGGCACGACGGGCCTTGGCCTCACCGATCGACAGCTTGCGATTGACTTCCTTCAGGCCGGCTACATTCAGATCGACCAGCTCTTCTTCAAAGGCAATCTTGCGCTGGGCACGCAGAATATCAACGCGGTGACCTTCCAGCGAATCCCGGTACCTGGGATGCTTTTCAATGAAAAGATCCAGCCACTCGAGGTTGGCTTCATTGTTCGGGAACGAGGCAATAAAGCTCTTACGCGGAATCTTGGAGCGCTTGACACACAGACGCATGATGGAGCGCTCTTGGCGACGAACCTGATCCACGCTCAAGCGGACCTGGCCAACCAGACGCTCGAAGTGCTTCGGCACCAGCTTGATCGGTGAAAACAGTTCGGCAAGACGTGCCTGTTCCTTCTGAACTTCCCTGGAAGCACGCCCCTTTGAGGCAATCAGTGCCTTGGTCTTGTCGTTCTGCTCGCGAATCTGCTCGAAACGGACACGCGCAAGCTCCGGGTCGGGGCCGCCTTCGCTGGCGTTATCATCCTCGTCCTCGTCGCCTTCAGCATCGTCTTCGTCCTCGTCGTCCTTGTCGGCCTCGCCTTCGGCCTTCTCGGGCGGAACATACTCTTCGATTTCTTCCACTTCGGCAGCGCCCGGCGTCCCTTCATCCGGGTCAATGAACCCGCTGAAAAGATCCGACAACCGACCAGGCATTTCCTCGTCCTGAGTGGCGTCGTATGCATCGAGAATGGAATCTACCGCACCCGGCAGATACGCAAGCGATCCCATGACCTCACGGGTACCTTCCTCGATCCGCTTGGCTATTTCGATTTCGCCTTCGCGGGTCAGAAGTTCCACCGAACCCATTTCACGCATGTACATGCGTACCGGGTCGGTCGTACGGCCGACATCGCCCTCGACAGCAGCCAGAGCGGCGACCGCTTCCTCGGCAGCAGACTCGTCGGTAGACGAGTCGGACATCATCAATGTATCTTCATCAGGCGCTTCTTCAACGACCTTGATACCCATGTCGTTAATCATGCTGATGATGTCTTCTACCTGCTCGGGATCTGCGATATCCTCGGGCAGATGGTCGTTGACCTCAGCGTAGGTAAGATAGCCCTGCTCCTTACCCTGTGCGATCAACTCCTTCAGACGCGACTGCTGTGTATTTCCAGCCATAGAAACCTATCTCGACGAAGAAGAATGGTGTACCTGAAACTCAAAATGAAGTAGCGCGGCAACGAACGGACCATTATAGCGGAGCGGGTCGTTTGCGCCAGCTTCATATTGACTGGTGTTCCGGGTATGCTATTTTGTAGCGTTTAGCCATATACCCCCTAGATGAGGGGGCATCCTGTAATTTTCAACCCTTCCCCTGCGACAACTGTTGCGCCAGTTGCCACATTCTGACGGCGTCATCCCGGGAAAGTTTCTCACCCTGTTTTTCTCGAGCGACCAGCGCCTCGTACTCACTGTGCGGAGAACTGCTTTCACGGCGGCGTTCAAAATGCGCCACGATCTGGCGAAGCTCTTCACTGCGATATTCCGGCGGCAAAAGAAGATCCCGACGAGACAGCAGCTTCCGCAACTGCTCCCCCTCTTCACTGCCATGGAAATGCCCCATGATGACCTGCGCCGAACGATACCCACCGGCGCGAATCAATCGAATGACCCGAGACAGCAACTGCCCCGATGCCGTTTCCGGGCACCAGTCCACCGATTCAGGCAACTCGTTCACGCTTTCCGGCGCATGAAGCAGCAGCAAAAGGGCCTGATCGCACCGATCCAGAAGCCCTGCTCGTGAAGACGACGTTGAACGTGATCGCGCTTCTTCCTGAGCCGGTGCATTCCGATTATTTCCTGTATCGGCCGAAGGCGTGGAATTCTTGTCCAGCAGCAGCGCCGTGATGCGGCTGCGTTCCATGCCACTGCGCTCGGCAAGCGCCTCGATCATCAAGGACCTGAGCACTCCATCGGGCAGATCACGTACATGCGCCAGCACCTTGCTGACAAAGCGCTCTCGCGACTCGATCTGTTTTAGATCAAGCCCCTCGGCAGCCTGTTCGAACAGAAACTCCGACAGCGGGCTGGCACAGACCACACGCTCTTCGAAACGCTCTGCACCCTCGGCACGAATCAGCGAGTCGGGATCCTCCCCTTCGGGAAGAAACAGAAAACGTGCCTGGCGACCGTCCAGCATGTGAGGCAACACGGTGGAAAGAGCCCGAACAGCCGCCTGCCGCCCAGCCTTGTCACCGTCAAAGCAAAACACGATTTCGCTGACCAGCCGAAACAACCGTTGCAAGTGTTCCGGTGTTGTTGATGTACCCAGCGTGGCCACTGCGTTGTTTACGCCAAACTGGGCCAGCGCCACCACATCCATGTAGCCTTCAACAATCAACAGACGCTCGGCTCGCGGATCCATTTTCCGGGACTCGAACAGGCCGTAAAGCTCTCGCCCCTTGTGAAAGACAGGCGTTTCAGGCGAGTTCAGGTACTTGGGTCTGGCATCACCCAGCACACGACCACCAAACCCCAGAGTGCGCCCCTTCCAGTCCCGGATCGGAAACATGACCCGATCCCGGAAACGGTCATAGGTGCGCCCGGTCCCTTCCTTTTCCACCAGCAGGCCATATTCCACCTGCTGATCCTCGGCCACATTACGCTGAGCCAGCGTATGCTTCAGGCCATCCCAGCTGTCCGGGGCAAAACCGATGCCGTAACGTCGAATGACTTCATCGGAAAGTCCACGACGTGCCAGGTACTCCCGTGCCGCCGAAGCGTCCTGTTGCGTCAGTTGATAGCGGTAATAACGCGCAGCAATTTCAAGAACGTGCTCGCTCTCTTCCTGTTGACGTTTCTTCTCACGGGCCTTTTCCTGCGCCACGGGGTTGTCATCATCCTCACGCTGAACATCCAGACCGAATCTGGCCGCCAGCTGCTCGATAGCCTCCGGAAACCGCAGCCCGTCATATTCCATCAAAAAGCGCACGGCATTACCGTGAGCGCCACAACCAAAGCAGTGATAAAACTGCTTGTCGGGGCTAACGGTAAAGGACGGTGACTTTTCATCATGAAACGGACAGAGCCCCTGGAAGTTGCGCCCCGCCTTCTTGAGTACAACACGCTCATTCACAAGCTCGACAACATCGGCTCGCGCCAACAGGTCGTCAATAAACCGTTGTGAAATCTGTCCTGCCATCGGAAGGCCACTGCGTCAACGTCAACTGAAAGAGGAGTCATGCAGGCATCCATTATGCCGGCAGCCCGGAAGGGGTCACTGTGCCAAGACAGCTTTTATCCTGTACAAAGCAAACGGCCGCCAGAGGCGGCCGTTTGTAATCCTTCTAAAGCTGCTCGATTGCTCAAGCAACCCAGGTACGGATCAATACAACCGTTCGAAACGCTTGCGCTCACGCTGAACCTTCTTGGCGTGACGTTTTACTGCAGCAGCAGCCTTGCGCTTACGAACAGCCGTCGGCTTTTCGTAGTGCTCACGGCGACGTACTTCAGACAGAACACCACCTTTTTCGCAGGAGCGTTTGAAGCGACGGAGTGCGACGTCGAACGGTTCGTTATCGCGTACTTTTACAGAAGGCATTAAGCGATCACCACCTTGGATTAAGTAGATCGGTTATGAACGTGCTCAATGCCCGACAGTCATGAAGGCCTCCCGACATGCGGGCTGCCTATGCCTGCCCAGGGACATATCAAGCACAGCTTACTCAAGAGGACCGGTATTATAGAGATCGTCAAGCATTATTGCAATTGGCCTGACAGCGCTTTTCCAACCGATTACACTGAGCGCCCCGACAAGAATAGAGTTTTTCCATGCGCGTACTTGGCATCGAGTCTTCCTGCGACGAAACCGGCGTTGCGCTTTATGACACTGAATCCGGCCTGCTGGCAGATGCCCTCTTCAGCCAGATCGACATGCACGCCGCCTACGGTGGTGTCGTTCCCGAACTGGCATCACGAGACCATGTGCGCAGACTCCTTCCACTGATACAGCAGGTGCTCGATGACGCCGGCATGCACCGCACCGACTTGGATGCCATTGCCTATACCGCCGGCCCCGGGCTCGTCGGCGCCCTGATGGTGGGAGCCTCGACGGCGCACGGCATGGCACGGGCGCTGAACATTCCCGTACTGGGCGTTCATCACATGGAAGGCCACCTTCTGGCCCCGATGCTTGAAGACAACCCTCCCGCCTTTCCCTTTGTGGCGCTGCTGGTATCCGGCGGACACACACAGCTGGTGCAGGTTGAAGGTATCGGACAGTACACTCTGATGGGTGAATCGGTGGATGATGCCGCCGGCGAAGCCTTTGACAAGGTGGCGAAGATGCTGGACCTGCCATATCCGGGCGGCCCGTCAGTATCGGCACTGGCTGCCAGCGGCGCTCCCGGACGCTTTCGCTTCCCCAGACCCATGACAGACCGACCCGGTCTCGATTTCAGCTTCTCCGGACTGAAAACACATACCATGACCACGCTCAAGGCCCTGGTGCGTGACAACGCTCTGGACGAACAGGCGCGCGCGGATGTAGCCCGCGCCTTTGAAGAAGCCGTGGTGGATACACTGGCCATCAAATGTCGTCGAGCACTCAAGGCGACCGGATACCGACGCCTGGTGGTGGCCGGCGGGGTCAGTGCCAACAAGCGGCTGCGTGACTCACTGGGCAATGCCCTGCACGCGCTGAGCGCTGAGGTATTTTACCCCCACCCGCGCTTTTGCACGGACAACGGGGCCATGATTGCCTTGGCAGGCGCACTGCGCCTGAGCCAGGGTGAGCATGACACCGGCACCATGCACACCACGCCACGCTGGCCATTGGACACACTGCAGGCACCACGGGCTCACGAGGATAGTTGAAATGGATATCATCCTGATTGATGGCCTGGCCATTGATACCACCATCGGTGTCTACGACTGGGAGAAGCGTATTCAGCAGCGACTGATTCTTGACCTTGAACTGGGCTGGGATATTCGGCCCGCAGCGGCAGACGATGACCTGAATCAGACATTGAATTACGCTGCGATCAGCGAACGCCTGATCGAGTTTGGCAACAGCCACCGCCTTGAGTTGATCGAGACCTTCGCTGAGCGCGTTGCCACGCTTCTCCAGGAAGAATTCAGCATTCCATGGCTTCGCCTGACCCTGCACAAGCCTGGCGCTGTTCCCGAGGCCCGCTCGGTAGGAGTGCGTATCGAACGGGGCCAACGGAATGCACTGCCATGACTGAAGTACTTCTTGGCATCGGCAGCAACCTGAATCCTGCCCACCATCTTCGCCTGGCCCTGGACGCGCTGAACGCAAGGTTCGGGCCCATCGCTACCTCACGAGTATTTGAAAGCCAGCCGGTCGGCTTCGACAGCACCAACCTCTTTTACAACATGGTGGTTGCCATCAGCACACCGCTGCCTCCGGAGATACTTGCAGAGCAGCTGAAGGCGATGGAGTATCAGCTGGGGCGGCCCGAAAATGCCCGTAAATTTGCGTCGCGCGTCATTGACATCGATGTATTGACCCATGGGGAATCGGTGCTTCAGAAGGACGGACTGGTATTGCCCCGCAACGACATTACCCGGTATGCCTTCGTACTGAAGCCTCTGGCCGAGCTACGACCACATACCCCTCACCCGGCGCTGGGTACCACGTACCAGGCACTCTGGCAGCAGTTTTCTACTGCTACGCCACAGCCCCTGACACCGATTCACTTTGAGTGGCAGGGCCGCTGCATTTCCTCACCGGATGCCGAGCATTCGCTATGACGATAACCCAAGCCGCGCCCTGATGGCTTCGGCACGCGCCTGTGCAAGTGCCTCCCCCATGGCCGGGCCCTTGAAGCCCTGCTGTACCAGCGCCTGAGGCGAAACGCTTCGGGCAGCCTCAAGCGCCTCGCCAAGCATCGCTACGTCAGCAGACCGGGACACTTCACACTCCAGCATGGCAATGGCCTGTCGGGCCCGCTCTTCCTTTCGCCAGGCATCAATACCATTGAGCCAGTCAAGCCAGCCGGACGTGGACGTCGGCCATGACGCCATCACGCGTCGCGTTCTGGCCAGCACCAATGAAAGCTGCATGAATCGTTTCGGGACCTTGAGGCGCTGATTGATCGCAACGATCTCGTCTTCAGCATGGAACTGCCACAGCGCTGCCCACCGTTCCTCCTCCAGCACATGGCTCGGCAAGACGGCAAGCCCCTTATCAAACCGGGAAGTTGTCGCCGTTTCGCCAAACAGGGGGGCCAGCGCGCCACACTCCGCCAGTACCTCAAAAAACACGACCGGCGCCACTTCGCCCAGCGCCTTTTCGGTTTCCTGCCAGACGCGCTCGGCCACCAGATGCCCCACCTCGCCGTCACGGACCATCTGCAGCAGCAACTGGCGAGTACTCTCGTCAATCTCGAATGAAAACGGAGCATATCGCGCCATGAAGCGAGCAAGCCTCACCACACGCAAGGGATCTTCCACAAACGCGTCACTGACATGCCGAAAACGACGATGGTGACAATCATGAACACCCGAGAAAGGATCCACCAGAGTGCCATCCGGCGCTCGGGCAATGGCATTGACAGTCAGGTCACGCCGAGACAGATCCTCTTCAAGCGTAACCTCCGGTGAGGCATTGACGGTAAACCCGCCATAACCATGTCCGGTCTTGCGCTCGGTACGTGCCAGCGCATATTCCTCATGGGATACCGGATGAAGAAATACAGGAAAGTCCCGCCCTACCGGACGAAATCCGCGTGAAAGCATCTCGTCCACTGTCGCCCCTACCACGACCCAATCCTGATCAAACACGGGCCGCCCCAGAAGCGCATCACGCACTGCCCCACCGACCAGGTAAACGTCCAGGCCTGCAACGACCTCATCGGCCCCGCCGGTCACCTTATCCTGCCAGCCACTCATGATGCGGCAGTACGCTCGGGGTACTGATGGCGCCACTGCTCAAAACCACCATCCAGACTGTACACTTCACTGAACCCCTGACCGACCAGCCACTGGGCGGCCTGCTGGCTCGAATGCCCGTGATAACAGACAACGACCACGGTCGCATCTGCCGGAGTATCAGCCACGAACCCGGCGACCGTACTGTTATCGAGGCGATGACTGCCTGGAATATGCCCGGCAGCAAAGCTGTCAGGATCACGGATATCCACGATGGCAGGCTCGGTCTGCTCGGCAAGCCACTGTGAGAGTGTCTCACCGGAAAGATGTGAAAAGGCCATGACAGGCTCCTTGCATTGAATGGAATTACTGACGACTGGGTACGGTGGTCAGCGTTGCATCAGGCAGTGTCAGAGCGGTCAGGCGGCCTTTCCAGACACAGCCTGTATCCAGCGCCCAGCCCGAAATACGCGACGCAGGCATCGCACCTTCAAGAGCAGCCCAGTGCCCGAAGGCCAATGATGGGCCATCATGCACACGCGGATACTGAAACCATGGGGCAAAGCCTTCAGGTGCACTGTCGAGCCCCTCCTTTGCCTTGAAATCGAGTGTTTCATCGTCATCGATGAACCGCATCCGGGTCATGACGTTGACAATGGCACGAAGACGATCACTGCCTGTCAATGCATCATCAAACCGGGCCGGCTCATTGCCATACATGCAGGACAGGAACGACTCGACCTGATCCCCACCCAGCACCGCTTCGACTTCCCTTGCCAGCCCGGCGGCCTTTTCGACCGACCAAGAAGGCAGTAGTCCGGCATGCACCATGGCCACGTCATGCGTCTCACTGACACGCATCAACGGCTGACGGCGCAGCCACTCGATCAGTTCATGTCGGTCAGGTGCGTCCAGGATGGCCTGCAGGGTATCCCCTCGCTTCAACCGGCCATGACCATAGGCCACGGCCAGCAGATGAAGATCATGATTCCCCAGGATGATCCCGACATGATCGCGCCGCGCATGAACTTCGCGCAGGCACTCAAGGGACTCGGGGCCCCGATTGACGATATCTCCGGCCACCCAGAAGGTATCCTGCTCCGGGTCAAATGACAGCGCCTTCATGAGGTCCGTAAACTCACGATGGCACCCTTGAAGATCGCCCGCGATATGCAGTTTCATACGGATCCTTCAGCCTGGTGAATCAGTGAACACTATTGGGGGGTGACAGGCGAAACGGCGGGATGGACACCTCGAACTCGACACCGCCGTCTCCCGAGAAGGTATAGCTCCCCTCCATGACGCCGACCTCGCAATCCATGACCGCCCGACTGCGATAACTGAAGTATCCCCGCCCGGCAATCAACGGTTTTTCACCCACCACACCTTCGCCCCGTACTTCCTGCACCTGACCACTGCCCTGGGTAATGCGCCAGTAGCGTCTCAGCAACTGGACTTCCTGTTCCCCATGATTGTGGATCTCGACGTCATAGTTGAAGACAAAGCTGCCTTCCTTGAGATCAGAGTCTTCGGCGACGTACTCCGGGCTGACCCTGACATCAATTACCGCTGCCGGGTCATCAATCATGGCGCAGTCTCGCTCAGGGCATTGGCCAACCGAACGTACTCTTCAAGCGACAGGGTTTCAGGGCGGCGCGTCGGGTTGATCGACAGCGCTTCCATCTGCTCGGCACTGATGATGGTCTTAAGATTATTGCGCAGGGTCTTGCGCCGTTGTGAGAAGGCCTGCTTGACCACACTGGCAAAAACGGTCATGTCATGCGCCTGATGTGGCCTTGTGGCGTACGGTGTGAGCCGAACAATGGCCGAATCCACCTTTGGCCGGGGCACAAAGGCTTCCGGCGGCACGTCAAACAGATGATCGACCCGACAGAAATACTGCGCCATGATCGACAGACGCCCCCACTGGCCCGAATCCGGCTGCGATGCGAGCCGCGCGACGACTTCCTTTTGAAGCATGAAATGCATGTCGCGCACGATATCGTTGACCTCCAGCAGCTTGAAAATCAGCGGCG
Organism: Larsenimonas rhizosphaerae; assembly: GCF_023700005.1. GTDB lineage: Bacteria > Pseudomonadota > Gammaproteobacteria > Pseudomonadales > Halomonadaceae > Larsenimonas > Larsenimonas rhizosphaerae. The sequence continues at coordinate 1,068,601 of NZ_JAMLJK010000001.1, read as the reverse complement.
TGGAAATGTTGTAGGGCAAGTTGCCTACCACTCTAAGCTGCTCACCCGGTGAGACCAGCGAGCGAAAATCAAAGGCCAGCGCATCAGCCTGATGAATACGAAATTCCGGATAGTTGAAAAACTGGGTTCTGAGCCCGGGCACCAGGTCACGATCAAGCTCGATAACGTCCAGAGCCTGAGCGCCATCCAGCAATCCCTGAGTAATGGCACCCTGCCCAGGGCCGATTTCCACCAATCGATCACCCTCAACAGGGTGAATGGCGCGCACCAGGCGATCAATGATGCCGGTGTCGCGCAGAAAATTCTGCCCAAAGCGTTTGCGTGCCCGATGGGGCGTGGGAGCATGGGTCATAAGACGAACTTACTTTCCTTGAGTGGCCGCACGGGCCATGACGAGAGCCTGGTCGATTGCCACATCCAGACTACCTCGTTCGGCCCGGCCGCTGCCGGCCAGATCGAGTGCGGTTCCGTGGTCCACGGAGGTCCTGATGATGGGCAATCCCAGAGTAATATTGGCAGCGCGACCAAAGCCGGCATATTTCAGTACCGGTAACCCCTGGTCGTGATACATGGCAACCATGGCGTCACTGTCACGCAGATGATGTGGGGTAAACGCCGTGTCTGCCGGCAACGGGCCGCTGAGCACCATGCCTTCTTCACGAAGCAGCGTCAGCGCGGGGGCTATGATGTCATCATCCTCGCGCCCCAGATGCCCTCCTTCCCCGGCATGCGGATTAAGACCACAGACCCCGATACGTGGTGCTGACACCCCGAAGTAACGCACCAGATCCCGGTGAAGAATACGAAGCGTCGAAGTGATCTTGTCCGCCGTTACCGCCGCTGGCACGTCTGAAAGCGGCATATGTGTCGTCACCAGCGCAACGCGCAGATTTTCGGTAGCCAGCATCATGACGACATCATCAACGCCACAGGCATCACGCAGGTACTCCGTATGACCTGTAAACCGGGGGTAACCCGCATCGATGATCACTCCCTTGTGCAGCGGAGCCGTCACAATGGCTGACGCCTCGCCGGCCAGGCAGGCACGAATGCCTTCATCCAGGCAAGCCAGTACGTACCCGGCATTGCGGCGATCCAGCTGACCGGCTACCACCGGTGCTGACAGTGGCACGGAGCGCACCGGCAGCACACCGGGAGCAGGCGTAATACTCTGCCCCGGCACCACCTCGATGATTTCCAGTTGCACCCCCAGCATGCGAGCCCGGTCGCGAAACAAGGCAGGGTCCCCCACGACAGCAAAAGGGGGCAACGACACCATGCGTTCGGGCTGGCAGACCAGATCAATGACCAGATCCGGCCCGATCCCCGCCGGTTCACCGGCGGTAATCAACAGAGGACGTAATGCGGTCATGGATACCTCACTGCACTGCGGTATCGTTCAACCGATTATCGACATAGGCCGAGGCACGAATTTCCTGCAGCCAGCTGTCCAGTTCCTCATTGACCTTACGCTCGAAGAGCTTCTGACGGATCTGCTCACGCTGACTGTCCTCGGTGACATCGCGCTGGCGGCGCCCTTCCACTTCGATGACATGCCAGCCGAACCGTGACTTCACCGGCTCGGAAATCTGTCCCTGCGGCAGGCTTTCCAGTGCCTTTGCAAAGGCGGGCACCACATCCGACGGGTTGGTCCAACCCAGTTCACCGCCATTGAGTGCCGTGCCCTTGTCATCACTATACTGACGAGCCAGCGCACCGAAATCGGCGCCCTGCTTCAGCTCACGGGATACCTTCTCCGCAAGCGCCTGAGCCTGGGCATCGCTGCGATTCGGGTTCGGGCTTATAAGAATATGGCGGGCATCAACCTGCGAAATCAGCTGCTGCTGTCCACCCTTTTTCTCGACCAGCTCCACCAGATGAAACCCGCTGGAGCTTCGGATCGGTGCACTGACGTCGCCGGCACTCATGCCAGGCACGACATCAGCAAAAATGGTGGGAAGTTCATTGCGCGGCCGCCATCCCAGATCACCTCCTTCAAGGGTCGGATCACTGCTCACTCTCGCGGCCACCTGAGCAAAGCTTTGCTGCCCGCTGCGAATCTTCTGCCTCAGCGCGTCGGCCTTCTCGCGGGCGGCATTCACCTGCGCGCTGGTCGGATTTTCCGGCAGTGTGACCAGGATATGAGCCAGATGATAACTGGCCTGGTCCTGGGCCCCCATCTTGTCCAGGTACTGATCAACCTCACGCTCGGGAATCGTTACCCGGCTGGCAACCTGTTGCTTTTGCAGCATGGAAACCAGCAGTTCCCGACGCACCTGGTCACGCACGGTATCAAAGGATACGCCCTGTTTTTTGAGCATGGCCTGGAACTGATCCAGGGTCATGTTGTTGCCCTTGGCCACCTGACGCAACGCCTGACTCAACTGGTCATCATCCACTGACATGTTGGCCTTTTTGGCCATCTGCAGCTGAATGTCTTCCAGAATCATTCGATCCAGCACCTGCTGACGCAGGGCATCACCACCGGGGGCCTGCACATTACGCGTGGACAGCTGCTTCTTGACCTGCTCAATGCGGCGGTCAAGATCGCTCTGCATGATGGCGTCCTGATTTACTACGGCCACGATTCGGTCCAGAGGCTGGCTGGCAGCGTAGCCCAGCGGGCTGAGGCCCATGAGAAGGGCAAGCCCGGCGGGGGCCAGAAACGTCTTGCGCATGATGTTACTCTCTTGAACAGTCTGTCATCGGTGCGCCCCGACGGGGCGCACCGGACGATTAAAACGTGCCTGGCTGGTACCCAGGAACAGCTTCGGAGAAATACGGATCCGGGTCCTGCCCGATACCGCCCAGTCCCTTGAAGATAAACCGCAGGAAGATACCGCGCTTGGTTTCATCATCCACGATGGTGTTGGCACTATCATCATCATCGATCCACTCGCGCCAGGCGACTTCGACGCCATAGCAGCAGTCGTTGAACTGTACACCTGCCAGCTTTTCAAGGGCACGACTGTTGGTTTCATCGTACAGGTAGCGACCAATCAGCGAGACACCGGCCGTTGCCTTCCAGGCAAACGAGAGATCATATTCGTTACGGTTGTATCCCAGACGGTCCTTGCTGTCTCCGGCGGGATCAAACCCCTGAACCTCCCAGCGATACCCCAGGTTGACGATACTGCCGCCCGGGTCACGGTAACGAAGGTACGTCGAGTTCTGCTCGGTACGGCCACGCTCGGTGTCGTAAAGCATCGCGTAACGCGCGCTCCAGCGCCGGGTCAGCTGCCAGTCAACCTGGGCAACCGCTGGTGAGTACTCCCGGTGGTCGTTGTAATAATACTGACTGTTGGGATCATCGTAATTCTTGCTGGGGTCGTTGTCGTTGACTTCACGATCATCGAAATAGCGGCTCTGACCCAGCGACAGCTTCAGCCGTTCACGACCAGTGGCATCTTCCAGAAAGCGGGAGCTGACCCCATAGGAGAGCTTGTTGACATCACCGATCCGATCACTGCCGGTAAAGCGATAGGGAGACCACAACCGATTCCAGGAATAGGACTGGGGGTTGGTATCGAATACCGGCATGTCATCCTGGTCGCGCTCGGGCACGTAGGCATAATAAAGCCGGGGTTCGAGCGTCTGACGCCAGCGGGAATCAAAGGCAGAAAAGTCGCGTTCGAAGATCAGACCGGAGTCCACGGAAAGTACCGGCGCCGCGACAGAGGGTGATTCGTCGCGCCCGTCGAGGCTTGCTTCATTACGATTGCCGTAATCGAGATCGTACTGGCTGTACCACAGCTCGGCGCGTGGCTCGAAAAAGCCCCAGCTGTTATCGCCCCGATAACCGACGGCCGGTGCAAAATGAATCCGTGAGCCGGTGGCCGATTCACGCAGCGGCACATCGTTACGATCAATGTCGCGCCAGAAATACGTGGCAGTACTGTTCCATTCTTCGTAAGTGCCCGAAGATTGATCCCACCGCGCCTGAGCCAGCAGTGCCGGAAGCTCATAAAACGGCTTGTCATCGTCGGCCAGCGGGTAGTCCATTTTCTGGAAACCACGCGCACGGCCCTGCAGATGCCAGACATCCCCCTGGTAGTCCAGACGGGCCAGACGCTCGAGATAATCGGTATCGATCTCATCAAAGCTCTGGCCAAAATCATCAAAGTAGTCGCCATCACTGGCAGCACCATATTTCAGATCATACCGGGTACGCTCTGAAAAACGGCCGCTGTGGGTATAGTTGATATACCAGCGGTCCTGATCCTTGTGACTGTCATCGCCGCCGGGGTTGTCTCCCCCTTCATCACTGCCAAGATATGCTCCGGCAATCGCACCCTTGTCCGTACCGAACAGATAACGAAACTCACCACCAAGCATGGCACCACGGTTCTGGATATAGCGCGGCGTCAGGGTCGCGTCATAGTTGGGTGCCAGATTGAGGTAAATCGGCTGACTGTAGTCAAGACCGTCAGAGCTTCCGTAGCTGATCAATGGCCACAGCGCGCCGGTATGGCGACGATCATCGAGGGGGAAGCTCAACCAGGGCCAGTAGAAGACCGGAATATCCTCGATCTCAAGCCGCGCGTTGGTGGCCGTGCCATACCCGTTTTCACGATCCAGCACGACATTGCTGCCGATCAGTCGCCAGAGGCTGCTTTGTGGATCACAGGTCGTGAAACTGGCCTCGCGCAGCTGATAGCGGCCATCCTTGAGGCGCGCCAGTGACTGGGCATCCCCGCGGGAATGCTGGCTGTGAAAGACATAGTGCGCACTGTCAACCTGCGCCGCATCGCTGTTCAGGGCGATATCCGCGCTGTCACCTCGCACCAGTGCACCGTTGGCACGCCAGGCCAGGGGACCGGACACGTGAGCATTCGTACGGTCCTGGTTGACGGACACCTGCGGTGCCTCCACCTGTTGATTACCACGGCGCAACACCACATCGCCATTGAGAATGGTCTCACCGCTGCTGCCGTAACCGGCGCTGTCCGAACTGCTGCGCACCTGTGACGGGGTCTGCCCGGCACCAATACGGTACGCAGGCATGACATAGCGCCCACGACACAGGGCATCCGCAGGGCGATCTTCACCCCAGGGTTGCCAGTCAAGTTGATCGGCCGATAGCGTCGCAGGCGGCGCTGCATGAGCCGTGCCGGCCAGCACGCCGGTCAGTGCGGCGGTCCAGAAGGTACGCTGCCCCATGTTATTCGTCATCCTTGCCTGATAAGGAACGGGGTTCATCCCCATGTACTTGCATCAAAAAATCGGTAAGGTACACACCGTCATGCCCTGACCGCCCCTTGAACTCAGGGCCGTTATTTTCAGGAAACAGGTACCATGTCAGAACGTCTTGCCCTCATGAAACACTGGCTCGCCGAGCAGTATCGACTCAGCGACAGCGACATGGCGCTCGAGGTCATCGCAGATGATGCCAGTTTCAGGCGTTATTTTCGCCTCGAATTGCCGGATCACTCGACCCGGATCATCATGGATGCGCCCCCGGAACATGAAGACAGCACTTCCTTTGTCACCATCGACAGGCTGTGGCATGCGGCCGACCTGCCGGTCCCGGGCATAGAAGCCTGTTCGCTTGAACAGGGATTCATGGTGCTCGAAGACCTTGGCAACACCATGCTACGACAAGCACTCGAGGATGAACACCGTATCGAGCCGTTGATCGAGCAGGCCATCGCCCTGTCGGTCCGTGTTGCAGCCCAGCCGGCCGAGGCCCTGCCTGACTACGATGCAACGCGACTGGGCAGTGAGCTGGATCTGTTTCCAGAATGGTGCCTGCCCTGGCTGGGCCTTGACCTGCCGCCTGGCTGGGTGAAGTTCAGAAATGCCCTGGTCGAACGCCTGCTGGATCAGCCACGTGTCACCACCCATCGTGACTATACACCGCAAAACATCATGGTTCAGGGAGACAGGCTCAGACTGATCGACTTTCAGGGGGCCTGGCATGGGCCGTTGAGCTTTGACATGACCTGCCTGCTTCGTGACCGGCATCAGCCGTGGCCCGCCGAGGACAGACATCGCTGGCTAATGCAGTACCACGCGCGTGCGATCAGCAGTGGATTGATACCGGAAAGTCATTCCCGGTCCCGCTTTCTGGCAAATTTTGAAGATACCAGCGCGCAGCGTAGCATCAAGGTTCTCGGCGGGTTCTGTCGCACGGCATTTCGTGACCACAAGCCTCGTTACCTGGCGTATATGCCCTGCTTCCTCGCGCATACCCGCGAGGCGCTTTGCGCCCTGGGAGAAACCACCCTGCTTGACTGGTTTACCGACACCTTCACCCCTCGCCTTGACCGGGCCCTGAATACATCCACCGAGAACACACCATGAAAGCCATGATTCTGGCAGCGGGACTGGGGACACGGATGCGCCCACTGACCGACACCTGCCCGAAACCCCTGTTGCCCGCGGGCGGCAAGCCCCTGCTGGTGCACCACCTGGAACGGCTGCGCGACAGCGGCATCACCGACATTGTCATCAATGTAAGCTACCGTCGCGCACAGGTGATGGATGCACTCGGCGATGGCAGCGCTCTGGGCGTCAGCATTACCTGGAGTGAAGAGGAGACGCCGCTTGAAACCGCAGGCGGCATTCGGCATGCCCTGCCACTGCTGGGCGACGCGCCATTCTGGTTGATCAATGGGGATGTCTGGTGTGATGCCGACCTGACACCAAGACATCTTGCCGATCAGGCACTGGGGCATTTACTGATGGTGGATAACCCACCCCATCATCCCGACGGGGATTTCAGATTGAAGGAGGGGCAGCTCGACGCTACCGGTACGCCGCGACTGACCTATTCGGGCCTGGCCATACTGGACCCCGCCCTGTTCCATACCCTGCCGGACAATACTCCGGCCAGACTGGCCCCGTTACTGGTTATTGCCATGGAACAGCACCGAGTGACCGGCGAGCATTTTACCGGGCAATGGGTCGATGTCGGCACACCGGAGCGCCTCCATGCGCTGGATGCACAGCTGAGCTGATTACAGTACCATTCAGCGCCATGAGTGCTCGACGAGCCTGCGCTCCCGTCAGTGCGCACCAACCGCAAGCAAAGGAAATACACAGCATGAAAGCGACGGTAAAATGGACCGATGGACGCCAGTTCGTCGCCGAATCAGGCAGCGGCCACAGCGTTGTCATGGACGGCAATCCGGATAATGGCGGGCGCAACACCGGCGCCAGACCGATGGAACTCCTGTTGATGGGCATGGGCGGCTGTACTGCCTATGACGTGATCAATATCCTTGAGAAATCCCGCCAGCAGGTCACCGACTGCGTCGCAGAGCTGAGCGCAGAGCGCGCCGATGCCACGCCGGCCGTATTCACCCAGATTCATGTCCACTTCGTGGTTACCGGCCGCAACCTCAAGGAATCCCAGGTCAAACGGGCAACGGAACTGTCTGCCACCAAATACTGCAGCGCTTCGCTCATGCTCGCGGCAGGTGGCGTCGAGATCACCCATGACTACGAAATTCTTGAGGCGCCCTGATTGTCAGACTGCCAAAAGACAGGTGCAACCCCTCCCGGGGATGTGCATAATACGCGCCTTTCGATGACGGGTTCGACGCTTGCTCGTCGGGCATTCACCACCGCTGACAGCTGCAGGAGGCTCGGAATTGACCGACAAGCTCCGACTCCACGGGTTTAATAACCTGACAAGCTCCTTGAGCTTTAACATCTACGACATCTGCTATGCCAAGACCGAAGAGCAGCGTGAAGGGTACATCGACTATATCGACGAACTTTACAATGCCGAGCGTCTGACACAGATTCTCAAGGATGTAACCAATATCATCGGGGCACACGTCCTTAATATCTCACGCCAGGACTACGAACCTCATGGGGCCAGCGTTACCATTCTCATCGCTGAACATGAGCTTGATGGACCGCTGAGCGAAAGCGTGTCAACACCGGGCCCGGGGCCACTGCCTGAAACCGTGGTTGGCCACCTGGACAAGAGCCATGTCACGGTGCATACCTACCCGGAATCCCATCCGGACAACGGTATCAGCACGTTCAGACTTGATATCGATGTCTCGACCTGCGGCATGATTTCACCCCTCAAGGCACTGAACTACCTGATCCACAGCTTTGACTCGGACATGGTCACGGCCGATTACCGGGTACGCGGTTTTACGCGTGATGTCGATGGCCGCAAGCTGTTCATCGATCACGATATTACCTCGATCCAGGATTACATTTCCGAAGATACCAAAAAGGCCTATCAGACCATCGACGTCAACGTGTATCAGGAAAACATGTTCCACACCAAGATGCTGCTGAAGGACTTTGATCTCGACAACTACCTTTTCGGCACATCTCGCCGAGAGCTGTCCTTTGAAGAAGCCGACGATATCGAACGGCGTCTGCGTCGAGAAATGCTGGAAATCTTTTATTCCCGCAATATGGACTGACAGTCAGCATACTGTCTCTGAACGCCGCACGCTGCGGCGTTTTTCATGACCGGCTGTCAGACCCTTCGTGCAGCAAAAGCCACGGACCTCACCAGCACCCCCAGCCCCCACCGCGCAGGCGATGCCCAGGCCCGTGCACCGCCTTCCAGCATCTGACGGCCATGATGGGCATCGTCCCCCTGCATGGCCTGAAAAATGGCGCGAGACCGGCGATCATCCTCAGGCAACTCACGAATCACATGCTCCGACTGCCTGCGCGTGGCTTCGGTAGCAGCATGCACAAACCCGAGCCCGGCGGCCTCATCCAGCCGACTGCTCGCCGCCGACAGCGACATGGCACTGATGTAAAGGATGGGATCCAGCAGACTGGTTCGCCCCCCCAGTTCAGCCAGCCGCTGACGACACCACCCAAGCTGGTCCCATTGCTCCCCCGCCACCTGAAGCACATTCTGTTGCACGCGGGTTTGACGGGCCGCCAGCGCCTGCCCCTGATACAGGGCCTGCAAGCACAGGGCCTGAGTGTAGTGACCTCGCACCCAGGACGACGAGATTCTGCGTGTGCCAGGAGCCATCGCCCCATCGCTGGCTTCATGCGCCGGCGAGGAACGAAGCGGCTGAACCGCCTGGGGAGACAGCACCCGCAGCAGCGAGTCAAACTGACTGATCATGCAGTCGGTACGGGTCATTTTCATCAGAAACTCCTGAATCAAGCCAAGGGCACTCTTCGAGCTTAGGTGCTCCACGGGTGCATAGCCACTTTCAGGACATTTAGCGAGTCACCTTTAATTACTTTCTTACGCATAAAAAAAGCGCCTGACGGCGCTTCTCGATAGATAATTTACAGGTCCGGCTGTCAACCTGCAGGCCAGGTAAAATGACGCCCCCCCATCAGATGCAGATGGATGTGATAGACCGTCTGCCCACCGTACTCATTACAGTTCATGACAACGCGATATCCCTCGTCGGCAAAGCCCTTTTCACGGGCCAGACGAGCTGCCGTCACATGCAGCCTGCCCACCAGCTCGGCATCATCCTCTGTCAGATCATTCAGGGTGGCAATCGGGCGCTTGGGAATGATCAGCATGTGATACGGCGCCTGGGGGCTGATGTCATTAAAGGCCAGCACGTGCTCATCTTCAAAGACGATATCGGCCGGGATATCACGGTTAATGATTTGCGTAAAGATCGTACTCATGGCACTTGTCCTTCTATGGGGAAGACATCACTCAGCGAAATCGACGCCTGGAGAGCAGTGCTTCCACTCTGGGTGTAATGATCAACTCGATGGCCAATGGCATCATGGAGCCAGGTACGACCAGCGTATGCGGGCGCGTCATGAAGGAATCCCTGATCATGGACAGCAGATAGGGAAAATCTGCGCCGTGCCGGTCGCGAAATCGGATAACGACAAAGGACTCACCATCACTTGGAATATCCTGAAGCTCGAAGGGATTGGACGTATCCACTGTCGGCACACGCTGAAAATTGATATGAGTTCGAGAAAACTGTGGAATCACATACCGCACATAATCCTGCATACGCCCAAGAATGGTATCCACCACCGCCTCATGTGAATGCCCACGCATATTGGTATCGCGGTTTATTTTCTGAATCCACTCAAGATTCATGGTGGGTGCCACACCTACCAGCAGATCCACATGACGTGCCACATCGAATTCGGAAGTCACCAGCCCGCCGTGAAGGCCCTCATAGAAAAGCAGATCCGTTCCCTCCGGGATCGGCTGCCATTCGGTGAAGGTCCCCACCTGATAGCCCGCTTCCAGCATGCGCTTGTCTTCGGCATGAATATAATGACGAAACGTACCGGTACCGCGCTCGCCGTATTCCTGAAACAGGTCTTCAAGACGATCAAGCAGGTTGGCCTCGACGGCAAAGTGGGATAACTCGGATTTGCGCTCCGGCTCTTCCTTGAAGATGCGCCGCAGATCTTCCCGGGTATAACGGTGAAAGGCATCCCCATCAATCACGGCAGGATGTATGGATTCACGAGCAAACATGCGTTCAAACGCACGGCGTACCGTCGTGGTGCCCGCACCGGACGAACCGGTTACCGACACGATCGGGTATTCACGAGACATGTCCTGCTCCTCCCCCTGACCTGTCGCCCCTCCATGGAAGCCGCGACAGGCGCTTGAACCCGAATGCCCCGGTGAGGCGGCGCCTCATCGGGGCATCATCAGTCAGTGCCCGGTCTGGCGGCGAATCGCTCGATAGCCGATATCGCGCCGAAATACAGCGCCCTCAAAGGATATGGTATCCACTGCCGCGTAAACACGCTCACAGGCCGAGCTTACATCCTCGCCCAGACCGGTCACGCACAGTACACGCCCGCCACTGGTGACAACGCGGCCCTGCTCACTCTCCGCGGTACCGGCATGAAATACCCTGCAACCATCACGTTCAGCCGCCAGAGTGTTATCAATGGTATCGCCCTTGCGGTACTCACCAGGATATCCCTGCGCCGCCATGACCACACCCACTGCAACGCGCTCGTCCCACTGGCAGTGCTGCTGATCCAGACGCCCTTCGACACCGGCCTGGCACAGCGCCACCAGATCGCTCTGAAGACGCATCATGATCGGCTGGGTTTCCGGGTCGCCAAAGCGACAGTTGTATTCAATGACCTTCGGTGCCCCATCGGCATCAATCATCAGCCCGGCATACAGAAAGCCAGTATAGGCATTGCCTTCCTGCGCCATGCCTTCAACCGTCGGCATGATGATCTCGGCCATGACGCGATCAAAAACGGCCGTTGTCACCACCGGTGCCGGAGAATAAGCGCCCATCCCACCGGTATTGGGACCTTCATCTCCCTCACCGATGCGCTTGTGATCCTGACTTGTCGCCATGGGCAGCACATGCTCGCCGTCGACCATGACGATGAAGCTGGCCTCCTCACCGTCTAGATACTCCTCGATGACCACGCGCGCACCGGCATCACCAAAGGCATTGCCTGCCAGCATGTCCCTGACCGCGGCCTGCGCCTGGTCATCGGTCATGGCAACCACTACGCCCTTGCCGGCGGCCAGACCATCGGCCTTGATAACGATAGGTGCCGGATGCTGCTCAAGATAGGCCAACGCCTTGTCGATGTCGGTGAAGTTGGCATATTCGGCCGTGGGGATACGATGGCGCGCCAGAAAGTCCTTGGTAAAGGCCTTGGAGCCTTCCAGCTGGGCGGCTGCCTGAGTCGGACCGAAAATGGCCAGCCCGGAAGCGCGAAAACGGTCCACCACCCCCGCCACCAGAGGTGCTTCAGGCCCCACGATGGTCAGCCCCACCTCTTCCTGCTGCGCCAGGGCCAGCAGGCCTTCAATATCCGTTGCAGCCACCGCCACATTACGAAGCCCGTCCTCGCGAGCCGTGCCGGCATTGCCGGGAGCAACCAGCACGTCGCTGACCTGACTGGACTGTGCAGCCTTCCAGGCCAGCGCATGCTCACGTCCACCACCGCCGATAATCAGAACCTTCATCAATGACTCGTCTCGTTGTCGGTTAAAACAGGAAGTGCGTCGATTATCTCAGAAAAAAAGCGCGCTGTACGCATTCGACCTTCGTGCCAGCTCGGGTATCATGGCTCGCGTTTAAAGGAGCCCTCATGAACCTGTTGTTATTGCCCGCCGAAAGCCTTGACGGCCAGCGGCTTCGCGTTACCGATACGCGTCGCCTGGCTCACCTGAGAGATGTCCATCGCCTTGTCCCGGGACAGAGCCTGACCGTCGGCGTGGAAAATGGCCTGATGGGGCGTGCCCGCCTGGTGTCACTGACGCCGGAGTTGGCGGATTTCGAGCTTGAGCATCTGACGCAAAAAGCGCCGCCGCCCCTGCCCATCCATGTTGTTCTCGCCCTGCCACGACCGCGCATGCTGGCCAGAAGCCTCGAAAACATGGCAGCCCTGGGCGTGAAGCACATCACACTGCTGCATACTCGACGTGTGGAAAAAAGTTACTGGCAAAGCCCGGAACTCGACCCACTTAAAATCCGCCACCACATGGTACTGGGCCTTGAACAGGCGCGTGACACTACCATGCCTAAGGTACACCTGGCCCAGCGCTTCAAACCCTTTGTTGAAGACGAGCTGCCGGGCCTGATGACAGGCCGCGAAGGCCTTGTCGCCCATCCGGGCGAGATGCAATCCTGCCCACCGCCTCGCGCGCTCGATGCTCCACCGTTACTGCTGGCCATTGGCCCGGAAGGTGGATTCATCGAGTACGAAATGGATGCCCTGAAAGCCGCAGGCCTTAAGGGCATTCACATGGGTGAACGCATCCTGCGTGTCGAAACGGCCGTGGTCGCCCTGCTGTCACGGCTTTTCAAGCCCATCTGATATCAATCATTCCACGCCGTGAACAAATTCCGGCGAAATCACAATATCGACATTGACCGACTGGGCAATGAAACAGTACTGGTGAGCACGATCATGCAGTGCCCGAGCCGTGTCTACAGAAGACTCGGACGTGATCGTGATCACCGGGCGCAGCTCGATACGCGTAAAGCGTCCGCCGTGACCGGACGCCAGCTTGAGCGTCCCGCGCGGCTGATCCACGTAATCCGTAACCACCACACCTTCGTCGGCGCACAGGTGGAGGTACCACAGCATATGACACTCACTGAGCGAAGCCACAAACAGCTCTTCCGGATGATGCAGGGCCGGATCACCCATGAATGCCGGGTCGGCACTGGCCTGAATCCGTGGCTTGCCCTCGCTCAGAATGTCGTGGGCACGTGAATAGGACCGGTAACTGGTCGTGCCTGCTTCATTCTGACCGGTCCAGCGAACAGTCAGCGTATAGTCGTGCGTCAGTCCCATGGGAATTCCTTGATCTGATGAGTCAGTACCCCGGGCTACACCCCTTTCCCGGGCACTCCAAGCTTAAGCCAATATCAACAGGATTCCGACTCTCGCACGTCGATGACTGGCGAGCAATCTGGGTGCGTGATACATTCCCTTTACGACCGCAGACTCTATGCCTTTTTTTATAACACTTTCAACGGGCTACAGAGACCGATGTATTGGCAGGCGGGTAACCGTGCCAACATCGGGATGAAGGAGATAACGTCATGACCGCTCAGGGGCACCCCAAACCATCGCGGCCGGATCGCAACGCTTCAGGCTGTACATCGCGTCAAATGACCACGATCATGCGTGCAGGAAAGGCCCCGCGCTGGATGTTTTCACCTCGCGCTGTCCGTCGTCCGTTCCTGACCGACCCGCCCGTCTGATGCCTTTGCCATGACAATGATCATGGCCCACGGGCACGTCTCCTGCCCTGCATTGACACCAGGCGACGTCAACCATATTCAGTCCGCTACTGAAAAGAGCATGTCTTCATGACCCTGCTATTGATTGTGCTGCTGCCCCTTGTCGGCAGTCTCGTACCCATTGCGAGCGCTCGCAGCGGACGGACCACGTGCGCCTGGCTGACAGCGATCCTTCCCGCCATTGCCCTGGGCATTGCGGCCTGGTACACGCCGGCAGTATTTGGCGGTCAGCTGCCGCAGGTGAGTCTTGACTGGGTGCCTGCGCTGGGCCTGGATATCGCGTTCAGACTTGATGGGTTATCCCTGCTGTTTGTCTATCTGGTGCTGGGTATCGGCCTGCTGATCATCCTTTACGCCAGATACTATCTGTCCGAAAAGGACTCGATGAGCCGCTTTTACGCTTATCTCATGCTGTTCATGACCGCCATGCTCGGGATCGTCACGGCCGACAACCTGCTGCTGATGTGGTTTTTCTGGGAGCTGACCAGCCTGTCATCGTTCCTGCTGATTGGTTACTGGTCGCATCTTTCGGAAGCCCGCAAGGGGGCACGCATGGCGCTGACCGTCACCGGAGCGGGGGGGCTGTGCCTGCTGGCAGGTATTTTGCTGATGGGTCATGTGGTTGGCTCCTACAGCCTGACCACCGTGCTTGAACATCGCGAACTGATTCAGCAAAGCAGCCTTTATCAGCCGATTCTGCTGCTGTTTTTGCTTGGAGCCTTTACCAAGTCAGCCCAGTTTCCGTTCCAGTTCTGGCTGCCGCATGCGATGGCAGCCCCGACACCGGTATCGGCCTATCTGCATTCCGCCACCATGGTCAAGGCTGGCGTTTTCCTGCTGGCGCGCATGTATCCTGTTTTGTCCGGCACGGATGAATGGTTCTATATCGTCACTCTGACCGGGCTGGCCACCTTGCTTTACGGAGCCTTCTTTGCGCTGATCAAACAGGATCTTAAAGGGGTGCTGGCATTTTCGACCATCAGCCACCTTGGCCTGATTACCCTGCTGTTTGGCTTCAACTCCAAGCTGGCTGCCGTGGCGGGTGTGTTTCACATCATCAACCACGCCACGTTCAAGGCTTCACTGTTCATGGCAGCTGGTATTGTCGATCACGAATGCGGCACCCGGGACATACGAAAGCTCAATGGCCTGTGGCGATACATGCCCTACACGACCGTACTGGCCGCCGTCGCTTCCGCTTCCATGGCCGGCGTCCCCCTGCTTAACGGCTTCCTGTCCAAGGAGATGTTTCTGGCCCAGAGTCTTGAGGCACAGATGCTGGGCGGGCTGTCATGGATGATTCCGGCACTGGCCACACTGGGCAGTGTGCTCTCGGTAGCCTATTCGCTGCGTTTCATACACGATGTATTTTTCAATGGCGAGCCACGGGATCTGCCCAAGACCCCACACGAGCCTCCTCGCTATATGCGCCTGCCGATCGAAATCCTGATCCTGCTGTGCATCATGGTGGGCATTCTGCCCGGCATCATGGTCGAGCCCATCCTGCGGGCAGCTACTGCCGCCGTGGTACCTGGTCAGGCGCCGGAGATACACCTTGCCCTCTGGCATGGCTTCAACCTGCCGCTGATGATGAGCGCCATTGCGCTGAGCGCCGGGGTGCTGGTGTATCTGCTGCGCAATCACATTTACCGGTTTCACCGGCAATTTCGCGCCGTCAACGCCCGCCAGTCCTTCGAATTTTCGGTACAGCGTGTCGTGCGTTCCGCGCAGTGGGGGCTGGATCGGTTTGAAAACGGCTCGCTGCAGCGGTACATGTTCCTGCTGCTGCTGAGCGCGGTGATAGTGGCTGCCTTTGGCCTGATGGACGTGCCTTCCATGGCGGGCCTGAAATCACTGCAGCCGCTTGACCCGGTCGTCGTCACCGGAGCAGGCATTCTGTGTCTGGCCGGTCTCGGTACGGTCATGCTGCATCGTCGGCGCCTGTTGTCACTGCTGTTTCTCTCGGTCGTGGGCATGTTTGTTTCCCTGACCTTTGCACGCTTCTCGGCCCCTGACCTCGCTCTGACACAGTTGGCCGTGGAAGTAGTCACGATCATTCTGTTGATGCTCGCACTGTTCTTCCTGCCGCAGAAGACGCCCAAGGAGTCCAGTGGACGGCGCGTGTCTCGGGACATTCTGTTGTCGATGATCTTTGGCGGGGTAATTGCCAGCCTCAACTACGCCGTACTGACACGCCCTCTGCAAAGCATCTCGACCTACTTCATCGAGAACAGTGTTCCCGGCGGCGGCGGCCATAATATCGTCAACGTCATTCTGGTGGATTTCCGTGGCTTCGATACTCTCGGCGAAATCACCGTACTGGGTATTGCCGGTATCGCCATCTACAAGCTGCTGAACCGGCTTCGCCTGTTCATGCCATCAAGCGACATGGAAGGTCGACCCTGGTCACCGGACCGCTATCCCGTCATTCTGTCATCTGTCTCCCAGACCCTGCTGCCACTGGCGCTGCTGGTCTCGGTCTTCATCTTCCTGCGGGGGCATAACCTGCCAGGCGGCGGGTTCATTGCCGGACTGGTGGCCGCCGTGGTCATCATTCTGGTGTACATGTCTCGTGGCGTGGAATGGACCCAGCGGCGCATGTCGTTCAATTACCAGCCCATTGCTGTCACCGGCGTGGCCATTGCCGCACTGACAGGTCTTGGCAGCTGGGTCTTCAACAAGCCGTTTCTGACCTCGAGCTTCGGTCATTTTGACATCCCCCTGATCGGCGATATCGAACTGGCCACGGCCATGATGTTTGATCTGGGCGTTTACCTGACCGTCGTCGGCTCGACGCTGATGATCCTTGCCAACCTGGGCAAGGTGACGACCCCTCACCGCCCGTCGAAGGAGAAACAGTAATGGAAGCCCTTTATGCGACGGTGACCGGCATTCTGACTGCCTGTGGCATTTACCTGACCCTTCGCGGCAGGACCTTTCCGGTGGTGGTGGGCCTGACGCTACTGTCATATGCCGTCAACCTGTTCCTCTTCTCGATGGGCGGCATCACCACCGGCCATACCACCATCGTGGACAGCGGCCAGCCCTATGCCGACCCGCTGCCCCAGGCACTGGTACTTACTGCCATCGTGATCGGCTTTGCCATGACGGCGTTCGTGGTGATTCTGGCCATGCGTACTCGGGGTGATCTGGGCAGTGACAGCGTAGACGGACAGCGCACGGATGAACCCCGGGAGGAGCGCAAGTAATGGATCATCTTCTTGTCCTTCCCATCGTACTGCCGCTGGTGGCGGGTCTGGCCACCCTGATTCGGCGCGAAGTCGGCACGCGTTACAAGCGCTCCATGAGCGTGGGTGCCACGGCACTGCTTGTCGTTGTCGCCGCACTGCTTGTCTACATGGCCAGCGATGGCACCATCCGCTATTACGCCCTGGGGGGCTGGCAACCGCCGTTCGGCATTATCATGGTTCTGGATCGCCTGTCCGCCATGATGGTGCTTCTGACCTCCGTACTGGCGTTGTTTTGCTGTATTTATGCCTGTGCCGGTCAGGACGAGGAAGGTTCCAACTTTCACGGCCTGTTTCAACTGCAGCTGATGGGTATCAATGGCGCCTTCATGACCGGCGACCTGTTCAATCTTTTCGTGTTTTTCGAGGTACTGCTGATCGCTTCCTATGCCCTGTTAATGCATGGTGGCGGCAAGGCACGCACTCAGTCAGGCCTCCATTATGTGGCATTGAATCTGGCCGGCTCATCGCTGTTTCTGATCGCACTGGGTGTGTTGTACGGCACGCTGGGCACCCTGAACATGGCAGATATGGCATCTCGCATTGCAGGCCTTGGTACCGACCGGACCGGTCTGGTCAAGTCGGCAGGACTGCTGTTGCTGACCGTGTTTACACTGAAGTCAGCCATGCTGCCCCTGTATTTCTGGCTGCCACGGGCCTACGCTGCCGCACCGGCCGCCGTGGCAGCCCTCTTCGCCATCATGACCAAGGTGGGCATTTATGCCATCATCCGCGTCTTTTCGCTGCTGTTCGGTGACCGCTCAGCATCACTGGCAGACATGGCCGCGCCGTGGCTCTGGTGGGGCGGGCTCGCCACCCTGGCCCTGGCAGCCATAGGTTGCCTGTCGGCTCGGGACATGCGCACTCTGGTCAGCTACCTGATTCTGGTGTCGGTCGGCACGCTGCTGACTGCCGTCAGCCTGCCAGGAAATGACAGCATGGCGGCCCTGCTGTATTACATGATTCAGACGACACTGGTGACCGGTGGACTGTTTCTGCTGGCTGATATCATTGATGATCAGCGCGGCAAGGCCGGCGCCCGCATCGTCAAAAGCCGACCTCTTAGGCAGTCTTCACTGCTGGGTGGCCTGTTCCTTGTCGGCATGGCCGGCGTTGCCGGGCTGCCGCCCTTCTCCGGTGCCATCGGCAAGGCCCTGATTCTTCAAAGTGCTGAAGGGTCTGATCGCCTCTGGCTATGGCCGATTCTGCTGATTGGCGGGTTATGTACGATTGTTGCTGCCTCACGGGCGGGCTCGACCTTTTTCTGGCGCTCGCATGAAGGCGAGCCCAGTGGCCCGCTCATGGGCAAGCGCCGTGGCCTGGCAACGCTGGCGCTGATCGGTGCGGCACCGCTGCTATCCATCCTTGCCGGCCCCCTGACGCATTATACGCAGTCAACAGCACAGCAGCTTGGCAATCCGTCTCGTTATCTGGACGCTATCCTGACACCGACGCCCATCAATCAGGCCATGCCGACACCTGCCGGGGAGGTCTCACCGTGATTCCATCCACCAGATTAGTGCCTACCCCGTACCTGACCCTGCTGCTGATCATGGTATGGCTGATGCTTCAGAACTCCATCAGCCTGGGCAATATCTTGATGGGGATCGTCCTCGGGATAGCCCTGCCACGGCTGACGGCCTCTTTCTGGGACAAACAGCCGGATATCAAACGCCCTTTCCTGCTGGTCAAGTACATCCTGACTTTGCTGCTGGATATCATCATTGCCAATTATGAAGTGTCCCGGCTGGTGCTGTCCTTTCGACACAAACCCAAACCGGCCTTCGTGGTATACCCGCTGTCGATCACGGACAACTTCGCCATCACTGTTCTGACCAGCACAATTTCACTGACACCCGGCACGATTTCGGCTCACCTTCGCCCTCATGAAGGCACGGTACTGATTCACGCGCTGGATGTTGACGACACCGAAGCGCTGATCACGGAAATTCATGAGCGTTACGAGAAGCCGCTCAAGGAGATCTTTGGATGCTGACCAACGCCATTGCCATCAGTGCCCTCTTGTTCATGCTGGCCATTGCCCTGAATTTCTATCGCCTGATCATCGGGCCGAGTATTCCGGACAGGCTGGCCGCGCTGGATACGATGTACGTCAATGCCATTGGCGCGATCATTCTGTTCGGCATGTGGCTCAATACCACTCTGTACTTCGAGGCGGCCCTGCTTATTGCCATGCTGGGCTTCATCAGCACCGTGGCCGTCTGCAAATATCTGCTTCGCGGCGACATCATCGAATAGGAGGGCAGAATGGATCTTCGGTTTGCACTGGAAGTGGCCGTATCAGCCCTGATGATTGCCGGTGGCATCTTCGCCGTGATCGGCGCAATGGGCATGGTGCGGTTCAGGGATTTTTACATGCGCCTGCATGGGCCAACCAAAAGCACTACGCTGGGCGTTGGCTGTGTATTGCTCGCATCGATGAGCTTTTTCTGGTTGAAAAACGGCCATCCAAGCCTGCAGGACATGTTGATTACGCTGTTTTTGTTTATTACCACACCGGTCAGCGCCCACCTGCTGACCATGAGCGGTTTGCATCATAAACTGCCCAGCGCCCCGGAAACCAAGGGTCAGCCGTATGAGCTTGATGATGAGGATGACATCGCCAGAAACTGACGTGATGTAAGCAGTTCAGCGCCTGGCGCTGAACTGCATCAGGGCAGACTACCACCCCTGGGTATGCTGGTTGACCAGTGATTCCAGCAGATCGATATGATCATCACGATCGTTCAGTGCCGGAATGTAGTGATACTCTCCCCCACCGGACTCCTTGAAGTACTCCCTGTTTTCCTCACTGATTTCTTCAAGGGTCTCAAGGCAGTCTGCCGAGAATGCAGGACACATTACATCGACATGCTCGCGCCCCTCCTTGCCCCAGGCCTTGAGCGTGACATCGGTATAGGGCTTCAGCCACTCTTCGCGCCCGAAGCGGGACTGATAGGTATGACTCCACTGCGTACTCGATAGACCCAGCTCCTCGGCCACCAGCTCGCTGGTTCTTTCGCAATGCGTCGGGTACGGGTCACCCTGGGTCGCGTAGCGCTTCGGAATGCCATGATAGGACAGCATCAGATGCCCCTGCTTGCCAAGTGCCTGCCAGTGCTCGCGCACGGTATTTGCCAGCGCCTTGATATACAGAGGGTGATCGTGAAAATCGCGGATCATCCGAAGTTCCGGCAGGTGCGGGCAGGGTTTCAATGCATCCGCCAGCCGGTCAAAGACCGCGGCGGTGGTCGAGCGTGAAAACTGTGGGTACATGGGTAATACCAGAATACGGCCGACTCCGCTCTTGCGGAGCTTGAGCCCGGCTTCTTCCATGCTTGGGCTGCCGTATGTCATCGCCAGCTCTACCGGAATGGGCTGCCCCATGGACGCTTCAAGCCGGGCCGCCAGTGCGCGCTGCTGCTTGCGGCTGTATGACATGAGCGGCGAGCCTTCATCCGTCCAGATCGAGGCATAGGCTTCAGCCACCTTCCTGGGGCGAGTACGCAGGATAAAACCATTGAGAATGGCCCACCAGACGGGGCGTGAGACGTCGATCACCCGTGGATCCCACAGAAACTCCCCCAGGTACTTGCGTACAGCTTCTGGTGTAGGGGCTTCAGGGGTCCCCAGATTAACCATTAACACGCCAAACGGTGCGCTGTTACTCATTCAATCACTCCCAGATTCTTGATAATCATATTCTATCAACAGGCGCGGGTGGCGGCTCATCAAAAACGCCTATCCAGTGGATTGGCCCGAAAATGACATACGCCTGTGAGAATAAACCATGGGAGTGCAGGGATAAAACAGGGCCTGTCACGAGAGCCGGTCCCGTGATCAGGCCACCTAGAAGACGAGGGGGATGTGCGAGGACAGCGGACTGGAATACATGGCCTGACGACCAACGACTTCATCATGCGGCACGGTCTGCACCAGATAGGCACGATGAACGCCGACATGGCGAAGCACATTGTATACCGCGTCCAGCGAGCGGAAGAGTTGCGGCTTGCCGCGGTTCTTCAACAGACTGCTTTCGCCCTGAGCCTGCTGCAGCTCTACCTGGTACAGCTGACCGGCCATGTGGCGCACGACGCGAACCTCGGGGTTGTCATGATATCGAACGGCCTGCCTGAACTGATGTAGTTCCATGGAAATGCTCCTGACAATGAAGGGTGACACCTATAGAGTGTGTCATCAGCCTAAGACAGTTTAGTGACAGGCAATGCCTTGAACAGGCACCGATTTATACCCCTTTACCCACTCATTCGCACCGCAGTTGCTCATGCATTTCACGAGTCAGCAACGCGTTCAATTGCGCCTGACGTGCCGGGCTTCGGCGCGCCAGGCGAGCTCTGGTACGTGCCAGCCAGCCGGCATCCGATAACCGCTCGACAGGAACCGCTACCCGGCGAGACACCGGCCCCGGATACCAAAGCATATCAACATGTGCCGACAGCATGGACTCGCCCTCTGAGCGGCGACTGAACCGGTACCATGGCAGACCGCCAACCTCCTTATTCCCGGCAAGGTCCAGCACCTGATCATGATCAGACGTAAACCATTGATCTACCGAAAAGGCCTCGGAATCCATGGCAGGCCATATGGCTGTCAACTCATCGGCCAGCCAGTGGCCCAGCGACGCCGAGTCACCGATGCCAGGCGGCCCCTTCTGCAAGTGCATGGCTCCGAAAATCAACAACGCTGTCTCGCCCTGCGCCATGACGTGACGGCGTACCGTATCAGCATAGTGAGCATCACGCCGCGCCATGGCCGACTGCCAGGTTGCTTCAGTAGCCGATGACCAGTCAAAGGGCGCCTCGGCCGCAAGAACACGCCAGCGCGCTCCGGGAGACAGTGTCAGGTTTACATCACGCACATGCGCCAGAAACTGCTGGTATACCAGTGGCGACCACAGCATGCCGTGAAGAGTGTCTTCGGATACCAGGCTCAGACGCGTGGCATCCAGCTCTCCACCGGCAATGTAATCATCAAGCATGGCCTGGTGGCGCTGACTGCCAAACTCGATGACCAGCGTTCGAGTACAGGCCTGGATTACCGGTGAGGCGATCAATGAAAACAACCGAGCCATGACTTCGGGGCACCAGTGCACCTCTCCTGCCCCGACCAGAGGAGTCCGGGCAAAGCCCCGTGCCACGGCGCTTTCCAGCGTCAGTACCGTCATGCTGCCTCTGCTCAAGTGTGCGCCAGTTCAACGTCGGCCCCACGCCGGGCCTTCCAGCGCTCCATTTCGCGCGCAATACGTCTGGAAACGGGATCGCTGATCATGCCCGGATGATCACACGGCAGGGAAAGGTTCACCAGTTCACCCGTGACGTAGGGCTGCCAGCCCCGGCGGTCAAGCCAGGCTTCATCCCGAGGTGCTGCCGCAGTGAAAAACAATACATCTCCCTCGAAGACATGGTGGGTGGAGTCACGCACCAGCCGGCTATTGTTGATTACCACATCCACCATGGCATCCAGTACCCGCGCCGACAGACTGCCCAGGGCATGCCCTTCCTGGCGCAGCATGGCAATTACCTCATTACGCCCGACCCCGGCTTCCGGCAAAGGCATGCCAGCAATGCGCAGTAGCGCGGTCAGGGCATCCTGCTCACCGGGGGGAGCAAGGTGGCGCCACTGATCGCCTGGATAGGCATCCAGCATGGCCAGCATATGCACGTCCTCCCCATCGGCCTGCAACTGACAGGCCAGAGTATGTGCCAGCATGCCGCCAACCGACCATCCAGCCAGGTAATAGGGCCCTTCGGGCTGATGGTATTTCAATTCGGCCATATAATCCCGGGCCATGCTTTCCATCGTGGCGGGCAGTACTTCCGAGGCATCGGCAAGACCACGCGCCTGAAGGGCATGTATCGGCCCGAACGTCGTCAGTGACCTTGCCAGCGCGGTATAGCACCATCCCAGCCCGCCGGCAGGATGACATAGAAACAGCGGGGTACCGGTGGGCTTGTTACTGAGCGTCAGCACGACCGAGAGACCATCCTGCTCCGAGGCGGCCGACAGGGTACACAGCCCGGCCACCGTCGGTGCTTCAAACAGCGTGGCAATGGATATATCACGCCCCATGCGTTCTCGCATCAGGCCCGACAGGCTGACGGCCGTCAGGGAGTGCCCCCCAAGATCAAAGAAATTGTCATCAATGCCGACCTTCTCGCAATCCAGAACCTCCGCGAACAGCTCGCAAAGAAGCCTTTCCTCTTCAGTGCGAGGTGCCCGGTAATGCTCCGCCCCGGAAAACGTTGGCATGGGCAGTGCTCGACGGTCCAGCTTGCCATTATCCGTCAGCGGCAGCGCTGTCAGAATGCAGAAATGCTGAGGCACCATATAACTCGGCAACTCCAGCGCCAGGCTGCCTCGAAGTGACTGCAAGGCAAGGTCGGCGTGAGGTTCCGGCACGACATATCCTACCAGTACCGGATCACCATGACTGGTTACCACCGTCACCGCGGACTGCTGGACGCCCTCGACCCTGTTCAATGCCGCACTGATCTCATCAAGTTCGATACGCTGCCCGCGCAACTTGACCTGTCCGTCGAGCCGGCCGAGATATTCTATGGCACCTTCATCATTCCAGCGTGCCAGATCGCCTGTGGCATAGAGACGCCCTCCCTCGCCGCCCAGAGGATGCGTGATAAAACGGGCCAGCGTGAGATCCTCCCGGTACAGGTATCCGCGTGCCAGATTCATGCCGCCGATATAAAGCTCACCCGTCGCACCAATCGGTACCTGAGCACGCTGTTCATCAAGAACATGCAGTGTAGTGTTCCAGATGGGGCGGCCGATCGGCAGGCTGGCGCGCTGATCATCACGGTCACACTGCCAGCTGGAAACGTCGATGGCCGCTTCTGTTGGTCCATAAAGATTGTGAAGCTCAACCTGTGGCAGCGCCTCGTGCAGCTGCACCTGACTTGATGTCATCAGCGCCTCGCCACTACAGAAGACGCGACGCAATGTCGTGCAATCAGCGACCGGTGCCTGGTCAAGAAAAGCCTGCAGCATGGAAGGTACAAAGTGCAGGGTAGTAATTTTCCGGGACTGAATCGTCTCGGCCAGATACCAGGGGTCCTTGTGCCCTCCCGGACGTGCCATGACCAGCGTGGCACCGGCCAGCAAGGGCCAGAAGAATTCCCAGACCGACACATCAAATCCGGCAGGCGTCTTCTGAAGTACCCGGTCGGTAGCATCCAGCGGATAGGTGGCCTGCATCCACAGCAGCCGATTCACGATCGCCTGGTGCTCTATCATCACCCCCTTGGGCTTGCCGGTAGAGCCGGAGGTAAACAGCACATAGGAAAGCGCTGTTGGCTCTCGCACGGAGGCATCCGGATTGTCGAGCTGCATTCGGGTCAGCGTCTCCTGCCCCTCATCACTGTCGAGCATGATGACAGTAACGTCCGTATCCGGTAACAGACTCCGCTCGGATGTAACACTGATGATCAACGATGGCCGGGCCTGTTCGATCATATAGGCAAGGCGCGCCACCGGGTAATCACTTGATAATGGCATGAACGCCGCCCCCAGCTTCTGGGTCGCCAGCAGCGCTACCTCAAGGTATATCGAGCGAGGTACCGCGATACCGACAATATCACCGGGCTGCACCCCGGATGCCGTCAGCCAGTGTGCCAGCTGATTGGCCTGCTCATTGAGCATTCGATAATCACATGCCCCGGCATCATCCACCAGCGCAATACTTTCCGGCGTGAGTCGTGCCTGACGCTCGAATAACGTGGCCAGATCCGTCGTCTCGACAGGGTGTTCGGTCGTATTCCAGCGCGAAAGCTCGGCACGCTCCTCGGAAAGCAACAGTGGCAGCGTGAATAACGGCGTCTCCGGGTGGCAACAGAAGGTATCAACCCAGGCCAGAAGTCGCTTCAGATGGCGCCTCAGGGTAACCGTGGTATAGCGATTCGGGTTGGCTTCAACGGCCAGTTTGGCCTGCCCGGCTATTCCATCCCAGTGCAGATAAAAGGAAATATCGTGCTCAGGTCCCGCGACGAGATGATCAATACTGGCGTCGCAGTCCGGCCAATCGGGAGATGAAAATGGCATGACATTGACCTGAGGGCCAAACAGGGAGCGCGCGCCCGGTCGGCGCTCAAGGTCTCGCTGCAGGGCTTCATGGCGGTATCGCTGATGGCGACGCAGCCCGGACAGCTCACCACGGGCACGCTCTGCCCACTGGGTTGGTGTATGCTCGGGGCCGAGAGGCAGCCGCAGCGGCAGCACATTGACCTGGGTGGTGGGCACTCGAAGTGAAGCCCCCTGCATTCGGCCCATCATGGGAAACCCGAGCGTAATGTCCCGCAAGCGGGTAAAGCGACTGACATATGCCCCGACGGCAGCCACGAAGGCCTCTGCCGGATGCAGCCTGCGTTCGTGCGACCACCGGGTCAGTACGTCGATCACGGCACTATCCAGCCGGATTTCACGCCGAAGGGAGCGCGCAGCGGCCATGGCGGTGCTATCGGTCAGGCTGACGGGGTCAGGATCATCGCTGAATCGTTCAGTCCAGTATGCCCGGTCTACCGTGAACGCAGTACTGTCCTGATAGACCATCTCCTCATCTACCATGGAAGTCACTGGCGCAAACCATGCCTCCGGGGAAGGCTGGCCGGACAATGCTGCACAATACAACTCGCAGGCACGACGCTGCAGCAAGCTATACGCATAGGCATCGGCCGCCAGATGATGGATGGCCATGAACCAGTCCACACGTTCCGCCGAGACTTCAAGCAGCGCGAAGCGATACAACACGCCAGTAGTCGGATCAATGCCCCGCGCCAGTACCGCATCCTTCCAGCGTTGGGCCGCTGCTGCCGGATCAATCTCCTGTTGTAAATCCACCCTCTCGACACAGGGGACATGATCAGGTACCCACGACTGACGAAGCCCTTCCCGGGTCAGTTCAACGCGCGCTGTCAATGAGGGAGCCTCGCTGATCATCCGACAGATGCTGTCCCTCAATCGTGCCACGTCCACATGACCGGTCAGGCGTACACATTGGGCGGTCGTATATGTCGTGAGCGACCCGCTCATTTGTTGAGCGTACCAGATGCCGGCCTGGGCACTACTCAAGGGACAGGAAAACGACGAGGACATCACACGACTCCATTCGATAATCATCAGAAAACAAAATGATAATCGTTATCATGTGCAATACAAGTACCGAGTGATATTCAGACCAAAAAAAAGCGCTGCCAATGCAGCGCCCTGTGTATTTTCATCATTCTCGATTAAACGTTGCCGGGTCGATGGCGACCCCGAGCGAACGCCGCTCGATCCAGCGTCCGGCCTTGGTCTCCTTGTAACGGAAGACAACGTAATCTCCTTCCTTGACCGCAAGCTCGGTATCCTCCACCTGATGGCTGTAGGTTTCACCGTTGACCGTCAGGGTGTAACGGTAAAGGTCGGGCATGCCGAGCCATTCCTTGAAGGGGCCCTCACGCTCCAGGTGCTCAAGCGTACCTCGGGCCTCAGGTTTGGGTTGGCGCGGACCGCGCCCTCTAAAACCAGCCATGTTGTCTCCTCATCTGTGCCAGGCCGCGCATTATATCAGCCCGGCGGATTGTCTAAAGGCAGAGGTGCCAGCCTATTCCGCAAAGTCACCATAACTGCCGGGGGCCAGATCCTCGAACCGGGTATACTTGCCTATAAAGGCCATATGCACCGTCCCGATCGGGCCATTACGCTGCTTGCCGATAATCAGCTCGGCAAGCCCCTTGTTGTCCGGATTGTCCTTGTTGTAAACCTCATCACGGTAGACAAAGGCAATGACATCGGCATCCTGCTCGATCGCGCCGGACTCACGCAGATCCGACATGACCGGCCGCTTGTTGGGGCGCTGCTCCAGAGAGCGGTTAAGCTGTGACAGTGCCACCACAGGGCACTGAAACTCCTTGGCCAGCCCCTTGAGCGAGCGGGAAATTTCAGAAATTTCGGCCGTCCGGTTTTCAGACAACCCTGGCACCTGCATCAACTGCAGGTAATCGATCATGATCAGACCGATGCCGTCGGCTTCACGGGCCAGCCGCCTCACCCTGGCCCGCATCTCGTTGGGTGACAGCGCAGGCGTGTCATCAACATACAACTGCTTGTCCTTCAGCAGATTGACCGCCGAAGTCAGCCTGGGCCAGTCTTCGTCTTCAAGCTGTCCAGTCCGCACGCGGGTCTGATCGATACGACCCAGCGATGACACCATGCGCAGCATCAGCTGATCCGCCGGCATTTCCATGGAGAAGACAGCGACGGCCTTGTCACCGCTGACAACCGCATGCTCGACCAGGTTCATGGCAAAGGTGGTTTTACCCATGGAAGGCCGCCCGGCCACGATCACCAGATCCGAGGGCTGCAGACCGGAGGTCATCTCGTCCAGATCGCGAAACCCGGTTGAAATGCCCGTCATCGTCCCCTTGAGGCTGAACAGCTCATCTATCCGGTCCACCGCACGGGTCAGCAGCTGGCTCATGCCGATCGGCCCACCGAACTTGGGCCGGGATTCGGCGATCTGGAACACCAGCCGCTCGGCTTCATTCACCAGTTCATCGGCGGTCTTGCCCTGCGGATTGAACGCTCCTTCTGCGATCTGGTTGGCAGATTGAATCAGCTTGCGAAGCGTTGCACGCTCGCGAACGATATCGGCATAGGCTCTGATATTGCTGGCCGACGGCGTATTACGTGCCAGCTCGGCCAGATAGGACAGGCCACCTACCTTGCTCAGCTGATCATGGGATTCAAGCGATTCGGACAGGGTGATTGCGTCCAGAGGCCGACTTTCCTCGGCCAGTCGCGTCATTGCATTGAAGATAAAGCGATGCTCGAAACGATAGAAGTCATCGGCAATCAGCAATTCGGAAACCGTATCCCAGGCACTGTTATCCAGCATTAACCCGCCCAGTACGGACTGTTCGGCTTCAAGCGAATTGGGGGGCACCTTGATGCCGGAGGTTTCCTGATCAGTCATTGCGGTATCGTTCATGGCCATTGTCTATCACGGAAGGAAAAACCAGAGGGCAGCATATCAAATGCGGAGCGCCCCGCGGGGACGCCCGCCTGCCGGACATAAAAAAAGGCACGGCGTAAACGCCGTGCCCCTTTCATGCTGCAGGCTGCTTATTCAGCAACCACAACCACACGAATGCTGGCAGTGACTTCAGAGTGAAGCTGAAGATCAATGTCATATTCGCCAGTCTGACGCAGCGGACCTTCAGGCATGCGAACTTCGCTCTTGGCGACGTCGATACCGGATTGAACCAGTGCTTCAGCTAGGTCACGCGGGCCGATTGAACCGAACAGCTTGCCTTCTTCGCCAGCCTTGGCGACCAGGGACAGTTCGATTTCAGACAGCTGTTCGGCACGTGCTTCAGCGGTGGACTGACGCTCGGACGCTTCGCGCTCGAGTTCGGCACGACGCGCTTCGAACATGGTGACGTTATCGCTGGTTGCCGGTACGGCCAGGCCATAAGGAACCAGGTAGTTGCGGCCATAGCCGGCTTTGACGGTGACCTTGTCACCCAGTCCGCCGAGCTTGCCCAGCTTGTCGAGCAGAATAACTTCCATCTCGTAGACCTCTTTAATGTTGACTGCGGGCCAGGCGGCTTCTGATATTAAGCACACTATCGGCCAGGGCCAGCAGTATCACAATCACAATAGCGGGCCAGGCGGTCAGTAACAGGGCATAAAACCCCACCAGCCATAGCCCACTCATCCCTTTCAATCCAATGATGCCGTGCATGAGGGCAATACCGGCAATCAGCAGCGGAATCCATGTCACCAGCACCAGCGCCGGAAAGCCGATCAAAAAGCCGACCACGCTGACAGCCAGCAATAGCCCGAGCTGTGCAGGGCTCAGTCTGAACCCGTGGAATTCCTCACGAAGCCCGCCCGGGTTGTAAAGCCCGGCCTGCCAGCCACGGGCCAGCGCAAGACAGGCAATGGAGGCAAGCATCACGACCATGCCGATGACTGACCCCATGACCATGCCCGACAGCTGCTCGACAGAGACACCCTGACGAGCATAATGATCCAGCATGTTGCCAAGCTCGGCCGAGTTATGGCGAAGCTCGGTCATGATCGCTGCAGCGTTGGGAGGAACAAAGACCCCCAGTTTGATCAGCACCCCGGTAACGACACTGGCACTGATCAGGGTATCTCCCCAGGCCGAACGCGAGCGCAGGATCACCGCCATCAGGGTAGTCAGAAGCAGGGTCGACAGCGGAACCGCGTCCCCCTGCGTCCACCACCAGCCCAGCGGCAGCGCAGCGCCGATCAATACCGGCAATGCCGCTACCAGCCCTCGACGCAGGGTCACCAGTGCGCAAATGGCCGCACCAAGCCAGAACAACCAAGGCATCAGCCCGGCTGCAAAGGCTACGAGTGTCGCGTTAAGCGGCCCCCGCATGACCCAGCGTGCAAATGAAACCATTGGAAACGAAACTTACAGGTGACGATCGGTGTACGGCAACAGCGCCAGATAACGAGAGCGCTTGATCGCAGTAGCCAGCTGACGCTGATAACGCGCACGCGTACCAGTGATGCGGCTCGGAACGATCTTGCCTGTTTCGGTGATGTAGGACTTCAGTGTGTCGAGGTCTTTATAATCAATGTACTTTATGCCTTCGGCAGTAAAGCGGCAGAACTTGCGGCGACGGAAAAAACGTGCCATGTCATGAATCTCCAGAGGTGATGAATCGATCAGTTGGCGGCGGTTTCAGTCTTTTCTTCGGACTGATCGGCGTCGGCGTCGGAATCGGAGTCAGCGTTGTCACGCGGACGGTCGTCACGACGACGTGCACCCTTGTCGTCAGCAGACTTCATCATCGGGGACGCTTCAGTCACGGCTTCCTTGCAGCGAACGACCATGTTGCGGATGATCGCATCGTTGAAACGGAAGATATTCTCGATCTCGGCAAGCGTCTCATTGGTGCACTCGATGTTCATCAGAACATAGTGCGCCTTGTGGATCTTGTTGATCGGATAGGCCAGGTGCCGACGGCCCCAGTCCTCGAGGCGATGCACGGTGCCACCATTTTCGGTCACGAGGCTGGTGTAGCGCTCGATCATGGCGGGGACCTGCTCGCTCTGATCCGGATGGACCATAAACACGATTTCGTAATGACGCATGATGTCTCCTTTCGGTTTGACAGCTTTTTGGCGGCCCTTCGTGTGGCCGTGAAAAGCAAGGAGTTAACGGAAGGCCTGCAAAAAAGAGGGACTCTGGCTTTGCAAAGCCGGACAAGTGTAAAGACACTGCCCGGCGCTTGCAAGTCAGGAAACGGAGATGCCCTGCTGGCGCACGGCTTCAAACAGGCAGATGCCGGTCGCCACCGAGACATTCAGACTGGAGACGCTGCCCAGCATCGGCAGCTTGACCAGGTGGTCGCAGGCCTCTCTGGTCAACCGGCGCATGCCGCGCCCTTCCGAGCCCATGACCAATGCCACCTGCGCATTGAAGTCCGCATCAAAGATGCTCTTATCGGCATCACCGGAAGTACCGATGATCCAGACGCCCAGTGATTTCATTTTAGCCAGGGTTCTGGAAAGGTTGACCACCTGATAGACCGGCATGACCTCAGCGGCGCCGCAGGCCACCTTGCGCACCACGCCGTTCAGTGGTGCCGACTTGTCGCGCGGCAGAATAACACCACGTACACCGGCAGCATCGGCACTTCGCAGACAGGCGCCCAGGTTATGGGGATCGGTAACGCCATCAAGTACCAGCCAGAGCCCCTGGTTACCGGCCTGCTCTACTTCCCAGTAAAGACGGGATTCGCCCTCGGAGGCCAGTGGCGGACAAAAGGCCACTACGCCCTGATGAGAAGCCCCGCCGGCCAACCGGTCCAGCTCCTGACGCGGCTGAAACTCGATCGGCACACCCCGCTCCTGGAGCGTGTCAACCAGACCGGCAAGGCGACGCTCTGCCTCACCTTCCTGCAGCCATACCTTTTCAGGAAGCTGGTTTGCCAGAAGTGCCTGAACGGCATGAAGTCCGAACACAGGGTCCAGCCCTTCAGGCTGGTGCCCGGTGCTGCGGGATGGTTTCTTGCCCTTATAGGGTTTGGATGGCTTCTGCTTCACGACCGGGGAGCATCCTTTTTACTGCGCTTTCGCTCGGAGGCAACAGAAGAAGCACCGGCTTCACTCTTGCCACTCTGTTGTTTCTTGCGACGCTCACGCTCCTTCTTGCCGGGGCGGGACTTTCGCTTCTTGCCGGTATCGGCCTTCTTGTCAGCAGCAGACACCGGTGCCTCCGCAACAGCCTCTCTGGACTTCTTGCGGCTACGGCGCCTGGAGGTCGGCTCGGCCACGGCCAGCTCGAAATCCAGCTTGCGCTCATCAAGGTCCACACGCGCCACACGCACAACCACGCCATCACCCAGACGATACGTCAGGCCACTGCGCTCGCCCTTCAATTGATAACGGGCTTCTTCGTAGTTGTAGTAGTCGGAAGGCAGTGACGAAATATGCACAAGCCCTTCAACAAAGTGCTCATCCAGTCGAACAAACAGACCAAACTGGGTCACGGAGGCGATAGTGCCATTGAAGACATCTCCCACCTTGTCTGACATGAACTCGCACTTGAGCCAGTCCTGTACGTCACGAGTTGCCTCATCTGCGCGGCGCTCGGTCATGGAGCAGTGCTCACCCAGTTCGACCATCTGCTCGAAATCGTACGGACACCAGGTTTCCAGCGGCTGAACAGGCGTCCCTTCAACCCGCTCGACGTGACTGCTTTCCTGGCCACTGCGAATCACACCGCGAATCCCGCGGTGTACCAGCAGATCCGGATAGCGACGAATCGGTGAGGTGAAGTGAGCATAGGCCTTGTAGGCCAGACCAAAGTGCCCTTCGTTGTGCGGGGTGTAGGTGGCCTGATTCATGGTACGTAACATGATGGTCTGGATGATGTCTTCATCCGGACGATCCTGTATCAGTTGCCGTAACTGCTGAAAATCGCCGGGCGTCGGTTTTTCGCCGCCTTCAAGCGTGAGACCAAGCTCGCCCAGGAAGGTACGGAATGTCTGCAGACGCTCGGTTTTCGGACTGCTGTGAACGCGGTAAAGAGCAGACAGCTTGTGCTTGTCAAGGAACCGGGCCGTTGCCACGTTGGCGGCCAGCATGCACTCCTCGATCAGCTTGTGCGCCTCGTTACGCTCGCGCGGCACGATGCGGTCAATCTTGCGGTCATCATTGAAAACGATCTGGGTTTCCGTCGTTTCAAAATCGATGGCGCCTCGCTGACTGCGGGCCTCACGGAGCGTTTTATAAAGCTCATGCAGTTGTTCAAGCGGCTTGACCAGCGATGCATGAGTCTTGCGAAGGGCCTTCCCGTCCTCGCTGTCCGGCGCCTCCAGCATCGCGCTGACCTGGGTATAGGTCAGACGGGCATGGGAGCGCATTACGCCCTCGTAGAACTTGTAGCGGCTGATCTCACCCTGTTTCGAGATATTCATCTCACAGACCATGCACAACCGGTCGACATTCGGGTTGAGCGAGCATAGCCCATTGGACAGCACTTCCGGCAGCATCGGGATGACCTGTCCCGGGAAATACACGGAGTTGCCACGCTGATAGGCTTCCTGATCCAGCGCCGACCCGACAGGGACATAGTGGGAGACGTCAGCAATGGCGACGACCAGTTTCAGTCCGCCGGATTTGGTCTTCCAGGCATAGACCGCATCATCAAAATCCTTGGCATCTTCGCCGTCGATGGTGACAAGAGGCCAGTCACGCAGATCGACACGATTGGCCTTGTCACTGTCGAGTACCTGATCGGTCAGGCCGGCAATCTGCTCATGCACTTCCGGCGGGAAGACAGCCGGAAGGTCATGCTCGCGAATGGAGATATCGATCTCAAGCCCCGGGTCCATACGTTCGCCCATGACCTCGATCACCTCGCCTTCGGGCTTGACCCGTACGGCAGGATGTTGGGTCAGGCGAACCTCGACAATCTGGCCATCCCTTGCGCCGTTTTCGGCACCGGCCGGGATGATGATGTCCTGACTGATACGGGAGTTTTCCGGCACCAGCACGCCCAGGTCTGCCCCACGCACACGATAGACACCTACCAGCGTCTGGGTATTGTGAGTCAATACGGCCATGATGGTGGCTTCGGCACGCCCGCGACGATCGCGACCGCTGATGCGAGCACGAACCAGGTCGCCATGGAATACACGCTGCATCTGGCGCGGTGGGATGACCAGATCCGGTTTTTCACCGTCATCACGAACCAGAAAGCCAATACCGTCCCGATGACCGATGATGCGGCCCTCAACGATTTCTTCCGGCGGAATGGCCGTGAAGGAATTGTCACGCTGCTTCTTGAGCTGACCATCCCTGTCCATTGCAATCAGACGGCGGCGCACGGCTTCACGCTGATCTTCATCGTCCAGCCCCAGCATATCGCTCATGCTGTCGGCCGAGATGGGTTTTTCATGCTGCGTCACGCGCTGCAAAAGGTATTCCCGGCTGGGAACCGGTTTATCATAATTTTGTGCTTCGCGTTCTGCGTGCGGATCGTCGGATAACGTCCAGTGTGTCATTAATGGTTTCCTTGTTGGAAAGATAAAACGGAGCAGAGAACGCGGCGAAAAGAGGATGTGATATTTGACATACCGCCAGTATAGCCGCCCTGAACAGCCGACCCAAGCACCATTTATATTCAAGAGACCAAAAGGGGCTTGCGTGATGCAAAAAAATCCGTATGATACGCCGCAATTGCCCGGATGGCGGAATTGGTAGACGCGCTAGCTTCAGGTGCTAGTGACCGCATGGTCGTGGAGGTTCAAGTCCTCTTCCGGGCACCATCTTTATATTGCATTGCATGTAAAGAGACATCACGGAATTCATTTTTGATGCGTTCGAAAATGCGCAAGGCCCGGGTGGCGGAATTGGTAGACGCGCTAGCTTCAGGTGCTAGTGACCGCATGGTCGTGGAGGTTCAAGTCCTCTCCCGGGCACCATTTGCAAGAATTCTGGATAGTAAGCAAGGCTCGTGTAGAGCAGATAGCTGGAAAGGCCCGGATGGCGGAATTGGTAGACGCGCTAGCTTCAGGTGCTAGTGACCGCATGGTCGTGGAGGTTCAAGTCCTCTTCCGGGCACCATTTAAAGACTCCCCCCCCCAGAATTTCTTCTGAACAATCTTTTCTGACTTTTCTGAATCAACAGTCTCACTGTAATCCCTGTTTTCAAAGCAGTATTCCTGCCCCAGCAGACACCTCTTTACAAACCAACGTAATCTTATCTGTATCATGCCTCCACGAGCACGCCGCACAGATCCGGTACTCGGCCACTGCACAGCGCACATGCCGGGATGATCAATAACGAGAAGGCGTTCTCGCGACACTATCCAGGTGCCAGGGCCCAGGATTGACACTCCCTTCCAGCGGCACTTCGATGGCGTCCGGCAAATCACTGAAGAAGTCCAGACCGGTACGACGCTCCACTTCATCAATCGATACAACAAAGCGGTCCAGAGGCTCATTTCCCTTGACAGTCTGAGGCAGAATAAAGGCCAGCGCCTTTGGTGGATTACCTACCGAGCCCGGCACAATCAAAATCTTGTAAAATGCATCGGGCACCTCGATCAGCGACGCCATTCGTGTAATACGACTGTCGAAAATCGGGCCGGTCGTGACCCATACCGTGCCAAACCGGCGTACAAAATGATCGATCACCACCTCTTCCAGTCGTTGCCACGCCTTGCGATTAAGATCAGGGCGCTGAGGCGATACATTCGTCATCAAAAAGGTATCCAGCTGGGCCTGGCGCCCATGCACCACTGACATCGCATAGTTCGGTGCCATATGCCCCCGGTCATACCCGGAACGGGTATAGTCGTCGCTATCGATTGGCCATAGTGATCGCCAGTCACTGCGAAACCCCCTTGGACGCGGGTCGCTGTCAGGATTTTTAACCCTGTGCAGCCGATAAGTCACCCACAATGGATTGCCTCGCAGGTCTGACCAGCCCACCAGATAGCCATGATTGGTCAATGGCCGATTAAGCGTATGCCAGTCGTACCACACCTGAGCGTGCGGCATGCCTTCCCAGCTCAAGGCATCCCAACGATCACGCGCCTGAAAGAACCATAACCCTCCCAGCACCAGCGCAAAGACAATCCCAATACCACCCATCCGAAACAACTGCATGATTAGTCTGGCCACACCCACTACCTCACCGTGAAATCACCGCGGATTCTAGGGAGTCGGCGCACAAATGCCAACGCGCAAATGCACTCCTGGTGCACGCAGACTGTATGCCAATAAAAAAAGGCAGCCCATGCTGCCCTGAAAAAGCTGCGTCATGATCAGGACGACCCGGCCTCTTCTGCCAGCGGCCACTGATAACGGTGCACCACCTCATCGTCCTCCATGGAATCAAGCTTGACGGTAAAGCCCCACAGCTGATGAAGATAGCGAAGCACCGGGTACACCGAATGATCCAGTGGGCGACGCTTGTGCACCTGATGACGAAGGGTCAGCGACCGATCCCCACGCACATCCGCCTGCCAGACCTGAATATTCGGCTCACGCTGGCTTAATGAGTACTGGGCAGACAGTGCCTCTCTTACCCGGCGATAGCCGCGATCATCATGAATGGCCGCCACCTCGATCATTTCGTCCTGATCATCATCCAGAATGGCAAACAGCTTCAGCTCACGAATGACCCTGGGGGACAGAAACTGCTGTACAAAGGACTCGTCCTTGAAATTGGCCATGGCAAAATGAAAGGTATCCAGCCAGTCACTGCCGGCCATTTCCGGAAACCAGTAGCGATCCTCATCGGTCGGCGCTTCACAGATCCGCTTGATGTCGGTAAACATTGCAAACCCCAGCGCATAGGGATTGATGCCGTTGTAATAAGGACTGTCAAATGCCGGCTGCGCCACCACCGAAGTATGGGACTGAAGAAACTCGAGGATGATGCCCTCGCCGATCAGACCATCATCGTAGAGCCGATTCATGATGGTGTAGTGCCAAAAGGTTGCCCAGCCTTCATTCATGACCTGAGTCTGGCGCTGCGGATAGAAGTACTGTGCCATCTTGCGCACGATACGCACCACCTCACGCTGCCAGGGGGCCAGCAGCGGCGCATTCTTCTCGATGAAGTACAGCAGGTTTTCCTGAGGCTCCGATGGAAACTGAAACTCTCCCTCAGGTGACAGCGAACCGCCCTCACCCACTGGACAATGGCTCTCTCCGTGCGCCGAATGAGGGATGGTGGTCCACAGCGCATTAACCTGCGCCTGAAGATAGGTTTCCCGCTCTTCCTGACGCTTGATTTCATCTCCGGCAGAGATGGGCGATGGCCGCTTGTACCGGTCCACACCATGGTTCTGCAGGGCATGACAGGCATCCAGCAGTTGCTCTACGGCGTCCACACCATACTTTTCCTCGCACTGACTGACGTAGCGCCTGGCAAAGACCAGGTAATCCACGATGGCCGTGGCATCGGTCCAGGTACGAAACAGGTAATTGCCCTTGAAAAAGGAATTGTGCCCATAACAGGCATGCGCCATGACCAGAATCTGCATCATGAGCGTATTTTCTTCCATCAGGTAGGCAATGCAGGGATTGGAATTGATGACCAGCTCATATGCCAGCCCCATCCGCCCCCGGCGATAGGCCTGCTCCACGGACAGAAACTGTTTGCCGAAGGACCAGTGGTGATACCCCACCGGCATACCGACGCTGGCATAGGCGTCCATCATTTGCTCAGAGGTAATGACCTCGATCTGATTGGGGTAGGTATCCAGGCGGTATTCCGCGGCAATGCGGGCGATGGCCTGCTCAAAATGGTTCAGCGTGTCAAAGGTCCAGTCGGACCCCATTCCCTCAACATCCCGACGATCGGCAGTGGACTCGACCATGGCTCCTCCCTAGACCGCTTCGCGATGACGAAACAGCTCTCTGAAAACGGAATAGATATCTCCGGCCTCGACGATCTGCTCCATCGCAAATCGGCCAGGAAAGGCGTCTTCAACCTTTTTATATTCGTCCCATAGCGCCTGATGGGCATGCGGAGTGATCTCTACATAGGCAAAGTACTGAAGTCGCTGCATCAGTCTGTCAGTCAGCAGCTGACGACAGGTGGTCGAATCATCATCCCAGTTATCACCATCACTGGCCTGTGCCACATAAAGGTTCCACTGGCCTGGCGGATAACGTGCCTCGATCACTTCATCCAGCAGATTGAGGGCACTGGACACAATCGTGCCGCCGGTCTCGCGCGAGTAGAAGAACTCCTGCTCATCGACCTCCTTCGCCGCCGTGTGGTGACGGATGAACACCAGCTCGATCCGCTCATAGTTTCGCTCCAGAAACAGATACAACAGCAGAAAAAATCGCTTGGCAATGTCCTTGTGCGCCTGCGTCATCGACCCGGAGACATCCATGACACAAAACATGACCGCCTTGTTGGACGGCATCGGCTGGTTGGCCATGTTGTTGTAACGCAGGTCGTAGGTGTCGATATAAGGCACCCCGGCGATACGCTTTTCCAGTCGCTGAATCTCCTCCTCAAGCTCGGCGATGCGCGCCGGATTCCTGAGCACCGGATCCTTCTCGCGCTCCAGCTCCAGTAACGCTTCTGCTTCCTTCAAGGCACGCTTGAGCGGGGCACGCATGGCAATACGTCGTGCATAGGCCTCGCGCATGGACCGCACCACGTTCATGCGCGCCGGAATACCGTCTCGCGAGATACCCGCCCGCACGGGGCGCACTTCATCAATATCCACCAGCTGCTTGCGCTCCAGATGAGGCAACTCCAGCCCATCGAAGACAAAATCGAGAAATTCCTCCTGCGTCAGGGTAAAGGCAAATTCGTCGACGCCGTCTCCCTGATTGGAGGCCGCCCCCTCACCACTGCCATCACCACCGCTACCACCCCCGCTCGGACGCCGAATCCGGTCCCCCTCGGTGAACTCGCGATTTCCCGGACTTACAACCGTATTCTCTCCACCGCGACCGTGGCGAAATACCGGCTCGGAAATATCCCGGTCCGGAATGGTGATCTTTTCGCCGCGCTTCATATCGGTAATCGAGCGCTGATTGACGGAGTCCTCTACCGCACGCTTGATATGCTTGCGATAGCGTTGAAGAAACCGCTGTCGGTTGATTGCACTCTTGTGACGCCCATTGGCACGGCGGTCGATAAAATAACTCATGGCCACTCCCTGACAGCCAGCTCATGGCTGCTGATAGTGCTGCCACTGCGAAGTGGCAGCAGTCAGGAACATCGGATCGCATCTCCGGATTACTGGGATTTACGCACCCGCAGATACCACTCGGACAACAGCCGTACCTGCTTCTCGGTATAACCTCGCGCCTGCATGCGATTCACGAAATCCTCATGCTTTCTGGCATCGGAAGACGATGCCTTGGCATTGAAGGAAATCACCGGCAACAGTTCCTCGGTATTGGCAAACATCTTGTGCTCGATGACCCCCTTGAGCTTTTCATATGACTGCCAGCTTGGGTTGTGGCCATTGTGCTGCGCCCGCGCACGCAGCACGAAATTGACCACTTCATGACGAAAATCCTTGGGATTGGAAATACCGGCCGGCTTCTCGATCTTCTCGAGCTCATCATTCAATGACTGGCGGTCAAACAGCTCCCCGGTTTCAGGATCACGATACTCCTGATCCTGAATCCAGAAATCGGCATAGGTGACATACCGATCAAAGATGTTCTGCCCATATTCACTGTAGGATTCCAGATAGGCAGTCTGGATTTCCTTGCCGATGAACTCGACATATCTCGGAGCCAGAAACTCCTTGATAAAGCGCAGATAACGATCATGAACGTCTCTGGGCAACTGCTCCTGCTCGATGCTCTGCTCCAGTACATACAACAGATGTACTGGATTGGCCGCCACTTCAGTGCTGTCAAAGTTGAAAACACGCGACAGAATCTTGAAGGCAAACCGGGTGGATAGACCGCTCATGCCCTCATCCACGCCAGCATTGTCCCGATACTCCTGAATCGACTTGGCCCTCGGGTCGGTATCCTTGAGATTTTCGCCATCATAGATGCGCATCTTGGAGTAGATACTGGAGTTTTCAGGCTCCTTCAAACGAGACAACACCGAAAACTGAGCCAGCATGCGAAGCGTATCCGGCGCACAGGGAGATTCATCCAGTGAAGAATGCTCCAGCAGTTTCTCGTAGATTTTCATTTCCTCGGATACGCGCAGAGAGTACGGCACCTTGACGATATACACCCGATCGAGAAATGCCTCGTTGTTGCGATTGTTTCTGAACTGCTGCCACTCGGATTCATTCGAGTGTGCCAGCAACACCCCATCAAAGGGGATGGCCCCCATCCCTTCGGTCGGGTTGTAATTGCCTTCCTGTGTGGCCGTCAGCAAGGGATGGAGCACCTTGAGGGGCGCCTTGAACATCTCGACAAATTCCATCAGCCCCTGATTGGCCTTGCACAATCCGCCAGAAAAACTGTAGGCATCCGGATCATCCTGGGAGTACATCTCGAGCTTGCGAATATCCACCTTGCCGACCAGCGCCGAGATATCCTGATTATTGTCATCCCCCGGCTCGGTTTTCGAAACGGCCACCTGATTCAGGCGAGACGGATAAAGCTTGACGACCCGGAACTTCGAAATATCCCCGCCATATTCCTTGAGCCTTTTCGCAGCCCAGGGTGACATGACCGAACGCATATAACGCTTTGGAATGCCGTACTCCTTCTCGAGCACCTCGCCGTCCTCCTCCGCCGAAAATAGCCCCAGCGGAGACTCATACACCGGCGAGTCCTTGACGGCATAAAAGGGAATCTGCTCGATCAGGGCCTTCAGACGCTCGGCCAGCGATGATTTGCCACCGCCCACCGGCCCCAGCAGGTAAAGCACCTGCTTGCGCTCCTCAAGCCCCTGAGCGGCATGGCGGAAATAGGACACCATCTGCTCGATGGCATCCTCCATGCCATAGAACTCCTCGAAGGCGGGATAGCGCCGAATGATCTTGTTGGAGAAGATTCGCGATAGCGCGGGATCCTTGGCAGTGTCGATCGTTCGAGGCTCACCGATGGCCTCAAGCATACGCTCGGAGGCCGATGCGTAGGCTTTCGGATCAGTACGGCACAACTCGAGATATTCCTGAAGACTCATCTCTTCCTGACGAGTCCGCTGATAACGGTGCTGGACATGATCGAAGATACTCATGGGGAGCCTCCTGGGGCGATGCCGGAAACGTGGCTTGCACTGGGAAAATGAATGGTCGAACTGACCATTGCGCCAGGTAATTGTTTTTATGAGCGTAGACTCAACTTAACGCCAAACCGGCGCACGGGAAGATGAAAAAGATTCAGCTTCCATGTGTCCCATAAAAAAAGCCCCGGCACACAAGGCCGGGGCGTTTGGATCAAGGGCGCGTCATACCCGTGTTTTCAAGGCGTTACGAATATCATCAATCAATCGATCCACAAGAGCTGCGGAAGTATTCCAGGAACAGACGAAACGAACACCGCCTTTTCCAATGAAGGTGTAAAAACTCCAGCCCTGCTCCCTGAGCCGCCCCTGCACCTCGTCAGGCAGCTCAATAAAGACCGCATTCGCCTGCACGGGGAACATCAGATCGACGCCGGAGAGCCCTTTCACCCCCTCGGCCAGTCGAGTCGCCATGGCATTGGCGTGGGCGGCATTGGAAAGCCATACATCATTTTCAAGCAGACCAAGCCAGGGGGCCGAGATGTAGCGCATCTTGGACGCCAGCTGACCTGCCTGCTTGCAGCGATAAGCAAAATCCTCGGAAAGTCGATGATCGAAAAACAGGATCGCCTCTCCCAGGGCCAGGCCATTCTTGGTGCCGGAAAAACACAGTACGTCCACACCGGACTGCCAGGTCAACTCTGCCGGAGTCACGCCAAGGGACGCACAGGCATTGGCAAAACGCGCGCCATCCATATGAATGCGAAGATCGAATTCTCGAGCCACTTCCCGTATTGCCCGGAGCTCATTCAGCGAATAGACCGTTCCTACTTCGGTGGATTGCGTCAGGGAAATGACACGCGGGCGCGGGTAGTGAATATCGTTGCGTCGCGTCACAACTTCACGGATCCCCTCGGGCGTCAACTTGCCGTTGATGCCTGGCACGCTCAACAGCTTGGAGCCATTGGAAAAGAATTCGGGACCACCACACTCATCGGTTTCGATGTGGGCCAGCTCATGACAGATTACACTGTGATATGACTGACACAGGGCCGCCAGAGACAGGGAATTGGCCGCTGTTCCGTTGAATGCAAAAAACACATCGCAATCCGTATCGAACAGGGTTCGAAACTGGTCTGCGGCACGATGAGTCCACTCATCATTGCCATAGGCCAGATCATCCTGCTCGTTGGCCTTCAGGAACCAGGCGAGCGCTTCAGGACAAATTCCCGAAGTATTATCACTGGCAAGAAAACGCGGCTCGGGCATCTTTTGAATGCTCTCTACCGACCGGGTGACAGACGTCGACATGGTATGTCCTTCGCAGTAAGAGGGATGCAACAATGGCCCTTGTGTCAGACCAATTGCCTTATCACATCGCATTCACGGGAAAGACTCAAGCACCATGATCAGCCAGCACATTCTCACGATGCCGGAAGGCACGCTTCACCTGACCTGGCATCATGCAAGGCACGTTCAGGCGCGTGGCGCCCTGCTGATGTGGCCTGACATGCGTAGTCTTGGCCACCTCTTCGAGGAAGTGGACCAGGGCGCTCCCGGACTCGCTCCCTGGCTGGCCGAACAGGGATTTGACGTTGCCGTCATGGATCAGCGTGGTCAGGGGCACAGCACGCCTCACTCATCACGGCGCAATACCCTGACCCTCAGCCGCATCATTACCGAGGATATTCCGGCGGCCCTGGAGGGCTGGTCAAGGCTGAGCTCTCGCAAGAAGACACATGTGCTCGCACATGGCTGGGGGGGCGTGCTGACAGCCTCCTGCATGGCACGCTTTCCCGAACTGCGAAAATGCGTCCTGAGTCAGATATTTCTGGGCAGCCGCCGCACAATCACCACCGACACCACTGAAAGCCGTCACATGCTGACCCGGCAATGGGGTCCCAGTGCCCGGTTCAGACGGATGTTAAAAGGCTACATGCCCGCCGGATACCCCAACTCGATCGATGAAGCGTTGCCTGCTCTCCAGCACCAACAGCATTACGCATGGATACGCCGCACCGACTGGCTGGATGATGATGGCTTTGACTATCGACGCGCTCTGATCAGAGGCGGAATGCCGCCCACCCTGCACGTCGCGGGGGAGGCAGAAAAGGCCAATGGCCACCCAGCAGATGTTGCCGGCTTTCGCGATGAGTGCGGACCACATCAGGGAGAATTTGCCATGCTGGGCCCCGGAAGCGGACTTGCCAGAGCCTATACAACCCGGGAAATGCTATTGCATCCAGATGCCCATCACGAGGTCTACCCGCGGATATTGCAGTGGCTTGATGAGGTATAAGTGAATACGCGTACAGTTGGAGCATCATCAGCCCGAGGGGCGCGACAGGGCCTTACATGACCACGGGGCAAATATAATGGATATCTTCGGCCAGAACAGCCGATAAGCAACAGGGATGATGAATATAAAGAATAAGTACGGGAGGGAGGTCATTCAAACTCGAAGTGGCGGACCGGACGGGACTCGAACCCGCGACCTCCGGCGTGACAGGCCGGCATTCTAACCAACTGAACTACCGGTCCGCATTCGAAAATGCTCTGAAGTGGTGGGTGGTACTGGGCTCGAACCAGTGACCCCCAGCTTGTAAGGCTGGTGCTCTTCCAACTGAGCTAACCACCCCGCTTCAGTTACTACAGTCACTGTTATGGCGGACCGGACGGGACTCGAACCCGCGACCTCCGGCGTGACAGGCCGGCATTCTAACCAACTGAACTACCGGTCCGCAACAGCGTCTTGCAATTCAATTTCAAGTGGCGGACCGGACGGGACTCGAACCCGCGACCTCCGGCGTGACAGGCCGGCATTCTAACCAACTGAACTACCGGTCCGCATTGAAATCTCATGACCTTCAAAAACATTGGTGGGTGGTACTGGGCTCGAACCAGTGACCCCCAGCTTGTAAGGCTGGTGCTCTTCCAACTGAGCTAACCACCCGCGGGTCATGTGGCGCTGCATTCTACAGCCTTTTTGAGGCGAGTCAATCACCTAGCGCCATCTTTTATAAAACTTTTTTCACCAGCCCCGTATACCGCTACTCGTCATCGGCCTCGGTCAGGCTGACCGTATCGATACGGTTGCGGGTCATCTCGGATTGACGTGCTTCAAGCCCCTGAAAATCGAACAGTGACCGGTCCGCCAACTGGCTTGGTGCCACATTGGTCACTGCCTTGAACATGGATTCGATTCGCCCGGGATGACGTCGCTTCCACTCCCCCAGCATTTCCTTGATATTCTGGCGCTGCAGGTTTTCCTGGGAGCCACACAGGTTGCAGGGAATGATCGGAAATGCCATCGCATCGGAATACTGCTGAATGTCAGCTTCACTGCAATAGGCCAGCGGACGAATCACCATGTTACGCCCGTCATCGGCCAGCAGCTTGGGAGGCATGGCCTTGAGCGAACCGCTGTAGAACATGTTGAGAAACAACGTTTCCAGAATGTCATCGCGATGATGCCCCAGAGCTACCTTGGTCGCCCCGATCTCTTCAGCGAAGCCATAAAGCGTCCCTCGCCGCAAACGCGAACACAGGGCACAGGTTGTCTTGCCCTCCGGCACCTTCTCCTTGACGATCGAATAGGTATCGCGCTCGACGATATGGTATTCGATGCCAAGCGTCTCCAGATACTCGGGCAATACATGCTCGGGAAAACCGGGCTGCTTCTGGTCCATATTGACCGCTACCAGCTCAAAGTTGACCGGCGCATTGCGCTGCAGATTCATCAGAATCGACAGCATCGTATAAGAGTCCTTGCCGCCGGAGAGACAGACCATGACGCGGTCACCTTCATTGATCATGCCGTAATCAATGATGGCGTTACCGGTCAACCGGCGCAGACGCTTTTGAAGCTTGTTGAA
Source organism: Larsenimonas rhizosphaerae (assembly GCF_023700005.1). Classification (GTDB taxonomy): domain Bacteria; phylum Pseudomonadota; class Gammaproteobacteria; order Pseudomonadales; family Halomonadaceae; genus Larsenimonas; species Larsenimonas rhizosphaerae. The sequence continues at coordinate 1,024,617 of NZ_JAMLJK010000001.1, read as the reverse complement.
TTCACGCTTTTTGCGCATGTCTTCCGATGATGCCTGTGCGCCCGAAGGCTCGGATACATCACTGGCTTGCGTCGGTGCAGTGGCATCAACAAACAGCGTACTGTCCGATGCCTTGTAGAAATCATTCATGGGAATCAGAGAATCGTCGGGGGAAAAGGCAGAAAGGGGGCGAAAGGCCCGGGAAAGCACACCATACTACCATCGGCTCAAAACGATGGCGAGACAGCACCGGCGTCCCCCTGCCCTGCATGAGGTGATCCGGCAAAGCCAGTGACATGAGCCTCAATACCTCTAGAATGAGCCTTCTGAACCAAGGAGGTAGGCATGTTCCAGGGGTGGTGGTTGATTGCAGCGTCGCTTTTATACATAGCCACGTTATTCGGCATTGCCTGGCGTGGGGATCGTCGGGCCAGGCTTCAGGGCGCTGCCAAGCGTCGGCCGATTGTCTATAGCCTGGCGCTGGCCGTGTATTGCACGTCCTGGACCTTTTACGGCAGTGTCGGCCAGGCCACGACCCAGGGCTGGTCCTATGCTAGTATCTTTATCGGGCCGATCCTGACCTTTTTGCTGTTCTGGCCCATTCTGGCCAAAATGATACGGGTGGCCAAACGGCAGAACGTTACCTCCATTGCCGATTTTATCGCCGCACGTTACGGCAAATCGCAGGAGCTGGCCGCGTTTGCCAGCATGGTGGTATTGATCGGCACGCTGCCTTATATCGCCCTTCAGCTCAAGGCCATGTCCTCGAGCCTGACCCTGCTGACCGACAATGCCGATATCACCCACTCCCCCCTGCTGGGCGACAGTGCCTTCTACATCGCCATTCTGATGGCCCTGTTTGCCATCCTGTTCGGCACTCGCCACACCGATGCTACCGAGCACCATGAAGGACTGATTCAGGCCATTGCCTTTGAATCGGTCGTCAAGCTGGCAGCCTTTTTAATACTGGGTGCGGTCATCACGTGGGGGGCCTTTGATGGCCTGGGAGATCTCTCCCACCGTGCCAGCACGTTCCTGCAGATCAAGGCCATCAACGAACAGGGCGTGACGCATGGTTTCTGGACTCAGACCCTGCTCGCGATGCTCGCGATGTTCTGTGTTCCACGACAGTTTCACGTCACTGTCGTTGAAAACACCCACCCGGATGACAGCCACCACGCACGCTGGATGTTTCCCCTTTACCTGGCGCTGGCCGGCTTTTTCGTACTCCCACTGGCCACCGCCGGTATTTCCATGCTGCCTGCCGGCGCGGACCCCGACAGCTTTGTGCTGTTACTGCCGATGGCACTGGGCAACGACACTCTGACCATGCTGACTTATATCGGTGGCTTTGCCGCCGCCAGCGGCATGGTGATCATGGCCAGCATCACCCTGGCCATCATGCTCTCCAATGAAGTACTGATTCCGGTACTGTTGAAGTTTCACTGGTTCGACACCCATCACGGCGATTACGCCAAATGGGTATTGCGTACCCGCCGATTGATCATTCTGCTCATTCTTGCCCTCGCATACGGTTTCTACCGAATCGTGGCCGAATTCAGCACGCTTTCAAGCGTAGGCATGCTGTCACTTTCCGCGCTGGCCCAGCTCGCACCGGCCCTGATCGGCGGTCTTTACTGGAAAAAGGGCAACCGTTATGGCGCATCGGTAGGGCTGGGAGCCGGCATCGCCATCTGGTCATATACTCTGCTGCTGCCAGCGCTGGCCCGTGCAAACCTGGTACCGGACGGTTTTCTGGAACAGGGCCCCTTCGGCCTGCGATTTCTGGCGCCCAATGATCTGTTCGGCCTCTCCGTTGGTGACCCGTTGACCCAGGGCGTCATGCTGTCGCTGGTAGTCAACCTGTTCTGTTATATCTTCTTCTCCCAGTCCACCAGCGAGCGCGTAGTGGATCGCATCCAGGCTTCGCAGTTCGTGGACAGCTCAGGGCACCCCTACGCCTCGGTCAACCGCCCCTGGCAGGGCACAACCACCATCGGGGATCTGAAAGCCCTGTGTAAGCGCTTTTTAAGCGATGATCAGGTCGATCGCACCTTCCGTGACTATCACCGCCGCCATCCCCCACTGAGCAACAATGATCGCGCCTCCATCGACATGATTCAGTTCAGCGAGCGCCTTCTTTCCTCGGCAATAGGCTCCTCATCGGCGCGTATCGTCGTCAACTCGGCGCTGTCCGGGCGTGAAATTGCCATCTCGGATGTCGTCTCCATTGTCGACGAGGCTTCGCAGGTTCTCGAGTTCAACCGTGCACTGCTCCAGGCCGCCATCGAAAACTTTCATCAGGGCGTGATGGTGGTCGATCATCGCATGCGACTGGTGGTGTGGAATCATCGCTATGTCGAGCTGTTTGCCTTTCCGGATAATCTGATACGAGTAGGCGCGCCCATTGATCAGGTCTTTCGCTACAACGCCGAACATAATGAATACGGGCCGGGTGACCCTGAAGAGCACGTCAAACTGCTGCTCGACAACATTCGCACCGGTCAGCCGCATCACTATCAGCGGTATCGCCAGGATGGAACAGTGCTTGACGTGCACGGCAACCCGATGGCCGGCGGAGGGTTTGTTTATACCTACCAGGACATTACCCAGCAAAAGCGCACCGAAGAAGCGCTGATTCGCTCCGAGAACAATATTCGGATCTATACCGATAACGTACCGGCGCTGATTGCCTACTTTGATCGGGATTGCCGCTTTCTGTTTGCCAATCATGCCTACGAAGAAGCCATGAACATCGAGCGAGCGACCATTATCGGTCGGCGCGCTGAAGACGTCATGACCGGTGCCGACTGGCGAGAGCGCGCGGCGTGGATGCTGCGTGCGCTGTCCGGGGAGCGTGTCGCCTATGAGCTGTCCATGCGTGACGACGAAGGCGGCACTCGCTACATGCTGGCCACCTACACACCTCATCATGGCGATCGCCACCGTGTTCTTGGCTTTTTTGCCCTGTATCAGGACATTACCGAACGCCGGCTGGCCGAAATTGCCTTGAAGGAAACCAACGAGCACCTGGAAGAACGCGTCAAGGAGCGCACACAGGCGCTGTCTCAGGTCAACGAAGCCCTGCGCCAGGAAAACAAGGTACGCTCCGAGGCTGAACGCGCCCTTCGACATGCCAAGCAGGTGGCCGAGGATGCCAATGCATCCAAGACCCGCTTTCTGGCTGCAGCCAGCCACGACCTTCTGCAGCCGCTGAATGCAGCCCGCCTGTTTACATCGGCACTGTCGCAGCAGTTCGAGGGGCAGACGGACCATCGGAATACCCTGACCCACATAGACAACTCGTTACAGGCCGCCGAGGAGCTGCTGAGCACCCTGCTGGATATCTCCAAGCTGGATGCCGGCGCGCTGACGCCAAGACGCCACCACTTCCCCCTCCAGGACATTCTCGCGCCTCTACAGGCGGAGTTCGACGTCATGGCGGCAGAGCGCGGCCTTGATCTGGATGTGGTACCCACTCGCACCATGGTCGACAGTGACCCTCAAATGCTGCGTCGTATTATCCAGAACTTCCTGTCAAACGCGTTGCGCTATACCCAGGAAGGCCGGGTTCTACTGGGCTGTCGGCGGCGACGTGACAGCCTGATCATTGAAGTCTGGGATACAGGTCCCGGTATACCCGAGTCCAAGCAGACAGAGATATTTCAGGAGTTTCGCCGACTGGATCAGAAGTCCCGCCATCGGGAAAGCGAAAAGGGACTGGGGCTGGGGCTGTCAATTGCAGATCGAATGGCTCGGGTACTGGATCACGCCATACGTGTACGGTCCTGGGTAGACAAGGGCACGGTATTTTCGGTGCAGGTTCCTCTTTTAAGGGGCCAAAACATTGAGCGTTATCGCGAAACCGAAGCGGCCAAGCCTAAACCGGCCAACAAGCTGGCAGGGGCACGTGTACTGTGCATTGATAATGAGACCATGACGCTCGAAGGCATGAAGGCCATTCTCGGTGGCTGGGGCATTGAAGTGTATACCGCCACCAGCATCGGTGGCGCCAAGTCGGTACTGCGCAACCTGGAAACCCCGCCGGATGCGATTCTGGCCGACTACCATCTGGATAATGAAATTACCGGTCTGATGGCACTGGACGCATTGGCGCGTGAGCTTTCCAGCGATGTCCCCGGCATTGTCATCACGGCAGATCGTACGGAAGAAGTCGCCGCCGAGGTCAAGGGAGCCGGCTGCCATCTGCTCAACAAGCCGGTCAAGCCGGCGGCACTGCGGGCCCTGCTCACCCGCTCACTGCAGGCCGGCCGCGCCGGCTGAATCAGGCTCGGCAGCTAAAAAAACCCGGTGGGAAGAGTAACTTCCCACCGGGTTTTTTTACTGGGCCCTGTAACTGCCATTTTTCTAGTTATGTCTGGATTCTACCCGCGGAGGTTCCACTTCCAGTTTCTGAGCAGCGATAACGGCCTGAGTCCGTGAATGGACGCCCAGCTTTCTCAGGATGGCCGTTACGTGCGCCTTGATGGTGGCCTCGGAAACATTGAGGTCGTAGGCAATCTGCTTGTTCAGCATGCCTTCGGTCAGCATGTTGAGCACGCGAAACTGCTGTGGTGTCAGCGATGCGATGGCCTCGGCAAACCGTGTTTCATCCTCGCTTGAGTCCCCCAGGGAAGATGCCATTTCGGGCGGCAGCCATACCTCACCTTCCAGGATCTCGCGGATGGCCTGTGCAATGACATCGAGGGAAGCCGACTTGGGTACGAATCCTGATGCACCATAATCAATCGAACGACGTACAACACTGACTTCCTCACTGCCTGAGATAACGGCCACGGGGATATCCGGCATCTGGCCACGCAACTGGATCAGGCCGGAAAAGCCATGTGCGCCCGGCATATGCAGGTCCAGCAGTATCAGATCGACATCGGGGTGACGGGTTACTGCTTCTACCGTCGCCTCCATGGTATCTGCTTCGACAATCTCGGCCTGGGACGCAACCTGGCGAAGTGCCTGCGTCAAGGCTGCCCGAAACAACGGGTGATCATCGGCAACAATAAATTTCTGGGCTAAAGCCATTCGTCCGTTCTCCTCAAAACCCTGTATGCCGCGAGTCTGGCTTTTCTTGTATATACCATCGGCTGCAGTAACCGTTTTTATACTGCTGGCAGGCCGGCTCGCGTTCTGCTGTTTATCAGATCGATGGGCCCATGACCAACTGGTAGTTGCCTCATGCCCTTATACACTAGTCGATACCCATCTTTGCCCATCCGTGCCATCCCTGTCCACCGAAGATGCCTGATTTTGCATACATCAGGCACAACCGGCACACAACAAAAAAGGCGCTCGGGAGAGCGCCTTATGCAGAAAACCGACCCGCTACTTGCTCTGGCGGTGCTCGATCAGGTCATCCACAACGCCGGGGTCAGCCAGCGTACTGGTATCTCCCAGACCATCCAGTTCGTCTGCTGCAATCTTGCGCAGGATACGACGCATGATCTTGCCCGACCGTGTCTTGGGCAGCCCCGGCGCCCACTGAATGACATCAGGCGTGGCAATGGGGCCAATATCCTTCCTGACCCATTTCACCAGTTCGGCTCGCAGCTCATCGGTCGGCTGAATGCCTTCATTCAGGGTGACATAAATATAAATCCCCTGCCCCTTCACCTCATGAGGAAAACCAACCACCGCTGCTTCGGCTACCGCCTCATGAGCGACCAGCGAGGATTCGATTTCAGCGGTTCCCATGCGATGACCGGATACGTTCAGGACATCGTCGATACGTCCGGTAATCCAGAAATACCCGTCTTCATCCCGTCGACACCCGTCACCTGTGAAATATACGTTATCGAAGGTAGAGAAATAGGTCTGCACAAACCGATCATGATTCTGCCAGATGGTGCGAGCCTGACCCGGCCAGCTGGCCTTGATGACCAGATTACCCTCGGCTTCACCACTGAGCTCCTGGCCTTCGTTGTCATAAAGAGCCGGCTGAATACCGAAGAAAGGACGCGTGGCAGAGCCTGGTTTCAGCTCGGTCGCCCCCGGCAGAGGGGTAATCATGATGCCACCGGTTTCTGTCTGCCACCAGGTATCCATGATCGGGCAGCGACTGTTACCGATGACCCGATAAAACCAGTTCCACGCCTCGGGATTGATCGGCTCACCTACCGAGCCCAGTACACGCAGGGATTCACGGGTGCTGGACGCCATGATGTCATCGCCCTGAGCCATCAGCGAACGCACCGCTGTCGGCGAGGTATACAGGATGGTCACACCATACTTGTCGATGACCTCACCAATCCGGCCGTGACTGGGATAACTGGGCACGCCTTCAAAAATGACCGAGGTAGCTCCATTGGCCATGGGTCCATACACGATGTAGGAGTGGCCGGTAATCCAGCCGACATCGGCGGCACACCAGTACACATCATCGTCATGCACATCGAAGATGTCCCGATGAGTCATGGCGGCATATAGCAGATATCCTCCGGTGGTATGCAATAACCCCTTGGGCGTTCCGGTCGACCCGGAGGTATAGAGGATGAACAGAGGGTCTTCCGCGTTCATGGGCTCAGGCGGGCACTCGCTTGACTGGGGATCCACCACATCGTGATACCAGCAGTCGCGGGGATTGACCGCCACGCTGCCTCCGGTGCGACGTACGACCAGTACATGCTCGACCACCTCGGTGCCGGGCCGGGTCAGTGCCTCATCAACGTTTTCCTTGAGCGGGATATTCTTGCCACCACGCAGGGACTCATCGGCAGTAATGACAACCCTGGAGCCGGAATCCACAATGCGGCCGGCCAGGGCATCGGGAGAGAACCCCCCAAAGACCACGGAATGAATGGCGCCAATACGCGCGCAGGCCAGCATTCCCATCAATGCCTCGGGAATCATCGGCATGTACAGGGTAACCGTATCTCCCTTGCCCACCCCGAGGGACTTGAGTCCGTTGGCAAAGCGACATACCTTCTCGTGCAGTTCGGCGAAGGTCAGGCTCAGATGGTCATCGGGATTATCGCCTTCCCAATAAATTGCCACCTTGTCGGCCTTGTCTTCAAGGTGCCGATCAATGCAGTTGTAGCAGGCATTCAGCTCGCCATCGGCAAACCAGCGAACCTGTACATCCGACGGTGTATAACGACTCTCGCTGCCGATCTCCGGCGCAGTAAACCAGGTCAACCGCGAACGGGCTTCTTCGAGCCAGAATGCATCGGCATCCTCCACGGATTGCGCATATCGGGAACGGTAGGTCTCCTCGTCAACCCAGGCGCGCGCACTGGCGTGCTCAGGCACTGGATAACGCGCTTCGTGTTCAGTCATTGACCCCACTCCCTGCTATTGTCATCGTTGTTCGCCTGACAGGCGGTACGTATGCTCAGCATAGACCGCCCATGGGCTGCCAACTCCATTAGACTTTCGTTGACCATTACCGGGACAGCTAGACCCGGCTGCCGGCAAATACCAGTGGCGACTGACACAGCCGGCAACGATACCTCCCACCGCGCTGGGTGTTCAGGTAGCGTCTTCTGGACAGGTAGTGGCTACTGCAGCGGCAGGTAAACCGATAAGGGGTCGGGCTGGCACGGGTGGTATCAAAATGGTGCGTTACCCGTGGCTCGCGAAGAAAGACATCCTGCATCATGCGTTTCCACTGACGACCATGAGGAGCCACTCGCTGCCCATCCTGTTCATGTACTGCATGCACGAACCAGTGCGCCATCTCATGCGGTACCACATCAAAAAGAAAAAGGGCCGGATTTTCCTTCAGCAGAACCCTGTTGAAACGTAACCCTCCCCGGCCGAAGTGAGCCTGCCCGGCGCTGCGGCCTCTCAAGTCAAGCCACCAGGGCGGACACGTCACACCGGGCCAGACACTCACTCCCTGTTGCCAACTGCGCGTCACACATTGTCCAAGCCAGCCGGCCAGTGCATCGGGGCTTGCCTGGGCAAGCGCCTGCTCATCCGGCAATTGCAGATAATCGCTCATCGGTTTTCCACGGTTCCGGTTATCAATGATAAAGTGCCCTTTTCACGTCACGAGAACGCCCCAACGATGAACGAGCAACCAGAGCAGCACCCGCTCATTGACGACCAGGACCTCGAGGCGCTGGACGCCTTTCTCGACGATGATGCCATGAGCGAGGAAGCCCTCGACATCTATGGCATCCATGGATTCATGGTCGCCCAGGCCATCGCCCTGACACCGGTCAGCGCTACGGTATGGATACCGACCGTCTTCGATGGCGAACCGGCCTTCTCGAGCGACGAGGAGCACACGCGCATTCTGGGCCTGTGTCAGTCCCTTCGTGACAATGCCATCGAACTGTTTGAACAGGGCGCGCTGCCCGAGTTGCCCTTCGATGATGAGTTCGAGGAAAGCCCTCGCATGCATCCGGTAGCAGACTGGTGCAGTGGCTTCATGGAAGGTGTATTCATTGATGAAGCCCAGTGGTTCGGCGCACTGGAAGAAGATGCCGCCCGCCTGCTGCTGCCTTTCATGGCCCTGTCCGGCCTGTTTGATGACGAGGACAGGGATCTGGCCGCCATGGGCGCCACACCGGCTGAGGCCAGTCAGTTGCTGAACCAGCTGCCCGAACTGGCGCTGGACCTTTATCTGCTGTATCGCACTCCGGTTGAAAAGGCCGCACCATCGGGCCCTGCAGGAAAACCGCCCGGCAAGACCCGGGGCAGAAAAGGCGGGCAAGCCCGAAAAAGGCGCTGAGCGCGTTTATTTCAGGCGCGTCATCATGGCATTGAGCTTGCCATAGATATACTCACGCACCTTTTGCCCGGTAGGACGCGCCTTCCACTGTTCAAAATCAATTTCCTTGCTTTGCTCGAAGTTGTGATTGAACAAATCGGCAATATCCGAGGCAAAGCCCGGGTGATCCACTTCCTGGTTGGCCTCCAGGTTCCACTGCAGGCTCCAGTGATCAAAGTTGCAGGAGCCTACGGTGCACCAGTCATCGCACATGCTGAACTTGGCATGACTGAACCTGGTCTGGTACTCGAAGATCCTGACCCCGGCACGCATCAGACGCGTATAAAAGCGCTGACCGGCGTAATATACCCCTGGATGATCGTGATTCTTGGCCGGCACCAGTACCCGAACATCCACGCCACGGCGCGCCGCACGCATCATTCGGCGTCGAAGGCTGGCCGTAGGTACAAAATAGGGCGTACAGATCCAGACCTGATTCTCGGCCCGTTCAATCTGTGTCTGAAGGGAACGGCGAATTTTCTGGAAACGGTATCCCTTGCCCCAGATGACACGCCCTTCCATTTCTCCGGCCGGCTTTCTGACCTCGTCGGCGGTCGCTCCCAGTTCATCTCTGGACACCATGTCCTTCCCGGGCCCGCGGGTCATGCGTGAATCCCAGACCTGACGATTCAGGGCAATCCAGTCGTTGACACATGCCCCCTCGACCCTGACGGCAATCTCGAACCAGGAATTCATGAACAGGTCGGTCATGCCGAAACCACCGACAAAGGCCATCCGACCATCGACAATGACAAGCTTTCGGTGGTCACGGGAGATAAACCGCCCCAGATGGCGCCAGGACAAGGGGTTGAACTCACGAAACTCGACGCCGGCCTCCTTGATGCGCTGGCGACTTTGCCTGGAAAGAGGCCACGATCCACAGGCGTCCACCAGTAACCAGACCCTGACCCCTCGTGACCTTGCCTGCTCAAGCGTACTGATGAAACGCTCGCCCAGCTCGCCATCCTCAACGGCATACAACTCGATGATCAGGGACGTCTGCGCCTCATCCATCGCCTTGAACAGTGCCGGCAAATAATTTTCTGCTCCCGGTAACAACGTTACCTGGTTATCTTCGCGCCATTGCACTCGCATGATCACTGCATCCTCTGTTATTCAGCCTTCCATGTTCCCTTATCAGGCATCGTGTTCACCCGCTATACTGCGCGCCTGATTCCCTGTCGAGGCCTGTCATGACCCTATCGCTTTCCGGGTTTTCCCGTATGACCAGCCTGTTATCGCGCTGGCTGCGCTTTCGTTCCATCGACCCGAGCTGGTCGGAACTGAACCTGCCCGAAACAGCGAACATTGTTCTGGTTCTTGATAATAACGCCTTGAGCGACCGGCTCGCACTGCATCTTCTTTGCAGAAAGGGGGCCATTGGTTCGGTTGACGCGTCCCCGGCTACCTCCGGGCACATGCCACGGCACGTGATGCTCCACCAGCTGAAGCGCTCCTTCTTGCGTTCACCTCAAAACAGGCCCTCTCCGCATTTTGAAGCCTTTCTGGAAAACATCGAACATCATCAGGGTGATGTGCCGGTCATGGTCGTTCCGGTGGCCTTTTTCTGGGGTCGACGCCCGGGACGTGAGGCGCGCGGACTCTGGGGGTTGATGACAGCGGATCACTGGCCGCTGAGTGGCAGGCTGCGCCGACTGACAACGCTGCTGTTCAACGGCCATCATATCGATGTTCGCTTCGGCACCCCCTATGACGTCAAGGCCCTGCTGAATGCCCCTGCCCCGAGCGCCTCTCACGCCAGACGCCGGGTCGTGCGCCTGCTGCGCCACCAGTTTCAGCAACTGCGTCAGCAGGTACTGGGCCCGGATCTTTCCCATCGTCGTACCCTGGTACGCAGCCTGCTGATGACGCCCTCGGTGCGCCAGGCCATCAGCGCGCAGGCCGAAGAAAGTGGTGCCGAGTTGCCTCACGTTGAAAAGCAGGCACAACGTTACGCGCGCGAGATCGCCTCGCATACATCGCCTCAGACCCTCTGGCTGCTTTACCAGTTGCTCGGACGGCTCTGGAATCGCCTTTACGATGGGGTCAAGGTACATGGTCTTTCCCGCGTGCGCGAACTGGCCGGCACTCATGAGCTGATCTACGTCCCCTGTCATCGCAGCCACATTGATTACCTGCTGCTGTCCTATGTCATGTACCACCATGGCCTGACCACGCCCCAGGTAGCAGCCGGACGCAATCTGAACATGCCGGTCATCGGCAGCATACTGCGCAAGGGGGGCGCGTTCTTCGTGCGTCGCAGCTTCAAGGGCAATGCCCTGTATGGCGCCGTATTCAACGAATACCTGCATCAGCTGATTCGCCGGGGCTACCCGGTGGAGTACTTCATCGAAGGGGGCCGCTCGCGCACCGGGCGCACCCTGCCGCCCCGGCTCGGCATGCTGGCGATGACGCTGGACTCGTTCCTGCGCAAGGACAGCAGTCGTCCGATGGCATTTGTGCCCATCTATATCGGTTACGAGAAGGTGCTGGAATCCGGTGCCTATCAGCGCGAACTCACGACCGGGCACAAGAAAAAGGAATCCCCCTTCGATGTGCTGAAAGTGTTCAAACGCCTGCGGGAGCCCTATGGCCAGGTACACGTCAATATTGGCGCACCATTACGGCTGGATGACTGGCTGAACCAGCATTTCCCCGACCCGGTACGTACCGACCACCACTGGCGTAAACAGGCGGTAGCGGCGCTGGGAGAGGATCTGGCCACTAGAATCAATGCCGCCGCCACTCTCAACGGCGTCAATCTCGTGGCACTGGCCCTGCTGGGCACGTCGCACATGGCCATTGAGGAAGATCTGCTTGCCCGGCAGCTCACCCTGCTGAATGCACTTCAGGCACATGCACCGGCGACACCGGAGATGCGCTGCGCAGAAGGCACTCCCTCCGAATGGATCAATCACGCCATTGATCTGGGCATGATTGCCCGATGCGATCAGACCCTCGGCCCGGTCATCGTGGTCGCCGAAGGGCGTGCCCCGCTACTGACCTGGTACCGCAACAACGTATTGCATCTATTTGCGCGGCCGGCGCTGCTGGCCTTTGCCTTTCGCCACCGCAGGCAACTCACGCTGGACGAGATAGATGACCTGGTAGGCACCATGTGGCCTGCACTGGATAACGAGTTCTTTCTGGAAGAAACAGATGACCGCGAGGAAAGCCAGACCCTGCTGCAGGCGATGACGGCTCTAGGGCTTTTAAAGGCTACTGACCGGGGGTGGGAGCGTGGCGCTACCGATGATAATGAGCAGCTTCACTGGCTGGGCGCCATGATTCTGCCGACCCTGGAACGTGGATTTCTTCTGGTTTCACTGCTGCTGCGTTCCCCTTCGGGCACCTACACCGCTCAGGCCCTTGAACAGCAGAGCCAGGCCCTGGCCGAACGCCTGACGCTGCTTCAGGGGCTCAATGCTCCGGAGTACTTTGACAAGCGCCTGTTCAGCGGCCTGCTGGACACACTGATCGAAGGCGAGTGGATCCACATGACTGACGATGACACCATTGTGGTCAGTAAGGCACTTGATGACGCCCTGCGACAGCGGAGGCGACTGTTTGACGCTCCGCTGCGCCGACGATTACATCATCTGCTGGCTCAGCCGGAAGCTCAGGAGAGCGACTGATGCACGTAGATATCATAGCGGCTGGTCTTGCCGACTACCTGATGTGATGGCGCTGGCCCCTCTATCGACGGCGCCTTGCGTGGCCGCTTGACGACAACGCGATGAGTGGCCACCTCAAGTGCAGCATGCAGCAGCTGTGAGGCGTCCTCGTCGGCTCCGGCCAGCGCCTGAAACAGTCGCATATCCTTTTTGACCAGGGCCGATTTTTCGCGATGAGGGAACATCGGATCAAGATGAACCACCTGAGGCGGCACACCGGTCTCGTCCACGACTTGTCCCAGCGCACTGACACTATCTGCCCAGCGAAGCGACAGACGCGAGGCAATTTCTGCGACCTCAGGATGAGCCCTTGCACGCTGTAGCCCATCATCCAGCACGGCGGCAATGGCAGCCACACGCTCGACCATCAGTACAGTGCATCCCAGGGAAGCCAGTACAAAGGCATCTCGGCCAAGACCCGCCGTGGCATCAATGATCGACGGCGTACGGCCCTGTTTCAGTCCGCACGCCCGGGCAATCAACTGCCCACGCCCACCACCGAAACGACGTCGATGCGCATTTTTGCCCTCGGCAAAATCAACACGCAGCGGATGACCGAAACGAGCCGCATCCCCGCCCAGCACCAACCCCTCGGGCAGCATATCAAGCCAGAGGGCCGCCGAATCGGCGGCCCCCTTTTCTTTCAGCTGATCAACCATCGGCAGCCGGTAGTGCTGACTCAGGGCCCTGCTGCCAGGGCCCCTGTCCACAACAGCGACTGTCACAGAAAGGCCACCAGAAGCACGGCGCCCAATATCAGACGATAGATAACAAACGGCAGCATGCCGATACGATCAAGCGCTGCCAGAAACAGCTTGATGCAGATCAGCGCGGACACGAAGGACAAACCGACGCCGGCCAGAATATCACCCCACAGCACGTCCGTTCCGGATTCCACCAGCTGCAGCCCCTTGAGCGACCCTGCAGCCACAATCAACGGAATGGACAGCAAAAAGGAGAACCTTGCCGCCGCCTGACGTGTAAAGCCCATCATCAGCGCAGCAGTAATGGTAATACCCGAGCGCGAAGTCCCCGGGATCAATGCCAGCGCCTGCGCTACACCAATCAGCAGGGCGTCACGAAGACCCAGACTTTGCATGTCACGCTCACGACGGCCACGCTTGTCTGCCCACCACAACAGCAGACCGAACAGGATCGTGGTCGCGGCAATCACCAGAGCAGAACGCGCGTAACTTTCGATGATGCCTTCAAGGAAGAAGCCGAAGAACAGCGCCGGCAAGGTGCCCAGCAGGACACACCAGCCCATGCGAGCTTCTTCGGAGGGGCGTCGCTTGAAGACCTGAGCAAACCAGCCCGACAGGATGGCAATGACATCGTGACGAAAGGCAATGATGACAGCCAGCAGGGTGCCGACATGTACGGCAACATCAAAGGCGAGCCCCTGGTCCGGCCAGCCAAACAACTGGGATGGAAGAATCAAGTGTGCCGATGATGAAATCGGCAGAAACTCGGAAAACCCCTGAATCAGGGACAAGACAATAACGTGCATCCACTCCATTGGAGATCCTTGAACGGTAATTACTGACGACGCGACGTTACCTGGTCGCGAAGATAAACAGGCACCGCCTCATGCGGCGCCATCATGTTCCCTGCTGCGAAGGCATCAGCGGCCAGACATGCCATATCACGGGCGTCAGGCTCCATTGTTGTATCCATACCCTCAAGGCCGACAAGGCACCCCTCGGGCATGCGTTCCTTCAATCCCCATCCACTGCCGGCGGCAAACCAGCCGGATGAAAACCCTGCCACAGGCTCAAGCAACTCAGGCGCAATCACCTGCTCACCTGCACAGGACTCAAGCCCGGGCAGACCTGTCTGCTTCACGCGGTAGGCCGCCACATAGATCTCGTTCATTCGCGCATCAAACGCCGGGATAACCTGCGTTGCGCCATGAATGCGAACAGCACCGGCGGCCAGCGTTTCAAGTGTCGACACGGGAATTACCGGCCGATCAAGCCCGAAGGCCAGCCCCTGAACGGTACCTGCGGCAATGCGAATACCGGTGAAGGATCCCGGCCCGCGCCCGTAGGCCAGCGCATCCAGGTGTGCCGGGGTAATGCCGGCTTCGGCAAGCAGCGCATCAACCATCGGCATGAGCCTGCGCGTATGCTCACGTGGTGCAATGACGTGATCACTGTACACCTGACCATCAAGCCAGAGGGCTACCGAGCAGGCCGAAGAAGACGCATCGAGCGCCAGCAGTATGGACATGACATGTTTCAGTTTGTTGAGGGATTCAGTCGCGAGGGAGGCCATTATAGGGAGACCGGCCGTGGACAAAAAGCATAACTGTCCCGACCAGGCCAAAAACATGTCTTCGGCCCAATAAAAAAGCCGGCATGGCCGGCTTTGATACTAAAAAAACGAATTACCCCTGAAGGGAGGCCAGCACTGCAGACTTGATCTCGTCGACACTACCGATACCTTCAACACGGTGGCAGGCCGGTGCAGATGCAGGCTCCTGCTCCGCCCAGTCACGGTAATAACGAACCAGCGGCTCGGTCTGCTCGTGATAGATACCCAGACGCGCACGTACGGTATCTTCCAGATCGTCATCACGCTGGATCAAGGCGTCGCCGGTATCATCATCCTGACCAGGCTGCTTCGGCGGATTGAAATCCACATGATACACACGGCCGGAAGCCGGATGGATACGGCGACCGGAAAGACGCTTGACGATCTCTTCGTCATTCACGGCAATTTCCAGCACGTGATCAAGGGCTACGCCGCTGTCCTTCAGGGCGTCGGCCTGAACGATGGTGCGCGGAAATCCATCAAACAAAAAGCCGTTGGCACAGTCGGACTGAGCGATACGTTCCTTGACCAGTGCAATGATCAGCTCATCGGATACCAGCTGGCCCGCATCCATGGTGGCCTTGACCTTCTGCCCCAGTTCGGACCCTTCACGGATCGCCGTGCGCAGCATATCGCCAGTGGAAATCTGCGGGATGTCAAAATGCTCGCAGATGAACTGTGCCTGTGTCCCCTTGCCCGCCCCCGGTGGGCCCAACAGGATCAAACGCATCGCTACCGCTCCTTCATTGTCATGCGCCTAGGCGCCGGGCACATTCTGCCCTTGTGTTGATAGTTATCCCTGCCAGGCACGATCAATGTCCTGAACCATGACATACTGGTTGACCATGGCAAACGAGCACCATAGCGGGCTGACCGGATCACCACAAGCCCTGACCGCACGGCATTATCAACCAGCACCTCATACCATAAAAAAAGCGGCCCATGACGGGCCGCCTTTCGTTACACCAGTATCTCTGCGTCAGAGGGTCACACCCCTAGAGCACCAGTCGACGAATGTCAGTCAGCAGCTGTGCCAGATACGCAGTAAACCGAGCCGCATCCGCACCATTGACGGCACGGTGATCATAGGACAGCGACAATGGCATCATCAGACGCGGCTGGAACGCACTGCCGTCCCATACCGGTTTCATCTGTGCCTTGGACACGCCCAGGATAGCCACTTCCGGTGCATTGACGATCGGCGTGAACGCCGTACCACCAATGGACCCAAGGCTTGAAATGGTAAAGCAGCCGCCCTTCATTTCATCGCTCTTGAGCTTGCCGGCCTGAGCCCGCTTGGCCAGATCAACGGATTCCTTCGCCAGCTCGATGATCGACTTGCGCTCGACATCCTTGATGACAGCCACCAGCAGGCCGTTGGGAGTATCTACTGCGATGCCGATGTTGATGTATTTCTTCCACACCACCGTTTCGCCGTCCGACTTCAGCGATACGTTGAACTGCGGATACATCTTGAGCGCGTGTGCTGCGGCCTTGATCATGAACGGCAGTGGCGTCAGTTTGGCACCCTGCTGCTCGGCCTCGGCCTTCATGCTCTTGCGGAAGGCTTCAAGGTCGGTAATATCCGCTTCATCGAACTGCGTCACATGAGGCACGTTCAACCAGCTGCGATGAAGATTGGTAGCACCAGCCTTCATCAGGCGGCCCATTTTCTTCTCTTCCACTTCACCGAACTGGCTGAAGTCGACGTCCGGCACCTGCGGGATACCAGCACCCCCAGTGGAAGCCGCAGGCGCAGCAGATGCGCCGCCCTTGCCACGCTCACTCATGGCCTTCTTGACGAAGGCATTGACGTCTTCCTTCAGCACCCGGTTTTTCGGGCCGGAGCCGGTCACTTCAGCCAGATTAACGCCCAGCTCACGCGCCAGCATACGAACTGCCGGGCCTGCATGTGCCGCTGGCGCTTCCTGGCGGCTGCCGCTGGCGATCTGGGCTTCCGGAGAAGGTGTTCCCGACGCAGTAGACTGCCTGAGCTTTTCACCTTCACTGGAGGAGGAGGGCTTCTTCTCGGCCGGCTTCTCTTTCTTCTGCTTCCCGGCCTTTTTCTCGCCGCTGGCAGTTTCGATGTAGCCGATCAGATCACCTTCGGAGACCGTATCCCCTTCCTTCACGGCAAGCTCGACAAGCCGACCCTTGAAGGGGCTCGGAATGTCCATGGACGCCTTGTCGGATTCCAGAGTGATCAAGCCGTCTTCCTTCTCGACCTCATCCCCCTCCGATACCGACACTTCAATGACTTCGACACCTTCACTGCCACCGATATCCGGCACGCGCACTTCCTTGCGCTCGCCGCCATCAGCCTCGTCGTCATCAGCCTCATCGTCATCGGAGTCATCGTCCGACTGTTCGTCAGCCGCGTTATCATCCGAAGATGGTGCCTGGTCAGCACTGGAAGCAGTGTCAGACTGCTCATCATCAGCGTCGTCGCTACCGATTTCCATCTGCCCAATCACGTCGCCTTCGGACACCGTATCACCTTCCTTGACGGACAGGGACACGATCTTGCCTTCGTAGGGGCTGGGGATATCCATGGAGGCCTTATCGGACTCCAGAGTAATCAGCGCATCTTCCCTGGCAACCTGATCGCCTTCGGATACGGAGACTTCGATGATTTCGACGCCATCACTGCCACCGATGTCCGGCACCTTGATGTCCACGGTCTTCTTGCCACCGCTGCTCTGACCGGAAGACGAAGTACTCTTGCTCTTGTCGTCGCTGTCAGCGCTATCGTCTGAAGAGGATTCATCTCCGGAGGACGCCTCGGCTTCGGCGTCATCTGACGTATCGTCTGCGTCGCCGCTATCGTCGCCATCCACCTCGATTTCGACAATCTGATCGCCCTGACTGACCTTATCGCCTTCGCTGACCAGTACCTTGACGATTTTCCCGGCCTTCGGCGAAGGGATATCCATCGAGGCCTTGTCGGACTCAAGTACGATCAGGGTGTCTTCCACATCCACCATGTCACCCGGGGCGACGGAGATTTCGATGATCTCGACATCAGTACTGTCCCCGATGTCCGGTACTTTTATAGTTTCACTACTCAAGGGTTGCGCTCCTTCAATACTGACCGCTCATGCCACGAGGCAGGCTGTGCCTGCCTCGTGCCCTGATCAACACGTTACCGGATAAGCCTTGCCCGGATCGATGCCGTACTTGTCCAACGCGTCCTTGACGACCTTGCGATCAATCTCGCCACGATCCGCCAACGCCTTGAGCGCCATGACCGCCACGAAATAGCGGTTGACCTCAAAGAAGTAACGCAGCTTTTCACGCGTATCGGAGCGACCATAGCCGTCGGTACCCAGCACATGGTAGTCGGTCGGTACCCAGGCACGAACCTGATCCGAGAACAACTTCATGTAATCGGTCGAGGCAATGGCCGGGCCTTCACGATCTTCCAGGCAGCGCGTGATCCAGGGTTTGCCTGGCTCGGCATCCGGGTTGATGAACGCATTGCGATCGATCTCGAGCGCTTCACGACGCAGCTCGTTAAAGCTGGTCACACTCCAGATGTCGGAAGCAATATCAAAATCATCAGCCAGCAGCTCGGCAGCCGCTTCCACTTCGCGAAGGATCGTACCGCTGCCCATCAGCTGGACACGGGCCTTCTTGCCCTTGTCACCTTCACGCAGCAGATACATCCCCTTGATGATGCCTTCTTCCGACCCTTCCGGCATTTCCGGGTGCGGATAGTTTTCGTTCATCACGGTCAGGTAGTAGAAGCAGTTTTCGTGCTCGTGGTACATCCGGTGCAGACCTTCGCGCACGATGACTGCAATCTCATGACCATAGGTCGGGTCGTAGCTTCTGCAGTTCGGAATGGTCGACGCCAGAATATGGCTGTGGCCATCCTGGTGCTGGAGCCCCTCGCCATTGAGCGTCGTACGCCCGGCCGTGCCACCCAGCAGGAAGCCGCGCGCCTGCATGTCGCCGGCGGCCCACGCAAGATCGCCGATGCGCTGGAAACCGAACATCGAGTAATAGATGTAGAACGGCAACAACGGCACATGGTGGTTGGCATAGGATGTGGCGGCTGCAATCCAGCTGGACATGGCACCGGCTTCGTTGATGCCCTCTTCCAGAATCTGTCCCGCCTTGTCTTCGCGGTAGAACATGATCTGACCGGCATCCATCGGCTCGTACTTCTGGCCTTCTGCCGTATAGATACCCAACTGACGGAACATGCCTTCCATACCGAAGGTACGTGCTTCATCAGGAACGATCGGCACAACCTGCTTGCCGAAGGTCTTGTCCTTCACCAGACCGTTGAGTACGCGCACAAAGCTCATGGTGGTCGATACTTCACGATCACCCGATCCCTTGAGCTGGCTTGCAAACATCTTGTCATCAAGGCCCGGGAACTCGATGGGCTCGAAATCATGCTTGCGTGCCGGCAGGTACCCACCCAGACGCTGACGCATCAGGTGCATGTATTTCATTTCAGGGCTGTCATCAGACGGCTTGAAATAAGGCATGCCCTTGTCGATATCCTCATCGGATACCGGGATGCCGAAGCGGTCGCGGAAGGTCTTGATCGCATCGACTTCCATCGACTTGATCTGGTGCGCCTCGTTGTCGGCCTCACCGCTGCCGCCACCCATGCCGTAACCCTTGACGGTATGCGCCAGAATAACGGTAGGCTTGCCATTGGCATTGTGGAACGCCTCATGGTAGGCCGCATAGACCTTGTACGGATCGTGACCACCACGGTTCAGGCGCCAGATATCCTCATCGGACAGGTCCTTGACCATGGCTTCGGTTTCCGGATATTTACCGAAGAAGTGCTCACGAGTGTACGCGCCACCCTGGGCCTTGTAGTTCTGGTATTCACCATCAACCACTTCGTCCATGCGCTTTTGAAGGATGCCCTTGGAATCCTTTTCAAACAGCGGATCCCAGAAGCGTCCCCATACCACCTTCAGCACGTTCCAGCCGGCACCACGGAAGATGCCTTCCAGCTCATCGATGATACGGGCATTACCGCGAACCGGGCCGTCCAGACGCTGCAGGTTGCAGTTGATCACGAACACCAGGTTGTCCAGCTTCTCGCGGCCAGCCAGTGAGATGGCACCCAGAGACTCCGGCTCGTCGCACTCACCGTCACCCAGGAATGCCCAGACCTTGCGGTCCTGCATGGGCTGCAGACCGCGCGCGTCAAGGTATTTCATGACGTGGGCCTGATAGATGGCCATGATCGGGCCAAGACCCATCGATACGGTCGGGAACTGCCAGTAATCCGGCATCAGCCAGGGATGCGGGTAGGACGACAGGCCATCTCCGTCAACTTCCTGGCGGAACTTGTCCATCTGTTCTTCGGAAAGACGCCCTTCAAGGTAGGAGCGCGCGTAGATACCCGGCGCACTATGGCCCTGGATATAAACCAGGTCACCCTTGAAATCGCCTTCCGGCGCACGGAAGAAATGGTTGAAACCAATATCATACAAGGTTGCACTGGACATGAAGCTGGCCAGGTGACCACCCAGTCCCTTGTGCTTCTTGTTGGTGCGGATGACCTGTGCCGCCATGTTCCAGCGGATCAGGGAGCGAATGCGACGCTCCATGAACAGGTCACCCGGCATACGCGCTTCGCGATGCACCGGAATGGTGTTGCGATGAGGCGTATTGACAGAGAAGGGAGGTTGCATGCCATCACGGCGCAAGCGGTCAGCCAGACGGCTCAGCAGATATTGGGCACGGGTCTCACCCTCGCGATCCAGTACCGATTCCAGGGACTCAAGCCATTCCGTGGTTTCGGTAGGATCGAGGTCTTCTCTTGCCTCCAGACTCATAGACGTCTCTCCGATGAAGAAGTAAGGTCGGTCGTCTTCCGATCAGGAAGACTGTGCGGTGTTCCAGTCAATCAGGGCGGGTGCAGTCTTTGGGTTAATGCTGCCTGCCGCGTGTCGTAATTCTGCAACGGATGGCTGTATAGGCCAGCCTTGTCGGGGAACGAAGATACCGCAAACTCGAGCGGCTGCCAATTAACACCCGTGAGGCACCGGGCCACCAACCGCAGGGCTGAGGGGCCATTTCAGAAGGGGCTGGCTGTTTTTTTAGTTATAAAAACCCATGTCATCAGCGTTTCTCGCCAATACCCACGGAAAACATGTCTTCTGACAAGGTAGTTTTCCCACGACAAATTACCAGTCAAACAGGTCCAGGGTTCGCCAAAAGAAGCTGTTTGAAATACTGCCAGTCGAAACTCGGGCCCGGGTCGGTCTTGCGCAGTGGTGCAATATGCTGATGCCCGATGAAACGGTCAGGGGTGATCACCGGATAACGCCCCATCAGCGCATGCGCCAGACGGACCAGAGAGACATACTGGTGCCGCGTAAAGGAACGTGCATCACCCTCAAGCTCCACCCCCACTGTAAAATCGTTAAGCCGCTGACGACCCTGCCAGCACGATACTCCGGCATGCCAGGCGCGTTGATTGAACCCAACGTACTGGATGATATATCCATCACGTCGAATCAGGCAGTGGGCAGAGACTCGCAGATGTGCAATCTGCTTGAAAAACGGATCGCGACGCGAATCCAGACGCCCCATGAACAGATCCGTAATATCGTCACTACCGAAGCGGCCCGGTGGCAGGCTGATGGAGTGTAGTACGACCGCCGATATTTCGCCGGCAGGTCGAGCGTCCTGATGAGGGGACCGACAGTGTCGGGCATCGGTAAGCCAGTGATTGTCCCGTATATCCATGTACGCCGTCTCTCCTCGCGGGGGCATGATGCATTATTCTATACTGCCTGTGATGACACTCGAAGCATGACACCTGCCAGCGCGCTGCCCGTCACCCCAACACTCATCAAGAGAGCCACCATGACATTTCAGGACGCCCTTGCCGAAGACATTCGCGCGACCGCCAGTCGAATGATTACCGAAGACATCGGTGCCGGAGACATCACTGCACAACTGATTCCCGCGGCGCAGTGGGCACGTGCACAGGTCATAAGCCGGGAAGATGCCATTCTGTGCGGCGTTCCCTGGGTTGAAGAGATTTATCGTCGCCTTGACCCAAGCGTTGTCCTGCACTGGGCATGCACCGATGGCGACAGCATCGCAGCCGACACCCCCTTTTTGACCCTGGAAGGGCCGGCCCGAGCCCTGATGACCGGTGAGCGCGCCGCCCTGAACCTTCTTCAGACCCTGTCCGGCAC
This sequence comes from Larsenimonas rhizosphaerae, assembly GCF_023700005.1. Lineage (GTDB taxonomy): Bacteria > Pseudomonadota > Gammaproteobacteria > Pseudomonadales > Halomonadaceae > Larsenimonas > Larsenimonas rhizosphaerae. The sequence goes on along the minus strand of NZ_JAMLJK010000001.1, from coordinate 1,002,730 downwards.
CGCAACAAGAACACGCCACTACGTAGACCTGGTAGCCGACACGTCGGTCTCCATTCTGGACACACGCAAGACACTGCCCGGCCTGCGGCTGGCACAGAAATATGCTGTCACCTGCGGCGGCGGCAACAATCATCGCATCGGCCTTTATGACGCATTCCTGATCAAGGAAAACCACATCAGTGCCTGTGGTGGCATCGAGGCCGCGATAAGAGAAGCACGCGATATTGCACGCGACCTCCCGGTTCAGGTCGAGGTAGAAACCCTGGAGGAGCTTGATCAGGCACTTGAAGCGGGAGCGGACATCATCATGCTGGACAACTTTTCACTGGATGACATGACCCTTGCCGTTACCCGCACAGCCGGTCGTGCCCAACTGGAAGCCTCGGGCAACGTTGATGACAATACCCTGTTGAAGATTGTGGCAACGGGCGTGGATCGCGTGTCAATCGGTGCCTTGACCAAGCACGTCCAGGCCATCGATCTGTCCATGCGCGTCAGTGACATCATCGCCCGCTGAATACGTCATGTTTGACCTCTCAGGCATGACGATAGGCTGCCAGCAGCCCTGCGGCACCAACAAACAAGCCGCCAAAGACACGATTGATGGCGCGCTGCTGGCGTGGTGTTTGCAGCCAGCGCGCTATCAGGGTCGATAGCGTGGCAAACCCGATCATGACGATGACATCTATTCCGATCATGGCCATTCCCATCGCCATGAACTGCGGGCCATGGGGCGCATCAGCCACGACAAACTGAGGCAGCAGCGCCACAAGAAAGATAGTGGCCTTGGGGTTGGTAGCATTGACCAGCGCGCTTTGCAGACATCGACGCCCTGCCGAGACCCTGATGTTCGCGGCGTCGGATCTGATGGCCACGGCGCGCTCTCGCCATTTACTCACGCCCAGATACACCAGGTACGCCACCCCTGCCCATTTGATAATGGAAAACGCCAGGGAGGAACCGGCCAAAAGAGACCCCAGCCCGATGCCCACCACCAGGATCTGAAAGGCCAGTCCGATCTGAAGGCCCAGAATCGAGGGCAGCGTCCGGCGAACACCATAGGTCATGCCATTGGACATTGTATTGATTGCACCTGCACCGGGCGTGATGCTGATCAACACACAGGCCAGCAAAAAGGCAGAAAACAGCGTCCAGCTCATATCAGTGCATCCCTGTTATCCGGTTCATCATGCCGGCATCATGTCGGCATGCTCATCATCTGCAATCAGTGGTTGACGCCCGCTATGCGCGCTCTCAGTGCGGCATTGAAACGCCGCCGCTCCGACACGGGTAGAAGCCCCGAAGGAATCATACGTTTGGTCGCCTTGCCGGAACGCCCCTTCAGGACGACACGGACCCCTACTGAACTTTCCCGCTCGATGGCCTCGATGCCCCGATAGGAAAGCTCTTCCAGCCGCGGCGCATAGAGCGGACCGCCGATAAAGTACACCGCATCATCCTCAAGGCGGAGAATCGGTGACAGGCGCCGTCGTCCCATCAGATTGCCACCAATCATCATGCCCCACAGAAAGATAAGTGCTGCCAGCGGTGATACCGGCCACCACTGATGCTGTTGATAGCAATACACCAGTAATGTAATACCGCCAGCCACTGAAAAGGCAAAGGCAATCCCCAGAAGGCGAGTGTTACTGCGTCGTTCGGTAAACAGCAGGGGCTCGGCCGTGGACGCACCGGCCTGAATATCAGTCATCATTAAAGCGAACCATTAGTGTGAGGGCAGCGCCAGCCGAAGCCGGATACGCTTAAGGTATTCACCACTGCGTTCGACCGTTTCTTCGCCCAGGGATTCCCAGCCATGGTGCAAAAGCCTGGGTGCCAGCGTCAGACTGGCCTCCATGCACAGTGCATCGAGTCCGGAACGTTCGGCTTCGTCAACCACCTGCCGGACAAGCCGGGAAGCGATTCCCTTGCCCTGCAGGGCAGGCCAGACATAGAGTGCCTCGACCCGCCCCTCATGACGATTCAATTCACAGAACCCGACACAGCGCCGGTCGATTTCTGCCACCACCGTGTAATAACGTACCTGACGCACCTGCCAGACCGATGCCTCCCTGGGCATCGCCGATGCCCAGGCCTCACGCTGCGCCAGACTGTAATGCCCGGATGCCCCCTCCATCACGGCATGATAAAAGACTTCTGCCTGATCGGCGGCATCTGTCATCACCGCCTCCCTCAGGCGCAATCGCTCAATCATTGCCATCAAGGCTTACCTCGTCAAAGCCTGACACGACCGGATGGGTTCCGGTCACCATGCCCTCACTGCGACACACCTGGCAGGTACGCAACCCGGCGTTTTGCGCCGCATCAAGCTCTTCCACCACATCTGATAAAAACAGCACGTCGCTTCCGTGCAACCCCAGCTCATCCAGAATGACGCGGTAACTCTCTGCATCACGCTTGCCGCCTACGGCAGTATCAAAATAACCACTGAACAGCGGGGTGAGATCCCCCTCATCGCTGTGCCCGAACATCAATTTCTGAGCATATACCGAGCCAGAGGAATAGATATACAGCGCGGCCCCTTGCTGCTTCCAGCGCTCAAGCTGCCTGACCACATCCGGATACAGGTGGCCAGTGAACTCTCCCTGCCGGTAACCGGTTTCCCAGATCATGCCCTGCAGGCTCTTGAGCGGCGTAGCCTTGCGATCCTCATCCATCCAGGAGCGCAGAATACCGGCCACGTCGCCGGTCGTGGCCTCAGGCGCTCCTGCGTCGGCACGTACCTCATCCATGCAGTCCGCGACTGCCGGCTCATCGGCATGAGCCTCAAGCCATTCGGGCAGCGCCTTGTACGCATGGGGGAACAGGATGTCGTGGACGAAGGCAATCGAACTGGTTGTCCCCTCGATATCGGTAATTACCGCCCTGATCATGAATGCTCCAGCTGTTCAAAGCGCGGGAAGTTACCGGCGATGGGACTGCCGGTCATTTGAGCGACCCACCCTTCCGTTCGAGTAAAGAGACGAATACAGCTGAAGGCCGGTGCCGGTCCCATGTCAAACCAGTGCCGGGTGCCTGTTGGTACCGACATCAGGTCGCCCTGGCTGCAGCCCACGGCGTAAACATGATCATCCAGGTGCAGGTAAAAGATACCCTCACCCCGAACGAAAAAGCGGACCTCGTCTTCGCTGTGCTGATGCTCTTCCAGAAATCTGGTACGCAGCGCGGCCCGGTCCGGGTGATCCGGTGTCATATGGATCACATCCGCCGTAGCGAAGCCTTCATTCTCCTTCAAACGCGTGACCTCATCGGCATACGCCAGGAGAATGGCGTCCTGATCCGCCTGAGCCGGCAGATCGCGAAGCGCCCAGCGCTCGAATCGCACACCGTGAGGGGCCAGCTCTTCGGCAATGACATCACCCTCACGGGTCGACAGAACCGGCTGTTCCGGGTGTGCTTCGTGATAGACCTTCAAAAAACTCATCGGCATTGCCTCAGGGTAAGTTCACAATCAAACAGCACACTCAATGCTTCCACCTGATTCAGACAGGCCTGCAGATCTCCGGCCCAGGTATAAAGACCATGACCACGGATCAGATAGGCATGACAGGCACCGTCCGACACAGCCTGCTCCACCTCTGCGGCCAGTGCCGGAATATCCTGACTATTATCCACTACGGGAACATGGAACTGCGTCAGATGCGTCGACACGCCGTCAAAGACCTTCAGTAATTCATACCCGGACAGAATGATATTGTCACCGCTTTCCAGCATCGACAGGGCCGTGGCAGCGCGACAATGAGTATGCAATACCGCCCCGGCTCCCTCTCTGAGCCTGTAGATCTGACCATGAAGAAGCGCCTCATCGGAGGGCTTGAGATCGCTGCCCACGGGGGTGGCTTCAAGGTCTGTCACCATGATATCCCCGACCGACAGATGCCCCTTGTGCCGGCCTGAGACCGTCACAGCCATGTGCGACCGGTCCAGCCGCACCGAAAAGTTGCCGCCGGATGCCGGCACCTGCTGCGCCTGGTGCAGCGTCCGCCCGGCCTTCACCAGAGCCTGTTGCGCCGTAGCCAGCGTGGGAAGATCAATCATGGTTGGTGACCATCCATTTTAGAGTCAGTGCATCATGCAGTAGATGGGCCCAGACTAACCAACCCGTCACCGGGATGCCAGCATCCTTAATTCAGGCGCCAGCTTCAGGTAATCTGACTCTACTTCCTCCCTGCATGGTGCTCGATGGCCCTTTCATCCGATACTGATTTTACCCTGACGCCCATTGCCACACTTGCCGGATGCTATCCGGACAAGTTCGGCGTCCCGCGCCAGCCCGGGCTTGCAGCGCATGCCACCGCCACACTGAACCTGCTTCCACCATTCAACCAGCCGGATTGTGTCCGCGGGCTTGAGGCCTTCAGCCATCTCTGGCTGCATTTCATCTTCAACCAGAGCCCCGAAAAATGGTCTCCCCTGGTACGCCCTCCCCGACTGGGCGGCAATGCCCGGGTCGGCGTGTTCGCCTCCCGGGCCACTCATCGCCCCAACCGGCTGGGGCTTTCGCTGGTTGAGTTGATTGATGTGCAAATCGATCAGGGAGTGCGCCTCATCATTCGCGGTCACGATCTCGTGGACGGCACGCCGATTGTCGATATCAAGCCTTATCTGCCCTGGGCAGACAGCACAACCGATGCCCGGGCAGGCTTTGCGCCCGCTCCACCGCTTGAACGACGCGTCATCTTCAGCGCTCGGGCTCGCAGGGCACTGGCCGACATGAATGACAGCGCCCAGCTTGAAGCACTGGTTACCGAAGTACTGGCACAGGACCCGCGCCCGGCTTATCAACATGGCAAAACCGGCCGCATTCATGGCGTACGGCTAAACCGGCAGGATATTCACTTTCACGCCATGCATACGTCTGAAGGCGAAACGGTTATTGAGGTGGTGGATATCATCGACCTGCCATGAGGCACTACACCATCTGCCATCAAAAACGCCGCGACAAGTCGCGGCGTTTTTGATCTTCTGACATGTGATCAGTCAAAGCTGATGCCGATTCGGCGCCCGACTTCCTCATACGCCTCGATCACCCCGCCAAGCCCCTGGCGGAACCGATCCTTGTCCAGCTTCTCACGGCTGGTGCTGTCCCACAGCCGGCAGCCATCCGGCGAAAACTCATCACCCAGGGTGACCTCGCCGTTGAAAACACCGAACTCCAGCTTGTAATCCACCAGCAGGATACCGCCATCCAGAAAGAGCTTTTTCAACACATCGTTCACCCTGAAGGTCAACTCACGCGCCAATTGAAGCTGTTCCGGGGTTGCCCAGCCAAAGGTTTCCGCCAGTGACTCATTGATCATGGGGTCATGCTGCGCATCGTTTTTCAAAAACAGCTCGAAGGTAGGTGGCTCAAGCGCCAGACCTTCCTCTACACCCAGCCGGCGACACAGGCTGCCGGCACTGTAGTTACGCACGACACACTCGACCGGCAGCATGTCGAGTCGCTTGACCACAGACTCTGTATCAGATAGCAGCGACTCGAAATGGGTGGGAATACCCGCTTCCTTCAGCCTGTCCATGATGAAGGCATTGAACCGGTTGTTGACCATGCCCTTGCGTTCGAGCTGTTCGACCTTCTGGCCATCAAAGGCACTGGTGTCATCGCGAAACTCGAGAATCAATCGATCCGGGTCATCGGTGGTGTAAACGGACTTGGCCTTGCCCGCATACAGCGCTTCGCGCTTTTCCATTTAATCTCTCCAGGGCTACAGGTTGTTCAGGGAGTAAAAGTTAACTACAGGGAGCGTGCCGACGACTCAACGACTGCCAGCCGGCGCCATGCATCTGGTCTGCAACGACAAGGCGATGCGTGTCGTCACCCAACAGCGGCACAAGCGCCTCGAAGGCCAGCTCGGCAAGGTTGTTCTTGTCGGACAGGTGAGCCGCCACCACGCACTGCAAATGCTCGGTGCCTATGCCCTTGATCAGTTCCGCCGCCTGCTCGTTGGACAGATGCCCCCAGTGACCGCCTACACGGCGCTTGAGACTGGGGGGATACGGTCCACGCTGCAGCATGTCACGGTCATGATTGCACTCAAGTACCAGCGCATCGCAATGGCGGTAACGCTCAAGTACATGTGAGGTCACGTGTCCAAGATCCGTCAACAGGCCCAGATGACAGCCGCCGGCGCCCAGAATGAACTGAACCGGCTGTCGCGCATCATGAGGCACCGTGACGACATCGATATCCATGTCCTTGATGGAAAAATGCTGCTCCGGCGCAATCATGCTGACCCGGGCAAGCTTTTTCAGGCCGCTTTTAAGCCAGGTACCCGGCGTTGCATACACGGGCAGATCATATCGCCGCGCCAGTGCTGCTGCACCTCGCACGTGATCGATATGCTCATGCGTAATCAACAGCGCATCCAGCTCGTTCGGCGACACATCGAGACGCGCCAGGCGCGCCTCGATGTCCTTCAGTGAAAAACCGCAGTCCACCAGCACCCGACACTCGGCACTGGTAACCAGGGTGGCATTGCCCTTGCTGCCACTGCCCAGCGAAGCAAAGGACAGAGGCATCAGCGCAGCGTGGATGCCACGCGATCAAGAAGCTCTCGGGCCTCGCCCTGCTCGATCGGCTGCCCATCGGTTCGCGTCGCGGTAACCACTACCTGCTGATCACGCGGCGCCAGTTCAAGGCGATATTCACGTGGGTCCGGGCCGCTACCGAAGATCCACCAGCCACTACCGGAGGCAGTCGATGGCGTGTACGTCACGGTGAAGGTGCGTGCACTTCGATCCTGGTCGACAAGGCGTGCACCATTGTCACTGCTGAAGCTGTGTTCCAGCTGGTACGCCATTTCGGCCCAGGTCGATGAAAACCCCTGAGCAATGTTCAACTGCCATTGTCCCTGGCGATTTTCAAGCACCACCGTGTTGTCGTCAGACAGGTTCTGGCCTGCCAGTGATACACCCTCGCCCTGCTGGCTCACCGTCTGGCTCAGGTAGCCGGCCAGATCCTTGAGGCAGGCAGCATTGACGCTGTCGCCCTGGGTACATTCAACGCGCGTGGAATTACTGCGAATCCCCTGAACCAGTGTCAGCTCACCCTGGCGGGTCTGGATACGACCACGAGCCGGGTCAACTTCCTGGATGCCATAGCCTGCACGTGAGGCAAAATCCTGCAAACGCGGCCAGACAGCCGCGGGCGCTGCATTGACCAGCAACCAGCTATCGCCGTCCTCGTTGCGCAGCTGCGCAAAATCGCGCTGATCGCCTTTCGACATCATGGGCTGGGGGCGCGGCACCTTGAAGCCATCCTTGCCCTGCACGAAATCACCGTTGACCCGAGGAACCGGCATCGCATCCTGACTGGCGCCCTGGCGCGCCCCTTCCGGCAGCGACAGGGGCGCAACCATCTTGGCATCCACGTATTCCGAGTTGCGGTCGTAGTAATAGCCATTACTGCCGCACCCGGCCAGCAGCACGAGCAGTGACGCGCTCGCGACCCATGTGGTTCGGGATATCATTCTTCCAACACTCCTGCGAGCTGAAGGGCTTCTCCGACCGTGGCGTGATATTTTTCAGACAGCCAGGTCAGTGGCAAGCGTATTCCCTTGTCGGCCAGCCCCATTTCACACAGGGCCCACTTGACAGGAATCGGATTGGCCTCGATACCCAGCACGGAGTGCAGTGGCATAAGGCGCGTATTGATCTGGTGGGCACGGTCATGATCACCCTTGAACACTGCCTCGCACATGTCGTGCATGCCCTTCGGCGCAACGTTCGAGGAGACGGAAATCACACCATGGCCACCGGCCAGCATGAATTCACACGCTGTCGGATCGTCACCGGAATAAAACGCAAAGTCCTCGTTCCGGAGACGCTTGACCAGCTCGGCCGCGCGCTCCAGATTGCCGGTGGCGTCCTTCAGCCCCACGATATTGGGGATACAGGCAAGCCGGGAAACAGTATCGTTATAAAGGTCCACGCCGGTGCGGCTTGGCACATTGTATAAAATGATGGGCATATCGGTGGCTTCCGCCACGGCCTTGAAATGCTGATACAGGCCTTCCTGGGTCGGACGGTTGTAATACGGCGTCACTGACAGGCAGCCATCGGCGCCGACATCCTTGGCATACCGCACAAGCTCTACCGCCTCAGCCGTGGCATTGGCCCCGGTACCGGCAATGACAGGAATCCGGCCATCCACGATATTGACCACTTCGCGAATCACGTCAAAGTGCTCGGAAAAGGACATGGTGGTTGGCTCACCCGTTGTACCTGCCGCGACGATTCCATCGGTCTCGTGCTCAAGATGGAAATTGACCAGTCGGCGCAGCGCGTCCCAATCGATATCGCCATTGATCTTCATCGGCGTCGCCAAGGCGACCAGGCTACCCTTGAACATCTCGAACCCTCTCTTCGAAAACCGGATTAACACAGTATATTGTGTCCATGACCGAGCGGCTGCCCTCACGCAGAGAGGGCCCGGCCGGGAATAGATGGTACTCAGGCAAGCTTCCAGTGTACAGGTCAGGCAGACGAATCCCGGTGGAAAGCGCTAGACTTCATCATTCCACTTACTGTCTTCCCGGGAGTTATCATGTCCATCGAGATTGGCACCCCGTTGCCACACTTCTCCGTTTCCGCCACATCGGGGCTTACCATCACCCCGGAAAGCCTCACCGGCCACTATACCGTGCTGTACTTTTACCCGAAGGACAGTACGCCGGGCTGCACTACCGAAGGCCAGCAGTTCCGTGATCTGCACGATGAGTTCAAACAGGCCGATACCGTCGTTTTCGGTGTGTCCCGCGATGGCCTCAAGTCACATGACAACTTCCGAACCAAACAGGACTTTCCGTTCGATCTCATCAGCGACAAGGACGAAACCCTGTGCCGACTGCTGGATGTCATCAAACTCAAGAAGATGTACGGCAAGGAACACGAAGGTATAGAGCGCAGCACCTTCGTGCTGGATGACAAGGGGGTATTGATTCAGGAGTGGCGCAAGGTCAAGCCGGATGGCCATGCTGCCGAGGTACTCGCCTTCATCCGCGAGCACCAGGGCAGCTGAGTGTCAGGCATCGCGCCCGGAGGCCTTCTTTTCCCTGCGGGCGCGATGGGTTGCCACGCTGCGCGGCCAGGCATGCAATAACGCCTTCATCAGCGTCGCAAGAGGAATGGCAAAGAACACGCCCCAGAACCCCCAGATTCCCCCGAAGAACAACACCGCGAGAATGATTGCCACCGGGTGCAGATTGACTGCTTCGGAAAACAGGATCGGTACCAACACATTGCCGTCCAGCGCCTGAATGATGGCATAAGCCACCATCACATACATGAACTGATCTCCCAGCCCGAAATGAAAGCCTGCAACCGCGGCGATCGGCAGCGTGGCCGCCGCCGCACCGATATAGGGCACCAGCACCGAAAAGCCCACCATCAGCGCCAGCAGCGCCGAATACGGCAGCCCGAAACAGAAGAAGGTAACGTAGGAGACCGAGCCGACAATGATGATCTCCACCACCTTGCCCCGCACGAAATTGGCGATCTGACCGTCCATCTCTTTCCAGACCTGGGTCATCAGTGCGCGCTGGCGCGGCAGCAGGGACAGAAAAAAGCCGATCAGCTTTTCCTGATCCTTGAGCATGAAAAACACCAGAATCGGCACCAGCACCAGGTAGATAATGATGCTCAGCACATTGCCCAACGAGTTGAACGACATTCTGAGCGCTCGCTGCCCCAGTTGCGTGGCCTCGTGAGCCCCACTGTTGACCCAGCTCTGAATCTGGGCCGGTGTAATGACTGTCGGATACTGTTCCCGCAGTTGATCCAGTAGCTGCTGACTACGAACAAACATCCGCGGCACCTCGCTGACCAGCCCGGTCAACTGATCCCATACCAGCGGCAGGATCACCAGCGCCGCTGTCAGAAGCAGCACCACAAATACCAGAAAGATCAAAAGCACGGCCGGCAGTCGCGGCACTCCCCAGCGCTCCAGCCTGCTGACGCCGCCCTGCAGTAAAAAGGCAAATACCAGTGCGGTCAGAAACGGCGCCAGCATCTGGCCGAAGAAGACCACGATGGCCAGACCGACCAGCAACACCAGCCCCAGGATAATCGCCTCCTCATCCGAGAAGTAGCGATCGACCCAATGTTGTACCAAGGCCTTGACTGCCATGAATCAGCACACCCCCTTGATGAAGCAGTACCGGTACACGCCATCAACCGGCTCCTCGCGCGTCAGGGTATGCCCACCCTGGGCGGCATAACTTTCAAAATCACGCCACGACCCCGGGTCAGTGGCTTCAACGTGTAATACTTCGCCCGGCTGCATGGCGGTCAGGCGCTGCCTGACCTGAAGCAGCGGCAGAGGGCAGTCCAGCCCTCTGGCATCCAGCGTCTGTTCACTCGTGGCCACGACAAAAGCTCCGTTACCGGTTGAAATCGCCCCGATTTAAGGGCACTTTGCCAGACAAATCAATTTATTCGGTATCGACTGACGCGGGATAACTCGAAATGAAAAGGCACGGCGTCGCATGGTGTTTAAGCGCAATTCTTCTATGCAGCGCCGCTGCCCGGCCCGCAACCGCCGTTGCAGACGATTATGGCCTGCCGGCACTGGGTGATGCCAGCAGCGCCATCTCGCCCATGGAAGAATTTCGTCTCGGGCGGGCCTGGCTACGCCAGTTCCGTGCCCAGACAATTTCCTGGCGCGACCCTATTACACGACACTACGTAGAAGACCTGATTCACCGCATGATGCCCTGGAGCGGCCTGGGTAATGAACGGATTGTCGTCACCCTGGTTTCCAGCCGCATGCTGAATGCCTTTGCTGTGCCAGGCGGTGTCATCGGCATCAATACCGGCCTGTTTGCCTTCGCACCGGATCGAGACACCTTCGCCTCGGTACTGGCACATGAAATGGGCCACCTTTCACAGCATCACTTTGCGCGCCAGCTGGAACAGCAACATGCCAGCCGTGTTCCCATGCTCACGGCGCTTCTGACCGGCATGGTACTTGCCGCCGGCGGAGGTGGCGGAGGCGATCTGGGGGTCGCTGCCGTGATGGGGACCCAGGCGGCATACATTCAAAACCTTTTGACCTACTCTCGCCAGTACGAACGTGAAGCCGATGACGTCGGTCTTCGAACGCTGGCCAATGCCGGCATGGATCCGCATGCCATGCCCCGCATGTTCCGTATTCTTCAGCGGCTGGCCAGCCTGCAGGGGTCTACACCGCCCGAATTCCTGCTGACCCACCCCCTGACCGAAACACGCATCAGCACCACAGAGGCCCGTGCCGATCAGCTGGGGCACGGCCATGGCCCCCCGGCAGGCCCGTTATACGACATGGTACGCGCCCGTGTACTGCTGGCCATGCACATGGATGACCCGGCTCAGGCCAGACACCGCCTGGAAGAAGACGACCCGTCGCCCGAGGCACTGGCGTATCTTGACGCCATGACCGATGCCGTCGAGCACCGTACCGACAAGGCGCTGACCGGACTCGACCGTTTGATAACACGCTATCCCGACCTGTCCATGCTGCAAAATAGCGCCGCCGATGTAGCCCTGGATGCCAATCGCTTCAACGAGGCCCTGGCACGCAGCCGCCGCTTGCTGGCCATTGTCCCCGACAACACTCCGGCTCGCCTGATCGAAGGTGAAGCCCTCCTCAATCTGGCGCCGTCAAAGGCCTATCCGGTGCTTGAAAAGCTCTCCGAACAACGCCCGGAAGACCCGGATGTCTGGAATCTGCTGGCAGAGGCCGCCGGGCGAAGCGGCCATTCAGCCGAAGGCCATCTGGCGCTGGCCGAGCAATTGCAGCTGACCGGTCGTATCGACAAGGGTATGAAACAGCTGGATATTGCCGAAGGGGAAGCCACCCGGGCCGGAAACTATACGCTGGCAAGCCGTATCAGGGCACGGCGGGACGCGTTCATGCGCTACCGCAGCGCGCTGGACGACTTTTGACACGATGGAAATACGCCCCGGCCGTTTCGGCCCGGGGCGTTGCAGACAGACTTACAGGCTGTTTCTGAACGTCAGCATGCGCTCCAGCCCGACCAGGGCGCGACGACGAATCGCGTCATCCACCTCGATCGCCCCCAGCCCCTCTTCAAGGCACAACTCGAGCTTATCGAGACTGTTCATTGCCATCCAGGGGCAATGGGCACAGCTGCGACAGGTCGCGCCATTCCCGCCGGTCGGCGCCTCGATCAACAGCTTGTCAGGCACGGCCTGCTGCATCTTGTAGAAAATGCCTCGATCCGTGGCAACGATCAGGGTGTCCTGTGTCATCTTGCGAGCGGCATTGATCAACTGCGACGTGGAACCTGCCACATCAGCCAGATCCACGACCGCCTGTGGTGATTCGGGATGCACCAGCACAGCGGCCTGAGGGTACACACGCAACATGTCCTCGATACCCCTGGCCTTGAATTCTTCATGAACAATGCAGGCACCCTCCCACATCAGCATGTCGGCACCGGTACGTGACTGCACAAACCGGCCCAGGTGCTTGTCAGGAGCCCAGATAATCCTTTCACCGCGCGCATGCAGGTGTGCCACCACATCCTCGGCAATCGCCGATGTCACCACCCAGTCTGCCCGTGCCTTTACCTCAGCCGACGTATTGGCGTATACCACCACGGTTCGGTCAGGATGTGCATCACAAAAGGCGCTGAACTCGGGCGCTGGACACCCGATATCCAGTGAACAGGTGGCCTCCAGGGTCGGCATCAGTACACGCTTGTCAGGCGACAGCATCTTGGCTGTCTCGCCCATGAAGCGCACGCCGGCAACGACCAGCGTAGAAGACGGTGATGCCGCACCAAAACGGGCCATTTCAAGAGAATCGGCAACGCAGCCGCCCGTTTCCTCGGCCAGAGCCTGCAGACTGTCTTCCGTATAATAGTGCGCCACCAGGGTGGCATTGTGTGCCTTGAGCAGGGTCTTGATGCGTTCGCGCTGAAGGGACTCATCGGCTGAAACAGCCGCAGGCTGGTAGGAGCGAGCCAGGTGCGCCTGCACCTGCTCGCGTTCGGTAAGGTGTGTCATGTGTCTATCACTCCGACAGGCAGGGGCTCCCCCTGCTGATGAACTGGCCCTCGACACGTCAAGGGCCGCCAGCGTCATCATAGCGCCAAAGGTCGCGCAGCTCACCCCTCCCGGGAAGCCTCGTCGCGTGCAGCCTGTCCGAGCGTCGTAAAGCCTTCCTCCAGGGCATACACCCAGGCCAGCAGCTCGGCAATGGCCTGATAAAGGGCAGCCGGAATCCGCTCATCGAGGTCAACCTTCATCAGTAGATCCACAAGCTCGGCTGAGTGATGAACATAAAGGCCGTTTTCCTCGGCTCGCTCAAGAATGGCCTGTGCCGTAGATCCATATCCCTTGGCGACCACACGCGGCGCGGCGTCACCGGCCCCATAGGAAATGGCCGCGGCGCGCGCCTGTGGTGCGGGTTGCTCCTCACTCATGCCCCTCCTCCCGCGTCAGTCGTTCGATATCGATACGTTGTGTCGACAGCCCAATCTCCGACATTGCCTGCTGAAGGGCAACACGCGCCTCACGAAAGCGACCTGCGGTCTGCGCCTGATCGGTGCGACAGGCAATCGACAGTGCTCCATCATTCATCAGCAGGTCAAACTGCACTGCTCCCAGACGCGGCAATTCAAGGCTCAGGGTTGAGCGCCAGCGACTGGCCTCATCATCGTCCGCCTGATGGGCCTCACGTTCATCCATGTACAGGGCATCTTCATCCGGCAAGGGACGCAGCTCGGTGATTTCCATTAACAACGGCACCTGCGGTGTCAGCTGGGCATCAATACGAAGGGTATGAGTGGTCAGGGTTTCCAGCTGGTGGCTGACCAGCCGCTGAACGCTTTCATGAATGATCTGCCGCGGCTCGGTACCGACAGGTGATGATCCCACGTCACCTCGCGCCATCGTCTCCGCACCTGACCGGGCCGATGCAGCAGCAGGGCCTGGCGCCATGTCAGCCGCACCAGCCCCGAAAGGCATTGTGGCTGATCCGACCGTCGGCGGGGGGGTTGCCCCCGGCATGCCGGGCGAGGGATGCACCTGCCCTGCAACTGCAGCACCTGTCGTGGTCATCGGGGCGCCGGGCTGCGCCGCAGGTGCTCCCGGCAGCGGAGCGCCCTCGCCTCCGGCACGCAGCAGCAGCGGCAAGCGCCCCTGAGGCTCCTGACGGAGCAGTTGCTCCGGAAAGTCACCCTTGAACCAGCGAGACAAGTGGGATTCGTAGAATATGCCGCTTTGTCCGACGGTTTGTCGCAGCCCTTCCGCCATGGCGCTCGGGCTGGCAGGCACACCCGGCTGAGTAATCAGTGCAGGCGTCCGGGCTGGTACGCTGGTTTTAACGTCACCAAACTGTGACAGCAGGGTGGAAAGCGTCTGGCCTTCCCGGGTAAAGCGAAACTGGAGGGATGAGGGTGCGGCCCTGGCCGCGTCACTGGTCACCGGTTGCAGCCGCTCATAAAGCCCTGCCTCGGCCCCGGCACGCTGGGCGGCACCCTGTCGCGCCGAAGCAACCTGCATTTCCGGCTGCTGGGGGCGATTCAAATGCTCCTGGCCAGGCTTGAGCGACTGATCACCCCGCACGGCATTAACAGACAACACCTTGTTCTCGGCCCCTTCGGAAGCCACACGCTCCATCTGTGCCCGGCGCCCCAGCACCTGATGCATCAGGGTATCAATCAGCGGGGTTATGGTACTCACGGCAAGACCCTCCACACTTGGGGGCAGGCATGCCCTTTCCACGTCACCAACACGGAAACAACACCCACCGTTAATATCGACGCAGAAAGCGCCTTATCGTGACAGTATCGACCACTGTGGTTCACGACTGAAGTCCTTGACCAGGCGAAATACCATTTTTCAGGCATAAAAAAGCCCCGATCTCGAAGAGACCGGGGCCTTGAATTCTGGTGGGTCGTGTAGGATTCGAACCTACGACCAATTGGTTAAAAGCCAACTGCTCTACCAACTGAGCTAACGACCCTGGAAAAACCGTTCGATTTTTCGTGCACAAGTTCGGATGGTGGGTCGTGTAGGATTCGAACCTACGACCAATTGGTTAAAAGCCAACTGCTCTACCAACTGAGCTAACGACCCGTAACATGCCGAACGGGTTGAGCTTTTCTCTTACTGGAAGAGATGGTGGGTCGTGTAGGATTCGAACCTACGACCAATTGGTTAAAAGCCAACTGCTCTACCAACTGAGCTAACGACCCGCTCAACGCGGCGCAAATATTACTGTGAAACGCACCGGCATGCAAGCACTTATATCAATTACCGTTGTCGACGCGGCGGACGCGGTGCCCAGTCGTCCTTCGAGGACCGGCGTGCGTCATCTCTGGATGACCGCTGAGCGGCACCCTGACGTCCTTCGCCGGCCCGGCCCCTGCTGTCATCGCGGCTTTTGCTGTCACGGCCACCGTCGCGCGAGCTCGTGGACTTGACGCCACGCACGGGACGACGCTTGTCCTTGTCCCGATTCCAGCGGTTTTTCTCATCCGGCGTCAACTGCGGCACACGCCGCTGCTCCAGACCTGCCAGCGTCGATAGTCCATCGACCTCTTCCTGAGTCAACTCGGTCCATTCCCCCGCCCGGGCCCGCTTGTCGATAAAGATATTGCCATACCGAACGCGCTTCAGACGGCTGACGGTCAGGCCCTGGGATTCCCACAGGCGACGAACTTCACGGTTGCGCCCTTCAAGAATCACGACGTGAAACCAGGTATTGATGCCTTCGCCACCAAACTCCTGAATATCGGAAAACCTTGCGGGGCCATCATCCAGCATTACCCCTTCGGCCATGGCGTTGACCTGTGCCTGGGTTACTTCACCCATGACCCGCACGGCGTATTCACGCTCGATCTGCATCGAGGGATGCATCAGCTTGTTGGCCAGCTCCCCATCCGTGGTAAACAGCAACAGACCACTGGTGTTGATATCGAGACGGCCAATCGCGATCCAGCGCTCTCCCTTGAGGCGCGGCAGCCGTTCAAACACGGTGCGTCGTCCTTCAGGATCACGTCGCGTACACAGTTCGCCTTCCGGCTTGTTATACATGATCACCCGACGCGGGGCGTCTTCGGCAGCACGGATGCTGACCGGGCGGTTATCGACATTCACGCTGTCGGTGGTGGCAATACGGTCGCCAAGGGTCGCTACCCTGCCATTGACCGTAACGCGACCATCGGCAATCGCGGTTTCCATTTCGCGGCGTGAACCCAGCCCGGCCCGGGCCAGTACCTTCTGCAGCTTTTCAGTCGTCGTTGTCATCAGTGTCATTACTCTCATCGTCGTGCCGGTTATCTGCTGTCTGGTCAGACAGTGAATGCCGGCGTTCGATCAATCGCTGGCCCAGGGTGGCAAAATCCAGCGTTGATTCCGTGGACGCCTTCTCGGCGTGTTGTGCTGTCTCGCTCGCATTGTCAGGCGGAACAGCAGGTGCATCTTCCTTATCGAGGGAGAGTATATCGCCCTCGGGGGAAGCATTGTAATCCTGATTGCCCTCCGTGTCGGGAGGCGTGCTCAGGGTGTGCATGGGGGGCAGTTCATCAAGCGTTGTCAGCCCGAAGTCATCCATGAAGCTGCGAGTGGTAGCATACACGGCCGGTCGCCCCGGCACGTCACGATGACCGATGACCCGCACCCAGTTACGCTCGGTCAGGGTCCGCATGATCGAGGCACTGACCGATACGCCTCGTACCTCCTCGATGTCTGCCCGCGTAACCGGCTGGCGATAGGCGATCAGTGCCAGGGTTTCCATCAGCGCCCGGGAATAGCGCTGCGGGCGCTCTTCCCAGAGCCTGGAGACCCAGGGCGACAGGGCCTGACTGACGTGAAGACGGTACCCTGAGGCCGTGTGACTCAGTGTCAGGGCGCTGGACTCAAGACGCTGACCCAGCACATCCAGCGCGGCCTTGAGCTCGAGCCTGGTCGGCCGCTCGCGCTCGTCGAACAGGCTTTCCAGCCGGTCAAGCATCAACGGCTCCCCGGCGGCCAGCAGCACCCCTTCGATAATACGATCCAGGGAAATGTCATTGTGAGTCACGGCACCTTTTACTCCGGGTCATTCACTGGCATACGTCATTATTCATCGTCAAAGGCAGACTCTCCGCCCTCCTCGCCCGTTATCCCGTCAACGTGATCCGCCTCGGCAAGTCGGGCACGAACGTGAATCGGCGACAACGGGGCATTCTGAACGATCTCGATCATGCGCTCCTTCGCCAGTTCCAGCAGGGCCATGAAGGTCACTATGACCCCGGCGCGGCCTTCCTCCAGCGTAAAGAGCGCTTCAAAGGGCGTAAAATGTCCTGCATCGAGGCGCGCCATGATGGCGAGCATACGCTCACGTGTCGAGAGGGTTTCACGTGTAATCTGGTGGGACTGATTCAGCTCGGCCTGGGCCAGCAGCCCCTTGAGCGCGCCCAGCAGGTCCGCCATATCCACCTCCGGGTAGATCACCCGGGGAGAAAGCTCCGGCAATGCGACCTGAGGGCTGAACCAGTCACGCCCCTGGCGCGGCAGGGTATCCAGCTCATCGGCCGCCTGCTTGAGTTGTTCATATTCCTGCAGTCGACGCACCAGTGCAGCTGTCGGGTCGTCCTCGTCCTCCTCCGCGTCCCCCTTCGGTGGGCGCGGCAACAGCGTGCGCGACTTGATTTCCGCCAGCATGGCGGCCATCAACAGGTACTCTGCCGCCAGATCGATCCCGGAAGTTTCCATCAGCTCGACATATTCAATGTACTGGTGGGTCACCGCCGCCACATTGACCGCCAGAATATCCAGGTTCTGACGACGAATCAGATACAAAAGCAGATCCAGCGGCCCTTCAAAGGTATCCAGAAAGACCCTGAGCGCTTCCGGTGGAATATACAGATCCTCGGGCAGTTCCGTGACAGGCTCATCATTGACTCGTGCCAAAAACGAGGACGGTGGCGCCGACAGCATCGGTACCGACGGCAGTGCATCGGAATCGCTCATCGCGAAAAGGGCTCAGGGTAATCAAGGGAAAGGGGCAGATTCATCGTGTAATTGTACCAGCATTTCAGACATCTGACGCCTGTCAGGAAGCGCTGTCGGCGCGCCGATAGCGTCCTTCGTAATCAAACAGCTTTTCTCGAATCCTCCAGTATCGCCCTACCTTGCGACCGATCACGAAATCAGGCGCTCGAAGCCGTGCGTGCTCGGCACAAACGGTCTCGATACTGTCCGGTACCCAGCCGGTTCCGGGGGCCCGCAGGTGGTGGCGTAGAAAAACCCGCTCGAACACGGTGCGCTGGGCGGGGGTCTCCAGGGCAAACCACTCATCGAGCTGCGCGCCATCCTCGTCGTGATAGACCACCTGAAGCCGGGGCATGCCACGGCCATTGCGCGCCGCCACCAGCTCCATGCCGCTGACGCGCAAAACCTTCGCGTCACGCAGCTTCAAGGCCTCCTTGAGCTGGTTGTCAGCGTCCACCAGCAACCGCTCACACCCGCCACAGCGCCGGGCAGCAATATCATTTTCCGTTCCGCACTCATCGCAGACCTTGAAGCGAAATCTGAACAGGCACTGGGTCAGGCCCTGCTCTCCTTCCACCAGTCCCTGGCAGCGTCGTCCGAAATGCTCGATCAGAACCTCACCGTCCATGCGCCCCCAGAAAGTATTGGCAAAGTCACACAGTGGACATGGTACCTGCACCGGCTCGGTATCCGACGCCGGGCGCGGCGTGGTCATGTCCGGGTCATAAAGTCCCCAGGGGTTGCCGGCATAATCCAGAATCAGACAATCGGTCTTGCCCGGACTCAGGCGAAGGCCGCGACCGACAATCTGCTGATAGAGCCCGACCGACTGGGTGGGACGCAATATGGCAATGACATCCACATGGGGGGCATCAAAGCCGGTAGTCAGTACCGACACATTCACCAGGTACTTGAGTCGGCGGACCTTGAAGTCGGCGATGATCTCGTCACGCACCCGAGTCTCGGTCTGCCCGGTCACCAGCGCACTTTCCGGAGGAAGGTAGGTCAGGATCTCCTCGGCATGCGCCACGGTCGCGGCAAAGATCATGACTCCCTGCCGATCCGTCGCCTGAGCCAGTACATCCTCGATGATCACGGGAGTAGCCCGACTGCCCTTCACTACCCGATTGAGTTCATCCTCCCGGGGTGCTGCGTCACGGCGGGTTATCAGGTGGGAGAAATCATACCGGGCAATGGCAGCATCAATCAGGCGCGGTTCGGTCAAATATCCCTGCCGCACCATCACCCGCAGCGGTTGTTCGAATACGCAGGCCCTGAAAAAGGACGTCTCCGGCCCGCGCACCATGCCGTGGTAATGCTGGTGATAAATGGCGCCCTGGCCGAGCCGAAACGGCGTTGCCGTCAGCCCCAGCACCTTGAGATTCGGGTTCGCTGCCCTCAAATGATCGATAACCTGCTGATAACGCGATACGCGCGTGGCATCATCACTGACGTCCACCCGATGGCATTCATCAATGACCAGCAGGGTAAAGTCACCGCCCCCGAAGGCATCAAGGCGATTGGCCACCGATTGCACCGACCCGAAAACGACCTGACGTGCGGTTTCCTTGCGCCCCAGACCGGCACTGAAAATGTCCGCCTGCAGGCCGTAGGCCTCATACTTGGCGTGGTTCTGCTCGACCAGTTCCCGAACGTGGGCCAATACCAGTACGCGCCCGCGGGCAAGACGCGCCAGCTCGGCAATGACAAGGCTTTTTCCGCTGCCGGTGGGCAGTACAACCACCGCCGGCTCGCTGCTGCGGCGAAACCAGTCCACCACGCGGCGAACGGCCTCCTGTTGATAGGGGCGAAGTGAAACCTGGGTCATTGCACCACACACGAATAATGAAGGGGCCACCATGATGGTGGTCTCGTTCGAATCAGACAAGGCAGGCGTTCCCTGCCAGGAGTTGCCATGGATGCCAACCCGGTACTGCAGACCTACCTCGATTACCTCGATGAAACAACCGAGGTGGAGGTCGTTGAAGACCACGCCGCCAGATTGACCAATGATGGCGTTGATTTCATGCTGATCGCCGCCGAGGATGAACCCTCGTTTTTCCAGCTCCTGCTGCCCAATGCCTGGCCCACCGGCACGGATGATCAGGCCCTGATGCTGGAAGCAGCCAATGAAGTGATGAATACCCTCAAGGCCGTCAAGATTGTACTGATGGAAGACACCGTTCACCTGAGCGTGGAACAGTTTGTCTCGGGGCCGGATCAGGGTGGCCAGTTGCTCGAAGGCCTGATTGAATTACTGAAAAGCGCCGCCGCCGAGCTGCACGAGCGACTGGGCATGGGCAAGGCCCCTCTGGTTCACTGATACGGCACGCATCTGCGCTCATCGACCACCCATAACAAGGAAGACACCCCATGAGTCACACCCCGTTAGTCATGACTGCCCGCTACCAGGTTCGGCCGGAGGCCATCAAGGAATTCATGGCCCTGGCGGAGCATGATGCCAGTGAGTCCCTGGCCTTTGAGCTTGGCTGTCGTCGGTTCGACATCAGTCTGGACGATGGCAACCCCCACACCGTAGTGCTGACGGCGACCTTTGATGACCGCTCGGCCTTTGATCATCACACCCACATGCCGCATTACCTGCCCTGCCTGGCAGGGGTCAGCGACATGCTGGAGGCACCGGCCGAGATCGACCTGTCCGCAGAAGACGCACCCGCTGCATGACGACATGTGCCCCCGCTCCGTATCAGGGAGCGGGGGCACATGGACATCACTTCACTTTCAGCGTATCAGGCCGGGGATGACGCCTGCATGTCGATGACAAACCGATACTTCACATCCCCCTTTTCCATGCGCTCGAATGCCTCATTGATCTGATCGATTTTGATCATTTCAACGTCGCAGGCGATATCGTGCTTCGCGCAGAACTCAAGCACTTCCTGGGTCTCCGCCATGCCGCCAATCAGTGAGCCTGCCACCACTCGACGCTTCATCAGCAGATTGGCGGCGTTGATGGGCGGATCGATTGGCTCAAGCAGCCCGACCAGAATATGCGTGCCATCATGGCCCAGTGCATTCAGATACGGGTTCAGATCATGCTGTACCGGGATGGTGTCAAGCATGAAGTCAAACCGGCCGGCCACTGCCTCCATCTGCGCCTCGTCGGTGGAGATCACCACGTGATCTGCGCCCTGAGCCAGAGCCTCCTCCCGCTTGCCTTCTGAGCGGGTAAAGAGAGTGACTTCCGCACCCAGAGCCCGAGCCAGCTTGACCCCCATGTGCCCCAGTCCACCCATGCCAATCACGCCCACCTTGTGACCGGGCCCGACGCCATGATGACGAAGCGGCGAGTAGGTCGTGATGCCGGCGCACAAAATCGGCGCGGCGCCTTGAAGGTCGATACCCTCGGGCATGCGCACCACAAACCGCTCACTGACCACGACGTGACGGGAATACCCTCCCTGGGTCAGCGACTGATCGTGGCGATCCGGACTGCCATAGGTCATGGTGAATCCTTCCTGACAGTACTGCTCCAGCCCATCGTGACAGGCACTGCAGTGTCTGCAGGAGTCAACCATGCAGCCCACACCGACAACGTCACCGACCTGATAGTGGCTGACATCACTGCCTACCGAGGTGACGCGACCGACAATCTCATGACCCGGCACTACCGGGTACGATGAAAAGCCCCAGTCATCACGAGCAAAATGCAGGTCGCTGTGGCAGACGCCACAATAGAGAATATCGATGGACACATCGTCGGCACGAGGCGCACGGCGCTCAAAGGTCCAGGAAGACAGGGGCTGGTCGGGAGAAAAGGCCGCATAGGCCTGGGTAGTAACGGGCATGCATGCCCTCCTTGTACAAAAAAAGTCTCCGTCAGTGTGCGCCTGACACCCATGCCAGACCAGAGCCGTTACTACCTCAAATATGCCTGTTTCTCCAGAAAAAATGAAAAAAGACTCGCATACCCTGTTATCACGTGCACAATAATACGGTCACCTTCGAACAAGGAGCCCGTCATGTCTGATGGAGAACAGCCATCGATAGCGCAGCATACCGTGGACCGTCTGGCGGAACTGATCACTCCGCACGCACCGAATGATGGCTTTAATGACACCATCATCCCCGGCCTCAGGACCCTGCGCACCCACTGCGCCCAGCAGCGCACGCCACAGATGTACGAACCCGGCCTGGTCGTGATTGCACAGGGCGGCAAGCAGGGCTATCTGGGCGATCAAACCATTCATTATGGGGCCGGTCACTACCTGATTCAGGCCATGCCGCTGCCGTTCGACTGTGAAACGGAAGCCACCCCAGAGGCTCCTCTTCTGGGGATAACACTGCACATCAGCCCGGAAATACTCAGCGATCTGGTACGCCACATGCCCTCGCCGGAACAGGAACCACCGGCGCCGATGGCCTCTGTAGCCCTGGATGAAGACATGGCCGGCAGCGTGATTCGACTGCTCGAGTGCCTTGATGATCCACTCAAGGCACAGGTGCTGGGTGAATCACGCGTGCGGGAAGTCATTTTTCAGGCACTGCGCGGCCCCCAGGGCGGCAGCCTGCATCACCTGATGTATCATCAGGGCCAGTTTGCCTACCCCCGCATCGCACGGGCGCTGCATATCCTGCATAGCGAGTATCAGAGCACACTGGCGATCGACACGCTGGCCGAGCAGGTCCACATGAGCGCATCATCGTTTTATCACCACTTCAAGCAGATCACCTGTCTGTCACCACTGCAGTATCAAAAGCGCGTTCGGCTGCTGCGCGCCAGGGCACTGCTGGCCCAGCCGGATCACTCCGTTTCGCTGACCGCCAATGAAGTCGGCTACACCAGCGCCTCCCAGTTCAGTAGGGAATACAAGCGCTATTTTGGTACCAGCCCGCTGCAGGACCGCCCCGGGCAGGTTTGAGGCGCGGTAGTTGCCCACAAAAAAGGGCCGCAGCATAAGCGGCGACCCCTTGACCTGCTCAACAGTCCTGCCGATCAGCCCAGCCAGACACGGGCATTGCGGAACAGGCGCATCCAGCCGCCATCCTGTGTCCATTCTGCCGGACGCCAGGAGTTGGTGACTGCACGTGCAACACGCTCCGGATGCGGCATCATGATGGTGACGCGTCCATCGGTGGTAGTCAGACCGGTAATCCCGGAAGGCGACCCGTTCGGGTTGGCCGGGTAACGTGAGGTTACCTGCCCGTGGTTATCGATATAACGCATCGATATCTGGCCGCTGGCCTGCAGCGCCCGTAGCCCTGCATCATCCGGGAATTCTACCCGACCTTCGCCATGAGCCACGGCTACCGGCAGACGGGAACCTTCCATTCCGGCCAGAAACAGCGATGGTGATGCCTCAACCTGTACCATCGAGACACGCGCCTCGAACTGCTCGGACTCGTTGCGAACAAAGCGCGGCCAGTGATCAGCCCCCGGAATCAGTGTCTTGAGCTGAGACAGCATCTGACATCCGTTGCAGACCCCGAGCGCCAGGCTGTCTTCACGCGTGAAGAAGGCCTCGAACTCATCGCGGGCCCGGGTGTTGAACAGTATCGATCGGGCCCAGCCGCCGCCGGCGCCCAGCACATCGCCGTAAGAGAAACCACCGCAGGCTACCAGCCCCTGCATATCGGCAAGCGAGACGCGGCCTTCCAGAATATCGCTCATGTGTACATCAACGGCATCGAAACCGGCACGGTCAAAGGCCGCCGCCATTTCCATCTGTCCGTTGACGCCCTGCTCTCGCAGGATGGCAATCGCAGGGCGTGCGCCCTTGTTGATGAACGGCGCCGCGACATCTTCGTTGACATCAAACGACAACTCGGCAAACAGTCCCGGATCACGGGCATCCAGCAGGCCATCAAACTCGGATCGTGCACAGGCCGGGTTATCCCGCATGGCCTGAATCCGGTAGCTGGTCTCTGCCCAGGCGCGCTGCGTTTCGATGCGCGTCGACTCGATCAATGGCTCGCCATAAAGCGAAACCCGCACGACATCATCGGCTCGCGTAGTCGCCACGACGCCACAGGCACCATCGAATCCGGCCGCATTAAGCTGGGAAAGCACCTCGGCCGTGTCGCTGCGGCGCACCTGCACTACTGCCCCCAGCTCCTCGTTGAACAGGGCATGAGTCGCGTCATGAAGGTCATAGGCCAGCCAGTCGAGATCAACATCAAGGCCGGTGTGGCCGGCAAAGGCCATTTCCAGCAGCGTGACCAGTAATCCGCCATCCGAGCGGTCATGATAGGCCAGCAGCCGGCCGTCTCCGTTCAGGCCCTGAAGCACGGCAAAGAAGGCGCGCAGATCTTCCGGATCATCCACATCCGGTGTGCTGGCACCAAGCTGGCCATACACCTGCGCCAGCGCAGAGCCGCCGAGGCGGTTTTTGCCACGCCCCAGGTCAATCAGGATCAGGTCAGTCTCCCCCTGATCCGTGGCCAGTGTGGGCGTCAATGTCGCCAGCGCATCGGTGACGGGTGCAAACCCGGAGACGATCAGCGACATCGGCGAGGCCACGGTCTTGTCACGGCCGTTATCCTGCCAGTCGGTACGCATCGACATCGAGTCCTTGCCCACCGGAATGGTCAGACCCAACGCCGGGCACAACGCCATACCCACAGCGTGTACCGCATCGTACAGTGCTTCATTTTCGCCCGGATGGTCTGCCGCACTCATCCAGTTGGCGGACAGCTTGATGTCTGACAGTTGAGCGATCGGCGTGCCCGCCAGGTTGGTAATGACCTCTGCCACGGCCATGCGCGCAGAAGCCGGAGCGGAAATCAGTGCGGCCGGCGTGCGCTCGCCCATGGCCATCGCCTCACCCTGGTGAGTATCGTAGGACGAAGTGGTTACCGCGCTGTCCGCTACCGGTACCTGCCATGGCCCAACCATCTGGTCACGCGCCACCATGCCGGTAATCGAACGATCGCCGATGGTAATCAAAAAGCTCTTTGAGCCCACCGCCGGCAGGTGCAGCACCCGTTCCATGGCTTCGCGCAGGTCAAGGTTGTCGAGCATGACACCGGACAGCTCGTGCGATGCACGCTCAAAGGAACGATGCATTTTCGGCGGCT
The DNA here is from genome assembly GCF_023700005.1 of Larsenimonas rhizosphaerae. GTDB lineage: Bacteria > Pseudomonadota > Gammaproteobacteria > Pseudomonadales > Halomonadaceae > Larsenimonas > Larsenimonas rhizosphaerae. The sequence goes on along the minus strand of NZ_JAMLJK010000001.1, from coordinate 977,686 downwards.
TGCCGAACAGCAGGCTCATCGGCAGATCCACCGGCGAGGTGTTGAAGTGGCCATCACGCACTTCGAGGTGATGTGCTTCCTGCGCCTCGCCAACCACGGCATACAGGCACCGCTCACGATGGCACAAGGCTTCAAAGGCCTCGAGCTGCGCCGGAGCAACGGCCAGCACATAACGCTCCTGAGCTTCGTTGCACCAGATTTCCAGCGGGCTCAGGCCCGGCTCGGCACTGGGAATGGCGCGCAGGTCAAACAGGCCCCCCCGGTCCCCGTCCTTGACCAGCTCCGGCAAGGCATTGGACAGGCCGCCCGCACCGACATCATGAATGAAGCAGATCGGGTTATCGGTGCCCATGGCCCAGCAGCGATCGATCACTTCCTGAGCACGACGCTCCATCTCGGGGTTACCACGCTGAACCGAGGCAAAATCCAGATCTTCGCTGGAAGCGCCGGACGCTGTCGAGGATGCTGCTCCGCCGCCAAGGCCGATCAGCATTGCCGGGCCACCCATCACGATGAGCTTCGCGCCTACCGGGATTTCCCGCTTGTCGACATGCTCGTCGCGAACGTTGCCATAGCCACCAGCCAGCATGATCGGCTTGTGATACCCCCGCCGTTCGATGCCATCACGGCTGATGACGTCCTGTTCGTAGGTCCGGAAGTAGCCATTGAGGTTGGGCCGACCAAACTCGTTATTGAACGCCGCTGCCCCGATGGGCGCTTCGATCATGATGTCCAGCGCACTCTTGATTCGGCCGGGCTTGCCGTAGTCGTATTCTTCCCAGGGCTGGATAAAGCCGGGCATCCGCAGATTGGATACACTGTAACCGGCCAGACCGGCCTTGGGCTTGCCGCCGATTCCGGTGGCACCTTCGTCACGGATCTCGCCGCCGGCGCCGGTCGAGGCCCCCGGGTGCGGGGCAATCGCCGTAGGATGGTTATGAGTTTCGACCTTCATCAGAATATGAATCGGTTCCTGATGATAGCCGTAACGATGATCGGTCGGTGACGGGAAGAAGCGCCCGGCACTCAGGCCGCGAATGATCGCTGCATTATCACTGTAGGCCGACAGTACGTTATCGCCCCCCTGTTCATTGGTATTCTTGATCATCTTGAACAGGGACAGGGGCTGGGCTTCGCCATCAATGGTCCAGGACGCATTGAAGATCTTGTGGCGGCAGTGCTCGGAGTTGGCCTGGGCAAACATCATCAACTCGATGTCGGCCGGATTGCGCCCCAGGGCGGTAAAGGCCTCGACCAGGTAATCGATCTCGTCGTCAGCCAGCGCCAGGCCCAGCTCGCGGTTGGCCGTTTCAAGCTCGGGCCGCCCGCCGCCGATAATGTCCACATGCGCAAGCGGACGTGGCGCCTGCGTATCGAAAAGATGCACGGCATCGGCCGTATCATGCAGCACCGTTTCAGTCATGCGATCGTGCAGATGATCCAGTATCCTGCGCTGCACTTCTTCGTCAGGTAATTGTCCGAACGTGATATCGTAAACGATTCCACGTTCGATTCGACGTACCCCGTCAAGACTGCAGTTATGAGCGATATCGGTCGCCTTGGACGACCAGGGAGACAGTGTTCCCAACCGGGGTACCACCAGCACCTGGCGGCCGGCAGCCGGCGGCAGGGTATCGGTGGCATCCAGCAGTGAGGCCAGACGCGCAAGCGTCACCTCATCCAGCCGGTGCCCGGTATCAATGAAATAGGTATACGTCGCACCCAGTTGTTCAATGTCGGCGCCAGCCTCGCGCAGGGTATTGAGCAGTTTGGAATGACGAAAGGAAGAAAGGGCACTCGCGCCTCGCAGTTCGAGCATGACGAAGGAAGCCTCTGCAGCAGCATGAATGAAAGGGCATCCACTCGCGGATCGCCCCCGGGCAGCGGGGAGCATGATACGCGAAACCCCTGCCAGAGGCGAAAGTATAATGGCCTTGCTCGCTGTTTTTCGCTGCACAGGGCAGAAACCCTCTGTGCGATGTTTTCAAGTGCTATCCACTACAAGTAATTAGACGCCTATGCGCCTGCTGTTTCCCGACGTATTGAAGCGCCCCTCACATCGGTGGTTGTCACTGCTCGTACTGTGCGGTCTGATGGCCATTCCGGAAATGAACCTGTTGCCACGCGACGGGGAGCTTGGCGCGGTCAGAAAACGGGATTTCCTGCAGGTCTATACCCGCAATACTCCCACCTCCTTTTATGAAGGCCGCCAGGGCCCGACCGGGTTTGAATACGAACTGTTCACTCGATTTGCCCGCACCCTGGGGGTGAGCCTGGCCGTCGACCGCGAGAACAATATTGCCGGTATTCTCGGTGCCGTGCGCACCGGAAAGGCCGACCTCGGAGCAGCAGGACTCCCCCTGACCACCACGACCCCCGGGGTACGGTACAGCCGCCCGCTGATGACGATGCAGCCACTGGTCATCTATCACCGCGGCCTGCGCCGACCACGCACCCCCGAGGATCTGATAGGGCTTGATATAGCGGTCCTGTCCAATGCAGGCCCTGACAGCCTGTTGAGAAATGCCCAGGCATCACTGCCCGCGCTGAGCTGGAAGGAAAGCAGCGATCTGGAAGTCAATGACCTGCTGGAACTGGTCAACGATGGCCGACTGGACGCTGCCGTCATTTATGAACACCAGTTCAAGCTGAACCGATTATTCTATCCGCAGGTCGAAAATGCCTTCTCCCTAGGCCATCCCCTCTCCCTGGTCTGGGCCTTCCCGGCCGACACGGATATCAGCCTGTTGTCACGCGCCAATCAGTTCATCGACACCCAGCGTCGCAACGGCACGCTGGACCAGCTGATCGAGCGTTATTTCGGCCATGATGATTACCTTGAGTACGTCGGCGCACGCCGATTCATCAATCAGGTCAAGACCACCCTGCCGCGCTACCAGGCCCTGTTCCAAAAGGCGGCCAGGGAAACCGGGATCGACTGGAAAATGCTGGCGGCGCTGGGCTATCAGGAGTCTCACTGGCGCCCCGATGCCGTCTCTCCGACCGGTGTGAGAGGCCTCATGATGTTGACGCGTCCCACGGCCAGACGCATGGGTATCGCCAACCGACGTGATGCGCACCAAAGCATCGATGGCGGATCACGCTACCTGGCCAGTGTGCGGCGCAGACTGCCCGCTTCCATCAAGGAACCGGATCGGACCTGGATGGCAATGGCATCCTATAACATCGGGCTGGGTCATGTGCTGGATGCCAGACGTGTCGCGCGTATGCAGGGACAGAATCCGGACCTGTGGAAGAACATCAAAACGGCACTGCCTCTATTGCAAAAACGACAATGGTATCAGCAGGTGCCCCACGGTTACGCGCCAGGGCACGTGGCGGTCTACTATGTTCGTAACATCAGACGTTATCACGACATATTGAGTTACGTGACGCGCAGTCAGCAGCGTTTCGAACCACTTCGCCGCTTTGAGGAGAGCAATGACCTGCCCTCCTTTGACACCATCCCACCGGTCGACTGACACCATGTTGCTTGCATCACTGGTATTTTTGATTATTTCAAGCATTCAGGCACCGACCTTTTCGACCTGGCTGCTGTGCGGGCTGGGCAAGGCCCATATAGTGCTGCTGCTTGTCAGCAAGCGCCTCAGCCCCGAATGGCGCTGGGCATTGGCCGGTATACTGCTGACCGTCGAGCTGACCCTGCTGTGCAGCTACATCATGCCCACCAGCTGGGTCGGTCATGATGAATGGGAATGGCTCTATGAAACCCTGAGCCACGGGCACTTCACCATTTACGACCGCCCCCCCCTGCTGATGCTGGCCCTTGAAGTCCTGCTGCTGGTTCACACCTTCAACAGCCGGTTTGTCAGGCTGGCCTCACCCATGGTGCTGACCATGGCTCTGAGCATGATGGGCGCCCAGCTCTGGCTTCAGCTTCAGACATCTTCCGGTCCGTCCGAAAGCATTTCCTTGTGGATGGCCGCCGGCCTGATGCTGCTGGCCCTTTACCAGACCCGCCCGTGGCTGGCTGCCGACCATCCCGGTGCTACTCGGCTGGCAACAGTACTGGCGCTGGGACTGAGCAGCACCTTCATGTTATCAGCGCTGGGCTATTGGCACTTTCAGAACGTACAGACCCAATACCGGCTGGAGCGCACCGCTCGCCAGATCAGCGATAACGTTCTGGAGCACGTCAGCCAGTCACTCGAGAATCATCACCGTGCCATGAGCCATTTGACCAGTGCCTGGTCAATGCTGGAACGCCCTCCGTCGCAAGACCAGTGGGACAGTCTGGCAGTCAATTTCAATGACGACTTCGGCTACCAGGCACTGCTGGCATTCGTATCGCCATCCGGCGTCATCACACGCGTTGCCACCCGCGGCATCCCGCCTCGCACCGGGCTTCCATTCAACCAGCTGATGCATCCGTTGAGTGGAAATGCACCCCTGTCTCCTGGCGCGGATGGCTATACGGATGTGATCGATCTGAAGGGAATGGGGCCTAGCGTCATGTTTTATCTGCCCAGCCGTGACAGCCGGGGCGTCATTTTCGGCGCCACGTTAAGCGTCATCGCCCTGGCTCCCCTGCTGAGCACACTGACCACCCTGCTGGGCGAAGAACATGTGGTCTTGAACGCCTACGAGCACGGGCGTCAGATCTACCGCCTTGGTCCCGCCGAAACACCGGCCGAGGCAAGCTATTGCAACGTGCTGTCGCTGGGACAGGAAGGCATTACCCTGTGCACCACGCCCACTCGCCAGCGGCTGGCACGGGAGTATTCCAGCATGCCGGATATTGTGCTGGTCGTCGGGCTGATATTTTCACTGATGATGTTTGTGCTGTTTCAGCTGAACCGAAGGCTCAACGCCCAGCACATGATGGAGCGTGATGCCCGGGATGCTCTGGAACAGGAAGCCGAACAGCGGCGTGAACTGCAGCAGGCCATCGAATGGATGGCGCACCACGACGACTTGACCGGCCTGGCCAATCGGCGCCACTTCATGAACCTCGCCGGCACCTGGCGGGAAGATGCAGGGATCACCCTGCTGATGATCGATCTGGACCATTTCAAGGCCATCAACGATACCCTGGGCCATCAACAGGGTGATCATGTGCTGGCCGAAGTCGCCCGAGCGCTCAAGCTGGCCATCGATGTGCACAATGGCCTGATTGCCCGTTACGGCGGCGAAGAGTTCATGGCACTGGTGCCTGGTATCGACCCGTCTTCACTGACCGACCTTGCCACGAGTCTTCGTGAAGCCGTCAGTGGTACCGGACTGATTCACCCGGCGACCGAGCGTCCGATCACTGTCAGTATCGGCATGGCCACCGGCACGGCGGGTGCCCTGAACGGTTTGATACAGCGCGCCGACACCGCGCTTTACCAGGCCAAGCGTGCGGGCAGGAACCGGGCGGTGCTGTCTCCCCCCGGCGGCTAACGGCGTGCATCGAAAAAGGCTTTCAGCAGGCGCCTGGAGGCCGCGGCCAGCACGCCACCCCGATGGGACAGACGATGATTAAACCAGGGCTGATCAATCAGGTTGGCCCGGGACTGGATCATGCCGGTCCGCGGCTCCGGTGCCCCGTAAACCAGATGGTCCACACGGGCGGTAATCATCGCCCCCAGGCACATCATGCAGGGCTCAAGCGTGACGTACAGGGTGCATCCCGACAGACGATAGTTATCGACATGCAATGAGGCCATCCGCAGCGCCTGAACTTCAGCATGAGCGGTGGGATCCAGAGAAGACCGGGGCTGATTGAACCCCTGTCCGATCACTTCCCCCAGAGCATTGACCACGACCGCCCCGACCGGCACTTCGTCAAGCTCCAGCGCCTCACGAGCCGCCTCCAGGGCGCGATGCATGTAGAATTCATCGCTGCGCATCTGCGCTACACTCTGATGATTTTCCGTCTGGCTCATTGTCATCACATTGTTCCTGTCACCTTACACGCCATCAGCCATTCAAGGAGCCCGTATGCCATTGAAGACCCTTGCCGAACTGGTCCAGCCGGACCTGCTCGATACTCGTCACTTTTGCGGCCAGAGCCAGGATCTGGGCCTGCCTCAGCTTTATGGCGGCCAGGTTCTGGGCCAGGCCCTGTCGGCAGCGCAGCGAACCGTGGAAGAAGGCCGTCTGGCCCATTCACTGCACGGCTACTTCATCGCGCCCGGCGACCCGAATGCCCCGGTGGATTATGAAGTCGACATCCTTCGGGATGGTGGCAGTTTTTCGACAAGGCGAGTAACCGCCACGCAGGCCGACACCACCCTGTTCATCAGCAGTGCATCATTTCATCGCCCGGAATCCGGCCTTGAGCACCAGGCACCGGCAGACCTGCCCCCCTTTCCCGAGGCGCTCATGGCACAGGGCACCCGGGTGGAGCGCTACCCCGGCCACCCGATCGAGTTCGTGCGCATCGCGCCTTCCGAACAGGATCCCCAGCATGTTCGTCACTGGTGTCGGTTGTCCGGTGAACTTGATGCTCCCGCAGATCTGCACCAGGTTCTGCTGGCCTACAGCTCGGATTTCTATCTGATCGCCAGTGCCCTGCGTCCGCACCAGCGGGACTTCAGGGACCCCAACCTCAGGATTGCCAGTCTGGATCACGCCATCTGGTTTCACGAGCACGCCGATATCACTGACTGGCTGCTGTATGACATTACCGCCGTCTGGAGCGGCCACGGACGTGCCCTGTGCCGCGGTGTCTTTTACAATCAGCAGGGCGTACGCATCGCCTCCGTGGCGCAGGAAGGCCTGATCCGGCTCAAAAAGGGCTGAAGCATGGTATTAGCCGGCACGTAACCGGCGCTGATAGTCCGCCTTGAGCCGCTGATAGGTTGAATCGGCCTTCGCCTGCTGCCACACAGCATAAAAGATGGCGGCGGATTCAGCCTTTACCGGGTCTTCCACCGTCTGGCGAGGCAATTCCTCGCCAGTATCAGCGTCGTATTTGCGACCGCCCTTGTGGTTGGCATAACGTCTCGCCCGGGTATAGCCCATCTGGATGAACTTGCGCGCCATGTCCATTCCCGCAAAATCGCCCTGGCGCCCATATTCGAGAAACATCTCGAACAGGGTATCCGCCGATTGTCGGGCGACTTCCGGCGTCTTGAAACGCCAGTGCGGCAATAGTTCGCTTTTGTAGGGCTCGATGGTCAGAACGCCCTGTTCCCCCCGACCCATGCGATATTTTTCAGGATGCGCCCGATAGTCCGTCGTATCTGCCATGGTCATCTCGTGTTGTCGGTCAGCGAATGCGCAGCCTGCGGGCACGAAACTGACGCCCCTTGAGCCGCCCGTTCTTCAGCTGGTTCAGCGCCTGATCCGCCTTGTCACGGGCCACTGCCACATAGCTTGAAGTCGGCTGAACACTGATGCGACCAAGGTCATCCGCAGCCAGGCCGCCATCACGCGTCAGGGCACCCACGATATCTCCCGGACGCAGTTTCTGTTTTTTGCCACCATCAATGGCCAGCGTCACCATCGGTGCCGGCGACGGCCCCTCGTGGCCGGGGGCGGGCAACGGCGAGTCCATCAACTCCCTGTCAAGATACGATGCCAGTGCCTGAAGCTGATGGCCTTCCTTTGACGTAAACAGCGTGACGGCGCGCCCGGCCTGACCGGCGCGGCCGGTGCGACCGATACGGTGTACATGCACATCCAGATCACGGGCGATGCGCATGCTGATGACCAGCGCCAGATCCGGGATATCCAGCCCTCGGGCAGCAACATCGGTCGCCACCATAATCCGGGCGCTGTGCTGGGAAAACAGCAGCAATGCCTCATCCCGCTCACGCTGCTCCAGATCGCCGTGCAGTGCTACCGTATCCCAGCCGGCAGCGCGCAGGGCCTCGGCTGTCTCCTGGGTCTCCCGTTTGGTTTCACAAAACACCAGACACTGCGCCGGGCGATAATGGCTCAACAGACACGTCACGCCGTCCAGCAGCCCACCGCGCTCCACCAGATGAAAGTGTTCCTCGATGGCCGGAGGCGTTTCATCGTCACCGGCCTGCACCATGGCAGGATTGACCAGCCCGGCCTGCGCCAGGGCCTGCACGTCCTCGGGCCAGGTGGCGCTGAACAGCAGCGTCTGACGAGGAACAGGCAACCAGCTCATGATGGCCTCGAGCACCTCTTCAAAGCCCATGTCCAGCATTCGATCGGCCTCATCCAGCACCAGCATCGACAGGGCATCCGGCGACAGGGAGCCCTTGCGGAGCAGAGCCTCTACCCGGCCGGGCGTTCCGACCAGCACATGAGCGCCATGGGTCAACGAGTGAATCTGACGACCGATGGAAGTTCCACCACAAAGCTCCAGCACCTTGAGATTCGGCAGGCTGCGGCCCAGCCGTCGCAACTCGGCGGCGACCTGATCGGCCAGCTCACGTGTCGGGCACAATACCAGCGCCTGGGGAGCGAACCACTCCAGACGCAGGCGAGTCAGTACCCCGAGGCCAAAGGCCGCTGTCTTGCCGGACCCCGTGCGGCCACGGGCAATCACATCACGGCCTTCCAGTACGACAGGCAGTGCTGCCGCCTGTACCGGGGTCATGGTGGTAAATTCAAGCGAGGCCAGGTTATCAAGCAGCGCCGCCGGCAATGGCAGCGACGAAAATTCAGCGGTATCGGGCACAGGGGGACCTTCAAGTAACAATTCAGTACCTTATTGTCGCTGCCACGCGGCCATAACCCAAGTAAAAACACGCCCTGACGTCATTTCAGACAGCACATGCCGGCCAGGCAGAAGCAAAGGACTTGCCTTGTAGCCGTGTATCAGGCGTACAATCTCATGAAGCGTCATCAACACATTATTCTTATATTAAAACAACACGTTGGAATGTCATGAAAAAATGGATTGCTGCATCACTGATTGCCTCGGTAATGGCTTCCGGGACAGCACTTGCCCGTATCCCCGACCCGGTACGCATCGCCATTGATGTCCCCTATGAGCCGTTTGTCGAACGCGCCCCCGATGGCAGCCTGAAAGGGTTTGAAATCGATCTGGGCAATGAATTGTGCAAGCGGGCCAGCCTGAACTGCACCTGGGTAGAACAGGGCTGGGATGGCCTCATACCAGGCCTTCTGGCCCGCAAGTATGACGCGATCCTGTCCTCCATGGGTATCACGCCGGAGCGGGAACGACAGGTAATGTTCTCGATTCCCTACTACAACACGCCCAGCGTTTTCCTGACCTCCCGTGACAGGGACATCAACTTTGACGACAAGGCCTCGCTCAAGGGTCTGACCATCGGCGTTCAACGCGGCACGATCCGTGATGTCTACCTGAGTGGCCAGTACGCCGACACCTTCAACATTCGTCGCTATGGCTCCTCCGAGGACGCCGACAACGACCTGAAGGCCGGTCGACTCGACCTCATCATGGAAGATCTGGGCGTCGCCACCAGCACCCTGGACTTCAAAACCCAGGACAGCCCGTTCAAGCAGATTGGCCCCACCCTGAGCACCCCGACCTCCATTTTCGGCAAGGGCTCGGGCATTGCGTTCAGAAAGCGCGACCAGGACCTCGCCGACAGGTTCAACCAGGCGATCCGCGATGTCTATGCCGATGGCACGTACTATACGCTGATGGACAAGTACTTTGACTATGACCTGTCCACGCCGCCCGACGGCATGAGCCGTCCTGACAAATAAATCACAGGGCCACCTCCGGGTGGCCTGCCTTCCTATTGACACTCCGCCTCGGGAACTTCTTGTGAGACACGATGCCCACCCTCTGCTGTCGGCGCTGCCCGGCACGCACCGCCAGATTGACAGTTTCACCTTCGGGCCATCGGACGCGTCACGGCGCGTGTATATTCAGGGCGCCCTTCACGCTGACGAACTGCCAGGCATGATGGTGGCATGGACATTGAAGCAGCAGTTGCTGGCGCTGGAAGCCGAGGGCCGGCTTCGCTGCCAGATCACCGTGGTTCCGGTCGCCAATCCCGCCGGCCTGGACCAGCAACTGATGGATGTCCCTCTGGGCCGCTATGACCTTGAAACTCTGACCAACTTCAACCGGCACTATCAGGACGTGACCGAGCAGGTTGCCGACGGCCTGGAGGAGGCACTGAGTGATAATGCATCAGACAATGTCGCGCTGATTCGAACCCGCATTCGCCAGGCGCTGGACAGCCTGCCTGCCGATTCTGCCCTGGCGCACCTGCACCTGACCCTGCAGAAGCTGGCCTGCAATGCCGACTTCATTCTTGATCTGCACTGCGATTTTCACGCGGTGGAACATCTTTATACCACCCCGGCGGCCTGGCCTTCGTTCGAACCACTGGCCTGTTACTTTGGCGCCCGGGCCAGCATGCTGGCAACCGACTCCGGCGGCCAGTCCTTTGATGAGTGCTTTACGCTAATATGGGAGCAGTTGCGGGCGCGTTTCGGCGATCGCTATCCGATCCCCTATGGCAGTGAGTCGGTCACGCTGGAACTGCGCGGCCAGGATGATGTGAGTCGCACTCAGGCCGAACAGGACGCTGCCGCAATTCTTCACTGGATGATGCACCTGGGGCTGATCGAGGGAGACGCTCCCGCGCTGCCGGCCCTCCCCTTTCCGGCCACCGACCTTGCCGCGATGACCTTTTTAAAGGCCCCGCGCGGCGGGCTGCTGGTATTTCACGCAGATGCAGGCGAGCTTGTTGAAAAAGACCAGCTTATCGCTGAAATCATCGACCCGATCACCGATGAAGTGCATGCTCTCAAGGCACCACAGCGTGGCATGATGTATGCCAGAAGCCTGCGTCACATGGCCACCACCGGCATGATCGTGGCTGATATTGCCGGCTTCGAAGTACACCGCAGCGGTTATCTACTCGCGCCGTAAATGCTCCGATATGGATTCGGGGCTGTTATCGACGGCGATGTTCAGTAGAATTTCCGTTTTCACTGATCATGTGATGGACGAGCACAATGGGCAGAGCGTTTCAGAACCGCAAGGAATCCATGGCCAAGACGGCCGCGGCCAAAACCAGGGTATACAGCAAGTACGGACGCGAGATTTACGTCTGCGCCAAGTCAGGCGGTACGGACCCCAACAACAACCTGAGCCTGCGAGGAATGATCGAGCGCGCCAAGAAGGATCAGGTGCCTACCCACGTGATCGACAAGGCCCTCGACAAGGCCAGTGGCGCCGGGGGTGAAGATTTCTCCGCCGCTCGCTATGAGGGGTTCGGTCCGGGCAATTGCATGATTATTGTCGAGTGCCTGACCGATAATCCCAACCGCACCTTCGGTGATGTTCGTGGCTGCTTTACCAAGAACAAGAGCAAGATCGGGACCCTGGGCACGGTCAGTCACATGTTCGATCACTGCGCCATTTTTTCCTTTGCCGGTGACGACGAGGAAGCGGTACTCGAGATGCTGATGGAAGCGGACGTCGATGTCACCGACATCGAATCGGAAGATGGCCACATCACCGTCTTTGCTCCCCATACCGAGTATGCAAAAGCCAAGCAGGCACTGATCGACGGCATCGAGGGGATCGATTTCGAGGCAGACGACATCCAGTTCCTGCCCCAGACCCACACGGCCATCGAAGGAGACGACGTCGCCCAGTTCGAGCGTCTGGTGGATATGCTCAATGATCTGGATGACGTGCAAAACGTCTACCATAACGCCGAATTGCCCGCCTGATACCCGACCGGCCCTGTGTTTCCTGCAGGGCCAGCTTCCCTTCAAGTTTTCTATCGTTCGGCCGCTAACCATTGATGTATTCTCCCCTGGCGACGATAAAAACATCATGGCGACGATCACGACCAATACGCTCTCGCTGACCACCCGACAGCATCAGACGAGAGTAAACGACCAGCTTTCCAACGCCATTGAACGGTTATCTTCCGGACTGCGCATCAATAGCGCCCGTGATGATGCCGCCGGCCAGGCCATGGCCAACCGCATGCAAACCAACCTCAATGCCGACCGGCAGATCAGTCGTGGCATGAGTGATGGCATCAGTCTGGCGCAAACGGCCGAAGGCGGTCTCGACCGCATCAATGACCTGCTGCAACGCGGTCGCGAGCTGGCAGTTCAGTCAGCCAACGGCACCCTGTCCGACCCGGACCGGGCCACCCTTAATCAGGAATTCCTGTCCCTGCGTGCGGAAATCGACCGTATTTCGGGCAGCACCGAAATTTTCGGCAAGACCCCGCTTGCCGGTGAAGCGGCACTGACCGGTATCAAGCTGGGGGATACGCCCCACGTGGTTGATGTGTTCGACGATGGCAGCCAAAGCTACTCGTCCGGCGTCAAGGCCATCGCCTATGTACCGGCTGGAACTACCAATTTCACCCTGAACATCAACTCCTATAACCAGGACGATGACATTCAGCTGTTTACTACCGACGGCAAACACCTGATCGGAACCCCGGTCAATGGCACCAGCGATTATACCTGGACGCATAACGGCATTACCGACGGGGCCACTGCCACCACTCAGCTACTGAATACCAGTGACGGCTTTGACCCCGGTGCCACCTACGATGACAGTCAGTTTGTCGATGCCACCGGCAGCTACAGCCGCCCCGGAGCCGCCGCTACCAATAATTACAACGGCATGACAATCGGCTACTCCGGAGATGGCGACCGCACCGCCCCGGCCACGGACCCCGAGTTCAACAATGGCCGTCTGAATGGAAGTGAAACCAGCGAGACGGTCGAAACACTGACCGTTGATAATGTCACCGAGAACCTTATTCTGTTCATGTCCGGGGAAGGCTCCTTCACTGCCTCCGCCAGCTGGGATACCCTGCCGGGTACCTATATGAAGGATCCGAACGCCGCCGCCAGCAGCGATACCGACATAGTCATGAGCGCAGATTACGGCAGCGCCATGAGCACCCTCACCATCAAGGCCACGCCGTCCGACAGCAAATCCCTCGGTATCGATAACACCGCGCTGGACCCGATTGAAAAGGCCCGCGAGGCCATGGCCGAACTGGATAATGCCATATTGAAGGTGGATGACTATCGCAGTCAGTATGGTGCAGCCCAGAACCGGCTGGAGGGGGCCATTGACACCGTCAGTGACAAACGCACCATTACGTCCGCAGCGCAGTCTCGCATCATGGACGCCGATTATGCGCAGGAAAGCTCCCGCATGACCCGAGCGCGCATCATCAGTGACGCAGCCAACGCCATGCTCGCCCAGGCCAACCAGGTGCCTGACGCCATGCTGAGCCTGCTGAAGTAACCACCCGGCACTTTCTGCAATGCCTCGCAGCGCATGCATCAGGGATGCAGGACGTGCCGGTCAGCGTTATCCTTTCTGCCCACCCCGGAGCAGAGATCACCATGCCGATTCAACAAAGCCTCATGCACCGCCTTGCGCTGGATGACGCCTCGAATGCCCTGTCGCTCCAGCTCGCCGATAGTGAGCAGCAGCCTACTCCCGCGCTCGATGACCTTCTGAGCCATTGCCTCAAATTGTTCAACGGCAAGAGCAAGGGCTTTGGTCATGCCGGCGATACCCCGGCCCCTCAAAGCCTGCTGGGCTGTCTGGATGCATGGCAACGTCAGGACACCGACTTCCCTACCGCCACGCATCATGCTGCCCAGGCACTGGCCCCGGCGCTTCAGGAACATCTGTCGGCCAGCGGTTATCTGTGGTGTGTGCATTACACACAGGGCGAAAATACGTTTGTCGCCGTCATTCTTCTGCATGACCGCCAGGGCTACGGCATGGATGAACAGGGCAATGTTCACCTGTCGCCGCAGCTCAACACCAGCCAGTTCTCACTGGCTGTACGCATTGATCTGACCCAGTGGCAGCGCGGCGGCAACAGTAACTACGTGGCGTATTTAAAAAGCGGGGGCGCCAAAAACATGATGGATGCCTTTCACGGCTGGCTCGGTTGCGAGGAAGGCGGAGACTCTGCCAGAGAAACCCGTGCCCTTTTGCAGGCCTTCAGTGAGTATGTCGGTAGTGAAGACATGAGCGAGGAAGACAGCCGGGAAAAGACCGATGCCGTGGTGAGCTACGCGACCGACCAGGCCAGCACCGGCGAACCGATGAGCCTTGACGAGTTTTCGCGCCTGGTCAGCGATGAACACCCCGAGGCCTTTTTCGACTACATTCGTAACAGTGATTATGGTCTGGCAGACGAAGTACCGGCAGATCGCAAGACCATCAACCAGTTTCGCCGGTTTACCGGCCGTGCCTCGGGCGTATCGATCAGTTTTGACTCCCATCTGCTGGGTGACAGCATCGAATACAACGAAGATGCAGACCGACTGATCATAAAAAAGGTGCCGGAAAAGCTGAAAGCCCAGCTGCTTGAGCGCCAGCGTCACTGATGATTCACACGTTCTCCAGTAAATTCGCATAAAGCAGGGAGCATTGATGCAACGTTCAAAAGCGATCGCCATGGATGGCGCGCTGGCGACAGCCATTTCCTTTGGACCGGCCCGCATGGGCTTCGGTCTGTTTCTGCCACAGTTCAAGAATGCCTTTAATATTTCAACGCAACAGGCTGGCCTCATCGCCAGCTCCGGATTTGCAGGATTTTTTGCAGCACTTTTGCTGTCAGGCATTCTGGTATCAAGATGTGGTCCCAGATACGCGGTCGTCGTCGGTGCCTTCGCGGCGATGATCGGGATGTTCATGATCAGCGTATCTCAAAGCCCGATGTTTCTCACTGCCGGCGTGGTGGTGGCTTCCGCCAGTGCCGGGTTCTGCTGGTCACCGTTCAATAACGCTGCCCAGCGCGGCGTAGAAGAGCGCTATCAGGGGCGCACCCTGTCGATCATCAGTACCGGTACAACCGGTGGGATTGCACTCGCAGGCCTGATGGCCTTTTGCGTAGCCAGTACCGAACACGGCTGGCGAGCAGCGTGGCTGGTGTTTTCCGTTACTGCACTGATTGCCATCGTCATCAGTACCCTTGCTCTGGCGCGCCTGCCCAGTGAACCAAGCACCAATTACAGCCATCACGATGCCTCACTGAAACGCCTGCTGCATCACACGGCCTGGCCGCTGTACGGCATCGCCCTGTCGTTCGGGATCACCAACAGCATTTATCTATCCTTTGCAGTCAATCAGGTGGATCAGGCCGGGGGGCTGTCGGGTCTTGCAACCTCCCTGTCAGGGCCGGTGCTTTACATGAGTTTCGGCGCGGCAGGTCTGTTCGGGCTTGCCACGGCAGAACTACACCAGCGTCTTGGCATGCCCACACTGGTGGCTGGAATCTTTCTGGCGTCGATGCTCTCGCTGGTTCTGATCGGTATCACGCCAGCCTCCTGGCCGGGCATGCTGGCCTCCTCTGCCCTGCAGGGCATGTGCGTCATGATGCTCAGCGCCATTTTTTCCTTCTGGAGTGCTCGGCTTTTTCCGGCGCTGGCCACGGTGAGTCTGACCGCCGTGCTTGTCGTATTTGCGCTGGGCAATATTCTGGGGCCCGTGCTGGCCGGTCTGTTTCAAGGCGTAATGGACATGACGGGGGTATTTCTGATGGCAGGTGGGCTGTCGCTGGCGACTGCAGTGGTATTTCCACTGGCTTACCGGGTCATGTTCAACTCGCAACCCCGGTAGCCAGGGTTCTCACGCAGGAGCGACGCTTCCCCGTCGCTCCTGACGGGGAGACAGGCCAAACTGGCGACGATATTCGCGACTGAACTGGGAGGCACTTTCATAGCCCAGCGCCCGGGCAATGGTCGTAACGCTGTCCGGCCCATGCCACAAACGGTAGCGCGCTTCGCACAACCGCAACTGTTTCTGGTATTGCAATGGCGTCATATGAGTCGCGGCCTTGAAGTGATGATGCAGGGACGACACGCTCATGTGGACCTCGGCGGCAAGCGCTCCCATGACCAGCGGGCGATCATACTGGCGGCGGATCAACGCTATCGCCCGGGCTACCCGGGGCATGGGATGCTCCTTCTGCATGGTTCGACCAAGCCATCCCAGCTGGCCTTCCTGTATCAACCGGTAATACAGCTCGCGCTGGTACAGGGGTGCCAGCATCGGTATGTCCTCGGGAGTCTCCAGAAGCCCTGCCAGACGGCATATCGCGTCCAGCAGAACGGGGCCGAGGGGCTCAACCGACAGGGCCCGATCGGGCCCTTTGGCCGCATGCATGGGCAAAGCCGCCATATCCCGCAGGATGTCATCGACCAGGGCTGTATCGATATCGAGCCGGATGCCCAGGTAAGGAGCCTCTGGACTGGCCTCGACCACGTGCGCCAGCACCGGAATATCCATCGACGCCAGCAGGTAGTGCCCCGGATCATAGGAATAGGCCACGCCACCGGCCCACAGGGTTTTACGCCCCTGCGCCATCAGATTGAAGGCCGGTGTCTGCAGCAGATAATCCGGTGAGGTCGGCGCCGTCTGACGGTTGATGTAAAGCCCCGGCACCGCCGTTTCAAGCCGCCCCAGACGCTCTCCGGCAGCACTGGTGAGCATCCCGCACAGCGCCTTCTGCTGGCTAAAGGGCCTGCTATCTTCCAGCCTGACATTCATCCGTTACTCTCCTGTTGATCCGGCCGCCACTGTAGCGTGCCGGCCACGCCGTGACAGCTACCCTTGCAGGATCAGGCAAGAACTCTGCACCATCGCGCCAGCACTCCCACCGCAGGACAACCATACTGAGTCTCGTTACTTACCCTCACCGTTTCGGGAGTACCTCCTTATGCGTTACCGCACTCTTGGCAATACCGGCCTGTTTGTCTCCGAGCTGTGCCTTGGCACCATGACCTTTGGGGGCCAGGGTGAACTCTGGAGCAAGATCGGGCAACTGGGTCAGAAGGAATCAGAGGCCCTCGTCAAACAGGCGCTGGATGCCGGCATCAATTTCATTGATACCGCGGATGTGTATTCCGAGGGCGAATCGGAAAAACTGACCGGTCGGGCCCTCAGGAATCTCGGCATCCCGCGTGATGACGTCGTGGTGGCCACCAAGGTATTTGGCGCCACCGGCCAGGGCATCAATCAGCTCGGCAACTCTCGCTATCACATCATGGAAGGGGTCAAGGCCAGTCTCAAGCGCCTCGACATGGATCATATTGATCTCTACCAGATTCACGGCTTTGATCCCGCCACCCCGATCGAGGAAACCCTGCGCGCGCTCAATACTCTGGTCGAGCATGGCCATGTGCGCTACATCGGCGTCTCCAACTGGGCCGCATGGCAGATCATGAAGGCCCGCGGCATTGCCGACAAACAGGGCCTCGCACAGTTTCAATCCCTGCAGGCCTACTACACCCTGGCCGGTCGGGATCTCGAGCGGGAGATTGCACCCATGCTGCAATCAGAAGGCATGGGCCTGATGGTATGGAGCCCGTTGGCCGGCGGGCTGCTCAGCGGCAAGTATGACAGCGATGCGACCGGCAGCGACGGTCGCCGAGCCAGCTTTGATTTCCCGCCGGTCAATACGGACCGGGCCGGCAAGTGCATTGGCGTCATGCAGCAGATTGCCGAGAGCAAGGGCGTCAGCGTCGCGCAGATTGCCCTGGCCTGGCTGCTTCATCAGGACGTGGTGACCAGCGTGATCATTGGCGCCAAGCGTGAGACACAACTGGCTGACAACCTGGCCTCGGTTGATGTGAAACTAAGTCAGGAGGAGCTGGCACGCCTGGATACCGTTAGTGCACTGCCCACTGAATACCCGGGCTGGATGCTGGAACGCCAGGGCGGTTACCGAGGCAAACAGCTCACCGCCGAATAACAGCTTGAACCGACTGCTGACCTCGGCCGGGGCTCAGCAGTTGCCTTCGCAGGCATTAACGAGGTTTTCGAACGCCACGCTGAAATACAGCTCATAACTGTCCTTTTCCACATACCCCAGATGCGGTGTGGCCATCACATTGGGCAACGCCAGCAAGGGGTCGGTATCGGCTGTCGCCGGCTCCTGTTCAAAGACATCCAGCGCCGCCATCCGGCGCGGATGATCAATCAGCGCGTCATGCAGGGCACCTGGTTCAATCAATTCAGCCCGGCTGATATTGACCAGCAGGGCATCCGGTTTCATCCGGGCCAGATCCTGACGCGTTACCAGCCCACGTGTGGCCTCCACCAGCCGCAGGTGCAGCGACAGGACATCGACCTGACTGAAAAAGGCCTCGCGCGACTCGGCGCATGCCAGGCCATCGGCCTCGGCCCGGTGCTGTGCCGCCTGACTTCCCCACACCATGACCTGCATGCCAAAGGCCTGACCGTAACCCGCGATCCGCTGACCAATACGGCCATATCCCCAGATTCCCAGGGTACGACCGGACAGCACCCGCCCCAGCCCGGCAGGCTCCGCGCACTGCCATCGCCCCTGTTGCAGATGGGTAATGTAGGCCGGCAGATGACGCGAAGCCGCCATGATCAAGGCCCAGCAAAGCTCGGCCGGCGCCACGGGAGAGCCCCGCCCCTCCAGTACCTGAACACCGTACCGCTCACACAGGGCCACATCGATATGCTGGCTGACCCTGCCTGTCTGACTGATCAGTCGTAAATCAGGAAGCTGCGCCAACAGCGCTTCCGTAATGCAGGTTCGCTCCCGAATCAGCACCAGCGCCTCAACGCCCTGAAGTGCTTCTGCCAGCGCGTCAGCACTGTCAAACGGGCCTGAAAGAATTCTTACATCATGCCCATCAAGCAGTGACAGGCAATCCAGTTCCCTTACTACCTGCTGATAGTCATCAGGAATGGCTATCTTCATGTCATGGCCTCCGATACACCGTAAAAATGCCGCCCCGGATGGCTCATGCAGGTATGGGGCGACGCAGCGTCGGTGTGAATCGATATTAAAAAACCCGCGCCAGAGCGCGGGTTATCCGAGACGTCTACTGTCAGAATCAATCAGCTTTTCTGGGCTCGAACGCCGTCTTCGATACGCTGACCAATGGTGGCATCGATGTTTTTCCAGTACTCGAACACACGCGAGAGTACCGGCTCTTCCACGTCTGCCAGCACATGGCCGACCACGTTACTGACCAGGCGATCGCGAGCCGCATCGTCCATGACCTTGTTGACCAGATCATTGGCCTGGCTGAAGTCATCATCTTCCGGACGCAGTGTATAGGCTGCCCGAACAAACTCGCCGTCTGCCTGCCATACCGCGTCTTCCGGATAGGTATCTTCCTGCGCGACCGGACCGCCCTTGCTGTTGGGGGCATACACCGGATCACTGGTCTTGCGAATCCGCATTGCGCCGCCCTTGGCGTAGCTGTTCACTTCCGATTTCGGGGAATTGACCGGAATCTGCTTGTAGTTGACCCCCAGACGCGCCCGGTGAGCATCGGCATAGGAAATCACGCGCGCCAGCAGCATCTTGTCCGGTGAGAAGCCGGTGCCGGGCACGGAGTTGTTCGGCTCGAACGCAGCCTGTTCGATTTCACTGTGGAAATCCGTCGGATTGCGATCCAGCGTCAGCTTGCCGACCTTGATCAGCGGATAGTCGCTGTGCGGCCAGACCTTGGTCAGATCGAACGGATTGATACGGTAGGTTTTGGCATCCTCGAACGGCATGATCTGCATGTGCAGTGTCCAGGACGGGCAATCCCCCTTCTTGATCGAATTGAAGAGATCACGGCGATGGTAGTCCGGATCGACGCCATCCATCTTCACCGCTTCTTCCTGTGTCAGGCACTCGATGCCCTGGTCTGTCTTGAAGTGGTACTTGACCCAGAAGCGCTCGCTCTTGTCATTGACCCACATGTAGGTATGACTGGAGTAGCCATTCATGTGGCGCCAGGTCTTCGGAATACCGCGATCCCCCATCAGCCATGCCACCTGGTGCGCGGATTCCGGCGCCAGCGTCCAGAAGTCCCACTGCATGTCATGGTCACGCAGGCCGTTGTCGGCACGACGCTTCTGGGAATGAATGAAGTGCTGGAACTTCATCGGGTCACGGACAAAGAAGACCGGGGTATTGTTGCCCACCAGGTCAAAGTTGCCGTCTTCGGTATAAAACTTGACCGAAAAACCGCGAGGATCGCGCCAGGTATCCGGGCTGCCGCTTTCACCGGCAACCGTGGAAAATCGTGCAACCACCTCGGTTTTCACGCCCTTTTGCAGGAACTTCGCCCGTGTGTACTGGCTGACATCTTCAGTCACTTCAAAATGACCAAAGGCACCGCTGCCCTTGGCGTGCGGCTGACGGTCCGGGATCATTTCCCGGTTGAAGGCCGCCATCTGCTCCATCAGATAATGATCGTGAAGTACGATCGGGCCATCCGGGCCGACCGACAGCGAATTTTCCTGACTGGATACCGGAATACCGGCATCTGTTGTGGTGCGCTTTTGATCACTCATCAAGGTTTCTCCATTCGTGACGGTCATGGCGTCCTGCCATGTTGTTATTCACCCGACACGGCTCCATCGCTGCTGCCGGGCGTAGTAATCCATGCATATGACCGTGACTGTTCGAGCACCGGCATTCCGGTCGCTTCGAACAGGGCCTGCAGCAACGATAGCATCAATTTACACAAAGAAAAGTGGGCCCGAACGGGCCATTCGGAGGGCAGCAAAAATACAGTCTGGTCACACGTGAGAGGGAAAAACTGCGGCAACCCGCATGCCGACAGGGCTCAAACGCCCTTTTGATAAATTTTATATCTCAAAAATCACTCAAGGATAGTTTTTATAAATACGAGGTATGCAAAAGCCCAATCAAAAAACCCTCGAAATTCGGCCAGGTGTAGCTCGAATACCCCCATCTGCTGGTCCAGCCTCTTCGATCATGGGTCACATGTGCAGATTCAACGGCCTTCTTTGAAAAAACAGCGAGGATCAACAATACTTGCCTCATCCTGAAGAGCATGGCCTTCAGGTCCCATATTCCCTGCCTGCCCTGCTAGGCATGATCATTGATGTACGGGATCATAATGTGCTGAAGGTTTTCTCCTCCCCGGCCGGCCGGTCACGGTTCGGCGCGATAGTCTCGTGTCTTGCATTACTTGCTCTTTCCGGCTGCAGTTCGGCGCCGGGATTTCTCTGGCCGAACGGGCCGGTGGCCGATGCACAGCGCCAGCATCTCTGGCTGGTCATTGCGCTGGTCATGATTGTCGTACTCCCGGTATTCATTCTGACCCCGTGGCTCGTCTGGCGTTATCGCTACAAAAGCCAGGCGACCTATCGGCCCCGCTGGAGCTTTTCACTGTGGGTGGACGTACTGATATGGGGCGTACCTGTCGTGATCGTGGCCCTGCTTTCCGTGGCACTCTGGAAAAACACGATCAACCTTGATCCGTACAAGCCGATTGCATCCGACAAGCCGCCGCTCAGAATTCAGGTCATCGGGCTGGACTGGAAGTGGCTGTTCATTTATCCCGATCACCATATAGCCACCCTCGGGCAACTGGTGATTCCGGTCGACCGGCCAGTGTCGTTTACCCTGACCTCCGCCACGGTCATGCAGTCCTTCATTGTGCCGGCCCTGGGCGGCCAGATTGATGTCATGAACCGCATGGTTACCCGCCTCAACCTGATGGCAGACCACACCGGTGAATTCATGGGTCGCAACATGCAGTACAACGGCGAGGGCTTTTATGCGCAGCAATTCACGACCCGAGCGGTCAGCGACAGTGAGTTCGCGACCTTCATCGACCAGGTCACGACCCAGGGCCAGCCGCTGAATGCCCATGCCTGGGGTGTACTGAAGCAGCAGAACAACTGGAAGGACGTTGCTCGAATATTGAATGATGGCCTGCCGCCGCCGGCCCCCATGGTGGCCTTCAGCCAGCTTCCCGCATCGCTGTTTCAGGATGTGGCCCGCCATCAGCCGATTGCCTGGAACGGCAGCACCGCCACCGATACTTCCGGGAAGGATACCTCCCATCACGACAGGACACCGGCACAGTGACCCTATTTGGCGCGCCCCTGCTCGGGCGCATGACTCTGGATGCCCTGCCCTTCCGGGACATGGTGCAGCACCCCACGCGTGAAAATATCGTTAATGGCCTTATCGCCTCCGGCGCGGCCCTCATGGTGATACTGGCCGCCATCACGGTGCTGGGCCTGATCACCTGGTACGGCAAGTGGAAAACCCTGTGGTGTGACTGGCTGACCAGTGTCGATCACAAGAAGATCGGCATCATGTTCATCGTGATCGCTCTGGCCATGCTGGCTCGTGCACTGGTGGAGGCCTTTTTCATGCGTGCCCAGCAGGCGGTCGGGCTGGACGGCGGCTTTCTGTCGCCGGAGCATTACGGCCAGCTGTTTACCACCCACGGCACCATCATGATCTTTTTCATGGCAATGCCCTTCCTGACCGGCATCATCAACTACGTCATGCCGATGCAGATTGGTGCCCGGGACGTTTCCTTTCCGGTCATGAACTCGATCAGCCTGGGGCTTACCGCGGCCGGCGCGGCACTGGCCATGATCTCCCTGGTACTGGCACCCTTTTCAACCGGCGGCTGGACCGGCTACCCGCCCTTCACCGAACTGGCCGCCAATCCGGGGCCCGGCGTGGATTACTGGTTGTGGGCCATTACCCTGTCGACATTGTCATCGACCATGACCGGCATCAACTTTGCCGTGACCCTCTATAAAAAGCGCGCGCCAGGCATGGGGCTGATGCGCATGCCCCTGTTCTGCTGGACGGCGCTTTGCACCTCGATTCTGATGATTTTCGGCATGCCGCCGCTGACGGTGGCCACAGGGCTTCTGGCGCTGGACCGCTACCTTGACTTTCATATGTTCACCGCGGATCTCGGCGGCAACATGATGAACTATATCAACCTGTTCTGGGCCTTTGGCCACCCGGAGGTCTACATACTGATCCTGCCGGCCTTCGGTATCTATTCAGAAATATTTTCCACCTTTTCCGGCAAGCGGCTGTATGGCTATACGGCACTGGTCATCGCCACCATGGCCATTGCCGTGCTGTCCTTTACCGTATGGCTGCATCACTTTTTCACCATGGGCCAGAGCGCGCATATCAATGCCGTATTCGGTATTGCCACCATGCTGATCGGCATTCCTACCGGGGTGAAAATCTATGACTGGATGTTGACCATGTACCGCGGGCGTGTGCGCCTGACGGTACCGATGCTCTATGCCTGCGGATTTTTGATCCTGTTTTCGATCGGCGGGCTGTCGGGCATTATTCTGGCCACGCCTAGCATCGACTATCAGATCCACAACTCCCTGTTTCTGGTCGCCCACTTTCACAACATGCTGATACCGGGCCTGCTGTTCGGCATGCTGGCCGGATACACCTACTGGTTTCCCAAGGCCTTTGGCTTTCAGCTGGCTCCTCGCTGGGGCTACCGCGCCGCCTGGAGCTGGATCATTGGCTTCATGCTGGCCTTTTTTCCGCTGTATGCACTTGGGCTTCTGGGCATGCCGCGTCGTGCCCTGTCGTTTTTCAATCCGACCTACCTGCCCTGGACCATCTCGGCGCTGCTGGGTGCCGTGCTGATCCTGTTCGCCTTTTTCGGGCTGATCATGCAGCTGTGGCAGAGCATCAAACAGCGGGCTTCCCTTGCCGTGCCGATCGGCGACCCCTGGGATGGACGAAGCCTTGAATGGGCCATGCCCTCTCCTCCACCGGAATACAATTTCCCGGTGCTGCCCAGCATCAATAGCCATGATGCCTTCGCACGTCAGAAAGGCAGCGGACAGCACTATGAAACGCCGGAATATTATGAAGACATCGTCCTGCCGGCCAACACGGCCATGGGGGCAGCATTGGGCGGTGCCGGTTTTCTGATGGCCTTTGGCCTGACCTGGCACATGTGGTGGCTGGTCATCCTCGGGGCCGTGGCCGTACTGGTGTCACTTGTCGGACGCGGTTTCGTGCGTCAGACCACGCGGACCATTCCGGCGGCTGTGGTTGAGAATCAACACCGGGCATGGATGAATGCCGTGCTTGAAACCACACCGATTACTCGCGCCGACGAGCAGACACCTGCCAATCAGGGCCTGCCGGTATCCCCTCGGGAAGGAGCCGTACAATGACCCGTCAGACTGCCGCGTCCGACATACGCCATCCCGGCCTCAACCTCGGGGAGCCTCACAAGGAAGCCCATACGGCCAACGAAGAGCTGGCCTTCGGGTTCTGGGTCTTCATGATGAGCGACCTTATTGTGTTCGGGCTGCTGTTTGCCACCTATGCCACCATGCTGGGCGGTACCGCCGGTGGTCCCGGACCATCGGATGTGCTTGAACTCAAGGGGCCTTTCATCGAAACCATGCTGCTGCTGGCCAGCAGCTTTACCTTCGGCATGGCGTCTCTGGCGCTCAAGTACGAGCAGGGCAAACTCCGCCTGATCGGCTGGCTGCTGATTACCCTGCTGCTCGGGCTTGGGTTCATTGCCCATGAACTCATGGATTTTCAGAGCATGTTCAGCAAGGGCGGCGTGCCGAGCCGCAGTGGCTTTTTATCAGCCTTTTTCTCTCTGGTACCCCTGCACGGCCTGCACGTCACCGCGGCCTGCCTGTGGATGCTGGCCATTCTGGGGCAAATGGCTGTCTACGGGGTTGATACCAGTGTCAAGACCGGCCTGATGCGCCTGGCGATTTTATGGCACTTCCTCGATATCGTCTGGATCGGCATCTTTTCAGTGGTGTATCTCGGAGGGCTGAGCGGATGACAACACGGCAGACAACAGGCAACGAGGCATCGCCGGAGGACCGGGCGCAGGCACAGCGACGGGAATTCAGAAGCTATGTGATCGGCGGGGTGCTGGCACTGATATTGACGCTGATCCCCTTCGCACTGGTGGCCTTCACCCATCTTCCAGCGATAGCGACCTGGATCGTCATCGGGGAGTGCGCCATTATTCAGGTCGTCGTGCATTTTCGCTTTTTCCTGCACATCACCCTGGCCAGAAACACGCGGGAAGACCTGCAGCTGATCCTGTTCACCTTCCTGATCCTGTTGATCATGGTGGGCGGCACCCTGTGGATTCTCTTCAATCTCTACTACCGCATGATGCCGGACATGGTGCCGTAACGTACCTTCAGAATGTGACGGATAAAAAAAGCGCCCTGACGGGCGCTTTTTACATTCATGCAGTCCAGGGCAATCCAGTATCCCTCTAGCGGGATAAAAAGCGACTTCGCAACAGATCAATCAACTGACGCAGCCCCGGTGGGGACTGTCGCCTTCCCGGGTAGTACATGCCAAAGGGCGCACCAACAGAGGCCCATTCCGGCAGTACGATTTCAAGCTGGCCGTTCTGTACTTCCTTCTCGACACGCCACGCCAGGCAATACGCCAGCCCCACCCCTTCAATAGCCGACGCAATACTGTATTCCGTGTCATTGGAACTGACAGGGCCCGTCACGTCGAGCCGCACCAGGGCTTCATCATTACCAAGCTCCCAGGGCATCTGCCGGTTGTCACCGAGCCGCATCTGAATACACGGATAGCGCAGCAGATCCTCCGGGCTGGCCGGTCGGCCCATCAGATCCAGAAGCTCCGGCGACCCTACAACAACCCAGTCCAGCGGATCAGTCAGCGGCAGCGCCACCATGTCGCCGGGGACATGATCCAGATAGCGGATACCGGCATCAAACCCGCCGGCGACAATATCCACCGGGCGATCATCAACACATATGTCGAGAGTGATCTGTGAATAACGCTCAACAAAGGCAACGGTCGAGGGTGCAAGCAGCAGCCGCGCTGCATCACGGGGAACGTTGATCCGCAGCTGACCGACCGGATCGTGGCGCCAGGTATCCAGTGCACCCAGTGCATTGTTGATCAGGTCAAATCCTTCATTGAGCCGAGAAGCCAGCGCCTGGCCTGCCTGAGTAGGCAGCACCGATCGACTGGTGCGATTCAGAAGGCGCACCCCCAATCGCGTCTCAAGCCGCCGCAATCGGTGGCTCAACGCGGAAGTGCTGACGCCCAGTTCGATACCGGCGCGTGTAAAGTTGCCGTGGCGTACAATGGCCAGAAAGGCCTTGAGGTCACCCATGTCCGGCGATCCGCTGTGAGGCATTGTGTCTACCGCTCATCCCATCATTGAATTGAACTCAATGATAGCAGGGTCTTCAAGCAGGTATACTGCGTATCGCAGGGCCAGAAGCTCAGGACGAGTGTGGTAATACGGATGTTACGCTGTCCCTGCCCGCCTTTTATCGTTACCCCGCATGATCCCTCCGCAGCACTCTTCGCACGCTTATCTCCAGGAGCCATGGATGACGTATCTTCCAGCTGAGGACCGCTACGAGCGGATGCCCTATCGTCGATGTGGCCGATCCGGCCTGAAGCTTCCGGCCATTTCCCTTGGTCTCTGGCATAACTTCGGCCACGACAAGCCGCATGCCACCAAGCGCGAGATCTGCCGTACGGCCTTTGATCTGGGCATTACGCACTTTGACCTTGCCAATAACTACGGACCGCCGGCCGGCAGTGCCGAGGAAGCCTTTGGCGAGATTCTGCGGACGGATTTCAAGGGACTCAGGGACGAGCTGGTCATCTCATCCAAGGCAGGCTACGACATGTGGCCTGGTCCGTACGGCAACTGGGGCAGCCGCAAGTACCTGATGGCGTCCTGTGATCAGTCGCTCAAACGCCTTGGCGTCGATTACGTCGACATCTTCTACTCCCACCGTGTTGATCCGGAAACGCCGCTTGAAGAAACCATGGGGGCGCTGGATAGTCTCGTGCGTCAGGGCAAGGCCCTCTACGTGGGGATCTCTTCCTACGGTACCGAACGCACACGGGAAGCGGCAGCCATTCTGAAGGAACTGGGCACGCCCTGTCTGATCCATCAGCCCAGCTACAACATGATCAATCGCTGGATCGAGCAGGATGGCCTGAAAGACACCCTGCACGAGCTGGGTATCGGCTCCATCGCCTTTACGGCGCTGGCCCAGGGCATGCTGACCGACAAGTATCTGCAGGGAATCCCGGAAGGCTCCAGAGTGACGGAAGGCAAGTCGCTGTCGAGGGATATGCTTGACGAGCGAACCATCGAGCACCTGAACCGGCTCAATGATATTGCCGCACGTCGGGGCCAGAGCCTGGCGCAGATGGCCATTGCCTGGGTACTCAGAAATGAAGGCATCACTACCGCACTGATTGGTGCATCAAGTGCCGACCAGGTCCGCGACAGCGCAGCCGCCATCGACAACCTGTCATTCACTGAAGACGAGCTGGCCGAAATTGACCGCTACGCCGTGGATGCCGACATCAACCTGTGGAAGCCCTCCTCCGACGTCTGAGCGGCATGGTGATAGATACAACAACGGCCCCAGAGGGCCGTTGTTGTATACGAGCGTCACTGCCATCACATCCTGAACGATGCGCTGCCTATTCCATTACAAACATGAAGCGATCCCGCGTCCAGACAAGTTTCTCAAGATCCAGAGCTGTATCCTCCGGCCGCTCGAACAACATCTGGCGACCGCAACTTTCGGCTGGGGTAACAAATTCTTCCACCAGGTGGTAATACGGCCGATTGCAGTAATCATCAAACAGTAAACGTGTTCCCGGAGCGGCATTCAACAGGGACGTCAAAAAGCAGGCTACTCGAAACCGACCATCTACCAGCACCAGATCCGGTGAAATCCCCTCGGGCCACCAGCCATTGATGTAGTCCTCAAAGCGATCACGGTGCTTGTAGGACAGGGCGCGTCCCCAGTCGCCCACCGGGCCGGTGTCACAGTAACGAATGGTTGCTCGCTCGGGCATGCCAATATCGGTTCTGACGGAGACCGCCCAGCGCTCGTCACTTTCAACACTTTCAATCCTGGCACTGGTATGCCTTGCCATCCAGCGGGTTGACTGGCCGACACCGTATTCGCCATAACACTGTGACTCACTGGCAAGGCGCTTGAAAAGCGCATCGTCGCCGTCAAAAAGGCGATCTTCGTTCTCCAGCTTAACGATGGTAAATCCCATCGGTTCAAGCCTGACCTTGAGCTCATCAATCGTTAAATTTGCCATGCAGGTTCCTTTTTACGAACTGAGACACCCGTTACCAGAATCATCAAGTGACTGAGCGAAGTTGTTCCATGCTAGGTGAGCGCAATACAGGCTGATACAAGAAGAAGAACGCCAAAACACCGGCAAGTCTGACGATTGAAGCAGCAGGTAAAGCAGGATGAGTACTGAAAAGCCCACCGAGTGTGGGCTTTGTCAGGAACCATCAGATGTCGAGCATTCAGGAGGCGGCAGTTACCTCGGTATCGTCGTTCTCGTGCTCGGTCGTGGCAATCAGTGCGGTCCCCGCCAGATCACCTGTGACGTTGATGGCCGTGCAGCCCATTCCCACCAGCGCGTCGATGGACGTCAGCAGGGCGACGGTTTCGATCGGCAGACCTACCTGTGTAAAGACCGTGGCAATCATGACGATGCCGGCACCCGGCACCCCTGCCGTGCCAACGGAAATCAGCGTACCCAGCAGGACAATATCAACCATCTGGGACAAGCTCAGCGGCACCCCCATGACATTGGCTGCAAAAACGGCCGACACGGCAATGCGAATGGCTGCGCCATCCATGTTGATGGTAGCCCCCAGAGGCAGGCTGAACCCGTAAAGGCCTTGTGGCAGCGAAAGCCGACGTGCCGCATCAAGCGTCAGAGGCAACGTACCGGAACTGCTTTGCGTGGCAAAGGCAGTCGCCATGGGCGTTCGAGCTGCTTTGAAGAAAGCACCGACGCGCACTCCAAATCCAGCCATCAATATCCCGTAGACCACCAGTTGCAGAGCCAGCGCCACGTAAAGCACCAGAATCATGTCCCCCAGCGACAACAGCGTGGATACGCCCTGCTTTCCCACGGTTTCAGCGACAATGGCAAACACGCCAATGGGTACATAATGCAGCACCCCATCCATCACCTTGAGGGTCAGTACATTCAGCCCTTCGACACCCTGATAAAGCCGCTCTGCCAGCGCGCCATGGGTCTCGCTGCGGCGTAGCTCAAGCAGCGCCAGCCCGAAGACCACTGCGGTAAAGATGATACCCAGCAGGTTCGGCCCGGCTATCGCCTCGACAATATTGGCAGGCACAATCGACAGCAACACATGGAAAAATCCGGGATTATCCGGCACCGAGACCTGAGCACCATCACCCAACACCATGCCCTCACCGGGCTGAAGCACGGAAGCCACGGCCAACCCGACCATCATGGCCAGGGCAGTACTGATGACATAGTAAAGCAGAACCTTGCCGCCCATACGCCCTGCACGGCCCGACTCGATCTGGTTGATGCCACTGACCAGCGTGAACAGTACGATGGGCACGATCAGAAACTGCAGCAACCGCAGCAGTAAATCGCCCAGTGGAGCCAGCCAGTCGGCAGCGGTGTCGCCGCCCAGAAACCCGACCGCCAGGCCCAGTACCAGCGCGAGCGTTACTCG
This sequence comes from Larsenimonas rhizosphaerae, assembly GCF_023700005.1. GTDB lineage: Bacteria > Pseudomonadota > Gammaproteobacteria > Pseudomonadales > Halomonadaceae > Larsenimonas > Larsenimonas rhizosphaerae. The sequence goes on along the minus strand of NZ_JAMLJK010000001.1, from coordinate 948,463 downwards.
CAGAATCAATGATGCCTCGAAATAAGGGCGCATCATCTTCGTTAATACCTTCATGTCTGCATCCTGTTAACGACCGGAAAATCCATGTTATTCCCTCCCTGCCCTCGGCTGGCACGCCGCACGGCTCAGCGTAAACCCGGCAAGTGATCCGGCCCGCGTTCCCGTGTGCAGCCAGTCCGCCAGTGTATCTCCCAACGCGCAGGCAAACTTGAAACCATGGCCTGAAAACCCGCCGGCCATCACCAGCCCCGGCATCACCTCGTCAATCAGAAAATGCTCATCCGGCGTACGGATGTACTGACAGACCGCGCCATGGCGCAGCGCACCAACACCAGGCAGATAACGATCGATCACCTGCTGAAGCTCGGCCATATCCTCGTCATGGCCACCGAACGGGGCCAGAGGCACCCCGGGTTGAACCGTCTGCCCCTGATCGTGACGGCCCATCTTGAAGCCGGCACCGTTCAGATCCGGAAAGCCATAATAAATACCACGCTCCGGGTCGGTCAGACTGAAACCCGGAAAGCAGTCCGGCTGATACCGGGCATCAGCGTCAAACCAGGCAAACGTCTTGCGTACACGGGTCAGGGGAACATGAATGCCTAATGGCGTCAGCAGCGGCTCGATATGCTGACCGGCCGCCAGAAGCACTCGTTCCGCCGTAAAACGGCGGCCATCGGCGCATACCGCAGTAGCTCCCCCACCCTGCAGGGGCTCCAGAGCGATCACGGAAGCATTCGTCGTCAACGTGACGTGACGGGCACGCTCGATGCGGGCGCGCCAGGCCGCCACGATGCGCTCGACCCACAGCACGCCGGCCCGGTGTTCCACGGCGGCCGTCCAGTCAGTATTTATCTGCCAGCCCGGGAACCGACGGCGGGCCGTGTCCCCGGCCAGGACGGTCAGAGGAAGTCCGTACTCACGGGCGCTGGCCTGAACCTGTTGAATGAAGGGTACATCAGACGGCCCCATGTTGATGACGCCACAGGGCAACAACAACGACGCCCCCGTCTCCTGCTCCAGCTGTTGCCACCCGGCCCAGGCCTGCTCGGCCAGTCCGACGTATCCACTGCCCTCGCCGTAAGCCAGTCGAATCAGCCGAGTCTCTCCGTGATGGGCGCCGTGGGAATGCGGCGGGCAGTGCGCGTCCAGAACCTGGATCGATTCGGCACCTGCCCGCACAAGGGCATCGGCAGCGGCCAGTCCCATGCTGCCGCCCCCGATGATCAAATGGCGTGAAGCGTGTTGCGTCTGTGTCACGGTGGTGCCGTCCTCTGGCCAGTAGAAAAGGGCTGTCAGTATAACGGCACCCCGGCGGTGAGACGAAAAACGCCCGGCTCACTGGCCGGGCGCTTGAACGCTGCGGAGTATCAGCCCCTTTTATCTTCGGTTCGAGTCTCGAAGTCGCTGGCCTCATGACGCTCGTGCAGCTGCGTATGGAGCTCGCCGAAGGTTCGGTTGACCATGCGACCGCGCTGGACGGCTGGACGTTCATCAATCTCACGGGCCCAGCGCTGTACGTGTTCATAGTCCTGCACCTGCAGGAATTCGGCCGCATCATAGAGCCGACCCAGCGCCAGCTGACCATACCAGGCCCAGACGGCGATATCGGCGATGGTATACATGTCACCAGCCAGATAACGGTGCTCGGCCAGACGACGGTTCAGTACATCCAGCTGACGCTTGGTTTCCATCGTAAAGCGATCAATCGCGTACTCGATCTTGACCGGCGCGTAGTTATAGAAGTGGCCAAATCCACCGCCCAGATAGGGCGCACTGCCCATCTGCCAGAAGAGCCAGTTCATGGTTTCGGTGCGGTGCTGAATATCTCCGGGCAGGAACTCGTCGAACTTTTCAGCCAGATAAAGAAGGATTGAACCGGACTCGAAGATCCGGACCGGCGCCTCACCACTGTGATCCATAAGCGCCGGGATCTTGGAGTTGGGATTGATGTCCACAAACCCGCTGCCGAACTGATCTCCCTCACCAATGTCGACCAGCCAGGCATCGTATTGCGCGCCTTCATAGCCCAGTGCCAGCAGCTCCTCGAACATTACGCCGGCCTTGACGCCGTTGGGGGTGGCCAGCGAGTACAACTGAAACGGGTGCCGACCGACCGGTAGCTCCCGGTCATGCGTGGGCCCGGCAACAGGCCGATTGGTACCGGCAAACTTGCCGCCACTTTGCTTTTCCCAGGTCCAGACTTTTGGCGGTGTATAATCGTCGCTCATGGCGCCCTCTTTAGCGGAGTAATTTCATGCCTGCTAACAGGCAGGGTATCGTGTCCAAAGCTAGAATGGTTCAGGACATGTCGCCAGTCCGACATTCAACGTCCTGTGAACACCTCGACGCGTTCCGGTGGTCTGGCGAAATCACCTGCCTGATGCCATCCACTTAAAACCGGTCCCCGCCCTTGAAGTAGCCAATGATTGATTGAACGGACTGACCGGGTACCTGCCTGTCTGCAACGTCAGGCGCACGCTCGAGGTCGTCATGTACGGGATGTACAAGAGGCCTGCCCTGGCCTCCCCCTGCGCAGGGGGCCGCCACACTCGCCAGACACCAACGGGCTGCCATGATGCAGGCCCTGTCATTCACCCATGCAACGCCGTCACCGGCCGCTGAAAGGATTCCCATGTTTCGCTGGTTTGAACAACGCCTTGATCCCTTCCCGCCCGACGAGCCTCGGCGCCCGCCGGCCAGCCTGCTGGCCTTTTGCCTGCACTACACCAAAGGAGCCTGGCCGTATCTGGCCGTCGCTACCGTATTGATGGTGGCCATTGCCGCCATCGAGGTCTGGCTGTTCAGTTTTGTCGGACAGATCGTCGACTGGCTCAGCACTCAGGACCGTCAGACCTTCCTGGCCGATCAGGGCTGGGCACTGGCCGGTATGGGAGCGCTGATACTGATCGTGCTGCCGGCGCTGGTCGTTTTGCACTCCCTGTTCAACCATCAGACATTGATGGGCAACTTTCCCATGCGTATTCGCTGGCTGGCGCATCGCTACCTGCTCAGACAGGCCATGCCGTTTTATCAGGATGAATTTGCCGGACGCATCGCGACCCGCGTCATGCAGACAGCACTCGCCGTACGCGAGTGCGTCATCAAGCTGTTTGATGTGCTCAACTACGTGGTCGTCTATTTCATTGGCACCCTGGTGCTGGTGGCCAGCGCCGACTGGCGGCTGGCTGTTCCCCTGCTGATCTGGCTGGTCGGCTACGTCATCCTGCTGCGCATCTTTGTACCGATCATGAGCCGTGTTTCGGAATCGCAGGCCGATGCACGTTCACAGATGACCGGCCGTATCGTCGACAGCTACAGCAACATTCAGACCCTCAAGCTGTTTTCCCATGCACGCCGTGAAGCCGACTTTGCCCGTGAGGGAATGAGTGCCTTCATGACCACCGTGCATCGGCAAATGCGGCTGGTGACCGGGCTGTACGGCCTGCTGTATGTCCTGAATGCCCTGCTGCTGTTTGCCATCGGGGCGCTGGCCATCCGGCTGTGGCTTCAGGAGGCGATTACCGTGGGAGCCATTGCCGTGGCACTGGGACTGGTAATGCGGCTGTGGGGCATGTCGCAATGGATCATGTGGGAAGTTTCCAGCCTGTTTGAAAATATCGGTACCGTTCAGGACGGCATGACCATGCTGTCCCGGCCTCACGAGGTGGAAGACAGTCAGGACGCCCCGCCGCTCTCCCTCACCCGGGGTGAAATCGTGTTTGACCATCTGCAGTTTCACTATGGCAAGGGCAACGGCGTCATCGATGACCTTTCCCTGACCATCGCCCCGGGTGAAAGGATCGGTCTGATCGGCCCATCCGGAGCCGGCAAGTCGACCCTCGTGAACCTTCTGCTGCGTTTTTATGATGTCGAAGGCGGCAGCATTCGCATTGATGGCCAGAACGTGGCCGCCGTGAACCAGGAAAGCCTGCGGGCCAGAATCGGCATGGTGACTCAGGACACGGCACTGCTGCACCGCTCGATTCGAGACAACCTGGCGTATGGTCGTCCCGATGCCAGTGAACAGGAACTGTGGCAGGCCGCCGGCGAAGCCCACGTGGCAGACTTCATCGCGGGACTCAAGGACAGCGAAGGCCGGGAAGGCATGGATGCCCATGTCGGAGAGCGCGGGGTGAAACTGTCCGGCGGCCAGCGCCAGCGCCTGGCCATCGCCCGCGTCATCCTGAAGAATGCTCCGATCCTGATCCTGGACGAAGCCACCTCGGCACTGGACTCCGACGTTGAAGCCGCCATTCAGGACAATCTGGATCATCTGATGGAAGGCAAGACGGTCATTGCCATTGCCCACCGACTCTCTACCATCGCAGCGATGGACCGGCTGGTCGTCATGGAAGGGGGCCATATTGTCGAGCAGGGCTCTCACCAGCAACTGCTGGCGAAGGACGGTTTGTATGCCCGGCTATGGCGTCGCCAGTCCGGCGGCTTTCTGGACACTGACCACCAGGGGAACCTGGATGACGGTCCCGAGTAGCCTCACGGCAACGCGCGCAGGCCGGAACAGTCCCATCATGAAAATGGCCTCCCGAGGGAGGCCATTCATTATTCCGGTACAGCACTCCAACACAGGCTCATGAAGAGCGGGACGTATCAGAACTGACCGTAGCGCTGGACTCATAGGTATAGTCATCATCCAGTACATGCTCGGGATCATTCAGCTCCCCACGGACAAAGGCCAGCAGCCGCTCATCGGCCTCCTTGTCCCTGGCCTTCGCGTCAAACCGATGGCGAATGACAATGCGGGCACGCTGGTGATTAAAGAGCCCGCCCAGCATGAAAAAGGCACTGCCGATCAAGAAAAGCCAGGCCAGAAACGACAGCAGTTGCGCACGATCACTGGCACTTTCATAACTCCAGATGTACGGCACCGACCCCACGACAAACAGCACGGACCCTACAATGAAGGTCACGGCGGTGAGGTTCATCAATTGCAGGGTCAACAGCGCCGATGCCCGAATCACCATCATGACGTTCAGGCTGGCCCCGATCAAAAACAGTACGGAGCCGATCACGAAAAGCCAGGCGCCAGGCACAACCCAGTGCCACCAGGAAAGAAAGAACAGGCTGCCGATGGCGTACAGTATCGTCCCGACGATATAGATCCCGAGCGCGGCCGACTCCAGTATCCGGGAAGGCGATACCCGCCGGCGGTTCCAGAAACGACGAACCTCAATCACATCGTGTGCCTGGACGACCAGGTACACCAGCGAGCCCACGAAAAACAGCCAGGCACCAATATCCTTCCAGGCCTCGAAGCGAGGAAAGAACATGATGCTGCCCACAATGAACATGACGCCGCCCAGCTCGTACAGCACCGCATTGATGCCTTCCCACCGGTAGTCCCTGTTCAGGTCATGAGCCCCGCGCCCGGGGCGCGAAGTGCGTGGACGATCAGTAAAAAGATGCGGCATGTCGGATATCACTTTGAAAAACGATAGCGAAGTGTAGTTGCCCGAGGCGGGTCGCATCCATGGCGCAGACAAAAAGTAATATGGCGGGGAGATGAACATGACACCGGCCGACACGGAGAAGCCCGGCCGCGATACATCGTCGGCCGGGCCTCGGGCAGGTCGTGTCATAACATCATGTGACACATCGATCAGCCCTGTCTCATGCGCCTCGTGCACCGGTATGGAGTGTGTAGATGGACCGGCTGGCAGCCATCAGCAGCTGGTTGCGCTTTTCCCCGACAAAACAGACATTGCCACAGACCTCCGGCAGCAGGACCCGGCCGATCAACGTGCCATCCGGGGCGAACACGGCAACGCCATCCGACCCCTCGCCTCCCGAGGTGGCCGCCCAGATATTGCCATCCTCATCGGCAGCCAGGCCGTCGTACTGCTCCTTGATACTTTGCGTCAGAACCTTGCCACCGGACAGCGACTGGCCGTTCTGCTCAATGGTAAACCGGGTGATGGTCGCGGGATGGTCCTTGAAATGAGACGGCGCCGTATCGCTGACATACAGGGTCTTGCCATCAGCCAGCAGGGCCACGCCGTTGGGCTTTTTAAGCGTATCGTTCAAAAGCCGCGGCTCGTCCATCCCGTCATTGATGAAATATACCGCCGGGGCCAGCTCCAGTGGCCGCTTTTTGCCCTCATAGTCAGCGTGAGCGCCATACCCCGGGTCGGTAAAGATGATTCCCCCTTCCGGCAGGGCTACCAGATCATTGGGTGCATTGAGCGGCTTGCCATTGAACGTTGAGGCCAGCACCGTCACCGAGCCATCCCACTCATAACGCACTACCCGGGGAGGCGCGTGTTCGCAGGCCACCAGCCGGCCTTGGTGATCGAAGGTATTCCCGTTTGAATGGCCTACCCCTTCGCGCAGGACGGAGACCTGCCCGGTGACCTCATCCCAGCGCATCTGACGGGCACGCGGGATATCACTGAACACTGCGTAACGCCCCACGGCGTTCCATGCCGGACCTTCCAGCCACAGCCCGCCACTCCACTGGCGCTCCAACGGCGCGTTGAAGAGGTAATACGCTTCAAAGCGTTTATCGATGACCTTCCATGCCTTGTCCGGATAGCGGCTCGGCTGGGGCTCGGAGGTGGCGGCCCAGGCAGAAGGCAGGGCTGCAGAGGCAGCAAGCGCGGCAGAAGCAGCAAGAAAGTGGCGGCGCGGAAAAGACATGAAGGCTCCTTTGAATCAATGATGCGGGAACAGGCCGCGGGTAATGAAACACAGGCACCGGCAATACCGGTGGTATGCGTTTCGGTTCCATCAGGCACATATGACAAAGGCTGACCCCATGCGGGAATCAGCCTTTTTGAATTTACCACCCCTGTCACTTTCAGACAGGTTCATGCACATCAAACAACACTCATCACTCTGTTACGTCACGCGTAGTGAAATCGCTCGATACGATCCCGAATTGCCGATTCAGGGCCAATCAGCTCACGAAGTTCTCCTTCCGTCAGACCAATCTCGCTGTGTCGCTCGGCAATGGTGGAATAGCTTTCACCATGACGTATGGCATCTTCGACCAGCATGGACAGTTCCTTGCGGTCATCCAGCGCAACGTGGTCAAAGTGATGGCCGGACCGCTGATGCTCAAGCGACAGCTCCTTCCGACAGCGCTTGAGCAGCTGGTCGGTGACAAACGGCGTGCGTTGCATGACTTCACCTCCTCGTTGACGTATGACTGAAAGCTAGAACTACCGTTGGCACCGGGCCATCACTCTTTAGGCGTATACCCGTTCAGTCATGGAGCCATATCCAAAGCGGCATCCAGAGGCCCATCAGGATCATCGGTTCAGGAACATGGTCGAAAACTGCTCCACGTCCTGCGGCGTCTGCCCCTCAGCAGGGGCATTGATATTGCAATGAACCACTCAGGCAGGCGGCTGGTAAATACCGTATCGAACACCGCCCAGCTCACGGCCATCACCATCAGAAATGCCGTGGCAAGGATGGCCACCGTCTGATAGCTGGTCTCGTCAGCGCTCCTGACGGCGATACTGCACAAGGGTGACGTCCACCGTGACCGACAGCGCCTCCAGTGCCGCGGCCCGTGCGCGCCCTTCTGCAGACGCCCGGTACAGATGAGGTGTCATGGCCAGCAGATCGGCAATGCCCTGAGCGGTGTCGATCTTGCAGGTAAAGCGCACCGTATCAAGGGCATGATGTACAAACCCGTGCGGCACCTCATCCCGCGGCGGCCTGTCAGGCTTGAGCGTCGGGTAGATGACCTCCCGCAACTCCCGCAGGTGATCCGGACCGGCCTCGACCTTGATCAGCGTGCCGCCGGGCTTCAGTACCCGTTCAAACTCCGCCATCATCGGAAATCCGAACATGCACAGCACCACGTCAACAGAGGCCGGCTGCACCGGCAAATTGGCGTTGCTGCCGACCACCCAGGCCATGGTATCGCCACTGTCCTGCTTCGCAGCCGCCATGACCGCCCACTTGGAAATGTCCAGTCCCAACAGGGAAAGCGCCTGCCCGGCCGGCGCCTGAGCGGCCAGTTCACGCAGGTAGTAGCCTTCACCGCACCCGGCATCCAGGCAGGTCAGCGGCCCTTCCACCGGATTCAATGCCATGACCAGGCGGCTGACCGCCGCGGCAATCGGGGCGTAGTGCCCCGCCGCCAGAAACCGCTGACGCGCCGCGACCATGGGCTTGCTGTCGCCCGGGTCCGCCGAGCGCTTGTTTTGTACCGGCAGCAGGTTCACATACCCCTGCCGCGCAATATCGAACCCGTGCCCGTGTTCACAGCGCCAGCTGCTGCCTTCCTGCGTGAGCCTGCGACCATCAATCGGGCAGGCCAGTCGTTCAAAGGGGGTACTCATCATCGCAGCACCTTCTGAAGGTATCCGGGTCGTGTCATGCGGAAGACATCCTTAATGCATTTCATCAGGCTCGAGCGAGCCGTTGTCGCGCCATCGTGCTACAGACCGGCCGGAATGCAAAGCACCACCCCGTTCCGGGCGTCCTTCTCGACCTTTCCACCCGAAGACATTGACTTGCTCCCCAATGAGCGCACTATACATCCATGCACCATCCATATGGATGGTTAAAACAACTCATGGGCGTGCGCTCCCGGCCAGCCCATCACCCAGGTACTCACATGAGCGTCCATGAACTGCGCCGCAAAACCGGCGAATCAAGCGAGAAGATCACCATCAATCTGGGGGTGGTGGATCTTGGCCAGATTGATCTGCTCGTTCAGGAAGGCTTTTATTCCAACCGCACCGATCTCATCCGCACCGCCATCCGCAACCAGCTGGCCACTCATGCCGAGGTCGTCAGGGACACCGTAAGCCGCAAGGCCTTCGTCCTGGGGCTTGAGCACTACAGCCGCGCTGATCTGGAGGCCCTGCAGGCCGCGGGTGAAACCCTTCAGATTCAGGTACTGGGCATGGCCAGCATCGCCAGTGATGTCTCCCCGGAGCTGGCACTCGCCACCATCGAATCGGTAGTGGTACTGGGTGCCCTGCATGCCAGTGCCACCGTCAAGTCCGCCCTTGCCGACCGCATCCACTGAGTCTGTGAACAGAGGTAGTAAAATGATCAACCCCGCGATGACACAGCGAATGGAAGAAGCCACACGGCTTACCCGGGCCGGACGACTCAAGGAAGCCATGTCCCTGCTCCAGGGTGCGATGCCTGACGCAAGCCACGATGAAACCGCCTCGACGAGAGCAGCCGACGAGGCCTGGAAGGGCCAGACCCTCGACGGTGACTGGCAGGTCGTGGGGGAGGAATCAGGCCCCCAAGGGGAGTTCACCCGCGATGACACTCATGCCGCCCGAGCGTGGCGCACCTACAGGGACGCCACGGCCTCAGCGACGCAGGCCAAACAGGCCCCCACCGATGTACTGCCGGGCACGTTTACCTCCGGGCACTTTACTCACCCGGCCGGCACGCGAGAGTACAAACTTTATATTCCAGAGGGAGGTGAGGGTCAGACGCTGCCTCTGGTGGTCATGCTGCATGGCTGCACCCAGGGGCCTGATGACTTCGCCATCGGCACCGCCATGAACCACCTGGCCGAGGCGCAGCCCTGCTGCGTGCTGTATCCGGCTCAGCCGATGAGCGCCAATCACTCAAGGTGCTGGAACTGGTTCAGGGCCGAAGACCAGCAGCGCGAGGGCGGCGAGCCGGCGATCCTTGCCGGCATGATCCGCCAGCTCATCGCCACTCATGAACTGGATGCCCGCCGGGTCTACGTGGCCGGCCTCTCGGCCGGGGGGGCCATGGCGACTACGCTGGCCATGACCTATCCGGAGCTGTTCGCCGCCGTGGGCGTGCATTCCGGCCTGCCTCATGGCGTAGCCCGGGGCCTGCCTGATGCCATGGCACTAATGCAGGGCGGAACCGGCGGCGGCAGTGCACGCGCCAGATCCTGGGCCTCGGCAGTACCTGCCATCATCTTCCACGGGGATCGGGATACCACCGTGCATCCCGCCAATGCAGACCGGATCGCTGCTCAGTACGCCATCACCCATCAGCAGACCCGCGTTACCGTGGAACAGGGCCAGGTCAAACACGGCCACGCCTATACGCGGACCCTTCATCATGACGCGACAGGCACGCCCTGCCTGGAACAGTGGCAGATACAGGGTGCCGGTCATGCCTGGTCAGGAGGCAGTAACAAAGGCAGCTATACCGATCCCAAGGGCCCCGACGCCTCCCGGGAAATGCTGCGCTTTTTCTCCCATCACTCCAGGGGCTGAAGAAGGGCCTGGCTGCTGCGCGGGTGCACGCCTCGCGCGGCAAGGCTACAGTAGCGGCTTCACACTCCTGACAAGCAGGCTTTTCCAATGCACACCCTCAACCCTGACAAGCTTTACCATAGCAAATGGACCGCGACCCGCCCGGAGCACAAGGAAAAGCACTTCATGGTGACCCGACTGGTGCGCGATGAGGAAGACAACGTGGTCGACGTCATTCTGGAAGCCGTGCTTACCCGCCGGGAGTTCACTCTGCCCTGGCAGGCACTGAAGGACGATGACGTCTGGAAAATGGGGTGGCAGTAAGCGCCGAGGGATTCCCCCTTCGAACGCCGCATGGACAGATCGGTGGAGACGCTATAGTGAAGTAGTGCACCAGCGTACGCTGCCTCGATTCCAGCCCAGGATGCCGCTCATGACTCACCTTCGTTACCTGCTTGCAACCACTGCCGCCGCTTCGTGCCTGCTGCTTGCCCCCGACGCGCTTGAAGCACGCGTCACGGCATTTGATATTTCATCCACCACACCGATGTACGATGGGCGCCGCTTTGGCAAGGCCGGCCATATAGAGCGCATCGAAGGTATTGCCCATTTTGCCGTCGCACCGGACGATGAGCGCGTAGCCCATATTGATGGGCTGGACAGGGCACCGACCAATGCCGATGGCGAGGTGGAATTCAGTACCGAGGTCGTCATCCTGAGACCCACCGGCCAGGGCTCGGGCGTGCTGTTTTACGACGTACCGAACCGGGGGCGCAACCTGAGTCTGGCCCTTTTGAACCTTGCCGGTGTCGATGATGACCACTTCAGCGTGGATGACCCAGGCGACGGCTTTCAGATGCGTCAGGGCCACACCCTGGTCTGGAGCGGCTGGCAGGCCGGGCTGGACGATGACATGCTGACACTCGACATCCCCGCACTGGACGGCGTCACCGGCCCCTCCCGTGACGAGTTCATCTTCGATGACACCGAGACCGTCCATCGAGAACGGCTGAGCTACCCGGCTGCCAGTCTCGATCCGAAAGACGCCACCCTGACGGTACGCCCCACGCCCGAGGCGCCGCGTGAAACACCGGACGGGCTTTCGTTTCGCTACCTGGACGAGCAGACCATCGACATCACGCGGCCAGCGGGTCAGGACGCCGGTGCCATTTACGAATTCGTCTATCCCGCCACGGGAGCACGGCCCGCCGGGCTTGCGTTTGTCGCAACAAGTGACCTTGTCTCGTTTCTGCGCGGCAACCCGGGCCATGATGCCTCCTCCCCCATTCATCACATTGACCATACCATCGGGCTGGGTATTTCCCAGTCAGGTCGCTTCCTGCGCGATTTCATTTATCAGGGGTTCAACGCCGACGCACAGGGCCGACAGGTGTTCGATGGGGCCATGGCGCACATCGCCGGTTCGCGCAAGACCTTTACCAACGACCGGTTCGCCCAGCCCGGCCGTTTTTCCCGCCAGCACGAGGACCATGACTTTCCGGGCGACCAGTTCCCGTTCAGCTATGCCGACACCACGGACCCGCTGACCGGCCGGACCGGCAGCCTGCTGACAGCCTGCAGGGCGACCGACACCTGCCCGAAACTGATGCATACCGATACCTCCACCGAATTCTGGCAGGGCCGGGCATCACTGGTATCCACCTCCCCGTGGGGTGCTCCGCTGACGATGCCGGACAATGTGCGGCTGTATTTTCTCGCCGGCATGCCACACTTCAATACCTGGGGCACCACCCCCCAGGACAAGGCGCCCTGCACCTACCCGACCAACCCGCTGAGCCCGGCCCCCACCATGCGCGCACTGGCTTCCGCCATGCAGGCCTGGGTAACAGAAGATACGGCCCCGCCTGCGAGCGCCTATCCTGGACTTGAACCCGGCACGCTGATTGACCCCGCCGTGCTGCACCTTCCTCGCGTGCAGGGCACCGTGCCGACACCCCCCGTCAACGCCCTGCACGTGATGGATTACCGCACCACACCACCGGCAGCCGGTGCGGCCTACCCGGTGAGGGTGCCCAATGTAGATGCCGATGGCCTGCCGCAGGGCGGCGTGCAGTCACCCTACGTGGCAGTGCCTGTCGGCACCTACTGGGGCTGGAACCTGCGTGACGAAGGCGTGGCGGCCGGGGATTTGTGCAGCCTGAACGGCAGCTACCTGCCCTTTCCGGCCGCCCCTGTCGAAACCGACAGCCGCCGCCCCCTCGATACTCGCTATAAAAACCGGGATGATTATCTGGATGCACTACGCCAGGCGGCGAACGCACAGGTCATGGCCGGGCTGATGCTGCCGGAGGATGTGAGCCTTGTGGTCGAGGATGCCCCCGCCTTCCCCACCCACCGGCACTGACTGCACGGGCACAATGGCGGGACAACGGCATGACCGTCCGGCCGCGATGCGAGGCCTGAGCCCCGCACTGCGGCCCTCGCCCTGTCAGGGCGCGTCAGCATCACCCCGCGTAATGTCCTGCTGGCTGATCACCATGACATTGCGCGGCCACCAGTCGGGATGATGATCCCGGATGAATGCCAGCATTCGCTCCCGGATATTTGCCTCGGCACGCCACCCGGAAATGGGGTCGGATGCCATCAGAAAGCAGGTCAGGGTCTGCGCCGAGATGGTCTGTGCGGTCACACTGCACAGCAGCTTGTGATGCTCGATCACATCGTCTTCTTCCTGAGCAAACTCCAGGAACTTCTCGCGCAATACGGCAATATCGGCATTCAGGTGCACGTTCAGCTCCATGCTTCGATATTCCCGGGTATTACCGGCCGACAGATTTTCGAAGGCCTTGGACGCAAAGTAGGTTACCGGCACGATCAGCAGCCGCTCATTCCATACCCGCAGACGAATATAGGTATAGAAAATGCCTTCCACGTAACACCACTGCCCTTCAAACATCACCAGATCACCAATGCGTACCGGCTTTGCCAGCGATAGCTGAAACGAGGACAGGATGTTACCGAGCACGGCCTGACCGGCAACCCCCACCAGCACCGCCAGTACACTGGCTGACGCCAGAATCGACATCCCGAGGGTCTCGAACAGCTTCACCTGACTCAGCACATAGATCGTGACCGAAATCACCAGAACAAGAATGATCACCCGCCGCAGGGCGTACAGCGTGGTCAGCAGCTTGCGGTCATCCCGGGGCTTGGCATCATCGATCTGCCCGACCATGTGCCGGGTCAGGTGCAGCATGAAGGTATCCACCAGCGTCAGCGCGATGGCCCCCGCGCTCCAGGCCATCACCGTAATCAGCGCAACACGCAGCGTGGTGGCAAAGATCGCCGAGAAGGACACCACATACTCGATCAGCATCTGGGTGACGAGGGCCACCACGATCATGGCTACCGGGCCCTGAATCTGAATGACAAAAATACTGGGCGAACCGGAAGGCAGCCATCGGGCCATGAACCCGATCAGCGCATGAACGGCCTTGCCGATCAGCCACAGCATCAGCAGTACCAGCGGAATGGCGAACCACTCCCACAGCTTCAGGACGCCCATGGGAGTCTTGAGGCGGTCAGGGATGTAATGCTCGAACCGGGAGGGGCCGTACCGATCATACAGGGCCGGAATGGCCCGCACGCTCTCCGGGGTAATCATCCAGACCGGCTCGTGATCGCTGATCCGGTAACGCCCGAGCCGAATGTCATAGGCATCGCTGCCGACCTCCATCGAGACCAGCTCGATATCCCGGCGCGGCTCCCCGGCCCGGGAATCCTTGCCGGAGGCATCCTCGATCACGGCGTCACGCCGCCCTGACAGGCTCGAGATATTGAGCCACTTGCCACGCCGAAAGACCTCGGACAGCTTGCGGGCCAGCATGGCACCGCGCTCACGCTGCTCCGTCGGACTCAGATCGGTCAGATTGAGTATGTGCGCGGCGCCCTCGAAATCGCCCTTGTCGGTCAGTTCGGTAAAACTGCGCATCGCTTCGCGGGGCGTACGCAGCATGGCCTCATCCATTTCACCCGGCAGCCCGGTATTCATCGACTCGGTGCTGTACCAGAGCCCTTCCTGATTTTTTGTCTCCTCCGCCTGAGCCACTCCCAGCCCCAGACCGATCGACAACACGACCGCTACCATCACCCGCCATCCCTGCCAGGACTGTTTCATCGTCATGCCTGCATTACCGTTCCGTGAGCCATGCATGAGGGTTACCCACCTGCACGATGAACATGCGACTGCCGGCGGCAGCCGCGCTATAGCGCCAAGCGTGCATTGTAAGGGCGCGGCTGATCCCCGCGCCATAACATGATGCCCCGCCACCGGCACGGCATGAAGAAACCCATGCAGCACGGCCCCACCTCAGCCAGGCTGAACAGAGCCATGACAGCATGTTCGTCACCGCCCATTCATACCGAACGGCGCCGCCCATCGCGGCCCGGGCCACAGGAGCGCTCATGACCCACCCCACCCAGCAAACCCGCAAGGCCCTGTATGAACAGGCCCGGCACCACAATATTGAAGGGCGCTCATCGATGAGCAGGGACGAACTGGCCGCCGCGCTGGTACGTGCAACACACAAGGAGGCCAAGCCGGTGGTGGCGACACGCATCGAGACCTTCCGACGGCTGGCCAGCGCCGTGGCGGCCGGCGAATTCGTGCTGCGCCCCCGCAGCCTGACCGGCCATCAACGGCGGCTGCACCTGCGCCAGACGCTGCGCGAAGACCACCAGACCCGCATTGCCTCTGCCTCAGAGGAAGCCGTGGTCAAGTTCGACAAGCTATCCGACTCCCTGTTTTCGTTCTTCCGCGGCACGGCACTTTTGTTCTACCGGGACATGGCCGGCGATGACGCCTGGATGCCCACGGTGCTGGCGCTGGGCGATGTACACCCGGAGAACTTCGGCGTCATGCCCAACATGAACAACGTGCCCATCTTCTCGGTCAATGATTTCGATGAAGCCTACTACGCCCCCTTCACCTGGGACCTGAAGCGCGGCGCGACCGGTTTCATGATCGCCGCCGAGACGGAGGGAAAGCTTGAACGCACGCACCAGATCAAGGTGGTGCGCCAGTTCATCAAGGGCTATATCGAAGCCATGGAGCGGCTGGCACGCGAAGGCACCGAACAGGATGAGGAAATGCGGTTCGACAACGCCCCGAAGTTGATTCGCGGGCTGTTCAAGGATGCCCATGAAGCGCGGGCCGACTGGCTGATGGATGATTACCTCACCGAGGACAAAAGCGGCTTTCGCTCCACCGATAAACTGGTGCCGATCTCATCACGGCGTGACGACTTCCAGGCCATTACCGACCGGCTGATCAAGGATAATGGCATCGAGATACCGACACGCACCGAGGGCATGCGGGTGAAGGATGTTGCCATACGCCGCGGCCAGGGGACCGCCTCGCTGGGGCTTAACCGCTATTACGTGCTGATCGAAGGCCCCGAGCGTGACGGCACCGATGACGTCATTATCGAATACAAGCAGGCCCGGCGTTCTGCCCTTTCCGGGCTGGTGCCACCCTCCGCCTACGAGATGGACTCCAAAGCCGAGCGCATCAGCCATGCCCAGCAGGTGCACCTGGTGCGCGGGGATGTATTTTACGGCCATGTCGAATTCGATGGCCTGAGCTACATGTCCCGCGAGCGCGCCCCGTTTCGCGACGATATCGACCTGGATGACCTCTCGAAGCGCGACTGGAAGAAATACGCCCGCATCTGCGGCCGCGTGCTGGCTCAGGTACATGCCCTCTCGGACGAATCCGGCAGGATCGACTACGACGTTGAACCCGCCATCATCAACGCCATCGGGCCCCGGGCACTGTTCATTGCCGACATGGTGGAATTCGCCCTTGAGGCCGCCGACCGCGTCCGCCAAGACCATGCCATGTTTCGCGAAGACCATGCACGAGGCGCCTTTACGCAGCTTGATATCGTACATCGATAGTTCAATAGCCTCGCCCTGAAAGGATAAATCCGGCGTTTTCAGGGCATGGGGCGCATCAGCCAAGCAGCAAGGAGTGATCGATGGGAATGAACCGGGTGGCGGACTCAATGAGCGAGTCCGCCGTAAACCGGGGCACGCCATACACCTCGACGCACTTGCCGTGGACATCACGAAGCCGTTGCGCCAGCAGGTCAAAATCGCCATCGCCGGAGACCAGCACGATCACATCGGCCTGCGCGGCGAACTCGATGGCGTCGAGCGTGATGCCGACATCCCAGTCGCCCTTGGCCGAGCCATCCGCGCGCTGAATGAACGGCTTGAGCCGAACGTCAAACCCGATCGAGCGCAGGATGGCCTGAAACTCGCGCTGCCGGGTATCGCCCTTGTCAATGGCGTAACACCGCGCCGCCAGCACCTCCCGACCGGCCGTGGACCGTGCCCACAACCTGCGATAATTGACATGTTTGCCGTAGGCCTCACGGGCGGTGTAATACACGTTCTGGGTATCGACGAACATGGCAACGCGGGTCATGGCAAGCTGACTCCCCTGCAGGCATGAACGCGCTCACTGAAGACGAGCGCAATGTGCGGCTCATGATACTCCGCGATCAGGGCCGACCCAATAACACACCCAGTGATAGAGCCAGAGTGCAACGCATGATCCGAGCCGAACCGGCCACTTTCCAGCCACGTTGAATCATGTTTGCCGCAGATTAAAGCATGAGCAGAATGCAGGAGGCGTATCTATCGATAGTGACGCACGTGATCAATCAGGGCGCGGAGTTTTGGTGTCACCGTATGTCGGCCTGGATAGTAGAGAAAGAATCCGGCAAACGGCGGCAACCAGTCATCGAGCATCGTGACCAGCTCGCCGCGTTCGATATAAGGCAAAAACGTCTCTTCCATGCCAAACGTGATGCCACCGTCAGCAAGCGCCACACGGATCATTAACTGCATGTCATTGGTGGTCATCTGTGGCTCGACTGCCACCGCAAGCGCGCGCTGATCACGCTCAAACTCCCACCGATAAGGAGCCGTTTCGGGTGAGGCGCGCCAGCCAATGCAGCGATGCCCCGTCAGTTCCCGGGGGTGTTGCGGCATATCATGGCCCGCAAGGTAGCCAGGTGAAGCAACAGCCACCTGACGCTGTTCGCCCGTCAGGGGGATGGCGATCATGTCCTGCTCGATAACCTCTCCCAGCCTGATACCGGCATCGAAACCGGCTGCGACAATATCGAATACCTCATCCGTCACGGTGACATCCAGCGTAATATCCGGATGTTTCTCAATAAAGGCCGTGATCAGCGGGCCCGACAAGAACCGCTCCGCGATCGATGTGGTCGTCACCCTTAAAAGCCCGCTGGGCGACGCCGGCGTATCCCGCGTCGCCTCCAGCACCGCAGTGATCTCGGTCAGCGTGTCAGAGAGTGCGCCCAGTAACTGCTCTCCCTCTTCGGTCAGCCGTACACTCCGCGTCGTACGATTGAAAAGTGGTCTACCCAACGCATGCTCAAGTCGTCCAATAGACTGACTGACCGCAGAACGCGTCACCCCCAATCCATCGGCCGCGGCGCGAAAGTTGCCTGCCCGGGCCACGGCAACAAATATCGTCAACAGGTTGAGATCCATATCGATTGGCAAGCCTCACTAACCATTGCGTATAGCCATCAGCATATTCTAATTGACAGGCCAGCACCTTACCCTGTGATGCACCGGCATGGCATATCACACGCCGTCATCACGGAGAGTACCATGAGCATTATCGGCAAAATCGTTTTAATCACCGGCGCCAGCAGTGGCATCGGGGAAGGCATCGCCCGCGAGCTGGCAGCGGCCGGGGCATACGTTCTACTGGGTGCCCGTCGCACCGACAGGCTGGAGCAGATCGCAGGTGAGATTCGTGAGGCGGGCGGTATCGTCGAGGTACGGCCTCTGGATGTGACCAACAGACAGGCGATGGTCGAGTTTGCACAACGTGCGATGGACCTATGGGGTCGCATCGATGTACTGATCAATAATGCTGGTGTCATGCCACTGTCTCCGCTCTCGGCAGGAAAGCTGGACGAGTGGGCATGCATGGTCGATGTGAACATCATGGGTGTTTTATGGGGCATCGGCGCAGTACTGCCCGTCATGGAATCCCAACGGGAAGGACAGATCATCAATATCGGCTCCATCGGCGCGCTGGCAGTCACTCCCACAGCAGCCGTTTACTGCGCCACCAAATTCGCAGTCCGAGCGATTTCGGACGGACTGCGACAGGAAACCTCCAATGTTCGCGTCACCTGTGTCAATCCAGGTGTCGTGGAGAGCGATCTGGCCTCAACCATTACCCACGACGAGACCGCAGCTGCCATCAACGATTACCGCGCCATCGCACTGCAGCCGGTCGATATTGCCCGGGCCATCCGCCAGCTCATTGATGCTCCGGCCAGCGTCGATACCACCGAAATCACCCTGCGCCCAACGGCCTCTGCCAATTGACCAGTCCGTCATCAAGCCTTCCCCCTTTATCCCACACAAATAGCCACCCGGAGGTGGCCTTTTGTGTGTCTACTTCTACGCCCGCCTGGAACGTAGTGCGAAGCGTCATCGAGGCACTGCACGGGGTGGCGTGGAGGAAACCGGCGTAAAGGCCATAGCAGATTGTAATAACGCTGATCGAACAGGTTCTCGACGTCCAGCGTCATGCTGTTGGTCTGGCCCGCCGGGCCGGATACCGTATAGACATGTCTCCGGGCGCGTACTCAAACCACTGGCCCCGGCCCCTTTATATAAGTCATACTTCATCAAACTTTGGATCGGCCACGCTGATGCCGTGACCCATGTGTTGCTGCTGCGCTTCCATCGCTCGCCGATCCCTGACTTCATGTTCAAGGCTGAACCCCGTTGTTCAGTGGAATCTGTCGGGCGGAGCACACGCGTTCATGGCCGGGATACATACGCCAACGGAACTTCAACAGGCGATCAGCGCCTGTCGGGGGTCGTTTATCGCCGTGGGGATCTTCAGCATGTTCATCAACGTGCTGATGCTGGTACCGCCCCTTTACATGCTGCAGATCTATGACCGGGTCATCAGCACCCGAAGCATCGATACGCTCCTGATGCTGACGCTGATCGTGGTCTTCTTTTTCCTGGTGATGGGCGGACTGGAACTGGTGCGCTCCAGGCTGATGGTTCGGGTGGGCAATCGGCTTGATACCCTGCTCAGTGAACGGCTCTACAGCGCCATGTTTCACAAAAGCCTCTCGTCACCTGCCGGACAGACCGCTCAACCCCTGACCGACCTCACCACACTGCGCCAGTTTCTGACCGGCAATGCCCCCTTTGCCTTTTTTGATGCGCCCTGGATCCCGATCTATATCGGGGTGCTGTTCCTGTTCCATGCCTGGCTCGGGGTCTTTGCCATCGCAGCCGGGCTGGTACTGCTGGGCCTGGCGCTTGCCAACGAATGGGCCACCCGCACCCTGCTCACCCGCGCCGGCAGCGATCAGATCACCTCACAGCAACTAGCCACCGCCAACCTGGCCAACGCCGAAGTTGTCCATGCCATGGGCATTCTGCCCGGCCTTCGGGCGCGCTGGGCCAGACATCATCACCAGTACCTGCTGAAACAGTCTCGCGCCAGTGACCGCGCCGGGGCATTGATCAATGCCTCGAAGGTCATGCGCCTGCTGTGCCAGTCGATGATTCTGGGGCTTGGCGCCCTGCTGGCCATTGAAGGCGAGCTGAGCCCGGGAATGATGATTGCCGGTTCGATTCTGATGGGGCGCGCCCTGGCACCGATCGATCAGATGATGGCAGCCTGGAAGGGATTCATTGGTGCCCGCTCGGCCCATGAACGGTTGCAGACCCTGTTCAGGGAGACCTCCGCCGAGCAGCCCCGCATGGCTCTGCCCACCCCGACAGGCAACCTGCATCTTGAAAACATCTCCGCCGCACCTCCCGGCGCCCGCAAGACCACCCTGCGCGGCATCACCCTGTCAGTGGCACGGGGCGAGCACATCGGTATCATCGGCCCCAGCGCCTCGGGCAAATCAACCCTGGCACGGGTAGCACTCGGCCTGTGGCCGACGCAGACCGGCAAGGTGCGCCTTGATGGTGCCGATATCACCCAATGGGACCGGGAAGCCCTCGGGCCCAGCATCGGTTACCTGCCTCAGGATATCGAGCTGTTTGATGGCACCATCAGCGACAACATCGCCCGCTTTGGCGATGTTGACCCTGCTGCCGTGGTCGAGGCGGCAAGGTGGGCTGGCGTACACGAAATGATCCTGCAACAGCCCGACGGCTACGACACCTGGATTTCCTCCAGCCGCGGGGTGCTTTCCGGCGGGCAGCGTCAGCGGATCGGGCTGGCGCGCGCCCTGTACGGCAAGCCGGTTCTGGTGGTTCTGGATGAACCGAACTCCAACCTGGATGACAGTGGCGAGAAGGCGCTGGCCGCCACCCTGGAACGGCTCAGGGCAGAGCAGATCACACTGCTGGTCATCTCCCATCGCCATCACCTGCTCGCCCATGTCGACAAGCTACTGGTGCTCAAGGACGGCAGAATGGGGATGTTCGGCCCGCGTGACGAGGTCATCGGCCACTTCAAGCGCCAGCGGCAACCCGCCCCCGAAGCAGCGCCTACCAGGGTGCAGGCATCCGCCATGCATGCTCACCCCACCGCGCGGGGCAGCCAGTCATGACGCATGTTGCCGGTACGCCGGATACCTCCCGAGATACGCTGCCCACCAGCAGTCGCCGCGTGTGCCTGGCCGGGCTGATTATCATCCTGGTGGCCTTTGGTGTCTTCGGCACCTGGGCGGTACTGGCCAACCTGTCCGTGGCCGTGATCGCCAGTGGCACGGTCTCGGTGGACTCGTTCAAGAAGACCATCCAGCACCTTGAGGGGGGCATTGTCTCCGACATCCGGGTCGATGATGGGGATCACGTTACCCGCGGCGATACGCTGATTGTTCTGGATAACACCCAGTCCACCAGCCGGCTGGCCATTGAGCGCACCACCTTCTTCGTGGCCCGCGCCCAGGAAACCCGCCTGCTGGCCGAGCAGAACGGAGCCGACCGGCTTGAATTCCCCCCTGACCTGGTAGACGAGGCAGCAGGCCATGCCCGCCTTGAACAGGGGCTTTCGGTGCAGCAACGCCTGTTTGATTCCCGGCGGCACTCGCTGCAAGGCGAAATCGGCGCACTCAACGAACAGATTCAGCAGTACCGGGAGCAGATCACGGGACTGAAACAGATGACGGCCATCAACCAGCGCCGGTCCCGCTCGCTGAGCGCCGAGGCGGACGACTACCGCTCCCTGTTCAAGGAAGGGCTCGGGAATAATCAGCGCATTCGCGAGCTGGATCGGCAGATTCTGGAACTTCAATCAAACAGTGCCCAGGCCCGCGCCGAAATGGCCCAGCTTGGCTCGCGCATCAGCGAAAACCGGGCACGCATCGAAACCCGACGCCAGGACTATCAGCAGAACGTCAGCGAGCAGCTCCGCGAGGCCCAGTCCCGGGGCAGCGATGCCCGCCAGCGCATGATCGCCCTGGATGATCAGGTGCGCCGTACCGACATCCGAGCACCGGTATCGGGCACGGTGGTGGGCCTTGACGTGCGCACCCTGGGCGCGGTCATTACCCCCGGCCAGCCCCTCATGAGCATCGTGCCGGACACCGACGGCTTTTTCATTGATGCCCGGGTGCCGGTGCAGGACATCGACAACGTGTACGCCGGCCAGCATGCCGACATTCGGTTCAGTGCCTTCAACCAGCACCGCGCTCCCATCATCGATGGCCGGGTGGATCACGTTTCAGCCGACAGCTTCAGGGATGAAGCAACCGGTGCCCATTATTACCGGGCCCGCATCCGGGTCTCGTCGGCAGGCAAGGGCCAGATGACCGACAGCATGCAGCTGCTGTCCGGCATGCCGGCCGAAGTCATGATCAAAACGGGCCGGAAGACCCTGTTCGAGTACCTGAGCCAACCGGTCACCGACATGCTGCACCGCGCCGTGCGACAGGACTGACCTGATCATGATGCCCCTGCGCCGCTGCTCGTTTTCGCTGATGCTGCTGTTGCCCCTTCTGCCAGGCCTGCTGCCCCCCGCCGTGGCAGATACCTTCATGGCCGCGCTGGATACGACCTTACCTGAGCACTCGCCACAGGCACCGCCCACACGACAGCCCGCCCCAGGCCAGCCGCCCGTTCAGACCCTGAAGATGGCTGACGAGGCCACGGTGCCCTCACTGCCGGCCCTTCTTGCCCGGGCACTCGCTTACGACGCCGGCCTTGAAAGCCAGCGCCTTCGCGCAAGAGCGCAGGGCAAGGAGGTGCCCAAGGCCTGGGCGGCGCTACTTCCCCGGCTGGATGTGACCTATGCCCGCAGCTACACCGACAGCGACAATTACTATTCCGAGGGTGGATCCGTCTCCTGCAGCAACAACCCCCGGACCGGCGCCCTGATCGGGGGCGAGGATCTGGAGATGCGTTGCCGAGGCTATTCTGCCGACACGCGCCGCCAGCTTACGCTGAGCCAGACGCTTTTCTCCCTTGAGCAGTTTCGTCAGGTTCAAAAGGCCGATGCTCAGCGCGACGCTGCCGTACTGCAGGTGGCGGTAGCAGAGCGCGACCTCGCCCTAGAGACCGCCGAGGCATACATGAATGCCCTGTTTGCCTCGCGCCACATTGCCCTGCTGGATGGCAAGCGCACCGCCCTGACCCTGCAGGTCACGCAGGCGCAGCGCGCCTATGAGCTGGGCATCGGGGACCGCATTGACCTGCTCGCAGCCCGTGCACGGCGAGATCAGTCCGAGGCAGACCGTGTCGCAGCCCGCAACGACTACGACGATGCCCTCTCCACCCTGACCCGGCTGACCGGCACCACTCCGGACTTCACCCGGTTTTCACTGAACGCACTGACCGACGTGGAATTTGCCGATGCCCCGGCACTCGCGACCCTCACCCCGCTGATCGCTGACAACCCGGAAGTGCGGCTGGCCCAGCTTCAGGGCAGGATCGCCGCCGCCGAACATGATGTACGCCAGGCCGGGTATGCCCCGGACGTATCGCTGTCACTGTCCTGGTCCGATCAGAACAGCGACGACCCCTACCAGGACCGGACCGACCGCCGCGTAGCCCTTCAGGCGCAGATGAATCTCTTTCAGGGCGGCTACACTCTGGCCGATACGCGCCAGGGGGAGCTGCTCGCCCGGGCCAGCCGGTTTGAGGCCCAGGACGCTCGCCGCCGGGCGCTGGAACAACTGACTACCCGGCATCGCCGCATCAGCAGCGATATCTCGCGCCTGAAGGCGCTCAGGCGCGCCATTTATTCCAGCACGCTGTATCTGGACGCCGCCGACAAGGGCGCCGCGCTGGGATTGAGGGATCTGGTGGATGTGCTTGATGCACGCGCCGAGGTCTTTCAGCAGCGCATTCACTTCATGGAGGCGTTCCGCCAGCTGGTAATGGACCACCTGCACCTGCAGGCAGCCATGGGCCGGCTGAATACCCGGGCACTCGGTGAGGTCATGGTATTGATCGGTGACGTCGTCGAGGCGCCACGGAAGTGAACTGCCCGCCCTGCGCAAGGTGCCTCGGCAGGCATGAAAAAGGCCCATCCAGGATGGGCCTTGTCAATCACACGCCATTGGGCTTCAGGCAAACAGAAACTCTTCCGGCCCCATGGCATAGGCAATTTCACCTGTCGGTGAGCCTGGATCATACTTGGGTACGCCCACCAGGGAGACCGAATACAGGCCGTCATCGGTATTGAGCATCAGCGTCTCATCCGGACGCATGCTGATATCTTCATAATCGATCGGCTGACCGTCCGGGCCGTTCAGACCGGTGACGTCGATGCGGTCAATGCCCAGCTCGAAATTGGTAATGGTGCTGTACTGCCACGCGCCATCACTGCCAAAAACGAAACTGTCGGCCGCATTATCCGTGCCGCTGACCGTGCCATCGACGATAACCTCTTCGTAAGGGCCGGTCGGCGCTGGTGCACGATGCGGTATCTGGTCACGATGATCGGTAAACGCATTGATGCCACCGGCCACATCGGCAAGCAGCAGGGCAAAATCGTTTTCATCCAGCCCTGCCGGCCCGCTGTCGCGGTACAGCCAGGTCTGGCCGTCATAGATGACCGGCATGACGGCGTCATCGCTGTCCTGTTCGCCGGCCATGGTCAGGGCTTCCTGCAGGGAAGCCGCATCATCGGCCACGAGGGCATAATCGAAATCCAGCGTGCCAAAGGACTCCATCACCTCGTTATCGACAAGCAGGGTATCCTTCGCGACATCAAAGCCTGAAATGGTATCGATGCCATCGCCGGCCGTGCCATAGCGGGACGCATCGCCGGCCACGTGGATCACATCCACCCCGTTGCCCTCCCCCCCCAGCATCACGGTTTCCTGCACCGCGCCTGATGCGGTGTAATCGAGCCCGCCGGACAGCCCGGTAGCATCAACCTGGGTAACCGCGGTAGTGCCATCGGCACCGTTGGCCCATTCAACGCGGCCGTTGCCTGTAAGGTCGAGCGACTCAAGTGCCGCGCCCTGCACGTTCAGATCAAGCGTATCGCCGGAATTTACCCGGTCTTCGGCAAACTGCGCCGCAAGCGAAAGCGTCGTCACATCATCGGCTAGTGCAAAGGTGGCCTCCCCGCCCTCCGTAAACGTATAGGAGTGGGTGTTATTGGTGTATGCCATGGTGTCAGTCCCCTGGATTTTCCTGTCAGATACGGTGCATGACAACCCTGTGCTGCCCTTCCCGCCTGCCCAGGGTAATCGGGTTATAACCTACATTAGCTTAACAAAAATTAATATAGTTAAATCCGATTAACTCCGGGCGTATGTCATTCAAAATCAGCACGCCTTTTTTCGAATGCGCGGGCCTGCTACCGGTACTTGTACGCACTCGAGCACGCGCCAGGGACAGCACGACATTCAACACGGCAAAAGGCAGAATCATGGACCACATCGACTGGGCAGAGGTCGGCGCATTGCTCGACCAGCTCTACAGCGCCGCGGATGGCCTGGAAGCCCTGTTTCCGGGGCGAAAATTCACCCTCGATGGCCACCTGGTCGGAAGCGTTGGCGAAGTAGTCGCGGCGTACATGTTTAACTTGACGCTGAACCCGGCCTCCACGCTCGGCCATGACGCCATTGCCCCGGACGGACGCCAGGTCGAGATTAAATTGACGCAGGGCAAGACGGTTGCGCTTCGCCACCCGCCCGAGCACCTGCTGGTGCTCGCACGCCCCAGGAGCGGCGCGATTTCCGTGATCTACAACGGCCCCGGGCAGATCGCCTGGGACGCGGCAGGGAAGAAGCAAAGTAACGGCCAGCGCCCCATTGGACTAGGGAAGTTGAAGGCACTGGATGCAGGGCTGGAAGAAGAGGAAAGATTGGTGCTGGTGAGAGAGGCGCCGGTTTGAACTCAGCTCAGGCGTACGACGATATGCATTAGCTTCTATTCTGCTCCGCCTTCAACGCGGCCTGCACCGAAGGCCGCTCGCTGATCCTTGCCATATAGGCCGATAATGCTGGCCACTCATCAAGCTCTATATCAAAGAACCGACACCAGCCAAGTACAGTAAACAGATAGGCATCTGCGATACTGAAATGCGCCCCCATCAAATACTGGTTTTGGGTTCGCAGCTCATGTTCCAAAACATCAAACCGCGTGCTTACTTTATCGAGGAAGATCGCTCGAGCCTCAGCAGGAAGCACCGAATTAAACAGTGGTGCAAGCCCGGCATGAAGTTCGCTATTGATAAAAGCCAGCCACTCATGAAGTCTGATATTTTCCCATTTATCCTTTGGGATCAGGCCTGTTTCCGGTTTCAAACCCGCGAGATAGTTAAGAATTACAGGACCTTCAGTAATGATTCGGCCATCCTCGGTTTCCAGTGCGGCCACGTACCCCTTGGGGTTAATAGTCCAAAAATCCTGCCCATGCTCCGTACGCTTTGTTCGATTATTCACTCGAACCAATTCGAACGGCAGCGATAACTCTCGCAGCACGATATGCGGCGATAGTGAGCAGGTGTGGGGCGCGTAATAGAGTTTCATGAAGGCGGGTCCTGATCTAAAACATGGCTTGATGCAAAGCACCTTGAAGACGCCAGTATGTTATTGGCCCAGCCCCACCGTATAATTACTATCCGAGACACAAACCATTAGCTGAGCTACTACCTTGCTGAATCTAACGCACTGGCGCCTTGTGGTTTCGATCAGCGACATGGGCACCATTTCTCACGCATCCGATATCATCGGCATGACGCAATCCGGCGCCAGCCAGGCACTTGCTCAGCTGGAACACATGCTCGGCGCGGCGCTTTTTTCACGCTCGCAACGACGGATGATCCCTACGGCGTTCGGCGAGTCCGTTATCGAGCATGCGCGCGCCATGCTAAACCACCATGCCCACATTCGAAGTCTGGCCAACGAACAGCAAGGACTCGGCCCTGCTCGCCTTACGCTCGGTAGCTTTCCGTCCGTCATTTCCCGTATTTTACCCAAGCTTCTAAGCAGCTTTAGGCAGCGATACCCCGACATAGAGGTCGTGGCGCTAGAGGGAACTGACAAGGAAATCGAGGAGTGGCTTGGAAACCAACATATTGATGTTGGCGTGGTATTGAATCCTGCCGCAGAACGCGACGCCGTAATCCTTGGGTGCGATACCTGGGTTGCCTTACTGCCCGTATCTCATGCTCTCGCCCGCAGAACGGACGGCACAGGCATAGGCTTTTCTGAGCTCGCGCATCACCCCTTCATTCTCGCAACGGGCGGCTGCCATGTGCACGCACAAAGCCTGGCTCAAACACTCGGACTGGAACTCACCGATATCCGAGTGACGGTGCAAAGCTGGGAAAGTGCCTGCGCACTCGTACGTGAGGGAATAGGCATTGCCGTGGTGCCGGAGTCAACGCTTCCCGAGTGCAAACGAGGCCTTCGAGCCCTACCGCTTGAGCCACCAATAAAGCGCAGCTTCGGGCTGGTTAAAGCCCCCGCTGCGGCTTACTCAAAGGCTGCTGATGTGTTCTTTCAGTATTTATCTGCAATGACACAGGCATAAAAATAATTTTACCAAAAATTTAATAAATTACTCAAAAAATAATTTTAATAAAATATATAAAAATATCAGCTACCATACGCCCTCCAGCATTCTCATAGAAGTCGATTGACCCTTTTTTTATATTCATAACCTTTCTATTATTTTTTTAGCATTTTCGATTTTTTTATCATTTGCCATTTCACCCAACACATTATCATTAAAATGTAACAATTCATCCTTGTAAGGCAATGTTTGCTCGTAAAGTTGAAAGTAACCTTTACCTACGGCACCTCGAAACTGAACTAACTCAGGTGAATTATCACCATTTGCTAAAATATGATCGGTTGTTATACCAGGGTATGGATCTATAAAAACTATTTTAGAAACTCCTAACTGATATGCTTTTTTTGCACACAGCTCACAAGGACTAGCTGTTGTATACAGAAATCCACCCTCTACTCCAGCTCCTCCATATTTTGAAATTTGCAAAAACGCGTTTTCTTCTGCGTGCAATGATCTTGTATGCACTTGATTTCCTTTACCATCTAAAACATTTTTTATATCTTTAAAGCAATAAGACGGGTTGCGACCTTTCATCAACTCTTTTTTGTTTTTATACTTATCATCTATTACCTTTACAACATCCCTAAACTCTTTATTATTTCTTTCAAACTCACTATATTCTATCTTATCAAAGCCATTAATCGCTTTCTCCGTAGATCTTAAAGCACATGGAACTTGACCATGAGGTACATCATTCCATCCAACAGCCTTAACAGATTTATTTTTATCAGTTACAACCGCGCCTACTTGTCTTGAAATACACCCAGAGTTAGTCTTTGCTGTATATGCAATTTGCATTATTCTCTCCATTGACGAGGGAGAGACTAAACCAGGATGCATCATCAATGATAAATACCAAGCCAACTGAGATTTCAGAATATTATTATTTCCAATTTCATTTCTGGGGTTAAACAAATGAATATCAGATATCTCTATACACTTTTTAACATTCTGACCAACAAACTCATTCTTATCACCTGATCCAGATTCTATTTTATCCATTTCTTTAATTTGCTCACCAGTAAACTTTCTTACATTACCTAAATATTTTTCTCTATCCGAATTGGGAGCATTTACAGAAACCAAATAAAAGGCAGAGTATCTATCTTTAAAAAATCTAGCCTCAAAGGGATTTCTAATTGCATCAATAACTATAAAAGCCTTTTCGTAAGTACTTCTTATTATTTTAATAACAGCATTAACAGCTTTAGGCAGCTCAAAAACCTTATTCGGATCGAATTTAACAGTCTCGTAATTACAATCTACAGATCCAGTTTTTCTTATCGAGTTTCCCGCAGCTTGATATACATTAACGTACAACCCTCGTTCAAGACCATCCAAACAAGACTTAAGCTTATCGGTTATTTTTTTAATAGAGCGAAGCTCTTTAAGAAGTTTATTTTTACGCCGACCAAGGTCATCTCTACCGTTAGATGAATCTTGTCTAGATAAATCCTGCTCACCTCTTGCTATAACAGCATGTTTTATACTATCCAACTGAATAAAAAGCCTAGCAGCATCGTCGTGAAAATTCTTCAAAGCCGTTTTAACTTTACTTTTACTCACAGCGCTAGACTTATTTACCACAAAATCCTCAAGCTTCGACCTACTTATGTTGAGCAGATATATAGTTATTAGATCACTCATTTTTATGTAGAAAAAAGGAGTCCAATTCGATGATATAAAACTATTTAAAATAGAATACCTTTTAACATCCAACCCCTTATAAAATAACTCTCCTTGATAATTCAAGTAACTAATATCTGGAAACTCAGGAGACTTACTGGTCAATATGGATGCAGCAGTACTACTGCCCTGATCCAGTTCGACCAGTTAATCCAACAACCAAGAACTTGCTTTTCTCTAGAAAAAGACTTGATAGTGCGGAACTACTCATAGTGTGCTATCTCCAAGAATTTTGGCACCATTCAACTATAATTAAAAAAAGCCAATTTTGAGAGCAAGTCTGTTAATTAGCCTCAATTCATCTTTTGAAACTGAAAATAAAAAACCCGCCGAAAGGCGGGTTTTTTATTGAAGCCAGCATGCAGAAACCATCATTTCCACTCGATCGTTGCGGGCGGCTTGCTGCTCACGTAATGGGCCATTCGCGGCGGCGCCACTGATCTCGTTGATAACGTGACCAGCAGCTCGTACGGCAGGTGCGCCCAGCAAGCGGTCATGACGTCGATGGTCTTGGCCACGCGAATGGCGATGCCCCACTCATAGCGACGGCCGTCGCCAACTACGCCGACGGCTCAGCTTGAACCAGGTGCTTCCGCCACCACGTGCGTCATGGCCATCACCGTTTGCGACACATCCACCCCATCAGCTTCCCGAGCACGTGCATGGGCCGGATGGGAAATGTTTAATACCAGAGAAGTGGCCAGCATGGGGGTTAGCCATGCCCATGTGCTTCCAGCCCGCAGGACAACTTCCACAAATCACCCGTTTAAAAGCCAATATTCTTATAACTATCAAGGCTGAGCATGAAAGTAGAAGAGATTTATCGACGGGACCTGAACCTGTTGGTCGCATTGCAGGTTCTGGTGGAGGAGCGCAGTGTCAGTCGGGCTGCCGCTCGGTTGAACCTGAGCCAGTCCGCCATGAGCCGGATTCTGGGGCGATTACGCTGCCTGCTGTCGGACCCGCTGTTTACACGCCAGGGGCAGTATCTGGTTCCCACCGAGAAGGCCTTGTTAATGAATATGGCGCTGGACGAGCCTCTTGGGTCGCTCAGGCAGCTGTTGTCTCCCATCGAGTTTGACCCCGGGTCCTGTGATCAGAATTTCACGATTGTCACGACGGATTATGCAATGCAAACCATCCTGCCCTTTGCCTTGCCCCGTATATATCAGGAGGCGCCCAACGTCGCGCTGGAGTTTCTACCCTTGCAGGATGAGCATTTAAAAGAGCAACTGACCTATGGCCGGGCTGATCTGGCCATTTGCCGCCCGATTCATTCCATTGAACCATTGCAATACGAGACCCTGGGCCGTGTTGGCGTGTCGTGTCTGGTATCCAGACAACACCCGTTGGCGGACAAGGACATGTGTCTGGACGATTATCTGAATTTCCCGCATGCCATGATCGCCATCAGTGATGGGGTTAAATCCCTCATCGAACAGGCGCTGGAAGACAGGCCCAGACGGCGCATGGTGCTGCGGGCCTATCATCTGGAAGCGGCACTGGCGATTGTTGATACGATGCCACTGATCATCACGGTGCCTGCGGATCTGGCCTATCTGGTGTCAGAGCGTCATGACCTGGTGGCGAAACCCCTGCCCTTTCATTTCACACCGTTTGATTATTCCATGATCTGGCACCCTCGCTGTGAACACTCGCCTTCACAGGAGTGGTTGAGAAATATCGTCAAGGAAGAGTGTGGCAGGCTCATCGCCAGCCGTGTCGTGGAAATGGGGCTGGATGCAGACGCTGATAGCATGGTGCTGCCTGATCCCTTGCCCACCGGTATGAAACCGTAACCTTCGTTCTGGCTATCCTGCTGATTCAAAGGCCCTTTTTTAAAGGGCCAGGGGCCCGCCGCAAGGCCGATGTGGTGTATGTACAATCTGCATGGATCACTTCACTTTTTATCATTTGAGTCACTCCCCGATACTCTTTACGCTTCGCGTGAAGCTCGTCGTTAAGCGCATATACGCACCTTTTTCAGCGCACTTCCCGCCCGGGTTGCTGACGTTGTTATCCATTTTGCGGCTGTTATTGGTTTTTCCATGATTTACCAGGGTCAACGGAAAAAGTGGCAGCGCACGCCATTAAAAGTGGTGAACAAAAACAATAGGCGTAAACGAAAGGCACTCCCATCACTGAACATATAACAAGAGCAACTTATGACTATTTTCCGGTTTCCACTCCTGGTCTGGCTCGGTATAGGGATTCTGATTACCAGCTTGGGGATCAGACAGTCCTTTGGCATTTTCATGACGCCCATTTCCGACTACTTCCATACGGGGCGTGAGTTCTTCAGCTTTGCCATCGCATTGCAGAACCTGTTGTTCGGGGCATTCCAGCCGTTTGTCGGCATGGCCGCTGACCGCTGGGGGCCAAAGCGCATCATCGTTGCAGGCGCCATCGCGTACGCCCTGGGTCTGTACCTGACCTCCATTACTACCGAACCCACCATGATGTTCCTGTCACTGGGTGTGCTTGTCGGCTTTGGGTTGAGTGCCACCAGCTACGTGATCGTTCTGGGTGCCGTTGCGAAAGTGGTGCCTGCACAACACGCGGCCAAGGCCTTTGGCCTGACCACGGCAGCAGGCTCCTTTGGCATGTTTGCAATGATTCCGGGGGCACAGACGCTGCTGAGTATTTCCGACTGGCAGGGTGCCATGCAGATATTTGCTGTCATGTGCAGTTTCATGGTGCTGTTTGCATTTTTCATCAAGACGGCAAAACAGGACACACACAGCGCACATCCCCTACAGGAAGACCTGCAGACCCTGAAAGGCGCCCTGAAGGAAGCCTTCTCACACAGGGGCTACTGGTTGATTCATATCGGCTTCTTTGTGTGTGGTTTTCATGTGATGTTCATCGCCACTCACCTTCCCAGTTATCTGGCGGACAAGCACATCTCGGCCTCAACGGCGGCCATGGCGCTGGCCTACGTAGGCATATTCAACATCGGTGGCTCGTACTTCTGGGGCGCCATGGCAGACCGCTATAGCAAACGTTATGTGATGTCTGCGCTGTACCTGGTGCGTACGGCCGTGATCAGTGCGTTTGTGGTGCTGCCCACCACCGACATGACGGCGGTCATCTTTGGCGCGGCCATCGGGTTCTGCTGGCTGGGCACCGTGCCCATTACATCCGGGCTGGTTCGTCAGATCTTTGGCGCTCGTTATCTGTCGACACTCTACGGGCTGGTGTTTTTCTCTCACCAGCTGGGCAGCTTTCTGGGCGCATGGGCCGGTGGCTTCATCTACGACTACTACGGGTCCTATGATCCGATCTGGTGGTCAGCGATCACGCTGGCGTTCATTTCGGCATTGATTCATCTTCCGATCAATGACAGGCCGGTGCCCCGCCTGAGCATGGCAACCGCGTAACGTCTCGGGGCGCCTGGCACAGGATGTCAGGCGCCTGCTTTCCTTATGCCTATCCGTCACCCTCACCAAGCTGGCGCAGATACGGCCCACTCACCTCACCTCACCTCACCTCACCTCTTGCGCATTGCCCCACTTATCCGGCGCCAGCATGTCTCGCCCGACACGCATGCCTCTCTCGGTTACACTAGCGTGGCCGCCTGGAGTGTGAGGTTTTCTCACCACGTTTCACCCAGCCCCTTTCCAACCTGTGATGCATGACATGTCCATTTCCAAACGCGCTTCAAGGCTGAGCCTGCCTCAGATCAATCCCGGTGTGTCGACGGTGCTTGAGTATCTGCTGCTCAGGTTTCCAGCCATCGGTGAGGCGACATGGCGAGAGCGCATGGCCACCGGCAAGGTACATCGCGATGACGGCGTCTTGATTACACCGACATCGCCCTTCAAGCCACAACTTCGCGTGTTCTATTACCGCGAAGTGGCCAGCGAGCCGAGCATTCCCTTCGCAGAGCAGATTGTCTATCGCGATGAGCACATTCTGGTGGCCTACAAACCGCACTTTCTGCCCGTCATGCCCGGCGGGCGCTACGTAACCGAGTGCCTGCAACAGCGTCTGCGCAACAGTACGGGAATCGAGGCGCTTCAGGCAGTGCATCGTCTGGATCGAGTGACGGCAGGGCTGGTGCTTTGTTCGCTGAATCCCGAGACCCGCGGGCAGTATCACCAGCTCTTCAAGTCACGACGTATTCACAAGACCTATCAGGCCATCGCCGAGGTAGAAGGCCATGAGTCATGGGTGGGTCGAGAGTGGGACGTAAAAAATCGCATCGAGAAAAACGAGCAGCGCTTTCGCATGCGGGTCAGTGAAGGTGACGCCAACAGCCACTCGGTGATTCGCTGCGTGCAGCAAACCGACACGCAGGCACTGTTCGAACTACATCCCGTCAGCGGGCGCCGTCACCAGTTGCGCGTGCACATGCAGTCACTCGGCTGGCCGATCCTGAATGACCGCTACTATCCGGTACTGCAGCCGCTCTCGCCGGACGACTACACGCGCCCCTTGCAGTTGCTCTCCAAGGGCCTGGAGTTCATTGACCCCGTGACAAGTGAACCCAGGCGCATTGAATACGATGGCAACCTGGCGCTTGAATAGCACGGCGCCATCACGCTCCTGTCCCTTGCTCCACGAAGTGCATCCCGAGCCGGGCTACCATGCTCATCCCGGCGATTGCATGACGAGCTGAACGGCGCCGGACTGCTCGCACCACGGTAACTTGCCGCTGGTAGCTACCACTTACACGAAAAAGCCCTTCCGACCTGATGGCCAGAAAGGCTTTTTTGCACACAGCGCTCAGTTCATGTCATTGAAGTGCAACCGGGCGGCGTCACCTCAGCGAGAAGGGATCATCAGACGATCACTCCCACTCTAATATAAATAGGAACAATATATTCATACAATTCAGTAACTTATAAATAACCAATCTAGCAATACCATAAACTATACCACACGAAGAATTTTTGCTACTTTTTTGCAGCTCTGCGCTTCCGCAGCTCAGTCCGAGCCCAGGCAGATGCCTCTGCCATGTCACTGCGCAGCTCTTGCCGCTCCTCAGGGGTCAACCAACGCACTACGGATTCGCCCCCTTCAGCCTGCTCCAGAGACCAACGCATACTCTCTGCCTTGACCTCTGCAGCCGATGCCTGTGACGCTCGGCACTCTTGCTCGCTCATACCGCCTCTCAAACTTATACTAAGAATCAGTTGCTCAGTGTATATTTTTTAGCAAAATAAAAAAATTCTGTAGCTTTATGATAACTGGTAAATTGTCAATATTAAATGACAAAAGGAGCTCTTCATGGTCATGACAATAGATGAGATTAACGATTTAAGTGAAGAGGCTGATTTACATATACTAAACAGAGACTATGAAGCTCTGGAAAGTCTTATTGAGAGATTGACACCAAAAGATTTTGATTTTGAACACCCTCTTTATGAGGCTCATTACCTTTACACAATAGCAAACTGCTATTCCGTACTTTACGAGGCTCGGAGGGTTGAATGGCACTCAGACGACCTAATGAAAGCCATAATCTATTACAGACAATCTCTTCACAGAATACCAAAACCTGACTGGAATGAAATACCTGAAAATATTCAGGCATTTAATAACCTTAAGTCGATGGTTCTAACTAACTTGGCTAACCACCTTTCTTCTCAAGGAAGGGTTTTATGTTGCATACCTTTTTATGATGAAGCCATAGCTATAAATAGAAAAATAGAAGCGATTGCATCAAAGGCTAGAAACCAGCTCTTTCTTGGCGAATCTCTATATGACAACGGGCACAAAGAGTATCACTATTTTATCGCCTACAGGCTTACCAAAGAGGCCGCAGATAATATCGAAGAACTATATCCTGAACACAGAGTCGATTTGGAGGGGGATGGGTATTTAATTAGATTCAAGGAATGGTTCGAGGAGAACTTTGAGGAATCTTCCTTCGATTACTTTTCAGAAGAGTATAACAGCTCAAAAACGAGAAAGGAAAAACAATATCTACAATGGTGCGCAAAGAACAAACTATTTATTAACGACCTAAATGATGTCTGCGATTTTGAAATATCCCATCAGGATGTTCTTGCTCTTCCTTCTTTCTCTCAATCCATAAACTCAACACTCACCATGCAAGAAGAGCTAGCGTATCATGGCAACTTCGATGAAATAAAAAATGACTACTGCTACGCACGCTACTTGTTTTTTACTGCCCACAGCATACCTGATGAAGAACAACACTTCTACAACTCAACATATCGACATGTTGACGACATGTCTCACTCGATAAACAACCTAAAAATCAGTCATTACAAAACATCATTCCGGATACTTTATTCATTATTCGACAAAATCGCTTATTTACTAAGTCGCTTTTTTGATCTTAACGATATCAAAGATGACAACATGATAAGCATTGACAATCTATTTCGAGACTTCAAGTCAAGCAACTGGAGAAAAAATTGGAAGCCAAATAAAAAGCTAGGGACTAGCGACAATCATTTTATTCATGCTTTATTTTACATATTAAAAGATATTCGCGACGTTAAAAACACTTCATCTGTTTCAAAGTGGATAGACCCAGACGCTAAGGCATTTTCTGAAATTAGGAATGCCATGGAGCATAGATCACTTAAAATAGTAGATGATTTCGGTTATGATATTACGACCTCACATAACAGTTATCATGATATTGAATTAGAAAAACTTAATCTAGAGATTAAAAAAATAAGGGAGAAGTTACAATCCCCCTTGCCCCCTGAAGAATCCAAAGCAATAGAATCCGACCTAAAAAAGCTCGAATCGGATCTTTATGAAAAGAAAAAATTAAGCTCACATTCTCTATTAATACCTATAAGTCAATTTGAGTCCCGGCTAATGACGCTAATAAAACTGGCAAGAAACTCAATTATTTATCTATCGCTATCCATCCACTTCGAAGAAAAAAAGCGCCCTAATGATAAGATATACTTGCCAATGGGCGTCCCATTAAAAGATTAAATCAAAGATAAGGCGGGCTGCACCGCCTTATCTTAGTATTGAGTCCGTTCTCAGCTTCATAATTCAGACCTAGGCATAACAACCTTGGTCATAACCTTTCCCATTTCCTCCTGCGTCGCCTCGATCTTACTGAGAACAGCAAGGATTGTTGACTGGCCAAACTGGGCAGTTCGCACGTCATCGGTCAGCCATAGCTTCAATAGGCCACCCAAACGGCCAAGATCGCCGTTGATTCGAGCCAACTCCCGTACCTGCTCACAATCGACTACACCCTTGATCTTGTAGCCCTGGCCAACCTCGCGCAGATAACGCGCAGCGCTCATGCCTGCTCGCTTTGCTTGCGCCTCGATATGCTCCTTTTCCTCAGGTAAGCAGTACACCTTGATAGGCGTACTGCTCTTCCTCGTTATTCGTTTTGCCTTATCGTTCATCATCTTTTGCCTTACCTCCTTGTTACCTGGCGGATAGTGTCCAACGCCTCCTGGAAGTCCTCCGGTGTCGCTCGACCAGTTTCAGCCTGGTAGTACAGGATCGTGAACATATTGGCGACGGCTTCCGCAACGGGCGAAATCTGCCGGGCGGTTTCCTGGTCGATGAACTCCAGGGCAGCCAACTTGGTCGCGGCCTGATGAATTACGTTCTGAACTTCGATATTATGTGTGGTTGTCATGTGTCACCTCTCTGTCAGGTGGTATGTGGAAATGCGGGCCGGTGCACCATCACCGGCCCGTGTGCTTTCTAACTACTTGCGTCGGCCAAACGGCCAGCGTCTCATTTTGTCGATTTGATCGACCGATCTCGTCATGTCCTTGTAAGCACGCCCGGCCAACCTGTTTTGGAATACCTCCATTTTGTCGGCAATGGCTTTCATCTTCGGGCCGTGTCCGGTGTTGTGCAGCCACTGCCCCCAAAAATAGAAGGCCAGCATCACAATGAACATCACTGCGAAGAAACCAAATACCTCCGCAAGGTTTTGGGGTGGAAAGTTAAACTCCATAATCAGTAATCCTTATCTAGTTAGGCCATGCGGCCTTTTTTAACAAAGCTGGCAATCTCGCTATTTCGCTCCTGCTGACGTTCCTGGGCATACGAAACGTAATCCTCAACGTCGAAGGTGTGCTTTTCCGGGTCGCGCTCTTGCCATTCTGCGTGTGCTTGGCGGGCTTCTTCTTGGTCCTCACTGGATAGGCCATCAAAGCCGCCGGTTTGATTCATCCAGCCAGTGCCGCCACCGCCTAAGCTATCGTTGTCAAATGCAGGGGAAGCGTCGTCAGTCGCCCTCCTTGTCGTCGTCATCCCCGTTATCTTTCGTACTGTTTCGGATCGAGCTGGCTAGACGACCTCCAGCAGTTCGGCCAATCCGATCCCCGGCCATATCACCCATACCCCTCATCAAATTTGCACCGGTATCCGCTGCAATACGACCAGCTTTTACAGCGCTGCCTTTAAAGCCGCCGCCAGAGGATTCGCCACCGCTAGAAGATTGGCCGGACGCTTGGGAAAATGAGCCAGCTTCATCAGAGTCGCCGCCACCGCTAAATGCTCCGCCCAGGCTCGACATAACGTCAGTATTGTTCGCTACGTTCTCACCTGCTTTTGCAAATGCAGCCTGAATAGCAGACGCACCGCCGGCGGTAGCCATTGCTGCACCGGCAGCCATACCGCCAGTGGCAACAGCCGCTCCGGCCATCGCTCCGGCACTGATACTGCCAGCACCTGCCGCCGCGCCGCCTCCAGGAACCAGGCTGGCGACCACATTGGGAACCGAGTGAATGAGCATCACAAGAACCAGTGAAACGACAAAGATCACCAGCAGTTCACGCATAGGGGCATCATTGGATAGATCGGCATAGAAACCGTCCATGATCGACATGGCAATGCCAATGAGCAACGTCATTGTCATCAACTTCAAAGCAACGCCCAATACGCTTTTGAAGTAGTTGATTGCTATATCTGAAGTCCAACGCGAACCACCAAACCCCAGCACGAAGACACCGGCATAGATCAATATCCAAGCCGTCACCAAGGCCAACAACACATTGGCCGCCACTACCCCCATACAGGCCAAAATTGCCAGCGTGATTAAGAAGATAGACAAGTTATCTATCGGGCTTGTGATGCTGTAGGACTCACCAGCTTTCACAATAATGTCGAACGCAATACTAATAGGCTCTGACGGGGTTAGATCTCTCGGAAGGCCACCGGCTTGAGCACCGATCATTCTCAACGAGTCGATGATTGACGTCGCAAAGTCTGGGCCGTTTCTGAGCAACCAGAGAAAGAAACCAAACGTCAGAATGAAGCGCACGAACTCGGCAAAGAACTCCCTTATATCCGCTTGTTTAAGGATTAAGGTCCCGCCAGTCCAAACAAGGGATATAGTGCCCAGCGTCCAGAACAGCCAGGCGGCATAGCTTGTAATTACCGTGCCCCAAGTAGCACTGGCCGTCATGAAACGCACGGCCACTTCATCCAAGACACCATTAGGCTCAATGGCCGCTGACGCAGTTTGCGAAGTCAGTAAAACTGCCAGGAGCATCACAAGTCGAATGAATATCTTGCTCATGGTTAGAACCCCTTGTTCTTGGAGCGATCAGTGGGTTCGCCCATATCCCAAAGACAGTTCCCTTCTTCCCTCTGCTCTTTCGTCAAGTTTGGGTTGTCACAGTTGATCGTTGCAGGCTTAGGCCCGTCATCTTCACCGCACCCCACCAGAACGAAAGAGGCCAACGCGCTAACGATAAAAACTCGGGTGATATTCTTCATGATTAGAACCCCCTGTTTTCTGAACGGTCGGTTGGCTCTCCCATATCGAACAACCTTTCACGGGACGCTTGATATTGAGCTTCGCGGTCAGCATCCGCCTGCATTCGAGTGCCAACGGCATTCTGCTGAGCAATCAGCAGGCTACGGATTTGCAGGAGCTGGTTAGCCTGGTTGCTGGCGAGCTGATTGGCGTAGCCAATAGCGGCCAGTTGGCCGTCTGCGCCCTGGGCGGCAGATTGCAGGCGGTTAAGCTGTCGGGCGTCGGCTTCAAGATTGTCTTGCTGCTGCTCCAGGCCCTTAAACAGCGCGTCGTTGGCCTTCTTCTGCGATTCAGACGCCAGGCGACGGTTCTCGGCCATCGCGGCTCGTTCGGCATCACTGCATCCCGCCGCCGAGAAACAAGGCGAGCTGCGGTAATAGGCCACGTCCTGGAACTTGCCCAGGTAAGCATCGAGGCTGCCAAGCTGGTTCTGGTAATAGGCGAGCGTGTTGGTCGCCTGGTTCAGATCGTTGATGGTGCGCTGCGCCTGGTCCCAAATATGGGCCGCCGGGGCCATCGTGTTTTGCAGTTGGTTTTCGTACTGCTGGAGTTGGGTTTGGTATTCCTGAATCTGCTTGGCCGTCTGCGCGACCGCTTCCAAAGCAGACATGATGTTTTGCGTCAGATTGGTGCCATCAACTACTGGAATACCGGCGTAGACGGGCTGCAAAGTGCAGGTCGTCATAACGACGGCCATAGCAATTTTAGCGGCTAAATTTTTTCTTTTAACTTTTTGCATACGTTGATCTCCATTACCAATGAATGCTTTATCGTGCCTTTCAATGCATAACGTATAAGCTCAATAATTGGACATAAAAGTTGACATGAAGAAATTTAAGCCAATAACTCCTACGGCGGCAGCCGGCAGCCTCGAAGAGCAAGATTCCCGTTGAGCACCTCCGGTGCGAATAAAGGGGAGTGAAATAGGAACCGCCGACTTGTCGGTGGGCCTACTTCACCTATCTTGCCCGCCTTTCAGCGTTGTTTACGCCAAGGAAAGTATTGCCGCGAAAATCTGTTTTTTAGTGCAAACTATATAAAATCGCTTGATCACCTTCTTGCGAGAACGGAAGCACGAAATAAACACGTAATATCAGTCAATTACTACGCTAACGCGGGGGTTTACACAGCAAACAAAAACAGGAATACACAGCTTTACCAATTCAGGAGGGATAGCGCCCCTCAAGTGTCAATGAAACGTACGAGTGATAGCAACTCATCGAATGTAGAGCGCTGTATTCCATGGGTTTTCAAACTCACTAGACACTCTCGCCGGCCTTTTCTTTGACAGTTTCAGATTGGTATCGGTTGGGTCATACGGTCAGGAAGGATCGCTATCAACACCCTGTGCGTGTCGAGCCGCTAGCGCCCAACTTCGGACAGCTTTTCGGGCACAGCGTCAAGGCGGATAGGAAATGTAGTGTTGTAGTATGTTGTATAGTGCTACTACATAATACAACCTAAAAACCGCACACATTTTCGGCCTACTACCGGCTTAAGTCGCTATTCATCTTGATGCATTGAATACGGCTTTCTGATCCGCCCAGAGAGGCGCTTCAGGCATCACCCTCCGGCCAACCCCTAGTCGACCTCTGAACGATGCTCCTGGGGCTTATAAGGCGGCTTTGGTCGTCCTTCGGACGGGTTGAACGCCAAGAAAAGGTGATAGCCCTTGGCGAGGAAGCAGAATCGGCCACCCTCTTGGCGTTAAAACATCGGCCAAAGGCCGATAGGTATTCAACCTCCAGCACCCAGCTGGAGGTTGCTGGATATCCTTAGATATCCTGAATATCCTGCCAAAACAGCAAAAAATCGGGCGGGTGTGAGTCACTATCGGGCGGATGTGAGTCGCCATCGGGCGGGTGGGGGACGCTATCGGGCGGGTGTGAGTCGCCTTATCCTATTCTCAGCATCTATCGTTATTCCAACTTCGTGCAATTTTTCCGCATCTTCCCTAAGCCTGGAACGCCCATTTCGCATCGTCTTACTATTGATGTTTTCACCACAGACTGCGCGAATGAGAGTATCAACATGCCACCCTCCGGCTGGATCATTCTTGTGGGTCAATATGTGTCGAGCGACCGCCTGACTAATCCCGTGCCGCAAGCGAGCAATGGGTGCGGGATCGTAGTACAGGCTAAGGTCATGCTCCAATAGCATGACCAAGGCGATACCAAGCCGAACTCTCCACAGATTTCGGTCTCCCCCCGTCAAGGGATCAGGGCGTGTCATAGGTGAAGGAATAACATGATCGATCAAGCCGCCGATTATCGGAAAATCGAACTGTGGTGTTTCAATGGTTACAGTTGCTGCTCGCAGCTCTGCCAGCAGCTTCTCAAGATGGGAGGAACTATACCTGCTATCAGACAAGGTTTTCCGCACTTTGGCAGGGTCTACCAAAAGCTCTACACCACCATCTGACACATCGCGTCGACGTTCGGCACAGTGCAAAATAGCCTCAACAACATCTGCGTGCCGCTGGCCAAGCCTTCCCTTAATGCGACAGCGGCCAAAGGATGTTTCCATCCAATCGGCCTCCATCAGACTTGGGCGCTGACTGGCCTGGTAAAGCATCACTCTTGCCTGTGCACTTGTACTAGTTGGAGTGACCTTGTTACCAGTTGTCATCAGTGCCTTCCATAGCAGCTTTAGATTTCTTGAACGGTAATACTCCTTTGGCCTTACGCTGCCTCTCCAGCACGGCAGGTTTCAGCACACCGCCTTCGTGACGTCTGAACCAACACTCTGAGAAAGGAGAGCCATAATTCGCCTTGCTCACGCCATAGCGGACGAAGTACCCACGCTGACTATCATCAACACCCCATTCCTCAGCCTCGGTTTGCGTCATGCCAGACAGATACGATTGCCAGCGAATGTTATCGACCAGAACAGACGACCCACGGCTGGCCTGTTGCTGGTCACCCGCACCAATCATGGCGGCGCTCTTACTGGCATGGTGCAAAAATACGATAGAGCACCCCGTATCGGCGGCAATGGCCTCCATACGTCCGATCACTTGCGCCATTGGGCCGCTGGCGTTTTCATCTTCAATATGAAAACGACGTAAGGTGTCCAGGATCATCAGGCGACGGCCTTCAGCCGCTCGCTTAAGGCCATCGAACCAATCGAGACACATGATGTTGGGGCACCTTCCTATCAGCGGCTCAATCAGCAAGCCTTTAGCAACGGCTTGCCGCTGCTCGGCAGTGAGATGTGCCCCAAGCGCATGTAATCGGTGATGGATAGCAGCAGGAGGATCTTCTGCGGGGAGATAGATAACTCGCCCAACAGTAAACTCTCCGACTTCCAGCAAGTCCGGGCCTCCAGCGATCTGCATGGCAAGCTGTAAAGCCAGCATGGATTTTCCGGCACCACCTGGTGAAACCAAGGCCCCCACCGTACCGGCAACCATGTTAGGTAAAACATAATCAAGAGGCGGCGGCGTTTCCGAAAAGGCCGCCATAAGATCAAGGGCCATACTGTTAGGCCTCTATGGTGTTGCCAGGTCGAGCTGCCTGGATTCCAGACGACTTGCGCTCTTCAATCCATTGCTCTACTTCCGACAAGTCCCACGCGACGTTTCTGCTGGTAAGTGCAATTCGGCGAGGGAACTCACCTCGCTTCTCCAAGTTGTAAATTGTCCGTGAGGAGAGAGGAATCATTTCTAAGAGCACTTTTCGATTGATCAGCGTCTTGTTTGCCATTGCTTGCATACTTGTGCCTCCACTTACTTATGAAAGCTCTATGGTGCCCAGCAATGCCACTTGATTAAGCCTATAAATTGGCTAAAATGGTTGACATGAAAAATGAATCGAGCATCGTTATCTGGGAAGGTTGTGCCCCAGTCGTCACAGAAGCTATCCAGCGGTTTGAAGAACGCTGGCACCCTTACTCTGCGTCCTCAAGACGCTACCCGATCGTGCGCTTGATAGAGGAAGTCATCGATCCTGCCCTGGCAACCTACATGGATACACTTCCAGGAAGCTACGCTGGCCATGTTCCTGGAGCCGGTACTGGAGTAGGATTCAGCGCGATCATTCGAATGGTAGGACTTGAGGCCATGGTGCGAATGCAACGCCAATTACTACGTCAATTCATTAAGACAGTAGAACAGAAGAGTCCGACGGACGAGCGCTTCATAGCGACTCTCGAATCCTTGAACGGGCTGGTTTGGGATTGTGCATGTAAACGTCCCAAAAGGTCATCCTCTACAAAGGGAGTCAACCTAAACGCACAACGTAAACACGATTTTTGCGAACTATGCGGAAACAAGACGGAGTTCGCAGCCTTTATGACGACAGTGACAGGTCAGCGTATCAATGACGTTGAGTTAGAGGATCGTAAGAAACTTGAGCTCAGTCACCAGTACTGCGAAGAACATAGACCCAAGTTGGCAAATGGTGACTGGAACCCTACTTATAGACAGGCAAAACGCTCTCTAGCGCAATTTAATATCGAACTCACACGACTGATCCATCAGTGTGCGAACCGGTCCAAGCCTCACGCCATGTCAG
This sequence comes from Larsenimonas rhizosphaerae, assembly GCF_023700005.1. Classification (GTDB taxonomy): domain Bacteria; phylum Pseudomonadota; class Gammaproteobacteria; order Pseudomonadales; family Halomonadaceae; genus Larsenimonas; species Larsenimonas rhizosphaerae. The sequence goes on along the minus strand of NZ_JAMLJK010000001.1, from coordinate 905,312 downwards.
GCGATGACTTGATTGACAGCTACTTCTTCCAATTAATGTTGCGTCTAACTCTGCAACCAGCAGACAAATCCGAATTACGCAATATCGCCCGCAGAATGGTGAATTCTAAGCTATCGGACACCAAGAAAAAAATGCTGGTACTCAAACGGTCAGGGTTCAGCCAGACTGAAATTGGAAAACGAATACTGAACGCCAAGCAACAGCCCATGACGCGCCAAGCTGTGTCTAAAGCGTTAGCATCAGTTCGAACAGAATTCCTGCTCTGATATGCAATCTCTCTGAGCTTATCTGTATTATTTACAACTCTATCTGACATTTTTCATTATAGAGTTTAACCAAATCTTACAGCTTGCTCTGCACCAGGAGCTGACATACCATAAGCTCGATATAGATGGAGAGATTTCCCACACCACATTACTTTAAAACCCTGCATCAACTTAGTTAGCCTTATTCCATAAAGATTAGGTTTAGATAGTGAGGTTTAATCTGATTTTCCTCACACCAAACATCAAACCTTTCCCTCTCACTGGAGACAAAGCCGCTACCATCATCACATGTGATCATATGGATTTGACTATGAATCGGTCTTATATAACCATCGAATAACATAAACAGCCGTGTTGAAATAAGTGTATCCTTCAATTCTTCAACTGATATTTCATACTTACCCTTGAGATATTCATCCAAGTCTTTGTCCAACTGAAGATATCCACCCTTGAACGCCATCAGGTTTATTGCGCTTACTTCGGGCTTACCAATAGTAACTGGTGACCATAATCTGTCATCATTGCGCTTTAGAAATTTCTCACTCGGCTCAATAGAATTATACATCCAACCAGCCACATCTCCTTCACGCATTGCTTCTGCAACCAGCAGAGGTTCAAGATTTTCCATATAAAGTCCATCATCGTAGGGCATCTTAATATTAAGCCTCACGGATATTTTCATCCAAATCAACTCGAGAATTAATTTGGCGGAATTATATCGAGTCGACAGTACCGGCGCCCATTTGTTGTCTTGACAAACTCCTAAAAAAGGCAAACCATTCCCTTTTATTAAACTATAGTTTCCAGATGTCACCAGAGACGGTATAGTTGGTATACCAACTCCTATACCATCCTCTGCTTTCTTCTCTTCAATTATATCTAGGAATGCCTTTCTTATTCCGCGCTCTGTGGTGTAGCCGCTATATCCATGAATGATGGTAACTGGGGCGAAAAACTCCTGTACCAAAGCGTAAAACAACATACCTTCACTCTCTGGTAATTCATGAATTCCCATATAATGGGTAGGGGCAGCTTTACCTGTTAACTGCGAAAATCTAAGCCCAATTACATCTACATCTGGATCATAAGCCTCATTTATAAGTTTATGCTCAAAATACTCAGAAAATGCTTTTTTGATTTTTCCGAGATGGCTGACAGCGTCAGAAAAATCTTTTTTTGAAAGGGTTTTCTTGGCTTCGAAAACACACAATACATTCTCTATATCGTAGATATATTGTTCTGTAATACCGAACCTCTTTCCTTCACCACATACGAGCATACAATCGATTTGCTCAGGTAGCATTTTACCGCTAAGCTCAATAAAACCTGAAACCACCTTTAGATCAAGGTGTTTTGGTATTGCAAAATGTTGATCGATTCCTTGTTTAGTAATCTCCTCGTAAGCACTTCCTAATGTCGGCATGTGAGGCATTTCAACTCCAGATATTTTTTTCTCTTCTGCCTCAATAAAGTATTCAAGTAGTTCTGATGCTTTCCTTATCATTGATACACCCTGCTCTAGGTTTATTCGATGAATAGACAATACTTTTTTGTGCTATTTTGTTAGCTAAACAAGCCAGCAATCATCTCAAAAATTTGCTCATAGCTGCCTGCCAGCTCAAATTTAAACTTTCTACAAAATGTGTTAGATCAGATATGAGCCACTAAAGCTTATCGAAGCCAATCCACTATTCAAAATCAATATCATTTTCTTTTTTATGATGTTCTTTATGAGGTGCAGAATTTACAAGTTCAATATTATCTAAATCTAGTGCCAAGTCCGGATTATCCGCTCTTCTTTCCCTATGGTGCGCATGAGCATCCGGCTCAAGAGGCTCACCAGTATGCTGACACTCTGTAATATTCTCTTCCTCTAACTTCCTTTTTTTTAAATACCGTTGCTCATGCCTTATTTTACTTTCTTTTAAAGCACGTATTCTTAACGACTCACTATTATCCCTAAGTGCTGTTAAACACCTTTCATTTTCTTTCATTTGTTCAATTTTTTTAGCGTCGTACGGTTTTTCTATCCTCTCATCAAGCTCTCGTTTTAAAGCTGGGGTCCTCACAAATCTATCATTTCCAACTTTAAACTTATCTTTATTTGGAAGCCTGTTAAAAAACTTTTTAGCACCTACAATGTCTGTACACAAAGCATGTGGCAAAGCTTTAGCATTAAGCGCTGTTTTTCCATCATTATCGCGGACAGAATTAGCCTGTATTACCTCTCTAGTTTTCTGGGCATATTCTGGCTCAACAAAAATCGAGGGTTCAGGAAAATCAAGAGGTGTCGACTCTAAAGAATGCACGACAACTTGCTTTGGGGCTTTATCACTCATCTATGCCTCCAAAAGCTTCATCATCGGTTAAATCTTGATAAATATCTTGAAGTTTCTGAAACGCTTCTTTAGCCTGCTCAGAATCCCTTGTACCAAAATCCGGATGAACAATTTGAGCTATTCTTTTATACCACTTTTTTGCGACTTTCTTGTCACTATAAATTTCATCGTCGATTCCAAGTAGTTTTTCGCGCCTTTCCCCTTCATGCTCAAGAAGGTAGTAAATATACTCAGCTCTTTTGCTAACAAAATAACCTTTTTTGAACGGTAGCCAATTCTCTTTTAACGTTGAAATAACAGCCAGCAGTTCTTCATATGAATCTGCAGTCACCTTCAAAGGGACCACAATTTTCTCTAGCTGCTTAACTAGCTCACTTAGCTCACCTAGCTTTTTAAGCTCACCAACTGAGCTAACTTCGTAAAATTCTTTCATGTTTGTACCATTAAAAATTTTAAATGATGATAATTTATCTCGAAAATTTATACATTTGTCCACTCATCAATCATATCTGCCCAGTCCTGCAACATGGCTGTACGCTGCTCTCGATACTCAGCTTTGTTATAGATTGCCCTTACACCTTTTTGCTCATGCGCCAGGCATTTCTCTATCCAGTCGGTGTTATAACCAGCTTCATGAAGCAAGGTACTGGCTGTTCGTCTCAGGTCGTGCGGGCCGAATTTAGCAAGCGGCTGCCCCTCTTTCTGAGCCAGCTTGTAAGTCATGGTCATTACTCGATTGAGCGTGGCACTACTCATGGGGACGTCAGAATCGTAGCGTGACGGCAGTACATACTCAGATCCTCCGGAGAACGTCTTCAAAGCGATGAAGATGTCCATGGCCTGCCTGGATAGAAACACCAGGTGAGGGTTTCGCCGTTTCATCCGTTCCTTGGGTATCGTCCAGAGCGCTTCGCTGAAGTTGATCTCACTCCAGGTGGCATTCGTCAGCTCGCTTTTTCGCACCATCGTCAGCAATAGCAATTTGACCGCTGCCCGGATCGATGGTGATGTACCAATACGCCCCATGTACTGGTACATGGTCCTGATTTCTTCGGGCGTGAGGGTTCTATCCCGCGGCTCAAACCTGGCAATGCTTGCGGGCCGCACTAGGTCTGCCGGGTTCTCAACCTTCTGGCCTCGCTCAGTCGCCCAGCGATATACCTGGAGTACAATCTCACGCGCATGAACTGCCGTAGCAGGCGCACCGCGCTCTACGATGGCGTCGGTCAGTGCTCGCAAGTCCTCGTGAGTGATTTCATTCAGCTTCTGATTGCCGAATTTCGTTTCTAGCTCTCTCGCATAAACCGAGCGGCGCATATCACGGGTAGAGTCGGCCATCTGGTAGCCACGTAGCCACTTTTCCGCCCAGGCACCAAAGGTTTCAGCCCCTTTAACACGCGCCTTGTCTCTGGCCTTCTCCTTCGCTGGCGACTTTCCATCAGCGACCATCCGCTTGGCTTCACCAAGTCGCTCACGGGCTTCTGCCAGCGTGATCCCCCCAACGCCATAGCGGCCAAAAGTGACTGTCTCTTGCCTGCCATTGATAGAGTAGTTGTAACGGAATGAGATAGAACCGGCAGGAGTGACAGCCACATAGAGGCCATCCCGGTCATTCACCTTGTAGAGCTTATCCCTCGGCTTGAGGTTGCGCAGCTTGGTATCGGTCAGCAAGAGTCTTATCCTTCTTCGATTCCAATACCATGCTGGAAGATCACCCAAAAATTAGGCCATAAAATCAATAAAAACAGATAGTTAAATAATTTCGATACCATGAACACACAGGATCAAGCAGCATGGTATCGGCTATCACTCATGGCATCATGTCTCGATAATACCACCTTGGATACCACGCTCAAGCGGTGCTTCCTGCTGCCATCAGTTGCCAAACACTGCCAGACGAAAAAACAAAAAAGCCCATGAAAACATGGGCTTAAGTGTCATTTAATGCCAGTTAGTACCAACTAATGCCTAACGTGTGATCATTCCCACTCGATCGTCGCGGGCGGCTTGCTGCTCACATCATACGTCACCCGCGAGACACCACTGATCTCGTTGATGATGCGGTTGGAGACCTTCTCGAGCAGCTCATACGGCAGGTGCGCCCAGCGGGCCGTCATGAAGTCGATGGTTTCAACCGCACGAATGGCGATGACCCACTCGTAGCGGCGGCCGTCGCCGACCACGCCGACGGATTTCACCGGCAGGAACACGGCAAACGCCTGACTGGTCTTGTGGTACCAGTCGAAGTTGTGCAGCTCTTCGATGAAGATGGCGTCGGCTTCGCGCAGAATGTCGGCGTATTCCTTCTTCACTTCACCGAGGATGCGTACGCCCAGGCCTGGCCCGGGGAACGGGTGACGGTACACCATGTCATAGGGCAGGCCGAGTTCGAGGCCGAGCTTGCGTACTTCGTCCTTGAACAGTTCGCGCAGCGGTTCGACCAGCTTGAGCTTCATGGTCTCGGGCAGGCCGCCGACGTTGTGATGCGACTTGATCACGTGGGCCTTGCCGGTCTTGCTGGCCGCGGATTCGATCACGTCCGGGTAGATGGTTCCCTGGGCGAGGAAGTCAACGCCGTCGATCTTCGCCGCTTCCCGATCAAAGACATCGATGAAGGTGTTACCGATGATCTTGCGTTTGGCTTCCGGGTCATTGACACCGACCAGTTTGCCAAGGAATTCGTCTTCAGCATCCACGCGAATGACCTTCACTCCCATGTGGCTGGCGAAGGTTTCCATCACCTGGTCGCCTTCCTGCTTGCGCAGCAGGCCGTTATCGACAAAGACGCAGGTCAGCTGATCGCCGATGGCCTGGTGCAGCAATGCAGCCACTACCGAGGAATCCACACCGCCGGAGAGGCCCAGTAGCACGTGCCGGTCACCGACCTGCTCCTTCACCCGTACGGTAAGGTCTTCAATGATCTGGGCCGGGGTCCAGAGCCGTTCTGCCTTGCAGATCTCCAGCACGAAACGCTCCAGAATGCGCTGGCCCTGCAGGGTATGGGTCACTTCCGGATGGAACTGCACGCCGTAGAACTGCTTTTCGGGCCAGCTCATGGCAGCAATCGGGCAGCTTGAGGTGGAGGCCGTGACGGTAAAGCTGTCCGGCGCGCGGGAGACCTTGTCGCCATGGCTCATCCATACATCCAGCAAGGCGCCGCCATCACTGCCCACATGATCCTTGATACCGCCCAGCAGGTCGTCTTCCGCGCTGACATTGATCTGCGCGTAGCCGAATTCACGCTTGTTGGAACCTTCGGTGGCACCACCAAGCTGTTCGGCCATGGTCTGCATGCCGTAGCAGATGCCGAAGACCGGCAGGCCGAGTTCGAACACACACTCGGGGGCGCGGGGGGAACCCAGCTCGGAAACGGATTCCGGCCCGCCGGAGAGGATGATGCCGTTGGGGTTGTAGGCGCGAATCTCGTCTTCGGTAATGTCGAAGGCGCGAATTTCGGAGTACACGCCCAGCTCGCGCACACGGCGTGCGATCAGCTGGGTGTACTGGGAACCGAAATCAAGAATCATGATCTTGTGGGAGTGAATGTCTGTCATATGTGTAGGCCACTGCGTTGTGGGGCCGCCTGGGGCGTCCGCCGTGTTCGGAAACACAAGAGGGAAGCATGTCCTGAAAGCGGGCTTTCAGTGGACACCTTCCCTCTCGATTCAGGAAATACCTGCCTTAACGACCGCGGTAGTTAGGCGCTTCCTTGGTAATTTGCACGTCGTGTACATGGGATTCAGCGAAACCGGCACCGGTGATCTTCACGAACTGGGGCACGGTACGCATGGTGTCCATATCCGCACTGCCGGTGTAGCCCATGGAAGCACGCAGGCCGCCCATCAACTGGTGCACGATGGCGCTCATCATGCCCTTGTAGGGGACACGGCCTTCAATGCCTTCCGGCACGAGCTTCTCGACACCTTCTTCCTTGCTCTGGAAGTAGCGGTCGCTGGAACCCTGGGTCTGGGACATGGCGCCCATGGAGCCCATGCCGCGATAGGCCTTGTAGGTACGGCCCTGGAAGAGCTCGACTTCGCCCGGCGCTTCTTCGGTGCCGGCCAGCAGGCCGCCGATCATGACGCAGTTGGCACCGGCTACGATCGCCTTGGCAATGTCACCGGAAAAGCGAATGCCGCCATCGGCAATCACCGGCACACCGTAGGGCTCAAGCGCTTCACAGACGTCGGAAACCGCTGAAATCTGCGGTACGCCCACGCCGGCCACGATACGGGTGGTGCAGATGGAACCGGGGCCAATGCCGACCTTCACGCCATCCGCACCGGCTTCAGCCAGATCACGAGCAGCAGCGGCAGTGGCGATGTTACCGCCAATCACCTGGACCTGCGGGAAGTTTTCCTTGACCCACTTGACCCGATCAAGCACGCCCTGGGAGTGACCGTGCGCGGTATCTACCACGATCACATCCACGCCGGCGTCAGCCAGAGCAGCAACGCGGTCCGGGGTTTCCGGGCCGGTACCGACAGCAGCGCCGACCAGCAGACGGCCGTCGCTGTCCTTGGCGGCGTTCGGATAGGTACGGGCCTTTTCAATGTCACGTACGGTGACCAGACCACGCAGGTGGAAGCTTTCATTGACGATCAGGATCTTCTCGATCCGATGTTCCTGCAGCTTCTGCTTGATGACATCCAGGGAAGTGCCTTCCTGAACCGTCACCAGCTTCTCGCGCGGGGTCATGATGTTCTCGACCTGGTCGCCCTTGTTGGGCTGGAAGCGCATGTCGCGGCCGGTCACGATACCGACAAGGCTTTCGCCTTCAACCACGGGGAAACCGGAATAGCCGTGTTCCTCGGCCAGAGCAAGCAGATCCTGCAGGCGGGCCTTCGGGCTGACCGTTACCGGATCCTTGACGATGACACTTTCGTGTTTCTTGACCTTCTTGACTTCCGCAGCCTGCAGAGCAATCGACATGCTCTTGTGGATAATACCGATGCCGCCTTCCTGGGCCATGGCAATCGCCAGGCGGGCTTCGGTCACGGTATCCATCGCGGAGGACAGCAGGGGGATGTTCAGTTCGATCGTACGCGTCAGGCGGGATTTCAGGCTAACGTCCTTGGGGAGAACGCTGGAATAGCCGGGAACGAGTAATACGTCGTCGAACGTAAGAGCTTCTTGCGCTATACGTAACATGTCGGACACGCCCAATGGTCAGGTTAGAGATGCGGCGGGGAAAGTTAATCGCGCATTGTAAACCCTCGGCTGGCCGCGCACAATCGTACCCCCTTCCGGATGACGCGAACCGATTATATTCATGCCGCTAGCCACCGACCCCGTCACGCCCGCCCTGAGCGTACGCGATCTCAATCGCCAGGCCCGCCAGTTGCTGGACCGCCACTTTGATCTGGTCTGGGTCGAAGGCGAGCTGTCCAATGTGTCCCGCCCGGCCTCCGGTCATGTCTATTTTACCCTGAAGGATGACCACGCTCAGGTGCGGTGTGCCCTCTTTCGCAATCGGGCGGCATTTGTTCGCGCTCCGATGACCCACGGCGATGCCGTACGGGTACAGGCGCGCGTCTCCCTTTTCGAACCCCGGGGGGATTACCAGCTGATTGTGGAAGCGGTGCAGCGCGCCGGCGAAGGGGCACTGCTGGCTGCACTGGAAGCCCTCAAGCAGAAGCTGCGCGATGAAGGTGTGTTTGATAATGCACGCCCCTTGCCCTGCCCCCCGGCCCACCTGGGCATCATTACCTCGGCCACCGGCGCAGCGCTACAGGATGTGCTGGCCGTACTGCGCGCGCGCTGGCCGTTTACGCCGGTATCGGTATTTCCGGTGCCGGTACAGGGCCAGGACGCCGCGCCCGCCATGATCCGGGCGCTGTCACTGGCGGCCCGTGACGGGCGCTGTGACGCGTTGCTGCTGACGCGGGGTGGCGGCAGTCTGGAAGACCTGTGGGCCTTCAATGATGAGCAGCTTGCCCGTGCCATTCATGCGAGCCCGGTGCCGGTCATGAGCGCCGTCGGCCATGAAGTGGATACCACCCTTGCCGACTTCGCCGCGGATGCCCGTGCACCGACGCCCTCGGCCGCCGCGGAGCAATTGACACCGGACGCGGCTGCGATCAGACAGCAGCTGGCTGCGCTGGCAAGGCGGCTGGTACGGGCCATGGAGCACACTCTCAACGAATATGGCCAGCGCCTTGATCGGGCGCGCCTGGGACTGCGCCACCCCGGCGATCGGCTCGCACAGGACAGGCGTCAGCTTTCACAGCTGGAAGCGCGCATGCAGCGCGCAATACATCAGCAGCAACGCGACGCCAGGCGCACCCTCGACACGCTTGATACCCGCCTGACGCGTCAGCCACCATCCCGTCAGCTCGAGCAGGCGCGCGCCCTGACCCAGCGGCTGAGCGGGGCACTGCACGAAGCGATAAACCGCACCCTGCAGCAGGAAACGACCCGGCTGGATGTCGCCGCACGGCAACTGAACGCCGTCAGCCCACTGGCAACCCTGTCCCGCGGGTATGCCATTACCGAAAACGAGCAGGGCAACATCATCCGTCAGGCACAGGAAACAACGCCCGGGGAAATGATTACGGTGAGACTGGGAGAGGGACGCCTGCGCGCCGAGGTAAAGCGACGCTACAAGCGCTAGTGCGACAAGCACCGAACGCCACGGGGCATGGCGCTCGGTGCAGGAAGCATCGGGTCAGGAAGCCTTGAACCGTGCGACTTCAAGATCATGGCGCGCCAGCAGCTTGTAAAAATCGGTCCGGTTGCGCCCGGCAATACGGGCTGCCTGGGTCACGTTACCATCGGTCATCTTCAGCACCTTGATCAGATAACTGCGCTCGAACCCGGCGCGGGCATCGTTGAACGAGGGCAGCACGGATTCATCCGACGCCAAAGCCTGCGACACCAGCCCCTGGGAGATGATCGGTGACGTGGACAGCGCCACGCACTGCTCTACCACGTTGACCAGCTGCCGCACGTTGCCCGGCCAGCCATAGCCGACCAGCAGCGACAGCGCCTCGGGCGAGAACCCCTTCACACTGGACTGGTTACGAGCGCTGACCTGATGCACCAGATGCTTGGCCAGCAGCGGAATATCCTCGGCTCGTTCGCTGAGCGACGGCAACCGCAGGTTGACAACATTGAGCCGGTAATAAAGGTCTTCACGGAAATCACCGCTTTCCATGGCCTTGTTCACGTCCCGATGCGTGGCCGACAGGATACGCACATCGACCGGGATCGAGCGGGTACTGCCCAGCGGGCGAACGTGGCGCTCCTGCAGCACCCGCAGCAGCTTGACCTGTAGCGCCAGTGGCATATCGCCGATTTCATCCAGAAACAGGGTGCCACCATCTGCTGCCTGAAACAGACCTTCGTGCGCGTGCATCGCGCCGGTAAAGGCGCCCCTGGCGTGGCCAAACAACTCGCTTTCCAGCAGCTGTTCCGGCAAGGCGCCACAGTTGATGGCAATGAAGGGACGATTGCCTCGGCTGCTGGCACGGTGAATGGCATTGGCCATCAGTTCCTTGCCGCTGCCGGAGGGGCCGGTAATCAGCACGCTGACATCGCTGACGGCAACCATCCGGGCCTGATCAAGCACCTGTTCCATTACAGCACTGCGGGTGACAATCTCATCACGCCAGGCATCGTCATTGCCGGCAGATGCCGGCGTCTGACGCAGCGCGTCATCCACGGCAGCAAACAGCTCGTCCTTGTCGATCGGTTTGGTCAGAAAGCTGAAAACGCCCTGCTGCGTGGCACTGACAGCATCGGGAATGGACCCGTGTGCGGTCAGGATAATGACGGGCAGGCCTGGATGGCGCGACTGTACCTCACGGAAGAGCTCCATGCCGTCCATTTCATCCATGCGAAGGTCCGACAGTACCAGATCAGGCCGTTCGGACTGGATGTGCGCCAGGGCTTCGCGACCACTTTCAACCGTGGTAACCCTATATCCTCGGCTCTCGAGCCTCATGCTCAGTAGCCTTAACAGGCTGGCATCGTCATCGACCAGTAATAGGTGTGCCTTTCCTGCACTCACGGCTCATGCTCCTTGCATTCACCACCGCTCAGGGTGAACGGCGGCGTGCATTCATGCTTTCTTCAATCGCGGTCAGGGCGTCCAGCTTGCGGGTCAGTTCGGCATTCTTGTCCGCCAGTTGCTGTATCCGCGGATCCCTGGTGGGGGTGGCACTCGACACCAGTGTCTTGCGGTATTCAAGTTCATCAAGCCAGTAATGCAACAGGGGCTGAAGTGGCACCGGTGCCTTGTCGAGCTCGGTTCGATACAGCGCAGTTGCCTGCTTCCACTCCGCCCGGGTGCCCCAGGACAGTACCACAGCCCGCGCGAGGCGGTCTTGTGGAGTATCGTCCCCGGTTTGTTTCAGGATGTCACGGCGCCACTCATCATTGCCGTGCTGAGCCCTGATGCCAAACGCGATCCAGTTCGGCAGCAGGCACTCCCCTTCAATCAGTACAGGGGGCCCGGAAAAGAAGCAGTTGCTGGCACCGGTGCCCGTCAGATTCTGATTATGGCCAGTGATCATCTGACAGCCGGACAACATCAGGCTGACAGCAAGGCCGCATATAATATGTTCAAGTTTCATGGCCCATCATTTCCTTTATTCATCAGGCACGCTCAAGCTCGGCCTGATCAGTATGCCCACTACCGTTATCGTCCAGCCAGGGAAGGATCAGTCGAAAACAGACAGTCGCCTCTCCATCATCATCCTCCACAAGCGCCAGGCTGCCGTCCTGAGCGGCGGCACTTTCAGCCGCGACCGACAACCCGATGCCCGAGCCCTTGAGTGGCCCCTTGCGCTTCGACGATCCCTGATAGAAGGGCTCGAACAGGTGGTCCCTGTCCTTTTCGGCGATCGGCTCGCCGGTGTTGGCCACCTCGATATACAGCATCTCATCGTGCACAAAGGCACGAACCCAGAGTTTACCGCCATCTTCCCCATAGGCCACGGCATTGGAGACCAGATTGTCCACGATGCGCATGGTGCGGGTGCGATCCGCCTGCCAGGCCAGCCGATATTTCGACCAGCTCACCACCATCTGCTTGTTATCAAGCCCCAGGTGGTGCTTGTTCAGTACGTCCTGCACCATGGCAGCCACGTCAAAGCGTTTGACCTGCAATTTGCGATTATGCTGCAGCAGGTTGTAATCCAGCAGTTGCTCGATCAACGTCTGCAGCTCCTGGCTGCTGTCATCCAGCAGCAGCACGATTTCCTTCTGACGCGGGCTTAATTCGCCGACGATGCCATCGGCAAGAAGCCCTGCTCCCTCCCGGATACTGGCCAGCGGCGTTTTAAGCTCATGAGACATGTGCCGGAGAAACTGCTGTTTCTGGGCTTCAAGCTCTTCAAGCCGATTGGACAGCCAGTTCAGGCGCTCGCCCAGATTGATCAGCTCGGATGGCCCCTGCAACCGCGGCGGCTCCTTCTGCCGGTCGCCGCTGCCAATGCCAAGAATACGTTTTTCAAGCTGTTTTATCGGTCGAATAATCAGCCAGGTGAAAAACAGGATCAGCGCCAGACTGACCGGCACCAGAATGCTTGCCTGCAGCCACAGCGTGTTCTTGACCTCACGGGCACGGGCACGAATGCTGTCAATACGGGCATCGACCACGTCCCGGGTCTGATCGAGCAGTTTGTCGGTGTCTCTGGCAAAGGGCTGGAAGTCATCCAGTCGGTTCTTGATATCGGCAAGCGATGCATCCGGAATATTTCGCAGCGCATCCAGCTGCTGATTGAGCACATCGATGACGGGGTCATTGTCGAGCAGGCTGGCCTGCTGGTCCAGCAGCTCCTTGTAACGGGCGGCGCGCTCACGATAAATGTTCATCAGGCCCGGGTCCTCCAGTACGGCGTACTGGCGTGCACTCCGCTCCATTTCAACCGACAGGGTTGTCAGGGTGCGGGCACGTCGGGTCTGATCAACCGCCTGGCGCGCACTGACATCAGCCAGCTCGGAGAGCTCGGAGAGCGTCTGGCCTGCCTGAAAGATAAGCACGCCCATGGGCAGCATGACCATTAAAAAGGCAAGCAGCACCAATTGAGGAAGGGATCGCGGGCGCCAGTGGCGAGAGGCCTTGTTAGCCATAGTGTCTAAAACTCACACGGATTAACGGGTAAAACCCTTTACAGATCCTAACATGATAAATGCAGTGGGTAACGAAACAAACACACCCCTTTCACTATGGCCACTGAAGATATAAGCACACCGACATAAAAAAGCCGACACATGATGTGTCGGCTCAAGGTACGCAGGGAACTGAAGGGTAAAAGGGAATATGGTCGGGGGCTTGCCTGACCTGCACTGATCCCGGCACATTCCGGTGGCCCGAAGGCCATTAAAGTCCTCGACGACACTGATTCAGGAGTGCCCCCTGTGCCAGTACGGCACCGACTTTAAACGTGATATCCAGCCCGCAACGGCTCGATATATCAAATGGGTCTCTCCCATCCATGGGAGAGTCGGCATCCTTGCCGCGAGCGTGAAGCTCATGACACCTTATCCATGCTTTCGCGGTGTCTTGTCTTATCGCAACCTAAGCACAATGGGGTGCGCCCGAAGCATACGTAGATCATGCCGCTTGCCTCAGGCAGAAAACGATGTTCGCTTTCCTGCTGCACTGCACATTAGTAGCGAAATGCATGCCATTATAAAAAATAATACTTAATATCAATAACTTGAAAAAAATTAACCAGAATACATTCAACGCACCCGGGAAAAACGGAATGATTTTAACTGCACCGTCAATCAAGATGTCTCCAAACGCAGACACACAAAGCCTTCAATAACAACAAGCTATTTAAAATCATAAACTTACACTGTCTCCTTTTGATCACACCATGTGCTGCGGGTGTCGTTATTTTCCAACGCGCGCAAAAAAGCCGCCTGTAAGGCGGCTCGGGAAGGGCACCATGGCGCACCTACAGGGGCTTGATCAGCACCCGTGAGTTTCGGGTCGGGTTATAACGCTGTCTGCGGGCCTCGGGCAGTCGCTCTACCGGCACCGTTTCGAAACCTCGCTCAAAAAACCAGTGGGCCGTATGTGTAGTCAGGGCATAAAGCTCCCTGATGCCCTGCCGGCGGGCGCGCTGCTCGATCGCCTGCAATAGAACATCTCCACGCTCGCCGCCTCGGTAACTGCCGTGAACCACGACACAGGCAAGCTCGGCCATGTCCGTCCCGTGATCCACGTGCAACGCCGCACAACCGATGATCATGCCGTCACGCTCGATGACAAGATAGTCCCCCATGTCATGCTCAAGCCGTTCACGGGAGCGGGCCACCAGCACGCCCTGCTCTTCCAGCGGCTTGAGCAGAGCCAACAACCCCCCGACATCACGCAGCTCGGCGTCACGAAGCTGCTCGTAACGATCTCGAGTAATCATGGTGCCAACACCATCCCGGGTGAACAGCTCTCCCAGCAGGGCATCATGATCACGCCAGGAAATCAGGTGGGTACGCGCCACCCCCTGGCGGGCTGCCTCACAAGCCACCCCCAGATGCCGGCGCAACTCACCGGGCAATGCATCGGACTGAGCCATGAAACGCTCGGCATCGGCCGGCGTGAGCTGGCGCAGAAGCCCGGATGAGGGATCAGTAAATCCGCTACTGTCACCGATCAGAATCAGCTTGTCGGCCTTCAGCGCCGTAGCAGCGTGCAGGGCAATGGCAGAGGCACTGACATCAAACACTTCGCCGGTGCTCGAGTAGCCGATCGGGGGCAACACCACGATATGTCGTTGATCCAGCAGCGAGGTAATCGCCTCGGCGCGCACCCGTCGCACTTCTCCCTCGTGGAGATAATCGATGCCGTCACGAATACCGAAGGGGCGGGCCATGACAATGTTGCCACTGACGGCCGTAATGTCGGCTCCATACATGGGCGTATTGGGCAATCCCAGGGACAGCTGGGCTTCAAGTCCCAGCCGCATGTGCATCGCCTCACGCTCAATGATGTGCATGGTAGCGTCGTCCACTACACGCGGCATATCACTCACCGGTGGCTGATGCCCTGCCCGGGCAAGGGCCTGGTCGACCTGCGGGCGGATGCCGAAAACAAGTACCACCCGTACCCCCAGAATATGCAGCAGGGTAACGTCCTGGATCAGTGACTCGCGTCGTCGTGCTTCAAGCGCCTGCCCTTCCACCAGAATGACGAAGGTTCGCCCGCGATGAGCATTGATGTAGGGAGAACTGCTGCGAAACCATTCCGCAAAGGGAAACGACGTATCCAACGAGGCCACTCCTGTCTGAGGAAAATCGGAAATTCAGGCTTCACTATATCAACCGCGACAGATGCCGACATCCGGCCTAGTTGAGCGGGCATAAAAAAAGCGCGACCTGAAGGTCGCGCCCCTGGCAGTGAACGACCTGGTACTCAGCCGAACATGCCCTTGAACATGAAGAAGAAGATAATCGACAGGAACGCGCCGGCAGGCAGGGTAACAAGCCAGGACACGACGATGGTTCCCAGAACACGCAGGTTGAGCGCATGCATGCCCCGCGCAAGCCCCACACCCAGAACCGCGCCCACCAGCGTATGCGTGGTCGAGATCGGCAGACCGATGCCCGAGGCAATCACGACCGTACTGGCAGCAGCGAGCGTAGCCGCAAAACCGCGGCTGGGCGTCAGCTCGGTAATACCGGTACCCACTGTCGCAATTACCTTGTGCCCCAGCGTGACCAGACCTGCCACGATCCCTGCACCACCCAGCAACAGGATCCACCAGGGCATGGTAGATGCCTGCCCCAGATGCCCCTGCGTCTGAACAATGCCGACCACTGCTGCCAGCGGGCCTACCGCGTTGGCAACGTCGTTGGATCCGTGGGCAAAGGCCATGGCACAGGCCGTGAACATCATCAACACGCCGAAGATGCGCTCGACACTGGCAAAACTGAAGTTGTCACCTGCGCGGCTTTCACGGCCGATGCGACGCTCGAGCAGGATGCCGAACAGCATGATGATCGCGCCGACACCTATGGAGAGGCCGGCACTGTCCAGAAAGGACAGATGCAGGCCAATGTGCTTGAGTCCCTTGAGCAGGGTTACCATCGAAATAATGAACCCGACAAGGAACATGTAGCCAGGCACGTACCGCTTGGCCGCTGCAAAGGGATCACTGTTTTCAAAGATCAGCCGCTGAACCGAACGGAACAGCAGGTAAGCCAGCAGACCGGCCAGCAGCGGCGACGTCAGCCAGCTGGATACGATCTGACCCAGCGTGCCCCACTCGATGCTTTCAGGGCCGAGCCCGACAAGGCCGAACCCCACGATTGCCCCGACAATCGAGTGCGTCGTCGACACGGGCCAGCCCTTGGCGGAGGCAATCATCAACCAGATGCCGGCCGACAACAGGGAAGCCAGCATGCCATAGGCAAGATACTGAGGCGTCTGCTGCAGCAGGGCAGGATCAATGATCCCCTTTCGGATGGTGGCGGTTACTTCCCCCCCCGCAAGCCAGGCCCCCAGAAACTCGAACACGATCGCGATCAGGATCGCCTGCTTGACCGTGATGGCCTTGGAACCGACGGAGGTACCCATGGCGTTGGCAACATCGTTGGCGCCAACCCCCCAGGCCATGAAAAAACCGAACACACAGGCAAGAACTATAAAAAGTTCGCCGTATTGGGCAATAATGGTCATAAGCGTTCAGACAACTTCACTTGAGTGCGTGACAACTCGTCTACCGCCCTGATCGGGCGATTGATATTAACGAGCGAGCAGAATTTGTAGACGAGCACCGACACGCTCGGCGCAATCGGATACTTCACCAATCCAGTCAATGATTTGATACAGGAAGATGACTTCAACCGGCGGCAGGGTACTTTCCAGCGCAAACAGGGCGCGACGAATCGCCACCTGTTGATCATCGGCCTGATGTTCCAGCTCGTGAAGCTCCGTGATAAAGCCTTCCATGACGCCATACACGTTGCTTCCAAAACCGGATTCGATCACATCATCAAGCTCATGCAGCGCCTTGCGCGCCTGATGCACGGTGTCCACGGCGGTCTTGATGTAATCGTGCATCGGCTTTTCAAGTTCCGCCGGCACGTGCATCCTGCGACCCAGCATGATCCCGGCTATATCCTTGATCTTGTTGGCGATCTTGTCCTGGACACTGATCAGCTCCAGCAGATCCGACCGTGATACGGGCAGAAACAGCGTATTGGGCAGATTAAGACGCAACCGTGTCTTGAGGTCATCAGCCTGGTGCTCGCACTCGCTGATCTGATTGCGCACCACCGCTGCCTGCTCCCAGTCGTCTTTCAATGTGGCATTGAAAAACGTGATCAGCAGGTCAGCGCTTTCTGTTGTCTTGACGATATGCTCAAGCAGCGGCTGAAAGGGCGACCGCCCGAACAGCGCCGAAAATGGGTTATGACTTACCATGGGTAATCAACATCACGTTGGGAATGGCGTGGTCAGTATATAAACTGCGCCCCCACTCGTCATCGAAAATTAACATTCATTCTCCAAATGATCAGGACGGCATCATGGCGACAGAAACGGAACTCAAGCTTCAATGCACTCCGGAAGGCCTTGAGCAGCTACTGCAGCACCCTCGCCTCGCCGGTATTGCGCCTCGCCGGCAGTGGCTGCGCAACACGTATTACGATACGCCGGAGCAGGCCCTTCAGCAGGCACGCATGGCGCTTAGACTGCGTCGCACGGAATGCGGCGTAGTGCAGACGCTGAAAACGGCCGGAGAGGAACACGGAGGGCTGAGCCGACGTGGCGAATGGGAATGGGCGCTGAATGAGGAACAGCCTGATACCGATGCACTGCGTGACGTCGGCCTGAGCGGGCTGACACCGGACCTGCTCGACCGGCTTGAACCGGCCTTTACCACGGACTTTCATCGGACGACCTGGCACGTCACATTCGACGATATCGATATCGAACTTGCCTTCGATCAGGGAACGATACAGGCCGGCGGCAATGCCACAGATATCTGTGAAATCGAACTTGAGCTCAAGACAGGCCATAGCGCACGTCAGGGAGAGCAGGCGCTACTCGGGCTGGCCAGAACCCTGACAGACACCCTCGCCTGCCGACCGGCAAATGCCAGCAAGGCTGCCAGAGCTGCCCGCCTGGCCAAACGGCAATGGCCACAGGCCGAACCGGACGCCACGGCTCATGCACGACTTGATGCCGTGATTGCCGGTCTAGATGCCTATGCTGACAGCGGGGAGCAACGCCACTATGACGCCGCCTGTCAGGCAGCTAGGGCACTGGCGAATGACAGCGATCCTGCCATTGCCGTCCCAGCCGAATCGCTGACTCTGGCACTGACCGAAGGACAGTGGCTTTCCACTACCGCCTCAGGGCCAGCCCTTGCACTGATCGAGCGGTTATACATGGGGTAGACAAGCGCCCTCTCAGGCCTTCATGACCGGGAACAGGGGAAGTTCTTCGATCACACGGCCAACCGGCAGGGGGCGAGCATAAATAAATCCCTGAATACTGTCGCCGCCGAGGGCACGCACCGTGCGAAGTACCGGGAAGTCTTCAACGCCTTCAACCACGACCCGGTACCCAAGACGCTTGCACAGCTCGATCATGGACACCAGTACATGCCTCTTGCGGGCATCGGATTCGATATGCATCACCAGACATCGATCGAGCTTGACGGTATCCAGGGGCAAGTCACAGAGCTGTGCCAGCGAGGAATAGCCGGTCCCGAAATCATCCAGCGCAATGCTGATGCCCCGCGCCCGCAATGCTTCAAGGGTCAATCGTGCTGTCTGAGGCTCTGCCAGCACGGAAGATTCGGTCACCTCGACCTGCAGACGGGTCGGCGCAACATTTCGCCTGGCAAGGGCTGACATCAGCCACTCCACCAGCGTAGCGTCCAGCAGCTGCTTGCTCGACAGGTTCACATTGACGGTAAATTCCGACCCATACACGGTATTGAAACGAGGGTCTGCAAGCACATCGATGGCCTGCTCGAGCAGGTGGCGACTCAGGGGATGAATCAGCGCGGTGCGCTCGGCCACCTCGATAAAATACTCCGGCCCGATAATGCCGAACTCGGTCTGAAGCCGCATCAGGGCTTCAAAGCCAACGATTCGCCCGCCTTCGCTCAAGCTGACAATGGGCTGCAGAAAGCAACGCACCCCATTGTGCGCCAGCGCTTCGCGAATCATCTGCTCGCCCGCGCCGGCATGGCGGGTCAGCTCCGCCAATGCATCCGTATAAAAGCATCGAGAGCCCACCCCGGTACGGACGGCGTGCTGAAGGGCCAGCCGTGCCTGCATCAGCAGCTGCGGTACATTGGTGACCTGCCCCGGATGAAATTCCACGATGCCCATGGCATGGGAAAGCCAGACACCGGTTTCATCAAAGATCACCGGCTCGGAAAACACGGCTTCAAGCCGGTCCATGATATCCGACAGCGTGGCGCGGCTATCTGCCTCGACCACCAGACCGAACTGATAGTTCGGCAGCGCCACCAGCGATGTATCCGGCGGCAGCCTGCAGCGCATTACCCGACTGAGCCGCCTCAGCCCGCCCTCGATATGGTGCGGCGGAAAGGCATCCAGCACGTCCTCGGCATTGCTCAGCGCCAGCTTGATCAGATAAAGCGGCTGGTCGCTGTTGCTGCGACAGATATCGTCCAGATGCTGGTTAAGCAGCTCCGCATTGCCCAGTCCCGTCGCTCGATCACAAAACCGCTGGTCGGTGATATCGGTCTGTGTACCCACCAGCCAGCGCCCACGCCCCGAGGTCTGCCCATCGCTTACTCCTCGGCAGGCCATCATGCGCCAGGTACCAAAAGCGTCCTTGATCCTGTATTCCACGGCCAGACTGCTGTCAATGCTGTTCAGATAACGCTCGACCGCTTCGCGGAGCATGGCCTGGTCATCAGGATGAACTCGATCAAGCCATACCGATGAAGGCAGGGGCCCGTGTTCTTCCTTGAGCCCCAGCATGCTGAACCAGCGTGAGGAAAGGCACAGCTGATCGGTATCCAGCCGCCACTCCCAGATGCCATCCGTGGTGCCATCCAGCACCCCACCCAACAGCAGGGTGTGCTCACTGAAACACCCTCCGGACAGGGCCCCGAAAGGCATTGGCGAGGGCGTGACCTGAGGATAAAGCGCATTGCACAGTACAGCCAGACGCGCAACGCACTCGCTCTCGGCACGCTGGCCATCCAGCGTCAGGTCGTTGGTACCCACCCTGTTTCTGACCCATGCATCCAGCGTACCAATGGCCTGATCCAGGATCTCGATCTCCCGGCTTTTTTCTTCACCATTACTTTCGGGGGTGCACATATCAGCCATTGCGTTATGTTCCCTGCCTGCAAGGAGTGAGTTGTTCTATACTGCCCATCGCCAGGGCAGGGTTCAAAACGACCCGCCAACGGCCCTGCCCCGGCCCCCTGGTGTACCGATTCGATTATCAGGGAGAAACGCGTGTCCCATTCATCCCCCTTCAGCCCGGGCGAAAAAGGCCTGCGTCTCAGGACGTTTCAGATCATTTTTGAATCCGACACCCGGTCGGGAAAAGTCTTCGATATCGTGTTGATCAGCGTCATCATTTTAAGCGTGTCGATTGTCTTTCTTGATAGCGTGCCCCACCTCAATGCCCGATATGGCGAATGGTTCAGTATCGCCGAATGGGTATTTACCCTGATCTTTACCGTGGAATACGCGCTGCGCATCTGGTGTCTGGACCGCCCGTGGCGCTACATGCGCAGTTTCTACGGCATCATCGATCTCGTCACCATCATGCCAAGCTGGCTGAGCCTCGTGATTCCGGGCGCCCAGACCATGCTGGTCATACGCATCATGCGGGTATTGCGCCTGTTTCGTGTACTACGCCTGATGGAATTCGTCGGTGAAGGTCGCATGCTGGTACAGGCCCTTAACCGCAGCCGTCGCAAGATTCTGCTTTTCCTTACGGCAGTGTTATCAATTATTACAGTGTTCGGTTCACTTATTTATTTGATCGAGCCACCCGAAGCAGGTTTTACCAGCATCCCCAAGGCGCTTTACTGGGCCATCGTTACCCTGACAACGGTCGGCTATGGCGACATTGCCCCCATCACACCGGTGGGTCAGTTCATTTCATCGATCATGATGATTCTGGGATATTCGATCCTGGCCGTGCCTACCGGAGTATTTTCCGCCGAAGTCATCCGCGCCATGCGCACCGAGCAGGAATCCGAAGAAGCCTGCCCGGGCTGCGGCCGTGAAGGGCATGACAAGGATGCCCACTACTGCAAGGACTGCGGCACCTGGCTTGATGAGGAGACCGAAGATCCCCGTCTCAAGGAGGATAACGTCGACCAGGACAAATAAATACTTTATTAATCTTAACTAATAGAAAAGTATAAACCTAGCCGAAACGTGCATGTCATATAAAGGGAGTGATATCACCGCGCCCTTCTCGCACGATCACCGGCGGCAGATCGCGCAGATCAATCACACTGGTTGGCTCCAGATGGCAGGCACCACCATCGATGATCGCATCAAGATGGGCTCCGAACTGCTCACGGATATCCTCGGCGTCCGTCATTGGCAGGGTCTCGCCCACGGGAATCAGCGTCACGCTCATGAGCGGGCCCCCAAGGGCCTGCAGCAGGGCATGGGTAATGATATGTTCCGGAACGCGGACACCAATGGAGCGACGCTTGGGGTGAAGCAGCAGTCGCGGCACATCGTTGGTCGCATCGAGGATGAAGGTATAGGCCCCGGGCGTATGCGCCTTGAGCAGCCTGAACACACTGTTGTCTACCTTGGCGTAGGTACCAATCTCTGACAGGTCAGAGCAGACCAGCGTAAAATTGTGACGATCATCCAGCTGACGCAGCCATTTGATCTTTTCGATCGCTTTCTTCTCGCCCAGCGAACATCCCAGCGCATAGCCCGAATCGGTGGGATAGGCAATCACACCGCCCTTGCGAACAATATCAATGGCCTGCTGAATCAGGCGGGGCTGGGGATTATCCGGATGCAGACTCAAGAACTGGCTCATGAAAACTCCCTGCGCCATGGCGCGTAACTCATGTAATGACGCTCTCCACTATAGCGGATCAGCGTCGGAAAGACCGTTCTGTCGGCACCACTCCGACAGCCGTGGATGCGTCCAGACCGGCGGCAGGGCTGTTCGAGGGATCGCACCAAAACGCCCGGGCGCCACCGGCCCGCCCTGAAAGTGAAAGTCACTGCCCAGTGAGCCCATCATGCTGCGGCGCGTCAGAATCTGGGCCAGATCGCGTCCCTGATCCTCATTTTGAAACCCGCTGACCAGTTCGGCACCCGCCGCCCCGGCTGTCCCGGCATCGTCCAGTAGCGCCGTCAACTTCTTGCGTGTCAGCCGGTAACGCAGCGGATGAGCCACCAGCGCAATGCCGCCTCCAGCCACAATCCAGTCGATGGCCGCCGACAGCCCGGGCCAGGGCTGTTTGACATCGCCAACCTTGCCGGCACCTAGGTATTTCCTGAAGGCCGTTTTCATGTCCGGCACCAGTCCCTCCTCCACCATGGCTCGGGCAAAATCCGGACGCCCCAGCGCAGTACGCTCACCAGCCTGCTGCTGTGCCTTGCGCCAGGCATCGCTGAATCCCGCCTTTTCAAGTCGCCGTGCCACTTCCTCGTTGCGTGCCAGACGCGCCTCGGCCTGACGCGCCAGCCCCTCCAGCAGGATATCGCCCGGTGCCTGTGGCAGTAGCGCCACGATATGAATACCGACCCCCTGCCACTGGCTGGATACCTCGACGCCCGGCAGTACCGCCACGCCGGCAGCTCGACCGGCAGCGCAGGCCTCATCCACGCCCGCCAGGGTGTCATGATCGGTCAGCGCCATGAACTTCACCCCGCGCGCTGCCGCCAGATGCACCAGATCGGTGGGTGAAAACGCGCCATCGGAAGCAGTCGAATGCATGTGAAGGTCAATGCCGCTGGCAGCATCAAGGCGGGTCGGCAACGTGAACCGTTCAGAAGACATGACAACTCCAGGGGATGGAAAAGATCGCATGATAACAGCTCGCGCGGCCTTGCCGCAGTGGAGCTGGCGCAACCGGGTTCGCCCCGTGTTAAGCTTTGCCGTTCATGCAGGGCGCGTGCTCGCGCCGACCCATCCCCGTGCCCTCGCCGACAGGAGATCGCACACGCTCATGAAGATGCTGATTGATTTTTTCCCCATTGCGATTTTCTTTCTGGTTTACCAGCTCACCAAGGACATCGTGCTGGCCACGGCCGTACTGATTCCGGCCACGATTGCGCAGGTACTGTTTACCTGGTGGCGCTTTCGCAAGATTGAAAAGATGCACCTGGTAACACTGGCACTGGTAGTAGTGCTGGGCGGCGCGACCGTGATCTTTCAAAATGGTGACTTCATCAAGTGGAAGCCGACCATCGTCAACTGGCTGTTCGGTGTCGCCTTTTTGCTGTCACCGCTGATTGGTGGCAAACCGCTGATTCAGCGAATGATGGAAAAGAACCTGTCCCTGCCGGCGCCGGTCTGGATGCGCCTCAATCTGGCCTGGGTGGCCTTTTTCATGGTACTGGGCGCCGTGAATATCTTTGTTTTCAAGACCTACAGCGAAGAAACCTGGGTTGATTTCAAGCTGTTCGGCATGATGGGACTGACCATCCTGTTTATTCTGATTCAGGGCGTGTACCTCGCCCGCCACATGAAAGACCCGCAACACAACACTACGGATTCAGGAGAGTAACCAGCCATGTTGTACGTCATCGTCAGCCAGGACAATGAAGGCAGCCTGCCCCTGCGCAGGGAGGCCCGCCCGGAACACCTCGAACGCCTTGAGACCCTGAAGGCAGCAGGTCGGCTGGTACTGGCAGGGCCCTGCCCGGCCATTGATGCGAGCGACCCGGGCGAGGCCGGCTTTACCGGCAGTGTCATCGTGGCCGAATTTGCCTCCCTTGATGCCGCGACGCAATGGGCCGATGAAGACCCCTATGTTGCAGCCGGTGTCTACGCGTCGGTCAGCGTCAAACCCTTCCGCCAGACCCTGCCCTGACCCGCCCTCGGGTTATCCACGGCTTCTGTGGATAACCATGTGAAGAGTCCGCGGATGACATTCACATCCCCGTCATCTGCGGTCCCTGTGGCATGTTGTTCATTTTTTAACCAGTGCGGAACACGCCCGTGACCGATACCCTGCCTACGGCCGGCCTGACGCCGGCCCGACTGAGCTGGCGTGATGACGCGCCGGAAGCCGACGATTACGGCGATGTCTATTTTTCACGCGAAGATGGCCTGGAAGAAACCCGCCATGTCTTCATCCACCACAATCACCTGCCTGAACGTCTGGCCGACTGGGATGAATCCCGTCCATTCGTGATCGGTGAAACCGGCTTCGGCAGCGGGCTGAACATGCTGTGCGCCTGTGCCTGTTTTGAGCAGTACGCACAGCCGACGGCGCGCCTGCATCTGGTGTCGGTGGAAAAGCACCCCTTTTCACCAGACGATCTCAAACGTGCCCAGAGCGCCTGGCCCATGCTGGCCCCCTGGGCCGAGGCCATTCAGCGCCAATGGCCGGCACCGGTGGCAGGCATTCATCGGCTGGTGTTGAGCGAGCGCATTACGCTGGACCTGCACCTTGGTGAAGCGGTAGAGATGATCACTGCACTTGACGGCACGGTGGACGCCTGGTTTCTGGACGGGTTTGCACCCTCCAGAAACCCTGACATGTGGCAGCCGGCCCTGTTCGAGGCCATGGCTCGCGTCAGTCGCCCCCGGGCTACCTTTGCTACCTTTACCTGCGCCGGTTTCGTCAAGCGTGGCCTGAAGGCTGCCGGCTTTGCGATTAAAAAGGTGGCTGGTTACGGTCGCAAGCGGGAAATGCTGGTCGGCGAACTGGTCGAATCGACACCCACTGCGCCACGAGCAGCCACGCCCTGGTTCATTCCCCCGACACCGCCACAAGGCGACACCATCGCCGTGATCGGCGCAGGACTTGCCGGGATCAGTTGCGCAGAAGCGCTCGCCAGGCGAGGTCGACGCGTGCTGCTGATTGACCCAGCCCCCGGCCAGGGCGGGTCCGGTAATGATCAGGGCGCGCTCTATATCAAACCCGCGGCCTCTCCCAACGACCAAAGCCACTTCTATCTGGCCGGCCTGCAGTACAGCCTGCGCTGGCTGGCCCGGCTCGACCCGTCAATGGCTCACTGGGCGCCCTGTGGCGTACTTAGCCTGGCGCTCGATGAAAAGGGGCTGACCCGTCAGCGCACCATGCTGGCACGCTTCGGCCTGCCCGACACTTTACTGAGGGAAGTATCCTGCGAAGAAGCAGGCAGACTTGCCGGTACCCCCGTGGCCAGCGGTGGCATCTACTTCCCGACGGCGGGCTGGGCATCCCCCAGGGGCCTGTGTCATCTGGCCCGTCAGTGGCCGGGGATAACACTGACAACAGCAGCCCTGTCCTCACTTGATTACCAGGATGACAACTGGCATCTGATGCTCGATACCGGGGCTACCCTACGCGCCGATCAGGTCATTCTGGCCTGCGCCGAAGCCACTCGTCACTGGCCCGAGGCCGCCCACCTGCCACTGCAACCCATCAAGGGACAGGTCAGTCAGGCACCCGCCCTGGAGGCCACGCCGGGACCGGAGTGCGTGGTATGCGGGCGCGGCTATGCACCACCTCCACACCTGGGCCTACAGAGCTTCGGGGCCAGCTTCCACCCCGGCCACACCGACACGGAGGTAAGCCGGGAGGATCACGAGTACAACCTGACCGTACTGGCCGAGGCCCTGCCGGACTACACCACGCACCTGCTGGCCAATGCTCCGAACCTCAAGGGCCGCTCTGCCCTGCGCTGCGCCACGCCGGACAAGAGCCCGTTTATCGGGCCAGCGCCCCGCGCTGAACGCTGGCGGACCGATTACCAGGGCCTTGGCAAGGATGCACGTCGCTTCCACAGTGATGTGCCCGGAGCGTGCTGGCCAGGGCTCTGGATCTCGACCGGCCACGGTTCGCGCGGGCTGTGCAGTGCGCCTCTGGCAGCAGAGATACTGGCTTCACGAATCTGCGATGAACCCGCGCCCCTGCCACGCCATCTGATGGATCACCTGCATCCGGGTCGACGCATCATCCGGGATCTGATTCGCGGCCACTGAGGCAATCGTTCACTTACAGAAAGGGCGCGCCTCTCGGCGCGCCCTTTCTGTATCCGGATGAACCGGTTCAAGCATCCTCGTGAACTTACAGCGTTTTGATCGACGCAATCATCTCGCCCACGACCTTCTGGCCATCGCCGTACACCATACGAGTATGGTCGAGATAGAACAGATGGTTTTCCACCCCGGAGAACCCGGCACCCTGCCCGCGCTTGATCACCAGAACATTCTTCGACTGGTCGGCGTTCAGAACCGGCATGCCGTACAACGGGCTGTCCGGATCGCTTTTGGCCACCGGGTTCACGACGTCATTGGCACCAATCACCAGCGTAACGTCTGTCGTATCGAAATCGTTGTTGATTTCTTCCAGATCCAGAATCATGTCGTAGGGAACGCCTGCTTCCGCCAGCAACACGTTCATGTGACCCGGCATACGACCGGCAACCGGGTGGATGGCAAACTTCACGTCCGTGCCACGCTCGGTCAACAGCTCAACCATTTCCCAGATCTTGTGCTGTGCCTGCGCCACGGCCATGCCGTAACCCGGCACGATGATGACCCGATCGGCATAAGCCATCTGGATACCGGCGTCAGAAGGGTCAACGCCCTTCATGCTGCCTTCGATCTCGGTCTGTTCCTTGCCCTGGCTGCCACCAAACTGCTTGAACAGGACGTTGGAGATCTTGCGGTTCATGGCCTTGGCCATCAGCTGTGTCAGCAGCGTACCAGCGGCGCCAACCACGGTGCCGGCGATGATCATTGCTGCGTTATCCAGCACGAACCCTTCCATCGCCACGGCAAGGCCCGTGAAGGCGTTGAACAGGGAGATGATGACCGGCATGTCT
This sequence comes from Larsenimonas rhizosphaerae, assembly GCF_023700005.1. Lineage (GTDB taxonomy): Bacteria > Pseudomonadota > Gammaproteobacteria > Pseudomonadales > Halomonadaceae > Larsenimonas > Larsenimonas rhizosphaerae. The sequence goes on along the minus strand of NZ_JAMLJK010000001.1, from coordinate 878,779 downwards.
GCACCACCGATCGGCAGTGCCATCATCGCACCAAAGGCCAGGGCCAGAACGAAGAACAGCAGCAGTGTGACGCCGGAAGGCGTGGTGGTGGCGATCACGATCCCCAGAATGACGGCCAGCACGATAACCGCCAGGTTGATCCACTGCTGATTGGGGAAGTACATGGCCTTTTTCATGCGACCATCAAGCTTGGCCCACGCCACTACCGAACCACTGAAGGCCACACTCCCGATCAGAGCCCCCAGGACACCCAGCCACAGAGCCATCGGGCCGTGACCCTGTGCCAGGGCCGGGTCATTGGCAACACGAATCAGCTCCACGGCGGCGATGGCTGCTGCCGCGCCGCCTCCCATGCCGTTGTAGATGGCAATCATCTGCGGCATGTCGGTCATTTCGACCTTGCGCCCACCCATCCATGCCACGCCACCACCGATGGCAATGGCCAGCAGCATCAGGATATATCGACCGTCGATTTCCGGGTGAAAGAAGGTCGCGACCGTAGCCACCACCATGGCCACGCCAGCCCAGTGAATGCCACTGCGCGCCGTGGTCGGATGCGACATCCGCTTGAGTCCGAGGATGAACGTGACAGCGGTTGCAAAATAAACCAGCTCAACAATACCGCTCATTTGCCCTGCTCCTTGCCTTTGCCGCTTGACTTGAACATCTCGAGCATTCGCTCGGTCACTACGTAGCCCCCGACGGCATTACCGGCCGCCAGCAGCACGGCAATGAAGCCGATTGTCATCTCAAGGCCGGTTTCAGCCTGACCAAGAGCGATCATCGCGCCGACCAGCACGATGCCGTGAATGAAGTTGGAGCCCGACATCAGCGGGGTATGCAGGATGACCGGAACCCGGGAAATTACCTCGAAGCCGACAAATGCTGCCAGCATCAGAATATAAAGTGCCGCTACACCTTCAATCATGCCTTGTCCTCCAGAGCCTTGCGCACACCCTCGTGCACGATGTCGCCGTCACGGGTCACGCACATCGGCCCGATGACAGCATCGTCAAAATCAAGTACCAGCTCACCGTCCCTGATAAACGGTGTCAGCAGATTGAACAGGTTCTTGCCGTACATCTCGCTGGTATTGACCGGCAGCTGTGACGGTATATCGAGCAGGCCGACAATCTTGACGTCGTTGTGCTCTACCGTCTCGCCGGGGCGAGTCAGCTCACAGTTACCACCGCCTTCGGCAGCCAGATCAACGATCACACTGCCAGGCTGCATGCGCTCGACCATGTCTTCGGTAATGATCTTCGGTGAAGGACGGCCAGGAATGGCTGCCGTGGTAATGACGGCATGGGCCGTGGAGAGATGCTTGGCCAGCGCTTCGGCCTGAGCGGCACGCTCGTCGTCGGTCAGTTCACGGGCATAGCCGCCTTCACCGGAAGCGTCGACGCCGGTGTCGATCATGCGCGCGCCCAGCGACTCGACCTGCTCACGCGCGGCAGCGCGGATATCATAGGCCCAAACCTGCGCACCAAGCCGCCGTGCGGTGGCAATGGCCTGAAGGCCAGCGACACCCGCCCCGACTACAATCACTCGCGCCGGGCGAATGGTACCGGCAGCGGTAGTCAGCATGGGGAAGAACACACTGGCCTCGTGAGCAGCGGTCAGCGCTGCGTGGTAGCCGGCAGCCGCAGCCTGGGAGGACAGCGCATCCATGCTCTGGGCCCGGGAGATACGCGGCACCAGCTCCATCGCCAACGCCGTGATGCGTCGCGCCTTGCAGCGCTCCAGCAACTCGCGACTCTGGAACGGAGACAACAGCCCGACCAGCACCGTACCTTCGGCCAGACTATCGATCAATTCAGGCTCCGGGGGGCGTACGCACAGCACCAGACCGGCATCTTCCGCATGCTGGCCCGCCTCGAGCACCTGCACACCGGAGACATCGTCATAGGCAGCATCAGCAAAGTGAGAAAACCTGCCGGCACCGGCATCCACCATGACAATGCTCTGATCAGCATCGGCCGACACGGCCCGGGCAAGCTTGCCTGCTGTGGTCGGGTCCAGTGCGACACGGCGTTCGCCCGGCGCACCGGGCCCTGCCGAGGGCGCACGAGACTCACGCACAACTCGAATAGTCAGCATTCAACAATCTCCCTCGTTCCACGAGAATAATACTTGCACAATGATTAACAGGATGACCGGGCGATACATGCCGACCGGTTTAATTCAATCGGGAACAAGAGTGTTTAAAAAAGTGGAAACCAGGTCAAGAAAAAGCGAAAAAATTCTTTAAAAACAACAACTATAATGCTTACCCTATATATTTTATAACGCTTTATCTATGCATGTTGAAAAGTATCAACTGACTGTTTTAAATGAAATAAGTAGGTATTTATCAAACCGCCATTCATGTTATGAACACCATAATAAAAACGTTATGGCTGTTTTTTCAGGTAGCGGCCTGCAAGTGGCGCACTGCTGACAACCGTCTCATTCCGAGCGTCGAAGCTGTTCCAGCCGCTCATTGTCGAGGCACATGTAAGTAAAGGAAGGTCGGCCGATCTGACCGTAGGCGAAGGTCTCTTCAAGCACTTCCCGAGTGGCAAGGTACTTGAGGTACTTGCGTACCGAGACACGTGACATTCCGGTTAACCCGGCAATATCCTCGGTGGAAAAGTGCTCTTCCGATACGGATAAAATCGCGTCGATCACCTGAACCAGACTCGGCAGGGTCAACCCCTTGGGCAACCCGGAAGGACGGCGCATATCCGAGCGTGGCGCCCGAAACAGGGTATCCAGAAGCTGCTGGTTAATATCGTTGCCCGGCTGATCAAGCACATCACGCTGGCGCCGTGCTGAAAGCACCGCGTCGCGAAAGCGCAGGAACTCGAAGGGCTTGATCAGATAATCCGTCACCCCGAGCCTGCGGGCCTCACGGATGGTGTCGCGCTCGGACGCCGCCGTAATCAGTATGATTTCAGGCACCACGGCCTGTTCCTGCAGCTCACGCACCAGCTCCAGACCGTTGCGAGCACCGAGGTACACATCCAGCAGAACCAGATCCACCGGCTCACGGTCCAGCACCACTCGTGCCGTGGTGAGGTCACTGCACCGGGCCACCAGCTGCATGTGTTCGATCCGGGCCAGGTACTCCACGTTCAGCTTCATGACCATGGGGTCGTCTTCTACCACCAGCACCCGGGTATCAGTGCTTTTCGGCATCATCATCACTCCAGTAGGGGTAGGTGATTTCTATCAGGGTGCCTTCGCCGGGCGTGGAGTACAGCGCCAGATCACCTCCGGCGGTCTCCAGACGCTCCTGCACCAGCGACAGCCCCAGCCCACGATTCGCGCCCCGTGTGGACACGCCGCGGGCGAAAATATTCGACTGCATCGATGGCGCAATGCCTGGGCCATTGTCCTGCAAATGCGCCGACAGGCTGTCCCCCTCGCGGTCCATGGTCAATACCATCATGGGCGAACGATCGGTGACGGTATCAAGCGCTTCAAAGGCGTTATCAATGATATTGCCCAGAATCGTGACCAGATCGTGTATGACCCGGGGACTTCGCTGTATATCAATCGGCTGTTCGATGCGAATATCAAACTGCACGCCCCGTTCACGCGCCTCGCTCTGCTTGCCAAGTAAAAAGCCGGCCAGTGCCGGCTCCTGCACGTCCCCGGTCAGCTGCGATGACTGCGATATCCGATGATCCGCCAGCGCCTTCAGGTACTCACGCAGTGCCGGAAGATCCCCCAGATGAGCCAGACCATGAATCACGTGGATCTTGTTCTTGAACTCATGCGTGGACGCGCGCAGCGCTTCGGCATAACGACGCACGCCGGTCAGCTCCTCGGCCAGCACATGCACATCGTTCTTGTCCCGGAAGGTCATCAGCGCCCCTTCCTGATGCCCTCGCCACAATATGGGCCGGTAACTGATCAGCAGCGTCATGGCATCAAGCTGCAGGGTCTGGTGCTCGCGGCCCTGATCGGTGGTCATGCCCCCCGAACAGGCCAGTTCAGGCCAGTGGGTATCCAGTAGCACGCCTTCACTCGGCAACGGTCGGGACAGCCGCGACAGCAAGCGCCGGCCGGCCGGGTTCAGCAGGGTCACTCGCCCTTCGGCATCAACAGCCAGCACACCATCCTGCATGGCATCCAGCATGGCCTGACGCTGCTGAACCACATGGGCGATATCATCGGGCTCCATGTCGAGCAGGCGCCGCTTGACCGTACGGGCCAGCCACAGGGCACCATAGGCACCCACCGCCCCGATCAGCGCGAGGGTAAACCCCAGCCGCCAGCGATTACGATCCAGAAGCGGCGTCAGCCGACTCATGGTAACCCCCACCGAGACGGCTCCGAGCTGTCGGCCGTCGGGGCCGATGACCGGTGCAAAGCCCCGCAGGCTGATGCCCAGACTTCCCTCTGCCCGGGAAACATAGTGCTCCCCCAGACTCAGCGCGCGCACTTCATCACCGCCAATGAAGTGATGACCAATCCGCTCGCGTCGCGGGTGCGTCAGGCGCATGGCCTGCTGGCTCATTACCACAATGAAGTCCACGCCCAGCGCCTGGCGCAGTGTGGTAATCCGCTGCTGAAAGGGAGACAGCGGTGTGTCGCGGGCCAGTGGCTTAGGCTCCCCGTCGGACAGGGCACTGATAACATCGGGGCGCTCGGCAATGGTCAGCGCCAGATTACCGACGCGATCTCCCTGCGCCTGTTCCAGGCTCTCGACAAGCTGTCCATTGAACAGCCAGAAGGCCCCGGCCAGGGTCACGCCGATCAGCACGATGGAGACCAGCACAATCAGTCCGCTCAGGCGCCAGCGGCGCCGGCGCAGGGTATTCAACCAATGGATTAACATCATGACGGGCTGATCGACCTTGGTGGCATGTTTTGAAACCGGCAAATGTGCAGCGCGCAGCGGGTATGCTTTTTTAAGTTACGAAACGATTTTTAAACTACGCAAAGATTGGCGACACGGTGCAAACCCGTATCCTCGTGACCCTGAACCAGCTGCCGCCCGGCGGCCATTCGATAACCACATACGTTGCCGGATATTTCTTCCGCACGTTTACGGGCCAACCCGTGGAGCCACATCATGAGTGATTCTACCAGCAGCGCGACAGCCTCAGCGACTGTCCCTGCCTCGAGTCTGCGTATTTTCAATATTCCCCTGCCGGTCTTTGCCGTAGTGGCCGTGGTCATGGCCATCGCCATGTACATGGGCGTATTACCAACGGGCATGATCGGTGCCCTGCTTGTGATGATGGTGATCGGCGAGCTGCTGGGCTTCATCGGCGATCACATGCCGATTGTCAAAACCTACCTGGGCGGCGGGGCCATTCTGGCCATTTTCGGTGCCGCAACCATGGTGTACTTCAACGTGCTGCCGGAAACGGTAACCACCGGCGTGACGTCCTTCATGAAGGGCGGCGGTTTCCTGAACTTCTATATCGCCGCACTGATTACCGGCAGCATCCTCGGCATGGATTCCAGGATCCTGGTCAAGGTCGGTACGCGCTTTGCCCTGCCCTTGCTGGCGGCAGTGCTGTTTGCCTGCCTGTTTGCCATCGCAGTCGGCATGGTCATGGGCTTTTCGCCCCAGGACGCCGTTGTCGTCATTACACTGCCGATCATGGGCGGCGGCATGGGTGCCGGTGCCGTGCCGATGAGCCAGATCTACGAGCAGCTGCTGGGTCAGCCGGCCAGCTATTACATCTCTATTCTGGTGCCGGCGCTGGCGCTGGGTAACGTCTTTGCCATCATCATTGCCGGACTGCTCAACGGGCTGGCAAACCGCATGCCAAGCCTGTCAGGCAATGGCCAGATGATGCCGGGCGTTGAAATCGAGGAAAAGACCACACCCGTGGACATTTCCAAACTCGGCATTGGCCTGGTCATCGCCCTGAGCTTCTTTACTGCCGGTCAGATTCTGGGCGAGTTCATTCCGCTCCACCCCTACGCGCTGATGATTGTGCTGGTAGCCGCCATGAAAATCACGAACCTGGTACCAGAGTTCATCAACGATGCAGCGGCACACTGGTTCCGCTTTGTCGCCAAAAACTGGACCTTTGCCCTGCTGTTCGGCATCGGCATTGCCTATACCGATCTGGGACAGGTAATTGACGCCATCTCGATCACCTATGTCATGATCGTATTTGCCGTCGTGGCCGGCGCCGCCTTCGGCGCAGGCCTGCTTGGCAAACTGGTCGGCTTTTATCCAATCGAAGCAGCCATCACGGCCGGTCTGTGCATGGCCAACATGGGCGGTACCGGGGATGTTGCCGTACTTTCTGCCGCCAAGCGCATGCAGCTGATGCCGTTTGCCCAGATCTCGTCTCGTCTGGGTGGTGCGCTGATCCTGCTGATCTCGAGCCTGGTCGTGCCGATGTTCTTTACCTGAACGACCTGAGCACGCACGAAAAAGCGCCCCACGGGGCGCTTTTTTCATGAACAGGCCCTGCCCGGGTCAGTCAGTCTTCCTCGTCATCAAAGGCCTGACGACCAAAGGCTTCCCACTGCTCCCGCGTCATGACCTCGGTGGATTCGGTCTCAAGGTCATGCACTATCATCAACTCGCCACGCTCAAGACGAGCCTGCAATTGAGCGGTCCAGCCGCGGGTGCCGGCATCGCTGGTATCACTGGTGTCGTAGCCCTCACGAGTGACAAACACCTCCAGCAGGGCATTGAGGGTATCAACCGGCAGCATGGAAGCAGGGACCTGAATGAACCGGCCTCCATCAAGCGTTGTGGTACTCATGGGCGTACTCCGTGATGGTCAAATAGATCCAGCAACTGCTGTTCGCTCCAGACAGTAACACCCAGTGCGGTTGCCTTGTCGAGCTTGCTCCCCGCGCCGGGGCCGGCAACTATCGTATGGGTCTTGCCGGAAACACTGCCGCTGACCTTCGCCCCCAGCGCCTGCAGCGCTTCCTTCGCGCCGTCCCGGGTCAGCGTGTCCAGTGTGCCGGTCAGCACCCAGGTCTGCCCGGCCAGCGGCTGAGCGGCATGCGTCACATCGACCACCGGCCACTGCACGCCCTGAGCGATAAGATCCTCAACAATGGCGACATTGTGCGGTTGCTGAAAGAAGATCTGGATATGCGCCGCCACGATCGGACCGATATCGTTGATCGCCATCAGCTCCTGCTCGGTGGCGGCCATGATCGGTTCCAGCCGACCAAAGTGTGTCGCCAGTACCGTGGCGGTGGTTTCGCCAACCTCGCGGATACCGAGCGCGAAGATGAAGCGGGCCAGTGTCGTCTCCCGGGCATGCGCCAGTGACGTGATCAGATTCTGCGCGGATTTGGCGCCCATTCGATCAAGGCCTTCCAGGGTCTCTGCTGTCAGACGGAACAGGTCCGCCGGCGTCTTGACCAGCTCGCGCGCCAGCAGCTGATCGATCAGCTTGATGCCCAGCCCGTCAATATCCATGGCCCGGCGACTGACAAAGTGCTTGAGGGCTTCACGGCGCTGGGCACCACAGTACAACCCGCCGGAACAGCGCACGTCCACCTCGCCGTCCAGCCGCTCGACGGCCGAGCCACATACCGGGCAGTGCGTCGGCAACGTAACCGGGCGGGCATCATCGGGGCGACGTTCCACGAGAACGTCCACAACCTTGGGAATCACATCCCCTGCCCGATAGACCGTCACCGTATCCCCGATATGAAGCCCCAGCCGGGTAATTTCATCCATGTTGTGAAGCGTCGCATTCGAAACCGTCACGCCCGCCACCTGCACCGGTTCAAGCTTGGCCACCGGCGTCAGTTTGCCGGTTCGCCCGACCTGAAACTCCACATCACGGACCTGCGTCAGCTGCTCCTGCGCGGGGTACTTGAACGCAATCGCCCAGCGTGGCTCACGGGAACGAAAGCCCAATGCCCGCTGCGCGGCCAGACTGTTCAACTTGATGACGGCACCGTCAATGTCGTAATCCAGATCATCACGCTTCTCGCCCAGCTGGCGACAAAAGGCGATGACGTCCTCGATACCGGTCACGACCTGAAGCTCCGGGCTGGTCATGAATCCCCAGTCACGCAAGAGCGCCATATTGACTGAATGAGCAGGCTGTTCACGCGACTCGTCAATACGGGCTACCTGGTAGGCACAAAACTCCAGCGGACGCTGAGAGGTAATGGCCGGGTCCAGCTGACGCAGGCTTCCGGCAGCGGCGTTGCGCGGGTTGGCAAATACCTTGTCGCCCTGTGCCCGTGCCTGTTCGTTCAGCTCCTCGAATCCCGAGTGGCGCATGTACACTTCACCGCGCACCTCCAGCAATGCCGGCCAGTCGTCACCCCGCAGACGCAACGGAATCGAACGCAGGGTGCGCAGGTTACTGATAATGCCTTCGCCTACCCGGCCGTCTCCCCGCGTGGCTCCGCTGACCAGCTTGCCCTGCTCATACACCAGCGACACCGCCAGACCGTCGAGTTTGGGCTCACAGCAGAATTCAAGGGTCGAGGCCGGTTCGGAAAGCGCCTTGCCGACACGCGAGCCAAAGGCATGCAGTTCGGCATCATCAAAGGCATTACCCAGCGAAAGCATCGGCACCGCATGCTCGACCTCGGGAAACCCCGCATCAGGCCTGGCCCCTACACGCTGGGTCGGAGAATCACTGGTCACAAGTTCGGGATGGTCCGCCTCCAGTGCCTGAAGCTCACGCATCAGGCGGTCGTATTCCACATCAGGCAGGCTCGGAGCGTCCTCGACGTAATACTGATAACTGGCGTTTTCAAGCTCACGACGAAGGGTGTCGACTCGTTGCGCGGGGGTGCATGAACGGGCACTCATGGCAGGGCACTCTTACTCAGGGGTCAAAAGGGACACGAAATAAAAGGAGGAGCACCAGGCTCCTCCTTTGATACCAACCGCGTATGCAGTTCAGGTGGCCTGCTGCCGATGCAGACGCCAGCGGCGCTCGAATTCATGCACGCGCTGACGTGCAAATTCGATGGTCTGGGCCGTCATTACGCTCTGGTTCTCGTCCTTGAGCTCGCCGCCCAGGTTGCGAACGATCACCATCGCCGTTTCAAGCATGGCTTCAAAGGCGGCGGCCGTATCGTCCGCGCCGGGAAGCGGCATCAAGAAGGTCACGCCAGGCGTGGCAAAGTCATCCATGGCCTCAAGGTCGAATATACCCGGCTTGACCGAGTTGACCATCGAGAACTGCAGGGCACTGTCATCGCTTTCGGTTTCAAAACGGTGGAAGACATGCATGTCGGGGCTATAACGCAGACCACAGGCCAGCAGCAACTGCAGTAGTGTCGTGCCTTCAAAACCGGCGTCATCCCGGGAAAACACGCTGATCACGATCAGCTCATCGGCATTGGCAAGCGCGTCGCGGGCCAGTGCATCCGCGGGGATCGCGTGGCGCATTGCCCGCTCGACCATCGGATGGCGCGTCACGTTATCACCGAGTGGATCTTCGTCAAATGCGTCGGCATGCATCGAAGCCTCATCTACTCCGGCCTCCTCGGCAACCGGCACTTCCTCGTCCTGCGCATCATGACGACGCGCAGCCACCGGGCCGCCGTCGGAGGCATACCGGGCGCCACCGTTCGGCAGTTCCCAGTTGGTCTGCGCTTCACGGAGGTCTTCTTCACGCTCGTCGTTGACGTCCAGATCCCTGGACAGATCAAGCCGTGGGATACCTCGTTGATGCTTTAGCCGCCTTACGCCATCAATGATGATGATGGCGACCAGCACCAGACCGAGAATTATCAACCACTCTCTTAATTCCATGGGTATCTTGCCTGTAGTTGTAGCCGCGCACATACCCTTGTACGCAACAGTCACCAGTATCGAAAGGCTCTCGTATGGCCTGTCCCGTATGCCTTCAGCCGGGTCTGCGCCCTGTTATTATGCTGTTGACGCCTGAACGTCATTTATCGTCACTTTAATACCACAAAACGGTCACTGCGTGCATGTTATCAGGCTTGGGCCAGCTCGGCAGCCTGTTCCACCCCTACTGCGACCAGTCGGGAGACGCCAGGTTCCTGCATGGTCACGCCCATCAGCTGATCAGCCGCCTCCATCGCAATCTTGTTATGGGTAATGTAGATGAACTGAACGGTGTCCGACATTTCCTTTACCAGCCGCGCGTAGCGGCCCACATTGGCATCATCCAGCGGAGCATCGACCTCATCCAGCATGCAGAAGGGTGCCGGATTGAGCTTGAAGATCGCAAAGACCAGCGACAGGGCCGTCAGCGCCTTTTCTCCGCCGGACAGCAGGTGAATGGTGCTGTTCTTCTTGCCCGGCGGGCGGGCCATGATGGCGACACCAGTCTCCAGCAGGTCATCGCCGGTCAGGGTAAGCCAGGCCGCGCCGCCACCGAATACCCGCGGAAACAGCGCCTCGAATCCGGCATTGATGTCATCAAAGGTCTGTCGGAACCGCACACGGGTTTCCTGGTCGATCTTGCGGATTGCCTTCTCGAGCGTTTCAAGGGCTTCCGTCAGCTCACCATGCTGGGCTTCCAGATAATCCCGCCGCTCGGCCTGCTGGTCATACTCCTCGATGGCCGCGAGATTGATGGCACCCAGCCGCTTGATACGCTCACCGGTGCGCTCAAGCTCACTGTGCCAGTCATCGATGCTGGCGCTGTCCGGCAATTGCTCGGCCAGCAGCGCGGCATCATGCTCCATGTCGCGCAGCAACTCGTCCTGCGTATCGGCCTTCATCGACAGCGCCTGGACGTCCATGCGTCCCTTTTCAAGCGCCTCGCGCAGTTCACTCAGCCGATGTTCATGGGCCTGACGCTGCTGTTCGAGGGTACGCATGCGTTCAGCCAGGTGCTGGGACCGGTCACGATGCTCATTCAGCGTCTGCTCCTGGCGCCCCCGCTGGTCCAGCAGCATTTCCAGTGTCTCGCGCGTTTCCTCTCCCGGTGCCCGGAGTTCCTCGAGTTGTTCGGCCAGCAGCTCACATTTTTCCTGCAGTCTCTCGCGCTGCTCATCGCTGCGCTCACGCTGATTGTTCAGCCCCTGCCGCTCGGTAACCAGTCGCTGACGCTCCAGCTCCAGCGCACTGTACTGCTCTCGAAGCGGCGCCTCCCGGGCCCGGTACTGCCCCAGCGTCATACGGGCATCATTGCGGCGTTGCGCGAGCTGCTCGCGGCGAGCGCTGTTGGCCTCTACCGTTTCCATGGCGGCCTGCCACTGCTCCCGGGCAGCCTCAAGTGTCAGACGGATATCCTCATCCTGTTCGGCCAGAGATGACAGCTCCTCGGAAAGCTCGTTGCGCCGACCCTGTGCATGCTCCAGCCGGGTCGACAGGTTGCTTTCCTTCAGTGCGGCCTGCTGGCGAGCCTCATTCAGGCGGCGCTCATCAAGGCGCAGCTGCTCGATGGCTTCATCACTGCTGTCACGAGCCTGACGCGCCACGACCAGCGCGTCGTCGAGCGCCTCGATCTGCATGTCCAGCTCGCCAAGGGTAGCGGTAATGCTGTCCCGACGCTGGCGGCGTGCCAGCAGGTTATCCACGCCCTCGCGCTCGCCACGTCGGCGTACCCAGTGAGGCCCGAGCCATAATCCTTCAGGGGAAATCACGCTTTGATGCGGCTCAAGCTGCGCCCGCTGCGCCCAGGCCTGCTCATCGGTGTCAGCACATACAATGGTATTGAGCCAGGCTCCCAGTGCACCGGCCTGTCCGACATGAGCACCCAGTGTGCCGGGTTCCGGAGCGATCCTTGCCTGTTCCAGCAACGCCAGCTCGCCCTGAGGCAGCTGATGCTGTGACACCTCCGGCGGCAGCGCAGTGCCCACGCGTGCCGTCAACCAGGGAGACAGGACCCATTCAGCGGCAGTCGCCCAGTCGCCATCCACCTCCAGCTGCTCGCCCAGTCGGGGCGTGCTGCGCCAGTCCAGCCGTGTCAGGTACTCGTCCAGGCTGTCATCATCCTGCCCCAGGGCCGCCTCAATCAGAGCCTCAAGAGAAGCCAGCTCGCCCTGCAGGGTAGTCTGTTCCCGTACCAGTGCATCCCGGCGTGTCCCGGCATCGGTCAGGGTCTGCGCCGCATCGCTGCGCCGGGCCTGAAGCGTCTCCCGCTGCATGTCCGCATCGGCGAGCTGCTCATCCAGCCCTTCCCGATCTGTCTGGCTGAGGTGGTACTCTTCGCGCAGGGCGGCGTCTTCCGGTAATTCCTGCCACTGGGCCTGACGACGATGTCGCTGCTGCTCCAGTTCGCGCAACCGACTTTCATGCTGACGAATCTCCTGCTGCAGGCGCTCGGCCTGACGTGACGCGGCCTGATCCTCTTCACTGAAATGATCCCAGTCTTCCTGCGCCTGCTCCTGCATCATGCGGGCCTGTTCGAGCTGGTCGGTCAGCAGCTCAAGCTGCTCCTGGGCGGTCTCCTGCTCGGGGGCCAGCGCCTCCAGCCGGGTATCGATATCCTCCAGCCGTCGAACATCATCACTGCCGAGCTGCTCCAGCTCACCAAGCTCGCGGCGCGCATTGTCAAGGTCAGCGGCAAGCTGCTGCTCACGGCTTCTGGCATGTTCGATGGATTGCTCGATGCGGGCGATGGCGGCTCCGGTTTCATAAAAGGCCGCCTGATGCTGCTCCAGCGTGTCGGCCATGTCATCGTGGGCACTGCGCGCCTGCTCAAGGCCGCTTTCGCTTTCCCGAACACCGAAGACATTTTTTTCAACCTCGATTTCGAGCTCACGCACCCGGTGGGCCTGCTGCTGCTGCTGGTCGCGCAGCGCTCGCCCACGCATCAGCGCCAGCTCGCCCCTGAGACGATGCTCCCTCCCCTTGAGCTCCTGATAGCGACGGGCAGCGTCGGCCTGCCGCTTGAGCCGTTCAAGCTGCTTGTCGAGTTCTTCACGCAGGTCATCCAGGCGCTCCAGGTTTTCCTGGGTACGGCGCATGCGGTTTTCAGTCTCGCGCCGGCGCTCCTTGTAGCGTGAAATGCCGGCAGCCTCCTCGATGGTGGCACGCAACTCATCCGGCCGTGCTTCAATCAGCCGCGAGATCATCCCCTGCCCGATAATGGCGTAGGAGCGCGGCCCCAGCCCCGTTCCCATGAACAGATCGGCAATGTCACGACGACGACACTTCTGCCCATTGAAGTAATAAAGCGACTGCCCGTCCCGAGTGACCAACCGCTTGACGGCTATTTCCCGGTATTCGGCATACTGCCCCCCCAGGCTGCCATCCTGGTTATCAAACAGCAGTTCGATCGTGGCCTGCCCGACCGGCTTGCGACCGGTCGAGCCATTGAAGATCACGTCGGCCATTGATTCGCCGCGCAGCATCTTGGCCGAAGACTCGCCCATGACCCAGCGCACGGCATCAATCACGTTGGACTTGCCGCAGCCGTTGGGCCCGACAATCGACGTCATATTGCTTTCAAAAGGCACTGTGACCGGGTCTACAAAGGATTTGAACCCTGCCAGCTTGATCGACTTGAGCCGCATTCATCCCGCCGTTGGTCGTGGGTAAAAGGTGGTTGGCCTGCATTACTGCCAGTGGGCCAGGCCCTGAACATCAGGGTCTGGCATGATCAATCACGAGTGTCACGGGACCACTGCCCCGCACCGTCACCGTCTGTGCATGACTGACCCAGTCACCCGGAGCCGGGCGCGCCGTGCCTGTCCGTGAAATACGCGCACTGATACTGACCCGGTCTGCACTCGATAGCGTAAACGAGGGCGCCATGGCCTTGCTGTCATCCAGCGTCAGTGTAACCGGCAGCGCCGAGACCGGCCGACGCACCACCGCCAGGGGAGGAGCATCCGGACGAGCGGGGTCCCGCGCCACGATAAAGACCATGGCCTTGCGGCCCAGAGCCTTCGGCACACGAGCCCCCAGTGATGCACTGACCTGCACCTGCGCGGCCACCGCATCGCCTGGCGAGACACTGTCCGACGCATCAGCCTTCGGCGCCGCACTCAACCCGCCCTTCTGACGTGCAATGCGAATTCCTTCCTGCATGGCGCGAACGCTGCTTTCGTTCCGGAATCCGGCAGCAGCAATCTGCCAGTGCTCCACGGCGCCGGCATACTGGCCCTGACGAAAGGCCGCCAGCCCCAGCAGGCTGTGGGCAGTCGCATTGCCGGCATCGGCCGCCAGCGCATCATCCAGTAGTGCCCTGCTGTGATCGGTCAGGGTCTGGTCATCAGCGAAATACTGCATCTGGGCTGCCAGCGCCAGCAGCTCCGGCTGACGCCCCTTCAATCGCATCAGCTCGTCAAGGCTGTGGGCCGCCTGCAGAAACCGGCCCTGATCCCGGTACAGGGGAAAAAGGGTTTGCCAGACATCAGGGTTATCCGGCTGCTGACGCGCATGAGCTTCAAAGGCGGCTATGTAGTCGGCTGCATCGGCAGCAGGATCGGCCTTGAGGTGCTGCGCCGTTTCATACAGGGCAAGGTCATCACTGTTGCCATAGCGCTGATAGCTCCACAGCCCGCCGCCAATCACCAGAACGGCCACGACCGGTATTGCCCACAGGCCCTGCCGGGCGCTCCCGAGCGGCGCGCGACGATGCCCCTCGACATCGCCCAGCAACTGGCGTGACAGCTCGGCCCGTTCCGCCTCGAAAGTGGGCTGGTCCAGCATGCCATCGGCATACTCGCCTGTCAGCGCCGCCAGTCGCTGCCGGTAGATGCGTGTGTTTTCCCGCACGTAATCATCATCCCTGTCAGCCTGTGCCAGGGCATCGGCTGTCTGCCGGGATCGCCACAGCGGCAACAGCATGAACAGGGAAGCCAGCACACTCAACGCGACCAGGCCTATCCATAAATCCATCATGATGGGTCCCTGCGGTCTGTCGAATGGTTGGTAGTACGCAGGGGATCGCCCAGCAGATCATCCAGCCTGGCCTGTTCTTCCGGAGCCAGCGCCGAGACAGTGTCCCGTGACCGTGTTCTGGCGCGCACCACGCCAACCATGATGGCCAGCCCGATGGCCAGCACCAGCAGCGGCCCGCCCCACAACAGCCAGGTGCGCAGGGTCAGCCGGGGATCATAAAGAACGTAGTCGCCGAAGCGCTCAACCATATAGTGACGGATGGCTTCATCGGATCGCCCCTCACGCAACAGGCGCGCCACGCTTGCGCGCATGTCGGCGGCAATCATGGAGTGGGAATCACCGATGGCCTGATTCTCACACTTCGGACAACGCAGTACATCGTTGAGCGCGTCATAACGCGCCGCCAGGGCCGGTGTATCAAACTGTTCAGGGGCATCGGCGGCCATTGCCTGACCGGCCACCAGTGCCAGCCATACTGCGGCAAGCCTCAGGAAGATGACCACTTTTTGATCTCCGGCAAAATGGTGTCCTGAATATCCTCGGGCCTGATATAGCCCGTATGGTGATAGCGAATAACCCCGCGGGCATCCACGATGAAGGATTCCGGGGCTCCATAGACGCCCAGGTCAAAGCCCAGGGTGCCATCCGGATCAAACACGCTGACATCAAACGGGTTACCGAACTGATTGAGAAAGTCCCGTGCCTTGACTCGCGTGTCCTTGTAATCAACCCCCATGATACGAACACCCTTGTGGTGCAGCGCCAGCAGTTGCGGCATTTCATCCTTGCAGGTCGGGCACCATGAGCCCCAGACATTTACCAGCGTCACGTGGCCCAGCAGGGCACTGCGATCCACGTTCACGGTCGGATCATCGAGCGCCGTCAGGGAAAACTCGGGCATGCCCTGGTCGATCAGTGCCGAGTCGCGGGCAAAGGGATTCAGATCCAGTCCCTTCCACAGAAACACGCCCAGCGCGATGAACAGCACCAGCGGAATGAATAAAAGCCATCGGCGTTGCATTTACAGTTGCTCCTTGCGAAGTTGACGGCGATAGCGACGGTCCCACACGGCCAGCCCTCCCCCCAGCGCCATGATCACGCCGCCAAGCCAGATCCAGCGTACGAAGGGTTTGATCTGAATCCGAAGCGCCCAGTCCCCGTTATCCAGTTGCTCACCCATGGCGACATACACGTCACGAAACAGCCCCGCATCCAGCGCCGTTTCGGTCAGCGCCTGACGGCGGGCATGATAAAAGCGTTTCTCGGGATGCATGATGTTGATCAGGCGGTTATTCCGCGTGACCTGAAGGGTTGCCCGGGTAGCGGTATAGTTTGGTCCTTCACGATCGCCCAGACTGGTCATGGTAAAGCGATAGCCTCCGACCATGACCTGCTGGCCGACATTGAGCCGAACGTTATCGGACACATGGTAACTTGATACCAGCGTGATCCCGGTAATCGTGACGGCCAGCCCCAGGTGCCCCAGTACCATGCCGTAGTGGCTGCGAGAGAGCTTGCGCGGTCCGCGCAGTCCAAAACGCAACAGGCTGCCTGCCACCTCCCGCAGTGAGGCAAGGGCCACCCACAGCGCCAGCAGCAACCCAAGCGATACCAGCGGCGTCCAGTGGCGATCAAGCCACAGGGGCAGCGCCACCGACAGCACCAGCGCGGCCAGCGCACTGAAAGCACTTCGCTTTACCAGCGTGCGGCGTGACATCTGCTTCCAGCGCGACAGCGGCCCCAGCCCCATGGCGATACACAGCAGCGTAGCCAGCGGTACGAACAGGGCGTTGAAGTACGGCGGGCCGACAGAAATCTTGCCCAGACCCAGTGAGGACAACAGCAGGGGGTACAGCGTGCCCAGCAGCACTGTCACGGCCATGACCAGCAGCACGATATTGTTGATCAACAGGAAGGTATCCCGTGACAGCCAGCCGAAGGTAATACGGCTTTTGACCTGCGGAGCACGCAGCGCAAAGACAAGCAGCGCAAGACCCACCGTCAGTCCAAGCAGCACCAGGATGAAAACGCCCCGGTCAGGATCATTGGCAAAGGAATGCACCGAGGTCAGTACCCCGGAGCGGACCAGAAATGTCCCCAGCAGTGACAGGGAGAAGCTGAAAATGGCCAGCAGCACTGTCCAGCTTTTAAACGTGCCCCGCTTTTCGGTGGCTGCCAGCGAATGCATCAGCGCCGTTCCCACAAGCCAGGGCATCAGTGAGGCATTCTCAACCGGGTCCCAGAACCACCAGCCGCCCCAGCCCAGCTCGTAATAGGCCCACCAGCTGCCCAGCGCAATTCCCAGCGTCAGGAACGACCAGGCCACCGTCGTCCATGGGCGCGCCCAACGCGTCCAGGCCGCGTCCAGTCGCCCGCCCAGCAGGGCAGCCATGGCAAAGGCAAAGGCCACTGAAAACCCGACATAGCCCATATAGAGCATGGGCGGATGAACGATCAGCCCCGGGTCCTGCAGCAACGGATTCAGATCAGCACCTTCGGCAGGCACGACCGGCAGCGTGCGGGTGAAGGGGTTGGAAGTCACCAGGATAAACAGCAGAAACCCGCTGCCGATGGCGCCCATGATGCCCAGCACCCGGGCCAGAAGATCCCTGGGCAGTCGCCTTGAAAACAGGCTGACCGCCAGCCCCCAGAACGACAGCAGCAATGACCACAGCAGCATCGATCCCTCATGACTGCCCCATACCGCGCTCAGCCGATAATACCAGGGCAGGGCCGAGTTCGAGTTGGCGGCGATGTAATCGACACTGAAATCATTGACGTAAAACCCGGTCGCCAGACAGGCCAGCGACAACACCAGGAAGGTACATTGCCCCCAGGCCATTGGCTGGGCAAAGGCCATCCAGAGTGGACGGCGCTGCCAGGCACCCCATAACGGCACCACGGTTTGAAGCACCGCCATGCCCAGCGCCAGAATCAGCGCATAAAACCCGAGTTCGGGCAGTACATCCGTCACCATGAGTATTCCTGCAACATCCAGATGATCAGCGCGAAGGTGCCGAAGGATCGGAGGCGCCCTCGTAGGACAACTCTCCCGAGGCTTCGGCCTGTCGGTAATCCGCCGGTGACATTCCCTCCTTCTTCAGAACGTCTGCCACCTCTTTCGGCATATAGTTTTCATCGTGCTTGGCCAGCACCTGACCGGCCTCGATCACCCCCTGTCCATTCAGGCGACCGACCACCACGATGCCCTGCCCCTCCCGGAACAGATCGGGCAGGATACCGTCATACTGTACCGGCACATCGGCCTTGAAGTCGGTCACCGTGAAGCGGACCTTGAGGCTGTGCTGATCACGAGCGAGACTGCCTTTACGAACAATGCCGCCCGCGCGAATCTGACGCTCGACCGGCGCCTTGCCGGCAGCAATGTCGGCCGGGCTGTAAAACAAATTGATGTTTTGCCCCAGGGCATACAGCATCAAGCCGATCGCCAGACCCGCCAGTGCCACCAGCGACAGCACAATGAACAAGCGACGCTTTCTGACCGCGTTCACAGCTGTTGCTCCCGCCGGATCTGTCGCCGGATCCGTTGCACGATACGACGGTGTTCCAGCCGGGCCATGATTACCTGTGCCACACACAGGCCGGTAATCACGCCCCAGGCCGTCCAGACGTACAGGCCATAGCCGTTCATTGACATGAACGCGTTCAGGGAATCAAAGGCCACCATTACACTCCCGTGTCGGAGGAGCCGGCATCCGGCGCAATCAGCGCCCGAACCCAGCGTGAGCGCGACTCGCGCCGCAGGATTTCATGCCGCGTTCGGGTCAGTACCAGCGCGGCAAACAGCAGATAGCTGCCCAGCATCATCAATAACAGCGGTACCCACATGCTGGCCGGCATGGACGGCGCCTGAGTCAGGCTGAAGGACGATTTCTGATGCAACGTGTTCCACCAGTCGACCGAATACTTGATGATCGGCAGATTGACCACCCCGACCAGCGCCAGCACCGCTGCTGCGCGCCCGCCACTGTCCGGACGATCAAAGGCGTAACGCAGGGCCATTACGCCCATGTAGAGAAACAGCAGAATCAGCATCGACGTCAGACGTGCGTCCCATACCCACCAGGTTCCCCAGGTTGGAATGCCCCACACGGCACCGGATACCAGCGCCCCGAAGGTCATGCTGGCACCGAAGGGGGCAGCCACCCGGGCCACCATATCGGCCAGCTTGATTTTCCAGACCAGAAAGATCGCGCCACACACAGCCAGCAGGGCAAAGCAGGATTCTGCCAGCATGGCGCTCGGCACATGCACGTAAATGATCCGGAAACTGTCGTGCTGCTGGTAATCAGGGGGAGCAAAGGCAAGCCCCCAGACAGCCCCGATGCCCAGCAGCAGCGCTGCCGCGCACCAGAGCCAGGGCGTTACCCGCAGGCTGAATCGGTAGAAGACCCTGGGTGAGCCCCATTTATGTATCCATTGCCACATGACGTCATTGCTCACAGGGAAATTGAAAAAATCAGCTGTCCTGACCCAGGCGCAGCGCGGCTGCACAGGCCCAGGGCGCCAGCGCCAGTGCACCGGCCAGCAGGGCACCAAGGATCGCAAGATACGGCGCAACGGCCGCCCCTTCGCCGGCCAGACGCACCACGCCGGCACCGAAAATCAGTACCGGTATATAAAGCGGCAGGACCATCAGGGACAACAGCAGGCCACCGCGTCTCACGCTGACTGTCAGAGCCGCCCCGATGGCACCGATCAGAATCAGTGTGGCACTCCCGAGGGCCAGACTCAGGGACAGGGCCCAGAACCCCTGGGCCGGCAGGGCCAGCATGATCCCCGGCACCGGGGCCACCAGAGCCAGCGGTAGCCCGGTCATCAACCAGTGCGCGCAGAGCTTGGCCAGGACCAGCCACCAGGTCGGCACCGGTGAAAACATCATCTGCTCCAGCGTGCCGTCATCCCGGTCTTCCCGAAACAGGGCCTCCAGCGAGAGCAGCACGGCCAGCAGTGCCGCCACCCACACCACCCCCGGCGCTACCCGCGCCAGAGTCACCGGGTCAGGCGTGGTCGCCAACGGGAACAACGTGGTAATCAGGGCAAAAAACACCAGCGGACTGCCCCAGTCACTCCCATGACGCAGGCGCAGGCGCATATCACGCACCAGCACGGCGCAGAAGGCGCGACGCCACTGCGGGCCGGAATCAGAGGACATCATGGCCTCCTCGGCCATCCAGCCGAACATGATGCGTCAGGGGAATGGCACTGAATGCATGATGCGTAATCACGATAACGGTGCCGCCGTTCTGACAACGCAAGTGAACCAATTGTTCCAGCACATCCACTCCGGCACGGTCGATAGCGGTAAACGGTTCATCCAGTATCCAGAGCGGCCGATCCACGACATGAAGACGCGCCAGCCCGGCCCGCCGCTGCTGCCCGGCGGAGAGCTGCTGCACCGGCACATCCTCGAATCCGGCAAGACCAACCTCGGCCAGAGCATGCCAGCGCGCCGCCTCTGCACCGGCATCCGGCGTGGTATGAAGTGCCTGATACCAGGCAAGATTTTCAAGCGGCGTCAGGGCCCCCTTCACACCAGCCAGATGGCCGACATACAGAAGCGAACGCTCCAGCACCGGCCGCGCTGCCGGCAAGGGCTGGCCCAGCCAGCGCACCTCGCCCTCATCGGGCGGAAGCTGACCGGTCAGGAGCTTTATCAGGCTGGTCTTGCCACTGCCATTGGGGCCTTCGATCCGACACAGGTCGCCGGGGGCAAGCGTCAGGGATAGATCTCTGAAAAGCCACCGGTCATCGCGTTCACACCCGAGCCGGCATGCCTGAAGCTGGGCACTCACACGACGTCCTTTACGTTGGGGAGCCAGCGCCATGAAACGCCGACGATCATCAATTATCAGGGGGTGCAACTTTACTACGAAAGGCGCAGACGAGCCACCGGCGCTCCATCATGGAAGGGTGATTAATCGGCGGACGCCCTGCTATGATGCTCGAACCTCAACGGATCGCCTGCTGGAGTTTCCCCGTCATGTCGACTGCTGAACCGCGTTTTCTGCACCGCCTGCCCAATCTGCCGCTGGATGCCCTGGCCTGGGAGGAAATCGACCCGGATGAACTGGTTGATGTTCCACTGCTCGGGCTGGTATCGGCCGGCCTGCCCATCGAAGCCTGCGGCACGGATGATACCGTGCGCATTCCGTCCCGAATGGTTCGCCGCAACACCTATGCGCTCAAGGTGCGTGGCAACTCGATGATCGACTGCAATATCTTTGATGGCGACATCATCATTATCGAACGGCACGAGTCGGCCGAAAACGGCGAGACAGCCGTGGTGCTGATCAATAACCAGGAAGTGACCCTTAAAAAACTCTACATCGACAGGAGTGGCGTGCGCTTGCAGCCTGCCAATGATGCCATGGCACCGATCTACCTTAAAAACGATGACATTCAGGTGCTCGGGCTGGTCATGGGCGTGGCTCGCCCGCAAAACGATCAGGTTGCCTGATGGCCTACGAAATTCCCGCCAATGAGCCTGATGCGCCCTGGGTCGTCGAGTTCGAAGTACAGAAAAGCCGCTTCATTACCTGGGCGGCTCACACGCCAGCACCCGCGGATGCGCAGGCCCTTCTCCAGCGTGCGCGCGCGCACTTTCCGGATGCTCGTCACCACTGTCTGGCCTTCATTGCCGGGCCACCCGGTGAGCAGCGTGATATCGGCTTTTCCGATGATGGCGAGCCCGGCGGCACGGCGGGTCGGCCCATGTATCAGGCGCTGGAAGGCAGCGGGCTGGGCCACATCGGCTGTGTTGCCATTCGCTATTTCGGGGGAATCAAGCTGGGCACCGGCGGGCTGGCCCGGGCCTACACCAAATCAGTGACGCTGGCCCTTGAACAGCTGCCAACGATTACGCATGTGCCACGCCATGCCCTGTGGCTGGATGTCAGCTTTGCGGGCGAACAGGAAGCCCGCTTCTGGATAGAACAGCAGGCCGGCAAGGTCACCGATGCCGAATATACTGCTCAGGGCGTCCGCCTTGCCCTGCAGTGGCCGAACGATACACCGTGTGATATTGCCCCCCTCAAGGCGCGCCTGGCAGGCGAAGCCACACTGATCACTTCCACTCACGCTGAGTGAGGCAGACAGTCCAGAGCCACCTCGAAGGATAATTGAATGTGGCGCTCCAACAGGGCCACGGCTTCCTCGACCTGGCGGCGCTCCGCCAGCGTGGCCAGCTGCTCATGGTGGGCATCCAGGGTATCACGCAGATCCGGGCGCTCGGGCGCTGCACGACGATAACGATCAAACTGATCGTACAGGACACCGACAAAGCGGCGGCGCCAGGGCGACGGACAGGCCCCGATCAGTGCCAGATGAAAGGCTCGATGGCACATTTCCCACTGCTCGACGTCAGCATCAGGCCGCAGCGGAGTACGCTTCAGCCGATACAGGCATGCCATCACCTCATCCAGCCAGTGATCATCGCCATGTATCAACGCGTCGCGCAGTGCTCGTGTTTCAAGCTCGATACGCAGTGATGCCACGTCCTCAAGATCTGCCCGAGTCAGCGCGGGCACCCGAAAACCGCGCTGTGGCAGCTGCTCTATCAACCCCGTCGCAGCCAGTCGATTCAGCACTTCGCGCAGCGGACTCAGCCCTGCACCATAGCGCTGACGAAGGGCATCTATAGGCAGCTTTTCTCCGGCAATAAAGATACCGGTCACGACATCACGCCGTAACTGCTCCAGCAACTGCTCCGATGACATGCCCACCGAGCGCCTCCTTTTCAGTATATCCATCGCGTTGACAGCCCTGGCAGGGCAGCGCATAGTGCAAAAAATCGATTTTATGATGAAAATCGATTTCTTCTCGGCCCTACAATAACGAACAACCGCTGGAGACACCATGTTCCCGTTTTCATCACAGAACCCCTACCCTTCCGAGCGTAGTGCCACGTATGCCCGCGGCGGCATGGTTGCTGCCAGCCAGCCACTGGCAGCACAGGCCGGCCGCGACATGCTGGCCCGCGGCGGCAATGCCATTGACGCTGCCATTGCCACCGCCGCCGCCCTGACCGTCGTGGAACCGACCTGTAACGGCATTGGCAGCGATGCCTTTGCGCTGGTATGGATCAAGGATGATAACGGCAAGGGCACGCTGCACGGCCTCAATGCCAGCGGCGCTGCTCCGAAGGCGCTGACCATCGATGCGGTCAAGGCCGGAGGCCATGACACCATGCCCATGTACGGCTGGCTGCCAGTGACCGTACCGGGCACCCCTTCTGCATGGGCCGAACTGTCACGCCGATTCGGCAAGCTGCCGTTTGCTGATCTGCTGACACCGGCCATCACTCTGGCACGAGAAGGCTTTCCCGTAACGCCCGTCATCAGCCAGTTGTGGGAGCAGGCTCACGCCACCTTCACGAAGGCGTTCACCGAGCCCGCGACACAGGGCTGGTTCGAAACCTTTGCGCCGAAGGGACGCGCGCCACGTGCCGGCGAAATGTTTAAAAGTGATGCCCACGCCGATACTCTGGCCGAACTGGCCGATACCAGCTGTGAAAGCTTTTATCGGGGCGCGCTGGCCGAACGGATCGATGCCTTCTCCAGAACGACCGGGGGCTACCTGCATGCGGAAGACCTTGCCGCGCACCAGTGTGAATGGGTCGATCCGATCTCCACCCGTTATCGCGGCGTGGATGTGTGGGAAATTCCTCCCAATGGCCAGGGCCTGGTAGCCCTGATGGCGCTCAATATTGTCGGCGGCTATGACGACCTGCATGCCCGGGACGACATTACCGTCCTGCACCGCCAGTGCGAGGCCATGAAACTGGCATATACCGATGGCCACGCCTTCATTGCCGACCCGGCACACATGACCACCGATACGGCAACGCTGCTGAGTGAGTCCTACGCAGCCAGCCGACGCGATACCATCACGGATACGGCCTGCGATCCCACGCCTGGCACGCCCCCCCAGGGCGGTACGGTCTATCTGGCTACCGCCGATGCCGAGGGCAATATGGTATCGTTCATCCAAAGCAACTTTCATGGCTTCGGCTCGGGCGTTGTCGTGCCGAATACAGGCATTGCGCTGCAAAATCGCGGCCAGGGCTTTTCCCTCGACTCAACCCACGTCAATGCGCTTTCTCCCGGCAAACGCTCATTTCATACCATCATTCCAGGCTTTCTGACCCGCGACGGCCAGGCACTGGGCCCCTTTGGCGTGATGGGCGGTTTCATGCAACCCCAGGGACATATGCAGGTGGTGATGAACCTGCTGGACTTCGGCCTTGACCCTCAGGCGGCACTGGATGCCCCACGCTGGCAATGGATGGGGGGCAAGCGTATTGCCATCGAAGCCGGTTACCCGCTGCACCTTATGAAAGAGCTACGCAGCCGTGGACACAAGGTCGAGAGCGCCTTTGACCGCACCGGTTTTGGTCGTGGCCAGATCATCCTGCGAGACCCTGCCACCGGCGTATTGTGCGGCGGCACGGAACCCCGAACCGATTCAGCCATTGCGGTGCTTTGACATGAACCTGCCTCTTCAGGGCCAGTTGATACTGGCCTTCACACGCATCGGTCTACTCGGATTCGGTGGTGGCCCGTCCATGATTCCACTGGTGCATGCCGAGGTTGTCAAACGCTACGAGTGGATGAGCGAAGACGACTTTTCCGATGTGCTGGCCATCGGCAATACCCTGCCAGGCCCCATTGCCACCAAAATGGCCGGTTATATCGGCTATCGTGTCGGCGGAATGGCCGGATGCATCGGCGCGGTTCTGGCTGTCACCCTGCCCTGCATCATCGCCATGATTGCCCTGCTGGGGTTGTTCATGCGCTACCGGGATGAACGCTGGATCAATGGCATGAGCCAGGGCGTCATCCCGGTAGTGATGGTCATGATGGCCAGACTGACCTGGGATTTCTGGGCCAAGGCACGGAGTTCACTGGGCGCGATCGCCACCGTGGTACTGGCTGTGGTATCGGCCGGGCTGATGTACGGACTGGGCGTTCACCCTGGCCTGATCATCGGCGCTCTGCTGATCGCGGCGCTGTTGCGCCCTGAACCCAAACAGTCCACGAGGTCCTGACATGCTGTACTGGCATTTGTTTCTGGCGTTTTTCATCCCGAACATCGTGGGCTATGGGGGCGGGCCGGCCATTATCCCGCTGGTCGAAAACGAGATAGTGGGACATTACGGCTGGATGAGCTCCCAGCAGTTCGCTGAAGTACTGGCGATCGGCAATGCCCTGCCCAGCCCGATTGCCACCAAGATGGCTGGCTATATCGGTTATCACGTGGCCGGAGGCCCGGGGGCCGTCATTGCGGTGCTGGCGACCGTCGGCCCGTCACTGCTGCTGATGCTTGCGGCACTGGGCGTCCTGTACCGTTACCGCAACTCGATCAAGGTCAAGTCAATGAGCAGCTGGGTTCGCCCGGTAATCATGGTGCTGATGGGCTACCTGACCTGGACATTTCTGGACGAGAGCCTGATCAACAGCGGCTGGCTGCCGACCCTGCTGATTGGCGCCGTGGCGGCGGTACTATTGAACGCTACTCGGATTCATCCAGCGCTGGTGGTATGCCTGGGCCTTGCCTCGGGCGCGCTTTTTCTCGGTTAGCCTGGATTGTGCTTCGCGGGGCGAGCAACGTATGATCGCTCGCCCACGCTCCACACGAGATCCAGGCCATGTCTGCCAATGCTGTTCTGCAGCCCGTAGCGCGCCCCCACGGCGCACTGGGCCTTGCCCCGATGGAAGGTGTCATCGACGGGCTGACCCGAGCCCTGCTGTGTGAACAGGGCGGACTGGACTGGATAGTGACCGAATTCGTGCGCGTCACCAATACCATATACCCTCCCCGCGTCTTTCACCGTATCTGCCCCGAGCTTGCCCAGGGGTGCCAAACCGTGGGCACCACTCCAGTACATCTGCAACTCCTCGGCTCTGATCCGGCCATGATGACAGCCAACGCCGTACAGGCGGCCCGTCTGGGAGCACGCAGCATCGATATCAACTTCGGCTGTCCAGCCAAACTGGTCAACCGGCATGACGGCGGAGCATCGCTGCTGCGCCGACCGGAACACATGGAACGCCTGATTGATGACATGCAGCGTGCGCTGAGACCCTTCGAGATACCGGTAACCGCCAAGATCCGACTTGGATTCGATAACAAGCAGCTGGCGCTGGCATGTGCACTGGCAGCCGAACGAGGCGGCGCCAGTCGCCTGACGGTACATGCACGTACCAAGGCCGAGGGATACCGTCGCCCGGCCCACTGGGAGTGGGTCAGACGCATTCGCGATCGCATCAGCATACCGGTCGTCGTCAATGGAGATATTCAAACCCTGGAGGATTACTGGCGTGCAACGACCCTATCCGGATGCCAGGACGCCATGATCGGACGTGGCCTGCTGGCAGACCCGGCACTGGCCCGGCGCATCAAGCACTGGCAGCACACCGGCACGCGACTGCCATCTACCACCTGGGCTGAAAAGGCCTGCGTGTTGCTGAACTATGCCAGCCGGGTGGATGGCGCCCTGCCCGACAAGGTCACCCTGTCACTGCTCAAGCAGTGGCTCAACATGATGCGGCTGGGCAGCCATGATGGAGAGCAGTGGTTCCAGGCATTGAAGCGTGAACGTACGCTTGACGAGTTTACCGCCAGGCTGGCCGACAGCGCCTGAAGAAACGGCCCGGTCGATAGCCGGGCTGATATAAATAACGAGCATAAAAAAAGGGTCTTCCGATGGAAGACCCTTTTTTATCAAATCTGGCGCGCCCGGGAGGATTCGAACCTCCGACCCTCTGATTCGTAGTCAGATACTCTATCCAGCTGAGCTACGGGCGCTAAACGATGAGAAAACACTAAATATGCCCATTTGCTCATCCGCAGATACATTGATTGGCGCGCCCGGGAGGATTCGAACCTCCGACCCTCTGATTCGTAGTCAGATACTCTATCCAGCTGAGCTACGGGCGCATCATCAATCTACTGCTTGTACCGATTGGCGGAGAGGGAGGGATTCGAACCCTCGATAGGGCTATAAACCCTATACTCCCTTAGCAGGGGAGCGCCTTCAGCCACTCGGCCACCTCTCCTCATCGGTACGGCGCGCATATTACCGATTTTAAAAGACTTTGTCCACCCCTGTTCCAAAATCGATTTAAAAAAATCAGGGGGCATTTACTACAGGATGCTGAAACCGGCATAACATGTGGCCTGAAACACTACCCCGTCAGGCGTCCTGCTCATCCACGTCCGTCTTCTCTCGTTGAATGCGCTGATATATCTCTTCACGATGGACAGAGACGTCCTTTGGCGCATTGACTCCCAGGCGTACCTGATTTCCCTTGACGCCAAGTACAGTGACAGTGATTTCATCCCCGATCATGAGCGTCTCACCGACCCTCCGGGTTAATATCAGCATGGTATGAAACTCCTTTTTCGGTTACAGCTTCCAGTAATCAGCAGAGTGCAGCATTATGCGTAAAGTTGGACTCCTGTCCAACCTGCATACCGTCAAACTAGTTGATAGTGACCAACCATGCTGAAAGATTCTGCCGTTTGGCCATATTGGCGTGCCAATATGGCCAAACGGGGTGGATCAGGTCTCTTCGTTGACATCTTCGCGGTCAAGACCAAAGGCAGTATGAAGCGCACGAACCGCAAGCTCCATGAACTTTTCATCAATTACAACGGAAATCTTGATTTCGGAGGTGGAAACCATCCGGATATTGATTCCTTCATCGGCCAGAACGCGGAACATTCTGGAGGCCACGCCCGCATGGGAGCGCATCCCCACCCCCACCAGAGATACCTTGGCAATCTGGTCGTCACCACGCACTTCTCCTCCGCCCAGTGACGGCACAATGCTTTCTTCAAGAATGCGCTTGGTCTGACGGTAATCTGCCTTGGAGACAGTGAAGGTGAAGTCGGTGTAGTCCCCGGCAGGCGCCACGTTCTGGACAATCATGTCGACTTCGATGTTGGCATCAGCAATCGGGCCCAGAATCTTTGATGCCACGCCCGGGACGTCCGGCGTGTTCAAGACGGTCAGCTTGGCTTCATTGGTATTGAAGGCAATTCCTGAAATGAGCGGCTCTTCCATGTTCCTTTCATCCTCCTGGTCATCAGCAACAATCAAGGTCCCCTGCCCTTCGGCAAACGAAGACAGGACGCGAAGCGGCACCTTGTATTTCCCGGCGAACTCGACAGCACGAATCTGCAGTACCTTTGATCCCGAGCTTGCCATCTCCAGCATTTCCTCAACGGTAATGCTGTCCAGACGACGCGCCCTTGAACAGACACGTGGGTCGGTGGTGTAGACGCCATCTACATCCGTATAGATCTGACACTCGTCGGCATTGAGCGCTGCCGCCAGTGCAACACCGGTCGTATCAGAACCGCCACGGCCCAGCGTCGTAATGTTGCCGTCGTCATCGACCCCCTGAAAACCGGCCACCACGACCACCTTGCCATTATCAAGATCCTGGCGCAGTTCATCGGTTTCGATCCGCTGAATACGCGCCTTGGTGTGGGCACTGTCAGTGAGGATCCCGACCTGGGCCCCGGTATAGGACGTCGCCGGCACCCCGGTTTTCTGAAGCGCCATCGCCAGAAGGGAAATGGTGACCTGCTCACCGGTCGACACCAGCATATCCATTTCGCGTGGCGTCGGATCGTCATTGATTTCACTGGCCAGCTGGATCAACCGGTTCGTTTCACCACTCATCGCGGACACCACGACCACTACCTGGTGCCCCTGGTTACGGAAGGTCTTGACCTTTTCCGCGACCGCCTTGATGCGCTCTACAGACCCGACCGAGGTCCCGCCAAATTTTTGTACGTATAAGGCCATGTGCGTCCTATTTAACCTATGTTATGGATTTTAGGTGCTCATTGACAACCTGTCTGATAAAAAAATCACTCAAGCCTGCTCGCAACCCAGTCATACACACTTTCAAGTGCGCCGGGCAATGCCGCCGGGTCCTGCCCGCCAGCCTGTGCCATATCCGGGCGACCGCCCCCACGTCCACCTACCTGCTCCGCCACGTGATTGACCAGCTCACCGGCCTTGACGCGCCCTGTCAGGGATTTTGTTACCCCGGCAATCAGACTGACCTTGTCGCCTTCGGCAGTGCCCAGCACGATCACCCCGTTTTCAAGGCGGCTCTTGAGCTGATCCAGCAGGGTACGCAGGTCCTTGCCACTGACACCATCGACCTGGTAGGCAATCACACTGACGCCGTTGATATCCCGGGCCTGCGACAGCAGGTCATTGCCGGCACTGCTGGCCAGACGTGCCTTGAGTGATTCAAGCACCTTTTCAAGCTCACGCTGATGGCCAAGCATCGCATCAAGACGTGCTTCAAGCTGATCCGGGCGCGCCTTGAGGGTTGCAGCCATGCGCTCGAGAGTGGCCCCCTGCTCGCGATAGAAGCGCAGTGCGCCTCGGCCGGTCAGCGCTTCAATTCGCCGAACACCGGATGCCACGCCACTTTCGGAAGCAATATGGAAGGTCCCGATATCGCCGGTATGCCTGACATGAATGCCACCACACAGCTCGATCGAAAACGCTTGCGTGCCCATGGTCAACACGCGCACATCCTCGCCGTAGCGGGCTTCAAACAGGGCACGTGCGCCCTTGTTGCGCGCCTCATCCAGCGTCATCAGCTCGGTCTGAACCGGCGTATTGGCCAGCACCTGCTCGTTGACGATGGCTTCAACCCGTGCCAGCTGCTCCGGCGTAACGGCTTCGAAGTGGCTGAAATCGAACCGCAGCCGTTCATCGTTGACCAGCGAACCCTTCTGCTGAACGTGCTCGCCCAGCACCTGACGCAAGGCTTCGTGAAGCAGGTGCGTCGCCGAATGGTTACGCTGAATGTCTTCGCGGCGTGTGCTGTCCACCTGGGCAGAAACGGTATCCCCCAACGACAGACGACCGCCTTCCAGATGCCCGTAATGAAGGTTATGTGCGCCCTGACGACGGGTATCCGTCACATGAAACAAACTGTCGCCCAGTGTCAGGGTCC
Source organism: Larsenimonas rhizosphaerae (assembly GCF_023700005.1). Lineage (GTDB taxonomy): Bacteria > Pseudomonadota > Gammaproteobacteria > Pseudomonadales > Halomonadaceae > Larsenimonas > Larsenimonas rhizosphaerae. The sequence continues at coordinate 849,037 of NZ_JAMLJK010000001.1, read as the reverse complement.
CGGTGTCACCTACCTGACCACCGGATTCAGCGTAAAACGGCGTGCGCTCCAGTACAACGACTGCGGACTGACCATGTTCCAGGTGTTCGCAAGTAGCACCGTCGGCGTTGATCAGCCCGGCAATGCGAGCCTGCTCTTCGTCGGTGCGCTCGTATCCGGTAAAATCGGTTTCACCCTCCAGCTCCACATCTGCCGAATAATCCCCATTGAACTGGCTGGCAGCACGCGCCCGATCCCGCTGCGCCTGAAGCTCGCGCTGAAAGCCGAGCTCATCAAGTGTGACGCCGCGCTCACGAGCCACATCGGCAGTCAGGTCAAACGGGAACCCGTACGTGTCATACAGTTTGAAGATGGTGGCACCATCCAGGGTATCTCCCTCAAGGGAAGCCAGAGCGTCATCAAGTAGCTTCATGCCATGATCAAGTGTCCGGGCAAACTGCTCTTCTTCCTTCAAAAGCACCTGCTCGACCTGGTCGCGTGCGGCGCGAAGTACCGGATGTGCTTCCCCCATTTCCTCATCCAGGGCAGAAACCAGGGTATGAAAGAAGGTATTTTCCTGGCCCAGCTTGTGCCCGTGACGTACAGCACGACGGATGATGCGCCGCAGCACATAGCCACGCCCTTCATTGGAAGGCAGTACACCATCGGCAATCAGAAACGAGCAGGAACGGATGTGGTCGGCAATCACGCGCAGCGAAGGCTGATTGATGTCGCTCTGGCCGGTAGCACGGGCAGCAGCCTGCAGCAGGCTCTGAAACAGATCGATCTCGTAGTTGGAGTGTACGCCCTGCATGACGGCCGCCATCCGTTCCAGACCCATTCCGGTATCGATGGAGGGCTTGGGCAGCGGATGTAGCGTACCCTCGCTATCGCGGTCGTACTGCATGAAGACCAGATTCCAGATCTCGATGTAGCGGTCACCGTCTTCATCCGGGCTGCCGGGAGGGCCACCCGCGACATCCGGACCGTGATCAAAGAAGATCTCGGAGCTGGGACCACAGGGGCCCACATCACCCATTTGCCAGAAATTGTCTTCATCCAGCCGGGAAAAACGTGCCGGGTCGATGCCCATCTCGTCAATCCAGATGCGCTCGGCCTCATCATCACTGACGTGCACGGTAACCCACAGCCGTTCCTTGGCAAGCCCAAGCTCTTCGGTCAGAAAGCGCCAGGCAAACTTGATGGCATCACGCTTGAAGTAATCGCCAAAGCTGAAGTTGCCCATCATTTCAAAGAAGGTATGGTGGCGCGCCGTATAGCCGACGTTATCCAGGTCATTATGCTTGCCACCTGCGCGGACACAGCGCTGAGCCGTGGTCGCACGCGTATAGGGGCGTTGCTCGCGGCCGAGGAAGACATCCTTGAACGGCGCCATGCCGGCAACGGTAAACAGTACGGAAGTATCGTTTTGAGGCACCAGCGACCCCGAGGGGACCTGGGTATGGCCTTCGCGTTCAAAGAAGTTCAGAAACGCTTGTCGTAATGCTGCGCTTTTCATAATGCTCCCGTACAAGGTGCAGGCGTTATGCACTCATTCGTCGACGTTGTCGGGCCGGGAGGTCACGATCGTTTTCCCGCGCCACATGGTATAACGAACTAGTATAACGCCTTCACGCAACGACTAAAGAGGCAATCCATTCCCTTCCGGCCTCTTCAAGTCGTACCTGCAACAGGATCAGTCCCGTGAAGGATCAAAGGCGCAGGCCAGCGCATGGCGGGACTGTTCGCCGTTGAACCCTCGCGAGGCCAGATATCTCAGGCGCTTCGCCTGTTCGGCCGGCGTACTGCCCGGGTCCGAAAACCGTCGTGCCAGCACCTCACAGGCCAGGGAAAACCAGTCAGTCCCACTGTCTGCCAGCGCCTGACGCGCCATGGCTGCATCAATACCTCGCTGATAAAGCGCTGATGCTATCTTGATTTCACCCTGCCCTCGCGCCACATGGCTTCTGACAAAGTGCTCGGTAAAGCGGGCATCCGACTGCAGACCTTCTTCCTGAAGCGCTGTCAGCGCCGTGTCGATGGCATCTTCCTCATGCCCCTTGCGTCGCAGCCGCTCATCAAGCTCACTGGCGCTGTATTCTCGCCGCGCCAACAGCGCGATGATGTCGTCACGTGCGGAGCGACCGGGCTCCTTCGGCGTGTCCTGCCATGGTGATGTCATTTTCATTTCTCCCAACGCAAAAGGCCCCGCAATAGCGGGGCCCCTTCAAGTAGCATACGATCAGATCAGCTCATCCGTATCGGCATCAGCCTCGATCGCACCTTCATCCTTTTCAGGCTCGGCGGTAGAGATATTCAGAAGCTGCGCCCGAATCTGCGTTTCGATTTCGTCCATTATCTCGGGGTTGTCCTGCAGATGCTGAGCAGCATTGGCCTTGCCCTGCCCGATCTTGGTGCCCTTGTAGCTGTACCAGGCGCCGGCCTTGTCGACCAGACCACACTGCACACCCAGATCAACGACCTCACCGGCGTGATAGATCCCCTTGCCGTAAAGAATCTGGAACTCGGCCTGGCGGAACGGCGGCGCCACCTTGTTCTTGACGACCTTGACGCGGGTTTCGTTGCCCGTGACCTCATCACCCTGCTTGACGGAACCGGTACGACGAATATCCAGACGTACGCTCGAGTAGAACTTCAGCGCGTTACCGCCGGTGGTCGTTTCGGGATTACCGAACATGACCCCGATTTTCATGCGGATCTGGTTGACGAACATGACCATGCAGTTGGCGTTCTTGATATGGCCGGTCACCTTGCGAAGCGCCTGAGACATCAGACGCGCCTGAAGGCCCACATGGGAATCCCCCATTTCGCCTTCGATCTCGGCACGCGGTGTCAGTGCGGCCACGGAGTCGACGACAATGACGTCCACGCCGCCGGAGCGTACCAGCATGTCGCAGATTTCAAGTGCCTGCTCGCCAGTGTCGGGCTGGGATACCAGCAGATCATCAAGGTTAACGCCAAGCTTTTCAGCGTAGCTCGGGTCCAGGGCATGCTCGGCATCGATGAAGGCGCATACCTTGCCCTGTTTCTGAGCCTGAGCAATGACCGACAGCGTGATCGTGGTCTTGCCCGAGGATTCCGGACCAAAGATCTCGACAATACGACCGAACGGCAGACCGCCGATCCCCAGAGCAATATCCAGCCCCAGCGACCCTGTAGATACCGACGGCATGGTGACGCGCGGGGTATCCCCCAGACGCATGACTGCTCCCTTGCCGAACTGTCGCTCGATCTGGGACAGCGCTGCACTCAACGCCTTGCCGCGATTATCGTCCTTTGCCATGAAGGCCTCCTTCCATCGTAAGAATCAGACAACAGCCCCTGCTGCGACATCACACGTACCCGATATCAAAAGGCCAGCTGTCGAATAGAATAGCGAGAGTGTACCGAATCGCCAAAACCATGTACACATATACAGTTATTTTTTAACGCCCATCAGGCCGTCATTCGGCGCCATGACCTCTTCGATCAGCCCTTCGAGTGCTGCACGCACAGCCTGAAGACGCACCTGGTGTCGATCTCCCTCGAAAAGAAAGCAGCGTGCACGACTGTCACTGGCGGTTCCCCAGGCAATCCAGACCGTACCCACGGGCTTGTCAGGACTACCGCCGCCCGGCCCGGCCACACCGCTGACCGACACACCCAATGACGCGCCGCTGAGTCGACATGCACCCTGCACCATCGCATGCACCACCGGCTCGCTGACAGCGCCATGCGCGCTCAGAAGGGCTTCGGACACACCCAGCAAGGCTGTCTTGCTGTGATTGGCATACGTCACCAGCCCTGTTTCAAACCAGCCGGAACTTCCGGCAATCTCGGTAATGGCCGCCGCTATACCGCCGCCGGTACAGGACTCCGCCGTCGTCACGCAGTGCCCTGTCGCCTGACACGCCTCTCCCAGTCGCAGAGCCAGTGAACTACATTGCTCATCCATCATACATACTCCTGTCTGCACAGGGCAGGCAGCCCGGTAACAACTACATCCGTGTCGGCGGGCATGCTACCCTTCGCCCCATTATATCGATGCCCCCGGATAAAGAGCAGGATTGTGACTCAAGACGCCGCCACACCGCACACCCCCATGATGGTGCAGTATTTACGTATCAAGCGGGAGCACCCCGACGTATTGCTGTTCTATCGCATGGGCGATTTCTACGAGCTCTTCTTTGATGATGCCAAACGCGCCGCGGCCCTGCTTGATATCACCCTGACGGCACGCGGGCAATCGGCCGGCAGCCCGATCCCGATGGCCGGCGTTCCCTACCACAGTGCCGAGGGCTATCTGGCAAGACTGGTCAAGGCAGGACAGTCCGTGGCGATCTGCGAGCAGATCGGCGACCCGGCCACCAGCAAGGGGCCGGTTGAGCGCAAGGTCGTGCGTATCGTCACGCCCGGCACTCTGTATGACGAAGCCCTGCTGGACGCTCAGCATGACAATCTACTGGTGGCCCTGCATGCACATCACGGTGGCTGGGGCATCAGCTGGCTGGAGCTTTCCAGTGGCCGATTTGCAGTGCTTGAAGCCGACAGCGACGACGACCTGCTGGCTGAAGTGCATCGGCTGGCCCCGGCTGAACTGATGGTGGCCGACGAGTTGCCACTGCCCGGCGCCCTGGCTGACCATCCGGGGCTTCGCCGCCAGCATGCCTGGCAGTTTGATCTCGAAACCGCTCAGCGGCTGCTGTGCGATCAGTTCGGCGTGCAGGACCTGAATGGCTTCGGGTGTGCTCATATGCACCGGGCCATTACTGCAGCCGGGGTGCTGCTTGACTATGTGCGTGACACGCAGCGCAGCCAGTTGCCCCATATCACCTCACTGTCCGTCGAGCTGCGTGATGAAGCCATCGTGATCGATGCCGCCAGCCGTCGGAACCTTGAGATTGACATCAACCTGGCCGGCACCGGCGACAATACCCTGGCCAGCATCTGGGACACGACTCAAACGGCCATGGGCGCACGGTTGCTGAGGCGCTGGCTGAATCGTCCGCTGCGCGATCAGTCACGCATCATTGCAAGGCAGGATGCTGTTGACGTGCTGCAGGAAGAGTATCGGTTCGAGACCTTCCGTGACCACCTCTCACCGATCGGCGATATCGAGCGAATTCTGGCCCGCGTTGCACTGCGCAGCGCACGCCCACGCGATCTGGCCCGACTGCGCGATGCCCTGTCGGCGCTTCCCGCTGTGCAGGCGCTGCTGGCGCCACTGCCTGACGGTACCGCCCTCGACGGCCTCAAAACTCATATCGTTCCCTATCCGACGCTTGACGATACCCTGAGCCGGGCCATCATCGATAACCCGCCGGTAGTGGTTCGTGATGGCGGCGTAATCGCCGACGGCTTTGACAGCGAACTGGATGAACTCCGTGGGTTGCATGAACACGCCGGCGAATACCTGGTCGAGCTCGAGCGCCGGGAAAAGGAACGCACGGGGCTATCGAGCCTGAAGGTCGGTTATAACCGTGTGCACGGCTACTTCATCGAAATCTCCCGAGCTCAGGCAGCCCAGGCCCCGGCCGAATACATCCGGCGACAAACGCTTAAAAATGCCGAACGCTTCATCCTGCCGGAGCTCAAGCAATTTGAAGACAAGGCCCTGTCTGCCCGCACCAGGGCCCTGGCACGTGAGAAATGGCTCTACGAGCAGCTCATTGATCAGCTCAACGATGAGCTGGTCGCGCTGCAATCCACCGCCCAGGCACTCGCCATGCTGGACGTGCTGGCCTGCTTCGCCGAACGGGCACGCACCCTGGCACTTACACGCCCGAATCTGGTCAGCGCCCCTGGGCTTGAGATAGAAGGTGGCCGCCATCCGGTCGTCGAACACGTGTCCACACACCCGTTCGTTCCCAATGACCTGGCATTGAATGACGACGCCCGCATGCTGGTGATTACCGGCCCGAACATGGGTGGCAAATCCACCTTCATGCGACAGAACGCCCTGATTGCCCTGCTGGCCCATACCGGCAGCCCCGTCCCGGCAGATCGTGCCAGCATTGGCCCGGTGGATCGTATTTTCACCCGTATCGGTTCTTCGGATGATCTGGCCGGTGGCAGGTCAACCTTCATGGTCGAGATGACCGAAACCGCCAATATCCTGCACAACGCCACTGAGGAAAGCCTGGTGCTGATGGACGAGATCGGCCGCGGCACCAGCACCTTCGATGGCCTGTCACTGGCCTGGGCCAGTGCAGAACATCTGGCCCGCACCCGCGCCTATACCCTCTTTGCGACCCATTATTTCGAGATGACGGCGCTGGCAGATCAACACAACGGCATTGGCAACGTACACCTTACGGCCGTAGAGCATGGGGACAGTATTGTCTTTATGCACAAGGTGGAACCCGGTCCGGCCAGTCAAAGCTACGGCCTGCAGGTAGCGCAGCTGGCCGGCGTCCCACGCCCGGTGATCGAACGGGCTCGACAGAAGCTGGACAGCCTCGAACAACCCGCCAGAGCCTCAACGCAGGATACGCAGCCCGCCGGTATGCCCCATCAGGGCGATATCTTCGATGCACTGCCTCATCCCGTGATCGAGGCGCTTGGTCAGACCGATCCTGATACACTGTCGCCCCGAGACGCTCTGGCCCTGATCTATGCCTGGCGCCAGCAGCTTTAAGTTCGGTCTACACCTGCCGATCTGTACAGGCTGTTCATCATTATCAATACCCGGCGTGTGGCCCGGTGCTTGCCGCCCGCGCCACACGCCCTCTAAAATACCGATAAATTGAGGCAACGGGCCTTGATGCCCCTGCTCATCCGTGACCGAGGAGTAACACAATGACGTTCGTCGTCACCGAAAACTGCATTCAGTGCAAGTACACCGATTGCGTGGAAGTCTGCCCGGTAGACTGCTTCTATGAAGGCCCCAACTTTCTCGTCATTCATCCCGACGAATGCATTGACTGTGCCCTGTGCGAACCGGAATGTCCGGCCGAGGCCATCTTCTCGGAAGACGAGTTGCCCGAGGGCCAGGAGAAATTCATCGAAATCAATGCCGAGCTGGCCGAAGTCTGGCCCAACATCAGCGAACGCAAGGATGCGCTTGACGATGCTGACGAGATGAACGGCAAGGAAGGCAAGGCAGACAAGCTGGAGCGCTAGACACCAGCTACTGCACGGATGAAAAAAAGGCGCCCATGAGGCGCCTTTTTAGTGCCTGCCGATCAGATGGCAGACAGTTCGGGGCCGACATGCAAAAACGGCGGCCCCGGAGGCATGCAGCGCGAATGATTCAGCGCTTACTGCCCCTTGACCTCACTGAGACCACGGTACGGAGCCTTGCCCTTCAGCTCGTTTTCAATGATCAGCAGACGGTTGTACTTCGCCACTCGGTCGCTGCGCGACAGCGAACCGGTCTTGATCTGACCGGCACAGGTGCCTACTGCCAGATCCGCGATGGTGGAGTCTTCGGTTTCACCACTGCGGTGTGAGATAACGGCCGTGAAGCCGGCATCCTGCGCCATGCGAATGGCATCCAGCGTTTCGGACAGTGAGCCGATCTGGTTGAACTTGATCAGAATCGAGTTACCGATATTCCTGTCGATGCCTTCCTTGAGAATACGGGTATTGGTCACGAACAGGTCATCACCGACCAGCTGCAACTTGTCGCCGAGCTTCTCGGTCAGCACTTTCCAGCCATCCCAGTCAGACTCGTCCAGACCATCCTCGATGGATACGATCGGGTAATCGTTGCTGAGGCCGGCCAGATAATCGACAAACCCGGCAGCGTCAAAGGACTTGTTCTCACCGCCCAGCACGTACTTGCCATCCTTGTAGAACTCGGAGGCAGCGCAGTCGAGTGCCAGCGTCACGTCGGTGCCCAGGGTGTAGCCAGCGTCACTGACTGCCTGCTTGATGGAGGCCAGCGCATCGGCATTGGATTCGAGATTCGGCGCAAAGCCACCCTCGTCGCCCACTGTGGTTGCCAGCCCCTTGCCGGACAGCACCTTCTTGAGCGCGTGGAAGATCTCGGCGCCCATGCGCAGCCCTTCACTGAACGATTTTGCGCCCACCGGCTGAATCATGAACTCCTGAATGTCCACGTTGTTGTCGGCGTGCTCGCCACCGTTGATGATGTTCATCATCGGCAGCGGCATGCTGAACTGGCCCGGCTGGCCGTAAAGTTCAGCGATGTGAGCATACAGCGGCTGGCCCTTGCTGACGGCAGCGGCCTTTGCGGCAGCCAGTGATACGGCCAGAATGGCATTGGCCCCCAGCTCGGACTTGTTGTCGGTTCCGTCCAGCGCCAGCATCTTGTTGTCCAGCTCACGCTGATTGGTGCTGTCCATCCCCAGAAGCGCATCGCGGATCCTGCCGTTGACAGCCTCGACAGCCTTCAGCACACCCTTGCCCAGATAGCGTGACTTGTCACCATCACGAAGCTCCAGTGCTTCACGGGAACCTGTAGAGGCGCCGGATGGAGCACAGGCGTTGCCACGCGATCCGTCCTCAAGCACCACTTCCGCATAAACAGTCGGGTTGCCGCGGGAATCCAGCACTTCCAGCGAATGGATATCAGCAATCTTGGCCATGTCGAAACTTCCTTTTCGGGATCAGGTATCCCTGAGTTCTAGATCGAAAACGCCGCGAACAACACCATGATCGCGTCATTTCACTAAAGTCGCTGGCCTAACATGCCAGCCTGGCCGCCGTTATTCCAGTGGCGAGCTGCGTCATTGTAGTGTTCAGACAAGAAAATGCCGACCCGAAGGTCGGCATGAACTCGTTCATCAGTCGCGATCTTCCCGATCGCTCTGCTGCTGGCGGGCACGTTCTGCCTTGTGATCCAGCGCGGCATTGACGAAGCCGGTGAACAACGGGTGACCGTCACGCGGTGTGGACGTGAATTCCGGGTGGAACTGACAGGCCACGTACCAGGGGTGATCAGCCAGCTCGATCATTTCAACCAGGGAATTATCGACGCTCTTGCCCGAGAAGATCAGGCCGGCCTGCTCAAGCTCGCTCACGAACTGGTTGTTGACCTCGTAGCGGTGACGATGACGCTCGATAATGGTGTCAGCACCATATACCTCACGGGCGCGACTGCCGGGCGTCAGGCTGCAGCTCTGGCCACCCAGACGCATGGTGCCACCCAGATCGGAAGAGGCATCACGGGTTTCAATATTGCCTTCCGGCGTAATCCACTCGGTGATCAGACCCACGACCGGGTGTTTGGTCTCGAAGCTGAACTCGGTCGATGTGGCATCTTCCCAGCCCACTACGTGACGAGCAAACTCTATGATGGCCACCTGCATTCCGAGACAGATACCGAGGTAGGGGATCTTTCGTTCGCGGGCAAAGCGGGCCGTGGCAATCTTGCCCTCCACACCACGGGAACCGAAACCGCCAGGTACCAGAATCGCGTCCTTGCCTTCAAGGCGTCCGGGGCCGTCGCGCTCGATTTCCTCGGAGTCGATGTAATCGATGTTGACCTTGACCCGCGTCTGAATACCCGCGTGAATCAGGGCCTCGTTCAGCGACTTGTAGGCGTCCAGCAATTCCATGTACTTGCCGACCATGGCGATATTGATCGACTTGAGCGGATTAAGCTTGGCATCCAGCACCCGCACCCATTCATCCAGGTTGACCGGGCCCGGCTCCAGACGCAGGCGATCGCAGACGAACTGGTCCAGACCGTGCTCGTGCAGCATCAGCGGAATGCGGTAGATCGTATCGGCATCCAGCATCGGGATAACGGCACGCTCTTCAACGTTGGTAAACAGGGCGATCTTGCGACGCTCGCCCTCTTCCAGCTCCACTTCGCTTCGGCACAGCAGTACATCCGGCTGAATACCGATCGAGCGAAGCTCCTTGACGCTGTGCTGGGTCGGCTTGGTCTTGGTCTCGCCGGCCGTCTTGAGATAGGGCACCAGGGTCAGGTGCATGAACATGGCGCGGTGGCCGCCCAGTTCGGAACGCAGCTGGCGAATGGATTCAAGAAACGGCAGGGATTCGATGTCACCCACGGTGCCGCCGATTTCCACCAGTGCCACGTCATAGCCTTCGCCACCGACCTTGACCCGGCGCTTGATTTCGTCGGTGATGTGCGGAATGACCTGCACCGTACCACCCAGGTAATCTCCCCGACGCTCCTTCTTCAGCACGTGCTCGTACACACGGCCGGTAGTGAAGTTGTTGGCCTGAGTCATTTTCGAGCGAATGAAGCGCTCGTAGTGCCCCAGATCCAGATCCGTCTCGGCCCCATCCTCCGTGACGAACACTTCTCCGTGCTGAAAAGGACTCATGGTGCCGGGATCCACGTTGATGTAAGGATCCAGTTTAAGAATGGTCACCTTGAGACCACGGGACTCCAGAATGGCAGCCAGTGAAGCAGAAGCAATGCCTTTGCCGAGCGAGGACACAACACCGCCCGTCACGAAGATATATCGTGTCATGAAAAACCTGTCAGAAGCGTGGAACTGGAGGCCCGAAAAGAGTGAAAAAATACGCGGGCCAGGATGGGATGTCAGTCTAACAGAGTCGGATGCGAGGCTCAATTTAACGCCGCCAATGGGCAGGACAATCACACGCCCCTTCAGCGTACGTCGGTATCAAAAGCCAGGGGGGACGCGACCTGCTTGATCGACTTGGTCACGATATAGGAATGGTAGCGCTTGATACCGCTGTCGCCGACCAGCCAGTTGTCGATCATTCGCTGATACTGATCGATGCTTTCAGCCTCGACCTTTAGCAGGTAATCGACGCCGCCCCCCACGCCCACGCACTCCGTGACCTCCGGGGTGGCCATGATCAGCTGCTCGAAACGGTCGGCATGCGCCAGATCGTGCTGCTCAAGCTCGATCTGAACCCATACCGGAGTGCGCGGCATCAGAACAGCCGCATTGATGAACGCACCATATCCCGTGATGATGCCGGCCTGCTCAAGCCGCCTGACCCGCTCCCAGCAGGGACTGACCGACAGATTGATCGCCTCGGCCAGCCTGGACTTGGTAATGCGCCCTTCCCGGGCCAGAATCGACAGGATCTGCACATCATAGCGATCCAGCCGCACACTGCTCCCCTTAGCGCTCAAGGGTGGCTACCTCCTCACCGATGACCACCAGCGTATCTCCCATGTTTACCCGGGCAGGGAAGCGGCGTGCCAGCACGATGCCATCGCGCCCGGCATGATACTCCACCGGGTCGGTACCGGTTCGGGTAATGTCGTAGATACGCGCCACCACCTCACCCTGCCGAACCTGGCCACCCAGGGCACAGGTCATCTCGAGCAGACCAGCATGCTCGCTTTGCACGTAGCAGCTGGCATCCGGCATTTCGACATAACGCTGATGGGCCGAGCGGGTCAGCTCTCCCTCCATGACCCCGGAAAAGATCAGGAAGTTACGCACCCCGCGCTCGGTCAACTCGATACTGCCGGGTGTCGATGTCCCCCCACCACCCAGCTCGGTCGTCACCAGCACCTTGCCCTGACGCTCTACCACCGTGTCATAAAGCGCCGAGGCATCAAGCTCAAACATCATGATGGCCGTCTGGGCGCCGAAGGCCATTGCGCCTTCCATGCTCTTGCGCTCCAGTGCCAGATCATCCAGCCGGTGCGCCGCCGCGAAGGGCAGTATATCCAGCGTCCGTCCACCGGAATGCAGATCGAGGGCGTAATCACACATTGGTACCAGATACCGGGTAAAATAATCCGCAATCTGCCGGGTCGGACTGCCATCCGGGTCGCCGGGGAAAGAGCGATTCAGGTTGCCCTTGTCCATGGGCGATGTCCGGCGGCCGGCCTCGGCGGCTGGGGGATTCATCATCGGTACGATGATGACCCGCCCCTGAATATCTGCGGCCTTCAGCCGGCTTGACAACTTCAACAGGGCCGTAATGCCCTCGTACTCGTCACCGTGGTTTCCTCCGGTCAACAGGGCGGTCGGTCCGTCGCCGTTCCTGACCACGGTAATCGGTATCATGATCGCGCCCCAGGCAGACTCATCGTGAGATACCGGCAGTTTCAAATACCCGTGCTGTACGCCGTCGGCATCGAAATCAACCGTGGAAGAGATGGGACTCTCGCGCATTATTGTTCTCCAGCAGGGGGCCGCCGCACACGATGATGTCAGCAGGCCCGGATATTATTTGACAAACAGCTGACGCGGAAAGGAACACAAGGGCTCTGCCCCATGTTCGGTAATCAGAATCGTCTCGGTAATTTCCAGCCCCCAGTCAGCCATCCACATGCCTGGCATGAAGTGAAAGGTCATGCCAGGTTCGAGCACGGTATTGTCAGTGGGGCGCAGGCTCATGGTGCGCTCGCCCCAGTCCGGTGGATAACTGATCCCGATGGGGTAGCCACAGCGTGCGCCTCCCCGGTCGAACCCGTACTTGTCCATCGCCGCGCCGAGCGCCTTTGCCACGTCACTGCATCTATTGCCAGGCCGCGCGATGGCCAGTCCGTTATCGATGCCTTCCAGCAACGCTGCCTCCCCTCGAATAAAGTCCCGGGTCGGCCTTCCAAGGAAAATGGTACGCGACAGTGGCGCATGGTAGCGCTTGTAACACCCGGCAATCTCGAAGAAGGTGCCCTCGCCTTTCTTGAACGGGGTATCGTCCCAGGTCAAATGAGGTGCGGCAGCGTCCGGACCTGTCGGCAACAGCGGCACGATGGCCGGATAATCACCACCGTGGCCATCGACGCCTTCGATACCGGCCCGATAGATTTCCGCCACCAGCCGATTCTTGGGGAGCCCCGGCTCGATCATGTCAAGAATGCAGGCATGCATGTGCTCGACAATGCGTGCAGCGCAGCGCATGTAGTCAATTTCGGTCGGTGACTTGATGGCCCGGCACCAGTTGACCAGGGCCGTGGCATCGTCAAACCGTGCATGTGGCAGATGCCTTTGCAGGCTCGTAAAGGCCTTGGCGGAAAAATAGTAGTTATCCATTTCCACGCCGATCACACAGCGGTCCCACCCCCACTCGGGCAACACCGACTGCGCCAGAAACTCCATGGGATGCATGTCCGGGTTCTGGACGTAATAGTCGGGGTAGTACAGCACATGCGTATCGGGATTCATGTAGCAGGTTCGCACTGCTCCATTACTGTCCTGGCGCCGGCCATACCAGACAGGCTCACCCTCCAGACCGACCAGTACACATTGATGCACGTAAAACGACCAGCCGTCATAGCCGGTCAGCCACCCCATGTTGGACGGGTCATAGATAATCAGCACATCCAGGCCTCGTCGAGCCATGGAAGCGCGTACCTTGCGAAGCCGTTGTGCATACTCCTGACGGCTGAAGGGCAGGGTTACCGAGGGAATCTTCTTTGGTGTCGTCATCGCTTGCTCGCCCAACGTTTTTATAATCACTAGCAGAGTCTGCTTCAGCCCTGCAAACTCTAGACGATGCATTCTGGCGCGCGGGGTCATCACGTGATCGATCTCTCGCCGACCTGTTCATGAGTCTGCACCTCAGACTCGTGCAGGGTCAAAGAAAATATAAGCACTTGCCAAAACAGCACTTTCCCCTGGCTCTGGCCCCATTGCTCGCGCTAACGTGCCTGCAGGGCGGGCATGGCCTGCTGTACTGTCACTATTTCATGGAGGCGTTTGTGCACATCCTGATTCATGACCTTCAGAAGGCTGCCTGCTGGCAGAGCGCCTTGCAGGATGCCTTTCCGGACGCGCGGGTCGACACGACGGACGAGGTCGGCTCTGTTCCGGCCGAGATACTGATTGTCTGGCAGCCGCCCACCGCGCTGCTGGCCGCACAGGACCAGCGGCTGCAGGCCATCCTGAACCTGGGCGCCGGCGTGGATGCGCTCCTGAACAGCGCTGCCCTGCCGGACGTACCGGTCTTCAAGCTGAAGGGCGCTGGCATGGAACCCTTCATGACCGAGTACGTGCGCTACGGGCTGCTGCATTTCTACAGAAACATGGATCATTACCACCGGGATCAGCGCAAGGGCGTCTGGCAGCCTCGGGGGCTTGAAGACAGGCAGGACTGGCCTGTCTGCGTACTGGGTCTGGGCACCATCGGCCGTTATGTCGCCCAGACCATCGCTGCCGATGGCTTTCCGGTTCATGGCTGGAGTCGTCATGAAAAACATCTGGATCATGTCACGACCCACGCAGGTGAGCAGGCGCTGGCCCCGTTACTGTCCAAAAGCCGTGTGGTCATCAACCTGCTGCCCGATACGCCTCTCACCCGGGGCTACCTCAACCATCAGTTACTGGGCTGTCTGCCGAAAGGCGCTGTGGTGATCAACATCGGTCGTGGCACCACCCTTGTGCTGGAGGACCTGATGGCACGACTGGATGAGGGACATCTGCGAGGCGCCGTGCTGGATGTCTTCCCCGAGGAACCGCTGAACGCGGATCACCCCATCCGGGGGTATGACAACGTGCTGATTACCCCACACATTTCCGGGCCAACGCCGATCAAGGGCGCCATCGACCAGCTGGTGTCGTACCTTCAGGCCATTGCCAGGAAGGATTTGTCAGAGGCCGTCAGCAGGGAGGCAGGCTATTGATCCGTCAACTTCATCTGGCATGGCTGCTGATGCTGACCGCAGCCCTGCCTGCACATGCAAGCACATCATCGACCCGCAGCCCGGCCATCACCCCCTTCGAGGCCACCTATCACCTGAGTGTGAAGGGCTGGCCTGACGCTACCGTGTCGCACACCCTCAAGGCGCATGGCGATGACTGGCAAAGCCACATGAAGGCCAGGATCAGCATTGCGACCGGCGAGGAAACCGGACGCTTCGTGGCCGGCGCACCGCTTGAAGCCATCGCCTATCGAGGTGGATACCACCTGCTGGGCATCAGCCACGATTACCGCCTGGACAGGCAGGATCTTGCCACTTTGCCGGACCGCCAGACGGCGCTGGTACAGCTGGGTCTGTCACTTGATGCAGCGCGCTGTCGCACCAACGATCAACCACCCTGCCGGTTCGACTACATGAATGAAAAGGGCAAGGCACGCCACTACCTCTACCGCGTTACGTCAGCGGCACCGGTCACCACGCCGGCAGGCTCACTGGCCGCGCGCCATATTCACGCCTGGCGGGAGGGGCATTCGGACAGCGTGATCAACGCAGCGCTCAGCACTGATACGCCTGGCCTGATCCTGAGTCTCGATTACCTGAAGGACGATACAGTGAAGGCGCGACTGCGCCTGACTCACCTGACATCCGGACCCGGGACACCGTAAGCGGTTTTGCCTACAATGCGCCCCTTGAGCCAAACAGGCGCCTTGACGTGAAAGGATGTAGACACCATGGCCGGACTCTGGTGGATGATTGTGCCGCTGCTCGCCGGCTACCTGCTGCCGTGGCAAGGACAGCAGGCCAAAAGGCGCGTAGACCGCCTGGTAACGCCCACCATTTACCTGCTGCTGGCGTTGATGGGGCTTGGGCTTGCCGGGCTGGATGATCTGGGCCGCAACCTGACCCGGATGGCCGGCCATGCGCTGGTGCTGCTCGGGCTGTTGAGTGTATTGAACGGTATCGGACTGTGGGGACTGGCGCGGTGCTACCGCGCCCGCGCCGTAAACCGCCCGGCTGCTGATGTTGCACCGCCTCCCCCCGTATCCATTGCCTCTTCGTTGATTGATGGCGCGCTTCTGATCGGGCTGGTTGGTCTGGGATGCCTGCTGGGTCGTCTGTTGCCGAGTCTGGCAACGCACGGCAGCCAGTGGGCAGAAGTGGCACTCTACGTGCTGCTGGCCCTGATTGGAGCACAGCTGAAACAGGCAGGGCTGCCCCTGCGGGAGCTTATTCTCAATCGACGCGGTGTACTGATTGCAGTAACCGTGCTGGTGACATCACAACTGGCCGGAATCGTCGCGGCATTGGTGCTTGGCCTGCCAGTAACCCAGGGGCTGGCGCTGGCCTCGGGCTTTGGCTGGTACTCCCTGTCCGGCATCCTGATGACGGATCAGCTCGGCTCGCTGTGGGGCGGCGTGGCCCTGCTGAACGACCTGGGTCGCGAACTGATTGCCCTGCTGCTGGTGCCCTTGATTGCCCGACGCACGCCGGAACTGGCGGTAGGCTACTGCGGAGCAACGGCCATGGATGTCACGTTGCCGATGTTGAGCCGCAGTGGTGGCATAACCTGTGTTCCGCTGGCGCTGGTCAGCGGCTTCCTGCTGTCTCTGCTTGCGCCGCCGATGATGGTGTTATGGCTGGCAGCTGGATGAGCATCACCATCCATGACACCTTGCGATGTACCACACCGCTTCCTCTCAACTTCATGCTCAGGATGATTGCCATGTCGATGCCGGATGCCGGCAAGCCATTTCATGCCAGGGACGTGCGGCCATGAGCCGGCGCAACCGCCCGGGTTCGGGCCGCATTACGCTGGGCGATGTAGCCGAACACGTCGGCGTCAGCAAGATCACCGTATCACGAGCCCTGCGCCAGCCGGACAAGGTCGCGGACCCGCTGCGCCAGCGCATTCTCGATGCGGTTGACGCCCTGGGCTACATCCCCAATCGACAGGCCGGAAGCCTGGCCAGTGCCCGGACACACGCGATAGCGCTTCTGGTACCGTCCCTGTCCAACGGCGTTTTTTCAGACGTGCTGCGTGGCGTCGATGACATTGTTCAGGACACCGGCTATCAGGTACTGCTGGGGCACTCGGGCTATTCCCTGCAGGAAGAAGAACATCTGGTCAGTACCTATCTGGGGTATGGCGTGGAGGGCTTCATTCTTCCCAGCGGTCAACACACTGACCGTACACTTTCCCTGCTGTCGCGTTCCGGGCTACCCGTCGTGGAAATCATGGGGCTTTCAGACACCCCGATTGACATGTCGGTCGGGCTCGACCATGAAAAGGCCGGCTACAGCATGACACAGGCACTGATCGAGGCAGGGTTTCAGCAAATCGGTTTTGGCGGGGCCCGGATGGACTACCGTGCCCGGCAGCGGCACCAGGGCTGGCAACGTGCCCTGCGTGAGGCAGGGCGGCGTGATGATATCTGCATGACCACCACCCGCCCCTCCAGCTTTCGGTTTGGCGGTGCACTGCTCAACGACATGATGACACGCTGGCCATCCCTGGATGCCCTGTTCATGTGCAATGACGATCTGGCCGCCGGCGCGCTGTTCGAATGTCAGCGACGCGGCATCCTGCTGCCGGATGATCTGGCGCTGGCAGGCTTCAATGGCATGGATATCACCGCCTCGACCGAGCCGGCACTGACCACGGTCATGACACCACGCCGCACCATTGGCCAGGAAGCGGCGCGCCGTCTGCTGGCCAGGCTCGAGGGTGATTCCTCCCTGTCATCCAGCCTGGATGTCGGCTTCGAGATCGCCTGGCGAGCCAGTACGACACGTACCAGGCGCTGATGACTCAGCGCCCGGGCTGGCGTGAGTTATCGACGACCCGCAGGCATTGATCCATGACGCCCTCCGGCGAAAGACTGATGTCGATATTGAAGGCCTCACCGCCGATGGGCGGCTCAAGCGTCTGGAACTGGCTGGCCAGCATGTTCGATGAAAAGAAGTGATCGGACCGTCTGCTCATTCTCGCATGAATAAGGGCATAACTGCCGTCCAGGTACAGCGCAATCAACTTGTCATCACCTCCCTCGCGCAAATGCTGCCGATAACGCCCCTTGAGCGCCGAGCAGGCAATCACCACGCTGTCATCGCGATCCCGGTACTCGGCCAGCAGCTCACTGAGGCGGTCGAGCCACCCGGCACGATCATCATCATTGAGTGCTTCGCCGCGGCTCATCTTGTCGATGTTGGCCTGCGGATGAAAATCATCCCCGTCATGGAAGTCACATCCCAGTGTTTTTGCCAGGCGCGCTCCGATCATTGACTTGCCCGACCCAGAGACCCCCATGACCAGAATACGGCGGGACACCAGTGCCGAAAGGGATTGAACCATGGTCTAACTCCTGTTGTTTATGTAGCAATGTTACCGATAACATCGCATGTTTTAGGCCGCACGTGTAGCACCACTATCGTCGGTATCCGCCGCGCTATCTCACAGGGACCCGCATCATGTCTCATGCCAGTGTTCTGATTGCCGCCGCCTTGGGCGGCATTGTTCTGCTGTTGTTTTTTGTAATGAAGCTGCGACTTCATGCGTTTGTTGCCTTGCTGCTGGTCAGCCTGCTGGTGGGAATTGCAACCGGTATGCCACTGACCGATATCGTCGAAACCGTCAAGAAGGGAATGGGCGGCACGCTGGGGTTCGTGGCCACGGTCGTTGGCCTTGGCGCCATGTTCGGCAAGATGCTCGAGGTATCCGGCGGTGTAGACCGGCTCGCCAATACGCTGTTAAAGCGCTTTGGTGAAGGCCGCTCCCAGTGGGCCATGGCCATCGCCGGTTTCATGATCGCCATTCCGGTCTTTCTGGACGTCGGCTTCATAATTCTGGTGCCGCTGATCTATGCCCTGGGCAAGCGTACCGGTCGATCGCTCCTGCATTACGGAATTCCGCTGCTGGCCGGCCTGGCCGTCACGCACTCCTTCATGCCGCCGACGCCCGGCCCGATTGCCGTTGCCAACCTGATCAATGCCGATCTGGGTTACGTTATCCTGTTCGGTGCCATCTGCGGCCTGCCGGCCATGATTCTGGCCGGCCCGGTATTCGGTACCTATATCGGCAAGCGTATCCACGCTACCGTGCCGGACTACATGCAACAGGAAGCCGGCGAGGTGCGTGAAAACTATGATGACCTGCCCGGCTTCAGGATGATTGCCTCGATCATCATGCTGCCACTGGTATTGATCCTGGCCAATACCGTCAGCGGCGTCATGCTGGATGAAAGCAGCATGGTCTATCAGGTACTGGGCTTTTTCGGCAGCCCGATCGTGGCGCTTCTGATCACGACCCTGCTGGCCTTTACCCTGCTGGGCACCAAACGCGGCCTGTCCCGCGAAGAAGTCATGGGGGTAGCTACCAAGTCACTCGAACCTGCCGGGATCATCATTCTGGTCACCGGCGCCGGTGGCGTGTTCAAACAGACCCTGATCGATTCAGGCGTAGGTGACGTCATCGGCCATTACATGGCAGACAGCTCCCTGCCACCGGTACTGCTGGCCTTTATCATCGCCACCGGGGTACGCGTCATTCAGGGCTCCGCCACGGTGGCCATGATTACCGCTGCCGGTTTGATGGCACCGGTCATTACCCAGCTTGATCTGAGCGGGCCGATTCTGGGGCTTATCGTCATTGCCATCGCCTCCGGTGCAACGGTACTGAGTCATGTCAACGACTCGGGGTTCTGGCTGGTCAACCGCTATTTCGGGCTGACAGAAGCACAGACCCTGAAGAGCTGGACAGTGATGGAAACCATCATTGGCGTTGTAGGTATCATCATGGCGCTGATTCTGACCCTGTTCATCTGACCCTGCCTGTTGCCAGCCCATGCTTGATGGGCTGGCAACTTCCCACCTGTTTTCTACACTGCTATGAACTGTTCGCGCCACGGCCCCTCACAGGGCGTCTTCACGCTGTCAGGGAGGTCTGCATGGCCGCACCGCTTTTCATAGCCGATCTCGAATTCAGACACGCCATCATTCAGGCGCCCATGTCCGAAGGGATAACCACTCCGGAACTGGTGGCGGCCATTGCCCGCCAGGGGGCCGTCGGCAGTCTTGCCGCAGGCTACATGACCCCTGCCGACATTATCGAACAGACACAGCACGTTCGCGCCTGCACCTCGGCGCCGTTCGCACTGAATTTGTTCATTCCCCCACGGGACGCGCAACATGGCTGCGACATGGACAGGGCTCGCCTGGCGCTTAAACCGTGCTACGCTGCCGCCGGCGTACCCATGCCGGAGCAGCTCGACGACCTGCCTGCGTTTGAAGACCAGTTCGAGGCCATGCTGGCCGTACAGCCGGCCATATTCTCCTTTACCTTCGGCATTCTCGATCAGCGTCATATAAAGGCGTGTCGGGCTCGAAACATCGCGCTTGTCGGCACGGCCACCAGCGTGTTTGAAGCCAATGGCCTGGCACACAGCGGCGTCGATGCCATTGTCCTGCAGGGCGAGGAAGCCGGAGGCCACTGCGGCAGCCATAACCCTCATGGCCAGGGTCAGCCCCTGAACGCCCTGTTGCGGGCCTGCCGTCCGCACATCACCCAACCTCTGATTGCTGCCGGCGGCCTGATGAGCGCGCTGGATGTTCGCCGTGCGCGACAGCACGGCGCTGACGGTGCACAGTGCGGCACGGCCTTTCTGCTGGCCGATGAAGCCGGCACGCCGTATGGCTGGCGATGCGCTCTGGAAGATGCAGGCCAGGACGCCACTGAGGTCACCATGGCAGCATCCGGTCGCCTGGCCCGAGGCCTTCGCAATGCATGGATGAGCCCACGAGCACCACGCGACATTGCCCCTTGGCCTTGGCAGGCCCTGCTGACGGCACCCCTGCGCCACCAGACGGAACATATCGAGTGGAAGAACCTGTGGGCCGGCAGCCGGGTTCACCACATCTCGACCGGCTCGGCCGCCAGCCTGCTGGCTTCGCTGTGTCGTTGAGTCGGCAAACGGCCTTCTTCGCGCTCACATCATTATCCCCCGTAATGACTGGCAGGTTAAACCGTCCGAGCGGGCCCCGGTACGGGCCTTCAAGCCAGGCGTGGACATCGTCGCAGGCCGTTGGCTCAATTTCCGCCATGTTCCCGCCGTTAGACGAAGTGCCAATACGCATGCCGCATCAATCGTGGCGGGGCTGTTGAAGGCGAAGACCAATCCCTGTACTTTAATTGAACGATCGATCAATAAAAAAAGTTATAGCATGACGCTATTCGGTCACGCCGGTCAGAAGGCAACATGACTGACTGGCTTACTCAGCATGACCCGTTTCGCACGTTCATTCATGGCTCCCGTCACGGGGCAGGAAAATGAAGTGCGCCTGCACCGTGTAATGCGGACAGGT
The DNA here is from genome assembly GCF_023700005.1 of Larsenimonas rhizosphaerae. Classification (GTDB taxonomy): domain Bacteria; phylum Pseudomonadota; class Gammaproteobacteria; order Pseudomonadales; family Halomonadaceae; genus Larsenimonas; species Larsenimonas rhizosphaerae. The sequence continues at coordinate 828,180 of NZ_JAMLJK010000001.1, read as the reverse complement.
ACCGCCGACTCACGGCGGATTCCAATAACTTGAAGAGGATCGTTCATGACATCGCATGAAACGGAAAATACACCCAGGGCAAGACTGAATCCGACCGTTTTTTTTGGTTCGGCCTTTTTTATCGTGATCTTTGCCTTCTGGGCCATGTTCTATACCACCCAGGCACAGGAAATCATCTTCACCATGCTGGGGTGGATATCCAACACCTTTGGCTGGTACTACATGCTGGCAGGCACGCTGTACCTTGCCTTCGTCATTTTTGTTGCCTGCTCACGCTTCGGGAATATTCGACTCGGCCCCAAGCACTCTCGCCCCGAATTCAGCCTGATGTCCTGGGCCTCCATGCTGTTTGCCGCAGGCATCGGGATCGATCTGCTGTTTTTCTGTGTGGCCGAACCGGTTACCCAGTTTCTCGCCCCACCGACCACTGACGGCGGCAGCATGGAAGCTGCTCGTCAGGCTACGGTCTGGGCCATGTTCCACTACGGCATTACCGGCTGGGGCATGTATGCCCTGATGGGCATGGCACTGGCTTATTTCAGCTATCGCTATAACCTGCCCCTGACCATCCGCAGCGCGCTTTATCCGCTGTTCGGGAAAAGGGTCGAAGGTGTCATCGGCCATAGCGTGGATATCGCAGCAGTCATCGGCACCGTGTTCGGTATCGCGACCAGCCTGGGCATCGGCGTGGTGCAGCTGAACTATGGCCTGACCTTCCTGTTTGATATTCCAGGCAGCATTGCCATTCAGGGCGCGCTGATTCTTGTCTCCATCGTGCTCGCTACCATCTCCGTGGTCGCCGGCGTCGACAAGGGCATTCGTCGCCTGTCGGAATTCAACGTGCTGCTGGCCCTGGCCCTGCTGGCCTTTGTACTGGTAGAAGGCAAGACCATCTTCCTGCTCAATGCGCTGGTACAGAACGTTGGCGATTACATCAGCCGATTCACCAGCATGACCATGGACACGTTCGCCTTTCGCCTCAACAACCCTGATACCGCCGCTGATACGTCCGAATGGCTGAACTGGTGGACCCTGTTCTTCTGGGCATGGTGGGTTGCCTGGGCTCCGTTTGTCGGCCTGTTTCTGGCGCGCATTTCACGCGGTCGTACCATCCGCGAGTTTGTGATCGGCACCCTGACCATTCCGTTTGTATTTACCCTACTGTGGATCTCGATCTTCGGTAACAGCGCCATCGAGATGATCCTGAGCGGTAATGCCGACTTCGGCCAGCTGGCAATGAACAACCCTGAACAGGGACTGTATGCCCTGCTGAGCCAATACCCGGGCATTACCTGGACTGCAGGTCTGGCCACCCTTTTGGGCATGCTGTTTTATGTCACCTCTGCCGATTCCGGCGCGCTGGTACTGGGTAACTTCACATCCATCATTCCGGACCCCAACCATGACGCACCGACCTGGCTGCGTATCTTCTGGTCTGTCGTGATCGGCCTGCTGACCTTTGCCCTGCTGCTGACCGATGGCGTGTCCGCCCTGCAAAGCATGGTGGTCGTCATGGGCCTGCCCTTCTCGTTCGTGATGTTCTTTGTGATAGCAGGCCTCTACAAGTCGCTGCGGATGGAAAGCTTCCGCGAGGACAGCAAGATGGCCAGCCTTTCCGGGCAACTCTCAAGCCGTACCAGTACCGGTGAGCACGGCGCGGCCCTGGACTGGCGCAAACGCCTGAGCCGCTCCATGGACTTCCCGACCGTCGAGCAGATCAAGGCCTTCCAGCAGGACATCTGCCTGCCCGCCATGGAAGAGGTCTGTGAGGAGCTTAACAAGCAGGGCGCCAGAGCCGAGCTGATTCATGGCGAGGAAGACATTCCTCATCTGGCACTGAATGTGATGCTGGATGATGAACAGAACTTCACCTATCAGATCTGGGCACGAAGCTTCGAGACACCTGCCTTCGCACACCGGGAATATGATCAATATTACCGGCTGGAGGTTTATCTGCTGGAAGGCAGTCAGGGGTACGACCTGATGGGCTATACCCGCGATCAGGTTATCGAGGATATCCTCGACCAATACGAGCGCCACATGAACTTCCTGCACATGAGCCGTGAAGCACCCGGCAGCTCGGCCACCATACCGGACAGCCCGGAGCTGCCCGAGTAACCCGGCCGATCTGACCGGTATCCCTTTGGCCGACCCCTGCGGGTCGGCCTTTTCGTGTCTGCTCGTCCGACAGGGCCACCTTTTACACATCGGCCTGCCACGTCGCCCATAAAAAAGGCGCCTTGCAGCGCCTGAAAAGAGAGATATAACAGAGAGATGTAGAAAGCCATCGTAATTACCCGGCGCTGGTCTCGCCTTCAAGACTGGCTTCCGGAGCCGGTGCCGGCTTGAGCAGTGCATACAGCACGCCCACGATCAGCGAGCCTGCCGCGATGGACAGCAGATACAGCAGTGCATGATTGACCGCATTGGGAATCAACAGCACAAAGAGCCCACCATGTGGCGCCATCAGGGTAATCTTGAAGAACATGGACATGGCGCCCGTGACTGCGCCGCCGATGATGCAGATGGGGATAACCCGTAGCGGATCCTTGGCAGCAAAGGGAATGGCCCCCTCACTGATAAAGCACAGGCCGAGTACGAACGAGGCCTTGCCGGCTTCCTGCTCTGCCTGAGCGAACTTGCGCTTTGCAAGCATGCTGGCAATACCCATGCCGATCGCCGGTACCATGCCACCAGCCATGATGGCAGCCATCGGGCCATAGGTTTCAGAAGACAGCAGACCAACGCCAAAGGTATAGGCAGCCTTGTTGACCGGGCCCCCCATGTCCACACACATCATCCCGCCAAGCAGCAGACCCAGCAGAACCGCATTACCCGTCCCCATCGACTTCAGGAAGTCGGTCAGTGCGGTCATGATGGCAGCTACCGGCGTACCCACGACATAAATCATCACCAGACCGGTAAAGAGGCTCGCCAGCAGGGGAATAATCAGAATCGGCTTGAGTGATTCAACACTGGCCGGCAGCTTGACGTAGCGGGTAACCGCCATCGCCGCATACCCGGCCAGAAACCCTGCCAGAATACCGCCAATGAATCCCGCACCCAGGCTGGCTGCCAGCCAGCCACCGATCATGCCGGGGGCAATGCCGGGTCGGTCGGCAATCGAGTAGGCAATGTAACCTGCCAGTACCGGCACCATCAGCTTGAAGGCACTGCCGCCACCAATCTGCATCAGGGCCGCTGCCAGAGTTCCTTCCTCTTCGAAGGCCTTGATCCCGAACACAAAGGACAGCGCGATACACAGGCCACCTGCCACCACCATCGGCAGCATGAAGGACACCCCGGTCAGCAGGTGCTTGTAGATGCCCTTTTCCTTGACACTACCGCCACCGCTACTGCCGGCAGAGCTGCCTGCCTGCTCGACACGAGCCTCGGCCAACGCCGTTTCAATGGTCTGCTTTGATTTTTTCAGGGCACTGCCGGTCGAGGTGCGATAAATCGGCTTGCCTTCAAAGCGCGTCGGGTCTACTTCAATGTCACAGGCCAGAATAACCACATCGGCCTGAGCGATTTCCTCCGGCGTCAGCTTGTCCTGAGCCCCTACCGAGCCTTGGGTTTCCACACGTATGTGGTGCCCCTGGGCCTTGCCGGCAGCGCTCAGGGCTTCAGCAGCCATGAAGGTATGCGCCACCCCGGTCGGGCATGCAGTAACTGCCACGATATGCTTCTTTCCACCATCGGCGGCAGGCGCCGGCGCGGCTGCGCCGGTGGCCTGTTCAGCAGGCTCGGAAGCACTGCCAGACCAGGGTGCGGCCTTTTCCTGGGCCATGGCCAGAAAGGCATCCGGGTTCGGCAGCGCATCTTCAATCGCGCCCTTGTAAAGCGGCTTGCCGCTGAAACGCGATAGATCGATCGCCCGTCCCGCAGCCACCACGATCAGGTCCGCATCGCGCACCTGGTCGTCACTGGCTGTTTGCGACTGGCCCAGATCGCTCTGGTTATCCACCACAACCTCCCACCCACGTCGGGAAGCTGCAAGCTCAAGCCGTCGAGCGGCCAAAAACGTCGTTGCCATGCCACTTGGGCAGGCCGTGATGATAATGGCTTTCATACACGCCACTCCCCTGCGGGCCGACCATCGGTCAGCTGTTGTAGAACACATTGTGTTTTCAGTGTTTCAAGATCGGTGGCGTGGATATCACCCACGCCTACGTGGCGCACGGCGTCAGCCGAAAGCGCCGTGGCAAACCGCAGCGTCTCCTCCACGGGCCACTGCATCAGTTCACCATGCAGTGCCGCAGCCACCAAAGTATCACCGGCACAAACCGTACTGACTACCTCAACCGCTGGCGGCCGGGCAGACCAGACGCCCGCCTGCGTCGACAGCACCATACCGTCGCCGCCCAGTGATACAAAGACGTTGTGGATGCCGGTCTCATTGAGCCGCCGTGCTGCTTCGACGACCGCCTCCCGGCCATTGACGGGTGCCCCGAGCCATTCGCCCAGTTCCACGTCATTGGGTTTGACTGCAAAGGGTACCGCCGCAAACCCGGCCTTGAGGGCCGCACCGCTGGTATCAAGCCAGACGGGCACCTCAAGCGTACCGATAAAGCGAACCAGCTGCTCGAACCGCTCGGGCGAGACGCCAGGCGGCAGGCTGCCGGCCATCACGACCGCCGATGCCCGGCCGGCATGGTCGGCCAGCACGGCTTCAAGGGCCGCAAGATACGTCTCACCGACCTGAGCACCAGGACCGTTGATATCCGTTACCCGGCCATCGGCCTCGGACAGCTTGACGTTGACTCGCGTCTCGCCCGGCACCCGTACAAAGGCATCTTCGACGCCCCAGGCAGCAAAGGCCCGTTCGAATGCGCCCTGATTGTCTTCGCCCAGAAAGCCGGTGACGAGCACATCATGCCCCAGCGCGCGCAGCACGCGCGCCACGTTATTGCCCTTGCCGGCGGCGTCCATCCGGGATGACTCGCTGCGGTTGACTTCCCCCGGTCGTACGGCATCCAGCTGAATCGATAGATCCAGTGCCGGATTGAGTGAAATGGCAATCACCCTGGCCATTTACATGTCCTCCAGCGCGTCACGGACGTCCGCTGCCGTCGGCAGCATCAGGATACGTTCAGCCAGTTGCGTTGAATCCGCCATCGACAACTCACGAATGCGTGCCTTGACCATCGGCACCTGGCGGGCCGCCACGGACAGCTCGTCCACGCCCAGCCCGACCAGCACGGGCACCGCCTGAGCATCAGAGGCGAGTTCGCCACAGACACCAACCCAGCGCCCTTCTGCATGCGCAGCGTCCACGGTCATCTTGATCAGGTGCAGCACGGCCGGATGCAGGCCGTCTGCCTGGGCGGACAGCTGGGAATGGCCGCGGTCGATCGCCAGGGTGTACTGGGTCAGGTCATTGGTGCCGATGGAGAAGAAATCGACATGTTTTGCAAGCGTAGGGGCCAGAATGGCGCAGGACGGAATCTCGATCATGACGCCGACCTGTACGTCCGGCGCCTTGATGTCCTGCTGAACCCGATCAACGATCGCCTTCGCTGCATGGAACTCAGCCACGTCCTTGACCATCGGGAACATGATGCGCAGCGGTCGATCATCCGCAGCCGTCAGCAGCGCACGAATCTGGGTTTCAAGCACCTCGGGGCGCGTCAGCGCCAGGCGGATGCCGCGCAGCCCCAGGAAGGGGTTGTCTTCCTGCGGGATCGGCCAGTAATCCAGCGGCTTGTCACCGCCCACATCCAGCGTACGGGCAACCAGCGGCCGGTCATGGCCCAGCGCATCAAAGGCTTCGCGGTATTCGCTGATCTGGGTGTCCAGATCCGGCGCGTCCGGATGGGCCATGAAAATGAACTCGGTACGCAACAGGCCGACGCCTTCGGCGCCACGCTCGACAGCATCCTTGGCATGAGCGGTGTTGCCCAGGTTGGCGCAGACTTCAATCCGATGGCTGTCCGTGGTGACCGCGCTTTCGAAACGGGCGTCATACGCCTTGCGCTCACGCTGATCACGCTCCCGGATGGACAGCTCCGCCCGGTCCCGACGTTCCTGACTGGGCTGGGGAATAACCCGACCACGCTCACCATCCAGAATCATGTCCTGACCATTTGCAAGCGCCAGCACGGTATCACCGGCGCCAACCACGGCCGGAATACCCAGCGCACGTGCCAGGATGGCACTGTGGGAGGTCGCCCCCCCCTTGGCCGTCAGCAGTCCCTTGACCTTGCTGGTATCGAGCTGAGCCACATCCGAGGGGCCCACGTCTTCCATGACCAGAATATAGGGATGAGCCGGCGGCTCCGGCAGTTCCACGCCGCACAGCAGTCCGAGTACACGGCGTCCGACGTCTCGAAGATCGGCCGCGCGCTCGGCAAGAAGCCTGTCTGCAAGGGCTTCCTGCGCCCGGGCAGAAGTATCGATGGCCTTCCACCAGCCCGCTTCTGCCGACAGCCCTTCACCGATGGCTTCAAAGCCGGCTTCCTTGAGCTCCGGGTCCTGAACCATTTCCTCATGCATGGAAAGGATTTCCGCGACCTCCCCCCCGGCATGATCTATCAGGGACTCAAGCTGACGGTGGGCCTGATCGATGGCATTGCTCAGGCGCTCACGCTCACCGGCGGCATCACTGGAGTGCTCTTCATACTTGAAGTCCGGCAGCCGCATGACGAATACCGGCGCAATCGCCATGCCCGGCGAGGCGGCCACGGCCGCCAAGGCCGTATCGGGCGCCGGCGGCTCTACCGGGGTATAGCGGGTCTTGTTACGCGATGGCCGCGCTGCCGACGTATCATCCAGCGGGGTAACCACTTCCCCCAGACCGCCACGCACGGCTTCAACGACGGTGTCCAGTGCCGCTGCAGCAGTCGCGCCACGGGCAGAGAACACCAGCATCTGACCACGACGCGCGCCCAGACCGATCACTTTGGTCAGGCTGGTAGCGGATACGGCATTGGCGTCGCCTTCCATCAGGCGCACCTTGATCTCGATGCCCTGTTCACGCGCCACCTGTACCAGTTGCTTGGCCGGACGAGCATGAAGGCCATGGGCGTTGCGTACGCGTACCTTGGCCGTTTCGGCATCAGAGCTTTCGCCTGACAGCCGCGCCAGAATCTGCTGCGGACTGACGCGGGCAAGCTCCTCACCCTTGCCGTCTTCCAGCAGGCCGATCAATCGTTCCATCAAAGGCACGTGGCCGTCACCGTGCTCTGCCAGACAGAAGACACCCGCGGTATCGGACAGCGGTGGCTGGCTGGTGGCAAATCCCAGTGCAGGCTGTTTGACCCCATGGCGCGATCGCACCAGCCACAGTTTCTGACCCAGCGCCACCGGCGTCTGATCAAGGATGTCGGCCACAAACAGCTCATCGACACATCCGATCTGACGCAGCCGCGCAGCGGCCGCGGTGGCAAGCTCCAGACGGTCACGGGCCGGCAGGCCGACCAGCAGCGTGTCCTGGTCCAGTCGGGTGGGCAATGCCGGTTCCTTCGACAGCAGGTTGATGACGGCTTCGGGACTGGAGGCGCTGGAAAGCTGATCAGCTACGCCATCCCGGTCAAGCACATGTGTCAGGCTTCGAAGAATGTCCAGGTGCTCGTCGGACTGGGCCGCAATGGTGATGATCAATGTGACGCGGGCACCGTCATGCCAGTCCACGCCGCCTGGGAACTGAAGCAGGCGAACACCGGTCTTTTTGACATACTGACGACTGTCCTGGGTGCCATGGGGAATGGCAATGCCATTGCCCAGATACGTCGATGACTGATTTTCACGATCAAACAGGGCATCGCGGTAGCCTTCTTCCGCAAGGCCGGCATCCACCAGGGACTGGCCCGCCTGGGTAAGCGCATCGCGCCAGTCGGTCGCGGTGCGTCCCAGCGATACGGCGTCTTGAGTAAGCGTTAGCATGGCTGAATCTCTAATGGGGAAAACGGTAGCTGAATCGTTTCACTGTGCTATGGTAGCCATGCTGAAACGTTTCAGCTACCAAATCAAGTGGTCGACTGTGCAACTTTGGGCGCACGATTACGGTTTATGATTCCTTTTCATCCTGAACGTCGAGGGCGGCCCATGAAATCCATGACCCTGGCCGAAATCGCCCGGCTTGCCGGCGTCTCCCGAACCACCGCCAGTTACGTGGTTAACGGCAAGTCACGCCAATACCGTATCAGTGAGGAAACGGTACGCCGGGTGATGGATATTGTAGACATTCACCAGTATCGCGTGGATGCCCAGGCAGCTGCCCTGCGCCGGGGCGCGAGCAGAACGCTGGGATTTATTCTCCCGGACCTGGAAAACGCCAGTTACGCCCGACTGGCCAAGCGGCTGGAACAGGGGGCACGGGACGCCCACTACCAGTTGCTGATTGTAGGCTCCAATGACACGCCGGATACGGAAAGGGAGCTGGCCCGCTCACTCAAGGCCAGGCGCTGTGACGCCTTGATCGTGGCCTCGAGCCTGGCGCCGGATGATCGCTTCTACCACGAACTGATGGATCAGGACATGCCGGTCATTGCAGTGGATCGCGCCCTCGACCCGGAGCACTTTGTATGCGTGGTCAGCAATAACGGGTCGGCCGCCGAACAACTCACCCGCTCGGTGCTGACGCCCGATACCCGTCATGTGGCATGGCTTGATGCGGTGCCGGAGCTTTCCATCAGCGCCTCGCGCCGAGCCGGCTTTCGCCGGGCTCTGCCGAAGGGCGTCTGCCACATCAATGAAAGAAGCGGTGAGCACTACAACCGGCACATCGGCGCGCAGCTGATGGAGCGCATACTGGACCAGGACGGCCTGCCGGATGCGCTGATTACCGCGTCATATACGCTGCTTGATGGCGCCCTGGATGTACTGCTGTCCCACGACCAGGTCCCGGATATTCGCATTGCCACCTTTGGCGATGACCGACTGCTCGACTTTCTGCCCCTGCCGGTCAATTCGTTGCCCCAGCACCATGACCGCATTGCCGAGCTGACGCTGGACTGCGCCTTTCGTGCCATTGCCGGGGAATACACCCCGGGCCTTAATGTGGTCGAGCGTACGCTGAAGCGCCGGGATCAGGGCGCCTGAAGGTCCTGGTACATCACCAGTGCATCGACATACCCGTGACCCGGATGGTGAAAGGCACCCGGCAACCGGCCCACGATGTCGAAACCATGGCGCTGCCAGAGCCTGACGGCGCCTTCATTGGTCGATACCACGCAGTTGAACTGCATGGCCCGAAACCCATGTGACCGGGCCTGCTTCAGCGAGTGTTGGCACAATGTGGCCGCCACGCCCTGACCTCGCGCCTCGGGGGCCACGATATACCCGCAGTTACAGACGTGATCACCGCCTCCCCGGGCATTGGACCTGAGGTAGTAACAGCCCACCACCGTGCCTTCCTGTTCTGCGACCCAGCAGCCTTCCGCCAGTGTGAACCAGTAGTGCCAAGCCTCGTCGTCGGTCATGTCGCGAGGCAATGCATAGGTCTCACCCGTGGCCAGAATCGGCAAAAGAATAGCCAGTACGGCGTCACGGTCCTCGGCCGTGGTCGGCCGAAGGGTAAGGCCTGAACATCGACCGTGTTCCCATGTCATGGTTTGTCTCCCGTAAATACCTGCCATACTACGCTATAGCCCCGGAGATGTACCCGGCGACAGTTTCTCTACAACAAGGATGAGCGATGACAGGGTTTAGCGACAAGCTGACAGCACTGTTTGACAACAATCCCTTGATCAAGACCTCGGACATTGATCAGGACACGCTTGTCAGGCGGTATGGCCACCCGGATTCTCGTTACGCGTCCCTGCCGGACGGCAACCGGGTGCATTATCTGATTTCGGGCCCCGACGATGCACCAGTCATTGTTCTGATCCATGGACTGACCATGGATAACGCGGTATGGGAAACCTGGAGACCGGTACTTGCAGAGCAGTACCGCGTTATCGTGCTGGACCTGCCCGGCCATGGCTTGAGTACGGCTGCGCCGCGCTGGCAGGCTGACATCCCCCACCATGTCGAAGTGGTCCATCAGACCCTAAACCAGCTAACAGAGGCGCCCTTCACTCTGATCGGCCATTCCATGGGAGGCTGGATCAGCTGGCTTTATACACTGATTCACCCGAACAGGGTCACGGCACTCGGCCTAGTGGCCGCTGCAGGCTGGACCGACCAGCGCCGCCAAGCGCGTACGGCACAATCCTTCATGAACTTTGCCGGCAACGCGGTAGGACGCACCATCCTGCGCTACGCCAACGGCGATCGTTTCATCGAGGAAGGCATGAAGGCCACCTTCAGCCCTGATGCGCCGAGCGAGGACATGATTCGGCGTTATCAGGATATGCTGCACGGGCCGGGGCACCGGGAAACCCTGCTGTCGCTGGCAAAACACTGGGAAGGCAGCCCGAAGGCCGATGACACCGACTTCACGGCCATCACCTGCCCGGTGCTGATCATCAGTGGCGATTGCGATGGGCTGATCCCCACCGCCCATGCCTATGCGTTCGAGCGCAAGCTGAACAACCCCACGTTGATCATGTACCCGCGCACCGGGCATGTGCCGATGCTGAGCTGCCACCCGCAATGTCTGGACGACACCCGGCGATGGCTTGATGAGGCAGTACCCGCTTCAGAGGTGCCTGCCACCTCCCCGTAAAACCGCCAGCCCATGCCTACGCGTGGGCTGCCCATTCATGCACGGTGGCCTGAGCAATGCCCTCGCTGATCAGTGGGTCACGCGCAGCCTCTTCCTGCGCCATACTCAGCGTCTCGGCCTCCAGAATATAGGCGCCGCCACGAACATCCTTGAACGGTCCGGCCAGTCCCAGCCGCTTTTCAGCACGAAGATCAGCCAGGAAGGCACGGTGTGCCGTGATCATGTCGTCACTGACGTCAGTGTCACGAGACAGTACTACCAGAAAGGTGGCCATGTTCTTCATCCTCAGGTGATCAAACAAGTGATTTATAATAAAGCCCCGCGGGCTCTGCAGGCCCGTGAAGCGGTATGTGGTAGCCCGGCAGCTTCCCGGCACACTGCCACTGCCGTCCGTCCAGCATCTTCTCAAGGGTGACTGACGGTGCCAGGCACATCAGCAGCTGACAGCCATCGAAGCCGGCAAAGAGTTCAAGCATGGCCAGCAGCTGACCGGCAATAGCGCCCTCCTTCTCCGGCGCCTCGAGCAATGCCTCGACCCAGCCACGATGACGATTGCCCGGCACATCATCACGCACCAGCTGTACGCAGCCGACCAGCCGCCCCTGATCCCGGGCACACCAGAGCGCCCGCCCCTGCCCCAGAGCCGGCATCACCTGTCGCACCCAGCCCTGTGATGCCTGCCAGGTCGCATCAAAAGGCCCGGCGTGGTCCTCGGCTGCCGCCCGGGCCAGCGCGGCCAGCTCATCGCACAGCTCCTCATCAAGCCGAGTCACCGGCAGACACAGTGCCATTGCATTTCTCCTGCTGCCATATTCTGTCGATTATATGTCGTCTGCCGAGATCAGGCCGGTCGCGCCAGGCTGACTGCACGCACAAGTGCCAGCACCTTCTGCCCCTCCCGAAGCGCCAGCGCTTCACAGGAGGCCGTGGAAATCAGAGCCCTCAGTACCTGTCCACCCACGGCCAGTGCCACCAGGGTAACCCCGGGCGTAGATGTGTGGTGGAGTCCGGTAACCCGACAGCCAAGCACGTTGCGAATACTGGTCTGCTCCGGGGGGGTAAGCGCCAGAGCAACATCCCGGGCACGAATCTGAATCTTGAGCACCGCTCCCGGTGACACGTTCAACGCCGGTACCTCAAGGCGCTGACCATCAGCCAGACGCAGCTCATTCAGATGACGGTCAGGGTCCACACGATGACATACGACCCTGAGCATGGCGCTGACATCGAATCCTCCGAGAAACGGCATCAGCTCAGGCCGTGCCAGCAGGGTATCCAGCGGGCCACTGGCCCTGACCTGCCCGTGCTGCATCAACACCAGATCATCGGCCACGGCCAGCAGCTCCTGCGGGTCGTGGCTTACAAAGATCACCGGAATTTCAATATCACGTACCAGCGCGGCCAGATAGCCAAGCAGCTCCTGCTTGCGGTCCCCATCCAGACCGGTCAGTGGCTCATCCAGCAATAGCAGGCGTGGCCTGGTCAGCAGGGCACGACCGATCGCTACTCGGCGCGCCTCCCCCCCTGACAGGCGTCCCGGCATACGGTCCAGAAGAGGCTCGATACCAAGTAGCCGGGCCATCCGCTGCAGGGCCGGTTCGTCACGGGCAGGCATGCCGTAGCACAGGTTTCCGCGCACACTGTAGTGCGGGAATAGTCGCGCCTCCTGAAACACCACTCCGAGCCGGCGTCGATGTACCGGCACGAAAAGGCCGGCGCGGGTATCCACCAGCACCTGGCCATCCAGCACGATCCGACCGGTGTCGGGGCGATCCAGCCCGGCCATCAGCCTTAAAAGCGTGGTCTTGCCGCTGCCGGAAGGGCCAAACAGCGCCGTCACGCCCCTGCCGTTCAGGGCAAGATCCACATCGAGACGAAACGAACCCTGCTCATGAGAAAGTGACAGCTCAAACATCACGCCCTCCCATGCGCCGGCGCGTACGACGTGCCAGCCCCTCGGAGGCCAGCAGAGAGACCATCGCCACCCCAATGGAGATAACACACAACCGGGCCGCTGCAGCGTCACTGCCGGGCGACTGAATCAGGCTGTAAAGCGCCAGCGGCAGCGTGCGTGTTTCGCCGGGAATATTGGCTGCAAAGGTAATGGTCGCTCCGAACTCGCTCAGGGCCCGGGCAAAGGCCAGCGTCATGCCGGCCAGCAGGCCCGGCAGCGCCAATGGCAGTGTAATGGTCAGGAAAACGCGTCCTCGCGTAGCTCCCAGCGTCCGTGCAGCGGCTTCAAGCCGGGGATCAATCGCCTCGAACGACAGACGCACGGCCCGTACCAGCAGTGGAAAGGCCATCACGCCACCGGCCAGTGCCGCCCCTTGCCAGGTAAAGGGCAGGGTAATGCCGAACGTGGCCAGCCACTGCCCCAGCACCCCCTGACGGCCAAAGGACAGCAATAGCAGATACCCCACCACCACCGGCGGCAGCACCAGCGGCAGATGAACCAGCCCATCCACCAGCCCCTTGCCAACAAACTCGTAGCGCGCCAGTACCCAGGCCAGCACGATACCGGGGATCAGACTGGCCGCCACCGCCGTGCCCGCGACCTTGAGGCTCAGGGCAAGGGCTTCCCATTCAAGAGGCGTCAGCATGCCATGACATTACCGGCCATCGTCACCCGCCGGACTGAACCCGTAATCGGCAAGCACCTGCCCCGCCGCGTCGCCCTGCAACCACTGGTAAAATGCCTCGGTCGTGGCATCGGGTGTGCCGATTTCGGCCATCGGGTACGTAATGGCCGGATGGGAATCCGCCGGGAAGGTTCCTAAAAGACGCACCCTGCTGCTGGCCATGGCGTCGGTGGCATACACGATACCCAGCGGCGTTTCACCTCGCTCGACCAGCGCCAGCGCAGCACGGACATCGCTTGCTCGAGCAAGCCTGGGCTTGAGCGTATCCCATTGCCCTTCCGTCTGAAGGGCCTGTCGTGCATAGATACCGGCCGGAACATGATCAGGATCACCCACTGAAATACGCTCGCCCGGCTGCAGGTAATCGACCAGCGGATGCGCTGCATCCGGCGTCACATCATCAAGCGTGGAAGCCTGTGGTGCAATCAGTACCAGGCTGTTGCGCAAGAGATCCCGTCGATCGGTCAGTGTCATGTCCTGCTGCCCAAGCCAGTCCATCCACTGTTCATTGGCCGACACGTAGATCTGCGCCGGCGCCCCGTTGGCGATCTGGCGCGCCACCGTCGAAGATGAGGCATATACCGGAACAACATCCACGTCGGGATGACTTTTTTCATACTGGCTGACCAGCGCGTTCATGGCATCGGTGAGTGACGCCGCCGCATAGACATGGACGGTGTTACCGGCCTGTGCCACGCCCGCCAGCCCCATGCCAGCCACAAGCCCTGCAGCCACCGCGAGAAAACCTGCCCGAAACATATGATTGTCCTGATTGAAATGTAACCTGCCTGGCTATCAGACAGTCATCTACCTTATGACACCATCAGCAAAACACAAGCAACGTGGCACACGACACATGTATACCCGGCTGAAAGACCTGAAGCATCAATGACGACCAGGGGCTTTAAGCCGCCATTACCGTGTCACCCCGGACATTGATGATGAACGTGCCGAGACTGTCTTCATGTCGCGCCGGCCACATGCAGGGATAAGGAAAAAAACTGGCAGCACCTTGATACAAAACGACCTGCACCGCATGCTACTGGCGACCGCACACCGGCAGCCCCAACGACCAGGGGTCGCCTCCTCACTGCACAGGAAGATTCTGCCATGATATATGCCGGCTTTCTCAAGCGAACTGCGGCACTGCTTATTGATATCTGTCTGTTACTGGGGGCGTTTCAAGTAGTGTCGATAGTGTTGCTGATCGCCCCTCTGGTGCTGTGGGAGGCCACGGCGCTAGAGAGCTGGATGGTCGAGGCCATCATGAACAGATCGTATCTCCTGCCGCTGGCCGGTCTGGTAGTGACCTGGCTTTATTACTCCTGTTCGGAAGCATCATCCCGTCAGGCAACCGCCGGAAAGATATTGATGAAGCTCCAGGTCAGCCGCCTTGATGGCACGCGCCCGGGATTTGGTCAGGCAACGGTACGTCACTTCTCGAAATATCTGTCTGCCCTGTTGATGGCGGGCTTCATCATGGCGGCCTTCACCCGGCGAAAGCAGGCACTTCATGACCGCATCGCCCGCTGTGTGGTGAGTGAATACCAGAGTGCGAACGGCCCTCGAGAGATGCCCTGACCCTGTCGGACACAAGGCTCCCAGCCTGCAACAAGGGGCGTGGACGCATACCGAATACCAGTACAGGTGCGCGCCATCAAGGGAAAACAACAATCGTTATCAATGCCTGCAAACAATGCGATACTGCCCGCTCATGGTTTCATCAGGGTGGTTCATGTCTGATTTTTCATCGCAGCTCAGCCGCCGCCGCGTCATGGGCTGGCTGAGCCTGGCACTGGGCAGTACCTGCCTTCCAGCCTGGGCCGGGCCGGACCTGGAACGCTCCATCTACCCAAGCATTGCCGACCGGGGTCACCCCGACTATCACTTCGACCGCCTGCAGGTTGACAGCACTGACATGCAGCGGCACTACAGTTTCTGGATCGCCACCCCACGCCGGGCACCTCCACCGGAAGGCCACCCCATCATTTATCTGCTCGATGGCAACGCTGCGCTGGATGATACGCCAGCATGGTTGTTGAACCGCATGGCCGCCGCCACGCCGCCGGTCATTGTTTATCTGGGGTATGCCACCGACAAGCGGTTCGACGTACGAGCACGCCAGGAAGATTACACCCCCTCACTGCCACAGCAGGGTATTTTCCAAAGCCATGGCCGGCCCAGTGGCGGCGTTGAAACCTTTATTGCCACGCTGGTCGGCACCTGGCTGCCCATGATCGAGCGGGCCGTGCCAATCAACAGCATGAACCGCTATTTCTGGGGCCATTCCTATGGCGGCCTGTGTGTGCTCTATACGATGATGACACGCCCATGGCTCATGAGCCATTTCATCGCGGCAAGCCCGAGTCTGGGCTGGAACGGGAATCAACTGGCCGGCATGGCACGTCAGTTCAGTGCCCCGGCAGGGTGCATACCCGCGCTGTGGCTACTACGTGGTGAAGAGGAAGGCCGGGAACGACCACGGCACATGCGCACGGAAAAGCAGGACCAGCGCATCAGTATTGATGAGCTGGCCGCCCTGCTGGAGCGGCAGGACCCCGCCCTGTCTGTTGAGGTAGAGCATGTTGCCGGCCTGAGCCATGGCCCGATGTTCACTCACTCCCTGCACAGGGCCATGGCACGCGCAGCCGGACTTGATGCCCCAGCCGCACGCCCGGCGGTTCAGCCTGTCACATAGCCATTGATATCAGCGGCACGAACATGCTCGATGCCCGCCTTGTCCGCTCGCGCCAGCAGACGCTCGAACCAGGCCTGCACCGTGTCATCCTCATCAAGCAACACATGCCGGCCGGTAATGTGACCCCACATCAGCATGCCGAATGCCAGATAATCGCCGGCGCCCGGCCCCTCTCCATCGATAAAGGGGCTGTCTGCCAGCAGTGCGCGCAGCGGTGACAACGCCTGGTGCAACCTTTCCTTTCCGGCCTCCAGGTCCTGCACCTCTTCCAGCCGGTTTCCCAGCCTCGCCTCACGGCTTTCACGGAAATAGGCCTGGTCCTCTGGCGTCAGCACATCATGCACGTCGGCAATCACGCAGGTCATGATGGCAGGCGCCAGCTGGGTTTCACTCCAGTGTCGAATGAAATCAAGGCGGGCCCGGGCCTGACCGGTGCCGATCAACGGGTGTTCAGGATAGGTGCGATCCAGGTATTTCATGATTTCGAGACTGTCACTGACCACCGTCCCATCCTCATCCTCCAGCACCGGCACCTTGCGTGCCTGGGGAGGCTCCTGGCCTGAAAACGCCAGTGCGTCCTTTTCGCAGAAATGCCAGGGCACACTCTCGAACGGCAGCTGCTTGTGCACCAGGGCCATGATGACGCGCCAGCAGAAGGGAGAAAAGCGCAGACGTTCATCAGCACCACATAATTCATAAAGTCGGCGTGGCATGGCAGGCTCCTTGAGGTCATGCAAAGTGTGAGTCGTGCAAGCCCCATAGCCTGGCCCCAACGATCAGGACGCGCAACCAGCCGCGTCCCGACCCGTCTGGCGTGACGACTAAAGAATCATTGCAGCGACCCACCCGAACAGCAGAAGCGGGATGTTGTAGTGAAGAAACGTCGGAACGACCGAATCCCAGATATGATCATGCTGGCCATCGGCATTGAGGCCGGAGGTAGGACCCAGGGTAGAGTCCGAGGCCGGTGAGCCGGCATCGCCCAAAGCCGCTGCCGTACCTACCAGAGCGATGGTCGCCAGCGGAGAGAACCCGAAATCAACCGCCAGGGGTACATAGATGGAGGCGATGATCGGGATCGTAGAAAATGAAGAACCAATGCCCATGGTAATGAACAGACCAACCACCAGCATCACCAGCGCGGCCAGCATCTGACTGTTGCCGATCAACGAGCGCGAGCTTTCAACCAGCGTATTGATTTCGCCGGTGGCCTGCATGACGCTGGCAAAGCCGGCTGCGGTAATCATGATGAACCCGATCAGGGTCATCAGGCGCATACCTTCGGTAACCACATCATCCTGCTCACGCCAGCGAAATACACCACTGACCGACAGGATGGCGAACCCGAGCAGACCACCGAGCACCATGGAATCGGTCAGCAGCTGCGTCGACAGGGCCGCCACGATGGCCAGCCCCAGCACCACATACTGCCAGGGCTTGAGCGGCGCCAGATCGCGGCGCTCACGCTCGCTGACCACATCGTCACGCGAGGCAACATGCCCGAAGCCCACCGACTGCATGGTGTATTCCCGTGGTTTTCGGTAACTCACGAATACCGCAACAAGAAGTCCGACCAGCATGCCGCTGATCGGCAGAGCCATCGCCTTCGGCACCATGTCTGCGGTCAACTCGAGCCCCAGCGCCTGACCGGCATTATTGAGGTTCGACAACAGAATATCGTTGAGAAAGATGGCACCGAAACCGACCGGCAGCAGCATGTAAGGCGCCGTGACGCCGAAGGTAATGACGCAGGCCACCAGCCGGCGATCAAGCTTCAGACGGTTCATCGCCATCAGCAATGGCGGCACCAGGATGGGGATGAAGGCAATATGCACCGGGATCACGTTCTGAGAGCAGACCGCAGCCACCAGCAGTACGCCAATCATTGACCATTTCACGGTGCGGCCGGCACGGGAATGACGCACGCTGTCGTGGCTCTGGCCCTGCAAACGGCCAATCAACCGGCGGGCAATGGCTTCGGTCAGCCCGGAGCGGGACAGGGCCACGGCAAAGGCACCGAGCGTTGCATAGGACAGCGCGACCTGCGCTCCTCCACCCAGCCCGCTGTTGAACGCATCCAGGATATCGCCCAGCGACATCCCGCTGTAAAGCCCTCCGACCAGAGCAGCCACAACCAAAGCAAATACCACGGAGACGCGGGCCAGGCTCAGCGCCACCATGACCAGAATCGAGAGGACAATGGCGTTCATCGATATTCCGAAAAAGTGAGTGAATCCAGGCCCATCGCGGGCCGGTGATGCCCGTTTTCAGGGCCGCGCGCACTCTATCACATACACGGAAGCCCCTCACCCCGGAGCGAAACACCTGCTGACAGCCATGCCTTGCAAGGATAGCGCTGCGAGGATGCAAAGGATTCGCTATCCTTGGGGCAACGCTGCCTTCGGGCACCCTCTTCAATCATCAAGGAAAGCTGAATGTCCATCGAGGACCTCCATCTTAATCTCTGTAACCTGAGCTCCGAGGATTACAACGGCCTGAAAGTGCTGATGGATGCCGTCTACAACGACATCGGTGGCGCCTGGCCCAGGGAAACCATCGACAAGCTGATCAGTGAATTCCCTGACGGCCAGCTGGCCATCAAGGATGGCGATCGCATTATCGGGGTCGCCCTGACGGTGCTGGTGGATTACGACACGTTCTCCAACCCGCACAAGTACGATGACCTGATCGGTACGCGCGAAGTCATTCTGCACAACAAGGAAGGTGACGCCCTGTACGGGCTGGATGTTCTGATCGACCCGGCCTACCGTGGCTATCGCCTCGGACGACGCCTTTATGAAGCGCGCAAGGATCTGTGCCGCTCCATGAATCTGCGCGCCATTCTGGCCGGCGGGCGTATTCCCAATTACTACCTGCATGCCAATGACCTGTCACCGACCGAGTATCTGGACAAGGTCTCCCGCAAGGAAATTCACGACCCGATCCTGTCGTTCCAGCTGGCCAACGACTTCCTGGTCAAGCGGTTGCTGCGCAAGTATCTGCCGGAAGACGAACGGTCGATGGGGTATGCCACCCTGCTTGAGTGGAACAACATCCTGTTTGAACCCGCCGAACGCGTGCTGCAGTCTCGCAAGAGTCAGGTACGTGTCGGTGCGGTTCAGTGGCAGATGCGTGAGTTTGCCTCGGTGGAACAGGTGCTCCAGCAGGTCGAATTCTATGTGGACGCCATTGCCGACTACCAAAGTGATTTCGCTGTACTGCCGGAGCTGTTCAATACGCCACTGATGGGATTGACGGATCAGACCAACCAGGTCGAAGCCATCCAGTTTCTGGCCGGCTTCACCGAGCGCTTCAAGACTGAAATCTCGCGCATGGCGGTGTCCTACAACATCAACATCGTGGCCGGCTCGATGGTTGAGCACGGCGAGGACGGCAGACTCTACAACGTCTCCTACCTCTGTCACCGGGATGGCGAAATCGAAAAACAGGCCAAGCTGCACATTACACCGCAGGAGCGCCGTGACTGGGTGGTCGATGGCGGTGATCAGCTGCAGGTCTTCGAGACCGATGCCGGCCGGGTAGGCATCCTGATCTGCTACGACGTCGAATTCCCCGAACTGCCGCGCCTGCTCGCCGAGCAGGACATGGATATCCTGTTTGTACCGTTCTGGACCGACACCAAGAACAGCTACCTGCGGGTACGCCACTGCGCTCAGGCGCGGGCGATCGAAAACGAGTGTTATGTCGTGGTCTGTGGCAGTGTCGGCAACGTGCCATCGATCGAGAACCTGGACATC
The DNA here is from genome assembly GCF_023700005.1 of Larsenimonas rhizosphaerae. Taxonomy (GTDB): domain Bacteria; phylum Pseudomonadota; class Gammaproteobacteria; order Pseudomonadales; family Halomonadaceae; genus Larsenimonas; species Larsenimonas rhizosphaerae. The sequence goes on along the minus strand of NZ_JAMLJK010000001.1, from coordinate 808,476 downwards.
CAGTATGCCCAGTCAGCGGTATTTTCACCGTCGGACTTCTCGTTCCCTCACGATGCGGTACTGTCGGAAACCACGCCCAATACCGAAATGGTCATGTTCTCGGACCTTGACCTCAAGCGCCTCAAGATCGTACGCAGCGAAGGCTCGGTAACCAACCTGAAGGATCGCCGCAAGGATCTGTTCGATCTGCGCTGGCGCGACTGGTCCTGGAAATCCAGCTGAGCCCATCAGCGAGGGAGGCAACATGCAGTGGCTGGCCGCCTGGCAACGGAAACGATTTCTGAAGCGCCATCCATTGCCGGAAGCGGCCTGGCGGGACGTTCTGTCTCGCCTGCCGGTGACCTCCTGCCTTGACGCTGCTGCACGTCAGCGCCTGATGGTGCGTGGCTGGCAGCGGCTTCATCACCTGGCCTTTCACTTTCCCGAACCACTCACCTGGACACTGGAAGATCAGCTGAGTGTGGCTGCCCATATCGAGCTGATCACGCTGTACTGGCCTGACAGCCAGGCACGCTGGCCTGACGTCCACGATATTGTCGTGGTGCCCGATGCCTTCAGACGACATCTGGTTGAAACGGATACTGCCGGCGTTATTCATGAGCATGATGACGAACGGATCGGTGAGACGTCCTCCCGTGGCCCGGTGGTTCTCTCGATGAACGACATGCAGGCTGACCGCCATCATGCCGGCGTCAATGTGATCATTCATGAGTTCATCCACAAGCTCGACATGCAAAACGATGGCGTAGCCAACGGCTTCCCTCCACTTCATGGTGACATCAGCTCACGCCGATGGCATGCCACCTTTACACGGGTCTGGCAGGATCTAACCGACCATGTCGCACGCGGTGCCCCCACGCCCATCAACGAATACGCCGCCACCGATCCGGCTGAATGTCTGGCCGTATGCTGTGAATACTTCTTTACGGCACCAGGCCGATTGAAAGCTACCTATCCGGAGCTTCATGCACTGCTGGTGGAGTACTTCAGGCAGGATCCGGGCCTGAAACGGACAACCCAGCACCCCGGCGCAGACGGTTACAACGCACGCCCGTCACAGCCGGCTTCAAGATAGTCCCAAAGCCTGTCCACCATGGGTGCAGGAGCACGGCCGGCCATGCGCGTCAGCCAGAACCCCTGCTGCGCGCGGACCCGTACTGAAAAGGGTGCAACCAGCTCGGGGGCCAGCTGATCAAGCCAGCGAGTATGTGTAAGCGCGATGCCGGCGCCATGACGGGCAAGATCAAGCGCCATGGCCTGATGGTCACAGCCCAGACGTCGACTGGTTTCAAGCACACCTCGAACCTTTGCTCCAGTCAGCCAGGCCGGCCAGCCCGTATCAAACCCGGCCACATGAATCAGTGTGTGATGGGCAAGCCCGGTGGGGTCATGATCAAGTCTCTGAGCCAATAACGGCGTACATACAGGTATCAGTTCATCAATGCCCAGCGCATGCGCTCTCAGACCGGACCATTGGCCATTGCCATAACGAATTTCAAGGTCGACCCCGGATGCCTCGAAGTCCTGCGCCTGAATAGCCGTGACAATACGCACCGGCGAGACGATGCCTCCCTGTGACAACCAACCGGCCAGCAATGGGGCCAACCAGTAACGCTGCACCAACGGAGTAGCCCTGATGGTAAGGGGGGCGTTGTTCGGCTCACCAAATACCTCGGCGGTGCCCTCACGCAACCGCTGAAAGCCAGCCTGCACGCAGGGTAGCCAGGCAAGCCCCGCATCCGTCAGATCAAGTCCACTGGCATGACGTACAAACAATGGCTCGCCCAGCCGGTCTTCAAGTAATCTGATACGCTGGCTGATCGCTGATTGGGACACACATAATTCATCACCGGCAGCAGTAAAACTCATCAGCCGAGCCGCCGCTTCAAATGCCTGTAGCCAGGCCAGGGGAGGAAGCAAATTCAGGACACTCCTGCGTCGGTCAAGGGGAACTCTCCGGAAAAACAGCCATCACAGCCATGACGTTTTGCATCAGGCACCGTATCATGAGCCCGCCCTCGCATCAGGCGGGGGCCTTGTAAGCATTCAAGGAGAAGGACGCCATGCCACGCAGGCTCTGGCTTATCATCGGTCTTCTTGCCCTGCTGCTGGCCCTGGGAGGCCTGTGGCAATGGCTTGCCATGGGTGATGTACTGACCCCCGGCAACCTGCGGCAACTGCTGGCCAGCACACTGGTGCTGCGCGAGACCATCTGGGCTCCCCTGGCCCTGATGGCACTGTATGTGGTGGCCTCGCTGGTGGTGTTCCCACTGACCGTGCTGGTAGGGGCAACCGGCTTGATCTTCGGCTCCTGGTGGGGGCTGGCCTACGCGTTGGCAGGCACCATGCTGGCGTCTGCCGTGACCTATTACGCCGGACGACGACTCGGGCGTGATGCCCTCATCAGCCATGGCGGCGAGCGGGTCAACAAACTGGCCAACGGGCTGGCCAACCGTGGTATCCGTACCATGATCGTGTTCAACCTGCTGCCGCTGGCACCCTTTACCCTGACCAACATGCTGGCCGGAGCATGCCGTCTCCGCTTCGGTGCCTACATGATCGGCTCGTTCATCGGTATCGTGCCCGGGCTGGCAGCGGTCACGATTGCCGGCAGCCAGCTGGGCAGCCTGATACATAGCAATAGCCGGGATGGCCTGTGGATATCGATCGCCGTCATTGCCATGGCAGTGGCCCTGCTGGCCCTGCTGGGCCACCTGGCGCGACGGCGTCAGGCCGCCTGAAGCTATTTATTGCCCGTAACGGCCTGATCGGCGGGCGATGGGGCACCACCTGGCGGGTCGTCAGGGTCATCGCGGCGGTCCCAGAACACTTCCTTCAACACCGCACCGCGATGGCGGAGGATATGCCACTCGGCATCGAACCGGCTGGTCACACTGTCCCAGAATGTGGGATCAGCATGCTTGGGAGTCACCTCATTGCCGGCCTGTTCGATCAGTCGTGAATAAAGTGCCAGACAGCGCTCTGCACATACACGTGCGTCAAAATGCTGAGCACTGTCCAGTGCGCCACGGGTCAGCCGGACATAGTCCTCCTGGCGGCTGACCTTGACCAGCGCATCTGCCATCGCCGCTTCATTCTCATCAGGCAGCAGCAGGCCGTTTACCTCGTTACGTACCACCTCACGCACGCCGGGCGCATCCAGTGCCACCACAGGCAGCCCTGCCGCCATGGCTTCTGCCACCACCATGCCCTGGGTTTCACTGTGAGAGGCAAAGACAAAACTGTTCATGGCGTGATAGGCATCCACCAGGGACTGACCACTCAACACACCAGTGAAATGAACCCGCTCGCTGACACCCTGCTGGCGAGCAATGTTGACCATGGCCTCGGCCTCATCCCCATCCCCGACCACCATAAAGTGCGCGTCGGGACGCGCCTTGAGGAACCGGCATACGGCGCGTGTCATGAACATCAGGTTTTTCTCTCGCGCCAGACGCCCGACATGGCCCACCACGTGCGTGTGTTCATCAATACCGAAGTGATGACGCCAGATACTCGCATCACCCGAGGCAAACCGTTCGGTATATACACCGCTGGGCAACACTTCAATTGGCGTACCGACATCACGCTTGTCGAGGATGTCACGCACGCTCTCACTCGGCACGATCACCGTATCGCACAACTCGGCATAGCATGACGCCAGTGCCACGGCAAAGCGCTTGATGGCCGGCGAATTGCTGGGAAAATAATGAATGTAGCGCTCATAGAGCGTGTGGTGCGTAAACACCAGCGGCACGCTTAACCGCTGAGCCAGCCGGGCTGCTGCGTCTCCCAGCAAAAAGGGATGATGTGCATGGATGATATCCGGTCCGAACGCCTCTACGGCATCAACCACCTGGCTTGTCATGAACATGGGGAAGGAAAACTGTGTGCCATTGAAGCGCTGAAAGGACGGCACTCTAAGCACGTTATCCTCGTGCGGCGACTGGCCTTCAATATTGGGCGCAATGACCAGCACACGATGCCCAAGCACCTCGAACTGCTCCACGAACCGTTGCACCGATTCGCTGACACCACCAACGATGGGGCGATAGGTGTTGGTAAAAACAAGAATATTCAACCCGCAACCTCCTGCTTCACCGAGAAAATCCATGAAGCGTTTCTGTTCTGCGCCATCCCTGACGCCCGTTCAGCAGCCGAGCAGCTACCCGGATATCCATCCTTGAGCAAGGACAATACATGCTGCCGGCCAGTGTACCGCGTAACACGTACGTCGTCCTCATTAGCCAGGCTGGCCCCAAGCCCTCAAATTGATGATTTGCACCTGAATACGGGGCTGATCACCCTGTTACTCCGTTTAAAAATCAGGTGATGACCATGAACAACCGTAGCGCGCAGCATCCTCGCCGCCCCGTCATGAAAGAACATGCAAACCATGAGCAGGCTCCGGCACCCTGCCATGCCAGCCTAAACAATGAGGTAGTGACCATATACTTTGACGATGACCAGACCGGGCAATGGCCACTCGTATGGCTACGAGATCACTGCCCCTGTGATACCTGTCGTCACGTGCACTCTCATGAGCGTCTCTTTTCCCTGCTGGATGCCGATATTGGTACGCCGTCACTGACGCTTGTACCCGACATGTATCAGTTGACAATCAACTGGCCGGATGGGCATCGAAGTGCCCTTGACACCGGGTGGCTCTATCAGCGCCGCCCGGGACAGCATGACTTTCTACCGGCGCTACCTGCCGCGAGGCCCTGGCAGCTCCCCTTCTCTCCCCGAAGGATCACCCATGAAACGCTCATGGCAGAACGCGACCGTGGCCAGGGCGCTGGAGAACGACAGTGGCTTCAGGCATTGATGCGCGATGGCCTTGTTCTGCTTGACCAGGGGCCCACTACCCCAGATGAGGTTATTCGTTTCGCCACTCACATCGGGCCTCTGAGGGATACCAATTTTGGAGCGCGTTTTGATGTAGTATCAAAACCGACCCCCAATAACGCCGCTTATACTGCACTGGAACTTGAACTGCATATTGACCTCCCCAACTGGCACCAGCCCCCGGACATCCAGTTGCTTTACTGCCTTGAAAATGACGCACAAGGCGGCGGCTCCACGTTTGCAGATGGCTACGCCGTGGCAGAAGATCTGCGAATTCATGCCCCAGAAGCATTCAGGCGCCTGGCCGACACCCCCATCGACTTTCGCTTTCAGGACAGTGAGCAGGACATCACCTTTCGTGCCCCCGTCATTGGCGTCGATCATCAAGACAAGGTTACCGAGATCCGTTTCAACAACTGGATTCGCGATGCGCTTGACCTGCCCCTGGAAGAGATCACTCTCTGGTATGAGGCCTACCTCGCCTTCTGGCAGCGCCTGAAAAACCCGCTGTTCCGACATGAACTCGCGCTGGCACCGGGACAAATGATCGCCTTTGATAACCGACGCGTGCTGCACGGTCGATCGGCCTTCAACCCCGAAACGGGTAGAAGACATCTACAAGGCTGCTATCTGGACCGGGACATGATTCACTCCCGCTTTCGAGTTCTCTCCAGAGCATGTGAACACACGCGGTAATACTCATGATCCTGGCCCTGCCACGCAAATGCACTATGCTTGTGAGGCCGAGGCCCCCATAGAGAGGCCGGTTCAATGAACTCACATCGCAAAAAGGATTTTGACCGATGACCACCATTTTCGAGGAATTGCGTGCTGACCATGACAAGCAGCGCACCCTGCTGGATCTTCTGACAAAAACGGAAGGTGACAGTGAGGGCCGGCGCGAACTGTTCCAACAGGTCAAGGACGCTCTTCATCACCATGAGACGGCTGAAGAGCGGCACTTTTACAGCCCGTTGATGGAATATGATACCGGCGTCGACAAATCTCGGCACGGTATCGCCGAACACCATGAGATGGACGAGCTCATGGAACTGATGGATTCCACCGACCTGAGCTCATCAGCGTGGCTCGGTTACGCCAAAAAGCTTCAGGACATGGCACTCCATCACTTCGAAGATGAAGAAAATCACTATTTCATCTCGGCAGGCCAGAAATTCAGCGATTCGGAAAAGACTACACTTGCGACCCGGTATCGCGAAGAAATGGAACGACTTGACAAGTAACCCCCTCCCCCGCCAACCATGACGAGTGAGTTCCCGGCACCTCAAGGTGCCGGGAAAACGTATTGCATGAAGACCAGATCCAGCCAGCGACCGAACTTCATGCCAACCTGCGGCAACCGCCCTGACTCGCTGAACCCGAGCCGCTCATGCAGGCGAATCGATCCCGGGTTACCGGCATCGATGCCTGCCACCATTACGTGAATTCCCTGATCTGCTGCTCGAACCATCAACGCCTTCATCAATGTACTGCCGATGCCGTTGCCCTGCCGCCCCTCTGCCACATACACCGAATGCTCTACGGTACGCGCAAAGCCATCATGTGGCCGCCATGGCCCATACGTGGCATAACCCAGGCAGTGTCCGCCACTACGCGCAACCAGCACGGGGTAGCCAGCGTCAACTCGTTCTCTTAACCAGTGCCAACGGTTGGCCTCATCGACTTCCGTGAAATTCCAGATCGCCGTGGTTTCTCGCACCGCCTGGTTATAAATGGCAACAATCGCCTGCAGGTCCTGCTCGCCGGCGTCAAAAATCTCGATCTCCACTACAGGTTCTCCTGTCTGCCCATTGCCTGACACGCGCAGGTGTCTGTTCCCCCCTACACTGTAAACGTTTTCATCTACCCGGGAGAATACTCATGGCAAGGCAGCGCATTGCGGTTATCGCCGGTGACGGCATAGGTCAGGAAGTCATGCCGGAGGGACTTCGCGTCATGAAGGCTGCAGCAGACCGATTCAACCTTTCCCTGTCATTCGAGCACTTCGATTTTGCCAGCTGTGACTACTACGAGCAGCACGGCCGCATGATGCCGGAAGACTGGAAGTCACGCCTGGAAGGGTTCGATGCCCTCTACTTCGGGGCGGTAGGCATGCCCGAGCGGGTGCCGGATCATGTCTCACTGTGGGGGTCACTGCTTCAGTTTCGCCGCCATTTTGATCAGTACATCAATCTACGCCCCTGCCGCCTTCTTCAGGGCGTTACCAGCCCATTGGCCAACCGCGCACCGGGGGATATCGACTTCATGGTAGTGCGTGAAAATACCGAGGGTGAGTACTCGAGCATCGGTGGGCGCATGTATGAGGGCACAGATCGGGAGCTGGCCATTCAGGAAACCGTCATGAGCCGCCACGGCATTGATCGAGCCCTCAGGTTTGCCTTTGAGCTTGCCTCCACTCGGCCAAAACGCAGCCTGACCTCGGCAACAAAATCCAATGGCATATCGATCACGATGCCCTACTGGGATGAACGCGTGAATGCCATGGCAACCCACTACCCGGACATTACTGTCGACAGCTTTCATATCGACATTCTGACAGCCCGCTTCGTGATGCATCCGGACATGTTCGATGTGGTCGTCGCCAGCAACCTGTTCGGCGATATCCTGTCGGATCTTGGGCCGGCCTGCACCGGCACCATTGGCATCGCGCCGTCAGCCAACCTCAATCCCGAACGTCGATTTCCCTCCCTGTTCGAGCCGGTCCATGGCAGCGCACCGGATATCTTCGGTCAGAACATTGCCAATCCGGTCGGTCAGATCTGGTCCGGTGCCATGATGCTTGACCACCTGGGACACGCCGAGGCGGCCGATGCCGTGGTCAAGGCCTTCGAGGCGGTACTTGCCCAGGCAGATTCAGCGGTAATCACTCCGGATCTCGGTGGACAGGGCACCACCGAAACCCTTGGCAGGGCCATTGCCGACCGGCTCATGTAGACCGGTTGCTTTCGAAACGCCCTTGCGCCATGCTGGCGCGCCTCACTTCGGCAAGGACGAATTCATGAAAAGGACATTGGTAGCGCTGGGCGCCGCAGCACTGACACTGACACTTGCAGGCTGTGACAAGAGCCCAGGCAAGGATGAAGTGACCCAGGCAATGAACAACACCCTGAGCCGTCAGATCGAGCAGCTCAAGGGAATTGCGCAACAGATGGGTGATGGCGGTGAACGCCTCAAGGACCTGACGTACGATGTCCAGATCGATGACGTGAAGGACTGTGGCCATCCGGCACCTAAAAAGGATGCGAAGAAGGGTGATACCCCCACGGATGACGAGTCCATCTGGTCCTGCCATGTAACCGGCAAGGTCGTTGTCGATGGCAAGGCGCAGGCCATTGATGATGACGTTGTGCTGTATAAGAATGACAAGGATGAGTGGCTGGCACGCTAGGCTTCTTTCCTGTCATCAAAAAAGCCCCGCCAGGCCGATGCCTGACGGGGCTTTTTACCGTGGCGACATTCAGGGAAGTTTGAAACGCCCGATTTCCTGATTCATGTGAAGCGCCTGGTCCTGCAATGACGAGGCTGCTGCTGCTGCCTCCTCCACCAGCGCCGCATTTTGCTGCGTCACCTGATCCATCTGACTGACAGCAGTATTGACCTGCTCGATCCCACGGGTCTGCTCCGAGGCAGCCGCCGAAATCTCGCTCATGAGATCCGACACACGCTGAACGGATACCAGCATCTCACTCATGACCTCGTCGGCATTGGTGACCATCGCCGACCCCTCATTGATTTCCTTGGTCGATGCTGCGATCAGTTCTCGAATTTCCTTGGAAGCCCTGGCACTTCGCCCTGCAAGCTCACGCACTTCACCCGCCACGACTGCAAAGCCACGCCCCTGCTCACCGGCACGCGCCGCCTCCACAGAAGCATTGAGCGCCAGCAGGTTGGTCTGAAACGCAATGCTGTCAATCATGGCGGTAATTTCGGCAATCTTTTTGGAACCGTCGCTGATGCTCGACATCTTGACGACCACATCCTTGACCACACTGCTGCCGCGCATGGATGTCTGAGAGGCTTCACTGGCCAGCTGGCTGGCCTGGCGGGCACTGTCGGCACTGTGTTTTACCGTGGCCGTGATCTCTTCCATGCTGGCTGCCGTCTCTTCAAGCGAAGCCGCCTGCTGCTCCGTGCGCGAAGACAGATCGATATTGCCCGAGGCGATTTCACGTGCTCCCGTGTCTACCGCCTCACTTGAAGTACGGATGTGGCGAAGGGTTTCACTGAGCTGATCACGCATGTACATGATATTGAAGATCAGGCTGGAGTTATCGCCTTTTGCCAGGGGCAATGAGGCGGTCAGATCGCCGTCGGCAACACGCTTGACCAGATCGGCAGCCTCGTTGGGCTCCCCTCCCAGACTCCGCGAAATCTGACGAATCAAAATGCCCATGACCAGTGATACAACCGCACCGACAACCAGCAGAATCAGAAAGTAGCTGATCAGGTTATGCAGAAAAATGCTCTGAACATCATCAACATAAATGCCGGCTGCAATATAGGCGTCCCAGGGCGCAAAGTAACTCACGTAGCTGACCTTCTGGCGGAAGGCATCCTCGGCGGTAGCCCCCTTGGAGACATACTCTACATAACCGGCACCATTGGCCTTGGCGACCTTGATCAGCTCAAGATACACCGACTTGCCCTGCGGGTCGGTATAGCTCGCCATCGACGAGCCTGCATCGCGCCGTGGATGGCTCAGGATGTTGGCCTGGCTGTTGAAGGTAAACACATAATTGTCTGCCTCCGCCCCGAATCGCATGGTGTTGATGATGCCAAAGGCTTCCGCCTGGGCCTGAGCCTGGGTCATCGCACCACTTTCCTGGCGGGCATACATCGCATTCACGGCGCCAGATGCCATGCTGACCACGTTTTTCAGGCCGTTTTCGCGCTCCTTGAACATTTCGGCCCGACTTTCGAGTGCCAGGCTGACTACAATGGCAATCATACCGACCCACATCAGCCCCAGCCCCAGCCAAAGCTTGGTGCGGATGGTCAGGGGCTTGCCACGGCGTTTGAGGCTCAGGGGCTTACGCTTGCTGCGCGAAGCCCGTTGGATACTGCTATCTTCATGATCGAAGGTATGAGATGTCATAAACAGGTTCCGAGAAGTAGCGTTCATGGTCGTCATGGCCTGTGCCAGACAATGACTGATTCGTCGTTTGTGCTGAAACGATTATCGGCGGATCGCTTTAAAGCTTCACACTCCCTTCCCTACTACATTCGAGTAACGCCTGTTACATTCAGTAAATAAACGCCTTCTGCCATATTGGAGCATTACATGAGAGCAGCAGACATGAAGGCAAACCTGCGGGCGGTGTGGGCTGCTGCCGGCGGTGATCCCGGTATCCCTGGTGGTATAAAGCCGGTCGCACACGTGGATGCAGAGCGCTACAAGGGTACCTGGTATGAGATTGCCCGCCTGGATCATCCCTTCGAGCGGCGCCTCAGTGAGGTGACAGCAAGCTATTATCCCAGAGCCGATGGCGGATTTGATGTCGTCAATCGCGGGTATGATGTGGTCAAGCGGATGTGGAAGGAGGCAAGGGGCGTGGCTTATCCGGTCAACCAGCCTGCCGACGGCCGCTTCAAGGTCACCTTCTTCTGGCGGTTTTATGCCGGTTACAACATTATTCTGCTGGATCCCGAATATGATCATGTCGTGATTGTCGGGCCCAATCGCCACTTTCTTTGGGTACTGGCGCGCACACCCTGGATCAGTGATAGTGTCTTCAAGGATATTACTCACTGGCTGTCTTCTCAGGGATTTCCGGCCAGCGACCTGAACAGGGTTCATCACGAGCGCAGCTACCCGACGCACACTGGAACCCGCTGAAGGCACGGCCCCCTGGGCCGGCGCCTCTCCGTTGATACTCGGGTGCGAGAGTACATTGACCGGCAGGATAGACGTTCAGGCAGCACTTTCAGGTGATCAGTGGATGTGCCGAGGCGGAGATGCCACTTGATAAGTAACCGTCAATATATATCGAATCATCACTCGGCTGCGGCAACCACGGTACCAGCCTGATAGAATGGACGGCTTTTACGTCCCGATTCGTCAGGGCCTGCCATGCCTTCAGGAGTCATATTGTCCATGGCCGATACTTCCATTCCCCTGGAAATCAATCATCTCCACAAGAGCTTCAACGGCAATCCGGTGTTGAACGGGTTGTCGCTCAAGGCCCAAAAGGGTGATGTCATTACACTGATCGGTGCCTCCGGCTCCGGTAAAAGCACCTTCCTGCGCTGCATGAACCTGCTCGAAATGCCCGATCAGGGCGAGCTGATCGTGCATGGCGAGGCCATCGGCTTCAAGGTCGACCGCAAGGGGCAACGCCAGCCGGAAGACTGGAAGCAGGTAGAACGCATTCGTGCTCGCTTGTCGATGGTCTTTCAGAACTTCAATCTGTGGCCGCACATGACCCTCATCGAAAATGTCATGGCCGCTCCGGTACACGTGCTCAAGATGCCGAAGGCCCAGGCCCGAGAAAAGGGAATGGCGCTATTGAAACGTGTCGGGCTTTCCGAACGGGCCAGCTACTTCCCGACCCAGATGTCCGGTGGCCAGCAACAGCGTGGTGCCATTGCGCGTGCACTCGCGATGGACCCGGAAGTCATGCTGTTTGATGAACCGACCTCGGCCCTTGACCCGGAACTGGTAGGGGATGTGCTTCATGTCATGCATGAACTGGCTGATGAAGGACGCACCATGATCGTGGTCACCCATGAAATGGATTTTGCCCGCGATGTCTCCAACCACGTCATGTTCCTGCATCAGGGTCTGATCGAGGAGCAGGGTGCACCCGGTGACATACTGACTTCACCGCGTTCCGAGCGGTTACAACAGTTTCTGGCACCTCGCTATTGAGCGGCTGACCCGGTTTCCCTGACGGTGATGCGCCAGACGCATCTTCCGGATTCAACTACTGCGCACCGTGCGCGATCAGGACGCGTTTATGCTTGATCTTCATGGGTACGGCCCCCGCCTGCTGGAGGGGTCGCTATTGACACTGGAACTGGCCCTGCTGTCGCTGCTGCTCGCAGTCCTGCTGGGATTGTTATCAGCCAGTGCAAAATTATCGTCGTCTCGCATACTGCGCGGCATTGCCCACGTTTATACGCTGGTCATCCGCGGCGTGCCGGATCTGGTACTGATGCTGCTTTTGTTTTATGGAGGCCAGATCGGTATCAACATGGCCACCGACTGGATCTACAGCGAGTTTGATGTCGACATCTTCATCAATATCAATGCCTTCGTGGCCGGTGTGGTAACCATCGGCATCATCTTTGGCGCCTACATGTCCGAAACCTTCCGCGGGGCGTTTCTTGCCGTCGATGAGGGTCTGCTGGAGGCGGGACGCGCCTATGGCATGCGGCCCTGGGCGGTATTCAGGCACATTCGCTTCCCGCTGATGATGCGGCACGCCCTGCCGGGGCTGGGCAACAACTGGATGGTGCTTTTGAAAACCACCGCGCTGGTGTCCATTATCGGCCTGAGCGACATGGTCAAGGTCGCTGCCGAGGCCACCAAGGCGACCCATGAACCCTTTCTGTTCATGATCCCTGTCGCACTGGGCTACCTGTTGATCGCCAGCGTATCGGAATGGTGCTTCATGAAACTGCGCCAGCGGTTTGACATCGGCTTCTCCAGCGGAGGCTCCTCGTGGAACAATTAAGTACTCTCTGGCAGCCTGTGCTGAGCTGGATGAACGGCAATGACATCTTTACCCCCAACACCTTCGAGATGTACTGGTCAGGACTGGTCAATACCGTGCACCTGGTGTTTGTATCGCTGGTCATCGGACTGATCATTGCCGTTCCTCTGGCCATCGCCCGAGGCTCATCAAACCTGTGGATCAGGAAACCGGTCTGGTTTTTCACCTATCTGTTTCGCGGCACACCGCTGCTGATTCAACTGTATCTGGCCTACTACGGGTTTGCCTTTATTCCCGGCATCCAGGACACCTGGCTATGGTTTTTCCTGGAAGACCCGATCTATCCGGCGCTTCTGGCCTTTACCCTCAATACGGCGGCATATACAACCGAGATCTTCCACGGGGCCATTCAGTCAACACCCCGGGGTGAAATCGAGGCTGCCCGTGCCTACGGCATGAACAGGTTCACCATGTTGCGCCGCATTGTATTACCCAGCGCCTTCCGGCGTGCGCTGCCAGCCTATGGCAATGAGGTGATCTTCATGCTTCACGCCAGTGCCATTGCCTTTGTAGTCTCGATCACCGACCTGACCGGGGCGGCCTACTATATCTATGCTCGTTTCTACGCGCCCTTTGCCGCGTTCCTGTTTGTGGCGGTACTTTACATGGCGCTGAGCTTCAGTATTCAGGGCCTGTTCAAATACCTTGAAAAACGCCTGCTGGGGCACCTGAAACCCCAGTCGTGATTCATGACGTATCGGTCATTGCCGGTTATGCTTGTACCCTGCATACCGGCCACACGCCGGTACAGGGCATCAATGGATCACTACCACAATGCCGGGCTATCCCCGGCCAACAACAAAAGGATGTTTCCATGAAACGGATTCTGACCCTGTCACTCATGGGCGCGGCACTGGTTGCCGGCACGGCCCAGGCAAAGGATTACGACACGGTACGTATCGGGGTCGATATTCCCTATGTACCGATGGAATATCGCCAGCCGGACGGCACACTGGCCGGCTTTGATATCGATCTGGGCAACGCCCTGTGCGAGCAGGCCAAACTGAAGTGCAACTGGGTCATTCAGGGCTGGGACGGCATTATTCCGGGCCTGCAGGCACGCAAGTTCGACGCCATCATGTCCTCGATGACCATCAACGATGATCGTAAGAAACAGATTCTGTTTTCCGACCCGTACATGACTCCGCCCTCTGCCTGGTTCACGCCTGAAAAAAGTACGCTTGAAACGCCTGACAAGGCCAGCCTCAAGGGCATGAATATCGGCGTACAGCGAGGCACCGTACAGGACAACTACGTGACCGACATGTTTGGTGACGAGGCCAGCATCAAGCGCTACGCCACTGCCGACGATGTCGCCGTGGATATGGAAGCAGGCCGACTGGATATCGCCTTCCTTGACTACCCTACCGGCAAGGCCGCGCTGGTGGACAGCAAGGATGGCAAGTTCAAGACCGTGGGTGACATGCTGACCGAACCGAAGAAATACTTCGGTGAAGGGTTCGGGATAGCGTTTCGAAAGCGCGACCGGGAACTGGCAGACACCTTTAACAAGGCCCTGGCCGAGCTCAAGAGCAACGGCACCTATAACAGCCTCTATTCCAAATACTTCCCTGACGGCAACACCCACTGACATCCTTTCATGTTGCACGACTGAAAACGGCGCCCGAGGGCGCCGTTTTCATTTTCCATGCCGTCGAATCCGGCCGACTCACTTCATGATGAGGGCGCTATCGCCCGCTTGATTGAAGACAACGGTGCGCCAGTGGGTACTTCCGGCTCATCCACGGCAAAGGTGGCACGTGACAGGCGCCGCACCCGCTTCATGAACAGGGCAATCGCAATCAGCGTTCCTGCTGCAGCAAAGACATAGCTGACCTCCAGCGACAGTCCGAAACCGATCGGGGCATATGCCATGTAGGTAAAGGTCGCCATCGTCATGAAAACAGCCGGAATCGAGGTCACCCAGTGCGGCTTTCGTGCCAGAACGAGATACATGGTGCCCACCCACAGGGCAATAACCGCCGTGGTCTGGTTCGCCCAGGAGAAGTAACGCCACAGTAGCGTGAAGTCGATGTGGGTCAAGGCATAGGACATTATAAACAGCGGTGCAGCAATCCAGATCCGCTTCGCTATCTTGCGCTGATCGATCTTGAGGTAATCGGCAATGATCATGCGTGCACTGCGGAAGGCCGTATCTCCGGAGGTAATCGGCAGTACGATAACGCCAAGAATGGCCAGTGTGCCGCCAATGGCACCCAGCATCTGGGTGGATACGGCACTCACCACGGCTGCCGGTCCGCCGGCTGCCAGTACCGCTGACAGGCTTTGCTCACCGTGGAACATGCTCATGGCGGCTGCAGCCCAGATCATGGCAATAATGCCTTCGGCAATCATCATGCCGTAAAAGATGCGTCGTCCGTTGCCTTCATTCTCGGTCGTGCGAGAAATGATGGGCGTCTGGGTTGCATGGAATCCGGACAGCGCGCCGCAGGAAATGGTTAAAAACAGCAGCGGGAAGATCGGCGCCCCTTCAGGGTGCATGTTCTGGAAGCTCAGCTCCGGAATAGGCGCCCCGGTAAAGACCAGACCAAGACCGATGCCCAGCGCACTGAACAGCAACAGCGCACCAAACCAGGGATAAATCCGCCCAATGATCTTGTCGATCGGCAACAGGGTGGCCAGCAGGTAATAGGCAAAGATCGCCAACAGGATCAGCGGTACATTGAACGATGTCAGGTTGGCCAGTAACGCTGCCGGTGAGGTCACGAATACGGTACCGACCAGCAGCAGCAGCAGGATCGCAAACCCGTTCACGATGTGCTTCATGGACTTGCCAAGAAACTTGCCCGCCAGCTGAGGCAGATGAGCACCATGATTGCGAATCGAGATCATGCCGGTCAGATAATCATGAACCGCACCGGCAAAGATACACCCGATCACGATCCATACAAACGCCACGGGGCCGTACAGCGCCCCCAGAATCGGCCCGAAAATCGGCCCGACGCCGGCAATGTTCAATAGCTGGATCAATGCATTACGCGGCGTTTTCATCGGCACGTAATCCACGTTGTCGCGCATGGTAAAGGCCGGCGTCTGACGCTGACGCTTGACGGCAAACACCCGCTCGATAAATACCCCGTAGGTAAAATACCCGAGGACCAGAAGCGCAATAGCTACCAGAAACGTGATCATGAACTCATCCTCGCAGGCCGCCCCGCACACACTTGTCGAAAGCGATACTGTTGTTACTGCAGCACAGGCATGAGGTCATGCCTAACGAAAGACGCCGCCCTGCATGGCGGCCTCTTCGGATACCCTACGCCTGGTGGTATGACAATACCGTTAGACGTTTGTCGACATCAGTTCACCGGAGCCAGTGTGGTCCTCAGCCAGCCCCCACACTGCTGAACCAGCTGATCTGCCAGTCGATGCTGCCCTACCCGCCGCATGAAGCCATGAATGACGCCATGATAGCGACTGGCAATCACTGTAACGCCGGCCTCGGCCATATGACGGGCATAGGCCTCCCCTTCATCCACCAGCGGATCGAACTCCGCCGTCACGACCAGCGCCGGTGGAAGTCCGGCCAGATCCGTCCGCTGGAGCAGGCCGACATGCTGATCAAGCGCCTGTTCCGGGGAGGTCAGATACTGTGCAACAAACCAGTCTCTGGCCTGTCGCGTCAGGCCATACCCGACGCCATGACGATCCAGCGAGTCAGTACCGGCCGCCGTGAAATCGGTCTGCGGATAGATCAGGCACTGTCCCATCAGGGCGGGCCCATCTTCATCCCGGGCTCGTAGTGCCGTCACGGCCGCCAGCTGCCCTCCGGCACTGTCACCGGCCACCGCCAGACGCTCGGCATCCCCTCCGTGTTGCGCCGCAGTGGCATGGACATGACGAAGCGCCGCCAGACAATCATTTGTCGCGGCGGGAAACGGTGCCTCAGGTGCCAGCCGGTATTCGACCGATACCACAATGGTTTTCGAGGCACGGCACAGGGCGCGGCACAGCGTGTCGTAATTATCGACGCTGCCAATCACAAACCCGCCACCATGAAAGAACGTGACGACCGGCAGTGAGGCCACTGAGCCATGTACCTGAGGGATGTACCAGCGAAGACCGATGCCGGCATCGGTCTCGCCGGATAGTGTCTCGTGGTCGATACGCGCCACGGGATACGTTGACCCCGGCAGGGTGCGACGGTTGTTTTCCGTATCAAGCCACTGACGCACATCACTGACCGAACCGGTCGAAAAATCAGGCAGGGGGTGCTGGGCGGCTTCTACCAGCCACGCATGAAACTGACGGTCAAGCGGCATGAGCTATCCTCGGTCAAAGGTAATATCACACAGCATAGTCGGTACGGCATGACAGGCCGCACCGTTCGAGGGACAATGCCCGGCTACATTTTCTGTCATGAGCGTTGCCATGTTATCGACATCCCGCCACTCGATCATTGCTGCCCCCGTCTGCGGCCTTGCCCTGGTACTGCTGAGCGGGTGCGATCGCCCGCCGGCATTGCATGTCGCAGAGGGTCAGGCACAGGGCACGAGCTACCACATCAAGTGGTGGAGCGAGGATCAAAGCGATGACAAGGCAATTGCCGGCGACATGTCCGACACGCTCAAGCGCATCGATCAGGCCATATCCACCTATCGCGATGATTCCTGGCTGGCTCGTTTCAACCAGGGAACCTCCACTGACTGGCAAAAGGCCCCCGGAAGCGTGCTGGCACTGCTGCACATTGCACGCGACGTCAATCGACAATCCGGCGGCTGTTATGACCCGACCATCGCGCCACTGTTTCGCCTGTGGGGCTTCCAGACCCATCAGTTTCATGTGCCGACCGATGCTGACATTTCAAGCGCGCTGACCCACACCGGCCTGCAGCACATCGAAGTCAATACCAATACCGGAGAAATTCGAAAGACACGTCCCGACCTGTCGCTGGATTTATCGTCCATGGGTGAGGGATACACCATCGAGCAACTCGCGGACGTATTGCAGCAGCACGGCATCACCAATTATCTGGTCGAGATGGGGGGAGACCTGTTTGCCAGAGGGCATAAACCGGACGGTAGCGCATGGCGGGTAGGTATTGAAAAGCCCCAACAGGGTGCGCCCGCCTCACAGCGGGCCTTTGATATCACTCAGCAGGATGGCGTATCGCTCAATACGTCCGGTACCTATCGTCGCCATTTTGATGAACAGGGCAAGACCTACGGCCACATCATTGATGCCCGTACCGGTCGACCTGTCACGCACCACCTGGTATCAGCCTCCGTGTTCGGTACGCGCCCGGCCCTTACCGATGCCTGGGCCACGACCCTGCTGTGCCTGGGGCCCAAGGAAGGGCTGGCCGCCGCCAATCAGCTGAACATGCCGGTGTATCTGGTCGAGAAGAAAGGCCAGACGCCGGTCACCCATGAAAGTAACGCGCTGAAGAACACGCCACTGGTCAGTGAAGTGACCGGCAACTGAGACGGCGGCTATTCGTGCTCGTGGGCGTAACGCATGAAGCCAACGATCCAGCGCGCCATGAGCGTATCGTCAATCTCGGCCAGCAGGGAATTCATTCCTGCACGATACACATTGCCAGGCAGGATATTCTGCTTCTGGTTCATCAGTGCCCCCCCACAGGCACGGGTAAACTCGGGATGCCCCTGAACGCTCAGGAAGCAGTCGTCATACTGCAGCATATAACTCGGACAGAAACTGCTTTCCGCCAGCACTTCGGCAGCAGCCGGCAACTCCACGACCTGATCGCGGTGACTGACGACCAGATCAAGCCCCTTCTGCCACGGCTCCATCCACGGCATCTGCATGGTCACCGCATTGAAGGATACACCGACGCCCCAGCCACGAGCGCTTTTCTCCACACGCCCTCCCAGGGCCTGGGCGATCAACTGATGGCCAAAGCAGATGCCTACCAGTGGCCGTCGGGCTACCCACAGGCAACGAACAAACTCCTCAAGGGGAGCAATCCAGTCATGGCCGTCATACACACTGGCCTTGCTGCCGGAAATCAGCCAGACATCGGCATCATCCAGTGAATCAGGCAGTTCATCTTCATGTATGCGCCAGGTTTCAAACGTGAGCGCCGGGTCGGCCTGTCGCAGCAGACGCTGATACATTTCGGGATAGTTGCCATGCTCCTTCGCAATGGCAGGCGAAATATCATCACATTGAAGTAAGCCGATATGCATTGTGTCTCCCGTTGGCCCTTGGTTATCTGATTACAACAACGGCCACGCCCTGTTTATATCAAGGCGTGGACGCCCCTCTCATCGCACCACTCTTAAAAAGAATGCGTTCGTTAATGAAGTTCGGATTCGGCACTGGCGATGGCTTCAAACTCCTCTTCCGGCGCCCGAGCCACAAGCCGCTTGCGGCTGTAAAGCCCGAAGTACGCCAGCATGATGGCGTAAAACAGTGCCGACCAGAGAGCTGCCTGAATACTGACTACAAAGGTGGATGCAAAGGCAATCAGGGCCAGCACCATGGCCACACCGGAGGTCAGCGTCCCGCCTGGGGTAACGTAGGGACGCTTGAGATCGGGCTCACGGCGGCGCAGCAGAATGTGTGACAGCATCATCATCGCGTAGGAGATCGTCGCTCCGAATACCGCCATGGTGATCATCAGATCACCCTCGCCGGTCAGCGAGAGCAGGAAGCCGATGATGCCGGGTACGATCAGTGCCATGGCCGGTGCCTTGCGTGCATTGGTCAGCGACAGTCCTCTGGGAAGATAGCCCGCGCGGGACAGGGCAAATACCTGCCGAGAGTAGCCAAAGATGATCGAGAAGAAAGAAGCGATCAGACCGGCGAGTCCGATCAGGTTTACAAAACCTGCCGCCCAGTTGCCCTCACCATACACCGCTGACAGGGCATCCACCAACGGCGCTGCCGAGGTACTCATGGCCTCGGCACCGGCGCCTCCTGGTGCCAGCAGCAGCACACTGGCAGCAAATACCAGCAGGATCAGCATGGCAGTAATAATCCCTCGCGGCATGTCGCGTCCGGGGTCACCGGCTTCCTCGGCGGCCAGAGGTACCCCTTCCACGGCCAGAAACAGCCACATCGCAAACGGCAGCGCACTCCACACGCCCATGAACCCGTGCGGCAGGAACATCGAGGCGCCTACCGTGGATTGATCCGGTGCAATATCAAACAGGTTATCGATACTGAAATGCGGCAGCATGCCAATGATAAATACCCCGATCGCCAGTACTGCCAGCGCCGTGATACCGATCATTATCTTGAGTGCCTCCCCGGCCCCCCATAAATGGATACCGACAAAAACAGCATAGAATGCAGCGTATACCAGAGGGCCATTCACACCGATCAATGACTCGACATACCCTCCGATAAAGATCGCTATTGCAGCGGGGGCGATGGCGTATTCAAGCAAAATGGCGGTGCCGGTGATGTATCCCCCCCAGGGACCCATCGCACGGCGGGCAAAACTATAGCCTCCCCCAGCCGTTGGCAGCGAAGAAGACAGCTCCGCCAGTGCAAACACCATGCCTGTGTACATGATCGCCATCAGCAGGGTGGCGATCAGCATCCCACCGAACCCTCCCGAGGCCAGCCCGAAATTCCAGCCGGCGAAGTCTCCTGAAATCACATAGGAAACCCCAAGGCCAGCCAGCAGTATCCACCCGGCAGCGCCGTGTTTCAGTTGCCGCTTGTCGAGGTAATCATCGCTGACGGATTGGTACCCCACGTCATGTCGTGATGCGTTGTGCTTGCTCATGATCTCACCTTGTTATTGTTGGCAGTGATGTGCATGTGTGCAGTGATGGATAGTGCAATATGCCGAAGCCCGGCTTTCTTCCCCGTTGTCATGCAACGAAAGTCGGGCTTTTTCATCATGCCGGGCCGGGTGAGTAGAAGCGAGGGTTCTTTCACTTGTGTGCACAAAAAAGGGAGACCTCATGGTCTCCCCTTTTGACATGGTCACGGCAGTGGCGGGTATCAACCGATATCAGGCATCCGCAACATCGCTTCGATGGGGCAGATCAGGGCCACGGCGCTGGCAGGTGACGGCAGCAGCACGGTGGGCAAACACCATCATGGCCCGAATCTGTTCCGGTACCAGTCCGGAGACACCTGCCGGTGTAGAGAGACGCTGCTCACTCAACCAGCACAGCAGCGCAGCCTGAAAGGTATCCCCAGCGCCAACCGCATCCACCACGTCAAGCGGCGTGATCGGCACACTGACAGGCGCATGATCATGCGTATAGGCCACTGCCCCATCGCCCCCCTGGGTCACGATGACAAGACCGCAGCGTTTGCTCAGGAAGGAACGAGCTACATCCTCGATTTCGCGCTCGGGGTACAACAGGTGCACGTCCTCATCACTGAGCTTGATCATGTTGGCATAAGATGCAAAGGCACTGACCTGCTGCTGCCAACGCTCAACGGAGGGCTCGATGGCCAGACGAATATTCGGATCAAGGGAGATCAGCCGCTGTTCTCCGGCGTGAGCGACCAGATCCAGCAGTGTATCAGCAGTAGGATCAACGACCAGCGAGTAGGACCCCAGGTGAATCCCTTCCACCTCATCGGACAACACCGGCAGATGGGCTCGAGTCAGACTGCGATCAGCCGCACGCTCGCCATAGAAGGCGTACCGTGGCGATCCATCGGAGCCCGGAGCCACCATGGCCAGCGTGGTTGGCGCATCCAGCCGCACGACATAGTCGGTATTGACGCCTTCCCTGGTCAGCACATCAAACAGCTTTTCGCCCAGAAAATCATCCGATACGCCGGTCATCAGTGCCGAGCTTCGAGACAGCCGGGACAGCCCGACGGCGACATTGAATGGCGAGCCACCAGCAATCGCCTTGAACGTCATTGACGCATGACCTGCTGCCTGGTCAGGCTCGACAAAAAAATCAAACAGGGCTTCGCCACAAATCAGGAACATCGTTTTTCCTTCTACGGTTTTTTACGGCTGAGCCGCATGACTGGAGATCAGGTAAACGTCCTGTCTCATCACTCTATTTCAAGCCCTGGCGGCAGACTGTCCGGCCACACCGGCTGGTCAGACTCCATTGAAGCGACCGGGTAGGCGCAGTAATCGGCAGCGTACCAGGCACTCGGGGCGTGGTTGCCGCTGTCGCCGACCCCGCCAAATGGTGCCTTGCTGCTGGCCCCGGTGGTCGGACGGTTCCAGTTGATGATACCGGCACGCACCTGCAGCAGTACGTTATCCCAGTCCGACGCCGTTCCGCCGATCAAGCCGGCGGCCAGCCCATAACGGGTTTGATTGGCAAGCTCGATGGCCTCATCCATGGTCTCGTAGCGCCTTACCTGCAGCAGGGGGCCAAAATACTCCTCATCCGGCACGGAGCAGCCGGTCACGTCGACAAGCCCGGGGCTCAAAAGGCTGGAGCCCTTTTCCAGCAAGGCAAGTCGTACCAGCACCTGCCCGCCAGCAGCCTGCAGTACCGCCTGAGCCTCAAGCAGGCCATGCGCTGCCTGGGACGAAACCAGCCCGGAATAAAAGGGTGATGGCTCCGAAAACGGTTCGGCCACACGCAGGGTCTTGAGGGTATTGATCAATAACTCGATCAACGCATCGCCCTGAGCGGTACGAGGGACCAGCAATCGTCGCGCACAGGTGCATCGCTGCCCGCCGGAAACATAGGCAGACTGGATGATGGCCAGTACGGCAGGCTCCAGCGCCTCAAGCTCGCCCACGATCAACGGGTTATTTCCACCCAGCTCCAGCGCCAGCACCTTGCTCATCTGCCCGGCCGACTGTGCATGCAACAGGGCACCGGTGCGAGCGCTACCGGTAAACAGGAGCCCGTCGACGCCCTGGTGCTGCGACAGGGCTCGCCCGGTATCTGCTCCCCCCTGTACCAGATTGATCACACCTGCCGGCAACCCCGCGGCCTCCCAGCACTGCATGACCAGATCTGCCGTGGCCGGCGTCAGCTCACTGGGTTTGAACACGACCGTATTGCCCGCCAGCAGCGCCGGTACAATATGCCCGTTGGGCAGGTGACCGGGGAAATTGTAAGGCCCGAATACGGCCATGACGCCATGAGGTCGATGGCGCACTACCTCCCGCATGGCACCGTTTTGTCGTTGCTGCTCTCCGGCTCGTGCTTCCTGTGACTGGCGGGATACCTCTATCTTGGCAATCATGGCGCTGACCTCCGTCAGCGACTCCCAGTAGGGCTTGCCGGTTTCACGAGCAATCAGGGTAGCCAGCGTCTCGTGATGACGTTCAAGAGAGGAGCGAAACCGCTCGATAATGGCCAGACGCTCGCTCAATGCACGGCGGGCCCACTCGGGAAAGGCCCGACGCGCAGCCGTGATGGCTTCATCCACCTGAGCCTCCGTGGCACTGTCACCCCGCCAGACAAGCCGCCCATCGACCGGGTCATGCTTCGCAATATTCTCACCCTCACCTGAACGCCACTGGCCATCTATCCAGAGTTGCTGCCTGACCGTCATCATCGCGCGTCTCCTGTTGGTATGTGTATCACGATGCAAGTATCCGAACCGTGTCGCCGGCCGATACACCTAACGCGGCCAGCTCTTCTTCCGTCAATGCCAGCGTTTCATCGGCGGGTGCATGGCTGGCCCAGATCACACGAAAGGCCTCGCACCCGGTGGAAGCGACCAGCGTGGACGGCCTTTCACTGACAGCTACCGTCTCACCGAGGGTGACAGTCACCAGTCGGCTCTGACAGACGCCCGCCACGTCATCCAGGTAGGATTCAACGGTCGGGCCGGCATCAAACAGATCGATGTACCCTTCCCACCGCAACCCTTCCCGGTTGAGCATTGCCAGGGCCGGACGCGTATTGTGGTGGACCTTGCCGATGCCTTCCTGCAGCTCTTCCGGCAGCAGCGATACGCAAATCGGATGCTTGGGCATCAATTCACCAATAAAGCTTTTCTCACCCAGCCCGGTCAGTCGGTCAGCCTCATGAAAATCCAGCGGTAGAAAATGACGGCCCAGATGCCGCCAGAATGGACTACTGCCATGTTCATCCAGTACGCCCCGCATTTCGGCAAACACCCGCTCAGGAAACAGTGCGCGATGTTGCGCCATGAACAGCCAGCGCGAGCGCGACAGCAGCACACCCAGCCGATCGCGCCGCCAGTCAGGGCGAAGGTAAAGTGAGCAGACTTCCGCATCACCGATATGATCAGACGACAGGGACAGTGTCTGCAGCACCCGATGCAGCCCGAGACGGGGCGATGAGTGACCAATTCGCCCGACCCGATAGCTGTAGAACGGCGCTTCAAGGCCTACACGCGCCTCAATGGCACAACAACCGGCGAGCGCCTGTTGCTCAACATCCTCGAGGACAAAGAAATAAAGGGCCGCTCCCTCGCTGGACGCCTGTTCAAAGGCGGCGCAGGACTGAGCGATCCGCTCGGCCAGAAAGTCACGATTATCCGGCAGGGAGGTAAACCCTGCACCGGTTTCAATGGCCATCTCATGCAACTGATCAAGATCATCAGGCCGTATGGGGCGAAGTATCATCACAGGCCATCCTCCAGCACCGCACGTACTGCCACACCTGCCGTCACGCCCAGCAGACTGGCCTGTTCAGGCGTCAGCACCACCTGCCCGGCAGGCGACATGGCGACATCCAGCACACTGCAGCGATAGCGCGCCAGGTCCTGTCCCGCCAGTAAAAGACGATGTGTCGGCGTGGTCTGGTGGGCAATGGTGACAGGAAGCCAGGTACCATTTTTGATGACGGAAACCGCCGATGGCCGGGCGGACAGCACCGGCCCTCCGTCCAGAATATCGACGTGACCGGAATCCTCGAAGCCTTCCTGATACCAGTCAGACAGGGCCTTGTGATGCGTTCGATGCGCGTGCGCCAGGCTCTCCCTGGCGGCATCACTCAATAACGACAGGTACAGGGGATACGGCGGCATCACCTCGGCAATGAAGCTCTTGGATTCAAGGCCGGCCTGGAAATTGATGTCCTGAAAATCACGCCCGAAGAAGTGTTTTCCGACGCTGTTCCAGAACGGGGAATGCCCGGCATCATCGATGACACCCGGAAGAGCCATGGTCAAACGATCGGCGAATCGCTCGGGCCACTGGGAGATCATCATCAACCGTGCCCGCCGCAGCAGACGCTGTGCCTTGAGGCGCTGGGTGTCATCCAGACGCGGCGACAGGGCCAGTGCGCATAACAGCGATGAGGAAGACAGCTCGTGGGTCAATGCAAGGATGGGCACTTCCACGCGCACATCCAGCTGGTGTGACGCATGAATCAGCTGCTCCTGACGGTACGTGTAATACGCCTCGCCTTCACCGGCCTTTACCCGCAGACTGGCCGTGCCCAGCAACGTACCGGTATGGGCATCCGCCAGCACCAGCATATGGCAGGCCTGAGCATCGGGGCCCTGCTCGATATCAAAGGCGCGCCGGGACGCCTGAACCCGCTGGTCCAGGCGCCGTTGATCCGGAGGAAGGTTGGTAAGGCGAGGAGAGGCATGCTCCGCCAGCGCGAGGATCCCGGGGACATCCTCACGCTCTGCCGGGCGCACTACCCAGGACATGCTGATCATGCCTTGAGAGTGGCCAGCGCACGATCAAGCCGTGCCATCCCTTCATTGACTTCCTCTTCGGAAATGATCAGGGACGGAGCAAATCGCAGCACATTGGGTCCCGCAACCAGCAGCATCAGCCCCTCCTTGATCGAGGCCGCCAGAATATCCCGCCCTCGGTCCCTGAAGTCTTCCGACAGCTCGGCACCAATCAACAGCCCCATGCCCCGTACTTCGCTGAACAGACCGCCGTGCTTCTCGCTCAGTTCTTCAAGGCGCTGGCGAAACAGGGCGTGACGGCTGGCCACGCCTTCAAGCACTTCCGGTGAGGAGATGGTTTCAACCGCCGCCAGGGCAACAGCACAGGCCAGCGGGTTACCGCCATAGGTAGACCCGTGTGTACCGGGCTGAAACACTGCTGCAATATCATTGGTCGTCAGTACCGCACCAATCGGGAAGCCACCTCCCAGTGCCTTGGCAGAAGTCAGAACATCCGGGGTAACACCATAATCCATGTAGGCATACAGGGACCCGCTACGCCCCATGCCGCTTTGTACTTCGTCAAAGACCAGCAGTGCATCGTGACGATCACACCGTTCCCTCAGCCCTTCCAGAAACGCCTGATTCGCAGGCATGACGCCACCTTCTCCCTGCACCGGTTCCACGATCACGGCACAGGTATCATCTCCTATCAGGGCATCCACACTGTCAAGGTCATTGAAGGTGGCGTGATGAATACCACCGGGAATCGGTCCGAAGCCTTCGGAATATTTTGGCTGCCCGCCAACGCTGACCGTAAACAGGGTACGGCCGTGGAATGACTGCCGGAAGGAAATGATCTTGTTCTTGTGCTCACCGAATTTCTCGAACGCGTAGCGACGCACCATCTTGAGCGCCGCTTCGTTGGCCTCGCCACCGGAGGAACAGAAAAAGACCTTTTCCGCAAAGGTGTTCTCTACCAGCATTCTGGCAAGTTTCAGCGCCGGTTCATTGGTATATACGTTGGAAAGATGCCAGACCTTATCGGCCTGCGCCTTCAGTGCGGCAAGCAGGGCCGGGTGCGCATGCCCCAGCCCGTTAACGGCAATGCCGCCAGCAAAGTCGATGTACTCGTGCCCTTCCTGATCCCATAGTCGGCTACCTTCCCCGCGGACCGGGATGACTCGCTGTGGTGAGTAATTCGGCACCATATAAAGGTCAAAATCTTCGCGAGTCGGCGTCCAGCTCATGGGGGTATCTCCGAAATCAGTCGTCATTAAAAAAAGGCCTTCAATGGCCTCCTTTATTTATACCCCTGAAGATGAGCTTATGAAACCTTGTGCAGCACGTTCAAGGCATTACGGAGACGAAAAATCGGGGATAAAACAATATCACGGACGACGCATGACGCCATTTTCCATCCGAATCAGCCATTCCTGCCACAGGCTCAATCGACTTGAACTTCCTACCTCACGCCCGTCGCGCTCCAGCTTGGACAGCCACATGTTACTGGCGTTGAAGCTGTAAACGGGCAGCAGGTCACTGCGCCGTGAGGCGGGTACGATGTTCTTGTCGATATTATCAAGCACCAGCGGCATGGCCGTGGCCGACTTCTGATAGGTCAGCACCATGTGGAACTGGTCGTAGGGAATATACTTGACGTAGTGCAGCCGCATTCGGCTGTCAGGCACCCCCAACTGAATCAGGGTGTAATACTTGGCCATGGCGAAGTCTTCACAATCCCCCGCTCCCCGCCCCAGAAACTCGACCGGTGTGGCCCAGTAGTCCTCTTCACCCCACACCACAATGTCATCCTTGAAGGCGGCGCGGTTATTGAAAAAGTCATTGGTAATACGCAGCTTTTTATCGATGCTCAGCGAGGCTGCCTTGCGCATCATCCGTTCCCAGGCAGTAACACGACTGACCGCCTGATTGCCATAAACGGCGCGGATGGAGGACTTTGCCGGCAGTACCGGCTCGGCCCCGACGGCGACAGGCATGATCACGCTCAATAGAGTCACTGTCAGGACTGCCATGAAACGCATGCCAATGCCTCGATTACGCCCTCATTCGAAGGCATGATGTCCCTGGCCGGGACAAAAAAGGCCCCAAATGCAGGGGCCCGCCACATTCAGTGACACAGTCAGTGCTCGTCCACCACGAGAGCCTCGACAGGCGCCAGGTAGCCCTGGAATCCGTCAGCACCGATATCGATGACCCGCTGACGCTGCTCTTCGGTTTCAACGCGGGTCACGATGACGCGCGCGTTGACCTGGTGCGCAGCCATGCACAGGCTTCGGAGCAGTTCGGTATCCACTTCCTCACGAACGAAGAAGGACTGATCAATCTTGACGTAGTCCGGTCGCAGCGACACCAGATACGGCATGATCTGAAGGTTGCGTGCAAACCGGTCAATGCCGGTACGGCCACCGAGCGCACGAACCTGATCACACAGTTTCTGGGTTGACGTCGGATGCTTGAGCACATCGGCTTCGGAAAGCTCGATATCCAGCCCGGCAGCAGTATGAGGGTGCTTCTCAAGCCAGCGCATGAAGCGCCCGAGGGCAACGGCATTTCCCAGCGTATCGACGGTCAGGTTCACCGCCAGCCTGTTGGTTAAACCTGCCCTGCGCCGGTCAATCCAGTCACAGACATACTCATCCAGACGGTTACCCATTCGGAAGTGGTAGACCACCGGCACAAAACTGCCGGCGGAATGTACCCGGTCCCCTTCCGGGAGGCGAAGATACACTTCCCGATGAAATTCCTCACCGTTGCTGAGCAGAACCGGCTGAGCGACAAAGGCGAAGGTATCATTATCGATGGCCTGTTCGACCAGCTGACGCCACTCACTGCGGTTGCGTTCACTGGCAGCAGACGCCTTGGGCGCCATTTCCCAGTCGACCTGACGTTCACGAGCCGCCTGAAGCGCCTTGTCCGCCGCCGCCAGCATGGTCATGCGTCGGGCGCCGGGTTCCTTGACCACAATCCCGGCGCGACACGCATCAAGCTGCTCATCGGAGAGCGGATTTGCATCAACTATCCGGTTCAGCAGCCCCATCAACTGCTCGAGGAACCGATAGCGCTCATCGTCGTCGGCATCCGGCAGCAGTGCTGCAAACTCATTGGCAGACAATCGGGCCGCATTGAGTGGTTCGTTATTAAGCCGCGCTGCACGCAATTGCTGCCCGATGGCCCGCACTGCGTTGTCCCGTGCCTCGAAACCGTCACGGCGATACAGGTCATCCAGCGCATCGACCTGCAGAATCATCAACGCGCCACCATCGGCCGAGGCCAGCCATTCTTCCATGACCCGCGCCAGATATGCCCGATTGCCCAGGTCGGATACCGCGTCCCGCTCGGCCATGGATTGAAGGCGACGCACCTGCTGCGCCTGTGCATCATATTGTTCCTTCAACCGTTGCCCGAGACGGTTGACGGCGGCAGTGATGCCCTGCAGTTCCTTGATACTGGTTGGTTTGAGGGGTTTGCTGAAGCCCTGAAGCTCCATCGCACTGATATGGCTCGACAGGTCATGCAATGGTGAAAGGAGCCACCGCAGCAGTACCGTACAGACCAGCACGGCAATCACGACGGCGATACTCAAAAAGCCAAACATCTTGAGGGCCAGGTACCAGAGCTGGTTATAAGCGGTATTGTTGTCAGCTTCGATGTAGATGGTTCCCAGCGGAGACCAGCCACCACTGATGTCACGCTCTCCTTCCTGCTCGGGCAGATCTATCATGCTCCGAAACAGGGAAGGCGCATCTTCCCTGACCTGTTGCTCGATCCTCAGTGGCTTGTCCCGACTCACGGCATCCAGATACATCCGCTTGACCGAACCGCCATCGAAGGTGGCACGCATCAGTGTTTCGGCACCCACCCAGTCACCCACCTCGACAAAGGGCACCAGTGACAGGCTGAGGGCCTGGGTCAGGTTAGCCACCTGATTACGTTGCTGCTGCTCAAGCACATCGCGCTTTTGCTGCACTTCGATGACGAAGACACCCGTTGAAAACAAAAGCAGCAATATGATGACTGCGCCAATCAGCCGACGATACAAGCTCATGCCACACTCCTTGACCTTGTCGAATACGACACGGGGGGTATTACCCTTGTTTCGGCCAGCTGACGTCCACCTTGAGGGTGTCCAGCAGTTGGCCCGTGGCTGACAGCAGGCGATAACGCGCGCGCATCAGGTCGGATTCAGCGCGCAACCTTGCCTGGCGCGACTGATAAAACTCGGTTTCACTATCCAGAAGATCCAGCAGTGAGCGGCGACCGATATCAAACTGCTTGCGGTAGTTGACCCGCGACTGCTTGCTGGATTCGACATGACGATCCAGATAAGGCATCTGACTACGAAGGTAGTCACGCGCATTCCAGGCCAGCCTCAGTTCATCACTGACCTCACGGCGGGCGCGATCGCTATCGTATTTCACTGCTTCAAGTGCATGGCTCTGCGAACGAAGCTCGGCCGCATCGATGCCACCACGGTACAGGCTATAGCGCATGACAAGCTCCGCACTCCAGTCATCATCGCTGACACCCTCGTAGTCATAATCCTCGGCCCATGAGCGACTGCCTTCCAGGCTGAACGTTGGCCAGAAGTCCCCCCGCTCGGCGTTGCGCTGATGCTGCTGGGAGCGTATTGATGCTTCAGCCGATAACAGCAGCGGATTATACTTGCGTGCCAGCGCCTGAATGCCCTTCAGGCTGTCCGGCAGTGCCGTCATGTCCGGCTCATCGGGCTCGACAAGCCGGGTGGGCGCCGCCCCTACGTAGCGTTGATAGGCCGACGCGGCATCGGCCAGATTATTCCGTGCCGCAATCAGGGTGGATTCAGCCTGAGCCAACCGCCCCTCCACCTGAGTGGCATCCGCCGTGGTACCGGCACCACTTTCAGCACGGCGCCGGATATCGGAGGCGGTATCCTGATGAATTTCGACATTACGTTCGGCCAGTTCAACCAGCTGCTGATTCAACAGCACGTTCAGGTAAGCCTCGACACTTGAAAGCGCCACGCTGTTGGCTGCTGCAGCCGCCTGAAGCTTCTGATAGTCGGCTTCGGTCCTGGCCTGACGAATGCGCTCGATGGTGGTATTGCCATCCCAGATCAGCTGGGTCAGCGTGATGGACGCGCGCTGATAGTCATGTGGCTTTGAATTGGCGCTGATGCCGTTGGTTTCGCTTTCAAACCGCCCACGGCCAGTGCGTGCCGTCACATCCACGGTCGGCAGATAGCCCCCCTTCGCGGCGCGGGCGTCGGCCTGCCGGGCTTCATACCGGGCAATTTCCGTACGGGTGATCGGGTTTTCATGTACCGCCTGAGATACAGCCTCTGCCAGCGTCTGTGCCTGAGCTGCCGGTGCCATGCAGAGCGCTGCCAGCCACCACCATTGTTTTTTCATTGGTACTGTCCCCTGATACCTTGTTTATCGTTCTCGAAGCGCGCCCTGACGCGCGCGCAAAATCGGTTTTAACAGGTACTGCAAAATGGTCTGTTCTCCGGTAATGATGTCCGCAGTCACCTGCATGCCAGGAATGATGGGCAATGGGTCAGCGTCACTGCCGAGATGATTGCCGTTGGTACGAATGCGTACCTGATAAAAACTGTTGCCTTCCTCGTCCTGTACCGTGTCAGGGCTGATGCGCTCGACCGTGCCGTTCAGCCCGCCGTAGATGGTGAAATCGTAGGCGCTTAACTTGATCGTGGCGGGTTGGCCTGGCTGTAGAAAACCGATATCCCGCGGCAGGACGCGAGCGTTAACCAGCAGCTTGTCTTCGATCGGGACGATTTCCATCAGGCTTTGGCCCGGCTCGATCACTCCACCAATGGTAGTAATGTTGATCGAACGCACCGTGCCATGTACCGGTGAGGTCACCAGGGTGCGGTCTACCCGATCCCGCAGGGAAGAGCGTCCCTGGCGCTGACTGTCCAGGGTGCCTCGCGCCTCACTGAGTGCATCAGCGCTTTTCACACGAAACTGCCGTGCCACATCCAGCCGGCGGCTGATGGCTTCTTCGAATTCCGACTGTTTGGCAGGAATGGCCAGCCGGGCTGACTCAAGGTCGCCGCGCAGGTCATTGACGTTACGCTGAATCTGTAAAAGATCGACCCGTGACACGACGCCTTCCCTGACCAGCGGCGCGGTAATGGAAAGTTCCTGACGAGCCAGCTGGTAACTACGGTTCAGGCTTGCCACACGCGCATCAAGTTCACGCAGTTCCTGCTGACGCTGGGTAATCTGCTCGCGACTCTGGGACAACTGGGAACGCAGCCCACCGATACGCTCACGATAAGCTGCAGAAGCACTCTGACTGAGTGATGGATTGGCAGCCCTGAATGCATCATCCAGCGCCAGGGGATGAAGCTCTAGGCTGACCTGACCCTGCCAGTCAGCGGCATCCGGGGTGATCACCACCGAGGCCAGTTCGGCTTCCAGCTGCGCAATGCGCGCATGCAGCCCTGAGAGGGTGGACTCCCGCTCCGCCAGATCCGCCCCGGCACGGGTATCATCAATGCGTGCCAACGGCTGGCCCGCGTCAACCACATCGCCTTCGCTGACCAGCAGGTCACGAATGATGCCCCCTTCCAGGTTCTGTATGGTTTGGAGTCGCGTGGAAGGTACGATTTCACCGGTGCCGCGCGTCACGACCTCGACCTGAGCCAGCGCAGCCCACCCCAGCGCCACGCCCATGAAAGCCAGCAAAAGCCAGATCAGAAACCGGGACTTCCAGGGCGTTGCCAGCAGCACGGCAGCGCTGGCATCGTCCAGATAGTGAATATCCTCACGCTCTATTACTGATTCCGTGTTACGCGCCATGTTGCCTCCCCGGCGCACTCGCGTCCGGACGTGCCGCTGTTCGGGCATTCAGGCGATTCAGAACCTCATCCTTCGGGCCATCTGCCATGATACGTCCGCCTTCCAGCACGATGACGCGCTCGGCAAGATCGAGCATGGCGCTTTTATGGGTAATCAGTATCAGCGTCTGGCTACGTGGCAACGTGGCCAGCATCTGCTTGAGACGGAACTCGGAGCGGTTATCCATATGAGCGGTTGGTTCATCCAGCAGCAGTAGCGGTGGCTGAGTGAGCAGGGCCCGCGCCAGCAACACTGCCTGCCGCTGACCACTCGAAAGCAGTCGCCCGCCTTCGCCTACCTGTCGATCCATCCCGTCAGGATCAAGACGAGTAAATTCCACTACACCCGACAGGGTGGCAGCACGCTGCACGGCTTCATCACTGGCGTAACGCTGGCCCAGCATGATGTTGTCGCGAATGGAGCCGAAAAACAGTGAGCCATCCTGACCGGCATGGCCGATATGCCGACGCACATCGGCGGGATGAAGCTGATTGATATCCAGACCATCTATTCGAAGGCTGCCGCTGGTCGCCTGATAGAGCCCGGACATCAGGCGATGCAGCGTACTTTTGCCTGCACCGATTCGGCCGATGATGGCCACGCGCTCACCGGGATTGATGCTGAAACTCAGATCACTCAGCACCTCAGGTGCATCAGGACCATAACGAAACCCAACATGGTCGAACTCGATGCGCATGTTCAGCCGTTCGCGGTGCACATAGTTTTTTTGTTCATCGACTTCTTCCGGCAGGGCCATGATCTGACTCAGGGAAGCCATGGCACTGCGTGTCTGTCCCAGTCGGGTAATCAGCATGGCGGTCTGCGACAGCGGCTGCAGGGCGCGGCCGGTCAGCATGACAGCAGCTATCAGTCCGCCCATGCTGAGCGAGGCATCACTGATCTGATATACCCCGAACAGAATCAGGGCCACGGTGGCCAGCTGGCTGATGCTCATGGTGAGCGAATTGACCGATGTCGTCAGGTTGCGGCTTCTGACACCCCAGCGGGCAATTTCACCCACTGCTCGTTCATAGGCACGCTGTGTTTCACCCTGGGCATTGGCAAGTTTCAGGCTTTCCATGCCGGCCACGCTTTCCACCAGACGAGCGTGGCGCTCGGTAGACAGCCGCGACCCCAGCTCGATGCTGCGCTTGAGCGGCCATTGAATGGCAATGCTGTAACCCAGGAGAATGATCAGGGCAATGATCGGCACCAGCACCAGTGGGCCCGCCACAATCCACACGATGACCAGAAAGAAAATGGCAAACGGCAGATCAATGAGCGTTGTCATGGTCAATGATGTGAAAAACTCGCGAATCGATTCGAATTCCTGCACATGCTTGACGTAGCCACCCACTGACGCCGGCCGCGACTCCATCCTCAGGTTCATGGTCTTGGCAAAGATTTTCGAGGACACCAGAATTTCGGACTTCTTGCCGGCCACATCCAGAAACCACGCCCTCACCTGTCGAACGATCAGATCGAACACCACGATGATGGCCATGCCGCTGGCCAGCACCCACAGGGTATTGAACGCCAGGTTCGGCACGACCTTGTCATAGACATTCATGACAAACAGCGGAGAAGCCAGTGCAAACAGGTTGACCAGAATGGAAGCGATGAACACATCGCGATAGATGGGTGCCGACAGACGAAGGGTGGACCAGAACCAGTGCCCTTCCGGCAATCTGGCCGTTTCGCGAGTACGCTCATCAAAGCGATGCTCACGCTTCAGGTAGACAACCCGCCCGGATGCTTCCTCCTGAAGCGCCTCCAGTGACAGCATCTCGGTGCCATCGGCTTCCGGCAGATAGACTTCGGCCTTGTCACTGGCTGAATCCACCGACAAAAGCACCACCGCCCTCTGATGCTTGAGCAGCACGATACATGGCATCAACAGGGAAGAAATGCGCGTTACCTGCTGATTGACCAGACGGGCCGATAACCCGGCCCGCTGTGCCGCTCGAGGTAACAGCGCCAGTGCCAGCCGCCCATCGCTCAGTGGCAACCCATCGCTGAGCACCGCCACCGAGCGGGGCACCCCGTAATATCGCGATAAAAAGGCCAGGGCATGGAGCAGGGGATCACGCTCACGCTCCCCGGTTGGCTCAGGCCGTAACGGCGTCGCTTCGTCTGCCAATGCTCCCCCTCAGGAATGGCGCAGGGTCCCTGCCCTACCCATCCATCTGTGTTTTAAGATTTCCGCCATCTACCATCTGCCGAAGGATTTCGGCATCGGAACCGCCCAGGCTGGTCAGGTCCGTGTTGTCTACAACGATTTTTTGCGTTGCGCCGCCGGAGGCCCCCTGCGGACTGACTTCGATCGTACTGCTGCCATCATCGCCGGACGTCACATGAAGGTATTGCGCCAGCAGGTCAGCATCCGCGCTATCGATATCCAGCATGTCGGAGAGGTCTATGACGTCCCCTTCGGTCAGGCTGAAGTCGGTAATATGATCTTCCGCCGGGGCGTCGCTGGTACCGTCATCGCCCTGCATCCAGGCGAAAATGTCAGCCCCGGTGCCACCGGTAAGAATATCGTTGCCGCTGCCCCCGATCAGAAGGTCATCCCCGCCCTGGCCAAACAGTAGATCGTCACCGGCACCGCCATTCAGAACATCATTGCCACCGCTGGTTTCACGAAAATCGACGGTGTCAGGGTTCGACTGAATGTACTCATGCAGCGCGCTCGTATCGAGACTGTCCGGATCACTGACCCCTGTCTGCTGCGCCACGTACTGCCTGAGGCCCTCAAGACCATCCGACTCACTGCCCGGAACATGGAAGCGATCACCGAACAGGATGTCATCACCCGCAGCTCCCAGCAGTGAATCGCCGGAAGGGGCTGCTTCCACATTGCCGGCAAGAATGGCATTGCCCAGCTCGGACGGGTCTACATTGGCCTGAACAACCCCATCGGAGTCGTAACCACTGAGCTGGTCTTCATTCAGGTAGGTCCCCATCCCGATGGTTTCGACCGTACTGACACTGCCAAGCAGCGCAAAGCTGCTGTCGGCATTGGCAATGGTTGTATCAGTGACGTACCCATCGCCAGCCAGATATGCCAGCTCATGACTGCCGGCACCATTGGGCTCTACAGTACCAATGGCTGTCCTTGTCCATCCAACGAGTAGAACCTCGCTATAGGCGTAAACAGTGCCATTGGCATCAATCACCTCGAACGTGCCAAAGGATGTCGACAGGTACACCGGCTGCCCGGGGACATAGCCTGACGCGTCAAAGGTATAATTCACATCGGAAGAGAGCGCTCTATCTACGGCCCTGAACGTATTGAATTCCTGGTTGTAATAGGTCGGTTCACCATCCGTGATGAAATACGTCAGATTCTGACCACTATTGGCAAGCACCACGTCACTCTGGAACCAGTTGGCGGCTGTCTTGAAGGCATCCTCATAGTTGGTACCGCCATCGTTCGACATGGCATCCAGTACGGTATCGAGCCGTGACAGCGCATCCGGGTCGGCAAGATCAAGGCTGATCGAACGCTCGACCCTGTGATCAAAGTCCGCAAGAAAGAGATTGACCGTACCGGCGGCCGGCGCATCGGCACTTTGCTTGAGCGTGGAAAAGGCACTCTTGAGTGCTGCACGCGCCTGATCGACCGATTCCGCGGACAGACTGCTCGAGGTATCCATCAGGATGGCAATATTGTAGTTTTGCCCCGCCACGAGCTTCATGCCGGCCGCATCACCGATCATGATGTCGTTGCCGCCGGTCCCGATCAGCGTATCCTCGCCTGGTGAGCCGGCCAGCTCACTGTAGCGCTCAATGCTTGCGCTGACGGCTGCACCCTCTGCCGTCGCGCCATTGGCAGCTTCCGTCACAACAGCTCGTGCCTGCACGCTGAAGGTATCGCCGGACAGTGGCACATTCAGCGTCAGCACCAGGCCCGACATGTCGGATCCATCCGGATTGGGAAGATACCAGTTACCACCTTCAAGCAACTGCGCCCCGCCGCCTTCGACCGTCACCCCATCGGGGATCCCGGACAGGGTGATGCCACTCAGGGCTTCGCTGCCATCGGTATCACTCAGCAACGCAGATACCGTCAGTTCGATGACGTCATACCCGCCCTCGGAGACGGTTGAGGAAGCCCCCTCAGGCAGCACCGTCGTACCATCCTCGAAAATCAGACCGCGAATATTGCTGAGACTGATGATGCTACCGGTCGACAACTCAACCAGCGTTCCCTCGTAACCCGAGCCTGTGAGGTATTCGCCCAGCAACACGTCATACAGTGAGTAATCACCAGCCAGGTAGAGGTAATCCTTGCCACCGCCGTCGATCGACAACAATGGCAACCCACCCTCCACCAGACTATTGAAATTGCCTTCAAGCACGATCACATCACTGTCGAGGGTATTACCTCCGCTGCCGGGTTCAAGCTCAAAGACACTGAACGGCCCCTTGACCACGTTGGCGCCGGATATGAGCCCGTTATCCACATTGATCACCGACGCACCATCGACAATGGAGATACTCTCGTTACGAACCGATTCCAGAGTCTCTCCCAGCACTGCCGAAACGACTGGCGCATCGGCCACTGACACCACGCCAATGGATGCCGTTGCCACCGACGTGCCTCCCTTTCCGTCGCTGACCAGATAATCGAACGAGGCCACCCCGGAAAAATTGCCATCGGGTGTAAACGTCACCGTGCCATCCTCATTGAGCTGAACAGCACCGTTGGTGGCACTGCCTACCCCGAGAATCGTCAACGCATCACCGTCAATATCGGTATCGTTGGCCAGAAGCGTCGAGGGCAACAGCGTCAGTGTCGTGTCTTCGGCCACCGTGAACGTGTCCGACGTCGCGATCGGTGCATCGTTGGTACCGTTGATGGTGATCGTTACCGTTTCGGTATCCCCACCCGCGGTGGTGACGGTAAAGCTCTCGATCTTATTCTCGCCGGCGCTCAGGGCCTGCACATCAGCATTCGCGTTATCAAGCGCGTAGGTCCAGATTCCGGTACTCAAAAGAGTGAATGTTCCGTATTGCCCCACCGTGCTGCCCTGGGGAACAAACGACGCCTCGCCTTGATCGGCATCGGTTACCGAGAGAATGCCGCTTGTTGAGAAAATCGCGTCTTCCTGAACGGTACCGGTCTGCACGCCGGTAATCTCGGCGGCGTCATCCGTGCCGTTGATCGTGACGGTAACGGTCTCGCGGTCACCACCGGCGGTGATGACGGTGAAGGTCTCGGTCAGTGTGTCGCCGTCGCCCAGGGCCTGAACGTCACCGTTGGTGTTGTCGAGCGTGTAGGACCAGTTGCCGCTCTCGTCGATGCCGAAGGTGCCGTAGCTGCCCGCAGTAGCGGTCTGCGGCTGGAAGCCGGCCTGGCCACTGTCGGTATCAGTGGCGGTCAGGGTGCCGGAGGTGGTGAGCGCGGTGTCTTCCGTCACGCTGCCGGTCTGCACGCCGGTAATCTCGGCGGCGTCATCCGTGCCGTTGATCGTGACGGTAACGGTCTCGCGGTCACCACCGGCGGTGATGACGGTGAAGGTCTCGGTCAGTGTGTCGCCGTCGCCCAGGGCCTGAACGTCACCGTTGGTGTTGTCGAGCGTGTAGGACCAGTTGCCGCTCTCGTCGATGCCGAAGGTGCCATAACTACCGGCCGTGTCAGTCTGCGGCTGGAAGCCGGCCTGGCCACTGTCGGTATCAGTGGCGGTCAGCACACCACTGGTGGTGAGCGCGGTGTCTTCCGTCACGCTGCCGGTCTGTACGCCGGTAATGACGGCGGCATCATCCGTGCCGTTGATCGTGACGGTAACGGTCTCGCGGTCACCACCGGCGGTGATGACGGTGAAGGTCTCGGTCAGCTGATCATTCTCGCCCAGGGCCTGGACATCACCGTTGGCGTTGTCGAGCGTGTAGGACCAGTTGCCGCTCTCGTCGATGCCGAAGCTGCCGTAGCTGCCCGCAGTAGCGGTCTGCGGCTGGAAGCCGGCCTGGCCACTGTCGGTATCAGTGGCGGTCAGGGTGCCGGAGGTGGTGAGCGCGGTGTCTTCCGTCACGCTGCCGGTCTGCACGCCGGTAATCTCGGCGGCGTCATCCGTGCCATTGATCGTGACGGTGACCGTCTCGCGATCCCCGCCGGCGGTGATGACGGTAAAGGTCTCGGTCAGCTGATCATTCTCGCCCAGGGCCTGGACATCACCGTTGGCGTTGTCGAGCTGATAGGACCAGTTGCCGCTCTCGTCGATGCCGAAGGTGCCATAACTACCGGCCGTGTCAGTCTGCGGCTGGAAGCCGGCCTGGCCACTGTCGGTATCGGTGGCGGTCAGGGTGCCGGAGGTGGTGAGCGCCGTATCTTCCGTCACGCTGCCGGTCTGCACGCCGGTAATCTCGGCGGCGTCATCCGTGCCGTTGATCGTGACGGTGACGGTCTCGCGATCCCCGCCCGCGGTGGTGACGGTGAAGGTCTCGGTCAGCTGATCATTCTCGCCCAGGGCCTGGACATCACCGTTGGCGTTGTCGAGCTGATAGGACCAGTTGCCGGCCTCGTCGAGCGCGAAGCTGCCGTAGCTGCCCGCAGTAGCGGTCTGCGGCTGGAAGCCGGACTGGCCACTGTCGGTATCGGTGGCGGTCAGGGTGCCGGAGGTGGTGAGCACGGTGTCTTCGGTCACGCTGCCGGTCTGTACGCCGGTGATCTCGGCGGCGTCATTGGTGCCGTTGATCGTGACGGTGACGGTCTCGTTGTCCCCGCCGACGGTGGTGACGGTGAAGGTCTCGGTCAGCTGATCATTCTCGCCCAGGGCCTGGACATCACCGTTGGTGTTGTCGAGCTGATAGGCCCAGTTGCCGGCCTCGTCGATGGCGAAGCTGCCGTAGCTGCCGGTGGTAGCGGTCTGCGGCTGGAAGCCGGCCTGGCCACTGTCGGTATCGGTGGCGGTCAGGGTGCCGGAGGTGGTCAGCACCGTATCTTCCGTCACGCTGCCGGTCTGCACGCCGGTAATCTCGGCGGCGTCATTGGTGCCATCGATCGTGACGGTGACGGTCTCGCTGTCGCCGCCGGCGGTGATGACGGTAAAGGTCTCGGTCAGCTGATCATTCTCGCCCAGGGCCTGAACGTCGCCGTTGGTGTTGTCGAGCTGATAGGACCAGTTGCCAGAGGCGTCGATGGCGAAGCTGCCGTAGCTGCCCGCGGTAGCGGTCTG
>NZ_JAMLJK010000001.1:0-769265 GCF_023700005.1 Larsenimonas rhizosphaerae | reverse complement strand
GGTCTGCACGCCGGTAATCTCGGCGGCATCATCCGTGCCGTTGATCGTGACGGTGACGGTCTCGCGATCGCCGCCGGCGGTGATGACGGTAAAGGTCTCGGTCAGTGTGTTGCCGTCGCCCAGCGCCTGAACGTCGCCGTTGGTGTTGTCGAGCATGTAGGCCCAGTTGCCGGCCTCGTCGATCGCGAAGTTGCCGTAGGCGCCGGTGGTGTTCGGTTGGGCGACGAACGTGGACTCACCCGCATCGGGGTCACTCACGGAAAGCGTACCGCTGGTCGTCAGCACCGTATCTTCGGCCACATCGCCGGTCTGTACGCCGCTGATGGTAGCTGGATCATCGGTGCGAACCACCGTGATGTTGTCGTTGGCCGAACTTGTATTGGCATTGACGTCAGTAGCCGTCACCGTAATCGACAGGTTATCCAGATTCAGGTCATCATTATTGATGGCGTCAACACCCGCCTGAGTCAGCGTGATGTCTCCCGTTACCGAATCAATGGCAAGATATCCCGCCCCATTATCGGACAATGCATAAGCAACCGGG
This sequence comes from Larsenimonas rhizosphaerae, assembly GCF_023700005.1. Classification (GTDB taxonomy): domain Bacteria; phylum Pseudomonadota; class Gammaproteobacteria; order Pseudomonadales; family Halomonadaceae; genus Larsenimonas; species Larsenimonas rhizosphaerae. The sequence continues at coordinate 768,721 of NZ_JAMLJK010000001.1, read as the reverse complement.
CCACCATTGGCTGCCGTTGAAGAAGCAGTACCGATGCGCTGACCAGCCACCACACTGTCTTCCACAAGAGGATCGAGAGATAAAACAGGGATGGAGGGACCGGTGTTTTCTGTATTGTCCGCACCAATCTCCACGAATGTATCGTCGGTATTTTCAGTATCGTCTGCACCGGTATCCGCGACTGCATCGTCTGCGTTTTCAACCGGAGCATTACCGGCATCGCGCTCGGTGATGGTAGCTGACGAGCCATTATCCGCTGCATAGGTATACGTTGCCGCTTCTTCGCGACCTTCCCTGGATATTCCAAATGGCTGTGAAAAACCGCCCTCTTCACCACCGCCGGTATCACCGCCTGCCTCGGCACCCGCTGCGGGGCCTTCCTGTACGAGCGTGGGGTCATCCCCTCGAGCAATGGCAGCCAGCAGCTCTGCTACATCACTGTCTCCTCCGGGAATGGAAGGATTGATGATGTCCTGAGCTTCCAGCACCGTGGTACCGTCCACCAGTGACAGCAGCACTTTCTGTCCTGCGGCAACATCCAGCACCGTGCCATCTGCAAGCACCATACGGGCGCCATCAGGGGCGAAAAGCAGCGATCCGGTTTCCACCGATGCGCCGGAAATAATTACCTGGCGAGGATCAACGGTGAACAGGGCGCCATCAATGCGTTCAATGGTGATGTTAGCCATAAGGAATCCTCTCGAGGCAGGGATGGAATGACATGCAAGCAATCCGGTTCAGGAAGCGATGCCTCCCAGCACCCATTTGAAACATTTTGTTACTTTTTTTCATTAAAAAAATTAACACTATTAGTCTAATGCTTCACTACTTCAAAAAACCAGATACTGACATTTTTTACGCCACTCAATCTGTAAAAAACAGTACTTTAACGCCACATGAAGGGAGCGTAATGCAGGCGATTACGTTTTATATCGACAAAAAAACGCCGACCTGTCGGTCGGCGTTTGAAAAAGAGCGAGCCTGGAGGACTAAAGTGTTACAACATCGAAATCGATGTCGGGGTTAACATCCGCGTCATAGTCAACATCGTTGCGCTCAAATCCGAAGAGCTTCAAGAACTCGCGCTTGTAATTGGCATAATCGGTCACCTCAAACAGGTTGTCATCGGTCACTCTGGGCCACAGCGCCTTGCACTCATTCTGTACGTCGTCACGAAGCTCCCAGTCATCCAGACGGAGGCGGTTCTGGTCATCCGTTTCGATGGGGCCCTCGGCGTACAACCGTTCACGGTACAAACGATTCAGTTGATCGATGGTGCCTTCATGGAGCCCTTTCTCCTTCATGGTCTGATACACCATGGAGATATAAAGTGGCATGACAGGAATAGCCGCGCTGGCCTGGGTAACGACGGACTTCAGTACGGCAACGCGTGCACTGCCGCCGATTTTTTCATCAATGGCCGCTGCGGCCCGATCGAGGTCTTCCTTCGCCTTGCCCAGCGCCCCATGCCAGTAGATCGGCCAGGTAATCTCGGTACCGATATAGCTGAACGCGACAGACTGCGCGTTATCGGCCAGAACACCCGCCTCATCCAGCGCCTTGATCCAGAGCTCCCAGTCTTCGCCACCCATCACGGTAACAGTGTCATCAATCTCTTTTTGTGTGGCAGGCTCGACAGACGCCTCAATGATACGATCCTTGTTGGTATCGATCGCAGTTGAGGTATACGTCTCACCAATCGGCTTGAGCGCAGAACGAACCACTTCACCGCTGTCAGGAAGCTTTCTGACCGGTGAGGCCAGGGAATATACCACCAGGTCTATGGGCCCCATGTCCTGCTTGATCAGCTCGATGGCTTTCTCACGAGCTTCGTGGGAAAAGGCATCACCATTGATCGATTTACTATAGAGCCCTTCTTCCTTGGCAAATCGGTCAAAGGCAGCCGAGTTGTACCAGCCGGCAGTCCCGGGGCGAGTCGGCGTACCGGCCTTTTCAAAAAAGACGCCCAGCGTGTTGGCACCATATCCGAAGGCAGCGGTAATACGCGCAGCCAGGCCATATCCGCTTGATGCCCCGATAACCAGCACATTTTTGGGACCATCGTTGCGTACGCCCTGCTTTCGGGTGGCCTCGATCTGTTCCTGAACATTCTTTTCGCAGCCAACAGGGTGCGTCGTTGTGCAAATGAAACCGCGAACTTTGGGTTGGATGATCACGCTGAACCTCGTTATCTGATCATTGAACGGAAGCCCTCATTGAGGATCCCGGTTAATGGCCGGTATTTTAGCGGCAAAGGGCGTATTGTGTCCGGAACCGGCCTACGCTTCAATTTTTCATGCTGGATGGATGTTGCTCATGATCGACCGTGCCACGCTACTGGCTTCCCGACAAACACTCTGGCTGTCGCTCACTCGCCTGTGGCTGGACAGTGAACCAGGTATCAGGGACTACGAACAGATGGCTGAGGAAATCCTTCGCCATGACTATACGCATAAACAGCTTGAATGGATTTATCGCATCGAAATGGCTCCTGTCATGGTGAAGTATCAGGTATCCATAACCCAGGGCTGGAAACAGTTTGAAGCACAGCGCATTCTTCCGCCGCTGGTTCGCCACACGGAACGACTTACCCCGATGAAACGCCGCTTCTGGCTCCTGTTTTCAGGGCTGACCACCTCACTGTCCCGCCACCGATGGGTAACACTGATGCAGGAAGTTCAGCACCAGCAAGCGATGGCCACCAGGGATATCGACACATGAAAAAGCCCGCTCAAGGCGGGCTTTTTCATGTCACAGCCATCACTATCTAGAATGTTTCCCAGTCATCATCACCGGCAGCCACCGGCTGAGGCGAGGATTTTGAAGATGTTTTGGCTGGAGCGGCAGCCCGCACGGGCGCTGGCTTTCTGGTACCAGTAGATGCAGAGGGGCGAGGCGAAACACTTTCCGAAACAGGTGCAGGAACCACCCTTCCCTGCGGCACATCGTGCTGATGCGTTCGGAATACAGCGACCTGCCGGATCAGCTGATCGGCCTGCTCCCTGAGGCTATGACCGGCAGCAGCAGACTGCTCAACAAGTGCCGCATTCTGCTGTGTTACGCCGTCCATCTGGGAAATGGCCAGATTGACCTGTTCAATGCCTGATGCCTGCTCTCGCGTGGCATGATTGATTTCGCCAACGAGGCTATTGACCTGGTGAGCACTGGCCAGAAGCTCTTCGAGGGTTTTTTCGGACTGCCCGACAAGCACCACGCCGCTTTTGGCCTTCTCGACATTCTGCGCTACCAGACCACGGATATCCTGCGCAGCCGTGGCTGAACGAGTTGCCAGATTCCGCACTTCAGACGCTACTACGGCAAAGCCTCGACCCTGCTCACCGGCACGGGCTGCTTCAACCGAGGCATTCAATGCCAGCAGGTTGGTTTGAAAGGCAATGCTGTCGATCAGCCCGATAATATCCTCGATACGCGCGCTGGAATCATTGATTTCGTTCATTGCCTTGCGGGTACGACCGATGGCTTCACCACCTTCACGGGCCTGATTGTTCATCTGCTCGACCAGAGTTGACATGCTGTCCATGCTGTCACTGTTCTGGCGCACGGTTGACGTCATCTCCTCCATGGAGGCCGCCGTTTCCTCAAGGCTGGCAGCCTGCTCCTGAGTCCGGCTGCTCAGGTCATCGTTACCGTTGGAGATTTCGCTCACTGCACTATGCACGGATTGTGTACTTTCACGTACACCGTTGACTATCGAGACCAGTCGCGCCTGCATGCCCTTCATGACGTTGAGCAGCTGGCCGAACTCATCTTCACGCTTGATGGTAATACTGCGCGTCAAATCGCCCTGTTCAATGGCAGCGGCAATGTCCTGGGCCTGCGCAAGCGGCTTCAGAATGCTGCGTACCAGCCAGACACCCATTACAGCCGAAAGCACAAGCGCCAGCGCAATTGCGCCAAAGATCAGCCTGGACAGGAAAACATAATCTTCCTGGCCGGCCTCGTAATCCGCCTTGATGGAAATATCATCCTGGGCAGCCATGGCATCCGACGCTTCAACAAAGCCTCGATAGGCGGGTGAGACCACGTTGTTGCCAATATCGGTGGCCTGATCAAAGTCACCAGCCCTCATCAACCCGATGACCTTTCCATAGGCGCCCCAGAATTGATCAAGATTGGACTGCATGTCCTGCTTCAAGGGCACAGGCCTATCAGAAGCCTCGGCCAGTGCCAGGTAACGCTGCCAGGCGGCCCGGGTGTTCGTTTCCATCTCCTGAATCACCTGTTCAGCACGGTCAAATCTGGCTTCATCGCGATACCCATATGCCGCAAGCACTGCAATACGTGCCTGAAACAGATCAGTGGTAATGGCACCCATCGTTTGCTGCTTTTTCATTTCAAATTCGTAAAGGTCCTTCCTGCTTTCATTGCTGGCTTCAAGACATAACTCGGCCAGCACAGCCACTGCCGTAAGAAGAATGGTACTCACGGCCAGCGTTAGTACGAGCCTGATTTTCACACTTTTGTTGAGTCCCAGCATATCGTGCACCGCCGTTATCGTTTAAGTATCGTTGACCAGTTGATTCAAGGAAATGTCATCCCGCTGATGAGTTATCGGACCATCCGAAACAGTCTTTACATCGAAAATGGAAAATGTTAGCCAACTACTTTGAACGAGACGCCTCGATAAGAAAAAATGCTATAAAAACCAAAAAAATAGCCGCCCGTGGGCGGCCATGAATAGTTTCGATTACGGGTTTAAAAGGTTTCCCAGTCATCCTGACTGGCCGGTACGCTACGTTCAGGTGCCTTGCGCGGCGCATCGGGAGCGGGTCGACCTGGCGCATCATGCGTGCTTGTGGAAACAGCACGTTCGGAGCTTGCCCTTTCAGGCACCACCCTGTTCGGAGATGGCGTTAACTGCTCATCATCAATCCTGAAGAAATCGATCAATTCACGCAGGGCCTGCGCCTGCTCGGACAATACCTGGCTGGACGCCGCGGCCTCTTCCACCAGTGCCGCATTTTGCTGGGTAATACCATCCATTTCGCTGACAGCGATATTGATTTGATCGACCCCCTGAGACTGCTCCCGACCGGCTGCGGCCATTTCACTCATAAGATCATTAACGCGCTCGACATTCTGGACGATCAGCTTCAAGGAACCTGAGGTCATTTCCACCTGCTCCGCGCCCTCCTGCACACGCCCCACGCTTTCAGTGATAAGCGAACGTATCTCCTGGGCGGCCGTGGCCGAGCGATTCGCCAGGATACGCACCTCGGAGGCAACCACGGCAAACCCACGCCCCTGCTCACCTGCTCGCGCAGCCTCTACCGAGGCATTGAGGGCCAGCAGATTGGTTTGAAACGCAATATCGTCCATGACACTGACAATCGATACGATCTGATCACTGGATTCACGGATGGAGCCCATCGCCGACATCGCACGTCCCACGACCTTGTCACTCTCGCGTGTCTGACTGGTCACGTCCTGCACCAGTCGCTCTGCCTGGCGTGTATTTTCACTGTTATGACGGATTGTTGACGTGATCTCCTCCATCGAGGCAGCTGTCTCCTCCAGGCTGGAAGCCTGCTCCTGAGTCCGGGTACTCAATTCGCTGCTGCTGGAGGCCACTTCATCGGAGATGGCGGCGACGGTGTGGCTGCTCGTTCTCGCTGAACGAATGATATCTTTCAACCTTGCCTGCATATCGACGAGCGAATGCAGTACACGGCCGAATTCATCCTGGCCCCGTGCGGCGATCCGGTAGGTCAGATCACCCTCGGCGGTTGTACGAGCGGCCTGCTCTGCGTGCATCAGAGGTCGTACAATGCTTCGAATCAACCACCCTCCCGCCGATGCACACAGCAGCAATGCCAGCAGGCAAACCACCAGAATCACATTGCGCTCGGTGTGAAAGCTCTGTTCGGCATGCTGATAGGACGCCTCTATATCCAGATTGTTGAACGCAATCATGTTTGTTGCCACTTCCTGTAACGCGATATAGAGACCGGTCTGGTCGGCGAGCCGTGCAGCATCCTGTTCGACAGCACTCTCATCACCGGCCAGAACATGCTGCGTTACCGTTGCAAAGTTATCCCAGTAACGCTCCTGAAGAGCCTGGAGCTGCTGCACATCCTTCGATTGGCGGCGCGCCGGCGAGAGCGATGCAAGGTACTTGTCCAAAAGATCACTGAAGGCTCGCTGGTCCTGTTGTCCGCGCGTCTCAAGCTGCTTGATGGCACTGTCATTATCGGCATTGATGGCGCCCAGCAGCATGATGTGTGCATCCTGCATTTTGCTCTGAAGACTGGATACAAATTCGATGCGTTTTACATCCGTGTGATAGACATGATCCAGATCCTTCATGACATTGCTCATTCCCCACACACCGGCCCCACCCACAATGACCATGATGGCAAGCGTGACACCAATCACGGTGTAAAGACGTACCTTGACGCTGCGGTTCAAAAAATTCATGTGTTGTCTCCAGGGCCCGGGAAGGTAGTCCAGCGCCTTCATGATCCGTTGCTCATATTATCGAGACTATGGGTATCGGCAGACCGGACCTGCAGTGAATGGCTGTCGGGTACTGCTCATAAAAAAAGCCTCGACCCGGAGGTCGAGGCTTTTAGCGCCACGCTCTGACGAAGCGACTCAACGGTCGCCGGCGTCTCCAGCGTCATCATTATCTACATCCGGCATGCTGTTGCGGCCGGTAGTTGCCGTGGGTTCCGTAGAGGCGCTCTCTTCATCTGAGGAGGCCTTTCTCTCGGAGGCATTTATCACCTTTTCACGCTGCAGCACGCGAATATTGGCGGGTGGTGCCTTGCCGTCATGATCCTCGCCAAAGTACATGGTGAGATGCGGGAACGGAATCTCGATACCCGCAGCGTCGAAATGCTTTTTCACCAGGCGATTGAAGGCACGGCCCAGTGCCCACTGCGTTCCGGGAGTGGTCTTGATCATGATCCGGATATTGACGGAACTGTCCGCCAGCGCAATGACACCCGGCACCGTCATGTCTTCCATGATGTTGCCGCTCTGCGTTTCGTCTTCCTTCAGCTCCTTGAAGGCGTCCTGCAGCTTCTCTATGGCAAAGTCCACATCCTCGCGATAGGCAATACCGTATTCACCAACGTGATAGGCAAAGTCACGCATGTAGTTGGATACGACATCCACCGAGGAAAAAGGCACGACATGATAAGTTCCGGACAGGTCACGGATGCCGACAGACCGTATGGTCAGACGTTCGGCTGTACCGGTAATCCCGCCGGCGGAAACCACATCCCCGGTATTCATCGCATTTTCAAGCTGAATGAAGACCCCGGTAATGACGTCCTGTACCAGCTTCTGCGCCCCGAAACCTACCGCAAGCCCGACCACACCGGCACCGGCAATCAAGGGCCCGATATTGATGCCGATCTGCGAGAGCACAATCATGATGGTCATGACGGCCAGCGCAATGGCAATGGCATTTCTGAACAGTGACAACAGGGTCTTTTCGCGTGCACTGGGCATGCGACCGTTATCACCAGGGTTCAGACGATGCTCGATAAAGCTGGCAAGGCCCGTCCATACCAGTGCTGCGATGAGCAGAATGATAGCCACATGAATGATCATGCCGATTGTATGCTGGCCTGCATCCGATGCCATCCAGCCTGGCAGGTCAAAGGCCTTCCACGCATCCATGACAACCAGCAGAACCGCGATCAGCAGCAGGGCACGTACAGCCTTGAGCGCATTGGGCACATAGGCGTTGAGGCGCTGCTCCAGCTGCGGCAGGCGCTGCCCCAGATTATTGGGAAGCTCAAGACGACGGCTCAATACACGCGTAATCATGCTTGAAATCAGCATGCCAAGGCCTACGGCAACCAGCGTCTGAAGTGTCGCTCTGGCCATGAAGGGCAGGGCCTGCTCAGGATAGACCTGACTTATGATCAAAAGTACCGTGAAGTACCCGATGGCAAACAGGTGCCATACCTTGCCCAGAATCCGCATAAGAATACCGAAGGCCCCCATGGAGGCGGCGCGGGCGCGGGTTTCAAGGCGTTGCTGCAGGTCTCGTCGATTGCCCAGAATGACTGTCAGAGCGTAAACGTACGCTACAACCATGATCAGCATATCAACCAGACGAGCCAGCGAGGGCGATACCATCCCTTCAACAAATGGAACGGCAACCATCATGCCGTAACCTACCAGGCCGGCAAGAATAGCCAGAAACCGGTTCCAGTAGCGCGCTACGCCCGAATCCATGTCGAACAGGCGAAGGCCATCATAGCGAGAGGCAAAGACCATGCGAATCAGGGCCTTGATCACCTCAACCATGGCAAAGGCATTGATGAACAGGGACTGATAGGTACCAATGCTGGCCTTGTCACCCGCCGCAAACAGCCCCAGCGCATACCCGACCACAAAGGCCAGTGCGATAGCCACCAGATCAAGTACCAGACACAGGAGCACGGCGCCCAGCCGCTTCAGGACACTGGAGGCGCCCTGCTCGGAACATACCCAGGCATCAGCCCGTCGAAACAGCGGGCTGATGGCCCGACGTAACAGGAAAAAGGCCACGATAGTGCCGCCGATGACGATTGCCAGACCAACCATCTGACCAGCCAGCCTGCCCCAGTCGGCCCCCTTTCCATCGGCACCGTCACCAATCGAGGTGATAGCGTCCCAGGACCCGGTCACATTGGCCGCGAGCGACTCGGCAAAGGCTTGCGTCGTATCAGCCACTTGGCGGGGCAGACCACCCAGCCCTCCATCCTCGTCTTCAGCGGCGGCCTTGTCCTGAGCCACCTCGCCGGACTTGTCACTGCCATCAGCGACCTGACGAAGCTGCTTGATCAGCTGCTGGCGTGTTTGATCATTTTCAAGCATGTCCGCCAGAGCTGCAGCATCCGGGCTGGCCGAATCCTGTTCTGCACCGGCGGGGGCAGCATGAGCGATGGGGACGGATAAGCACAGAACTGCCATCATCATGGCGAGCCAGCGCAGAATACGTGGGTAAAAGCCGTTCAGGACCACGCAACCACTCCTTTAATCATGTGGACGAAACCTCCTTGTCAAGCCGCCTGGCACATATACCGCCAGAGGCCACCCAAGCAAAACAGGGTACCTTATCCTGACGAAAAATCCCCCCCTGTTAAACACCTTGATCTCTTCCGGGCATTCCTGTTGATGACTTGCTGCGCTCTTCCTATGGTTAAACCCGGATACGGGCTCAGGGAAATGGCCCGCCTCACTCTCGATACGACTCAAGGAGCGAGCATGAAAGACACATGCGATTATCTCATCATCGGCGGCGGCATGGTCGCAGCCACTACCGTCAAGGCGATCAGGGAAAGGGACACGCACGGCTCGATTGTCATGCTGACAGAAGAGCCCCAGGGGCCGATTGCCCGCCCGGCACTCTCCAAGAAACTCTGGACCGATCCGGACTTTACTCAGGAAGATATCTGGCTGCTGTCAGATGACGATAACGTCGCGCTCCATACGCGCACCGTGGCGACAGCCCTTGACCGGCAATCACGGACAGTCACTACGCAGGAGGGCGAAACCTTTGCATACCGCGCGCTGCTGCTGGCGACAGGAGGCACGCCCAATACCCTGCCCGGCCTTTCAGCCAGCCCGGAAGTTCTTTATTTTCGAAGCCTGAACGATTACCAAACGCTGAGAGAGCACGCTGCCGCTAAAAAAAGCATGGTGGTGGTCGGTGGCGGATACATTGGTTTCGAGCTGGCCGCCGCGCTGGTTCAGCAAGAGTGCAAGGTTACCCTGATCACACCGGACGACACCCTGGGTGCCGCCTTGTTTCCGTCTGAATTTGCCAGTCATTTTGAAGACACCTTCACCCGGCACGGCGTTACGGTCATGACTGGGTGTGAAGTAACCGAGGGCACACAGGATGACGGCGGCGTCACGGTCACTCTGGATAGTGGCGAGACCGTCCATGCCGAAGTACTGGCCGCCGGACTCGGCATTTCGCCCAACACACAGCTTGCAGAGCAGGCCGGGCTTGAAGTGGAGGATGGCATAGTCGTCGATGAGCACCTGACCACCAGCGACCCTCATATCCTTGCTGCGGGCGACGTTGCCAGCTATCCGGACAAGCGAATGGGCCGACAGCGAGTAGAGCATGTGGATAATGCCAACATGATGGGGCCGGTAGCCGGTCATAACATGACAGGGAGCACCGAGCGCTATACCCATACGCCCTACTTCTATTCCAATGTGTTTGATATCAAGTTTCAGGCGGTCGGCCTGGCAGACAGCCGCCTTGACGTAATCGAGGACTGGAAAACACCGATGCAGGAGGGCGTGCTTTACTATCTGGAGGGCGATCAGCTGAAAGGTGTCATGCTGATCAATCTGGAAGACCGTCTGGACAAGGCACGTGCGTTGCTCGAGTCGCCGACAATCACGGACAGCAAGACACTATCTGGAGCGCTGCATTAAGGGGCCACAGGCATCAGAGGCCTACCTATCAAAGAGCCTGCCTGCCCTTCAGCGGGCAGCTCTCCTGACGCAACCACAGCATCAATGCTTCACGACTATCCGGAGTGACATGTTCACGAGTGAGCACCGTTTGGATATCGAGCCATTCAACGTGCGTTACCTCTTCCGGCTGAGGGGTAATCTCCCTTTCCCAGCGCAGCCAGTACACGGCACCATGCACGTTCAAGGGCGGATAACAGAACTGTCCGACCGGGTTCAACTGCCCGGAAACTCCAAGCTCTTCACTGGCCTCCCGCGCTGCGCCCACATGGCAGGTCTCCCCTGCTGCAACAACGCCACCGGCACATAGATCCAGCATGCCGGGAAAGACGTCCTTGTCATCGGTTCGATGCTGAACACACAGCTCATCCCGTCGATTGATCACAAATACGTAGCTGGCAAAATGCCAAAGCCTCAAACGACGAAGCATCGCTCTGGACGTCGAACCGCAACATGCGCCCAACGAGGTAGCCAACTGTACACGCTCCCCTGCAGCACGCCTTGAATACACTGACACGTAATAGATATCCTTTTCTGACCTGCCTTACAGTGGCCCGACCATCATGAATGTATCCAGAAACACGCCGGCCGCCAGAGCAAGCAACACCCAGCCTGTCAGCCGGTCTATCACGGACTCCCGCTGACGCAGCCAGCCAAGCGGCCGAGGACGCGACAGAACCAGCGCCACCATGACGTACCAGAGGCCATCAATAATCAGGGCGGTGAGGACAATCGTCGCGCGATCGCTCGTAGTTGAAGTCGGATCGACAAACTGGCTCAACAACGCCAGAAAAAACACGATCAACTTGGGGTTGGCCAGTGCAATGCATATCCCATCCTTCCAGGGGGATGGGTCAACCGTGGCTGGCACGGCCGTGGCATCAGTAGCTGATGGTTGCCGAGCGGCGCTCAATGCCTGCACCCCAACCCATGCCAGATAGCACGCGCCCAGCAGTGACACCCCCTGATACAACATGGGCCACTGCTCAAACAGCCAGCCGATGCCAGCCACGGTCAGCAGAGCATATGCTCCCACACCCAGTGCATGTGATACTGCTGCCATCATACCGCGGGATGCCCCACCCTTGAGGGTGTGTCGCAAGACCATGGCCAGGCTGGGTCCTGGCGATACCGCCCCCAGGCTACATACCACGGCCAGAGGCAGCCACTGCGTCAGTGTCATTGTTCACCGAAAGAAATTTGAAAATAAACATCGTGGGGATGGATACCCCCTGCCTTCTTCACAGGAACTACTAGACAAAAAAAAGCGGTTTGAAAGCAAGCTTTCAAAACCGCCAAAGGGCCATTCTGCCGACAGGCAGGTGATCAACACCTGCCTGTTCAGATTCGTCATATCCAGACACGAAAATGATTAACAACTACTAGTACAAAAATATTAATACATTAGAAAAATTACAGCAGTCCACCTGCATATGCACTTTTCTTTTCATGTCTTTTTGAAACAATATGTAAATACCTCTGAAGACTGGGCAAAGGCCCCTGTTCAGGGCTACGCTATGAGCCAGTCATGACATCATGACCGGATTTTTTTATCCCCCATCCGTCAGGAGGACACTCAATGGGTATATTTCGCTCTAGCCGCGATCGTCGTCGAGCCATGGAACGCTGGCATGATGAACTGGCCTCAGGCACGGAACGGTCACGTCATCGCCTGGAAGAACTGGGCAGCGATGCCAGTGAGCACCTTGGCCGCGCGCGCGCAAGGCTCGGAACTGATGGCCGCCGTGCCTACGAATACGGGCAGCGCCGGGCATATGATCTTGACCGTCATGTCCATGACAACAGCTGGTCCTACATCGCTGCAGGAACTGCTGCAGGCTTGATTGCCGGTATTCTTTTGGGCCGCCGCCGCTGATTGACCGGATTTACTACGTATAAAACCCGCCCTGCGGCGGGTTTTATCCTTATGCTACTGCGTAATGTCAGAAAGGCTTTCGAGTCCTTCAATCAATGCCATACATTCTTCCCGCTGCTGATCTCCCCATGCCGGCCCACTCGCAATGAACCTGAGCCGACGGGCGCACAGTGCCAGCACCACCCTTGAAGGCTCTTCTGAATGCCAGGCTTGCCTGAGATGGGCACCAATCCAGCCATCGGCACGCATCCCCAACGCATCCTGTAGTAACCGAAGCGCATTATCAGCACCGATCGCCAGCGCGGTATCAAGATAAAATACTGCAAGCTCAACCGGCATTCCCTCCATATCCAGAGGCACCCAATACCGGGAATAATAAGCATGAAAGATATCCGGCCGGCTTAACTGCGCCAGACTCAGATGCGGATGAAAACAGGCATAAAGGCCGGATTGGCATCCCTTCAGTTCCCCCTGCCCGAGTTGAGCGCCCGTCCAGTGCATGGCATTGCGATAATCTGCACGAAACCCTTTCCTGAACCCAAACAAACGTTCCGCCGTCTCTTGAAAGGACATTGACGTCTCCTGCATCTCAGCGTGTTAAAGGTATGACAGGGCGCCATACCAAAGCTGTAACGCTAAAAGACGAAAAAATTAATTATAATTAGAGTACACCATTATTTAGTACCACAAATCGGGCAATCAACTGCACCTTCCGATATCAAGGGAAATTCACAAAATCAGTTAAAACTCATGTGCAGGAAAAATCACGGAGCCGCTGTATTCAGTCATGGCAGTGAAGTCGTGCGGTTACCGCATACTGACAGGGAACGTTAAATTCACATGAACCGACAGAACCGGATAACCCATGTTAATTAAAGGCGAGAGCGAGACAGTGTGTACTACCACATCAAAAAGGCCCGAAAACACGTAAGGATCCGATGGAAAAGAAAGCATATAAAGCAACGAAGAAATGCGAAATGAAAAAGATGGATCAACGCTGGTGCATAAATACTGAATAATAAAAAGCGCCAGTGTTTTCACACTGGCGCCGAGATATGAAACACAAAATGTCTTACAAAAGAGGAACTACATAGTTTTTGGCAACAAACCGGGAAGCTTCAACAGTCAGATGTCCATAATCAAAGGTTATAAGACTATCGCCCACCCTCGCCCGACAGCTTAAATGACCTCTGTCATTGGTAAAACACAGGTGATCCAGCATATCGACGAATACAAAATCATCATTTTTGGCATGCAGCGCTTTCAGATAGTTATTACTGTCGATCAACGATCGAGTAAATGTAAAGTCTGAAATATATTTCTCACCCATATGCCTTGTAACATACGCTTGAGGCAAGGACGGTTCCCATTGTGGGAAGGGGCCCATTATAATTACACGAGGCACACCCATATCATGCAGTCTGGAAACCGTTTCACTCCAGTCAACACTCTCATGATGAGAAGCAGCACCCAGTATGACAACTTCAGGCCTGGCTTTCATGATGGCCCTGTAGGCCATTCCATTTGAATAATCACACCCCTGATCAAACCGGTCCGATCCGTTTCTTTTCATGGTAAAGGATGGCGGACAACCGGATGAGGTCAATTGACTAAAAGGCATGCCCTTTGGCATTTCGTAACGCAATCCCGTCGACAGGGACCCCATATGTGAATCGCCCCACAGGAACACACCGCCTGTAGTTGAACTGATACAGATATCATCCACCTGCGGCTTGCCGGTATCACGCATCTGCAATGAGGCATTACATTTATTGAATAATCCGGTCGGATCCATCTTGTAATTATTATAAGAGGTTATGAACTGGTTTCCCGCATCATTGGACCTGTCCCTGATATCAAAATGGCCATTATTCATATATACAATACCCGCAGCGCCCAACGCTGCCAGCCACAATGCCAGCATCGCTTTTCCTGACGCCTTTCGCTCGACAAACATGTTGGACAACATACCCAATATGATTGATAAACCTATCAGCAAAAGGCTGTTAACGGCAGTGATGGCCATATAGCTATACATGTATACAACCAGCGGCCAGTGCCACAGGTAAATCGAGTAGGACCAGGCACCCAGCTTCTGAAACAGGACATTTCCCGTTATCAAACTGTCATTGCGCTGTGCCTGAAGAACAAAAAAGGCACCCAGCACAGGCAGAGCCGCCAGATAGCCCGGCCATGGGTTTTCTTCGGATACCAGAAAACAGGAAATAATGATCAACGCCAGACCGACCCACTCCAGCGGCTTTTTCCACTTCTCTCCTGAGCTGAAGGGATAAAGGCAGGCCACCCCCCCGACCATCATTTCCCAGGCCCTGGTAGACAGCAGGAAATAAGCCGCATCAGGTGCTCTTGACGTAGCAACGGCACAAAAGACAAATCCTGCCACAGCCCCCAGCAGGATGATTACTCTTGTTGCCCCTGCCGACATCAGCTTTCGCAGGACAACAAGTACCAGGGGATAAATTATATAAAACTGCCACTCAACGGATAACGACCAGGTATGTAATAACCACTTCTCATGGGAAGAGGCATCAAAGTAACCTGACTCACGCCAGTAAATGATATTTGAAATAAATCCGAGGGAGGCAATAATGTGTTTTGATATGGTCTTGTAGACCACATCGTACTCAAAAAACCAGCCGAATAATGCAAGTGCCAAACAAAGCACGGCCAGAGCGGGTATTATCCTGTCTGCACGTGCCTTGTAAAATTTCCAGAGGGAAAAGGTCTGGCGATCGATCCCCCTGAATATTATTCCGGTCATCAAAAATCCGGAAATAACAAAAAACACATCAACACCAGCAAAGCCGCCCGGCACCCAGAACGAATTAAAATGGAATAAAACAACAGCCATTACTGCAATGGCCCTTAGACCATTTATGTCCTTCCTGAATTTCACGGTATTTTCCCTGAACCTGAAGCATAACTTATTCTAAAGAAATGACGCATTGGAGCAATACAATAAAAGACTGAGTTCAAAGTATTAGAAAATAAACACCCGATATCGCCAGGATTTTTTTTTGAAAATATGTTATGGAAAACAGCCTTTCAAAAAAGATCGATTGACCCTTGCTGCATGTTTATCTTTTTATTCAACATCTTGGGCATGAAAAAGGTATCAGCGCACTCATTCATATAAGAAAAACCCATATACACATCGATATAAGCCCGCATCCCTGTCGACTGAGGTGCTCGCCAGGATAAATGTAGAAATTGATCGCATCTGAAGAGGCATATCCAAAAATCACACAAAAGGATATTAGATAAGCAGGATTAATAGTTGCGTGCGAAGTATATGGAAAGCCCGTTGATATATCGAGGCTAATACGCACAGCGGCATGACTTTATCGCACTCTCGTGCCAACGATCAGCGCATTAAATACAGGCAGTGACCCGGCGCGAGGGACGCAATAATCCTGCGACACCGAGCGGTCTGCAGGGCAGCGGATCGAGAATATTCAAACAAGGGGAGCGTTATCGCTTGAGAGGCAAGGCCAACAAGCTGGCAGGGAATCTGCACTGGCAGCCTGAAACAAAAAAATCGCCTTGATGGCGATTTTTCAGATTCATATCTGGTACCGGAGGTCGGACTCGAACCGACACGGGGGTTAGCCCGGGGGATTTTGAATCCCCTGCGTCTACCAATTTCGCCACTCCGGCATATGAGGACGGAGCGTATTATACGGGCATTGAGCCCCGCGTCAATGACTTGCGCGCGAGAGGCAGGTATCATGGCCCTCCTTTTTAATGCCGGATGATGCACAGGCCTTTCATGCAGCGCGCCGATTTCCAGTTTGACCTCCCTGATGAATTGATTGCCCGTTACCCCAGCGAGCAGCGAACCGATTGCCGCCTGCTTTGCCTGGACGGTGCCAGTGGCGATATTGATCATCGCCACTTTGAAGAAATCCTCGACCTGGTCGAGCCGGGCGACCTGCTGGTATTCAACGATACGCGTGTTATCCCTGCCCGCCTGTTTGGCCGAAAAGCCAGTGGTGGCAAGGTTGAAATGCTGCTGGAGCGCCCCCTGGACGCTCACACCGGGCTGGCGCACCTTCGCTCCAGCAAGTCTCCTCGCCCAGGCACGCACCTCCTTTTTGAAGGGGGAATAGAGGCTGTTGTAGAGGGCCGGCGTGACGCACTTTTCGAGCTGCGCTTTCTGGGTGATACGCCCCTGGTGGAACTGCTTAACCAGCACGGCCACATGCCACTGCCGCCCTATATAGAGCGAGAGGACGAGCTCGGCGATCGCAGCCGGTATCAGACCGTCTATGCTCGCCATGACGGAGCCGTTGCCGCACCAACTGCCGGCCTGCATTTTGATGAGGCCCTGATGGCGCGCCTGGCACATCAGGGGGTAAATACCGCCTATGTCACCCTGCACGTCGGCGCGGGCACCTTTCAGCCGGTACGGGTCGACAACATTCAGGACCACCAGATGCACAGCGAGTGGCTCAATGTCAGCCAGGCAACCTGTGACGCCGTGGCCGCCACGCGCGCCAATGGTGGCCGCGTCATTGCAGTGGGTACAACCAGTGTTCGATGCCTTGAAAGCGCCAGCAGGGAAGATGGCACCCTTGAACCATTTCAGGGAGATACCGCCATTTTCATTTATCCCGGGTATCAGTGGCACTGCGTTGATGCGCTGATCACCAATTTTCACCTCCCTGAATCCACACTGCTGATGCTGGTCAGTGCCTTTTCCGGTACGGCAGCCGTCAAACAGGCCTATCAGGCGGCGGTTGAACAGGGCTACCGTTTCTTCAGTTACGGTGATGCCATGTTCCTGACCCGAGCCCCCAAGGAGTCTCCTTCTCATGCGTGACCAGTGCGACATGACGTTTGAAACATCGGCCACGGATGGCCGCGCCCGGCGCGGCCGTCTGACTTTTTCCCGTGGCACGGTTGAAACACCGGCCTTCATGCCGGTAGGTACCTATGGCACCGTCAAGGGGATGTCCCCTGAGCGAATCAAGGCCATCGGTGCTGAAATCATACTCGGCAATACCTTTCACCTGTGGCTTCGCCCAGGTACGGAGGTCATCGAAGCACACGGTGATCTTCACGACTTTGCCCAGTGGGACAAGCCGATCCTGACCGATTCCGGTGGCTTCCAGGTATTCTCGCTGGGCGAAATGCGCAAGATCACCGAACAGGGCGTCCATTTCAGATCACCAGTTGATGGCTCAAAGGTTTTCATGGGCCCCGAAGAATCCATGGCCATCCAACGCTCACTGGGCTCGGATATCGTCATGATCTTTGACGAGTGCACGCCCTACCCGGCCACGCATGACGAGGCAGAACGCTCGATGGAGCTGTCACTTCGCTGGGCAGAGCGTTCGAAGAAAGCCCATGGCGATTCTCGTGCGGCGCTGTTCGGTATCGTACAGGGCAGCATGCACCGTGATCTGCGCGAACGCTCGCTCAAGGCCCTTGAAGCCATGGACTTCGACGGCCTGGCCATCGGAGGCCTGTCGGTAGGTGAGCCGAAGGAAGAGATGATCAAGGTGCTCGACTACCTGCCCGACATGATGCCGGCCGATAAACCGCGCTACCTGATGGGCGTCGGCAAGCCCGAGGATCTGGTTGAGGGCGTACGCCGGGGTGTGGACATGTTCGACTGTGTCATGCCGACCCGCAATGCACGTAACGGCCATCTGTTCACGGCGGATGGCACTGTCAAAATTCGCAATGCACGCCATCGCCATGACACGTCACCGCTGGAAGAAGGCTGCGACTGCTATACCTGCCAGAACTTTTCAAGAAGCTACCTTCACCACCTGGATCGCTGCGGTGAAATGCTGGGCGCGGAGCTCAATACCATCCATAACCTGCGCTACTATCAGCGGCTGATGGCCGGTTTGCGCGGGGCTATTGAAGCGGGTACATTGTCGGACTTCGTAAACGAGTTTTACACGCGACGCGACCTGCCGGTACCGGCACTGGCTTCGACCTGAAGCCGGCGCGACGTTCCAACTGCGGGCCCGACACTGGTCGGCCCCTGTTTCACCATGCTCTTGAAGAGGACTTTCCATGCTGGACTACCTGATCTCCACAGCTCAGGCGGCCGACGGCGGCGCGGGCGCCGGCGGCGCGGGCGCCATCGGCCAGATCGTTATGCTGGTCGGTTTCGTGCTGATTTTCTATTTCCTGCTGTGGCGCCCCCAGTCAAAGCGGGCCAAGCAGCACAAGAAACTCATTACCGAACTTTCCAAGGGTGATGAGATCGTAATCGGCGGAGGCATGGTAGGTCGTGTCAACAAGGTAGGCGAAGAGTTTCTAACTCTGGAAGTTTCCGAAGGCGTTGAAGTCAACGTTCAGAAGAACGCCGTCGCTGCGGTCCTGCCCAAGGGCACCCTCAAGTCTCTGTAAGCCTGAAGGGCCGGTCATGCCGGCCCTCCTCGATCCGTCAGCAACCAGGACAGAGCCCCGATGCTCAACCGTTATCCCATCTGGAAGTACCTGATTGTACTTCTTGTGCTTGCCGTGGGCTTTATCTATGCCCTGCCCAACCTGTACCCGGAAGACCCGGCCATCCAGATCAGCGGCGAACGCGGCGTCAAGGCCATCAGTCAGCAGAATATAAGTCAGGCCACCAGTGCGCTTGAGCAGGCCGGTATCGACGTCAAGGCCACCGAGATCAACCAGGGTAGCGCCCTGATTCGCCTTGAACATGCAAACCAGCAGCTTTCGGCCAGAAGCGTTGTCACCGATGCGCTTGGTGAAGGCTATGTGGTTGCCCTGAACCTGGCAGACTCCACGCCGGACTGGCTTCGCGCCATTGGTGCCAAGCCCATGAAGCTCGGACTGGACCTGCGTGGCGGTGTTCACTTTCTGCTGGAAGTCGACATGGATGCCGCTGTCACTCAGCGCATGAATGTTGATGCCAGTGCCATGCGTGAAACCCTGCGTGATGAACGCATTCGCTACCGCGACAACAGCGTTCGCGACCGGGCCATCACCTTCTCGTTCCTCAATGAAGGCGAGCTGGAAAAAGCCGAAGGCGAACTGCGCTCCCAGTACAATCAGTTCGAATTCACGACACGGCAACAGGGGCGTGAGCACCAGCTGGTCATGACGCTGACGGACAAGGCCGTGACCGATATCCAGGATTACGCGGTCAAGCAGAACCTGACCACCATCCGAAACCGTGTCAACGAGCTGGGCGTATCCGAGCCTCTGGTACAACGTCAGGGACCAAGCCGCATCGTGGTTGAGTTGCCCGGCGTTCAGGACACGGCAGCCGCCAAGCGCGTGGTGGGTGCAACAGCCAACCTGGAGTTTCGCCTTGAAGCCCCGGCGGATGCTCAGGCCAGTGAAGTGGAAACGTTTGGCTTCCGGAACGACCCCTCGCGCAAGGCCAACCTGTCCAATGATGTCATCATCACGGGTGACAGCGTGTCCAGCGCCAGCCAGGGCTTTGATCAGAATGGCCAGCCTCAGGTCAACATCAATCTGGATGGCCCGGGCGGCTCAAAGATGAATCGCGCCACTCGCTCGAACATCGGCAAGAACATGGCCGTGCTCTATATCGAGCACAAGAGCCGTACTCGCACGGTGATGGAAAACGGCAAGCAGGTCGAAAAGCGCACGCCGTATACCGAAAAGGGCATCATCAGTCTGGCAACCATCCAGAGTGCGCTGGGCAACCGCTTCCGCATTACCGGACTTGACTCTCCAACGGAAGCCTCTGAACTGTCGCTGCTGTTGCGTTCCGGCTCGCTGGCTGCACCTATCTACTTTGCGCAGGAACGTACCATCGGGCCAAGCCTTGGGCAGGAAAACATCAACCGGGGTGTTCTGTCGGTCGAGGTAGGCCTGGTACTGGTCGTCCTGTTCATGCTCCTGCGCTACAAGGCCTTTGGCCTGATTGCCAATACATCCCTGGCCATCAACCTGAGCCTGCTGATTGCTGCCATGTCCCTGCTGGGAGCAACACTGACGCTGCCGGGTATTGCCGGTATCGTGCTGACCCTCGGGATGGCGGTGGATGCCAACGTACTGATTTACGAGCGCATCAGAGAGGAACTGCGAAACGGCATGAGCCCTCAACAGGCCATTCACGCCGGCTATGAGCGCGCCTTCACTTCGATTCTTGACGCCAACATCACCACCCTGCTGGTAGCGCTGATTTTGTTCTCGATCGGCACCGGGCCCGTAAAAGGGTTTGCGGTCACGTTGTCACTGGGCATTCTGACCTCGATGTTTACCGGCATCATGGTGAGTCGTGCCATTACCAACCTCACGATCGGCGGAAAGTCGCTGAAAAAACTCTGGATTTGAGGAGACGGTAATGACAAGTTTCGATTTCATGGGCAAACGGGTGGCGGCCTTTGTCGTCTCCATCCTGCTCACGCTGGTCGCCATTGGCACTTTGGCAGTTCAGCACCTTAATCTGGGGCTGGATTTTACCGGTGGCACACTGGTGGAAGTCAGCTACGACAAGGCACCTGAACTCGATGTGGTTCGGCAGTCACTGTCTACGGCGGGCTATCAGGATTTTTCGGTGCAGACCTTCGGGGAGGCCAACGACATCCTGGTGCGCCTTCAGCAGAAGTATGACCAGAGCGTCGGAGACAGTGTAACCAGTGCCCTGAACAATGCTGACAACCCGGTCAGTCTGGTACGCGCCGAATTTGTCGGTGCGCAGGTCGGTGACCAGCTCCGCGACCAGAGCGGCCTCGGCATGCTGGTCGCCCTGGGTGTCGTCGCCCTGTATGTTGCCTTTCGGTTTCAGTACAAGTTTGCCCTTGGCGCACTGCTGTCACTGGGGCATGACGTCATCATCCTGCTCGGCGTGTTCTCTCTGTTCAAGATCGAGTTTGACCTGACAGTGCTGGCAGCCGTGCTGGCGGTCATTGGTTACTCGCTCAATGACACCATTATCGTTTACGACAGGATTCGCGAGAACATCCGCAAATCCCAGACCAGCGATATGCCAAGGATCTTCAACAACGCCATCAATCAGACCCTGGCACGTACCCTTTCGACCTCGGGCACAACCCTGCTGGTACTGCTGGCGCTGTATTTCCTTGGCGGGGACATGATCCACAACTTCTCGCTGGCGCTGATCATTGGTGTCGTACTGGGTACCTTCTCGTCAGTATACGTGGCATCTGCCCTGCTTCTGGTTTTCAAGCTGCAGCGCGAAGACCTGATTCCTGCCAAGAAGGAAGCCGTCGACGACGAGCTGCCCTGACTGAAAAGCCACTGACAGGCTCATGGCCCTGCCGACATGTCTTTCCATGTCGGCAGGGCGTACGCCGCTTTCCCCCTCCAGCGTCCTGCGAGACCAGGAAACAGACACAAAAAAGCCCGGCCAATTGGCCGGGCTTTTTTGTGTCATATCCGCTCAGGTACGGATCAGGTGCGGCTGAATCTGTCTGACCAGCTGCTTGTAGAGCCGCGCACCGGAAGCCATCAGGGCACCATCCACTTCAACCTGTGGAGCACCGTTCGGAGCACCAATCAGTGCACCGGACTCCTTGAGCATCAGCTGACCGATGGCCAGTTCCTGCTCGTCGATTCCCTGCACGATGGCAGCATCCACGCGACCGGAAGAGACTTCGGCAATATCAAGGATCGGACAACCAAGGGTACGAATAACCGATGCCTGCGCACCAAGGCGCTGAGTCATGACCATGTAATCCGGGAAATAGCGCTGACGCACACGCATTTCCGGCAGACCCAGCGCAATTCGCGCATTATCGGTGGAGACGGCGTTGCTTACTCGCATCCGCTTGCCGTTGTAGTGAGCACCACGACCACGACTGGTGATGTATTCGTCATCGGTAAACGGGCTGATAATGACGGCATGTTCCGGGCGCCCCTTGAACAGGCACACCATGGAAATGGCACAACCGGTCGCGTTGATCGACAGGTTTTCATACCCGTGGAAAAGATCGATCTTCCAATGGTAGTCAGCGCCTTCGCCTTCACCATCCTTCCAGGGAATATAGCGACCACTGATACCGTGCAGCGGATAGCCCTTGGCAAACTGCCGGGCAATCTGTTCTTCGATGAAACGGGCCGTGTCGGCGAGGAGCGTATCCTCGGACTGGGTTTCACGAGCAATGTCCAGGCGGTCCCGGACACGATTAAGCTGTTCAGATGCGCCGCGCAGTGCGCGCAACGCGAATTGGACCATAGGGTGCATGATCAGGCCTTGAGCGGTGAAAACAGGATGTTAAAGAACCCGGCGATTCTATCAAAAAAAGCGCTCTACGGCGAGCATGTCTCGGTGCAATAGATACGCGATGCGCGGTCAGGCGGCGTTGACCATGCTAGAATGCCTCCTTTTTACAGCACGCCAATGGTAGCCTGACACCATGCTTGATCGTATTCGCATAATTCTGCTGGGAACCAGCCATCCCGGCAACGCCGGTGGTGCCGCCCGCGCCATGAAGACCATGGGGCTGAGTGACCTGGTTTTCGTCAATCCCCGCTGTGAACCCGTTGAAGGTGAAGCCATCGCTCGCTCATCGGGGGCCGAAGATATCCTGCACCAGAGCCGCACGCTGGATAATCTTGATGATGCCATCGGCGACTGCACCCTGGTGGTGGGCTGCAGCGCCCGTTCGCGAACGCTCCCCTGGCCCATGATTTCCCCTCGCGAGCTGTCAACACGGCTTCCGCGTGAAATCATGCGTGACGAAGGCGAGCCACAGGGTCGAGTGGCCATCCTGTTCGGTCGCGAGGACTCCGGGCTGACCAATGACGAGCTGCAGCGCTGCCACCTGCATGTGCATATCCAGGCCAACCCGGAATACAGCTCACTCAACCTGGCCGCCGCCATTCAGGTCATAAGTTATGAATGCCGTCAGGGCATGCTGGCCGCCGAAACGTCCGCGGACAGTGGCAGTGAATACTTCGGCGTCGCCTGGGACCGCCCCCCGGCCGCTCAGGAAGATGTGGAGCGACTGTTCGTGCATCTCGAACAGAGCATGATTCGTTCGGGATTTCATGACCCCGCCATGCCCCGCCAGCTGATGGCAAGAATGCGGCGCATGCTGATGCGTACTCGGCTTGATGACATGGAGGTCAACATCCTTCGCGGCATGCTGAGCTCCTTTGACAAGTTTACCCCACCTCGCTGAAATGCCATTGCGCAGGAACATCGACATGCTGTCACAGCTCAAGGAAGACATTCAAAGCGTGTTCTCGCGCGACCCGGCAGCCCGCACCACCTTTGAGGTGCTAACCACGTATCCGGGACTTCATGCGGTCATGGCACATCGCGTTTCTCATGTAATGTGGACACGCAACTTCAAGTGGCCCGCCCGCGTTCTCTCGACGCTGGCACGCTGGATTACCGGCATAGAGATTCATCCGGGAGCGACAATCGGACGGCGTTTTTTCATCGACCATGGCATGGGTGTCGTGATCGGCGAGACAGCCTGCGTCGGTGATGATGTCACGCTCTATCACGGCGTAACGCTCGGAGGGACAACCTGGAACAAGGGCAAGCGTCACCCGACACTGGGCAATGGCGTTATCGTCGGTGCCGGCGCCAAGATTCTGGGCCCCATCGAACTGGGTCACAACAGTCGGGTAGGCTCCAATGCGGTAGTGACCAAGGATGTACCCGAGGGCGCTACGGTGGTCGGCATCCCAGGCCGCATCGTCAAGACGCGCCAGGAAACCGATCCACCCTCCAGTGAAGATGAAGTGCGTCGCAAGGCCATACAGGACAAATTCGGCTTTGATGCCTATGGCATCGGCGAATCCATGCCGGACCCGGTAGCACGCTCCATGCATGCCATGCTCGATCATATGCATGCCATGGATCAGCGCATGGATCAGATGTGCAGTGCCCTGCGTCATATTGATGACAGCTTTCGTTCCGGCGACATGCCGCACCTTGACCGTGCAGACTTCATCGCGGTGCTGGATGAACTTGATTATCCCTGCGCCCCTCGACACGACGTCCCACCGGATGGGGAAGCGTCCACGACATCCCCCCCCGAAAAATAGTTGACTAATCCACTCGGGATTAACACAATAACCTGACTTTTTCAGGGTTATTACAGGAAATGCCATGCGTCTCACGACCAAAGGGCGGTACGCCGTTACGGCCATGCTGGATCTTGCGATTCGCCAGAACCAGGGCCCCTTGAGTCTCGCCGACATTTCAAAACGCCAGGAAATTTCCCTATCCTACCTGGAGCAGCTGTTCTCCAGGCTGCGCCGACAGGGACTGGTCAAAAGCGTCCGCGGCCCGGGCGGTGGCTATCTACTCAACCACGCCCCCGCCGATATTACCGTGTCAGCCATTATTGATGCCGTTAACGAATCAATCGATGCGACCCGCTGTCAGGGGCTTGGCGACTGCCATCATGGCGACACCTGTCTGACACACCACCTGTGGTGCGACTTGTCCGAGGCAATCCATGACTTTCTCGATGGCATCACGCTGGGAGAACTGCTGGATCGCCGCGAGGTGCAGCAGGTAGCACAGCGTCAGATTGATGACACGCCCCAACCACTGACCATCACGTCAGCCTGACAGGCTTATCACACAGGGTTCCTTTCATGACAGCGCCGTTGATTTATCTGGACAACGCCGCGACCACCCCGGTTGACCCCAGGGTAGCGCGCCTGATGATGGACTTTCTGACGGAGGATGGCACCTTTGCCAACCCCGCCTCCCGAAGTCACATGGCCGGCTGGCTCGCCGAGCAGGCCGTTGAAGGCGGGCGACGCCAGGTCGCGGATACCATCGGTGCCGATCCACGTGAAATTGTATGGACGTCCGGGGCGACAGAAGCCGATAACCTGGCACTGACCGGATACATGCGAGCCCACCGTGACAAGGGTCACCATCTGGTGACCTCATCCATCGAGCACAAGGCCGTGATTGATACGGCCATGGCACTCGAAGCTGAAGGATTCGAAGTGACCTGGCTTGCTCCGGATCACGAAGGGCGCATCTCTCCTGAATCGGTACAAAATGCCCTGCGCAGCGATACCACACTGGTATCATTGATGTCAGTCAACAATGAACTGGGCACCGAAAACGACCTGATGGCCATCGGCCGGATCGTCCATGCCCACGGCGCAGTATTCCACGTGGACGCGGCTCAGGCGGTCGGCAAGACTCCCATTGATGTTCAGCATCTGCCAGTGGACATGATGTCGCTGTCAGCCCACAAGGCCTACGGACCCAAGGGCATCGGTGCCCTGTTTGTACGCAGGGGGCTTCAGATCGAGCCACTGATTCACGGCGGTGGCCATGAGCGTGGCATGCGCTCGGGCACGCTGCCTACCCATCAGATTGTCGGCATGGGTGAAGCGTTCAGACTGGCCGGTGAAGACTATGCGCGGGATCATGATCACCTGCACATTCTGAATGCCCGGTTCCGTGAGGGGCTGGCGGCACTGACCGGCACTCACGTTCATTCACCGCTGATGGGCAGTGTGCCCAACATCATCAATGTCGGTTTCAAGGGGGTCGAGGGCGAGTCACTCATCATGGCGCTCCGCAAGCTGGCCATCTCCACCGGTTCGGCCTGCAATTCAGCAAGCGTGGACCCGTCCTATGTGCTGACCGGCATCGGCGTTCCTCGCGAAGATGCACTGGCCTCGATCCGCTTCAGCTTCGGCCGCTTTACCCGAGAGCAGGATATCGATAATGCGCTTGCTGAACTGTCGCATGCACTGACTACACTACGGGCATGAACAATGCCCCACTTTCTCACTCACAGGCTCACCGGGAGGTGAACATGGCCCGGATCGGAATTACCACTGCCGCTGCCAGGCAGATCAATACTGTCCTTGATGAACGCGGAAAAGGCCTCGGCCTACGTGTCAACGTCAAGCCCAGCGGTTGCTCAGGCTACAGCTACGTGCTCGATTTTGCCGATGACACCCAGCCCGACGAACACATGTTCGAAGAACATGGTGCCAGGGTATTCATCGGCGATGAAGCACTCACTATCCTCGACGGAACGGAAGTTGACTACGTCAACGAGGGACTGAACCGGTTTTTCAAGTTCAATAATCCCAATGTCAAGGACGAGTGTGGCTGCGGCGAAAGCTTCAGCGTATAGCACCGCTCCCCGCAGGCAGTGCAAGGCGCCGGGCAAGTCGCTATAATGCCGCGTCGCGCGCAGACACTGTCTGCTGTTATCTGACATGGTGCGCCGTCATCGAACGACGCACATGCTCGTATTGTCCCAGGACATCCATTTTATAAAACAGGAGCCTTATCATGGCTGTTGAACGTACACTTTCCATCATCAAGCCTGACGCCGTTGCCAAGAATGCCATCGGTGAAATCTACGCGCGCTTCGAAAAGAACGGCCTGCGCATTGTTGCAGCCAAAATGATGCAGCTGAGCCAGGCTCAGGCCGAAGGCTTCTACGCCGAGCACAAGGAACGTCCGTTCTTCAACGACCTCGTTGGCTTCATGACGTCCGGCCCGGTCATGGTTCAGGCGCTTGAAGGCGAAAACGCCATCGCTACAAACCGTGAACTGATGGGTGCCACCGATCCGCAGAAGGCTGACGCCGGCACCATCCGCGCCGACTTCGCCCAGTCCGTTGAAGCCAACGCCGTTCATGGTTCCGACTCTTCCGAGTCAGCTGCACGTGAAGTAGCCTTTTTCTTCGAAGACGGCGAGATCTGCTCGCGCGGTTAATCTGTCGAAGAATGCACTTCTTCCCAAGTGGCGACGCAAGTCGCCACTTTTCTTCCTGTGATGACCCGATGCCCATGACAACTTCAGCTACCGCTCCTTCACGCACCAACCTGCTGGGCCTGACCAGGCGGCAGATGGAACAATTCTTCATTGATATGGGGGAAAAGAAATTTCGCGCCACCCAGGTCATGAAGTGGATCCATGCCGAAGGCTGTGACGACTTCTCTCTCATGACGAACCTGTCCCGGGGATTGCGTGAAAAGCTTGAGGCCGTTGCTGAAATTCGTGCGCCCGGCATTGTATATGAAGGCCAGTCAAAGGACGGTACCCGCAAGTGGGTACTGGAAGTCGGGGATGGAAGCTTCGTTGAGACGGTTCTGATTCCTTCGGAGAACGGGCAGCGCCGTACGTTGTGCGTATCCTCCCAGGTTGGTTGCTCACTGGACTGCAGCTTCTGCTCAACCGGCAAGCAGGGTTTCCAGCGAAACCTGACCAGCGCAGAAATCATCGGTCAGGTCTGGGTCGCGACCAAAAGTGGTGGCGGACTCAAGGACTCGACACACCGCCCGGTCACCAATGTGGTCATGATGGGCATGGGTGAGCCACTGCTCAACTATGAACCGGTAGTCGCATCCATGCACCTGATGCTGGACGACAATGCCTATGGTCTGTCGAAGCGTCGAGTTACCCTGTCAACGTCCGGCGTCGTCCCGATGATTGACCGGCTTGGCGATGACATCGAAGTCAGCCTGGCCATTTCGCTTCATGCCCCGTTCGATGAACTGCGTAACACGCTGGTCCCCCTCAACAAAAAGTACGATATCCGCACACTGCTGGATGCCTGCAAGCGCTACCTCGACAAGTGCCCCGGCATTCACATGATCACGGTCGAGTACACCATGATCAAGGATATCAATGATCAACAGGAGCACGCCGAAGCACTGGCGACATTGCTCGACGAACTGCCCTGCAAGATCAATCTGATCCCCTTCAACCCGTTTCCCGGATCAGGCTATGAAAAGCCGTCGCGCAATCAGATCATGCGGTTCCAGAAATGGCTCTTCGAACGAGGTTATGCGGCCCCCGTCCGCATGACACGTGGCGATGACATTGATGCCGCCTGCGGCCAGCTGGTAGGACGCGTCAAGGATCGTACGCGCCGCCAGGAGCGTTATATAAAGACATTGTCCATTGATGCAGGCTAGCACCGCTTGACTTGCGGACCTGTCAGCGCTTTTATGAACATGTATTCATACCAACGACTGACTTAACCTGGTGGTATTTTAATGATTCGGCACCGACGCCTGCTTACCCGGCTGATGATTACTGCCGTCAGCGCGGTACTGTTGATCGGCTGTGCACACCAGGGGGCCCTTACGCAGGAAAGTACGTCGGAGGCCGCCGCCGGGGCCTATACGGATCTGGGGCTTGCCTATCTGAAGCGCGGAGATGTCAGCCGAGCCCGTCAGGCGCTGACTCATGCCATCGCGCTGTCACCAACCGATGCCAACGCCCTCCAGGGGATGGCCCTTCTGTCACAGCGTCAGGGCGATTCGGCCCTGGCCGAGCAGTATTACCGGCAGACGCTCGCCGAAGCGCCGTCCATGACTCAGGCGCGGAACAATTACGCCACCTTTCTGTTCAGACAGCAGCGCTATTCCGAAGCCTGTGATCAACTCGAGCGTGCCTCCGCAGATACGGAGTATGCGCGGCGCGCCCAGCTCTATGCCAACCTGGGCCAGTGCCGACTGGCCACGGGACAGCTGGACCAGGCCGCGACCAGCCTTGACCGGGCCAGAACCCTCGACCCACGCTATGCTCGTACCTACCTGCTTGAAGCACGCCTCGCGCAGCGCCTGGATAACAGGGCCGCTGCACAGCAGGCCGTGCGCCAGTACCAACGGCTCGCCGGTGTGGACCAGGAAAGTCAGTCGCTGCTTGATGAACTTCAAGGTAAACGGCTCCAGACCGTATCGCCCCAGACACCCGTACCGGCCCCCATAAATAACAAGGACACTGCTGAATGACTGAGCGCCACGACACCCCGATCCAGGACACCCTTCACATGCCGGGCACACTGCTGAAGGCAGAGCGCGAACGTCAGGGGTTAAGCGTCGACACCGTGGCGCGAAAGCTGAACCTGAAGCCGTCGCTCGTGGACGATTTTGAACGTAATCAGTTCGACAAGGTTCAGATAGCAGCCTATCGCCGCGGCTACCTGCGCTCTTACGCCCGTCTGCTCCATATGGACGAAGCCATCATTGTGGATGCGCATGACCGTCAGTTTGGACGTGAGGATGCCAGCACCCCTCGCGCTGCCCCCATCCAGACCATCAAGCCGCGAAGTGGCCGGCCGGGGCGGCTGGGCCGCATCGTCTTCCGCCTGTTCACCCTGCTCGTCATTGCAGTACTGGCAGGGCTGACCCTGGTATGGTGGCAAAGCCGCGACAATACCCCGGACGTTACGGACGATGGCGTCGACACAACGGCCCTGCCTGCCTCTGAATCGATCACTCAGATACCCACGCCAATCGAGATACCGGATACGACGGCACAGGTGTCCCCTACCCCGGAACAGCAGGACACCGCGCCAACCACTGAACCGGCGACCCCGGCGACCGAGGAGACTGCTCCATCCACGCCGGAAGTGGCTGACAGCGCAACGCCTGATACCTCATCAGCCCCAGTCGCGACCGACGCTGACACGGCCGTACCGACCCTGGCCATGTCCTTTGCTCAGGATTCCTGGGTTCGCATTACAGACAGCAGTGGTAAAAACGTCATCAGTGGCCTTCAGACTGCCGGGACGACAGCACAGGCCGAAGGCACACCTCCATTCAGGTTAACCATTGGCAACGCCAGTCATGTTACTCTGCGTCTAAACGGCGAGCAGGTTAACCTTGCCCCCCATACACGCAGCAACAATGTCGCCAAATTCACTCTGAATCAGTAGAAGACCATGAATAACCAAACACCGATCATTCGCCGGGTATCGCGGAAAATTCATGTCGGTTCCGTTCCGGTCGGCGGCGACGCCCCGATTTCGGTTCAGAGCATGACCAATACCAATACCCTCGACGTGGATGCCACCGTCGATCAGATCGAACGCATCGCCGCCGCCGGCGCCGATATCGTTCGGGTCAGCGTCCCCGACATGGACTGCGCCGAAGCGTTCGGCAGGATCAAGAAGCGGGTCAGCGTACCGCTGGTGACCGATATCCACTTCGATTACCGTATTGCCCTGCGCGTCGCCGAGCTGGGTGCAGACTGCCTGCGAATCAACCCGGGTAACATCGGGCGCGAGGATCGTGTCAAGGCAGTAGTGGAAGCGGCCCGAGCCAATGGCATTTCCATCCGGATCGGCGTGAATGCAGGCTCTCTGGAAAAGGACCTGCAGAAAAAATATGGCGAACCAACTCCGGCCGCCCTGGTCGAATCCGCGATGCGTCACATCGACTACCTTGATCGCCTGGATTTTCAGGACTTCAAGGTGTCACTGAAAGCCAGCGATGTCTTCATGGCAGTAGAGGCCTATCGCCTGATCGCCGATCAGATCGAGCAGCCCCTGCACTTGGGCATCACCGAAGCCGGTGGCCTGCGTTCGGGCACCGTCAAATCCTCGGTAGGCCTTGGCATGCTGCTGATGGACGGCATCGGCGACACCCTCCGCGTTTCACTGGCGGCTGACCCGGTAGAGGAAATCAAGGTAGGCTTCGATATTCTGAAAAGCCTCAAGCTCAGAAGTCGGGGAATCAACTTTATTGCATGCCCCAGCTGCTCGCGGCAGAATTTCGATGTCATCAGCACCATGAATGCCCTTGAAGAGCGTCTGGAAGATGTCATGACCCCCATTAATGTGGCCGTGATTGGCTGCGTGGTGAATGGCCCGGGCGAAGCCAAGGAAGTAGATCTGGGCCTGACCGGTGGCAGCCCGAACAACCTGGTCTATATCGATGGCAAGCCAGCCAGTAAACTGCGCAACGACCATCTGGTCGATGACCTGGAAAAGCTGATTCGTGACAAGGCCGCTGCCAAGGAAGCCGACATGGCCCGGCTGATCACCAGCGACGGACAATAATCTTCAACCGGCCCGCCACCGGCCGGATCTGGTTCAGGAGTAGATTTTGAGCAAGGTACAAGCCATTCGTGGCATGAATGACCTTCTGCCGGAGCAGTCCCCGCTCTGGCAGTATTTTGAAGGACATATCCAGGCATTGATGAGCCGCTACGGCTATCAGGAAATACGCACCCCTGTTCTTGAACAGACGTCGCTGTTCAAACGCTCCATCGGCGAAGTGACCGACATCGTCGAAAAGGAAATGTATACCTTCGATGATCGCAGCGGAGACAGCCTGACGCTGCGTCCGGAAGGCACCGCTGCCGTAGTGCGAGCAGCCATTGAAAACGGGATGCTGCACAACCAGACCCAGCGCCTGTGGTACACCGGTCCGATGTTTCGTTATGAACGTCCCCAAAAGGGCCGGTATCGCCAGTTCCATCAGGTCGGTGTCGAAATCTTCGGTCTGGATGGTCCCGATATCGATGCTGAAGCCATTCTTCTGACAGCACGGCTATGGAAACAGCTGGGGCTGAATGAGCACGTAACGCTTGAACTGAACTCGCTGGGCTCCAACGAAGCGCGCAGTGCCTATCGTTCACTGCTGGTGGATTATTTTACCGCTCATGAAGACCAGCTCGACGAAGATTCCCGGCGGCGCCTGACCTCCAATCCACTGAGGATTCTGGACAGCAAGAACCCGGCCATGCAGGACCTGATCGAAGGCGCTCCTCAGCTGCTGGAGCACCTTGACCGTGAGTCGCAGGACCATTTTGAATCACTGAAACGCCTGCTTGATGCCGCTGGTATTGCCTACGTTATCAACCCGCGCCTGGTGCGTGGGCTGGATTACTACAATCGCACCGTATTCGAGTGGACCACGACAGCGCTGGGCAGTCAGGGTACCGTCTGTGCCGGCGGGCGGTATGACGGCCTTGTCGAACAGCTTGGTGGAAAGCCCACCAGGGCCGTGGGCTTTGCCATGGGCATCGAACGTCTGGTGCTTCTGCTTGATACGCTGGGACTCGTACCACCTGAGTTGCATCACAACGTGGATGTCTATTTGATGGCCATGAGCGATCACGGCCAGTCGCAGGCACTGCTGCTGGGTGAGACATTGCGTGATGCCCTGCCCGGTCTGAGAGTACAGGTGCATTGCGGAGGCGGCAGTTTCAAGAGCCGAATGAAGAAGGCCGACCGCAGCGGTGCATCGCTGGCCCTCATTCTTGGCGAAGACGAGCTGTCCGAACATACCGTAAGCGTTAAATACCTGCGCGACGACACCGACCAGACCACGCTGGATCAACCGTCACTGGTGGCATTGCTCACCGAACGGTTCCCGGCCGCTACCGAGCACTGACAGCCCGGACAAGGAGCCCCCTGTGGTTGATGAAGTACGAGATGACAGTGAACAAATCGACGCGTTCAAGCGCTGGTGGAAATCCTCCGGCAGCTCGATCGTGGTGGGTGCACTGCTGGCCGGCATTGCCGTATTCGGCTGGAAATACTGGCAGAGCCATCAGGAAAGCCAGGCTGCGGCCGCTTCAGCCCGTTATCAGCAACTGATTCAGGTGGTCGGTCAGTCCACCAATGAACAGGCGCGTGGTGAAGCCAACACGCTGATTGACCAGATCCTGCAAAAGGATGACGGATCACTCTATGCCGAGCTGGCGCGACTGATTCAGGCCCGGCTGGCCGTGGATGATGGCGAACTTGACAGTGCCCGCAGCATTCTCGCCGATGTAGTCTCAAACAGTGATGACAACTACGTCACGCAGGTAGCGCGGCTGAATCTGGCACGCCTGCAGTTGGCTGCACAGACACCCGACAAGGCCATGTCAACGCTTGAGAACGTCACTATAGACAGTCTGAATGCACAGG
This sequence comes from Larsenimonas rhizosphaerae, assembly GCF_023700005.1. Lineage (GTDB taxonomy): Bacteria > Pseudomonadota > Gammaproteobacteria > Pseudomonadales > Halomonadaceae > Larsenimonas > Larsenimonas rhizosphaerae. Next base: position 735,796 of record NZ_JAMLJK010000001.1, on the reverse strand, counting down.
TGCTGGCACTTCGCGGCGACATCTGGAAGGCTCAAGGGGACGCCGACAAGGCGCTTTCTGCCTATCAGCAGGCCCAGAAGGCCGCCACCGACAGTGACCAGCCCATCTTCGGACTCCAACTGAAAATCGATGACCTTGCGCCCAAGGAGGCCCCATGAGCCTGACTCGCCTGATTGCGCCGGCGGCGCTGGTTGCCCTGCTCGCCGGCTGTGCCGGTAACCCGCCCGAAAACCCGCCGACACCGCTTAAGGACATCAGCACCAGCGTGTCATTGAACACGGTATGGGCAGAAGGGGTCGGTAGCCTGGGCCGCGCGCGCTACCCGATCTCACCGGCCCTGGGCGGCGGCATGATCTATGCCGGCAGCGCCGAAGGCCACCTTGAAGCCATCGACACGGCCTCTGGTGAAGTGCGGTGGGAAACGGACCTGGATTATCACATTTCCAGTGGCCTGACTCTGGATTCGGGCAGGCTGTACTTCGGTACCCGGGACGGCCATATCCTCTCGGTGGACGCCACCAATGGTGATATTGCATGGAAAAGCAACGTTGCCAGTGAAGTGCTTGCCCCTCCGCAGCTCAACAGCGGCCTTGTCGTCACACAGGGCATCGATGGCACGCTGACGGCTCTGGATCGGTTTTCCGGTGAACAGAAATGGCTGTATACCGCCTCGCAGCCGGCACTGACGCTTCGGGGCACGGGTACGCCCCGTACGATCGAGCCGGTGACCTTCGCCGGGTTTTCGAATGGTCGCCTGACCGCCTTTGACAACCGCAGCGGCGCGCCACTCTGGAGCCAGCAGATTGCCGTTCCCAGGGGCCGTACCGATGTCGATCAGCTGGTGGATATCAACGGCCAGCCGCTTCTCACCAAGGATGGTCGTCTGTTTGTCACCAGCTACAACGGCAGGATCGTCGCCCTGAATGCCCGGAACGGGCAACCGATCTGGCAACGTGACGAGTCCAGCTACACGACGCCCTTGCTGGCCGGTGACTACCTCTTCACGATCAATGACAAGAGCGACATCCTCGCGCTGGACGCCAAGTCCGGGCAGGTCATCTGGCAGACGGACGATCTGCAGGGCCGCAAGCTCAGCGCACCGGCCCTGATCGATGGCAAGCTCGCAGTAGGCGATTACAAGGGATATGTTCATGTGCTGGACGCCCGCAGCGGCGAACTGATCGGCCGTGACAACATCGGCGGAGACGGTATCAGCGTCGGCCTTCTCAGTGACGGGCAGCATCTCTATGCCCTGAACAATGATGGCACCCTGGTCGCCTATACGCTCAAGGCGCGCCAGTAATCAGGCAACTTCGGCCATTCTGATATCAGGATGGCCGGAGCCTTTCCCTCTTGGCCCGGATTTGCGGTATCATGCCGCCATATTATCCAGTTGTGCCATATCCTTCATGCTTTCAAGTCAGTCACGCCAGCGTCCCGTCGAGGCCCCATGAATCCTGTCATCGCTCTAGTTGGCCGCCCCAACGTCGGCAAATCTACCCTGTTCAACCGCCTGACCCGTTCGCGGGATGCCATTGTGGCCGATTATGCCGGGCTGACCCGCGACCGACACTATGGTAACGGCAAGCTGGGCAACAAGCCGTTTACCGTCATTGATACCGGCGGGATCAGCGGCAACGAGCAGGGTATCGATGCTGCCATGGCCGAACAGTCCCTGCTGGCCATTGATGAGGCTGATATCGTCTTTTTCATGGTGGATGCCCGGGCCGGCCTTACACCGGCAGATGAGGCCATTGCCAACCACCTGCGCATGAACCAGAAAAAAACATGGCTTGTCGTCAACAAGAGTGATGGCACGCAGGAAGAAATTGCCACGGCCGAATTCTGGACCATGGGTCTGGGCGACCCGGTAGCCATTGCCGCCGAACATGGCCGTAACGTCACTCAGCTGATCGAGCATGTGCTTGAGCCCTACCCAGAGCTTGATGACGAAAGCCTGCACCCGGAGCTCAATGTCGATCAGGGAATTCGTATCGGCATTGTCGGCCGGCCTAATGTTGGCAAGTCGACCCTGGTCAATCGGATGCTGGGCGAGGAACGGGTGGTAGTCTATGACCAGGCAGGCACAACGCGCGATGCCATCGAAATCCCCTTCGAGCGTCGCGGCAAGCCTTATGTCCTGGTGGATACGGCCGGTATCCGCAGGCGCAAGAATGTCAGCGAAGCCGCCGAAAAGTTTTCCATCATCAAAACGCTTGATGCCATCAAGCAGTGCCACGTGGCAATAGTGGTACTGGATGCGCGTACCGGGCTGGTCGAGCAGGACATGCACCTGCTGGATTATGTTCTCGAGTCAGGCCGCGCCCTTGTGCTGGCCGTCAACAAGTGGGATGGACTGGAAAGTGACGTGAAGGAAAAGATGCGCGCCGAGCTGAAGCGCCGTCTGGGCTTTACGGACTACGCAGACATGCACTTCATTTCGGCGCTCCATGGCACAGGTGTGGGCGACCTGTATACCTCGGTCAATAGTGCCTTCAAAAGCGCCACATCGCGATGGTCAACCAATCGTCTGACCACCCTGCTGCAGGATGCGATTACCGAGCATCAGCCGCCACTGGTTCGTGGTCGGCGAATCAAGCCACGCATGGCGCACCAGGGCGGTACGAACCCGCCGATCATCGTGGTACACGGCAACCAGGTTGATGCTCTGCCCGATGCCTACAAACGGTTTTTGATCAATACCTTCCGTAAGGTCCTCAAGGTTCGCGGCACACCGATCCGGTTTGAATTTCGCACGAATGACAACCCGTACGATCACCAGAAGAATGACAGTGATCGAGAAAAGGCCAAGTCACGTGAACTGGCCAAGACTCGTGAAGCACGCCGCAACCGCCGTTAATCCGTCGGTTCACTGACGCACACCTTGTTACGTCCGCCGGTCTTGGCCTGATACATGGCCTGATCGGCGATCTCAAGCAGCACACTGCCCTCTCCGCTACTGGCGGTTGTGGCAATGCCGGCACTGAACGATACGCGAAAGCTTTGCTCCCCCGAAACACAGTCAAGCTGACTGAAATTCATCCGTATCTCATTGAAGATACGCGCAGCATTTTCCGCATCACAGTTCGGCAGAATCGCCACAAACTCCTCACCGCCATAACGGCCGACCGTATCGACCTTGCGCAACCGCCGCCGCAGCAAATTGGCCAGCAGCCGAATGACATAATCCCCGGTGGCATGCCCATAAGTGTCATTGACCGACTTGAAGTGATCGATGTCGATCATGACCACACTGGCGGGCTCACCACTGCGCTGTGCACGTGACACCTCAATATCCAGCTGTTCCTTGAGCGCCGCATGCTTCATGAGTCCGGTCAGCCCGTCACGCTCCAGCGCCTCGCTGAGCTGTCGGGAACGCTGAGAGCGCACCTTGACCGCATTGATCAGATCCAGATCGCTGATGGGCTTGGCCAGGAAGTCATCACCGGCCTGCCGCAGCGCCACCGTTCGCCGATCCTGATCGGTTTCTGCCGAAAGATAGATGATCGGTACCTTCAGCCAGTCGTCATCCAGCCTCAGCACCTGCGCCAGCTCCGGTCCACTGCAGCCTGGCATGTTGATATCGACGATGAGAATATCCGGCATATGATCATGCAGGGCAGCCACGACCATGGAGGGCGTGTTCACGACCCGACTGTCGATACCCGCGGCCTGCAGCACCAGTCGAAAATGCTCGGACAGCTCGACGTCATCATCAACAATGACCACACGATACGGGTCCTGGGTATGGCGTGTGGCCAGACGGCGCAGGCGCGCCTCCAGCCGCGGGATATCGATCGGATAGGTAAAGTACCCCTGAGCACCACAACGCACTGCATGCAAACGTCGCTCGAAGGTATCGAGCCGGTTGAGCTGAATCAGCGCCGTGGGAACATCATCGCGGCTGATATAAGCGCGGAGCGACATGGTCAGCACATTCTGATCGGCCACCAGTACATCCGGAGCAGGAGACATCGACAGAATGTCCCCCGCCTCTGCAGCAAATCGGATGGCATAGCCGAATCCCTTCAGCGCATCTGCCATGTGCTCGCCTTCATGGGTGGAAAGCCCCAGCAGTACCACGGTCACTGCGGCATCGGTATATTCAGAGCCGGCATCAAAGTCGATACGCGGCGGCGTGTCGCCGTCGGATGCAGCCTTGTGCATATGCCCTATCAGCGCCCGAAGCCGCGCCCGGATCATCTCCAGCGCTTCCGGCGCCACATCGTCAGCACGCTTCAGCCAGATCTGCGTCTGCTGCTCCATCTCTCGACAGGCCGCACCCACCTCTGTCCAGCCGAATGTTCCGGCAGAACCTGCGATACGGTGCAGCGACTGACACAGTGAGGCCATCATCTCCCGGTTGCCCTGCTCCGCCAGCATCGCTGTCGTACAGCGCTCCAGATCGACAAGATCCTCGGCCAGTCGATGCTTGTAGCTTTCCTTGAGGTTGGCAAGCTGCTGCTGAACCAGCGATGCGTCAGGTGTCGCCATGAACGTTCTCCCATACTGCCCGCAGCCGCTCTGCCAGCGTCATGGGGTCAAAGGGCTTTTCGAGCACATCCACGGCACCCAGTGCCCGGTACTGCTCCACTTCTGCCGGCTGAATCCTGGCCGTCATGAAAACCACCGGGATGGATGCCAGCGCCTCATCCTGCTGCAGGTGCTTCAGGGTCGTTGGACCATCCATGTTGGGCATCATGACGTCCATCAGAATCAAGTCCGGCCTGAAGGTTGCAAGAACGTTCAGCGCATGCTGACCGTCGTCACAGCCTGTCACATTGAATCCCCCTACCGTCTCAAGGGCCACACGTGCAACAGCCTGGATGGAGGGATCATCTTCGACGTGTAAAATAGTATCCAGAGGTTTCACTGTAGGCTTCCTTTTTGAATAGACCGACCATCAAGGATCTGTTGTAGCGTCTGCACAAAGGCTTTATTGGAGATACGCGACTTCGCCAGCGCCCCCTGCACTATCGAACGCTGCTCCGCGGTTATTTCATTGCCGGAAAGCACCACCACCGGCGGTGGTTTTTCCAGGGAATTGATCATCGACATCAACTCCCAGCCGGAACCATCCGGCAACCCCAGATCCAGAAGAACAAGATCATATGTAATGCTGCCAAGCCTTTGACGTGCCTCCTGCAGGGTCTGCGCCACATCCAGTACTGCGATGTCGCGGCACATGGCTGAAATGACCTGGTGCAGGTCACTGTCATCCTCGACATGCAGAATGCGGCCCATGGCCTGACCTGGCGTGATTACGCCTCGCAGCACGTCCAACAGCATGTCCTGGTCAATGGGCTTGCTTAACCAGCCCCGCGCTTCAACGCCACTGGCAAGCTTCAATTCACCGTTGGACTGATGCGCCGAAATCACGATGACCGGCATATCACACTCAGGATCCATCTCACGCAACTGGCGCATGACTTCCTTGCCACTGAAATCCGGCAGGATCATATCCAGCGTCATGGCATCAAAGCGCTGCTGGCGCAGGCGGTCCAGCGCCGACTGACCACTGTAGGCCGTTTCTGCGTGGAACCCCCACTTCTCGACCAGCTGCTTGATAAGCCAGGCGGTATCCGGGTCATCCTCCACGATCAGGACCAGTGGCCTGTCGCCTTCCCGCGCCCCGTCAGCCGATGACAGCTCCGCCAGCCCTGCAGGCATCGCATCCTGATGGATCGGCAGCTCAAAATAGAAGGTGGAACCCTGCCCCTCGATGGAATCAAATCCGACACGGCCTTTCATCCGCATGATCAATTCACGCGTGATGGCAAGTCCCAGCCCGGTGCCACCTTTCTTTTTGGTATTGGAGCTATCTGCCTGGGTGAATTTTTCAAACAGACTCGACTGAAAGGCTTCCGGTATACCCGGCCCCTTGTCACGCACTTCAACCCGGACACCCAGTGCACAGGGCACAACCCCCACCGTCACCTGACCTGACTCGGGAGAGAACTTGATGGCATTGGACAGGAAGTTGGACATGATCTGCTGGAACCGGCTCGCGTCCACGGCCACCTCACAGTCAAGGGTTTCACCGACACACAACGTGATGCCGAACTTGTCGGCATAGCCACCATTATCCTTCAGGGACTGCTCGACCAGAGGCATCAGAGGCTGCTGTACGACGTCAAAGCGCATCTTGCCAGCGACCAGCTTGTCCATGTCCAACAGATCGTTGATCAACAGGTTCAACCGATTGGAATTGCTGTAGGCAATGTCCAGCATGCTCTTGAGCTGGACCGGCAACTCACCGAAGGCTCCGCCGGTAACAAGACCCAGCGAACCGGAAATGGAAGTCAATGGCGTACGAAGCTCATGACTGATGGTCGATACGAATTCGTTCTTCATTCGTTCGATACGCTTTTGCTCACTGATGTCCTGGGCCAGTGACAAATAACCGGTAGGGACGCCTTCCTTGTCACAAATCGGTGAGATGGAGAGGCTGACCATGATTTCATCGCCCTTTGCCGTGATGCAGGTCCACTCGGTGACATCGACATGACCGCGGCGCGGTTTTTCCAGCAGCACCGAGGACAGGGACACGCTCTCGCCCAGCTCCTCTTCCAGTGCGGCGCGATAATGCTCCAGCTCATCGGGTACATGAAACACATCCTGAGGTTGCTGCCCCAGTATTTCCTGTGAGGAGTAGCCCAGAATGCGCTCGGCACCGGTATTGAACAGGTTGATACGCCCATCCAGATCCATCGCCATGATGGCGACGCTGGTCGAGGCATCGATCAACGCCTCGAGACGCTGTCGATCCTGCTGTACCTGCTCTTCGGTCTGCTTCTGTTCAGTCACATCATGCATGAAACCATGCCAGGTGGTACCGCCATCCATGTCCCGCTGTGGTGACGAGCTGCCGCGTACCCAGTGAACACTGCCATCGGCATGAGTGACACGAAACTCGGTATTCCAGCGTGACAGATTCAGGCGGGACTCCGTAATGGACTCGATAATGGCCTCCAGATCGTCCGGGTGAACGATCTCAAAGACCTTACCGGCATCAAAGCGGACCTCCTCGGGCGTCACCTGGTAGATATCCTGAATGCCTTCACTGCTGTACGGGAAGGAAACGTGCCCATCGGGATCTTCCCGGTACTGATAAAGCGTGCCCGGCACGTGCTGGCTGATACGCGCCAGTCGCGTCATTAATTCATTACGCTCGCTTTCTTCATTCATCGCATTGATCGTGGCACCAACCCAGCGCGACAGGGCCAGCATGAACTCTTCCTCTACCTGATCAAAGGGCGTGCTGCGCGCCTCGCCACTGGAAAAATTGAGCGTGCCATAACGGAGCCCCCCTACCCACAGCGGCACCCCTATATAGGCCGTGACAAGCATTTTCCGGTGACAGGGGTGATCGGCGTACGGGGTGTTGTTTGCATCATTGAAAGCCAGCATCGTGTCCTGTTCGAGCGTCAGGCAACAGAAGGTATCGGCCGTACTGAAGCGCATGCCGTTTTCGAGGGCACCATCCCGGGATTGCTGAAAACGCACCAGGTATTCATCGCCGTTGATACGGCTGACAATGGCGTTGGGCATCTGCAGGAAATTACAGCCAATGGCCAGGGCATGTGCTACGCGCTTTTCTGTATCCAGGCGACGGTTGGCAGATATTTCATTGAGCGCTCGCAGTGCCTGTGCCTGGCGCTCCAGCTGTTGCTGGACGTGCATCATCTGACGCCGCGTCGCCTTGCCATAAGAGAAGATCAGCAGTAAAAGGCCAAATTCCGTCAGCAATAGCCCAATGATCCAGCGACCCGCTGTCTGCCACTGATGTCGCTCATGCTGTCGGGCCTCATCGGTAATATCTTCCCACAACAGCAATCGAACACCCGGCGTATCGGCAAGCTGGAGACTACCGGCCAGCAACGTGCGTTCATCAAGGTCAATCACGCGTTCATTAATGCCTGGACGTTGAGATGCACGGTCCTCGAACTGCGTCAGAATCCGCGAGCCCGTTGCAGCCGGATTCAGCAGCGTTCCCTGGGGTCCGATCAAGACAGCACCCAGCCCCAGCTCACGGGCCCTGTCCTTCAAAAGAGCAGAGACTGAATGGGTCAGTGCCACATAACCGTGGGCGGGTGTATCAGCCGAGGTGGCTGACGATGATCGAAGCCGGTCTACTGCCGTCATCAGAAGAGCCTGCTGCCCCAGCCGCATATCGATCACTGGCGCCTTGTCAGGCATGTTGGAGCGTATGTACGTCCTGGAGGTGAGCGCCATGTCCGGCGCACCGCGCTCGATAAGAAGGGTCTTGCCATCACTGCCAATCAGTGCCAGATGGCCGATGTCACCCAACGACTGGTAGTGCGTCATTACCTGAGCCAGTTGGGCCTGTATTTCCGGCAGCGTGCTGCTGGTGGAGGATAGCGGCAGGAGTCGTTCGAGCAGCGTGTCAAGGGTCGGGTCAGCCGTCACCACGGCGACCTGATGTTCCAGATCAGCCTTCATGGTAATCAGCGCCTGCTCCATGGCACGGCGCTGGAACTGGCCTTCCTTGTTCAGCGCATTGAACCACTCCTCATCGCCGTGCTTCAACGAGGCCATGAGCATATAGCCAAAGAAGGCCGCCAGAATAAGTGCGCCGGCACCAGCCAGAATGCCAGGCGAACGAAGGTCCCGAATTCCTTTCATCTGCATCATCCACAGTCCAATTGGAGTAGCTATCGGCTGTGGATGACCTTAATACACCTTTCGCACATGCAAATGGACAAATAAAGGCTAATAGCAGTGCATCATTGGCCATCGCCCTGTAGACAGAATACCTTTCATTCGCTGAGCCACTGCGCCGCAAACTGCCATGCAGCCCGACCGCTGCGAACGCCACGTTGAGTGGCAAAACGCAGTGCCGCCCTTTCTGCTTCATCCCCCCATTCGCTGCCCAGCTCGGTAACCCAGTACCGGCAGGCCTCGAGAAAGGTGGCCTGATCAAAGGGATAGAAACTCAGCCAGAGGCCGAACCGATCGGACAGGGATATCTTCTCTTCAACGGCGTCACCGTGGTGAAGCTCCTGACCCACCACTTTGGTCGCCTGGTTATCCTCCATTGACTCCGGCAGCAAATGGCGACGATTGGACGTCGCGTACAGCAGCACGTTCTCCGGAGGGCCGGTCAGCGTCCCGTCAAGTACGCTCTTGAGCGCCTTGTAGGCATCATCACTGCCTTCAAAGGAAAGATCGTCACAGTACACGATGAAGCGCCAGGGCTGATCACGCAGCTCATTGACCAGTGCCGGCAGACTGACCAGATCATGGCGGTCCACTTGAATCAATCGAAGCCCGTCCGCCCCCAGGTCATTGATCAGGGCACGCACCAATGACGACTTGCCGCAACCTCGAGCGCCCCACAAGAGGGCATGATTGGACGGACGTCCGGCCATGAAGGCTCGTGTATTACGCAGGAGTGCCTCGCGCTGACGCTCGATGCCCACCAGAGACGCCATGCTCAGGCTGTCACGTGGTGAAACCGGCACCAGATAGCCCCCCAGAGGATGACGCACCCACAATGCCGCGGTATCGGATGACCAGTCGATCGGAGGGCGTTTGGGGGGCAGAAACGGCTCAACACAATCAAGTAGCTGCACTAACCGGGTAACCAGGGCGTCGTTCATGATGTATTTCCTGACAAGAAGTTTGACCCTGCGTTACAGGGCCGTAAGGTATGATACTTCTGCGATCTTATTCTGCCACTCAAGGAATCAGAGGGTATGCGTCATACTACATGGAAGCATGCAGCGCTTGGCTGCCTTGTCGTAATGGGTCTTGCAGGCTGCACTACGTCGCCACTGGGACGCTCACAGCTATCCCTTTTTTCTGCAGACAAGCTGGATCAGATGGGCCAGCAGAGCTTTGAAACCTACCAAAAGAAACTGCCCGAGGTACAGGGCCGGACGCGCCAGTACGTGGAGTGCGTTGCCGATGCCATTACCGAGCAGGTCAACAGCAAGGACGCACCGAAAAAATGGAACCTGGCGGTATTCAAAAGTGACCAGGCCAATGCGTTCGCCCTGCCCGGAGGCTATATCGGTGTCTACAGCGGCCTGCTGAATGTGGCTGAAAATCAGGATCAGCTGGCAGCGGTTCTGGGCCATGAGGTATCTCACGTGCTGGCCCATCACGCCAATGAACGGGTTTCAACCCAGTCCATTACCCAGTCAGGGCTGAGCGTGGTTCAGGCGGTGGCCGGTCAGGGCGGCGAACAGCTGGCCACACTGCTGGGTGCTGGCGCCCAGTACGGTGTACTGCTGCCCTTTTCACGAAAGCAGGAGTCCGAGGCCGATCTGCTGGGACTGGACCTGATGGCCAAGGCCGGCTTCAATCCACAGGCCAGTATTGCCCTGTGGAATAACATGAAGGCCAGCGGCGGGCAGCAACCGCCGGAGTGGATGTCGACTCACCCCGGCAATGATCATCGTATTCAGGACCTTCAGGGCCGCATGGCCAGTGCTCAAGCGCTTTACCAACAGGCGAAGAAGGCCGGGCGCACACCGAACTGCAACCGCTTCAGGCCCTAGGCGCCTCGGCATCAAGTGACGCGGTCAGGGCCTGCCGAATGGCTTCCCTGACCGGGCCGGTGTCCGGATGCACACCGCGCCAGGTCATGAAGGATTCCGCAGCCTGCTCCACCAGCATGCCCAGCCCGTCCTCACATCTGGCCCCCTCTCTGGCTGCCCAGTCCATGAATACGGTTGGGGCAGCTCCGTACATCATGTCATAGGCCAGGGTGTCAGGGGTCAGGCGGACGCCGGGCAGGGCCGGCAGTGCTCCGGCAAGGCTGGCACTGGTACCGTTGATGATGACGTCAAAATTACCGGTTACCTCATCGAAATGTCCGCCAGTGACTGCCGAGGCGTCCGACCGCCCGAAGGCCTCACTCAACAAGCGCGCCTTGTCCGGCGTACGGTTGGCTATCACCACTTCCCGTGGCATTTCATCCAGCAGTGGGCCAAGCACACCACGCACGGCACCGCCCGCCCCCAGAATCAATACCCGCCCACCGTCAAGGCGTGCGCCGAGCCGAATCAAATCACGCACCAACCCGACGCCATCGGTGTTATCCCCCAGGACAGTACCATCGGGCATCAGCTTGAGCGTGTTGGCAGCACCGGCACGGGCGGCACGGTCCGACAACTGATCCGCCAGCCGCCACGCCGCTTCCTTGAACGGCACCGTGACATTGGCGCCCTGCCCGCCGGCCTCGACAAAGGCCTGCCAACCGGTCAGGAAGCCATCGGGGCCAGGGTCGCGGGCCTCATAATGCACCGCCTCACCGGTCTGTGCTGCAAAGGCGGCATGCAATGCCGGCGACCGGGAATGATGAATGGGATGGCCAAAAACGCAGTACAGATCACTCATGGCATAACTCTTGATGGTGGCAGCATAAAGCCGTCACATTAGCATGTCTCACGGCAGCAAGAAGGAGGGCCGGCATTGCCGACCCCTTTTTCATTGCCACAGGTGCTTCCTGCTACCGGACTCAGCCGTCTGCTTCACCAAGCCAGTCCCGGGCATGCAGATAGTCCCGATACAGGTGATGCTCTGCGGATGCTTCATCCGGCGCCCAGTGATAGCGCCATTCCGCCATGGGGGGCATGGACATCAGGATGGATTCGGTACGTCCGCCACTTTGCAGCCCGAACAGGGTGCCCCGGTCGTATACCAGATTGAATTCCACATAACGCCCTCGCCGATATGCCTGAAACGCTCGCTCGTTCTCACCGTAGGGTTCATTGCGGCGCGCCTCGACAATGGGCAGGAACGCATCAAGAAAGCAATGGCCCACGCTTTGCTGAAAGGCAAAACAGGTCTCGAAGCCCCATTCGTTAAGGTCATCGAAAAACAGGCCGCCCACCCCGCGCGTTTCATCCCGATGCTTGAGATAAAAATACTCGTCACACCAGGCCTTGAACCGGGGATAGACCTCTTCACCGAACGGATCGCAGGCAGCCTTGCAGGTACGGTGCCAATGCAACACATCTTCATGCACCGGATAATACGGCGTCAGGTCCACGCCTCCGCCAAACCACCATACCGGGTCTTCGCCTTCCTTTTCGGCAATGAAAAAGCGGATATTGCCGTGGCATGTCGGCACATGGGGATTGTGGGGGTGCAGTACCCAGGATACTCCGGTCGCGTGAAAGCTGCGTCCGGCAAGCTCGGGCCGCGCCGCAGTGGCTGATGCAGGCAGCTGATCGCCACTGACATGAGAAAAATTGACGCCGCCCTTCTCGAACAGGGCACCGTTTTCAATAACACGAGTGCGTCCACCGCCGCCGGCCTCGCGGGCCCAGGCATCTTCGCGAAACTCGGCGCCACCGTCGGCGTCAGACAGCTGCTTGCACATGCGATCCTGAAAGCCCAGCAAAAATTCCTTTACGTGATCGAGATAGGCGTGGGACATGAGGCGGTCCTTGATTCAGTGGCCGGATAACAGAGTCGGGGCGCTCGGCCCCTGTGTCGAGCCATTGTCCGTGATCCTGTAGGCAACGTCAGCCCGCTCACCTGTTTTTTAACGTGAAAGATTGCCGCACTCAGCGAAGGACCCGGCCTGTCAGCAGGTCCTGAATGCGGCTGGGCTCGTGTCGACCACCCAGCGCGCCATCAAGAATGGCCAGTGCCGGTGCATGCCCCAGCTGGGTCTGCACATCATCACGCGTCATGCAGGGGGGGCGTCCGGCCAGATTTGCCGAGGTGGATACCAGTGGCCCGCCAAAGGCATGACACAGGGCCTGTACCTGAGGATGATCCGTCACCCGCAGTGCCACCGTGGCATGATGGCCACGAACCAGGGGGTGGGCACGACCGTTGTCCGGTACCAGAAACGTGACCGGGCCCGGCCAGTAAGCCATCAGCGTATCGTGCAGCGCCGGATCCAGCCCATCAAGCCAGGGCGCACACTGTTCTACGCTGGCAGCAATCTGGATCACGCCCTTGGCAGGGTCACGCGCCTTGAGCGCCAGCAGGGCTTCAAGGGCAGCCGGGTTATCCGGATCACACCCCACGCCCCAGACGGCTTCCGTCGGGTACGCCAGCACACCACCCTGGAGTAACCACTGTACCGCCTCATCAAGATTGACCACATTGGCCATCAGTTTTCTCCTTCACTATCCCGGGATATGCCCGTCTGCGAGCGGCCTCATGATACGCCGCACTCAGAGGGTACGCACCCAGCCACCGGCGGCCTGCCCAGCACGACCTTCTATTTCAAGCATCAACAGCTCACTGGATACCTCGCCAATCGCGCGACCGGTCTGCTCGATCAGGGTATCGATGGGCACGGGCACCTCGCCCAGCAGCGCCAGCAGGCCTACCGCTTCCTCCGGCGCCGATACAGCGCGGGTTGACTCTACCGAGTCCACCAGCGTCAGCGGCAATTCATCGAATATTTCTTCCGGTGTGCAGGTCAGGCGGGCCCCCTGCTGAATCAACCACAGGCACCCGGCCGCCTGAGGGTTCGACAGGCTGCCTGGCAGGGCAAATACATCACGGTTCTGCTCAACAGCCATCCGGGCACTGACCAATGACCCGCTTTTAAGCGCCGCCTCGACCACCAGCACGCCCATGGCCAATCCGGTAATGATTCGATTACGGCGCGGAAAGAATTGCGGGCGCGCCATCACCCCCGGCGGATGTTCGCTGATCAGTAATCCGCGCTCGGCAAGCAGGCGGTCACGCAGGACCTGGTGCTGCCGGGGGTACAGCGTGTCGATACCGCATCCGAGCACCGCAATGGTTTCACCTCCGGCGTCCAGCGCCGCCTGATGCGCCAGTCCATCGATCCCCAGCGCCAGACCGCTGACAATACACAGCCCTCGTCCGGCCAGAGCATGACTGAAATGACGAGCATTACGGCTGCCTTCACTGGTCGGCTTGCGCGTCCCGACCACTGCCAGTGCCGGGGCTGACAGTAGCCCGACATCTCCCCACACCCACAGCAGGGGGGGCGGGTCGGCAATTTCGTCCAGCAGGGCTGGCCAGTCGGGATGACCGGGATGAATGACACCCCGGTGGGGGCCCTGATCGCACCAGGCCAGCAGTCTGGCGGCCTGAGCCCCTGCCCGACTTTGTTCACCATGTGCCAGATACTCACGCAATGCCGGTTGAGCCGCGACCGGCAGCGCTGCAAGCCAGCCCTGAGGCCAGGCTGGCTGTTGTTCCCGCAGTCGATATAGTCGCCGCGCTCCTACCTCAGGCAGCAACGTGAGCACCAGCCAGTCCAATGCAGTGGCCGGTTGCACAGGCAAGCTGTCCCGCTCCCACATATCCAGCATCATGGCAGGGAACCTCCTGTCGGTGAGGCGACCGGGGCCCCGTCGCTGATCGGGCGATTGCTTGACACCACCAGCCCCAGCGCAACAGCCGGGAATACCTGAAACACCACCAGTCGACCGGCCAGCTCTCCCGGCAGCACTACGGGTGTATCACTGCCTGGCAGCGTAACGGCCTCGGGGCGCGAATAAAGACTCAATACCTGGCCTGGCGCCAACCCTTCCTGACTGCCGCCATCGACCAGCACAATATCGCGACTACCGGCGAGCGTACTGGCCTGCGGCAATAAAGACAGCCGACTTCTGAAGCCCTCCGGAGCCGGCTGCAAGCGAAGTTCGGCGGCGGCATCAAGCGCCGGCAGGCGGGCTTCCTGTGCAACCAAGGTGGTACGGTCAACCGGCCGGGAAGCTTCAAGTATCCTCAACACGGCCAGCCCCTGATGCATGCGCTCGACCCGGGCGCGGCCGGTGCGCTCGATCAACTGTTCACCACGTCCAGCCAGCAGGCCGGGATAGCCGCCGGGCTGATACAGGGAAACCTCTTCGCCAACGGCCCAGTGGCCGCGAGCATAGACCCGGCTACCGGCACCGCTGATCAAATGCTCTCCTTCATCAGCCAGCACCGACGGCAACCGACGGCGCTGGGCCTCATCCATCAGACGAAAGGTACCCAGAAATGCATCGATCTGTCGGCGCGGCACCACCGTCACGACATCACGCTGAGGGATGCGGCGCATCGACGGTGACAGGGTAATTACTCGCTGACCGCGCACCAGAGTCAGGGTCGGCACACCATCCTTTTGTTCCAGCCGAAGCTGGTCACCGGGATAAAGCCTGGGAGGATCACTGAACTCGGGATTACGGGCCCACAGGGCACGCCACGCACCGGGGTCGTCAAGGTAACGTGCCGCCAGCGAATACTGGCTGGCCCCGTCCGGTACGATCAAATGGGTCGGAGCATCCGGCTTCAGGGTCACGGCATGCACCGGTGCAATCATCACACCGGCCAGCGCAAGGCCGACGCCCCAGATCCGGACGCGCTTCAAACGATGTAAACAGTTCAGGGTCATGAGAGTGCCATCACAAGGCGCGCACGCCGGTTCCGTTCGACGCACGCCCACATTACAATAGGCACAACGCCAACGCTCAAGGTCTGCCGAATCACCCCGGCAACTCCTGCCTATTTACGGCGGGGAACTTCCCGACCTTGAAGCCACTACTTTCTTGAACGGTACCTGCCCATGGCTCTGTTAGACATTCTGGAATACCCCGACCCGCGCCTTCGCACCAGGGCCGCGCCGGTGGAACAGTTTGATGATGAACTTCAAAAGCTGATCGATGACATGTTCGAAACCATGTACGACGCTCCAGGCATCGGCCTGGCCGCCACCCAGGTCGACCAGCACCGTCGCCTGGTCATCATGGATGTCAGCGAAGACAAGACCGACCCGCGCGTATTGATCAACCCGCGTTTTACCCCGATCGGCGATGACATGGAGCCGCTACAGGAAGGCTGCCTGTCCATCCCGGACTCCTATGTCGAAGTGCCGCGCTACCTGAAGGTCAACCTGGAAGCGCTGGACCGCCACGGCAACCCTTACGAACTGCAGGCCGAAGGGCTGCTGGCCCACTGCATTCAACACGAGCTGGACCATCTGGAAGGCGTATTGTTCGTGGATTATCTCTCGCCGCTCAAGCGCGAGCGCATCAAGAAGAAGATGATCAAACGCCAGAAGCAGTCAAGCTGATGCCTGATACCCTGCGAATTGCCTTTGCCGGCACACCGGACTTTGCTGCAGAGAGCCTGAAGGCCCTGCTTGCCAGCCGCCACGATGTGGTCGGCGTATGGACCCAGCCGGATCGCCCTGCCGGACGGGGACGAAAACTGATGCCTGGCCCGGTCAAGGCACTTGCCCTTGAACACGGCCTCCCGGTACACCAGCCCCTGTCACTCAAACATCCCGAGGACAGGGCAGCCCTGAGCGAACTGGCGCCGGATATACTGGTTGTCGTGGCCTATGGGCTGATTCTGCCGCAGGCCGTGCTGGACCTGCCTCGCCTGGGCGCCATCAACGTTCACGCCTCCCTGCTGCCGCGCTGGCGCGGGGCTGCGCCGATTCAGCGCGCCATCGAAGCCGGCGATACCCACAGTGGCGTCACCATCATGCAGATGGATGCCGGGCTTGATACCGGAGCCATGCTGATCAAGACCACCACGGCACTTGATGAGCACACCACCGGTGGCGCATTGCATGACAGGCTGGCTGCCGACGGTGCAGGCGCCCTGCTCGAGACCCTGGAGCAACTGGTTGCCGGCACGGCACGGCCGACCCCTCAGCCCGAAGATGGCGTCACCTATGCCCACAAGCTGTCCAAGGCTGACGCACGGCTGGATTTCAGTCAGCCTGCGGCCCACCTTGCCCGCACCATCAACGCCTTCAATCCGTGGCCGGTAGCCTGGACCACGCTGGGTGATGACACCCTTCGGCTCTGGCAGGCCCGCGCCGAGGCCCATGATTCCGGCCTCACGCCAGGCACCCTGCTGGAAGGTGATCGGCAGGGCCTGCGCATTGCCTGTGGCGAAGGAACCCTTGTGGTCACCCGCGCCCAGCTGCCCGGCGGTAAACCGCTGCCGGTACAGGACCTACTCAACAGCAAGGGCGAGCGCTTCACGCCCGGCACTCGACTTCAAGGATGTACTTCATGAGCCAGGCACGTGTTCAGGCTGCCCGTACGCTTGCCCAGGTCCTCAGGGGCCAGGCCTCCCTGGCCGCCATGACCACGGTGGATCTGCCACCGCGTGATCACGGGTTCTACAAGGCGCTGTGCTTCGGCGTATGCCGAGAACTGCCACGGCTCGAGCATCTGGCCGGCCAGCTCCTGAAGCAACCGTTCAAGGTCAAGGATCAGGACATTCAGGCGCTATTGTTGCTGGGCCTTTATCAGCTTTACTACATGCGAGTGCCTCCCCATGCGGCAGTAGGCGAGACCGCCGGGGCCGCACGTACCCTCAAAAAGCCCTGGGCAACCCGCGTGCTCAATGGATGCCTGCGCCGGGCGGACCGGGAACGAGACACGCTGCTCGCCGCTGCCGATCAGGACATGGAAGCCTCGCTGCGCCATCCGGCCTGGCTTGTCGACACCCTGAAGCAGGCCTGGCCTGCTCACTGGGAAACCATCGTGGCAGCCAATAACGAAGCGCCTCCGATGACACTTCGGATCAACGCTCGCAGCGATCAGACCCGCGACGCCTACCTTGCCAGACTGTCCGAGCAGAGCATTGATGCCACGGCAACGCCTTTTTCCAGAGACGGCATCACCCTTGCCGTGCCCTGCGATGTGGACAGCCTGCCCGGCTTCGAGGACGGTGATGTCAGCGTTCAGGATGAGGCAGCCCAGCTGGCCGAATCCCTGCTGGCCCCCCACCTGAGCGAGAGCTGTCATTTTCTGGATGCCTGCTGCGCCCCGGGCGGCAAGACTGCCCACCTGCTCGAGCGACACGCCGGCCTTAACATGATCGCTCTGGACAATGATGGTGCTCGTCTGACCCGGGTCAGCGATACCCTGACCCGGCTTGGGCTCGAGGCCGAGTTGTGTGAAGGCGATGCCACCACTACCGACTGGTGGGATGGCACTGCCTTTGACGCCATCCTGTGTGACGCACCCTGCTCGGGCACCGGCGTCATTCGCCGCCACCCCGACATCAAGCACCTGCGTCAACCGGAAGATCTTACCGGACTGGCGACCCTCCAGGGCGAGATGCTCGATAGCCTCTGGAGCACCCTCGCGCCGGGTGGCGTCCTGCTGTATGCCACCTGTTCGGTGATTCCGGCCGAGAATGCAACTCAGATCGACCGGTTCCTCGCACGCACCGCCTCGGCCTCGGCCCTGCCACTACCTCTTGAATGCGGCGAACCCGCTGGTGCAGGCCGCCAGCTGTTTCCACAGACCGGTGGTCACGACGGCTTTTTCTATGCGCTGCTGCACAAGGCAGCCAACTAGGCCATTGCCATACAGGAGGCCCTCATGAGCCATGAACGTGCGTTGATTCTTGTTGATGTTCAACCGGACTTCATGGCGGGAGGGCCATTGGCCTGCCATGACGGCGAGGCAGTCGTGGCAGGCATCAATGCCGCCATGAACAGCGGCCGGTATGGCCATATCGTGGCAACCCAGGACTGGCATCCGGCAGGTCATCTGTCGTTTGCCGAGCGCCACCCTGGAAAGGCGCCCTTCGACACGATGATGCTTCACGGCGAATGCCATACCCTCTGGCCGGCTCATTGCGTTCAAGGCACCCCGGGGGCCGCCATACATCCCGGCATTGATCAACGCGCCATCGATGTGATCATCCGCAAGGGAACACACCCCGAGATCGACTCCTACAGCGCCTTTCGCAACAACACGGGCCCCGATGGTCAACGCCGGAGCACCGGCCTGGCGGGATGGCTTGAAGCTCGCGGCGTTCGCGAGGTCTACCTCTGCGGGCTGGCTCGGGATGTATGCGTACTATGGAGCGCCGAAGACAGTCGCTACTTGGGTTTTCAAACACATGTGCTATGGTCATTGACACGCCCCGTGACGCCGGAAAGCGATCAGGCAATCAAAACACGGTTGCAGGCCGGCGGCATCACGGTGACGGACAGGGATTAATACTGACGCAAGGAGCGCCACATGAGTGACCACGTTTACAAATCCGTAGAATTGACCGGTTCATCCACGACCAGCATCGAAGACGCGGTCGAGCGTGCGCTTGAAAAGGCACGCCAGAGCATTGATAACATGCAGTGGTTTCAAGTGACCTCCACTCGCGGCCATATCGAAGATGGCAAGGTCGGTCACTGGCAGGTCAGCATCAAGGTCGGGTTCACTCTCGAATGATCTGAAAGGGGCGCCACACGGCGCCCTTTTTAACGCCTGATTTTTCTCATCTGCTTTCGCATTGCTCGCCTCGCAACACCCCGTTACCATGAGCGCCTTGTCACGGGATACAACGCTCCATGAAAATCATTATTCTCGGTGCCGGTCAGGTCGGCGGTACGCTGGCTGAACATCTGGCCCATGAAGACAACGACATTACGGTTGTCGATACCGATAATGACCGCCTGCGGGATCTGCATAACCGGCTGGATATCCGTACCATTCTCGGCCCCTGCTCCTACCCGATGATCCTGCGTCAGGCTGGCGGCGAAGACGCCGACATGCTGATTGCCGTTACCAGCTCCGATGAAGTCAATATGGTTGCCTGCCAGGTGGCCTACAGCCTGTTCCGCACACCCACCAAGATCGCGCGTGTGCGCTCCACAGCCTACCTGACCCGCAAGGGCCTGTTTTCAAACGACGCCATCCCGATTGACGTACTGATCAGCCCGGAACAGGTGGTCACCAACCATATTCGTCGCCTGATCGAGTATCCCGGTGCACTGCAGGTGCTGGATTTCGCCAACGGGCTGGCGCAGCTTGTTGCCGTCAAGGCCTTTTATGGCGGTCCGCTGGTGGGACAGGAGCTGCGCTTTCTGCGGCGCCACATGCCGAATGTGGATACGCGGGTCGCCGCCATTTACCGGCGCAATCGACCAATCATCCCCCGGGGCGACACCGTTATAGAAGCCGATGATGAAGTCTTCTTCATTGCGGCACGCAAGGACATCCGTGCTGTCATGGGCGAGCTTCGAAAGCTTGAACGCCAGTTTCGTCGGGTAATCATCGCCGGGGGGGGGCATATCGGCGAGCGGTTGGCCGAAACGCTTGAGCATACCTATCAGGTCAAGATCATCGAACAGAGCCTCTCCCGATGTACAGCCCTGTCTGAGGAGCTTGATCGCACCGTGGTCCTGCATGGCAGCGCCACCAGCAAGCAGCTGATGGTCGAGGAAAATATCGAGGACTGCGATATCTTCTGCGCACTGACCAACGATGATGAAGTCAACATCATGTCATCAATGCTGGCCAAGCGACTCGGCGCCAAGAAGGTGATGACACTGATCAACAATGCCGCCTATGTCGATCTGGTTCAGGGCGGTGAAATCGATATCGCCATCTCCCCGGAACAGACCACCATCGGCAGCCTGCTGACCCACGTTCGGCGCGGCGACATCGTCAATGTGCACTCCCTCCGGCGCGGCGCAGCAGAAGCCATCGAAGCCATTGCGCACGGCGATCATCGCTCATCGCGGGTAGTGGGCCGAGCTGTCGAGGACATCGAGCTGCCTGATGGCGTCACCATGGGAGCGATCGTACGAGGCAAGGAAGTGCTGGTTGCACACCACGACCTGGTGGTTGAAACCGATGATCACGTCATTCTCTTTGTGGTCGACAAGCGTCGCATGAAGGAGGTCGAGCGCCTGTTCCAGGTCGGGCTGTCCTTTTTCTGACCCGACGCCCGCCACGACGAACCCGGTCTTCACCCATGAAAAAAGGGCCCTTTCGGGGCCCTTTTTCCAGCGTTTTCTGCCGACTAGATCAATACATCCAGCACCTGGATATCTACACTCACCAGCTTGCCCTTGAGGGTACTCATCAGTGTCTTGTAATGGGGAGTCTGCTCGTGCGCCTTGAGCGCGGAGCGGTCCTTCCAGCGCTCAAGCATCACGAACAGGGAGGAATTATCCTCATCCCGGCTCAGCACGTACATCTCGCAGCCGGCGTCATCACGTGATGGCGACACCACATCGCGGAGCGCCTTTTCAACCGTTTTCTCGTGGGCTTCTTCGGCCTCAATGGTGGCAATCACCGTTATACTCATGTCCACCTCCCTGAAAACACGTTTTTGAAACATTATGTCAAAAGGGGATCGTCCCACACTTCATACCCCAGGCGCCATGCCAGCCACCACATAATCACCGCGATCATCGCATCAATTACCCGCCAGGCAGCCGGCCGTGCCAGCACCGGCGCCAGATAACGAGCGCCCTGACCCAGTGCAAGAAACCAGACCAGCGAGGCCAGCATGGCCCCGCCCGAAAACCACGGTTGAAGCGGCAAGGGCAATCCTGCCGTCATGCCCCCCAGCAATACCCAGGTATCAAGATAGACATGCGGGTTGAGTAGCGTGACGCCGGCCAGCTGCATGACCAGTGCCATTCGGGAGGATATTCCGGACCTCGAGGCTTCCAGAGCCGCAGGAAAAAATACCCGTCGCCAGGCCAGCAGACCATATAGAAACAGCACCATGGCAGCGACGAGATTCATGCCCAGCAGCCATGATGCATGACGCGACAGCCAGGGGCCCAGACTTAGGGCTCCGCTGGCAATCAGCAGGATATCCGCACCGGCACAGCATCCGATCGCCAACCCTACGTGACGCCGCAACAGTCCCTGCTTCAGCACCAGCGCGTTTTGCGGACCAATGGCCACGATCAGACCGAGTCCGGTCAGGAACCCGTGCAGTAACGTCGTCAGCATCCGTTCTCCCTGTTGTCGGCGTTAGTGCAGCACTCCTGCAATGCCGTCAAACGGCGCATGGCCGGCGTAGGTCGCTCGATCAATTCGTAACGTCGGCTCGCGGCGTAACTGTCGTTGAAAACATCGAAATAGTCATCCAGACGCACCGAAGCCACCGTATCACCGCTTTTTTTCAGTAATTCGATGGCCACCTCCACCGTACACAGATGAGCGCTCGAAGCGGCCTTTCTAAGCCGATAGCGTGTCAGCCGCGCCGTATTGAGTGGTAATACAGGAAGGCCGCTGAGGTAGGTACTTCGACGAAACATGCGCCGCGCCTGACGCCAGGTACCATCCAGCAGAATGAACAGGGGTGTTTTACCGCCGTCGAAGGCAGCATCAATGGCGGTATCATCAATCACGCGGTCGGCATAATCCGGCTGATCATCGGGAAAGATGATCATGGGTGCCATGGCCGGGTCTTCCAGCAGGGCCATCAGGTCCGGGTCATGCTCGGTACGCGACCAGGTGAAAACCTGAGTGTCCGGCAGGCAGTCCTGAATCAGGCGTCCGGTATTGGTGGGTTTGAGATGCTCAAGCCGATGCATCAGCACCACAAAGCGCGCTCGACTGTGGGTCAGTACCCGAAACGGGCAAAGGCAGTTGAGCGACGGCAGTCGACAGCCCTCACACCGAACCACAAAGCTGCCTCTGGCCTTGAACACGCCCGCACCGGGCATATCCGGTTCAAGGGACGCAGAACCATCGACAGGCGAACCATCACTCATCGCTCGCCCCCCGGCACGGCACGGCGTTTCCAGTAGCCCGCCAGCAACGAGCCTGAAATATTGTGCCACACCGAAAACAGTGCTCCGGGCAGGGCTGCTCCCGCCGAAAAGAACTGGCTGGCCAGCGCTACGGCCAGCCCCGAATTCTGCATTCCGACCTCGATGGCAATCGTACGACACGTTCGCTCATCCTGCTTCATCAAACGCGCCGCACCATACCCGCCCAGCAGACCGGTAAGGTTGTGCAGGACCACCGCCAGCGCCACCAGCGGGCCCAGCGAAAGAAGTCGGCCGGCATTCAGCGCCACGACAATGGCGATGATGGCCACAATGGCAATCATGGCAATCGTGGCGAGCGCTGGCTCCGCACGTCTGATATGTCGCGCGGCGATATGATGCACCACCAGACCGGCCACGATCGGCAGGATGACCAGCTTGCCGATCGACAACAGCATCGATACCACTGGCACGGCAATGCTTTCCCCCATATAAGCCCAGACCAGCAGCGGCGTCATGCCGATCGACAGCAGCGTCGACACCATGGTCATGCTGACCGACAGGGCCACATTGCCTCCGGCAAGCCAGGTCATGACATTGGAAGCCGTTCCACCGGAAGTAGCACCTACCAGCACCATGCCGATGGTCAGTGCCGGTGACAGCCCCAGCACATGAGAAATGCCCCAGGCTGCCAGCGGCATCAGGGTGAACTGCAGACACAGTCCGATGCCGATCGGTAGCGGTGATTTAAGCACCCTGGCAAAGTCATCCTTTGAAAGCGTCAGCCCCATCACGAACATGATCAGCGCCAGCAGTGGCTGAATCGCCGGTTTGGCGGACACGAACAGGGCAGGAAAAAAGGCAGCGATAACGGCGAGCAGAATGGCCCACACGGGGAACAGGCGGTTCAGGGCTTCAAACATGAGGTTTTCCGGCAACAGAAGCAAACAGGGAAAGGCGTCACTGATCCGACGCCACAGGACACACTACTGACCGCGGGCGGGCTGCTCGAAAACACGGTGCGCGATGAAATGCTCGACCAGCTCCGGCACGATCTCCGAGGCCTTGCCGGCCATCGGTATCGCATCCGTTCCCCGGGCAAGCGCGACGGCATCAGGGTCAATCACCATGCGTGTTACATGGGCAGGAGCCTCATCCAGAAGCGCCGCCGCCGGCATGACCGACAGCGATGTACCAATGACCAGCACCCAATCCGCATCGGCCATGATATGGCAGGCCGTATCATAAAGCAGAACCTGCTCACCGAACCAGACAACGTGCGGCCGCAGCTGGTAATTGTGATCGCACATATGGCCGATTTCGATGGTCTCCTCCCCCCGCAACCGGTACAGCAGGCGAGGGTCCACTGAAGAACGGGCCTTGCCGATGTCACCATGCAGGTGCAACACATCCCGTGAACCGGCACGCTCATGAAGGTCATCAATGTTCTGAGTCACGATACTGACGCGGCAGTTATGCCGCTCAAGGCGGGCCAGCGCCTCATGCGCCGCATTGGGTTGCGCCCTGCGGACCTCGCGGCGACGTTCGTTGTAAAAGGCCAGCACCCCTTCAGGATCGCGTTCCCAGGCTTCGGGGGTAGCCACGTCTTCAAGGCGATGTGACGCCCAGAGCCCGTTATTGTCACGAAACGTACTGATGCCACTTTCGGCACTGATACCGGCACCGGTAAGCACAACAACATGGGGCATGATTGGCGGACCCTCTGGCATGGCGTAGACTCGCGCGATCTTCTCATCGGCGTAATGTAAGGTGCATAAAGAGTGCCATTAAACCCGGACAAGGTAAAATGCCGGTCAATACCTGCTGCCCGCCACTGTGCCCCTGGACCCTGTTGCCCATGATATCCCTGCCGGTCCTTTACCAGGACGATCACCTGGTCGTCATACACAAGCCTTCCGGCGCGTTTGTCCATCGCAGCGCGCTTGATCCCCACGTCACCGAGGTAGTGCTTCAGACCCTGCGAGACCAGCTGGGATACTGGGTCTATCCCGTTCATCGTCTTGATCGCCCCACCTCTGGCGTCATGGTATTTGCGCTGTCTTCCGGAATCGCACGCCATCTGGCAACGCAATTCGAGCAGCGCACCGTCGACAAGCGCTACCTGGCCGTGGTCCGCGGCTTCGGCCCGGTGTATTCCCGCATCGAGCGCCCTCTGAAGGAGGAGGATGGCAGGCGACCCAAGGCAGACCTGCCGGCACTGGAGGCAGTCACCACAGTGCGTCGGCTGGCTGAAGTGGAATGGCCGGTCAAAATCGAGCGATTCAACACCACACGCTACAGCCTGATGCAAGCCTGCCCGCACACGGGGCGACGCCACCAGATTCGCCGCCATCTAAGCCATGCAGGCTACCCCATCATTGGCGATGCCAAGCACGGCAAGGGGGTTCATAACCGCTATTTCAAAGACCACCTCGGAGCCGGACGACTGCTGCTGGCCGCCACGCACCTGGCCTTTGACCACCCTGTCAGGCCGGTTCGGCTGAGCATTCAGGCTCCCGTGGCAGAGGACATGGCCGCGCTGATGACCCGCTTTGGCTGGTCATCCCACACCGGTCGCCATGATGTGCGAGAATGCTCGCCTTCTTTCGAACCGCTATCATTTCAGGATTGATGTCGCTTTTTCATGGATACCGATTACGATTTTCGCTTTGGCGGCATTCGCCGCCTCTACGGTCAGCGTGCCGTTGAGCAGTTCAGGCAGGCCCATGTGGTTATCATCGGCATTGGCGGGGTGGGCAGCTGGAGCGTCGAAGCACTGGCCCGCTCCGGCATCGGACGGTTGACGCTGATCGACCTTGACGATGTCTGCACCTCCAACATCAACCGACAGCTGCATGCCCTGGATGGCACGGTGGGCAAGCCCAAGGTAGAAGTAATGGCAGAACGTGCCCGGGCCATTTTTCCGGGTATCGAGGTCATCACCCAGCATGCCTTTGTCACTGCGGCCAACCTGGATGACAAACTGCCCGAAGAGGCGGACGTTATCATCGATGCCATCGATAACGTCGATGCCAAAAGCGCGCTGATCAATTTCTGCCAGAGGCGCCGCCAGCCGCTGGTGGTTACCGGAGGCGCAGGCGGCCTGATTGACCCCACCCGCATCAAGGTAGCGGATCTGACGCGCACCGAGCACGACCCCCTGCTGGCCAAGGTGCGCTATCAACTACGACGTCAGTACGGTTTCAGCCGTAATCCCAAACGCCGTTTCGGCGTGCGCTGCGTTTACTCCGACGAACAGCGGCGCTACCCCGATGGCGCTGGAGAGATCTGCGCCAGCAAGGCCGGTCTTGGAGACAGCACTCGCCTCGACTGCGCCTCGGGATTTGGCGCCGCCACCTTCGTTACCGGCAGCTTCGGCTTTACCGCCGCTGCCCAAGCACTGGAAATGCTGGTTCATGCCGCCCACAGGGAGATAACCCCATGAGTTCACCGATACGGCCGGTTCCCGGCATTTACCAGCATTACAAGGGCCCTCAATACGAAGTTATCGGTCTGTCCCGGCATAGCGAAACCGAGGAGGAACTGGTGGTCTACCGAGCACTTTATGGAGACTACGGATTGTGGGTGCGCCCGCTGTGCATGTTCACCGAGACGGTGGAGGTGCAGGGTGAGCCCCTGCCCCGCTTCCAACTCGTCAAGGCCTTCACTGATGGCTGAAGCCGTGTCAGCCCCGTCGACCGGACACAAAAAAGCCGCCCTTCAAAGGCGGCTTTTCGACCGGCAGTAGCAGCTTAGCTGCCGCCTTCTTCACGGTCGTTGGCAGGATTCATCTGCTTGGCATGATAGTTTTCGATGCCAACCTTCTTGATCAGTTCAAGTTCGGTCTCGATGATATCGATATGCTCTTCTTCATCAGCCAGAATCTGCTTGAGCAGGTCATGGCTGACCCAGTCTTCAACAGATGCACAATACTTGATTGCCGCAAGCAGGTCCTTGTGACCGGTATATTCGGCAGCCAGATCGCACTTGAGCATTTCCACGGTATCTTCACCGATGCTCAGCTTGCCCAGATCCTGAAGGTTGGGCAGGCCGTCCAGAAAGAGAATGCGTTCGATCAGCAGATCGGCATGCTTCATTTCTTCGATGGATTCTTCATATTCCCATTTTGCCAGACCTTGCAGACCCCAGTTGCGATACATGCGGGCATGCAGAAAATACTGGTTAATGGCGACAAGCTCGTTGCCAAGGATGGTGTTCAGATGATCAATAACCTTGGGATCGCTTTTCATGAATCTATCTCCTCACTGTTCTGCTTTAGTTATATAACGGCTGGCCACAGGGCCGTCCATCCGTTCAATGAGGGTAGTATCAAAGATCCAGAACCAAAATTCGAGCGTTTTTTAAACTTTTTTAACCGTGGTTTAAAACTGAAAATACGAACAATTCGTAGTGCTTCATATTGACGCAGTCAACACTGCTCGCAATACACCGTCATCAGCCGGATCGTCAGGCTACACCGCATACCCCAGCCCAAGATCCGCATATTTCTGTGCAAGTGCATCATCGACAATACCCTTGGCTGTACAGGCACACTTGCCGCACTGCGTCGCGCATTCAGTCTTGAGCCGTACGGCCCGCCAGCTATCGGCCCCGTCTTCGACAGCCTGTTTCAGCTGACGGTCACTCACATTCTTGCACAGGCATACGAACATGGTCTTCCTCCAAAACCGGAAAGCCAAATGTAAATAATTCGCATAACTGATTGCAAATAGAAAAAGGACTGATTCAGTCCTATTTTCCATTGATAAAAACTATTCGGCGGATCAAATGGCTCAACTGCCTGTGTTGCTGACGGGTCGTCTGCATGCCGATACTGTCGAAAATGCCCGGTCACTGGCCGGTCCATGTCTGTGGCCCGGCCCTTTCAGATAACCACCTTCCTGTGAAACAGGGCCTGTAGAGGCGAACAAGGGGAGCCGGGCTCCCCTTGAAATTCCACATGTGAAAGAACTAGTAAAGACCGGCAGGGCTACGGTCATAGGAGATCAACTGACACTTGACCTGCTGATAGTGCTCAAGCATCTGCTTATGGGTTTCACGTCCGATGCCGGATTTCTTGTAGCCGCCAAAGGCAGCATGCGCCGGGTACTGATGGTAGCAGTTGGTCCAGACACGACCGGCCTTGATCGCGCGCCCCATGCGGTAGGCTCGATTGAGATCGGTTGTCCAGACCCCGGCACCAAGCCCGAACTCGGTGTCGTTGGCGATCGCCAGCGCCTCGGCCTCATCCTTGAACGTGGTCACCGACAGGACCGGTCCGAAAATCTCTTCCTGGAAGACACGCATGTCGTTTTTGCCCTTCATCATGGTGGGCTGTACGTAAAAGCCGCCGGCCAGATCACCTTCCAGAGTGGTCTTGTCGCCGCCAATCAGGAATTCGGCCTTGTCTTCCTGGCCGACCTTCATGTAGGACATGATGCGGTCAAACTGCTCCTTCGAGACCTGAGCCCCCAGCTCCGTGTCCGTATCCAGCGGGTCCCCCTGTTTGAGGGTTCTGGCGCGTTCCAGCGCACGCTCCATCAGGGCGTCGTAGATGTCTTCCTGAATCAGGGCCCTGGAAGGACAGGTACATACTTCCCCCTGATTGAGAAACGTCATCATCAGTCCTTCCACGCACTTGTTGATGAACTCTTCACCATGGTCCATTACGTCGGAGAAATAGACATTGGGTGACTTGCCCCCCAGCTCAAGGGTAACCGGCACGATCCGCTCGGCAGCCTTGCTCATGATGATACTGCCGACCGGCGTCGAACCGGTGAACGCCAGCTTGGCAATACCCGGGTGCGAAGCCAGTGCGTCACCAGCCTCTTCACCCAGGCCATGTACCACATTCAGCACGCCGGCAGGCAGCAGGTCCTGAATCAGCTCAAGCATGACGCAGATCGAGGCCGGCGTTTGCTCCGCAGGCTTCAGCACCACACAGTTACCCGCAGCCAGCGCAGGCGCAATTTTCCACGCCCCCATCAGCAGCGGAAAATTCCAGGGAATGATCTGCCCCACCACACCAAAGGGTTCATGGTAGTGATAGGCCACCGTATGCTCGTCAATTTCGCTGATGCCGCCTTCCTGTGCACGAATACAGCCTGCAAAGTACCGGTAGTGGTCGATCATCAGCGGAATATCAGCCGCCAGACATTCACGAATCGGCTTGCCATTATCCCAGGTTTCCGCCACGGCCAGCATTTCAAGGTTCTGCTCGAGCCGGTCTGCTATACGCAACAGGATATTGCCACGCTCAGCCGGCGCCGTTTTGCCCCAGGCCTCGGCAGCACGTTCGCCGGCCTTCACGGCGCGATCAATATCGTCACTGTTCGAGCGTGGCACTTCACAGAAGACCTTGCCCGTCACCGGCGACACGTTATCAAGATACTGGCCGGATGCCGGTGCTACCCACTCCCCACCGATAAAGTTCTCGTAGCGCTTTTTAAAGCTGATCATGGCGTCAGCGTTGCCTGGGTGTGCGTATTTCATGCTGTTCTCCAAAGGTCAGGGTAAACGGGTCGGTCTACCCGAAATATAACGTCCCCTTTTACTTTAGAAACAAGCAGCCACCTTGTGCAAAACGCGTTTGGTCGTATGGTGTATTGGCATAAAAAAGAGCACGATTCGCCGCGCGAATTCGTGCTCCTTCATCACCTGCACCCGGTACTACCCTGTTCGTCTCAGCATCAGCAGCCCAATGATGAAGCACAGCGCCGTAGGCAGCAGCACCGCCCAGATGGGTGAAAAGCCGAAGATGGTAGACGCCGGCGCCAGCAGGTCCTGCAGGTACTTGAAGACCAGCCCGGTAATGATGCCGTAAAAGACCCGCGTCCCCGCCGCCACGGTACGAAGTGGCCCGAAAATGAAGGACGCTGCCACCAGCACCAGTCCGGCGAGCATGGCCGGCTGCAGCAGC
This sequence comes from Larsenimonas rhizosphaerae, assembly GCF_023700005.1. Lineage (GTDB taxonomy): Bacteria > Pseudomonadota > Gammaproteobacteria > Pseudomonadales > Halomonadaceae > Larsenimonas > Larsenimonas rhizosphaerae. Next base: position 706,430 of record NZ_JAMLJK010000001.1, on the reverse strand, counting down.
TTCTGCCAGAAATAAAGCCATGTCGTGCTGGCCTGCAGTCCCTGGTCGTTCAAATAACGGCCGTAGCGCCACAGGTCCACCATCGACTGACTTTCCTTCTTGTTGATGATCAGCTTCAACAGAGCAGGCTTCAGCTCGGTATCCCAGTCGGCCTGTGCTTCATGGTTGACCACCGTGCCCTTGTCGGAAAAGCGGGTACGACTTACATCCTGAAGCTGCCAGCTGCCTGAGTGGTAGGTTGCTCGGTCGGCATGGGTGGCCTCGACCAGCCGGTTACCGTCGAACCGATAGCGATTGACGTTGATGAGGGTGCTGTCACCCTGGATGGAACCGAAATTGTAATAACTGTTCCCCTCACGCTGCCAGCCACCGTCTTCGGTGACCACATGACCACGCCCCTGTTGCAACTGATCACGCCATGATGCTGCAAACTGCTCGGTATGTGGTGCCACCAGCTCACCGGTGGCCATGGTCACGAGTATCACCAGGCCCAGCGGTTTCATGACACCCCAGATAATACGCACCAACGACCAGCCGGCGGCTCGCATGATGGTCAGCTCATTGCTTGACGCCATGGCACCAAGCCCCAGCAATGCACCCAGCAGCACACCGACCGGTGCGTACTCGTAAAATCGGTATGGCAGACGAATCAACAGGTAAATCAATACCTGAAAGGCACCGTAATCGCCTTCCACATCACTCAGGTCATTGATGTAGGTGATAATGAAATCCAGTCCCAGAATCAGCAACTGCACCACCAGCATGGCGGACAGCACATTCCGGGCAATATAGCGATCAAGCTGCTTGAACACGACGACGCCCTCCTGGCCGGCCACGCATGAACAGCCATAATCCGATCAGAAAATAAACCAGGTGAATGGGCCACATGCCGATCCAGGCCGGCAACTGACCAGCCCCTATCGCATTCTGGGCAGCCAGTAACAGGCTCAGATAGCTCATGTGCAGGATGATGGCCGGCACCAGCTTGGCAAATCGGCCATGACGCGGATTGACTTTCGACAGTGGCAGGGCAATCAGGATCAGGACCGGAATCATCACGACCAGGCTGACACGCCACTGCAGCGCTGCCATGCTCTTGTCCGTTCGGTCAGCCATCAGCGCCGACGTGGACTGAAGCTCCACATCGTCGAGTTCTGCACGCAGGCTTGACCGTTCCTGCCGCACACCGTAGGTATCGAACGTGAGACGATCACCTGCCGGCTGACCGGGTGTCACCGCGTAACGCTCGCCCGTTGAAAGCACCAGAAAGCGTGAATCCGTCGTGTCATCGTTCACCTGAAAACCATGGTCGGCGTGAGTGACTATCTGCTCGGGTGCCATGCCGGGACGCTTTCTGGTTTCTGCAATGAAGACATTATTGAGCATCGAGCCGTGATCGGTAATCGAGGAAGTATATACGGTGCGATCTCCGATCTCCTGAAACCGGCCCGGTGACAAGGCGCTGAAATCTGCCTGTTGCTGCTGGTTCTTGAGCAGCTGCTCATTCTGGGACAACCCGGCCGGCGTCAGCCACAGGGAACACAGGGCCACAATGACAGCGACCAGCGCACCAGGCAGCAGCGTCACCGACAACAGCTTCTTGTTGCTGACGCCGCAGGCCGTCAGCACCGTCATCTCGCTGTTGAGATACAGCTGTCCATACGCCAGCAAAACGCCCAGAAACAGCGCCAGCGGCAGTACCAGCTCGATAAAGCTCGGCAGGTGGTATGCCATCAATGTACCCAGCAGCCGGGCGGGAATATCACCATTGGCTGCGTCGGTAAAATAGCGAATAAACCGGCTACCCATGATCACCAGCAACAATACGCCGGCGACGGCAGCCATCGTTGCCAGGATCTCGCGGATCAAATAACGAAAAACGATCAAGCGCTGACTCCCTTCATGACTCTCGAGCACCACCGGTACCCGGGTTGTACGACGTCGCAGACGGCGTTACGTTCACCCATGCAAAGCCGCCGGCCTTTGCGTACACTTATATACATCCAGCCAGGCGACAAACGATCGTACGTTATAGCCTATCGTCGATCCGCATTATCGCGAATCCCTCTTTCCTTGTCTTGTGGAGACACCATGGATTTTCCTGTTCTCACCGTAAATCCGGCCAAAACCGAAACTGACTGTATCATCGTCCCGGTCTTCAAGGACGGCCCGTTACTCTCGGCCACCGACAAACTTGACGATGCCAGCGAACGTCTGATCGGTCAGTTGATCGAGCGCGGTGATTTCGAGGCAGACCCCGGTCACACCCAGTTGCTGCCGTTTGCACCGGGCCTCAATACCGACCGGCTGCTGCTGGTCGGTTGCGGTACCACCGACAGGATGACTCCGGCCGTATTTCGCAAGGCCCTCGATGCGGCACTGGCTCACGCCCTGACCCTGCGCATCGATAATGCTGCCATTGCATTTACCGATATCGAACTGGCAGACCATGACATCACCTGGAAGGCGCACGCGATTGCCGAAGCAACGCTTTACGCCCTTTACCATTTCGATGACTACAAGATCACCAAAAAGACCCGGCCCACGCTTGAGCAGATGCAGGTACTGTTGAGCGATTCCAACCAGAAGGCAAAGGCAGAAGCCGGGCTGGCCCGCGGCAAGGCCGTCGGTCAGGGCATCAATCTGGCACGCCAGCTGGGTAACCTGCCAGCCAATATCTGCACACCACGCTACCTGGCAGAGCAGGCAGAAGCGCTGGGGCGCGACAGCGCCCTGAACGTTACCATTCTGGATGAACAGGAACTGGAAAACCTCGGCGCCGGTGCCCTTCTGGCCGTAGGGCGCGGCAGCGAAGAACCCTCTCGTCTGATCATCATGGAATACCGGGGCGCCGGCAATGAGGAAGCCCCGCATGTTCTGGTCGGCAAGGGCATTACCTTTGATTCGGGTGGCATCTCGATCAAGCCGGGTGCCGACATGGATGAAATGAAATTCGACATGTGTGGCGCAGCCAGCGTCTTCGGCACCATGAAAACCCTGCTGGAAACCCGACCGGCCATCAACGTGGTCGGTATCGTGGCCGCAGCGGAAAACATGCCGGATGGCCGAGCCTTCAAGCCAGGCGACATCATCAAGACCCTGAAGGGGCTGAGTGTTGAAATCCTCAATACCGATGCAGAAGGCCGCCTGGTCCTGTGCGATGCATTGACCTATGCAGAACGCTTCAATCCGGCCAGCGTGATCGATATCGCCACCCTGACCGGCGCCTGTATTGTGGCACTGGGCGACCACGCCGCCGGATTGCTGTCCAACGATGATGACATTGCACTGGACCTGCTGGAAGCCGGCGAGCAGGCGTGGGACCGCGCCTGGCACCTGCCCTTGTGGGATGAATACCAGAGTCAGCTCGACTCCCACTACGCAGATCTTGCCAATATCGGCGGCAAGAAGGCAGGCACCATAACCGCGGCCTGCTTCCTCTCTCGCTTCACGGACAACTACCCCTGGGCGCATCTGGATATTGCCGGCGTCGCATGGAACGGCAAGAAAGGAGCCACCGGTCGGCCGGTCGGGCTTTTGAGCCAGTACCTTTTCAACCGGGCCGAGGAAATTGCCCAGTTCAACGAAGAATGATTGATCTCGCCGCGCCCCTTTCCGGGCGCGGCGTGCCTGTGTCATTCTCATTTTGTTGGCTAGCAGCCTAATCTCTTCACCACCTGTACATTCGGATATCAGGGAGAATCGTTCAGTGAGCACTCAAGGGTTTTACGTCCGTCCCACCACCTGCGCCACCGAGGCCGGTATTCGGGACAAGATTCTGGCCAACCCCGGATTCGGCAGTTATTTTACCGACCACATGGCACACGTCCGCTGGACAAAAAACGGTGGTTGGGAGCCGGGTGAAATCGTGCCCTATGGCCCGATCATGCTGGACCCGGCAGCTTCGGTCCTGCACTACGCCCAGGAAATATTTGAAGGTATCAAGGCCTACCGCCATGCCGATGGCAGTGTCTGGACCTTCCGTCCCGAAAAGAACGCCGAGCGCTTTCGTCGCTCCGCGCGCCGCCTCGCGCTGCCCGAGCTCGATGACGACACCTTCCTTGGCTCGGTCAAGGCCCTGGTCGGACAGGACAAGGCCTGGGTCCCCACGCCCAAGGACGACACCGAGGAATGCAGCCTCTACATTCGCCCATTCATGATCGCCAGCGAGAAGTTTCTCGGCGTCAAACCGGCCAAACTGGTGGACTACTACGTCATCGCCTCGCCGGCCGGCTCCTACTTCAAGGGCGACCTTGACGCCGTCTCCATCTGGCTGTCCCAGAACTACAACCGAGCGGCGCCAGGCGGCACCGGCGCGGCCAAGTGTGGCGGCAACTACGCCTCCTCGCTGGTCGCTCAGCAGGAAGCCGAAGCCAATGGCTGCGCCCAGGTCGCGTTCCTCGATGCCGTCGAAAACAAGTGGATCGAAGAGCTTGGCGGCATGAACCTGTTCTTCGTCTACAAGGACGGTCGCATTGTCACTCCGGAACTGACCGGCACCATTCTGGAAGGCGTGACCCGTGACAGCATTCTGCAGCTTGCCCGGGAAGAAGGGCTGACGCCCGAAGAACGGCGCATCAGCATCGATGAGTGGCGCGATGGCGTGAAAAGCGGCGAAATCTCTGAAGTCTTCGCCTGCGGCACCGCTGCCGTCATTACCCCGATTGCCGAACTGGTCACGCCGGAAGAGCGCATCGCCGGTGGCAGGCAGACCGACATCGCCTCCACGCTTCGCAGGAAGCTGCTCGACATTCAGTACGGTCGTGCCGAAGACCGGCACGGCTGGCTCACTCAACTGGCATAAGCGAGATCCTCATGGACAAGGTCATGCTGATTACCGGCGGAAGCCGCGGTATCGGCGCCGCCACCTCCTCCCTGGCCGCGCGCCAGGGATATCGCGTAGTGATCAATTACCGCAGTGACAGAACCAGCGCCGAGGCGCTGGTTGATACCATCACGCGCGAAGGTGGCACTGCCATTGCCGTTCAGGCCGACATGGCGCACGAAGCCGATATCGTGGCCCTGTTCGATACGGTCGACCGTGAGTTCGGACGCCTGGACGTGCTGGTCAACAATGCCGGTATTGTCGATCAAAAAAGCCGTGTCGAAGACATGAGCATCGAGCGGATCGACCGAATGATGCGAATCAACGTCACCGGGCCCTTCATATGTGCCCGTGAAGCCATCCGTCGCATGTCCACGCGTCATGGCGGCCAGGGCGGCGCCATCATCAATGTCTCATCGGCAGCGGCCCATCGTGGCAGCGCCAATGAGTATATAGACTACGCAGCCTCCAAGGGTGCCATTGATACCTTCACTGAAGGCCTGGCGAAGGAACTGGCCGGTGATGGCATCCGGGTCAATGGGGTGCGCCCCGGCGTGATCGATACCGATATTCATGCCAGCGGCGGCAATCCGGACAAGCCCACGACATCAGCAGCCAACATCCCCATGGGGCGTGCAGGCAGGGCCGAGGAAGTGGCACACGGCATTCTCTGGCTGGCCAGCGATGAAGCCTCGTTTACCACCGGGGCCCGTATCGATATTGACGGAGGCGTTTAAGCCCCCTCATGACGCACATCGACTTTTATATCCTGTCACAGACAACGCTCGATGGTCGGCTGGCCTTTGCCTGCCGGCTGGCCGAGACCATCTTTGCCAAGGGATACCGGCTGCATGTTCACTGTGAGGATGAAGCCATGGCCCGTGACATGGATGAGCGTCTCTGGTCATTTCGGCCCGACAGCTATGTCCCCCATGCGCTGGTGGTCGAACCGCTGACGCCCGAGGCACCGGTCACCCTGGGCTGGAACCATGAACCACCGCCAGGCGTGGATGCCCTGCTGAACCTCCACCCTGACATCCCGGACTGGTTTTCCCACGTTGAGCGGGTGGCCGAAATCATCAACCAGCATCAGGAGGTACTGGTGGCCAAACGGGCCTGCTGGCAGACCTATAAATCACGCGGCTACCCGGTCAAGGCACACCAGATCAAGGGTTGAGCATGATCAGCCCCGCTCCAGAGCGACCGGCGGCGCCAGGGGCTGTGTCAGGAAGCGATCTCGCAGCCAGCTTCCTGCCACACCCAGCCCTCGGCCGGCATGCCAGCCAAGCTCCAGCGCCACCCAGCGTTCAAGTGCCGGGGCAGTCAGGGTGACCAGCGACGGACGCGCCGGTGACGCCGCAATCACATGATCGGACATCAGCGTCCAGCCTACCCCGTGCTTGACCAGCTCAAGCATCACGAAGTGGCTTTCAACCCACCACACATCCGCGCCAATGCGCTCGGCCAGACGTGAGCCCGGCTGACCACGCGTGGCCACGATCAACTGGCGGTGCTGCTTCAGACAGTCAGGCGTCACGCTTTTCTCTTCGGCCAGCGGGTGTGTCTGACCACACACCAGCCGTAGCGGCACGCGGCCGATCGGACGGGTCTCAAGTGCCGGAAACAGAGGCTGCGGGCGGCAGATCACCCCCAGATCCGCCTGACCGGAATTCAGCATGCGCCCCACATCCTCCAGCAGTGGAAAATGCATTTCAATTTCGACGCTGGGAAACTGACGAGCAAAATCCTGCATCAACCCACCAATCAGATGTTCGGGATAAAACTCGTCAATGGCCAGGCTCAAGCGTGGCTCGATATGCGCTTCAAGGTGGCGCGCCACCCCCAGGAAACGCTCTCGCTGGGCCAGCACGCTTCGTGCCTCGGCCACCATACGTGTCCCACCAGGCGTCAGTACCGGCAGGCGAGCGCTGCGATCAAAGAGTGTCAGCCCCAGATCGAGTTCCAGGTTGGCCACGTGTGTACTGATCAACGACTGTGCCTTGCCCAGACGTCGCGCGGCCGCCGAAAACGAGCCGGTATCCGCCGTGGCGACAAGGGCACTGAGCTGTTCAAGCGTTGGGGTCATGGCGCGCTTCCGGGACAGGGAGTGGCTGACGATACATGGCATGAACCATCACTGAAACAGATGGTATCCAACTTGGTTTTGGCACTTTCATGGATGATAGTACGCCGTATCACTTACCGGAAGCTCGACACCATGCGCACTACCCTTGACCGTATTCGCCACGCATTGATGTTTGAAATCATCGGCCTGTTGATCGTCATGCCGCTGGGACACCTGCTTTTTTCATTGAGCGTCGGCCATATGGGCATGGTCGGAGTGATCAGCGTCGTGGTGGCCACCGTCTGGAACTACTTCTACAACCTGGGCGTGGATCATGCACTCAAGCGCTTGCGCGGCCATGTTCACAAGACCGTACTGATGCGGGTGGCTCATTCCATCTGCTTTGAACTGGGGCTGATCTGCGTCCTGCTGCCATTGATTGCGCTTTATCTGGGTCAGACGCTGACCGAGGCCGCACCACTGGTTACCTCGCTGGCCGTCTTCTATGTGGCCTACGCCTTGATCTTCAACTGGGTTTACGACGTAATCTTTCCCATCCCGGACAGCTCGACACACGGGGCACCAGCCACTCAGGCCTGAGGGCGTTCGATACCGGGACCAAAACGGGCGCGTTGACGATGAGTATCCGCGCCCGTTACCCCCCTGCCGGCCAGATGACCTCGCCACTCAGCCTGTTGTTGTCGCTGCTCGCCCCTTGCCGATGACGCCTCCCCCCTCCAGGCGCTATACTCCCCGCCATCCCTCATTTTGCCACTCACAACAGAGCAGCTCTGCACCCTGCACCCTGCTCTATGCTATCGAGTCAGTACATGGACAAGACCTACCAACCCGAATCAATCGAACGCCGCTGGTATGACCAATGGGAAGCCGATCAGCGCTTTGCTCCGTCAGGCCAGGGCGCGCCGTTTTCCGTCATGATTCCACCACCCAATGTGACCGGTAATCTGCACATGGGCCATGCGTTTCAGGACACCCTGATGGATACCCTGATTCGGTTCAAGCGGATGCAGGGCAACAATACGCTGTGGCAGGTAGGTACTGACCACGCCGGTATCGCTACCCAGATGCTGGTAGAACGCAAGCTGCAACACGAAACCGGCCAGAGCCGCCATGACCTGGGACGCGAGGCCTTCACCGACAAGATCTGGGAATGGAAGAACGAATCCGGCGGCCACATTACCCGTCAGCTTCGTCGCATGGGGGCCAGCGTCGACTGGAGCCGTGAGCGCTTCACCATGGACGATGGCTTTTACAAGGCGGTGCAGGAAGTCTTCATTCGCCTTTACAACGACGACCTGATCTACCGTGGCAAGCGGCTGGTCAACTGGGACCCGACGCTGCATACCGCCATTTCCGATCTTGAAGTGGAAAATCGCGAACAGCAGGGCCAATTCTGGCACTTCCGCTACCCCCTGGCCGATGGCGTGACGACTGATGCCGGTGACGATCACCTGATCGTGGCCACCACACGTCCGGAAACGCTACTGGGCGATACCTGTGTTGCAGTCAATCCGGCGGATGAGCGCTATGCCTCGCTGGTCGGCAAGTACATTGATCTGCCGCTGGTCGGCCGACGCATTCCGGTGGTCGCGGACGAACACGCCGAAATGGACAAGGGCTCGGGCTGTGTCAAGATCACCCCGGCGCACGACTTCAACGACTACGCCGTCGGCAAGCGCCATGACATGCCGCTGATCAACGTGTTCAGCAAGGATGCAGCGATTCTGACGCAGGCCGACATCTTCACGATGGACGGCAAGCCGTTATCCGACATCGATGCCACGTTGCCCGAGGCTTATCACGGCCTGAACCGTTTCGCGGCCCGCGAGAAGCTGGTGGCCGACATGGATGCGCTTGGCCTGCTGGCTCAGGTCGAGACCATCACCAACACCCTGCCCTATGGCGACCGCTCCGGTGACGTCATCGAGCCGCTGCTGACCGATCAGTGGTTCGTGGCCGTCGAAGAACTTGCCAAACCAGCCATCGCCGCTGTCGAGAATGGTGATATCCAGTTCGTGCCGAAAAGCTACGAGAACATGTATTTTGCCTGGATGCGCGACCTGCAGGACTGGTGTATTTCCCGCCAGCTATGGTGGGGCCACCGTATTCCAGCCTGGTATGATGCCGATGGGCACTTCTATGTAGGGCGCAGTGAAGCGGAGATTCGCGACCAGCATGGTCTGGGCGATGACGTGGTCCTGACCCAGGACGACGACGTCCTTGATACCTGGTTCAGCTCCGGACTCTGGACCTTCGGCACCCTCGGCTGGCCGGAAAAGACGCCGGAACTTGAAACGTTCCACCCGACCGGCACACTGGTAACCGGCTTTGACATCATTTTCTTCTGGGTCGCCCGAATGATCATGATGACCCTGAAGTTCACGGACCAGGTCCCCTTCAGGACCGTCTACGTTCACGGTCTGGTACGGGACAGCCAGGGCCAAAAGATGTCGAAGTCCAAGGGCAACGTGCTCGACCCGATCGACCTGATCGATGGCATCGAACTCGATACCCTGCTCGACAAGCGTACCGGTAACATGATGCAGCCACAGAAGGCCAGGGCGGTCGCCAAAGCCACCAAGGCCGAATTCCCGGATGGCATCGAGCCTCACGGCACGGATGCCCTGCGTTACACCTTCCTGTCGCTGGCCTCGACCGGACGCGACATCAAGTTCGACATGGGCCGGCTCGATGGCTACCGCAACTTCTGCAACAAACTGTGGAATGCAGCGCGTTATGTCCTGATGAATACCGAAGATCAGGACACCGGCGCTGGCGGTGGCGAGGTTGAGCTGTCACTGCCCGACCGCTGGATCATTTCCCGGTTACAGCAGGTTGAAGCCCAGTTGACGCGCGCGCTGGATGAGTACCGCTTCGATCATGCCTCCCAGGCCCTTTATGACTTTGTCTGGAACGAATACTGCGACTGGTATCTGGAACTCTCCAAGCCGGTACTGTGGGATGAGGAAGCCGAGCCGGCAGCCAAGCGTGGCACGCGCCGCACGCTGGTACGGGTGCTGGAAGCCATTCTGCGACTGGCCCATCCGATGATGCCGTTCATTACCGAAGAGATCTGGCAGCGTGTCGCCCCGCTGGCCGGTGTCGAGGGCGACTCCATCATGATCCAGCCCTGGCCGGCAGCCGATACAAACCGGGTCGACGATGAAGCCACCGCCAGCGTCGAATGGCTCAAGGGCGTCATTGTGGCAGTACGAAACATTCGTGCCGAGAAGAACATCGCCCCGGGCAAGCCGCTGGACGTGTTGCTCGACAAGGGCAGCGATGCCGACCGCCAACAGCTTGACGCCAACCGGGTCTTTTTGACCAAACTGGCCAAGCTGAGTGATGTGCAGTGGCTCGACAGCGCACAGGAGCCGCCCGTATCAGCGACCCAACTGGTGGGGCATATGGAAGTGCTGGTGCCCATGGCCGATCTGATCGACAAGGATTCCGAGCTGGCCCGTCTGGACAAGGAGATCAAAAAGCAGGAGGGCCTGATCGGCGGTACCGAACGCAAGCTTGGCAATGAGGGCTTCCTTGCCAAGGCACCAGCAGTCGTGGTCGAAAAGGAACAGGCCAAGCTGGCCGATTTCCGTGATGCCCTGGCGGCACTGGTCAGCCAGCGTGAAAAGATTGCCCGCCTTTAAAACAGCCATCCCTTGATCAGCAAACGGCCGCCTTGTGCGGCCGTTTTTTGTGACCATCCACGCAGAAACTGCATACCTAACTTAACACAATGTTAAAAAACACTGTTCTGTTTCGGTATATTGCCTTATAGTAGTCTTACCTCAGACTTAACAGATACGTGCGTCATGAACATACCCCGCATTTTCTGCCTCAACGCATCAGGGCTACTGCTCGTCACCAGCTGGTGGATACCTCAGGTCACGCTCTGGACGACGCTGGATGACAGCGTGTTCTGGTTCTTCAACCACTTTATTACGCTGGATAACCCTCACTGGGATACGGTGCTGGCGGCACTTAACAGCCGTCGCTTCGATCTGGCGATCATCGCCGGCATGCTGGCCATCATGCTATGGGCCTGTCTTCGCGATCAGCAGCGTGGATGGCAGCGCTGGGTGGGCATCGGGATGACAATGCTGATTACCGCCGGACTGATGAATGAAATCGTACGTCACCTGCCGATTCATCATCCAAGCCCTACCCGGTTCTTTCCGGAGGCGTCACTGGTGTCGGATTTCGTACATTTTGCGACCAAGGACAGCGCCGGCAACAGCTTTCCCGGTGATCACGGCATCATGGCCATGATCTTTGCCGGCTTCATGCTGAGTTTTGGCGACCGAGTAACACGATTGGCCAGCATCGGGCTGGTAACCTGCGCCATCGCTCCTCGCATCATGGTCGGAGCACACTGGCTGAGCGATGTGATGGTCGGATCCCTGTCACTGGCGCTGTTGCTGCTGCCCTGGGTACTGTGCACACCACTGGCGAGCCGAACAAGCCGTTGGATCAGCGCCGGTTTGACACGATGGATGTCGCCAGAAAAGGGAGATGTCTCATGACCCTTGCCCGAATCCTGTTGTGTAACGTGCTTGGCGCCCTGCTGGTATTCAGCTGGTATCTGCCCCAGTTGACCCTCTGGACCACCGTGGACGACAGCATCTTCTGGTTTTTCAACCAGTTCATCACCCTGCGTCACCCGGACTGGACCATGATACTGGCGCTGCTGAACACGCGTTTCTTTGATGCCGCCGCCTTTGGGGTCATGGGGATACTGTTTGTCCTGGCCATGAAGCATGATCCCTCACCGAAACGAGGGGTCAAGTGGACAGGCATCGGGGTTGTGATGCTGCTGACCGCCGGATTGCTGGCGCTGTTCACCAATGATGGCATTCAGTATGGTCACGCGAGCCCGACGCTCTTTTTCGCCGAGGCACATCACCTGACCGATATCGTATCGATTCCGGCCAAGGACAGCGCGCACAACAGCTTTCCCGGTGATCACGGACTGATGCTGATGGTGTTTGCCGGCTTCATGCTCAAGTTTGCGTCACGCCGGCTGGCTACATTGAGCGTCGCGCTGGTCGTATTGCTGAGCGCGCCACGCATCATGGTCGGCGCGCACTGGTTCAGTGACGTCTATATGGGATCACTGGCCATCGCCCTGATCGTGCTTCCCTGGTGGCTGGGTACGCCGCTGGCGTCCACCTTGACGCAGGCATTCGCCAACCGATTACAGCATATTATTCGACGCCTGCACCTGCACCGCTGAGTCAGGTGACAGACGCTACTGGCGTCGTCGAAACAACCCGATTGCGCCCCTGATGCTTGGCAGCATACAGCCGCTGATCTGCCTGCTCGATAACCGCCGCCAGCCCCTGAGGGTGATGTTCCGAGCAGGCAACACCAATGCTTACCGTGACATTGACCGGCTCTCCCTGAGGCAGCACACAGGGGCTGCGCTCGATCTTCTGTCTCAGGCGCTCTGCGATGAATACCGCGCCTTCAATCGACAAGTCCTGCAGTAAAATAAGAAACTCTTCCCCACCGACCCGGCCCAGGGCATCGCCATCACGCGTACTATGCTTCATGCAGCGGGCAAGATGGCGCAACACCTCATCGCCACTGGCATGGCCACGCGTATCATTGATGGATTTGAAGTAGTCAACATCGAGCAACAGCACCGCATATTGCCCTCCCATGCGATGGTAGCGTTCGCCTTCTGCCAGCACTCCGCGCCGATTCAATATATCCGTCAGGGAATCACGGGTAGCACTGTGTCGATACTGTTTTTCCAGCCGATTGGCCACACGCCCCACGTGGTACATGACCAGCCCGACCAGCGCACATACGGCGATCAGATTCAGCAACTGCAGTGTCTGGCGAAGCTCGTAAGGCAGGGGCGACAACGGCAATGAAGACTGTACCGAAAAGATCGTTCCTACCGTAACCAGCAGAAATCCCGTCGAACAGACACACTTGAGCGCCAGCGGAAAATCGGCAATGAAGACCAGAACCACCGCCAGTACCGCCACGATGCTGAACCCGCTTGCAATGCCGAAATAAAGGGTAGCCGCCAGCGCCTGCCCCAGCAGGGCCGCCGGAAGAAGCACCACGGATATATCAATGAAGCCCCGACGCAGCGCGAACAGGGATATCAGAAGCAGAAGCACACTACCCAGCCCGATCCCGATCATGACCGGTTGTCCCAGCACACCATAGACCGGTACATAAAACAGCAGGCAGGCACCCAGTACGACCAGATGCAGCCGCGCAAAGATCTCGAAATAGCGGCCATTTTGCGTCGAGGCGTTATCCGGCACCTCCAACAGCCACTGGTGAAACCGGTCCAGTATGTTCATACCGATCATCCTTGATCGCTCTCGCATCGAAAGCAGTGTCCGTAATAGTGCGCAGGCATCACATGGACCCTGCAGGCATGACGCCCCGTTAAACGTAGTCAAATACGGCCGGACAGGCGCCAGCTGAAGGGAGAGCATGCCGCCCTGTGGTGGCAACCGGTGTGTGAAGTGGAGTGGCGGGGCACATCGGCGCGACGAACACGCCGCACCGATGACAGGTTTCGGGCCAGGGATCAGCCCTGGCAGCTTACCAGCTGCCGGTATTTTCCATGCTGTCCCAGGGTGCGGCCGGCGCCTTTGCATCGCCCTTTTGCAGCAGCTCGATGGAGATGCCATCCGGTGATTTTACAAAGGCCATGTTTCCGTCGCGCGGAGGCCGATTGATGGTCACGCCGTTATCCATCAAATGCTGGCAGGTGGCGTAGATATCATCCACTCGGAAGGCCAGGTGACCGAAGTTGCGTGCACCGGTGGTCAGCTCCTCCGGATCCCAGTTCCAGGTCAGCTCCAGTTCCGGTGCGCTGTCCTGCTCGGAACGGGCGACATCTTCATCAGCCGCCAGAAAAATCAGTGTAAAACGCCCTTGCTCGCTTTCCTTGCGACGCACTTCCTTCATGCCGAGCAGGTCGCAGTAAAAGTGCAGCGACTGATCGATATCGGTAATCCGGACCATGGTGTGCAAATATTGCATACAATTTCATCCTTAACGTGGTAGGCAGGGCCAGTGTATTGCACTGGCCTGCAGTATGGAACAATGGCACAGTATCTGCCGCCACCTGTGCGGCTTTTCAAGGAGCACCCCGTGTCTCTCTTCGCTTTTGCCAATGACCACACCGGCCGGTTGCTGTTGCGACTCGGGATCGGCTTCACCCTGCTGCTGCATGGCGTGGCCAAGGTGGGGGAACATGCCGTGCTGTCGGATATCGCCACCCACCTGCAGCAGATACACCTGCCCGGCTGGCTGAGCCATGGCGTGTTCGTGGGCGAAATCATTGCCCCCATCATGCTGCTGCTGGGTTTTCAGACCCGTCTGGCGGCAGCGCTGGTCATCATCAACATGCTGGCCGCGCTGGGCCTTTATCATCTCCCTCACATCCTTACGCTGACGTCTCATGGCGGCTGGCGAATAGAGCTTGAAGTCATGTGGCTGTTCGGCGCCTTTGCCCTGCTGCTCATGGGCAGCGGGCGCTACGCGATTCGGCCCGACTGAAACGCTGTCTATCACACGTGTAAAGTCTCGCCAGCCGGTGTAAGATTGCCCACCAAATGATATTGACTATCAATAAGATTCGCATTAGCGAACTTCTTCTTATACGGCATTCCTGCAAGGAACGAGACAACCATGTCATCATTGCCCTACATCCATGCATCGACCGGCAGCTCTCTATTACTGAGCGCCCTGCTCGGCACGTTGTCGTCATCGACACTGGCCGACGAGAACATCACTGCGATAAAGGCTGATCCAGCTGCACAGACCGGCGCTCAGCGCCTGACCGTGACCTCGAGCCGGCTGTACGATGCACTCGGCCCGACCGAGGGCTACACCACCAACACCAGCCTCAGTGCAACAAAGACCGATACACCACTTGTTGAAACTCCACGCTCGGTCTCGGTGGTGACCCGACAGCAGATCGAGGATCAGGGCGCCGAGTCGGTTCAGCAGGCGCTTCGCTACACGCCCGGCGTTTTTGCAGGCGGTAGAGGGGCTGGCGCAAGCCGATACGATTTTGTGACCCTGCGCGGCTTCGGGGGCACAAGCAGTCTCGACACGACCTACCTCGACGGCCTGAAACTGCTCGGCGATGCAGGCGCCTACAACACACCGCAAATCGATCCTTATTTTCTGGAGCGTGTTGATGTCTTCAAAGGGCCGAGTTCGGTGCTCTATGGTCAGAATCAGCCCGGTGGACTGGTCGCCCTGACCAGTAAACGACCACACTTCACGCCCTACCGCGAACTACAAGTCACTGCCGGCACCAACGGCAAACGCGCCGTTCGCTTCGATATTGGTGGTCCGGTCGATCATCAGCGAACCGTGGCCTACCGGCTGGTCGGGCAGGCAGATGCCTCGGATACCATGTATCACCACAGCGCGCGTGAGCGTTATACCCTTGCGCCGTCGGTGACATTTGAACCTGACGCCGATACTACGCTGACCCTGATGGCCTACCTTCAGCACGACCCCGCCAGCGGGTTCTATGGCTTCGTTCCGGCAGATGGCACTCTTCACGATCGCAACGGCCGCACCATCAGTCGTCACTTCTTCGATGGCGAGCCGAACACCAATCGGTTTGACCGCTATCAGCGGATGGTGGGCTATCACCTTGAACACCGCCTCAATGAAGCGCTCACGGCGCGCCAGAACTTTCGCTATCTCTCGATGGATATCGATTACGACCAGATCTATGCCCGCACCTTTATTGATGACAACAGCGATCGGCTTGAACGCGGTGCAGCCCGCTCCAATGAATCACTGAACGCCTATGCCCTCGATAACCAGTTGCAGTTCGACATCACCACCGGCCCGGTCGAGCACACCCTTCTGGCCGGGCTGGACTATCAGCACAGTCGGAATACGGGCACCTGGCAATTTGGCTCTGCCAGTACGCTTGACGCCTTTGCGCCGCGCTATGGCACGCCAAACATCGAATACGGCACCGCGACAAGATGGCGCCACAAGGTGGAGCAGACCGGTGTCTACCTGCAGGATCAGCTGGCCATTGGTGGATGGCGCCTTAGTCTGGGCGGGCGCCAGGACTGGACCCGAGCGACCAGTGACACGCGCAACACAGACACCAGCTCCCGCGATAATCAAAGCCAGTTCAGCGGCAGCGCAGGCCTGCTCTACGCTTTCGATAATGGCCTGTCGCCCTACCTGAGCTATTCGGAATCCTTTAACCCGAATACACGCTCAGACGCCAACGGCGATATTCTGGGGCCAACCGAAGGTCAGCAGTATGAAGCAGGCATCAAATATCAGCCGCCTGGCACTCAGGACCAGTACACCGCCTCGCTCTACCGACTGACGCAAACCAATGTCGCGGAGGCCGCCGACGTGCCGGCGGGAACAGCGACCTATTACGAGCCCATCGGCAAGGTGCGCACTCACGGCGTGGAGCTATCGGCAACAACTCACCTCACCAGCCAGCTCTCTCTGCTGACTGCTTATACCTACACCGACATGGAGTATGTCAAAACCAACGACAACACCGAGGGCAACACACCCTATGAAGCACCGCGACACATGGCCTCGGTCTGGGGAAGATATGATATCGAGAAAGGGCTGTTGAAAGGGCTGGAGGTGGGGGCCGGCATACGCTATGTCGGCAGCAGCTGGGCAGACAACGAAAATACCACCCAGGTAAGCGCCCACACGCTGGTCGATGCCATGCTCGCCTACGACCTTGGGAGGTTGACCCCTGACCTGTCCGGAGTCCACGCCCGCATCAATGCGACCAATCTGCTGGATGAGATCTACGTTTCTTCCTGCACCAGCCTTCGTAACTGCTACTACGGTCAGGAGCGTAGCGTTATCGCCACCATCAGCTACCAGTTCTGACCACCGTCTGACATTCGCGGCGTTTTCACGAAAAACGCCGCGTTCTGCTGCGCATCATGTCTTCAAGGAGCCGGCAGCCGCTATAGCGTCATATCATCCAGGCTCAATTCCACCTGATCGAGGCGCTGTTTCAAAAGCGCCGGAAAACGGCGGTACCAGACCTGATTGAGCGGCGAGGGATGCGGCAGCGGATAAAGCGTGAAGGATCGCCGGTTGCCCTGAGCATCATCCAGCACTACCTCACAGTGGGCCTCGAATCGGTCATCCCGCTTCCAGAACGCCGCCAACCGATCCCGCACCTCTTTCGATTGATCGATACCGAACCAGAAAAACGCCTCTCGCCCCAGCGTAACAAGCGTGGTGCCCTTCCACTGCTGGAGCAGAAGTTCACGGACCAACGGGTGAAATCGACGTTTGACCGCCATCGACCAGGCCTTGTTGCCGACAGGCTTATACGGGACCGTGTTAGCCCAGAAGACATGTTTCCCCACATCTTTTGAGGCGTCAAAATCAGGCATGGCTTCATGATAAAGGTGCTCATGAAGCGCCCGGCGTATCAGCTGGCCGCCGGCCCCAATGAACGCCTCACCGTATCTCACCTCATCGCGGCCCGGGTCCCGTCCGAAAAACCCCACACGCAGATCACATCGGCCCATGCCGATAATCGGTACCAGTGGATCCTTGTCATGGCGATGATAAACCGCCTCGTCGATGCCGTTCGTCTCAGCGGCGGCGTGTCGAAAACGCACGGTGAGTCCTTCTGAAAGCGCCATGGGGGATATGCCATCAAGTCGTTGAAAATAACGAGTCTAGTCCAACATGACCCTGCTAGGCTGTCACCATTCCCCGACACGATGGTGAAGACCAGCTTATGGATTCGATCACACAGGCGGCGCTGGGCGCCACCCTAGGCGGCGCCGTGCTCGGCCGCCCGCTGGGCAGAAAGGCCCTCATCGGAGGTGCCCTGCTCGGGACGCTTCCGGATATGGATGTTCTGATAAGCCATGGCAGCGCCATTGCCGACTTCACCGGTCATCGCGGGTTCAGTCACTCTCTGCTGGTTCTGACCGTGCTGGCCGCACTGATGACCCTGGGGCTGTCACGCTGGCGACGAACGCGCCATATCCCGGCCCACCTGTGGTGGTGGTTCTGTTTTCTACCCTTGATCACCCATCCATTGCTGGATGCCCTGACCGCCTACGGCACACGCCTGTTCTGGCCATTGAATTCACCGCCCATTGCCCTTGATACGCTTTTCATTATCGATCCGCTGTATACACTACCGTTGCTGCTGGGGGTATTGATCACGCTCGTTCGTCCCTCCCTTCACCGAAGCGTGGTCATCGGTCTGGCACTGTCCACCCTGTATATGGGATGGGCCATTACTGCCAAACAGATCATCAGGGCCAGCATCTCACCCGTTTTGATCGACCACCGCTGGCAACAGGCCGACCGCTTTATTCAACCCATGCCGATGACGACATTCCTGTGGCGCGTCGTCGTGCTGGAGGGCGATCGGCGCCATGAAAGCTATGTCAGTATTTTTGATGACGCGCCGCCTCGGTTTGATACGTTCAGACGTTTTCCGGAGAACGCCGTGGCGGCCACACACTGGCCGGAAGCGCGCCGGTTGCTCTGGTTTACTCAGGGGAGACTGATGTTTCGTGCACAGGGAGACCAGCTGATAGCCACTGACCTACGCATGGGGCTGCCGGGGCGCGAAGCGTTCCGCTTTGCCATTGCCCGCCGGGATAACACCCATTGGACACCAGTGGACTCTACGCAGGCTCAGGGGCCTGGCTACAGTGCAGACCAGTTGTCACGGGTCTGGCAACGCCTGTTTACGCCCGGTGCTCTCTGCCCGGCCACCTATGCTCCCCCCGCGCTGGTGATCGAGCGACAGTGCCAGCCGCCTGCCGACCGATGACGATCTCTGACAACACCCTGTTCATGAGTAATAATCAGCAGTGATCACTCCCGAATGAAAAAGGTTCACTAATATGCTGGAGCTTCGCCATCTACGCACTCTGGTGGCACTGAGAAATGCCGGTTCGCTGGTCGATGCAGCCGAGCGGGTACATCTGACTCAATCAGCACTGTCTCATCAGATCAAGGATCTTGAGGACCGTCTGGGCAGCCCTCTTTTTTTTCGCAAGACCCGTCCGGTCAGGTTTACACCGGCGGGGCAGCGCCTACTGACGCTGGCCGATCAGGTAATGCCGCAGTTTCGGATGGCCGAGCGCGATATAGCGCGAATGGCGGGCGGAGAAGAGCGTGGCCGGCTGCACATGGCCATTGAATGCCACAGCTGCTTTCAGTGGTTGATGCCGACCATCGATCAATTCCGGGATCACTGGCCGGATATCGAAGTCGATATCCCAAGCGGCAATGCGTTCGACCCGTTGCCAGCCCTCGCCCGTGGTCAGCTGGATCTGGTAATCACCGCCGATCCACAGCCACTGCCGGATGTGCATTACGAGCCGCTTTTTCGCTACGAGGGCCTGCTGGCTGTTGCCAAGCAGCATCCCCTGGCAAAGCATGCGTTCATTCAACCGAAGGATCTTGCCAGCCAGACGCTGATCATTTATCCGGTGGAGCACACTCGGCTGGATGTGTTCACGAAATTTCTTACCCCTGCCGACGTGCATCCCAGGGAAATACGCACCGCCGAGCTGACCATCATGATGATGCAACTGGTCGCAAGCGAACGTGGAGTCTGTGCCCTGCCCAACTGGGCCATGACCGAATATCTGGAACGGGATTACATCAAGGCGCGTCCAATGGGAGAAACAGGCCTGTGGGGGACGCTGTACGCCGCCGTACGACGGGAACTGATGGAACATCCCTGGATGACTGACTTTTTAAGCACGGCGCGAGACACATCATTTTCGGTGCTTTCGGGCATTCGCCCGACCTGACGGTCGGGCTGTTCGGCTTCAGCTCTTGCGAGGCCGCGTCGATGACATGTCAGGCAGGTCACCGGTGTAGGTGGGAATTTCAATGGTAAAGCGCGCGCCGCTCAAGGTGGGCGCATCCCCTACATACACATCACCCTGGTGCCAGAATACAATCTTCGACACGATGGCAAGCCCCAGCCCATAACCGCCGGAGCGTCGCGCCCGGCTATCGTCAAGCCGCGCAAACGGCTTGAAGATGCGCTTGCGATCACGTTCGGGAACCCCCGGGCCATCATCATCGACATGAAACTGAACCCGGCCATCCTTCTGCTCAAGGGATACTTCAATGCGCTCCCGACCGTGGGCACAGGCATTACCTACCAGATTCTGCAGGGCACGTTGCAGATAGCGCTCATCAGCCGCGACCAGCGGCGCCTCGAAGCAGTTATTGACCAGCGTCAGCTCGGCATGCAGCGGTTGAAGCGTATCGATTACTCGCTTGACCACGGCCTCGCTGTCCACGTCGGAAATGGTCAGCGGCACCCTGCCATCGCCGGCGCTGTCGAGGCGGGCATAGGTCAGGATTTCATCAATCAGATTATCCAGCGCTTCGATGTCTGCATCAATTTCGGCAATCTGACGCTTGATCGACGGCGACTCACTCATGTCATCGACCATCTGGATCGCAAAGCGAATCCGAGCCACCGGCGTTCTGAACTCGTGTGACACCGCCCGCATCAGATCCTGCTGCGCAGACAGGACTACCTGCACCTGAGAGGCCATGTCGTTGAAGGCATGGCCCAGCTGGCCCAGATAATCGTTGGAATTGACGTTGACTCGAGTATCCAGATGACCAGCGGCCAGACGTGACGCTGCCTTTTCAAGCCGCTTCACCCGCACCTCGACCCGGCCGACAATCAGGTAAATGGTACCTGCCAGCACCAGCAGCATACCGATCATCAAGATGGCAATGGTCGCCGTCGGAATGGGCTCAAAGGGATGAATGGGGCCGGCAGTAATCCATCGACCGTCGGAAAGCTGGGCAAACAGGCTGATAAAGGGGCGGTCCGGCGCAATGCTGATCACGACGTTACCCGCATTGAGCTGCTCGCCCTGCGCCACACTCAACCCGACCGGGGTGCCGCTGCCCATGCCCATGGGCAGTGCACTGGCATCACGCAACTGCTTGAAGCGGTTTTCGCGCTGTTCGGTGGGCACTTCCTCAAGCCAGCTTCGCAACAGTGACATCAGCTGTTGGGGCTGCTGCTCACTCAGCCCACTGAAGTGGGCTACCAGCACCTGGTCGGACCCCTTCATTGATCGATAAAGGCGCCAGCCCGACTCACCTTCCACACGGGAGGCCAGCACATGCTGACGACGCAGGCGCCGTCGATCCCAGTAATCCAGCATCAGGGTTTCGGAATCGGACAGCGCCAGCCCCATGCCGAGAGAGGCCTCGTATTCGCGCAACCACTGATCGCGGTCGTCCTCCGGCTGCTCGCGTACCATGAAGGCCAGCAGTGCCATCGGGGCACTGGCCAGGTTTTCACGATACTGCTGGGCACGCATATCGTTGACGAGCGACACCCCCACCAGGCCGAGGATGAAAATCACCAGCAGGGCGGCAAAGATCGCCAGGTAGACATGGAGGAATACACCTCCCCGAGAGGACTGCCTCATCAATCAGAAATCCTTGACGAACAGATAGCCCTTGCTGCGGACGGTCTTGATCCGCTGCGGATGGTGCGGGTCATCACCGATCTTGGGCCGGATGCGCGATACACGGACATCGATGGAGCGGTCCTGTCCGTCATATTTGATGCCTCGCAGGGCAGAAAAGATTTCCTCGCGAGTCAGTACGCGGCCGGCATTGGAAGCCAGCAGCCACAGCAGATCGAACTCGGCACTGGTCAGATCGATGCGCTCACTGTTGAGCCATGCTTCGCGCGTGCCGGAATCGATCACCAGATCGCGGAACTCGATACGCGCATCGGAGCCGCTGGCTTCCGGAATGTCGGACCGGCGCAGCAATGCACGCATGCGGGCAAGCAGAACCCGCGGAGGAACCGGCTTGGGCACATAATCATCGGCCCCCATCTCCAGACCCAGCACCTGATCCATGTCGTCGGTGCGAGCCGTCAGCATCAGGATAGGGCCTGAATACTGATCGCGTACGCGGCGGCAGATGGACAGACCATCTTCGTTCGGCAACATCAAATCCAGAATGACCAGATCCGGGCGAAGCGCCAGAATGCGCTCTACCCCGTTGGCTCCATCATGCTCGACACTGACCTTGAAGCCGTTGCCTTCAAGGTACTCACAGGTCAGGGAGGCCAGACGTTCATCATCTTCGATGATCAGAATATGATCCTGGGCGGTGTTCGTGGTATCCAAGGAGCAATCCGTCCAATGGTTAACTAATAGAAAAAACCGGCGACAGCCATCTTGCCTTTCGTCAGCTGTCACCGAGCATATTCATGCCGGATAACAACATCCATGACTGCACTTATAGCGCCATCATAGCTGATTCCGTTCTTGTAACGTGAGTCCCACGTTATCAAATACACGTTCAATAAACCATTTGAGGCACTTCTGCATACACGGTGGATGCGAAAGCCCTCAAAAAGACCTGGCGTTACTCAGACCATTCCTTAAGAAAAAGTTCTTTTTTCAGTGTACTCAAGCCATCAAAAATCTGGCGTCGGCAGGCCCTCCCCACAATGCGGATTATCCCCTTGCCGCAACCCCCGGCCACGCCTCGCCCCCTGCCTTTTTACACACAGGTTTACCCACAGGAAGACACCATCCAGCACCCCGAACACGCTCTTGATAGGATCACGTTAATGGCTTATCTTGTGCCCACAGATTCAAAAACCCCTACATATGGGGTTTGAACCATTTTTTGCTTTCTCCGTCAAGCCCCTGTTTCCCCGTACCTTCAAGCGTTTTGTCGCACAGACAGCGCAGGCGCGGCGTGGCGAGAAATAACCGGTACATCTTGTACATATAAAGGTGAGTCCATGAGTTCGACGCTGTCAGAACAGATCAACGATATCGGCATCGAGGATGTCCAGGCACCGAAGCATTTCCGCGTCATCAAACGCGGCGGTGATGTGGCCGAGTTTGATACGGCCAAGATTTCGGTAGCCGTCACAAAGGCCTTTCTGGCCGTTGAAGGTGACAATGCGGCAACCTCTTCCCGCCTGCGCGAACAGGTGCGCGAACTGACTCAACAGATCGTCAGCGCCTTTTCACGCCGCATGCCCGATGGTGGCACGCTGCATATCGAGGATATTCAGGACCAGGTTGAACTGGCCCTGATGCGCTCGGGGGAGCACAAGGTCGCCCGTGCCTACGTTCTGTACCGTGAAGAGCATGCCCGTCAGCGCGCCTCACGCGCCCAGGGAATTGACAAGCCGCATCCCACCATCAATGTGACTCAGCCGGACGGCAGCCGTCAGCCGCTGGATCTGGGACGTATCGAAGTACTGGTCACCGAAGCCTGCCGCGGACTCGAGAATGTCGAGATCAAGCGCGTGGTCGATGAATCCCTCAAGAACCTGTACGACGGCGTGACCGCCGAAGGTGTGGCAACGGCGCTGATGATGACCGCGCGGATGCTGGTCGAGAAGGAGCCGAACTATACCTTCGTGACCGCTCGCCTGCTGCAGGACAACCTGCGCCGTGAAGCCCTGTCCTTTCTCGAAGTGGCGGATGAAGCCACCTACGGCGAAATGGAAGCCCTCTACAAGCCGGCCTTTCAGGCGTATATCGCCCGCGGTATCGAGTTTGAACAACTTGACCCCAAACTGGCCGAGTTTGACCTCGAGCGCCTCGGCGACGCGCTGAACCATGAGCGTGACAGTCAGTTCACCTATCTGGGCCTGCAAACCCTCTATGACCG
Source organism: Larsenimonas rhizosphaerae (assembly GCF_023700005.1). Lineage (GTDB taxonomy): Bacteria > Pseudomonadota > Gammaproteobacteria > Pseudomonadales > Halomonadaceae > Larsenimonas > Larsenimonas rhizosphaerae. The sequence goes on along the minus strand of NZ_JAMLJK010000001.1, from coordinate 682,836 downwards.
GTACTTCCTGCACCGTGAAGGCGTTCGCTATGAACTGCCGCAGGTCATGTTCATGCGCGTGGCCATGGGGCTGTCGCTGAATGAAGCGAACAGGAATGACAGCGCCATCGAGTTCTACGAGCTGCTTTCAAGCTTTGACTACATGGCCTCCACGCCGACGCTGTTCAACGCCGGCACGGTCCGCAGCCAGCTGTCGAGCTGCTACCTGACTACCGTACCCGACGCGCTTGACGGCATTTATGGCGCCATCCGTGATAACGCCATGCTCTCCAAGTGGGCCGGCGGCCTGGGTAACGACTGGACGCCGGTACGTGCACTGGGTTCCTACATCAAGGGCACCAACGGCAAGTCCCAGGGCGTCGTACCGTTTTTGAAAGTGGTCAACGATACCGCCGTCGCCGTCAACCAGGGTGGCAAGCGCAAGGGCGCCGTCTGTGCCTACCTTGAAAGCTGGCACCTGGACATCGAGGAATTCCTCGAACTGCGCAAGAACACCGGTGATGACCGTCGCCGTACCCATGACATGAATACCGCGAACTGGATTCCGGACCTGTTCATGAAGCGGGTCATTGAAGATCAGGAGTGGACCCTGTTCTCTCCTGCCGACACCCCGGACCTTCATGACCTGTATGGCGCGGCGTTTGAAAAGCGGTTTGCCGAATACGAGGAAATGACCCGGACCGGCCAGCTCAAGCTCTTCAAGCGGGTCAAGGCCAAGGATCTCTGGCGCAAGATGCTGACGATGCTGTTTGAAACAGGCCATCCGTGGATTACCTTCAAGGATCCGTGCAACCTGCGCAGCCCGCAGCGCCACACCGGAGTCGTGCACTCGTCCAACCTGTGTACCGAGATCACCCTGAATACTTCCGTGGACGAGATCGCCGTCTGTAACCTGGGGTCTGTCAACCTGGCCGTTCACATCGTTGACGGCAAGCTTGATTCCGAAAAACTGGGTCGTACGGTCAGAACCGCTGTTCGCATGCTCGATAACGTTATCGACATCAACTACTACGCCGTGCCGCAGGCCAAACGCTCCAACTTCCGTCATCGTCCGGTAGGTCTGGGCCTGATGGGCTTCCAGGACGCCCTTTACAAGCAGGGCATCGCCTACGCTTCCGAGCAGGCCGTCACCTTTGCCGACCGCTCGATGGAAGAGATCAGCTACCACGCCATCAAGGCGTCAAGCGACCTGGCCGCCGAACGCGGATGCTATGAAAGCTACGAGGGCTCTCTCTGGAGCCAGGGCGTACTGCCGATCGATTCACTCGAAATGCTGGTTGAAGAACGTGGCGAGCAGTACATCCAGGTCAACCGTGATCAGACCATGGACTGGACCAGCCTGCGCGAGACCGTCAAGACACAGGGCATGCGTAACTCCAACGTCATGGCCATCGCGCCGACGGCCACCATTTCCAACATCTGTGGCGTATCCCAGTCCATCGAGCCGACGTATCAGAACCTGTACGTCAAATCGAACCTGTCCGGCGAATTCACGGTCATCAACCAGCACATGGTCAATGACTTCAAGGAAGCGGGCCTGTGGGACGAAGTCATGGTCAATGACATGAAATACTTCGACGGCAGCGTTCAGGGCATCGACCGGGTTCCCGACGAGCTGAAGGCTCGCTACGCCACCGCGTTTGAAGTCGAGCCGAAATGGATCGTGGAAGCAGCGTCCCGTCGCCAGAAATGGATCGATCAGGCTCAGTCCCTGAACCTCTACATTGCAGGCGTATCCGGCAAGAAGCTGGATACCACCTACAAGATGGCATGGGCCCTCGGCCTCAAGACCACCTACTACCTGCGCGCCCAGGCAAGCTCACGGGTCGAGAAATCCACCCTCAAGGGCACTGATGGCAAGCTGACCGGCGTCAAGGTACCGCAGGCAGAGGCAGCGCCCAGTGCGCCGTCCCCGCAGGCAGAAGCCCCGCTGGGCTCTGCACCGCCGCTGGCCTGTTCCATTGATGATCCGGACTGTGAGGCCTGCCAGTAAGGCAGTCCTCTCCCGGCAGGTCTCCCCTGCCGGGTTTACCTCATTAAAAGCTGCCGGCCATGCCCGGCAGGGCAAGCAAGGAGCGTTTCATGCAAGCGACCACGACCGACGATCAGATCGATACCACCGGGCTTGGCAATATCGTTGCCGGCGCCCAGCGCATTGATGCCAGCGAAAAGGCCATGATCAATGGCCGCAGCGACGTCAATCAGCTGCTGCCCCTGAAGTACACCTGGGCCTGGGAAAAGTACCTTAACGCGTGCAACAACCACTGGATGCCTACCGAGGTATCCATGCAGGCCGACATCGCGACCTGGCGTGCGCCGATCAACAGCCAGCACGGGTTGACCGAAGACGAAGTACTGATGCTCAAGCGCAACCTTGGCTTTTTCGCCACGGCGGAATCGCTGGTCGCCAATAACATCGTGCTGGCCATCTATCGCAACATCACCAACCCCGAGTGCCGCCAGTACCTGCTGCGCCAGGCGTTCGAGGAAGCGATTCACACGCATACGTTCCAGTACATCTGCACCTCGCTCGGCCTTGATGAAGGCGAGCTGTTCAACATGTACCGTGAAGTACCGGCCATCACTGAAAAGGATGCCTGGGCACTGCAGTACACCCAGAACCTGGAAAGCAATGAATTCCAGACTGGCACGCCGGAACGGGATCAGGCATTTCTGCGTGACCTGATCGCCTTCTACGTCATTTTTGAAGGCATGTGGTTCTACACCGGTTTTGCCCAGATCCTGTCACTGGGTCGGCGCAACAAGATGGTGGGCATCGCCGAACAGTACCAGTACATCCTGCGCGATGAATCCATCCACCTGAATTTCGGTATCGACTGCATCAACCAGATCAAGGTCGAGAACCCGCACCTGTGGGATGAGGCATTCCAGGAAGAAGTACGTGGCATGCTCAGAAAGGCCTGCGAACTGGAAGTCGCCTACGGTCGTGAAACCATGCCTCGCGGCATCCTCGGCATCAACGCCGAGCTGTGCGAGGAATACATGCACTTCATTACCAACCGTCGTGCCGAACAGATCGGCCTTGCCCCGCTGTATCCGGAAGTGGACAACCCCTTCCCATGGATGTCTGAAATCATCGACCTGCCAAAAGAGAAGAACTTCTTTGAAACACGGGTCACCGAATATCAGACCGGCGGCGCACTGAGCTGGGACTGATCGGGCATTCTTGAGCTCGTTCTCCCGTCCAATCGACAACGCCCGGTACGCCGGGCGTTGTCGTGAGACGGCAATGCCTTGTTCATCCTGTGAAAGTGCTGGCTGCCTGACATACAGCACACGGAAAAACGCCCCGCACTGCGGGGCGTTTTTCATGGACGTTCGGCAGAAAGGCACTCAGCCGCAGGAAAACCGGCTGATGAGCTCGTTATCGATCGTGATATTGAGTCGATCAGGATCATACTCCTGCGTTACTACCGTATCAGGACGCAGCATTCGATAAGAAGTCGCGCCGCTGTCATCCACAATCGTCTGACGTGCATCAGGCGTCAGAGGCTTGCCGACCAGCGCATCCAGCCGGTCGGTTGAACACCTGACCTCGGGGACAGTATGACTGGTGGCCGTGTCCGTCGCTGATTCATTATCGGACACCGGTGAATTGCCGAATAATGAGCAGCCTGACAGGGCCATCCCCAGCGCGGCCACATAAAGCCCCTTTTGAAACACTCTCATGGCAGACTCATCTCCCTGATCGTCAAATGTCCGGCTTATCCGGTGTGGCGGGCACCACGTACGCCTTCAGCCAACTCGGCCGTCAGCGCATGTACAGCCCTGATCGCGTCTTCACGCGTAGCGGCCTGCTCAATGCAATTGACCAGTGCCGAACCCACGACCACACCATCGGCTGCGCGCGCGACATCGGCCGCCTGCTCGGAGGTCTTGATGCCAAACCCTACCGCTACCGGCAAACGGGAATGCAGTTGAAGACGTGCGACCGCACGCTCCACCGCTTCGCTCGAGGCCGAACCGGCCCCCGTCACACCAGCCACTGACACGTAATATAAAAAGCCGGATGTGTTTTCCAGTACCTTCGGCAGCCGTGCATCGTTGGTGGTCGGCGTGGCCAGGCGAATGAAATTCAGCCCATATTCGGCCGCCGGCAGGCACAGCTCGCTGTCGTGCTCGGGAGGCAGATCCACCACGATCAGCCCATCAACACCCACGTCCCTGGCCTCGCGCAGAAATGCATCCACGCCAAAACGATAAATCGGGTTGTAATAGCCCATCAGCACGATCGGGGTATCCTGATCGTGTTCACGGAACCTGCGTACCATATCCAGCGTTTTATGCTGGTCCTGACCGGCCTTCAAGGCACGCTGCGCCGCCTTCTGGATGGATGGGCCATCAGCCATCGGATCCGTGAACGGCATGCCCAGCTCGATGATGTCGGCCCCGGCGGCGGGCAGTCCGTCAAGAATGGCCTGAGAAGTGGCCGTATCGGGGTCGCCCGCGGTCACAAAGGTGACCAGCGCAGCGCGATTCTGCTGTTTCAGCGCCTCGAAACGACGCGTAATGCGAGACGTTACTTCAGCGTGTGTCACGGTGGCCTGCTGGCTCATGCGTTATCTCCTTTTTCCATCGTCTCACCCAGATAATGCGCCACGCTCATCATGTCCTTGTCACCACGCCCGCTCATGTTGAGCACCATCAGGTGGTCCGACGGCAGTGACGGCGCCCGCTTGACGATCTCGGCCAGGGCGTGAGCGGTTTCAAGCGCCGGAATGATACCTTCCTTGCGGCAGCACAGCTGGAAGGCTTCAAGTGCTTCGCTGTCGGTAATCGATACGTACTCGACCCGGCCATTGTCCTTCAGGTAGGCATGCTCCGGCCCGATGCCCGGATAGTCCAGCCCGGCCGAGATGGAATGAGCGTCCTTGATCTGACCATCATCATTCTGCAGCAGGTAGGTACGGTTGCCGTGCAGCACGCCCGGCACCCCACCATTCAGACTGGCTGCATGCTCGCCGGTCTCGATACCGTGCCCGGCCGCTTCAACACCGATCATGGCAACGCTGTCGTCATTCAGAAACGGATGGAAGATCCCCATGGCATTGGAGCCACCGCCGATACAGGCCACGATCGAATCGGGCAGACGCTGTTCCTTCTCAAGCATCTGATCACGGGTTTCACGCCCGATCACCGCCTGGAAGTCACGCACCATGGCCGGATACGGATGCGGGCCTGCTACCGTCCCGATGATATAGAACGTGCTGTCAACGTTGGTCACCCAGTCGCGCAACGCTTCGTTCATCGCATCCTTCAGGGTACCGGTACCGGAGGTCACCGGAATGACCTCGGCACCCAGCAGACGCATGCGAAACACGTTCTGCTGCTGACGCTCGATATCCGTCGAGCCCATGTAGATCACACAGTCCATGCCAAACCGTGCCGCTACGGTGGCCGTTGCCACGCCGTGCATGCCGGCGCCGGTTTCGGCAATGATGCGGTTCTTGCCCATCCGCCGTGCCAGCAGGATCTGGCCGATACAGTTATTGATCTTGTGCGCGCCGGTGTGGTTGAGCTCTTCACGCTTGAAATAGATTTTTGCTCCGCCCAGATGCTCGCTCAGCCGCTCTGCGTAATACAACGGGTTGGGCCGACCAACATAGTCGCGCTGAAAGTAGGCCAGCTCTTCATGAAAGGCCGGATCCTGTTTGGCAGCGTCGTAGCAGCCCTGAAGCTCGAGAATGAGCGGCATCAGGGTTTCTGCCACAAACTGGCCGCCAAAATCGCCGAAAAAGCCGTTGTGGTCCGGCAGGGATGCCAATGCGGTCATGAAATACACTCCAGTATTCATAAATATGGGTACAGCATGGCACAGTGGCCTTGAAATAAAAGCGAAGTTTTATCACTGACAGGTTAAAAAAAATCACCTATTTTACGAAGCAATGCGTGGCCTGGAGCCACACTCTTCAAAAAAACTGACGGACATGCCATGCCTTCACTGCCTCCTCTCAATGCACTGCGCGCCTTCGAAGCCACGGTGCGGCTTGGCAGCGTCAAGGCCGCGTCCGACGCCCTGCATGTCACTCACGGGGCGGTCAGCCGCCATCTGAAAACACTGGAAGCCCATTTTGGCTGTGCCCTGCTGGTGCGTGCCGGGCGTGGCCTGCGACCGAGCGCCGAAGGTATCCGCCTTTACGAAGGAGTGCATCGCGGGCTGACACAGCTTCAGGAAAGCTGTGACCAGCTATCGCTTGAACAGACCACACGCCCGCTCGTACTGCGCTGCCCGGGCAGCTTTCTGGCCCGATGGCTGATCCCTCGCTGGGAAGCGCTGAAGGCAGACGTGCCGGATATCGATGTTCAGGTCGCACATCAGGAGGACGCCGCGTCACCGGCCCACCGCCCACAGGAAACCTCTCTGCTGTTTATTGATACCCTGCCGGAGGATGCCCGCATCAGCCCCTTGCAGGCAGAATGCATCGGGCCGGTCACCACTCCGGCGCTGGGCGAACAATGGCAGAAAGTGCCGGCCTCTGCGCTTTCCGGCACGCCCCTCCTTTATACTGCGTCACGCCCGTCGGCCTGGCCCCAGTGGGCCTCGGCCTGTGGTGTCGATCCTGACAGCCTTGTCTATGGCCAGGGGTTTGAACATCTCTACTACCTGCTGGAAGCGGCAACCTCCGGGATCGGCATGGCCATCGCCCCCAGGCTTCTGGTCGAAGATGATCTACGGGCGGGTCGGCTGGTGGCCCCCTGGGGCTTCGTTGAAACGCCAGGACAACTGGTACTGTGGTCGGGCGATCAGGTGCCTGCCGCTCGCCATGATGCCCTGACCCACTGGTTCAGGGCGGCGCTGTCGTCGCAATGACCTGTGAGCGCCAGCCGGTGGAAAGGGGAAGGTCCGGTGTCCAGCGCGGCGCAGGAATCGCCTGCTCAAGCGGTGTCGCCAGCTGAAACAGCGTCGTTTCCTGAAACGGTCGCGCCAGCAGGGATACGCCCATGGGCAGCCCGGCCGTGGTCATCCCCATGGGGAAGGTGATTTCCGGAAAACCACTGACCGTCGCCAGATAGGCCATCGGCTCATGGGCGACCGTGCGACATTCAAAGCCTTTTTTACCTGCCGGCGTACGGGGATATGCCGGACAGTCTCGCGTGGGAAAGGCCAGAGCGGTGACATCAGCAGTATCCATCAGCTGGTGCAGCTGTCTGCGAAGAGCCGGCAGTCGCCAGGAAACATCGTCCAGATAGTTGGGCGACGCCGTGGCATGTCGATTCAAAGTGGCCTCCATGCCACGAATACGCTCCGGATTGACCTGGCGATGGGGATGAACACGGTTGTTTTCCTCGCATCGCTTGATGATATTGCTCATGTCCGGCGGCCCCCCGGTCACCTCCTCACTGAGAAACCGTTCCACGCCGGGACGAAATTCAGCGTTTTGCACCGGCGCGATAACGCTGGCCCACAGATCGCCGAATGCGGCCGGCAGGCTAATCGGGACGACGGTAGCGCCCTGCCGTTCAAGCCGCGCCACAAACGTCTTCATCGCCTGGTCTACCTGCTGGTTGGCACCGCCAATGCCGCTGATGACACCAATACGCTGGCCGGCCAGTGCGGTCCCGGCCACCGGATAATAACGGGTCGACGTGTTGTCGGGAGCCAACTGGGTTACCTGATCCCCGGGATCCCGCCCGGCCATGACCTGCGTGATCATGGCACTGCCGCTCACGGTACGAGTAATCGGCCCCGGGGTATCAAAGGACGGCGACAACGGCAGAATACCGCTGCGGCTTATCAGCCCGATCGTGGGCCTGAGCCCGACCAGCCCGGTCACGCTCGCCGGGCCGCGCACCGATCCTTCGGTATCCGTGCCGATGCCGAAGGCTGCCAGATCAGCGGCCACACCGGCGGCCGGGCCACTGCTGGAGCCTGATGCGTAGCGGTCCGGGTTATAGGGGTTGCGCGTGGTACCTCCCAGCGAACTGTACCCTGGCTTGCCGAACGAGGAAGCAAATTCGGTCATGTTGCCCTTGGCCAGCACGATGGCCCCGGCCTTTTTCAGGCGCGCCACCAGCGTGGCATCCTGCCGTGGCATGGCATTACGCAGCGCCACCGAGCCCCCGGTGGTCGGCAACCCCTTGACGTTGATATTGTCCTTGACGATGAATGGCAGCCCGGCCAGTGGCCCTACCGGCCGCCCCTCACTGCGCGCCCTGTCGATCCGGCGCGCCCGGGCAATGGCATCCGGGTTGACCCGCAGCAATGCATTGATGGCCGGGCCGTTGTTTTCAAAGCGATCAATGCGCCGCATGTAAAAACGGACCAGTGCTTCGGCGCTGATCCGTTGGTCATCCAGGGCCTGTTTGAGTTCCGGCAGGCTTTTTGAGGCAGGAGAAAATGTGGACGCGGCATGCGCTGCCGGCAGGGCCACAGACAATAAAAACGCCAGTGCGCTGCTCGCAAGGGCGAACCGTTTCGTGACATGCGCAACTCCTCGGCTGCGTCCTGAAACCATGGCCATGGATGCCCCCGATAATGGATGTCTCTCGGGCGCTGTTATGGTTGAAGTTGACGCCCGCTATCGAAGCTTAACCACGCAGGCGGGCGCGTTGACCATAAACCATATGCTAATAAGACACGATTTACCGGAAGCAGGCCCGCCATGGCGGGCTGTTTTAAATTGTTTGCAAATGAAACGCCCGGTTATCAGGGGCTTTCAAGGAGGGTAAGTCGCATGCCCGGGCTGCGGCCGGATGAAGGCTCGCAAGCTATCCATCCAGCCTCTTCCAGCCGAGATGCAGACCGCCGAACCAGTGCATGCTCCAGCGCCATCCTACGGGCCAGGGTACCAGTGGCCTGGGGCGAACGTTCGGCCAGCAGTGCAAGAACCAGCCCTTCGAGCGCGTCCACGCCGTGGGCTGCCACGATGCGGCCGGCCTGATCGATCAAGTCATCCATCAGGCCAGACGCCGGCTGCGCTCAAGTCGAATCGCTACCGATTTCGAATTCGGGGTATTACTGCGCACACCGACGCTATCAAGCGGAATCAACGGGTTGGTTTCCGGGTAGTACGCCGCGGCACAGCCTGCCGGGGTGTCATAGCGCACCACCTTGAAGTGGTTGGCGCGGCGAACCTGGCCATCACTGTCATCCCCGATCAGATCCACAAATTCGCCCGCCTCGACGCCCAGTCGTGTCATATCCTGCTCATTGAGAAAGATCACCTGGCGTTGCCCTTCCACACCCCGATAACGGTCGTTATAGCCGTACACCGTGGTGTTGTACTGGTCATGACTTCTCAATGTCTGAAGGGTCAGCCAGCCGGTGCGCTCGCGCATCTTCTGATGAAGCACTTGTTTCGGCAGGGCGGCCGCACTGAATCGGGCCAGACCGGTGCCCGTCGGAAACATGCGCTCCGCACCGGGATTGCCCAGCCAGAATCCACGCGGCTCACGAACGCGCTGATTGAAGTCGTTAAATCCTGGCACCACGCCGGCAATATGCTCACGAATCACATCATAGTCTGCCCGCAGTGATGCCCAGTCGACCACCTCGTTCCCCAGCAGCCGCTCGGCAACCTGAGTCAGTATCTCGACTTCACTTCTAAGCGCCTTCGACGCCGGCTTATGGATACCGCTGGACCCGTGCACCATGCTCATCGAGTCTTCTACCGTAATGAGCTGTGCCTGGCCATCGGCCTTGCGGTCCACTTCAACCCGGCCGATACAGGGAAGAATCAACGCATCCCGGCCAGTGACCAGATGACTCCGATTGAGCTTGGTACTGATGTGAACGGTCAGGTTACAGCCGGACAGCGCCTGTTCACAGACCTCGGAATCCGAGGTAGCACGAGCAAAGTTGCCGGCCAGCCCAATAAAGACCCTTGCCTTGCCATCGCGCATGGCACGAATCGAATCCACCGTATCCACGCCGTGCTCACGCGGCATGGGGACGCCGTAATACGCCTCCAGTGCATCCAGAAAGCCCGGGGAGGGTTTTTCATAGATACCCATGGTGCGATCACCCTGCACATTGGAGTGCCCCCGCACCGGGCAGGTGCCCGCCCCAGGCTTGCCGATATTGCCTTTCAGTAGCAGAAGATTCACCAGTTCACGAATCGTGATGACCGAGTGCTCATGCTGGGTCAGCCCCATGGCCCAGCAGAAGATGGTCGCGCTGGAGCGCATGTAGACCTCGGCGGCACTGGTGATCTCATCGCGACTCAAGCCGGACTGGTCTTCAATGTCCGCCCAGGACGTGGCTTCGACCACCTGCTGCCAGTCTGCCAGCCCATCGGTATGGCGAGCGACAAAGTCATGATCGATGACATTACCCTGCTGGGCGTCCCGCTCGAACAGCACCTTGGCCATGCCGCGTGCAGCAGCCATGTCGCCGCCAAGTGCCGGGCACAAATACAGCGAACTGATCTGACCACTGCCGGCCCGCGCCATTTCCAGCATGCGCTGCGGGTCAGCGAAGCGTTCAAGCCCACGTTCCTTCAGGGTATTGAATGCCACGATCTCGCAGCCACGGTCGGCCGCCTCACGCAGCGTTCCCAGCATGCGGGGGTGGTTGGTTCCCGGGTTCTGCCCGAAGGTAAAGATAGCCTCGGCCTGTTCGAAATCCTCCAGCAGCACGCTGCCCTTGCCGGAGCCCAGCGCATCTTCAAGCGCCGCACCGCTGGCCTCATGGCACATGTTGGAGCAGTCCGGCATGTTGTTGGTGCCATAAAGCCGAGCCAGTAACTGGAAGACCCAGGCTGATTCATTGCAGGCCTTGCCGGAGGTGTAAAACAATGCCTCGTTGGGGTCATCCAGTGCCCGGAGGTGATCGGCCATCAGGTCATAGGCAGCTTCCCAGCTGATCGGCTCATAGTGATTCGTGTCAGCGTTATAGCGCATGGGCGAGGTCAAACGCCCCTGATCCTCAAGGCGGAAGTCGTCCCAGCCCTTCATCTCACTGACGCTGTAACGGGCGAAGAAACGTGGCGTCACTCGCTTCGCCGTGGTTTCCCAGGTCACGGCCTTGACGCCGTTTTCGCAGAACTCGAACGATGAGCCGTGTTCCGGGTCGCCCCAGGCGCAGCCGGGGCAGTCAAATCCATCGGGTTGATTCAGCTTCAACATTGCCCGCACATTGGTCACCGGGGCTCTGCTCTGAAGCAGGAAGCGGCTGACGGATTTCAGCGCTCCCCAGCCGGCGGCCGGGTGGTGATACTCGAACGTGCGTTCCTTGCTCATGAAGGCTCCTGAAGCAGATCTCCGCATTATCTGCGGAATAGTGAAGACGGTGTACGCCCTCGACTCAGCAACTGAAGGCGCTGGCCGCGGTGGCAGCACACCAGATTGAGGCCACACAGGCGGGCGGTATCCACCGCCAGAGTCGAGGGGTGTGAAAGTGTTCCAAGTGTTGTCATGCCGGCACGCACGCTTTTCTGAATCAGTTCAAGGCTGCAGCGGCTCGACACCAGCCCGGCAGCCGGCATGACACCGGCCTGCAATCCCTTGCCGATCAGCTTGTCCAGCGCGTTGTGCCGACCAATGTCCACGCCGGTCACGATACTGCCCCCAGGGTCCAGGCCCAGCGCCACATGAAGCCCTGGGCGGCTGGCCTGATCCAGCGCCTCGAACAGGCGATGCCAATCGGCCATGGACGGCAACTCCGACGGAGGGAGCTGACGCAGCCCCTCGAACATCAGGCCTTCATCAGCCGACCCGCAGCGGCCGCAGCTGCTGGTTGAGGCGCCAACCCGACGACGCTCCATGGCCTGCTCCGCCAGATGAGGCGCCATGGTGAGCTGCACCCGAAGGCCATGACGCAGCGGCGATTGATCGACACGCTCTATCTGTGAGATGCGACTTATCAAGCCTTCACTAAAGGCAAACCCCACCGCCCAGGCCTCAAGGTCGACCGGCGTTGCCAGCACCGAGGCAAAGGCCATGTCATTCAGGGCAAGCGTAATGGCCTGCTCCTCCGGGCCCTTGAGGTCGGTAGCGGGCATATCGGTTGCCCATTCATAGTCGGTAAATTCGGTGCGGGACGTCATGACGGAACCTCACTCGGCCAAACCACCGTGCCGGCAGGCACACGTGGTAATTGAGTCACAGTGTATGGAGAGAATGATATGCAGGCTAATGGAAAACGACGATACTATGATAGACACCGTCTATCATTGAAGTCCGCCAGGGCATCGAGAACGGCCTGCAACCGCCTCGACTGCCGATGGGCACGCTTCCAGAGCAGCCCGAGCCGGGCAGGATGCGTCAGAGCGGGCAAGGGCCAGGTCACAAGCCCCTCAAGCGGCAGGGCACTCACAAGTCGCGCTGGCATGACCGCGATGGCCTGGTCCGTGCGCAGCAGGGCCGCCAGAAGCGCCAGTGACCCCGCTTCGACAACCGCTTCTACCGCCATGCCCTCCTCTTCGAGCCGGCGACGCACCAGAGAATGGTGCTGCATGTCACCGGTCAGCATGTAGAGCGGATGATGGGCCAGCGTGGTCCAGTCCGGCGGGGTCTTGAAGGACAGGCCGGCGGCAGCCATCAGCACGTAGTGCTCCTCGAACAGCGGTCGGGCCACAAAGGGCTCGGCCGCCGGCACGTCCAGATACCCGAGCGCCAGTGCTATCTCGTCATCGGCCAGCGCCTGCATGAGCGATACGGTAGTGTATTCCCGCACGCGAAAACGCAGGGCGGGAAATCGGCGACGAAGCTCCGGCAGCAGCGTGGCCATGTCTCCCAGAGCCGATGGCACCAGCCCGAGGGATAACCAGCCACTTGGCCCCTGGGCAGGGTCAAGCTCGGCATGCAGTTCGTCGAATTCCGCCAGAATGCGTCGTGCATGGAGCAGAACGCGCTGCCCTTCCGGTGTAAATCCTTCAAAACGGCGGCCGCGGCGAATCAGTGGGGTTCCCAGTTCCGTCTCAAGCTGCTTGAGACGGGCTGAAAGGGTCGGCTGGGTCACATGGGCACGCTGTGCTGCGCGCCCGAAATGCCGCTCCTGAGCAAGAGCGACCAGAAACCTGAGCTGGCGATGATCCATGGTCAGCTCACACGATTGGCCTGAATCCAGGCGATGGCCGCCTCAAGATCATCCACCACGGCCACCGCGCCATCGAAATCGTGCTCACGGGAATAGGCGTTGGGAATGGCGATGACCTCGACGCCGGCGGCAACTGCCGAGCGCACGCCGTGGGACGTATCCTCAAGGGCAATGGCCTGCTCCGGAGCAATATCCAGCAACGCCAGGGCCCGCAGGTAGCTGGCCGGATGGGGCTTGCTGTGCTCAACGTCCTGACGTGCCACCAGGCATTCAAAATGACGGTGCAGATCGTGCTGCGACAGGATCGGGGCAATTTCGTCATGGCCACTGCCGGTCACCAGTGCACACCGAAGCTGCTGCTCACCGGCCCATGCAAATGCCTGATGGACACCAGCCATCAAGGGCACCGGCTCGCGGGCAAATCGGGCCGTGGTCTCCGCGGTCTTGCGCCTGATCAGCGCCTCGGCACGCTCATCGATATGGGGATGGCACTCCAGCAGGTATTCCACGCTGGTATTCACCGGGTTACCGGAATAATGCCGACGATATTCCTCTTCGCTGATCACCACATCAAACGGCGCCAGCACCTCATTCCATACCACGCGGTGCACGCTTTCCGAATCCACCAGCGTACCGTCACAATCAAACAGAAGTGCCTTGAGCGCCATTTCCAATCCTTTCGCGGGGAAAATAAACCTGTGTCCCTACCTTAGCATGCCCCTGGCATGGATGGCGGCCGGACCGTCTGCTGGCGCCACATGGTAAACTCAATACAAATGATTTTGATAACTCTTATCATTTAGAATAAGCTGTGGTCACCCAATGCCCGGTCGAGGCGCATGTACTGAAGGGAGAAGACCGCATGAGTTCCGCACTTGTAGACGATGGCGCGACCGAAACGTGTGATGCCATTGACCCTGTCACGGCCTATCGCGCCAGGGATTTCCTGTTTTGCTCATCGCACCATACGCTGCACGCCCGAGGGTGTCTGATCAATGCCCAGAGTAATCGCCCGGCGTCACCGGACGTGCTTGATGCGCAGGCGACCACCCTGTTTGAAAAGGCGCGCCGGCGCGGTCAGTCCAACCCGATCATCGTGGGCGCCCTGCCCTTTGATGTCAGCCAGCCCGCCCATCTGTACGTGCCGGAATACTGGAGGCGGAGCGCCGCACCCGACGCGGCCGAGCGCCAGGCTCTGGTGCGCACCCCGGTCGCATTGACGGTCAGCGAGAGTGCGCTGTATCCGCGCCCTCAGGGCTACCGGGAGGGGGTGAAACGTGCACTTCAGGCCATGGCTGAAGGCCGGGTCGACAAGATTGTTCTCTCGCGCACCCTTGAAATCAATGCCAGCACCCGGGTCGATCTGCCGCCGCTGATGAAACGGTTGATTGGCGTCAATCCGCACGGCTACAGCTTTGCCCTGCCACTGACGCCGGACCAGCCCGATGGCGCACCACCCCATGCCTTTATAGGCGCCAGCCCGGAACTGCTGGTAAAAAAGGAAGGCACACGGGTTGTCGTCAACCCACTGGCAGGCTCCATCCCTCGCCACCGGGACACGGCGGAAGACCAGCAACGGGCCGAAGAGCTGGCCGTCTCGGAAAAGGATCTGCACGAACACAAGGTCGTGATCGACGCCATCCTTGAGGCGCTGACCCCCTATTGCAGCAGCATGACAGTGCCGGAGGGACCCAGCGTCATCAGCACCGACACCCTGTGGCACCTCTCGACCACCATTACCGGCGAGCTCAGGGACCCCGCCGTCAGCTCACTGGCCCTGGCGGCGGCCATGCATCCCACTCCCGCGGTATGTGGCCACCCCCGCCGCGAAGCCTATCGCGACATCAATGCCATTGAATCCTTCCATCGTGGCCACTTCGGCGGCGCAGTGGGGTGGTGCGACAGCGACGGCAATGGTGAATGGTCGGTTGCGATTCGCTGCGCCGATGTACATGACACCCATGTCCGACTGTATGCCGGCGCCGGTCTGGTGCCAGGCTCTGACCCGCAGAAGGAACTGATCGAAACCGGCACCAAGCTGCGCACCATGCTCAATGCCATGGGGCTGGAACATCTGGATACCGTATGAACACCTCATCGCCACTGATTGCCGCGGACCTGGACACGATTTACCAGAAGTCACCGGATTATCCCGAAGACGCCAAGGCCCGTTACCGCGACGCTGGCCTCTGGACCGACATGACCCTGGGCAATTTCCTGCGTGAGGGTGCAAGGAGATTTGCGACCCGCCCGGCCATTGTCGAAGGAGGCACACGCTGGAGTTACAAGGCGCTGGATCATGAAGTGGACCGGCTGAGCTTTGGCCTGCAATCCCTGGGGCTCCTGAAGGGTGATCGCGTGGTTTTGCAGCTGGCCAATCGGGCCTCGATGATCATGACCACACTGGCCTGCTTTCGACTGGGCCTGCTGCCGGTATTTGCCCTGCCCGCCCACCGAAGCCATGAACTCATTCATTTCTGCACGGCCTCCGGGGCACGGGCACTGATCACCATGGCCGACCAGGTGGCCGGCCAGCCCGATGTAGACTTCCGGGCCCTCGCCCGGCGGGTCATACGCGCATGCCCCGGGCTTGAGCATGTGCTGATTGATGGCACCCCGGAAGAATTCACGTCACTGGACAGCCTTTATCAGGATACGCCCGCCGTGGCTGACTGGCCGGCGGTCACGGCAGATGAGCTGGCCTTTTTCCAGCTGTCCGGCGGTACCACCGGGCTGTCGAAGCTCATTCCGCGTCGCCATCAGGATTATCTCTACAGCATCCGCGGCAGCATTGAACCCTGCGGTATCAACGAGCACACCGTGTATCTGGGCGCCCTGCCGCTGGCGCACAACTTCCCCATGAGTTCACCGGGATTTCTGGGCGTACTGTACGCCGGCGGCTGTGTGGTCATGGCTCCAGCTCCGACACCTGACCACTGTTTTCCGTTGATCGAGGCTGAAGGGGTCACCCATGCCAGTCTGGTACCGCCGCTGGCACTGCTGTGGCTGAACAGCCTGCCCCAGTACGCCCACCTTGACCTGTCATCCCTGCAGGTGCTTCAGGTCGGTGGCGCACGGTTCAGCGCCGAAGCAGCACGACGTGTGAGACCTGAACTGGGCTGCACCCTGCAGCAGGTCTTCGGCATGGCCGAAGGGCTGGTCAACTACACCCGGCTGGACGATGACCCGGAAACGATTGTTCGCACTCAGGGCCGCCCCATTTCCCGCCTGGATGAAGTCCGTATTGTCGACGCAGCCGGCCGGCCCGTGCCGGATGGCACCCCGGGGCTGCTTGAAACCCGTGGGCCCTACACCATTCGTGGCTACTTTGATGCCCCGGCCCATAACGCGGCAAGCTTTACCGACGAGGGGTTTTATCGTACCGGCGATGTGGTCTCGCGCACCTCCACTGGTTATCTGATCGTGGAAGGCCGCGACAAGGACCAGATCAACCGGGGCGGCGAAAAGATCTCCCCGGAAGAAGTCGAGAATCTGTTGCTGGCCCATCCCGAGGTACATGACGTCGCTGTGGTCGGCATGACCGATGCATACCTCGGTGAGCGTCCCTGCGCCTTTATTGTGCCCCGCGGTGACGCAACGCCCAGGGCAGGCGAACTGGCGCAGTACCTGAAGGACACGGGTCTGGCCACCTACAAGGTGCCGGATCGTTTTCGCATCGTTGAGGCCTTCCCCGAAACCCGCGTTGGCAAGGTCAGCAGAAAAGTGCTGCGCGAGCAGTTGAAGGACACCTACGCCACCCCTCACGCCTCGGCATGACCCGAGACCGGAACAAGGACGCATCATGACTATTCCCGCGCTGCCCTCCTACGCCATGCCGACTGCCGATGAGGTGGCCGCCAATCGCGTGGACTGGTGCATTGACCCGAACCGAGCCGTACTGCTGATTCACGACATGCAGGACTACTTCATCGACAAGTATGACCGCACCCAGGCACCGATCCCGGCACTGATTCAGGCCATCGGGGAATTGCGCCGCGCCGCGGACCTGGCCGGCATCCCGGTGGTCTATACCGCCCAGCCGACCGACCAGCCCGACAGCGACCGCGCCCTGTTGAACGACTTCTGGGGCCCCGGCCTTCCCGGCGCGCCAGAGCAGGTGAATGTTGTCGACGGCCTCACCCCGGCCGACCACGACACGGTATTGACCAAATGGCGCTATAGCGCCTTTCAGCGCTCACCGCTGCGCCAGATGATGAGCGATCAGGGACGCGATCAGCTGATCATCACCGGCGTCTATGCCCACATCGGCTGCATGGCCTCGGCCCTCGAGGCCTTCATGCAGGACGTTCAGCCCTTTTTCATCGTGGACGCACTGGCTGACTTCTCTCGGGAAGAGCATCTGATGGCCATCAACTACGTGGCCAGGCGCTGCGGTGTCAGCCTTGACCGACATACCGCCCTGGCCGCCATCGGCCAGCCTGCATCACATTCGGCCCCTGACACACTGGGCTGGTTGCGTCAGGAAGTGGCACCGCTTATCGAGCAATCTCCCGAGGACATCGACCCGGACGACAACCTGCTGTTCATGGGACTTGACTCCATGCGCATGATGACTCTGGCCGAACAGCTCACCCGCCAGGGTCGCCCGGTGTCCTTCATGGCCCTTGCAGAAAACCCGACGCTCAATGACTGGGTCGCCCTGCTGGACGCGGCCTGATCCTGTATTTCTGGAGCATTCATGACAACGATCACATCTCCGTCTCCGGCACCTGGTGTCCGAGGCCCCAGGGGAAAAAAGAAACCGCCACGCCTGCTTGATGTACTCAGCGTGACCCGGCTGACGCCCAGAATGATGCGAGTGGTGCTGGGAGGCGAAGCTTTGGCTGGATTTCCGGACGACGCACCGGGTGGCCACATCAAGGCCTTCTTTCCCCGGGACCATCAGCACGAACCCAGTCTGCCGACCCTGACCGCCGATGGCCCGGTCTGGCCGGCGGCCGAAGAACGTCCGATTACCCGAACCTACTCGGTACGCCACATGGACTGCGAGCGCCAGGAACTGGCGATCGACTTTGTACTGCATGGTGATGACGGCCCGGCCTCGCGCTGGGCGCTGTCCGCCACGCCGGGAGACCGGCTGGGGATCGCAGGGCCCGGCGGCCCTCTGCCCCTGCTGAAACCGGCCAGCCGCTATGTGCTGGCCGGCGACCTCACCGCCGTGCCGGCCATTGCTGCCCTGCTCGAAGCCCTGCCGGAAGATGCCACGGGCGATGTCTTCATCGAAGCCGTGGACCCGGCCGATACGCTCCCTCTGGCCCACCCGGAAAGCATTCAGGTGCACTGGCTGTATCGGGAAACACTGAGCGCGGGCGAGTCCCCCCTGCTGATCAACGCCGTAAAGGCGCTGGGCATCACTGATCCGGAGGGCCTCTTTGGGTGGGCCGGCGGTGAAAACAGCGCCGTGCTGGCCATCAGGGAGTATATGCGCCACCAGCTGGGCATGAGCAAAACGCAGGTCTATGCCGTGCCTTACTGGAAGGATCAGTTCACCGAAGAGCGCTACCACGAGGAGCGCCACCGCATCATGGATGACGCCTTATGACACCGTCGCCTGACACTGGATTTGCCGAACGTACAATCGTGGTCAGTGGCGCAGCACAGGGAATCGGCCGCAGGCTGACCGAACGCCTGGTCGCCGCCGGCGCCCGGGTAGCCGCCCTGGACCACGATGACGCGGCACTGGCTCACATGGTGACCGCCCTTGAGGCCGGCGACAGGCTGAGCACCCATCACGTCGATGTCGGCCGGTCAGCGGACGTCGAGGCCGCTGTCGAAGCGGCCGCACAGCAGCATGGACAGCTGGATTATCTGGCCTGCGTGGCCGGCATACTGCAGATGGGCCGGTTGAGCGACCTGAGCGACGAGCAGTGGCTGTCGACCTTTCGTGTCAACACCGATGGCGTGTTTTACCTGTCTCGCGCCGTTGCCCGGCGCATGATGGCGCAGCAGGCCGGCGCCATTGTCGTGGTCAGTTCCAACGCGGCGTCCACTCCCCGCATGGGCATGGGCGCGTATTGCGCTTCCAAGGCAGCCACGACGCAGATGATGCGCTGCATGGGGCTTGAACTGGCCGAGCACGGCATTCGCTGCAACATCGTCTCACCGGGTTCGACCGATACCGACATGCTCAAGGGCATGTTTTCCCACCCGGAAGACCGCGAGCGGGTTATCAAAGGCTCACTGGCTACCTTCAAGACAGGCATACCACTGAACCGGATCGCGACGTGCGATGATATCGTTGATGCCATCCTGTATCTGCTGTCGGATCAGGCCCGGCACATCACCCTGCATGACCTGCGGGTCGATGGCGGTGCCACTCTCGGCCAGATCTAGCGCGGCCAGATCCAGCCCGTGCTGTCAGAAGGGTCGGTGCAGGTGCGCAAGTACCCAGTACGCACCAACACCCGCCACCAGCAGCACACCGATCCCGCCGGCAAGCCGGCCATGGCGGTGACAGAACGTCACCGCCGCCTCCCCACCAAAATAGATCAGCAGTGCCAGGCCAAAGAACCGTGCTCCACGCCCAAGGGCACAGGCCAGTAGAAACCAGACCAGCGGATAATGCGCAGCGCCTGCACCCAGCAATGCGATCTGAAACGGAATAGGCGTAAAGGCGACCATGGCAATCGCCCAGAAGCCATGATCACTCATTTCCTGAACGAAATGCGCGTAGCCGCCGCTGGCACCGGTCATCGTCAGCAGTGAGTGCCCGAACCCGTCCATCGCCCAGGCTCCGATGCCGTAGCCTGCCAGTGCTGCCAGCAGGTTACCCGCCAGCGCTATACCGGCCAGCATGAAGCCTCGCCGGGGCCGCGCCAGCATCCACGGAATCAACAGTGCATCAATCGGCAGGGGCAGAATCAAAATCTCGAAGGCCGCTGCCATGAACAGCAGCCAGTGCGCCCTGGGCGAATCAGCGCTGTCTCGCAAGCGCTGCAAGCCGGCCTGTGCCCACGCCTTGATCGTCATCGTACAAGAGATCTCTGTTGCGTGTACGCACCGGTATGGCGCATACAAAAACGCCCCGGCAGTGGCCGGGGCGTTTGTGATACCACGCAGACTCATGGGCAGCAAGCAGGCTGCCCCGACGACCGGTTAAAAGTCGTAGCGCAGGGACGCCATCACGTTCGACGGGGCACCATACATGTTGAAGGTGCCTGTTGATCCGACACGCTCGTAATAGGACTTGTCGAGAATGTTGTTGAAGTTCAACTGCCCCTTGAACCTGGGCGTGAAATCGTAACCCACCATGGCATCAACAACAGCGTAACCCGGTGCATTAACATCCTGACTGGAACTGAAGTCACTCATGACCGTAACGCCACCGCCGATGTGAAAACCGTCAAGCGTGCCACTGGTAAAGCCATACTGGGTCCACAGATTGGCCATGTTCTTCGGCATCAGCAGGAAGGTTGCATCGGTGTCGCCACGCTCCACATCGGTGTCCATATAGGTGTAGCCGGCAATGATGTCCCAGTTGGGCAGCGGCGAGCCGGTGACCTCGAACTCGGCGCCCTGAATCCTGCGCTTGCCGATGGGGGCCGAATAGGTCTCACCCGGCACACTGGCAGCGTAGTTGTCATCATAGAGACGGAAGGCGCTGATACGGGCGTTCAGATCGCCGTCAAAGTAACTGCCCTTGACGCCGACCTCGTACTGGGTACCCTCACGCGGCTTGATCAATTCACCGCTTGAGCCGGTTGCGCTCTGAGGCTTGAAAACCTCGGAATAGCTGGCGTAGAGCGAATGATGGCTGTCGACGTCATACACCAGCCCCGCGTAGGGCGTGAATCGTGCATCGTTGCTACGACGACCTACCGAGCCATCATCATTATTGGTGACCCGCTGGTCGTAGGAACTGACCCGCCCGCCTGCAATCAATGCCAGCGGTTCAAACGGTCGGAAGGTCAGCTTGGAGTACAGGCCATATTCTTCGAGTGTCGTGCGCTGATCAGTAACGCGAATGCCGGGCCGCTGTGAGCTCAGGAAGTCGATTTCGCTGATGTTTCGAATCTCATCGAACGAGGTGGTGCCCCCCAGGGCAGCCCCGGAGACACGAGCACGGGCGGTATCGGTTTCATAGCGTTTATAGTCAGTCCCGACCACGAATTCACTGACATTGCCGAAGGTCATGAAGGGCTGACTATAGCTCGCGTCCATTGTCAGCGATTGCTGATCGATGTCACCTGCCGTACCACGCGGTTCAAAGGTGCCGTTCTGGTCAACGCCATTGCCACCGAAAATGTAGTTATAGTCTGCGGAGCGATCAGAATAACGTGCGGCAAACCGTCCGTACCCGCCATTGTCAAAGCGGTGAGTCAGCTCGGCAATGTAGTCATTGCTCTGCATGGTAAAGCTGTTCCAGTCCGCTCCGGCAAAAGTCGAGCGAGTGACATCAAGCAGGTTGCCGTCTGCATCCGTCGGCAATCCATTGTTGACCACGATGTCCTTGTGCTGACGTAAAAATGCCAGCCCCAGCGTGGTAGCGTCATCGAGGTCAATGTCGAGCGCGCCGTAGAATGTCTGGCGCTTGTTGTCATTGTCGTCAACGAAGCCATCGGAACCATTATTGCTGACAACCATACGCCCGCGCACACGACCGGCCTGATCGATCGGGCCGGACAGGTCAACCTCCTCATAGTGCTGATTCCAGCTGCCATAGCGGCCGGTCACATGCCCCTGAAAGGTATCGGTGCCGCGCTTTCTGACCAGATTGACGATGCCACCCATCTCGCTGGTGCTGTTGAACAGGCCGGAAGGCCCCCGCATGATCTCGACCCGATCGAACGCCGACAGGTTCGGCACCGTACCATTGATGCTTGCCATCGGCGCAGGCAGACCATCAATGTTGTATTCGTCATACTCATAACCACGCGCGTAGATCGACGAACGTCCTTCATCGTTGGACAGCACACGCATGCCTGGCGTCCGCTTTGCCAGCCCGTCAAGAGAGTCGAAATTCTGATCATCCATTGCCTCGCGCGTCACGACGCTGACCGACTGGGGAATGTCGCGAAGTGCCGCCGGCGTCTTGGTGCCGACCGTGGCAGCATCTGCGGTATATCCCCCGTTTTGCTCGGTGGATACCATGTCGTACAGGCGATTGCCCTGAACCGTGATCGTATCCTGACGATCAGCGGATGCCGTGGCCGTCGTCGTGGTGACTTCGGCAGCAGAGACCTGAAGCGCGATGGATGAGGCAGCAAGCCCAACGGCAACCGCCAGAGGCGTGCGGGCCGGATGAAACGGACGACGGGAAGATAGTGAACGCATGAGTAATCCTGAATAGACCCTTGACTGGCCACTGTGATCCCTTGCCGGACGTGTCCTGGCAAGTGTGGGCCATGTTTATCGTTGGTACCGGAAATGTGTCGTCGAAAGGCAACAGGCCGACAACGCGAACAACATTAAAAAGAATGATAAACATTATCAAGTGAAAATAATGAACAAATGCCTGTTTTTATTGTCGGGGCAAAAAAAGGAGGGAGCGTCAGGTATGTCCACGGATATCAAAGAGGCAGGTACAGGCAGATGAGCAAGCAAACCGACGCTGCTCAGGCAGCGCCGGGAACTGACAGGTCAGTTATTCAGAAGCGTTCTGAATGGCCTCGCCACCGTCTTCAATATCCTGACCGGCACCATTCATGGTGTTACAGCCGCTCAGTGCAACGGTAGACAGCGAGGAAACCACCAGCAGCATCAACAGTTTTTTCATCGAATACACTCCTTTGACAACGAATGGAAAACAAGGCCACATGCATCCTGTGCCTTGCATGAGCCTGGCAGATTACGCTGAAAATACCATCACATCCCTTGTCTTCCGGAGCATGCCATGGCCCTGTTCACCCTTGACCCCCGACTTGCCGCCGACACTCACCTGCTTGGGCGGATCTCCCTGACGGATGACCTCCCCTGCCAGGTGAGATTACTGGATGATGTTCGCTACTCCTGGCTGGTACTGGTGCCCGAGCAGCCGGAGTGCACCGAGGCCTTCGATCTGCCGGCAGCGGGATGGCTCTCGCTGATGGAATACACGGCCCGGTGGTCAAGAATACTCAAGCAGCATCATGGTGCCGACAAGATCAACATCGGCGCACTCGGCAATGTCGTCAGCCAACTGCACCTGCATCTGGTCGTACGGCACCGCACCGACCCTGCCTGGCCGGGCCCGGTATGGGGCCACAGCACTGCCGTGCCCTATACGCCGACACAGCTTGCCGAGCAGAAGAACATCATGTGTCGCTTGCTGATTCCTGATAACCAGACCACATGACATCGCATGGCGGCTGCAAAAGGCTAGGGCGCATCAAGCCGAGCGCCGGTGTCATCAAGCAGCCGTGCCAGCGAGGGGGCGGCAATGGGCTGATGACCATGCTGCCCCTCAAGCATCAGACGAGTGGCCCCGGCCTGCCTGGTGCAGTGCGCCGATACCTGCCAGGGCGGCCTTGCAGCAAGCTCGGCACGCAGTTCACATAGATCGACATTGGCATGCGGCACCGTAAACCCTCGCATGACAAGGGCTGTACCCAGGGCGCTCAGTACGGCATCCGGCGATGCATTGTAGCTACGTTCGGCGCTCACTGGCTGAATGCGAGTCGTGGCGCAGCCAGCCAGCAGTGACAGGCCCAGCAGAACCGGCATGATTCCGAGGCAGGTTTTCATGGTGCTTCCCCGCTGGTGGTGCTGGCGGTAACAGACAAGTCGGCCTGCAGCTGATTGAAAAACGGTACACAAAACGATGGCCTCGCCAGCGCACGGGCATCAATCGGGTAGTTTTGATCCGACATGACCGTACTGCTCCGCGCCAGCAATACTTCGCCGCTGCTTTCCCAGAGCGTGACCGCCTCGATTCGCCGGGGGTCTCCCCGGAACACCTGCCATGGGTCCCCCGAAAGGCTGCCATGCAGGAATGGACCGCCCACAACGCCTGCATTGACGGCACCCAGCCCAGGCATATCGATCACCCGCGAGGCGCTGACCAGCCCCAGGGCCACGTCGGTTTCACCCACATCATAGTGATGTCGCTCGAACAGCCGGCCTGCGGCCTTCATCCAGTCAGTAGTCGTGCGGTCAGGAGGCAGCGCCATGCGGCATTGCGGTGCCATGCTGCCTGTCGTTGCTGCCAGCGGGTCGGTTTGAGTCA
This sequence comes from Larsenimonas rhizosphaerae, assembly GCF_023700005.1. Taxonomy (GTDB): domain Bacteria; phylum Pseudomonadota; class Gammaproteobacteria; order Pseudomonadales; family Halomonadaceae; genus Larsenimonas; species Larsenimonas rhizosphaerae. The sequence goes on along the minus strand of NZ_JAMLJK010000001.1, from coordinate 658,672 downwards.
CGGCGCACCCGCCTGTCAGTAATACCAGCCCCGGCATGAAAAGTGCCGTCAGCCATCTGGCCCTGTACATGAGGCATTCCCTCGTGTGATCACACCGCGGATAGACAGGTACATCCTGGCACAGGGTGCTAAGGTAAACCGTACACATTTTGTTCTCTCCTGCCCTTAACAGGTGACCTGCCAATGATCATTCTTGCCCCGGACAGCTTCAAGGATGCCCTGAGTGCGCGCGACGCCGCTCAGGCCATGGCCAGCGGTATACGCCGTGTTCAACCCGAGGCAACCCTGCTGTGCTGTCCGATGGGAGACGGTGGCGAGGGCACCCTGGATGCCATCATCGCAGCCACCGGCATCGAACGCCGCATAACCACCGTGGTCGATGCGCTGGGCCGACCGATCGATGCGGCCTGGGGCTGGAATGAGGCCGAACAGACAGCCATCGTTGAACTTGCCGAAGCCGCGGGCCTGCAACAGATCGCACCCGATGAGCGTGACGCCCGGCACACCACCACCGAGGGGGTAGGCCTGTTGATCAAGGCGGCACTGGATGCCGGAGCACGCCATCTGGTGCTGACCCTGGGAGGAAGCGCTACCAATGATGCCGGCAGCGGCATGATGCGCGCCCTGGGGCTTGAGCTTCTGGATGATGCCGGCACTCCCCTGCCCCCCGGCGGCTCAGCGCTGGCACGGCTGGCACGGGTCAATACCGACCATCTGGACCCACGCCTTGAAAAGCTCACCGTTCAGGCCGCCGTCGACGTCAACAACCCATTATGCGGCCCGCAGGGGGCCAGCGCGGTTTTCGGCCCCCAGAAAGGGGCGGATGCCGATACCGTCGCCGAACTGGACAAGGCACTGGCCCACTTTGCCGAACAGCTAGGCCCCTTCAACGGCCCTGACCACGCCAATACTGAAGGGGCCGGCGCGGCAGGAGGCATGGGCTTTGCGGCACTGGCGTTCCTGAATGCCACCCTGGTGCCCGGCATTGAACTGGTCATGGCTCAGGTCAACTTCGATGAGGCGCTGTCGGATGCTTCACTGGTGATTACCGGGGAAGGACGCGTGGATGGCCAGAGCCTTTCCGGCAAGACCCCTATCGGCATCGCTCGCCGCGCACGTGATGCAGGCGTCCCGGTCGTGGTACTGGCAGGAAGCCTCGGCGAGGGCTGGACTGCCATCCATGACGAAGGCGTCACCGCCACCTGGGCCCTGTCAGACCGCCCCATGGCACTTGAAGAAGCTCTGGCGCGCTGTGCAGAGTTGCTTGCTGATCGAAGCGAGGCAGTCTGGCGATTGTGGCAACAGGCTGCCCGTGGCCAGAACAGGCAGTAAACGCCGGCCAGGCACGTCCGCGGTTGAAAAACGCGCGCATGACAACCATGTTGGATGTATTACCGACGCAAGGAGGACACCATGTCTGATACCAACGCCATTGGACTCCAGTCAGCCAATGCCAATCGACTGGCTGAAAAACTCAACGAGCTGCTGGCCAACTATCAGGTCTTTTACATGAACGCTCGCGGGTGTCACTGGAACGTCAAGGGTCCCCAGTTTTTCGAGCTGCATAATCAGTTCGAGCTGATATATACCGATCTGCTGACCAAGGTTGATGAGATCGCCGAACGCATCCTGACCCTGGGCTACACTCCGCTTCATGCCTACAGCGATTACGCCCGCCTCAGTACGGTAAGGGAAGTGACTAACGTGCACGATGCCGCCCAGTGTGTTCAGACCATGCTCGATGGGCTTTCCACACTGCTGCAGATCCAGCGGGACGTCCTGGATACCGCCAATGACGCCGATGACGAAGGTACGGCGTCACAGGTCAGCGACTATATCCGCGAGCAGGAAAAAACCGTCTGGATGCTGTCGGCCTATCTGGGCAAGTAAGTGATGTACGGCGCCCTGGATGCATAAAAAAAGCCCCGCTGTTGCGGGGCTTTTTACGCTTGCCATCTGCCGTTACAGCAGTTTGGCAATCTGCTCTTCCAGCGTGTCCTGGTCTGCCGCGAACTTGCGAATGCCCTCGGCCAGCTTGTCATTGGCCATGGCATCTTCGTTATGGGCAAATCGGAATTCGCTTTCGGTAATGCGTGGCAGGGTTTCAGCGCCCTTGCCTTCGTCAGAAACCTTGCGTTCAACCTTGCCTTCCGTCGCGCTCAGCTCTTCAAGCAGTTGCGGCGAGATGGTCAGCCGGTTGCAACCGGCCAGGGCCAGAATCTGTCCGGTATTACGGAAGCTGGCGCCCATGACCACGGTCTCGTAGCCGTAGTCGCTGGCATACTGACAGACGTTACGCACGAACTTCACACCTGGGTCTTCCTCGGCGGTATAGTCCTTTCCGGTTTCCTTCTTGTACCAGTCGGTGACGCGGCCGACAAACGGCGAGATCAGGAACACACCCGCTTCAAAGCAGGCTCGTGCCTGAGCATCGGAGAACAACAGGGTCAGGTTGCAGTTGATGCCTTCCTTCTCCAGAGATTCCGCAGCACGAATGCCTTCCCACGTGGATGCCAGCTTGATCAGTACGCGATCCTTTGACACACCCCGTTCTTCGTACAGCTTGATCAGGTGATGCGCTTTTTCGATGCTTGCTTCAGTATCAAAGGAGAGTTTGGCCGACACCTCGGTCGAAACGCGCCCCGGTACAATCCCGGCAATTTCACTGCCGATGGCAACCGCAAGATGATCTACCGCAGAGGCGATCTGCGCATCACGGTCGCTCTCTTCCTTCTTGACTCGCTCAATGACGTCCTTGATCAGTGGCTGATAGCTTTCCAGATCAAACGCCTTGAGAATCAGGGAAGGATTGGTCGTGGCATCCATGGGCTGATATTTACGAATCGCATCAAGATCGCCGGTATCGGCTACCACATGGGAAAGTTCCTTCAACGCGTCCAGTTGCGTTGCCATATCAAGCCTCCAAAAGATCAATATCCGGGGGTTTTCCCGGCAAAACATTCCGACACGCGAAACCACCGTGTCAGACGACTCGTTCCAGCATAGCGTTTTTGCAGGCAAAATCGATAACTGAACACAATGGATCGGAACAAATTGTATTCGGGGCAGCTGCGTCAAACGCTCGCAGCCGCACACATCACATTAACTAGACATATCTAATTAAATACTATCTAATACTTTTGCCTGCAAGGCATTATAAATGATCAGGACAGCGAGCCAGAGAGGCCTTTGCTTCAGGAATGGAAGCCGTTGTTCAGGGAGCGGCACTGCCAGGGAAGGCACCTTTCAATGCTATCCATCCGGATAGCTTCATGTTCCGCCTTCACTCCTTCGACCTGCATGCTCATGGGTCATCCCTTGCCGGTGACCGAGGCCTGGCTTCATTTTCTCCGGCCTCATCAGACAGTGCGCTTCGATTATCCAGCGATGCTCGCAAACCGGCAATTTCATGTCGCATTTCCTCCATTTGCCGATTGAGATGACGCATCATTTCGCGCTGGGCTCGCTGCTGCCGGTCAGCATCATCGTTTTCGTCCGCAACAAAAAGCGACCCGATATAGGCCGCAAAGCTGCCGAACAGCCCTACCCCGCCAATCATTACAATTACAGCCACGATACGCCCTCCCAGCGTCACCGGGTAGTAATCGCCATAGCCTACCGTGGTGATGGTCACAAAGGCCCACCACAGGGCATCTTCCGCAGTATTGATACGACTTTCAGGCACCGGCCCCTCGATCAGCAGCATCGCAATGGCGCCGAAGGCCACCAGCAGCACTGTCGCCGTGGCTGCCGTGGCAAATACACCTTCGGCCCGGTTGCGAAACACCACATCAATAACGGTCTGAATGGATCGCAGCGCCCTGATCAATCTGAAAATCAGAATAACCCTGAAGACACGGGCCGCCTGGAACTGCCCCATGACCGGCACACTGGCCAGGAGATCAATCCAGCCCCACTTCATGTAACGAAGCTTGCTTTCCGCACGATAGAAGCGCTGGCAAAAATCGATGAAAAAGAAAAAACACACCAGATAATCGAGATAACGCAACAGTCGCTGCATTTCCGACGAAAGGTGGAAAAATGTTTGTGCGCCCAGTGCCAGAAGCACATAGAGCGACAAAAACAGCAGGAATATCTGAAATGGGGTAATACGCTCCCGTTGATCCACGTGTACCTCGCTGTTGTCATGTTCAGACTTGATCGAGCCTGAAACCCCGAGTGGCAAAGGAACGGATCAAGCGTAGGGTAGTCAAAGTATCTGACACATCCGTATTGGAGTGGTAAATCAATGATCGATCCGCGTAATAATCATGCCTGGCAACGGGCCGAAGCGCTCAAGTCACGCATGAATCAGCATGCCGGTCAACGCAGCCATAACCCGCTCAAGGGCGTGCTTGTCTGGTTAAGCGTCGCCGCATTGATGGTGACAGGACTGTTCATGGCGTCCATTCTTCTGCTGGTCGGTCTGGTGACCCTGCCGTTCCTGCGTCACCGGATCAAAAGACAGACGAACACCTTTTCCGGCACATTTTACGAACATCACACCGGCACGTCCCGCGATTCCCACCGAATCATTGAAGGCGACTATCAGGCCCGGCCCTGACATGACCTGAATCATGAGCATCCTGCGGGATGCTTTTTTATTATCTGACCGGCTGCCGACCGCTTGCGATAAGGGCCTTTCACCCCCACATTGTAAGCAAGCTAACATTTAAAGCAGGCACACGAGGCAGTCATGACGACACTCTCCGAGGTTACACTTTCAGTACTGGACCTTGCTCCCATTCGAAAGGATGGCTCGATTCGGGAAACCCTTGATAATACGGTCACGCTTGCTCAAACCGTCGAAGCGCTTGGTTACCACCGGTTCTGGATGGCTGAGCATCATAATATTTCAGGCATTGCCAGTGCAGCGACCTCGGTACTGATCGGTCATGTGGCAGGCCAGACCAGCACCATGCGTATCGGCTCGGGGGGCATCATGCTGCCCAATCACCCTCCGCTGGTCATCGCCGAGCAGTTCGGCACGCTGGCCACACTGTATCCGGACCGCATTGACCTGGGCCTGGGTCGGGCACCCGGCAGTGATGGTGTGACCATGCAGGCGATGCGTCGCCACCCCCGTGCCGGCGTGGATGACTTTCCGGAACAACTGGCGGAGCTACAACGCTATCTTGGGGATGCCTCGCCCGGCCAGCGCGTCCAGGCCGTGCCCGGCCAGGGAACGCATGTACCGATATGGCTTCTCGGATCCAGTGGCTACAGTGCCCAGCTTGCTGCACGGCTGGGGCTGCCCTTCGCCTTTGCCGGCCAGTTTGCGCCGGGATACATGCACGAGGCACTGCGTCTTTATCGGGAACAGTTCCAGCCCTCCGAGACCCTCAAGGCCCCGTGGGCGATGCTGGGAATTCCGGTACTACTGGCCGATACCGATGAGCGCGCCCACTGGCTTGCGACTACGCAACAGCAGAAGTTCCTGAACCTGATGAGGGGCCAGTCCACGCATCTGCTGCCGCCAGTGGATAACATGGACTGGATGCCCCACGAACGCATGGCGGTGCAGCAGAACCTGGGCGCTACCATCGTGGGCTCCCCGGATACCGCACGGCAGCAGCTGGACAGGCTTCTGGAGGAGACCGGCGTCAACGAGCTGATGATCAACACCGATGCCTACTCACTGGAAGACCGTCTGACCAGCTATCGCCTGCTCGCCGAACTGCAGCAATGACGCCATGGATACAAGAGTGCAGGCCCCGCTATCAGGGCCTTTTTTCATTCTTTACAGCACACTTTCTCATTCCCTTGAGGTGCTACTTTTTTACAGCTTTTTGATTAAACTATTCTAATTAAATAGACACCTGCCGATAACACCGTAACGGCAGCCGTCTGCTCGATATCAGCTTCGGTCACCGTGCTTCATCACGGCGCGGCCTGCCTGATGGATAAACAGGATAGAGGCTTCGTCATGACTTCTTGGCTTACTGAACTTCCCATGAGCAAGGACCCTCTCATGCGACTCGACAATGGCGCCGTTCCGGCCGTACCACATGAACATGAGGCGGCACGACTCAGCGAGCTGAAGGCTCTGTTCGTGCTTGATACGCCGCCTGAGCAGCGATTTGATCGGTTGACCCGTCTGGTAAGCCGTACCTTTGATGTCCCTATTGTTCTGATCTCCCTGATTGACGAAGACCGACAGTGGTTCAAATCCTGCGTAGGGCTTACCATCACCGAGACCCACCGTGACCTGGCGTTCTGCAGTCATGCGCTCCATGAAAAGGACGTCATGGTCATCGAGGATGCCCTGCAGGACCCTCGCTTCGTCGCCAACCCGCTGGTCACCGGGCCACCCAATATCCGCTTTTATGCAGGCGCCCTGATCCGTTCCACCAGCGGCCTGCCGATGGGTACCCTGTGCCTGATTGACGATATTCCAAGACGCTTGAGTCCTCACAAGCGTGATTTGCTTATCGAGTTTGCCCACTTCGTCAGTAGTGAGCTGAACCACGATGTGACCCTGGCCAATGAGCAGACCGAGTCCAAGCTGCGCAACTCGCTGGACCCGCTGACTCATTACCTGCAACCCGGTAACTTTGAAAAGCGCATCAATGACTATTTCAGGCTGGCCGAAACCCAAAGCGCCCACTATTCGCTTGCCATGGTGCAACTACCCACACTGAAACAGGTCAGCGCTCGTTACGGCATTGCAGAATCCACATTGGCTCTGGTGGAAGTATCACGCCGATTACGGCACGCCTTCAGAGGCCACGGTTTATTGTTTGGCCGTATCAAGGACGACACGCTGTGTGTGTTTTTTGAAGCACCAACTCAAAAGCACCGGGAAAAACTCATGAATCGGGCCGCTGACGAGCTGCATGCACGCCATGAAGGCACAGCCGACGCCTTTGACTGCCCACCGCATATCAGCTGGCTGGATGACTGCCGCCTGTTCGATGATGCCAGCGCCATGATGGTTACCATTGAGCGCGCCATGAAGGAAGATGCTGCCGATACCCCCTCACTGCATCTGCTGGACACCGATGAGTATCGTCAGCCGCTGATACGCTCGGTAGCCATTGCCCGGCGCTTGCCAACGGCGCTCAGCAACAGCGAACTCTACCTGCACTATCAACCCATTCATGACCTCACCAGCGACACCGTGATCGGTCACGAAGCCCTTTTGCGCTGGTACGATACCGACCTTGGGCAAATTACCCCGATAGAAATACTTCGGGCAGCACAGGAGCGCCGACTCGAAGAGCAACTGGATCGGTGGGTGCTGAGCCAGGCTGCTACCCTGCTGCTGAAGGCTCGTCAGGCCGACCCACCCACCCTGCCCATTACCGTTAATCTGGGCAGCGCCTGGTGCATCCAGCCGGATTTCAGCGATGCCGTTGTCAATCTGCTCAATCGCCACGGCGTCCCACCGCACTTGCTGGTCTTCGATATTCCGGAAGATGTCATGGCTGGTCGTGACGCGATCCTCTATCGCAATATCCGCGCACTATCCACCATTGGCATCCGCTTCATGCTGGACAACTACGGGCGGAACTACTGTGACCTGCTGGGATTGATGGACCTGCCCATGGCCGGTATCAAACTGCATCAGGACTGGAAAACAGCCATCGGCCCCAGCACTGACGTGCAGCGGCACAAGCTGGAAGCGGCGGTTGATATCGCTCGTCGCGCAGGCTGGCGCATTTGTGCCAAGGGCATTGAAACCGTTGAGGAATACAACGACTTCAAGGCCCTTGGATGCCACGAGGGTCAGGGCTTCTGGCTGGGCCGACCGGCCGCTTACGATACCCTGCAAGACCTGTCAGGGTAGTGCGAAAGGCAGCCTAGCCAGGCTGCCTTTTACCCATCAAAAACAATCCACCCAGTACAGCAATACCCAGCATATCGGTCGGCCAGCCGGGATACATCAATGCCAGGGCGCCGATTGCGGCCAGTACCCGGCCGCCCCATCCCAGTGCGCGCCTGAAATACCCTTCCACGGCGATGGCCAGCATCAACACACCCAGCAGACCACTCAGCGCTACCCAGATCACGGAGACCACACTGGCATCTATCATCAGCATGCTGTGGGCGAACACAAACATGTACGGAACAACGAAGCCGGCTACCGCCAGTTTCATGGCCTGTACGCCAGTAGCATTTGGTGACCCGCCGCTGATCCCGGCACCGGCATAGGCAGCCAGGGCTACGGGGGGCGTCAGATTGGCAAAAATACCGAAATAGAACACGAACATGTGCGCCACGAACATGGCGGTATCACTGCTGCCCGCCAGTTCACGGAACAGCGGCAGATTAAGCAGGATCGGTGCCGCCATGGTGCTGGTAATGATGTAGGTAGGAATACTGGGCAGCCCCATCCCGAGCACGATGGATGCCACCATGGTCAGCATCAACGTCACCATCAATTGAAGCATCGGCCAGGCAATATGGCTGCCCAGCTGAACCACTGCATCCGCCGCCTCAAGCGCAATCCCGGTCAGGGTAGCCACCCCTACGATAATCCCGACAGCCCCACAGGCAATCGCCACAGGGATGGCGTTTCTGACCCCCTCGGTCATGGCATCACGACATTCGTGAACATCCATCACCTCAGCCACTAGCCCGAGCCGGGCACGTACCAGGTTGATGACCACCGGCACCACGATAAAGGCAAAGAGCCACCACCGGTCTGTCGAAAACGATGGCAAGGGCTGACCCGCCAGCACCGCCTGCCACAGGGGCTCAAGGATGAGCAGAGTCAGGATGGCCGACAATCCGATCAATACACGTGGAGTCGCGCAGATCAGAATGGTCGCGGCAATGGACCAGAAGGCGGCAAAGAAAGGCGCGCGCCCCTGAAACAGCAATAGCATCAGGACGGCCATGGGCACCAGAAGATGCCCTCGGGCCACCAGCACTTCACGTACAGGCGTCAGTTCACTGCGAGGAATACCTTCCAGGCCGTTGCGAGAAGCACGTAGATGCACCTGGAACAATACGCCCGCGTAATAAAGCAGGGCCGGAATAATGCCGGCCAGTATGACCTGGGTGTAGGGGACAGAGAGAACTTCCGCCATGATGAACGCTGCCGCGCCCATGATGGGTGGCAGAATCTGCCCCCCCACGCTGGCCGATGCCTCGACGGCACCGGCAAAATTGGCCTTGTAGCCGGTTTTTTTCATCAATGGGATCGTAAAGGCCCCGGTGGTCACCACGTTGGCGATGGCCGACCCGTTGATGGACCCAAGAAAGCCGCTGGCGAGTACTGCCACCTTGGCCGGCCCACCGCGAGTATGCCCTGCCACCGCCAGAGCCAGATCATTGAACAGCTGGCCCAGGCCGGACTTGCCGAGAAAGGCCCCGAACAGAATGAACAGCATGATATAGCTGGCTGACACGGCAATGGCCGTCCCGAGCAACCCCTCGGTAATAAACACCAGATGCGATACGATTTGACGCCCCACCGCCATCACGATGTTCTCATTGAGGGCCGGATAGAACGACAGTTTGGCGTAGATACCATAGCCCAGAAAAAAGACAGCCAGCAGGGTCAGCCCCCAGCCGGTAACGCGACGCGCAGCATCGATCACCAGCAGAATGGCCACTATCCCGACGACCATATCCAGACTGGTAATGCGTCCAGCCGAGGCAATGACACGGTCAGAAACGACCAGCATGTAGACACCAACACCCAGTGCCAGTACCGCCAGCAAGGCATCGCTCCAGGGCAGGCGGGTACGGTCACCGCGACGCGTGGCGGGATAAAGCACAAAGGCCAGCCCCAGCAGCGTATACAGGTGAATACTGCGCTGCGCTACATCCACCAGCGGGCCGGAAAAGGAGGTGTATAGATGAAAGAGCGCCAGCAGGACGCTCAATATCATGACTATATTCGAAATCGTACGGGGCAGGTCGTGGCGAATCGCGCTCTCGCGATCAAGCTGCTCCAGGGTTTTCTTTGCCAGCTCTTCATCAACGGCTGGTGGTGAAGGAGATGTCATGCAGCGGCTCCTTGCCGAAATGAAACATCAGGAAGATTCAAGTGACCACAGCGGCCGAAGCAGTGCTGCCAGATAATGCCCGGGCGGGGCATTGACTGTCTGAATATGGATTACCGCATCACGCCCGGACACGTCGAGCGACCAGGTGTCACCTGCCTGTTGAAACAGGTAATGCTCCCGTGGGGCGGCCTGGATATACAGGGGGTCGACACGACGATGCAGGCCTCGCATCACCACCCAGCCATCTTCAAGTGTCGTGTGATCCCCCGCCTGAGCCGGAACCCCGGCGCCGAAGGTCTTGAAACGCGTCGAAATCACATACAGGCTCCGACCTTCTACCCTGAACGTTTCCTCCCAGGGTTCCTTTTCGACCGAATGAGTCCAGCGAACCTGGAAGGTCGAGCCCTCCCCGGCATGAAAGGCAAGCCAGGGCGTGCCCTGATGCGAAACGACCACCATCTGTACCGGCACCAGCATTATTGCCAGCACCAGCACGCTCATGGCCGTAGCCAGTACCCAGAAACTCAGGCGGCGCATGATGGATTACTGCGCTGCGTCGTCCTGATCGGATGACTCCTTCAGCGTATCGTAATAGGCCTGAGCGCCCGGATGAACCGGCAGCACCAGATTCGCATCAAGCTCAGCAGGATCAACCTGTTTCAACGCACCGACGGACACCTTGTCACTGCCCAGGTAATCATGGAAACGGTGGGCAAGCTCTCCGGCGACCTTGTCGTTCATGTCAGCCGGCACAATCAGCATGTTCCGGATGGCAACCGTATCGACCTGCTCACCCAGGTTGTAGCGCTCAGGAGCATTGGCAGGAATCGTGTACTGCTGATAGTAAGGATACTTCTCAAGCAGGCGGTCAGCGACATCACCGGTCACCGGCACGAAAACAATATCACTGGACTGCATCAGGCCGGTAATGCTGCTGTTGGGCACGCCTGAAGTGAAAAAGGCCGCGTCCAGGTTACCGTTACTCATTTCCGTCACGCTGTCGGCATACCCGGTGTGACTGACCCTGGCAAGGTCACTTTCCTTGATGCTCGCTGCTTCAAGTACTTTCTGGGCACTCTGCTCCACACCGGACCCCACCTTGCCGACCCCGACCCGCTTGCCTGTCAGATCTGCAATGGTTTCAATACCACTGTCACGCGTGGCCACCAGCTGAACCACGTTGGGATAAAGGCCGGCCAGTGCCTTGATATCGGCAGGCTGTCCATCGAACTGTCCCGTGCCCTTCATGGCATCGTAGGCCACGTCACTCATGACGATCGCTATCTGGTTCAGCCCATCGGTAATGTTATTGATGTTTTGAACGGATGCTCCGGTCGATACCACCTGTACGTTATCAACCAAGTCGCTGGCCTCGAAAACCGTCTTGAGCGCTCCGCCAATGGGGTAATAACTTCCGGAGGTGCCGCCAGTACCAAAGATCAGATTGACCGGTTTAACCTGTTGATCGGCGGAAGCAGTATCGGCCGTACCTTCGGTGCTGCTTCCACCAGCGGCACTCTTGTCGTCATCACCGCTTCCGCAGCCGGCAAGCGCCACCGCCAATACACCTGCTACCGCCCAGCCTGTCAGGCCTGTCTTGTTCGCCATTGTGCAACCCCTGATATTTTATTGTCGTGATGGTAAATCAGCCTACCCCGCACCCTGGGGAGAGGCCATGACTATAACAAGCTACTTTAGTCGAATATAAGAATTAACATAGCGCAACTTCACGACGGCATCCTGAAACCAATTGCCACAATTGGGCTGCCTTGTTATCCCTTCTCGGGCATAGAGGGGGCTGGTGTCGTTATCGTCCCGGCTTTAAAATGAACCTCTACTCCAGATGAGTATCCATGAAGTAATCGTCCTGACTGCTTCGTGACGATCCTCACCGGACCTATCAAGATGTCCGTCCATTTCCCGACATGACACTGGATTTTCTCCATGGCAAAGCATTTCATCCGCGTGATGCCGATTCTTGGCCTGCTTCTGATGACGGCCGGCCTTACCGGCTGCGCTTCCGGTCTGAGCGAGCAGCAGCAGCGTGAGTACGCCATTTACAAGGAACGAGGTCAGGCCCGTGTCGTCAAGGACCCGGACTCCGGCGCCATTCTGGGCATGCTGCCCGGAGGCGGTTCCTGGTATACGGGCAATTACGGGGCAGCAGCGCTCAATACCGCGCTGTGGCCGCTATCGATGCTCTGGGACCCGGCCAACGGCTATAACGCAGCCACCTCGGCCAATTATCTGGCCACAAAATCCTGGCTGCAGGAGCAACAGAGCAAGGAAACGGCCAGGCTCAAGGACCGGCGCAAAAAGGGTATGGTCAATGAAAGCCAGTACCAGCAGGAACTTCAGAAGATCAAGGCCAAGTACATTGTCAGCCCGATGAATCAGATTTCAACCGGCGTTGTGGCCACCCCTGAAAGCACATCACGCAACCTGGTCAGCAACTCAACCAGACAATGAGCCCGAGGGGTGGCCCCCTTTGGTTATTCTGCCTGCCTCAGGCTTTCCTCGATGTAAAGGGTCCGCAGCCGTGCAGCAACGGCGCCGGGCCTTCCATTGCCCAGCGCCTGTCCATCAATGGACACCACTGCCGTCACCATGGAAGTGGCCGAGGTCATGAAGGCTTCCTGCGCCATGCAGGCTTCTTCCGGCGTAAAGGCACGCTCCTCGATGACCAGCCCGACGTCTCTGGCCAGCCGGAGCACCGCAGCGCGGGTAATGCCATGCAGAATATCGCTGGATAGCTCACGGGTGACAAGCCGTCCATCCCGGGTCACGATAAAGGCGTTACTGGAAGAGCCCTCCGTGACCAGACCATTTTCGACCAGCCAGGCATCATCGGCCCCGGCAGCTCTGGCCGCCATCTTGGCCATTGATGGATACAGCAGTTGTACGGTCTTGATGTCCCGACGCCCCCAGCGCAGATCAGGCTGAGTAATGACGTGCGCGCCTCGATGAGCCAGCGGGCTGTCGATTACGGCCTTCGCCTGGGTAAACAGAACCAGGGTGGGCGGCGTTTCCGAACCGGGATAGGCAAAGTCCCGGTCAGCCACACCCCGGCTGAGCTGAAGATACACAAGCCCTTCCCTGAGTGCGTTGCGCCGGACCAGTTCCTGATGAACATGCAGCAGTTCATCATTATCCAGCGTCTCCGGCATCGACAGGGCCGTCATCGAGCGACGTAACCTGGCAAAGTGGCCTGGCGTATCCACCAGTCGCCCTTCAAGCACCGCACATACCTCATAAACGGCGTCGCCCATCAAAAACCCACGGTCAAAAATCGATACCGTGGCCTGATCCTCGGCAAGGTACTCGCCGTTGACATAAACAGTGCGTGTCATGGTTTCAAGCCTTGTAGTTCCGTCATCAATCACTAGCCCCACAGCGCACGAGCGGCGGGATGAATGCCCTGCGCATCAAAATGCATGCCATGTGCCCGGTCCTCGGCCAAAAGCAGCGGACCATCAAGGTCCACCACACGGGCCCCCTGAGCGACCAGCAACGCCGGCGCCATCGACAGCGATGACCCAACCATGCACCCGACCATGACCTCGAAGCCCGCCGCCAGAGCCGCGTCTCGCAGGCCCAGCGCTTCGGTCAGTCCACCGGTCTTGTCCAGCTTGATATTGACGATGTCATAACGCCCTGCAAGCGAAGCCAGCGAGTCGCGGTCATGACAGGATTCATCGGCGCATACCGGCAACCACCGCTCAAGCCGTTCAAGCGATTCGTCATCGCCTGCCGGTAGAGGCTGCTCGACCATCTCGACACCCAGCGCCACCATCTCCGGCGCCAGACGCTGATAATCCTCAAGCTGCCATCCCTCATTGGCATCGATGATGATACGCGCATGAGGGGCGCCTTCCCGAACTGCTCTCAGGCGCTCAAGATCCCCTTCGCCCCCCAGCTTCAGCTTCAACAGGGGCCGGTGAGCATGGCGACGCGCCTTGTCATACATTACCTCCGGAGGCTCAAGGGACAGGGTATAGGCGGTGATTTCGGGTCCGGGTGCAGACAGCCCCGCCAGCTGCCAGACCGGCCGGTCCTGCTGTTTGGCTTCCAGATCCCAGAAGGCACAGTCCACGGCATTTCGAGCGGCTCCGGGCGGCAGACGCTGCTGAAGGCCATGGCGGTCCAGCCCGGCCCTCAAGGCATCGGCCAGCCCGTTGATGTCGTGGATGACGCTTTCGACCGTCTCGTCATACCGAGCGTAGGGAACACACTCACCGCGTCCGGTATGGGTGCCGTCACTCAAGGTCACGGTCACCACTCGCGCATGGGTGCGCGAACCACGGGAGATGGTAAATGCTTCAGCCAGCGGGAAGATCGTTTCCTCGGCCGTTACTGTCAGCATGCCAGCAGGGCCTCCGCCAATCGCGCGGCACCATGCCGGAACGGATCGACACAGGGCATCTTCATTCGCGTCTCAAGTTCCTCGAGATAGGCCGTCGCCTCTTCATCGCTGAAGGCCGCAGTATTGACGGATACACCAATCACCTGACACGCCGGATTGACGATCCGTGCCAGGGGCAGCGCCACCGCCATGAGCTGCTCAAGGGTCGGTAATTCATAGTGAGGCAATCCGCGCATATGGGTGCGGGTCGGCTCATGGCACAGCACCAGAGCATCCGGCTGGCCGCCGTGGATCAGGGCCATGGTCACGCCGGAAAAGGACGGATGATACAGGCTGCCCTGACCTTCAATGATATCCCAGTGCTCCGGCGTATTGTCCGGTGCCAGCCATTCTACGGCGCCGGCCATGAAATCCGCCACGACGGCATCCAGAGGCACCCCCTGCCCGGTGACCAGAATCCCGGTCTGACCGGTAGCCCTGAAGTCAGAAGGTACATTGCGGGCCTTGAGTGCCTTGTCGATGGCAAGCGCAGTGTACATCTTGCCGACCGAGCAATCGGTACCGACCGGCAGGCAACGCTTGCCTGTCCGCTTTTTACCATCACCGATCGGATAGCTGACCTGAGGCACCCGCACATCAAAAAGCGCCACCTGATGCCTTGCAGCGGCATCGACAAGGCGGGGTTCATCGGTCAGCAGGTTGTGCAGGCCGGAAGCGATATCCATACCGGCGGCCATGGCCTGTTCCAGCACATCCAGCCACCGCTCGGAGATCACGCCACCGCGATTGGCCACCCCGATGACCAGCGTGCGCGCACCCTGTTCGACGGCCTCCGCAATGGTCATGTCCGGCAGACGCATATCTGCCTGACATCCCTCGAGTCGAAGCTGACCGAGAGCATGCTCGGGTCGCCAGTCCCTGATCCCCTGCGCCACCTTCGCAGCCAGCGGATCAGGCGCATCACCCAGAAACAACAGGTACGGGGTCTTCAGCATATTCAGTGCTCCTGAAACAATGTCATTGTCGTTCTTGTTCGGTGAAGGGCCTTTCCCGAGCCAGACCCGAAGGGCATCTCATGAAGATAGCCCGATCGAAGCAGCACGGGAAAGGGCTGTTCCGAAAAAGCATTTCCCCTCCAAACAGGGAACCTGCGCCCGGGGGTGCCAGTACTAGCGCCGCCGAGAAAGCCCCGCTCCCATTCGACGCACCAGGGCGGTAACGCGAGCCGGCGAGGGCATGGAAACCAGTGCCATGAAAATACCAAGTATCGAGAACACCCCCATGATGGCGAGGATGACAACCCCCATGGATTCAAAAAATGACATGACTTAACCTTCTGAATTAAATGTTATTTTATATATTGATAATACTAGGCTCATCCATAAGTTCAATACACGCCCATCTGCCCACATGTCTGCGACATGCCGCCGCTTGCCATACCGCCCATGGCCGATAAACTAGGCCCTCCGGCGAGCTGGCCGGTCATATCGATCACTGTTCTGGTCCGTCCTTTACGCGGATGACCACTGGAGACATTTCATGAGTTCACCTGTCATCGTGGCGGCGATGTATAAATTCGTCACCCTTCCGGATTTCAACGCGCTGCGCGCCCCTCTTCTGGAGGAAATGAAGTTACATGACGTCAAGGGAACGCTGCTGCTTGCCGAAGAAGGCATCAATGGCACCATTGCCGGCACGCGAAACGGCATCGATGCCGTACTGGCCTGGCTCAGAAGCGACCCGCGCCTGGCGGATCTGGAGCACAAGGAATCCACGTGCGACGAGCAGCCCTTTTATCGCACCAAGGTGAAGCTCAAGCAGGAAATCGTCACCATGGGCGTGCCACAGATTGACCCCAACCGTCGGGTGGGCACCTATGTCGATGCCCATGAATGGAATGACATCATTGCCGATCCCGAGGTACTGGTGATCGATACGCGCAATGACTACGAAGTATCCATCGGGTCATTTGAAGGTGCCGTGAACCCGCAGACCAAAACCTTTCGCGAATTCCCCGACTACGTGAAGGCGCATTACGACCCGGAAAAGCACAAGAAGGTCGCCATGTTCTGTACCGGCGGCATTCGCTGCGAAAAGGCCTCGAGCTATATGCTGGGCGAAGGGTTTGATGAGGTTTACCACCTCAAGGGGGGCATCCTTAAATACCTCGAAGAGGTGCCCCAGGAAGAGTCACGCTGGAACGGCGACTGCTTTGTGTTTGATAACCGAGTGACGGTCAAGCATGACCTGAGTGAGGGAGAATTCGAGCAGTGCCACGCCTGCCGAATGCCGATTTCAGTAGAGGACCAGCAAAGCGAGCACTATCTTCCGGGCATCAGCTGCCCCCACTGCTGGGACAGCCTGCCGGAAAGCAGCCGTGAACGCGCCCGCGAACGCCAGAAGCAGATTGATCTTGCACGCCAGCGCAATGAGCCGCACCCGATCGGCCGCACTCAGGGCTGATACCTGCCCGCATCAGAAAAAGGGCCCCTGCCGGGGCCCTTTTCAATACAGGTCATACGTTGTCCGGCTCCATCCAGCGCTGCCACAGCCGGGCGACGGCTCGACGGTGCTCATCAAAGCCTTCACTGGATGTCATTTCACCGGCCTTTGACAGCGCCTGGCGATGCGTTTCTGCCCGGTAAGCCAGATAGGCATCGCGCAATATCGCCGCTTCCTCCTGCGAAATCTGACCACAGGACTCCAGCGTTTCGATCAGCCGTATATTGTCGGTGTAGGTCAGCAGCGCTTCACTCTCATGGCTCAGGGCCAGCACGGCATACTGATTCAGGAACTCGATATCGACCAGCCCCCCCGGGTCCTGCTTGAGGTGAAAACGCCCTTCTGCCTGGTCCTTGCTGCTGCCCGCCAGATGCGTCCGCATCTTGTGACGCATTTCAACCACTGAGCGACGCAGCGCAGGAAGATCACGCGACGTCGACAGTATTTCCCGCCGCAGGCCATCAAAACGCTCAAAGAGCTCTCGATGTCCGGCCACCGGACGTGCCCGCACCAGCGCCTGGTGCTCCCAGGTCCAGGCCTGCTGACGCTGATATTCGGCAAAGGCATCGAAGGTAGATACCAGCAGCCCGGAATTGCCCGATGGCCGCAACCGCATATCCACTTCATAAAGCGCCCCGGCCGGCGTAATGGCCGTCAGCAGATGAATGATCCGCTGTCCGAGACGCGTAAAGAACACGGGGGAGTCGATGACTCGCGGCCCGGGTGTTTCCGGTCGAAGCGACGGCTCGAACAGAAACACCAGATCAAGATCCGAGCCATACCCCAGCTCGATTCCCCCCAGCTTGCCATAACCGATCACGGCAAAGCGTGGCCCACCCTCGTGGCCAGTCGGCACACCATGCTTTTGAATCAGGCTGCGCCAGGCCATCTGAATGACCGCCTCAAGCACCACTTCGGCGATATCGGTCAGGCTGTCGCTGACATTCATTATGCCGTGTACCCCGGCCACGTCTCCGGCAGCGACGTGCAATACCCGGGCATGTCGGAAATGGCGCAGCGCTTCCAGCAGCGCCTCTTCATCCTCGGCAGGGATACGCGCCAGACTCTGACGCAACTCATGCTCCAGCGAGGTTCGGCTCGGCCGACTGGTCAATAGCGCCGGTGACAACATCTCATCAAGCAGCATCGGATGACGCGCAATCTGCTCCGCAATCCAGGGGCTCGCAGCACACAGCCGAACAAAGTGATTGAGGGCATCCGGGTTTTCACGCAGCAACGACAGGTAAGCCGTGCGTCGAAGTACCGATTCCACCAGGGGCAGCACACGCTCCAGCGTGCTGGAAGGCGCATCGGTCGCCGCCACCTGAGCCAGCAGGGCCGGCATCATGGCATCCAGTCGCTCAAAGGCCACGCGCTGCATATTGATCACGGCACGGGAACGACGCAGGCGATTCAGACGGTGCACACCATTGGCCGGATCCTCGAAGCCACTGCGCAACAACAGTGACCGGGCCTCCTCCTCCTCCAGACTTTCTTCCCACAACGCGCGCCACTGGTCGAGCGGAATATCACTGTCCTCGTGCTCGTGCTCCTCGTCATCAGGCGCGGCGACGACGGCATCAAAGTGATGGCGCACTCGAGTACGGACCTCGTCCAGTGCCGCCAGAAAGGCGCGCCAGTCAGGACACTTCATCGCGCGGGCCAGACGCAATCGGGCCAGATCATCCTCCGGCAGGGTCTGGGTCTGCTTGTCCTGCTGGGCCTGCAGGGCATGCTCGGCATTACGCAGAAACACATAATCCCGTGTCAGTTCGGTCATCACGGCCTCGGGCAGTAGCTCAAGCGCGGCCAGCTGGCTCAGGGCATCATGAAGAGAGGGGGTCTGCAGGCGGGTATCCCGTCCGCCACGAATCAGCTGGAAGGCCTGAACGATAAACTCGACTTCCCGAATTCCGCCACGCCCCAGCTTGATGTTATCGCCGATATTGCGCCGCCGTACCTCACGGTTGATCAATGCCTTCATTTCCCGGAGCGAGGCGATGGCGCCGAAATCGATGTACCTGCGGTATACAAAGGGTTTCAGCATCATCAAAAGACGCTCGCCGGCGGCCAGATCGCCGGCGACCGGGCGGGCCTTGAGCAGGGCATAGCGCTCCCACTCTCGCCCCTGATCCTGGTAGTAACTGGCCGTGGTGCTGAAAGGATTGACCAACGGGCCGCCTTCGCCCAGCGGGCGCAGGCGCATGTCCACCCGAAACACAAAGCCATCGGCGGTCACCTGGTCCAGTGCGGCGATCAGCTTTTGCCCCATGCGAGTAAAGTATTCCTGATGATCCAGCTGACGGCGACCACCTTCGGTAGTGCCGCGGTGCTCAAAGGCAAAGATCAGGTCAATGTCGGAGGAGAGGTTGAGTTCGCCGGCGCCAAACTTGCCCATGCCCAGCACCACCAGCCGAGGCCGCTCCCCCGACTCATCGGCCTGGGGTCGCCCCCAGCGAGGTACACAGAGCTGCTCAAGCCATGTCAGCGCCTGCTCGAGACAGACTTCGGCCAGCGTCGTCATGGCCTCGCCGGTAGCCCAGGCACCGGCCTCACCGGCCAGATCCCGCCAGATGATGCCGATCTGGCGCTCACGGCGAAACCGGCGCAGCACGCGATGAAGCCCGGGCTCGTCGCTTGCCTGCTCGAGCGCATCAGACAGTCGGGCAGTCATGGCATCACGGGAAAGAGGAGCTTCCCACTCACCGGTCTCCCCCAGCACGCGAAGCAGATCCGGTTCACGCCGTATATGATCGGCCACCCAGGGGGACAGGACAGCGACCTGCTTCAATGCCGTTCGCTGAGTGCGAGGCAGCCAGGCATCTATCTCGGAAGGCAAGGCATCCATGACCGCATCAACGTCCTGTTCCAGACGTGCCTGCAACTCGGCATCCGACATTCTGTCCTCCTGATATGAAATCCAAGCGCGTCCATCTATCCGGGCTGGACAGACATACCCTTTTGTATGTTCCTTTTACCACGCTACCTGATGATCCGGCATAAAAAAACGCCCCGACAAGGTGGGGCGTTTTTGAAATGCCTTGTGATGATCACGACACCAGACGCGCGTCCAGAGTGATATCGGCATTGAACAGTTTCGATACAGGGCACCCGGCCTTGGCCTTGTCAGCCGCGGCCTTGAAGTCATCTTCACTGGCGCCGGGCACGCTGGCCTCGGTGTCAAGATGCACTGCCGTGATGGTAAAGCCATCATCCTGCTGTTCGAGCGTCACCGTCGCCTTGGTCTTGATGCTTTCCGGCTCGAGCGAGGATTCACCCAGAATCATCGACAGGGCCATGGAGTAACAGCTGGCGTGGGCCGCACCGATCAGCTCTTCCGGGTTGGTACCGGGCTGGCCTTCAAAGCGGGTATTGAAGCCGTAGGGATTGTCCTTCATCGCACCGCTTTCGGTGGAGACGGTTCCCTTGCCCTTCTTGAGACTGCCCTGCCAGTGTGCAGATCCTGATTTCTTGATGCTCATGCTTCCTCCGTGAAGTATCCGGTATCAAGTAACCTGTAAAGCGTAGCCAAATGCGCCGCGTTCGCCAGTCCGACTAGCCGTTGAGAGCCGCCAGGGCATCTTCATAGCCGGGCTCGGCCTTGATCTGCGGGCATAATTCGCTATAGAGCACGGTATTTTTTTCATCGAGAACGATCACACCACGCGCACACAGCCCCGTCATCGGGCCATCGGCAATGAGCACACCATGGTGTTCAGCAAATTCGGGATGGCGAAACGTCGATAACGTCTTCACGTTCTCAAGCCCTTCGGCACCGCAAAAGCGGGCTGCCGCAAAGGGAAGATCGGCAGATACCACCAGCACGACGGTATCAGCAAGCGAGGAAGCCTTCTGATTGAAGGTCCGCGTCGAGGTAGCACACACTCCGGTATCCACGCTCGGGATAATGGAAATGACCTTGCGCTGCCCCTCGAAGTCAGCCAGCGATACTTCGGCAAGGTCCTGACCGGTCAGGGTGAAATCCGAGACCTGCTCGCCCTTTTCCGGGAAATGACCTTTTACACTGACATCTGTATCGCCCAGTTTTACCTGACTCATTTCATGCTCCCCTGAGGGCATGGTGCCCCGTTGGTAATGGATCGACCGATGGGTCGGACATCAAGCGTGGCACAGGCAGACGGCACCTCGCCAGTACCGATCGCAACAGGTTCGCACTACAGGGCCTAGACCCAGCCCAGACGCACCAGCAGCAACCCGCCCCAGACCAGCCCTGCCAGCAGGGAAGAGGTCAGTACCGCCGCCGACCCCAGATCCTTGGCCCGGCCGGACAGTTCATGCTTTTCAAGCCCGATACGGTCCACCACGGTTTCGATGGCAGAGTTCAAAAGCTCGACGGAAATCACAAACAGGGCACTGGCCATCAGCAGCATCCACTCCGTAGGTGTGCGACCGATCCAGAAGGACAGCGGAAACAGCACCGCCAGCAGCACAAGCTCGAGACGAAGCGCCGCTTCGTGGCGCCAGCCCGCGGCCAGCCCCTGCAGGGAGTAACGCGTAGAGTGCAATAAACGGCCAAAACCGGTGTGTTGGGGTTTCATTGAAGGCATGGCATGAATCACGGCAATAGGAATGAATACAGCGCAGTCCATCCCTGTAACAACAGAAAATGGCGTACGCAGCTTGAACCATCCTAGCAGAGGCCCGCCTCAATAGACTATTGTCGTGTCGTTGAGCAGTTACACAGGCTACCGATGGAGAACCCCATGTCTCGCGCCATGATGATCCACGAAGATGAACCCCGCCTTCGGCTGACCCACCCGGATACGCCCTCTCCTGCCCAGGGTGAGGTCGTGGTGGATATCGAATACTCCGGACTGAATTACAAGGATGCACTGGCCCTCACCGGCGAAGGACGCATCATTCGCCAGTACCCGCTGATTGGCGGCGTCGATGCCACGGGTATTGTCAGGGAAAGCCGGGATGAGCGCTTCGCGCCCGGTGATCGCATCATCGCGACAGGCTGGGGGATTGGCGAGCAGCACAGCGGTGGATTTACCACCTGCCAGTGCTTCAAGGGCGACTGGCTGGTGCATTGCCCCGATACACTGTCACCCGAAAATGCCATGCTGGCCGGCACTGCCGGTTTTACGGCCATGCAGGCGCTGACAGCGCTTGAGCACGCCGGAGTAACGCCGGCTGACGGCCCGATGATAGTCACCGGTGCCACCGGCGGCGTCGGGCAGTGGGCCGTTCTGTTACTGGCTCAGGCAGGTTTTGACGTACATGCCGTGACCGGCAAGGCCTCGCAGCACGAATTACTGAAGGCACTGGGCGCTACCGAGGTGATCGACCGGCACGGCTTCACCGAGAAATGCCGGCCACTGGACAAGGCCCGCTGGGCAGGCGGCGTGGATACCGTGGGCGGCGTAACCCTGTCGGCCCTGCTGTCCAGAATAAAGGACAATGGCGCGGTGGCGGCCGTGGGCCTGGCCGGCGGCATGGAACTCAACATGACTGTGGCCCCCTTCATTCTTCGCGGTGTATCCCTGCTGGGCATCAACAGCGTGTCGGTCCCCTTCGAACAGCGTCAGGGCATCTGGCAGCGTCTGGCAGGCGTTGACGCCTCACTTTATCAGCCGCTGCATGCCGGCACGCTATCGCTTGAGGAACTCGCTCCCACGGCCCGCCGCATGATCGACGGTGAAACCCTGGGCCGCTACTTGGTCAACCCGGGGCAGGCGTAGCCGCGTCAGCATCTTCTACCAGGAAAGATGCAGCATGGGGGCGAGCAGCAGTGCGCCCCCGAACAGGATGCGGTACCAGCCGAAGACCGACAGCGAGCGGGACTCAACAAACCGTACCAGCAGGCGTACTACCACCAGCGCACTGATGAAGGCAGAAATCAGCCCGACCACAATGGCAGCCATGTCATTGGTGGTAAGGCCGCTGTGATACTTGATCAGATCCAGCGTAGTGGCACCAAGCATCGTCGGGATAGCCAGAAAGAACGAATATTCGGTGGCTGCCTTGCGGGACATTTTCGACAGTATCCCCCCGACAATGGTCGACCCGGAGCGAGACGTCCCCGGAATGACGGCAAAACACTGCGCGACCCCGACCGCCAGCGCCTGTCGCCAGTGCATGTCGGCCGCATCTTCCGTCGTTCTCCGCGTGGCAAAGCGTTCGGTCAGAATGATCACGACACCGCCAATCACCAGCATGGTGGCGACCACCGTCGGCCTGAACAGCACGGCCTGAATCTGGTCGATGAACAAGAACCCGATCACGGCCGAAGGCACAAAGCCGATAATGACATTGCGAATGAACCTGAGAGAGACCGGATCACGCTGGATAGCGCCGCGGCACGTGGTAATCAGCCGCTGATGATACACCCAGAGAATGGCCAGAATGGAACCCAGCTGAATCACCACATCGAAGACCTTGTTACTGCCGGCATCAAAGTTCAGCAACTGCCCGGCCAGAATCAAATGGCCAGTACTGGATACCGGCAGAAATTCGGTTACGCCCTCGACAATGCCCAGAATAAGCGCCTTGACGAGGTGCAGGGTATCCAGTGTCATGCGTTGTGCTCCGTTGGTCATATATGTTCAGGAGCAGGTTATGACTACAGCCTTAAGATTTTATTCAGTTCAAAAATAAAAAAAGCGCTCACGGCACAGGACCGGAGCGCTTTTACTCATTACTACAGGTCTAACGCAGCACAAGCAGCGGAATCTTGGTCCGCTGAATCATGGTGGTTGTGGTGCTGCCCACCAGGAGGTGACGGATCCTGGAATGTCCGTAGGCCCCCATGACCGTCATGTCGATGGCATTGTCCTCGACGTAGCGGGTCAGCACCGACTCGATGTCATCGCCTTCCCGCACGGCACAGGTAGTACGGATGTCGGCGGCGCTCAACACCTGTTCAACCCAGGGCAGCCCCTTCCGCGCAGCCTCCGAATCCACACCCACGGTTACCACATGTACCCGGGCATTGCGAAACAGCGGGCTCGCGGCCAGTTTCTGAATTCCCTTGCGGGTCGATGCGCTGTTATCAAAGGCAAACATGATTTCCTTCGGGGCCTTGAACGCATCCCCCGTGGCAATCAGCACCGGGCGATGCACGGCACGCAGCACCCGCTCCAGATTGGAACCCAGATGGCCACTGGCCGATGTGGGATGGGCATCTTCACCACGCTTGCCCACCACCATCAGGCGAACGTTCTGCTCAAGCTCACTGAGCGTTTCCACCAGCTCCCCGTGACGCTGCAGCGAGCTCACCGTCTCGACACCATCGGCACGTGCCAGGTCCACGGCAGCGGCCAGCATCAGCTTGCCCTGTTCACGTGCCACCTTCGCCCGCTGCTCATCCAGCGACACCAGATGGCTCAGCAGCTGCTCACGGGCACCCAGCCCGATATTGCCGCTGTGATCGGAGCCATCAATGGCCTGACGTTCACGATCAAGTACATGCAGGAAGGTCAGCGGCGCTGACAGTTCGTTGCCGGCCCAGCAGGCGTAATGGCATACCAGTTCAGCAAAACGGGACCCGTCAATGCAGGCCATGATCTGTTCAGACATGAAAGACGCCTTCTTCAGTGTTCCATGGGTTTGTCGAGTGCATCGGGTTTATCGTGAGTGCCCAGTCGATCAACCAGGGTCTGGCTGGCCTTGTTGAGCCCAACGACCGTGACATCATTGCCTTCCCGGCGGAATTTAAGCACGACGTTATCCAGAGCATCCACGGCAGAAATATCCCAGAAATGGGCCTGACTGACATCGATATTGACCCGTGACAGCGACTCCTTGAAATCAAACTCGGCGGTAAATGCTTCGGTCGAGGCAAAAAATACCTGGCCGCGTACCTGATAATGCCGCGTCTCGCCATCGTCATCCAGCGTGGATGTCACACTGAGGTAACGTGCAATCTTGTTGGCAAAGAACATCGCAGCCAGCAGCGTCCCGACGATGACGCCGATGGCCAGGTTATGCGTGGCGACCACCACCGCTACCGTGGCGAGCATGACCACGTTGGTCGTCCATGGTTTTTTGGGAATATCCCGAATGGAGCCCCAGTCGAAGGTACCGATGGATACCATGATCATGACCGCCACCAGCGCTGCCATCGGAATCATCGACACCCAGGGGCCCAGAAACACCACCAGAATCAGCAGACCGACACCAGCCACCATCGTAGAAAGGCGGGTGCGCCCCCCGGATTTCACATTGATCACGGTCTGACCGATCATCCCGCAGCCTGCCATGCCGCCGATGAATCCTGTGGCGATATTGGCAATGCCCTGCCCGCGGCATTCACGGTTCTTGTCACTGCCGGTATCTGTCAGGTCATCCACGATAGTAGCCGTCATCATGGATTCCAGAAGGCCTACCATCGCCATGGTCAGCGAATACGGAAGAATGATGAGCAGCGTTTCAAGATTGAACGGAACGTCAGGAATCAGGAAGGTCGGCAGGCTGTCCGGCAGCTCACCCATATCGCCCACCTGGCGAATATCCATGCCCATCACCGCCGCCAGAACCGTCAGCACCACAATGCACACCATGGGAGACGGAATGACCTTGCCGATTTTGGGCAGGTAGGGAAACAGATAGATAATCCCGAGTCCGGCCGCGGTCATCCAATATACCGTGACCGGCACATCAGTCAGCTCCGGCAGCTGCGCCATGAAAATCAGAATCGCCAGCGCATTGACAAACCCCGTCACCACCGAGCGGGACACAAACCGCATCAGCCGTCCGAGCTTAAGGTATCCGGCCAGAATCTGAATGACCCCGGTCAGAAGGGTTGCCGCAAACAGGTACTGAAGGCCATGGTCGCGCACCAGCGTGACCATCAGCAGCGCCATTGCGCCTGTCGCCGCGGAAATCATGGCGGGCCGACCGCCGGTAATGGCGATCACGACCGCCATGGAGAAGGACGCGTACAGGCCCACCTTGGGATCAACGCCTGCAATAATGGAAAATGCGATCGCTTCAGGGATCAAGGCCAGTGCGACGACAAGACCCGAAAGCACGTCATTACGCACATTGGAAAACCAATGTTGTTTTAATGAGCCAATCATTGTTTCTATCCGGATTATTTGATTTATAGCCGTGTAGTCCGACCGCTCGCACCATGAAGGAGCCAGGTCACGAGTATTGCAGCGTTGCGTTGGACGTTACTACACAAGGAGACGTCGTGCCCGCATTACAGGACGACAAAAAGCACCGGGAGGCACTCGCTTCCCAGAGGGGGGGAAAGCGCTAGGGCGGCACGGGCCGGCCGGATGTCACTGTGACGCGAAAGGGCATAGAAGCAGATCCGTTCTGGAAGGTTGCCGAGGCCTGAAAGACAGTCGTTTCAAACCGGCGCACAGTCTATCAGCCCTGCCGGCCGAGTGCATTCCGGATTTCCTCCCCCGGGATACCGGTTGCAGGCGGTTTCTGCCTTTGGTACCTGTCAATCAGTGCCCCGTCCCTGCCATCTCACCCATGAAAAAGCCCCGGTACACCGAGGCTTTCATGACCCACCTCATGCTCAGGAAATCATCGCGGCCCCATACCCCCAAAGAACGACGGTCAGCGCCAGCAGCGCTTCCAGCACCAGTACGCCCACTGCCATGGTCGTGCTGAATACCAGCATGCTTTCCTTGCGGGTGATGTTGAAAAAGGCCGGCAGGCCGACATACAGCAGATAGGCGGAATAACAAAGCCCGACGACGACGGCCAGAGAACACAACCATACGATCGGATACAGCGCCACGACACCGGCGACAAACATCGGGGTCGCGACATAACCGGCAAAGACAATACACCGGTTGCGGGTTGGACGGGTTGGAAAATGACGGGCGCTCCAGTGAAGCACTGTACCCATGAATGCGACGGCCAGCAGTATGGCCAGGTAAAAGGTGACGGCCAGGGCAATGGCACTGCCCATGCTTAACGCCACTGCGCCCCCCTCGCCGAAATTCCATCCGACCGTAGTCGTACCGATCAGTGAACAGACGACAGGAATCAGCGCCATGATCAGCACATGGCTGACATACAGCTGAGTGACGGAATCGCCTTCATGCTCTATCTGACGCCACTCCTGATTTGGATGGGCCAGCAAACCCCAGACATGATGAATCATGAGACACCCCCTGCAGGTTGTTACGACCGCCCCGCACGGCAAACGCCCTCTGACCGCACCGCGACCGTGCCGAAAAGTATAGAACGTCCTGACGGAAAGTCAGGCGCCCGGCCAGTCGTCTCGTGCCGCATGTTCACCCCTTTATTCCATCACCTTCCAGGGTTCTGCCGACAAATCAATCAGTAACGATTCATATAATGCGCCAGCAGGCGCCGGCATATTTCTCGGAAAAATCCGGCGACCTGTCAGTCGGACGTATCAGGTGCGATGACGATCAAACAGTGCATCACGCACTGCATGCCAGGTCGCTTCATCCGGCGCGCACAACAGCCCGCCACTCAGTTGCGTTGGCCGATACGGGGTACCGTCCAGATGCGCGCTGTAACCTCCAGCCTCCTTGTGCAGCAGCCACCCGGCGGCATGGTCCCAGGGCATCAACTTGTTGTAGAAAAGAACCTGACTGAACCCCTGAGCAGCCTGACGATAATCGTGTGCCGCGCAGCGCAGCAGTTGAATCATCCCCAGCGCCGACAACCGGCCGTTCACTTCGCTGCGCTCGGGCTCGGTCAGCGAGCCGGTCGAAATCATGCCGACCAGCGTATTCACCTCGCCGCCCTCACCCACCGACAGGGGCACGGAGGTACCCTCCTCGTCTTCAAGCCAGGCGCCTTCACCCTCGAGTGCATAGGCGATATCACCGCATACCGGGTCCATGATGACACTGCCAATCACCTGCCCCTCGGAGGTAATGGCCGCCATGACCCCAAACACCGGCAGGTTGGTGGCAAAGTTTCGCGTGCCGTCGATCGGGTCGACAATGAACGCCAGCGGCGCATCGGCTATACGCTCAAGCAGGGACGGGTCGCGCGTTGCCTCTTCCTCGCCAATCACGATACCTTCCGGAAAGGCCGCCAGCAGCTCCCGGGTGATCAATCGCTCGGCAGCCTCATCTCCTTCGGTGACCAGATCAAAGATCGAGCTTTTTTCCTGAACCTGCTGCCGGCTTAAATGTCGAAATCGCGGCATGATTTCCTCGACGGCCGCCTGGCGCAGAATGGCGCCTACCTGGTGAAGCTGGTCGCTGGTTATCTTCATCGTGTACTCCCTGTGACGGGCTTGATTGGTCAAACCCGGTATGTATCTTCACAATAGTGCCCCGTCGGCCGCGTGCCGGCACCCTCATTTACGCAGTGTCGCCGTTACCGCGCTGCCTCCCGGGAGAATGTCATGTCCACGCTTTCACGCATCGCGCTTACCGCCGCCCTTACCGTGGCTATCCTGCCTGCAGCCCAGGCCAACAGCCTGACAGAAATGGGTAACAAGGCCTCCAGCATGCTTTCCGGCCAGTCTGCCGGCGCGGAAACATCCAGCGGTCAGGGCGGTGCGGCCAGCCTGCTGAGCAACCTTGGCAGCGGCAACTTCAACTTTGCCAGCCCACAGAATGTGGCCGGTGTGCTGGGGTATTGCCAATCCCAGGGCTATTCCAAAAGTGCCACCGATACCGTCAAGGACAAGCTGATGAACAGGTTCGGCCTTCAGTCCACGGAAAACACCGACACCAGTGAAAGCTACCAGCAGGGGCTTGCGGGATTGTTGAAAGGCGAAAACGGCCAGGCCTTCAGCCTGTCGAGCATCAAGGGCAAGCTGGGGAAAAAGGCCTGTGGCATGGTGACAGATCAGGCCGCGTCTCGTCTGCTGGGCATGTAAGCCCGATGACATGAACAACGCGCATGAAAAAGCCCGCTCAGGCGGGCTTTTTCATTATCAAACAGTGCGGGAGCGCGTGCCTCACTCTTTGGACGCGCGCTTCTTGTTTTTACGAATGAAATAAAGCGTGCCGAAAATCGCCGAGAAAAAAAGCACATAAGCAAATACCAGCCCGCCCTGTAATACCCAGCGATAGGCATCATAATTGGCTACAGCGTCGCCGTTCATTGCGCTCTCCTTACTGATCCGATAAGCATTCCCGACCGGGAACAAGAAATAGCTTCATCTTCCTTTAGCCTACCGACTATACCCGCCGACGTCACCTCTTCGAAGTGACAATTGGCCGCCCCAGAGGCAGTCACGCGCCCCTCGCCGTGGATTGCGGTTCTTTCGCTACTGATTGGCAGGCAGCGTGAGTTGAAGCAGATAATCGTTTCACTTAAAGTCTCGCATCATCTTGATTCACTACATAATAAATATCTTAGGGAACAGCCATGAAAAAGCCTCTGGTAGCGATCTCCATGGGTCCTCTGCTGCTGAGCGGGTGTGCTTCCATGCAGGATAGCTGGGACTCCGTTTCCGAGTATGCCGGCCGCGCTACAGGGGCAACATTGGGCGCTGGACTCGGATACCTGGCCTGCCAGCATAAAAGCGATCTTGAGAAAGCCGCCTGCATGACCGTTGGTGCTTCAGCAGGCTGGGCCATCGGCAGCTGGGTCGATGACAGACGGCAGGCTGTGGAGGACGCAGCACGCCGCAACAACATGACGGTGGTCTATCAGGAAGTGAATGCGTCACCAGCCTCGGGCGATGAAAAAGGACTGAGCGCCACCATCAACGACAATCAGATGTTTCCTTCGGGCTCATCCCGGCTGACACCCCGTGCCCGGCAAGCGATGTTGGATATCGCCCGCGCATACAAGGATACCCCTCAGAAAATCCTGATCATCGGCCATACTGACTCAAGCGGTTCGGGCGCCCTTAATCAACGTTTGTCCGAAGCCAGAGCACGTACGGTAGCAGCATTGTTCAGCACTGCTGGCATTGGCAAAAGCCAGCTTTATTATCAGGGTGCAGGGCTGTCTCAACCGATAGCAAATAACGATACAGATGCAGGCCGTGCCAAGAACCGGCGCGTTGAAATTGTCGAGATCACCTCTGAGCAGTCACTGACTCAGTACTCAGAGCATCGCCAGAGGCAATTATCAAACCTGAGCTATTCCACCCTGCACAACAGCGAAGCAGAAACACGTGCACGCAAAGCCAGTACCGTTGCCAGCATACCCTCATCAACACCTGACAAGCCACGCACCACAGAGGACACGGCACACAGCAGACCGTCCAGCACTGCCCCCGAATCGACCGTTACTGCACGCCCCGCTTCATCACGTGAAACATCTTCCTCCCTGCTGGCCCTGGGCGGACAACCGGTCGGCACGGCAGACCTGTCGCTTTATGATAATTTCAGGCTGGCTGGGGCTTCATCGCTATTAAAGCGACTGTCACCCATCGGTTCTGCCAACGCCGACACACTTTCACGTCTTCAACATGCCTGCTATATGGACAATTACCGCCCAAGTGGCGAGATACGTGCACTTTCCAGCGGAAAGTCCATTAAGCACGCCGCGACAGACTACCTGCGAGGCCTCAATCAAAGCGTGTTTGTAGCGCAACTTGAAAACAGCATGGTCGGTGTCGGCCCAGTGGCCATACTTCGGGACTACACCCCGGCCTCAACTCCTTCTGTTTATATTTATAAAAAAGCCGGCGCCCGCAAGGCCGACTTCAAACTGGCTACTCACGTCAACGTATACGAAGGGGATAATCGCATTCTGTATCGCGCGTTCGTCGATCAGGCCGATGCTCCCGTGCAGTGCCTTGACCTGGTATTTGACCGGGAGGGTGGGAATCGCGCTCGCGACGGACAGCTTTTTTATCAGGGCTCTCAGGGACTTATGACCACCCGTTACCAGCCGGCTCGTCCAAAGCGCCATTAATTTTAATCCGAACTCAAACAAGGGCATGAAATGAACGAGCTGCTTTCAATGATCAACAGCTACCGTATTATTCTTGGCGCGCTGGCCGTGCTGATCGTCACAACGCTGTTGATCCGGCATTACTGGGATCAGGTCAGCTTTTTCTGGCTGCGTATCTGGTGCGCTGTCCCGTTGGTTGGCAAGGTCGCGTCACTGGCCAGAAACAGCCGCTCTTACGACAGTGAGAAAAAGTGGTTCAGTAGTGAAACCGATCTTTGCAGCCATTTTATTCAGCATCTGGAGGACCGCGAAAAGGCCAGTCCTGGATTTTTCATCAAGTGTCAGCGGTATTTAAACAAGGTACAGGAAACCGGCCGCCGCAATTTACCCATGGTGGGCTGGCTGTTGATCATTGCCATGGTTTTTGTCGAGGCCATGGGATTTTCCTACGTACTGGCCGGATGGACCATCCCAGGGGCCAGTGAAGCCCTTCAGCAACAGGGCGCCATCGGTATTGCCTTTCTTATCTCTACACTGCTGGTTTATCTCACGCACAAGACCGGCCACGAACTCCACCGTAATCGATTGATCAGCAAAGCCAATGCCTGGTCAGCCAACCGTACCCAGGCATTGATTCCAGACCTTAAAATCAGCCTGGATAATAACGATGCCGACGACAGTGCACCCAACCATCAGCAATTGATCAACCGATTGGATACCAACGGTACGGTATCTTCCAGTTGGGTTATTACCATCATTACCGCCGTTTTCATCGTTGCCATCGCAATTGGAGCAACCTATGTGCGCGGCCAGGCACTGGACGAAATGCTTTCCAGCCAACAGATGTCAGCCTCCTCAAATACGGGTGGCTATGAAGATCCCTACAGCAATACCGCGCTGCCCGATGAGCTTTCAGATATTCAGCAGGCCGCCGATCAGCAGGCCCAGCAGAGCATGGTAGATCACCAGCGTAAAGGCGGATGGGGCACCTTCATTGTGCTGGCCTGTATTTTTGTCTTTCTGCAGATCATGGGCATCATGCTCGGCTTCTTTACCGGCTTTGCCGGCAAGGAATCAGCCAATGCCCGCAGCTACATTGGCCGCTTTCGAAGCAAGGAAGAATTTACTGCCTATCATGAGCGCCAGCGCAACAAGGTCGGACACATCGCGCAGAAGCACCTATCAAGCCTGCAACAGAAAATGCTGAAAAAGGCCCAGAAACATAATATCGATGGTGAAAGCACCCAACTCCTTCTGGAGGCCAGCAAACGCACTTTTCAGGCCTACGCTGAAGAAAAGGAAGAGGAAGCCCTGACTGCTCGCGAGCGCTATCACCATGGCCAACAACGGCGCGCCAGGCTACAGACCGACACCGGCTCAGCAACACCGGATGCCCCTCAGCATGAAGCATCGGAAGTTGCTGCCCCTACAAAGGATGACGGTGATAATGAGCGTCGGGAGAAGATTCGCCGTCGCCTTGAAGCTGAACGGGCTCGTAAGGATGCCGAGGCCAAAGCCCTGAAGGTGTCCCGCCAGCAGGAAGACGACGATGCCTACGAAGCTCGACTGCGACGTGAAATGGGCCTGGATGACGGAGAAACATCATGACCTCAGGCTGGCGACTGGGCACTGCGTTATCAATGCTGATATTGACCACAAGCCTCATTGCCGTTGAGGCGCAGGCGCGAAATGACATCCCGAGTTGTTATGGCACCCTCGGTGCAGATGCCCCACCGATCTCTCCATCGGAACGTTCCCTTTTTGTCATTATCGACGAAACCGTGCACGCCGATAAGCCTTTAAAACAGGCATTTGCACGCAAGGCAATCAGGTTTATCGGCCCTGGTGACGAGCTTCACGTGCTCAAGTTTGGCGCCTATATCGACAATCATTACACCACTCAGCCGTTTGAAGGGCGGATCGATCCAGCAGTGACTGAATCCCAGCGTTACGCCATTTCCAAACGCTCGCTGAGCAAGTTTGATACTTGCCTTTATCGCCAGGCCGGTTTTGTCAAAAAACGACTCGCAGCAGCTATCACGGATAACTTTGGGGACGGGGCCACCGACATTCCCAAAACCGAACTGATCGGCAACCTATCGATACTTGGCCGTCTGGTCGCACGCAGTGATGCCAATGAAAAGGTAGTACTTCTTTTTTCCGACATGCTCGAGAACTCTGACATCACAAGTTTCTATCATCGAGGCCAGGTCAAGAGAATCACACCGGAAGAAGAGCTTGAGAAGCTGAAGGCATCCGGTATTGAAAGCGACTGGGGCGGAGCCAAAGTGTACGTGATGGGTGCAGGTCTGGTAGCCGACAATGCAAAAGCATACCGAAGCCAAACCACCATGGACGCGCTCGAAGACTTCTGGCACGACTATTTCACCCACAACAATGCGTCTCTTGCAGGATGGGGCACGCCCATGCTGCTGATTGACCTTCCCTGAGTGAGCCAGCCGGCCGGTAATGCCTCCCGGCCCGTCATTTAGGCTACGCTGTCAGCACTCCACCCCTGACGATGTGCACATGGGCGCCAGGGCCTGACCGACATTTCGGATGCACCAATGCCTCATTCCTCCCCCTCCAGACCACTGGCCGGGCTGACCGCCGGCTTCAGCTGCTTTTTACTGTGGGGCGCCCTGCCGCTTTATTTTCACCTGATCGGCAGTGGCGTCTCCGCGTGGGAAATCCTGCTGCAGCGCATGATCTGGGCCGCCGCCCTGCTGACCCTGTTCATTGTCGTGACCGGACGGATGGGGCCGGTGCGCGAGGCCCTCGGTCAACGGCAACTGGTCCTGACACTGGCGGTCACTGCCCTGCTGATCAGCTGCAACTGGGGCACCTTCATCTGGGGCGTCACCCATCAACATATCGTGCAAACCAGCCTTGGGTATTACATCAACCCACTGCTGAACGTGATACTCGGGCTGGTGTTTTTCAAGGAACGCCTGAGGCCGATGCAGATCGTTGCCATTTTGCTGGCAGCCGTGGGGGTCATGATCATGATCATCGGCTTCGGGAAGGTGCCGTGGATTTCGCTGATGCTTGCAGCCAGCTTTGGCCTTTATGGCATGCTGCGCAAGAAACTCGACGTGGGCAGTATCACCGGGCTTTATATCGAAACCATGCTGCTTCTGCCCTTTGCCCTTATGTGGCTGGGCTACCTGTACCAGCAGGGAGATGCCGCCTTTCTGCTGCAGGACCGCCTGACCGACACCCTGCTGATCGGCTGCGGCCTGGTAACCATCATCCCGCTGGTTCTGTTTACCATGGCCGCGCATCGGCTGAAACTCAGCACTCTGGGGTTGATTCAGTACATCACGCCGACCCTTCAACTGCTTACCGGCGTACTGATTTTCGGTGAAGCCTTTACTCACGACAATGCCATCACCTTTGCCTTCATCTGGGCCGGGCTGATGCTTTATACCCTTGATATGCTCTATGCCAGCCGTCCTTCAGGACGAAAGGCCCCCGCCCAATAGGTGATGCCTCTATCACACTCACGGACTCGATAGCCCTGGGTTATCGAGTTCGCTCTGTCATTCCTTTTTATGCAATAACACGCGCCAAAAGTGCGGCTCGGCACAATGCAGACTTACAACCTCTCGTAAAGAAGTGTAATTTAAGGTGTCCTGAAGTCACTATTTAACGTGCATTATTTACACACACCGCAGCACGTTGAGGACACGCGGTATTACCCTTTCGGGAAGGCAGGCTGGATGGACAAGGTACGTGGGTTGAACGATGGAATTCATCAAAGACACGTCATTCAGGGATTGCTGGTGATCACCATTCTGATCGATGTCGTTGCCATATTTTTTCATGCAGACAGGCAGCTATGGCAGATGGTCATCATCAATCTGGTGATGCTGGGTTACTGTCTGGCCTTTCTGGCCTGTCTCAGGCAAACCGCTCACCTGCATCGGTGGGCGCTGGGCTATGTCCTGTTATTCGTGACCGTGACACTGGACGCCTTTTACCTTACCCGCTTTCAGACCGGGGGCGGTGTCTGGATCATCCTGTTTCCGCTCACGTCCTATCTCCTGCTGGGCAAGCGCACCGGCGCCCTGGTCACGGCGCTGTCCGTCACTGCCGGGCTGGGCCTTTTCCTGTGGATCGACAACAGTGATTACCACTACGGCAGCCTTGCCAACCTGACGGGCTCCGCGGCTGTGAGCTGGGCACTGAGCCATCTGTACGAAACCCGCCGTGTCAGAACCATCGATCAGCTTCAGCATGACGCCTGGCACGACCCGTTGACAGGCCTCTACAATCGTCGTCATCTGGCACAGGCCTTTGACCGCGCATGCGATATTCATGATGCCTCGGGCTCCGGGTTTGCCCTGCTGGTCATGGATATCGATCATTTCAAGCGCATCAATGACCGCCATGGCCACGACGTGGGAGACCAGGTACTGGTCACCACCGCCTCGCGCATCCAGGAACACCTGTTTGATAATGACCGGGCCTTTCGTATCGGCGGCGAAGAATTCTGCCTGCTGCTGTTTGATACGCATGCCCTGAATGCCCGACAGATCGCCGAAGCCATACGTGCGCACCAGGCATCGCCCTGCATCATGACAGGCAAGGGCCCGCTGGAATCCACCCTGAGCATTGGCATTGCCATGTGGCCCGATGACGGACGTGCCCTGGATGACATTCTGCGTACGGCGGACATGCGCATGTACGACGCCAAGCAGGCCGGCCGTAACCGGGTTGTGGATGCCAGTGGCCCCGCCCTCACCTCCACGTACCCTTCCCCGGTGGCTCGCGGCGCATCCCGAGGCGGCGCCGCCACGTAATCCGGCTTATCCCGCTACCCGTATCAGGGATTCAAACCGGCCTGACGGATTGAAGGTCAGCCGGTAGATGCCATGTACCCCCTGCGGCCCCACCACCCGATGCAGCGCCCGCGCGGGAAACTGTACCCGTCGCCCATCCATGCTGCGGGCATGCACCACCTGCGCTTCACCGGCGTAATACTCCCGGCATTGCTCCACTGACAGGGACAGCGAGATATCGATGCTGGGCATTGCGCTCCCCTTTCTGAAAAATAATCGACGACTTGAGCAGGCTGCTGCCAGGCCATGTCCGGCACATGCCCGCAGGCCAGTGTACCCGGCCTCGATTATTTCCTGATACGTGAAAAAGGACGGTGTTCAACACAATACGCGTCGTTTCCACACATCATGGGGTGCGCTTACGCACCCGGCCGCCCCCAACGCGCGGCAGGATCGTTCAAGACGCCTTCCCTCTTGCCGCCTTACCCTGCCTGCTGATGACAACTACCGGATGAGGTCGGGCATGGAGATCGTACTGTACGCATTGACGGTGATGTACACCCCCGGGCCGGTTAACCTGCTGGGTCTGAATGCAGGGCTGACCTCACGCTTCAAGGAGGTATGGGGATTTTTCGCAGGGGTGGCGCTGGCCATATTCTGCTGGTTTGCCGTCATCGGCTACGCCGGGCAGCAGCTCATCGTTCAGGGGCTGATGCCCTGGATTGCCCTGGCCGGAAGTGCATATATTCTTTACCTGGCATGGACGGTATTCAGGGCCACACCGCCCGATACCGTGAAAGAGCATCCGGCCCCACGAGCGCTCGGGTTCCGAGACGGGCTCCTCATGCAACTGTTGAACCCCAAGAACACCCTGCTGGTTGTCCCGATCACCACGGTCATGTTTCCGGGACGAGGCATTACCGATACCTCGCTGGTACTCTGGTCACTGGCCATCTCACTGGGCGGTGGGGGTGCCCCCGCCCTTTACCTTGCGGCAGGCAAGGGAATCGGCGCTCGCATCACCGAGACCAGGTACATTCGGCGCTGCAATAGCGTCATGGCCGGGCTACTGGTCGTCGTGGCCCTGTTGATGCTGTGCGATTACGTCATTCTTCCTGTGCTATAGGCCCGAGCCATGACCACAACACGATCTGACTGGTGCGTTCAATCGCCGCTGGCGCATATCGAACGAATCGAAGCCCGCTTTCAGGGCCATGCCTACAGCATGCATCGGCACGACACCTACGCCATCGGCATCACCCTGCAGGGAATTCAAAGCTTTCACTACCGCTCGACCCACCTGAGCAGCGTGCCGGGCACGGTGATTGTGGTACATCCGGATGAGCTTCACGACGGCCATGCCGGCGATGAGCAAGGATTCCAGTACCGCATGCTGTATGTGCGCCCGGCGCTGATTCAATCCATTCTGGGCGGGCGCTCCCTGCCTTACCTGGAAGGTGGGTTATCCCGCGATCCGCGGCTGGTTCGCGCCGTGCAGGCCCTGTTGAGTGACATGACGCACGCCACCTGTGCGCTGGAAGAAACGGATGGCCTGTTCGATCTGGCCATGGCGCTGGACGCCACCGGTGATACAAAAGCGCCCAGGACGCGCCAGTCGATCAACCACACCGCTGCCGAGCGGGTTCGCCAGTATCTGGATGCCCACTGGCAGGACAACGTCAGCCTTGAACTGCTGGAAACCCTGGCCGACCGGGAGCGCTGGTCATTATCAAAGGATTTTCGCGCCCTGTTTGGCACCAGCCCCTACCGCTACCTCACCCTGCGACGGCTGGACCATACCCGGCAGTTCATCGCCGAGCAGGCGTCGCTGTCCGAAGCCGCCTTTCGTGCAGGCTTTGCCGATCAAGCCACATGAGCCGCGCCTTCAAACGCGCCTTCGGCATCACCCCCGCCCGATGGCAGAAGCTGATCACGCCACGTCAGCAGGGCACCATCCACGAAAAGGCCCGCCCCTCATGACAATGGGCGGGCCGTTCAGTGCAAAACCGTGGGCGATTACGGAATCACCTTCTCCGCCCGCAGCCGGGTGAAGAGGTCGAAAAAGGCCGCCCGCGTCTCACGAAACGCATCAAAGCCGAAGTCACGGCATTTGACGATATCGTTCACGCACTCCTGCTCGCGGCCAAGGTCAGCATCGGTGTGCCACCAGGAGGCGAGCTTCGTCACGTCCGATTCGGCCAGACCGTGCTGCTCGGCAATCCTTTCCCATTCGGGCTCAAGACCGGCCATCTGCTCTTCCAGCGGCTGCGGCGTTTCGGGGCAATCTGCCACCTCGAGGCCGAAGAACTCACCGAGTTCCTGCCACATGCGACGCCAGCGGAAGGTATCCCCATTGACCGTATTGAATGCCTGATTGTGCGCGCCCGGTGTCAGCGCGGCCCACTCCATCTGACGAGCCAGCAGCAGCGCATCGGTCATGTCGGTCAGCGCGTTCCACTGCAGCTGCGAACCGGGGAAGACAAACGGCTTGCCGGTGGCCTTGCAGATCGAGGCGTACACCGCCAGGGTGGTGCCCATGTTCATCGCATTGCCGCGGGCATGGCCGATCACGGTATGCGGGCGGTGCACGTTCCAGGCAAAGCCGTATCTGCCAGCGGCTTCGATCATGATGTCTTCCAGGGTGTAGTAGAAGTTCTCCCCCGAGACCCGCGGAGCCGATTCACGAAACGGCGTTTCAACCCGGCCGCTGCCGTAGCTTTCAAAGGACCCCAGATACTGCTTGGTGCCGGTGACCAGCGCCGCATGCACGAGCCTTTCCGGGTCCAGCGCGGAGAACAGGTTATTCATCATCGCGCCATTGGCCTCGACGTTTTCCTGCTCGGTATCGCGCCGCGTCCAGGTGCAATAGAACACATGGCTGACCGGCAGCCCCTTGAGGGCCCTGGCCGTGGCATCGGCATCAAGCAGATTCGCCGATACCGGAATCACCCCCGCCTGCTGTGACGGCGTGCGCGACAGCCCGTATACCGTCCAGCCACTGGCGACCAGATACGTGGCCAGATTACCGCCGGTAATGCCGGTGGCACCTACGACCAGTGCGACTCCTGTCTGCATGTTCAAGCTCCCGTGCTCATTCATTGATGAGGGGGAGTATGGCCCTTGCATCCTGTTGTCGAAATCGCACATGCTGCAAATGATTATTGCACCAGGCGCAACATGATGGATCTCAACGCATTACGTACCTTCGAGCGGGTCGCGGCCACCGGCAGCTTTACAGCGGCAGCGCGCCATTTTCACCGGGCCGTCTCCTCCGTATCGCGCCAGATCAGCGCTCTGGAGCAAAGTCTTGGCGTTCGGCTGCTGTACCGGCATACCCGGGCAGTGACGCTGACCGAGGCCGGCCGGCAGTACTACGAGCAGATTCGCGGCACCCTCGAACAGCTCGACCAGGCCACCGAGGCGCTGAAAAGCCCGACGCTCGAACCTTCCGGCACACTGCACATCAATAGCCCGGTGGCCTTCGGGCGCCATCAGGTCGTGGGGCTGGTGCGCGGATTTCACGCCCGCTACCCCGCCATAGGCACCGAACTGCTGCTGACCGACACCATGACCGACCCGGTGCGCGAAGGCAGCGACATCACCTTTCGGGTCGGGCGGCTGGCCGACTCCTCACTGATCGCCCGGCCACTGGCCCCCATGCACTATGTGGTCGCCGCTGCCCCTGCCTACCTGGCCGAGCACGGCACACCGGATACCCCTGACGCGCTGCAACACCATGACTGCCTGCTCTATCAGGGGCAGATGGGCCGGCAGCGCTGGTACTTTGAATCCCCGCAGACACACATCCCCCAGGCTCATGAGCTGACCGGCAGCCTTTACAGCAATGACGCCGACAGCCTGCTGCAGGCCGCCCTGCTCGGCCAGGGCATCGTGGCCTTTCCCACCTGGCTGATCGGCCAGGCCCTGGCCACCGGGCAACTGGTGCCCCTGCTGCGCACGTGGCGCTGCGAAGTGGTGCCGGAGCGCCGCATGATTCATGTACTGACCACCGACGGACGGCTGCGCACCCCCAAGGTACAGGCCTTTTTGAACTACCTTCAGGACACCATCGGCGACACGCCGCCCTGGGATCAATGGCACGCCCCCGCCACCTGAGCCCTGCTTCACACCGGCCTCATCACACGGCCCTGGCCCGCCCTCCAGCGAAACAGACACCACCAGGGCCATGCATGCCTGGCGCCTGGCCCTCGCGTTAACAATCCCTGTCCGGAACACACCAAACCGAACAGAAGCTTATCCATTTCAGACAATACCGAAGCGCATTCCTGCAAGACTGAAAGGGCGCAACCAAAGCGCCCACGGGCAGCCATTTCCCAGGGCATGTTCTGATGACCGGCACGCAGCGGAGGCTTCATGAAATTCACATCGCTTCTTTTTTCAACACTCCTGGTGGCCTCGGCGCCACTCATCAACATGACCGTCATGAATCACGCTCAGGCCCAGGGGGCGGGCACCGAGACCGGTACGGCCCTCCCTCACGGGGACAGCCACGGGGCACAGGGTCACGATGGCAGTGACGGCGGACATGGCGGTGCCGGTGGCCGTGGTGGAGATGGGGGCAATGGCGGTGCCGGTGGCCGTGGCGGGGATGGCGGTGACGGGGGCAATGGCGGTGCCGGTGGCCATGGAGGAGATGGCGGCGACGGCGGACATGGCGGTGCCGGTGGCCGTGGTGGAAACGGCGGTGCCGGATGGGCAGGAGCCGACGGCACGCCAGGTCAGAATGGTGCCCCGGGGCAGGATGGCCGCGATGGCACCAATGGGCATGACGGATAAGGCCCCGCACGTACCACCTGCATGGGCGGGCTACACGGCTGGAGTACTGGCCCCCGGCGCACTCCATTCCTCGGCGGTGATCGCGTAGCGCTCGTGATCCCGCCACTGCCCGTCAATATAGAGGTAGCGCGGTGAATAGCCTTCCAGCCGAAACCCCAGCGCGGTGACCAGCCCCACCGAGCGCGCATTGGCCGGCTGAATGTTGGCTTCCAGCCGATGAAGCCGGTGCGTCTCAAAGGCGCGCGATATCACCGCCCCCAGCGCCGCCTTCATCAACCCCCGGCCCTGGTTCGGGGAAAAGGCGTAGTAACCAAGGTACGCCGACTGAAGCGCCCCGTGCACCATGTGGTTCACATTGATGCAGCCCACCAGAGAGCCATCCCCGGCCCGGGCCAGGTAACTGCAGTGCGCATCCGAGCCATAGCGGCGCAGGTACTCGACGTACTGCTCCCGCGTGCTCGGCGGGCTGACCCAGCCCGCCAGCAGGGCCTCACTGCGGCGCACTGCCGCCAGAAACGCGGAGGCATGCGCCGGCCCGGGATGAAATATTTTCACGGTCATCATCACAGCCTGTGTGTGAACATGCCGGTGTACCCGGCCAATAAACGAAACAGGGCAGCCCGGTTCATTGCCCGCCCTTTCCCTGCGAGGGGCTGACGCCTCGTTCAGAGGACTGCCACTGCCGCTGCGTCAGCCGATAGACCCGCACGGTACGGTCATGAAACGGCTGAAGCTCGAAACTGCCGAACCCGACCTTCCCGACCACCTTCTGCGAGGCCACGTGATCAGGTGCAATGATAGCCACGACCGAAGCACACTGCTTACGGCCGAAGGCATGATCAAGTACCGCAGCGGCCGCCTCGGACGCCAGGCCCTGCCCCCAGTAGCGCCGGGCAAGCCGATACCCCAGGCTGATTTCCTCCACGCCGGCCACGTGCTCGGGCCCGATGCCACAAAACCCCACCAGTGCCCCATCGCGCCTGTCCTCCAGCGCCCAGGGGCCGAAGCCGTGGGCGATATAACCGGCCAGGCACTCCTCGACGAAGTGTCGGGTGGCGGCTTCATCGCACACGCCCCTGACCGAGAACGTCATCACGTCAGGGTCACTCAGGATGTTCGTCAACGCCGGCACATCCTCCAGCACCAGAGGCCGTATCACCAGCCGTGGTGTCTCGCATATCGGCATCATCTCCTCCGTGCCTGTCTGATTCCCTGCGTTGCCTCATGTAACGCGCTACCCAGTCGATAATGAACAGGTAGTGAACGCACGATGGTACCAGCGCCGGCCCGACAGGTTTCCGCGCGTAGACGCCACGGCCAGCCGCCAGTCATGAGCATGGAAGGCACGAGCCCCTTTCGTGCGTTATACAGGGTAAACCGATGATAAAGGTGATCAGAAAATGCTGGTCTCCGGGAGTGGCAGGCAACCCGGGAAAGCTGCGCCGCCAGATAGAACTGTGCAACCAGCTGGGGCTTTTCTGCGCAACGGCCACCCTTCCGTACCAGCTTTTCTATTACTTCCATGGTTACGCCATGTACCGCGGCGTGTTTCTATCCAATAGTGTATTCATCGTGTTTTATCTATCGGTGCTGCTGCTCAATCACCTGCGCTGGCATACCACCGCCAGTAACCTGCTGCTGCTGAACAGCGTGACCCAGTTGTTTGTCGTTACGTCCTTTGTGGGCACGAATACCGGCGTCAGCCTGTTTTATTTCAGTTTTGCCTCCGTTGTCATCTTTCTTTACCAGAACCTTCGCAAATGGGCCTATACCGCCATCATGGCGTCCATCGGCCTGCTGTATCTGCTGTTGCAGTTTCTCTACCCCGGCGAGGAGGCCTTGACCCCGGTTCCCCCACCCTGGCGGGAAATAATGTACGGCGGCAGTGTGACCGGCGTTCTGCTGCTTTCCGGCACGATTCTCTACCTGCTTCACCGGGAAGTGAGCCGGGGCGAGGAAGAGCTGACCCTGAACAACCAGTACCTGGAAGCCCTGAGCCATACCGACGCCCTGACCGGGCTGGCCAACCGCCGCGCGCTGGACAAGGCCCTTGAGCGGGAGTGGTCCCGGCTTTCACGGTATTCCGGGGTGCTGACCGCCATCATGTGCGATGTAGACCACTTCAAGCGCTTCAATGACTACCACGGCCACGACGGCGGCGACCGCTGCCTCCAGCAGATTGCACGCGTGCTTGAAGGCATGCTCTCCCAACCGCCGGACCTCGCCGTGCGCTACGGCGGGGAAGAATTTGCACTGGTGCTGCCGGGCACAAACGCACAGGGGGCGCGCCTTCTGGGCGAACGGCTACGCAGCGCCGTCGAGCGCCTGCGCATTCCCAACAAGGGCCTTGGTGAACACGCCGTGGTGACCGTGAGCATCGGGATCTCGAGCATCGAGCACACCGACATACACCCCAACACCGACACCCCCAAACAGCTGCTCAAGCGAGCGGACGAAGCGCTGTATCAGGCCAAGGCCAACGGGCGGAATCAGGTGGTTTATCTACCGTATCAAGGCTTGGCTTATCGGAAGAGCGAGTGATGAGGAAGGGGGCGGCAGGGGGCTGGCAAGAAGTGGCAATACATAAATATTATAACTAAGTTGAAGAGCTATGGTATTTAATATTAAGCCGAACCAGGACTATAAAATAGTTTTATACCGTTGAATTAAAAGGGTAAAAATATTTGAAATCAAAAAAATATACTCAAAAGTATACCATTTACTCATGAAATGCCCCAACTGCACCTGCTCTGTCCTCCTATTATATGATGGAAAATATTTATGAGGCTAGAGTCCGTCTACGGCTAGA
The DNA here is from genome assembly GCF_023700005.1 of Larsenimonas rhizosphaerae. Classification (GTDB taxonomy): domain Bacteria; phylum Pseudomonadota; class Gammaproteobacteria; order Pseudomonadales; family Halomonadaceae; genus Larsenimonas; species Larsenimonas rhizosphaerae. The sequence continues at coordinate 615,682 of NZ_JAMLJK010000001.1, read as the reverse complement.
GCAGGTATAACGCTTGGCTGTGGAATTGCATTAAGTGCAGTGCAATGCATACTTTTATTTTTTAAACTTCCTGAGCATAGACGATGACTCGCTCTCTCGATGCATCCTCTAAGTAATCGCTGTAAAGCTTGGTTAACTCTGTATAAGTCATATCACGAGAGCCAATCTTTCCATTATTGAATAAAAATTCAAAAACTTCACTCGAAAGCGATATTTCTTTAATTTTATCGTACTCAAGTTTTTTTGCACCGCGATCGCTAAGCGTTGCACATTCGTTAATTTTGCATATTGGAAGATGCTCTCCAGTAGAGAGAAACTTCTGATCGGCCTTTTGCAGTTTGTCTGTCGGCCTAATAAATGCTGAACAGCAAGGAAACCTATACCCATGATCATTCTTCGCCGACTTACATATTTCCTTATTGCACAGGAAAGTTTTCATCTTATCAATTTGACCAAGCATGCGTTCATCAGATAGATATAACTTCCGATTTTTCCAAATCTTATATTGCACAGCTACAACAGAGGCCATTTCATTTTTAGGGTGATGTCGCTCATAAATCAAATCAGCCCCGGTGATATGTTCTACCTTATCAGGATGAAGTACTCTCAGCCTTAAAACTCTACCGTTTGGTAGTTCAAAATCTCTACACCCGCGATCATTAGCAATAGTGGGAATAACCCTTGAAACATTATATGCGTCTCTAAAGATCAATTGATTCTCACTATGATCCTCCGGGTCAAGCTCTTTCTTAGACTTGTAAAATTGAGCAAGCTTCCTCTTTAACTGATCGACTTTTTGTTCGTTTCTTTGGGCTGTAGCTATCGACAAAAGACCCTCATACACAACGATATCCAAAGATACTAAATTAAAAGGGGAGATGTGCTTTTTATCTCTAATAGAGCATAGCTCAGCCTTTTGCCTGTACTCTTTTGTCGTATCACTTTCTCTTTCTCTTTTTAGCAGACTAACTTCATCTCCAAGCAATTCGGGATAAATCTCCCCTCCAAGCTGCAAGGCATTATCATAAGTAGATTTTACCATATCGCCTCCGGAGGCGATTTTAGCTAACCCTCTAAATGCATTTAATGAAATCCACTCTGCATTTAATCTATCAATATTTTCCGTTGTCATTTAGTTTCTCAAAGCCGGCAAAAACAACAATTTCAGCAAATTAATGAAGCAGAGCGCAGTAACACTCAGCCTCATATATTAACCAACAAAAATTATAGATAAACTCAGTTCTCCAACCACTTTTTTGTCTGTTCGATCAGCTCATACATGGTCGTATGACTTCTTTTGGCAAATCCGGACCAATAAGTGACACCGGACATAATTTTAAAAGTCAGATGAACTGTATTACGCTTACTCCGCATACTATTTAGATTTTGTGTGAGCTGTGCATCAATTATCCCAGACTCTTCTGCAACCTTGATTCTCCATTCAAATGTCGTTTTATTTACTGAAATCAAAGGGTTCGCATTATTCCAGCTCATTAGCCGACTTTGTCGAGTATCAAAAAATTGGTACTGCTGACCATTGATCCGATTGCTTTTATAGGCTTGGACAATAATATCGGCTAGCAAAGCTTCGCAAATCGAAGCGTAGTCAATTATTTGGGCCCTAACGTGGGCATATTGCTCTTCCTGCCTTGCCAACAATGCTAAGCCAAGCTTATAAAGCCACCTCGCTCCATAAAGTGTTTCTGACAAAGATTTTTTAATATCTTGGTCTTGAACATGTGAAAACTCATCACTCTCAAGCTCAGAAGTAGTTTTTATATCTTTCTTTGCAAATTCTGCCATTGCATCAATTAGCACTTGGCCGAATTGCTCTTGGATTTTTTTTATTAGCCACATAATTTCCTCTTAAAGTGCTAACTGGTATTAGGTAGCACGTGCATTTAATATTTCAGCATCGCAGCCTATAACAGCTTGATTTAGTTTCGACCAAGGATGTCAAATAGCATTGATGAAAGATCTTGCCCCTTTATCTAAAATTCTGCTTTGGGTCAAATACTGCCAAATTTATAAATTGAAAGTTGCACAGTTCTATACACTTAGTTTTCACCCAAGACGCTCTATCGACTCCCCGCCCCGCCTGCGCGCTAAATGGGTCGGTTTTATTGCACTCTTACAGATAGCACTAGACCGCCCCACTACTGGGCTGCGTGGCGGTTTGGGGGCGCAGATTCGCTTGTGATTCCCTGCACACTCGAGCCCCATCACACATACGCACCCAATGCCATCGGCGAGCGGTGTTTCATCCTTAAGCTACCCCTTTAAAAATTTACACTCAATTACACAAAGGGTGATTAACTGCTCTTTGGCGGCGGTGCATTGCCGCAGGCGGTCTATTCAAAAAACGCCGTGCAAGTGCGCGGCGGTTGGATTAGTGGGGCAACCAGTCATAAGGCTGCTTCTTTACGCAGCAACCGCGGCGCCGAGGGAGTGGGCGCGACGCGCCACGCGGTCGTTATCAAAGCGCAGCGCCAGCCCCATCAGCCCGAGGAACACGCCGCCGAGCACCAGCCAGGCGGGCTGGAAGCCGCCGAGAGCGTCTTTCATAACACCCGCAACGAGCGGCGAGAGTGAGGCGATCACGTAGCCGATGCCCTGCACCCAGGCGGTGAGCTGGCCGGCGGCGGCCGGGTCATCGAGGTGATCCATCGTGATGATGAGACTCATCGGGAACAGCCCACCGATGCCAAGGCCGATCAGCGCCGTTGCGAGCCAGCCGGTGGCCTGGGGCATCAGACCGAGCAGCAGAAAGCCGGCCACCGCAAGACCAAGCACGGTGAACAGCACAGGCCGCCGATCCCCCATCCGCTGGGCCAGCGCTGGAAAGAGCAGCCCGGCGATAACCTCAAGCACCGTCAGCCAACTGAGCGCCAGCCCGGCTTGCGTCGGCGGCCAGCCAAGGCTTGTGAAAGTCGGCGGCACCCACGCCAGCACGCAGGTATAGCCTGCGGTACCTAGGCCGAAGAAGGTGGCCAGCGCCCAGAACCGCGGCACGCGGGCTACCTGTCGAAGGCTAAGCCGGGCGCTCGAGCGCTCCGGCGGCGCGGGCATGAGCGCCCGGCGGCCAAGCCACACGGCAAGCGCCACAACCGCCGGTACACTCCAGAGCGCAAGACTTCCCTCCCAGCCGATCCAGTGGCTGAGCGCGGGGGTCAGAAATGATGCCAGCGCCGCACCGCCCATGATGGCGGCAATATAAAGCCCCATCACCAGCGGCGTTTTCACGCCCGCCGCATGCTTGATGATGCCGGGCAGCGTGGCCTGAATGAAGGCAATCCCGATGCCTGCGCCAAGGGCGCTGATCATCAGGCCGGCCTTGCCAAGCCCGAGCCAGTGCAGGGCATCGGCCAGCGCAATGGCGGCCAGCGCCAGCGCGATCACCCCGCTCATGCCCAGCCGGCGCACAAGGACTGCGTTCACGAAACAGCCAAGACCCATCGCCAATACCGGCAGCGTGGTCAACAGGGCGATTTGGGTGAAGGTAATGGCGACATCAGCGCGAATTGCCTCGACCAGCGGCCCAAGGGCGGCCATCGAGGGGCGAAGGTTGAGGCCAATCAAAATGACGAGAAGACAGGTGCCGAACAGACGGCGCGACGATGATGAAGACAGGCTCACGGTTAAACTCCCGGATAAATGCAGTGATTGCTCGATGCGTTGGCGCGCCCTACTGTGAAACCTCGAGTTCACTTGAGGTCAAGCGATCATGTCAGACCGTCGTATCGATCCGAACAAGCACGCGCTGAGCGTGGGCGAGGTTGCTCGCCGCAGCGGCATTCGGGTCTCGACCGTGCATTACTACGATACCGAGGGGCTGATACGAAGCTGGCGCAGTCCGGGCAACCAGCGGCGGTTTTCCCGCGATGTGCTGCGGCGCGTCGCCCTGATCAAGGTGGCCCAGCGGGTCGGGGTGCCGCTGGACGAGATCCGCGCGGCGCTTTCTGTGCTGCCGGAGCACCGCGCCCCGACCAACCCGGAGTGGCAGGCGCTGTCGCGCCAGTGGCGCAGCGTGCTCGATGAGCGCATCGACGGGCTTTTGATGCTGAGGGATCAGATGGACGACTGCATCGGCTGTGGGTGCCTGTCACTGACCCAGTGCCCGTTGAGAAACCCCGGCGACATCGAGGCCGAGCGTTGAACTCAGGGAAGCGCACCGGGCGGCCGTGCCGCCCGGTGCAGGTGCCCGCCCTACTGGCGCATGCCGATGGCGAGGCGGTTGTAGGCGCTCATCAGAGAGACGGCGAAAGTGAGGTCACTGATCTCGGCATCAGAGAAGTGGGTCTTCAGCGGCTCGAAGTCCTTGTCGGCGGCGTGGGAGCCGGTGATGTTCACCAGCGCCTCGGCCCAGCCAAGCGCGGCGCGTTCGCGCTCACTGAACCGGGTACTGACCCGCCAGCCGGCGAGGCTATCGAGCTTGGCGTCAGGCACGTTTTTCGCCCGCAGCGCGTCGGCGTGCATCTCGAGGCAGAAGGCGCAGCCGTTGATCTGCGAGACGCGCAGGTACACAAGCTCGATCAGTTCCTTGCCGAGGCTGCTGTCATCGAGGGCTTGCTTGGTGGCACTCAGCCCCTTGTAGGCGTCCGGGGAGAGCGAGGCGTACGGCAGGCGCGGGGTAGACATGGCAAGGCTCCTTCAGTGAAGAATGCGATTGAATACGAAGAACGCAGTAAAGCTTAAGCGCAGGTACCGGGGCGGACGCAAGTACGGGTTTGCCAATACTGGATACTGGTGCGCCGGGTAACTGCGGTAGGTTCAGAGGTGGCGGGGCCTTTGGCCCTGCGACGGCATTACCTCAACAACAACACAACAGAGGCACTTCCGAATGAAAACATTGACGCTTCTTCTAACCCTGGTGCTTGCCATGACGAGCTTTAATGCGCTCAGTGCCGAGAAAAATCCGAACCGGGACAACCGGCTGGAAACCCGGTTCGTGTACGAGTCTCGTGTGACCATTGACCCGAACCGCGCAACGGTCGGCCAGAGCAAGTACGGCGAACGCGGCATCGTCTGGATCACCGGCGGTGACGTAAAAGGCCCGAAGATCAAGGGCAGCGTGCTGCCCGGCGGGGGCGATTGGCAGCTCGGCCGCCCGGATGGCGTGCTTGATCTGACCGCGCGTTACGCGCTCAAGACCGACGACGGCCACATTATCGTGGTGACCAACAAGGCCCTCATTGATCGCCGCCCGACGAAGGAAAACCCGGAAAACGACTACGTGCGAAGCGTGTTGAGCTTCGAGGCCCCGATCGGAAGCCCGTACGAATGGATGAACAAGTCGGTCTTTTTGGGCACGGTCGAGCGTGGCCCCAACTTCAAGGAAGATCCGGCTGTAATTATTCGCGTGTGGGAAGTGCTGTAAGACGGGTTTAGGAACACCGTTAACCCCGCTCGCCATGGAAGAACGGACAGGCGACGCTGTTATCGCCAATCGGGACTGGGGCTGGGAAGGTGCCATCACTCACACCCTTATATATCGATGAGCGGCTTTTGCCTGTCTTGAGCTCCACCTCTCGGCGGCGCAGCAGACGGTTGCCAAGCTGGATCCGCTCGACGTGCTGGTAAGCGCCGGTGTTGGAGTGTGTTGATGCCGTCATGGGCGTTTCCTGTCGTTGTTGGTTCGAGCGGCGCAGGTGCCGCCGGGGACAGGATCAGCTTGCCAAGGGATGGTGGGGACTTCGAGCGGCTGCCGTTGTAAAACCGGGGTTTTACAATGAAATACAACATTCATTGTCATCAGGGTACAAAAAAGCCGCTGCGATCTATCGAAAGCATCGGCTCAAGGCTGATTAAGAACGCCAAATCGACTGAAGCTTTCAACGTAGTTGGAACGGTACCGGTTGAACATTCACCATTTTTGTTAAAGGGAAGACCTGATCCGGTCTAGGAAGAAAACGCCAAAATCCTTGAATAACACCTCGTTCTTATCGAGGTTTTCTTCTTCTGAGGCACTCGGCCACCAGATAATGACAGGGCATTCCTTGTCATCTGAAACGCGTCCACAATCGAGTGAGTAATATGAGCCATCACCTCCAGCGCTCACAACAACCAGGCGAGAAGGCAAGTTGGAATCTACTCGCTCACGAAGTGTTAACCATATGGCGTCAGGGATACCAGAATTGGAAAAATCAGGTCCAATAACGCCATAAAACTCGTGCCCTGCAATATCTCCACAGCCAAATGACAGTAAAAAATCTCTGTAGCTTGGCGGAAAGACGATGCCTAAGGCCTGCTCCGCAGCTTCAATGAGGCTGGCTGGCTTTTTTCCTTCGAGATCAATCTCGAAACCATGTTCAACAGCTAAGTCGATCCCTTTAAAAACATCGATCAAGGCCATGTAGTGTCCTATAAAAAGCGCCTTGGATAGCCGGCTCTCATCGGCTTGTATAACCACAAAACGTCAGTTGGTATGAGAGTGCAGGCAAATCCGCCATCCGGACATCAGTACTGAACCGCTTATCGCAGTCAGGAGGCACGCAATCAAGATAAACCGTTTTGCGGTTTCTGGAGATACGCCGACTGGAGCGAATCCGTAGATTGCTGCCACACCCAAGGCAGGTAAAACCTAACCCTGGTGGGTTTCTGTCTGGCCTATGCCCGTAAATATTGGATAGATTCTTGCGCCAGAAAGGCCACTGATCGTAAGTGTTTCTCGATAACCTGGAGCGGGATGTCTGTTCACTCTGATAAGCACGCACGGGCTTTATAACCAGTTCGGCCTTGAGACGTGAGCTACATCCATGCCCGCCGCATCGTAACAAGACCAGGTCGTGGTTCTTTCCGAGCCTGCCTATGTATGTAATCAACATCAGGGCGCCACAATCGCAGCATTTTTCACCTGGCCCATGCATTTTCAGGATGCCTAACCGGTTGAAAAAAGCCTGTCTGCCCAGGCCTGCATCATGGCGGGGCGTTGTTCGAGAGCCATATGCTCGGGATGGGTATAAACGCCCTGAATGCCCGGTAGCTTGTGCGAGAGCTGCATCTCGATCCACCCACCGGGGCAGCCCATTTCCTTCAAACCGGTGGCCACGGCGTGACATGTACCATGCGGTACATGGCGGCCCTCGAATCCCATACGCTTCAAAGCCATGCCAAAAGTCATATACGAGATGATTTTTGATGCGTTGTTGCGACCTGGAAACAGATGAGGGTAATGGCCAGAGATTCGCTTGATGCGATGAAGAGCTGCGATAGCCTGTTGAGGAAGGGGCACCTTATCACCTGGCCTGGTTTTCTCTATCTGGCGGGCAGTTAGGGGCATGAGTGGTATACCGAACTTTTTCTAACAGGACAATAGGCCAGAAAGTATACCGGGAGTATGCCAGATTCGGTAGGAATTGCTCGGAACGCTCAGGACATAATCCAATGAAATTCTCTTCATTTTCATCGTCTTACTGGAACGTTTTGGATTGGTTTGGAAGGGTCAGTGGCGCCCGAGGCAGGATTCGAACCTGCAACCCACGGCTTCGAAGGCCGTTGCTCTATCCAGTTGAGCCACTCGGGCGAGGCGCACAGTGTACCGGGGATAACGCCCCGACACAAAGTGCCGGGGCGTTGAATATTACTTGATGGCCGCGAGCAGCTTTTCCGCCACGGCTTCAGAACTTGCCGGGTTCTGGCCGGTAATCACCAGACCATCCTGCACGGCGTAGGGGCTGAAGTCGTCCACCTTGTTGTACTCGGCGCCGCGCTGTTTAAGCTCGTCCTCGAGCAGAAACGGCACCACGTCGGTCAGGCCTACCGCGGCTTCCTCGCCGTTGGTAAAGCCGGTGGCCTTTTTACCTTTCAGCACGAACTCGCCCTGTGCGTCCTTGATGTTCAGGAATGCCGCCGGGGCGTGGCATACCGCGGAAATCGGCTTGTTCTGAGCCAGAAAATCCTGCAGCAGGGCTATGGATTCGCTGTTGTCGGTCAGATCCCACAGCGGGCCATGGCCGCCGGGATAGAAGACGGCGTCGAATTCATTGGCCGATACGCCGCTGAGCGGTTCGGTCACCTTGATCAGCTGCTGGGTTTCCTGATCGGCATAGAAGCGGCGGGTAGCCGTGGTCTGTGCATCCTCGCTTTCGCTGTTCGGGTCGATCGGCGCCACACCGCCTTTCGGCGTAGCCAGCGTGATGGCACAGCCTGCATCCAGAAACGCATAGTACGGAGCGGCAAATTCCTCGGCCCAGAAGCCGGTCTTGTGGCCGGTATCGCCCATCTGATCGTGTGAAGTCAGAACCATCAAAATACGTGGTGCACTCATGAAAAGTACTCCTTAAGGGGTGAACTGTTCGTAGAGATGGTAGCTCAGCGCGGCAATATCAACCCCCCGCGCCTGAAACCCGGGAGTAACACCAGGCTTGCGCTGCGGGCCAAGGGCTTCTAAACCATGATCTGACTTTCACCCGGACTCGTCATGACAGACACGACAAGGAGCGTCATATCATGCCCCCCGTTATCGCCTGGTGCCTTGTTGCCTCAGGCCTTGTAACCGCCACCGCCATTGCGGTGGATATCGCCAGACGTCCCCAGCACATGAAGGTCATGAACGTGACCTGGCCGATCACGGGCCTTTACATGCCGGTGATCGGCTGGTGGGCCTATACCGCCATGGGCCGTGCGCCCACCCGCAACCAGCAGGGCCACCACGACAACCACGGGCATCATCACCATCACGACAGCAAGCCGAAGTGGCAGGGGGTGTTCGTTTCCGCCACGCACTGCGGCGGCGGCTGCACGCTGGGCGATGTCATTGCCTCCCCCATCGCTACCCTGACGGCCTTTTCCCTGTTCGGCTCGGCCATGGCCGGCCATTTTCTGCTGGCGTTCCTGTTTGCCTATGCCTTCGGCGTGCTGTTTCAGTACCTGCCGATTCGGGCCATGAGCGATCAGCCTCCCGGTGCGGCATTACGCGATGCCATCAAGGCCGATACCCTGTCGCTGATCGCCTTTCAGGCGGGCATGTACCTGTGGATGCTGATTGCTACCCCCCTGTGGCTGGGCGAGATGAACGCCTTTACCCCCGAATTCTGGGCGATGATGCAGATCGCCATGCTGGTGGGTTTTTTGACGTCCTACCCGGCCAACTGGGTGCTGATCAACAAGGGCATCAAGCACGCCATGTAAGCCCGTGCGGCACGGGTTACCCACCCTGCCGATGGCGCTGACCGCAGCACGGGTGGCCTGATGACAGGCCACCCTCCTTTTTTTCTAAACCAATAGTCTAATTGGCATGGTGGTCACGGCGACAATTCATTAGGCTGGCGTGGTTTATAAGAGAAGACCGTTCCAGCGCTTTGCTGAAACGATTCAGCACAAGGAGTAAGCATGTCTACGTCAGCCAGCGCGCGCCCTGCACGGGGACCGCGGGGAAAATTTCTGGTCATCCTGGTGTCGGTAGTGGCCGCGCTCGGGGGCCTGCTGTTCGGCTATGACACCGGCATTATCGGTGTGGCACTGCTGGGGCTGTCCAAGCAGTTTGTGATGGACGATACCACCAAGCAGCTGGTAACCGGCGCGATTATCTTTGGTGCCATTTTCGGGTGTCTGGGCACAGGCCCGCTGTCCGACAAGCTGGGGCGTCGGCGCTCCATCATGCTGCTCGGGCTCATGTTCATTGTCGGCTCCCTGCTCTCGGCGCTGGCGGAAAGCGTTGAAATGCTGATTCTGGCGCGCTTCATTCTGGGCCTGTCGGCCGGTAGCGCCACCCAGATCATTCCGGTGTATATCGCCGAGGTCACCCCGCCCAAGCACCGCGGTAAACTGGTGGTGATGTTTCAGATGATGGTGGTGTTCGGCATTCTGGTGGCCTATTTGACAGGCTTTGCCCTGGGCGATGACTGGCGCTGGATGTTCGGTCTGGGCACGGTGCCGGCCATTGTGCTGATACTGGGCATGCTGGTACTGCCGGAAAGCCCGCGCTGGCTGCTGGGCAAGGGCCGCGAGGAGGAAGCCTTCAGCGTGCTGGAACGTGTGCGTGAAAGCCACGAGGGCGCCCGGAATGAAATCAACGAGATCAAGGAAATTTCGGCCCGCCCGGAAGGTACCTGGCGTGACCTGTTCAGTGACTGGGTGCGTCCGGCACTGATCGCCGGGTTCGGGATCGCGATGTTCTCCCAGATTACCGGCAACAACGCCATCATCTATTACGCCCCGACCATTCTCAGTAACGCGGGCCTTGATGAAAACGCCTCGGTACTGGCCTCCATTGGCGGTGCGGTGCTGATCAACATTTCAACCATCTTCGGCATTCTGATGGTCGATCGCATCGGCCGTAAGCGCTTTTTGCTGTGGATGGTGCCCGGGTCCATCGTGGCGCTGATCGTGATGGGCTTCCTGTTCATGGATGGCGCCCCGACCTCGACCACATCCCAGTGGATTCTGGTGGTGTGCCTGGCCCTTTACATGGCGTTCAACTGCAGCTTCGGGGTCTGCCTGTGGCTGATCAATGCCGAAGTCTATCCGCTGTTTGTGCGCGGCAAGGGCGCAAGCGTGGGGGCGTTCAGCCACTGGGTGTTCAACCTGCTGGTAACCCTGACAACGCTGACCCTGATCAATGCGCTGGGAACGTCCGGCACGTTCTGGCTGTACGCGGCCATCTCCACACTGGCGCTGGTCTTCGTGGTGCGGTATATCCCGGAAACCAACGGCCGCTCGCTGGAGCAGATCGAAGCCGATCTCAAGGCCGGCACCTTCTTCCCGAAGGATCGACGCCACAAGGCCTCACCGGCCACCTCGCACAGCTGACAGCGATGATGTTCCGGTACGAAAACAGCGCCTTCGGGCGCTGTTTTCGTTTCCGGCGTTCATCCCGTGCACGTCAGGCTGCAGGGCCATGAGGGCCCTGCGCAACACGGGCCTCGGCCCGCGCCCGGGCACCATCCTGCACGGCCCAGCGCAGTACCGGGGCCACGCCACGAATACCGCCACGCACCATCGCCTGCTTCCACGGCCCGGGGGCAATCCCCAGTGTCTGCTGCGCCCACACCGGCAGCAGGTCCACGCCGGCCCACAGAAAGAGGTTGTACCCCAGCCCCACTGCGCCGAACTGTGCCCGGCTTTCAAACAGCAGCCTCACCACGTCATGGGTGCGCTCATCCACGACCAGCGCCGGACGCATCCGTTCCAGATACGCGTCGATGGCCTCGGCCGTTTCCGGCACATCAACGGCACCAAGGCGGTAGGCGGTCAGTGCGCTTTCACGGTAGTAGCGGTCCTGCTCTTCCCGGGTCAGGTGCTTTCGGTAGTAGCGCAGGCAGGCGGTCAGAAAGCTGCGCGCCTCGGCCACATGCACCCAGGTCAGGAGGGCCGGATCGTCTGCCCGGTAGAAACGTCCATCGGTGTAGTGGCCCTGTACCTGACGATGAATGGCAATCACCCGGTCTATCAGACGATCCGCGGCCGCGGTGGGGCCAAAGGAGGTCACCGCAATGAACTGGCTGGTGCGGCGCAGCCGGCCGAGCATGTCTTCGCGAAAACTCGAGTGATCCCACACGCCGGCAAGCGCCAGCGGGTGCATCATCTGAAGGAGAAGCGCTGAAATGCCGCCGCACAGCATCGCGGTAAAGTCACCGTGCACGCGCCAGACCATGGAATCCGGCCCGAACAGGCCAGGATCGCCTGGCGGTGTGGCGTAATCCACCCCGCCCAGCGACAGCCCGGTCAGGCCGTGAATGCGCTGTTCAATCAGCCGGCGCACCATGTCAGCGGGTCTGGTAGGCGCTGTAGGTGCGTGTGGCCCGCTCCAGATGCTGGTTCATGGCATTGCGGGCGCCCTGCTCGTCCCGGGCCAGAATGGCCTGCAGGATACGGCCATGTTCCTCGCCCACCTGGGCCAGATACTGCCGGGCGGCCACCGGGTCTACATCGGAATCCAGCAGTTGCGCCCGGGGAATGGCGCCGGTGTGCAGCGGCTCGTAAAACGCGAGCAGAAACGGGTTATGGGCTGCTTCAATGATGGCGTGGTGAAAGAGGTAATCCTCGCTGCGGGCCAGAGAGGCCTCCCCTTCTGCGGCAATGAAGGCGCGGTGGGCTTCTTCAAGCGTCATGGCATCGGCCGACGTGTGGCGCCGGGCCGCCAGCGCCGCGGCCTGGGGCTCGATGGTCAGCCGCAGTTCCAGCACATGCAGGATATCTTCCACCGTGGTGGCATTGATGCGGCGCGCCGGAAAGGCCTGCTCCGGGGCCTTTCTGAGTACCCGCGTGCCCACGCCACGACGGGTTTCGATCAACCCCATCGAGCGCAGGTGGGCAATGGCTTCACGCACCGCGGTGCGGCTGACGCCGAACAGGTCACACAGCTCGCTTTCCGTTGGCAGCTTGTCCCCCACCGCAATCCGGCCCTCGCAAATCAGGGCCTGTAGCTGTTGTGCGATCTGCCCCGACAGCGATTGCTGATTGGCCACCGGTTTGACCTGCCAGGCTGAAATATCGGCCATTGCTTCCTCCTGAGACATGCTCGGCGTGCCCGCTGTATGGTTGTCATACAAACTGTAAATCACCATACCCTGCCCGCCGTGAAAGCGCATCCCCCACCATAGTCCGGCGCATCTGCTGCCCTTCCGGCCGGCTCATGCTGTCGTCTGGACGATAGATACCCAACAAAAACGGCATGAACCGAAGAACGGTTCATGCCGAGATCCTTCCCGCTGGCAGCGGGGGTTACCGGGCTGACGGCATGGCCCTTACACCAGGGCACTCACCGCCAGAAACAGCACGGTCGGGGCCAGCAGAATCCCCAGCCCGGTATAGAAGGTGGCGGTCATTGCCCCGTAGGGCACCAGGCGGGCATCGGTGGCGGCAAGCCCGGCCGCCACGCCACTGGTGGTGCCGATCAGGCCACCGAAGATCATCGCCGAGCGCGGATTATCCAGCCCGATCCATTTGGCGGTCAGCGGGGTAAAGATCATGGTGAGGATAGACTTGACCAGCCCGGCCGCGATGGACAGGGCAATCACCTCGGAACTCGCGCCCAGGGTGGCGCCGGTTACCGGGCCGACGATATAGGTCACGGCACCGGCAGCAATGGTGGTGATATCAACGGCGCTGGTGTAGCCAAAGCTCACCGCCACCACGGCCCCGGCCACAAAGGAAATCAGCACCCCGGCAAACAGGGCAATGACGCCACGCACACCGGCCTGCTTGATCTCCTGAAAGCGTACCCCGTAGGCGGTGGCAATGATGGCCAGATCACGCAGCATGCCGCCGCCCATCAGCCCCAGCCCGGAAAACAGGGTGACATCCGCCAGGCCGTGCTTGCCGCCGGTCATCACGCCGCCCACCCAGGCCAGCGCCAGACCGACAAGAATGGCAATGGCTGACCCGTGCAGCCGCCCTCGGGTAAACCGCTTGCTGACCCAGTGCGCCAGAAACATGGTCAGACCGATCACGGCGAAGGCCGCAATCAGGTGATACTTGTCAAACACCGTCATGATGGAATCGTTCATGGCAGGATATCCTCAGTGTGTGCGGCCGGGCGCTGGAGAGGTCGTGCTGGCGTCACCCGACGGCAGCGGCTCACGACGATGACCGGTCAATACCGGCACCAGCAACAGCCCGAGCGCCATGGCCAGCGCGCCGGCAAGCAGCGCCACCAGCCCGCCACTGAACGCTGCCGCCACGTTCTGGCTGGCCGCCATGGCGACCACGATCGGGATGTACATGGCGTTCCAGAAGGTAATGCCCTGCTCGGTACTTTCCGGCAGGTGGCCGCGCTGCTTGAGAATGCCGGTCACCAGAATCAGCAGCAGCATCGCGATCCCGACGCCACCGAGGTTGGCATCGATGCCCAGCAGGGTGCCGAGAACGTCCCCGGTTACCAGTCCGACCAGCATGCAGCCGGCCAGCAGTCCTACACCGTAAATCACCATGAGTATGTCCCCATCATCATTGTTGTTGTGCCGGGCCGGCCACGAGTGCAGCCGGCAGGGCCATTGTGGTGTGGTGAATCAGGTACTACTTGTCATGTACCGCAGTGCCGGTCTGATACAGATCGGCATGCGCCTCGCGCAGCAGGTTCTTCTGCACCTTGCCCATGACATTGCGCGGCAGTGCGTCCACAAACACCACACGCCGGGGCTGCTTGTAGCGCGCAAGATGCGGTGCCAGTGCGGAGGTGATGTCCTCCTGAGTGACCTCGGCCCCCTCGTTCAGGACCACGGCAGCGGCCACGCCCTCGCCCAGGTCCGGGTGAGGCACGCCGATGACCGCAGATTCCCTGACGCCTGGCAGCTCATCGATGAACTGCTCGATCTCCTTCGGGTACACGTTGTAGCCGCCGGAAATCACCAGATCCTTGTCCCGGCCGACAATGTGCAGGTAGCCATCGTCGTCGAGCATGCCCAGATCACCGGTAATGAAAAAGCCATCCGCACGAAACTCTTCCCGGGTCTTTTCCGGCATCCGCCAGTAGCCCTGAAAGACATTGGGGCCGCGAACTTCCACCAGCCCGTTCTGCCCGGCAGGCAGCTCGGCGCCACTGTCACGGTCAACCACACGCACTTCGCTGCCCGGCAGCGCGAACCCGACCGTGCCCGGCCGCCGCTCGCCCTCATAGGGATTGGACGTATTCATGTTGGTTTCCGTCATGCCGTAACGCTCCAGAATCATGTGACCGGTACGGGCATGAAATTCCCGGTGGGTTTCAGCCAGCAGCGGCGCCGAACCGGAAATGAACAGCCGCATGGCAGCGGTGCTGGTACGGTCAAGGCCGGGCTGGTCCAGCAGGCGGGTATAAAAGGTCGGTACGCCCATCAGCACCGTGGCCTGCGGCATCAGCGACAGCAGCGCCTGGGCATCAAAGCCCGGCAGCAGGGTCATGGAGGCCCCCGCCGTCAGAATGATATTGCAGGCCACGAACAGGCCATGGGTATGAAAGATGGGCAGCGCATGCAGCAGATGATCATCACGGGTGAACTGCCAGGTATCCACCAGTGCCTGGCTGTTGGCAGCCAGATTGCGGTGGCTCAGCATGGCGCCCTTTGAGCGGCCCGTGGTGCCGGAGGTATACAGGATCGCCGCCAGATCATCAGCGCCCATCTCCGCGATGGTTCGATCCGGTGCTTCGTCGGCAACCTGTGCCATCAAACTGCCACTGCAGTCATTGCCGAGGGTTTCCACATGGGCAACGCCGTGTGCCTCGGCCAGCGCGCGATGACTGTCGCGCCGCGCCGGGTCACACACTACCAGGCGGGGCTCGGCATCCTGCAGAAAGTACGCCACCTCGTTATCGGTATAGGCGGTATTGAGCGGCAGATAGACCGCTCCGGCCCGCAGGCAGGCCAGATACAGCATCAGTGCCTGGGCACTTTTCTCAACCTGCACCACGACCCGATCCCCCTGGGCCACTCCCAGCCGGCGCAGCACACCGACCATTTTCATGGCCGTGTCCTGCACCTCCCCGTAGGTATGGGTATCACCTTCGAGGGTGGCCATCAGCACCTTGTCCGGTTGCTGATCAAAATGCGTCTGAAACTGTAGATAAAGATTATGATTCACAATTCATCTCCTGAGATAAGCGGTATCAGGCCTTGTCCCTGCTGCGGGTAAAGCGTTGCTGGCCCTGTTTGGCCGCACGCCGAACCTCGGAGGAGCAGGCAATGGTGCCTTCGCGACTGAACGCTTCGTGATTTTGTTCAATGCGGCCGGGTTCATAGAGGTAATTCACCATGACGCCATGGGACTGCTGGCGCCCCTTGACGGAGGTATCCCCAGGCCAGTTGATGCGGTGAAGACGTGCCCCGTTCCCCAGATGAAATCGCGCGACCGGATCAGCCGGCGCGCCGCGGCGCCTGGCATCCAGCAGGTAATGGCCGGCCAGGGCCGTCACGTCGGAGGCCATCTTGCTGCGGGAGGCCTTGTCATCAAGCCAATCCTCGGCTTCCAGCCGCTCCAGCACATCGCTGCTGCCGGGCAGGCCACCCTCGCTGCGGGTCTGGTCCAGCCATTTGCGAAGCCCGGGCACCGGAGACAGGGTCACGAAGTTCTCAAGCTGCGGCAGTTCACGCTGCAGTTCCTCGACCACCTGCTTGATGAGGAAGTTACCGAAGGAAATACCTTTAAGGCCCGCCTGACAGTTGCTGATGCTGTAGAACACCGCCGTGTCGGCATCCTCCGGTGCCACGTGTTCATCACTTTCCAGAATCGACTGGATGTTGTCGGGGATGCCACGACACAGGGCCACTTCGACAAAGATCAGCGGTTCATCCCCGGTGGCAGGATGGAAAAACGCGTAACAGCGCCGATCGCCCGGGTCCAGCCGCTGGCGCAGGTCGTTCCAGTCGTGAATGGCGTGCACCGCCTCATACCGGATGACCTTTTCAAGCACAGCGGCCGAGGTATTCCAGTCGATGGCCTCCAGCATCAGAAACCCCCGGTTGAACCAGGAGGCAAACAGGTGGGCAAAGTCTGCATCGAGGGGGGCAAGCTCCGGGTGGTCCTTCAGCATGGCCAGCAGGTCCGAACGCATCTGGACCAGTTCATAGGTGCCCCCAGGGCACTGGTTCAACCGCCGAAACAGGGACTGCCGACGCGGCTCGCAGGCACTGCCAAGCGCCTGAAGGGCCGTGTTGTCTTCCGTCTCGCGGTAGCGTGCGTAGGCGGCATGAATCGCGGCCGGATCCGCGGCATACTGATCCGCCAGCAGGTGAAAGAAGGCGCGTTGCTGCTCGGTATCCAGGGTGCGATAGGCGGAGAGGGCCTGCCGCGCAATCAGAATACGGGAGGCTTCACCGCCATGGTGCATCAGGGTGTCACAGGCGGATTCCAGCCGGGCCAGACCGCTCTCTTCCCGTCCACTCTGTCTACTGACGAAGACCCCATTCTGGCGCGCCTTGGCTTCAAGGCTCGACAGCAGTTCCTGCAGAAAACTCATGTTAACGTTCATGCTCTATCTCACCCCCGGTAAGCGCGATCGACACGGCACGCCAATGCCACTATTTAACCCTCAGAATCAGCCTTTTTATATTCTTCAAAATGATATGTTGTATACAACAATCAGCCTGCACCGTCGGGGTGTCAACATGGGAGAAAGTCTAATATGTCTCGGATACCTCAATCGCAGCGCCTGCGCGACCAGCTCGAAGACGCCATTGTGGAGGGGCTTTATGCGCCGGGAGACCGACTGGATCCCGAGGCGCTGGCCAGTGAATACCAGTGTTCGCGCACGCCTGTCCGTGAAGCGCTACAGCAACTGGCCACGACCGGCATGGTGGAGGTAAAGCCGAAAAGGGGGACCTTCGTCGCACGACTAAATGTCATGGAGGTGGTCGAGCGATTCGAGGTGATGGCCGAGCTGGAAGGCATGTGCGGGCGTCTGGCGGCGCGACGCATCACCTCTGATGAGCTGACGGCACTGGAAGCCGCGCACGAGGCCTGTCGGCAGGCCCGTGATGCCGGTGACAGCGACGAGTATTACTACCGTAACGGGGTTTTCCACGAATGCATTTATACCGCCAGCCATAATGACTTTCTGGCTAAAGAGGCACTGCGACTGCATGCCATGCTCAAGCCGTATCGGCGGCTTCAGCTGCACGTGCGCAACCGGGTGAAGGATTCATTTGATGAGCACGAGCGCATCGTTCATGCGCTGCGCAGCGGCGATGCCGAGACGGCCCGCCGTGAACTGATGGATCATGTCCGCCTTCAGGGCGACCGCTTCAATGACATGGCAGCCTCCATACAGCGGCTGCCCCCGCCCCGGGCCTGATGCCCGGGACGAAGACCATGCCGCGTTGGCTAGCGTTCGCGACGCCCGTCCACCAGACGATCAAGCCCCAGCGGGTTAACGTCCCTGAGCGCTTCCGGGCGCAGGACGTCCGGCAGGTTCTGGTAGCACACCGGGCGCAGGAAACGGTCGATGGCGGCTGTACCCACGGACGTGGTACGCGCATCGGACGTGGCCGGGAACGGGCCGCCATGCACCATGGCATCACAGACTTCGACTCCGGTCGGCCAGCCGTTGACCAGAATACGGCCGGCCTTGCGTTCCAGCACCGGCAGAAGGGCCTTGACGTCCTGGGTGTCAGCCTCGTTCATATGCACCGTAATGGTGAGCTGCCCTTCAACCTGCTCGGCCACCTGTCGGGCTTCATCTAAGCTGTCGCATTCAACGATCAGCGAGGTGGAACCGAACACTTCCCGAGACAGCGCCTCATCGTTGATGAAGTGCTGCGCACTCGTCGCGAATAGCCCCGCCTGGCAGGCGTTTTTACCCTCGCTTGCCGGGCCCTGGCCCAGTCGCTCGGCCTTATCGGAGGCGTCCAGCGCCTTGACCGCCTCGACGTAGGCATCGTGTATGCCCGGCGTCAGCATCGTCTGCGCCGTGGCGCCATCAAGCGCTGCCACGGCAGCGCGCTTGAAGGTATCAAGGCCGTCACCCTTCACGGCAATGACCAGCCCCGGATTGGTACAGAACTGACCGGCATTCATGTTCAGTGAGCCGATGAACGCCTCACCAAGGGCCTGCGCCTCGCTTTCAAGCTTGTCGGCCATCAAAAACACCGGATTGATGCTGCTCATTTCCGCATAAAACGGAATCGGCTCGGCGCGCTGTTGCGCGGCCTTCCACAGCGCCAGCCCGCCGCTGCGCGAGCCGGTAAAGCCGGCCGCCTTGATACGCGGATCACTCACCAGCGCATGACCAATGTCGCGACCAGCGCCGTAAAGCAGCGAGAACACACCCTCCGGCAGGTTGCAGCTGGCCACCGCCCGCTGGATCGCACGACCAACCAGCTCGGACGTACCGGGGTGCGCACCGTGCGCCTTGACCACCACCGGACACCCGGCCGCCAGTGCCGAAGCGGTATCACCGCCGGCCACCGAGAAGGCCAGCGGAAAGTTGCTGGCACCGAAGACCGCCACCGGGCCAAGGCCGATATGGCGCTGGCGCAGATCGACACGTGGCATTGGCTCGCGGTCGGGCCTGGCCGGGTCCACGCGCACATCGAGCCACTCGCCATCACGCACGACACGGGCAAACAGACGCAGCTGGTTGCAGGTACGGCCGCGCTCACCGTTCAACCGCGCTTCCGGCAACCCGGTTTCAAGAGTGCCACGCTCGGTCAGCTCATCACCGACGGCCTCGATTTCATCCGCGATGGCTTCCAGAAAGCGCGCCCGATCCTCGAGCGAGGTCTCCCGGTAGGCATCGAAGGCAGCCCAGGCCAGTTCACAGGCCCGGTCAACCTCATCACGGGTGCCGCCGGGATAGCCGGGCTCAAGAGCCTCGCCCGTGGCTGGATTGATCGCATGGACAACCTTCTGACTGCCCTTGACCGCCGTCTGGCCGATGAGTAGTTCCCCAGTCAATTGCATACTGCCTCCGCTAGTGTGCATGGATCCTTTCCATGAAAGGTGTGCATGGACGTCTCTCCATGAAGTCTCAATCCCGAACAAGCGTCGGACGCTTGGGATCGAACTGCCAGCCATCAATCAGGTATTGCATGGCCATGGCGTCATCGCGCTGGCGAACCTCCAGCGAATGATAAAGTCGGTTCGCAGCCTCAATCTGCGCCTTGTCGATCGTGATGCCAAGCCCGGGGGTCGTGGGTACCGAGATCCTGCCGCCCTTGATCCGGAATGGCTCGGTGGTCAGACGCTGACCGTCCTGCCAGATCCAGTGGGTATCGATTGCGGTGATCTCGCCCGGGCACGCCGCGGCCACATGGGTCATCATGGCCAGCGAGATGTCGAAGTGGTTGTTGGAGTGCGAGCCCCAGGTCATGCCCCATTCGTTGCAAAGCTCACCCACCATGACCGCGCCCTGCATGGTCCAGAAATGGCAGTCAGCCAGCGGGATGTCCACCGCATTGAGCGCGACAGCGAACTGAAGCTGCTTGAAGTCGGTCGCGATCATGTTGGTGGCGGTGGGAAGCCCCGTACGGCGCTTGAACTCCGCCATGGTTTCACGGCCGGAATAGCCCCTTTCCTGACCACAGGGGTCTTCAGCATAGCTCAACATGTGTTTGATGGGATTCAGCGCCTTCACCGCCTGATCGAGCGTCCAGGCGCCGTTGGGGTCAAGCGTGAGCCGCGCGTCGGGAAAGGCCTCGTACAGCGCGCGGATGCAATCGGCCTCGGCCTCCGGGCTCAGTACGCCGCCCTTGAGCTTGAAGTCCTTGAAGCCGTACCGGGCATGCGCCGCCTTCGCAAGCCGCACTACCGCCTCCGGCGTCAGCGCTTCCTGACAGCGCACCACATCCCAGTCATCGCGCGGTGATTCGGGCGGCTTTGGATAGGGCAGATCCGTCTTGTCCGGGTCGCCCAGAAGGAACAAATACCCAAGCGCCTCGACTTCGTCGCGCTGGCGCCCGAGCCGGCCGAGCAGATCCGCTACCGGCAGCTCGACGTGCTGGCCGTAGAGATCGAACAGCGCTGATTCGATGGCGGTCAATACATGCACCGCCACACGCAGATCGAACGTCTGCCGGCCACGCTCTTCCGGGCCGTTGCCCTCTAGCCGGGCCTTGCACTGCGTCAGCACCTGGCGGAAATCACGCAGGCTCTGGCCCTCGACCAGGTCTCGGCACTGCTCCAGTCCGGCCAGAATGCCCTCACTCGAGGGAATCTCCCCCACGCCGGTGTTGCCGGCGCTGTCTTCCAGCATCACGACACAGCGAATGAACCAGGGGGCGTGGCCGCCGCTCAGGTTCAAAAGAAAACTGTCGTAGCCGGCCACCGGCGTAATGGTCATGCGGGTCAGCGTGGGAAACATGAATAACTCTCCAGAACAGGTCGATCAACGTTGGCATGCAGGGCAGCTCGGCGATTTCAGACTCCATGCGCCCTGAACGTACACACGAGTGGATGGTGTCGTTTCATGATGTACGCCTGTACACATTGCAGGTTCGAGGTGGAGCTTACCGGGCCACGTGGTCGATCAGCGCCTGAAGGCGTTTCGTCTCGTCCGCGGATGGCATCGTCAACGGCGAGCGCACATCACCGCCTGAATGACCGACCAGCGCGGCACCGGCCTTGACCAGGCTGACCGCATAGCCCGGGCAGGTATCGCGCAGCTGCACGAACGGAATGAAGAACTCGCGCGTCAGCCGCGCCACCGTGGCTGAATCTCCGGCACGCAGCGCCTTGTAGAACGACACCGCCATCTCCGGCACGAAATTGAACACTGCCGAGGAATAGGTGTTCACCCCGATGGAAAGATAGGCCTCTGCAAAGATTTCAGCAGTCGGCACGCCACCGACATAGACCAGGCGGTCGCCTACGGTCTTGATGATCGTGTTGAGCGCCTGAATATCGCCCCTGCCGTCCTTGACGCCGATCAGGTTCGGGCAGGCATCGGCCAGCGCCTTGACCGTCTCGGCCTTCATCAGGCCATTGGCCCGGTTGTAATAAATGACGTTGAGGGCGGTCGAGCCACACACCGACCGGGCGTAGTCGAAAAGACCCGACTGCGGGCACTCGGTCAGATACGGCGGCATCAAGAGAATGCCGTCGGCGCCGGCCTCTTCAGCGATGCGCGCGTACTGGCGCGCCAGATGCGCGTTCATGCCGGCGCTTGCAATGACCGGCACCCTGCCGTTGGTGGCCTCGACCGCGATCGTCACGATCTCGCGGAACTCATCAAGCGACAGATTGAAGAACTCGCCGGTGCCGCCAGCCACGAACAGGGTGGAAATTTCATACTTGAGCAGCCACTCGATACGGGCGCGATAGGACGCCGCGTCGAAGTTGCCGTTTGCATCGAAGTCGGTGACCGGGAAAGAGAGCAGTCCGTCGCCAACCGCGCCGGTAACCGCCTGTCTGGAAAACGCCATGGCTCGCCTCATTGATTATTCATGGAACATACGATGATGGTGAAGGCAATTTGTCATACATCATACATTAAAACCCATTAGACCATGGCTTATGAGACCAAGGTGACAACCTTCCCTTATTGCTCCTGCCCTTGCGTGCAACCGCCTGAAATAAAACCTGTTTAGACGCGCCTCGGCACCGATGCACCTTGAAACACGCGCACAAGAAAGGCGGCCCGAAGGCCGCCTTTTTCATACGTGGCGCGCAAGACACGCGCCGTGAGCGCTCATCGCATCATTACTTCGCGCGCGGCTCGGACATCAGCCCCTTGATCACGCCAAAGCAGCCCACCAGCAGCACGATGGCAAACGGCAGCCCGGTCGTGATGACCATGGCCTGCAGAGCCCCCAGACCACCGCCCAGCAGCAGGGCGATGGCAATGACGCCACTGATCAACGCCCAGAACACGCGCTGCGAGGTCGGTGCATCGATCTTGCCACCGGCTGTGATGGTATCGATGACCAGCGAGCCGGAGTCGGCAGAGGTAATGAAGAACACCATGATCAGCAACACTCCGACCAGAGAGGTCACCGTCTGCCACGGCAGATGACCAAGCATGGTAAAGAGCTTGAGCTCCAGCGCTGCATCAGCCACATCCGCAAGGCCTGCATCCACCTGGAAGATGGCCGTGCCGCCAAAGATCGTCATCCACAACGCGCAGACAATCGTGGGCACCAGCAGTACGGCGATCAGGAACTCGCGTACGGTACGGCCACGGCTGACACGTGCGATGAACATGCCCACGAACGGGGACCAGCTGATCCACCAGGCCCAGTAAAACGCCGACCAGGACTGGCTGTAATCAACATCCTCGCGGCCGAACGGCATCGACAGCGCCGGCAGATAGGTGGCATAGGCATAGAGGTTATTGAAAAACCCGGTAACCAGTTCCATCGTCGGCCCGGTAAACAGGATGAACAGCAACAGGGCAAATGCCAGTGCCATGTTGAGTTCCGACAGGTGCTTGAGGCCCGCGTTGACACCCGCGGCAACCGAGCACAGGGTCACTGCCGTGATCCCGACAATCAGCAGCACACGTGTGAGATCAGTATCCGGCACACCGAACAGGAAGTGCAGTCCGGCCGCGGCCTGCTGCGCCCCCAGCCCCAGCGAGGTGGCCAGGCCGAACAGGGTGGAAAAGACCGCCAGGATATCCACGATATGGCCCGGCCACCCCCAGATGCGCTCACCCAGTACCGGGTAGAAGATCGAGCGCATGGTCAGCGGCAGCCCCTTGTTGAAGGAGAACAGTGCCAGTGCCAGCGCAACCATCGCGTAGATCGCCCAGGGGTGAAGCCCCCAGTGCAGCATGGTGGAAGCCATGCCGAGCTGACGCGCTGCGGCCTCATCGCCCATGGCACCGCCCAGCGGAGCGCTATCGACACGGACGCCATTTTCAAACGAGGTACCGCCCATGGCCGCCGTATAATGCGAGATCGGCTCGGACACGCCGTAGAACATCAGCCCGATGCCCATACCGGCAGCAAACAGCATGGCGAACCAGCTGATATAGGTGTGGTCGGGCCTGGCCTCGACACCACCCAGCCGTACCCTGCCCAGCGGGCTGAAGATCAGCCCGACGGCAAGCACCACGAAAATCGCGGTCGAGAGCATGAAAAACCAGGAAAGATTGGCCGTCAGCCAGTCCCGCATACCGTTGAACAGCGGCTCCATCTGCGACTGCATGGTCAGTGTGAGCACTACAAATAACAGCACCAGTAGCGATGATATGCCGAATACCTTGCCGTGCAGATCCACGTTGAACAGCACGCGGCCCTGAAAATTGTCCTGTCCGATGACATAATCGGTATCGATCATGTTGGAATCGCCCGTGGGTGCCGGTATCCCTTCGCCGGCGTCGGCCTCATCCTTTTTTTCGTTATCCGATGTACGCGTCAAAGTCCTTCTCCATCGTTGTCTTTCATCATGAGTAACGTTTTCGTCCCTGCAGCCATCTCTCATCAACGACATGAGTGGTCAAACGCGTGTAATCCGGAGTGGGTCCGGCGTATTCCGGGGGGCGGGTCAGAAGGGGCGACGCGGTGAAATGGCTGGTGCGGTAGCGTCCACGGCATACGACGCGATGGCATGCCGCTGCGAATACCTCGCCGCACCGATGCATTTCTCCAGTGGCCGAGCGAGTCGGCTGGCGTCCTCATCCATGACCTGACCAGCGTTGCCCGGGCGCGCCATGATAAAGGCATACACCGCGATAGCAACCGACAATGACCACCCTGTCCATCAGGCCAGACCGATGTAAACAGGCCTTCCACCAAAGAACACGTTGTAAACGCGCATCCATGCCGGTTTGCGCGCTACCCTGTAACGACACTCATCAATGCAGGAAGACCGATGAAGCGCTTTTACAATGACGCCGATGCTGTTGTCGATGAACTGCTGGCAGCAGAGGCGCACCTTCGCTCTGTTCGACTATCGACCCATGCCAGTGGCATGCGCATCATGGTGCGCGCCGACTGGTGTCGTAACGAACAGGGAGCAGACAAGGTGGCTGTGCTCTCCGGAGGGGGCGCAGGTCATGAACCCGCGCATGCCGGATTTGTTGGTGAAGGCATGCTGACAGGGGCGGTATCCGGCAGCATTTTTGCCTCGCCCAGTGTCGAGGCCGTACTGGCGGGGATTCGGGAAGTCTGTGGCACGGCCGGCTGCCTGTTGATCGTCAAGAACTACACCGGAGATCGCCTGAACTTCGGCCTGGCTGCCGAACGCGCCAGACTCGAAGGACTGAAGGTGGAAATGGTGATCGTGTCCGATGATATCGCGCTGGACGATGTGACCCAGCCCCGCGGCATTGCCGGCACCGTTGCCGTGCACAAGGTGGCGGGCTATTACGCCACCCAGGGGCACTCCCTTTCGGAGGTGGCACGCCTGGCAGAAGACGCTGCCGGCCGACTGATGTCGATGGGCATGGCGCTGGAAGGCGCCGCCCTGCCCGGTCAGACACGTGAGGAACGACGCCCCGAACTGGGGCTGGGCATTCATAACGAAACCGGCGCCCGGGAGGTCAGCCCCGACAATGCCCGCGATGCCCTCAATCTGGTGCTCTCACCGCTGCTGGAGGCGATGGATGCCCGGCACGGCAAGCGCGTTCCGCTCATCGCCCTGCTCAACAACCTGGGCTGCTGTTCCAGTCAGGAGATGAGCACGCTGACCTTTGACCTGCTCGATCAGCTGGGACCGGAGCGGCTACCCATGCTGATCGGCCCGGCGCCGATGATGACCTCGCTGGACATGCACGGCTTTTCCATCACCCTGCTGCCGTTCGAGGATGATCTGGCCACCGCGCTGAGCGCCCCTTCCACGGCTCCCGGCTGGCCCGGCATTCGTCATGTGACGGCACCGGCCTGGTTCGAGCCGGACACACGCGATGAACAGCGCGCCCTTTACGATAATGCGCCACAAAATGATGCCATGACGGCCTGCCTGAACAAGGTGCTGGTGGCCATCGGCGAGTCACGGGAGGCCCTGGATGAGCTGGATGCCAGAACGGGGGATGGCGATGCCGGCAGCAGCCTGAAGGAAGGCGTGGATGCCATTCAGAAGGCTCTCCGGCATCAGCGTCTGCCGGCTGACAACTGGCCGGCACTGCTGGCCGGCATCGGCGAACTGCTGGCGCGTGACATGGGCGGGTCCAGCGGCGTGCTGCTGTCCATCCTGTTCACGGCCAGTGCCGCCGAACTGGCCAATAACGACGACTGGGCGCATGCCCTCACCCAGGGTGCCAACCGCATGCAGACCTATGGCGGCGCACAACCGGGGGATCGCACCATGATGGATGCGCTATGGCCGGCCATCAAGGCGCTTGAACAGGGCAAGGGGCTGGAAGGCGCCGCCCGTGCAGCCCGCGAGGGAGCCGAATACACCGCCACGTTGGCAAACGCCGGTGCAGGCCGGTCGTCCTATGTGCCGGCCGACCGGCTGGAAGGCGTTATCGATCCCGGCGCGGAGGCCATCGCCAGAGCGTTTGAAGCGCTGGTTTAAGCCGTGTCGTGGCGGCCCTCACGCGAGGGCCGCCCGGCCATCCCTGCAACCGCCGCCGCCAGCGCCAGTCCGAGCCCCAGCAGGGCAACGCCATTCCATTCAAGGTGCTGGTACGCCCACGCAGATGCCAGAGAGCCTGCGGCGCCCCCCAGAAAATAACAGGTCATGTAGCCGGCATTCAGGCGATTGCGGGCAGCCTGATCCAGCGAATAAATCAGATTCAGATTGGTAATGTGGACCGCCTGAACGGCCAGATCCAGCAGGATGATGGCCAACACCAGAATGGCCAGTTCATGGGGCGCCCACCACAGCAGGCCCCAGGCCAGTACCAGCAGAACCAGCCCGCCCAGAGTGGTCTGATGCCCGCGCCCCTGGTCCACCAGATGACCGGCCTGACGTGCGGCCAGCGCACCGGCAGCGCCTGCCAGCCCGAAAAGCCCAATGGCGGCATCGCTGTAATGATAGGGTGCGCTCGACAGCAGGAAGGCTACCGAGGTCCAGAGCGCACTGAACATGGCAAAGCTTAAAAACCCCAGCAGGGCACGCTGGCGCAGCAGGCCATGTTTCACGAACAGATGGCCGATAGAGGCCAGAAGTGCCGCATAGGACATGCGGGTCTCGCTTTTATACGACGGCAGGGCGCGATACAGCACGGCAGCATTGATCAGCATCAGGATGCCCGCGACCCAGTAGACCGTTCGCCAGCTCCCCAGACTGGACAGGGTGCCGGACACGGTCCGGGCCAGCAGGATGCCCAGTAACAGGCCGCTCATGACGGTACCCACTACCCTGCCCCGCTGCTCCGGTTCCGCCAGGGTGGCGGCAAAGGGCACCAGCACCTGCGCCACCACCGAAAAAATACCGGTGAGTGCCGTGCCGGCCAGCAGTACCGGCAGGCTGTCGGCATTGGCACTGATGAACAGGCCGGTCGCGGCCAGAAGCATCATGACGCCGATCATGTTCCTGCGATCCAGCAGATCGCCCAGAGGCACCAGAAGCAGCAGGCCGGCCGCATACCCCAGCTGCGCCACGGTCACGATGATACCGGCACTGGCAAAGGACAGCCCCAGCTGATCTGCAATCGTATGAAGCAGCGGCTGGGCATAGTAGTTGCTGGCGACCGCTACACCGGTGGTAATGGCCATCAGCAACACCAGCGGTGCACCGAGCCGATAGGACGGGGGCGGATTCATGAGGGGGTCTCTGTCGGTCGTAGGAGGGGGCCATGTTAGCTAAACTCCCACCAGCCGCAACCGGCTCTCATGAAAAACTGCGCAAGCCCGACACTCCCGGGCGTAGTAACATCATGCATCAAGCGCGCCGCAAGAAGCGTCCATGCGCATCATATACAGGGAATTGTAATGAACCATACAAGCGGCAACACGCAGCGAGGCGTCTCGCTGGCAGCACGAGCCGGATACACGGCCAAGGGCATCGTCTACGTATTGATCGGCGGGCTCTCCGCCATGGCTGCCTTCGGTCTGGGTGGGCAACGAGGCGGCGCCTCCGAAGCAGTGACACACATGGCCTCGAAAACACTGGGAACGACTCTGATGGTGGTTCTGTCCATAGGCCTGCTCAGCTATACCGCCTGGCGCATCATTCAGGCGGTACTGGATTCCGAAGACAAGGGCAACGGCCTGAAAGGCATTCTGGTACGCACGGGCTTTGTCATCAGCGGGCTCACCTACGCTACCGTCGCATGGCGCTGCATCAACCTGTTGATGCAAAGTGCCAGCTCCTCCTCAAGCACCTCCCAGCGCACGGCCATGGTCATGCAGCACCCCGGCGGGCTGATTGCCATCGGTGTTCTGGGCATTATCGTGGCGCTTGTCGGCCTGCGTCAGTTTCAGCGCGCCATCAAACGCAGTTACCGCAAAAGCTGGCATACCGAAAAGATGCCGGAACATCAGCTCAGGATCGCTGATGCCATTGCCCGCTGGGGGCTGTCGGCCCGCGGCGTGGTCTTCCTGATCATTGGCGGATTCCTGTGCCTTTCAGCACTTCATACGGACCCAAGCCAGGCCAAGGGGCTGGGCGGTGCGCTGACAACCGTGGCCCAACAGCCCTTCGGCCCATGGCTGCTGCTGGCCGTCGCGCTGGGGCTTATCGCCTATGGCGGGTACTGCTTTGTGAATGCCCGATACCGCACGACCAGCGCCTGACACCAGGACAGGACTCATCCGTGCTAAAGCTACCGGTATAACCTGCGATAACATTGCTATCGGGTAATTCCTTCGCCACATCGGGCCACGCCATCATGGAACGCTTCACTTACTCGCCCTTCCGTCTGGCCATTGCGGCTGGGCTTGCAGGGTCCGGAGCACTCCTGGTGGCCTTCCTCTTGTTCAGTGCCCTTCAGCAATGGCGCATTACACATCAGGCAGGCCATGAGCTTCAGCTCGCCAGGCTGACCATGGCCGGCAGTGAACTCGTGCATCAACTGCAGCGCGAGCGTGGATTATCTGCAGCCGTACTGGGTGATGACAGCGCCACACTGACCCGGCAATTGACGCGCCAGCGTACAGCGACCGACGAAGCCCTCTCCCGCTGGCAGGCAACCTACACTTCCCTGCGTGATGCACTGCCCGAATCGCTTGAACATACCAGCAACGACATGATGCACCAGCGCCTGGATGCGCTTGGCAGCACGCGTGAACTTGTCGATGCCCACCACTACGAGCTGGATGGGCTGCTTCGTTACTACACCGAGATAAACCGCCATCTGATAACTGATCTGAAGGACGCCTCCACCCATACCGATGACATCATGATCAGGCGCCAGTGGCTCAGCTGGTACAGCCTGGCCCTGCTCAAGGACGATGCCGGCCTTGAGCGCGCCCTGGGGGCCTGGGCCTATGCCAACGATGCCATGCCGACGGCACAGTTCCGCCGTTTCATGTCGCTGATCCGGCAGCAGAGCAATTACCTCTATGCCTTTCGCATTCAGGCCTCTCCCGCCATGGTGCACAGTGGCGAGGCTGTGATGGAGGCCGTCAATGAACAGGACATCGAGGCCGAACGAGACTGGATTGTGCGCCAGGCGGGCCATGGCGGATTCGATCGCGATCCCTCCCGGTGGTTCAGCCTTCAGACCACCCGCATTGATCACCTGCACACCCTGGAAGGCCGGGTATTTCATGCGCTGAAAGACACCCTTGATCGCCGCGATGCTGATGCCGAACACGCCCTGTGGTCTCTGGCTGCTGCCAGTATTGCCCTGACCGCCGGCCTGATGGCTGCCGGTATCTACCTGTGGCGGCGTCGACACCAGCTGCTGTGCCGACAGGCCCCTGACGACTGATCCATCGAGCAGTCCTGCCCGATCACCCACCGCACCGCGACGCTCTGTTCATTCAGGGTCGTGACGTCCCAGCTCCCACCATGTCGGCAACAGCGCCTGCACCTCGGCCCGGTCAAAGCGGTCATCCATCAGATGAATGACGCCGGTATCCTCGGGCGTTCGAATCACTCGCCCGGCGGCCTGCACCACGCGCGTCAATCCGGGGTACAGGTACACGTAATCGTAGCCATGACCCAGGTACTGATCGAGCCGTCGGCGCATCGCTTCATTGACCGGGTTAACCTGAGCAAGTCCCAGCGTGGCGATAAACGCTCCGATCAATCGCGTGCCGGGCAAATCAATGCCCTCGCCGAAAATGCCGCCCAGCACCACAAACCCGATCCCCTGCCCGCCTTCCTCGAAACGAGCCAGAAAGGCACTGCGGGCGGACTCGTCCATACGGGCGTCCTGCGCCCACACCGGGATGGATGGAAAGGCCTGCATGAAGGCCGCCCGCGCGTCACGCAGATAGGCATAACTACTGAAAAAGGCCAGATAATTGCCGGGCTGCTGCATGAACCGATCAGCCATCACCCTGGCCATTGGTGCCAGCGAGGCTGCCCTGTCGCGGTAGCGCGTTGATACATGTCGCTCCACATGCACCTGCAGTTGTCCGGCGGTAAAGGGGGACGCTACCGAGTGGTATGTCGCCGTTTCAAGCCCCAGCAGGCGTCGATAATAGGCCGCCGGGCTCAGGGTGGCAGAAAACAGCACCGCAGACCGGGCCGCCTGCCAGCGAGGGGCCAGCAGAGCGGCCGGCAGCACACAGCGAAGGCTCAACCGGGTATCACGATATCGGCCACGCGCCGGAGTGATAACCTCAAGGTCCGCCATGAAGTGGTCTTCGTCAACGCGCTCGGCCAGGCGAATCAGGTGCAGTACATCGAAGTAAAGGTTCAACAGGTCACTGTCCAGCGGCAATGGCGAGGTCGCCATCATCTCGGTCAGCGTCGCCGAGATTCCTTTAAGGGCTCGAATCATCCCGGTGGGCAGTGCCTTTAGCTCACCATACTCGGCAGGCGTTGCCTCCGTACGCTCATCTCCCAGTACCGTTCGGTTCAGAGCCAGCCATTGCCGCTGCAGGCGGTCCATGTCCTGACGCAGAGGGGGCGTGGTCTGACGGCGCACCGCGCGAAATCGATGTTGATCCAGATGGGCGGAATACATGCCCCGCACGCGATCGACCAGGTTATGCGCCTCATCCACCAGCACGCCCACCTGCCAGCGTTGTTGCCGCGTCAATGCATGAAGCATGGCACTGAGATCAAAGTAATGATTGACGTCGCCAATGATGACATCCGACCAGCGCGCCATCTCCTGCCCCAGATAATACGGGCAGATACCGTGCGTCAGGGCCTGAGTACGCAGGGCCGGACCATCCAGCAGCCCGGTCTGCGTTGCACAGGCCTGGCGCGCGGCCGGCAGGCGATCATAGAACCCTTGCGCCAGTGGACAGGAATCACCGTGACAGGCCAGATCAGGATGCTCGCAGGCCTTGTCTCGGGCGCGCAGTTCCAGCACTCGCACCGGCACCCGGTCGGCGGCCCCCAGCGCAGCAAGGCCATCCAGCGCCAGCTGCCGACCGGTCGTTCGCGCCGTCAGAAAAAAAACCCGATCCAGCCGGTCCGGCATGGCCTTCAGCATGGGAAACAGTGTGCCCAGGGTCTTGCCCAGCCCGGTCGGGGCTTCCAGCAGGGCATGACGCCCCAGATGGGCTGCCTTGTATACGTTCTCGGCCAGTGGGCGCTGGCCGGGGCGAAAATCTGCAAAGGGAAAGGCAAGCGTTGTCAGTGCCTGATCACGTGCGGCGCGATGCGCCAGCTCCTGATCGGCAAAGGCCTGAAAGCGTGTCACCTCATCGATGAAGAAATCATCGAGGGCCTCGGCACTCCACCACTGCTCCAGCCGGGTTTCCTGCTCGGTGGCAATATCGAAGTAAATCAGTACCACCTGCATGCCATGAAGCGCTCGCGCCCGACAGATCAGAGCGGCATAGACACATGCCTGGGCCCAGTGCAGTGCCCGCTGATTGGCCGGCATGGCATCCAGTGCCCCGCGGTGGGTCTTGATTTCCTGCACTTCCGGCCCGTGCGGGCCCTGCATGTCAATGCCGTCACAACGCCCGCTGACCTCTACCCGACCCGACCGCGCCGACAGGGTAACTTCGGCTTCGAACGTCTCGCCTCGTCCGGCCGCCACCCGCTGATGCCCCTCTACCCCCTCCTGCGCGGTCGGTGAGGGGGTAAAGCGCAGATCCAGATCGCCGGTACGTGCAGTAAAGTCACACAGGCTTCGCACCGCGACCCGGTAGGGTGATGCCTCGATACCAGGCTCGCTCATGGATCTCCCTTGTCGCTGTCATCCCAGCGAACATGGCACACCTCTGCCGGTAGATCGTGCCGGGCAAATACCGCCAGCCAGCGTTTCTGGTTGTCCTGCAACCGATCCCCGGGCCCCTTGACCTCGATCATTCGATAGCGCTGCTTCGCCGGCTCGAACTGAATCAGATCCGGGAAGCCGGCCCGGTTGGCCTTGATGTCGTGCAAGAGTCGCGTGAATATCAGTTTCAGATGCGCTGCCGGAATGCAGGCAAGGGCAAGGTCCAGCACCTGGTCAGATAGCCCCCATACGACAAAGGGCGACTGCAGTCCGGCCTTTTCTGACCGCATCCGGGCAATCCAGTCCATATACCGGCCATCCTCCAGACGCGCCAGCGCCTGATCAAACAGCGCCTTTCGCCGATGTACAAAATCCGGGCGAAACAGATCGGCCGGCCCATGATGAAAGGGGTGAAAGAACGCCCCCGGCATCGGCGCAAACAGGGCGTCCCAGCAAAGCAGGCCAAACAGGGTGTTGAACAGGGCATTTTCAACATAAACCACCGGCGCATCCGGTGTGGTAAAGGCCTCGGCCACCGCACGTTCCACCGAGGCACTGCGAGGCAGTGTCACTGTGCAGGAAGGCGTCGCCGGTGGTGGCGCATCCGGTACCAGCACATGCCCCAGCCGTTTGGCCAGCCGGGGGCGAAGGCGCGCCAGTTGCTGTGCCTCCGCTTCACTGATGGGGGCTGCCCACGCTGTATCCGCCAGAACCCAGGCGGCCTGGGGGTCCTGTTTTTCAAGCAGGCGCAACCGGCGCATTCGCGCCTCACTGTCACCACTTTGCTCAAAGGCGGCCAGTGCGGTCTCCGTTTGCTGCTGTCGCTGCGCGGCAAGACCCAGCTGATACAGCAGCCGGTCCCGCCGCCCGGTCAACCAGGCGTTATCTGCGGCCACCTCGGGCACACTGGGCAATAATGCATTGGGGGATTCACCGGCATCCAGCGCCTCACGCTGGGTACTCAGGGCCAGATAAAGATCGATATCGGCCCGGCAGTGAAAGGCGCGCGCCGCCTCTGGAAAGGCGACTGTTTCAAAGCGGTAAACGCCCAGCTCGGCCAGCACGAATTCTGACCAGTGCTGCCGCAGGTTACCGAAGAACATCAGGCGTAGACGCAGCAGGATCTCACTGCAGGTCAGGGTGTAAAGCGGCTCGGTCGTGGCCGACGCGCACCAGTGATCAAAGGGAGCCGGGGCCATGCCGCACCGTGCGATCAATGCCTCAACCCGGTCGCCCTTGCTGCGGCCAGTCACTCCCTCCCGGCGCGCCAGCGTACTGACATCGGCACTGCTCATCAGCGGAGCAGCCTCGGGCAGTGACAGGGCAACGTTACGGACCACCAGGCCCTCCTCAATCAAGGGTGCCACCGCGGCGGCGGTCGATCCGATTTCCGGGTAGTTCAATCGATGGTGACGAAAGTGATCACCCTTGCGCATCGCCATGCGGACCAGCAGCGCCCGGGCTGATTCCGGCAGGTCATGAAAGGCGGTAATGAACGCGGCTTCAGCGCCTTCCAGCAGCGGTGCATAGCGCGCCGTCAGCCAGTCGAGCACAAAACAGAAATTACGCAGGTAATAATGGGGGTCGTCCAGTACCGGGCGAGACATCGAGACCTCATGGCGGCGGCAAAAGCACTGAGCAGATATACAGCAGTCTACCCTGCCTTGCCGTCGCGGCCAAACGTCGCTCCCCTCACCGGGCCGGGATTTGCTACATTGGCACCCTCTGACGGTTTATCCTTTCTACTGCGCTTCAACCACCCAGGATGTTTACGTGAACGAGCCAACTTCTCCTCCTCGCCAGAAACGTGGCTGCCTGATGCTGATGCTCGGCGCCGTGATTTTCGTGGCGATTGTCTACACCATTCTGATTTATCTGATTCGCGCCAATCAGACCCCGGAACAGCAGGCCAATGAACGTCAAACCGTAACGCGCTGCTTTGATCGGCTGGAAACGGCGGATAACGACGCGCAAAGAGCCTCGATTCGTACCAGTTGCGAGGAGATGGCCGAGCAGTATCAGGACAAGTACAAGGAAGCCCCGTAATACGGGGCTTCCAGACGAGCGTGACAGACAGTTGCTGACCAGGCTCAGTTGGGCAGGCGGTCTTCGTCGTCCTCGGCATCCGAGGGCGTCACCGCGCTCATGTCATCGTCATCATTGAAATCAAGTGACTTGATATTACCTTCGATACCCTCGGCATCGGCATCGGTAACTTCCAGCTCGTTTTCAAGCTGGCGCTCCTTCTCTTCCAGCAGCGCCTCGTCCCGGTCACGACCGCCGGTAACGGCCATACTGGCCTCGTCCTCGAATTCCTGAGGAAGCTGCTCGGCATCCATGGTATCTGCCGTGCCGTTCATGGCGTCTCCCTGAACGTCGTCATCGGACGCGGTGACAGGCGGCTCATAATCGATATCGGTTTCTGAAAGCGGGGGTTGTGGCGTTGAACGTTGCTGTGCCATGAAGTCCTCCTTGTCGCGTTGGCAAATGCACCGCGTAAAGTGTAGGCCATGAAACTTGATTCTGGACGAGAATCCGGTTTCGACCCATCTTTCAGGTATTTCCTGTTCGCGGAGACCCGACATGACCGCTTCCCTCCCGTGCCTTGTCGCACTTGTCCTGGCATCATTGATCGTCGGCGTATCCCCTGCCCTGGCCGAGGTAACGCCGTCTTCCATGCAGCAAGGCGATACACGGGCCCAGGCGCAACAGCGGTTGAAGGCACGACAGATCGATAGCCAGCGCACCCGGGTTGAACGTCAGGCACGTGATCTGCACCGTGCTGAACGACAGGGACGGGAAAAGGCCACCGGGGAAAGAATGAGGCTGCGGCGGGAACAGCAGACCCTGCGCACCGAGAAGAACAAGGCCGACAACGTCGCCGGTACCCGATAGCAGGCATAAAAAAACCCGTGGCAACAACCACGGGTAACGCACATTAAAACATGACCTTCATTTTATCGACCGCTTCCGGCCGGACTTTAGAAAAGTGTTTGCTGCAGCAGGAAAACATTCAGGGCAATGATGACAGTGGCAATGGTCCAGGCCGCGAGAGTAGTCAGACGATGATTGACCAGCGAGCCCATCAGTGCCCGATTGGAGCAGAAAAGCAGCAGTGGGATCAGTGCGAAGGGAATCCCGAAGGACAGGACGACCTGGCTCATTACCAATGCCGTGGTCGGGTCTACACCGGCAGCCAGAATGCCCAGAGCCGGCACCATGGTAATCAGTCGACGCAGGTACAACGGAATACTGATCTTCAAAAAGCCCTGCATGACCACCTGCCCGCTCATGGTCCCGACCGATGAGCTTGAAAAGCCACTGGCCAGTAGACCTACTCCAAACAGAATGGCTGCCAGCGAGCCGACATGACTATCAAGTCGGGCAAAGGCTCCTTCAAGTGTCGTGATCGTGACATCACTGCCGAAGAACAGGCCGGCAGCCATGACCAGCATCGCGCCATTGATGAACCCGGCCACCCCCATCGCAATCAGGATATCGATGAATTCGAAGCGAAAGATGCGCTTGCGCTCCTCTTCCGAGCGGCCGACGACCCTACGCTGGGTCAGGGCTGAATGCAGGTAGATCACATGCGGCATCACGGTAGCCCCCAGAATGCCGGCCGCCAGCATGACGCTGTCGATGCCCTCGAACCGGGGTACGGTCAGCCCGGTCAGCAGGGCGGCGCCATCTGGTTTGGCTACAAAGACTTCATAACTGAACGCGACGACCACAATGCCCAGAAGCGCTGTAATACCGGCTTCAAGCGGCCGAAACCCCCGCCGCTGCAGTTCAAGCAGCGCGAAGGAAAATACCCCGGTAATGACTGCGGCGGGAAACAGGTCGATCCCGAACAGCAGA
This sequence comes from Larsenimonas rhizosphaerae, assembly GCF_023700005.1. Lineage (GTDB taxonomy): Bacteria > Pseudomonadota > Gammaproteobacteria > Pseudomonadales > Halomonadaceae > Larsenimonas > Larsenimonas rhizosphaerae. Next base: position 580,287 of record NZ_JAMLJK010000001.1, on the reverse strand, counting down.
TGCAGTCCCAGCGCCCCACCGATGAACTCGGCCAGGTCGGTGGCAATGGCAATGATTTCAGCCTGCACCCACAGCCCCCAGGTCACCAGACGCGGAAAGCGCGCCCGACATACCTCGGGCACGTTCATGCCGGTAGCAATTCCCAGCTTGGCCGACATGGACTGAATCAGAATGGCCATCAGGTTCGACACCAGCACGACCCATAACAGCAGATAGCCGTAGGTCGAACCAGCCTGAATATTGGTCGCGAAGTTGCCTGGATCAATGTAGGCCACGGAAGCGATAAAGGCCGGGCCAAGAAAGGGCAGTAATCCCTTGATGCCGCGCTTGTTGCCATCCAGCGCCGACTGGGCAGCGCGCATGGCACTCAATTCGCCGGGGAGGTAATCGGAGGAGGAATCATTACTCATGAACATGCATGCCTTGCTGGAGAGTCTTTCGCGGGAAATACCCCGGTGCACAAATTAAACCATGGTTAAAAACTGTGGCACAAGTGAAGATTCCGGTACGCGAAGCGGGCTGCCCCGTTGCAGAAACACTTATCAGGCACTTACGCGTTAAAGCTCAAATTTTACTTAAAATAACAAGGACTTTGAAACGCTTGTGTTACGCTCGAATACGATGAGTTGTGAAGCCTCATCGTATTCTTTGCACAACCGATTGGCCGTCTCGAAACTGGGGCGGCTTTTTTTTGTCTGTTACTCGGGCTGCGTCCCCGTCTGATTGACGTAAATCAGATCCCACACGCCATGCCCCAGACGCTCCCCACGCTGTTCAAACTTGGTCAGGGGCCGAAACTCGGGTCGAGGCACATAGACGCTACCTTCCGGTGCCGTGTTGGCAAAAAGAGGAGAGGCTTCCATTACCTCGGCCATGTGCTCGGCATAGGCCTCCCAGTCGGTCGCCATGTGAAAGCGGCCCTCAGGCTTCAATACCCGCGCTACCCGCGCCAGAAACTCCGGCTGCACGATACGGCGCTTGTGGTGCTTTTTCTTCGGCCAGGGGTCAGGGAAGAAGAGCTGCAGCGTATCGATGCTGTCTGCCGGCAGTGCTTCATCCAGCACCCGCAGTGCATCCTCGCGAAAGACCCGCAGATTGGTCAGGCCGGCCTTGTCAGCTTCATCAAGCAGCTTGCCCACACCGGCCACGTGAACCTCGATGCCGATAAAGTCGGTATCAGGATGCGCCATCGCCTGCTCGAGCAGGGATCCCCCCATGCCAAACCCGATCTCCACCACGCAGGGGGCTTCACGGCCGAACAGGGCCTTCAGGTCAAGCCGCCCCTGGGCCAGCTCGAGGCCCAGACGGGGAAAGACCTCTTCCACACCACGGGCCTGGGCGACCGTCATCCGGCCGCCGCGCAGAACGTAACTCTTGATTTCCCGGCGCGGCGCGCCAGTGTACGGGATATCGGTCCCGGTGCCGTTCGAATCATTCATGCCTGCTACTCAAAACGATATATTCAGGCGTTGATACGCCCTTCAGTGGGAGAAGATGCCCGGGCCAGGGTGCGGCGCGGCATACGCTCGGCAAGCCAGGCATTACGACCGGCCTCCACCGCCTGGCGCATGGCACGCGCCATGACCACCGGCTGCCGGGCGTGAGCAATGGCGGAGTTCAGCAGCACGCCGTCGCAGCCCAGCTCCATGGCCAGCGCCGCATCCGAAGCGGTCCCGATCCCGGCATCCACCAGCACCGGCACGCGCGCATGATCAATGATCAAGGACAGGCTATGCGGGTTCAACAGCCCCTGCCCGGACCCGATCAGCGAGCCCAGCGGCATGATGGCGCAGCAGCCCATGGACTCGAGTTCCCGCGCCACGATCGGGTCATCGCTGGTGTAGACCATGACGTCAAAGCCATCATCAATCAGGGTGCGTGCCGCGCTCAGGGTTTCCATGACGTTGGGGTACAGCGTGTGCTCATCACCCAGCACCTCAAGCTTGACCAGGTTATGGCCATCCAGCAGTTCACGGGCGAGCTGACAGGTACGCACGGCGTCACGGGCGTTAAAGCAGCCGGCCGTATTGGGCAGGATGGTATAACGCGTCGGCGGAATAATATCCAGAAGGTTCGGCTCATCGGGATTCTGGCCCAGATTGGAGCGACGCACCGCCACGGTCACGATTTCAGCACCACTTTCGGTAATCGCATCACGCGCCTGGTCGAAGTCGCGGTATTTGCCGGTGCCTACCAGCAATCGGGAGTTAAAGGTCCGACCTGCGATGGTCAGCGGCGCATCCAGCCGAGTTGACTCGGTCATGAGACTCTCCAGTAATAGCGTTGATGTCCGGCAATAAAGAGTGGCGTTCAGCCGCCACCGATGGCGTGTACGATTTCAACCTGGTCGCCGTCGGCAAGCGTAACGTCGGCGTGGGTAGAGCGTGGAACAATGGATTCATTGAGTTCAACGGCAACCCGTTTGCCGGCAAGTCCCAGGGTGTCAAGCAGTTCGGACACGGTTCGCGTGTCCTCGAGGTGCTGCCATTCACCGTTAATAAGCAACTGCATGATGGGTTTCCTGTTCCTGAGCCTGAAGCAGGCCGCGCCAGTATAGCGAAAAGAGAAAGGGCGAGCACATGGCCCGCCCTCTCACCGTCCGGCCATCAGGACTTACCAGACGTCCTTGTTGTAGTCACCGGCACCCCGGGACAACTGATCAAGCACCTTGCCCTCGAACTCGGGCTCACGAACACCCGACTTGCGCTGGCGCTCGTAATCCTTCAGCACAAGGAACGCCACCGGCGCCAGCAGGATAATGGCAATCAGGTTGGTGGTGGCCATCAGCCCCATCGCGAAGTCGGCAAAGGCCCAGACAAAATCAAGCTGTGCCACGGAACCGATCATCACCATGGCCAGCACGGCAATGCGCAGGGCATTGATGGCGAACGCGGGCTTGCGCTTGAACAGATACCCGATGTTGATTTCGCCGTAGGCATAGTTGCCGATAATCGAGGTAAAGGCGAACAGGAAGATCGCAACAGCAATGAACCAGGTACCGAACACGCCCAGGTGATCACCCATGGCCTGCTGGGTCAGGGTAATACCTTCGATTTTCTGGCCCGGGTTGCTGGTCATCAGCTGATCGTAGACACCGGACAGCAGAATCACGACCGCCGTGCAGCTGCAGATCACCAGCGTATCAACAAACACACCAAAGGACTGCACAAGCCCCTGTGCAGCCGGATGCTTGACGCTGGCCGTTGCTGCCACGTTGGGCGCCGAACCCATGCCTGATTCGTTGGAGAACAGACCACGCTTGATGCCGTTTTCCATTGCAATCTTGATGGTATATCCCACTGCGCCACCGACGGCCGGGCCGTAACCGAAGGCACTCTTCACAATCAGCGCCAGCATGTCGGGCACCTGACTGATATTGGCAAACAGAATGAACAGCGCCACCAGCAGGTAGGCAATGGCCATGACCGGTACGATCTTTTCTGCCGTACGTGCCACGGATTTGACCCCACCGAAGATGATCAGCGCCGTCATGGCAACCAGAATGACGCCGGTCAGCCAGGTCGGAATACTGAACGCCTGCTCCATGCTCTGGGCAATGGTATTGGCCTGGGCGCCATTGAAGGCCAGTCCGTAGGCAATCAGCAGGAATACGGCGAAAATAACGCTCATCCAGCGCTTGCCGAGGCCTCGTTCCATATAATAGGCCGGGCCACCGCGGAAGGAACCATCGGCATGAGGCTCCTTGTACACCTGTGCCAGCGTGGACTCGATAAAGGCCGTGGCCAGCCCCACCAGCGCCGTCATCCACATCCAGAAGATAGCGCCCGGACCACCGACCCACAGGGCAATGGCCACACCTGCCAGGTTACCGGTGCCTACGCGGGAAGCAAGCGAGGTGGCAAAGGCCTGAAAGGCACTGATGCCTTCGCCGCTGCTACGCCCGGAAAAGGTGATTCGCCCCATATGACCTAGCAGTCTGAACTGCATGAAGCGCGTGAAAACAGTAAACCACAAGCCTGCGCCCAGCAGCAGATAGATCAGGACGTAGCTCCAGATGAAGTTACTGACCGGATCCATTACCACATGGATGGCACTCTCGATCTGTTGGATGAATTCCATTATTGGCGTGCTCCAGAGTTACCCGTTTTCATTGCAAAAACGATCACTTGCAGTGACGGGTCTTATTAATGTTATGTGGCGTTTATCAATTTACGCGGGGGGAGTGTACACGATGAAGGAAAAAATCGAATGGATGGCCGCCTGTTTTAGCGGATTCATTGGTGTCATGGCAGGGGCATTCGGCGCGCATGGCCTTCAGGACACCGTCTCAGAGGCCCTGTTTCATGCCTGGGAAACCGCCGTGCGCTATCAGATGTGGCACACCCTCGCCATCATGCTGGTACTGGTCTGGCGACAGCAGCATGCCTTTACCGCACAACGTGCCGCCGTGCGGCTGTGGATGGCGGGCACCGTGATGTTTTCAGGCTCCCTTTATGCACTGACACTCGGCGCCCCGTCCTGGCTGGGGCCGGTAACCCCCGTCGGAGGCACACTTCTGATGGCCGGCTGGCTGACACTGGCCTGGGGCATTTTTCGCCACCAGCGTTGTTAAACCGGAGCCCGGCAGGCCTGATTCGACAGGGCGCACTGACAGGCCCTCATGAAACACCTAGGCTGTGACCTCGGCACTACTGCCCTTTCCATGCGGAAAACGTATTCATGAACCCGATTGTTCACACCATTGTCATTGGCATATGCAGCTACCTGACCCTGATCGTCATACTGAGGCTTTCAGGCAAGCGCACCCTGTCCAAATGGAATGCCTTTGACTTCGTGGTCACGATCGCACTGGGCTCGACGCTGTCTACCGCGCTGACCTCAAGCCAGGTGCCCTTTACGCAGAGCGTTACCGCGTTCGTGATCATCATTTTGCTGCAGTTTATTATCACCTTCACGTCCGTTCGCTCGAAACGCGTCAAGAACCTGGTCAAGTCCAGACCGTCACTTCTGCTGTTCAACGGCAGGTACTGTGAAGACACCCTGCAGCGTGAACGAGTGGTCCGGGCCGAAATCTGCGCCGCCATTCGTGAAAAGGGCATCACTGACGTAGAGAGCGTATATGCCGTAGTGCTTGAAACCGACGGCAGCTTCAGCGTATTACCTCAGGCTGGCAGCAGTAATTCAGCGCTGGAAGGCATCGCCGGCATCCCCGGGTCCACGTAAGCATCAGGCAGGGCATGAAGCACGACCTGCTGACAGGGCGTTTCGGGCCTAAATACGGCCCGGTCATGGCCGAGACATCATGGCAGAGCCCCCTTGACGCCCACCATCGGCCCGGTACCGCTACACTACAGGATTCCAGCCAGGTGCTATCCCGGGTACCATTGCCCGTTATGGCCCGCTTCACGTCAGGTACCCATGACCGATCCACTGCCCGATTTCTGCACGCTGTCCCAGACAGGCCCGCTGGCGCCCGTAACCTCATTGGATGGCGTCCTGGGCGACTACATGGCTCATTACGGGCTGGACCACTGCCTGCCGCATGCCAGAACAGTGCACTGCGGCATGATTGATGCCACGGCCTGGCAGTTGTGGGCGCAGGTCTGGTGTCCTCCCGGCCCACGCGGCACCGTATTCATCGTCCATGGCTATTTCGATCATCTGGGCCTTTATGCCCATATTCTGGAAGCCCTGCTCAAGGCGCACTGGCAGGTCGTACTGTGGGACCTCCCCGGGCATGGCCTTTCAAGCGGAGAGCGTGCCTCGATTACCGCCTTTGACGACTATGTAGAGTGCCTGCACCAGGTGCGCAGCCATGTTGATCGGCAGCGACTGGCACCGACGCCATGGGTCGGTCTCGGGCAGAGTACCGGCAGCGCAATACTCGCCACCGATGCCCTGGCGGATACGCCCACCCCCTGGCAGAGCCTGTGTCTGCTGGCACCGCTGGTACGTCCCAGAGGCTGGCAGCAGACCCGCTGGATACACTGGGCACTCAGCCCCTTTGTCAGCAGCCTCAAGCGCACGTTTCGCCCCAACAGCACCGATGCAGCCTTTGCCAGATTCCTGCGTCAGGATGATCCACTGCAGGCCACGGCGCTGTCGGTGGCCTGGGTCAGTGCCATGAAGGTCTGGATCCGGGATATTCGCCAGCGACCATCCATCTGTCTGCCTGCGATGATCCTGCAGGGCGAGCAGGACCTTACCGTCGACTGGCGATGGAACCTGCCGCTGCTCAGGGAAAAATTTCCCGAAGCACGGGTAGTTCGCCATACCCGCGCCAGGCATCACCTGGTCAATGAATCACCCGAGATACGGGAGCCTTTGTTCAACGCCCTGCTGGCCTTCATTGACGCACCCCTCACCCCGGCTGAGAGGGACATCACCCTATGACACGCCTCGCTGCCCTGTTACTGATGACGCTGTGGCTGGGAGGCTGCTCCCTGTTTTCCTCCAGTGAAACGCCCAAGGAACGTGATCCCCTGCATGATCTCGGGCGTCAGGTCGCGCATACCCTGGCAGAAAAGGCCCCATGGGCCGAGGCTTCCACGCCGGACATCCTGCTGTTGCCACCCACCACCATCGACCAGTTCTTCCCCGCGCCGGTGGGTCACTTCAGGGAAGCCCTGCTGCGTGCAATGCTGACCTCCTCCAGCACACTGCAGGTACTGGCCTGGCCGGACGCCACCCCCCCGGGAGAACTGCAGGCGGATCAGTGGCAACTGCTTACCCGCCTCGACGCCGGCAAGGCGCTGCATCTCACGGACCGCACCCTCTACCCTTATACGCTGGCACTGACCCTTTACCATGGTCATCAGCCTGCCCCGGTGTGGCAACACACCCTTCGCGGCGCGCTGGATGCCAGTGCCCTGAACGAAACCCGACGTTACTGACAGGGTTTGAATCTGCTGTACTGCCTGAAAGGATCTTCCATGCCTCGCTACGCCTCACACCTGACGCCCGATAGTCCGCGCAACCCGTTCCCGGGGCTCAAGGCCCTCGAGCGTCGGCTTGACCGCCGCCTGCCCCATCAATTGGGGTCCAATGAAGGGCTGGACATGCCACACAATGCGCTGGCCACGTTGCTGGGTGAGGAAACCGCCCGTCATGCCCGCGCCTACGGCGATGCCGACGCCTTTGGCGTGCGGACCCGGCTTGGTAAACACCTGGGGCGAGCCATGGATGAACTGATTGTCGATGCCGGCGCAGACAGCCTGATCGCACTGGCACTGCGCGCCTGTTGCGACACAGGAAGCACCGTGGTAACCAGTGCCGGCACCTACCCCACCTTCCGTTACTTTGCTGAAGGTCAGGGGCTTGTAGTGCATGAAGTGGCCTATCAGGATCGCCCCGGCGTGCTCGCACCGGACCTGGTTGCCCTGGATCAGGCGGTGAGGGAGACCGGCGCCGTGATGGTCTACCTGGCCAATCCAGACAACCCCAGCGGCGCGGTTTATACCCAGGAAGAGATCAACACCTTTGCACAGGGGTTGCCCGAGCACTGCTGGCTGCTGCTCGACGAGGCCTATTACGAATTCGGTGCCGAGGTGATCGACAGCCACCCGCTTCCCAATGCCCTGCGGCTGCGCACCTTTTCCAAGGCCCATGGGCTGGCCGGGCTGCGGATCGGCTACGCCATCGCCTCGCCCGAGGTGATTCAGGCGCTGCATACGGTGCGCATTCATTACGCGGTCTCCTCCGTCGCCCTGGCAGCAGCGGAAACCGTACTGGATCATGACACTGAAGTGCAGCAGCACGTGCAGGATGTCATCGACAGACGTACGCGCCTGGCCACACGACTGGCCGATGCCGGCGCTGATGTCATGACAAGCCACACCAACTTTGTCGCCCTGCGCCTGCCCAACAGCGACATGGCCGAAAATATCCAGCGCGACCTGCTTGATGGAGGTGTGGTGGTGCATCGCCCGCCCCATCCGGCGCTGGGACACGTATTACGCATCAGCGCCGTGGAAGATGCCCTGATGCCGGGCCGGCTTGCCCCTCTGATGGAACGCCTGGCCGCTTACGCTTGAAGCGGGCACATTGCCGGGCGATACTGTGCATACATACATGACTCGGGAGCCCGTCGGTCGAATGAACCGGCGGGATCAATCACGAATGGTGCCATCACCCTGTATAAAGCATTGCACGCTGGATGAGCACAGAGTATGCCAGGGCTGTCTGCGTCATATTGATGAAATCGTGGCCTGGGGCGGTCTGAGCGAGACCGATCAGCGCGACATCCTGGCGCGATGTGCGGCTCGTCGCGCCGAACGTGAAAGCCCTCTCACGCCTGCCGGCCTGCATGAAAAAGATTCTTCACGCTGATTGCGACTGCTTCTACGCCGCCGTCGAAATGCGCGACAACCCGGCGCTGGCTGATCGCCCGATCGCCGTAGGCGGTCGCGCCGATCACCGCGGCGTCATCGCCACCTGTAACTATCCGGCCCGCGCCTTCGGCGTACGCTCCGCCATGCCCAGTGCCCAGGCACTGAAGCTTTGCCCGGAACTTGAAATCATTCGGCCGGACTTCGAGAGGTACCGCGCCGTTTCCGCCGATATTCAGGCGCTTTTTTTCGAGCTGACGCCAAAGGTGGAGCCGCTATCACTGGATGAGGCTTATCTCGACGTCAGCGATGTCATCCGGTTTCAGGGCAGCGCCACCTGGATGGCGCGCTGGCTGAAGGAACAGGCGTTGTCGAGGACCGGCATCACGCTTTCAGTCGGGGCAGCGCCCAACAAGTTTCTCGCCAAGATTGCCAGTGACTGGGACAAGCCCGATGGGCTGCGCGTCATTACCCCTGACCAGGCAGATGCCTTCATCGACCAGCTGGCCGTCAGCAAGCTGCACGGCGTAGGCCCGGCGACCGCTGCCAAACTAGAACGGCTGGGCATCCGCACCTGCCCGGAACTCCGGGACGTGTCACTGGCCCGTTTGCTCGAGAACTTCGGCAAGTTCGGCCAGCGCCTTTATGAACTGTCGCGTGGCATCGACCACCGGGAGGTCAATATCACCCGCGAGCGCAAGTCCGTCAGTGTGGAAACCACCTTCGATCAGGACCTGCCCGACCTTGCGGCCTGTCAACAGGCCGTGACAGCGCTGGTCGTCAAACTCGACGAGCGGCTGGCCCGTCACGAGCATCCCCCGCTGAACAAGCTGTTCGTCAAGGTGCGTTTCAACGACTTCAGCATCACGACCCTTGAAACCAGCGGCGTCACGCCCGGCCTTGAGATCTATCAGCACCTTTTGGATGAAGCCTGGCACCGCCGGGCCAGACCGGTACGCCTGCTCGGTGTCGGCGTACGCCTGACCCCGCCCGATGACTTGAAGCAACTGGGGCTCTTCTAATCAGGCCTCAGCGCAGCCCCAGACGCTTGCCCAGGGAAGGCAGGCGGGTCGAAATGGCCGGTAGCCGCAGACTCATCAGTGCCACCGCGGCCAGCGCGTACCCGGCCCAGTCGGTCATGTCAGCGCGTACGACCCAGAAAAAATGCAGCAGCACCAGCGCCAGCACGAGATAGACCACCTTGTGCAGGGGCTTCCAGCGCTTGCCCAGTCGGCGCATGGCCCAGCGATTGGAGGTCAGCGCCATGACCAGCAGCCCCACCAGCGCCAGCATGCCAACAATCACATAAGGGCGGCGCGCGATATCCTGCAACAGCACACTGAAATCCAGCCCCAGAATGAATACCAGATAGCTGCTCAGGTGCAGCAGCGCATAGAAAAATGCCCATAGTCCCAGCTGACGGCGAATGAGGGTAAAGCCCTTCCAGCGGGTCAGTTTCGATAGCGGCGTCAGGCTCAGGGTCAGCAACAGAATCACCAGGGCGCACAGGCCAAACCCCAGCAGCAGATACTTGCCAGGCTCCGGACCGGCCTGCTGAAGCGCAACCTGAGTGCTCCAGTACACCAGTGGAGACAGCGCTGCCATGAAAACAAGCACTCGCCAGAGCAGCAGTACACGCGGCGACGACAGGGTCATCAAAAGTGTTTCCTCAGGTCCATGCCGCTGTACAGCGAGGCTACTTCCTCGTACCCGTTGAACATCCGAGTATCCATGCGGTTGGGGTTGAACAGGGAGTTCGGCAACCGGCGCTCAGTGGCCTGGCTCCAGCGGGGGTGATCCACATTCGGATTGACGTTGGCGTAAAAGCCATACTCGCTGGAGGCAATCTTCTGCCACGAATTCAGCGGCTGGTCACGGACCAGCGATATCCTGACAATCGACTTGATGCTTTTGAAGCCGTACTTCCAGGGAACGACCAGCCTGAGCGGTGCCCCGTTCTGATTCGGCAGCACCCGGCCATAATTGCCTACGGCCAGAAAGGCCAGCGGATGCATGGCTTCATCGAGCCGCAGACCTTCCACATAAGGCCAGTCGATCAGGTTGAAGCGCGATTGCTGCCCGGGCATTTCCTCGGGACGCACCAGCGTCTCGAACCGCACATAACGGGCTTCGCCGGTCGGGTCGGCGCGGCGAATCACGTCCGCCAGCGGAATCCCCAGCCATGGAATCACCATCGACCACGCCTCGACACAGCGCAGACGGTAGATCCTCTCCTCGAGGCGGGAAGGCGTCATCAGCGCTTCAAGCGACAGCTTGCCCGGGTTATTGACCTCACCATCGATCATCACCGTCCAGGGCTCGGTCGTCAGCTGGCCGGCCCGATTGGCGGGATCACTCTTGTCGGTCCCGAATTCAAAGAAATTGTTGTAGCTGGTCGCGTCCTTGAACGGTGTGGTCTTGTCGACCGATTGATCCTCGGGCACTACCGCGTCCCATGCCACGTTTTCCTTCATGGCCGCAAACCAGGCCGGTGCCTCGGCCGGGGTGACATCCTTCCAGGGCGGTTTGGCCCAGGCCGTGCCCGGCAGGGCCGCCGCCAGACCAAGTCCGCCCATCGCCCCCATGAACCAGCGCCGATTGCGGTACATGGCCTCCGGCGTCACATCATTTTCTGTCGGGTCCTGCGGACGTCGTGAACGAATCAGCATGGCGGGGTCCTCCCGTTAAAATACAGCCAGTAAGGTTACTGACCGTTACAAACGCATCAAGTTCCGCACGATGCTCCCTGCGGTGCCGAAGGAAAGGCCGCAGGCCATGCCTTCAGAAAGGCGTGGCAGGCCCGCAGAAGTCTGGCGTCATCAAAACGCGCCCCGGCGAGCTGAATCCCTACCGGCAACCCGTCATCGGTAAAACCGCACGGCAATGAGGCAGCCGGCTGCTGGGTCAGGTTGAAGGGGTAGGAGTACGGCGTCCACTCCATCCAGTCCCGCATGCCGCTGCCCGGCGGTACATCATGACCAGCCTCGAAGGGCGGAATGGCTACACTGGGTGTCAGCATCAGATCATGGCTGTCGAAGAAGCGATCAAGATGGCCATTGAGTCGCGTGCGGGCAGTCTGGGCATCAAGCAGGTCCACGGCACTGAACTGCTCGCCGAAGCGGGCAATTTCCCGAAGCCCCGGATCCATCACCCCGTGATGCTGCGCCGGGATATGACTGAGCTGATTGGCAGAGGCCGACGCCCACAGCACCCGATACGTTTCAAGCGAGCTCTCTATTTCGGGCTCGATGCGCGTGACCGTCGCGCCCAGAGCCTCCAGCCGCTCGGCGGCCTCGCCCAGATGCTCCAGAATCCGGCGGTCCGGTGCGGCACATCCCAGTGTCGGACACATCGCAATACGCAGGCCATCCAGGCGGCCATCGGCCCTGCACTGCTCCCCCCAGTCCGTCGGCTGACCCGGCACGCTGAAGTAGTCATGTGGATCGAACCGCCCGATGACGTTGAGCATCAGCAGAGCATCGTCCACCGTCCGGGTCAGGGGACCAATGTGAGACAGGCTCGCCATGGTACTCGGGGGCCATTGTGGCACCCACCCGAACGTGGACTTGAATCCGAACACGCCACAGAAGGCGGCCGGAATACGAATCGAGCCGCCGGAATCACCTCCCTGGTGCAGCACCCCCATGTTGAGGGCACAGGCCGCTGCGGCCCCACCGGATGATCCACCCGGCGTCCTCGACAGATCCCAGGGATTTCGCGTAATACCGTAAACCCGGCTGTCGGTCACGCCCTTGCACCCGAATTCAGGCGTGGTGGTCTTGCCAAGCAATACCGCACCAGCCTCGCGCATGGCTCGCGCCGGTGGCGCATCCCGAGTACAGGCCGCTGTCGAAGTCGTCAGTGAGCCTTCACGTGCCGGCATGCCCCTGACCTCGGTCAAGTCCTTCATCGAGGTGGGCACTCCATCCACCGCGCTCAGGGGGGATCCGCGCTTCCAGCGTGCTGCCGAGGCACGCGCCGCCTCCCGCGCGCCCTCGTAATCCACATGACAGTATGCATTGACGGCATCGTTGAAACGCTGAATACGCTCAAGGGAGGCGTCGACAGCCTCAACCGGTGTCCAGTCACCGCGCTGAAACCCGGCCACCAGTTCGGTGGCGCTCAGATCGCCCAGTTCATGCTCTACGCTCACATCCAGATCCTGTTATCGTCCATGAATCCAGAGTGTGGTTCAGGCCGGCTTACAACACCAAACGATACATGGCAGGGAAAAGATCCGACCGCCATACTGCGACATCACCTGCTAAAAGCGAGATACCATGGCCCGAAACGTCTGCCTGTTGTTTGATTGCGATGGCACGCTGGTTGACAGCGAACCCCTGCTGGCCGATGTGCTGACCGAGACCTTTAACGAACTGGGGCTGCCCTTCGTCCCGGCGGATTACATGACCCGATTTCGAGGCACGGCCTTTCCCACCATCCTGGCCACCCTCGAACGCGAACACGGTGACATCACCCCGGATGCCCGGGAAGCAGCCATGCCGGCCATGCGTCGTCGCCTGTATGCCAGAATGGATCAGGGCGTCCCTCGCATTGCAGGAATCGAATCCGCACTCGAACGTCTGCCCCACCCCAAGGCCGTCGCCTCCAATGGCCCCATCGAGAAGATTCGACGAGCCATGGCCGCTTCGGCGCTGGCGCATCATTTTGGTGATCACCTTTATTCGGCGTATGAAGTGGGTAGCCATAAGCCTGACCCCGGGCTTTATCTGCATGCCACCCGAGCGCTGGCCTTTGCACCGGAAAACGCCATCGTGATCGATGATGCGGCCGTAGGCGTCGAGGCAGGTCTGGCTGCCGGCATGCAGGTCATTCACATCAATCATTTCCCGGATCAGGAAGCGACCCCGGCAGGCGCCCACGCCCTTTACCACATGGAAGAGCTGCCGGCACTGGTCAATCATCTGACCCGGTAGGTAATGAACCTCTTCCGGCAAATGCATTCAAAGCCTGAAAGCCCCTTTTACGTGAGGACACATTAATGAGTAATGATGCCAACCGTTTTATCGATGGCCTGTTCGACCGGCTGAAAACAGCCGAAGAGAAAAGCGGCGAGCGCGATACCGATGCCGAGCAACGTATTCAGCAACATGTCGAGGCACAGCCTGCGGCGCCCTACTACATGGCGCAGACCATCATCATGCAGGAAGCAGCCCTCAAGCGGCTGCAGCAAAAGGTGGAAGCACTGGAGAAGAAACAGGCTGAACAACCCGCCGGTGGCGGCGGTTTTCTGGCCGGCCTGTTTGGCGGCGGCAGTAATGCCGGTGCCGCGCCGGCCTCTCGCAGTGGCAGCGGCCGCGACCGGGTCCCGGGCACCGGTGGCGGCAACGCCGGCATGGCCCCTGGGTTTGGTGCTCGAAACTCCCAGCCAAGTGGTTACGGCGGTTCTCCCATGGGAGGCAGCCGGGGGGGCGGTTTCATGAGCGGGGCACTACAGACCGCCGCCGGTGTCGCCGGCGGGCTGATGCTCGGCAACCTGATGATGGACATGTTCCACGATGACAAGCCCGAGGATGTCGCCAATACGCTCGATGACAATGATACCGGCAGCGACATGAGTGACCCCGGCGCCGAGGACATGGGCGGTGACATGAACAATGACATGGGCCAGCCTGATTTCGCCGATAACGGGGGCATGGATGACCCCTCCCGGTATGACGATGGCGGCTTTGACGATGGTGGCGGCTTTGATGATTTCGGTGGCGGATTCGACGACGTCTGAATACCCGATAAACAAAAGGGTCGGCCAGAAGGCCGCCCCTTTGTTAACCATGAGCCTGCGCACGATCTACTTGCGCACCGCTTCCTTCTCTGGCCAGACACTGCCGTCCACCTGTTCGGGGTGCTTCAGCACCCTGCGAGGATCAAAGCGAGGCTCACGCACGCCATCGCGGCGCTGCTGCTCATAATCCCTGAGCACCTTGAGGGCCACCGGTGCCAGCAGCACGATGGCCACCAGGTTCACGGTTGCCATCATCCCCATGGCCAGATCCGCGAAATGCCAGATGAAATCCAGCGACGCAACGGCCCCCACCATGACCATCAGCAAAACGACGATACGCAGCACCTGATCCGCCTGTTTCGCATGGCGCGGAAACAGATACTCGATATTGACCGATGAATAGGCGTAGTCCGCCAGAATCGAGGTAAAGGCAAACATGAAAATGGCCACGGCAATAAACCAGGTGCCGAATACACCAAGATGGTCGGTCATGGCATCCTGGGTCAGTTGAATGCCCTGAATATCGGCACCGGGTGAGCCGGCCATCAGCGTTTGATACACACCGGACAGCAGGATCACTACCGCCGTGCAACTGCAGATGATCAGCGTGTCACACACGACCCCGAAGGACTGAACCAGCCCCTGGGCCGCCGGATGACGCACCGTGGCGGTGGCTGCAGCATTGGGTGCCGACCCCATACCGGCCTCATTGGAAAAAAGGCCCCGCTTGACGCCGTTTTCCATCGCTGCCTTGATGGCAAACCCGGCCGCCCCGCCGACGGCAGGACCGAACCCGAAGGCACTTTTGACAATCAGCGCCAGCATCGCCGGCACCTCACTGGCATTGGCGAACAGGATATAAAGCGCCACCAGCAGATAGGCAATCGCCATGAACGGCACGATCTTCTCGGCGGCCTGCGCCACGGACTTGATGCCGCCATAAATGATCATCGCCGTCATGATCACCAGCACAACGCCTGTCAGCCAGGACGGTACCTCAAACGCCGCATCCAGCGCCCGGGAAATGGTATTGGCCTGTGCCCCGCAAAAGGCCAGCCCGAAGGCGATAATCAAAAAGACGGCAAACACGCATCCAAGCCAACGCTGTCCCAGGCCGTGCTCGATGTAATAGGCCGGACCACCGCGAAATACGCCGTCTTCATGACGAACCTTGTATACCTGCCCAAGCGTCGACTCGATGAAAGCCGTCGCCAGCCCGACCAGGGCTGTAATCCACATCCAGAAGATGGCCCCCGGCCCGCCGACCCACAGCGCCAGCGCCACGCCTGCCAGGTTCCCCGTGCCGACTCGCCCGGCAAGCGATGTAGAAAAGGCCTGAAAGGCACTGACACCATCACCACTGCCGCGACTGGTGAAGGTAACCCGAGCCATGTGACCGATCAGCCGAAACTGCATGAATCGGGTGATAACGGTAAACAAGACACCGACCCCCAGCAGCAGATACACCAGAATATAGGTCCAGATAAAATTGCTGACAGGATCCGTCACCGCATTGACGGCCTGCTCGATACTCGTCAGCCACTCCATGGGCCAGCTCCTTGCAACGTTGTTGTGATTGTTCTGGATACAACAGGACAGCAGCATGCATGACGCACTGCCACTGCCTTAAGCGTTCAAGTATAGATAAGCCCATCTGCAGCGCCATGCCCCGGATCAGGGCACATCAGCCTGTTCTTCAGCGGTCGCGGCAGTTACCGCCACCAGACAGCTGTTGGCGGCGCACCCGCGAGCAAGTTCGGAGGTCGGCCGGTCGGCCGTCAGTACATTCGGATTACCGGCACGTTCAAGCGGGGTACCGTTGGGAGCCAGCAGGGTATCAGACGGGCTGAACCAGGCACCGGTCGGCAACACAATGACACCCGGCATCAGGGTATCCGACAACGCAAGCCCGGCCAGACACGCTCCGCGGTCATTGAACAGCTTGATACACTGCCCATCGATCAGCCCCAGGGCGATTCCGTCGGCGCGGGCCATGACAGCGACTTCCCGCCCGTGCTGCTTGTGACGGGCGCTGGCGCCTACCTTGTCGAGCTGACTGTGCAGGCGATGCAGGGGCTGAGGTGACAGGAGATGGAAAGGATAGCGCGCGGCCAGAGGGCTTCCAAGCCACTCCTCGGGAGGCTGCCATGCAGGATGCCCGCCACACTCTTCAAGCCCCATGGCCGCGATAGTGGCGCTGTAAAGCTCGATTCGTCCGGAAGGTGTAGACAACGGGCAGGCAACAGGATCGTCCACGAACGCCGCCAGAGGCGTCTGGACAACCGGCGCCAACGCTGCTTCATCCAGCGTTACCGCGCCCTTTGCAGTAAAGCCCTCAAAGGAAGGCAGCTCCGGAAAACGGGCCTGGTACCCGGCATAGAGATACGCGAGCCAGTCACCCTCGCTGCGCCCGTCTCGAAAGACCTCTTCCTGCCCGATGGCAGCCGTGATACGGGCACAGATGGCATGATCGGTAAGCGCCTGCCCCTGAGGTTCCCGCCCGGCCGGGCTATAAACCAGAGTACGATCATTGGACGAGCCACTGATATCACTGCGCTCCTGAGGCAGGGTAACCGGCAGTACGATGTCGGCCTGCTGCGCCGTCGCGCTCCAGACCGGCTCATGCACGATGACCGTGTCAGGGCGTTTCCAGAGATCGCGCAGGCGGTTCAAGTCCTGATGGTGATGAAACGGGTTACCGCCGGCCCAATAGATCAACCGCGCCCTGGGCCAGCGGCGCAGATCGCCATTGACGCGATAGGGCTGCCCGGCGCTCGCCAGCATATCGCCCAGTCCGGCCACGGGAATACATGATGAGACAGGGTTAATCCCCTGGAAAACGCCCGGTGCCTTGAGTGGACGCACCGGCTGACCGACCGAGTTGACCGATCCCAGCCCGAAGGCCACCCCTCCACCCGGGGCCCCTATATGACCAAGCCAGGCTGCCAGCGATACCGCTGCCCAGCAGGGCTGCTCGCCGAACCGTGCACGCTGCAGGGACCAGCTCATGGCAATCAGGGGCCGTCGAGCTTCCGCCAGCTGGCGTGCCAATGCCTCGATACGGGCTGGTGACATACCGGTAATTTCCGCGGCCCAGGCCGCATTGCGTACCGTTCCGTCGTCTTCACCCAGCACATGCCGAGCCAGTGCCTCATGGCCGGTACAGTAGCGGGACAAAAAGTCATGCTGCCCCTGCCCACGGGCTTCCAGCTCTCCGATCAGACCAAGCATCAGCGCCGTGTCAGTGGTTGGACGAAGGGGGATATGCGTTACGTTCGGCCAGGCCGGTGCATCAGCGGCATCCGGCGACACCACAATCAGCGTCATCCCCCGCCGACACGCCTTCTCAAGCCAGGATCGCGCCGTATGGGCAAAGACACCGCCTGCATCACATCGGGTATTACCCGGCCGGAACCCCCCAAGCGCCAGCATCACATCCGTATGGGCAGCAACCTGATCCCAGCCAGGGGCACAGGCATTGGTATCTCCGAACGGGGCGCCCAGCACGTGGGGCAGTATGACGGCACCGGCACCATAGCTATAGGAATGTTCCGAGCAGGAGAAGCCGCCAAACAGGTTAAGCATCCGCTTGATCTGGCTCTGGGCATGATGAAATCGTCCGGCACTTCCCCAGCCGTAGCTGCCGGCGTAGATGGCGTCATTGCCATGTTCACCAGCCACACGCTGAAGTTCATCAGCAACAAGACGGGTCGCTTCCGCCCAGCTGACCGGCTCGAAGCTGTCCGCTCCCCGCCCGGCCCCGTTATCTCCCGATCGCCAGCCACGCCGCACCATGGGGGCCTGTACACGGACCGAATGAGAGGCCAGTTCGAGAAATTCCTCGCCGGACAGGCCCGGCGCCGGATCATGAGGATTGATTGAGGTGCCTTGCGGGCCAAGCGGCCAGGTTCCCAGGTGAGTCGAAAACCAGGACGCCTCCGATGAGTGAGCCATTCAGCCAGTACCCCGTGCGCACAAAAGAGCCGTCAGACTGCCAGTCCCTGCCCGGTGGTTCAACACAGACCACCCGGGAAGGAACCGGCATGGACTCTGCTGCTCAGCGCGCAGGCTGAGCCATTGCATGAAGCCACTGGGCAGCATCATCAAGCATATAGCGCCCCTGATCGATGGCTCCGGCCATGACAGCGCAGCTGTGAACGGTGCCCAGATAACGACGCCAGGTCACGGCAATTCCCTGCTGTGCCAGACGCATGGCAAACACTTCGGCTTCATCGCACAACGGATCATGCTCGATGGAGGCCACAAAGGCGGGCGGAAGTCCCCACAGCTCGCCCAGATAAAACGGTGAGGCCGTCGGCGCGTCCCAGTCAAGGCGCGGGTCGTAGAGCAGGGCGAACTGGTTCAGATCGCTCAGCTCCACCCCATACCCCTGCCCCCAGTGACGTTTGGAAGGCGAATCCGGCGCCGGCGAGAGTCTAAGCCAGGGATACAGCAACATCTGCCCGGCCAGCATGATGTCATCACGCCCGATGCAGGCATGAGCCAGCACAACTGCAATATTCCCGCCCGCGCTGTCACCGCCCACCACGACACGGGACAGGTCTATTTCGTATTCCTCGGGCGCCATGGCAATGGCATCCAGCACGGCCAGTGCATCTTCATGCGCCGCCGGGAACGTGGCCTCGGGTGCCCGTCGATAATCCACGGCCAGTACCTGTACGCCGCCTTCTGAACACAGGTAACGGCACAGGGCATCATGCGTCTCGAGGTCCCCGATAACAAAACCGCCGCCATGAAAATAAAGCAGGGTCGGCCACCCATTCTGTGGCACCGGTCGGTCCGGCTGGTAGGCACGTACAGGAATATCCTGTGCCGGGCCGGCCACGGCATAGTCGGTCACCTTGTCGAGCGGTGTTCGTGCCAGCCCGTAGCGGTCACTGCGGGCCTGAGCCTGCAGCCGCATCTGCGATGGGGCCAGCGGGAGCTCCAGCGTCGCCAGTTGCTGCTCGATTTCTGCCATTACCTGACGTGTCTGCTTATCCAATCCCATGCCATTCCCCTTGTACTGTTATCATGAGCCAGCAGCCTGCTCGCCCCTTCCCTGGTATGACACCACACTAGCCTGTTTTAATTAAAATTAGCTAGCTTTAAAGTACCAGATACAAGTATTAGGTCGGCTTACACACAGCCTGTCATGTCAGCCAGGACAAGGCAAAATCCGCAATGGCCTGATCACTCCTGCGCCCTGGCGCGCCCTCGGCCAGCAGTACGCCCAGCCCGGTCACCTCAACAGGCACGGGCTCACCCGACCAGGCCTTTAACTCACCGTTATGCTCGCTCTGCGTCCGCGTATCGACAACCATGTGATCGGCACGACTCATCACCGAGCGGTCCAGTTCCTGCTTGTCCGGGCTGTCCGACCCCATTGCTGTCACATGCACACCTGATGACAGCATATCGCCAAACAGCAGCGGCATGCGAGAGGGGGTAGTGGTCACTATAATATCCGCCTGGCGGCATGCCGCGCCCAGACATACACCTGACGAATATCACGCACCAGTGTAAGCGCCTCGACCCGAAGCCTGGCCTGCATGCCAGCACCGATCACCGTCACACGCTGGCTGTCAGGGCGAGACGGCGCATTGGCGGCCACCGCACCGGCCAGAGCTTCCGACAATACGCCGCCGGGCGGCGTAGACATCCTTGAGCAGGACAGACGTTGAATCCATGAACCGGCCCGTTGAAAGGCAGCAGGCCCGGTCTCCCGGGCCCGCGTCATTGATGGCATGGCATCGTCAGCTGCCCGATACGCTCGGCATGTTACCCAGGCAGAAGTACTTGGTGTCCAGATATTCTTCGATCCCGGCGTGACCACCTTCCCGGCCCAGCCCCGACTGCTTGATGCCACCAAAGGGCACGGGGGCGCCGGTCATCTTGATGGTATTGACACTGACCATGCCATAATCAAGCCCGCGCATGAACCTGTAGATTCGGCGCACATCATGGGTATACACGTAGGCCGCCAGGCCATATTCCGTATCGTTGGCCGCAGCAATGACAGCCTCTTCATCCTCCCAGGCACACACTGCCGCCACTGGAGTAAAGGTTTCCTCCCGGAAGACCCGCATCTCCGGCGTAATGTCAGCCACCAGCGTCGGCATGAAGAAGTTGGCACCCGGCGCCATGGACTGTTCACCGGCGATCAACCGGGCGCCCCTGTGAACGGCATCGTCGACCAGGGCGCAGGCCATGTCCACGGCACGTGAGTGAATGAGCGGCCCAATGTCGACATCCATCAGACCATTGCCAACACGAAGCTGCTTCATGTGCACCGCAAACCGCTCAATGAACTGCTCATAAATGCTGGCGTGTACAAAAATGCGGTTGGCGGCAAGACAGTCCTGCCCCGCCGTCTGAAACCGAGCGGCCAGTGCCTCCCTGGCAGCCTCGTCCGGGTCCATGTCCGGTCCGACGATAAAGGGTGCATTGCCCCCCAGTTCCAGTGCCATGCGCTTGACGCTTGATGCACTCTGCTTCATCAACAACTTGCCGACCCGCGTAGAGCCCGTAAAGGATACCGACCGAACGCGCGTATCGTTGCACAGCACCTCCGAGACCATTTCGGCATCACCGGTGACCACATTGAAAACGCCAGCCGGAATGCCGGCCCGCTCCGCCAGCTCCGCCAGCGCCAATGCCGAATACGGCGTTTCCCCCGCCGGTTTGACAATGACCGGGCAACCAGCTGCCAGCGCAGCCGCCGCCTTGCGCGTAATCATGGCCAATGGAAAATTCCACGGCGTAAACATGACCGAAATTCCCACCGGCTCACGAAGGGTGCCCAGCATGGCATTGGGCAGGTGGCTGGGAATGGTCTCACCTCCGGCTCGCTTGCCTTCTTCGGCAAACCACTGAATGAAGCTGGCGCCGTAATCCACCTCGCCCCGTGCATCAGCCAACGGCTTACCCTGCTCCCGGGTCATGATGACCGCCAGGTCCTCCCTGTGCGCCTGCAACAGGTCATGCCAGGCATGCAGCCTGGCGGCACGTTCATTGACGCTCAGCGAGCGCCAGTGGGCAAAGGCCTGTTCAGCGGCCGTCACCGAGGCAGTGATCTGATCGCGCTCAAGCAATGCCACATGGCCCAATACTTCATTGGTGGCCGGGTCATCGACGGCCAGATCACGACCCTGGTCACCGGCAGTCCACATACCGTTGACATAGGCCAGCTGGCGAAACAGGCGGGGATCATTGAGTTGCATGAGATATCTCCTTCATCAGCGATACCTCAAGCGTGCGGCAAAACAGCACACAAAACTTTTTGTTACCGGCTTCTACACCTGGGATTTTTTTTATAAACCCTCATGCAGGGTGCGGTTTTTTTGCCACACCTCAGTACATGCAACACGCGCTGGTACGCCGGGCACCTGGCGATGACGTAGAAATGGCATGAAGGGGAAAGGCCGGGTTCGAGAACATGCGAACCCGGCAGAACGTCAGTGTGGCCGCTGACGCCAGCGCAGCATAGCGTGCAATATAATGCCGCCAAAGGTCGCAGTACCGATGCCATCCAGAGTGAACTGGCCGAAGTGCAATGAAAAGTTGCCAGCGCCCAGCACCAGAATGACGGCAATACTGATCAAATTGGCGTTATTGGACAGATCTACCTGGTTCTGTACCCAGATACGGGCACCCGCCACGGCAATCAGACCGAAGACCACAATGGATGCTCCGCCCATGACCGGGCCCGGGATGGTCTGAATCACGGCCCCGAACCGGGGCGAGAAGCCCATGACCATGGCCATGACCGCCGCGGCAACGAAAATCAGGGTGGAGTAGACCCGCGTAACCGCCATGACGCCGATGTTTTCGGCGTAGGTAGTGACGCCCGTACCACCTGCCGCACCGGACAGCATGGTAGCCAGCCCATCCCCCAGAAAGGCGCGCCCGGTCCAGGGAGTCAGGTTGCGTTCCGTCATCGCGCCCACGGCCTTGATATGCCCCAGGTTTTCGGCCACCAGAATAACAGCCACCGGGGCAATCAGCCCCATGGCATGCAGGTTGAACGTGGGTGCCGTAAAGGTCGGCATCCCCCACCAGGGCGCCTGGGCAACAGCGGAAAAATCGATGGGGGTTCCCAGCCCGAAGCCATTGGTGAGCAAGGCATACACCCCATACGCGGCAAGCAGCCCCACCAGAATCAACAGTCGCTGAAGCACCCCGCGTGTCAGCACCGCCGCCCCGCCAATGCAAATGACGGTCGCCAGAGCCATCCAGCTTGAAAACGGTGACCCGGAGACACTCTCGACCGCCACGGGGGCCAGATTGAGCCCGATCATCATGACGATCGCCCCGGTAACGGCAGGCGGCATCAAGGCCTCGATCCAGCCGGTGCCGGTGCTCATCACTACCAGGCCGATCAGGGCATATACAGCACCGCAGGCAATAATGCCTCCCAGTGCCATGGCCAGATTGGGATTGGCTCCCTGGCCGGCATACCCCGTGGCGGCCATGACCACACCGATAAAGGCAAAACTCGACCCCAGATAGCTCGGCACCCGGCCGCCCACCAGCAAAAAGAACAGCAGAGTGCCAACCCCGGACATGAAGATGGCCACGTTGGGATCAAATCCCATCAGCAGCGGCGCCAGCACCGTCGAGCCAAACATGGCAATCGTATGCTGAATGCCCATTACCAGTGTCTGCGCGCCCGACAATCGCTCATCGGGGGCCACCAGCGCCTGCTCCGAAATACCTACCTTCTTCCAGTGGGGAAACCACGACCCGGCCATAACCCGCTACTCCGCCAATACGTTGTGATAAAAGAGATGCCACCCTGCGCAACGACAGCATCATACCTCAACTCGGCCGAGGTCGGTTTACCGCGGTGCGACCGACAGATGCGGGTAGTGTGCAGCCAGCGTTGTCAGGTAACGCTCGTAATGTCCCTGATAGGCCTGTGACCTGGCCGGATCAGGCCGAGTCCGTGTTGATTCATCCACCTGTACTGCCTGATCACACAGCGTCTGCAGACTCGTGGTGTCTCCCCGGCCTGTCAGATCACACCACCAGGCTTGCAAGGCTGCGCCCAGCGCTGCCGCCTCCCCCGCCACACACACCAGCGGCACATTCATGACGTCAGCGACCATCTGACGCCAGACCGCACTGTTGGCCCCACCACCGACCAGGCGAATGTCGCGGGGTGTGATGCCCTGTGCCCGCAGCAGATCCAGCCCGTATCGCAGTCCGAAGGTGGTGCCTTCCATGACGGCACGACACAGGTTGGCAGGCGTGGTGTTATGCGCCGAGAGGCCGATGAAACTGGCCGTGGCCTCGGGCAGCATCGGCACCCGCTCGCCATCGAAAAACGGCAGCACCTGAACACCCTCCGCGCCTGGCGGCGCGGCAGCCACGGCTGACGTAAAGCCGGGCAGGTCCAGGCTCAGCAATGTCTGTACCTGCCGGGTAGCCGAGGTAACGTTCATGGTGCAGATCAGCGGTAACCATCCCCCATGACTGGCACAGAAGTTGGCAATAAGCCCTGGCTCGGCTACCACCGGCGCATCAGCACAGCCATACACCGTACCGGAGGTACCCAGACTCATGGTGATGGCACCAGGCGACAGATTCCCCGTGCCAATGGCCCCCATCATGTTATCGCCCCCGCCGGAAGACACCGGAATTCCCGCAGCAAGGCCCAGTCGAGCAGCCATCTGTGGCGTCAGCATGCCGGCAGGTTCATCCGATGCGATCAGTCGAGGCAGGACCCGTTCAGGGTCAAGCTCCGGCGCCACATGGTGAAAGGCCTTTGTATCCCAGCACCGCGTACGGGTATCAAAGTAGGCCGTGCCTGACGCGTCACCACATTCTGCAACCCGCTCACCGGTCAGGTAGAAGTTAAGGTAGTCATGCGGTAACAGCACGGTGGCAATCCGATCATAGGCAGCACGATGGTGCGCGCGTAGCCACGCCAGCTTGGGCGCGGTATAACCTGGCTGTGGAACCACTCCCAGCCGCGCCAGACAGCCGGCCTCTCCGCCCATGGCCTCGATCAGGGCCGCACACTCGCGAAAGGCCTGAGTATCATTCCAGAGCTTGGCGGGATACACCGGACAGCCGTCAGCATCCAGAGCCACCAGACCATGCTGCTGGCCGGAAATGCCTATGCCACGTACCTGCCGGCCATCAATGCCGGCACGTCGAAGTGCGGTAGCCAGTGCCTGCTCCAGCGCATCGATCCAGACCTGCGGGTCCTGCTCTCGCTGCCCATCAGCACCACTGATCAACTCATGCGGGGCCTGCCCCTCGCCGACCAGTATCTGTCGGTCAGGGTCGAGCACCACCACCTTGGTGCTCTGAGTGCCACAATCCACACCGATATACATGCCGTCTCCCTGAGTTGTCCTCAGCGCAGCGCCTCGAGCGTGGCCCGGGCTCCCGTTGTATGTAGAAGTGAAAGCGCCGACAGGTATGCCTCGACAAACCGTGGCTCACTGGCCAGGTCACCGAACAGATCCTGATTTTCGATAAAGGCTGTCGGATGTCGTCGGTTATCTGCTGCCATCGCCATCAGGTCATCCTTCAGACGATCCACTATCTCGATGGGCTCGCCCTGCTCGTCCTGTCCCTCGGCGTAACGGGCCCAGCTGGCAACCACCGCAGCAGAACGCTTGATATCACCGCCGCGTGCCAGCTGCTCCCGAATCACCGGCAACAGCCACTTCGGAATACGGTCCGAGCTTTCGGCACACAGCCGAGCCAGGGTGTCGCGAATTTCCGGGTTGGCAAAACGCTCGATCAGCGTATGACGATAGGCCTCAAGATCAACGCCTGGCACCGGACTGAGCGTAGGTGTGGCCTCAAGCGTCATGTAATCCAGCAGAAAATCATTGAATAGCTGATCACTGCAGACTTCGTGGGCATACCGATAACCGGCAAGGTAACCGAAATAGGTCAGCGCCTGGTGACTGGCATTCAGTAAACGCAGCTTCATCAGCTCGTAGGGCATGACATCATCCACGACCTGAACACCAACGTCTTCGAAGGCAGGTCGCCCCTGGGAAAAATGATCTTCCAGTACCCACTGGGTGAAGGGCTCGCACACGACCGGCCAGCCATCTTCGATGCCAAAGCGCGACGCCACATCGGCGCGGTCCTGGTCCGTGGTGACCGGGGTGATGCGGTCGACCATCGAATTCGGGAACGGTACCGACGCCTTCATCCAGGCAGCGACGTCCGGTGCCTTGTGCTCGGCGTAAGCCGTAAACATGGCGCGCGCAACATCACCGTTCCCCTGAATATTGTCGCAGGACATGACCGTAAAGGGCGGCAAACCACGGGACAGGCGGCGGGACAGGGCCTCGACCACCAGCCCGAATACCGTTACAGGCACGGCTCCCTCGGCAAGATCATGCATTACATCCGGATGAGCCAGATTGAATTCGCCGGTCACATGATGAAAGTTGTAGCCTCCTTCGGTAACGGTCAGCGACACGATGCGGGTGCTCTCGGCTGCCATGGTTTCGATGACCATCTCCGGGTCATCCGGAGCGTACAGATAACGTACCATCGAGCCGATTACCCGCGCTTCGTACTGCCCATCGGCATGCTTTTGCACCAGCGTATACAGCCCATCCTGGGCGGCCAGCACATCCCGCATTCGAGTATCGGAAGGCATTACACCGACGCCGCAAATGCCCCAGTCCAGCGCCTTGCCTTCATTCATCAGCCTATCGAGATACATGGCCTGATGCGCGCGATGAAAGCCGCCCACACCAAAATGCACGATGCCGACGGATACCTGGCTGCGATCAAAACGAGGAACATCAACTCCTTCAAGGGCATTCAGGGTCGTTGCTGAAAGTGCCTGCATGGGTATCTCCCTGGTGGCTTTTAATCAAGTGTTCAGACTGTCGTGGTCGACATTGCGTGAGTACGGGGCAGAGCCAGTTCGGTCTCGGTGTCAAACAGGTGCAGCTGGTCACTGTCACAGGTCAGCGTCAGCGTATCGCCAATGCTGACGCGAGTATCACCATCAAGCTGGGCGGTAATGCGATGACCATCAACCGTCATCTGGACCATGGTGACCGCCCCCAGAGGTTCGACCACATCCACCTCACCGGTCAGCAGAGCGGCACAGTCATCGGCATCGGTGGGCCGCAGATGTTCCGGTCGAATACCGGCCCACAGGGTCTGGCCCCGGTGATTCGACAGATCCTGACGCTCGGGGCTGGCCAGCAGTCGAGCCGTCGGCCCGGTGAGCATCATGCCGTGCTGACCAAGCGTCATCTTCAGAAAGTTCATGGAAGGGGTGCCGATGAACCCGGCCACGAACAGGTTGGCAGGACAGTGATACAGCGTATTGGGCGTATCAATCTGCTGGATTCGACCATCTTTCATGACCACGATCCGCTCGCCCATGGTCATCGCTTCGGTCTGATCATGAGTTACATAGAAGGTCGTGACCTTGAGCTTGCGGTGCAGTTTGATGATCTCGGCCCGCATGTCCACTCGCAGCATGGCGTCCAGATTGGACAGTGGCTCATCCATCAGGAAAACCTGCGGACTACGGACTATGGCACGCCCCAGGGCGACCCGCTGCCGCTGCCCACCGGACAGGGCCCGTGGCTTGCGGTCCAGCAGCGCGGTAATACCAAGAACCTCTGCGGCCTCTTTAACGCGCTTCTGGATATCTTCCCCTGGGTACTTCTTGAGCTTGAGCGCAAACGCCATGTTGTCAAAGACCGTCATGTGCGGATAAAGCGCATAGCTTTGAAACACCATGGCGATATCACGATCCCGGGCAGCGACCTGACTGACATCCCGGCCATTGATGCGTATCTCACCGCCGGTATTGGCCTCAAGGCCTGCAATCATTCGCATGGTGGTGGACTTGCCACAGCCCGAGGGCCCCACCAGCACGATGAACTCCCCATCGCGGGTTATCAGATTGAAGTCATCAACGGCATTGGCGGCAGCACCCTTGCTGCCACTGCCGGGATAGCGCTTGGCAACGTTATTGAGTTCGACAACGGCCATGTCCTGCTCCTGTGCGTAATCCGGCGAGCTCCAGGCTCGCCTCATGTAAAGAGAAGAGCCCGGGTTACTTCACCGCGCCGAACGTGAGCCCGCGCACCATCTGTCGCTGGGCAAACCAGCCAAGGACGATAATCGGGGTAACGGTTAGTACTGACGCGGCCGACATCTTGGCCCAGAAAAGCCCCTCGGCACTTTTGAACGAAGCGATGAACGGTGCCAGCGTCGCAGCGTTGTGATCCACCATGGTCAGACTCCAGAAGGCTTCGTTCCAGGCAAAAATCAGTGCCAGCAGCCCCGTGGAGGCAAGCCCCGGCAGCGCCAGCGGCAGGATGACCTGCACCATGGTCTGAAGGGTGCCGGCGCCATCAATGTCTGCAGCCTCGACGATATCTCTGGGGATATCCTTGAAGTAGGAGTACACCATCCAGACCATGATCGGCAGGTTCATGGCAGCAAACAGCATGATCAGCCCTGCATCCGTGTCCAATAGCCCAAGTGACTTGTAGACCAGAAAGATCGGAATCAGGACCCCGACCGCCGGGATGAACTTGGTGGATACCATCCAGACCAGCGTGAAATCCGTGCGTTTGGAGGGAAAGAATGCCATGGCATAGGCGGCCGGAATGGCCAGCGCCAGCCCGATCAATGTCGATATCACCGAGGTGATCGCTGAGTTCAGAGCGTAGTGCCAGTACCCTGCCCCCTGGTCCAGCGCCGTTCTGAAGCTGTCGAGAGTAGGGCTGAAGATGAACTGCGGTGTCATCGAGAACGCCGTCTGCTCGGTCTTGAACGCGGTCAGTATCATCCAGAGGATGGGAAAGAACATGATCAGAGCCACCAGCCAGCCTACGACTGCCAGCCCGATTGAACGTTTTGGTTCCATCAGCGCTGCCCTCCCGCATTGAGGTTGCCGGCCACAAACCGGATCAGGAAAAAGGCAAAGATATTGGCCAGAACCACCGCCCCGATCGCGGCAGCAGAAGACAGACCGATGTCATACTGGAAAAAGGCCGACAGATAGATGTAGTACGGCAGATTGGTTGTCGCCGTTCCCGGACCACCACTGGTTGTTGCGTAGATTTCGGCAAAGGAGGTCAGGAAGAAGATACTTTCAAGCATGACCACCACATAAAGCACCTGCCCCAGATGGGGAATCACGATATGGCGAAACTCCTGCCAGCGATTGGCCCCATCCAGCCGTACCGCCTCGATCTGGTCTTCCGGCAACGACTGCAGACCGGTCAGCAGAATCAACAATGCAAACGGGGTCCATTCCCAGGAAATCATCATGATGATGGAAAGCATCGGGTAATGGGCCAGCCAGTCTATCGGCTCAAGGCCCAGCGTACGCATGGCCCATGAAAAGATGCCGTAGACCGGATGAAACAGCATGTTCTTGAAAATCAGCCCGGTCACCACAGGCATGACAAAAAACGGCGAGATGGCAAGCGTGCGCGCAATGCCGCGCCCGATGAAGGTACGGTTGAACAACAGTGCCAGTACAAGGCCGAGCCCGACGGTCACGATCAGGCAGGCTCCCACCAGTACCAGGGTATTGACCAGAGCCGACCAGAAGGTCGGATCGTTCAGCAGAATCGAGAAGTTTTCCCACCCGGCAAAGCCCCGCATGGTGGGCATCATCAGGTTGTAATTCTGGAAGGCGTAATAAATTGTCATGGCCAGCGGGACGATCATCCACACCAGCAGGAAGATGACCGCCGGCGCCATCAGACGCTTAACCGGTGGGCCGTGCCGTCGGTGCAGTTTTCTGCCGCGATCAGGGCTATCGGACAGGGCTGTTGCCTCTGTATTCATGGGATTATCCTGGTATTCAATGCCAAGGATCGCCCCGGCACGCGATGATATGACCGCATGCCGGGGCAGACGGCTACTTCTTGCCGTAACCGGCGCGGTCAATCAGACGCTGGGTAAACTGCTGACCCTGCTCAAGCCCCTGCTCGATCGTACTCTGACCGGACACGATGCCCGCCATCAGCTGGCCAACCCGGGTTCCGATGGCCTGGAACTGAGGGATACTGATGAACTGAATGCCGGTATAAGGCACCGGCTCGGCGGTGGGGTGGTTCGGATCAGCGGATGTAATGGCCTTGAACACCAATGAGGCAAAGGGGGCCACCTTCTTGTAGCCATCGCTTTCATAGGTTGATGTGCGAGTTCCTGGCGGCACACCCAGCCAGCCCTTGTCGGCTGCTACCGAGGAGATGTACTGGCTGGAGGTAGCCCAGTCCACAAAGGTCTGTGCGGCCTCGGCGTGCGGAGCAGACTTCGGCACGGCCAGTGCCCAGACATACAGCCAGTTGGCACCATTTTGTGTGGTCTGATAGGGCGATTGAGCAAAACCGACCTGATCTGCAACTTTTGACGTGGCTGGATCAGAGAGGTACCCGGCAGCGACCGTGGAATCGACCCACATGCCACACTGACCATTGGCGAATAGTGTCTCGGATTCGGTAAAGCCATTGGAGGTGGCACCGGGAGGCCCGTATTCGGTCAACAGGCTTTTATACATGGCAGCGGCCTTTTTCCAGGGCTCACTGGTCAGCTGCGCCTGCCAGTCCATGTCAAACCAGCGCCCGCCGTAACCGTTGACCATGGTGCCGAACAACGCCATGTTCTGCCCCCAACCCGGCAATCCGCGAAGGCAGATGCCGTATACACCGTTCGCCGGGTCATTGAGCGTCCTTGCAAACGTCTGCACCTGATCCCAGGTAGGTCGTTCCGGCATGGTGAGCCCGGCCTTGCTGAACAAGTCCTTCCGGTAATAGGTCATGGAGGACTCAGCATAAAATGGCAGCGCATACAGCGTACCGTCAGCAGACAACCCTTGGCGTACCGAATCGATCAAATCATTGGAGGCATAGCTTTCCGGTAGATTATCCATCGGCTTCAGCCAGCCGTTTTTTGCCCAGATCGGCGTTTCATAGTTGCTGACCGTAATAACGTCGTACTGTCCCCCGCCACTGGCAATATCGGTCGTGATCTTCTGCCGCAATTCATTCTCCGGCAGGGTGACATAGTTCACGTTAATGTCCGGATGCGCCTTCTTGAACGCCGCCGTCATTTTTTGCATGGTCACCATATCCGGGTTATTGACCGTTGCTACCGTAATGGTGGTGTCCGCATGGGCTGGCATGACACAGCCAACAACCCCTGCGATGCCGATACCCTTGACAAGTACTCGCCATGTGCTCATTTGCCGATCCCCTTTATTGTGATGTGCCTGGCCAGTCAACTGCCAGGGGGTGGAAGACAATGATGCACCAATGATACGCAAGCCCTCTCCTATCATTTAGTATCAGTTAATACCAAAAGGCACATGACGTCAGGCACGCCGGAATGTTTTAACCCTTATTCCGATGAAATCGAGGTTAGTGTCACTGCTTTCAATGATACAAAATGATACTATCAATCGACCGTCAAACAGCCGCCCCACCTACTATCTGGATATTGATGATGCCTTCATCCCAGCGTACCCGACTTGAAGATGTAGCCAGAGAAGCGGGCGTCAGCAGAATTACTGTATCGCGTGCCTTTTCGAACCCGGACAGCGTGCACCCCGAGACACTTGTCAGGGTTCATGAGGTCGCTGAACGAATCGGATACCGACCGCATCGACGGACGCGCACCCAGGCATCGCCACAGGTACCGGCGCGCCATCAGCGCATCGGCGTGGTCATGCCCAACCTGAACAACCCCTTTTTTGGTCATATCGGGCAGTCACTGAGCAAGGCGGGGCTCGATCATGATGTGGATATTCTGGTACTGGATTCCTATGAATCCGAAACGCAGGAACAGGTAGCTGTAAAGCGCCTTCTGGCACTGGGGATTGATGCACTGATCATCGCAGTGATTTCTTCAGATGCAGATTATCATCCTGGATGGGCGTCACGGCTGGAGCAAAGTGGTATTCCGGTAATTCTTCTGGATCGCGAAATTGATATCGCGCATGCCGGCGGGGTGTATATCGATAATACTGACTGCGGATACCAGGCAGGCGCATGGATGGTAAGACAGAAGGCAGGCAATGTACTGGTCATCTCAGGCCCTGGTGATTCACGCGTCTCCATTGGGAGAACCTCCGGCATCCGCGAAGCCCTGGGCGATACGCCCATCAGAGTGCATTACGCAGACTTCACTATGGACCCCGCCTATCACTTCATGAAGGAGGTGCTGAGTCAGGGTGATGTCCCCGAAGGAGTGATTGCCGTCAATAACCAGATCGCCCTGGGCATCATCAAGGCCTGCCTTGAAGCAGGACTCGTTCCAGGCAAGGATCTCCTACTGTTCAGCATTGATGCCGTGCCTTACGCGGAAGTATTCGGTTATCGCATTTCGTGCATGAAAATGAATACGGAAGAAGTAGCAACTCGCGCCCTGGCACTGGCACTTCAGGCCATCAACAAAAGTTCACCTGATGGGGGAAAGGTTATAGTCAGGGCAATACTGAATGAACGAATAGAATGATGGATACACTTTCATGCGGGTGCTCCATGAAAGGAATCTCTCCATGAATTTTTTTTTGAAAAGGATTTCACGACCGAACTGACCTCGCCACGAATATCATTCCTTATGGATTCAAACATGGAAAGGTAATCCGGGGGAAAGGAAGCGACCAGGCTTGAGCATTTCACATAATATGGTGCCCTTTTTCCATATAAATCCTGAAAATCACCAACACGCTTGAAAAAAACATTAGAGCCTTTTATCAGCCTTACAAATCTTGGCTCTACCAGGGCAAAAGCATGATCACGGCCTGCAGCACTGACCACAGATGCAATTGATGTAGCCAGAGCATGCCGTGATAGCCCCAGGAGTAATAACTCCTCATCATCAAGAAAATTGAAATTCTCTTTCTCGTAAGATACCCGGGTTAACAGCGAGAATCTTGATAGTTCACATATACCATCACGATTCATGGCATCAGGATTAATATCGCTAAAAAAACAGTCCTGGTAGTAGGACTCTATCGGTAACAAGGTAGATTCTATCGAACATACCACTCTGAAATAACCAACCATCGTGTCAGAGGCTTTATGTTTTAAAGCAAGGTGCACGGAGCGATCATCAAACTCATCCCACTCATCAATCAAGTCATCGCCAGACAGATACCCAAACTTGTTATAATAAACACCCCGACGAAACTCACAGCACGCAACATAGTCCTCGAAAGAATTTATTACCGAAAAACCAAAAGCGTCGCAATAACGCTCAAACTCACTTACGTTCATCATCACACCTTATAATTTTATTTATATGCTCAGGTTTCCCAACAAGATATCCCTGAGCGTAATCAACACCTATTTCACTCAATATATCAAGCACCTCGTCACTATCAACAAATTCAGCTATAACCTGCTTACCAAAGGATCTCGACACTTCAAATATAGAGTTAACAATAACTCGGTTACTGGGGGACCTTTCAAGCCCGGAAATAAATTCACCATCGATTTTTACAAAATCAGAAGGCAGACGGTCAAGGTATCTAAAGCTACTAAACCCTGATCCAAAATCATCCAGTGCAACCTTACAGCCAAGCTCCTTTATATCCAAAAGAGTTTTGCTGGCCAATCCAAAATCAGTAACTGCTTCAGTTTCCGTGATTTCGACTATCAACCTTTCTGCCTGAGCGCCAGACTCTTCAAGCTTCTTGCTCAAGAATTCGGCAAGAGACTCGTCTCTTAATGATTTACCTGAAATATTGATCGAAAAGCTGACACCATTCATGCAAGAGAGATAATGAACACCCTTCTCAATCACATATCTATCAATATCTATAATCAACCCACTACGCTCAGCCACAGGTATAAATTGACCTGGGGAGAAAAATCCACCTACTGAATCCGGAAGCCTTATAAGTAGCTCATAGTGCTTTATCGTATTATCACTTACATTCATGATTGGCTGGGCAAAGAATTCAAAACTATCATCTTGCAGAGACTGTTTCAAAACTTCATCCCAGTAAATACGGTGTTGAATATTTTCCTTACTCAAATCCTTTTCAGTAATTAGATGCCAGTCGACCATAGGGTTATCCTTGGCCAAATACATTGCTATGTCGGCATTTGCCATTATTGATTCAGTATTATCACCGTGCATGGGATAAGATGCGATACCGATGCTGGCAACAGCACGATGACGCTGTTTATCTACTATGAAATTTATTTCATCCAAGGCATCATTTATTTTAGATGCAATGTCAATGGCTAGACTATCTGCATAAAATGGCAGCAAGACAGAAAATTCATCACCGCCCAATCTGGCTATAAAACATTCGTCTGGTAGAAAATCCTTCAGCTTATCTGCCACCATGCAAAGCAGTTTATCACCGGAGCCATGCCCACTTAACTCGTTGACTTCCTTGAATCTGTCAAGGTCAAGGTAAAATACGGCACCATATTCTTGATTAGAAAGTGATTCCTCAAGCCTTTCCTTGAAAAACCTTCGATTATAAAGCCCTGTTAGAGAATCCTGATTTGCCAACCAGACCAATCTGCTCTCGGCCTTTTTCTTCTCAGTAACATCGACTCCTACAGAGACCCAATAAGCATCCTCGCTCGATAGGCTCGAAAGGGGAGAATGATACCATTCGATGATAATTTCATTATTGCCAGCCAGAGTATGCTCTTGCTGAAATTCCGACCTGAAATAATTGAATCTATCATTGTCATTCAGGAAGGTGTTCTGAAACCCTTTTCCAATAATATTATCCAGGCGCAACCCTGTTTTTTTAAGAGCAAGTTGATTGGCAATAACCACGCCTGACTTTTCGCCATGGGTTATTATTAGCGCACTGGCAGTAGATAAAAGACTATTCGTAAAGTCCCTTTCCTTCGCAAGATCTTCTACTCGATATTGCAACTGTGAATTCATGTCATGCAACTCGATCTGAAGTTGCTGAAGCTTTCCTGATACTGCAAGAGCTGTTCTTTGCAGCACACCGATCTCGTCGTGAGAGTAGCGCCCTGGAATCTTCATTACTTTAGCAAAATCATCAAACTTTCCTTCAGCCAGCATCGGAAGATATTCTATAATCTTCTTCAAACTGGACATTGGCTTCCACAAAAGTCCAAAAATAGCTGCCTCTGCAAAAAGCCACCCCAAAAGAATAATCAAAAAGGCTCTTTCCGATTCTTTATTTACACTTTCATATTCATCAGTAATATTGGAAAAAACAACAACATGTCCGCCATCCTCAATGGCATGACCATTATCTCCGACAGGAAACATCATTACATAATAGTACTCATCGTTCAGCTTGATCCTGACTGGAGAATCGACTATTTCTTTCTTTGAAAATCCCTGAGACAGATAATCTATTTTCTTTATCGTCTCTTCCTTATTAGTAGCAGCGACCACATCGCCACCCCAGGACTTCAAGTAGGAACTTCGTTGTCTTTCCTTGATATCAGCAAGAATTGCTATATCACTTTTTCCATCTATATTTATATATCGTGCCACATCAGCTATGGACAAAGATGCCACAACCACACCAATGCTTTCTCCGTTGCTAAGTATAGGTGAAAAAGCATACTGCCTACATTCCTTGCTGCATATTAATCTCGAAACCGGCCTTTCGAGATCAAGAGACTCTTTAGCCCATCTTCTGTAAAAAACGTTATCTATATTTTCATTTTTATTTCTTGAAAAAATATAGGCACCCTTCTCCAGAACAACCTTCCCCTCCTTATCCAGAATCTTTAACTCATCTATCCCTATATCAAGTTGAAGGGATGGCCATATCTCGTTTATTTTCGCTGAAACTTTTTTATTATCATTAATACCAAACAGGGAGTCCGTCGCCGCGACAGCAGAAATCATGCTTGTATAACCCTGCAGGGTATTTCGCGACATTTTTATAGCATTTATTATATCCAGCTTCTGTTTCTTGTAATTTATAAATTGTCGCTGTTCCAGCTGACTCTCAAGCTCTGACTGACTTACAAAAAAGAAGGTAAATGCGAGAAAGACAAGAACAAGCGTAGTAACAAGAAAAACCTTGAGCCTCAGACTTATAAAAAATATTGAGCTGGTAGAAAAGCAACTCATGACGAGCCTCCCTTGGCTTTAAAAGCGATACGAGGCCTGAAAGAGGAAAAGATCCCAATATTTCTTGTTGTCATTTTCGTTTGGCTTGTACAACCATCCCGTCCCTTCAATATTATGATACTCAGCCGCTAACATGAACTTTGGTGTAACCAACCACTTCAACCCCAAAGTATTATCAAATGCATATCTTGAATAATCATCGCCATTACCTTGGGATGCAAACTCTTTGCCGTGCATGTCGCTCAGGTCAGAAATCAAGGCATCATATCTTAAAAAACCCTGCCACTTATTATTGAATCGATAAGCATATTGTAAATACCAGCTGCCAGATGTTGAAGAATCATTGAACCTTGAATCCGGGATTCCGCTGAACTCGCGCTTCCTAACTGCAATTTCTGAAGTAAGGCTCCATAGCATGGAATTATATTGAGCCGAAAGAATAACGGGCTCATAGGAAAACTCACCATTTCCCGGGCCATTTGATGAAGAATCGTACTCAGCGGTAATCTTCCCATAGGTGATTGCGGTAATAAATCGTCCACCGCCATACTCATAGGAAAGCTGACTTATCAAGGAATTTTTAGCCTTGATAGAGCCTGGCAAGGCATCAGGGAGAATTGTATTTTTTACGTTATCATCAACCTGTGGCAACCCCCAGCCAACCTGAAATCGAATACTGCTATCTGTAAATCTTTTTTCAAAATATTCAGCGACACCATCGCCTGATATTGATTGGGTTCGGGTTCTATCAAAATAGATAGACTGTGGAAGCAATATGCCAGTACGAGTAAAGGGCACATCTCGCGTTTCGTTATAGAATCCGAACGGATTCTTGACACGGCCAATCTTTATTCCAAGGGTCGTTGAGTTTCCCGAGTAGACTTGGTAATCAATTACGCCATAATCCAGTTCAGGTTTTGCACTATCATCGCCCGCCCGCCGGCTGAGCACCTGAGCAGAAATCAGCAGGTTATCGCTTGGGCGTAACGAAGCATTGAGCCCCAGCTCATAAAACTGCAGGCTGCCCCCCTTGCTGCTGCTGGGGCCAAAGAAATCGTTGTGATCCGAAATCACCAGCGCCTGACTCATGAAGCCATGAAATTGCAGTGTATCCAGAGTATCGGCAACAGACTGAGCAAATACGGGAGAACTGCCCACAAAAGCCATCATCCCGAGAGGCCATTTAATCCAGCGGCAAAATACGCACGCGCTCATCCGCTTGTCCTTTTTGTACATAACCAATACTGCCGGGCAGTGCAGCGACCTTTTCCATCATTTCTTCTACAGACTCCACTACGTTTGGTGCCTGTCCCGTGCCGGAAAATACCGCGCGGTCCCATGCCAGCCGAAGCTGATGGGGGTAAACACCCAGCACCTGCTTGCAAAAGTCATCATGCAGGGGATTATCATCCGGCAATACAAATACATGCGCAGCGCTTCCATCCGGAAGGCTGCGCAATCTCATGGCAAAAACGGCTCGGGCGGTTTCAGTTGTGATGCTGTCTAGCGCTGTATCTTTATTGGTAATCAGCACGATCGAGGAGTCAGCGCGGGCAAGGCTGCTCTCTGCTCCGGCCAGCCAGAGCGTTATTACCACCAGTATGCCAGTGGCGTACTTTACGAGACCTGGGGCTGACACGTTGAATTTATACCCCATTAGCATGAGTGGCGCTCTGACCATGCAGCAGCAGACGTCTCACTGATTTGGCTTAAAGGAGTACACAACACTCTCCACGTACCTGTCACTCACTGAGAGCGAAAAGGTTACCTATATTCTCCATGCTACGACTATCGGCAATGCGCTAATAAGGTTGATATTTTGAGGCCAGCCATTCCTTTTTACCAGGCTGATCCGAGCATAAAAAAGCCGCCCCGATGAGAAGGGCGGCTTTTTCGACCATTACTTCCTCATACGTTCAGGTAATCAAGGATGCCCTGAGCCGCCTGGCGCCCCTCATAAACGGCCGTCACGACCAGATCTGAACCACGCACCATGTCTCCTCCGGCAAATACCTTTTTATTGGAGGTCTGGAAAAAGAACTCTCCATGCTCAGGAGCCGTCACGCGGCCGCGCTCATCCACGGAGATACTGGAAGGATCAAACCAGTCAGCCGGACTGGCCTGAAATCCGAAGGCAATGACAACTGCATCGCAGGCGATTACCTCTTCAGACCCCGGCACCACCTCAGCACGCCGCCGCCCATGCTCATCAGGCTCCCCCATGCGAGTGCGCACGAGCTTGACCCCCTCAACCCGGTCATCGCCAACGATGGCTATCGGCTGACGGTTGAACAAAAATTCAACGCCCTCTTCCCGCGCATTGGCTACTTCCCGGCGGGAACCAGGCATATTGGCTTCATCTCGCCGATAGGCACAGGTAACGTTTTTGGCATGCTGACGAATCGATGTACGATTGCAGTCCATGGCTGTATCACCGCCACCAAGCACAACGACACGCTGCCCTTCCATGGAGACATAATCTGCCGGGTCAGCTTCAAATCCCAGAGTGTGATTGACGTTGGCAATCAGAAAATCGAGAGCCTTGTGCACCCCGGGTAGCTGCTCCCCCGGGAACCCGCCTTCCATGTACTTGTACGTCCCCATTCCCATGAAAACGGCATCGTACTCTTCGAGCAGGTCATCAAACTGGATATCACGGCCGATTTCCGTATTCAGCCTGAACTCGACCCCCATCTCCTCAAGCACGCTACGACGCCGTTTCATGACATGCTTTTCAAGCTTGAACTCGGGAATGCCGAAGGTAAGCAGCCCACCGATTTCAGGGTAACGGTCATAGACAACCGGGCTGACGCCGTTGCGCACGAGGATATCGGCACACCCGATACCTGCCGGTCCGGCACCGATGATCGCCACCCGCTTGCCGGTTGGCTCTACGCCGCTCATGTCAGGGCGCCACCCCATCGCAAAGGCTGTATCAGTGATGTACTTTTCCACTGAGCCTATCGTGACGGCACCAAACCCGTCATTGAGGGTACAATCCCCCTCGCACAGGCGATCCTGAGGACAAACACGCCCACAGACTTCCGGCAGGGAGTTGGTACGGTGCGACAACTCTGCCGCTTCCAGGATATTGCCTTCCGATACCAGCTGAAGCCAGTTGGGAATGTAGTTGTGAACCGGACACTTCCACTCGCAGTATGGGTTACCACAGTGCAGGCATCGGTGAGCCTGGCTGGCAGCTTCCTGCGGACGGAAGGGCTCATAGATCTCGGCAAATTCCTGAACACGCCGCTGAGCATTCTTCTTGGCAGGGTCCTGCCGGCCGACGTCGATGAACTGGAAATCATTTGAAAGCTGTTGTGTCATGTCAATACCTCCTTATTCCGGACGACGCCGTGATTCAGCCAGCAGGTTATTAAGGCTGGCGGCCTTGGGCTTCACCAGCCAGAAATGGCGAATGAAGTCCGAAAAGTCATCCAGAATCTCAGCGCCCCATGCCGACTTCGTTTCACTGACATAGTCAGTAATCACTTCGCGCAAGTGCCGGCGGTAGGCTTCCATGGCTTCTGTATTGATGCGATGAATCTCGACCAGCTCGTGGTTATAGCGATCCACGAAATTACGGCCCATATCAAGAACATAGGCAAAGCCACCGGTCATTCCGGCGCCGAAGTTGAGTCCGGTCTCGCCCAATACACAGACCAGACCGCCGGTCATGTATTCACAGCAGTGATCCCCCGCACCCTCGATGACGGCATGAGCTCCCGAGTTACGCACACCGAAACGCTCACCTGCAGTCCCCGCAGCATACAGGGTGCCCCCGGTGGCGCCATAAAGGCACGTATTGCCAATGATGGCCGTGTCTTGGCTCTTGAATCGGCTACCCGCTGGCGGCGTCACCACGAGCTTGCCACCGTTCATGCCCTTTCCGACGTAATCGTTGGAATCGCCTTCCAGGTACATATTGAGGCCACGCGCATTCCAGACCCCGAAACTCTGCCCGCACACACCAGACAGCTTCAGCGTGATCGGTGCCTCTTCAAGGCCTGACTCACCGTATTTCTTGGCAATGTATCCGGAAACGAGCGC
The DNA here is from genome assembly GCF_023700005.1 of Larsenimonas rhizosphaerae. GTDB lineage: Bacteria > Pseudomonadota > Gammaproteobacteria > Pseudomonadales > Halomonadaceae > Larsenimonas > Larsenimonas rhizosphaerae. The sequence continues at coordinate 541,140 of NZ_JAMLJK010000001.1, read as the reverse complement.
CCCGACGGACCGATCACAGTTGGTCACGCGGAAGCTGAACTCACCACCGGACCTGGCATCAATGGATGCCTGCAAGGCATTTAAAAGCTCCTTGTTCTTGGCCCCCGGGTCATTCGGCTCGTTACGCTCATGCGTACAGTACTGTGGCGCATCCTTCGGCACCCAGTCATTCTCAAGCAGGGAGGACAGCTCCAGTCGCGCGTGAGACTGCGTAGTGCCTTCAATCTTTTCGAGAAGATCGGTACGACCAATCAGGTCCGTCAACTGCCTGACGCCCAGCATGGCCATGATTTCACGCACTTCTTCAGCAATGAAACGGAAGTAATGCTTGACCATATCCACGGTACCGCGGAAGTGCTCGTCACGCAGTGTCTTGTGCTGCGTGGCCACACCGGTCGCACAGTTGTTCAGGTGACAGATACGCAGGTACTTGCAGCCCAGGGCTACCATGGGAGCCGTGCCGAAGCCGAAACTTTCCGCGCCGAGGATCGCTGCCTTGACCACATCCAGCCCCGTCTTGAGACCGCCGTCTGTCTGTAGACGGATCTTGTCGCGCAATCCGTTGATACGCAGCGCCTGATGAACTTCGGGCAGGCCAAGCTCCCAGGGAGATCCTGCATGCTTGATCGAGGTCAATGGGCTGGCTGCTGTACCACCGTCATAACCGGAGACGGTAATCAGGTCTGCGTAGGCCTTGGCCACCCCGGTCGCGATAGTGCCGATACCAGGCTCCGAGACCAGCTTGACCGAAACCTGCGCATGAGGATTGACCTGCTTGAGGTCAAAGATGAGCTGTGCCAGATCCTCGATGGAATAAATATCATGATGCGGCGGCGGTGAAATCAGGGTGACACCCGGCACGGCGTAACGCAGCCTGGCGATCAACTCGTTAACCTTCCCGCCCGGCAGCTGACCGCCCTCACCCGGCTTGGCCCCCTGCGCCACCTTGATCTGCAGAACCTCGGCATTGACCAGGTAAGCCGGAGTAACCCCGAAACGTCCTGATGCAATCTGTTTGATCTTGGAGCTTTTGATGGTGCCATAGCGGGCCGGATCTTCACCGCCTTCGCCCGAGTTGGAGCGGCCACCCGCTTCATTCATGGCTTGTGCCAGAGCCTCATGTGCCTCGGGAGACAAGGCGCCGAGCGACATGCCGGCGCTGTCAAAGCGCGGCAGCAGGGACTCGATTGATTCAACCTCGTCCAGCTCAACAGCCGTCTGCCCCGGCTTCAGCGCCAGCAGATCACGAATGGTAGCGATCGGCCGCTCATTGACCAGTTTCGCAAACGCCTTCCACTTTTGATAATCCCCCTGCTGCACGGCCTGCTGAAGGGTCATGACAATGTCCGGGTTATAGGCGTGATACTCATGGCCATGGACATACTTCAACAAACCGCCGTGACGAGGTGGCTTACGCTTGAGCCAGGCATCACGCCCCAGCAGTTCCTGCTGAAGCTGTAGTTCGGCAAATCCGGTCCCTTCGATGCGCGATGCCATGCCAGGGAAGCACATCGCCATGATGTCGGAGTCCAGCCCCACGGCCTCGAACAACATTGACCCACGGTAAGAGGCAATATGGGAAATACCCATCTTCGACAGAATCTTGAAGATGCCCTTTTGCATCGCGCGGCGATAGTTCTCGCGGCCGTCAGCCGGGTCACCCTGGATATCACCGGTACGATGCATATCTGCCATGACCTGATAGGCCAGGTAGGGATAAACCGCCGTTGCGCCTACGCCGAACAGGACCGCCATCTGGTGAGCGTCCCGCGAGAAACCGGTCTCGACAATCAGGTTGACACGCGGACGCAGCGCCTTTTTGGCCAGGTAGTGATGCACGGCTCCTACCGCCAGGGCCGGATGAATGGGCAATAGCCCCTTCTCAAGTCCAGCGTCACTCAGAACCAGCAGCACCTTGCCATTGCGTGCCGCATGCTCCGCCTTTTCACACAACGCCACCAGCGCCTGCTTCAACCCGTACTGTTGCGGGTCATAAAGTGTAGAGAAGGATACACACGCGAAAGTCGGGTCAGTCTGGGTTGTCACGGCGTTGAACTTGCGCGGCGACAGGATAGGCGTAGTCAGGATCAGGCGGTGAGCGTGTTCGGGGGACGCCTCGAACACATTCATCTCCGCACCAAGACACGTTTCCATCGACATGACGATGGCTTCGCGCAAGGGGTCGATGGGCGGGTTGGTAACCTGAGCAAAACGCTGCCTGAAGTAGTCGCTCAGCAACCGCGGCTGGCCCGACAGTACAGCCATGGGCGTATCATCCCCCATGGATCCCACGGCTTCCTGTCCGGACTCGGCCAGGGGGCGAAGAATCTGGTCCCGCTCCTCGAAGCTGACCTGGAACATCTTTTCGTGAACCCGCAGCTCTTCCTCGCCCATGGGCTGAAAGCGAGCCAGCTCGGTCAGGGCAGACTCAAGGTACTGCGCCTGCTCCTTGAGCCAGGTCTTGTAGGGGAAGGTTACCTTGAGGCGCTCGTCGATATCACGCGTATGCAGCACTTCGCCGGTATGGGTATCCACCGATAGAATCTGCCCCGGACCGACGCGCCCCTTGGCCACCACGCTTTCAGCCGGGTAATTCCACACCCCGATCTCGGAAGACAGTGTGATATAGCCATTATCGGTAATTACCCAGCGCGCCGGGCGCAATCCATTACGGTCGAGCATGCATACCGCATGGCGACCATCGGTCAGCACGATGCCTGCCGGGCCATCCCATGCCTCCATGTGCATGGAGTTGTATTCATAGAATGCCCGCAACTGGCCATCCATGGTTTCAACATTCTGCCAGGCCGGCGGCACCATCATGCGCACGGCCTTGTAAAGCTCCATCCCCCCGGTCAGGAGCACTTCCAGCATGTTGTCCATGCTGGACGAGTCGGATCCGGTGGTGTTGACGATTTCATCAAGCTCTTCGATATCGGTCAGGATATCGTTGACAAAGTTTTCCTTCCGCGCATTCGCCCAGCTGCGGTTGGCTTCGATGGTGTTGATTTCGCCATTATGAGCCAAAAACCGGAACGGCTGTGCCAGCGGCCAGCGAGGCGCTGTATTGGTAGAAAACCGCTGGTGGAAGACACAGATGGAGGTCTCGAGGCGCTCGTCGCTCAAGTCGCTGTAGAAGGTGGGCAGGTCCACCGGCATCATCAGGCCCTTGTAGGAAATGACCTTGGATGACAGCGAGCAGACATAGAACTCATCGTCATGGCTCAATGCCTGCTCGGCCAGGCGGCGAGCCATGAACAGATCCACATTGAAGGACATGTCATCTGTCCGCCCTTCCTTCGGCGCAACGAATACCTGACGTATACGCGGCAGGCAGGACAGCGCAATCGGGCCACATACCGAAGTATCGACCGGCACGTCGCGCCAGCCATGAAGCGTCAGACCACGTGCCGTGATGGCGTCCTCAAGCACACCACAAGCATGCGCTTCGCGCTCATCATCGTTGGCAAAAAACACACACCCTACGGCGTACTGGTCACCCAGGGCTTCACCCAGCGCCTCTTCTGCCTTGGCACGCATGAACGTATCAGGCATCCGAATCAACAGACCACAGCCGTCACCGGTTTTGCCATCCGAGTTGATGCCACCACGGTGTGTCATGCACGTCAGGGATTCGATTGCTGTTTGCAGCAAGTGATGACTGACCTGACCTTCCATGTGGGCAATCAGGCCAAAGCCACAGTTGTCACGGAATTCGTCGGGCCGATGGAGACCTCTCATCATGGGCGTGCCTCATTCGGGATTTATTGTATGCTTGTCAATATGGTGATATAATTTAAGGTTTTTTATTATTTTAAAAGGCGATAACCCGCTATAACACGGCAGACAAAGGAAACCGAGCTTACCCGCACAAGCGCCAGCCACGCAAACCCCTGCCTCACGTCTATACCAAAAATCCCCTTCAAATCGGCAGGTTACCGAAAAATATCGGCAAAAAACCTTCCTATTCAACATGTTATGTTCAAACTGAAAAAGATCACACTCATTTAGACTTTAGTCGCAAATGACGTCTCGACCCCATGCCGATAATGCATGACGCATACCAATATTCGCAACAACCCTCATTACCATTAAAAAAGCCGCCCCTGAAGGCGGCTTTAATATCGGACATCATGGCTCAACAGGCAGTAAAATCATCGATGGTGCGGGTCAACAAGGACTCGGGCACTTCTTCTGTAACGCAGGCCTGACCAGGACGGGACAGCAGGACCAGCCGCATGCGTGCGTTGACATTTTTCTTGTCCAGCCGCATCAATTCAAGAAACCGTGACGTGGACACACCGGAAGGAGGCCTCAGAGGCAAACCTGCCGCCTGAAGAATGCGGCCTGTCCGCTCAACATCGGCATCCGTCAACCAGTCCAGATTTCTGGATAGCGTTACCGCCATGTTCATTCCTGCACTAACGGCCTCACCATGCAGCCACGTGCCATACCCCATCGCATTTTCTATGGCATGCCCAAACGTGTGCCCCAGATTGAGAATCGCACGTATGCCCTGTTCGGTTTCATCCTGATTGACAATGTCAGCCTTGATCTCGCAACTTCTGACAATGGCATGCGTCAGGGCCACTGACTCCCTTGCCAACAACGCGGGCATGCTGCCTTCAAGAAAATCAAGAAAATCGCTGTCATGAATAAGGCCGTACTTGATGACTTCCGCCATGCCCGCTGAAAACTCACGATCAGACAACGTTGCCAGTACCGAAGTGTCCGCAAGCACAACACGCGGCTGCCAGAAGGCACCGATCATGTTCTTGCCCCGCGGGTGATTGATACCGGTCTTTCCACCCACGGAGGAGTCCACCTGAGAAAGCAGCGTGGTGGGAATCTGAATGAAGTCAACGCCCCGCTGATAGCTGGCCGCCGCAAATCCTGTCATGTCGCCAATGACACCGCCACCGAGGGCAATCAGCGTGCAGCGCCTATTGAAACCAGCCGTCAGCAGCGCATCCCAGATGGTTTCGAGACATTCAAGCGTCTTGAATTGCTCACCATCCGGCAACACCACCTCTGCCACGTCCAGGTCCGGCAGCATGGACCTGACAACATCAAGGTACAGGTCGGCCACCGTATCGTTGGTCACGATCATGACCTGACTACCGGTGATATAGGGCGCCAGAAGCTCCTTGCGTCCCAGAAGGCCCGGGCCCACATGGATAGGGTAACTGCGCTCGGCAAGATCGACTGTCAGCGTCTGCATCAACATTATCCTGGTTGAGAAATCATTCACGCCGGTTACGGCTCGTGATTAAGCGGGTCCATCAACTGACGCACATCTCGCTTGATGGTGTTGATTACACTGCGAGGGCTGCGGCGCTCGGTAGATACGATCAGATCAGCCGTCTCCAGATACAGCGATTCACGCTGCGCCATCAACTCACGCAGGCGGGCGGCAGGATCCTCACATTGCAGGAGGGGGCGATTACGATCACGGGAAGTCCGCTTGACCAGCTGCTCGAGCGAGGCATGCAGATAAATGACCGTCCCACGCTCCTGCAGCATGCGCCGGTTGGCCTCTCGAATGATCGCCCCGCCGCCGGTTGCCATGACGACGCCGCGATGTCGAGTCAAACGATCGATGGTCCGGGTTTCGCGATCGCGAAATCCGGACTCGCCTTCCACATCAAAGATCCAGGGAATATTACAGCCACATCGTCGCTCGATTTCATGATCACTGTCATAGAAAACGCGACGCAACTCGGCCGCCAGAAGGCGGCCGATCGTGCTCTTCCCGGTCCCCATGGGGCCGATCAAAAAGATATTCGGTAGCTCTTGCATCAGCGAATCAGGCTGTCATCTATAATTTTGGGTGTAATGAATACCAGCAATTCTACCTTGGAATTCGATTCCTCGGTATAGCGAAATAGATGACCCAGCAAAGGAATGTCGCCAAGCAGGGGGGTCTTGTACAGATTGCGCAACTGTTCAGTCGATAGAATACCGCCCAGCACAACCGTTTCACCGTCGTTGACCAGCACCTGGGTCTGGATCTCATTGGTGTCGATGGCCGGCGCGCCCTCGTACTGAGTGCTTGATACATCATCATTCTTGATCAACAGATCCATGATGATGCGATTATCCGGCGTGACCTGGGGAGTGACTTCCAGTGACAGCACTGCCTCCTTGAATGCGACATTGGTCGCACCACTGGAGGTCGATTCCTGATAAGGGATTTCCTGCCCCTGCTTAATGACCGCCTTGCGCTGATTGGCCGTGATGACCCTTGGCTGGGAAATCGTCTGACTCTTGCCTTCGGTTTCGAGCGCGTTGAGCTCAAGATCAAGCAGCACATCACCTGACAGATAGCCGAAACTGAAGGAGGTCGTCGGATTATTGTCACTTCCCAGATCCACCGCCAGCCCCCCGTTACCGGCGATCCCGCTGGAAGCGCCGGATACATTGATACCACTGCCAGGCACTCGGCTTTTTGAAGCCCCCCAGCGCACGCCCAGTTCATTGGTAACACTCTCGCGAGCAATGACAATACGCGCTTCGATCTGTACCTGACGTACCGGAATATCAAGCCGGGAAATCGACTGACGCATTTGTGCCAGCTGCTCTCGCGTATCACGAACAAGCAATGTGTTTGTGCGGGGGTCCACCATGACGCGCCCTATTGGCGACAAGAGCCCCATGCCCTCCTCCCCCTTCAATAAAAGCGCCAGATCCTCCGCCCGCGCATACCGCACCTGAATATAATCTATTGCCAGCTCTGCCAACTGCATCGCATTCTGATCCGCCGCCATTCGACGCTGAGACAGGGATACCAGCTCGTCCGCTGGCGCCACCATCAGCACACTGCCTTCCTGGCGACTGGCCAGCCCCTTGCTTTTCAGCACGATATCCAGCGCCTGATCCCATGGCACATTCTGCAGATCGAGGGTCACACTGCCCTGCACACTGTCGCTGACCACCAGGTTCAACCCTCCCTCCTCGGCCAGCAGGGACAGCACCGCACGAATATCGATGGCCTGAAAATCAAGCGTAATCAACTGCCCGGCATAATCGCGCCGGGCCGCCGGCGCAGAGCTTGCGGTGCGCGACGGGCGAGGAGGGATATCGACGGTCAAAAGACGCCCCTGCTGCGCCACCAGTGGGGTTCCGCCGTCATGTGCGATGATAAAGCGGGTATCACCCTGTTCAACAGCCGGCGTAACACGTGATACCGGCGTGCCGAAATCGGTCACGTCCAGCACCTGATCCCAGGCTCGTGGCAACCGTGTCTCGGGCAAAACAAGTATCGCGCCCCGAGGCGTGGATTCCAGCCGGGCATCGACACCCGGGCGTGCGAGTTCGATCAATAGCCGTCCACGGCCGTCATCCCCACGCTTGAAGTCAATCGAAGTTACCTGCTGAATGGCCGACGCAGGCGATGAAGCCACTGGCGCAGGCGACCCAACGCCGCTTCCGGTAGAAGATGACGCATCCCCCGCAGCACCTTCCGGCATCAGGGTGATCCGCAGCACATTACCTGTTGCCGTATTGCTGACCTGATAAGGCCTACTGGCATTGATCACCAGTCGGAGCTTGCTGCGATTGCCCGACACCACTACATCATCCACCCCGTAACGCTTGACTGGCACCCGCGCCGAGGCCAGCCCATTGTCCACCCCGGCCAGATCCAGCACATAGCGCCAGGGGGAGGCGAGACTGTAACTTTGCGGCGCTGGCGGCATCTGATCAAAATGCAGATCAAGAAATACACGCTCGCGGGAATCTGCCGACACATTGATGGCATCAAGCGTTGCGCCCCACGCCGAGTCGGCCAGCAGGCACCATACTCCTGCCAGCATCACCCACTGCAGCACGGCCCGCATTGTTGTCATGAAAAAGCGCATCACCTTCTCTCTTTTTCAGGGCTGACCGGCCTCATTACCGCCCAGCGTCAAGACTGTCATTACGGCTTTCCAGCCACCCGAGGGTGACGACACAAGCTCTCGAATCACTACCTGCCGTGGTGATATCGCCACCACCTGCCCACTGTTCTCGCCCAGATACCCGCCCCTTTTAAGGCGTGACAACTTGCCATCCGGCCGCATGATCAATGCCACGACCTCGGAGCGGGTAACCAGCGAGCCCGCCAGACGCAAGGAGGAGAGCGCAAAAAACTCCAGCGGCTCCTTTACACGGTCCGGCTGAGGCCGCAACCCTGCCACCGCCATGTCACTGTCATCGCCGCCATCACCGGGCTGATACTTCATGAACGGGTCGCGCTGGCCACTGCCGGTATATGCCGGGACATCAAAGACCGGCACGACCGGCAGTGGCGCCACATTACCGCGCGGCTTGTCCCTCAGAACGTCAAGCTCGCTTCCCAGCCGGTCAAGCTCCGGCCTGTCACACCCCACCAGCACCGTGGTCAGAAGAACAATGACCGCGCCATATCGCCTCATGTCCCCTCCTTCGTACCGGCCAAAGCCTTGTCATGCCGATAGGTTCGGGCCTGAACATTCAGGATCAGCAAGGGGTCGATCGTTGAGGCAACACCCTGCTGCGCATCCGCCGTAACAGACACGGGGCTCAGAGTGAAATCATGCAGTGTCACGATCCGGGACAAGCTTGAAACACCTGCCACAAAGGCCGCCAAATGATGGTATTGACCCTGAACCTGGATCATGAAGGGCTGTTCGATATAAAAATCATGCTGTTGAGGGTCCTGAAGCCGAATGAAATCGATCGTCAGGGCATGCTCATGCGCCAGATCACTGACATCATCAATCAGTGCCGGGAGTTCGGCGCCGGAGGGCAGCATGCTGACCAGAGAGGCCATCTGCTGGTCAAGCTGCCTCATCTGCAGCGACAGCAGGGGCAGATTGGCAGCCTGAAAGGCCCGCAGCTCATAGGAGGACATCAACTGCTCTTCACGTGCACGATTGCTCTGAATCAGCTGGTCCACGTCATGAACCAGATACTGGTGCGCCGCCCACCAGGACAGCAGGGCAATCACCATACAGACCAGCGCCTTCAGCAGCCGTGGCCAGCTGCCGGCATTTGAGAGATCAAGGTCGGATGCCTCCATGGCACGAATGGCACGCCACTGTTCATGCCAGAACTGACGCCTCATGGCTTGCCCTCCATGGCACGAATGGCACGCCACTGTTCATGCCAGAACTGACGCCTCATGGCTTGCCCTCCATGGCACCCTGTTTGCTGGAAGCCACCACCGCCATGTCGTGCGCTGTCACATCCATGGTGAAGCGCCGGGCACTCTGTCCTGCCGTGCCTGCCTGCACCTCTTCCAGACGTGGCTGTTCAAACACTGGCGAGCGCGACATGGCACGCAGCTGATCTGATACCTGACGGTTATTCTCGGCCATCCCCTGAAGCACAAGCCGGTCCCCCGTACGACTAATACGCTCGAAGTAGACTCCCGTGGCCAGCGTGGCGGTCAATTGATCAAATATCATGGGCGTCAGTGGCCGACGATGCTGTAGCTCATTGATCAGCAGCATCTGCTGCTTCATGACTTCACGACGCTCCTCGAGGCTCTTTACCGCCTCGATGTTCTTTTCAAGCGCCTGTGTCCGCGCCTCGATGAATTCCAGACGAGCGCTGATCACCCCTTCAACATGTTTGGCATAAAGAAGCTCGCCCCCCGCCACCAACCCCCCCAGGCAGACGGCCATGACCAGCACACGCTGGAACCGACGGGTATGACGCTCCCGCAGCCGTTCACGCCAGGGCATCAGGTTGATATCCACTCGCCGCCCCAGCGTATTCATGACGCAATCTCCTTCAAAGCCAGCCCACAGGCCGTCATCATGGCCGGCGCATCTCGGGACAGCGCGGTCACATCAATGCGCTTGCTGAGCGTCATATCGGCAAAGGGGTCTGCCAGCACCACATCCAGCCCGCTTTCTCTGGCCAGTTGCTGAACAAAGCCGTCAAGCATGCTGGTACCACCACACAGAATCAGGCGACGAATTTCACGTGCACCGGCAGCCGAGTAATAAAGCTGAAGCGAGCGCAACGCCTGCTGCACCAGTGATGTGCGAAACGGGGCCAGCAACCGCTCCTCGTAACGCTCCCGATCGCCCCGTTTTTTGGCAATGCCCGCCTCCTCCAGTGTCAATCGGTAGGTCTGACGAATTTCATCAGTCAGCTGGCGCCCTCCCATGACGCTATCCCGGGTATGCACGATGCGGCCGCCAGTGACTGCATGAAAACTGGTCATCGAGGCGCCGCAGTCCAGCAGGGCATCCGTGGTCTTTTCGAGCTGTTCAAGCGTGAGCGAAGCCGGCAGGAGTGCGCGGTAGGCACGCTCCATCGCGAAGCCTTCAACATCCACTGCCACAGGTGTAAGGCCGGCCTCCGTGACCGCCGTAGTCAGCAGTTCAACATCCTGAAGGCGACAGGCCACCAGCATGATATCCTGCTGGTCCGGATAGCGATGATGTGGACCAAGACGCTGAAAATCGAGTGCGACTTCACTGAACGGATAAGGAATATGCTTGTCTGAGTCGAGCGCGATGCGTGCTTCGATATCATCATCGGAAAAGGACATCGGCAGCTGGATGATCTTGGTAATCGCCGCGGACGTCGGCAATGCCACGACGGCCCGGGTTGTTCTGGGTGACGCGTGATCAATGGCACGCTTGAGCGTCATGACGACCTCATCCATGTCACGGATGCGTCGTTCAACCACGGCGCCTTCAGGCACCGGACGCACGGCATAGCTTTCCACGCCAAAGCGTGAACCCTGACGGTTCAACTCGATCAACTTGACAGTCGCCGAGGTAATGTCGATGCCCAGCAACCCCTGGCCCTTAGCCTTGAAACCGAACACGGACGGTTCTCCCCATGAATGCAAGACACCCCGGTCTTGATGTTTTCAACGTCACGCCGATAGTGCTTCATGAACGGGACTGATTCCGGCAGGATGTGGCCGCAGTGCGCATACCCGCTTCAGGCGCTGGTGACACTGCGCCACACTCCTTATAATGCGGAGGCTGTGGATCGTCTCACCCATCCAGGCATGACCGCCTCCCCAATCGACGGACTGCGTTTTTCATGAAGTTTTTCAGACGTTTCGTTTCCCGGATCCTGTTCTTTCTGGTGTCTTTAACGGCAGGCATAGCCCTGTCTGTAACCGGCGCGGCACTGTACTTTGCACCCAGCCTGCCGGACGTTCATCAGCTCCAGAACTATCAGTTGCAGATGCCACTTCGCATCTATACCGAAGACGGCAAGCTGCTTGACGAATTCGGATCCCAGAAGCGCCAGCTGGTAACCTACGATGAAATTCCACCGCAGTTTGTCCATGCACTGATGGCTGCCGAGGATTCAGGCTTTTTCCATCATCCGGGCATTGACCCCAAGGGGCTTCTGCGAGCCTTCGTACAGCTCGGGGCCAGCGGAGACATTCAGTCCGGTGGCAGTACCATTACCATGCAGGTTGCACGTAACTACCTGCTGACGCTGGATCAGACCTTCACCCGCAAGATCCGCGAGATCCTGCTGTCATTGCAGATGGAACAGATCCTGAGCAAGCAGCAGATCATGGAACTCTACGTCAACAAGATTTACCTCGGGCAAGGCTCCTACGGTATTGGTGCTGCGGCCGAAGCCTATTTCGACAAGCCGCTCGGTGAGCTGTCCCTTCCGGAAATGGCGACCATTGCCGGGCTGCCCAAGGCGCCTTCAAGCCTGAATCCGATTGCCAACCCGGAACGCTCGTTGATTCGCCGCAACTGGATCCTGTTGCGCATGCGCAACCTGAATTACATCGACGAAGCGACCTACAAGCAGGCTGTTCAGTCCCCCATCGAGGTCTCGCGTCACCGCACGGAGCCTGAAGTCCAGGCGCCCTATATCGCTGAAATGGCGCGGCGCTACGCCCTTGAACATTATGGCGACAAGGCCTATACGGGCGATTACCGCATCACTACCACGATCAACAGCACCTATCAGGAAGATGCTCGCAAGGCACTGGTCAAGGGACTGATCGACTATGACACCCGCCATGGCTGGCGCGGCGTCGAGAAAAAGGGCATTCCCAAGCGCCTGGCTGATGCCCAGGACAGTGCAGATCGCCGGGGGCTGGAAGAAGAACTGGCAGAATCACCGGAAGTGGAACAGACCGCACGCCAGGCCGCGGAACGCAGCCGCACACAGGTCGACGGGATCGAGGGCGATGCCAGTAACTGGGTCAATGTGCTGGACAATACGCCGGCCTATGGACCACTTCAGCCTGGTATCGTGGTCAGCACCGATGGCCGCCAGATGAAGGTACTGTCCCGCTATGACGGCGTCATCACCATCGACTGGGATGGCCTTGAGTGGGCGCGCGAATTCAAAAGCGCCAAGTGGCGTGGCGGTGTACCCGCATCAGCCGAGGCCATCGCCCACCGTGGCGACCTGATCCGCATCATGAAGGACGGCGATCACTGGCGCCTGTCACAGATGCCCGATGCTGAAGCCGCCATGGTGGTTCTTGACCCCCGGACCGGCGCAGTGCGCGCCCTGCAGGGCGGATTCGATTTCCACTACAGTGAGTTCAACCGCGCCACGCAGGCACGTCGCCAGGCAGGCTCCAACTTCAAGCCGTTCATTTATCTGAGCGCGCTGGAAAATGCCGGCATGTCGCCGGCGACCATCATCAACGATGCACCGGTCGTCCAGGGCGGTCCAAAGGATGGCTGGCGCCCGGAAAATGCCGAGCTCAACTTCATGGGCCCCACCCGGCTCCGGGTCGGCCTTTATCGCTCGCGCAACCTGGTATCCATACGCACCCTGCAGGCTACCGGCCTTGATACCACCATCGCCTTCCTTGAAAAGATGGGCTTCAATAAGAAGGAGCTGCCCCACGGCCTGTCGCTGGCCCTTGGCAGCGCCTCGATCAGCCCTCTTGAAATGGCCCGCGGCTACGCTGAAATTGCCAACGGGGGCTACAAGGTAACGCCCTGGTTCATCAAGCGCGTACAGCAGGGTGATGAAGGCCCGAACCTGCTGGATACCACGCCGCCGCCGATCGCCTGCCCCCAGTGCGATCCGACCCAGAGCACAGTCAGGATGGATGGGCGCATCTACCCGGTAGCCGAACGCATTGCATCTCCTGAAGCGGTCTACATGCTGCGCAGCATGATGGAAGACGTCATCCAGAAGGGCACCGGCCACGCAGCGAAAGCCCTTGGCCGTGATGACCTGGCCGGCAAGACAGGGACCAGCAACGATCAACGCGATGCATGGTTCTCCGGCTTCAACAGCAAGCTGGTCGCCTCGGTATGGGTCGGCAAGGACTCCAACAAGACCACTGGCGAGTACGGCGCGCAGGCCGCCCTGCCGATCTGGATGGATTTCATGGGCAAGGCACTGAAGGGAACGCCTTCTGCTCGCATGGAACGCCCGGCAGATATCATTACCGCACGAATAGACCCGGAGACCGGAAAGCGGCTGCAGGATAACGAGCCGGGTGGCATCACGGAAATCTTTACGAAAGACCGCCTGCCCCCCTACCAGGAGCGCTCCGTTCGCCCCGAACTGGAAGATCAGAGCGGCTCACAGGGCACCGGCAGTTACGACGCCATTTTCTAGGCACACAAGGCCACCGACTGGTATCGGTGGCCTTTTATATCACCCGACTATGCCGATACCATGACAACTTCAGCTTCACCCCGACCGCTGTCCGGATGGCCCCTGATGACAGGCATCCTGTGGCTTGTTGCCTCGACTTCCGCCATGGCGGCCGACGATAACCTGTTTTATGCGCCTCCGGCAGCCTCTGACAAGGAAACGGGCATCAGTGGCAACGCCGAGCTGGGCTATACCAGCCTGTCCGGCAACAGTAACAGCGAGACCCTGCTCGCCAAGGGGTCGATGACCTGGTACACAGGGCCCTGGACACGCACCCTGCGGGCCGAAACCAAGCGCGTGGAAGACAATGACCGGGTCAGTGCCGAAGAATACCTGCTGGGAGCCAGGCAGCGATTGAGCCTTGAAGGCCCGCACTACCTGTTCAACCTGGCACGGTATGACAAGGAACGGTTTTCAGGCTATGACTATCAGGCTACGGTCATTGCCGGCTATGGTCGCCATATTCTGAGTGAGTCACCACACCACCTGTCGCTGGAAACCGGCCCGGGATTTCGTCGCGACGCCCTTGAAAGCGGGGGTGACCGAAATTTGCTCGTCGGTTACGGCGCGCTTGACTACGTATATGACTTTTCAGCCAGTGCCACCTTTGAACAGGAGCTTTCTGTCGAAGCCACCATAGACAACATTATCTCACGCTCCTACAGCGCCATCTCCGTGCCGCTGAATGACCATCTCGCACTGAAGTTTTCCCACGAAATCAAAAACAACAGCAACACACCTGACGAAGCGGATGTAGATACGGATACCACCACAGCCGCTTCGATTCTTTACAATTTCTGAACACTGTTTTATTTCACTGACGCTAGAGTAGATGGCCTGGTATCGCCCCATTAGACGGGTTGAGCCTACACGGTAATGTCAGTCTTTCCATCACGTATTTCCCTCGCTCGAGAACATGATCCCATGGCCATTTCCTATACCGGCTGCCTCACCCTTGGTGGCTGTCTTGCGATTGCGACCGCCCTTTCGCTGCCTGCCCATGCAGACGACGATATCGACTTCGATGACACATTCAATGCACTTGACCATCGCACCGAGAAGGGCTTTGAGGGCAGCGCCGAATTCGGCTATACCCGCCTGACAGGCAACAGTGACAGTGAAACCCTGCTGAGCAAGGGAACCGGTACCTGGTACGACGACGCCTGGAGTTACAGCCTGCACGGGGAAGCTACCAGTGCCAGCGAAGACGGCGAGCAATCTGCCGAGGAATATATTGCAGCGGGCCGCACGCGCTATAACCTGGATGACCGGAACTACCTGTTTGGGGTCGTACGCTGGGACAAGGACCGCTTCAGCGGTTATGACTCTCAAACCACGCTGGCGGGTGGTTACGGGCGCCAGCTGCTCGAAGGCCCCGTCCATACCCTATCACTTGAAGGCGGCCCGGGGCTTCGCCATGACGTCTACGACGACGGTGACGTCAAGAACCTGGCGCTGGCCTACGGCGCGGTGAACTACAAGTGGCAGGTCTCCGACACGGCAGCCTTCACGGAAGGTGTGGTCGGCGAAGCTACCGATGAAAACGTGATTGGTCGCTCGGAAACCGCACTTCAGGTGGCGATCAATCAAACACTGTCACTGAAGGTAGCCTACCAGGTCGAGCACAATACCAATCCACCATCAGACGCCGAATCCAAAACGGATACTCGGACAGCCGTTTCGTTGGTGTACGGCCTGTAAGACAGTAACCCTGTCCTGCAGACGTAAAAAAGCCCGCTTGCGCGGGCTTTTTTACGTCACTGCACGGCGAATCAGCGCGCGTAAACGTCTTCAACACGCTTCAGCGGATAATGTGCCGGGAAGCCTTTCTCTGCCACGCCGGAATCGATCGCAGCCTGCGCTACCGCAGAGGAAACACGATCCAGCAAACGGGAATCCATCGGAGTCGGCAGAATGTACCCACGGCCAAAGGACAGGGCGTCAACTTCATAGGCATCCAGAACTTCCTGGGTTACCGGCTCCCGTGCAAGATCCTTCAGTGCATGCACTGCCGCCACTTTCATGGCCTCGTTGATTTCAGTGGCCCGCACATCAAGCGCACCACGGAAAATGAACGGGAAGCCCAGTACATTATTGACCTGATTGGGGTAATCGGAACGCCCGGTCGCCATGATGACATCATCACGGGCTTCATTGGCCACGTCCGGATGAATTTCAGGATCAGGGTTCGAACAGGCAAAAACGACGGGTGAGTCCGCCATCTTCTTCAATTGCTCAGCCGAGAAAAGGTTCGGGCCGGACAGCCCCAGAAACACGTCGGCTCCTTCGATGACATCATCCAGCGTCCGATGATCAGTCTCGTTGGCAAACATTGCCTTGTACTGATTGAGGTCTTCACGCTCGGCGTGGATAACACCATTCCGGTCGAGCATGGCCATGTTCTCAACCTTCGCCCCGCAGGAAATCAGCAGTTTCATGCAGGCAATGGCGGCCGACCCCGCGCCCAGACAAACGATACGCGCCTCTTCAAGCCGCTTGCCGGCAATCGACAGGGCATTCAGAAGGCCGGCCGCTGTGACAATGGCTGTCCCGTGCTGATCATCATGAAACACGGGGACGTTGCAGCGCTCCTTGAGGGCCTGTTCGATTTCAAAGCACTCCGGCGCCTTGATGTCTTCCAGATTGATGCCGCCCCAGGTATCGGCAATGCGGGCAACCGTATCGATAAATGCCTGCGGGCTTTCCGCGTCTACCTCGATATCGATGGCGTTGACCCCGGCGAAGCACTTGAACAATACCCCCTTGCCCTCCATCACCGGCTTGCTGGCCAGCGGGCCCAGGTTACCCAGCCCCAGAATGGCCGAACCATTGGAGATTACCGCCACAAGGTTGCCCTTGCCGGTATAGAGATAGGCGGTTTCAGGATCCTTCGCTATTTCACGAACAGGCTCCGCCACGCCGGGACTGTAAGCCAGCGCCAGATGCTTCGCGGTTGTCGTCGGCTTGGTGACCTCAATCGACAATTTGCCAGGAATCGGTTTGGCGTGGTAATCCAGCGCCGCCTGTCGTTTGGAATCGCTCATGGTCTCTTTTCCTGTATCGTCATGGTGTCACTCAGGACCAGAGTATATAAAAAGCCCACGCTCAACAACTTTACTAACCCCCCGCCACCATTGAACTTTTATCCATCACAAGGGGGTTATGGGTAGCCTTTTCGACATAATGAAACCCTTATCCGAGTGCCACATGCAGACACAAAAAAGCCCGCCGAAAAGGCGGGCTCCTTGCTGGCCGGGAGGACATCCCGACCACACCACTCAGCGCTTGATGGAAGCACCGAAACGCTTGTTGAAGCGCTCGACACGGCCACCGGTAGTCGCCTGCTTCTGCTTGCCGGTATAGAAAGGATGGCACTGTGAGCAGACGTCGACAGTAAAGTCGTCGCTGGACGTGGTGCCAATTGCAAACTCTGCGCCGCAGGAGCAGGTAACGTTGACGTGGTTGTAATTCGGATGGATCGACTGTTTCATCGGGATGACCTCTTGAGGCATGCCGCCACCTGATCTACTGCCAGGCACCGCATACGGATGTGGAAAAGTGAAGTCCCTGGCACACGCCGGGATGCCATTACTCCGGGAGTATGTTCTACTGGCGTGCCCAGAAGGCCGCGAATTCTAGCAGTTTTTATTGACAGAGGCCACCCGTTTTGCCCGACCCGTTTTCGGCCGCACCACGTATCATTGAAGTGGCCATACCGACTCCCTTGCGCCGCTGCTTTGACTACCTGCCAGGCCCTGACACGCCTGTTCAGGGCTGGCAGCCAGGCCTGCGTGTAAAACTGAGCTTCGGCCACCGGGACATGGTCGGTATCGTGGTAGGCACCAAACAGGACAGCGATGTCCCCACGTCACGCCTCAAGCCCATCAAGGCCTTGATCGATCAGACCCCGCTGCCGGCAGACTGGCTGGCCCTGTGCCGCTTTACGGCACGTTATTACCAGCATAGCCTGGGCGATACCCTGTTTCAGGCCCTGCCGGTACTGCTTCGTCAGGGAAGACCGCTGGAAGCCCGAACCCTGGACCGCTGGCGATTGACGTCGCGAGGCCAGAAAACCAGCGCCGAGCAGCTGGGCCGGGCTCATAAACAGGCCGAGCTGCTCGATATGCTGCGTCAGCATCGACGCGGCATGCCGCATACTGCCATTACGGCACAGGGCTTTACACGCCAGCAGCTGGAAGCCCTCGCCGGCAAGGGCCTGGTAGAGGTACATACGGAACAGGCCATTGCCCCTCCACGGGACAACCATGAAACTCTGGCCGAGCCGTCCCTGACACTCAGCAGGGAGCAAAGCGAAGTGCTCGCGGCCCTACATGCCCAGTTGGGCCGGTTTTCTCCCAGTCTGCTTCACGGCGTGACAGGCAGCGGCAAGACCGAAGTGTATCTTCAGCTGATCGAAGCCGTCCTGCACCGTCGGCAGCAGGCGCTGGTCCTGATACCGGAAATCGGTCTGACACCCCAGACCCTCGACCGGTTTCGGCGTCGCTTCAATGTGCCGATCGTGGCCCTTCACTCGGGCATGAGCGACAACGAGCGGCTTGACGCCTGGGAAGCCGCTGGCGCGGGGCGCGCCCGGATCATCATCGGGACCCGCTCCGCAGTCTTCACCCCCATGGCAGCCCTGGGCATCATCATCATCGATGAAGAGCATGACGATTCCTTCAAGCAGCAGGATGGCCTTCGCTATCACGCACGCGACCTGGCACTGGTGCGCGCCCAAAGTGAGCATATTCCCGTGGTACTCGGCACGGCCACCCCTTCACTGGTCACGCTCAGGCATGCGAGGGATGGCCGCTATCACCACCTCCACCTGACCAGGCGCGCCGGTCACAGCCGCAAGGCGCACATCGAACTGCTGGATATTCGTGGTCGTCCTCAGGATGGTGGACTCACGCCTCCGGCACTGGAGGCCATCCGCGAGCAGCTTGCGCTCAAACGACAGGTGCTGATCTTCATCAACCGTCGAGGCTACGCGCCCACGCTGGCATGTCATCAGTGCGGCTGGCTGGCTGAATGCCCCCGGTGCGATGCCAGACTGACCCTGCACCGGCATCCTCCGGAACTGATCTGCCACCATTGCGATCATCATGTCGCCCTCCCGGATGCCTGTCCGTCCTGTCACAGCGGCGACCTTCGTCCGCAGGGCAGCGGTACCGAGCGCACCGAGGATGCCTTGGCTACCGCCTTTCCGGACACGCAGGTACTTCGCGTCGACAGGGACAGCACCCGCCGCAAGGATGCCCTTCAGCACACCCTGGACATCATTCACCGGGGCGATCCCTGCCTGCTCGTCGGTACCCAGATGCTGGCCAAGGGCCACCACTTTCCCCACATTACGCTGGTGGTAGTGGTCAATGCCGATGGCGGCCTTTACAGCGCCGATTATCGCGCCCTTGAAACCAGCGCCCAGCTACTGATCCAGGTGGCAGGCCGCGCCGGGCGCGCCGAGCACCCCGGCCGCGTATTGATCCAGACCCACCACCCGGATGACCCCGGCCTGCTTCTGCTCGCCGAGCAGGGTTACGATGCGCTGGCAGAGCGGCTGCTGGTAGAGCGCAGGCAGGCAGGGCTGCCCCCCTACCGCCACCTTATGCTGCTGCGCGGTGAAAGCCCTCATCAGCAGAACCTGCTTGAGCTGTTCGGTCGTATCGGTGAGGCGCTGAGGGGCCATGTCGCTGCCCACGACATCAGGGTGGACTGCCTGGGCCCCGTACCGGCACCGATGGAACGGCGCCAGGGTCGCTATCATGTTCAGCTCATGCTGGCCGCCGATGGCCGGGCGCCCCTGCACGATGCCGGCGCCTGGCTAGTACACTACATGGAGCAGTTACCGGAGGCTCGACGACTCCGCTGGTCCCTCGATGTAGACCCGGTGGCACTCGACTAGTACTGCAGAAGTTTTGACACGGCGGCTGCTTGCACGATAATGGCCGGTTCGGACACCATCGCGAACCTCTTCGCGGCCGGCGCCCTGACGCACACCCTTTCGGCGCGCCTCGCTACGCCGCCCGTATTTTTGCCATCAACGGTGAGCGGCCCTCACCAGGACTTTCGAACCGACTAATCATGAAAGAGACCATCCTCGAACTGCTCACCGCCGCGCTTGACACCCTGAAACACCAGGGCGTTCTGCCTGCTGACGTCGCACCGTCCATCAAGATTGACGCCACGAAAGACAAGGCACACGGCGACTACGCCACCAATCTGGCGCTGATGCTGGCCAAACCGGCCGGCAAGCCGCCCCGCGCCCTGGCCGAAGCACTGATCGATGCCCTGCCCGAGAGCAGCGCCCTCAGCCGGGTCGACATCGCCGGCCCCGGATTCATCAATTTCTTTGCCAATACCGAAGCAGCTGCCCAGGTCATCACCACGATTTTCGAGCAGGGCGATGCATTCGGTCGCAACCAGAATGGCAACAATGAGCAGGTTCAGGTCGAGTTCGTATCCGCCAACCCGACCGGCCCGCTTCACGTCGGTCATGGCCGTGGCGCGGCCATCGGCGACAGCCTCAGTCGACTGCTGGAAGCCAGTGGCTACGCCGTGACTCGCGAGTTCTACTACAACGACGCCGGTGCACAGATCGATAACCTGATGCTGTCGGTGGCCGCCCGCGTCAAGGGGCTGGAACCCAGCGATCCGGCCTGGCCCAAGGATGGCTACCGGGGCGAGTACATCAAGGACGTCGCCCGCGCCTATATGAGTGGCGAGACAGTGACCGCCGGCGACCGCGCCACTACGGCCAAGGGTGACCCGACGGATGAAAGTGCCATTCGTGACTTTGCCGTGGCATATCTGCGCCGCGAGCAGGATCTCGACCTGCGCGCCTTCGGCGTTGAATTTGATGTCTATTTTCTGGAATCGGCACTGTACCGTGACCACAAGGTCGATGAGACGGTCAAGGCGCTGGTCAGTGGAGGACATACCTACGAGTCCGATGGTGCCCTGTGGCTCAAGACCACGGATTTCGGGGATGACAAGGACCGGGTCATGCGCAAGCGTGAAGGCGGCTATACCTACTTCCTGCCTGACGTTGCCTATCACCTGGACAAGTGGAACCGCGGCTTTACCACCGTGATCAACGAACAGGGCGCAGATCATCACTCCACCATCACCCGCGTGCGCGCCGGTCTGCAGGCACTGAACGCCGGTATCCCGCAGAACTGGCCGGACTACGTGCTTCACCAGATGGTACTGGTCACTCGCTCCGGTCAGGAAGTCAAGATTTCCAAGCGGGCCGGCAGCTACGTTACCCTGCGCGATCTGATCGATGAAGTCGGCCGTGATGCCACACGCTACTTCCTGGTTGCACGCGCCGCCACGTCCCAGATGACCTTTGATATTGATCTGGCTCGCTCACAGACCAATGACAACCCGGTCTATTACATTCAGTATGCCCATGCACGCGTCTGCAGCGTGCTGCGCAAGGCCGAGCGTGATGACAGGGCATTCGATTCATCCGAAGGACTGGCCAACCTCGCCCTGCTTGAAGATGATCGTGAAAAGAACCTGATGAACCGTCTTGCGGCCTGGCCGGAGCTGGTTGCCCGTGCAGCCGCCGCTCGTGAACCCTATCAGGTCGCACAGTACCTGCAGGAACTCGCCGGAGAATTCCACTCCTGCTACAACGCGGTCAAGGTCATGGTTGACGACAGCGCCACACGCAACGCGCGCCTTTGCCTGGGTGTCGCCGTACGACAGGTACTGCGCAACGGTCTGGCCATTCTGGGCGTCAGCGCGCCCGAGGAGATGTAAATGGCTCGCACGCCTGCCAAAAAGCCGGCACCCAAACGCAAGGGCGCCACCACACAGCGCGGCGGTGCCAGGAAAAAGCCGCTGACCGGCCCGCTGATTCCGGGGTGGCTGTGGGCCGCCTTCGGTATCGTCGGCGGGTTTGCCTTTGCCTATTACCTGCTGCACGACGAGCCGGCACCGGCAACGCCGTCTCAACCGGCCGCAGTGATTGCCAAGCCTGCGAACAAGCAGGACTCGGCCACGGCCCGCACGAAGGATGGCACGCCGGCATCGAAGGACGAGAATGCCGATGGCGAAAAGATGCCGACCTTCGAGTTCTATACCCTGCTGCCTGAAACCGAGGTCATTGCCCCGGATGTGGATGCTTATCGGTCGACGCCACGCACCCCGGATCCCATTGCCACCATTGCAAGCAAGGCAGAAACGCGCCAGAAAACCGCCACCGCTGACAACAGCGCCGCCGCTCCTCAGCTTGAGAAGGGCAAGCGCTATCTCCTGCAGGCCGCCTCGTTTCAATCCAAAGACGATGCACAAAAGCTGGCCGACAAGCTCAAAAACCTTGGTATCACGACTCAACTGACCAGTGTCACCACCGCGGACAACACCACCTGGTACCGTGTTCAGGGTGGGCCTTACAGCGACACACGTGAACTGGCACGCGCTCGTGGCCTGATGCAGACCCAGGGCATCGACCCGCTGGTAATGAAACAGAAATAAGCCCTTTCCGGCCCCCTCGGGGGCCGCCTGCCTTGAGTTCTCGCTCGACCGACCTCATTTCCCCTTCATGATCTCCCATGGCGCCGTCACGCGGTGTCAAAGTCACCTGGGGTTTTCCCCTTTTTATGTATACCGGAGCACACACATGACCACGATCGTATCCGTTCGCCGCGGCGAGCAGGTCGCCCTGGCTGGCGATGGTCAGGTTTCTCTTGGCAACACCGTCATGAAAGGCAATGCCAGCAAGGTTCGCCGACTGTATCGCGGCCAGATCCTGGCCGGCTTTGCCGGGGGAACGGCGGATGCCTTTACCCTGTTCGAGCACTTTGAAGCGCAGCTTGAAAAATATCAGGGCAACCTGACCAAGGCCGCCGTCGAGCTGGCCAAGGAATGGCGGACCGATCGCGCGTTGCGTCGTCTTGAAGCCATGCTGGCAGTCGCCGACAAGAATGCCTCGCTCATTATCACCGGAACCGGCGATGTGCTGGAACCCGAACACGGCATCATCACCATCGGCTCAGGCGGACACTACGCCAATGCCGCTGCGCGCGCCCTGCTGGATAACACAGACCTGTCCGCCCGTGACATTACCGAAAAAAGCCTGACCATTGCGGGCGATATCTGTGTGTTCACCAATCACAACATCACGCTTGAAGCCCTGGATTAATCTCATGAATGAACAGATGACACCTAGAGAAATCGTCCATGCACTGGACCAATACATTGTCGGCCAGGGTGATGCCAAGCGCGCCGTGGCCATCGCGCTTCGTAACCGCTGGCGCCGCATGCAGCTCGGCGACGACCTCAGAGGTGAAGTGGTTCCGAAGAACATTCTGATGATCGGCCCGACCGGCGTGGGCAAGACCGAGATTGCCCGCCGTCTGGCGAAGCTAGCCAATGCACCGTTCATCAAGATCGAGGCGACCAAGTTCACCGAAGTGGGCTACGTCGGGCGTGACGTGGAATCCATCGTGCGCGACCTGGTTGAAACGGCAATGAAACTCGTCCGCGAGCAGGCCAAGAAAAAGGTCGAAAGCAAGGCCGAAGACGCCGCTGAAGAGCGCATTCTTGATGCCCTTCTGCCTCCGGCCCGTGGCAACGAATACGATAGCGGCGCCCGTCAGGACAGCGCTACGCGCCAGACCTTCCGCAAGAAGCTGCGTGAAGGTCAACTCGATGACAAGGAAATCGATATCGAAGTGACCCCTCAGGGTCAGGGCATCGATATCATGACGCCGCCGGGCATGGAAGAAATGACCAGCCAGCTGCAGAACATGTTTTCCAGCATGGGCAAGCAGAAAAGCGAAACCAAGCGGATGGCCGTGAAGGATGCCATCAAGCTGGTTCGTGACGAGGAAGCCTCGAAACTGGTCAACGATGAAGACCTGAAAGCCCAGGCGATCGATGCCGTCGAGCAGCACGGCATCGTGTTCCTCGATGAAATCGACAAGGTCGTCAAGCGCGGCGAGTCCGGCGGCGACGTATCCCGTGAAGGGGTACAACGTGACCTTCTGCCGCTGATTGAAGGCTCGACCGTATCCACCAAGCATGGCATGGTGCGCACTGACCACATTCTGTTCATCGCATCGGGCGCCTTCCACCTTGCCAAGCCTTCGGACCTCATCCCGGAGCTGCAGGGTCGCCTGCCGATCCGCGTTGAGCTCGCGGCACTGACCCCTGATGACTTCAAGCGCATCCTGACCGAGCCCTCCGCCGCACTGACCCGTCAGTACGAGGCGCTGCTCCAGACGGAAGGCCTTGAAATCCAGTTTACGGATGACGGCATCGAGCGGATTGCCCGCATTGCCTATGACGTCAATGAAGGCACGGAAAACATCGGAGCACGCCGCCTGCACACCGTCATGGAGCGCCTGCTTGAAGAGGCCCTCTACGCCGGTGGCGACATGCAGGGGCCGTTGGTCATTGACAATGCCTACGTGGAAGAACGTCTGGGTGATCTGGCGCAGGACGACGACCTGTCCCGCTACATCCTCTAGACTGGTTCGCTCCGGCCCTGCGCTGCAGGGCCGGTTGTCCCCTCTTCATGTTCGGCAAGGAGACCTCATGTCCACCCCGGAACTGACCCACGTGCATTATCGCCGCGACGCACGCGAACTGGTGCTGACCTTCGGCAACCAGCCACCCTTCACATTGAGTGCGGAATACCTGCGGGTCCATTCCCCCTCTGCCGAAGTGAGAGGGCATGGCAAGGGCCAGGAAGTCCTGCAGACCGGCAAGCAGGACGTTGGCCTGCTGAATATTACCCAGACCGGCCACTACGCTCTGAAACTGCATTTTGACGATGGTCACGACAGTGGTTTATATACCTATGACTATCTTCATGAGCTGGCAACGCACCAGGCAGACTACTGGCAGCAGTACCTGACCCGCCTCGAACAGGCCGGCGAATCCCGTCAGGCACCATCGATCATGATCAAGCAGCTCTAGCCCACCGCACCGAAAGACAAATGCACGGCTGACCGCTACAATGTCAGCGTTATCGGAATGCGATACACCACGCAACCGATGCCCGCCGATCATTTTTCAGGCCCAACACCGTTGAGGAAAGCATGGACAAGCGAACCACAGACTTTGGCTATCAAAAGGTCGCGTTTGAAGAAAAAGCCGGACGTGTCGCCGATGTGTTTCACTCTGTCGCTTCCCGCTACGACACCATGAACGATCTGATGTCGATGGGCATCCATCGAGTCTGGAAACGTGTCACCCTGGAGCGCTCCGGCGTTCGTCGTGGTCACCGGGTCCTCGATATTGCCGGTGGCACCGGTGATCTGGCGGCCAAGTTCTCGAAACGCGTAGGCGATACCGGCCGCGTGGTACTGGCTGATATCAACAGCTCCATGCTCAATGTGGGTCGCGACAAGCTGACCGACCTGGGCATCTGCGGCAACATCGAATACGTTCAGGCTAACGCCGAAAACCTGCCATTCGATGATAATACCTTCGACTGCATTACCATTGCCTTCGGTCTGCGAAACGTGACCGAAAAGAGCAAGGCACTGCGCTCCATGGCGCGTGTTCTGAAACCCGGCGGCCGTCTTCTGGTGCTGGAGTTCTCGAAACCGATCAATCCGGTATTTTCCCGGGTCTACGACGAATATTCCTTCCGGGTGCTTCCACAGCTCGGCCGCCTGATCGCCAATGATGCCGAATCCTACCGGTATCTGGCAGAATCCATTCGCATGCATCCTGACCAAGAAACACTCAAGAGCATGATGGAACAGGCAGGCCTCGAGCGTGTCGATTACACCAACATGACAGGTGGCGTGGTCGCCCTGCACCGTGGTATCAAGCTGTAAGGCCCGGGGCGCCCGCTCGCAGATTTTCCCTGACGCAGCTTCGGCTGCGTTTCCGGCAAGAGTATAACCATGACGCTACTGACATCCATGCTGCTTAACGGCATGGAGAAAACGGTCAATCAGCTGCTGGATCGCGATCCTGCAGCTGCCGAACGACTCAATGCGCTCGCCGGCCTTCGCATGCTGGTCTGCCTGGAGCGTCCGGCAGTGAATGTGCGCCTGAGTTTTGATCCCCGCGGCATTCATCTGGCCTCGCTCAGAAATATTCAGGAAAAGGATGCCGACATCATTGTCGAGCTGACGCTCGAGACACTGGCAAGCCTTCTGGGCGGCGCGGATGTTCGTCAACTGATGTTTTCAGGCCGGCTGGCTGCGCGCGGCCAGATAGCGCGTCTTGAAACCGTCCGTGAACTGTTCATGGACCTGGACATCGACTGGGAAGGCGCACTGGTCGAGTGGTTCGGTGAAGTGCCGGCACACAGCCTCGCTACCGGCCTGCGGCGAGTAGGTCATTTCGGCCTGCATTCACGTGACGCCCTGACCAGGGATCTCCAGGAATATATGCAGGAAGAAGCACAGATCATTGCCGGGCAGTCCCAGACACGTGTCGCACGGGAACACCTGACCAACCTTCAGGTCGCCGTGGATCGTCTGGAAGCCCGCATGAATCTGATGCAACACCGGCTTCTTGATGAGGACGCTTCGTGAAACTGGTTCGCCTCGTTCGCATCGGCTGGATCATTGCCCGTTACCGCCTTGATACGCTGGTGCCTGTCGAGCGATTACCCGCGATCGTCCGCATGGTCATGGTCATTTCACCGCTGAAGTTGATCCCGAAGGGAGACAAGTCCCGCGGTGAGCGGCTTCGGCTGGCCCTTGAATCCCTAGGCCCCATTTTCATCAAGTTCGGCCAGATGCTTTCCACGCGTCGCGATCTGCTGCCTCCCGACATTGCCGTCGAGCTGAAGCGACTGCAGGACCAGGTTCCGCCCTTTCCCAACGACGTGGCACGTGCCACGGTCGAACAGGAGCTCGGAGCCAGTATTGATGAGTGCTTTGCCGAATTCAGCGCCGATCCGCTGGCCTCGGCATCGATCGCTCAGGTTCACCCCGCCAGGCTGCATACCGGCGAGCAGGTAGTCGTCAAGGTCATTCGGCCTGGCATCGATCAGATCATGCGCAGCGACATTCAGCTGCTGTATACCTTTGCCCGGTTACTGCTGCTGCTGTGGCCGGATGGCAAGCGCCTGCGACCCGTCGAAGTGGTACGTGATTACGAATCCACGCTGTTCGACGAACTCGATCTGATGAAGGAGGCGGCCAACACCTCCCAGCTCAAGCGCAACTTCCAGCACTCACCCCTGCTGTACGTACCGACAATCTACTGGTCGATGTCTCGCAAGCGCGTCATGGTGCAGGAACGGATCGAGGGTATTCCCGTCGCCGAGACAGAAGCACTGGTAGCGGCCGGCATTGATCTCAAGAAGCTTGCCGAGCGCGGCGTCGAAATATTCTTCACCCAGGTCTTTCGCGATAACTTCTTTCATGCCGACATGCACCCAGGCAACATCTTCGTTTCGACCGAGCATCCGCATGACCCGCAATACATAGCCATTGACTGCGGGATAGTCGGCAGCCTGACGCGTGAAGACCAGGATTACCTGGCCCGCAATATCCTAGCCTTCTTTCACCAGGACTATTACGAAGTGGCCATGCTGCACATCGAGTCCGGCTGGGTCGGTGAAGGTACCCGCGCCAACGAATTTGCGGCCGCCATTCGCGCCGTGTGCGAGCCTATTCTTGAAAAGCCCCTGAAGGATATCTCCTTCGGCCAGGTATTGATGGGCCTGTTCCAGACTGCTCAGCGCTTTCATATGGAAGTGCAGCCCCAGCTCGTACTGCTGCAAAAGACCCTGCTCAATATCGAGGGTCTAGGACGTCAGCTTCACCCCGAGCTTGATCTGTGGCATACCGCCAAGCCGTTCCTGGAAGAATGGATGAAGGAACGTGCCGGGCCCAAGGGATTCTGGAAAGAACTGAAAAAGCAGGCGCCCGACCTCGCACAGCGCCTTCCAGGGTTGCCCGTTCTCGCCCATCAGGCGCTCTCCCGGATAGAGAGCGAACGCAAGCAACGCCTGCAGCAGGCTACCGCGCTGGATAATATTCAGCGTGAGCTGAAACATACCCGCCAGGGAACCCGTCAGCTCCGCCTGGGTCTGATACTGGTTGCGATAGCCCTGGGCTGGCAGCCATTGCTGTCCTGGGCAGATCATCAGCCCTGGGGCGTACTTGCAGCCGCCGCGCTGGGCGTGGTGCTTCTGGCATGGCGCTGATCGAGCCCTCATGTTTCAATTGCAGCCAACCGGGGCTTATCAGGCCCGCATAGACAGGTAGTTCATGAAACAGACACATTCTGATGACACGCTGGCACAGCTGGCGGATATCCTTGCCAGCCGTCGACATGGTGACCCGGACACATCCTATGTGGCTCAATTGCACCATCGAGGGCTTAACAAGGTACTCGAAAAAGTCGGCGAGGAAGCAACCGAAACACTGCTGGCTGCCAAGGACGCACATCTGGGCGATAGTCAGCGTCAGGCAGTGATCAGTGAAACAGCGGATTTATGGTTTCACTGCATGGTCATGCTTTCCCATCTCGATATCAGCCATGACGATGTCCTCGCCGAACTGGCGGGGCGCTTTGGCATGTCGGGGCTTGAAGAAAAGGCCGCTCGATCATCCTGATCGTGTGTACCCGCGATATTATCTGAACCGGAACATCAATGCGGCAGGTGCCGCCAGGAGTAGACAGCATGTTAGGTGGCATCAGCATTTGGCAGTTGCTTATCGTCCTCGGGATTATCATCCTCATCTTTGGTACCAAGAAGCTGCGCAACATGGGCGGTGACCTGGGTTCGGCAGTAAAAGGCTTCAAGGAAGCCGTTAATGACGACAAAGACACCACTGGCGATGCACAGCACAAGGTAGGCCAGGAAGATGATGCTGGCAGTCGCACCTATACACAGGACGCGACCAGTGAAAAACAGCCCGATAACCGGAAGTAACCATCATGTTTGATGTCGGCTTTTTCGAGCTGATGGTCATTGGGGTTATTGCCCTGCTGGTCCTGGGCCCGGAGCGCCTGCCAACAGCCGCGCGTACTGCCGGGCTCTGGATTGGTCGCATCAAGCGAACCATTTCGAGCGTACAGCAGGATATTTCATCACAGCTGGAAGCCGAAGAACTGCGCCGCAAGATGAAGGCGCATGAAGACTCGCTGAACGAAGGCTTTGACAAGGTGCGCAAGGGCGCCGAGTCGCTGGGGCACTACGAAGGGCCTTCTTCTCGCCCCACTGATACTGCCTCCAGGCACCCGTCTGCCGTCGCAGAGACAAGCACTGCACTGTCTGATCACAAGGACGACAGCACATCATGAGTACCCCGCCGGACGTGGACCAACAGATGCCGCTGATCGAACACCTGGTCGAATTGCGCTCGCGACTCCTGAAAGCCGTCGTGGTGATCGTGGTGATCTTTCTAGGGCTTTACAGCTTTTCAAACGATATCTACACCTTCATTGCCCAGCCGCTGATGTCGCTGCTACCCCCGGGCTCGCAGATGATTGCAACCGAAGTAGCATCCCCGTTTCTTGCTCCATTCAAGCTGACACTGGTGGTGGCACTGTTTATTGCAGTGCCCTTTCTGCTTTATCAGGCATGGGCCTTTATTGCGCCAGGGCTTTATACCCACGAAAAAAAGCTGGCCTTTCCCCTGCTGGCATCCAGCATTGTGCTGTTTTATTCCGGCGCCGTATTTGCCTACTTTGTCGTGTTCCCACTGTTGTTCAAGTTCTTCACGACTGCAGCGCCCGCCGGCGTACAGGTGATGACAGACATCAATGCCTACCTGACATTCGTGCTGAAGCTGTTTTTTGCCTTTGGTCTGGCCTTTGAAATCCCCATTGCCACATTCCTGCTGATCCTGACCGGTGCTGCCACCGTTAAAACGCTCTCATCCAAGCGCCCCTATATCGTCATCGGCTGCTTTGTGGTGGGCATGCTGCTTACGCCCCCGGATGTGGTCTCCCAGAGCCTGCTGGCCGTCCCAATGTGGTTGCTGTTTGAAGTGGGTATCATCTTTGGCCGATTCGTGAAGCATCAGCGCGGAGGACGCGCCGAGGAAACCCCCGACGCGTAAGACAGATCAGCGCAGCATATCGCCGATTTTCTCTACCAGCTTGAAGATACCACGAGCGGCGTCGTCAAGGTTTTCCGCCAGCAGATAGGCGGGAGTGGTAACGACCTTATGCTCATGGTCAATCACGATATTGTCTACGCTGCAGCTTCTGTGTAGCCCACCCATGGCGCTGATGGCCCCGGCAATGCTGGCATCATCACCAATCGTGACCGGAATGCTGCCGTTGAGCATTTTTGGCACCATGACCGGCGCGATGCACATCATGCCGATTGGCTTGTTGGCTTCGTAAAAGGGGCGAACCTTCTCTACCAACAGGGGCAGAATCGTGATGCTGTCGCCGGTGATGGCGAAGTCACACAGGTTCTTGGCTGCGCCAAACCCGCCCGGAATGATGATCGCGTCAAAGGCATCAGGGTCCAGTTCGTCCAGCGGCTGGATTTTACCACGCGCCAGACGTGCCGATTCCCTCAGCACATTGCGCGTTTCTCCTTCCACCGGCTCACCGGTGACATGGTCCATGACGTCATGCTGATCAATATCAGGCGCAAAGCACTGATACGGCATCTTGAGCTGGTCAAGACGCAATAGCGTCAGCGTCGTTTCATAGATCTCGGACCCGTCAAGATAGCCACATCCAGCCAGTACAACTGCAATTTTCCTGTCCATACCGTACTCTCTTGATAGTGCATGAAGGGCGGCTCTCATGGTTTTCAACACAAGAGGCCGATAAACAAGGTGAGGCAGGTAGTGGGTAACCTGGCAGTGCATCAACTCTAGCCAATCAAAGTGGCTTACGGCAAGGAGAGTCCACTTTCCGTTACCGTCACCTCACTGTCATGAGGCGGACTTATGCTACGGCGCCAACACTACAACAACTCGAGGGCCTTGATATGGGTACGCCGGAAACACCAGCCATGAAACAGGCAGCCATACCAGAGGCGCAGCAGATGGACGCGCCGGATGCCCTCCCGATCGATCCCGCCGCCTCATTGCGACTGAACCGCACACGCACCGGCATTCGCACCCGCCCGGCCCCTGAGCGTAATACGGAACTGACGCATCCGCAGCTTTATTTCAATCGTGAAATCTCTACTCTGCAGTTTCATATTCGTGTATTGGAACAGGCGCTCGATGAGGCCCATCCGCTGCTGAACCGATTGATGTTTTTGCTGATCTTCTCATCCAACATGGATGAGTTCTTTGAAATACGGGTGGCCGGGCTGAAGCAGGCCATTGGCATCGATGAAAGCGCCAAGAGCCGCGATGGCCAGACCTATCAGCAAACGCTGGCCGATATTTCGCAGATAACCCATGAGCACGTCGCTCGGCAGTACATGATCCTGAACAAGGTACTGATTCCGTCATTGGAACAGGAAGGCATCCGCTTTTTACGACGCGCCAACTGGACGAAAGCCCAGCAGCACTGGATAGCATCCTACTTCGAAAATGAAATTCAGCCGGTCGTGAGTCCGATCGGGCTGGACCCGTCCCACCCCTTTCCGCGTCTGGTCAATAAAAGTCTCAATTTCATTGTTGAGCTGGATGGACAGGATGCCTTTGGCCGCACGGGCGGGCTCGCCATCATCCCTGCGCCACGCTCGCTCCCACGACTTATTCAGTTGCCTGCTGAAGTCAGCTCTGGTGAAGGCACTGATTATGTTTTTCTGTCGTCGATGATTCACGCCCATGCCAACGAGTTGTTTCCCGGCATGATTATCAAGGGATGTTACCAGTTCAGACTGACACGCAACGCAGACCTCGCGGTTAACCCCGAGGATGTCTCTGACCTGGCCTCTGCACTGAAAGGCGAGCTGCTGGCAAGGCGTTATGGCAGTGGCGTACGACTCGAAATCGCCAATAACTGCCCGGCGCATCTGACAACCTTCCTACTGCAGCGCTTCGAACTCAGCGAGCAGGATCTCTACCTGGTGGATGGCCCGGTCAACCTGGGCCGGCTGATGGCAGTGATCGAAGGCGCCGGCCGCCCTGATCTGCTGTACCCTCCTTTCACACCTGGATTGCCTCGCGCCCTGAGACGCCAGACCGGCAGTTATTTCGATACCGTCGCCGAGGCCGACATCCTGCTGCATCACCCTTATCAATCCTTTGCACCGGTTGAGCAATGGCTCAAGGAAGCCGCCGTAGACCCCGACGTGCTGGCGATCAAGCAAACCCTGTACCGTACCGGCCCTGGTTCACGCATCGTTACAGCGCTGACCGAAGCGGCCCGCAATGGCAAGGAAGTGACAGTGGTCATCGAACTGCGAGCCCGTTTCGATGAAGCTGACAATATCGAGCTGGCATCGAGGCTGCAGGAATCCGGTGCCAATGTGATTTACGGGCTCATGGATTACAAGATCCATGCCAAGCTCATGCATATGGTACGACGGGAAAATGGTCGCCTGCGCCACTACGCCCACCTGGGAACCGGTAATTATCATGCCACCACCGCCAGGCTTTATACCGATTACAGCCTGATGACGGCACACCCGGAAATCTGTCAGGACGTACATCTCATATTTCAGCAGATTGCCGGCATGGGCCAGCCACGTACCACCCGGCATGTCCTGTATGCACCGTTCACCCTCAACAGTACCCTGATCGACATGATCGACCGTGAAGCTGCGCATGCCCGGCGCGGCTGCAAGGGGTATTTGATGATCAAGTGCAATGCCCTGACCGAGCCTGGCCTGATACAGGCTCTGTATCGGGCTTCACAGGCCGGAGTGAAGTGCGATCTGATTATTCGAAGTACCTGCTGCCTACGCCCCGGGATTGAAGGCGTGTCATGCAATATCCATGTCCGCTCGATCGTCGGGCGTTTTCTGGAGCATACCCGCGTCTTCTACTTTCGCAACGCCAACAAGCCGGAACTGTGGTGCGGCAGCGCCGATGCCATGGAGCGCAACATGTTCCACCGGGTCGAAACCTGCTTCCCGGTGCTGGATAAAAAACTGGCGCGCCAGATCAAAAAGGACATGGATACGTATCTTTTGGACAACTGTCAAAGCTGGCAGCTGGAAGCTGATGGCCATTATGTCGCCACGCCACTGCCCGACCAGCAAGAGGCCATCAGCGCTCAGGAAACCCTACTCTACGCTTACGCTCTGAAGCGATGAGCAGCTCATCGGGGCTCGCAGTGCCTGTGCTGCACGCAAAAGCTCCTGTTCGGTGCGCTCCCAGCTCAGGCACCCATCGGTAACGGACTGCCCATAGATCAGCTCCGTTCCGGTGAACGCCTGACGCCCTGCAGCAATGAAGCTCTCAAGCATGACACCACGCAGCGCCTCGGCTCCGCCACGGCGCTGGGCAATGACACTCGACAGCACCTCGGGCTGACGTTCGGGGTTCTTGAAGCTGTTGGCATGAGAGCAGTCCACCATGATGGCTGGGGCTACACCCGCAGCGGCCAGCAGTGTTGATGCACTGGCGACACTTTCAGGACTGAAGTTGGGACCGGACGCCCCACCACGCAAGACAAGATGTGTATCCCGATTGCCGGGGGTCACGCATGCCGCCGGCTGGCCGGAATCATCGACGCTGAAGCAGTAATGCCCGTGAGCAGCGCTGTTGATAGCATCCACCGCGACCTGAATCCCGCCATGTGTATCATTTTTGAACCCTACCGGCAGCGATAGCCCACTGACCATTTCACGATGCAGCTGAGACTCCGTGGTTCGTGCACCAATCGCCCCCCAGGCCAGCAAATCATCCACATACCGTGCCACGACCGGGTTAAGAAGCTCGGTGGCGACCGGCAATCCCATGGACACGATGTCACGCATGACCTCGCGAGACTGTCTGAGCCCTTCTGCCATGTCATGACTACCATCAAGCTGGGGATCATAAGCCAGCCCTTTCCAGCCGGTTATCGTACGCGGCTTCTCGATATAGACCCGCATGACCAGAAGCAATTGATCAGAGACTGCCTCGCTGAGCTGCAACAGGCGCTGCGCATAATCCAGCGCCGCTACCGGGTCATGAATGGAGCACGGGCCGGTAACGACCAGCAGCCGTGAATCCTCTCCGGACAGCACGCGGCAAATATCGCGGCGTTGCATTTTGATACGCTCATCAAGGTCAGGATGAGAGGGAATTGCCTGGCGCAGCATGGCCGGAGAAGGCAGCGACTGGTGGCAGGCGGGGGAAGATGTGCAGGTCTCAACGTTCATGAAAGCTCCAGGCCGAGCGCGCTCGGTTCAACAGTGTAATGGTTCAGGTCTTGAATGCGGGGTATGACGGGTCATCCCCTGAGAAGTCAACGACACGTAATACCAGGCACCGATTTCAAAATAAAAATATGTCATGGCTCGTTCCTCACAGTGGTCTTCACAGTTGTGTATCTATTATTACAGCCATAAAAAAACCCCGGTCGGGGGGCCGACCGGGGTGCTGTGCTGGATGGTCGGCCGGTATATCGGGCGACCTGACAAAAATCAGGCGTGCCCGCTACTAAACCAGTACCAATAACCAAAACCTGCACACGACACGATGCACGCCTGGCCGGCGGCATCGAAACGACATGCAGATGTGGTTGAAGGTACTGTGTTCATGACGGCTACTGATCCATTCCTGGTGTTACAGCGGTTTATCATGGCCGGCACCTTCAAGGTGCATGGCCGATTCATCTTTGTTCAGGAATCTTCCCAAGCTTAAGGAGCCTTCCTGCATCTTTCAAGAAAACAGCTTAAGCCAAAGAAGCACCGTAGGTACTGCAGTAAGAATACCCAGCACTGCCACACCGGTAATCAATCCAACCAGTGCCACATGCTCACTGCGTGTACGTGACTTTACTGCTGCCATGCCCGACACCTCCTGGCACGTTATTGTTGATGACATACAGGGCCTATCAGTTCAGCACCTGTATATTTACGCCACGTGATGGCTGCCGTCAACCGGCAGGGTTATACCTGTAACGAAAGGCGTATCCAGCAAATAACGAAGACCTTCCCAGATCACAAGAGGGCCAGGCGGTACCGGGCCCGAGACGGCGCGCTGTGAAACAGGCGCCTGCTCGAAATCTGATTCACGTTGCATCACCAGCCCGGGCGCAATGGCGTTGACCTGAATATGCGGGGAAAAACGTTTGGCGAAGGAGCGCGTCAGGTTGTCAAGGCCAGCCTTGGCCGCTGCATATTCCGGCCTGTGCGCACAGCCCGAAGTCGTTCTGGCATCGGTAAGGTGGATAATATCGCGCTGCGGCTCGCCACTGGCCATCAGCAGGTCGTATGCCGCAAGATTGACCAGATACGGTGCCATCATGTTGGTATGGAACTGTCGATCAAACTGTTCGGCGCCCCCCTCGCACTCCTCGACCGCCGCCCCGGCATTATGAATGACTGCACGCAGTGACGGCGCCTGAAGGATCAGAGCTTCGATAAACGCCTCGATGCCTTCTCGCGTACTGAAATCCGCATGCATGGTCCTGGCACCAAGGCGCTCCAGCGCATCAACCGCGGAGCCCCGCGTACGCCATGTAATGATGACCGGATGACCATCTTCCATCAGACGCTCGGCACAGTAGCGACCAAGGCGACGAGTGCCTCCGGTAATCAGTACCGGTGAAACACTCATGACGGGGATGACGCCGAGGGCCTGGGCGCGTAGCTGAATACGTCGGAGAAGACCCGCTCGGTCAGCGGCTCGATCGCCTCCAGAGTATCGACCACGGCATACACCATACCCGGGGACCCGGAAATGAAAATGCTGGCCTCGCGGGTACTGGTGACGCATTCATGAAGCGCCCGATCGATGCGCGCCACCACACCGTCAAAGTCATGCTCATCCGGCGCCTCTATCACAGGCGTGAAACTGACATTCCGGTGATCGGATACCCACTGTCTCGCAAGTGATTCAAGATAAAGGTCAGCACGTGTCTTGCCAGCCCACCACAGGTGAATAACACGGTCGGGATGATGCGCCAGCGCGGCCTCGACAATGGCCTTCATCTGGGCAAAGCCGGTACCTGCGGCGATCAGCATCAATGGACGGTCATCATCGACATCCAGCACACTTTCACCACTGGGCAAGCGTACCGTCAGCTCGCCATGTGCCACCAGCCGATCAAACAGCGCCAGGGAGCGGCTGCTTTCAGGCGCCTGTTGAACATGGAGCTCAAGCTCACCGCTCCCCTGATGGAAATTGGCAATCGAAAACGGCAGCCACTGGCCGTCAATATCGATCTCGAGATACTGCCCCGGGGCATGAGCAATGATGGCAGCATCCCCCTTTAAAAATACGCGATATACCGATTCGCTCAGGGTCTCGATCGCTTCAATCCGGCAGGATACAACCGTCGGACTCATGAAAATACCTCAATGTGTTTCATCGGCAGGTGGTTTGACTATAGCGAATTCATCCCAGCGCGCCGTGACGCGCGCCTTGATTTCTTCATTCATGACAATGGGCTGGCCCCATTCCCGGTTTGTCTCACCGGGCAGCTTATCGGTTGCATCCATGCCCATCTTGGATCCCAGGCCACTGACCGGCGAGGCGAAATCCAGATAATCGATCGGCGTGTTTTCAACCAGTACCGTATCACGGGCCGGGTCCATTCGTGTCGTAATGGCCCAGATGACATCCTTCCAGTCCCTCACATTGATATCATCATCCACCACGATCACGAACTTGGTATACATGAATTGCCGCAGGAAGCTCCAGACACCCATCATCACGCGCTTGGCATGCCCCGGATACTGCTTTTTCATCGACACTACCGCCATGCGGTACGAGCACCCTTCCGGCGGCAGGTAGAAATCAACGATTTCGGCAAACTGACGCTTGAGAATCGGCACAAATACCTCATTCAGTGCAACACCGAGCACGGCTGGCTCATCCGGTGGACGGCCGGTATAGGTTGAATGATAAATCGGCTCAAGACGGTGTGTAATACGCTCCACGGTAAAGACAGGGAATGTATCTACCTCATTGTAGTAACCCGTATGGTCACCGAACGGACCTTCCTCGGCCATGTCATCCGGATAGATAAACCCTTCCAGCACAATCTCGCTCGACGCAGGCACATCCAGATCCGCATGGCCGCACTTGACCAGCTCCGTCCGTGATCCACGCAGCAATCCAGCGAACGCGTACTCAGACAATGAATCCGGTACCGGAGTCACTGCGCCCAGAATGGTCGCAGGATCCGCGCCCAGCGCGACCGCAACAGGAAAGGGTTCGCCGGGATGCGTCTGCTGCCATTCCTTGAAATCCAACGCCCCGCCGCGATGCGATAACCAGCGCATGATCAGACGGTTTCTGCCGATTTTCTGTTGCCGGTAGATGCCAAGGTTCTGACGCGTCTTGTGAGGCCCCCTGGTCACTACCAGAGGCCAGGTCACCAGCGGCGCGGCGTCACCGGGCCAGCAGTGCTGAATGGGAATCACGTCAAGGTCTACCGCATCGCCTTCCAGTACGACTTCCTGACAGGGTGCCTTGCGAACCCGCTTCGGCCCCATGCTCATGACCTGCTTGAAAATCGGCAGCTTGTCCCAGGCATCCCGAAAGCCCCTGGGTGGCTCGGGCTCCTTCAAAAAGGCCAGTAATTCACCCACTTCACGTAGAGCTTCGACGCTGTCCTGCCCCATACCCAGCGCAACCCGTTTTGGCGTTCCGAACAGATTGGCCAGAATCGGCATACGGCTTCCCCGGACATTTTCAAACAGCAGCGCCGGTCCGCCGCCCCGCAGCACGCGATCACAAATCTCGGTCACCTCAAGGTGAGGATCAACTTCAGCCTGAACGCGAACCAGCTCACCTCGCGCCTCAAGGCCTTCGATAAATTCCCGTAAATCCCGGTACTGCATAGGGCTACCGTGCTCCGTGCCGTTTTTTGCCTGTCATAAAAAAGGGCAGGAATAACCCTGCCCTTTTTACATCCTGTCTGCCGATCAACGACGCTTCATGGCTTCGAAGAATTCCAGGTTGGTCTTGGTATCCTTCAAGCGGTCGATCATGAACTCGGTCGCTGCAACATCTTCCATGGGATTAAGCAGCTTGCGCAGAATCCACATACGCTGCATCTCTTCTTCGCTGCACAGCAGATCCTCGCGGCGCGTACCGGAGCGGCGAATATTGATGGCCGGGAAAACGCGCTTTTCCGCCAGCTTGCGGTCCAGGTGCGCTTCCATGTTGCCGGTACCCTTGAACTCCTCGAAGATTACCTCATCCATCTTGGAGCCGGTGTCGACCAGTGCGGTTGCCAGAATGGTCAGGCTGCCGCCTTCCTCGATATTACGAGCGGCCCCGAAAAACCGTTTGGGTTTTTCCAGAGCATGTGCGTCGACACCACCGGTCAGCACCTTGCCGGACGACGGCACTACCGTATTGTAAGCCCGCGCCAGACGAGTGATGGAATCGAGCAGGATAACCACATCCTTTTTATGCTCCACCAGCCGCTTGGCCTTCTCGATCACCATTTCAGCCACCTGAACGTGACGCGCCGGCGGCTCGTCAAAGGTGGAGGCCACAACCTCGCCCCGCACGGTGCGTGACATTTCGGTCACTTCCTCGGGACGCTCATCGATCAGCAGCACAATCATGTGACATTCAGGATTGTTGCGGGTGATGGAGTTGGCAATATTCTGCAGCATCAGTGTCTTGCCGGCCTTGGGCGGCGACACGATCAGGCCACGCTGGCCCTTGCCGATCGGAGCGGCGAGATCAATGATGCGGGAAGTCAGATCCTCGGTAGACCCGTTACCGATTTCCATCGGCAAACGTGACTGAGGGAACAACGGCGTGAGGTTTTCAAACAGGATCTTGTGCTTGGCGTTCTCAGGCTTGTCGAAGTTGATCATGCTGACCTTCAACAGCGCAAAATAGCGCTCGCCTTCCTTCGGCGGCCGAATCTTTCCGGCAATCGAGTCGCCCTTGCGCAGGTTGAAGCGGCGGATCTGGGAGGGCGAGACATAAATATCGTCAGGACCTGCCAGATACGAGCTGTCGGCGCTGCGCAAAAAGCCGAAACCATCCTGAAGTATTTCCAGCACGCCATCTCCGAAGATGTCTTCGCCACTCTTGGCGTGCTTTTTCAAAATGGCAAAGATGATGTCCTGCTTCCGCGAACGCGCCAGGTTGTCGATGCCCATCTGACGGGCAAGTTCAAGGAGTTCGGGAACGGATTGTTGCTTGAGTTCGGTAAGATTCATCGGTTTATTCGAAAATCGCTCGTGTCAGCATGGCAATGGAGGTGCGATGTGATGCAGGACAGGAGGCGGTCAAAACAGAGTCAAAGCCGCCCGGTGCGTTCAGAAGCCTCTCGGGTGTCATTTTGTGTCCCGACAGCGCGGCATAGCGCGGCGACACTTCTGGTCGAGACATGCAGGAAATGATCGATAACAACGTTCGCCTGTAGCTTGAAACACGTGCCGCAATACTGGCATTGAACCGTGCTCAAGAAAACCGGCGATCTGGGAAAACCGCAAATGGTGCGGCCGGAAAGCATTCAAAACAGGTGAACGGCTCGATGGTAGTCAACCTGGGGAAGCAACGCAAGCCTTCCATGAAAATCCTATTTAAGCTCTTCCTCCACAAATGCAACAATCTGGTCTCGTGGCAGGGCACCAACTCGAGTAGCCTCGACATTCCCGTCAACGAACAGGATAAGCGTGGGAATACCGCGCACGCCAAACCGGGCAGCAAGTTCCGGGTGCTGATCCACATCCACCTTGCCGATCCGGACCCGGCCATCGTAGTGCACGGCCATTTCCTCAAGCACGGGCGCAAGCTGCTTGCATGGCCCGCACCATGGCGCCCAGAAATCCACCAGTACAGGGCCAGAGTGCGCCGATACTTCACGATCAAAGGAAACGTCATCAAACAACGCGACGCTATCGCTCATGGTCAAGCCTTTTAAATAAAACCAGGTTAATGTGGCCGATAAAGCCACGCAGAAACTGCGTTATGCTGAATCAGCATGCTTACCAACTATAAAGCGGGGCAGCGAACTTGTCACAGGCAAGTGACGACGACTCGTGATTGTGCATATACCAGGATACCCCTATGACCCAGGCCCGTGACGGCAGTGCGCCACGTCAACTGGCAGCCATCGATCTTGGCTCCAACAGTTTTCACCTGCTCATCGTCGAGTACAGCGAAGGCTATTTCAAGACGCTTGAAAAGCGTGGTGAAAAGGTGCAACTGGCCGATGGCATGGACCACCACGGACAGCTGAGCGAAGAAGCCATGGAACGCGCCATGGCCTGCCTGGCCATGTTTGCACGTTTCATCGATGGCATTGCACCGGAAGATATTCGCATTGTAGGCACCAATGCGCTCCGTATTGCATCGAACAGCGGCGAATTCCTGTCTCGCGCCCAGCAATTTCTGCAACATGACATCGAGATCATTTCAGGCCGCGAGGAGGCTCGACTGATTTATCTGGGAGCTGCCCATGCCCTGGCGGATGTCCATGGACGACGACTGGTCGCCGACATCGGCGGCGGGTCCACCGAGATGATCATTGGCGAACGTTTTACCCCCCTGGCGCTTGAAAGCCTCGAGATGGGATGCGTGGTATATACCGATCGATTTTTTGCCGACGGCCGAGTGACCGAGAAGAATTTCCGTCAGGCTGAGCGAGAAGCGCGCTCCGAGCTTGCCAGTATCGCAAGAAACTACCGTCGCCTTGGCTGGCAGGATCCGATCGGCACCTCCGGTACCATCCGGGCCACGGCAGAAATACTGGAAGCCCACCAGCAGTGCAGTGAAGGCATAATTACACGCAAGGGACTTGAATGGCTGAAAAAACGCCTGATCAAGTCAGGTCAGCTGGAAGGATTGGCTCTGGACGGGCTTAAACCGACACGAGCACGGGTCTACCCCGCTGGACTGGCTATTCTGCGCGCCATATTTGACCTTCTTGAGCTGGAAAGCATGCGCTATGCCGGGGGCGCTCTGCGTGAAGGCGTCATGTATGACCTGATCGGCAGGAATACCCCGGAAGACCCTCGCCACGAAAGCGTCAAGGCGCTGGTCAAGCGCTTTGATATTGATGAGCGCCAGCAACTCAACGTCTGTCAGACAGCAGACATTCTGTTTTCATCCGCTCGCAGCGAATGGGGGCTCACCGAACTGCACCGCTGCTACCTGCAGTGGGCGGCATCGCTTCATGAGATGGGCCTGAGCATTTCACACGCACGCTTTCATCGTCACGGCAGCTACATTCTCGAAAATGCAGATTTATCCGGATTCTCTCGCCCGGAACAGGGACTGCTGGCATTTCTTGTACGCGCGCACCGACGCCGCTACCCGACCAGAGAAGCCAGGCAACTGCCGGAACGCCAGGCACTGCATTTTCAACGCATTGCCGTGCTGCTGCGTTTGGCCGTCATGCTCAACCACTCCCGCGATGACGAACCCTTTCAGGACCTTTCGCTGACCGTCAAGGGTGAAACCCTCATCCTGACACTGCCCGAGCAGGATACGCTGCGGCTGAATGATGCCGAGCGTGAAGCACATTACCTGCAGGAAGCCGGTATCACGCTTGAGGTGGCAATCCGTCAGACCAACCCGCCTGCATAAGCTGCCAGTGATCAGCGACCAAGGGTGCTCGATCACTGTGGGGCGGAAAGATCAGGGCAACAGGGCGGGATGCAACGCTTAGCACCACACATTGTGTTCGCTGCCATGGCGGCACCCCGGCCTCCTGAAGCAGGGTCTTGAGACGACGGTGATGGCCACGAAGGTACAGCTGCTCGCCCCCCCGGCGAGCAGAGGCCTGGCCCTGAGGCACCGGCCCGGCCAGCAACGGCAGCAACTCGCCATGCCACCGGCCCAGCGGCGTATCAAGCGCCACACCGCTGGTCCACTCGACACACCAGTCCGGTGGCAGCGAGGTGGCGGGCGCTTCAAGATACAACCGCCCCCGCCAGCACCGCGCCTCGGCTCCCGGCCAGACCACACAAGGCAAGGCATTACCAGTCGCCTCCAGCTGTTCAAGAAGGCTTTCCAGACGCGCCCGTGGCGGCATGGGCAGCTTCACTCGAGCCAGCGCGCTACGAATCAGCACGCGACGGGCGGCAGGCTCCTGCGCCTTCAGACCGGCTATATCCAATACCCCGGGCACTGGCATGATGGTCTCAAGAAACGTTCCACTCCAGTCAGCCATCAGCGCAGATGCCTCGCGGGCCTGATGCGCCGATGAAGCCATGGCACCGGCAGCCTGCGGCCAGCGCGCCATAAGCAGCGGCATCACCTGATGGCGCAGATAGTTGCGATCAAGCGACATATCCTCATTGGTGGGATCATCATGAAAATGAAGCCGATGATGACAGGCATACGCTTCAAGCTGCGTGCGGGATACCGACAGTAATGGTCGCTCGACCCGAAAGCCTCCGGCGGCGTCGCGCTTCTCGGCCATTGCTCCCAACCCGTCTACACCACTGCCTCGCAATAACCGAAGCAATACGGTTTCCGCCTGATCGTCCAGGTGGTGGGCCAACCACAGAACATCACCGGCACCCATTACCTCATTGAAGGCTTGATAGCGCGCCTCACGCGCGGCGGCTTCGATGCCTC
Organism: Larsenimonas rhizosphaerae; assembly: GCF_023700005.1. Lineage (GTDB taxonomy): Bacteria > Pseudomonadota > Gammaproteobacteria > Pseudomonadales > Halomonadaceae > Larsenimonas > Larsenimonas rhizosphaerae. The sequence goes on along the minus strand of NZ_JAMLJK010000001.1, from coordinate 499,027 downwards.
GGCCGCTGCTGCGGTCAACCTCCACCGTCATAACGTCCAGCGGTACAGAAAGCGCATCACAAAGAATCTGACAGGCCTGCTGAAGGGTACCTGCGTCTTCATGGAGTTGATGATTGACATGCACAGCCCTGACAGTCATCTCAGGGGGACAGGACCGTGCAGCCAGATGCAGGAGGCAGGCACTATCGAGCCCGCCAGACACGCCAACAAACACCTGGCGAGATGCCAGGGCCTTCAGTGCCTGACGAATCATGCCCTGAAGCTCAGGGTATGCATACCCACTCATTACCGCCTCCTGTCATTGCCGCCTTTCGCAGAACCAAAAAAAGGCGTGCCAATGCACGCCTTTCATGGATCACCGCAGGATTATTGCGGTGCCCCGTAGCTCATCAGACGAGAGTAACGCCGCTCGAGCAGCGCCTCGGTGTCCATGGCTGTCAGCCGGTCAAGCGAGTCATTAAGGGCCGTGCGAATACGCTGAGCCGTCGCCTCACGCTGGCGGTGCGCACCGCCGAGCGGCTCTTCGATCAATGTATCGACAAACCCGAGCTCCTTCAGGCGAACCGCCGTAATCCCCATGGCCTGGGCGGCATCAGATGCCTTGTCTGCGCTCTTCCACAGGATCGAAGCGCACCCTTCCGGAGAAATGACCGAATAGGTGGAATACTGCAGCATCTGGAGCTCATCACACACGCCAATGGCCAGTGCACCACCGGAGCCACCTTCGCCAATCACCGTCGAGATGATGGGTGTCTTGAGTCTGGACATCACCGCCAGGTTACGCGCAATCGCCTCACTCTGGCCACGCTCCTCGGCATCAATGCCCGGGTAGGCACCAGGGGTATCGATGAATGTCAGGATCGGCATCCTGAAGCGCTCGGCCATTTCCATCAGCCGCTGCGCCTTGCGATAGCCTTCCGGCCGGGGCATACCGAAATTGCGCCGCACCTTGTCCTTCACGGTACGTCCCTTTTGATGGCCGATGACCATGACAGGACGCTCATCAAGTCGGGCTACGCCGCCCACCAGAGCTGCATCATCGGCAAAAAGACGATCACCGTGCAGCTCTTCGAAATCAGTGAAGATCTCTTCAAGATAATCCAGCGTATACGGGCGCTGCGGATGACGCGACAGCTGCGTCACCTGCCAGGGCGTCAGGTCCCGGAAGATCTGCTCGGTCAGCTTTCGGCTTTTTTCCTCAAGCTTGCCCACTTCGTCGCTGATATTGATCTTGGAGTCATTGCCCACCAGACGCAGCTCTTCAATCTTGGCCTGCATCTCGGCAATAGGCTGTTCAAAGTCCAGATAGTTCGGATTCATAGGGGCTTTATCACACTCTCGGGCAGCTCGTCATACAGGAAACCGGTACGGAACTGTCGGGTTTGCTCGCCGCTACTGTCATGCTGCCGACGAGCGTAAATGGCGTATTATCCCATGGTGCTGCGTGACTGCAAGCACCGGGGCCGTTGCCGTGAATGCATCAGCGATACCTGAGGCTGACGCGCTCCTGGCCTTCTACCTCATTCAGGGCGATGAACAGCTCATCGCTGGGGGTCACCCGCCAGGCCTCGCCCAGCTCTACCTGGCCCTGTGCTACCGCGTTGCGGTAGGTCAACCGGACGGGAAGTCCCTCAGCCGCCTTATAGGGCGTGAGCTGTGCCTGCAGCGTTCGGATCAGCCCGCCGTTGGCGCGCGCACCATCGATATGCAGCTCCACCGCCTCACCGAAGCGTGTCCGCGCCGAAACTATCGGCGTAATTTCCTTGCCACGCAGCCGCAAGCCGCCGGAATAATCGTCCTGGCTGACCTCGCCTTCGATAATAAGCACCTGATCTTCCGCCAGCTGGCCACGCACCTGATCATAAAGCTCTCCGAACAGGGACGCCTCGATACGCCCGGTGCGATCATCCAGAGTAGCAAAGGCCAGCGTATCGCCGCGTTTTGACTTCATGGTGCGCATCGCCACTACCAGCCCGGCTACCCGCTGTGACTCACGGGAAGGCTTGAGATCAACGATACGGGTGCTGACAAAGCGCTTCAGTTCGCGCTCATATTCATCGATCGGATGGCCGGTCAAATAAAGGCCGAGGGTATCCTTCTCCCCCGCCAGCCGCTCACGATCCGTCCAGTCACGGACACGGCGATACTCGAGGTAGACATCTTCATCAGCGGTACTGTCACCGAAGGCCTCACCAAACATGTCCATCATGCCGATGCTGGCATTGGTATGGCTCTGGGACGCCGCCTTGATGGCATCATCAAGCCCGGCGGCCATGACAGCACGCGATGGCCCGACCGAGTCAAGGGCACCGGAGCGGATCAGCGCCTCCAGCGTACGCTTGTTCATGCGCTTACCGTCGATACGCCGGCAGAAATCGAAGATGTCCGAGAAATCTCCCCCTTCGGCACGCGCTTCTACGATGGCCTCGATCGGCCCCTCACCAACGCCACGAATGGCGCCGAGCCCGTAAACCACTTCATTTTGTTCATTGACGGTGAACTTGTAGCCGCCCACATTCACGTCCGGTGGCGTCACGGTCAGCCCCATCCGTCTGCATTCCTCGATCAGCGGCACCACCTTGTCAATGTTGTGCATCTCGGTGGAAATGACAGCGGCCATGAACGGTGCCGGATAATGTGCCTTGAGCCAGGCCGTCTGATAGGACACCAGACCGTAGGCCGCCGAGTGCGACTTGTTGAACCCGTACCCGGCAAACTTTTCCACCAGGTCAAAAATGTTGCCGGCCAGGCTTTTTTCAACCCCATTGGCAGCGCACCCTTCCATGAAGCCAACACGCTGCTTGGCCATTTCCTCGGGCTTTTTCTTACCCATGGCACGACGCAGCAGATCCGCCTGCCCCAGACTGTAGCCGGCCAGCACCTGTGCAATCTGCATGACCTGCTCCTGGTACAGGATGATCCCGTAGGTCGGCTCCAGTACCGGCTTCAACGATTCATGCTGATAATCCGGATGAGGGTAGGACACCTCGGCCCGGCCATGCTTTCGGTTGATGAAGTCATCCACCATGCCTGACTGAAGGGGGCCGGGACGAAACAGGGCCACCAGGGCGATCATGTCTTCCAGCGAATCCGGCTGAAGCCGTTTGATCAGCTCTTTCATGCCACGGGACTCAAGCTGAAATACCGCGGTGGTCTCGGCCTTCTTGAGCATGTCAAAGGTAGGCGCGTCGTCCAGCGGGATCGTAGCGATATCCAGCGGTTCCTGTCCTTCGCGTGCACGCACCGCGTCGACCATCTCAAGTGCCCAGTCGATGATCGTAAGCGTCCGGAGCCCCAGAAAGTCAAACTTGACCAGACCGGCTTCCTCGACATCGTTCTTGTCGAACTGAACGACCAGTCCGGAACCGTCCTCGTCACACAGCAGCGGCGAGAAGTCGGTCAGTTTGGTGGGTGCAATCACGACCCCACCGGCGTGCTTGCCGGTACCGCGCGTAATGCCCTCGAGCTTCTGCGCCATTTCCCATATTTCATGGGCTTCTTCGTCATTGTTGACGTAATCCCGCAGCCCCTCCTCCTGATCCCAGGCCTTGCCCAGGGTCATTCCGACTTCAAACGGAATCAACTTCGACAGCTTGTCGCCCAGCGAATATGGCTTGCCCTGGGCACGCGCCACATCCCTGACCACCGCCTTGGCGGCCATGGTGCCGAAGGTCACGATCTGGGATACGGCCTCACGCCCATACCGATCCGCCACATAGTCGATAACCCGGTCCCGCTTCTCCATGCAGAAGTCGACGTCAAAGTCGGGCATCGAGACACGCTCGGGATTCAGGAACCGCTCGAACAGCAGATCGTATTCCAGTGGATCCAGATCAGTGATCTCAAGCGCATAGGCCACCAGCGAGCCGGCACCGGAGCCTCGCCCGGGCCCGACCGGTACGTCGTTCTGCTTGGCCCAGCGAATGAAGTCCATCACGATCAGGAAGTAACCGGGGAACCCCATCTGGTTAATGACGTTCAACTCGAAATCCAGTCGTTCACGATAAGCCGGCTCACAGGCAGCGCGATCACGATCACGATAGATGGCATGGTCGGCATCGAACAGCTTGTGCAGACGCTGGGTCAGACCGTCATGGGACAACTTGCAGAAGAACTCTTCCATTGTCATGCCATCAGGCACGGGGTACTCGGGCAGAAAGTATTCTCCCAGCCGAACATCCACGTTGCATCGCGCGGCAATCATGACCGTATTATCGATGGCTTCGGGCAGGTCAGAGAAAAGCTCGGCCATCTCGTCGGCCGACTTGAAGTATTGCTCTTCGCTATAGCGCGTTTCACGACGTGGATCATCCAGCGCGCGACCTTCACCTACAGAGACGCGGGTTTCGTGCGCCCAGTAATCCTCACGGTGCATGAAGCGGACATCATTGGTGGCTACCACCGGCGTGCCGGTCTCGAGGGCCAGCTCGACACTCAGGTTCACACAGGCTTCCTCGTACTGGCGCTTCGTGCGCTGCAGCTCAAGGTAGAATCTGTCAGGGAAAAACCGCTGCCATTCGGTCAGCAGGTCACGGGCAGTCTGATAGTGTTCGGACAGCAGAAAACGGCCGATTTCACCCTCTCGCCCACCGGACAGAACAATCAGCCCGTCACTCTGCTCGAAGATCCATTCCTTCTTGAGCTGTGCACGGCCCTGACGCTGGCCATGCTGCCAGCTACGAGCAATCAGCTCAGTCAGGTTGCGATAGCCCTGATTATTCATTGCAATCAGGGTCAGCCGGTAGGGATGATCCTCATCGAACGGGTTATCCATCCAGACATCCGCACCGATGATCGGTTTGATACCTGCCGCTTGACTGGCCTTGTAGAACTTGACCAGCCCGAACAGATTGGAGTCATCGGTCAATGCCAGCGCAGGCAATCCCTGCTCCCCTGCCTGCTTGACCAACGGCTTGAGCCGAATCAGACCGTCAACCAGCGAATACTCACTATGAACGCGGAGATGAACGAAGGACATCGCTGAAACCACTCATTGCTGTCTGTCGAAAGAGGGCATGGGTGCTGAAGGCACACCCACTCAAAAAAGATTGTGCTGGTGCTTGAGCGGCGCAAAGGACCGGCGATGCTCCGGCAAGGGCCCCAGTCGCTTCAGCGCGTCCAGGTGCTCCCGTGTCGGGTACCCCTTGTGCCGGGCAAAACCATACGCCGGGTGCGCTGCGTCAAGTGCAACCATCTGCCGGTCACGGGTGACCTTGGCGATGATCGATGCTGCGGCAATGGCGTCATGTCGGGCATCGCCCTTGACCACGGCCTGGCCGGGAAGAACATGGCCCGGCAGCTTGTTGCCATCCACCAGCAGATATTCTGCCGCCGGCGTGAGCGCGTCAATGGCACGACGCATGGCCAGGTGGGTGGCATGATGGATATTGAGCGTATCAATCTCATCCGGGGTGGCGTGGGCGATGGCAAAGCAGAGCGCCTGCTCGCGGATCAACTGATCCAGTGCCTCTCGCCGCTTGCTGCTGAGCTTCTTGGAATCCGCCAGCCCGGTAATCGGTCGCGCCGGATCAAGTATCACCGCTGCGGCGACCACATCACCTATCAGCGGCCCGCGTCCTACCTCATCCACACCCGCCAGGCGCTCGCCCTGATAATCAATCACCAGCGGTGGCCACTGCATTGCCTCAGCCATGCTCAACCACCTCCAGCACTGCTCTGGCGGCTCGCTCGCTGGCACCACACTGCAACTGCCTGTGCAGGGCTCTGAAACGTTCGCCTATCTGCTGCCGCTCGGCCTGATGCTCAAGCATGGGCCACAGGGTCTCGGCCAGCGCCTCGGGTGTCGCTGCATCCTGAATCAGCTCCGGCACGATTTCTTCCTGCGCAATGAGATTGGGCAGTGAAATCCAGGGAGTCTTGACCAGCCGCTGCGCCATCCAGTGCGTTACCTGGCCATGACGATAGGCCACGACCATCGGCCGATGGCAAAGCATGGCTTCAAGCGCGGCAGTGCCGGACGTCAACAGGACGGCATCTGCAGCAGTCATGGCCATCCAGGCCAGACCATCAAGTACCGTGAAGCCACCGGCCTGATCCATGCCCAGTGCTGCCAGCTCATCCCGTCGCTGGGTATTGGCCGCCGGAATCACGACCTGCAACTCTGGATCACGCTGTCTCAGCAGCGCGACTGCATCACGAAACGTCGGGGCATTGAACGCAATTTCCTGACGTCGGGAACCGGGCAGAACGGCAAGCACTCGAACTGTTTCAGACAGACCCAGCTTGTCCCGGGCGGCCTCCCGATCATCTTCCAGTGGCAGTTCTTCTGCCAGCGGATGACCGACAAAGGTAACCGGTACCTGATGGGCACGATAGAAGGAGGCTTCAAAGGGCAAAAACGTCAACATTCGATCAACGGATGCTCGAATACCCTTGACCCGCCCCTGACGCCAGGCCCAGACCGACGGACTGACGTAATGAACGGTTTTCATGCCGGTAGCGCGCAACTGACGAGCCAGCCGTAGATTGAAATCAGGGTAATCAATACCGACCATGATATCGGCCTGCCAGGCCAGTGCATCTTCACGCAGCCGGGCACGAAACCCGAACAGAGCAGGCAGGTGGCGAACCACTTCCACCAGCCCCATGATAGCCAGCCGCTCGAGCGGAATCTGACTATCCAGCCCTTCGGCCTGCATGCGTGGCCCGCCGACACCTCGAAAGGCAATATCGGGGTGCAGCGCCTTCAGCGCCCGCATCAATCCGGAACCAAGAAGGTCCCCGGACAACTCACCCGCCACCAGGTAGACCCTGATCATCAGCGAGTAATGCCACGCTCGGAGGCCTTGAGCGACGCGATAAAGACGTCTATTTCAGGTCCTGTCAACGCATCATCCTGCTCAATGCTGTCGATGGCCTGCTCAAGGGTCAGCCCCTGCCGCCATGTTCGCTTGTAGGCTGTCTGCAGGGACAAAAGAGCCTGGCGGGAGAACCCACGACGTTTTAGCCCTACCAGATTAAGCCCGTGCACATGCGCCGGGTGACCGTTGGCCATGGTGTACGCCGGAACGTCCTTGGTCACGATCGATCCACCACCACACATGGCATGATCCCCGATATGGCAGAACTGATGCACTGCCGAAAGACCGCCCAGAATAACGTGATCGCCAATATGCACATGGCCGCCCAGTGTTGCCTGGTTGGCCATGATGACGTGGTCACCAATGTCACAGTCATGGGCAACATGTGCGTACGCCATGAACAGACCATGGCTGCCAATCCGAGTCAGCTCCTTGTCCTGGGTAGTTCCCCGGTGCACCGTCACACCTTCCCGGAAGGTATTGTAATCTCCGATTTCAAGACGCGTCGGTTCACCGGCATACTTCTTGTCCTGGCACTCTTCGCCGATCGACGTGAACTGAAAGATGCGGTTATTGATGCCGATGCGCGTCGGCCCACTGATGACACTGTGAGGACCGATAACGCAGCCGGAGCCTATTTCGACATCAGCCCCCACGACACAGAACGGCCCGATGTCAACGTCATCGGCAATCACAGCCGATGGATCGATGATAGCGGTTGAATGAATCAAGCGACCTTCCTCTCGGCACAAATGATATCAGCTTCGCACACCAGTTCGTCGTCCACGTGCGCACGGCAGGCAAACTTCCAGATACCCCGACGGGCCTTGATCATCCTTGCCTCGAGGCGCAACCGATCCCCCGGCAGCACGGGGCGCTTGAAGCGAACATTGTCGCTTCCGACGAGGTAGTAGATATACCCGTCTCGTGGCAATTTGTTAACGGTCTTGAAGCCAAGAATACCTGCTGCCTGCGCCAGCGCTTCAATGATAAGTACGCCCGGCATGATGGGATGCTCGGGGAAGTGGCCATTGAAGAAAGGCTCATTGATGCTGACGTTCTTGAAGCCGACGATGGATTCACCGGTGGTGAGTTCCGTCACCCGATCAATCAAAAGAAACGGATAGCGATGGGGGAGATACTCACGAATCTCGTTGATGTCCATTACCATTGGCATGCAACCTCTAGAATAACGAAATGCCTGCCATTACTGGCAGGCATGTAGCGGGGCAATATCCCCGATGACTGGTCGGCCATTATACGCGACCTGAAGGTGACCACCAGTCACGGTCGGAGAGTATCAGTTTTGACTGCGCTCCAGCGCCCTGACGCGTCGGGACAGCTCATCAAGCTGCTTGAACCGAACGGCATTGCGGCGCCACTGGGCATTGGGCATGGAGCCGGTACCGGAAGAATATACCCCGGCGTCCGTAATCGAATTGGTCACCAGGCTCATGCCGGTCACCTGTACCCTGTCGGCAATGTCGATGTGACCGGCAAGACCTACCCCACCGCCCAGCAGACAGTGCTGCCCAACACGGGTAGAACCTGCCACCCCGACACATCCTGCCAGGGCACTGTGATCACCGATGTGCACGTTGTGCGCAATCTGTACCTGACTATCGATCTTGACGTCATGGCCAATGACCGTATCACCCAGCGCACCACGATCAATACTGGTGCAGCTGCCGACTTCCACGTCATTGCCCAGCACCACACCACCAAGCTGTGCGATCTTGTGCCAGCCCTGGCCGTCATGAGCAAATCCGAAACCATCCCCGCCGATTACGGCACCACTATGCAGGATGGCACGCTCGCCGATCACGACACCGTGGTAAATCACCACACCGGCGTGCAGGTAACTTTTATCACCAAGCGCACTGTCAGCACCGACAAAGCAGTTTGCCCCGATATGCACGCCGTTACCCAGCTGCACGCCGGCCTCGATAACCGCGTGAGGGCCAATGAAAACACACTCACCAAGCACCGCTGACTCATGCACCACGGCACTCGCATGAATCATCGTTACAGCGTCATCACGGCGCAATGGATCAAAGCAGTGGGATAGACGGGCATAGCCGAGATAAGGATTATCCAGCACCAGAGCCGATACCGGACACTCATCGACGTAATCAGGGTGCAGCAATACAGCCGCCGCCTGTGTGGTTGCCAAATATTTGGCATAGGCCTTGTTGGCCAGAAAGGCAATGTCGTTCGGACCGGCCTCGGTCAGCGTGGACAGGCCGGACACACGACACTCGCCGTCACCGGCAAGCGTCGCATTGAGCAGGCTGGCCAGTTCGGCCAGCGAGTATGAGGAAGATGCTTTTTTGGTCATCGTTTCCGGCTAACGCCGCACTCAGTTTTGTGAGTTGAAAGCGTTGGTGACTTCCTGGGTAAGATCCAGGGAGTCCTGGGCATAAATCACGCTGTTGCGATCGACCAGCACCTTGACATTGTGTTTGCTGACCACTTGCTGAATGGCCTTGTCCAGCTTTGGCTTGGCCTGCTTGAGAAAGGCCTGCTCCTTTTGACTCCGGGTCTTTTCAAGGGAAGCGCGCTGCTCCTGGAACTGACCGCCCTTCTGACGCAGTTGCTGGATCAGGTTCTGGCGCTCGGAGTCAGACATGACATCGCCGTTTTTCTGCAGTTTTTCCTGCAGGCTCTGCACCTGTTCGCCCAGTGCCTTCACTTGCTGCTGCTGGCTACCCAGCTGATTCTTGAGCTGGTTCATGGAGCGCTGCGCAGAACTGGTATTGAGCAACGCCTGCTGCCAGTCAAGCACAGCCACATCGTCTGCCTGCGCCTGCGCTGCTACACCTACGCTTCCGAGAAGCCCTGTAAGGCACAATGCCACGGTCAATTTACGCATACCACTCTCCTTGAACAATGCTGCCAATCTATCAGAAAGTCTGACCCAGCGAGAACTGGAAAACCTGTGTATCGTCACCATCCTTCTTGTTCAGCGGCTTTGCAACGCTGAAGGTCAAGGGACCTACCGGAGTAATCCAGGACAGGCCGACACCGAAGGAATAGCGGAGATCGCCTACATCAACACCGGAGTCGCACTCGGAGGTCTGTCCGGCAGGCACACTCATGCAGTCCGTCTGATACGTATTGCCCGCATCAATGAACAGGGAGCTTTGCAACTGACGGCGATCTTCTATGAACGGGAACGGGAAGATCATTTCAACCGATCCTTCCACCAGAGCATTGCCCCCCAGGGTGTCATCGTCGCCATCGTTGCGCTCGGTAGTCTTGGCACCAAGCGTATTGCTCTTGTAGCCGCGAACGGATCCCAGACCACCGGAGTAGAAGTTCTCGTAGAACGGATAAACGTCCGTATTGCCGTAGCCATCGGCATACCCGACTTCGGTGCGCAGCTTCAACGCCCACTCTTCACTGGTGGTCAGCGGGAAGAGTTTCTGGCCACGATAGCGGAGCTTGTAGTACTGGGCATCGCTGCCCGGTGTTGAAGCCTCCAGAGACACTCGCTGATAGCTGCCAGCCGTCGGCAGAACGCCTCGGTTAAGGCTGTTGCGCGTCCAGCTGCTGGTCAGCTTGAAGTTGTTGAACGTATCGCCTTCATCATCCAGATACTGGATGATTTCGTAGGGCGAATCATCGTAGGAATCGATGGAGATACGCTCGACACCCAGCCCGAAGTTCAGGCGCGACAGATCACTGATCGGATAGCCGAAATTGATCCCGCCGCCGATGGCATCGGTGGAGTACGTGGAAATATCGGAATCTTCGTAATCGGTCTTGCGGTAATACACGTTATAGCCACGCGAGATCCCGTCCAGCGTCCAGTAGGGATCCGTAAAGCTGAAATTCAGATTGGTATAGTAATCGCTTTTCTGGGCACCAATATCGACCCGGTTACCCGTTCCCAGAAAGTTGCTTTGAGACAGGGACGCGCCATAGATCACACCGGCCGATTGAGAAAAGCCGACACTGGCGGAAATACTGCCTGACGGCTGCTCCTGAACATTATACGTGACGTCCAGCTGATCCGGATGATTGGGAACCGGTCGGGTCTCGACATCGACCTGCTTGAAAAAGCCCAGACGCTGCAGGCGCTCCTGGGAGTCCTTGATATTATCTGTTGAGGCTGGTGCACCCTCAAGCTGTACCAGTTCACGACGCAGCACTTCATCTGCCGTAGTCGTATTTCCCTTGAAGTTGATACGACGTACATAGGCACGACGGCCGGAATTGACAGCGAAAGTCACATCTACCGTATCGCCATCCTCATTGACCTGAGGAACACTATTGACCTTGGCAAAGGCAAACCCCATGGCACCCAGCCGCTGCCGCAGCGCTTCGCTGGACGATGTAAGGCTGGATTGAGAGAACACATCACCCTCGCTGGCAGTCACCAGCTTGCGAGCATCGGCTTCCGGCATGTGAACATCCCCGGCAAACTTGATATCGCCAATGCGATAGCGCTTGCCCTCATCCACATTCACCGTAACAAAGATATTCTCCTTATCGGGGCTGATCGATACCTGCGTCGAGGTAATATTGAAGTTGACGTACCCACGATCAAGATAGTAGTTGCGCAGGTTATCAAGGTCGGCGCTCAGCTTTTCCCGGGAATACTTGTCATCCGAGAACCAGCCCAGAAACCAGCCTGGATGATCTTCCAGCTGAAAAAGGCCGGTCAGCGTCTCGTCATCAAATGCATGGTTACCGACGATATTGATCTGCTTGATCGTCGCGACGGCCCCTTCATTGATGTTGATGTTCACTTCTGCGCGATTATTGGCCTGCTTTTTGACAGAGGTCTTGATCCGCGCACTGTAACGCCCCTGAGCCTGATAGACCCGCTCAAGTTCGCGCTGCATCTCCTCGAGGGTTGAACGCTGCAGTACCTGGCCTTCGGAAATACCGGAATCGGTCAGCCCCTTGCGAAGGTCGTCGGAGGATATGCGTGAATTACCCTCGATATTGATCTTGGCAATGGTGGGGCGCTCAGCCACATTGACAACAAGCACGTTGCCATCACGCGAAAAGCTCACATCATCAAACAGCCCCGTCTTGAACAGATCATGGCCCGCCTGTGAAAGCTCTTTGTCATCCACAACTTCATGGGCAGAAACAGGAAGCGCGTTGAAAACCGTGCCTGCCGACACGCGCTGCAAGCCTTCAACTCGTATATCGGACACTTCAAAACTATCGGCAAAAGCCGCCTGCGCGCTGCCGAGCAGACACGCCATTAACCCCAGGGTTTTTATCTTCATGCCGTCATTTCGCTTCTACTGAATTCCGCCCGCCACCACATGTCGGGTCGATGAGTGCCACCTGAACCGTCACACGGAACAGATGAATCGTATGACCCCTCACTGACAGAGGCTGCCTTGTGAACAGGCACCTTATACACAACACCCCCCTACTGACAAGCACAGGGGGTGGCGGGTAGCGCCGTGAACTAGAGTCGCATTAAATCAAAATAAAAGGCTGTCACCATCAGCAGCCCGATCAACATGAAGCCTATTTTAAGCCCCATGACCTGGATACGTTCAGGAAGCGGCTTGCCGCGAATGGCTTCGGCGATATAAAACAGCAAATGCCCTCCATCAAGGACAGGCACCGGCAGCAGGTTCAACACGCCAAGGCTGATCGACAGGTATGCCAGAAACGAGACAAAGGTTTCAAATCCGGAACGCGCCGAATCACCCGCCACACGAGCAATCGTAATGGGGCCGGAAAGATTTGACGGTGAAATGAGCCCGGTCAGCATCTTGCCAATGGACCCCACGGTCAGCCCGGTCATCTCTCCCGTACGTGTCATGGCCTGCCCCATGGCATCGATCGGACCGTAGCTGACGTTTCGCACGTGAGAAGGCGGCCATGAAAAACGTGCCGCAGAGGCTCCAATGTACCCTGTCTCCTGACCATTTTTCAGCTGTTTGGTTTCAGGAGTCAGCGACAATTTCTTCAATTGTCCATCACGACGTACGGTCAACGCCAGCGGCTCACCGGCGGAGGCGCGAATTCGCGCAACCAGCGCCGGCCAGTCGGCAATGCTATCGCCATCGACCCCCACTACTTCATCACCGGCACTGAGTCCGGAACGCGCTGCCGGGGAATCGTTCAGAACATCACCAATTCGTGCCGGCACCGAGGGGCGCCAGGGCCGGATCCCCAGAGAAGCCAGGGGAGAGGGCGTTTCCTGACCGACCAGATAACCTTCGACCGGAAGCCGGTACTCGCGTGAGGCCCCATCGTTACCAAAGGCCCTGGCTTCCACAACAATATCACCGTCATGACCGATGTCGGACATCAGTTGCAGGCTTACAGCCTGCCATGACGGGGTGGGATGACCATTGATGCGAGTAATTTCAAGATTGGGCGTCATGCCCGCCTCGGCCGCAGACGTTCCGGGGGCAACCTGCCCCACCACCGGCACGATGGCTGTCGTGCCGTACATGAAAATGACCCAGTACGCGATTGCGGCCAGCAGAAAATTGGCCAGTGGCCCGGCTGCCACGATGAACATGCGTTTGTAGACCGACTGGGTATTGAATGCCTCGGCACGCTCATGGGGCGCTACATCTCCTTCACGCTCATCCAGCATGCGCACATAGCCACCCAATGGAATGGCTGCCAGAGCGAATTCCGTACCATGCCGGTCACGACGCATCAGCAGGGGCTTGCCGAACCCTACCGAAAAGCGCAGCACCCGAACGCCACACCGGCGGGCCGCCCAGAAATGACCATATTCATGAATGGTAATCAAAAGCCCCAGCACGACAACTACAGCCAGAATGTTTTCCAGCACGCCCATGACGCTACCTCACCTCAACTGTAGTGTTGCTGCAGAAGCGTTTCTGCCAGCGCTCGTGCCCGGCGATCTTCTTCAACAATGACGTCAAGCGCATCGGCAGGCTGAAAACCGCCTGTCGCCAGCACACGAGCCACCAGATCACTGATACCCAGAAAGGACAAACGCCCGTTCAGGAAGGCATCGACAGCCACCTCATTGGCGGCATTCAGCACTGCCGGCGCCGTCCCGCCCTCACGCATGGCCGATGCCGCCAGAGCCAGGCAAGGAAAGCGTTCCGTATCCGGGCGCTCGAAATCAAGCCGGCCTATCTCGAACAGGTCGAGCGGGCCAACGCCGGCATCCACTCGTTCCGGCCATGCCAGACCATAAGCGATCGGCGTACGCATGTCCGGATTGCCGAGCTGGGCCAGCACAGACCCATCGGTGTAGGCCACCATGGAATGAATGACACTCTGGGGATGAACAACCACCTGCACCTGATCCACCGACGCATTGAACAACCAGCAGGCTTCGATCAGCTCCAGCCCCTTGTTCATGAGCGTCGCACTGTCCACGGATATCTTCCGCCCCATGGACCAGTTGGGATGAGCACAAGCCTGCTCCGGTGTCACCTGAGCCAGATCTTCCCGCACCAACCCTCGGAAAGGACCGCCTGACGCCGTAAGAAGCAACTGACGAACACCGAGAGGGGCCAGTCCCTCCCGATGATGGGCTGGCAGGCATTGATAAATTGCATTGTGCTCGGAATCGATTGGTAGAAGCGTGGCACCGTAACGACGCACCTCTGCCATGAAAAGCGCACCGGACATGACGAGCGCCTCCTTGTTGGCCAGCAGAATACGCTTTCCGGCTCGCACGGCAGCCAGTGTCGGTACCAGCCCTGCCGCACCGACGATAGCAGCCATCACGGCATCTACTTCGGGTGCGCGGGCAATATCACATAACGCTTCCACCCCGGAACGCGCCTCGGTATCGAGCCCCTCCTCACGCAGGCGCTCGGATAACCAGGCCGCATCCTCCTCGCGGGCAAGCACTGCCACTCTGGGTGCAAACTGGCGGCACAAGGCTAGCAATGCATCGCGGCGGCTCCCGGCAGACAGGGCAAAAACCTCATAGCGATCCGGATGACGAGCAATCACATCCATGGTGCTACTGCCAATCGACCCCGTAGCCCCCAGCACTGTAATCTGCTGCTTCATGGCGTCAGCTCACCCAAGGCGCAAGAAGCGCAAACAGGGGAATAGCCGCTGTCAGGCTATCGATGCGGTCCAGAAGACCACCGTGGCCCGGCAGCAGGTTGCCCGAATCCTTCACACCGCGATGACGCTTCAACATGCTTTCCAGCAGATCGCCCACCACGGAAGAAAGGGCCACTATCAGGGAGATCGTAACAAGCCAAAGTGCTCCCCCCAACCCGATCTGCTGAAAGCCGGCCATGATCAGCGCCAGCACTACCGTCATGGCCAGACCACCGTATACACCAGCCCAGGACTTGCCCGGACTGACCCGTGGTGCCAGCTTGCGGTTACCAAAGGCACGGCCCGCAAAATAGGCACCAACATCTGCGCCCCAGACTACAAAAAGCACATAAAACAGCCACCAGGGAGTTTCACGCAACTGCATGAACCCTACCCAGCAGGGAAGCAGAATGAAAAAGCCCAGAATGTAACGTCGAGTCTGGCCCTGCCACTGCTCCCGTGCCTGCGGATAACGCGCGACCCAGTAAAGTGCCAGCATCCAGCAGACCAGCGACAGCAGCAACGGCCAGGTGGCCTGAGCCGAAGCAGTCACCCACAGGAGCACCAGCCCCGCCAGCAAAAGCCCGACATAACCGGCCTTTTCCTTCGACGACTCGGCGCCGGCGAGGTTGGCCCACTCCCATCCGGAAGCCAGAACGATCAGCCCCACAAAACAGGCATAGGCCCCGCCATCAAGCCCGAACAACAGGACCAGCGCCAGGGGTGCGATTACCAGGGCAGTCAGTACACGTTGCTTAAGCACGCTCTACCTCGATCTGGTCATCTGTCATTCCAAAACGGCGATGACGGTGGGCATAGGACTCAATGGCCTCATCGAAGGCATCACCATCGAAGTCGGGCCAGAACAGTGGCGAAAAATAAAACTCGGCATAAGCCAGCTGCCACAGCAGGAAATTACTGATGCGCTGCTCGCCGCTGGTACGGATGCATAAATCCACTTCAGGCACATCGTGAAGACACATTTCCCGCTCAAGGCGGTTTTCATCAATGTCATCGGCCAGCAGCTCACCGTCTGCAACCTGCTGGGCCAGCCGGCGCGCTGCCTGAGTAATGTCCCATCGGCCACCGTAATTGGCAGCAATGATCAGGTGAAGCCCGGTGTTGTTGCACGTCCGGCGCTCACCGCGCTCAATGGCCTTTTGCAGCGACTTCGGCAACCGTTCCCGCTCACCGATAATACTCAGCCGTACATTGTGGCGATGCAGCTTGCCGATTTCACGACGTAGAGCCAGTACGAACAACTCCATCAGTCCGGAAATTTCGTCGGCTGGCCGCCGCCAGTTTTCACTTGAAAAGGCAAACAGGGTAACTGCCTTGACGCCCCGCTCGCTGGCACGACGAACCACGTGGCGTACGGATTCGACGCCAGCGTAGTGCCCACGGAGGCCTGACAGACCGTGAGCCTTGGCCCAGCGGTTGTTTCCATCCATGATTACAGCGACGTGGCGCGGCAAGGTGTGGTGCGTTAGCGATGACGTCATGAGAACTCACATTGCAGCACCGGCGGGAGATTTTCCCGCCGATTCAATTCATACTTGCATCAGATCGTGTTCTTTCTGTTCCAGCAGCTTATCGATTTCAGCGATAAATCCGTCTGTCAGCTTCTGGATCTCATCTTCGGTCTGACGCTCTTCGTCTTCCGAAATTTCCTTTTGCTTGAGCAGTGCCTTCACATCACTGTTGGCATCACGGCGCACATTACGCACCGCTACGCGGGCCTGCTCCGCTTCAGCCCGAGCCTGACGCGTGTAATTCTTGCGGGTTTCTTCCGTCAATGCCGGCATCGGCACACGAATGACGGTACCGTTGGTCGCCGGATTAAGCCCCAGATCCGAAGTCATGATGGCCTTCTCGACCTTCTGCACCATGCTTTTTTCCCACGGCACTACTGCCAGCGTACGCGCATCTTCCACGTTCACATTGGCCACCTGGGAAATCGGCATTTCAGAACCGTAATAATCCACCCGGACAGCATCAAGAATGCTGGGGTGGGCGCGACCGGTACGGATCTTGGAGAATGCGCTCTGAAGCGACTCCGTACTCTTCTGCATGCGTGACTTTGCGTCTTTCTTGATCTCGTTAATCACTGACTCATCCTTTATCTATCAGCGTGCCTTCATCAGAACCCACTACCAGGTTCAGCAGGGCTCCGGGCTTGTTCGTATCAAATACTCGGACCGGCATTTCATGATCACGTACCAGGCAGATGGCCGTCAGGTCCATTACACCCAGCTTTTGATCAAGTACCTGATCATAGCTCAGACGCTCGTAACGGACGGCATCCGGATGCTTGACCGGGTCCTTGTCGTAGACACCGTCAACCTTTGTAGCCTTCACTACTACATCGGCATCAATCTCGATACCTCGAAGGCAGGCTGCAGAATCCGTGGTGAAAAACGGATTACCTGTGCCGGCGGAGAAGATAACGACATCACCACCGGTAAGGTAGCGGATAGCCGTACGGCGATCGTAATGCTCTACCACACCACTCATTGGAATGGCCGACATGACACGCGAGCGAATATTGGAACGCTCAAGCGAGTCACGCATGGCAAGTGCGTTCATGACGGTGGCCAGCATCCCCATGTGATCTCCGGTGACCCGCTCCATGCCGGCAGCATGAAGGGCCGCACCGCGAAACAGGTTGCCGCCGCCGATCACCAGCCCCACCTGAACACCGATACCAACCAGCTGGCCGATTTCGAGGGCCATACGGTCGAGCACCTTGGGATCAATACCGAAATCCTGATCACCGCTCAGGGCTTCACCGGACAGCTTGAGCAATACGCGCTTGTACTTGGCTCTACGTTCATTGGGGGGCATGCAACACTCCTGGGAGGTAAAATACGTGCAAATTGGCTACCACACTGACAAGGCCCTGAACCGCCGCAGGCAATCCCGCCGGCAGGGCCGGACAGTCTGCCGAGGCACACGCTCGGGCATCAGCCTACATCCTGAAGCCACTATCGGCCAGTCAGATGGCGGTCATTTTGATATGCGAAAGCCGCGCATGGCCAGGCCACGTCGCGGCTTTCAAAACAGTCTGTCGCCTTAGCTGCGACGAGCCTGTTCCATGACTTCCTTGGCGAAGTCAACTTCTTCCTTCTCGATACCTTCACCGACTTCATAACGCACGAAGCTCAATACTTCGCCACCGTTGGAAGCCTTGGCAAATTCAGCCACGGTCTGGTTCGGATCCTTGACGAACGGCTGATTGATCAGGCTGTTCTCGGCCAGGTACTTCTTCAGACGGCCCTGAACCATTTTCTCGGCAATTTCAGACGGCTTACCAGCCATGTCCGGCTGCGCCAGAATGACGGCCTTCTCCTGATCCAGCTGCTCCTGAGGCATATTCTCGGGGCGGGCTACCGCAGGATTGATCGCCGCAACGTGCATGGCGATGTCATGAGCTGCATTCTGCGTACCGCCCTGCAGAGTGACCACCGCACCGATACGGCCGCCGTGTACGTAGGCACCCAGAATACCACCTTCCGGCGCTTCGACGATTTCAACACGACGAACAGAGATGTTCTCGCCGATCTTCTGGACCAGCTGATTGCGCGCTTCTTCCAGCTCGCCTTCCATCAGGGCAGCCACGTCAGTATGACGTGTAGCAAAGGCCTTGTCGGCAACCTTGCTGGTGAAACCCTGGAAGTTTTCGTCACGTGCAACGAAGTCGGTTTCGGAGTTGACTTCGATCATGACGGCCAGGCTGGCGTCGTCGGCAACGCGAGTAATGATCGCACCTTCAGCGGCAACACGACCCGCTTTCTTGGCAGACTTGAGACCTGCATTCTTGCGCAGGTTGTCAATCGCCAGCTCAATATCACCATCGGCCTCGGTCAGAGCCTTCTTGCATTCCATCATGCCAAGACCGGTGCGCTCACGCAGTTCCTTGACCAGAGATGCGCTGATAGCTGCCATATCCAGATCCTCTCGTTGATCGCAATGATCATGATTATCGGCCAGGGCGCACACACGGGCGCCCGGACCTGAAATTAATGTTTTTTCGCATCACACACTGCCCGCGCCGACTCACGGCCACAGGCAGTGCCTGACAGGACTTACTCTGCGGAAGCTTCCGGAGCGTCTTCAACGACTTCAACAAACTCGTCATTACCAGCCTGATCCTGCTTGGATTTACCACAGGCATCGGCAATGGCGCGCACATAGATCTGCAGCGCGCGGATGGAGTCATCATTACCCGGGATCACGTAATCAACGCCATCCGGGTTGGAGTTGGTGTCGACTACACCGATAACCGGGATACCCAGCTTGTTTGCTTCATTGATCGCGATGCGCTCGTGATCAACGTCGATAACAAACATGGCGTCCGGCAAACCACCCATTTCCTTGATACCACCGATGGAACGCTCAAGCTTTTCCTGCTCGCGCGTAGCCATCAGGACTTCCTTCTTGGTCAGCTTCTCGAAGGTACCATCTTCATGCATGGTTTCGAGTTCGCGCAGACGCTTGATGGACTGACGGATGGTCTTGTAGTTGGTCAGCATGCCGCCGAGCCAACGATGGTTCACGAACGGCTGACTGACGCGGTTCGCTTCTTCCTTGATGATCTTACTGGCAGCACGCTTGGTACCCACGAACAGGATCTTGTTGTTGCTGGACACCAGCTTCTCGACCACGGCAGTCGCTTCATTCAGCGCCGGCAGGGTGTGCTCGAGGTTGATGATGTGGATCTTGTTACGAGCGCCGAAGATATACTTGCCCATCTTCGGGTTCCAGTATTTGGTCTGGTGACCAAAGTGAGCACCGGCTTTCAGCAGATCACGCATTGAAACTGACATAGGATTCTCCAGAATCGGGTTATGCCTCCACGCCCCCCATCGACCCGACCGCAGGGCGGCACCCTGGGCGATGTGCCGGAGCGTGTGTGTCGTTTTGGATAGTTGATTGACTCGCCTGCCTATCGTCTGACCCGTGGCCATCAATTTGCAGGAAAGCGCGCGGGTTTATACCATATAATGCATTCAAGTTGAAGAAATGCCTTGCCACAGGCAGGTATAATTCCATCGATTCGCTGCCCGGCCATGAAACCCACCGGGCCCTGTTGCCCTTACCACCGAGTCCCCATGTCCATCCCGATCAATACCCCTGACGATATCGAAAAACTGAAAATTGCCGGACGCTGCGCCGCCAAGGTGCTCGAGATGATCGAGCAGCACGTACGTCCGGGCATATCCACCGGTGAGCTCGACAAGCTGTGTCAGGATTATATCGAGCAGGACCTTGAGTGCATCTCGGCCACCATCGGTTACCATGGTTACCAGCACTCCACCTGCATCTCGCTCAACCATGTCGTGTGTCACGGCATCCCCGACTTCAACAAGAAACTGAAGAAAGGTGACATCTTCAATATCGATGTGACCGTCATCAAGGATGGTTATTACGGTGATACCAGCCGCATGTTTCATGTCGGCGACAACATCAAGGGCGAGCGCCTATCCCGTGTCACACAGGAATGCCTTTACAAGGCACTCGAGGTCGTCCGCCCAGGCACGAAGCTTTCCGATATCGGCCGCGTGATTCAACAGCATGCCGAAAGCAACGGATACAGTGTTGTGCGCGATTTCTGCGGGCATGGCATCGGCAAGAACTTTCACGAAGAGCCTCAGGTATTGCATTATGATGGCTATGACCGACATAACGATGCCGTGCTTGAAGAAGGCATGTGCCTGACCATCGAGCCGATGATCAATGCAGGCGCATGGCCTACCAAGGTACTCAAGGATGGCTGGACAGCCGTCACGCGCGACAAGAGCCTTTCCGCACAGTTCGAGCACACGCTGGTGGTCAGCAGAAACGGCGTCATCGTTACTACCGTTCGCGAGGATGAAGACCTGTCCTTTTTGGCAGAATAAATACCGGCGGCATCACATGATGCCGCATCGGATCAAGACCTATCGTGCGTCACGCCGAGAGCCGAACCATGCTATTGCATCATTACCGCTTTGTTCCCGACCCGACACTGTTTGATATCGGGGAGTTCGAACAGGCACTGAACGACGCACGCCATCCGGTCCCCCTGTTCAAGCAGGCACTGCGTGACATCACGGCCCGACTGGACGAGCGGTTCATGGCTGGCGCAGACATACGGGACCTGATCCACGGTCGAGCATGGTGCCTGGACCAGTTACTGCGCATTGCCTGGCAGCGCCAGCACTGGCCGAGCAAGGCTGTAGCCCTGCTGGCTGTTGGGGGTTACGGGCGCGGAGAACTGCACCCCCACTCCGACATCGATCTGTTGATGCTGCTCGAAGAGGACGACGACACTCCCTTTCGCGAGCCCCTGTCGGACTTCATTACCTTTCTTTGGGATATCGGACTCGACATCGGCCACAGCGTCCGGTCACTGAACGACTGCGAACGCGAAGCCCGTGATGACGTTACCGTCATTACCAACCTGCTCGAGACGCGCACCATTGCCGGCAATGACGGCTTGCGTGGCATGATGAAGGAACGCATCGGCCCGGACATCATCTGGCCCAGCCCGGCCTTTTTTGAAGCCAAGTGGCAGGAACAGATCAGCCGCCACTACAAATTCAACAATTCCGAATACCACCTTGAACCCAATATCAAAAGCTCGCCAGGCGGGCTTCGCGACATTCAAATGGTCGGCTGGGTCGCCAAGCGGCATTTCGGCGCCCGGCTGTACGAGGAAATTGTCGAACGGGGCTTCATGGTGGACACCGACCTGCGCATCCTGAGCCAGGGTCAGGCCTTTTTATGGCAGGTGCGTTACGCATTGCACATGCTGGCAGGCCGAGCAGAGGACCGGCTGCTGTTTGATCATCAGCGCGCCATCGCCGAATTCTTCGGCTACCAGGATACCGAGGAACACCTTGCGGTCGAGCAGTTCATGCGCCGTTATTACCGCATTGTCACCACCCTGGTAGAGCTCAACGACATGCTGCTGCAGCATTTCGAAGAGCGCATTCTTCGCGCTGGTGAGGCCCCGAGCATCACCCCCATCAATAACCGGTTTGAAATCCGCGATGGCTATATTCAGGCCCGTGACGCGCATGTCTTTACGCGCCGCCCTTCGGCGCTGCTCGAACTGTTTCTGTTGATGGCCCAGCACCCTGACATTGAAGGTGTACGTGCTGAAACGATTCGACTGATACGCGACCACCGCCACCTGATCGATGATGCCTTCCGCAACGATGTTCGCCATCAAAGCCTTTTCATGGAGCTCTTGCGCGCTCGGGGCAATGTGCCACTTCAGCTGACCCGCATGGCGCGTTACGGCATTCTGGGCAAATACCTGCCGGAATTCGGGCATGCCGTCGGCCTGATGCAGCATGACCTGTTCCACATCTATACCGTGGATGCCCACACCCTGCGCCTGCTGGAAGGCATACAGCGCTTTCGAGAATCCCGCAGGGATGAGCAATTTCCGCTGGCCGCCGCCCTGATGCATCAACTGCCTCGCCACGACATCCTGTGGATTGCCGGCCTGTTTCATGATGTGGCCAAGGGGCGTGGAGGCGATCATTCCCTGCTTGGCGCCGAAGATGCCCGCAATTTCTGTGCACGCCACGGTATCAGCGCTCGGGATACCCAACTGATCAGCTGGCTGGTGACTCACCATCTACTGATGTCCAAGACCGCCCAGAAGCGCGACATCACCGACCCGGAAGTGATCCGCGAATTCGCCGGGCAAATGCATAACGAGCTTCAGCTGGATTATCTCTATGTGCTGACGGTCGCAGATATCAGCGCCACCAACACCTCGCTGTGGAATGGCTGGCGCGCATCACTGATGCGTCAACTTCATACCGAAACGAAACGGGCCCTGCGCCGAGGCCTTCAGAACCCACTGGACCGGCAGGAATGGGTCAATGAAACCCGCGAGGAAGCTCATGCCCTACTGGCCGGCATGAATGCACCGCTCGACCAGGTGGACAGGTTATGGCACACCCTGGGCGATGAATACTTCCTGCAGTACAGCCCCAGCGAAGTGGCCTGGCACACACTGGGCATACTCGAATCCAACTATCAGGTCATGCCGCTGATTCTGATCAGCGCGCCGACCGAGGACATGGCGGACGGTGGCACCAAGGTGTTCATCCACACGCGCTCGGTCAACAACCTGTTTGCGGCAACCGCAGCAGCCATCGAGCAGCTGGGCCTGTCTATTCACGATGCCCGCATCGCCACCTCCAGCAACCAATGGACACTCAACACCTTCATCCTGCTGGATGAGCAGGGCGAACCCATACGAGACCCCGGCCGCTTGAGAGGCATTCACGAGCACCTGGTCGAGGAACTGGATGACCCGGACGATTATCCGCGCATCGTGGCGCGCCATACACCGCGCCAGCTCAAGCACTTCCGGGTGCCCACCCGGGTACATATCGAACAGGACGATGCCAATGACCGCACCGTGCTGGAATTGATTACCGCAGACCGCCCGGGCCTGCTGGCGCGCATTGGCCGTATTTTCATGGAGCAGGGCATTGCCCTGTCCGGCGCCAAGATTGCCACGCTGGGCGAGCGTGTCGAAGATATCTTCTTCATTATTGATCAGCAGGGCCAGGCCATCACCGATCGCACCAGGCTTGATGAGCTCAGCACTCATCTATGCGATGTACTCAATACCGAAGCCGGTCTTTGAGCCGGCGACCCATCCGCATTTGAGCAAGTTGCCCGGCCCGCTTATAATCGGGCGCCTTGTACCTCGGGACGTCTGCCGTTACCGGCCTCCCCCCAATGGGATCACTCATGTTCACCTTTCTGGGACTGAGCACCTGCGATACCTGTCGCAAGGCGCGTCGCTGGCTCGACAATGCCGGCATTGACTATCAGGTTATCGATGTCCGCAAGGACACTGTTTCCGCGGAACGTCGCCGAAGCCTGCTGGAACAGGTAGGCCCGGCCACACTGATCAATCGCCGCAGCACGACCTGGCGAAACCTCAGCGAAAGCGAACGTCAGTCACTGGACAACGACCAGGGGCTCGACGCCGCCGACCACCTCCTGGAATCCAGCCCGTCACTCATGAAGCGCCCGATACTGATGGCATCGGACAAGGTGGTCATGGTCGGGTTCGACGCCACGCGCTACCAACAGCTTATCAATGATTCAGGCGACGCCCCCACGGCGTAACCCTCGACTTTCAAAAAGGACTACTCGACATGCTCAGCTTCGCACTCGGCATCGGCACTCAAAATACACAGGGCGACTGGCTGGAGATCTACTATCCGGCGCCGCTGCATCATCCTGATGCAGCCCTGACTGATGCCGCCCGACGCATCCTGAACGCGGAAGGCGGCACACAGGCCATCAGCCTGTTGCCGGAACATGCGGGACAACTGGCAGATGCCTTCAGCGAAGCCGGTTTCACCGAACAGGCAGAGCTCGCCAAGGCCATGACAGCAAGCCAGCGCCCGCTGGTCGCTACCTTCATCGATGAAGACGCCTCACCTGCCAGTGTCCCGGAAGTCTATTTGAAGCTGCACCTGCTGTCGCACCGCCTGGTCAAGCCTCATGACGTCAACCTGACCGGCATGTTTGGCCTGCTCAAAAACATTGCCTGGAGCAGTGAAGGCGCCATCGATATTGCCGAACTTCAGACCCGCCAGCTCAAGGCGCGTCTGGAAGGCCGTACGCTGTCCGTGGACTGCGTCGACAAGTTTCCGAAAATGACTGACTACGTGGTGCCCGGCGGCGTACGCATTGCCGATACCGCCCGGGTGCGACTCGGTGCCTATCTTGGTGAAGGCACCACGGTCATGCACGAAGGGTTCTGCAACTTCAATGCCGGCACCGAAGGCCCGGGCATGGTGGAAGGTCGTATCTCGGCAGGCGTCATGCTCGGCAAGGGCTCTGACCTTGGTGGCGGCGCCTCCACCATGGGTACCCTTTCAGGCGGAGGCAACATCGTGATCGGTACGGGTGAAAACTGCCTGATCGGCGCCAATGCCGGTATTGGCATCCCGCTGGGCGATCGCTGCACCGTCGAAGCCGGACTTTACATTACCGCCGGAGCCAAGGTGGCCGTTCTGGACGACCAGGGGCAGGACGTTGAGACGGTAGCTGCCCGCCAACTGGCAGGCCAGAACGACCTGCTGTTTCTGCGTAACTCGGTAAGCGGGCGGCTCGAGTGCCGCACCAATAAAAGCGCAATTGCCCTTAATGACGCGCTGCACGCCCACAACTAAGACTGCGCGCCGGCGTACTGCCGGCGCCTTTCCCGTTTGACGGATACCTCATGCCTGACACGCTTTCCGATACACTGCAACTTGCCTGTGACCTGCTGGCCCGCCCCTCCGTGACACCAGACGATGCCGGCTGCCAGGCCCTCATTGCCGAGCGTCTGGAAGCACTGGGCTTTCACATCGAGGCCATGAACACTCACGGCGTTACCAACCTATGGGCTACCCGAGGCACCGGCCCGACGCTCGTGCTGGCAGGGCATACCGATGTGGTACCTACCGGCCCGGAACAGTCATGGCAGCAGCCGCCCTTCACACCCCTCATTGATGAACAGGGTTATTTGCGGGCACGCGGTGCATCGGATATGAAAGGCAGCCTGGCCGCCATGGTCACTGCCGTCGAACGCTTTATTGCCGAGCAGCCTGACCACCCGGGACGACTGGCCTTTTTGATCACCAGTGACGAGGAAGGACCAGCCATCCATGGTACACGGGCCGTGGTTGAAACCCTGGCCGAGCGTGGCGAGCGCCCGGAGTACTGCATCGTGGGTGAACCCTCATCCACGTCTCGACTGGGCGATGTGGTCAAGAACGGGCGACGCGGCTCACTGGGCGCCACGCTTCGTGTATTTGGCCAACAAGGGCATGTGGCCTACCCGCATATGGTCGACAACCCGATTCATCTGGCCGCTCCGGCGCTGGATGCCCTGGCACGCGAGCAATGGGATGAAGGCAACACCTTTTTTCCCGCGACCAGCTTTCAGATTTCCAACATTCATGCAGGCACAGGTGCCACCAACATGGTGCCCGGCACGCTGGATGTCGTCTTCAATTTCAGGTTTTCCACCGAAGTCACCGCCGAGCAATTGAAGGAGCGCACCTGCGCCCTGCTCGACCGCTTCGGATTTGAATACAGCCTGGACTGGACGCTGTTCGGCGAACCCTTCCTGACCCCGGCTGGCGCCCTGCTCGACAGTGTTGTCGATGGCGTTCGTGCCGTCACCGGCGAGGCCCCACAGCTACTGACCAGCGGCGGCACCTCGGACGGGCGCTTCATCGCCACACTGGGAACCCAGGTCATCGAACTGGGCCCCTGCAACGATACCATTCACCAGATTGATGAACGTGTTCGGGCTACCGATCTGGACACGCTCAGCGATTGCTACCAGGCCATTTTCCAACGCCTGCTGGGACACTGACTGATGACGGAACACTACCCGGATATCGAGATTTATCTGGCCCCGGTGTCACTGGACGCTGTACAGCGCTGGTTGAGTGACCGGCTTGAACAGGCGGTAACGCTCAAGGCCAGCAGCAAGGGACAATGGCGAGCACGGGTCGAAACTCCCGGCGGCACGGTTCCTGTACTGCTGATTGAAAAGGCAGCAGACCGCTTCATGAGCCTGTGGCTTGACAGTGATGCCACGCCCTGGGCCCGGGACGTGGACTGCGCACGTGATGCCCGTGAATCACTCGGCATTGAAGTGCGCTGCTCTCTTGGGGGGTGGCAACCAGGCGATGAACCCGACCGGTTCTTCCGTGTACTGGCTTCCGGTGAAGAAGAAGTCTTTCACTGGCCGGATCCAGGGGCCTGACCGATACAAGAACGCCCCGGCGTGCCGGGGCGTCATGATAACTCAGCGCAGACGTCAGGTAATGACGGTCACATCTTCGGCCTGCAGCCCACGGTCGTTGCGCATGGCGTAATAACGTACCCGCTGCCCTTCGGCCAGAGTACGATGCCCCTTGCCACGCAGGGCGCGAAAATGGACGAATACGTCTTCTTCACCGCCAACATCACGGGTGATAAAGCCATACCCCTTGTTGACATTGAACCACTTGACCACGCCCTGTTCGCGATCGTCATCCTCTACATCAGGGGTAGCGGCAGGTGCATGTGTCGAGGCCGGTGCAGATGAAGCCTGTGCCTGCTGCCGGCATGGCCGCGCCAGCAGGGTAGCCACTTCCAGCACGATAAAACCGGCTACCGCAGTCAACAGGTAGGCAAGAAGGGGGTCCATGGCCGATGTCAGAGGCGAGCTGCCGGCCGCCATCCAAAGGCCCTGTATCAAAAGAGGTAACAGCAGCGCCAGAACGGCACTGATAACAGTACAATGCAGCAATGATTTACGACTCATATACCTGGATATCTCTACAATTATTGGAATTGAATGTAATGTCCCACCCACGCACCCGCGCCGGAGTCAGCCTGCATGAGTAGTTCCTCAGACTCGTCAAAGTGTAACACGGCGATTGACATTGCGCTCGCCGAAGTGGTAAGCCGATTGACTGACATGGAAAGCCGCACGACCTACCAGGAAGACTGGCTGGAGCAGCTTGATGCCACCGTCATCTCGCAACAACGTCACATTGACCGGCTGGAACGCCAACTGCAACTTGCACAACAAAAGCTGCAGCGCCTAGATAACGATGATGGCTCGCACCAGGATAACTGGCAACCCAGCGACGACCTGCCCCCACATTACTGATACCTGATACAGCAGACCACCTGTTTTGTATCGGCGGTCGTTGAAAAGACATTAAAAAGGGAGCCAGAGGCTCCCCTTGAACAGCGCGACTCTGCACATCACACCGAATTACCAGGCGGAATGTGGTACCGACGGGTCAAGCCCGTCCAGATAACGCTCGGCATCTAGCGCTGCCATGCAACCACTGCCGGCGGAGGTAATGGCCTGACGGTAGACATGATCAGCCACATCACCGGCGGCGAACACGCCCGGCAGACTGGTCGCCGTAGCATTGCCTTCCAGACCCGACTTGACCACTATGTAACCGTCCTTCATGTCAAGCTGACCGGTAAACAGGTCAGTATTGGGCTTGTGGCCAATGGCCACGAACAGACCTGTCGCTGCCAGCTCCTTCGTATCCTCCCCCTCGAAGGATTTCAGACGCACGCCGGTCACACCGCTGCCATCGCCCAGCACCTCATCGACCACATGGTTCCATTCGAGCCGGATATTGCCGTTCTCGACCTTGTCGAACAGCTTGTCCTGCAGGATTTTTTCAGCCCGCAGGAAATCACGGCGGTGCACCAGCGTGACGGTTTTGGCGATGTTGGAAAGATAAAGGGCTTCTTCGACAGCCGTGTTGCCGCCACCGACCACAACCACGTCCTGATTGCGGTAGAAAAAGCCATCACAGGTCGCACAGGCAGATACACCCTGCCCCTTGAAGCGATTCTCGGATTCCATTCCCAGATACAGTGCACTGGCACCGGTCGCAATGATCAACGCATCACAGGTATAGGTATCGCTCCCTCCCTTGAGGGTAAAGGGGCGCTCATCAAGCGTCACACTTTCAATGTGATCCAGAACAATCTCGGTCTCGAAACGCTCGGCGTGGCGCCGCATACGCTCCATCAGCTCAGGTCCCTGCACGCCACTGTCATCACCTGGCCAGTTATCGACATCGGTGGTGGTAGTCAGCTGGCCACCCATTTCCATCCCGGTAATCAGCATGGGCTTCAAATTGGCGCGGGCAGCATAGACAGCGGCGGAGTATCCGGCCGGGCCGGAGCCCAGAATGATCACGGATCGATGGCGAACATCACTCATGAAGACCTCATCATCAGGCGAAGCAGTACAGCACTTCGGTACGTCAATGCATATAAAAACGGCCTGAGGACACCCGCAAGGGCATCATCAGGCCATAACCTGTTACTGCGTATATGGATGCGATCAGGGGCACCTTCAAGGTACCCCTGGCACCATTTACAGGCTGGAGGAGTTGGAAGAAAGGTACTTGGCGACCCCTTCTGCCGTATCCTTCATGCCTTCCTTGCCTTCTTCCCAGCCTGCCGGGCAGACTTCGCCGTTTTTCTCGTGGAACTGGAGTGCCTGAACCATGCGCACCATCTCATCCACATTACGGCCCAGAGGCAGGTTGTTGACGGTTTGATGCTGAACGATACCGTCCTTGTCGATCAGGAAGGAAGCGCGCAGTGCAACGCCGGCTTCGGGATGCTCGATGCCGTAGGCCTGAGCAATCTCGTGTTTTACGTCAGCTACCATCGGGAAGCGAACCTCACCGATACCGCCGGCATCCGGAGAGGTCTTGCGCCAGGCGTGGTGCGTGAACTGGGAGTCAATGGATACGCCAATGACTTCAACGCCGAGTTCCTTGAACTTTTCCAGACGGTTGTCGTGGGCAATGATCTCGGACGGGCACACAAAGGTGAAATCGAGCGGCCAGAAAAAGACAATGCGGTATTTGCCATTGCTTTCGGAAAGCGTGTAGCTGTCAACGATAGAACCGTCGCCCAGAACAGCAGAGGCATTGAAATCAGGGGCCTGACGGCCTACGAGTACGCTCATGAATATCTCCTTCGTACAAATTGAATTCAGGTATCGGGCTAAGAAAACAAACCAATCGTATAAGTCAGGGCAGAAATTGCCAATTTAAATAAGGCAATGGTAAAAATAGTGTCGCCCTATAGCATCAATAGTACGACATAGGTCGATGTCTCGTCGCCCTACTGATCACTATTGTCGTCTCGATGCACGGTCAGTGACGAAAGCGTTCCCATTCCCTCATCCACCTCGATGTCAATCTGCATCGGCGCACAGCAGCGCTCACAATCTTCGATGGTACTGATGGACCCCTGACTGATATCGACCAACAGGGTGCATTCACTCCCGCAATACGGACACTGAACCTGGCGTGGTTCAAGCAGTTCTTCATTCATGACACCACCTCATTGAAACTGACGGACGCCATCCGGGGATGTGCATCATCAAGGACCTGAAGTGTAGTTCAGCTCTGTCTGTGCATAATGGCCGGTTCATTGTCTACACTGGAATAACCACTGCAAATCGAGCAGAAACCGCGTGACACATCTATCTTCTAGTCAGCACGGCGCCGTCAGGGTGTCGACGTCTGCGAAGTATACGTTACCGTGACCCTACAACGATGCTGTTCACGACCCGCAATGAAGCAGCACTCTGCCAAAAGATGAGTGAGGAGGAGGATGATGAGCACCAAGGATCCCAACGAAATGATTTCCGAGCTGAAAGTCGGTGACAAGACCTACCACTATTACAGCCTGGCCAGTGCAGAAAAGGCCTACGGTGATATTTCAAAGCTGCCCTTCACCCTGAAAGTACTGCTTGAAAACCAGCTACGCTATCAGGATGGCGAAACTGCCACGGAAGATGACATTCAGGCTCTGGTTGATTGGCAGAAGGACTGCCGTTCCACCCGTGAGATCGGCTACCGCCCGGCACGTGTACTGATGCAGGACTTCACCGGCGTTCCCGGCGTGGTCGACCTGGCCGCCATGCGTGACGCCGTCAAGGCACTTGGCGAGTCACCGGACAAGATCAACCCCCTCTCTCCCGTTGACCTGGTCATCGACCACTCGGTCATGGTCGATCATTTCGGCGATGACGACGCATTCGAAGATAACGTCAAGATCGAGATGGAACGTAACCTGGAGCGTTATCAGTTCCTTCGCTGGGGGCAGCAGGCCTTCGACAACTTCAGCGTAGTGCCGCCAGGTACCGGCATCTGCCACCAGGTCAACCTGGAGTATCTGGGTAAATCGGTCTGGACGAAGGAAGAAGATGGCAAGACCTTTGCCTTTCCCGATACCCTGGTAGGTACCGACTCTCATACCACCATGATCAATGGCCTGGGCGTACTGGGCTGGGGCGTTGGCGGCATTGAAGCGGAGGCCGCCATGCTGGGGCAGCCGGTATCGATGCTGATCCCGGAAGTCATTGGCTTCAAGCTCGAAGGCAAGCTCAATGAAGGCATCACCGCTACCGATCTGGTGCTGACGGTTACCCAGATGCTCCGTAAGAAAGGAGTAGTCGGCAAGTTCGTCGAGTTCTATGGCGATGGCCTGAAGGACCTGCCGCTGGCAGACCGGGCCACCATTGCCAACATGGCTCCGGAATATGGCGCCACCTGTGGCTTCTTCCCGCTGGACGATGAAACCCTGACCTACATGAAGCTGACCGGCCGCAGCCAGGAGCAGATTGAACTGGTCAAGGCCTATGCCCAGGCTCAGGGCATGTGGCGCGAGCCCGGCCAGGAACCCATCTTTACCGATACGCTCGGGCTGGACATGAGCACGGTCGAAGCCAGCCTTGCCGGGCCAAAGCGTCCGCAGGATCGTGTTTCACTGAAAGACATGAAATCCACCTTCCTGAAGCTGCTTGACGAGCAGGGTACCCGACAGGGGGAAACGGAAGATGGCAAGTGGATGAGCGAAGGTGGCCAGACGGCTCCTTACGTTGGCAACAGCTATCGGGACAACCCCAATGTCAGCTGGAAGGACAGCGACTTCCGGCTTGACCATGGCGCTGTCGTGATTGCGGCCATTACCTCCTGCACCAACACCTCCAACCCGAGTGTCCTGATGGCTGCCGGCCTGCTGGCCAAGAAGGCAGTCGAAAAGGGCATGCAGACCAAACCCTGGGTCAAGACCTCCCTGGCACCCGGCTCCAAGGTCGTCACCGACTATCTGGCAGCGGCCGGCTTCCAGGAATCCCTTGATACACTGGGATTCAACCTGGTCGGTTATGGCTGCACCACCTGTATCGGCAACTCGGGGCCCCTGCCGCCCCCGATCGAAAAGGCCATGCAGGACGAAAAGCTGACAGTGGCCTCGGTACTGTCAGGTAACCGCAACTTTGAAGGGCGTATCCACCCGCTCATCCAGACCAACTGGCTGGCGTCACCCCCCCTTGTCGTAGCCTATGCACTGGCCGGCAACATGCGTATCGACATCACCAGCGATGCACTGGGCCAGGACAGTGATGGCAACGACGTGTTCCTGAAGGATCTCTGGCCCAGCCAGAAGGAAATTGCCGAAGCCGTTGAGCGCGTCAAGACCGACATGTACCGCAAGGAATATGACGAGGTTTTTGACGGTGATGAAACCTGGAAATCGATCAAGGTTGAGCCCAGCGAGGTCTATAACTGGTCTTCAGACTCCACCTACATCAGCAACCCGCCCTTCTTTGAAGGCATGGGCCGTGAGCCCGACAGCATCAAGGACATCAAGGATGCCCGTGTGCTGGCCAAGCTTGGGGACTCGGTCACCACAGACCACATTTCACCGGCAGGCTCCATCAAGCCGGACAGCCCCGCAGGTCGTTACCTGAAGGAAAACGGCGTCGAAGTGAAGGACTTCAACTCCTACGGCTCACGCCGTGGCAACCATGAAGTCATGATGCGCGGTACCTTTGCCAACGTGCGCATCAAAAACGAAATGCTCGACAACGTGGAAGGTGGTTACACCCGGCATGTGGTGTCCGGCGACGAGATGTCGATCTACGACGCTGCCATGAAGTACATGGAAGATGACACGCCGCTGGTTGTCATTGCCGGCAAGGAATACGGGACAGGCTCCTCGCGTGACTGGGCCGCCAAGGGCACGCGACTGCTGGGCGTTCGGGCAGTCATTGCCGAATCCTACGAGCGTATCCACCGTTCCAACCTGATCGGCATGGGCGTGCTGCCACTGCAGTTCCCGGAAGGAGAAGACCGCAACTCCCTGAACATGACCGGCGATGAGAAGATCTCCATCAAGGGTCTGGGCGAGTTGTCACCGGGCAGTGATGTCGATGTCAGCATTACCTTTGACGATGGCAGCGAGAAAACCATTTCAGCCAGGTGCCGAATCGATACGGCCAACGAGATGGAATACTACCGCCATGGCGGTATCCTGCACTACGTGCTGCGCAGCATGCTCGACTGAGCAGAGACAATGCAGCAATAACTACGGCGGCCTTCGGGCCGCCGTTTTTTTATCAGGAAACAGGCTGTAATAAAAAGCACCGCCAGCCTCTGGTGCCCGCGGTGCAGTACGTTATTGCAGAAATCCGGGACTATCCGGCACCTTAGAAAGCGCCGCGACGGTACTCACGATAGCGTGGATGCCAAAAGTGACGATCGATCTCTTCGCGAAGATGCTCTTCACTGGATTCTAGCGCCACCTTCTCCTTCTGCGCCTGTTTGGCCACGGCCAGGGCAATCGACCGACTCAGGGGTTGAACGTCCTTGAGTGATGGCAACAACGCACCCTCACCGTGTTGAACGATGGGGGAGCTGTCGGCCAGTGCGCGCGAAGCGGCCATCAGCATTTCATCAGTAACTCGAGACGCCCTTGCAGCTACAACACCCAGCCCGATTCCCGGGAAGATGTAGGAGTTGTTGCACTGGGCAATCGGAATGTCCTGTCCTTCGAAGCTGACCGGCTCGAACGGGCTTCCGGTACAAACCAGTGCCTTTCCGTTGGTCCAGCGAATAATATCTTCCGGTAGAGCCTCGACACGGGACGTCGGGTTGGAAAGCGGCATGATCAGCGGCACATCACAGTGCGCATGCACGATCTTGATGACCTCTTCCGAAAACAGCCCCTTCTGCCCAGACACACCGATCAGAATGGACACGCCCGCATTGCTTACCACATCCATCAGCGACACCAGCGCCCCATCACTGCTCCAGCTGGCCATATCGTCGCGCGCATGGGCCAACCGCTGCTGGAAGGGATAAAGACCGGTCATGTCGTCAGTCACAAGGCCATTGCGGTCAATCATGTAGACACGCTTGCGCGCCTCGGCTTCGGAAATGCCCTCATCGGTCATGGCCACGACAATGTGTTCGGCAATACCACACCCGGCCGAACCGGCGCCAACAAAGGCAACGACCTGATCACTCAGGCGTTCGTTCTTGGCAGAACAGGCCGCCATGATGGTCCCCAGTGCCACGGAGGCCGTGCCCTGAATGTCATCGTTGAAGCAGCAGATATCGTCACGGTACTTTTCAAGAAGGGGGTTTGCATACTTCTGTGCAAAGTCCTCGAACTGCAGCAGCACGTTCGGCCAGCGACGCTTTACGGCATCAACGAACAGTTCAACAAACTGATAGTACTCATCTTCCTCGATACGCGGATGCCGCCAGCCCATGTACATCGGATCATCCAGCAGGTCCTGGTTGTCGGTCCCGACATCCAGCACGATCGGCAGGGTATACGCCGGGCTGATGCCACCACACGCGGTATAAAGCGACAGCTTGCCGATCGGAATGCCCATTCCACCGATCCCCTGATCGCCCAGCCCGAGAATACGTCCGCCGTCGGTCACCACGATGACCTTGACGTTATCCTTGGTAGCGCTGCGCAGGATGTCGTCCATGCGATGACGGTCCGGATAGGAAATGAACAATCCGCGGTGATTGCGATAAATCTCGGAAAACTTCTCGCACGCCTGGCCGACCGTGGGGGTGTAAATGATCGGCAGCATTTCGTAGAGGTGCTCTTCCAGCAGGCGGAAGAACAATGTTTCGTTGTCGTCCTGGATGCCACGCAGATAGATATGACGATCAAGGTCGTTGCTGCATTGCGTATATTGAAGATAGGCGCGCTCGACCTGCTCCTCGATGGACTCGACCCGATTGGGCAGCAGACCGATCAGATTGAAATCGACTCGCTCTTCAAGGGTAAAGGCGCACCCCTTGTTCAACAGGGGAATCTCGAGCAGGCTCGGGCCGGCATAGGGAATGTACAACGGGCGTTTGGATGATTCGCTCATGATCTCACTCATGCTGTAATGACATGGAAGGCCGGCTGCAGGCCGCCAGACAAAAGTGTCCATATGGGCAGCCTCCATCACGACAACAGCGTTGCCGGAACGTCGGCGAGTGGAATGTGGCTACAAGTGTAGTAGCCGGAAACGATATAGTGACAGGCGACAGGATAGCCGCCTGTGAAGTAATCATTCTAACATTGTCGACACTCTGTCCCGGTGGTTTTTTTAATTTGAAAAAAGCCACCGGGAAACCACCATGCCCTAGATAAAGCGCCCCAGGCCAACGGCACTGCGTAACCGATCCAGGGTTTTCGCCGCTTCCTCGCGTGCCTTCTCCGCCCCCTGCTGCAGAATCTGCTCGATGTGGCCGGGATCATCCAGCAACGAGTAGTAACGCTCACGCGGCGCGGTCAATTGCTCGTTGACGAGCTCAAACAGCTGATTCTTGGCGTCTCCCCAGCCGATGCCCTCGGCATATCGCTGACGCATGGCCTCAGTCTCGGCAGTGTCGGCAAAGGCCTGATAAATCTGAAACAGGGTATCCCCTTCTGTCTCCTTGGGCTCCCCCGGCTCCAGGGAATTGGTCTTGATCTTGCGAATCAGCTTCAGCAGCTTTTTCTCGCTGACAAACAGCGGAATGGTGTTGTCGTAGCTTTTGGACATCTTGCGCCCATCAAGCCCGTTGAGGAGCTGCACTCGCTCGTCGATGACCGCCTCGGGCAGCGTAAAGTACTGCCCCTTGTAGAGGTGATTGAATCGGCCGGCAATATCGCGCGCCATCTCTATATGCTGAACCTGATCACGGCCGACCGGCACCCGGTTGGCATTGAACATCAGGATATCGGCAGCCATGAGCACCGGATAGCCATAAAGACCCATGGTAATACCACGGTCCGGGTCGGCACTGCCGCCCTCCTCATTATCCGCCACGGCCGCCTTGTAGGCATGGGCGCGGTTCATCAGACCCTTGGCGCAGACACAGGAAAGCAGCCAGGCCAGCTCGGGGATCTCGGGAATATCGGATTGCCGATAAAAAGTAGACCGATTGGTATCCAGCCCTAGCGCCAGCCAGGTAGCAGCGATTTC
This sequence comes from Larsenimonas rhizosphaerae, assembly GCF_023700005.1. Lineage (GTDB taxonomy): Bacteria > Pseudomonadota > Gammaproteobacteria > Pseudomonadales > Halomonadaceae > Larsenimonas > Larsenimonas rhizosphaerae. Next base: position 463,336 of record NZ_JAMLJK010000001.1, on the reverse strand, counting down.
CAGCCGGGACTGCTCCACCACCCGAGGGTCACGTGCCTTGATCAGGGCATGAAAATCGGCCAGAAAATAAAAGGTTTCCATCGCGCTGTCCTGGCTGGCCTCAATGGCCGGCCGGATGGCGCCAACGTAGTTGCCCAGGTGCGGAGTGCCCGTGGTGGTGATGCCGGTGAGAATGCGGGTATGAGTCATCGAAGTCCGTCGCAAGTGTCTACAATGGCAAGGTGAAATGGCGCCGGTAACTTCCACGGCAGCCCTGATGGAACCGTATATTACCCAGGCGATTGCAGCGACGCGAACCGAACCGGCTTGATATCCGCCTCTCTCACCGCCATTGAGTAATGAAGAGGCAACATGCCCGTTTGAACAAGGAGGTTTCATGCGCTGGATGACAACGTATTCCACCCCGTATCTGCAGTCCGCAGCCCCCGACGCCGGCACCTCCGGCGGCAGCTCGCTGATCTCACGTGAAAAGCTGTTCGGCAACCCGACTCGTATTGGTGCCAAAACCAGCCCTGACGGGCACTGGCTTTCCTGGATCGCGCCGGTTGATGGCGTACTGAACCTGTGGGTCGCACCCAGACAACACCCCGATGAAGCAAAGCCACTGACGCATGAGCAAACGCGGCCGATACGCAGCTACTTCTGGTCACCCGACAGCCGGCAACTGCTTTACGTCAACGACCAGGGAGGCGATGAAAACTTTCGCCTCTTTGCCGTCGAAACCACCGGCAGCGGGCCGCGACTCCTGACACCTCAGGATGATATTCGTGTCATGGTCATCGGCATCAGCCCGGATGTCACCGACCACCTGCTGATCGGCCTGAATGACCGTGACCCTCGCTGGCATGACGTCTATCGACTCTATCTGGCTGACGGCCGGCTTGAGAAGGTACTGGAAAACGAAGGCTACGGCGGCTTTCTGGCAGATGATGACCTGAACCTCAGACTGGCCATGCGCCCGGCCCCGGACGGCGGGGAACAATTCTTCCGCGTCAGCGGGACGGATATCGATCCCGAGCCCTTTGCCACCGTCGGGTTTGAAGACAGCAGCAACACCGGTCCGGCCGGCTTTACCCGTGACGGGAAAACCCTGTACTGGATCGATAGCCGTGGGCGTGATACCGCGGCCCTGACCGCCCAGGACTGGGAAAGCGGTGACCTGACCGTCATTGCTCACGACCAGCGGGCCGACATTACTGATGTCATGCTGAGTCCCGACCGTCGCGAGGTGCAGGCCTGGTCCGTCGACTACCTGCGCGAACAGTGGTACTTCAAGGATGGCGACATCGAGGAGAGCCTTCAGTGGCTTGAAAGTGAACTCAAGGGAGATGTTCACGTGACGTCCCGTACGCGGGATGACCGTTTCTGGATTGTCGTTAATGATCCGGTAACAGCACCGGCTCACACCTGGCTGTTCGACAGAAAAGCCCGTGCGCTTACCTCCCTGTTTGTCAGCCGTCCCGAGCTCGAAGGTGCACCGCTCAACGGCATGACGCCGCTGGAGATCACCGCACGCGACGGCCTGACCCTGACCGCCTACCTGACCCTGCCCAGGGGCGCCAGTGACGGTGACGGCTTCACCACACCGGCAACGCCGCTCCCCATGGTGCTGCTGGTTCATGGAGGCCCCTGGGCACGCGATGGCTATGGCAGCAACAGTTACCATCAGTGGCTGTCCGACCGTGGCTATGCGGTACTATCGGTCAACTTCCGAGGCTCTACCGGGTTTGGCAAACGCTTTACCAGTGCCGGGGATGGCGAGTGGGGCACCGCCATGCACACCGACCTTCTGGACGCCGTGGACTGGGCTGTCAGTGCAGGCGTGGCCGACAAGGCTCGCGTTGCGATCATGGGCGGCTCCTACGGGGGCTATGCAACGCTTGCCGGGCTGACCATGACGCCGGACGTTTTTGCCTGCGGGGTCGATATCGTGGGACCGTCCAACCTCGAGACACTGCTGGACAGCATTCCCGCCTATTGGGAGGCCGGTCGTCAGCAGATGTATCGCCGCATGGCATCTCCGGAAACCGAAGAAGGCCGAGCCTGGCTCAGGGACCGCTCGCCACTGACGCATGCCGGGCGCATCCAGCGTCCGCTGCTGATCGGTCAGGGCGCCAACGACCCACGAGTCAAGCAGGCTGAAAGTGATCAGATTGTGGAAGCCATGCGCACCAATGATATCCCGGTGACGTATGTGCTTTTCCCCGATGAGGGCCATGGATTTGCACGCCCCGTCAACAACATCGCCTTCAATGCCGTGACCGAAGCCTTTCTGGCCGATGTGCTGGGTGGGCAGTTCGAGCCTGTCGGCGATGCACTTGAAGGTGCCTCTCTGACAGTGCCTCACGGTGCCGAGTACGCGCCGGGGCTCAAGGCCGCCCTCTCGTCCTGACCCCATCGCAGGACAATCTCTTCAAAAGGCGCCTTGCGGCGCCTTTTTTCGTTCACCCCGCATCAGCATGGGTGCAATATTTCCTCATCAACGACCAAAGCCTGACACCACCTCGCCGATAAGCATCACTACGCCGCGTTCATCAAGATCGTTTCATGTACAGACATGCGCGGCAGTATCCTGGACCATCAGATGCATGGCCATGGTGCTTGCCCTGCTGATCAGGCCCTCCGGCCCATCAGCCGCCCCTGTGTACCGACACAGCGTTTCTGCGCAGGAACATGTGATGTCGAGATCAACCCGGAGCGGCTGATACAGGACACCGGCATCGGTTACCGATCCCGGGAAGACGCCCACTCACACTGTCTTCTGTCCGAGGCCACGACGATACGAGTACACACGGCATGGAACTTGACATCACCACCTTTCATTTCTCGAGCATCCTGAGCCGGGTCGGCTTTTTCATTGTGTTCTCGGTCATGATCGCCAGAAGCCCACAGGCCCGATACCTCTGGTACTGGGGCGGTGCGCTTGCGACTTCGACAGCAGGATCGATCATCGCACTGTCGATCCCCCAGGAAGCCATGCCTGCCCCGATGCTCGGGGCACTCATGTTCAGCGCCTACACGGCCAGCATGGCGCTATCATGGAACGGGCTTCGCCTCTTTTACGACAAGCCCGGGAAATGGCGTCATGTTCTGACACTTACCGGGCTGGCGGGGGCGAGTTACATTGTCCTGCCCGCACTGTCCGTCCCGATGACAACCGAAATGTCGGCACTCTATCTGATGGCAGGGCTGGGCGCGGGGCTGGTGGTCATCGAAATATACCGGGCTCGCCACGAACGGCTCTGGTCACAATACGTGGTCGCAGCGGCCTTTCTGGGGTACCTGATGAGCTTCGCCATCGGGATAGCATTACTGTTTACCAGCGAAGAGGCCGTCACGATGACCAGTGCCGGACAGGGCCCAATGATCTTCGATCAGGTCACAAGCATCATGGTATACCTAGGCTTTATCGCAATGAGCAGTGAATGGGCCAATCAGCGCCTGATCGAGCAGGCCGAAACGGATCACCTCACCGGACTCACCAATCGCCGCGGAGTGGCACGCCTGCTTGGCGCAATGCACTTTTCAAGCACCACCAGCGCCGTGCTGATGCTGGACATCGATCACTTCAAGGAGATCAACGACCGATACGGCCACGAAGAAGGCGATGCAGTGCTGATCGAATTTGCCGAGCGCATTCGTCAGACGCTCAAGGATCATGCCCTGGTCGCCCGCTGGGGTGGTGAAGAATTTCTGGTCGTGCTGACAGACAGCACCCCACAGACAGCATGGCAGCGCGCCGAAGACATACGCCGCGCGGTGGCAGGCGCACCGTTTCACACCGCCGGCGGCCTGCTTGATGTCACCGTCAGTATCGGTGTGGCCATCACGCCGACTCTCGTCAGACAGTTCGATACCACCGCCAGCGCGGCCGACGCCGCGCTCTATCAGGCGAAACACAACGGCCGCAATCGGGTGTGCCTTTCAGGCCCCTCATCGGCCGACCATGTGCCTTTACGCTCGGGACAGTTCAACAACCCTTGACGGCAGGCCGATATGGCGCACGGAAGAAAAACGGCCGCAGGCGGACGCCCAGCATGTTGCCGGCAAAGGCAAACACCATCCACACCCACCCGTGAAGGCTACCCGAGGCAATGCCGCTGAAATAGGCACCGATATTGCAGCCGAAGGCAATACGCGCACCGTACCCAAGCAACAGGCCGCCAATGACCGCTGCCGCCACCGAGCGCAGCGGAATTCGAAAATTCGGCGCAAACCGACCGGCCAGCGATGCCGCTACCATGGCTCCCAGCACGATACCGATATTCATGACCGAGGTTACATCGTGATCGATTCCTTCCTTGAGTGACGCGGCCCGACCGGCATCCTGCCAATAGGCCCAGCTGCCCGGATCAAAACCGATCATCGCCGCACCTTTCGCGCCCCACAGGGCAAAGGCAGAAGTGATCCCCCAGGGCCGCCCGGCCAGTGCCAGGGTTGCAAAGTTCAGAAGTGCCAGAGCCAGTGCCCCCAGCAACAGGGGCCACGGGCCTCGCAGCCAGCGAGAACGGTCCGACGGCAATACGCCACCACTGGCCTCCACACTGCCGTGCCTACGTTTTTCAAGCCATAGCGTGGCCAGCGCAATCACGCCGAACAGGGCAAGACTCAGGAAAATACCGTTGGCAGACCCCATTGTTTCAGGCAGCGACACGGGGGCCAGCGCCGGCAGGCTCATCCACCAGTCAAAGTGAATGGTCGCCAGCACCGAGCCGATGATGAAAAACACAAGCGTTATCACCATACGGGCATTGCCACCCCCGGCGGTAAACAGCGTACCCGACGCACACCCTCCGCCCAGCTGCATGCCCAGACCGAACATGAAGGCCCCGGCCACGACCGATACACCGATCGGCGAAACAAAGCCGTGTACCGGATGGCCAAACAGCGTGCCACTGGCCAGGGGCGGGAAAAACAGCACCACAGCCACGGCCAGCAACAGCATCTGGGCGCGCAGCCCTCGACCTCGCCGCTCGACAATCATGCGACGCCATCCGGAGGTAAAGCCGAAGGCCGCATGATAAAGCACAACGCCCAGGCCGCTGCCGACCAGAAGCAGCGCTGCCTGCACCAGGCTGACCATGCCCGCCAGCCAGCCAAGCCCTGCCAGAAGAAGCGCCAGAGCGGCAATCCCCGGCAGGCCAAGGGGCCGTGATGGTGGCGTGGCAGGCGCCTTCCTGCCCTGTACTGCTTTCAAATGTGCCATGGTGTCCTCCTGAAACAGACCGGGCCGATGACATGGCAGTCATCGGCCCGCTTTCACATTACTGTCCACGGCCAGAGGCTTGCCCCGGCCGCTCATGCTCAGTCACGAAATACCCGAACACCCAGCGCCTTGAGGTATGCGGTTTCGGGAATCGACGGATGAATCGGATGATCCGGGCCCTGGTGTCCCTGGAAGATGAGCTGGCCATGACGATCCTGATGGCGGGCTGCGCCACGCACCAGGTCGATGTGACGCTCGCTGGCCAGGTGCATGGAGCAGGACGCGGAAACCAGCAGACCATCACGACCCATCAGGCGCATCGCTTCACGATTGAGGCGGCCATAGGCCCGCTCGCCGTTATTGATGTCCTTGCGCTTCTTGATGAACGCGGGGGGATCGAGAATGACCACGTCAAACTGTTCACCGGCCGCCTTGAGGGATGACAGCACCTCAAAGGCATCACCTTCCTGCACGGAGACCCGGTCTTCAACGCCATTGAGGCGTGCATTACGGCCGACATGCTCCAGTGCAGTCCCCGAGGCATCAACGCACATGACCTGGCTGGCACCATGATTGGCGGCCTGTACCCCCCAGCCACCAACATAGCTGAAGACATCCAGCACCCGCTTGCCTTCAACCAGACGATTAAGCCACGCCCGGTTGACACGGTGATCATAGAACCAGCCGGTTTTCTGGCCATCGATCACGCGCGCTTCAAAACGGGTATTGTTCTCTTCCATCATCACCGCCTCGGGAAGTTCCCCCTGCACCACTTCGATGCTGGGCTCGAGCGACTCCATGCGACGCCCGCTGGTATCTCCCTTGAATACGATGACCCGGGGTGAAACCACCTTGTTCAGGGCGTCAATAATGCTGTCACGCATGCGTTCCATGCCCAGCGTATTGAGCTGCACGACCAGGATATCATCGAAACGATCAATCACAAGGCCCGGCAACAGGTCACCCTCACCGTGCACCAGACGATAAAAGGGCTTGTCGAACAGGCGCTGACGCAGGGCCAGTGCCTGCTTGAATCGATGGACCAGCAGCGAGCGATCGAGCCGCACGTTGGGGTCCCGGGAGACCACTCGGCCGCAGATCAGCGAGTTGGGATTGACGTAGGCGACACCCAGTTCCTTGCCACCGGCAGCTTCAACAATCGCCTGCGCGCCGGCTTCAAAATCCTTCAGCGGCGTCTTGGTGATGTCTATTTCGTTGGAATAAAGCCAAAGATGCCCGGCCTTGAGCCGTTTATCGGCATTTTTCTTGAGGCTCAGGCGCCGGGTAATGGATACATCAGACATGGGAAAACTCATCCTGGGGCCCGCAGGCCATCAATATGTCGCGGGCAGCCCTTAAGGGCTGCCAACAAGCGTATGGGGGAATGATACACGCCTGCGCCGACTGCGTAAGCCACCAACAGACGATGGCACATCAGATACGGCCCGACCGGGTGTGGATAACCTGAATCCTGCCGCGTCCGGGATCAGTGCTGACAGGTCGGACAAAAGACCGTCGCACGCTGACCGATCACCACACCTTCCAGCAGCGTGCCGCATTCCCTGCAGGTTTCACCACGACGTCCATAAACATAAAGCCGCTGGGCGAAATAGCCCGGCTCACCGGTGCCGCTGACAAAGTCACGCAGGGTCGTGCCGCCCTGCTCAATGGAAGCAGCCAGTACCTGGCGAATCGCCGCGCACAGCACCTGGCACTCGGCCAGCTCCAGCTCACCGGCCGGCCGGCGCGGGTCCACCCGGGACATGAACAGCGCTTCGTTGGCGTAAATATTGCCTACGCCTACCACTACGGCGTTATCCATGATGAAATTCTTGACTGCCACTCGCTTTCCCCGAGAGCGATCAAACAGCACCTGCGCGGTGAACCCATCATCAAGCGGCTCCGGCCCGAGCCGGGCCAGCCGGGGGTCACGGTCCCAGTCATCCACCAGATCAATCAGCCCGAACCGGCGAGGGTCGTGATAGCGCAGGACCCAGCCGGAGGACATGACCCAATCGATATGATCGTGCTTTCGGGGCAGTGTTCCCGGTGCCACCAGCCTCAGGCTGCCGGACATGCCCAGATGCCACAGCACCCTGACCGACTCCACCTCGATACACAGGTACTTGGCCCGTCGCGTTATCGCAGTAACGGTCCGACCAACCAGTCGGTTTTCCAGACCGTCGGGCACCGGAATACGCAATGTCGGAAAGCGTACCCGTACTTCATTGATCTCGAACCCTTCCACGTAGGGCAAAATGCCTCGACGGGTGGTTTCCACTTCGGGTAACTCGGGCATGCTGTCTCCTGATGTCCTGCCGCACCCTGTGCGTCCCGCAAAAAAATGACGCCGGCTACGCCGGCGTCATCTCATCAGTATATCAATCCAGCGCTTACCGCGTCAGCGGGCAGCCTGAGTGACATAACGAAGTTCCAGATAGCTCTCGATGGCTTCACTGCCACCTTCAGTGCCATAACCGGAATCCTTGATACCGCCAAACGGAGCTTCAGGCAGACCCAGCCCGTTATGGTTGATGGTCAGCATGCCACATTCAACGTCACGCCCCAGCGCTGCCACAAGGCGATGATCACGCGCATACGCATAGGCCGCCAGGCCGAACGGCAGACGATTTGCCTCGGCAACCGCCTCATCGTACTCGCTGAAGGACTGGAAGAGCGCAACCGGGCCAAACGGTTCTTCGCTCCAGGCACGCGCAGAAGCAGGAACATCCTTGAGCACGGTCGGCTCGAAGAAGAATCCCTTGCCTTCGCCGCGCTTGCCGCCGGTGACCACCTGCGCCCCCTTCTCGACGGCGTCATTGACGAACGCCTCGATATTGTCACGGCCACGCCCATGGATCATGGGCCCGATCGTAGTGCCCTCATCCAGACCATCGCCCTGCCTGAGCGCCCTCACTTCGGCGGCAAACTTGTCAATGAAGGTGTCATAAACCGCGTCCTGAATCAGAAAGCGGGTAGGCGCGATGCAGACCTGACCCGCGTTGCGAAATTTTGCCAGCGCCATTTCGCGGGCTGCCACATCCAGATCGGCATCCTCGAATACCAGCACGGGGGCATGACCGCCCAGTTCCATCGTGGCCCGCTTCATGTGCTGACCAGCCAGTGCTGCCAGATGCTTGCCGACCGGCGTCGAACCGGTAAAGGAAATCTTGGCCACCTTCGGGTGCGGAATCAGGTACTCGGAAATGTCAGCCGGCACACCGTACACAAGGTTGATGACGCCGGCAGGCACACCGGCATCAGCAAAGGCGCGCACCAGTTCGGCGGGAGACCCCGGCGTTTCCTCCGGCCCCTTGACGATAATGGTACAGCCGGCAGCCAGGGCTGCAGACAGCTTGCGCACGACCTGATTGATCGGGAAGTTCCACGGCGTGAAGGCAGCCACCACGCCCACCGGACGCTTGCTTACCTGCTGCTGCACATCAGGCTGACGTGCCGGCACCAACTGACCGTATGTACGCTGGGCTTCTCCGGCAAACCAGTCGATCGTATCCGCAGCGCCCAGGGTTTCAGCCCTGGCCTGAGCCAGCGGCTTGCCCTGCTCGCGAGTCATGATGCCGGCAATATGGTCAGCCCGCTCACGCAGCAGTTCGGCAGCGCGACGCATGGTCTTGCCTCGCTCGAGCGGAGAAGTGATACGCCAGGTAGCGAAAGCCGTCGAGGCCGCGTCAAGCGCCTTGTCAAGGTCGGCCTGACCGGCTCGGGCAACCTGTCCGATGACCTCTTCCGTGGCCGGATTGACTACATCCAGACTGCCTCCATCGGCCGCCGGCTGCCATTGACCGTTCACGAACAACATTACGTCAGGATACATACGCTGGTTTTCTCCTTTGAACAGGAAAGGTAGTATGACCCACCCCATTTGTTAGCATGCTAGTTAAATGGGGATGGCTCTTTCGATTTCAACCCTGTCAGCATAATGAATATGCAGCGCCGGGATATCCTGATCGAATAAAACAAAAAGGCATATAGATTTATTCTTTTATGACGTTATTGAATTATTGACCTACCATGTTGCCAATAACGATGACGTGAACAAGGACTCCATCGATGAACATCAAAACACTGCTGTCTGTTGTGGCCCTGGGAACATTGACCCTGGCTACCCTGCCCGCTCAGGCCGATATCAGGGTCGGCATGTCCGGCAACTATTTCCCGTTCACCTTCGCCCGGCAGGGCAAGCTTCAGGGCTTTGAAGTCGATGTTCTGAACGCCATCGGCAAGCAGATCGGTGAAAACGTGTCCTTTGTCACGGCCAACTTCTCCGGGCTGGCCGGTATGCTGGACGCCGGGCGCATCGATACGATCGCCAACCAGATCACCATCACCGACGCGCGCAAGGCCAAGTACGCCTTCAGCACACCCTATGTGTATGACGGTGCACAGGTCGTGGTGAAACGGGGCAATGACAGCATTCAAGGCCCCGCGGATCTGTCCGGCAAGACCGTCGCCGTCAATCTGGGTACCAACTTCGAGCAATTGCTGCGTGAACTGCCCAATGCCGACGACATCAACATCAAGACCTATGAGTCCAATGTCGAGCAGGATGTCGCCCTTGGTCGCTCCGATGCCTTTGTCATGGACCGCGTCAGTGCCGCTCAGGTCATCAAGAAAACACCGCTGCCACTGCAACTGGCCGGCCAGCCGTTTTCACGCATCGAAAACGCCCTGCCGTTTCGCGATGACAGCGAAGGCGTAGCCCTGCGTGACAAGGTCAATCAGGCACTGGCAACCCTTCGAGATGATGGTACCCTCGCGCAGATTTCCGAGAAGTGGTTTGGCACTGACATTACCTCGCCATAAGCGAGTCGCACCAGGAGGCAGCGTGTGAGCGTGCTTGATTTTTCCTACATGGCCCAGCTGGCGCCGTATCTGCTCACCAAGCTGCCGATTACCCTCGGCATGGCCAGTGCCGGCATGCTGTGCGCGCTGGTACTGGCCTCGCTGCTGGCGGTGATACGTGTCACCCGCCCGCCGGTACTGAACCAGCTCACGCTGCTGTTCATTTCCTTTTTCCGCGGCACCCCGCTACTGGTTCAGCTGTTTCTGTTCTATTACGGTCTGCCGCAGATCTTCACGTCGCTGGTCAAGGTAGATGGCATCACGGCCACCATCCTCGGCCTGACCCTGCATTTCAGTGCCTACATGGCTGAATCGATCCGGGCAGCCATTGCCGGTGTCGACCGCAGCCAGACCGAGGCGGCGCTGTCGATCGGCATGACCCAGGGGCAGCTGATGCGGCGTATCGTGTTGCCTCAGGCCACACGCATTGCCGTGCCAACGCTGATGAACTACTTCATCGACATGATCAAGTCGACGTCTCTGGCCTTTACCCTGGGCGTGACCGAACTGATGGGCGCGACCCAGAAGGACGCTTCCAGCAGCTTCATGTATTTCGAGGCCTTTCTGACCGTGGCGATTATCTACTGGGTAGTCGTGGAACTGCTGTCCCGGCTGCAGAAGATGCTGGAACATCGTTTGAACAGGGCCTACGCGCGATGATTACTCTCTCCCGTCTCGTCAAGACCTTTGGCAACAGCACCGTACTCGACGGCATTGACCTCACCATTGAAAAGGGCGAGATCATTGTAGTGATCGGGCCCAGCGGTACCGGCAAGTCCACCCTGCTGCGCTGCATCAACATGCTGGAAACGCCGGACAGCGGCGAAATAAGCCTGAACAAGCTTCGAATCGACTTTGCCAAAGCCTCCCGGGCAGAGCAGCTAGCGCTGCGGCGCAATACAGCGTTTGTCTTCCAGAACTACGCCCTGTTTGCCAACCGGACCGCGCGCGACAATGTCGCCGAACGCCTGATCGTGGTGGACGGCTGGCCCCGGGCCCGCGCCCACGCCCGCGCCATGGAACTGCTGGAGCGTGTAGGACTTGGCGACCGGGGCAACGCCTATCCGTCGGCCCTGTCGGGAGGTCAGCAGCAGCGGGTCGGAATTGCCCGGGCCATGGCGGCCGATGCCGAAGTCATCCTGTTTGATGAACCTACCTCGGCACTCGACCCTGAATGGGTCGAAGAAGTTCTGGGCGTCATGAAACAGCTGGCCAGCCAGCGCCAGACCATGATGGTAGTGACTCATGAAATGCAGTTTGCCCGCGATGTGGCAGACCGGGTGATCTTCATGGAAGGCGGACGCATTGTAGAGCAGGGGCCACCGGACCAGCTGTTCAGTGACCCGAAGGACCCCCGCACTCGCAGCTTTCTCAGAAAGGTACTGGGCACCTCGGCATAAAGCCCTGTCCGGGGCCCTGGACGGGCCCCGGGTATCACGCAGGCTCAGGCCAGGATGGTGTCGATGTCGTCGTCCTGATGCATCAGCTCGACGATATCCTCGTAAAGCGTCAACAGGTCCAGTGACAGCGGCTTGCGCACATCCACCGGGAACTGCCCAAGCGCCTCTTCCTCGGACTTGCCGTTGACGATGCACCGATACAGGTATGCAGACAGGTGAACCGCCGCGGCGTACGCCGAAAACGGGCTGGTATCCAGCGGATGGTTCTGAAATTCCAGCGCCGTGCGAATGGTTTCCGGAAAGCGCCAGCGGCGCGCCAGCTCGGCGCCGACCTGGGTGTAATCATAGCCGAACTGGTTCAACTCCAGCTCGCTTCGAAGGGCTCCCTGCTCCACCAGCTTGTCGATCCGCAGCATTTTATCGGGATGCCCGATATGCATGAGGGTCAGGCCGATGTTATGCAGGATGCCACAGGTGAAGGCCGTTTCCGCTGACACGTCCTTTATCTTGCTGTTGCGAACGATGGTCCGGGCGATATTGGCCACCATGAAGGACTCGCGCCAGAACTCGCGCCGATCAAGTCCGGGAATTTCCTTGAAGGCACAGGTCACCCCGGAGGCAATCACCAGGGTCTTGACGCAATCAAACCCCAGCAGCATGACCGCATCATCGATTGACCCGATATTGCGTCCGGCACCATAGCGCGCCGAGTTGGCCATGCGCAGCACCTTGAGGGCCAGGTTCGGGTCCTTCTTGATACTGCTGGCCACTTCATCAACGCTGATATTGCGGTTGTTGAAGTTCTCGATCAGCTCCATCACTACTTCAGGAACATTCGGGAGTTGGTGAATTTTTTCGAACAGTTGATCCATGAGAAGCCCAGCCTCTTGTCGCAGTCACGCACGGCGCAGCCGGCGAAGTTGCTGCTTAAAACGGCATACCGGCTCGAATCTTGATAGGCTTCACTCACATTCCAGACCCGGAAGTTTCCATGCCTGCTCCCTGCCCCTGCCAGTCCGGCCATCCTTACGCCACCTGCTGCGCGCCCCTGCATCGCGGTGAGGCCGTTGCGGCCACCTGCGAGGCACTGATGCGCTCCCGCTATAGTGCCTTCGCCCTTGGCGGGCTGGGAGACTACCTGCTGGCGACATGGGCCCCGGGCCGTCCAGAGCGCCGGGAGCTATCGGCGGCGGCCCTGTCGCGACGTGAGGCCGAATGGACGGGGCTCGAGATCATTTCAAGCCAGGAACGGGGCCGGCGGGGCGAGGTGGAATTCAAGGCGGCCTTTTTGGCGGAGGGAATATCTCACGTCATGCATGAGCGCTCGCGTTTCATCCGCGAGGAGGGCCACTGGTATTACCTGGACGGGATTCAGAACCCACCAGCGGAAAAGGTTTCCCGCAATGGCCCCTGCCCCTGCGGCAGCGGTAAAAAGGCAAAGCGCTGCTGCATGGGCTGACAGCAGCACTTACTGATAGCGTCGGCCGTCATACTCCAGAAAGCCATCCGGATGGCGTCCCCGCGGGTCATGATGAGTCCAGTGGAGCACGCCCCCTCGCGCGTTCCAGACATATTCACCACGAAAACGAACGTGGGCGCCGCGTTCAAGGCCATCCAGCCGTGGGGCAAGATCGATATTATGCGCCACCAGCAGCGTCTGCCCATCGGCCAGTCGCAGAATGAAACGCTGGTGCCGGTCTCCGCGCGTATCATCGCTCAGTATCCGAAACACCACCCCCTCACCGGTGATCAGCACATCACTCTGATGTGCCTCGAACGCCTGAGCGGCCGTGGCCTCGGGCGGCGACGAGCCTGCCGCCAGGCTGACTGCCGGCCCGGCAAGACACAGCATGCACAACAGCACACACCAGCGGATCAGCACGGTCATCATGGCTCCCCTGCCAGCAATGGATCACGATCGGGCATGGGCCCGACCTGTTTCAAACGTTGAAGAAGCCTTCCAGCCACTGGCGCAGCGACCGTCGCCAACCGGACTCGTTCGGAGGTATATCACTACCGATATAGACCGTGGCCGTCAATCCGGCAGATAACTGAACATCGTCCGGGATGTCATCGATGGTAATGCGTACCGGTAACCGCTGGGACAGGCGCACCCAGTCAAAGGTCGGATCAACGCTGGTCAGCCCGGAAGACTGGCTGGACAGGCTGTTGTCGGTAATGCCGCGTGCAATGCTGTTCACATGTCCCCTGAGCGGCTCACTCCACGCCATCAGCTTGATACGCGCGGGGTCGCCCGGGTGAATATGCGACAGCTTGGTTTCCTCGAAATACCCCTGCACATAGAAGCTGTTCGCATCGACCAGCGTCAGGGTTTCTGCGCCGGCATTCACATACTGCCCGGGCCGCAGCAACAGGTTGGTGATATACCCATCGACCGGCGACTTGACGACGGCTCGCTCAAGGTCCAGCTGTGCCTGGCTGACGGCCACCTCGGCCTGAGACACGGCCGCCTGTGCCGCACGGTAGCTGAATTCGGCGTCGTTGCGCTCTTCATCGGAGACGTACTGTTTCAGGTCCCGACGACGCTGGTAGCGCTGACGCGTGTTGTCGGCATCGACCTTCAGCTTCGTCAGATTCGCGCGAGCGTTGGACAGCGCCAGCTCGTAGCGCGCCTTGTCGATGGTAAACAGCACCTGCCCCTGGCTGACGCGCTCGTTGTCGTGCACGTTCAGCTGGTCGACCAGCCCGGACACATCTACCCCGACATGGACGATATCAGCCCTGACACGGCCATCCCGCGTCCAAGGGTCATGCATGTAGTGCTGCCATATCTGATAAAGCGCCACGCCGGCCAGCACCAGCAGTGCCAGAGTCAGCACAAGCCGCAGGGGTTTTCGATTGATTGACACCATAATCACTCCGATGCGTTACACGGGGGCAGGCCACAACGCCATGACTACCCATAACCACAAGGCAAAAAATGCCATATCCACAAGGCTCGGATGCCAGAACCAGCGATACAGCCCGATCCGCGACCACAGACGTCGCGACAGGAAATGAAGCACGCCCGCCAGCAGCAGTGGTACCAGCAGCGGCGGCAGCAAAAAGCCGAACAGCGACCACTCATTCAGCATGATCATCCTCCACAGACAGGGTGTTGTCCGAACCGGCAAGCGCCGTCAATCGATGGGACAGCATCTCGAGCTCGGCGGCCATGCTGATCCAGGGCGGTCTGGCATGATAAAACGTCCGCGCCCAGTCGATGGCCTCATGCGATGCCTGTCGGCTTGCCTCCCGATCAACACCACTGTGCGCCTCCTGCTCCTGATACAGCGTGTGCCCCAGCCGCGACAGCCAGTGATCGAACTCGTCCAGGGCCACCCCCTCGGTCGAGGACGCCATGCGCCGCCGCAGATGGCGCAGCCGCCAGACCCCAAGACCAAGTCCGTGCAGCGTAGTGGCCATGTGAAGCTGATCTGCCGTACTGCCAAGCGCCATCATTCGCCCCAGGCGATCATGCAGTCGGACCTCGAGCCGCCCGCGATGAGGCAGCGCACTGTCTCCGGCCAGCCGGGCAAACTCATCCCAGAAGCCCCCAAAGAGGTTCTGCAGCCGCTGATGACTTGGACGCTGGCGAAACAGCAGAAAGACCACCACTGCCGCCGCGGTACCCACCAGCGACGCCAGTGAGGAATTAAGCAGCGCCAGGGGGGCAAAGTGAAACTGCTGCTGCAGGTTCAGGGTCATCGACAGGTTGATGATTGCCGGCAGCGATGCCGCCAGCGCGGGATAGGGCAACATCAGCGCCGTCAGCCCGACGGGCACTGCCAGACTGATGGCCATCAGCCAGAACCCGCTGATGGCAGGAAAGATGATAAAGGAATACAGCATGGCCACCGGCACCGAAATCGCCGTGCCGATGAAAAAGTGAAATACGATGCGGTGAGGGTTCGGCGCCTTGGCAAACAGTACACAGAACACCGCCATCATCATCATGGCGAAATAGCCGGACAGCCAGCCGCTGTGAAGCCAGAACAGCCCCAGAGCCGTAAAGCCGGCAAAGACACGAAAGGCGTTGAAGGCAGCAACACGATGCTCAAGGTGCAACCAGGTTCCCCTCGCTCGCCGGGGCAGCTCGCGAGGCGCCCGCCCCGTGTGCAGCGTCGACAGCAGGCGCTGGCCATGCAGCATCAGGGCAGAAATATCCTGCAGTCGCGAGATGACCAGTGCCATGCAGGCCTGTGTCGGCGGCGGAACCGAGGTATCCCGCTCAAGGACAGGAAAGGACAGGGCGTCATCACTGACGCGCCCGGTATCATCAAGCCGTTGCCAGGCCATGAACCACGCCTGCATCCGGGCGCTGATGTCACTGGCCAGCGCCTCCCCACCCGGCTTGAGACGCAGCCGCGCCAGAGCCACCTCCAGATCGGCCAGGGCCGACAGCAGTGCCAGACTGTCGCTGGCAAAGCGGGCCAGCGGCTGACGGTGCAATCGATAGCGCCAGTGTTCAAATCGGGCCATGCCCTGGGTCTGATCCATCTGACGCTGCTGTTGCAGCAGCGCCTGATAACGAGCCAGACGATTGCTGTCTGCCGACTGCTCAAGCAACGCGGTCGACTCACGCGCCACCTCCCTTAAAAACGTGGTGATGGCCTGAGGCAGCCGGTCGCTGCCAAACCGGGGCATGACGGCAATGTTGATTATCAGCCCCACGATAATGCCCAGCCCGGTTTCTTCCGTCCGCCCGATGGCATAATCAATGACATGAACCGGATCATGGCCGATGGCGGTCAGCGACACCATGGTAGCGGTATAGCCACACAGCATCATGGTGTAACTCAGCGGCTCATCCTGAAGCAGCATCACGCCATAGGTGCACACGGCAAGCCAGGCGCCGGCGGCAAGCACATACAACAGGGGTTGCTGACCGAAGAACCCGATCAATACCACACCGGCCACGGCGCCTATGACCGTGCCAAGCAGACGCGCGATACCACGGCGTACCATCACGCCCACCGGCGGCGTCGCGCCGGTAAACATCATCGGCTGCACCGTCACCAGCAGTACACCCAGAATGGCCCAGGCCGGTTGAACCAGTCCGAAACGAATCGCGATATAAAGGGTAATGACGACGGCAATGGCGGTTTTAAGTGCCATCAGTACACGATCAGCCCAGATCGCATTCATTGAGCCACCTCGGATAAAAACAGGCCTGTCCTGGCGGAACAGAAAGGAAGGTTACTGATTACTAAAAAGCGCGCCGGATCGCCCGGCGCGTAATACGAGCAAAGCCGCTCATTAGTAAGGATGCTCAGTATTTCACGAGGTTACGTCTGCCGTCTACCCCTCATGACAATTCTGCGTCACCACACAACGCTGCCGGCACAGGGGCCGGCAGCAATGAACAGCGAAAAAACCAGAGGGTCAGGCCAGATCCGTCACCATGGCCTTGAGCAGGGCATAAAACTCCTCGACCGCTGCAAGCTCTACTCGCTCGGTCGGAGAGTGCGCCCCCAGGATGGTCGGCCCGAAGGAAATCATGTCCAGCCCCGGGTAATGGGCACCGATGATGCCGCACTCAAGCCCGGCGTGAATGACCTTGACCTCCGCCTCACGGCCCAGCTCCCGCTCGTGAAGGGCCAGAAAGCGGGCGAGCAGTGGAGAGTCTGCCTGAGGCGCCCAGCCGGGATAGCCCTCACCGGCAATGGCTTCCACGTCAATCAGGGAAAACAGCGCCCGGAACCGCTCATTGATCGCCTCGGCGCTTTCAAGCCGCAATGCCCGTACCATGGCGCCCAGATGCAGATGGCCGTTTTCAAGCCGCAGCACGCCGATGTTGTTGGAGCTTTCGGCAATGCCGGGCACCGTCTGGCTCATGCGGTCGATGCCATAAGGCATGGCCGTCAGCACCGCCAGCAGTTTGCGGCTGTCTTCCATGGTCATGGCCTGAGCGGATTCGCCGTCTTCCACGCTCAGCACCAGTCCGTCATCGACCCCCTCGTACAGCAGGGCTTCCCGCGTCTGGAAGGCCGCCACGGTTTCAGTCACCAGGCGGCGCGCCGCCTCGGGTACCAGAAAGACCGCACGCGCATCACGGGTAATGGCATTGCGCATGGTGCCGCCGTCCAGAGATATCAGCTGCAGCCCGGTATCGCGCAGCGACCACAGACAGGCACAAAGCAGTACGTTGGCATTGGCCCGTCCCTTGTCGATGTCCATGCCGGAGTGGCCGCCGACCAGCCCACTGACCGACAGTGACAACGCGGTCTGACCTTCGCCGGGTGCCACCAAGGTGAAATCATGATCAACCTTGACGTCGTTGCCCCCGGCACAGCCGATATAGACCTCCCCCCGGGACTCCGAATCAAGATTCAGCAGATAGTGACCGCTCAGCCAGTCCTTCTGCAGGTAACGTGCGCCCACCAGTGAAGCCTCTTCCTCCACGGTAAACAGCGCTTCCAGCGGGCCGTGAGTCAGCGATGACTCGCCCAGAATGGCCAGCGCCGCTGCCGCGCCCACGCCATTGTCTGCGCCAAGGGTGGTCCCCCGGGCATGCAGCCAGCCGTCCTCGACAAAGGTATCGAGGGCATCGCGAGTGAAGTCATGATCATGGCCGCTGGCCGCCTGCGCCACCATATCCACGTGTGACTGCAAAATGACGCCGGGGGCGTTTTCATGCCCGGGCGTGGCCGGCTTTCTGACCAGCAGATTACCGGTGTCATCACGCTCGCAGGTCAGGCCACGCTGCTCGGCCCAGTCAACGATTTTGCCGATGATGGCCTCTTCATGACCGGACGGCCGCGGGGTATCACAAAAGGTACGAAAATGGCGCCACAGGGCGGTCGGTTCGAGCGTGTCGAGCTGTTCGTTCATGGGGATCTCCTTGATGCGTTGCCCTAGGATAGCTGCTCGCTTCCCCATTGCGATAGCCACCGGGCCAGCCAGCGCCGCCGACCGGTAACGCCGCTGGCCTCGGCTGGCAACAGCCGGGCCAGCAACGGCTGCGGGGCCTCCATGCTCTGAAATGCCAGCCCAACCGCCACACCACTGCCCTCCACCAGGCCATGGCATGCCAGCACCTGCCAGACTGCTTTCTGCACCACCGGGCGGCTCAGCGCCCAGGGGGCATTGGCGCTGATGAAACGATCAAGCCGCTGTGCGTCGCCCTCCTCCGCGGACGGTGTGGGCAAACCGGCCAGTACGCCCGCCGCCTGAGCAGGGTCCAGTGCCACCAGCTCCCGGGCCAGCCAGTCGGGCAGCAGGGTGGAAAACCGAGCGGCCAGCCGGGCACGCAGGGTGTTTCCATCGGCCGTGAGCGGGCGCGCCATCATCAAGGCATGCTCACCGCTGGCAGTTTCCCGGGTCAGGCCGACGCGCACCGGCGTGAACCCCAGCGTCTGCCAGAAGGCCGGCAGGGTGTCATCCAGCCCGAAACTGACCCCCAGCAACGCCGCCCCGCCAGCGTCTGCCGCCAGCGCCTCGACCAGTTGACGCCCTACCCCCCGGCGGCGGCGTGCCGGATGGACAGCAACCCGCATGATACGCCGCCACCGCACCTGCGCTGCAGCGGCCTCCCCCAGATGCAGGGTCAGCGACTGGGCAACAAGATGCCCCTGCGGGCGTCGCTCCCCCCGAGCAATCTGTTCCGCCAGCGGGGCATCAAAGCCGCCCTCGCTCAGACTTACCAGCACGCCGATCACCTGCTCGCCTTCCAGCGCCACGCGCACCTCGATACCCGGGCCATCCAGCAGCTGTCGCAGGTCGGCCGGCGAGGTACGGTAATGGGCCTGAACCAGCAACCCGAACACCTCGGCCAGACGGTCTTCATCCCGGGCCAGCGCCTTCCGATCCAGCACAACCACCCGTACCGGCTCGCCCGATTCACCGGGCGCAGTCGGCTCGGCGTCCAGCAGCAACAGTCGATGAGTCAGCTGCTCAAGGGGATCTCCCTCGGCCCAGCGCACCGGTGACGTCATGGTCATGGCGCGCCATTGAGGCGCCCGCCGATCAAGCAGAGAGCGAAAGCGCAACTCAAAGCCACGACCGGAGCCCTCATAGCCGTGCACCGTGGTGGCGAAGGCGATCCGGGGAAAGGCCTCCAGCGCCTGGGTCAATACCTGTACCGGCAGGGCCGCCGCTTCATCGACAAACAGCGTGGTGCCAGGCCCGCCACTTGCCGCCAGTTGATCCGGTGCCAGAAACTGCAGCCGCTGTTCGCCGATCAGAAAGGCAGTGCCGTCGCGGTGCCCATCGGGCAGCTGCTCCGCCAGACGATCAAACACCGGCTCGATGGCAGCCATGGCAGGTGCCGTAATGAACAGTGTGGTCTGCCCGCCTGCCAGCAGCCGAGCCGCCGCCAGCCCCAGAGATGCGCTCTTGCCACGGCCCCGGTCTGCCGTGATCACCAACGGCCGCCGCCGCTTGAGCGCTATCAGTGCATTGACCACGGCGGTCTGATCGTCAGTCAGACTGCCATCAGACCGGACGCCGCTCTCGGTGTGGCGCTGGTGCTCGGTGACCCCCTGGTGGATGTCACGTTCCGGGATGGCAAACGAGGCGGCTGACGATTCAAGCAGCCGGGCACAACGGGCCAGAAAACGGGACGACAGGCTCGCCGGCTCCCAGGGCCAGTCGGCGAGACGGGCATAGCCATCATCCGGTGTCTGGCCGAATGTCTCGGACAGCAGCAGCAGCAGCACTCCGCCAGCCCTGACCGTCCCGGACAGCGCGCCCAGGGCTTCCGGGTCGAACACCTCGGTGGCATCCATCACGATGATATCCCGCTCGCGCCCCAGCCAGGCGCGGGCACGCCCGGGCCGACAGTGAGGCACGTCGATGGCCTCCGGCGGTGTCGGAGACACCCACAGCACATCCCCCTGATCAGCCAGATACTGCCGGGCGCGCGCGACCAGCTCGACAGGTGTTCCCTGCCAGCACATCAGCGCGCGATGGCGACGGGCAGCCAGGACGCGACGCTGACAGGTCAGCGCTGCAAAAGGGGCGGATAAATCACTGGTCACGAGGCAGTCTCCGGTAATCGACACAGGCAGCCTGCCGCGACAATCCTGGCGTGGCAATTGTCTGCACTGACTTTTATTGATCTTCAGGCATGGATTCACTGGTTGTGCGTCGGTGATAAACGTTATATTTACCATTGCGAACCGATTCTCATTCATGCGCTATCCCTGAAGCACGCGCGTCTCGGGAACCGGACGGCAGATAATCCGTCAGAGTCACCAATCACCAAAGGAAATGTCATGAGTGCATCACGTATGTTGTGGGCCCTGCCCGCCCTGGCGCTGTTTTCCACTTCCGCCATGGCTCTTGAATACCCGATCGGCAAGCCCAAACATGAAGCAGGCATGGAAATCGCGGCGGTCTATCTGCAACCGGTCACCATGGAACCGGCCGGCAAGCTGGCTGCCAACAAGGCGGATGTTCACCTGGAAGCCGATATCCACTCGCTGGAAGACAACCCCAACGGCTTTGCGCCCGGCGACTGGATTCCCTACCTGAGCGTTCATTATGCGCTCAGCAAAAAGGGCAGCGATAACACCATCGAAGGGGATTTCATGCCGATGGTGGCCAGCGATGGCCCTCACTACGGTGCCAACGTAAAGCTTGATGGCCCGGGCAAGTATCACCTGACCTACACCATTACCCATCCGGACATGCAGCGCCATGTCGACAAGGAAACCGGTGTCGGTGCATGGTACGACCCCATCACCGTGGAGTATGACTTCACCTATGCAGGTGTAGGCAAGAAAGGCGGTTACTGAGTCTTCGCCGCGCCCGACTGCCGGGCGCGATCCCTTTTCAGGAGTGCACCAATGAAAGCCCTGCTGTTTCTGACACTTCCGATACTGCTGGCCGTACCAGCGCTGGCCCAGGCCGCCCTGCCTTCATACACCCTGACGCTTCACAACGGGGAGCTGACGCCGCAGACCCTGCATGTCAAGGCCGGTGAGCGGTTCAAGATCGAGCTGCACAATACCGGCAACACGCCGGTCGAATTCGAAAGCACGTCGCTGCGCAAGGAAAAGGTGATGGGGCCTGGTGTCAGCTCCTTTGTCGTGGTTCATCCGCTCAAACCGGGCGAATACGACTTTTTCGATGAGTTCCATCTCCCTGACGCACGCGGCACCCTGGTGGCGGAGTAAGCGCCGACCGGCGTGAAGAAGACGTGCGCATGATTTCCATTGACCGTGCCGGAAGGAGAATCCCTTACCATGTGGGAGCAGGTTCTATTCATTGTCTGGCGTGAAAGCGTCGAGGCCATCCTGATCGTCGGTATCGTGTACGCCTGGCTCAGGCAGGCCGACTCGCGCATCGGGCTGCGCTATCTGTGGCTGGGGGTGCTGGCCGGGCTGGGGCTGGCCGGTATTGTCGGTGCAGCGCTGATGCAGGCCGACAGCTGGCTGCAGGGCGACTCGCAGGACATCTTTCAGGCAACGATGGTACTGATTGCCTGCGCCCTGATCGTACAAATGGTGCTCTGGATGCGGGTACACGCCCGGCACCTGAAGCGCGAGCTGCACGAGGGACTTGAAAACGCCGTCCAGCAGACCCGCTTCTGGGGCATTGCCGTGCTGGTGGCCATCGCGGTGGCCCGCGAAGGCAGCGAAACGGTGGTCTTTCTGTATGGCATGGGCATGGCCCAGCTTCAGATGGGCGGGCTGTGGAGCTTTGTCAGCGCCGCTGCCAGCGGGTTCGGCCTGGCCCTGGTGACCTTTTTCCTCATGCAGTTGGGTTCACGGGTGTTTTCGTGGAAATGGTTTTTCCGCATTACCGAAACCCTGCTGTTACTGCTGGCCTGCTCGCTGCTGATCAGTGGCGTTGAAAAGCTGATGGGCCTCGGCGCCCTGCCCACCGGCATGGACCCGCTATGGGATACCAGCGCCTGGCTGGACGACAGCGCAGGCGTCGGCGGGTTGCTGGCCACCTTCGCGGGCTATCGCGCCTGGCCGGCTGAAACCATGGTCATTGCCTTCGGTCTTTACTGGGTTACGGTACTCGGGTTGCTCTCCTGGCAGAAGCGCCGCCAGCAGCGGCTGCAGGTGGCTGCGCAGGGGGGCGTCTGATGGGGGGATGTGCCGGCGCGGCCCCACCGAAGGTCAACCGACTGGCCGCCCTGGGGCTCTGGATGCGCCGTCACCGGCGGCCCATCCAGCTGATCCAGTGGGTGGTGGTGGGTCTGTATGCCTTTCTGCTGATCGTGCCCGCCCTGCTGCCGCTACCTGACTATCAGGACCACATCCTGACCAACCTGACCGTGCTTGCCGCCTTTGTATTCTGGGGGCTCTGGTGGCCGTTTGTATTGATCAGCATGGTGCTGCTGGGCCGGGTATGGTGCGGTATTTTCTGCCCCGAAGGCACACTGACCGAGGCGGCCAGCCGCGTCGGCCTTGGCCGCGCCATCCCCAAATGGCTGCGCTGGCAGGGCTGGCCGTTTGTCGGCTTTCTGGGCACCACCCTGTACGGTCAGATGGCCAGCGTTTACCAGTACCCTACCGGGGCGCTGGCCGTGCTGGGCGGCTCGACCGTAGCAGCCATCATTGTCGGGCTGATCTACGGGCGTGGCACCCGCGTCTGGTGCCGTCATCTGTGCCCGGTCAACGGCGTGTTCATGCTGCTGTCCAAGCTTGCCCCGGTGCATTTTCGTACCGACCAGCGCGCCTGGACGGCATTCAACCGGGAGCATGCCGGCCAGCCCATTCGTCATGAAAGCGTGCACTGCCCGCCGCTGGTGCCCCTCAAGCAGCTGCAGACTGCCAGCGCCTGTCACATGTGCGGCAAGTGCAGCGGCCACAAGAATGCCATTTCGCTGAAGGCTCGTTCCTCGTCCGAGGATATCGTGCAGGAAAGCGCGACACGGGCGACTCGTGAAGAGTTCATCCTGCTGCTGTTCGGGCTGTTCGGCGTGGCCATTGGCGCCTTCCACTGGTCGGCCAGCCCCTGGTTTGTGAGCCTCAAGCAGGCCTGCGCGGTCTGGCTGGTCAATCACGACATCATGTGGCCGCTGACCACCACCGCCCCCTGGTGGATATTGACCAACTACCCCGAGCAGAATGACGTGTTCAATCTGCTCGATGGCGCCATGCTGATCACCTATATCCTGGCCACGGCGCTGGTGATGGGCAGCGTGCTGAGCCTGACGCTTTGTCTGGCCAATCGCCTGCTGGGCGGCTGGTCTACCCAGCGGCTGTGGCATCTGGCTCATGCACTGATCCCGCTGGGCGGGCTGGGCGTATTTCTAGGGCTCTCCGCCACTACCGTCACCCTGTTGCGCGGCGACGGTCTGACGCTTTACTGGATCAACGACCTCAGAGCGGCGCTGCTCGCCGGCGGCAGCCTGTGGAGCCTGTACCTGGGATATCGCATCACGGGACGCTATCGTCAGGCCCTGCTGCCCCGGCTGGCCGCCCTGGCCGGTCTGGGCGTAACGATCAGCGTGATTCTGTATGCCTGGTGGCTGATGTTCTGGGGCTGGTAACCTGCGTTAATAAACACGTAAGCCAGACGGGATACCCTTGATGTCCACGTTCACAAGGGTATTCCGGTCATGGTTGTCCGCCCGGCCTTCAGAGCTCATATCCCCCGCGTCACACCCCTCCACTGGTGGTGCCTTGGTCTGATCAGCCTGCTGGTGCTTGGCGCCGGACTGGGGCTGCGCCATCCCTGGTCACCGGATGAACCCCGTTACGTTCTGATCGCTCGGGAAATGCTATCGACCGGCCAGTGGCTGATACCGCACCGCGCCGGAGAACTGTACCCGGACAAACCCCCGCTGTACTTCTGGCTGGTCGCGCTGGCACAGCTTGTTACCGGCAGCCCGAAGGCCTTTCTGCTGCCCTCACTGCTCGCCGGGCTGGGTACCCAGGCCCTGGTGGCAGACCTTGCCCGTCGTCTTTATGGCGCGCGCATCGGCCTTCTGGCCGGTATGGCCCTGTTGATCACGACGCAGTTTACCCTGCAGGCCAAAAGCGCCCAGATCGACATGACCGTGACCTTCTTCATCACCCTTGGCGTTTACGGGCTGCTGCGTCATGCCCTGCTGGGGCCGGCTCGCCGCTGGTGGTATACGGGCTTTATCGCCATGGGACTTGGCATCATGACCAAGGGGGTCGGGTTCCTCCCGCTGTTGATGCTGCCCGCCTGGGCCTTGCTGCACTGGCGAAGGCCCGCCGGGCCATGGCGGCCTCACCCATTGAAGGCAAAAGAGCTGGCCGGCGGCCTCGGCCTTCTGGTTCTGACGCTTTCACTGTGGGTCGTGCCGATGGTGATCTACACCACCTGGCTGCATCCGGACCCGGCCCTCGCTGCCTACCGCGACAATATCCTGTTCAAGCAGACCGGCCAGCGCTACGCCGACTCCTGGGCTCATGTGCAACCTGCCTGGTACTTTATTGTTGACGTGCTGCCCTGGGCCTGGCTGCCCTGGACCCTGACCCTGCCCTGGGTGGCACCCTCCCTGTGGCGCCGCATCCGACGCGCTGATGCACGAGTGTGGCTACCGATGTCGATGCTCGGCCTGATGCTGCTGTTTTTCTCGATGAGCCCTGGCAAGCGCGGCGTCTACATGACGCCGACAGCGCCGCTGCTGATTCTGATACTGGCTCCCCTGCTTCCCGGCCTGTTACGAGCCGCATGGCCCAACCGGCTGTGCTGGTGGCTGGCCATGACAGGAGGAGCGGTGCTGGGGCTTGTGGGCCTGCTCGGCGCCGCCGGCCTGCCTTCACTTACCCGACTGGCCGCCGAGGAAGGATTGTCTCCCTGGGCCTGGTGGGGCGTGACCGGCGCCCTGACACTGGGTCTGGCGCTGTTCATTCGCCCCAGGCAGGGGCTGATGCTGTACACCCCGTGGATACTTCTGTGCTGGCTGGGCTGGTCACTGGTGGGGTATCCCCAAATGGATACGACCCGCTCGGCAGCGTCACTGATGCGTGAGGTGGTCGCCGTGACCGGCGCTCGGAGTACGCTGGCCCTGTCCACCAACAATGAATCCGCCATGCTCGAAGCACGTCAGCCGGTGGTCACTGCCGGCATCCATGCCGGCAGTGATGAAGAGTTCGAACGCTTCAGTGGCTGGATACGCCAGGCCCCCACCTCACGCTTCATGCTGGTGGACTATCATGAACTTGATGATCATCCGTGCGTCGACCCCACACGATCACATCGCCTGACCCACGGGGGAGATGACTGGGCGCTGATACCCGCCACCGCGCTGGAGACGTGCCCCGCCTCATCCTACGGGGTGAGTGTCATTCCGGCACCACCGCTTGCGATGACGCCCCCGTAACGCCCTGCGCCGGGCAACAGGAACGTGGCCCGGCGGACAAGGCTGTACCCGAGGCGCGTTCGGCCGATATCAAGGGGATACCTTCAAGGAGTGAGTTCATGCGCCATTTTCCCTGCCGCCTGCTGGTCGCGGCCCTGACATTCGGCCCGGCCCTGCCGAGCATGGCCGAGACGGTCATTATCGAACGGCAGCACAGCATCTCGAACCAGGGACAGTCAGCGCATCATGAGCGCGACAGGCGCCCACACATCGAGGCCAATGTACTCATCGCCCCCGACACGGAACACTGGCGATCCAACTACGTGCCGGACAACTACCACCTCGAGGATTACGACGGAACGCCCAACAGGAGCACCATCTGCGAAGGGTCCGGCGGACGCACCCTATCAACCACCGATCGCCCCTGCCCCGAAGGTCAGAGTGCCTCCGGCGGCACTCGCTACTCCACCGACTGACGACCCGGGGCAGGCGATAATCCTGCCCGCGTAACAGGCACATACAACGTCTCTATAGACTAACGTTGTGTGTGCAGGCCTGCTTAAGCCGCTACTCTATCGAGGCGCCCCAATCAGCCAGGAGATAGCTTCATGTCAGCGCCCATACGCATCGGCCTCGTCGGGATCGGCAAGATTGCCCGTGACCAGCATATTCCCGCCCTCGCCCATTGCGACGAATTTACCCTGGTCGCCGGTGCCAGCCGCAACGCCACGCTTGACGGCATCACCACCTTCAATGATCTGGACGAGATGCTCGCCGGCAATGACGAACTGCAGGCCATCTCCCTGTGCACACCGCCCCAGGTGCGCTATGGCCAGGCGCGGCGCGCCATAGAGGCCGGTCGCCATGTCTTTTTGGAAAAACCGCCCGGTGTCACACTGAGCGAAGTCGAAGACCTGTATCGTCGCGCTCATCAGGCAGGCGTCACCCTGTATGCCAGCTGGCATGCCCGCGAAGCCGCCGGTGTCGCTCAGGCACGCGAATGGCTTGTCGGCCGCAGCATCACCCGTGTCGATATTCAATGGCGTGAAGATGTGCGGACCTGGCACCCCGGCCAGGAATGGATCTGGCAGCCCGGTGGGCTGGGCGTGTTTGACCCGGGCATCAATGCCCTGTCGATCGTGACCCACATCCTGCCGATGGATTTCTTCCTGACCAGGGCGCGACTTGAAGTCCCTGAAAACCATCAGGCCCCGATTGGCGCCACCCTCGATTTCACCGACGCCAACGACACACCGATCCATGCCGACCTTGACTGGCGCCAGACCGGCCCTCAGACATGGCGCATCACGGTGGAGACTCGCGATGGCACACTGGTGCTGGATGAAGGGGGCAGCAAGCTGTTCATCGATGACGAGCTGGTACTTGATGGTGACGACGTTGAATATGTCGGGCTGTATCGTCACTTCGCCGAGCTGATCCGTGCCGGCATGTGCGATGTGGACATTCGCCCGTTCCGCCATGTGGCCGATGCCTTCATGATGGGCGAGCGCGTGATCGTTGATGCCTTTCACGACTAGATCATTCGCCGAACAAGGGAGTTCACCATGTTGACGCTGCACTGTCGATTGACCATGACGCTGGGCGAAGGCGTGTTCTGGGACGATGCTACGGCTCGACTTTACTGGGTGGATATTCGGGAAGGTCGGCTGTACTGGCTTGACCCGGGCGAGTCGGCGCCCGACTACATCACCATTGACGAACCCCTGGCCTGCGTTGCCCTGCACGACGATGGCGGCTTTGTGGCTGCCACCCGCTCAGGGCTCTGGCGGCTGGATGCCGAGGGCCGGAAACAGCACTGCCTCGTTGATGGTCCGCAGGACTCGAACGTGAGCTGGTGCAATGACGGGCGTTGTGATGCGCGCGGACGTTTCTGGGTCGGTACCAAGCATGATGGTGAGTCCGACCCCGTCGGCGCCCTGTTCAGCTACCAGCAGAGCATTGAACAGCACCTTGAGGGCATCACCATTGCCAACGGCCTTGCGTTCAGCCCGGACCAGCGCTGGCTGTACCATGCAGACTCACCTCATCGACGCATTGACCGCCACGCCTTTGACCTTGATACCGGCAGGATTGGCCCGGCAACGCACTGGGTGGACCTCGATACCCTGGGCATTGAAGGCTACCCGGATGGCGCCGCGGTCGACCGGAACGGCCACTACTGGTGTGCCCTGTATGCCGGCAGTGCCGTGATCGAACTGTCGCCGGAAGGCGAGCTGCTGTCCCACCACCCCCTGCCGGTACCGCAACCCACCAAAGTGGCGTTCGGCGGCAAAGACCGCCGCACGCTGTTTGTGACCACCGCACGGCAGCACATGAGTGACGAGGCCCTGCAGCAGGCGCCGCTGTCCGGCTCGCTCTTTTCCATGCCGGTCGACACCGCCGGGCTTGAGGATTACCGCTTCAGGGCCTACTGACCGGTACGGCCCTCCGGTTCGCTGCCGCGTCGAGGCTCGGCAGCGCAGCATTTTCCTGACATCAATCATTACCGGAATCACCCGGGTATCAACAGGCGTGCTCATCCTGACCGATGCACGTATGCTCTGGTTCATCCGGTGGTTCAGCCCGTTGAACTGAAAAGGGAACGCGGTGAAAGACCGTGGCTGCCCCCGCAACTGTAAGTGACGAGCCCTTTCATGTACCCACTGGCGCACAGGTCGGGAAGGATGAAACGGGCCAGGACGCACAAGCCAGGAAACCTGCCGGATAACCACCTGACCACACGACTGCACGGTGGGTGCAGACAAGGAGATGATATGCATATCGAACCCGGTGTAGTGACCGGCGCCAAACTGATGCTCAGTTATGCGACAGCCGCCGGTGCGCTGGGCATCGCCGCACGCATGGCCTGGCAGACCATCAGCCGTGATGGAGGACTGATCGGCATGGTGCCTCGTAGCCTGTTGGCTACCCTGCTGGTCTTCGGCTTCTTTCAGGTACTGCCTCACCATCCGGTGGGAGTATCGGAAGTCCACCTGATTCTGGGCTCTACGCTTTTCCTGCTGTTTGGTGCAGGCCCGACGGCCATTGGGCTGGCAGCGGGGCTTTTGCTGCAGGGGCTGCTTTTCGCTCCGTTTGATCTGCCTCAGTACGGCATGAACGTCACCACGCTATTGATACCGCTCTGGGGTATCCATGTGCTGGCCGGACGTATCATTGCAAGGGGAACGCGCTACACCGAGCTCACTTACACCCAGGCGCTGAAGCTTTCAACGGCCTATCAGGGGGGCATCGTAGCCTGGGTAGCCTTCTGGGCCGTATACGGCCAGGGGCTCGAGCACGTGGCCAGTATTGCGAGCTTCGGCGTGGCCTACATGTCAGTCATCCTGGTGGAGCCGTTGATTGATCTCGGAGTGCTGGCAACGGCCAAACGCCTGCACCGGCTGTCTGCCACCCCGCTGTTTACACGACGGCTGCTCAATCCGGCCTGAGGGCATAAACGCCCGTGCCTGCCTCTCACACAACGCCCGCCACTGCGGGCGTTTTTTTGGTGCCTCGGATGAAAACAACGCCGGAACCCTTTATCATTCATGAGAATCATTATAATTTAACAATGACTATCATACGCGTTTAAATTCATCATCACAGGGAGTCACCATGCCCATCTCCACCCCACGCGCGCTGGTTCTAGGGGCTTTTGTTGCCCTGCCGCTCTGGACGCTACCCACAGCCGCAGCCGATCAGACCACGTCACCAGATACCGCCGAAAGCCGCACCATGCCCACGGCCGGCTGGCAGGTGCGCACCGACCGGGCGCTGGGCCATGCGCTGTATGAACTGGCCTATAGCCCCTCGATGAATGCGGTGTTCGTGGCCAGCGCCGGCGGGTTCGACGAGGGTGCCAGGGGCATGGTCTACCAGCTCGATCCGAAGACGCTCGACATTCAAAAACGCTGGGCGCTGCCGGGCAAGGCCTTCGGACTGGCACTCGATGATGCCAGCAGGACCCTGTATCTGGGCGATACGCTCGATCAGAGCCTTATTCGTCTGAACCTCGACACCGGCGACACGGATACCCTGCAACTGGCCAGGCCCGCCCCTGAACCGGCCGAGGGGGAAGAGAAGCCGTTCGGCCCCAACCCGCGCCAGCTGGTGCTTTCCCCTGATGGCCAGACGCTTTATATCTCGGGCGTCGGCACTGACAGCGTGCTGTGGGTCGTCGATACCCAACGCTTCTCGCTCGAAAAGACTGTCACCGGGTTCGGCGAGTGGGCCACCGGGCTCGCGCTTGATGCCGAAAACGACCGCCTGTTCGTGTCGACCTACAAGGACAACGCGGTGCGCGTGGTAGACACGGCCCACAACACGATCGTCGATCAATGGCCTACCGGCGGCAGGAGCCCGCTCAACCTGGCGTTCGACAAGGCCGCACACCACCTGTTCGTGACCCACGCCAAAAGTGATGCCGTGACCGTACTGGATACCACCACCGGTAAACGGATCGCCTCGATCGACCTGGGCGGCGACAGCCTGGCCGCGACCCTTGATGGTCCAAAGCATCGCCTGCTGGTAAGCCAGCGTGACGCGAAGACACTCTCGATCATCGATACCGATGACC
This sequence comes from Larsenimonas rhizosphaerae, assembly GCF_023700005.1. Lineage (GTDB taxonomy): Bacteria > Pseudomonadota > Gammaproteobacteria > Pseudomonadales > Halomonadaceae > Larsenimonas > Larsenimonas rhizosphaerae. Next base: position 433,052 of record NZ_JAMLJK010000001.1, on the reverse strand, counting down.
TGACGCTCACGGGGCAACTCCCGCTGGAGGCCGCCATGCCCAACAGCCTGGCACTCTCGCCGAATGGCCAGCACGCCTGGCTCACACTCAAGCAGCCGATCAAGAAGGTCGGAGAGACCTACAAGGCCGAAAAACCGGATCACGTGATGACCCTGACGCCGTCGAATGGCTAGCGCCTGCCTACAGCCGCGCTGGCGAGCATTCACTCGCATGAGCATGGGCAGCGTCATCGAGATGACACACCCATGATGAACACTGCATGACAATGCCCGAGCATGTCGAAAACCCGGTGCAGACCTTCGGACCAGGCAAGCCGCAAAGAGACAGCCATACTGAACATGCCGGCCGGATATCCCGACCGGTATTCATGAAAACATTCAGGGAACCTGTATGCCTTCACGTCACCCGATCGCCCGTACCTCACTGCTGGCCATGGCCATCACTGCAGCGCTTTCTGCCACACCCACCCTGGCCGACGAGACCAGGGACGCCTCATCCTCCGCGCAGACCAGCGCCGCCCTCGGCATACCCGACCCGGCGGTCATTGCCCATCGTGGCGACTCCTTCAACGCCCCCGAATCCACGCGGCCGGCCTACCTGCTCGCGCGTGACCTGGGTGCCGACTATCTGGAACTTGATTTACAGCGCACAAGGGATGGCCACCTGGTTGCCCTTCACGACAACACCCTGCAGCGCACCACCAATGTGGCCGAGGTGTTTCCGGCCCGCGCCGATGCCCCGGTCAGCCAGTTCACCCTGGCCGAACTCAAGCAGCTGGATGCCGGCAGCTGGTTCAACACGGCCTACCCGGACCGGGCCCGACCAGGCTTCAAGGGCCTGAAGATCATGACGCTGGATGAGATTCGTGATATTGCCGAGGGGGGCAGCAACCACCCCGGGCTTTATATCGAGACCAAGGTACCTACCCTTTTTCCGGGCATCGAGAAGGATTTGAAGCAGTACCTGCAGGCCCACGACTGGATTGGGCCACAGGCCGGAACACAACCGGCCGGTGAGTCCAATGGGGCAGTCAATGTTGCCTATACGCCAGGCCGCGTCATCCTGCAGACATTTGAAAAGCCAAGCCTTGAGGCCTTGCAGCAGCAGATGCCGAACGTGCCGAAGATCCTGCTATTGTGGGGCGGGGAAGGCTCGATACCGCTTGAACAGTCAGCCCCGCAGGGCGCAGATGAAACAGACGCCGATTACTACGCACGCCAGAAGGTTGCCTCGAAGGCGGACTACGGTGAATGGCTGAGCTACGCGAAGGATCACGGTGCCATCGGGGTAGGACCATCAACAATTCAAAGCGAGCATGACGGAGACTTTTCACGCCAGTTCAGCTATAGCGAACTGGCTGCCCCATGGATGATCGACATGGCGCACGAACACCATCTGCTTGTGCATGCCTACACCGTGGACCAGCCGGCAGACCTTGAGACCTATCGCCAGCGTGGTGTGGACGGCTTTTTCACCAATCGCCCGACCGTCGCCCTCAAGACCTTTGACCGTGCGCCTGATCAGTCGGTCAATGACATCCTGACCGCCTACGATTACTGACCGCCGGCATCAGCGGCGGCGTTCATGCCGTCGCTGACCGGATGTGGGCACCAGAGACATCGCTCTGCAAGCGCGCGGCCTGCTCGCGCACGGTGGACAGCAGCTGTGAAATTAGCAACAGCTCCATCTGCACCAGCCGGTAGGGGCTGTCCATGCCCTGCAGCGATGCCTTGAGCGCCGCTTCGATACGCGCACCCTCCTCTCCCTGCCCCGGCACTGCCCGCCGTGCCGTCAGATCATCGGCTACCTCTTCCAGCGACTGCGCCAGATAGGCACTGCTTTCATCCAGTAGGGCCAGATGCGGATGGGCCGGCAGTGCATCCCGATGCGCGCCGAGGGCCGACAGATAGTTAAGCAGCGTATGTGTGGTCACCATCAGCGGCAGACAGGCTTCAGCATCCTTTCGAAAATGCCCGGGTTCCAGAGCCATGTTGGACAACGCCGAGGACAGGGCCATGTCAGCATTGTGGGCATTACGTCGGGCCAGCCGGTAATCAAGGTCATCCTGCTTGCCGGAGCTGTACTGCACGATCAACTGGCGCAGATAGGCGCCATTGCTTTTGAGTGCCGTGGCCGCGAGCTGATGAATCCGACGACCCTGCCAGTCAGGCAGTACCAGAAAGACCGCCAGGCCCGACAGCAGACTGCCAATGACCGTATCCACCAGGCGGGGCCAGATGACGCTGTACCCGTCCAGTACCTGGTTGAAACAACACACCACCATCAGCGTGATGGCCCCGGTCGCCAGCATGTAGCGGCTGGACCGGTTCACGAAAAAGGCAACGCCTGCCGCCACGGCGATCGTGCTTTGTATCCAGGGCGAGGGAAACAGCGTCAGCGAGGCCCAGCCGGCCACCAGCCCGACGATCGTGCCGGCAATACGCTGGGTCAGGCGAAGCCGTGTCGAGCCGAAGTTGGGCTGGCAGACAAACAGCGTGGTGAGCAGAATCCAGAACCCGAGTTCAAGATCGCTGACCTGCATGACACCAACCCCGGCGACCAGCGCCAGCGTCAGACGCAGGGCATGCCGAAAGATCGGCGAGGACGGCTTCATGTGCTGCCGGAAACGGGCCCAGGCATCGCGCAGGGACTTGGGTGAGCGGTCATAGAGGGTATTGTGCGGGGCCAGTACCGTTTCTTCCGGCGCGTGTGCCCGGGCCAGCTCCTGGTCCAGCACGCTCAGGTTATGCGCCAGTGCGTCCAGCGCCCCCAGCAGCATCGGATCAAACCGCCCTTCCTGCTGATGCAGCCAGGCAAGCGAGGTGTGCAGATCCTCCATGGCGCCGGGGTGACGGGTATCGTTCAGGGGCTCGCGTCGCCGAATGGCCCGACCCAGACTGCGGCAGGCCTTGCCCTGGCTCTTGAGCAGGCGCTGGCAGCGAAACAGGATGTCGCTGTGAAAGAAGGTTTCGGCCAGGGTGTGATAGGGATAATGCGTGGAACTGGCCCGCTCATGCAGGCTCTGGGCAATGAAATAGATCGTCAGGTAACGCTGCAGCTCGGGCTGTTCGCGCCGACTATCCAGCCGGTTGATGATCAGCTCCTTGACCTGATTCATCGCCATCACCACCCGGGTATTCTGCTGCGCCAGCGCCAGACGGGTCTGGTCAATATCGCGGGTATCGCTGGGTTCGAACAGCGAGGATTTCAGAATCAGGTACTCGCTGAGCTGACGATACAGTTCCGCCATGCCCTGCTGTACCGGCTGGCGTGAAAACAGCACGCACCAGAGAATCGACAGCGCCCCGTACCAGGCCGCCCCCAGTGTCAGCATGGTGGACTCAAACCACCAGACGTGGTGGTTGCCCTGGCTCTGCTCCAGACCGATCATGGTGTAGACCGCCAGAATCAGGGTGGCACGGGCAATGGTGCCATAACGCTCGCCGAGCGCCCCGCCCATGGTCAGCAGAAATGCCCCCACCGTTAACGCCGCCACGAATCCAATGGGATGAGGCAGCAGCATCTGTACGCCCAGCGCCACACTCCAGAAGGCTGCCAGCGTCAGCGCCACGGCCCGTGTCCGTCCCCAGACGTTATCATCGGTTTCCGCCAGTGCGCAGGCGATGATGCCCAGAAACCAGGGAATGACCCAGGAAACATGCCCGAGATACCAGCCCAGTCCCATCGCGCCACTCAGGGCAATGAAGACCTTGAGTCCGGACGAAAAGCGTTTCAGGGACCAGAGGCGTTGAAGCGAAAGCAAAAGTGAGCTCAAAGTGCAGTATCCCGAAGCAGGGGCAGCAGGCATGCCGAATAATAATATTTGACTAAAGTCTAACGTGTTTTATCGGCCGTCCAAAACAGCCTGACAGGGTAACGGACATAAAAAAGCCCGATCGGCGGCTATCCGATCAGGCTGCTGGCAGTAACGCGCTCCGCTCAGGAAAAAATGACGCCCTTTTTCAAAAGAAAGCAGCCATATCCTCGCGCCTCGCCGGTGACCACCACCGCAAAGGCCTGACGGGTAGCCTCGTAAAAGGCAAACCGCTCCAGCGACCCCATCGCCGCCCTGTCACTATCGACCGAGTGCAGCAGAGCTGAAAACTCCTGCTGTACTTCCGGCAGGGTCGCGGGGTCTTCACCGACCACTTCCATGCGCCGCACCGGGTGATCCACGAAGCTGTCGAGCGGCAGTACCGACAGAATGGCTTCTGCCGCCTCGCTGACGCTGTTGCCGTCCAGCCGGATGACCGGCCGCCCGTTGGCCAGCGAGGTCGCGGGGAAGTTGCGATCAACCAGGGCAATATCATCACCATGCCCCATGGTGCGCAATACGTTCAGCAACTCGCCACTGAGTAGCGGGTGTATGTTCTTCAGCATGTCCTGCTCCAGATCCTGCCGGCACCGCCGAACGCGGCGGTGGCTCGGCGCGCTATTTTTGTTTGACGATGGCAGCCTTGTGCTGCAGCCGGCTTTGTTTCTGATCGATGATGACCGCCACAATGATGACCAGCCCCTTGACCACCATCTGCCAGAATTCGCTGACCCCCATCATGACCAGGCCATCGGCCAGAATCCCGATCACGAAGGCGCCGATCAGTGTGCCCATGATCGAACCACGACCGCCGGCCAGTGAGGTGCCGCCCAGCACCACGGCCGCAATGGCATTCATCTCGAAGGCGATGCCGGTGGCCGGGTGGCTTGCCACCAGCTGGGATGACACCACAATGCCCGCCAGTGCCGCGCACAGCCCCGAGATGGTATAGACCCACACCTTCACCCGAGCGACCTTGACCCCGGAGAGCTCCGCAGAGTGCTCATTGTCGCCAATGGCAAATACGTGACGCCCGAACTGGGTCCTTTTGGCGATATAGGCAATGACGGCGGCCAGAATGAACATCATCCAGATCGCATAGGGCAGTCCCAGCAGCCTGGCCGAGCCGATCAGTTCAAACCCGGTATTGCCCAGTTGCGGATTGCCGGACAGGCCGGTAAAGGTCTCGCCACCGGACAGCAGCATGGCGGCGCCACGCACGATGTACATGGTACCGAGGGTGCAGATGAACGGCGCGACGTTGTAGCGAGTGATCAACAGGCCATTGAGTGCCCCGATCAATCCACCGATGACCAGTACCATGGGCACGACCAGCCAGATGCTTGGAAAGATGGCAATGCCCAGCATCGGCAACACGATACCCTTGGTGATCAGCCAGCCCGCCACCATGCCGCAGAAGCCCAGAATGGCCCCGATCGACAGGTCAATGCCGGCGGTGATGATGACAAAGGTAATGCCCAGGGCCAGAAAGGCATTGATGGCAATGTGCTTGACCATGATGACCAGGCTGCTGGGCTCCAGAAAGCCCGGCACCATCACGGTAAAAAAAGCCAGTATCAAGAACAGGGCGATGAACGTCCGCATCTTCAATACGAGCAACAAAAGGTTGTCCTTCGACATGATGGACGCCGGGGAAGAAGTGCTGTTGTGTGGTGTATTCATGCTAGAGCCCTTGCGCACTTGCCGAGACAAGCGCGGATTCTGTTGCGTCGTGACGCGATACGTTGGCGGTCAGCCTGCCGCCTGACATCACCAGGATACGGTCCGAGACGGCCATGATTTCCTTGAGGTCCGAGGTCGAAAACAGCACCCCGATCCCCCGCTCGGAGAGCGATACCATCATGTCGAACACGTCGCCCTTGGCGCCGATGTCGATACCGCGGGTAGGTTCATCCAGCAGCAGCATCTTTGGGTCGGTCAACAGGGTGCGACCGATCACGACCTTCTGCTGGTTGCCCCCGCTCAGGGCACGAATCTCGATATCCGGCGAGGAGACCTTGATCGACAGGGTGTTGATGGCCGAATTCACTGCGGCATCTTCTGCCGGTTCATCGATGGTGAAGCGGTGCTTCAGCCGTCGCCACAGGCTGGAAATCGTCATGTTGTTACTGACCGAGGACACCGGGAAGATGCCGTTTTTCTTGCGATCTTCCGGCACCAGACACATGCCCCGGCGAATGCGCTCACTGGTACTGGTGCCCTCGTGCACGCTCTGGCCATCAAGGGTAATCTCGCCCTGATAGCGCTGAAGGCCGAGCAGACATTCCATCAGCTCCGTGCGACCGGCGCCCATCAGGCCGTAGACACCGACGATCTCCCCGGCCCTTACCTCAAGCGACACTTCATCGACCAGCGTCAGCCCGGTAGTGCTGACCAGGCTCAGGTTGCGCACCTCCAGTACCGGCTCGCCAAACTCACGGCCCGGCTTCAAAAAGTCGGTCACCGGATCACTGCCCAGCATTTCACGCACGATCCATGGCACATCGATGGCTTCGATCAGCGCCTCCGATTGCAGATTGCCGTCGCGCAGGATGGTGATGTGATCACCGATCGCCATCAGCTCCTCGAGCCGGTGAGAAATGTAGATGATCGATACGCCCTGGGCCGTCAGATCACGGATGACCTCGAACAACAATTCGATTTCGGTCTTTGAAAGCGCCGAGGTCGGCTCGTCCAGGATAAGTACATCCGCCTGATCTGCCAGAGCCTTGGCGATCTCGACCAGCTGCTGCTGGCCGACCTTGAGGTTGGAAAGCAGCTCCGAGGGAGCGATATCCTGATTCAGTCGCGCCATCAGCTCGGCGGTAATCCGGTGCTGTTCGGCGGTGTCGATCGGCATCAGCCCGCGCTGACGTTCACGACCAAGGAAGATGTTCTCCGCCACGCTCAGGTTGCCGAACAGGTTCAGCTCCTGATGCACCATGCCGACACCTCTGGAGGCTGCGTCCCGGGTGCTGCTGAACGTCACCTGCTCTTCGTTCAGAAAAATCCGGCCGGATGTTGGTTGCTGCACCCCGGCCAGAATCTTCATGAGTGTCGACTTGCCTGCACCGTTCTCCCCGATGATCACGTTCACCTTGCCGCGGTATACGCGATAATCCACCTCGTTGAGAGCGATCGTGCCCGGGTAGACCATGGAGATCGCCTCGGCACGCATCACCACATCCGCCGTATCGCTGCTATGCATTACTCGCCGCTCCGTTCGATCTGAATCGGCACTGCGTCACGCAGCGTTCCATGGTCGAACGTGATTGCAGCAATCACGGACACGGGCTGCCCTTGCCAGCTTTCATCCAGCGCGCCGGCTCCCTCGATGGCACGAGAGTTCAACTCACGAGAGATCTGGGCAAAGCGAATCTGGTTCTTGAAGTCATCGAACACGACGTATCGAGATGCATCACGAATGGCGTTGCCTCGCACGATCCGGCCGGTCTGCAATACGACGTCCTGATCATCGACCTTCACGGTCACCGATCCACGTATCCTGCTGGTGTCGACACGCTCGACCACGCCATCAAAATGAACGAAAACACTGGTCGCGGTGCCATCACCCGGCGCGGCAAGGCGGGCCATCAGAGTGGGCCAGTCGATGGCCTCGTCACGAGCTTCAGGCAAGATCCTGGGGGCCCACAACGTGTCCGCCACTTCCGACAGGCTCAGGTGCTCGTAACTTACCGGCGCGTTCGGGTCGGCGGGAATAATGGGGTTACCGTCATCATCAAGATCGGTAACGGTACAGGCGCTCAGCAGATGAAGGCAGAAAACCAGGCCCAGCAGCCGGAACAAGGAGTTATAACGCATGATAAACCCTGCAGCGGAGCAGCCAGGCATGGCCGCTCCGCTCTGGTGGTTATTGTTTGAGGGAGAAGTTGTCGAGCCTTGCCGCATTGGAGCTGTCGATCAGTACACAGTCCATCAGCTGTTTTTCAGGCATGCCGGTGGAACCGGTACGGATGTACTTGTCGGCCTGTTCGACCACACGCTGCGCCTGGGCATAAGCCGGCTGCATGACGGTCGCCTTGATGTTGCCCCCCTTCAGGATCGAATCGCGGGCATAATCAAGGCCGTCGAAGCCGACGATGAAGACATCATCGCGGCCTGCGGCCTGCAGTGCCGCTTCCGCACCCAGCGCCATGGAGTCATTGCCGGTAATGATGCCCTTGATATCGGGATTGGCCTGCAGGATGGACTCGACACGGCTGAAGGCTTCGGTCTGGCTCCAGTTGGCGCTCTGCTGCGCGGCCATTTCAAACTCTGGGAAGTTATCCAGAATGTCGTGGAACCCGGCGCTGCGTACCTGCGCATTGGTATCCGATTCCGGACCCATCAGCTCGACGTACTTGCCCCCATCGCCCATCAGCTCGGCAAACTTCTCACCGGCCAGCTGCGCGCCCTGGAAGTTGTTCGACACGATCTGGGTCACGACCACACCGGTCTTGTTGACTTCACGGTCATACAGAAAGGCCGGAATGCCTGCCGCCTTCAAGCGCTCCAGGGAGCCGACACTGGCTTCGGAGTCGGCATTATCAAGCACCACGGCTTTCGCCTGACGGGCAATGGCGGTTTCGATCAACTGATTCTGCTTGTTGACGTCACCATCATGAGAGGCTGACAGGGTGTCATAACCCAGCTCTTCCGCCTTTTCCCTGGCACCTTCGGCCCCCGCCTTGAAAAACGGATTATCGTGGGAGGGAGTAATAATGGCGATCAGGCCATTGCTTGCCAGCACACTGCCGCTGGCAAGTGTCAATAGCGTTGCCGCCATCATGCTTTTCAGGAAGGTTTTCTTTTTCATTGTTGTCTCCGACAGGCCCTGTCATGGAAATAGCAAACGATTGCGTAAAATGTCTGCCATTTCTAAGCCAGAGCCCTGGACGATGTCAACGAGCACATCGAAAAAGAATAAATTGTTGTTTTTAAAACATTAAAAAGAAGGGATGCGCGTCTTTATCTGTAATTCAGCTACATGTTGCAAGCATCTGAATTTGAAGAAACTAACGGGGCATCAATAATGAATTCCGGTCTGAAACCCCGGGTTTCATCGTGGCCTGTAATCAATAAATTTATTTTCCCCAATAGTCATCTACGAAAGTATATAAATCCGTCAAAAGGGCTGTTGCTTCTCAACAGCGAGCCATGGTTTTGACGGAGGAGCGTATCACCAGATCAGGCTCGAGCATGATCAGGCGCCCGTTCTGGCGCGGATTATCGATCCGCTCGATCATGGAGGCGACGGCCTGCTCTGCAAGCCGACGCTTGGGCTGATCGATGGTGGTCAGCGGAGGCGTCAGATAGGCCGAATAAAAGCAGTTGTCGTAGCCGACGACGGAGAGCGTCTCCGGGATACTCACCCCTGACAACTGCGCTTCACTCATTGCCCCCATCGCCATGGCATCGTTCCCGATGAACACAGCGCTTGGCAAGGCAGGGCTCGCCAGCAGACGACGCATGCCGAGCTTGCCACCTTCAAACTCGAAGTTGGACTCGATGATCCACTCGGGCACCACCGGCAGACCGGCCTCGTGCATGGCCTCCAGAAAACCATCGTAGCGCTGCCGCGCCGGCAGCTTTTCAAGTGGGCCGCCAATGTAGGCGATGGCCTCATGTCCCTGCTCGACAAGGTGCTGAACGGCCAGATGGGCCCCTTTCACCGAATTGTCCTGAATGCGGTCGACGTAATCCCCGGAAGGCCCCCAGTCCATGACGACCATGGGCAGGTCACGCTTGCCGATCACGGCACTGAACAGGGAATCATCGTACTCGGAGCACATCACCAGAATGCCATCGACCCGCTTTTGCGCCAGCATCATCAGATAGGCGTTGGTCTTTTCAAGCTCGCCATCGGTATTGCACAGCACCAGGGTATACCCCTGTTGATAACACTGCCGTTCCACTTCCTTGACCACTTCGGCAAAAAAGGGGTTCAGGGTGGTCGTCACCAGCATGCCAAGACTTTTTGTGGTCTTGACCTTCAGACTGCGCGCTACCGCGCTCGGCGCGTAATGCAGCTCATTGGCCGCCTTGAGCACACGTTCTCGGGTGGCCGGCGCCACGAAGCGCGTCTTGTTCAGCACATGCGATACCGTGGTGGTCGATACCCCTGCCAGTAACGCCACATCCTTGATTGTTGCAGACAAACGATTGCCCTCTCCTCGGCACCCGGTACATCCATGAATCATTGACCACAACCGCGGACCGGCTCGTCAAAAGCGGCAACCGGACGACGTGTCGTGACCAACAGGGGACGCGCCGGATGCCCTGCCCCGGGCGGGACAGGGAATGCGACGCTTCTCGAGTATATCGGAAAGCAACCCATCATGAGGGACCGCCGTACCGAGGCACAGCCCATGAAAAAGCCGCCCGAAGGCGGCTGTTGATGGCCTGCCCTGCTCAGGCGCCAGCCATCAGCCTTTCCTTTGTAATCGGCAAATCCCGCACCCGAATACCCGTGGCATGGTAGACCGCGTTGGCTACTGCAGCAGCCAGCCCCGTAATCCCGATCTCGCCGATACCGCGTGCCCCGAACTCGTTGAATGCGGTATCCGGATAGTCCAGAAGAATCACATCAATCTCGGGCTGGTCGGCATGCACCGGCACCAGATATTCGGCGTAATTGTTGTTGACCACCCGGGCGGTTCTCGGGTCGTACTCGGTATGCTCGAACATCGCCATGCCAAGCCCCATGACAATCGCCCCCTCGACCTGGTTGCGGGCGGTCTTCTCATTCATAACCCGCCCCACGTCGATGGCACTGACCACCCGCGCCACGCGCAGATTGGCCAGCAGCGGGTCCCAGCGCACTTCAACGAAGTGGGTGCCGAAGGAGCGATAGGAGTACTTCGAGGTATCCGCGCCCTCGGTATGAGCGTCGCCTTCGGCGTTGGCGAGCTTCATCGAGGACAACACCTCGGCAAACGACATCTGTTTACCGTTGTGGGAGAGTACGCCGTTTTCGAAGTTGAGCGACGCGACATCGACGCCGTCGAACGGTCCCCCCGAGCGTACGGCGCGGGTCTTGAGCTCCATGATGGCATGACGAGTGGCCTCGGCAATCGCCGGCAGCGTGGTTGCCGTGGTCCAGGAACCGCCGGAAATCGGCCCTTTCGGGTAGGACGTATCCCCAAGCTCCACCTCGATGCGCTCGAAGGGGACCCCGGTCAGCTCGACCAGCGTCTGCGCCACGATGGTATAGGTGCCGGTACCAATATCCTGGGTGGCACAGGAGGCATACACCGTACCGTCGGCGCGCAGCGCGACATGGGCATCACAGGGACGCTTGAGGGCCTCCCAGTTGCAGGCCGCCATGCCGTAGCCGATGATCTCCCGCCCTTCGCGCATGCTTTTGATCTTCGGATTGCGCTGATGCCAGCCAAAGCGTTCTGCGGCGCGCTCGGCCGTCTCCCTGATATGGTTGCTCGAAAACGGCAGGTCCTGACTTTCATCGCGGTCGGCAAACTGGTCGAGCCGAAAGGTCAGGGGATCGATACCGGCGGCCAGCGCCATTTCATCCACTGCCGATTCCAGCGCGAACAGCCCAGGCGCCGCACCCGGAGCACGCATGGAGGTCGGCGTACCACGGTTGACCTGGGTCGTGCGGTGATCGACCGAGACGTTGTCACAGCTATAGAGGCTTTTGGTCACGCTGCCACAGGTTTCAACGTACTGATCGGTGCAGGACGTGTTCGAAATCGAGTGATGGCTCAGCGCGACCAGGCGGCCCTGTTCATCGGTGGCAAGCTTCAGTGTCTGTTTCGTTTCCGGCCGGTGACCGGTAGTCGTGAACATCTGCGATCGCGGCACCACCAGTTCGACAGGCCGCCCGATTTCCCGTGACGCCGCCGCTGCGGCGACTGCATGTGGCCACATCCACAGCTTGCTGCCAAACCCTGATCCGATGAAGGTCGAGATAACCTCCACCTTGTGCGGCGCCAGATTGAAGATCTTGGCCATCGCCCCCTTTTGCTGCACCACCCCCTGGGAGGACTCAAAGACCTGTAGCCGACCGTTCGGCCAGTGGGCCAGGGTGGCATGCATCTCCATCGGGTTATGCGTTTCGACCGGTGTGGTGTAGGTCGCCTCCATGCGATGCGTTCCGCTCTCGAAGGCCTGCTTCGCATTGCCCCGCGAATGATTGCCCTTGCCCTCGCGAGTGCCATGGGCGGTCAGGCCCTGCTCGAGATTCGCCCGCGGAGTCTCTTCTTCATAGCGCACCGTAACCGCCTGCGCTGCCGCGCGGGCCTGATCAAACCGTTCGGCCACGACCAGCGCGACGAACTGGCCATCGTAGTAGATGCGCTCATCCTCGAACGGCAGCCGGGTTTCCTCGACCTTGTTGCCCCCGGCCATCGAGGAGGGGGTATGGTGCAGGGCCGGAAAATTACCGTGATGGAAGATCTCGATCACGCCAGGCATGTTGCGTGCAACCTCGAGCGCCAGCCCCGTGATGCGCCCACGACTGATGGTCGAGAAGACACCGTAGGCGTGGGCCTTGTTGTCGAGCTGATGATCGGCGGTATAGGTCGCCTGGCCGGTCACCTTGAGCCGGCCATCAATGCGTTTGGGCCCCGCGCCCAGCGTCTGATCGCTCATGAAACCTCCTGCATCGTCTCGAGTCCGGTCAACGCGCCGAGTTCGGCGATGATGGCATGCCGGCCCAGCGGAATCTTGAAGGCGTTGTGTTCATACGCGGTCGCGCCGTTGAACGCGGCACTGGCGGCCTGTTCGAACAGCGCCCTGGAGGGCACCTTGCCATCCAGCATTCGCTCGGCGTCGGTGGCTCGCCAGGGTTTGGTGGCCACGCCCCCGAGCGCAATGCGCGGTGCGCGGATCACGCCACCTTCCACCGACAGTTGCGCCGCACAGGAGGCCAGCGCGAACTGATAGGACGCGCGATCCCTGAGCTTCAGATACCCGGAGCGAGCACCGCCGGGAGGGGCGTCCAGTGTCACGTGGGTAATCAGCTCATCAGGCTCGAGCGCATGCTCCCGCGCAGGCGATGTGCCTGGAAGCAGATGAAATGCGTCAAAGGGAATATCGCGCGGGCCGTTGGGGCCCATTACGCTGACCGTGGCACCGATGGCAGCCATCGCCACACACATGTCGGAGGGATGAGCCGCAATGCACTGATCGCTGGTCCCCAGCACTGCAAACGTTTCGCGATTGACGCCGCCAATGGCCGCACAGCCACTGCCAGGATCACGCTTGTTGCAGGGCGAGGTACCATCACGAAAATAGGGGCACCGCACGCGCTGCATGACGTTACCCGCCGTAGTGGCCTTGTTGCGAAGCTGGGTGCTGGCACCGGACAGCAATGCCTGTGAGAGCACCGGGTAGTGCGTCTCGATCAGCTCATGCCGGGCAAGCGCCGTATTGGTGACCAGCGCGCCGACCTGCACCCGTCCATCCTTCAGGCGCTCGATGCGGTCAAGCCCCAGGCCGTTGATATCCACCACCTGGTCGGGCTGCATGATATTGATTTTCGCCAGATCCAGAAGCGTCGTGCCACCGGCCAGATAGGCAGAGTTCGCCCGGGCATGGGTCGCAATGGCGGCGTCCACCGCCCCGGGGCGGGTATAATCAAATGCGCGCATCAGGCACCTCCCTTCATGACCTGTCGGGCATCCTGGACGGCCGCGAGAATATTCCTGTACGCCCCGCACCGGCAGATATTGCCGCTCATGGCCTCCCGAACGGCAGCGTCGCTTTCACCCATCTGCTTATCGTTGAGCAGGGCCACGGCACTCATGATCTGACCGGAAGTGCAGTAGCCACACTGAAAGGCATCGTGCTCCCAGAAGGCTGCCTGCACCGGATGCAGTTCACCGTTATGCTCCAGCCCCTCGATGGTGGTGATCTCATCGGTCTGATGACTGATGGCCAGCGACAGACACGAATTGATCGCCTGACCGTTGACCAGCACCGTGCAGGCGCCACACTGGCCGTGATCGCAGCCCTTCTTGGTGCCGGTCAGACCAGATTCGTTACGCAGCACATCCAGAAGCACCATCTGCGGTGCGATATCCACGGTATGCAGGTGCCCATTGATGTTGAGCCTGATGCGGCTCAGGCCCTGACGGGGGGCATCCGAGCGAGGGGGCGGGTCATCAGCAGCCCGGGCCTGGGCAGCCGGGCCCCAGAGCGGCACTGACGCCGCCGCCACCCCTGATGCCCCCACGGTTTTCAGAAAATGTCGACGCGACGTCGATGCCGTCTCGTCCTGTTGAGTCCCTGGATCGAAATGCTCGGTCATGATCAACTCCGGTGCACCGGCGGCGGACAGCGCCGCCGCCGGCAATCTTCAGTCGGCCAGCAGCCGCTCGGGGGTGATCGGCAGGTCGCGAATGCGCTTGCCGGTAGCGTGGTATACCGCGTTGGAGATGGCCGCTGCGATACCGGTCAGGCCGATTTCGCCCACCCCACGTGCCCCAAACACGTTGAGGTGATAATCGGGGTGATCCAGCAGCTCGACCTCGATCGGCGGAATGTCGGCATGCACCGGCACGATGTAATCGGCCAGGTTACTGTTATAGAGGTAACCGTTATGGTCGAATTCGGTCTGCTCGAACATGGCCATGCCCAGCCCCATGACCAGACCGCCTTCCACCTGGTTACGTGCCGTCATCGGGTTGATGGCGCGCCCGATATCGATGGTGGAAACAATACGAGCCACCCGCAGCCGCGAGATGCCGGGATCCCAGCGCACCTCGACAAACACCGCGCCGAAGGAGCGGAAACTGAACCGGTCCTGCTCGTCACCAGGCGCGGTCGATGCCACGTCACTGATCTGCCCCAGTTCAAGCTCATCCAGCAGTGCAGTGACAGCCACCTTGCGGTCGCCCTGTACGAGTGACCTGTCCTTCAGGGTGATGTCGTCGGCAGATGCGCCCTCGAAGGCCTGACCATCACCATTGACCCGCTCGGCCAGTTTCCTGACCGCCGCCTCGATGGCCGCCTTGACGGCCGGCAGTACCGTGGCGGTGGCAAAGGAACCGCCGGACAGCGGGCCGGAAGGCAGGGCGGCATCACCAAGCCGCACATCGATGTCATCAATGGGGATGCCGGTCAGTTCGCTGGCAGTCTGCGCCACGATGGTATAGGTGCCGGTGCCGATATCCTGAGTACCGCAGGCAATCTGCATGCCGCCATCGGCCAGAAAGGTGGCCCGCGCCGAGCAGTGCTGGCGCATCGCTTCCCAGCTCTGGGTCGCCATGCCGTACCCGATGACTTCATCCCCTTCACGCATCGAGCCGATTTCAGCAGTGCGATTTTCCCAGCCAAACCGCTCGGCCGCATTATCCCAGCATTCCTTGAGGTAATTGCTCGACCAGGGCAGATCACTGGCCGGGTCCTTGTCAGTGAAGTTGCGCCGACGCAGTTCCAGCGGGTCAATATCCAGCTGCCAGGCCAGTTCATCCATGGCCGTTTCCAGCGCGAACAGCCCCGGGGCTTCTCCCGGTGCGCGCATCGGACACGGCATGCCGTGGTTGACCTCAGCCACCCGATTGGTGACGGCGACGTTATCGCAGGCATACATGCTGGGGGTGGCCGTAATGACCGTGTCGTCATGCATTCCGACGAAGGCGGTCTCATTGTTGGCATCATGGCGGATGGAGGTCAGGGTGCCATCCTTGCGCGCCCCGATTCGGATTCGCTGCAGTGAGGCAGGGCGGCTGCCGGCAGAGGTAAAGACCAGCTGACGCGGTACGACCGTCTTGACGGGTTTGCCAAGCCGCCTTGCAGCGACCGCGGTCATGACCGCGTGTGGCCACATGAAGAGCTTGCCGCCAAAGCCTGATCCGATGAAGTGAGAGATCACATTGACCTTCTCGGAAGGCATCGAGAAGATCTCGGCCAGTGCGTTTTTCTGAAATACGACGCCCTGGGTGGATTCATACACCGTCAGCCGATCACCGGCCCAGACTGCAGTGCTGGCATGCAGCTCCATGGCCGAGTGGGTTTCGGTAGCAATACTGTAGAAGGCGTCGTGGGTAACCTCGGCGTCATCAAAGGCCGCAGCAGCATCACCGCGGCTGTTGCTGTCGCCCTCCTGCAGCACTCCCGGCAAACCGGTATCGTCCGTTGGCAGGGCGGAAAGGCTGTCAATGACCGCCGGGCGGTCATTGCTGTACCAGGGAATCACCTCGCCGGCGGCCGCGCGGGCATGCTCAAGCGTATCGGCCACTACCAGGGCAATGTACTGACCGTGATAATGAATGGTCGAGTCTTCAAACGGCAGGCGCGGTTCGCTGACGGTATTTTCCTCGGCAAAGCTGTTGGGCGAATGCCTGAGGCTCGGATCAAAGTTTCCAGCGTGATAGATATCCACCACACCCGGCATCGCCAGTGCAGTTTCAAGTTCCAGCCCGGTCAGTTCGCCACGGGCGATGGTGCTGCCCACCGGATAGCCGTACAGCTGACCTTCCAGCGAGATATCAGCGGTGTAATCCGCCTGCCCGGTCAACTTGAGCGCGCCATCGATCCGGGGTTTCGGGGTGCCTGTGGCAGTACTCATGAGCGATCTCCCTGTGCCTTGAGTGCGCGGGCTGCATCACGCAGCGACCGTACGATAGCCTGCTGCCCAAGGGTGACCTTGAAGGCATTGCCGGACTGCGGAACAGCGCCTTGAAACGCCAGTACCGCGGCGTGTTCAAAGCTGTCGGTGGTGGCTTCCATGCCAACCAGCGCCGCTTCCGCATCCAGGGCGCGCCAGGGTTTGGTGGCTACCCCGCCAAGCGCCAGACGTACGCTGCTGACGGTATCGCCATCCAGCGTCAGAATGGCCGCGCAGGAGGCCAGTGCAAATTCATAGGAGGCCCGGTCGCGCAGCTTCAGATAGTTCGATGCTGCACCGGCCTGAGGGGCATCCAGAATCACATGCGTGATCATCTCGTCATCGTGAAGGTCGTGCTCCTTCTCGGGGTGACGCTCGGGCAGAAGGTGAAAGTCGGCAAACGGCACTTCACGCTGCCCCTTGCGCCCTTCCAGCACCACCGTGCCACCAATGGCAGCCATGGCCACGCACATGTCGGAGGGGTGAACGGCAATACAGGCTTCGCTGCCACCGAGTACCGCGTGATTTCGATTGATGCCGGTCAGGGCGCTGCAGCCACTGCCGGGCGAGCGCTTGTTGCAGGGCATGGCCGTATCACGGAAGTACGGGCAGCGAGTACGCTGCATGACGTTACCTGCCGTGGTAGCCATGTTGCGAAGGCTGGTGGACGCGCCGGACAGCAGCGCCTGCGACAGTACCGGGTAATCCCGCATGATGCGGTCATCCCTGGCAAGGTCGGCATTGCTGACCCGCGCGCCAATGCTGACTCGGCCGTCGTCCAGCGTCTCGATGTCATCAAGGCCAAGGCCATTGATGTCCACGACCTGTTCGGGCCGCATGACACCGAGCTTGACCAGGTCAATCAGGTTGGTACCGCCGCCGATGAAGGCATCGCGCGCACCATGGTGCTCCAGCGCGTCGCCGATGGCTGTCGGCCGCGTCAGTTCAAAGGTTCTCATGGGTTACTCTCCGCCGTTCAGACGCGCATCCGCGGTCTTGATCGCATCATGAATATTCTTGTAGGCACCGCAGCGGCAGATATTGCCGCTCATGGCATCCTTGATGGAGGCATCGGTACGCTCAATGGAGGGATCATTCAAAATGGCGGTGGCGCTCATCATCTGGCCGGCCGTGCAGTAACCACACTGATAAGCGTCATGCTCCAGAAAGGCCTGCTGTACCGGGTGAAGCGTGCCATCCGGCTTCGCCAGACCTTCAACGGTGGTGATATCGCAGCCATCGGCCATCGAGGCCAGCATCAGGCAGCTGTTCATTGATCTGCCATCCACCAGCACGGTGCAGGCACCGCACTGACCATGGTCACAGCCTTTCTTGGCGCCGGTCAGCCCCAGGCGTTCACGCAGGGCATCCAGCAGGACCACGTTGGGTTCAATGGACAAGTGGTGGGTCTGACCGTTGATGGTCAGCTCGACATCATGCAATCGGGGCGTCGCTGCAGGATCAGCATGCTGAACCGCAGTCGCGGGGGTGGTGTCTACCATGACATTCCTCATCAATGAGTCCGGCCCGATTCTTGTTATTTGGACCTGGATAATCTGAGGCAGCCTGCCTTGGCTGCCTGGGGTTTTGTCTGCGCCCGCCTACGGTCAAGGCAGGGACAGACCCTGGAAAAGCGTAGTCAATCAGAACAGAGGATGCGAGGCCCGGCTGGGCCGGGACGGTATCAGGTCGGTTTCCTGAGCAGAAAGACGATCGGGAACGCCACGATGTAGATCAGTCCCAGCCACAGGAAGATATCGTTGAAGGCCAGCACTTCTGCCTGGCCGGCCACCCGCGAGGCAATCATCTTGATGGCCGCCGCCTGGGGGTCACTCACTACGCCGGTGAACTGCTGCTGGTATCGGGCCAGCTCCGTCACCACTACCTCGCGGCCCTGATTGATGGAAGGAATCAACTGCATCCAGTGATAGTCACGCTGGTGATCACGCACGGTATCCAGCAGGGCCAGTCCCACGGCACCGCCCAGATTACGCATGACCGAAAACATGCCACTGCCATCACCGACCTGCTGGGGCGACAGGCTGCCCAGTGCGATACGGGCACAGGGCACCATGCACATGATCATGCCGACGCCACGCACCAGCTGTGGCAGGAAGAACTCCCAGTAGCCGGAATCCTCCGTCAGGTTCGCGTTCATCACCGAGCCGATACCAGTCAGCAACAGTCCCAGCCCGATCAGGATGCGCAGATCCACCAGGTCACTGAACTTGCCAACCAGCGGGGCCGTGACAAACATCGCGATGCCGGTCACGAACATGACCTCACCGATCTGAAGGCTGTTGAAATGACGCACCGTACCGAAATACAGCGGCATCAGATAGACCAGCCCGTACAGCGCGATCCCGATGACAAAGACAAGCCCGACCCCGGTGGCAAAATTACGCTCACGGAACAGCCGCAGATTGATGATCGGGTATCTGGCGGTGAAGGCCCGCCAGAAAAACAGCACACAGGACACGGCGCATACCACACTGAAGCCCAGAATCAGCCGGTTGCTGAACCAGTCATCATCAGGCCCCTCCTCAAGCACAAACTCAAGCGTGCCCAGAAACAGCGCCATCAATGCCAGACCAATGACATCAAGGCGCTTGATGGCCTTCCTGTCAGCGGTATCGATATCCAGCAGGCACCAGACGCCAATGGTCACCAGAATGCCGGGGATGACATTGACCAGAAAGAGCCAGTGCCAGCTCATGTGCTGCGTGATGTAGCCCCCCAGCGTCGGCCCGATGGATGGCGCGATGGTTGCTACCAGGCCAATGACGGCCTGTACCGAGCCCATCTTGTGACGTGGGAAGATCGTGAAGCTGACGGCCTGGGTAATCGGGATCATCGCCCCACCCATGAATCCCTGGATGGCGCGCAGCACGATCAGTTCGTTGATGGTGCTGGCCATGGCGCAGCCAAGACTTGCCAGCGTAAATCCGACACTTGAGATCACAAAGGCCGTGCGGGTCGAGAAAATGCGCGCCATGACGCCGGACAGCGGAATCATGATGATCTCGGCAATCAGGTACGCGGTCTGAATCCAGGAGATTTCATCCTGGCTGGCAGAGACACCGGCCTGAATCTCGTTCAGGGAACTGGCAACGATCTGGATATCCAGAATGGCCATGAACATCCCGAACACTGCCGCGACAAAGCCAATCCGCACGCGCCAGGAGGGCATTTCCTGCACCGGCGTATTCATCAATCGGCGCCCGGAACCCGAGGCGTGATATCACGAACCACCGGCCCGGACAGCGGGGCGGCAACATAAAGCCCCTGCCCTTCGTCACGCGTATCCACAGATGGCACCACCGAAAGACCCGAATGCAGATACGGCAACATTTTTTCCGGCCCGGTCAGGCGAATGCGCACCGGTATCCGTTGTACGATCTTGTTGAAATTGCCGGTGGCATTATCCTGCGGCAACAGGCTGAACTGGGCACCGGTTGCAGGAGCCAGACTTTCGACAACCCCGGTAAATTCGGTATCCGGATAGGCATCCACTTCGATGTGCACCGACTGCCCTACGCGCATGCGGGCCACCTGGGTTTCCTTGTAGTTTGCCACTACATACAGCGAGTCCACCGGCACCAGCGTCATCAGTGTCAGTGACGGCTGGGCATAGGTACCGGGCTCTACGGTGACATTGCCCACAACGCCACCAAACGGTGCCGTAATATGGGTCTTGTCCAGCTGATGCTGCGCAGCCTGAAGGGCAGCCTGGGCGTTATCCCGACTGGCCTCGGCATCCTCCAGGCTGGCGCCATCCACCGACAGCTGGCGCCTTGCCGACGTCAGTGCTGCCTTGCTGGCGCTGACGCGTGCCTGGGCCACATCAAAACCGGCCTGATCACTGTCAAGCTGCTGCCGCGACGAGTAGCTCTTGCTCACCAGGGTTTTAGTGCGCGACAGGGTCTGGCGCGCCTCCTTCAACTGCGCGGCAGCAGACGCGATATCAGCGTTTCGCTGCTCAATCACCGCCTTTTGCAGTTCAATGCTGCGCTCCGCCCGGGTGACGGCAGCACGTGCCTGGGCCAGCTGCGCTCGTGCCTGGGCCAGATCATCCTGGTAGTCCGTCGGATCAAGGGTCACCAGCGTATCACCGGCATGGACCCGCTGATTATGATCAACGTTGACACCGATGACCCGCGTATTCAGCTCGCTGCGTATCGCCACGCTGTCGGCATGAAGGTAGGCATTATCGGTTTCCTCGATGAAGCGTCCGGCCTGCCACCAGTGCCACCCCTTCCAGAGACCGGCCAGCAGCAGCACAACAATCACCAGCGCGATAATAAGCCGTTTGATCCAGGTTCTTGCAATGGACGCCATGAGAAAGGTTCCGATAACGCGGGAAAAAACGTAGCATACGCTACACTTTTTGCAGGCACCAGCACAGGAAGTCGCTATTCATGGGTGATGACATTACCCGGCTCACCCCCAAGGGCCAGCAGCGGGCCGAGCGATTCTTGAGTGTCGCGCTGGAGGTGTTCATCGAGCAGGGGTACGAAAAGGCCAGCGTCAACGAAGTGGTTCGTCGCGCAGGAGGCTCCCTTTCGACCCTCTACAAGATGTTCGGTAACAAGGAAGGGCTGTTCATCGCCATCATCGAACAGCGCGCCCTCTCGATCTTTGCACCGCTCGAACAGGCACTGGCCGACAACAGCTCACCGATTGACGGGCTGACACGCTTTGGTCATCGGCTGCTCGATTTCCTGCTCGAACCCGAGGCCCTGGCCATGTACCGACTGGTTTTGAACGACCTTCACCGCCACCCGGTGATGGCGCGTCACTTTCTCGATCATGGCCCGTTCCAGACCCTGGACAGGCTTACCCGCTACCTGGCGCATCATGTCAGTCAGGGCCATTTGATCATCGATGACCCCCGACTGGCCGCCGGCGAATTCTCCGGCATGCTGATCAGCGACCTGCATATTCAGGTCATGGTCGGCCAGGTACCGAACCTTCCGCCGGAAGAACGCCAGCGCCGCGTCGCCTCGGCCGTTCGTCGTTTCATGGCATCGGTCTAGCGCGGCAGTAGCGTTACTGATTCACGAGTAAAATCGATACGCAGGGTGGCACCAATAGGCACCGTGAGCATGGGGTGCGTATGACCAACATCCATGCCATCCACAATGGGAAGGGGCCGACCGTCCAACACCTCTCGCACGACGTCGATCGTCGTTTTACCGCTGCCCTGGTCATCCAGCCGTTCATGTTTTCCAATAATCAGTGCTGCAATACGCTCAAGGACCCCACAGAGCGACAAATGGGCGATATGGCGCTCAACGGCGGCGATCGTTTTTTGACTGTCCTCGATGAGAAGAATATCTCCCTCTTGAATCTCGGGCATATAGATGCTGCCCCAGATCCCGGCCATCGTATGCAGATTGCCGCCGATCACCCGGCCTTCAATGACGCCTGAACCATCAAAGTGCCAGCGGTTAGCCTGCGTGGGCTTGGCATGATGCTGGGTTTCCCAGGGTACATACGCATCAGTCCAGTCAGGTGGCATGTTATAGCGAAGGGACGTTTCCCCTGAGCTGACCGTCATATTCTGAAACGATGCAAAGGTTTGATCGACCAATGGCGGCTGCTCGCCGAACGAGGCGACCAGAGTTGGCCCATAGAAGGTAACCAGGCCCAATCGAGCATAGATTCCCAGCAACAGTGCTGTAGCATCCGAATAACCGACGATGATTTTGGGGTCAGCAGCGAGTGTTTCCCAATCGAGATAGGGCAGTAAGGCATTGCTGTTGTGACCGCCGATCGTTGCCATGAGAACGCGAACCTCAGGGTCACGAACCAGCGTATTGATTTCGTCTGCTCGCGCCTTGATAGACCCGGCCCGATATCCATCACTATTCCCCGTCAAATGTCCCGCTTTTACTCGGTACCCCTGCTGCGTGAGGTACTGGATAGCCCGGCGAGTACGATCAGGGGCAAAGGCGGTCGCCGGCGACGAGGGCGAAAAGAAGCCGATCAGCGCACCAGGCTCAAGCACAGGCGGATATATCATGCTCGCCTGGCGTCCCGTTTGACACGAAACCGCCAGGGCGCGTCGCGGTGCTCAGGCTCGGCGTAATCGATGCCGATGCGCGGCCCGGTGAGTACATCCGCCTCCGGTACGGGGGAACCGGCCTCGATCCAGAGCCCCTGACCGGTGCAGATGTCGTGGCGATTGAAGGCTGATCTTGTAATCCCCAGCGCTCGTGTCAGCTTGCCCGGGCCATTGGCCAGTTCGCGTCCGCGCTTTCCGCCTCGACGGGCAATCATGGCGCTTTCCCCTTCCAGCGGCTCAATGGCCCGGATCAGCACCGCACAGGGATCATCCAGCGGCCCGACCACCACATTGAGCATGTCG
The DNA here is from genome assembly GCF_023700005.1 of Larsenimonas rhizosphaerae. Lineage (GTDB taxonomy): Bacteria > Pseudomonadota > Gammaproteobacteria > Pseudomonadales > Halomonadaceae > Larsenimonas > Larsenimonas rhizosphaerae. Next base: position 410,297 of record NZ_JAMLJK010000001.1, on the reverse strand, counting down.
TAAATACCGTAGATCAGATAAACGTAGGCATGGCCCGGCGGCCCGAACATGACCTCGGTACGGGGCGTACGGCCATGAGAGGAGTGGCAGGCCGTATCGGCAAAGCCCAGATAGCCTTCGGTTTCTGTGATACGGCCGACAAGACGACCATCCTCGTGGTCCACGATCAGATGGCAGCCGAGCAATTCCCGGGCGATATCAAGGGTCGGGCGATCATAAAAGGCACGCGGCAGGGGCGCGGCGACGGGGCGAGACGACATGAAGACTCCTGTTGGCAAGTGTCTTCCAGGATAGTCCGCTGCACCCTGCACCGCCACGTGATCGGCACCTCAGCGCCGGATCGGCCTGAAGCGGGTATCACGAGCATCAGCGCCCAGCTGAACTATTTCGGAAGGCTCACCCTGCTCGTTCAACCGTACCCGCCCGATACCAGCGTTGTTCCACAACCGCTCCCCGTGACGTGCGCCTTCGGGCCGCCAGGGAATGACTGCAATCCTGCGCCGCTTGGTCAGCCAGTTCAGGGGGGACCAGGGGGCATACAGCCACCGGTTGAGGCGATCAAACCAGGTCAGCAGCGTCTCCGGAAAGGTATTCTTGAGCCCGCTGCTGGTAATCTGCCACATGCGCGGGCTGTCCTGATGGCCCCGGCGCAGGCTCAGCGCGTAGACAAAGGAATAGTGAACGTCGCCTGAGAGAATGACGTAGCGCTGAGGCGTACGTCGGTGTCGCAGGATATTGAGCATGGTATGGGCGGCGCCGCGGTGCGCCATCCAGTTCTCGGCGTCCACCATCAGTGGCTTGCCGGCCAGGGTGAACAGACGCTGGATGCCTTCGATCAGCTTGACACCGAAGATCGGGGCAGCGGATACGATGACTACGGAAGGCTGCTCCAGTACGTCCTGCTGAAACTCGCACAGCGCCTCCCAGTCCATCAGCCCGGAAGGCCGATGCAGACGCCGCTCACTCCGCCACCGGCGGGTACGGGTATCCAGCACCACCAGCTTCGGCGTGGTGTCGAGCGTATAGCCCCAGCCGGTGAAGCGCAGCAGATGATCAATCAGCCCATCGTGGGCGGCCGCATCCAGCATGCCTGTTTCGCTGGCCGTCGCCAGCCAGTGGCCCGCCTCATGAAGCGGTGCGTTCATTTTATCGGGGTCGTTGCCCCATCCCTGACACAGCAGATACGCCACCAGCGCATTGCCGACAATACGCCGTGAAAACGGGTGCGAATATACAGCCACTTCCCAGGCTGCCGTCAGGTTCCAGTCGTCGGTCACGTCATGGTCGTCAAAGATCATCAGGGACGGCAGGTGCGCCAGCACACGCGCCACACGCGGCAGACCAGCGACAAACGCATCCACGACCCGGGCTTCATCGGTATATCGGTCCTGAAGCTCGGCCTCCAGTGACGGCGTGGCCACCTCGATGAGGGTCCAGGGCACCGGCGACCAGACCAGCAGATACATGGCCAGCATTTCCGCCACCGTCATCAGGTGATTTTCGGCATTGGCGGTGGTGAAGACCGGCTTGCGCTTGCCGCCGAAGAACTTGTCGCGCAGCGCCTCGTTCGAAGGCTGATCCGGCAGCAGATGGGCACGCCGGTAAAGCAGATCATCACGGCCGGCAAGCTCGCGCCCATGGCTTACAGCGGCCTCTTCCAGCGGCTCGTCATGAAGCCCGAGGCGCATAACCAGGGCATGAATGGCCGAAAGCATTGGCCCGGCCACGTCATCGGCGTAAATCTGATCCCCGGTCATCAACAGGGCAGCCGGGCGCTCCAGCGCCTCGGCCTGGCCGGCCTCGACCCACTCATCGGCCCGCACCAGCCCATCGCCACAAGCCTGGTGCGGCTTTCGACAGGACCCGTGCAACACATCATCAAGCCGGGAGCGCAGTACCAGTGTGGGCAACGCCTCCCCCGGATAGCACAGGGTCGGCGTCATGCTGAACGGGCTTTGCCAGACGGCGTCGGGGTCACGGTACTGAAGGTCGTAGCGCAACCGCACGTCCTGGGGCAACGGTGTCTCGAAGGGCACATCGATCAAATGAATGAACGCGTGGCGGCCTATCGGCAGGCACACCAGATGAGGCGTAAGGTCATGGCAGGACATGGCCGGTTCGGCACCATCCAGCAGCAGTTGCAGGGTCAGCGGCCGGGATGCCACCAGCCACCACACCACGCGGTGAGGCTCGGCACGCCGCAGCAGCGGGCCGGCGAGAATATCGGGCAGGGAGTCAGTCATGGAGGTGAAAGGCGGTCCTGGAATCAAGATAGGCCGGGCACGGCCCTGGTGGCCGCCAGCATACGTGAGCATCCGGCGCGCTGTCATGCCAGGTGCTCACGCATCGAGCCCCCCAGAGCCAGGGTGTCAGCGGGCCATGCGCAGGATGGGTTTCAGCGTCAGCCCCCGTTCACTGTCTTCGGCGGCCTGGTTGATATCCTCGAAATCATAGAACTTCACCAGCCGATCAAACGGGAACCGCCCCTGACGATGCAGCTCCACCAGTTGCGGAATAAAGTCCCGCGCCACACTGTCGCCTTCAACAATGCCACGAATGCTCTTGCCGCCAAGCAGAAGGTCGTTGACGTCAAAGGCTGCTTCATGACCCAGCGGCGGAGCCCCCACCACGCCGAGCGTGCCGCGGCCGGCCAGCACATCAACGCCCTGCCTGAGCACCTCGGTTCGCCCGGTCGATTCCAGTGCATAATCAACCCCACCACCGCCAAGCTCGCGCACGCGCTCAACCACGTCTTCGTGGCTGGCATTGATAACATGAGTGGCGCCAAGCTCCATCGCCAGTGCCAGGCGCTCAGGCACCACGTCGATGGCAATGATCATGGCCGCCCCGGCCACGCGGGCCGCCATTACTGCCGACAGGCCAACGGCGCCGGCGCCCAGCGCGGCAAACCGGCTGCCCGGGCGTACCCCAAGGGTGTTGATTACCGCACCGGCACCGGTCTGGATACCGCAGCCCAGAGGCCCAAGCAGCTCAAGCGGGGCCTCTTTGGATACTTTCACGGCACTGTCTTCCGTGCTGATGGCATAGGTCGCAAAGGAGGACTGGGCGAAGAAGTGATCATGAACTGCCTCGCCCTGGCGATCCGTAATGGCGCACTTTCCATCCGCATCACTGCCGCCGAAGTTACGACCGAAGAACTCCTTGCAGTACGACATGTGGCCGTGATCGCAGGGCGAACAGCCGCCACAGAAGCCATAACTCATGACCACATGATCTCCTACCGCCAGCCGGGTCACGTTCGGTCCGATGGCCTCGACCACACCGGCGCCTTCATGCCCCAGCACCAGTGGCAGCGGCACCGGATACAGCTGGTCACGCACGATCAGGTCGGTATGACACATGCCGGTGGCGACCACGCGCACCAGCACCTCAACGCCCTCAGGCTCACGGATGTTGACCTCTTCCAGCGTAAAGGGGGCACCCTTGCCGCGAACAACAGCGGCCGTGATGGCCCGGGATATCGTGGTATTCATGAAGGACACCTCTCGTGGTCTCATGCCATTTGACTATGTGATATAGCAAGTATCACCGGATCACATCAAAATGACATTACGACCTTGTGCCGAGAGGCACAGCAGCATCATCGGCGGGGAATATCGCACTTGCCGGACGCGCAACTGTCGCAGCGACGGCGTCCCGTCAGTACGCCGGAAATCGTATAGCGGTGACGCGCAAACCACAGGTACACCCGATCCGCCACCGGCCGCACGACCGGCCAGCGCAAGGGAGCCGTCAGCCATCCCCTGCCGACCAGTGACCAGGCACGGTGGGTAACATCCAGCCCCTTGATAACCTGCCCATGGTAATGCCCCAGAAGAATACTGCTGGCTTCCTGCGGGTCGACCTGCGGCCAGCGCATCTCGAAATCATCCTTCTGGATATCCTCGCACTGGATCCGCCCCTGTTCATCGAGGCGGGTCAAATGGCCAATCTCGCGGACGCATAGAGGGCAGGCGCCGTCATAAAACAGAATCAGTTCGGCCATGATGTTCTCTCCATTATCGTTGCCGGCAGGCAATCTCCAAGGATAGATGATTCACACCGAATGCACCGCGACACGTCATCACATCCGGCGGCGGATTTCCTCCATGACGGAGGCCACCGCGGGTGACAGGCGCTGCCGACGCAGACTGACCAGCCCATAAGGCTGCACGCTCAACTTGTTGCGGGCATTGAGAATTCTGAAGCGCGCCGTGTCACACAGCAGGGCCGCCACCTTGTGGGTCGCTACGGTAATGAACTCGGAGCGATCCACCAGCGCAAGGGACGCCGGCAGATCCGACGTATCAACCACCCAGCGCGGGAAGTCCACGCCCCGATGACGAAACAGATCCTCTATGCGCTGACGCATCAGGGTACCCGGCGGCTGCAGCGTCCAGGGATAGTCTGCCAGGTCGGTCAGTTCCGGCGGATTGCGCTCCCCCATGGGGTGGCTGTCACTGCAGATAAAGCACAGGTCTTCTTCGCCAATTTCCTCGAAAACAAAGGCATCTCCCGGAAAACCAGCCGGGATACGAGCGATAATGAAATCGAAATGGCCATCCATCAGACCATTGACCAGCGCACGGCTGTCGGCCACATGGACGGTAATCTTGAGCCCCGGACGGTCCTTGTGTACCTGCTCGATGGTCTGCGGGACCAGCGTGACGGCCGGCTCCATGACCGCACCGATATTGACCACCCCCAGCAATCCGGCCGAAATGGCGTTGAATTCCTCTCCCGCATCACCGAGTTCATCCAGCACGGCCCGCGCACGACGAATCATCAGCTGGCCAAAGGGATTGGGCGTCAGTCCACGCCCATGGCGTTCGAACAGGGACTGGCCGAGACGCGTCTCGATTTCAGCCAGCAGCCGCGACGCCGCCGGCTGACTGATCCCCATCAATTCAGCGCTCTTGTGCAGATTGCCCTGCTCCCCGATGACCACGAACAGATACAGGTGGCGCAACTTTAGTCGCGCCCGAAAAAACCAGTCTGCCGTTAAAGCGCCCATGCCCTCGTCACCTTTATATGATTGATATCATTTTTGTTATCGGATTAAGCCGCATTCCGCATTATTCTGATATACCCCTTTGGGTTTACTGTCCCTCCAGACCCGGCCTTCCCGTCGGTAGTCACTGTTGACTGGTTTGGAGTGTGTCATGAATCCACAGGATGCCGCTCAGACGGCACTATCTACCCCACTACTGCTGTCGGTATGCGCCGTTGCCATCGCGGTCCTGCTGCTGCTGATCATCAGGATCAAATTGCATCCCTTCTTTGCGCTGGTTGTTGTCAGCATTGGCACCGCCCTGGCGACCGGGATCGAAATGACCAGCCTGATGGGCACGCTGGTGGGCGGGTTTGGCAAGACCCTCGGCAATGTCGCCCTACTGATCGGCTTTGGGGCCGTTCTGGGTCGCATCGTATCCATTTCAGGGGGGGCGTATGTGCTGTCCAATACCCTGATTCGGATCTGTGGTCGCGAGCGCGCCCCGCTGGGTTTATCCATTGCGGCGTTGCTGTTCTGCTTCCCGATCTTTCTCGATGCCGCCTACGTCGTCATGTTGCCGATCATCTATGCGGTCGCACGAGAGCTGAAAGGCTCGGTCCTGCTGTTCGGCCTGCCCGTGGCCGGGGCCGGTCTGGTCATGCACGCTCTGATGCCCCCTCACCCCGGCCCGGTAGCGGCTGCGGTCTTTTTGAATGCCGATATCGGCCAGGTGCTGTTTGTCGGTCTGCTGGTCGGGCTGCCGACCTGGTACATCATGGGATATCGCCTGTCAGTGTTCCTTGCCCGTCGTACTGCGTTTCAACCAGTCCCCGACATGATGGGCAATACCGACGGTGACGATGCGCCGCCCCCGGCCTTTAGCACGATCCTGCTGGTGCTTATTCTGCCGCTGGTCCTGATTTTCATGAATACCGGTCTGGCTACCCTGGTATCTTCCGGCACGCTGCCTGAAGGCAACTCGCTGATCAATGCACTGATGCTGATTGGCCAGACCCCCATGGCCCTGTTGATCAGTACCTGTATTGCCATGTGGCTGCTGATTCTGCGTCGGCGCCCCGAGGAAGGCATGGATGCGATCAATGACATCGTGGAGCACGCCCTTGCTCCGGTGTGTTCGATCATTCTGATTACCGGTGCCGGTGGCATGTTCGGCGCCGTACTGACCGCCAGCGGCATCGGCTCGGCACTGGCCGGCAGCCTGGAAGAACTGGGCATGTCGTTGATTGTGGCCGGGTACGTGATCGCGTCCGTGATTCGTATCGCCCAGGGCTCAGCCACCGTCGCCGGCACGACGGCCGCCGGCATCATGGCCCCCGCCGTGCTGGCCTCACCGGAACTGGCAGGCCTGCCTGCGGCCTGCATTACCACCGCCATCGTGGCGGGTGCCATTGGCTATTCCCACGTCAACGATTCCGGATTCTGGCTGGTCGGCCGGTTTCTGGGCGCCTCTACCCGCACCATGCTCACCACCTGGAGCGTGATGTCGGTCGGCATTTCCCTGATGGCCTTCAGCCTTGCCTGGCTGCTGTTCACCTTTGTCACCTGAATGATGCAGGGCGGCCATACGCAGCCGCCCGGCCCAATGATTGCGCCACGTTTTATTTGACCGGGCCCGCCCGAGGAGAGACCAATGAGTCAGGACAATAAACCCCGCCTGCGCAGTGCCGAATGGTTTGGCACCGCTGACAAGAACGGCTTCATGTACCGCAGCTGGATGAAAAACCAGGGCCTGCCAGACCATGAATTTCACGGCAAGCCGGTCATCGGCATCTGCAATACCTATTCCGAGCTGACCCCCTGCAACGCTCACTTCCGCGAGCTGGCCGAACACGTCAAGCGCGGCATCTGGGAAGCCGGCGGCCTGCCTGTCGAGTTCCCGGTCTTTTCCAACGGGGAGTCCAACCTCCGGCCGACGGCCATGCTGACCCGCAACCTGGCCAGCATGGATGTCGAGGAAGCCATTCGCGGCAACCCGATTGATGGCGTGGTGCTGATGGCCGGGTGCGACAAGACCACCCCCGCCCTGCTGATGGGCGCCGCCAGCTGCGATGTGCCGGCACTGGTGGTCTCCGGCGGCCCCATGCTCAACGGCAAGCACAAGGGCAAGGACATTGGCTCGGGCACCATCGTCTGGCAGCTGTCTGAAGAGGTGAAATCCGGCCGGATGAGCCTGGATGAGTTCATGGCCGCCGAAGCCGGCATGTCCCGCTCCGCCGGCACCTGCAATACCATGGGGACCGCCTCCACCATGGCCTGCATGGCAGAATCCCTCGGTGTGTCCCTGCCCCACAACGCTGCCATTCCGGCCGTGGATGCCCGTCGCCAGGTCATGGCGCACCTGTCCGGTAACCGCATTGTCGAAATGGTCAATGAAGGGCTGTGCCTGTCGAAGGTGCTGACCCGCGGTGCGTTTGAAAATGCCATTCGTACCAATGCTGCCATCGGCGGCTCCACCAACGCCGTGATCCACCTGAAGGCCATTGCCGGACGGATCGGTGTGCCGCTTGAAATGGATGACTGGACGCGCATCGGCCGCGACACACCCACCATCGTGGATCTGCAGCCGTCCGGCCGGTTCCTGATGGAGGAGTTCTACTATGCGGGCGGCCTACCGGCCGTGCTGCGCCGGCTGGGGGATGACAACCGCCTGCCGGCCCCGGACGCCCTGACCGTCAACGGCCGGACCCTGTGGGAAAACGTCTGCGACGCGCCGCTTTATAACGAGGACGTTATTCGCCCCCTGGATAACCCGCTGGTCGCCGATGGCGGCATCTGCATTGTCCGCGGCAACCTCGCCCCCAACGGCGCAGTACTGAAACCCTCCGCCGCCACGGCAGAACTCATGACGCACCGGGGACGTGCAGTGGTCTTTGAAAACCTTGAAGACTACAAGGCGCGCATCAACGACCCGGATCTGGATGTCACCGCCGAGGATGTGCTGGTCCTGAAGCACTGTGGCCCACGCGGTTATCCGGGCATGGCCGAGGTAGGCAACATGGGCCTGCCCGCCAAGCTGCTGGCTGAAGGCGTGAAGGACATGGTGCGCATCTCGGATGCCCGCATGAGCGGCACCGCCTACGGCACCGTGGTGCTCCACGTCTCGCCCGAAGCCGGTGCCGGTGGGCCGCTGGCCGCCGTACAGAATGGCGACTGGATCGAACTGGACTGCAAGGCCGGCCGCTTGCACCTCGAGGTCAGCGATGACGACATTGCCAGCCGTCTGGCCGACACCCAGCCCAGGGAAGCCTCACGTCTGCTGGCCAGCACAGGCGGCTATCGCGGCCTTTATATCAACCATGTTCTGCAGGCCGATGAAGGCTGCGACTTCGACTTCCTGCGCGGATGTCGCGGGTCCGATGTCCCCCGCCATTCTCACTGATCGGCACGCCATTTTCTGCCCTGCACGGCGCGCCCGGGCGCGCCCCTGTCGGAGACACCCCTTATGCGATTGATTCAGTTCTCAAGTGCCAACGGCCCCCGCGCTGCGATAGTCGAAGGTCATGCCACGGTCCGCCCGATCGAATTTGAGGGCGGCACGCTGGCCCTTGTTCAGATGGCGATCGACAGCGGCCAGCCCATTGATGCCGTCATCAGCGGGCTGGCAGGTGACCACACCCTGGACTACGACACTCTGATTGAAGGGGGCCAGCTTCTGAGCCCCATTACCCACCCTGATCCGGCCCACTGCTACGTCACCGGTACCGGACTGACGCATCTGGGCAGCGCCGATACCCGGGCCTCCATGCATGGCGCACTGGAAGAAAGCGAGCTGACCGATTCAATGAAAATGTTCAAGCTCGGGGTCGATCACGGTAAACCCGAGACAGGACAGGTCGGCGCACAACCGGAATGGTTCTACAAGGGGGATGGCAGCATCGTGGTATCGCCGGAACAGGCCATCCCGACACCGACCTTCGGGCTCGACAGCGGTGAAGAGCCGGAGCTGGTCGGCATTTACGTCAACGACGAAAAGGGCCAGCCCTGGCGAATCGGCTACGCCATCGGCAACGAATTCTCGGATCACGTTACCGAGCGGCAGAACTACCTGTGGCTGGCCCACTCCAAGCTGCGTCACTGCAGTCTTGGCCCGGAGCTGTTCATTGGTGAGCTGCCGACACATCTGGAAGGCACCAGCCGCATCATTCGCGATGGCAGAACACTGTGGGAAAAGCCGTTTCTGACCGGCGAAGCCAACATGTCCCACAGCCTCGCCAACCTGGAATATCACCATTTCAAGTATGCCCTGTTCCGCCGCCCGGGTGACCTCCACCTGCATTTCTTCGGTACCGCCACCCTGAGCTTTGCCGATCAGATCACGCCGTCTGCCGGCGACCGGTTTGAAATACACCTGCCGGCGCTGGGGCGGCCACTTCGCAACCCACTGACACTGATGGATGACACCCCGCCTCAGCGTATCAAGGCGCTCGTCAGCACGACTTCCTCACTCGACACACTCGCAACAGGAGATACCTCCATGCATGTAGATGGCGTTCAGTTGATCGGCAAGGATCAGCAGCGCGGCAGCCAGTCCGCGATACAGGCCGTCAACCCGGCGACAGGCAACACACTGGAGCCCGAATGGGCCGGCAGTAGCCAGGACGATGTCAAGCGCGCCTGCCAGCTGGCCGACGAGGCCCTGGATACCTACCGGGAAACCTCGCTGGAAGCCCGAGCCTCGTTTCTGGAAACGATTGCAGAGGAAATCGAACGCCTGGGCGACGCATTGATCGAACGTGCCATGGCAGAATCCGGCCTTCCGGAAGCGCGCCTTACCGGTGAGCGAGGCCGTACCTGTAATCAGCTCCGGCTGTTTGCCCGTGTCGTCCGCGATGGCGAATGGCTGGATGTTCGCATCGACCCGGCGCAACCCGAGCGCACGCCCATGCCCCGTGTCGATCTGCGTCAACGCAGCATCGCACTGGGCCCGGTTGCCATCTTCGGCGCCAGCAACTTCCCACTGGCCTTCTCCGTCGCCGGAGGAGACACCGCTTCGGCTCTGGCGGCGGGCTGCCCGGTCATCGTCAAGGCGCACAATGCCCACCCGGGGACCTCCGAGCTGGTCGGCAAGGCCATTCAAAGGGCCGTGGCACGGTGCAATCTGCCGGAAGGTGTATTCTCGCTGCTTTATGATGCCGATACGGCCATCGGCCAGGCACTGGTCACTCACCCATCCATCAAGGCAGCAGGGTTTACCGGCTCTCGCAACGGTGGCATGGCCCTGTGGCAGCTGGCACAGAACCGCCCGGAACCCATTCCCTTCTACGCCGAGATGAGCAGCATCAACCCGGTCTTCCTGCTGGGTAACGCCCTTGAGCAGCGCACGCAGGCCCTGGCAGAAGGGTTCGTCAATTCACTCAACATGGGGGCCGGTCAATTCTGTACCAGCCCAGGGTTGGTCATTGCACGGGAAGGCGAGGCGCTGAACCGCTTCATCGACGCCGCTGCCAGCGCGCTGAAGGCACTGCCCTCCCATACCATGCTGACCCCCGGCATTCATGATGCGTATGAACAGGGGGTGGCTCGCTTGGCGGCTCACTCGCAGGTACGTAGCGTAGCCCGGGCCGACAGCAATGATCAGCCCAATGCCTGCCGGCCACAGCTGTTCTCGACCGATGCGCAGGCCGTGATCGCGGATAAGACCCTGCAGGAAGAAGTCTTCGGAGCCTGCTCCCTGATTGTTGCCTGCAGCAGTGATGAAGAAGTGCGGGACGTGGCGCGCGCGCTGGAAGGCCAGCTGACCGTGACCCTGCACATGGATGAAGGTGACCAGCAGGCGGCCGGCCAGCTGTTGCCGATCCTGGAGCGTCGTGCCGGCCGACTGCTGGCCAATGGCTGGCCTACCGGCGTGGAAGTCAGTGATGCCATGGTCCACGGAGGGCCCTTCCCCTCTACCTCGGACAGCCGTACCACCTCGGTTGGCACCGGGGCCATTGAACGTTTTCTGCGCCCCGTATGCTACCAGGACATACCGGAGCCGCTTCAGCCTGAAGCGCTCAAGGCAGGTAATCCCCTGTCACTGAAGCGTCTGGTGGATGGGCAAAGAGAAGCCTGATCACCTCGCAGATCCAGCCAGGCCCTCCCCATCGGGAGGGCCTTTTTCTGCAACAGGCGTGATACTTCAACTTACATTAAGCTCATCAAAAAACACACTTTGACGGCGTAGGAAGGTAGGAAAAAACAAAAAAATCACCCTGATGGCGTGGCAGACGCAGACTGAAAAACCCTATTAATGCGATTAATTTTTATTTAATGTTTTTTGTTATCTCAGGTTAAGTTTTCGGCAAAATATCCTGAAACAATGCTTTTATCTGGCACTTTATTATCAACCTCAAGAAAGCTAATCCTTTAGTACCAGCCACTAGAGCCATCACTATCCATCTAAAATCACCCTCTTAAACCAAGCCACTCATCACTAACGCTTGTTTACATTTAAACGGCTGATATGTAAGCAATTCGGCACACTACCCTAACCAATCCCCCTATATCGTTTCCTTAAGTAACTAAAAGGTATTTATACATTTCTCGCTTTTGATGCCCAACAGCGCGAAGTGCTTTACAGGGAACGACTATTATGCGCCGGCTTCTTCTCTCCTGTCTGACCGAGAAAATGCGTTATCGGGTGCTCTACCTGCTGAATCATAAACGGCGGTTGAGCTTTTCAACGCCCCGCAGCTTTACAGAAAAACTGTATTGCCGCATGTATCAGCCGCTGCCCGAGTTCTCACGGTTGGCGGACAAGTTTGCCGTTCGCAGTTATGTGCAGGAGAAACTGGGCGAGAGTGCTCTTATTCCCCTGTATAAAAGCACGCGTCATGTCACGCTCGATACCTTTGCCGATCTGCCGGAGTCCTTCGTAATGAAGTCCACTCATGGCGCCGGCCAGGTACGTATTATCCATGACAAGTCGAAGGAAGACCTGGCGAAGCTGGCTGAAGAGGCCAACGGCTGGATGGAAAAGGCCTATTCGCGCTATGAAAAGCATTATCAGCGCATTACGCCCCGCATCATCTTTGAAAAGCTGCTGCTGCGCAGCAACGGGCAGCCACCGGCCGATTACAAGATTCACATCTTCAATAATGGCAAGCGGCAGTTCGAGTTTATCCAGCTGATTGATGGCCGCTTTGCCAAAACGACCCAGGACCTGTTTCTGGCCGACTGGAGCCGCCCGCACTTCAGCCGCAACAACCGGATGCCCGGTAGTGATTTGCCGGAAATCGTCGACCGTCCGGCCGAACTCGATCGCATGATGGAGCAGGCTCGTGAGCTGGCCGCGCCCTTTGGCTACTGCCGCGTCGATTTCTACCTGTTTGAAGGGCGCGTTTATTTCGGCGAGCTGACCTTCACCCCGGGGGGCGGCAACCTGCGCTTTATCGACCCTTACTGGGACATGGTGCTGGGCAGCTACTTTGCATGGCCGGACGAGCCGGAAGATGGCACACCGCTGACGACCCGTTATCGTGTGGGGAAGCGCCTGAGGCAGTTGACCGGCACGTTTCAACAGCACACCAACTAAGGCGTCATCGTTGAAAGCAGCTCTGGCTGCCTGGTCCAGGCGGAAGTGCCGAAAAAAGACCCGCCAAAAAAAAGCCACCCAAAGGGTGGCTGATAAAGACCGTGACTAGCTTGATGAGGAGATGAGCCACAAAACGCCCTGATGCGTCGTGTGTCTCAGCGGTGACGTTGCCGTCATCGCCATCAAAAGATAACCATTCTCATTGAATGACGCAAGCAAAAGAGGACCAGATTAGTCCTCTTTATTGCAACAAAGTGTAATGCCCGCCCATATTCCGCATCACTTTCCGCTTCTCGGCCCTCTCTCCTGTATTGAACCTACACCGGCTACCTCTGGATAACCTGCTCAATGCCGAGAAGGCGTAGCGGACACGGACCGCTGATGGCCAAAAAAAAGCCACCCGAAGGTGGCTGATAAAGACCGTGACTAGCTTGATGAGGAGATGAGCCACAAAACGCCCTGATGCGTCATGTGCCTCGGCAGTGACGTTGCCGCCACCGCCATCAAAAGATAACCATTCTCATTAACTGACGCAAGTAAAACAGGACCAGATCAGTCCTGTTTATTGAAATGAAATGTTATCGCATCAGAGGTATCCGACCGCCCGCCGACGTAGAGATGGTATTCACCGTCATCAAGCCGCTGGTTACCCATCGCATCCTCATACCGCAACGAAGCCGCCTCGATCACGAAGCAGACTGTTTCTGCGCCGCCAGGCACAAGCGTTATACGCTTGAAATCAATCAGTTCACGTACCGGCCGGACCACGTCACCGGCGGGACCTCGCAGATAAAGCTGCACCACTTCCGTGGCCTCATGGGCACCGGTATTGGCGACCGTCACACTCACCACCAATGACTCGGAAGCCCGGATGCAGCGGGACGACAGGGCTCGATGCTGATAGACAATCTGTCCGTAGGTCAGACCATGCCCAAAGGGATAAAGCGGTGTATTGGGCATATCCAGGTATTTCGAGGTGTATTTTTCCTCCGGATCCAGGGGGCGGCCAGTGGAAAAGGCGTTGTAATGGATCGGAATCTGACCTTCATCACGCGGAAAGGTCATGGGCAGGCGTCCACTGGGGCCTGCATCCCCCATCAGGAGTCTCGCCAGCGCATGGCCTGCCTCGATGCCCGGCCACCAGGCATGAAGAATCGCACAGGGCAACTCATCCAGATCGCTCAGCACCAGCGGACGGCCACTGAATGTGACAACGGCACAGGGCGTGCCGGTGGCGATCACCGCACGGGCCAGCGCCATCTGGCGGCCCGGCAGGCCAATACGAGCACGACTGGCCGCCTCGCCGCTCATGCTGTTGTCTTCCCCCAGAGCCAAAACAACCACATCGCTGGTACGAGCCAGTGCCGCGGCTGCTTCGATGTCATCGGCGGAGGAGACATCGCTCTCAAGCGGCACGCCGCAACAGTAGTCCAGAGTCACCGCCTCCCCCAACCGCAGTGCCAGACCATCATGCAACGAGACCGCGTCCTCTGCATGGCCATTGCCATGCCACGGCCCGAGCATGGCCGCGGCATCCTGCGCCAGCGGGCCGATCACGGCCATCCGGCGTATATCGTTGGAAAAGGGCAGCACGCAAGGCTCGTTCCTGAGAAGAACGCAGGCCTTTTCAGCCAGCTCTCGGGCAGCCAGACGGTGGGCCGGGGCCAATAGCAGGGCCTGCTCCCGAGCAGGGTCGCTGTAACGGTAGGGATCATCCAGCAGGCCGAGAGCCGCCTTGACGCGCAGGATCCTGCGCACGGCCATGTCTATCCGCTCAAGAGAAACGGTGCCTGCCTCAACCAGCCCCGCAAGATGCTCCAGAAAGATGCCATCCTGCATCGCCATGTCTACCCCGGCCAGCACGGCCTTTTGCCCTGCCTGACGCGTATCGGCGGCAACACCATGATGCACCAGCTCCATGATGGCGGTGTAATCGGTCACGACCAGCCCTTCGAACCCCCACTCCTGACGCAGAACCTGCTCGAGCAGCCAGCCGTTACAGGAGGCCGGTACGCCGTTGAGGCTGTTGAAGGCGGTCATGAGCGATGCACAGCCTTCATCGATGGCGGCCTGAAACGGTGGAAGGTACACCGAACGCAGCCGCCATTCGGACATGTCCACGGTGTTGTAATCCCGGCCGGCCTCCGCAGCGCCATACCCGGCAAAGTGCTTTACGCAGGCCGCGACGGTATCCACCTCGTCGGGTGCGCTCCCCTGCAGCCCGCGGACCTGCGCCCGCGCCACGCGACAGCCAAGCAGGGTATCCTCGCCGGCACCTTCCATCACCCGGCCCCAGCGCGGATCCCGAGTGATGTCGACCATCGGTGTAAAGGCCCAGTGCAGCCCGGCAGCACTGGCTTCCGCGGCGGCAATGCGGCTGGCGGCTTCGATCGCATCCATGTCAAAACTGGCCGCCTGCGCCAGTGGGATCGGGAAGATGGTGCGAAACCCGTGAATGACGTCATAACCAAACAACAACGGAATACCAAGGCGTGTATGTTCGACGGCCTGCTGTTGAAGCCTGCGAGTGAAGTCGGCATCGAAGGCATTGAATACCGACCCGACCCGGCCGGCCTTGATCTCCTCTTCGACATCCTCCTTGAGCGAAGGGCCGGTGGTATCTCTATCACTGGAAAACTGGGTCATCTGCCCCACTTTTTCCTCGAGCGTCATGCGAGACAGCCACTGTTCGACCTCGCGGTCGATATGCTCGCGGTGCTCGGCGGACAAGTTCATGAAGGTGGATGCCATGACATGCTCCCTGGCCAGAACGGATGAAACAAGGGGCCAACCGGGACGCATCATCATCTCGCCCCTGCCTGTTGACCGGCATGATTCACCCTGGCTCACCAGCGCCGGTCAGGCCAGCGGCCTGACGAAGCAGGATGAGGCGGTCTACACTGCCACGATACCTTCGATACAGGACACCCCCGTTCCATGCGCCTTACCTCTGCATCCCTTTGTCTGGCCTCTGCCCTGCTGACCCTGCCCCTGGCGGCATGGGCAGCTGAACCGGCCACCTCTGACGTGGCGACAGATCGACCCGCAGGGCAGTTGATTCCGGTTTTCGCCTTTCATGACCAAATGCCCACGGGGATCACCGTAACTCGTGATGGTCGCCGCTTTGCAAGCTACCCCCGCTGGGGCGACGGCAACGCCTTTACAGTGGCTGAACTGAAGGATGGCCGGGAAATCCCCTGGCCGAGCAAGGCCATCAATCGCCCGGACATCCAGCATCCGAACGATGCACTGATCAGTGTTCAAAGCGTCGTGGCACCGGGAGATGGCAATGTCTGGCTGCTGGATACCGGCACATTGCCCGACAAGGGCTATGCCGCCAGCGGTCAGGTCAAGGGTGGGCCGAAACTGGTGGCCGTGCGACTGGCGGACAATACGGTCGTGCGAACGCTGCCGGTACCGCCCGAGGCAGCCACCGCGACGACCTACCTGAACGATATGCGTTTTGATTTCAGCAAGGGCAAGGCCGGCGTGGCGTACATGACCGACTCCTCGTTTACCGGCCCTGGCGCCATCATCGTGATGGATCTGGCCAGCGGAGACGCCTGGCGCGTTCTGGACGGTCACCCATCGACCCAGGCGGACCCGGCCATGGTGCCCATCGTCGAAGGCCGGCGCATGACCGCCACAGGCAAGGACGGGCAGCAGGTCGTACGCCGAGTGCCTGCCGATGGCATCGCCCTGTCGCCGGACGGCAGCACCCTCTATTACTCGGCACTGACCGGTCGACACCTTTACAGCGTCCCGACAGCTACCCTGCTGGATCGCCATATCACCGAGGAAGAGGCGGCGCGCACTGTGACTGATCTTGGGGAAAAGGGTGCCTCGGACGGGATGATCATGGATAACAGCGGGCATCTATACGCCACGGATTACGAGCATAATGCCATCCACCGGCTGGACACTCGCACCGGCGACTGGAGCACCATCGCCCATGATCCTCGCCTGCTATGGCCTGACACGCTGTCCATTGGCCCGGATGGGGTATACGTAACCGCCAACCAGCTTCACCGTCAGGCCGCCTTCAATCAGGGCAGGGACCTGCGCCAGCCGCCTTACATGCTCTACCGCCTTGATATGGACGCCGAGCCGGTCGCGCCTGAAAACCGCTGATGCCCCGTTCCTGTCCCCTGCACCGGAACCTCCCGGCGCAGGGGGCAGGACAGCGACACTTACCGGTCAGATAGCTTCCGAGCGAACCAGATAATGCACGCTGAACAACCGATTTTGATCGTGCCACAACGCCCTTGATTCAAACCCGGCCTGCTCGGCCATGCTCAGAAAGCCTTCATCGGAATACTTCCACGAATTTTCCGTATGGATGCTCTCGCCTTCACGGAAGGGAATCCGGCGCCCACCAATCATCACCACCTGATTAAGCTGGCTGACCAGATGCATTTCGATGCGCGAATGCGCCTGGTTCAGAAAGGCGTGATGCGTAAAGCGCTCCGGGTCGATATCGCTGCCCAGCTCATTGGCATAGCGCGTCAGCAGGTTTCGATTGAACGCGGCAGTCACACCGGCGGCATCGTTGTAGGCCGCCTCCAGAATATCCGGGGACTTCATTCGGTCGATTCCGATCAACAGCCCGCCACCCTCAGTGAGCATGGAGCGTAGATTGATCAAAAACTGCAACGCCTCGGCGGGCTCGAAGTTACCGATACTGGAACCGGGGAAAAAGGCCACCGGATGGCCGGCCCCCTTCAGCGCCTCGGGCAATCGCAGCGGTGTGCTGTAATCCGCGCAGGAGGCATGCACATCAAGCCAGGGGTAGTCAGCTGCCAGCCGGCGGGTGCTTTCCAGCAGAAAGGCACGGGAGATATCCACCCCGAGGTAATGGTCCGGGCGGGTCGCCTCCAGCAGCGTGCGCACCTTGCGGCTCGCCCCGCTGCCCAGTTCGACCAGTGTCGCGCCCGGCCCGATGATGCGGGCAATGTCCTCGGCGTGATCCGTCAGAATCTCTTCTTCCGCACGTGTCAGATAGTACTCGGGCTGGCGACATATCCGGTCAAACAGCTCCGAGCCGTGATGATCATAAAAGTACTTGGGGGAGGCCCACTTGGGCGAGTCGGTCAGCCCGGCAATG
Organism: Larsenimonas rhizosphaerae; assembly: GCF_023700005.1. Lineage (GTDB taxonomy): Bacteria > Pseudomonadota > Gammaproteobacteria > Pseudomonadales > Halomonadaceae > Larsenimonas > Larsenimonas rhizosphaerae. The sequence continues at coordinate 392,666 of NZ_JAMLJK010000001.1, read as the reverse complement.
GCGTCTTCCAGAAAGGTATTGCATGGATCAATCGTGTCCTGCTGATCGTGAAAGCACACTGCGGTTTCCATGGTACAACTCCTGCAAGAGGTCAAGGCCCGCCGGAGGCGGGCCGGCAATTACGTCAGATCCCGCGCCAGCCTGAGACCTGAAAAGGCCCAGCGGGCATCGGGGGGAAAGAAGTTGCGGTAGCTGTCACGAACATGATGCTCAGGTGTCGCGCAGCAGCCACCGCGCAGAACCATCTGGCCGGACATGAACTTGCCGTTGTATTCACCAAGTGTTCCCGGCAGAGGGGCAAACCCCGGATAGGGACGAAAGGCACTGGCTGTCCATTCCCAGATATCGCCGTACATCTGTACCAGGGCCTCATCACTTGCGGCAGCGGCTACCGGTTGATACTGCCCCTGTCCCTGAAAATGCCCGGCGACCGGATACTCCTGCGCGGCGATTTCCCATTCGGCTTCGACAGGCAGTCGGGCACCGGCCCAGCGGGCAAAGGCATCTGCTTCAAAGAAGCTGACATGGCATACCGGAGCGTCCGGGTCGACGGGCTTCAGCCCACCCAGCGTCATGTGGTGCCATACGCCGTCGTGACGCGACCAGTAAAGCGGTGCCGTCCAGCCATGGCTGCGACGAGCCGCCCAGCCATCGGATAGCCAGAGTTCAGTGCGCTCATAACCGCCATCGGCCATGAAGGCCATGTACTCGGCGTTGGTTACCGGACGGCGCGCCAGCGAAAAGGCCGCTTGATATACCCGGTGCCGTGGTGTTTCACAGTCGAAGGTAAAGCCGGTTTCCGGGTCACGCCCGATCTGGCGTACGCCTTCGGGAAAATCCACCCAGCCCTGAGGCCCGGCCGCATCAGCCGAGGGTCTGGCGGCGTCGCTACGGTAGACCGGATGCAGGGGATTCATACCCAGAATGTGCTTGATATCCATCACGAGCAGCTCCTGATGCTGCTGTTCATGATGCAGTCCCAGTTCGACCCGATGCATGATCTCTTCCCGAGCATCTTCCGGCGGTTCACTCAGCAGAGCGGTCATCGCCTGGTCGACGTGCGCACGAAAGGCATGCACCTCCGCCACGGTGGGACGTGACATGGTTCCCCTCAGTGCGCGGGGAAAGGGCGCACCGTGCGTTTCATAATAGGAATTGAACAGGTAATCGAAGGCCGGGTCGATCGGGGTATACCCGGGCAGGAAAGGCTTGAGCAGGAAGGCTTCAAAAAACCAGCTGACATGGGCCAGATGCCATTTGGGCGGACTAACATCCGGCATGCTCTGAATCACATAATCTTCGCACGCCAGCGGTCGGCATATCGCCTCGGACGCCTCGCGCACCTGCCGATAGCGCGTCAGCCATGTGTCCACGCAGGGCGTTTCATCGGGAACAGACGTCCGTGAACCTGATTGCGACATCACTTCCTCCAGACCAGCATTTCATTTGCGCACCGTGACGCTGCACGACGCCATCCCTTCAGCGTAGCCAGGCCCGGAATTTTGGATGTAGTGTTTCGTAACCATCCCGGTGTCCTTCCACCAAAGAACAATCCCATGACGGCTCCGGGCGCCTCGCGGCAAGGAACCACATGCTAGAATGCGCCGGTCCCTTCGTTCATCGAGCTGTCATGTCTGCGTCAACATCACGTTCCATGCCCTCCTCACTGTGGCTGGTTGCCTTCGTACTGATTGCCCTTAATCTGCGGGCGCCGATTGTGGTCATCGGCCCCATCCTGGAACCCATCATGTCGACGTTGTCGATCGGTACCAGCACCGCCAGCCTGCTCACGACCCTGATGATTCTGTGCTTCGGCCTGCTTTCTCCGTTGGCACCGATGGTGGCCGGTCGACTGGGGCTCGACCGCGCGCTGGCCCTGGCGATGATCGCCGTGGCAGTAGGGGGGCTGTTTCGAAGCGTGCCAAGCATCAGCCTCATGATGGCGGGAACGATACTGGCGGGCTTTGGCATTGCCTGCGGCAACGTATTCATGCCAGGGCTGGTAAAGCGCGATAGACCGGAACGCATCGGACCAACCATGGGGATTTATACCGTCGTGCTGGGCATCGGCGCTACGCTGGGTTCCGGCACCGCGGTCATGCTGACCCATGCCTTCGGCACCTGGACGGCCCCGATCCGGCTGTGGGCCCTGCTCGCCCTGCCGGCCTTTGCCATCTGGGCATGGTTTGGAAGCGCCAGACAAGGGCGTGACAACGCGGAAACACCGGTCCCGATTACCGCTCTGCTCAAAAGTCGAGTGGCCTGGACACTGACCTGCTTCATGGGACTGCAATCGCTGGGGTTTTATACGATGCAGACCTGGCTTGCCAAGGTCGTGATCGATGCCGGCGTCAGTGCTGACAGGGCCGCGCTGATGGTCTCCACCATCAATCTGGTCAGCATGCCGGTGAGCTACATCGTGGCCCGCACGGCCGCGCGCAGAGCGCGCCACAGCCTGTTCATTCTGATACTGACCGCCCTGATCGGCACAGCGCTGGCAGGCCTGCTGCTGGCCCCCACGGCACAGCCCCTGCTGTGGGCGGTACTGCTGGGCACCGGTCAGGGGGGCTGTTTTGCCATTTCCCTGACGCTGATCGTACTGCGGGTTCGTCATGCCGAGCATACCGCAGCGCTGTCCGGCATGGCACAAAGTGTGGGCTATCTCATGGCGGCCTGCGGGCCGCTGCTGTTCGGCATGCTGCACAGCCTGACCGGCCGGTGGCAGGCATCGCTGGTCATGATGATCGTGTTCCTGATCGGGCAAAGCGTGGCGGGCGTTCTGATCGGTCGCCCTCACCTGGTGGAGGTCAAGGCATCAAGCCCAGCCGATCGAGGCCGTAAATAGCCTCGTGGCCTGACCGACAGCGGACGCTCCCTGTTGCCCCGGCCCGCGTTCACCCGGGAGACACCACCATGAACACTATCACTCATGCCGCCTTCACCGGCGCGATGGTGCTGCTGATGGGATACCTGACCAGCAGCGTCATCCTCGATAATTTCTTCTTTTATGACTGGCCTCTGGCCCTGCGATGGCAGGTTGCCGGCCTGGGTCTGTGTGCCTGGTTCAGTACCACTGCCGTACTGGGCATCACCGCGCTTCGCCGCAGCAGATCAGGCCAGCGTCACTGAGATTCAGGCACTGGGAATGATCAGCGTATCGCCTGGCTGAATGGCCCGGCCACCGGCAAGGTGGTTGGCCTGCTTCAGCGTGCGAGTGCTGACGTCATGGCGTGCGGCAATCACTGACAGGGAATCCCCCGGGCGCACGGTATAGCGATTCCTTCCTCCGCCAGGCACCGGTTCGCCAGGATGCTCCTTCTGCCAGGCCAGCAGGGAGCCCATAGGTGGCAGGTGCGTGAAGTGATCCTCGATGCCATCGGCAATTGCACGCCCCATATTGTGCTGAAAACTGCTCGAAGCCAGCAGGCGCTCCCCCGCCGCATTCGACAGAAAATCGGTTTCCACCAGCAGGGACGGAATATCCGGTGAGCGCAGTACGGCGAAGTTGGCCTGCTCCACACTGGACTTGAAGATGCGGTTGACCTTGCCGATCTGTTTGAGCAGATCCCGACCGGCTGACAGCGAATCACTGATCTTGCTTTCAAGACTCAGATCCACCAGCGTCTGACGAATCTCCTTGCTGCGCCCCTTCAATGACAACGGCGTGCCGTTGCCTCCGACCATGCTCGAATGGTTTTCCCGTGCGGCCATCCAGCTGGCCATGGTAGACGATGCGCCGTGCGGCGACAGGGCAAAGACCATCGTACCCCGCGGCCTGGAAGAGCTGACCGTGTTGGCATGTATTGATACAAAAAAGTCGGCCTTGTGACGCCGGGCGATATCAACACGCTTTTCAAGCGGGATGAAGTAATCCCCGGTACGGGTCAGAAAGGCATCAAATCCCGGTGTGCGGTTCAGCGTCGCCACCACCTGGCGAGCAATTCCGAGCACTACCGTCTTTTCCTGCACACCATTGTCGCCATGGGCTCCCGGATCATGACCGCCGTGACCGGGGTCGATGGCCACCACGATATCGCGCACTCCCCCCGCAGCGGGTGTGGCCGGATGGGCTGGCGTGCTCGCCGACTGCTGATCGGCCAGGGTCCTGATCGGGTCACTGGAGGTCAGGCTGACCCGGATATGCTCGCCACGCCCGGTGGATTCCGTATCAATTTCCGGCCGGCCGGGGGCGGCGTTCAGATCAAAGACCATGCGAAGGTCACGTCCGTGGCGCGTACCGGAACGCACACCGTCTATCACCGTCCCATCGAAGGCACTGCTGGATGGCTCGGCCGTGCCCAGTGTCGTTCCTGGCAGGTCCAGTACCAGACGCTGGGGATTCTCAAGCGTAAACAGGGAGGGGTCAGTGGATGACGAAACCTGAAGATCCACTACCGTGGTGCCGTCACCGTGACGGACCTGAATCGACGACACCTCGCCTGCCAGAGCAGGCCCACAGACCAGCACCATCAGCCCCAGACACACAGTTAAACCACGACAAAGCAATGACATACCGAAATAATCTTGTTGAGCAACAAAGGGAGCAGAAAATACCATCGCCGTGTCCACCCGAATAGGGGTGTCCTGTCAGCAAGGCGCACAACGCTGTGAGTAATTGTTGCGCGACCACGAAAAAGGGCTGCCCGAAGGCAGCCCTGAGTACAATAAAACGGGGTTAGAACTCGGTCCAGTCGTCGTCGTTGTCGACCGTTGCCACTGATCGTTTGGCGGGCTGGGCGGGCGTTTTGGCTACCGGGGCGCTGCTCGCCGGAGCCAGTGCGCGCGTTGCGGTCGGCTTTTTGGCAACAGGCCTGGACGGTGCTGCCGGCTGATGCGACCTGGAGGGGGAATCGGCCTTGACCGCCGGGCGCTTCGGAGTCATGGGGCGGGTATTGTCCACCTTGAAGAAAGCCATCTGCTGAAGCAGTTCGCGGGCCTGATCTTCCAGTGACTGGCTGGCAGCAGTAGACTGCTCGACCAGGCTGGCATTTTGCTGTGTCACGCCATCCATCTGGGAGATGGCCGTATTGATCTGGTCGATCCCCTGCGCCTGCTCCTTGCTGGCAGTCGCGATTTCACTGACCAGGGTACGTACCTGACTGACGCCACTGGAGATTTCATCCAGGCTTTGTCCAGCCGTCACCACCAGCGCCGAACCGGCTTCTACCCGCACCACACTCTGCTCGACCAACTGCTTGATTTCACGCGCGGCATCGGCACTGCGGCTGGCCAGTGTTCGTACTTCAGAGGCCACAACGGCAAACCCACGCCCCTGTTCACCGGCACGCGCGGCTTCAACGGCAGCATTCAGTGCCAGCAGGTTGGTTTGGAAGGCAATGGTATCGATCATGCCCACGATACCGGCGATCTGCTGGCTGGAGGCACTGATCTCGGACATCGCACCGACAGCTTCCTGCGCAACGCGACCGCCGTTCTCTGCCTTCTGACTCACTCCGTTGACCAGTTCATCAGCCCGCGTGGCATTATCGGCATTCTGGCGTACCGTGGTGGTGATCTCCTCCATCGAGGCCGCCGTTTCTTCAAGGCTTGCTGCCTGCTCCTGGGTACGACGGTTCAGGTCATTGTTGCCCTGACTGATTTCCGCCGACGACATGCTGACGGAATCAGCATTGAGCCGTACCGCGTTGACCACCTCGGCCAGCTTGAGCTTCATGCCCTGCAGGGCGCCCAGCATATCGCCGAATTCATCCTTGCAGGTCACATCGATATCCGCATCCAGCCGCCCTTCAGCGAGGGATTCGGCAAATTCACGCGCCTTGCTCAGCGGCATCATGATGCCGCGGATCAGCCAGAACGCCAGAGCGATCGCAAGACCAATGGCCAGCGCCATGGTGCCCATCAGCAGGGTGCTCATGAAGGCATAGTCGGACTGACCGGTTTCGAAATTTTCTGCTGCCGCGTCCACGTTGGAGTCGATGACCTGCTCCAGATCGGCAAGCACCAGACCGTAGTCGGCACGTACTTCATCACTGAGTACGCGCTCGGCCTCTGCAAACTGACCGGCAGCGGCGAGGTCCAGGGCGTGGTTAAAGTTGTTACGCAGGGTGGCAACATGCTGTTCATAGCTGTTTCGTGCGCCCTGCTCACGAGCATCAGGCACACTCGCCTTCTTGTATTTGGCCCAGTCGCCATCCACTTTCTGAACCTGGGCATCCACCTTGGCCCTTATAGCCGGGATCAGGGCGGGGTCTTCGTTGATCAGGGCTGCATTAAGCTGAATACGGTTCATCAGGATGCCGTTGTTTACCACGCCAAGCATCTGAATGGGGATAAGGTTATTGGTATAGGTGTCGCGCAGATCTTCCTGCCCCTGCCGGGAAGAGTAGATACCCAGGGCTCCCACCCCCACCAGCAGGGCGACACACAAGCCCAGACTGGCAGCCAGGCGTAACTTGACGCTTCGATTCAGAAACATGAGACGGTCTCTCCGAATTCAGGCACTCGAGGGATTTTCAAGCGCTCGGGCACGCTGCAGTGATAATGGGTGATGTAGCCACCGCACGATCCAGTGCCTGGCTTACTCTCTGGGAGTTACGGCTCAGCGCGCAAAAACTGGAGCAGTAATTGCTAAAGAACCTGTCAGGATGTCAGTGCCCATCTGCCAGTGCCTGTCGTCATGGCCCGGAGCCCCCGTGGCAAGCGGCTCATGACTGTTGTCGATAGCGTATTCAAGTGAAAAATGCCCTCGGTGATAGCAAGGATTATCTCGCTGCCAACGGAGTTCAGGCACATACTTCAGCGCATCGATGGGATTGCCTGAAAAGAAACCTGACAGGATGTCGGGTGACATGGATGTTTTACACAGGACGTGTGTCTTATCTTACGGCCCGGTTGGCAGGTTCGCTCTCAGTGCACCTGCCAACCGGGCCGTTTTTATGTCGGTGAAAGGAACTCCCTGGACATATCATGCGAATTCTTGTCGTTATGTAACCCCTTGCTGCAGGTTAAGGGGGTCAGTCCATGGCGACGGGTATGGTGTCATTTCGCATGGATGCGCGGTGCCGGGAGAGCAACCGGATATTGCTTTATTTCGGCACCACTTCCTGCTTCCCCCGCCCGCATCACACTACCGTGCGGTACCTTCAAACAGTGGATTGCGCTGCGCGCCATATGTCCATAAACTTGGACACATGGACTCAAATGATGCCGTACCTCTGTTTGCCGCGCTGGCCCAGCCCACACGACTGGCTGCGTTTCGATTGCTGGTCACTCACCTGCCGGCAGGCTTGCCCGCAGGGGATATCGCCCGCCGACTGGATGTTCCACATAACACCATGTCCTCTCACCTGGCGGTGCTTGAGCGGGCAGGACTGGTCTCCAGCCAGCGCCAGAGCCGCCTGATGATCTATCAGGCCCGGCTGGAGCGCGTGAATGACATGATCGACTTTCTGGCCCGCGACTGCTGTGGCGGCCATCCGGACCTGTGCCAGCCCGCAGGCAGCCTATCTTCTACCCACACGGGAGACCCCCATGACCAGCCGGATCTATCACAACCCTGACTGCGGGACGTCCCGCAATACACTGGCCATCATGCACGCCTCGCAGCAGGCACCGCAGGTCATAGAATACATGACGACCCCGCCCGATCGCCCCACGCTGGTTCGGTTACTGGCCGACATGAACATGGCGCCTCGCGAGCTGTTGCGCCAAAAGGAATCGGTTTATACCACTCTGGGGCTGGATGATCCGATGCTTTCCGATGAACATCTGATTGATGCCATGCTGGCGAATCCCGTGCTGATCAACCGCCCCATCGTGGTGACCCCCCGCGGCACCCGACTGTGTCGCCCCTCCGAGGCCGTCATGCCCCTGCTGGATACCCCGGTGACCTCCTTTACCAAGGAAGATGGCGACACGATTGTCTTTCCTTCAGCGCCCTGACAAGCATTGATCACGCACCACATCGGGAAGAATGCGGCATGACAGCTTTCATTATTTTCATCATCACATTGACGCTGGTGATCTGGCAGCCCAGGGGGCTGGGTATTGGCTGGAGCGCCGCTGGAGGCGCGCTGGCAGCACTGGCCATGGGCGTGGTGACCCCCGGAGATGTTGAAACGGTCTGGCATATCGTGTGGGACGCCACCTTCACGTTTGTGGCGCTGATCATCCTGTCACTGATTCTGGATGAAGCAGGATTCTTCGCCTGGGCGGCCCTGCATGTCACGCGCTGGGGCCGCGGTAACGGCCACGCCCTGTTTCTCCTGATCATTGTACTGGGAGCGGTCATTGCAGCGTTTTTTGCCAATGATGGCGCGGCGCTGCTGCTGACACCGATTGTGCTGGCCATCCTGACCCGGTTGAACGTATCACCGGCCGCCTCGTTCGCGTTCATCATTGCCACCGGGTTCGTGGCCGACACCACCAGCCTGCCGCTGGTCATCTCCAACCTGGTCAATATTGTCAGCGCCAACTTCTTTGACGTGTCCTTCACCCGATACGCTCTGGTGATGGTACCGGTCAATCTGGTCTCGCTTGCCGCTACCCTGCTGGTGCTCTGGTGCTTTTTCAGGCGTGCCCTGCCAGGCCGCTACTCGCTGGAAACCCTTGAGCGTCCGGCCTCTGCCCTGCGGGACCGGGCGGTATTCTTCGCCGCGTTTCCACTTCTGGGACTGCTGATCGCGGCCCTGTTTCTGACAGCACACCAGCAGTGGCCGGTCAGTGTCCTGATGGTGCCGGCGGCTCTGATACTGCTGGCCATCGCCGGCCGGGTGGGGGTTCGCGCAGCACCGGTCATTTCGGTTCGCCAGGTGCTGATTTCGGCTCCCTGGCAGATCGTGCTTTTTTCGATGGGAATGTATCTCGTGGTATATGGCCTGGGGCAGGCATGGCTGACGGAATATGCCGCCATGGCCCTGACCTGGCTTGGCAGCCATGGTCCGGCAGTCGCCACTCTGGGTACCGGTATCGCCGCGGCGCTTCAGGCGTCGATTGTCAATAACATGCCATCGACCCTGATCGGGGCGCTGGCCATAGATCAGGCCCAGGTATCGTCACTGACGCGTGAACTGATGGTCTATGCCAATGTGATCGGCAACGACCTGGGGCCCAAACTGACACCGATCGGCAGTCTGGCCACTCTGCTGTGGCTGCATGTGCTCAGCGGCAAGGGGCACCACATCGGCTGGGGACAGTACATGAAGACAGGGCTGATTCTGACACCGCTGGTGCTGTTGTCTTCCCTTCTGGCGCTGCTGGGCTGGGTATGGCTGCTTCATCATTGACGAAGGCCCGGCACGGCTGCTGGCGTGAATGACGCCGCGTTCATCGACAGGACGGCTGCATCGACATGGGATCGACCGGACGGCCAAAGTAGAATCCCTGTAGATGGGAGCATCCTTCACGCTCCAGTACGCCGGCCTGTTCAAGGTCCTCGACACCTTCAGCAGTGATCTTGATGCCCAGGCTGGCCCCCAGACTGGCAATGGCCTTGATGATGGCCCGGGCCTGCTGGCTGCTGCATATTTCGTTGACGAAGCTACGATCAATCTTGATCCGATCGAAGGCAAAGGAACGCAGGTAATGAAGCGATGAGTAACCGGTACCGAAATCATCCAGCGCAATACTGACGCCGAGATCCTTCAGGGCTCTCAATGTATGAATATTGCGCTGACTGGTATCCAGCAAAATGGACTCGGTAATTTCAAGCTCAAGTCGTGAAGGCTCAAGTCCGGACAGGGCAAGTGCCTTGCGCACCTGCTCCACGAGAGTAGAGCGCTCGAACTGCACCGGGGACAGGTTGACGGCCACCGTTAGATGATCAGGCCATGTGGCCGCTTCCCGACAGGCCTCCTGCAGAACCCACTCCCCGATGTCATGAATCGCCCCGATACGCTCGGCCACAGGAATGAATTCCATCGGTGAGACCATGCCACGCTCTGGATGCCGCCAGCGAAGCAGGGCTTCCTGACCCGATGCCGCATGGTTGCCGGCCTGCATCACCGGCTGGTAGTACAGCACCAGTTCCTCTCGCATCAATGCCTGGCGAAGCTCGGTTTCCATGCCCAGTCGCTCGCAGGCAGCGTCGTGAAGCTCCGGCGTAAAGCAGGCCCAGCGCCCACGGCCACCGCGCTTGGCCTCGTACATGGCCATGTCGGCTGCCTTCATCAGTTCTTCTGACGTATCGATCAGCTCGGAGGTAATGGCCACGCCGATACTCAGGCCGATCTGAAGGGAATGATGATCGATTTCAATGCCTCGCTGGCACTCGGCCAACAGGGTTTCGGCCCGCTTTACCAGATCACCCATGCACCGACAGTTCGGCACGATCAGGGCAAATTCATCACCACCAAGCCGCGCCAGTATTTCATGAGGCGTCAGGGCACTACTCAGACTTGAGGCCAGCTCGGCCAGCACGGCATCGCCGATGTGATGCCCCAGTACATCATTGATGTCCTTGAAGTTATCCAGATCCACCATCAACACGCCCGTCGGCATCTGTCGCAGGCTTCCGGGTTTCAGTGCCTCATCAAGGTAGTGAAGAAATCGGGCCCGGTTGGGCAGGCCGGTCAGCACATCATGGTGTGCCATGAAATTGATATTGGCCTGGTGCTCGTGAATTTCGGTGACGTTCTCGATCAGGTACAACAGATAGTCGCTGTCATCGGTCTCCTGATGGATCGACAGCACCTTGCACTTGAGGTGCTGTACCCCGTGGGCTCCGTGATGTAAAAGCAGGGTTTCCTCGGAGGCACCGATGTCTGCGACACGTCTGGCCTGCGGAGCAAGCCGCATGATCAGCTCGCCCACGGAAGGAAGGGTGTCATCTTCAACCCGGTGCCCTTGCATACTGTCGAGTACGATATCGCCGGTGGCCAGGCTCTGCACCAGCACATGCATCGGAATATTGGTAATCACGGCCTGAAGAAAGGTCGATAGTTCGGCAAGCTCAAGGTTGCGGCGTGCGGTATCTTCATGTGCCAAGGCCAGCGCCCTTTCACGATGTCGACGCTCGGTGATATCACGGGTTATCTTGGCAAATCCGATCAGAAGGCCGTTATCGTCATACACCGCATCAATGACGACGCTGGCACAGAACGGCTCTCCATCGTGGCGCAGCCGCCATCCTTCTTCCTCGAAACGGCCATGACGCCGTGCATGCACCAGATTTTCATGGGGCTGGTTTCTTTTACGATCCTGCTCGGAATAGAAGATACTGAAATGGCGGCCAATGATGTCTTCCGGCGTATACCCCTTGATGCGACAGGCGCCGGTATTCCAGTTCATCACATGCCCTTCCGGGTCGAGAAGGTAAATGGCGTAGTCAACAATGTTGTTGACCAACTGCTTGTAGATACCGTCGTCACTGTTATTCATGGCGTACCATCTGTTTTCGTCTCGGGGCGATACATTACTTTTCTGCCTGCTCTTTCGAGTATCGACCACTGCTTGAATGTATTAAGTGTCAAGTAGCCCGCAAATCACGATATGAAGATATATCGCAGCGCGCCGATAAGGCTTTCATGGCTGGCTCAGGTGACCTCACACATGCGTACATTCAAACTTTCCACTCCGTTTCGCGGGCTTCCCTGGGCTGCTGCAGCCGTGATCATGGTGGCCACTCTCATGCTGGAGCACTGGTACGAACAGCAGCGTGATCAATACGCCCAGCAGGCCTTTACGGCCATTGCTCAAGACACGACCAACAACATCAAAAGACGCATGCATGATCACGAGCTGATTCTCAGGGGCGGCGCGGGGCTGTGGGATGCCAGCGACGAGGTCAGCCGAAAGGAATGGCGTCAGTATTTTGATCGCCTGTCGCTCGATGAGCATTACCCGGGGATACTCGGGTTCGGCTATAGCCGGATTCTGACGCCAGAGCAGGTTCCTGACTTTGAACGTCAGGTACAGGAAGAAGGGTTCAGCAGCTTCAAGGTGCACCCGCCCGGCAATCGGACGCTTTACAGCTCCATTCTCTACCTGGAACCATTTTCGGGCCGTAACCTCTCCGCGTTCGGCTACGACATGTATTCTCAAAAGACCCGCAGGGCAGCGATGGAGCGGGCTGTTGATCTCAATGAAACCGCCATGTCGGCCCGGGTAACGCTCGTGCAGGAAACCGATGACGAGGAAATACAGGCCGGCATGCTGATCTATGTCCCGGTCTACAAGGAAGGGTTACCCGTTGCTACCCGGGAAGAGCGCTGGGAAGCGCTGAAAGGCTTTGTTTACAGCCCATACCGGATGGGTGATCTGATGAAAGGTGTAGGCTATGGCGATGTCGGCTTCAAGGTATTTGATGGTAACAAGCCGGACCGTAACAAGCTGATGTATGCCTCATTCGGAAGCGAAGATTTTGATGGCAAAACCGCTCGCTTTCATAGTGTTGTGACGATGTCCTTTTTCGGCCGCGACTGGACCCTGTGCTATTTCAGCCGGCCTCGTTTCGAAAACAAGTATGCCTCTCAGGCCGAGGAATTGATTCTGCCCGCCGGCATGGCACTGGCCCTGCTGGCCTTCATTCTGGTTCATGTCCTGATCAATCGGCAGCAAAAGGCAGAACAGCTGGCCAGGCGCATGACCCGAACCATTCGTCACAACGAACGAGAGCTGCAGGAGGTCAAGGACCGTCAGGCCCGAGTACTGGCCGGCAGCAGCGATGGCTGGTGGGAGCATAACCTGGAAGAGGACAGCGTCTATTTTTCCGAGCGCTGGTGGTCGCTTCTTGGCTACGAAAACGACATGCCGGAGGATTCGACCATGACGCTTGAAGCCCTGATGCATCCGAATGATCGTGCCAGGACCATGGCTTTTTTCAAGGCGCTGCTGTCCTCTGACGAGATTGACTTCAGCACCGAATTTAGACTTCAGCACAAGGATGGTCATTACACGCCGTTCCTCTCCCGGGGGATGGTCCAGCGCGACCATAACGGCAAGGCCATTCGCATCAGTGGGGCCAATACCGATCTGACCGAACGAAACCGGGTTGACGAGATGAAGCGCGGGTTTGTCTCCACCGTGAGCCATGAACTTCGCACGCCATTGACCTCGATTGCCGGGTCGCTGACGCTGATCGACAGTGGCGCCCTGGGCGAAATACCTGACCCGATGAAACCCATGTTCGAGGTGGCCCGCCTCAACAGTGAACGGCTGACCCTATTGATCAATGATCTGCTGGACATGGACAAGCTGCTGGCGGGCAAGATGACACTGGAACTGGCCGAATATGCTCTGGACAGCCTGGTGGACGAAAGCCTCAAGGCCAATCTGGGCTATGCTGAAAAATTCAGTATTCAGCTGGCCGCAGACCGGATTGATCCGGTACGGATCAATGTGGATGCCCTGCGATTTCAGCAGATCATCTCCAACTTCATCTCCAATGCCATCAAGTTTTCCCCTGCCGGAGAGCAGGTGCGGGTGCACTCGCACGTCGACAGTAACCAGGTCACGGTGTCCATTACCGACCTCGGCCCGGGCATTCCTGAAGAGTTTCAGGAACGGATTTTCCAGAAGTTCTCTCAGGCCGACACCTCGGATACCCGTACCAAGGGCGGCACCGGGCTGGGGCTGGCCATCGCCCGCGAGCTGGCAGAGCACATGAATGCCACTGTCGGGTTCGATACAGTCCAGGGCGAAGGCTCGACCTTCTGGATCAAGCTGCCCTGCACACCGGCACCGGCGCAGGCATAAGGCGCACCACGCCGCTTACCTGGTTTGCAACACGACAGCCGTCTACTACCTTTGTCGAACAGGGCGTCAGGAAGATGCCCTTTTACCGACATCAGGGAGCAGAACATGACCCGACTTGCACACCGTATTACCGTGATTACCGGTGCCGCGACCGGTATCGGACAGGCCACCGCCCACCTTTTTGCCGAACATGGCGCTACCGTCATATGCGCCGACAGGAACATCGATACGCTGAAGGCCACTGTTGAAGCCATCCAGGATGCCGGCGGCCAGGCGCAGGCCCATGAGCTGGACGTATCCAGTGAGGACGCAGTAAAGGCCTTTGCCGACGCCGTTCGACGCGAGCATGGCCACATTGATGTGCTGTTCAACAATGCCGGCATTGATCAGGAAGGCGGTAAATTGCATGAATACCCTACCGAGCTGTTTGACCAGATCATCAGCGTGGATCTTCGTGGCACCTTTCTGGTCAGCAAATACCTGATCCCTCTGATGCTGGACAACGGCGGTTCGATCATCAATGTTTCGTCCATGTCCGGACTGGCTGCCGATCTGGACCGTTCCGGCTATAACGCAGCCAAGGGAGGCATTACCAACCTGACCAAAGCCATGGCGATCGATTACGGCCGTCACCGCATTCGCGTCAATGGTATTGCTCCCGGCACGATCGAAACACCGCTGGTCGATAGCCTGGCCGGCGAGCCGGATGATGACGATGGCAAGAAGTTTCGCGATGCCCAGACCTGGGTCACCCCGCTGGGCCGGCTCGGCAAGCCCCGCGAAATGGCCTCTGTCGCACTGTTTCTTGCCAGTGACGATTCAAGCTTTGTGACCGGTGAGACCATCCTCGCCGATGGTGGCGTGATGGCATATACCTGGCCTGGCAAGATGCTGTTTGAAGCGGGCTGGAAGGAATCCACTGAATAAGTCTGCTGCCTGAATTATTGCGACAGACCAGAAACGGGCGGTACCGGTCTCGGGCCCGTGCTGCCCGTCTGCATGTGCCAGCGCCCTGTATCCACGAATGGACGCCAAGCAGGCATCGCGCCAGTGACAGCAGACTGGCTGGCGAACGAATGCGACTATCGTCTAAAATCGACACCTTGTATATTCCGACGGCGCCATCTACCTGCCCTGCCGGCTTGCGTCGCCGAACTACCCCCGCCCTGCTCACCCTTGCCTGATACGCGGTCATTGACTGCACTGCGGGTAGAGCCTGTCACATACGCCTGAGGTTTCATGACCCGTCACACACACCCTCTGCTCGTTTTGCTGGCGCTTGCCACCGGCGGCTTCGCCATCGGCACGACCGAGTTCGCCACCATGAGCCTGCTGCCCTTCATTCAAAGCGACATGGCCATTTCACCCTCCACGGCCAGCCACGTCATCAGCGTTTATGCACTCGGCGTGGTCATCGGCGCGCCGGTCATTACAGTGCTGGCTGCCAGGATCGATCGCAAATGGCTGCTTCTGGCGCTGATGGGGCTGTTTGCGATCGGTAATGGCCTGAGCGCCGTCGCGTCGGACTATGGCTCACTGATTCTGTTTCGCTTCATCAGCGGCCTGCCTCACGGCGCCTATTTTGGCCTGGCCGCGCTGATGGCGGCATCGGTCGTTTCAAGCGGCAAGCGCACCCGGGCAGTCGGCATGATGATGATGGGACTGACGGTCGCCACCATTGTCGGGGTGCCACTCGCCACCTGGCTTGGCAACGTGTTCGGCTGGCGTTTCGGCTTCTGGCTGGTCACCGCACTGGCCCTGCTGACGGTAGTGATGATCGCCCTGTTTGCCCCGAAAACCGGGGTAGCCACGGCGCAAAGTGCCAAAAGCGAACTGCGCGCCCTCAGCAACAGTGCGGTGCTGTTGACGCTCGCCATTGGTGCCATCGGCTTTGGCGGCATGTTCGCGGTATACACCTATCTAACCGCCACACTTGATCACGTCACCCATATGTCAGCGCATGCCATGCCGCTGATTCTCGCCATATTCGGGCTTGGCATGACGGTGGGCAACGTGATTCTGCCCCGCTTCGCCGACCGCTCCCTGATGCCGACGGCAGGCGGGCTACTGCTCTGGAGCGCGGCAGCACTGGCAGCGTTCCCGCTGGTTGCGGATAACCCGGTGCTGATTGCAATCGATGTGTTCTGCATCGGCATGAGCGGTGCGCTCGGCACCATTTTGCAGACGCGCCTGATGGATGTGGCGGGCGAGGCACAAAATCTGGCTGCCGCGCTCAATCACGTCGCCTTCAACATGGCCAACGCCCTCGGGCCGTGGCTTGCAGGCCTTGCCCTGGCCTTCGGCTTCGGCTACCGCTCGACTGGCGTGGTCGGCTGTTGCCTGGCCCTGGGCGGCCTCGCGATATGGGCAGTGGCTCGCCGGCAGGAAAAACGTCAGCGTCACGCCGCCGCGTGATCATTCAAGCGCACGTCGAGCCGTAAAAAAACCGGGGCCGCCTGAAAAGGCGGCCCCGGTTGCGTTTGAGCCCCTGACGCGCAATCAGTGCGCTTCTTCCCAGTTTGCGCCACTCTCGGCATCCACCACCAGGGGCACGCTCAGCTCACCGGCACACGCCATCCGCTCACTGATGTCGGTCTTGAAGGCCTCGACCTGTTCGGTTTTCACTTCAAACACCAGTTCATCGTGCACCTGCATCACCATCCAGGCATCGAAGGCGCCTCCCGCCAGCCATGCATCAACGTCAATCATGGCACGCTTGATGATATCGGCCGCGGTTCCCTGCATCGGGGCATTGATGGCAGTACGCTCTGCCGCCTGGCGACGACCATGATTACGCGAGGCAATATCGGGGACATACAGGCGCCGGCCAAAGACGGTTTCGACATAACCGTTTTCAGCAGCATCGGCCCGCGTGCGCTCCATGAAGGAGGCAACGCCCGGGTAGCGGTCAAAATAGCGCTCGATGTAGGTCTGGGCCTGGTTGCGTTCGATGTTGAGCTGGCGTCCCAGCCCCCAGGCGCTCATGCCGTAAATCAGCCCGAAGTTGATGGCCTTGGCACTGCGACGCTGATCCACGCTCACCTTGTCCACCGCCACATTGAACACTTCGGCGGCCGTGGCGCTGTGGATATCCAGGTTGTTGGCAAATGCCTCGAGCAGCCCCTTGTCGCCCGACAGGTGCGCCATGATGCGAAGCTCGATCTGCGAATAGTCTGCCGCAACGATCGAATAGCCCTCGCGGGCGATAAACGCGGTACGAATCCTGCGACCTTCCTCGGTACGCACCGGAATGTTCTGCAGGTTCGGGTCGCTCGAGGACAGCCGGCCGGTGGCGGTCACGGCCTGATGGTAACTGGTGTGAATGCGGCCGCTTTCGGCATTGACCAGCTGCGGCAGCTTGTCGGTATAGGTCGAACGCAGCTTCGAAAGTCCGCGATGCTCCATGATCACCTTCGGCAACGGGTAATCCAGCGCCAGCTCTTCCAGTACCGCCTCGGCGGTTGACGGCGCACCCTTGGGGGTCTTCTTGATGACCGGAATCTTCTGCTCATTGAACAGGATTTCACCGAGTTGCTTGGGCGAACCGAGGTTGAACTCCCGACCGGCCATCTCGAAGGCGTCCTTCTCCAGTGCCGTGATCCGCTCTCCCAGCGTGCGGCTCTGCTCGCCGAGTTTTTGGGTGTCGATCAGAACACCGGTGCGCTCCATTCGGGTCAGTACCGGAATCAGCGGACGCTCCAGCGTGTCCAGCACATCAGCCAGCCGACCGGCCTGTTCTACCCGTGGCCTCAGAATGTCATGCAGCCGCAGCGTGACATCCACATCCTCGCAGGCGTAGGGCATGGCCTGCTCAAGGGCAATCTGATTGAACGTCAACTGTTTCACGCCCTTGCCGGCAATCGCCTCGAAACTGATCGTTTCATGGCCCAGATACTGGCGGGCCAGGTCGTCCATATTGTGGCGAATGACCGTGGAATTGAGCACATAGGACTCGAGCATGGTGTCGACCAAAGGGCCCCTGACGGCAATGTCATAACGCGCCAGCACTTCAATATCGTACTTCAGGTTCTGCCCGATCTTGGTGATGGCCTCGCTGGTCAAAAACGGGGTCAGGTCATTCAATACCCGGGTACGGTCGAGCTGGGCCGGTGCATCCAGATAATCATGCGCGACCGGTACGTAGACTGCCTCGCCCGGCGCCAGCGCCATGCCAATACCAACGATCTCGGCCTCCATGTAGTTGAGGCTGGTGGTTTCCAGATCAAAACAGAAGGCATCCGCGGCCTGCAGTCGCTCAAGCCAGACCTGCCAGTCGGCCTCGTCAAGGAGGGCGCGATAGTCCTGCTCGGCCAGGTCGAACCCGGTCTGACGCTCGGGTTCAGGATCGGCAGCCGGTGCGGCCTCCGACGCAGCAGGCGCATGCTCCGTGCCATCGTCCGCCAGCTCATTGAGCCAGCCCTTGAATTCAAGCCGTGTATACAGCGTTCGCAGAGCGGCGTTGTCCGGCGCAGGCGGCGTCAGGTCCGTCAGGCCCACCGGCAGATCGCAATCGACCTTGATGGTGGCAAGCTGATAGGACAGGAAGGCCTGATCACGGTGCTCGGTCAGCTTTTTCGGCAGGGTCTTCGCCCCCCGGAACCCAAGGGTAGTCACCTTGTCCAAGTCACCATAAATGGTGTCCAGCCCACCATTCATGCCGGTCAGCAGTGACAGGGCCGTTTTCTGCCCGACCCCCGGTACGCCCGGGATGTTGTCGACGCTATCGCCCATCAATGCCAGATAATCAATGATCAGCCGTGGCGGAATACCGAACTTTTCCTCGACACCAGCCTCGTCCAGAAGCTCGTTTTTCATGGTATTGACCAGCGTGACGTGGGGGCTGACCAGTTGAGCCATGTCCTTGTCACCGGTGGAAATCACCACATCATGGCCATCACGGGTAGCCTCGAAGGCCAGCGTGCCGATCACGTCATCGGCCTCCACCCCCTCAATGCACAGCAGCGGCAGGCCAAGGGCGCGCACACACTCGTGCAGGGGCTCGACCTGTGGGCGCAGATCATCCGGCATCGGCGGGCGATGCGCCTTGTACTCGGGATAGATCTCATCGCGGAAGGTCTTGCCCTTGGCGTCGAACACCACCGCCATCGGGCTTTCCGGGTACTGGCGGATCAGGCTTTTGAGCATCGATACCACCCCGCGGACCGCCCCGGTCGGGGTGCCGTCAGCAGCCGTCAGCGGCGGCAGGGCATGAAAGGCGCGGTACAGGTAGGAGGAACCGTCGACGAGGACGATCGGAATAGCGGCCATGGGAGCTCCCGTCGGCGAACAATCGGAAAACCCCCATGATACGGAACCGCCGGGACCCTGTCAGGCTGCAGGCGTCAATTGCGCCAACAGGGCATCCCAGAAGGCAATACGGCTGTCGACGGCATCAATGGCTGCCTGCATGGCCTGCTGCTGCATGTCGACATCATCGCCGACCAGCTCGGCCAGCATTTTTTCTGCCGCGGGCCCGTGGTTGTCGGCATCAAGCTCGATATGGCGCTTGAGGTAGTACACAAAGGTCGGCACGTCCTCGTTGTCTACCTGCCAGGCCGACAGTAACCGGGAGAACATCTCGGGAATGATGTCTTCCCGACCATGCAGGAAGTACGCTGCGACGACATGAACCGGCGCATTCATCGCCACATCAAGCGTATTGCCGACAAAGTCGATGACTGCTGGCGGCGTGTCCATCGCCCGCATTACCCCGATCGGATCCTGCCCTTCGCGCACCTCGCTGATGAACCGCTCGATTGGAGCCACGTCAGCGTGCACTTCCTCCATGGCCTTGACGTACAACTCGAAATGACTGCTGTGGCCGCCGGTGCGATTCCGATCGGTTTCCTCACCGGTCACGATCTCGTTGATGAGATGCGCAGCATCCGGATAGCGGGGCGGCACCCACGGCAGCCGGGTGCAGGTCAGTTCATTCTGCAGTCGCTTGGCCAGCGTCATGAAGTCCCATACTGCGAATACATGCCACTGCATCAGCTCTCTGAGTTGATCCTGGTGCGTCAGGGCGTTGAAGACCGGATGGTGGAACAGAACCTGCTTGCGCGCGTCGAGGTGTTGTACTGTCGTCACGTGTGCGACTCCTTCAATAGTATAAAATGCGACCTTTCAATGGCCCGAATATCTACGCTGACGTGTAACATATGACAACGGGTCGATAACAAAACCTTATCACGGCCGAAAAATACACCTAATAAAGAATTATTTTATACTTGCTCTTGCGGCCCCTTCAGGACCAACGTCATGAACTACTCCAGCATACTCCTTGTTGCACTGCTTTTTCTGACCGGTACAACCACGGCACTGGCAAAGGATCCTTCTGCACCGCAGGA
This sequence comes from Larsenimonas rhizosphaerae, assembly GCF_023700005.1. Taxonomy (GTDB): domain Bacteria; phylum Pseudomonadota; class Gammaproteobacteria; order Pseudomonadales; family Halomonadaceae; genus Larsenimonas; species Larsenimonas rhizosphaerae. The sequence goes on along the minus strand of NZ_JAMLJK010000001.1, from coordinate 372,666 downwards.
ATATCGTGATAACGGCGCGCTGTACGCGGTTGCCGTCACGACGGAAGACGGCACGCGCCAGATACTTGTGGATACCACCGGCGACGGCAACTTTACCCCCTACACCGGCAGCGAGCCCGTCCCGCCACCGGAGTGGACAAGCACCAGATAGCCGCTCATCGCACATCGGAAAGCATATTCTCACCGTGGCAAGCCGCTTGATCCACGGGGTAGAATAGCCCGGCGTTCACGCTCCTCCGTACTGTATGGGAGGTGCCATTTCACAATCGGCGAGACATCATGGCGGTTTTTACACCCTTGCAGTACGACCAGGTCAGCGATTTTCTGACGCGTTACAGCGTTGGTGAACTGACCCGACTGGACGAAGTGGCCAGCGGTACCGAAAACTCCACTTTTTTTGTCACCACCGACCGTCAGGCGATGGTACTGACCCTGTTTGAACAGGGCGATCAACAGGAACTGCCTTTTTTTGTCGAACTGCTGGACTTTCTGGCCGTTCGGGAGCTGCCGATCCCCGGGCCGATCCATGATCGGGAAGGCATCGCCCTGCAGCGCCTGGCAGACCGGCCAGCCCTGCTCTTTCCCCGGCTGCCGGGCCGCCATCCGGATACCGCAACCCTTGCCCAGTGCCGCGCCATTGGCGACACCCTGGGCAGAATGCACGACGCCTCACGCCATTTTAAGGGCAAGCGCCCCAACCCCAGGGACCTGCGATGGATCAGCGCCACCTACCCACGGGTGATGGGGTATCTGAATGCTGAAGATCAGGCCCTGATGCGCGATGAAATCGATGCCTACCGCTCCACTCTGAGCCTTGATGCCGGTCTTCCACAGGGTGCACTGCATGGCGATCTGTTTCGTGACAACACCCTGTTCGAAGGTGACCGGCTGGGCGGGCTGATCGATTTCTATAACGGCTGCACCGGTGACCTGATCTTCGATCTCGCCATCGTGATCAACGACTGGTGTTCCAATGATGATGGCAGTCTGGACGAACAGCGCTATGACGCCATCATGAAGGCCTACCAGGAGGCACGCCCCTTTGAGGCCGCCGAACACACTCACTGGCCGATGATGCTGCGCATGACGGCACTGAGATACTGGCTGTCCCGGCTGCTGGTCGTCTATGTCGATGCACCTGCCCATGCCCTGACACCCAAGGACCCCGCGCAGTACCGGGCAATCCTGAAATCACGCAGCCGCATGACACCGCCTCCGCTGGTCTGACCGGCCTGGCGTTATACTGCCGAGAGGCAGGGTGATAAGGAAGTGTTAAGCTGCCAACAGTAACGTCAGTACAGTGCCATGTCGTGACAGTCATGCCATGGCGCCTCCATCTGCCCTGCTTATTGGATATTCGCATGACTACCACCCCGCCCGATGTCTCTGTCCTGATCCCGGCCAAAAACGAATCCGGTAACCTTGCTGCCCTGCTGGACGCTGTTGAACAGGCGCTGGCAGGCCATGCGTTCGAAGTCATCGTGGTCGACGATGGCTCGACCGACGATACCTGGCCCATGCTGATGCGCTATCAGGCCGACCACGCCTGGCTGCGCCCGCTACATCACGCCCGGAGTGCCGGTCAAAGCACCTCGGTATGGCAGGCGGCCTGGGCCGCCAAAGGCACCTGGCTTGCCACCCTGGACGGAGACGGCCAGAACGACCCGGCCGACCTGCCGGCCATGCTGGATATCATCAAGGCACGCTCCCTGGCGCTACTGGCCGGTCACCGGACCCATCGTCAGGATGACCAGATCAAGTTGCTGTCCTCGCGCATTGCCAATGCCGTACGCAGCTGGCTGCTCAAGGATGAAACGCCCGATACCGGCTGTGGCATCAAGGTAATGCAGCGCGACGCCTTCCTGCGCCTGCCCTACTTCAACCACATGCACCGTTTTCTGCCGGCGCTGATGCGCGCTCAGGGGCATGACATCGACTCTCACCCGGTACGCCATCACCCCCGCGGCGCTGGTGCCTCCAACTATGGCACGCTGGACAGACTGCGCGCCGGCCTGCTGGATCTGCTGGGCGTGGCCTGGCTTGTTCATCGCAGCCGCCTGCCGGCCCCGCTGGAACAGCATGTTCATCAACGCACCGAAAGCACCGCGGAATCAGGCCATCAGCCACCCCCGCCGCACACCCGGGTGCCCTCATGAGCTGGCTGGGTACGGAAACCTTCTGGATTATCGTCGGATTTGCCGGTCAGGCCCTGTTTTCTGCCCGCTTTCTGATTCAGTGGCTGGCCAGTGAAAAGGCCCGCAAAAGTGTCATGCCCAATCTGTTCTGGTACTTCAGCATCGGTGGCGGCGTGGTGCTGCTGGCCTACGCCATTTACCGTCAGGACCCCGTCTTCATTGCCGGTCAGGGAGCGGGACTGCTGATCTATTTCCGCAACATGGCCCTGATTCGTCAGGAACGCCGGCGAAACGCCACCTCATAGCATCTGTGCCGGCGACGTTCCTCCGATCCCTGCCGTCGCCGTGATACAAGGAGAGTTTCATGCAGGCTCGCCCGACCTCCTGGCTGACCCGCCATCCCCTGCCCTGGCTTACCCTGTTGGCGCTGGTCGTACTGGGCCTGGGTCTGGGTTTCAGACACCCCTGGCCCGCCGACGAACCCCGTTTTGCCCTGATCGCTCAGGAAATGCTGACCACGCACCACTGGCTGTTGCCTCATCGAGCCGGCGAACTCTACCCGGACAAGCCGCCCGTTTTCATGTGGTCGATCGCGCTGGGACTTTGGGTATTGAAGGCCTTTTCGGTGCCCGGTGCGGAAAGGATTGCCTTCTTACTGCCCTCCCTGCTGGGTGGTGTGGGCACACTTGCCCTGATGACCGACCTGGCCAGGCGATTTTACGGGCCCCGTATTGCATGGCTGGCCGGGCTGACCCTTCTAAGCACTGTCCTGTTTACCCTGCAGGCCAAGACAGCCCAGATAGACATGTGGGTCACCTTCTTTGTTACCGTGGGCCTGTACGGCCTGATACGTCATATTCTGCTAGGCCCGGATTCGCGCTGGTGGCACCTGGGCTTTTTTGCGATGGGCGTAGGCATTCTTACCAAGGGAGTGGGCTTTTTGCCGCTATTGATGCTGCCGGTATGGATGATCTTTTTAAAGACCGGCAGTGGCCACCGCACGCTGACACCCCTGTCGCTCAAACTGCTGGGCACCGGGTTGCTGGCACTACTGGCGCCGCTTTTGATGTGGGGCATCCCGATGATTCTTTATACCTCGCTTGGCCACGCCGAGCCGGAGCTGGCAGCCTATCGGGACAACATCCTCTTCAAGCAGACCGGACAGCGCTACGCCGATAGCTGGCACCATCTTGAACCCTGGTATTACTACCTGGTCAGTGTCCTCCCCTGGGCCTGGTTGCCATTGACGCTGGCCCTGCCCTGGACGGTACCCAACGCATGGCGCCGCCTCAAGCGACGCGATCCTCGACAGTGGCTGCCGCTGGGATTCGTGATCCTGATGGTGATCTTCTTTTCCCTGAGTCCTGGCAAGCGTGGCGTCTACATGACACCTGCCACGGCCATGTTCGTGCTGGCCTTTGCCCCTGCCCTGCCTGCGCTGCTGCGTCGCCCCCGGCTCAACCAGCTGGTCTGGGGTCTTGTGCTGGTTCCCGGCCTGCTGATCGGCCTGATCGGTATTGCCGGGTTATCCGGCCTGCCGGTCATGGCAAGACTTGAGGCCGAGCACGGGTTCGCGCCCTGGGGATGGTGGACCGCGCTTGGACTATTGTCCGTACTGATTGCTCATCTGATACCGTCCCGGCGCGGGCTGGTGGCCTTTGGCCTGTGGAGCGTCATGTTCTGGGGATTGTGGTCAACCTGGGGCTATAAGGTCATGGACCCGGCACGTTCGACCCAGGCGCTGATGAAGCAGGTGGTCTCCATGACATCGCCTGATACCACGCTGGCTCTGCCGGACTTCGATGAGTCGATGGTACTGCAGGCGCGCCAGCCCGTGGTTCAGTTTGGCTACGATACGCCGGAGCCGGATCAGCTGCTGGCCCTGGTCGCCTGGCTTGATCAGGCGCCCGAGACCCGGGCAGCGCTCATGAACGAAAAGGCCCTTGATCATCTCGAGTGTCCCGCGCCGGTCACGGCAACCCGGGTGCCGATTGCTGATCGCCATCAGTGGTGGCTGGTACGTGCCGTTGATGTCGCGGGCTGCAGGGCCGATGCCACGGCCGCCCCGGTGCTGACCGCGCCGACGACGCTGCCCCCGACCGGTGACAAGGCAACTCCCCCCGGCCCGCCAGCAACGGACGGGGCCGACACGACGCCAAACTGAAGCCTGGCTGAACGGGAGTGAATGCACGCACAGTGCTGCTGTCCCACTCCCGTGCAGGCTATTTTTCCCGTGGTTCATGAAACCTTAATCAACCACGGGCATGCTTGGCATATTTCCTGTCGAAAAAAGGCATTCCTGATGGCTACCGCACTTTCACTGACCCGCTTTCTGCCCTCTCGAACCTTCGTCAACAACAACCGTGACGGCCTGGCCCTGATGGTACTGTGGGCCGTTGGCGTCTCGCTGTGGCAACCCCTTCAGGCACTTTCCGGGGCGCTCGGCCTGACTTCGCTGGAGTCCACGGCGCTGTGGGAAGGTATTGATCATACCCACAGGCTGATCAACGTCGGCACGCCGCTGGTGCTCGTACTGGGTGCAGCAATGGTGTACCGCTGTGCACGTCGACTGCGCTATACCGGCAATGTGGCCCAGCGGGTCGCCCGGATCTGGACGCTGCTGCTGGCACTGACGATGGTGGGCAATGTAAGCGTTGCCAACGCGCTGACCATCGGGCTGGTGCTGGGCGCACTGGCACCACTCATCAAGGGTCGGATTACCCGACGCAAGGCCGCCACAAGCGCCGCATGGCTGTTTGCCGCAATGACATTCTTCGGCGTGGGCGCCCTGGCCATGTGGGCGATTCCGCTGGTCGGCAGCATGTTGTGGCGGGCTTCCCAGTTCAAGACCAACGATTATCGAGCCATGCTGACAGGGTCGGGCATGGCCCTGGGCAGCTTTGTCCTGGTCAGCCAGTTGCTTTAGGCTGAAGGTTTTCGTGCATAAGGCCGCCCTCGAGGCGGCCTTGTTGTATGATGCCGACCCGCATGTGATAGACCCGTTCAGGAGCCCCCATGACGTCATCCTCTTCCATCCCTTCCGAGCCCCAGGCTCGGCGTACCTACAATATTGATCAGTGGGGCAGTGGCTACTTTGACGTCGATGCACGCGGGCACGCGCTGGTGCGTCCGTTCGGGGACAACGGTACCCCCGCCCTGTCACTGCGGGAACTGACGGATCAGCTGACCGATGCAGGCCTGCGCCTGCCTGTTCTGGTACGGTTTACCGATATCCTGCATGACCGGGTCGAGAAGCTCTGTGAAGCCTTTGATCAGGCTATCAGCGAACAGAATTTCGGCGGTCATTACACCGCGGTCTATCCCATCAAGGTCAACCAGCAGCGGCGGGTCGTTGAAGAGCTGCTGGCCACTCCGGAACGGGGCCGGGGCAGGGTCGGCCTCGAGGCCGGCAGCAAGCCGGAACTGCTTGAAGTGCTGGCGCTGTCGTCCGAAACCGCCAGCACCATCGTCTGCAACGGTTACAAGGATCGCGAATACATCCGGCTGGCCCTGATGGGAGAAAAGCTGGGGCACCGGGTGTATCTGGTTGTGGAAAAGTACGCCGAAGTGCAGCTGATTCTGGAGGAAGCCCGTACCCTCGGCGTCAGCCCGCGTATCGGTGTACGGGCGCGCCTGATGTCGATCGGCAAGGGTAAATGGCAGAATACCGGCGGCGAAAAGTCCAAGTTCGGCCTGACCGCGGCGCAAATGCTCGACATCGTCGGCCAGCTCAAGGCCGAAGGTCAGCTCGATGCCCTGCAGCTGGTACATTTTCACCTGGGATCACAGATCGCCAATATTCGTGATATCCAGCGCGGCCTGCGCGAATGTGCCCGGTTCTATCAGAGCCTGTATCAGGCCGGCGCGCCGGTCTCGGTGGTGGACGTTGGTGGTGGACTGGGCGTTGATTATGAAGGCACCCGCTCACGCAGCTTCTGCTCGATGAACTACTCGATGCGTGAATATGCCAATAACGTGGTCGCGGCCTTTCGCCAGCTGTGCGATGCCGAAGGGCTGCCCCATCCGGATATCGTATCGGAGTCCGGTCGGGCACTGACGGCTCACCACGCGGTACTGATTACCAATGTGATCGAGGAGGAGCGCCAGCGTGCGCCGACCCTGCCGACGCGCACCGACGGTGATCCGCAGCTGGATACCCTCTGGCAGGCACTGGAAGGGCTCCGCCAGCAACCGGAGGCACGCCAGCTGCTGGAATACTTTCACGACCTGTCCCAGGCCATGAGCGAGCTTCAGGACCGCTTCGTCCACGGCAGTGCCACCCTTGCTCACCGTGCCGAGGCCGAGTCCGTCTACATGGCGGCCAGCCAGACCCTTCGCCATCAGCTGGATGCCCGCAATCGTGCCCACCGGGATACCCTGGATGAACTGGACGAAAAGCTGGCCGACAAGCTGTTTGTCAATTTTTCACTGTTCCAGTCCGTGCCGGATGTCTGGGGCATTGATCAGATCTTTCCCATCCTGCCACTGACGAGCCTCGATAAACCGGCCACTCGCCGGGGCGTCATCCAGGACATTACCTGTGATTCCGATGGGCGAATCGATCAGTATGTGGATGGCCAGGGCATTGAAACCACCCTGCCACTGCCGGAATGGGAAGAGGGCGAGCCACGACTGCTGGGGATGTTTCTGGTCGGCGCCTATCAGGAAATTCTGGGGGATCTGCACAATCTGTTCGGCGATACCGATTCCATCGACGTTCAGCTGGGCAGCGATGGCCAGTGGCAACTGGGTACCCGCATCCAGGGTGATCGGGTCGCGGATGTGCTGCGCTACGTCAACTTCGATGTCGACAGGCTACGGGAGCGGTTCCGCCATCAATTGCTGCGCAGCGATCTCTCCGGCAGCGACAGGGCCCTGTTTCTGGAAGAGCTGGAAGCAGGCCTTGAAGGCTATACCTACCTCGAGCATTAAGCCATCGGGCAGACTTCAGCGCTGCCCGACCACCTCGATACTCACCGGCGCCACGCCGGCCTGGATCAATCCGATACGCCTTGCCGCAGCCGGTGTCAGATCAATGATGCGACCGCGGCCATAGGGGCCGCGGTCATTGATGCGAACCGTGACCTGGCGACCGGTGTCCTGCCGGGTAACCCGTACCCGAGTGCCAAACGGCAGGGTACGATGCGCCGCCGTCAGTGCCGATAAATCAAGACGCTCTCCGCTGGCCGTCAATCGGCCACCATAGCGTTGTGCGTAATAGGTCGCGTTCCCCCGCTCGGTGGCTCCCGTGCCCGAACCGGTCATGTTCGAACCGGCACAGCCCGCCAGAAGCGAGGCCAGCAGCAGGGGAAGAAAACAGCGCTTCATGTGCTCTCCAGCAGGTTGTCGTTTTACGCCGTCGGGCATGTGTGTCAGTGCTATACCGTGGCCGTATCGAGAAACAGCCAGTCATCAATGGCCATGGTCAATCGCGCCTGCTGCGGCAACACGCCAACGCCCTCGGGAGTGCCGGTCAGAACAACATCGCCAGGCTCCAGCGTAAAACAGTGGCTTATTTCGGATACCAGTTCGGCAACCGGAAACAGCATTCGTTCGGTATACCCACGCTGACGCAGCTCACCATTGATATCCATGGAAAACCCGAGCTGCTGCCAGTCGACGAAACGCCCCTTGACCGACACAAACGGGCTCAACGGACAGGCGCCATTGAATCCCTTGGCACGCTCCCAGGGTTGTCCTCTGGCCTTGAGTTCATCCTGCATGTCACGCAGGGTCAAATCCAGTGCGAGCCCCATGCCGACAATCGCCTCGCGGGCCGCGTCAGGCGAAGCCTCGTGAAGACGTCGCCCGATCAGCAGGGAAAGTTCGGTTTCAAAATGGACCGTCCCCAGATGGCGTGGCGGCGCGATCGGTTTGGCAAGGTCGACCACGCTTGAGGCCGGCTTGATGAATAAAAGCGGCTGGTCCGGTACGTCATTTCCCAGCTCGCGAGCATGAGCAGCATAATTGCGCCCGACACAGACGACCTTGCCGATATCCTGGCCGAACACCTTGCCATCAATGAAACGAGGGGCAAACGCCATGAGAAGTCTCCTTGTTGATCGCTACCCGCCATACTAGCGCGCCCGACGGTCATGTGAAGGCGCATGAATGACTATCGCGCTCATTGAGTACGTCTTGTCAGCGTGATCAGTCCATGAAAAAGCCGGCCCGGGAGCCGGCATTGATGCATGCTGTTCGGTCAAAGCCCCAGCGCGCGCTCCAGCTCGGCGTCACGCCCATTGACGTGGCCCATCGGGTCCACGGTCAGGGTTTCGTTGTCACGCTGAAACACCACATCGGACTGCTCGGTGCCGCTTACCTCCCAGCCGGCTGTCTGCGCACGGTCGATGATCGTGATCGGCACGGCCCACACCTGGCCGGTAAACAGCCGCCAGCGCTCACCACCGGGCTGACGAATGCAGACCACCGCTGTCTGCTCGCTGGTGCCGGACGGCCCGGTGGTACTGGCGCTGGTTCGCGCGACCACCTCCATGTCGTTCGGGTCACCACACAGGGCAAGGGCCTGCTCTTCGGTGGCATGCTCCGACAACCGGATAACATCCTGATCGGGAAAAATAATGGCATAGCGCATGGTGCGACCTCATGAACGTCGACAGGGAGTGTCGTGACTATAGCCTCATCATGCCACGCCCAAGGGCCGGGACACGGAAAAAACACGACGATCGCCCTGTTGACGGGCGTCTGACCCGATGGACCATGAGCACCAGGCGTTAAATTCATCGTCGAGCACGTTTTAAAACGATTTTTTCGATTCCAGCCCTGGTTTTAATTCACTTCCTGTCATCGCTGCAGAGCCTTACTCTGCTTGAAAAGCCTACAGAGACGTTATTGCCATGCCCGCACCCGTTGCAAGGCCCACCCGGTGGCCACTGACCAGTCGCATGCTTCACGCCATCAGCGCGCTGGCGGTATTCGGCATGTTCGCCAGTGGCTGGTGGATGACCTCGCTGGGTTACTACGACAGCTGGTATCACCGAGCGCCCTGGTGGCATAAATCCTTCGGCCTGACCCTGCTGGCGCTCACGCTGTGGCGAGTCATCACACGACTTCTCACTACTGCGCCGCCGGCGCACGGGTCGGCACTTGAACAGCGCGCGGCCCACGGCGGGCACCTGCTGCTTTACATACTGCTGTTTTCCGTCCTGTTGACCGGCTATCTGATTTCCACCGCGGAGGGATCAGGCGTCAGCGTATTCGGCTGGTTCACCGTACCGGCACTCATTACCCCCTTTCGGGATCAGGCAACGATCGCCGGCAGTATTCACTGGTACTGCGCCTGGGCGCTGGTCATCCTGGCGACGGGACATGGCCTGTTTGCACTCAAGCACCACTTCATTGACCGGCACGACACCCTGACTCGAATGTTTTCCGGGCGCTCGCGCCACTGACGTTTTTCTTCCACTGTTGTACAAGGAGCATGCATGATGACCCCACTTCGCACCGGCCTTGCCGCCTTTGCCCTCTCTGCCGTCGCCGCCACACCGGCTCTGGCCGCAGACTACAAGATCGACACCGAAGGCGCCCACGCCTTCATCCAGTTCAAGGTCAGCCACCTGGGCTACTCCTATGAACTGGGGCAGTTCCGCGATTTTGACGGTTCCTTTACCTATGACCCGGATGACGTCAAGGCATCGAAGGTCAACGTCACCGTTCAGACAGACAGCCTGGACACCAACCATGCCGAGCGGGACAAGCACCTTAAAAGCGCCGAGTTCCTCGACGTCAGCAAATACCCGACGGCCACCTTCGAGTCCACGCAGTTTGTTCCCGGCGATGACAAGAATGAGGGCGAACTGAAAGGCAACCTGACCCTGCATGGCGTGACCAAACCGGTCACGTTTGAAGTCGATCGCATCGGTGGCGGAGACGATCCGTGGGGCGGTTACCGCCAGGGGTTTGAAGGGGAAACCACCATCCAGCCGGCCGATTTCGGTATCGATATGGTCAAGAAGCTGGGGCCGGCCTCTGAAAATGTCGAGCTGTACATTACCTTTGAAGGCATTCGTCAGTAACGACTGTCGACTCCCCCTGAACGCCGCCCCCCGGGGCGGCGTTTTTCATGGTGCCCGCCGGTGGAAGTGCCGGAAGCACCGCCGCTTCAAGTGCACGCGCCTCCGGATGGGTAAACGCCTCGCCGGCCTGCACGTCATCAATCAGCCGCCCTCCCTGCATCACCAGCACCCGTGAACACAGACGCCGGGCCAGTCGCAGGTCATGAGTAATGAAGAACAGCCCCATGCCGCTGTCACGGCACTGCGTCGCCAGCCAGCGGGTCAACTCCACCTGCAGTACGGTATCGAGTCCGGACGTAGCCTCATCACAGATCAGCAGGGAAGGATTGATGGCCAGCGCTCGCGCCAGGCACACACGCTGCAACTGCCCCCCGGAAAGCTGATGCGGCCGGCGCCGTGCGTACTCGGCCGGTAGATGCACGGCGTCCAGCAGCGAGGTCACACGTGCCCACCGGGCAGCATGGGACAACCGACTCAGGTGGCGCAGGGGCTCATCGATGATACGGGCCACGGTATGACGAGGATTGACGGCCCCGGGGGCATCCTGAAAGACCCCTTGAACCTGCTGTCGGAATGCCTGACGGCCGGCCCGATGCCTGAGCGATACCGGTGCCCCGTCATGAAATATTCGCCCTTCTGTCGGGGTTTCAAGCCCCAGCATGATGCGTGACAGGGTGCTCTTGCCCTCGCCACTGCCCCCCACCAGTGCCACACGCTCGCCAGGTGCCAGCGTCAGAGACACATTATCCAGTACGCAACGTGTGCCATAGCGGTGACTGATGGCGCTTAGGGTCAGGCTCACAGGGGTTCCTCGTCGTACAGGGCATGGTGGGCAGCAAGCAACCGCCGGGCCGCATCACTGCTCGGCGCGCGGCACAGCGTTTCCGGCGTGGTGGATTCAACCAGGCGCCCCTCACTGATGACATGCACCTCATCAGCACAGGCATTGACCACGCCCAGGTCATGGGTAATGAGCAGTACACCCATGCCGTGCTCCCGCACCACGGTCTCGATCAGCGACAGACTGCGCTGGCAGGAACGAGGGTCCAGATCCGAGGTGGGCTCATCTGCGATCAGAAACGACGCCTGCTGCATCAACCCCAGCGCCAGCATCATTCGCTGCAGCATTCCGCCAGAAAGCTCAAAGGCGTAGGTGTTTCGTACCTCCGGGGCGAGGCCCGCATCCTCCAGTGCAGCGGCGATGCGCTGCCTGGCGGCATGGCCCCGCACGCCGACGGTTGCCAGTGTTTCCAGAGCATGCGCCTCCATGGTCATCAACGGATTAAAGGCGCTGCGCGGATTCTGCAACAGGCTGGCCACCTGCGGCATGCGGCCATCCCGGGTGCTCAGCACACCTCCTTCACGTGTCAGCGTCGGTGGCAGGGCACCTGCGAGCGCGGCAGCAGTCAGGGACTTGCCTGCCCCGCTTTGCCCCACCAGCGCCACCGTGCGCCCCGGAGTCAGGCACAGACTGATCCGATCAAGCAATCGGAGTGAGCCGTGATACACGCTCAGGGGGGACAGCGTAGCCGGGCCGCTCATGGGTGAGCCTCCGCCAGTACAGGATCGAGACGGTCGCGAAGGCCATCACTCAACAGATTGAACGCCATCACACTGATGAAAATGGCTGCGCCGGGCCAGAAGATCAGCGCCGGGCTCGACCAGATGACCTCACGGGCATCGCTGATCATCACGCCCCACTCAGGCGTCGGCGGGGCAACACCCAGTCCCAGAAACGACAGCGCCGCCACATGCAGCATCATGTGACCCAGATCCAGCGTTAAAAGAATCAGGACCTGCACCAGCACCGTTGGCAGCATGTGCTCGCGAAAGATGGCTGCACCGCCCGCGCCGGATAATCGCGCGGCCTGCACGAACTCCCGTTCCCGCAGGGACATCACCAGCACCCGCACCACGCGTGCGTACCAGGCCCAGTGTGTCAACGACACCGCAATGATGACACTGCTCATGCCCGGGCCCAGCACGCCGATCAGACACATGGCCATCACGAAGGTCGGCAGGGTCAGAAACAGGTCGGCGGCCCGCATCAGTACCTGATCGATACGCCCACCGGCCAGCCCGGCCACGCTACCAACGACCAGTCCGATCGCCAGTACCAGCCCGAGGATGGCCGCCACGGTACCCAGTGACAGCCTGGCACCATACAGCAGGCGCGAGGCCACATCCCGACCCAGGGCATCGGTACCCAGCCAGTGCTCGCGGCTGGCCGGTGCCAGTCGGTGAAGAATATCAACGGCATCAGGATCCATCGGCGCCAGCCAGGGCGCAGCCATCGCCATGAAGACCAGCACGACCACCAGCACCCCGCCAATGCGCACGCCCCAGGTCGAGGACCTGAACAGGCGCGACCAGCCGCGTCCGGACGCAGGTGACACGGGGCGCCGATACAACAGGGCTTCCTTCATGTCATGTCTCCGGAAGGGGTGACACGGTGACGACGGATGCGCGGATCAAGCCAGGCATGAACGACGTCCACTCCCAGATTGGCCAGCACGTAGACCAGTGTCATCAACAGCGTAAAACACTGCAGAACCGGGAAGTCCCGGTTGTGAATCGCCTCCACGGCCAGACGACCCACGCCGGGCCAGGCAAAGATGTTCTCGATGACAAAGGCGCCGCCAATCAGCTCACCAATAGCCATCCCGGATGCTGTCAGCAACGGCAAGAGGGCATGGGGCAGCACATGGGCCCGAAGCTGCCGCCCCGACGACAGCCCACGCAGCCGAGCGTAGTGAACATGGCGCTGAGTCCGGGCTTCAAGCAGCGAGGTACGAAGCATCCTGGCATTGATTGAAATGGTCATCAGTGAAATCGCCATGGCCGGCATGACAAAGTGCAGCGGGCCGCCATATCCCATCGGCGGCAGCCACTCAAGCCAGACGGAAAACAACAGCACCATCAGAAAGCCGAGCCAGAAATTCGGCATCGAGACACCGAGAAAGGCAATGAAGCGCACCAGATGATCCGGCCAGCGATCAGGATAACTGCCGGCCAGCAGGCCCAGCGCTACGCTGAAGATCGCCGTGACCACCAGCGCCACAGCGACCAGCGACAAGGTGGCGGGCAGGTAATCAAGCAGCATCGCCAGCACCGGCTCGCCACTGATGAAGGACGTGCCAAAATCCAGGTGCAACGCGCCCCACAGCCAGCGGCCATACTGCTGCACCAGGGGCAGATCAAGGCCCAGTCGATGCCGGGCCTCCATCAGGGCCTGGTCGGTCGGCGTAATACCGGACAGCCGCAGATAATCCATGGCGGGGTCGCCACGCCCGACATGCAGCAACACGAAGATGATGACCGACACCAGCAGCAACAGGATGGGCAGCAGCGCCAGCCGGCGCAGGGCCAGCTGCCAGAGCGGCTCGAACCGCCGGACAGGCTCAGTCATGGGCGGGCGCCCTTTCGGCGGGGGTCATGTCAGCGAAGGGAATATCTTCCATGGTGTCGCCAAAGCGCACATTACTGACCCGGTCATTGCTGACAGAGCGTGAGGTGATGAAGGAAATCGGCAGGTAAATGGCCTGGTCATGCAGGGTGGTCAGAATATCCCGATACAGTGACTGGCGCTGTTCCGGGTTCTGGGTAGTCAGCACCCTGCCGATATCCCGATCCAGCGCGCCCTTCATGGGCAGCCCCTGCTGCGCCTGATAATCAGCATGCGCCGGCACGCGCATGGAGCTCAGATAGGCATGAGGCTCGTAGGGTGCGCCCCAGGTATCGCTGTAGATCATATTGAAATGGCCGTTTTTCTGCCGTTTCATCAGCGCGCCCTCTTCCTCGCCCTGCAGTCGAACCTCTATGCCAATGGCTCGCAGGTTGGCCTGAACCACCTGCGACATCGACTTCTGCAACGGGTCTTCGCCATCAAAGTACAGTGACAGCGTAAGCCGCTGACCGTCCTTCACCCGAATACCGTCATCGCCGGACGTCCAGCCCGCTTTCTCAAGCAGGGCGCGCGCGCGTGCCGGATCAAACGTGCGGGTCGGCAGGTCGATATCGGCATAGGGAACGCGGGATGAAAACAACCGGTAGGCAACCGGCTCGGCCCCGTAGAGCAGCGCCTTGACGATCGCGGGCCGATCCACCGCGTACTCGATGGCCTGACGAACCGGCAGCGCATTCGTCGGGAAACGCTTGCTGTTCATGACGAACGTACGTGTCGCCAGCGGCTCGGAACGGCTGGCGGTAAAGCGCGGGTCATGGCTCAACCGCTGAAAGCTGTCCACCGAAATCATCCCGCGAGTGCCCTGCACCATATCGATCTGCCCGGTCTCGAGCGCCATGGCCCGAGTATTGGGATCATTGATGACATGGATATCGACACCTGAAAAGGCGGGCATCGTGCCCCAGTAGTGCGCATTGCGGCGAAAATGATCCACTCGTCCGGGTTCGCGGCCACTGAACACCCAGGGGCCGGTTCCCACCGGCGCAGACAGCTGGCACTGCGTGCCACTGCCCGCCGCGCCCAGCACGCTCGGCGAGGCAATGCGTAGTGGCCGAATCAATGACAGTTCCATCAGGGTGGGATAGTACGGATGCTTGAGTACCAGCTGGACGGTATGCGCGTCCACGACCGTGACGTGATCAAGCTGATTGACCAGTGCCAGCCAGTCATGACGTGCCCGGCAACCAAGCACCGCGTCGACGTTGGCCTTGACGGCAGAGGCATCAAACGGTGTGCCATCGGAAAAGGTCACATTCTGACGCAGGGTAAAGGTATAGGTGCGACCGTCTTCCGACAGTGCCCAGTCGGTCGCCAGCCAGGGCTCGATTTCTCCCTTGTGATAACGCACCAGCGGCTCATACACCATGGCCTGAGCCACCATCTGATTGGCACCATACCCCTGGCTGTTCAGTGGCCCCACATCGTAGGGCCATGCCGTACGAAGTACCGGGGCCTGGTCCCCGCTGTCGGCTTCAGCCGCCATCACTGTCGAGGTACCGGCCATAAGACACCAGACCATTACTGAAAGAGTGCGCACCCACCGCGCCGTCTGCTGCTTCATGAGCGTCGTGTATCCGTACCGGCAAGAGAAAGGGAGAAGTGGGTGTGGAGCCTAGCGAAGCCCTGATATGATGTCTATCCAAATTCCTCATACTCGCGAGCCTGAATCAACGCGGCTCGTGCCGAGTCACAAGGAGCCGACATGCAGCGGGTGACGATTACTCTGGATGATGAACTGCTGGAAGCCATCGATGAGCGGGTGCGATCCCACAACTATCAGGGGCGTTCCGAGGCGATGCGGGACCTGCTGCGAACGGGACTTCTGGATTCCAGGCAGCAACAGCCGGGGACGTCACGTCACTGCATGGCCACGCTCAGCTGGGTCTTCGATCACGGTACCCGAGATCTGGCGCAGCGGCTGTCGCATCTGTTTCATGTCCACCATGCTCTGATCCACACCACCCTGGAGGTGCCACTGGATCATGATCACTCACTGTCGGTGGCCGTATTGAAAGGGGAAAGTCAGCGCGTTCATGCGCTGACAGAGCGGGTCATCAGCGAGCGGGGAGTACGACATGGTCGCGCCTTCATGGTGCCGATCGACCCGGATATCGAGGAACATCTGCACGGGGATCAGATAGAGCCCCACACTCACTGGCGAGTGCGGGACAGCTAGGGACATGCGGGTCAGTCATGCAGGTGGTCGTGCACGTCGTCGCCTATCTGGCCATTGTCATCCAGAGCATGCAACGCGCCAACGATCGACGTCACGTCTTCGTCGATCAGTTCCTTTTGCCGCATGAAGAACTGGTAGCTCAGTGACAGGGAACGGCGCTTTTCAGCACGGTCCAGAAACTGCTCTTCGAGCTGATGCGCATGGTGCTCGATACGATCGGCCAGCAGACTGGACTGGCCGTTCTGGCACACCACGTCCATCAGGGCGCGCACTTCGACCGATAACAGATACAGCTGGTGAACATTACGAGCCTGAATCTGATGGGAAGTCGAAATATTGTCGTCCAGCAGATCAATCTGGCCCAGATTACAGTGAGTCGTTGCATCGGACATGAGTCATCTCCTCAAGACAGGCCCCGTCAGCATAAATCAGCGAGGGGGCCCTCTGTACCCTGTATCCACTCCCTGCGACGGAATGCCGCCGCCCTGCCTTCAGCCGGCCCAGCGGCCTGACCTTTCATACCCTTGATAGCTCAGTGAACCCTTACTGTCGATCTTGCAGTCAAGGTTCATCATGGCGTTACCCTTGCCGTACAGGGTGACTTCCAGATCAAACGGTTCGCCCTTCTCATAGCTGTCCATGTTGTCGGAGCCATAGGGAAGGTCCTGCAGTTTCGGCTCTTTTGCCGTCGCCTGATCAATGCACTGCTGCGCGAGCTCACTGGTCGGCTTTTCAGGCGGCGCAGCCTGAACGGAAGCACTTAAAAAGCCCAACATCAGGGCACCTGTCACTGTCAGCATCGGCTTGTGCATAAACACTCCTTGTAATCCTGTCATCGCCTGCACCTTCATGGTGCCTTTTCAGCGTAGACCACCCGGCGCGTAACACACATCACTCATGACCGATTGGTTCATTCCACCGGCTGACCACCCAGCTTGTAGCCCTGATACGTCACGGTGCCCTGCGCATCGATATGGCACTGCAGGTTGTAATAGCCATTGCCCTCTCCCAGCAGACTCACCTCAAGGTGATAGGGGTGACCGGTGGCATAACGCACAACGTTGCTGTGTGCATAGGAAAGCCCCTGCAGCGTCTCGTCCTGCGCCTGTGCTGCACTGACGCAGTGCTGAACGGTATCGGGCTGTGACGACAACGGCTCATCGGCACTCGCGGACTGGCTGAGAGGTACAAGGGCAACGGCAGCGGCGAAAACAAGGGCAACACGGGTCATGGCAGTCTCCAGAGGGAATTGAACATCCAGGCACCTGCAAAGGCAGGCGCCTGAACATTGGAGGCGTGTTTCTCGCCATGGTTCAGTTTCAATAAAGAAAAGTTGTCGCCACTGCCACCTCTGACGATCACATGGTCACGCGCAAACACTGCCCCACATGATAAAGCGTGAATCCGCTCTCATAGGCCAGACTCCAGAGCGGCCGGGAGGCAATGGCCTTGTGGGTCTTGATCGGCAATGGCATGAGACTGTCATCTCCGGTCGTGATGAACTGTGCAAAGCCCTGCCCCACGACGGTGCCCGTCGTCACACCACGCCCGTTATAGCCGCAGGCGGCCAGGATGCCCGGCAACGGTTCAAACAGTCGCAGGGTGTGATCCGGCGTAAATGCCACATTGCCTGTCCAGGTGTATTCCCACTCGACCGCGCCCAGTGCCGGAAAATAAAAGGACGCCACCCGATCGGCCCAGCACTTGAGATAGGCATGCGGGCGGCGCTCTCCACTGCCCAGTGATCCCAGTACCAGCCGCCCCTCACTGTCGCGCCGAATACTGGACAGCACGGTTCGTGTATCCCATGCCCCCTGCCGGTCCGGCAGGATGCTGTCGGCCACCTCACCACTGAGCGGCTTCGAAGCCACCTGCATGTAATGCCCGGTAAAGAACTGGTGTTTCACCCAGTTCCAGTCATCCTGGGTATAGGCGTTGGTTGCCATGACAACACGATCGGCCAGCACACTACCGGCAGCCGTCCGGACGCGCCACCGGTCGCCGTCACGCTCGATACCGGTCACGCTGCTGTCGGTAAACAGTGCCGCCCCCTGAGCGCAGGCGGCCTGAGCCAGCCCCCGGGTATACTCGGTGGGATTGATGGTGCCGGCCCGTTTGTCCAGCAGGGCGGCAGCAATTTTTGGTGTGCCGGTCAGTCGCTCACAGTCCGTTCCCGTGACCAGCTCGACCGGCGCACCTCGCGCCGTCAGCTGATCGCGACGGCGAGCCAGCTCGTTGCACCCCTTCGGATTGTGCCCCAGGTGCAACGTGCCGGTGCGGGTCGCATGGCAGTTGATCCCGTAACGCTCGATCAGCTCAAAGACACGCGCGGGTGCCTCGCCCAGCACCCGGTTGGCTCGCTCACCGTCTTCCGCCCCCAGCGCCGCCACGATATCGTCAGGCGGCACCCATAAGCCGGCATTGACGAGCCCGACGTTACGACCGGATCCGCCGGTCGGAATCCGGCCTGCTTCCAGCACCGATACGGAGATCCCGCGCTCCGCCAGATGAAGCGCCGTCGACAGCCCGGTAATGCCGCCGCCCACCACACAGACCTGGGTGCTGATATCACTGTCCAGTGGCGCTGTTACGGGAGCCTGCTCCCGTGCACTCGCTTCCCAAAGACACTTCTCCTGCATGATACGCCACTCCTTCAACAGGCCGGTTCATCGTCCCCGGCCGAAACCATCATGATGCTTCATCACTGCTTATGCCGGAGACGGCTGACTGGCCGATGGCGGCGCCGTTGACGGGGCGATCGAGGGCTCCGCCTCCGGTATGAACCTGCCGATCAGCGCCCAGAACAGCCCGATCAACGGAGACAGCCAGCAGGCAAAGGCAAAGGGGGCGTACAGAAGTGTCGGTACGCCGATGGTCGAAGCCACAAAGGCACCGCCCATGTTCCAGGGAATCAACGGGGAGAGCAGCGTGCCGTTGTCTTCAATCGAGCGGGAAAGCGTCGTCGTGCTGTAGCCCATCTTCTGATACTGGCCACGAAGCAGGCGGCCCGGCAGCACCAGCGTCGTATAGACATCACCGACGACAACGCCCACCGAGGCTGTCGTGGCTGAACTGGTCAGCACAAGACTGAATCGACCACGGGTCAGTTTCGACATGTATTTCATGATGGCATCGATCGTGCCGTAGGCTTCCAGCATGCCGGTAAAGCTCAGGGCAAACAGGGTAAGCGTGACCACCCAGGCCATGGACATGACGCCCCCGTTGCTCAGCAGCTGATCCATCGCCGCATTACCGGTCTGACTCTCATAGCCGTTCTGCATCACGCTGACCACGGTGTGCAGATCGCTGCCCTGAAGCGTCAGTGCGATGATGCCGCCGGCCGCCGCACCGGCAAAGATACTGGGAAAGGGCGGCAGCCTGGCCACGGCCATGCCAATGACCATGACCGGCGGAATCAACGTGATCCAGCTCAGGGTAAAACTGGACGCCAGCGTACTGCGCAACACCGCGATGCTGTTGGTATCGGTGACCGAGTCGGCGTAGCTCATGCCCAGCCAGGCATACAGGGCCAGCGCAATGGTCATGGCGGGAATGGTGGTCGCCATCATGCCCCGAATGTGGCTCCACAGATCGGTCTCGCATACCGCCGGAGTCAGGTTGGTGGTGTCTGACAGCGGGGACATCTTGTCACCGAAAAAGGCACCGGAGACCAGGGCCCCTGCGGTCAGGTGCACGGGAATCCCCAGCCCCTGACCGATGCCCATCAGCGCCAGGCCCAGCGTGCCGATGGTGCCCCAGGAGGTGCCGATGGCCAGCGATACCAGCGCGCTGATCAGACTGGTGGCTACCAGAAACAGGCCCGGGGACACGAGTTCAATGCCGTAGTAGATCAGAGTGGGCACGGTGCCGGAGAGTATCCATGAACCGATGACCATCCCGACGGCCAGCAGGATCAGGATCGCCGGGACACCGAGCTTGATGACCTCAAGCATCGATGCCTCCATCTGCTGCCAGCTGACGCCCTTGATGCGCGCAAAGAGCGCACAGATGATGATCCCGCAGGCCAGCGGGATATGCGGAGTAAAATCGTTGAACACGAAGAACTGCACCATCAGCAAAGAGACGGTCAGCAGCAGCGGAGCCAGTGCCATTGCAAGCCCTGGCGTCTTCCCGATACGAATATTGCCTGTCATGGCGCGCCTGCCTTTTATCATTGTTGTGACGTAGGCGGCCCCGGCATCCTGTGGACTGACGGAACCGCCTGGGTGCCTGAACTACAGCGTTACCGGATCAGTCGAACCGGATACCCTGCGCCAGGGGCAGCTCGCGGGAATAGTTCACGGTATTGGTCTGGCGACGCATGTAGCTTTTCCAGATATCCGAACCGGACTCACGGCCGCCGCCGGTTTCCTTCTCGCCTCCAAAGGCACCGCCGATTTCGGCACCGCTCGGCCCAATGTTGACGTTCGCAATTCCGCAATCACTGCCCAGCGCCGAGACGAAGGTTTCAGCCTCGCGGACATCCGTGGTGAACACGCATGAGGACAGGCCCTGAGGCACGTCATTGTTCATGGCCAGCGCCTCGTCGAACTCGCTGTAGCTCATCACATAAAGGATCGGAGCAAAGGTCTCGCTACGAACCAGATCAGTCTGCTCCTGCATTTCAACGATCGCCGGCCGCACGTAGAACCCCTCTGGATACTGATCCTCCAGCAGACGCTCGCCTCCGGTGACTGTCGCACCCTGCTCACGCGCCTTGCCAAGCGCAGACTGCATCTGATCAAAGGACTGGCCATCAATCAGCGGGCCGACCAGACTACCGTCCATCGGGTCACCAATGGTGACGTTGGCATAGGCCTTCTTGACCCGGGCCAGCACATCATCGCGAATGGATTCATGCACAATCAGACGACGCAGGGTGGTGCAGCGCTGACCGGCCGTTCCCACGGCAGAAAACAGAATGGCGCGAACAGCCATGTCCAGATCGGCACTCGGCGCCAGGATCATGGCATTGTTGCCCCCCAGCTCCAGAATGCTGCGACCGAAGCGCGAGGCAACGCGTGGTGCAATTTCGCGCCCCATGCGCGTGCTGCCGGTAGCGCTGATCAGCGGAATACGCCTGTCATCGGTCAGTACTTCACCGGACTCGCGTCCACCGATCACGACCTGGCTCAGATCCGCTGGCGCATCGTCACCGAATTCCTTCACAGCCGCATCAAGCAGGGCCTGGCAGGCCAATGCACACAGCGGCGTCTTCTCGGAAGGCTTCCAGATCAGGCTATTACCGCATACCAGGGCCAGCGCCGCGTTCCACGCCCAGGGGGCTACCGGGAAGTTGAAGGCCGTAATCAGACCGATCGGGCCCAGCGGGTGCCAGCTTTCACGCATGTGATGGCCCGGGCGCTCGGAGGCAATGGTCAGACCGAAAAGCTGCCGTGACTGCCCTACGGCCAGGTCACAGATATCGATCATTTCCTGCACTTCACCCAGCCCTTCCTGGTAGATCTTGCCGCACTCAAGCGTCACCAGACGGCCCAGATCATCCTTGTGCCGGCGAAGCTGGTCGGCAAACAGGCGAACCAGCTCGCCCCGGCGAGGGGCAGGCACCTGACGCCAGGCCTCGAAGGCTCGCTGGGCACGGTCGATACGGCCCTGGGTAACGTCGGCGGATTCGAAGGCCACACGGCCAAGCTCACTACCATCGGTCGGAGAGGTCACTGCGTAATCGCCGCCCTGATACTGCTGGCTTGATACGCCAAGGCGCTGCATGAGGTCATTGATCATCTGATAGGCTTCCTGTGCTGCTGATTCCAGGCGGATAAACGCTGCTGCCGCCTCGTGAGATTTATCTCAGTATCACCATGACACTTGACCCCGCTCAAACGACGTTTTATACGAAGTTCATTCCTTTTTTTCGCAACCAGAGGTGCTCATGTCACGCCCCCGCCTGCCCACCCTGATCGCCATGCAGTGTTTTGAAGCCTCGGCCCGTCATCTCAGCTTTACCCGGGCTGCCGATGAGCTGAATCTGACCCAGAGCGCCGTCAGCAAGCAGGTCGCTCAACTGGAGTCACTGCTGGAACACCCGCTGTTTCTCCGCGTTCGCAAGCGGCTGCAGGTCACGCCGGAGGGGTCGCTGTACCTGACGGAGGTACGCAAGACGCTGGCTCAGGTAGAGATGTCAACGCGCTACATGCAGTCCTATGGCGGCCAGAGCGATGTACTGAGCGTCAGCACCCTGCCGACCTTCGGCGCTCGCTGGCTGGTACCGCGACTGAACGGATACCGGCTGCGCCATCCCACCACCTACCTGGACATCAGTATTCGCTCCGACCCGTTCGACCTTGAAGACGAACGGGTCGATGCTGCTTTCTTTTACGGGCGCGGTGTCTGGCCAAAGGCCGAATGTGTCCGCGTGCTGGATGAAGAGCTGGTGCCGGTCTGCGCCCCCGGCCTGCTGCCAGCCCAGGGCTTTTCCTCCCCCCTGGAGCTGACGCAACTGGTGCTGCTGCAAAGCGCCTCCCGGCCGGAGGCGTGGCACACATGGTTTGCCGAGCAGGACTGCTATACCGAACACAGCTATCATGGCCCGCGCTTTGATACCTTCGAGATGCTGCTGAGAGCGGCCCGCGTAGGATGCGGCGTGACTTTGGTACCCCGCTTTCTGGCAGATGAGGAAATTGCCCGGGGCGAGCTGACGGTCGCCTGGCATCATGCCATCAAAAGTCAGGATGCCTATTACCTGGCCTATCCGGAACACAAGGGAGAGGTCGCCAAGGTCAAGGGGTTCGTGACCTGGATCCTGGAACACCTGGAACGCCCGACCCTTTTTCCGGCCATTTCCTGACGGCCGGGCAAAAGCCGACTTTTTGGAATGACCCACCCGTTTTTTTTCGCTTGAAGGTGCTGATGCCTGCCTGATCTGATAACAGCCACTTACTCGCTGCGTTCAAGGACAGCCGCTCATGGACATGCCATATATCAGCCAGGCTCTTGGAGTCGTACATCCGGTGTGCATTGCACGTGGGAACAATGCCGAAGTCTGGGATGAACAGGGCAAACGTTACATTGATTTCATCGGCGGCATTGGCGTGCTGAACCTTGGCCACGGCCACCCGGCAGTGCGCGAGGCAGCTCATGCCCAGATCGACACTCTGATGCATGCGGCATTCAATGCCACGCCCCACCGGGGTTACCTTGATGTGGCCGCCCGGCTCGCCACCTTTGTTCCGGTGTCCTATCCGCTGGCGACCATGCTGACCAACAGTGGGGCCGAAGCCTGTGAAAATGCGCTCAAGGTGGCCCGGGCGGCGACCGGCCGGCAGGCCGTCGTCGCCTTTGACGGCGGCTTTCATGGCCGCACCCTGGCGGCACTGAATCTCAATGGCAAGGTGGCGCCCTACAAGAAGGCCATGGGCACCCTCCCCGGCCCGGTTTATCACCTGCCCTACCCCAGTCCGGACAATGACATCAGCGCACACGAGGCCACCCGCGCCTTCGAGCGCCTGGTCAGCGTCGAGCTGCCCGTTGAAGATATCGCCTGCATCATCGTGGAACCCGTGCAGGGTGAAGGCGGCTTCCTGCCACTGTGCCCGGTGTTCGCCAACACCCTGCGTGCCCTGTGCGACCAGCACGGCATCGTGCTGATTCTTGATGAAATCCAGTCGGGCTTTGGCCGCACCGGCCAACGGTTTGCGTTCTCGCGGCTCGGCATCGAGCCGGATCTTCTGCTGATCGGCAAGAGCATTGCCGCCGGGCTGCCACTGGCGGCAGTGGTCGGGCGCGAAGCCCTGATGAATGCCGTGCCCAAAGGGGGCCTGGGGGGCACCTTTTCCGGAAATGCCGTCGCCTGTGCAGCAGCCCTGGCCGTCATGGACGTCATGACGGAAGATCAGCTTTCCCGCTGGGAAGCCCGGCAGTCACAGGCCATCCGTCAGGCCTGGCAACGCTGGCACGACAGCGGCCGCTACCCCATGCTGGGAGCACTGACCGGCGTGGGGGCCATGCGTGGCATTGTCTTCAATGACACGGAATCAGCCACTGGCAGCGAGCACCTGATGGCATTGCTTCAGGCAGCACGCCAGCGGGGGCTTTTGCTGATGCCCAGTGGGCGCAGGCGTCACGTGCTGCGCCTGCTGGCACCGCTGACCATCGAACCCGAACTCATGGACGAGGGATTGTCTATTATCGAACAAGCCCTCGAGTCACTGATTACCCGCGAATGCCATCTAATCTGACAGGAGATTGTCATGCGGCCTTACCTTGATCCTGACGAAATTCGTGATCGCTTCTCAAAGGCGATGTCTGACATGTATCAGCTGGAAGTGCCCCAGTACGGTACCTTGCTGAAGCTGGTTGACGCGGTAAATCGCGAAACCCTGGACCGCGACCCGGACCTGCATGCTCGCCTGTGTGACCAGCAGGAACTGGCTCGCCTGCGAGTGGAACGCCATGGCGCCATCCGGGTCGGCACGGCCAAGGAGCTGGCCACCCTGCGCCGCCTTTTCGCCGTCATGGGCATGTTTCCGGTCGGCTACTACGACCTGTCAGAAGCCGGCGTGCCGGTACATGCCACGGCCTTCAGGCCGATGGATGACGCCGCCCTCAAGCGCAACCCGTTCCGCCTGTTCACCTCGCTACTGCGTCTGGAACTGATCGAGGATCAGGCCCTGCGCGCCCGGGCCAGCGACATTCTGGAAAAGCGTCAGATATTTACCGAACGCGCACTTGAGCTGATCACGATCTTTGAACAACAGGGCGGTTTGACCGACACGGAAGCAGACCAGTTTGTCTCGGAAGCACTCGAGACATTCCGCTGGCACCAGCAGGCCACAGTGGACCATGCCACCTATCAGGCACTGGCACAGGAGCACCGGCTGATCGCGGATGTGGTCTGCTTCAAGGGTCCCCACATCAACCATCTCACGCCACGCACACTGGACATCGATGAAGTGCAGCGCCGCATGCCGGACGTCGGCATCACGCCCAAGGATGTCATTGAAGGCCCACCCCGTCGCCAGTGGCCGATCCTGCTGCGCCAGACCAGTTTCAAGGCACTCGAGGAATCGATCGACTTTGCAGATCATCACGATGGCACCCATACGGCCCGCTTCGGTGAAATCGAGCAGCGTGGCGTGGCGCTGACGCCCAAGGGCAGAGCCTTGTATGACCGGCTGCTGCGCACAGCCAGAACCCGCACCGAGGGCCTGGCCAACGAGGCACATCAGCAGGTACTGGCCGAGGTATTCGAAGCATTTCCGGATGATGTCGACACACTGCACCGGGAAGGGCTGGCCTATTTCGATTATCACCTCAGGGATCGGGCCGGCCTTTCCGGGCCTGTCAATTCCGACACCCTGAAGGCCCTGATCGAGCAGAATATCGTCCGTGCCGAGCCGATTACCTATGAGGACTTCCTGCCGGTCTCTGCGGCCGGCATCTTTCAATCCAACCTGGGCGGACGCAGCGATCACAGCTACGAAGGCAATGCCAACCAGGCCGCCTTTGAAGCCGCACTCGGAGCCGAGGTTACCAGTGAACTGGACCTTTATGCCCGGCGTGAACAGGCATCGATCGACAGGTTACGCACCGAGCTGACGGGATAAGGCATCACGCCGGAGCGTGTCCCTTCACGACCACCTGCCAGAAGGCCAGCCGGATGATTCCCGGCTCCTGGCAGGTGTCGGCACGCATCCGGCCTATCATCATCTGATGGCTCTGAACCGGATCACGGCTTCGGAAACGGGCCACGGTCTCGCCCTGCCATATACCGGGCGACACTTCGCAGGAAGTGCCTTCGTTGGTGATTTCAAGCACTACGCCATCCTCCCGCTCGACCAGATAATGGGCACTGATTTCAATCCGGGTACGGCTTACCTGAAAGGCCCAGTCTGCCCCGCCAGGCAGGATGGTTCCGGACAGGCCGGGACCGCTGAACCGGCCGCCTTCAATGGCAAACATCAGGCGCTCTCCCTGGCCGGTGTGACCCAGTTCATGTGGTGGCGCCACATGGACTTCGGCTTCGGCCAGAAAGCTCAATGACGGCAGGCTGTTCCAGGTGGCCATGATATTCCCCGCTGAGTGAAGGCATGTACAGGGCAGAGCCTACCGGAGCAAATATCAATGAAACATAGGTAATTGGTCACGAATACCATCCGCCGTCACCATGTCGGGAGCACGTGCAAAACCGGCAGATAGTGCCATTCTGGAAGATACATTTATCCTGCACAGGCCGTACTCATGTCCGCTTCCCCCGTTCGCCTTGCCGACCTGACGCCCATCGATCCCACACCCGACCCGACGTCACCCTCGGCGGTGGCTTCATTTGCTCCGGCCATGACGCCCGGCTCGGCACTCGAAGGGCGCACCGGCTATAACGCAGACTTCCTGGAAGGCTTTACCGTGCCGATGCCCGTGGTCACCGACAGGGCACCGGGAGACGTTACCCCCGTCGACGGCCGTGATGATGGGCGGCTGGATTACACCCACTTCTCGATCGTGATGAACCGCCCGCGGCGGCTGGCCTTTTTTACTGCCTTCAATCTGGATGGAAGCCAGCTTCGAAGCATTCGTCGCGGCAACGACCGGTGGGTGCTGGATAGCCGAATACCGGCAGATGCTCAGTGTGGCGAAGCGCTGTATGCCCGCAATCCGCTGGACCGAGGCCATCTGGTCCGGCGGTCGGCCGCCTGCTGGGGCACGCTGGCCGAACAGGCCAATCAGGATACCTTTCACTTCACCAACTGCACGCCGCAGATGGCCGCCTTCAATCAGCAGACCTGGCTGGGGCTCGAGGATTATCTGAAGGATAACGCCGCCAGGGGCTCGGGCCGACTCAGCATCTTTACCGGACCGGTATTCAAGGATAGCGACCGAACATACCGGGGCGTACGCATCCCTGAAGCCTTCTGGAAAGTGGTCGCCTTCATCAGGGACGATGGCCGCCAGAGTGCTACGGCCTACCTGATTACCCAGGACAGGGAGCTGAATGATGGCCTGGGGCTGTTTTTCGGCCAGTACCAGACCTTTCAGAAAAGTATCCTGCACATCGAGACACTGACCGGGCTGGATTTCGGCCCCCTGAGCCACCTGGACGGTTTCAGCAATGAAGAACGAGCGACGGGCACCCGAGTGGAGGCCGTGATTCACCAACTGGGGGATATTCGCGTTTAAGGTCAGACACGCTACTGATCATGCAATGCATCAGCTGCTCCTTGAACAGGAATATATGGCATGATCGGTACACTGACAGCAATCAACCCTGCCAGGTGCAGGCGGGAGGCGTGATGAACTGGAACGACAGCTGGGTCTGGGCGCTGATCGCCCTGCTGCTGGCCGGCATGGAACTGATGCTGGGCGCCGGCTCGTTTGTATTTCTCGCTCTGGCGGCAGCAGCACTGGGTGGCGCCGTGCTGGCCGCCTTCGGTGGTTCGATCGTATTGCAACTGATCGGTGTGGGGCTATTGGCCGGTGCGCTGGTGCCGCTGACCATCAAACGCCTGGGACGGCATACGACTCCTGCGGCGACCGGCTATGGCACTACCGGTACCGGTGTCGAACACGGCCGGTATTACCTGACCCATCTGCGCGATTTTGATCACGCTACCGTGATTACCCTCAAGGGAGACAGTTTCCGGGTGCGTGACCTGCACGCACCCCACCGGATCATTGCCCCCGGCACCGAGGTACGACTGGATCACTTTGAGGGCACTACCGCGATCGTCACGCTTGAGGCGGCCGCCGTCATCCCCGACATGAGCACCAATGACACCCCCAGGGAACCACTCTAATGAACCTGCTGCAAAGTCCTGCCTTTCTCATCGCCCTGATCGTACTGGTCATCGGCATCATCATCGTTGCCAAGGGGCTGGTTATCGTCCGTCAGTCGGAGGTGATGGTGATCGAGCGTCTCGGCTCCTTCAACCGCCTGCTTGAAAGCGGCATCAACTTCATCATTCCGTTTATCGATCAGCCTCGCGCCATTGCCATGATTCGCTACAAGCGCAGCGGCGATGACTATATCCCGATTGCCAGTTTTGAAAACCGGATCGACCGGCGCGAAACCGTCATGGACTTTCCCGGTCAGCCGGTCGTAACCACGGATAATGTCACCGTCCGCATCAACGGGGCGCTGTATTTCCAGATCATCGATCCGCGCGCTGCCGTCTACGAAATCGAAAATGTCAGTCAGGCCATCGAAGTACTGGCCAAGACCACGCTGCGTTCGGTGGTCGGCAAGATGGAACTCGATCGTATCTTCGAATCCCGCAGTGAGGTCAACGACAAGATTCAGGCAGCCATGGATGATCCCTCCAATAAATGGGGCGTGCGAATCACCCGGGTGGAAGTGCAGGACATCCACATGCCGGAAGAAGTGGAAGACGCCATGCGCCTTCAGATGGCGGCCGAGCGAAAGCGCCGCGCCACCGTGACCGAAGCGGAAGGAGAAAAATCCGCGGCCATTGCCCGGGCTCAGGGGGAACGTGAATCATCCATTCTGAATGCCGAAGGCGACAAGCAGGCCACCATTCTGCGAGCCGAAGGCGAGAAGCAGTCGATCCGGCTGGTGCTGGAGGCACTGGGCAGCGACCCCGAGGACAAGCGCACCGTAGTGAGTTATCTGCTGGGACAGAATTACATCAA
Organism: Larsenimonas rhizosphaerae; assembly: GCF_023700005.1. Taxonomy (GTDB): domain Bacteria; phylum Pseudomonadota; class Gammaproteobacteria; order Pseudomonadales; family Halomonadaceae; genus Larsenimonas; species Larsenimonas rhizosphaerae. The sequence goes on along the minus strand of NZ_JAMLJK010000001.1, from coordinate 344,250 downwards.
GACCCTGCCGGACATGGCAAAACACGGTGAACGCATTTTCGTACCGTATGAATCATCGGCACTGCTCGGCTCGATGGGCATGTTCCGGGAGCTGACCGGCACGCCGGATGCCCCGAACACGCCCCCGGATTCTGGCCTGGCCCGCGCCGCCATGGGCGGGGCCGGGTTCGGCGGCTAGCCAGAGATCAGGACGACGGCACCGTCCCGATCCAGTGGGTGGCTATTTTTCCATACTCGCCCGTGGCGGTGCTCAGATGCAGCCACTGATCCACGTACTGTTTCCAGTCCATGTCACCCCGGGGCAGCAGATAGGCCTTCTCGCCGTATTGAAGCGGCTCCCCGGGATTGACGGCACACAGTTCCGGCATGTGCTGTTGCTGATACAGCGCCTCGGAGGCATCGGTGATCATGACGTCAGCGTGCTTATCCACCAGCTGCTGAAAGATGGTGACGTTATCGTCATACAGCGCCAGTGAGGCGTCCGGCAGATAATGCCGCACAAAGGCTTCATTGGTCCCACCCGGTGGTTCGATCACACGCACGTCCTGATGATTCAGTTGCTCAACGGTGCGATACCGCGCCACATCATCACAGCGCACCAGGGGAATCTTGCCATCGGTGCCGAGTGACTCCGCATACCAGGCCTTGCGCTGACGCTCAAGCGTGACGGAAATCCCGCCCACCCCGATATCGCAGCCCTTCGCCACAAAATCAGGCATCAGCGCCTTCCAGGTAGTTGGCACCCACTGCACACGTGCCCCGATACTGTCGGCCAGTGATCGGGCCATATCGATATCGATCCCCTCATACTCACCATCCGGGCGGAGGTAGCTGTAAGGGCGGTAATCACCGGTAGTGCATACCCTGAGCACCCCACGTTCGGCGATCTGCTCAAGCCGGTCATTCGATGAATCCGGCGCAGCCTGGGCCTGGGTACTCAGCAGTAGCATACCCAGCGTCGATAGTACTGTTTTATTCATTATTGTCGGTCTCTTGCACAAAAGGTCCGGGGCATTGTCTCAATCCCTGAAGATAGTTCTACCTTGTGCTGAAAGACCAGTACCACCATTCAATCTCATACACTGACTTCAAAAGGCCTGTCCCATGAGTTCCTCCGACACCGTCACGCTTTATATCGTCTACACCGGCCATCAGACGGACCGATTCGACCGTGACTATTACGTCAACACCCACCTGCCGATGGTACGCGCGGCCTGGCAGGAGCACGGCCTGCTGCAGGCCTCGGCCCTGTTCCCGGCAGAACCGCCCCATGACAGCATCGTTGCCGTTGCCGTCTGCGTATTCAAAAGCGAAAGCGCCCTTCAGGCCTGCCTGGATGCTCCGGCCACCGGCCCGGTCACGGCCGATGTCAGCAACTTCACCGACCTGATGCCAGGCATGCATCGCACGGTACCGCTGTTCACGGAATAGAGTCTGCAGGCTCGGCCGGGGCAGGCAGGCATCACGCTCAGCCCGGCACGGGCCAGCGGATCGGCCAGGGCGGCGGTGTGGCCTCGGAAGGCGAGGATATCGACGTGCTGGAGCTGCCGCTTGAAGAGGCGCTGGCCATGATCACGCGAGGCGAGATCATGGACGGCAAGACCATTATGCTGCTTCAGCATGTGGCCCTGCGACAGAGGTGAAAGACCATGTCCTGCGGCGGTTACCGGACCGCCGACAGGAACTGCTGCAACTCGGGTGTCCTGGGCTGAGACAGCACTTCTCTTGAGTCCCCCTGCTCATGAATTCGCCCCTGGTGCATGAACACCACCCGGCTGCCCACATCACGGGCAAAGCTCATTTCGTGGGTCACCAGAATCAGGGTCATCCCGTCCCTGGCCAGCTGTTCCAGCACCTTCAGCACATCGCCTACGAGCTCCGGGTCAAGCGCCGAAGTAATCTCGTCACACAGCAGCACCTTGGGCGACATCGCCAGCGCACGGGCGATGGCAACCCGCTGCTGCTGGCCGCCGGACAACTGCTCCGGCCAGGCATCAAACCTGTCCGCCAGCCCGACACGCTCAAGCATGCGGCGCGCCAGCCGCGAGGCCTCCCGCTCGCGCTCACCCCGCACAATCATCGGTGCCAGCATCACGTTTTCGCCCACGGTCTTGTGCGGAAACAGATTGAAGTTCTGAAACACCATGCCCACGTTTTCACTGAGCAGCGCCGGCGCCATGCTATTGGCATCCAGCACCTGGCCATTGATTTCAATCCGGCCGCTGTCGTGCTGCTCCAGCTGATTAAGGCAGCGCAGGAAGGTACTTTTACCCGACCCGCTGCGCCCGATGATCGATACAACCTCGCCGGCAGATACCTTGAGATCGATGCCTTTCAGCACTTCAAGGTGGCCAAAGGACTTGTGAAGGGCATCAACGCGAACCAGTGACATTGAGCTTTTTCTCCAGATGACGGGCATAAAGGGACAGGGGATAACACAACAGGAAATACCCCAGTGCGACCAGGGCAAAGATCAGAAAGGGTTTGAAGGTCGCGTTATTGAGCATGGTGCCGGTGCGGGTCAGCTCGACAAAACCGATGATCGATGCAAGTGCCGTTCCCTTCACGACCTGTACCGAAAACCCGACCGTCGGAGCAATCGCCAGCCGCAGCGCCTGCGGCAGTATCACATGGTGCAGGGTCTGCAGCCTGCCAAGGCCCAGCACTCTGGCTCCCTGCCACTGGCCGGGCGGAATCGCCCGAATGCAGCCCTGCCAGATGTCAGTCAGAAAGGCGCTGGTAAACAGCACCAGGGCAAGTGTCGCGGCCGTCCAGGCCGAGACCTGAATGCCCAGCGCGCCCAGGCCGAAAAAGGCCAGAAACAACTGCATCAACAGGGGCGTGCCCTGGAAAAGCTCCACATAGGCCATTACCGGCCACTGCACCCAGCGAGAGGGAGACAGGCGAATCACCGTCAGCAGCAGCGCCACTACCCCGCCTCCGATAAAGGCGATCAGGGACAGCACGACGGTCCAGCGCATCGAGAGCAACAGGTTGCGCACGATATCCCACAGGGTGAAATCCATCATGAGGAAGGCCTCCCCTGACGCCCGCCCAGAAAGTGCCAGCCGGCAAGCCTGAACAGCTGCCGCATACCGATCGACAACGCCAGGTAGATCAGTGTGGCCAGGATATACGCCTCGAAATTACGGAAGTTGCGCGAGGCAATGAAGTTGGCCGCCCAAGTCAGTTCCTCGACCGAAATCTGCGAGATGACGGCAGACCCCAGCATCACGATGATGCATTGATTGGTCAGCGCCGGATAAATCTTTCGAAGGGCCGGCACCAGCACCACATGGCGGTAGGTCTGACGGCGGGAAAGCCCCAGCACCCGCGCAGCTTCAAGCTGCCCCTTGCCGATGGACTCGATGCCCGCCCGCACGATTTCCGTGGCATAGGCGGTCAGGTTCATGGTCATGGCGATCAGTGCTGCCACCCAGGCCTCAAGTGAGACGCCCAGCGCCGGCAGGCCGAAGAAAATGAAGAAAAGCTGCACGATAAAGGGCGTATTGCGCACCAGCTCGACGTAGGCCTGAATGCCCCAGCGCACACCGGCCGGCCCATTGAGCTTCAGCCATGCCAGCACGCTGGCCGCCGTGATACCCACCAGCGTAGCGACGGCCGTAAGTGATATGGTGGTCGCCACGCCAGCGGCAACCTCACCTCCGTACGGAGCGAGCGCGCTGAAATCGAGTGCCATTGCCATGACTCAGTGTCCGCCAGCCGCGTCAAAATCAGCCGGCAGTGGTGCCTTGAACCATTTCTCGGACAAGGCGTTGAACGTACCGTCGCTCATGCCGTCCTGAATCAACTGATCAACACGGGCCAGCAACTCGGGGTTATTCTTCGCCACCCCGATGTAGCACGGCGAATCCTTCAGCGTGAAGGCCAGCTCCGGCACATGCCGCCCCCCTCGCGCGGCAATCGACGCCGCGACCTGGTTGCCGGTGGCAATCAGGCCGACCTGGCCGGACAGAAAGGCCGAGATGGTCGTTGCATTGTCCTCAAAGCGCTTGATGACGGTATTCTCGGGCGCCACCTTCGAGAGCTCGATATCCTCCAGTGCCCCTCGGGTCACACCGATGGTTTTCCCCGCGAGATCTGCCGGGGCCTCAATGCCATCATCGCTGTCGGTTGCACCATCACCGAACACACCGAAGAAAAAGGGAGCGTACTTGTCGGAAAAATCGATGGCCCTTGCCCGGTCAGGGTTCCGCCCCAGACTGGAAATGACCAGATCCACCTTGCCGGTCGTGAGATAAGGAATCCGGTTCGCGCTCGTCACCGGCACCAGTGACAGATCCAGCTTCATCTGCTCGGCCAGATAGCGCGCTGTATCGATATCGTAGCCCTGTGGCTGCATATCGGCGCCGATGGAGCCGAAGGGCGGAAAGTCCTGAGGCACCGCGACCCGCAGGGTGCCGCGTGACTGGATATCATCAAGGCTGGACGCCTGGGCCGGGCCACTCAGCGTGGCCGCCAGTGACAGGGTTGCAAGCGTTGCACCCACCAGGTGGGCAGCAAGGGTCAGAAAACGACGGCGATCGGTCATGGGGCACTCCCGGTGATAAGCGCTTTATCCAGCCTTCTGGATGAAACGATGATTTTTCTGGGTTATTCCATGAAACGAACGTTGCAATCACTGTGCCATGTTTCGCCTTTTACCACGGCCAACATCAGCTTGCGTCCTGCCGGCCAGCCGAAGAGGGCTCCATTCATCACGGCAGCCGCCTGCATGATCGCCCATGGTGCAGCGCCCTTTCCCCCGATGCACCAGAAACGCTCATGCGACGCTTCCTGAAAGTCGGCCTCCCTGCAAGGCGTTATTGACGGCACTGTTTTCATGCCTCAATACAAAGAAACCCGGCGACAATGCGCCGGGTTCTTCATGGGGACTGCTGTTGAGTGCCTAGTAGAGGATGTCACTGCGAATGATGTACTTCGCGCCCGAGGTGATGAGCTCGCCGGAATGAATGCAGTGCAGGGGATGCTGACCATGAGGAAAGCACAGTACTCCGCCCTTGGGGGTCGAGACCGACACGGTAGTAACGTCATCCCGTGACTGCGCCGGACGACCAGGGTTGCTCTTGCTGACCAGAAACTCGGTCCGGCCGCCTTCATAACCATCACTCAGGAAAATGAGGTAGGTGTACTGGCTCATGAGCCCGGGATAGGCGTCCTGAACAATCCTGTTATCGATGACGCGACTGCCCGGCCAGGCACCGTCACTATGGGGTTTGAAAAAGTCCCCTGTTTCATAACGATAAAACCTGAAACGAGCGTTCAACCCCTTGGCGCTCTCGCCATCCACCTTGTCAGTCACCAGGTGTCTGGAACGTGCCCACAAGGTGCTGTCCACGGCCTCGCTGACAATCCAGTTGACATTATGGTTGTGGCGAACGTTATGGGGCAGCGAAACGGGAGAATCCTGATCGAACCCCATTTGCTCGGCCATGCGTACGAAATTGTCTGCCTCGCTTGAACTCAGCACGTTGAGTAACTGAAAGGCACCGGGCACTTCAGGGATATCGCGACGCGAGACCTGCTCCGGATCATGGGCTTCAAACAGCAGATCCGGATCGCCCGCATCACTCCAGATCGGCAGGGGATCAGCATTGAACCCGCGTTCATGGCCGACGATATAAATGGCTTCACTCATGACAACTCCTTGATATATGAATCCAGCGTTCAGCAGGCAACCCGTCAGTCGGGATAGCGCACCAGTGCCCGACTCTCGATGCTCTGCCTGGGCCGTGCGTTGGGAGACGGTCTGGAAAGCGTGGCCGAGGTATGGGGCACCGGCACCCGCTTGCCACTGTCGAACGCATTGAAAATAACGGCTTCCTCCGGCGACATCCGCGACTGGTACCACCAGTGGTGATCCGGACTGTGTGTCAGCCCCTGAATCTGCCCCTGGCGGTCGGGATAAATGATGTCGATATTGACCCAGTCCTGCGCTGCCACCGTGGCAGTATCCACAAAAACCAGGGGGTCAAGCTCGGCGGGGTAAGCGACCGGGCGCCACAGATTGACGATGCCGAAATGCCCGTCGGCCCAGTCCGCGGCGCGTGACGCCTCAAGGACGTCAAACAGCCGTTGCCGTCCGGCATCGCGGGCGTAGTCGGTATGGACGTGCTGTGCCGGCCGGCGATGGCCATCCACGCCTCTGAGCGTATGATCGAACACCACGACCTCGCTGGCCCCCAGGGACTGCGACAGAAAATCGGCAACCGCCCTGCTGTAGTGCTGCTCGCGCACGGCTTGCTGCGTCACATCCATGGCCAGTTCCTGCGCCTCGACAAACGCCACCCCCTGCTGGTCGAAGGTAGGCGCCCTGTCGGCGCGAACATCGTGGAGCGTGACTTCAACACGGTCGTGCTCGGGCTCGATACGCTTGCCGGTTTCTCCCTCGGGGTCCACCAGAATCTGCAGTGGCGCCGCCTGCCTTACCTGATAATTGATCCAGGCCCGCTCGCTGCGGGAAGCCCTGTCCCTGTCCGTCATGTCACCCAGCCTCCTGGCGAATGAATCACCTTGCCGGCAGCATCGGCTGCCTCACAAGAACTGCATCTGCAACAAGGCTAGGCCATGGCCGGTGATGACAGAACGGCTAGAATGGGAATTCATTATTCCTGTAGCTGCAATAATCGAGTGCCATGAACGATCTGACCCTGAGACTGAAAACCTTTCAGAAGGTAGCCGAGCACCACAGTTTCTCTGCCGCGGCAAGGGAGCTGGGCATCGCCGCCTCGACCGCAACGCGCTATATCGGACAGCTTGAACGCCAGCTGGGTGAGCCATTACTCATTCGCTCTACCCGGCAGGTCCGGCTGACGGCAGCCGGTGAATGCGCTCTCAAACGCATCGGCACCATCCTCGAGCAGTTCGATCTGATGGATCAGGACTTGAAGGCCGCGGGTCAAACCACCTCGGGCACACTGCGAGTCTCCGTACCCTGGCGCTACACCCGCCTTTATATTGCACCGCTGGTGCGGGAATTCATGGTGACCTATCCCGAGATCACCCTGCACATCATCAGCAGTGATCACTGGGTGGACCTGATCGATGCAGAGTTCGATGTCGCAGTACGCATCGGCCACCTGGAAGACTCGTCACTGATTGCGCGAAAGATTGCCGATCAGCAGTTCGTGCTGGCGGCAGCGCCGGCCTACCTGAACCGCCACGCCGCCATCACTCGCCCGAAGGATCTGGCCGCGCACACCCTGCTGACCTTCGACTACACCACGGCCAGCCATCACTGGCAGTTGAAATACAAGGGGCACACCTGCCGCATTCCCATTCGTGACGGCATGCTGCGCTCCAACAATGCCGATGTACTGACAAAGGCCGCCCTCGACGGTGCGGGCATCGTGTTACAGCCATGCTGGGCCATCAGGGACGAGCTGGACAGCGGTCAACTGACCCCGGTGCTGGGCCAGCATGAAGTGACCTCGACACGCTTTGAAAGCGGTGTCCATGTCGTATTTACCCAGGAAAATCGCGCCAATCCCTGCGTCAGGGCGTGGGTCGACTTCCTCATGACCCATGCCGACCGCATGGTGCTCAATCAATAGCGCGGCGTGCCTGCTGACCAACTACCCTAGAGGTCATCGTTTACTGTCCTGGACCTTCGCATGCAGACACCTCCCCTTGCCCATCACGGGCGCTTCGATTACCGCGCCATCACCGACCGGGACACCCACCGCTGGCCGAAGGACGCCACACTGGCCGTGTATATCGGGCTCAACCTGGAACATTACGCCTTCGGCGAAGGCCGGGGAGTGGGCATCGCGCCGCCTGCCCCGGAGGGTGAGCCGGATGTGCTCAATCATGCCTGGCGGGAGTACGGTAACCGGGTCGGTGCGTGGCGCTGCCTGGCACTGTTCGAGGCCCTGTCATTGCCCGTGGGCGTGATTGCCAATACTTCCCTGCTGGATCACTGCCCATCGCTGCTGGACGCCTTTCATGCACGAGGGGATGAACTGATCGCTCACGGCCATACCAATGCCGAGCGCCAGGGGCAGATGCCCGTCGCGCAGGAACGGGCCCTGATCGAACAGTGCCGTGCCCGGCTGGCCGAACGGTACGGCTCACCGCCCACCGGCTGGCTGTCACCGTGGATTTCGGAAAGCAGGCACACACCGGACCTGCTCGCCGAGGCCGGGTTCGGCTACACCCTCAACTGGGCGCATGATGATCGCTCGACGCCGCTGACTACCCGGCATGGCACACTGTGGTCAGTGCCCTACCCCCAGGAGATCAACGACATTCCGACCATCTCGACACACCGGGTCAGCATGACGGAATTCTGTACCATGGCCCGAGACCAGTTTCACGAGCTGCTCGAACAGTCCCGCCACCAGCCACTGGTCATGGGCATCGCCCTGCACCCGTTCATTGTCGGCCAGCCCTTTCGACTCAGGCAGCTGCGCACCCTGCTGACGGAGCTTTCCCGGTACGGCACTGAAGAAGGCGTGTGGTGGACCACCCCGGGGCAGATTGCCGCACAATGTACCGGCACCCTCCCCGTAACGGCGCATCAGTGACCCGCTCATGCCCCGTGAGTACGCCCTGACGCCATTTGCAGAGAGACCTTCATGCCACGCAAGCTGATTCCCCTGCAGGCCTTTGCCCTGCTGTTCATGGTGGCCGGGGCAACCGATGCGCTGATCTACCGACACAGCCGCGACCTGCTGGCCGTCTACATGACCGGCAATACCTCCCATGTGGGCCAGCATCTGGCGCTGGGCGACGGGGCGGGCACCCTGCCCCTGCTGGGCGTCATCGCTACCTTCTTTTTCGCAACCACCGCAGGCGCCTGGCTTGGTGACCGGGCCGGACTCTGGCGAGCCACACTCATCATGCTGCTGACCGCCACGCTGGTGACCGCGGCATGGGCGCTGGCCGAGACCCGGGGCTATTCATATCGAACCGTGCTATGTATCGCTGCCGGAATGGGCATGCTGAACCAGGTCAGCGCCCGGGAATCCGGTGTGACCTTTCTGACCGGGATGCTGGTACGGACCGGGCGCGCCGTGGCGTCAGGTCACTTTCGGGAGGTATTTACCGGCCTGATGCGCTGGATGGCCATGATTGCAGGTGCCGCCATCGCCACCGTGCTGGACGAGCGCTACGGTGAACACAGCCTGCTGTTCATTATCGGCGCACTGATCGCCGGCGCCATGATGACCACCGGCTACGTCATGGCCATACGGGCAGACACCGCAAAGGCCGAGGCGGGGCGCTGAACACACCCCGCCCACGGAGTCAGGGCGCCATCATGGCCCCCGAGGCTGCCTTGATCTGACGGGTGAAGGCGTTTACTGCCTGCTCTTTCTCAGTGGGAGCAGACGGTGTGACCTCTGCCCCGTAGGTCGCCAGAAAATCCATCATGACGCCATTGGTCCAGCCGAAGCCATCCACCACCTCATACTCGCCACCGCCGCCAATGCCGGCCTGCTCCACATCGTACTTTTCGACCAGCTTGCCGGTCTCGGCGTAAACATCCTCGACCGTTTTCATGAAGCGCGTCGCGATGGTGCGGGCCAGCACCGGCTGGTCATAGCGGGCCAGGCCACGTACTGCCAGCCACTGCAGCGGTGCCCAGCCATTGGGCGCGTCCCACTGCTCGCCGCTATGGCGCGTGGTCGTTACCAGTCCACCCGGGCGCAATAGCCGGGCACGCACCACATCAGCGGTGGATTGTGCCTGAGCCGGGGTGGCCACCCCAAAGGCCAGCGGATAGACCATCGCCGCTGATACTGCATCGCTCAGCATCCCCTCCTGCCAGTTGTAATCGGTATAAAACCCTCCGGCGGCGTCCCAGAACACGGTATTGATCGCATGGCGACGCACCACGGCACGCTCGGCAAAGGCTTCGGCCTTGCCGGCATCACCCTGCACGGCCCAGGCCTGGGCCAGCGTTTGCTCGAGGTTGAACATCAGGGCATTCAAGTCCACCGGCACGATGGCCCGGGTATTGACCGTCGTCTGATGCTCGCCATCGGCCATCCAGCGCGTACTGAAGTCCCAGCCGCTTTCGGCCGCAGCCCGCTGGTCACGGTAGACCTCACTGCTCGGGCGGGTCGTCTGAGCGGCCAGTTGCGTCTCAACCCGCCACGCCTCGGCCCGCGGCCGGGCCTGACCGCCGGTATAGCGATTAAGCACCATACCGTTCGGTAGTTTCACCACATGCAACGCCGCCTGGCCCGGCGCCAGCGTATCCGCTCCACGCATCCACCAGGAGTATTCGGCCATCAGCTGGGGCAGGTAATGGCGATAGACCCGATTACCATCCTTCGCCGCCAGCAGCTGCACCATCGCCGCAAAGAACGGTGGCTGACTGCGGGTAAGAAAGTAGGTGCGGGTGCCGTTGGGAATGAACCCGTACTGATCGATCAGCCAGGCGAAGTTCTCGACCATGTCCCGGGCCAGGTCCATCCGGTCACTGCGGACCAGCCCCAGCAGCGTGAAGTAGCTGTCCCAGTAGAACATTTCGTTGAACCGCCCACCCGGCACCACGAACGGATGCGGCAGACCGACCAGGCTGCTCCAGGGGTTGTCCGCCACCTCACCCGATTCCCGGGTCAGCACCGGCCAGAGGTTGATGATGTGCTGTTTGATTGGCGTCCCGGCGGGCTCTTCCAGATGGCTGTCATTCTCTGGCGGCATCTGAAAATTGGCGGCCACAAAGGCTTTCAACGCCTCCCTTGGCATAGGGCCGGTGGTGGTCTGCTCCTGGTAGTCGGCCACGATGGCGGCCGGGTCGCGGGTCGGTATCAGATCCACCACGGTCTTGCCATCCGGGTAAAGCTCCGCACTGGCAATGGCCGTCATGACAGGCCCCCAGCGGGTTTCCGGCGAATCCGCCGCCGTCTTGGGTACTGGCGGACTGGAAAGGGCCGCGCAGCCTGAAAGCGCAACGGCAAGCCCCAGCACCGACAGCCATCTGGTCGATGCGCGCAGGAAATGATGGTTGGACATGAGAACTTCCCCGATGAAGAGCATTTTTGTGTAGTGAGTGATTACATTAGAGACACCTTACAGGATGGTCTACCTGCGGCAATCCCTCCTCTGCACCTTTGGTCGGGGTCGGGTAGTACGCTCGCTGCCATCCCGCTCACGCTGATCCATTACCCATCACCCAAAACGGCCCCGCAGGGCCGTCTTGATTCGCTGTCAACAATAGACCTTATGCCTTTTCCATCAGCGGTCCTGGTGCCTTCAGGTAGCGCTCGCGGATGTGTTTCGCCGACCAGTAGGTGAGCGCCGCCACGGTGCCGGTGGGGTTGTGCTGCATGTTCTGCGGGAAGGCACTGGCCCCCATGACGAACAGGTTATGTGCGTCCCAGTGCTGCAGGTAGCGGTTAAGCACCGAGGTCTTCGGATCGGTGCCCATGATGGCGCCACCGGTCAGGTGCGTTGACTGATAGTGCGACGGGTCAAAGTGATCCCCCACCTGCTTGAAGCTCTCGGTGTGATAGTCCGGCTTGAGCTCGGCGACAATCTCACGCATGCGTTCGGCCATGAACTGGGTCATGCGCATGTCGTTGTCCTTCCAGTCGTAGGTCATGCGCAGCAGCGGGTCGCCATGCGGGTCGGTGTAGGTCGGGTCGAGATCCAGATAGACGTCCCGGTAGGACATGTTCGTCCCGGTCGTTCCGAGCATCATGTGATGGCCATAGTGCTCACTGGCATTTTTCTTCCACTCGCTGCCCCAGCTCGCCGAGCCCGGCGGCGTCCGAATGGCGCCGATCGCCCCACCCGGCCCCTGGGTGGTGTAGATATAGGAGCCACCAATGAACCCGTGACTGGCTGTATCAAAGGTATCCGGGCTGAAATCATCGATGACCTGACCACTGCCCCCCGCGGAAATGAACGGGTTGAACTGGTGATCCTTGAAGTACATGTCGATCGAGCCGGTGATCTGGTAGGAAAAGTTGCGCCCCACCACGCCGGTATTGGCGACGGGATCGTACGGCTTGCCGATCTCCGACAACAACAGGATCCGAACGTTGGACAGCGGGAAGGAGGCCAGTATCACCATGCCTGCCGGCTGGAAGGTTTCCTGCCCCTCGCCGTCCCGATACACCACGCCCTTCACGGTCTCGCCGTCATCACTCTTGACGATCCGCGTCACCTCGCAGTGGGTGCGATAGCTGAACGTCTCGCGTTGCTTGAGCGCATCCAGTACGCAGGTCTGCGGTGAGGCCTTGGAGTAGTTGAGGCAGCCGTAGTTACTGCAGAACCCGCAGAAGTTGCATGGCCCCAGCTGCATTCCGTAGGGATTGGTCCAGGCCCCGGACACGTTGGCCGACGGGTACGGGTACGGGTGCCAGCCCAGTTTTTTCGTGGCCTCGGTGAACAGCGTATCCGTCAGGGTGCGCGGCAGGGGCGGTAGCGGAAACGGGTTCTGGCGCGGCCCCTCGAACGGGTTGCCACCGTCAATGATTTCACCCTGCACATTTCCGGCCTGACCGGACAGCCCGGCAACCTTCTCGAAAAAATCGTAATGCGGCTCCAGCTCCTCGTAGGTGACGCCATAATCCTGGATCGTCATGTCCTCGGGCAGAAAACCGGGCTCGAAGGTGCGATCGGCAAAGCTCTTGAGGGACAGCTCGGTGGGCGTTGCCCGATACAGCACGCCGGTCCAGTGAGAACCGGCGCCCCCGACACCATCTCCCGGATGGAATGTGGTCCAGTGCCGCTGGGGCAGCGCCTCTTCGTCGGCGTTGCGCCGAATCGTGACCGTGCTTTGCTTCGGACGCTGCATCATTTCCAGACGCACACCGTACTTCAACTCGTCAGCGGGCTTCGGATAGAGGAAATCCTCCTTGGTGCGGTCGCCACCGCGTTCGAGTGCCACGACGTTCAGCCCGGCATCGGTCAGCTCCATGCCCATGATGGATCCGGTCCAGCCGAGGCCGATGATCACGGCGTCGACGCTGGGCAATGTTTTCATCGCCGAATTATCCTTGTCGTTCATGATGAGTGCGCACTCCCTGTGTCAGCGGCGTGCTGTGATTCACTGTCTGGTGCCCCGCTGAAGCCGCTGCGTTCATCCATTGATGCACGTACCTGTTGAACCTGTTCGGCCGTGACAGCTCCGCCGGTATTTCCCCAGCCGGCACGAACAAACGTGGCCAGATCAGCCACTTCCTGATTCGATAGCCGCCAGCCAAAGCCTGGCATCATCAATGCTTCCGGCTTTTGCGGTGTAGAGGGCAGCTGGGCGCCATTCAAAATGGTATGAATCAACGCCGTCGGATTGTCTGCATTGGCCTGACTGTTGCCTACCAGAGAAGGAAACACCTCGGAAGCGCCCTGCCCGTTGGCAAAATGGCAGGCATTGCAGTTATCCAGGTAAAGCGCTTCACCGCTGGACAGCGACGTGCCGGTACTCAGGTGCTGCTCCGTGGCCTTGATGTCGGCGTCGGCAGGTGCCTTGCCATGACCCCGGGGCACGGGCAGGCTCTTCAGATAGGCGGCGATCGCGCCCAGATCCTCGCTCGAAAGATGGGATGTGCTGTTGACGATGACCGAGGTCATTTCACCACTGACGGCACTGTGCGCATTACGTCCGGTGGCCAGGTAATCCACGATATCCTGGCGGGTCCAGCCGGCAACGCCCTGGCCGGTACCCTTGCCCCTGAGGCTGGGCGCCCACCAGTCATTCAGGTCCGCTCCGGCGAGATAACTGTCCCCCTCATCATCACCCAGAGCCTTCTCCTGCTGGAACAGCCCTCGGGGCGTGTGGCAACTGCCACAATGCCCCAGCCCTTCCACCAGGTAACGCCCGCGATTGATCTCGGCGGAATCGCCCTGGGTCGGCGTAAAGGGAGCCTTGTCGGCAAACAGCCAGTTCCAGACGCTCATGCCCCACCGTTGATTGAACGGGAAGCTAAGCGCCGTCTGCGGAGGCTGATGGTTCACCGGTGTCACGCCCTGCATGAAGTAAACGTAAAGCGCGTGCACGTCCTGATCGGTCAGACGGGCATAGGACGGGTACGGCATGGCCGGATAAAGATGGCTGCCATCAGCGCGCTTGCCGTCACGCAGCGCCGCCGCAAATTCGGCCTCGGTGTAATTGCCGATACCGGTTTCAGGGTCCGGAGTGATGTTGGTTGAATAGATACTGCCCAGCGGGCTCTTGATCTCCAGCCCTCCGGCGAAGGCCTTGCCTTCCGGGGCGGAATGGCATGCCACACAGTCACCGGCACGGGCCAGATAAGCGCCCCTGGCCAGCGCCTGGCTATCGGGCCGGGCATCGCCCTGTGCATACGTCATCCCCGGCGCCATGGCCCCGGCCAGCAGGGTGCCGGTCAGCAGCGCGAGGGCATCGCGGCCGCGTTTAGAAGCAATGGTATCGTTCCCATAATAAAGTTTCATGAATCAGCCTCGCTCGCCGTTCAAACTTACCGGACCCAGAGGATAAGGCTGATCGTACTGATCCACCCACTCGCGGAAACTGGCACGCGCGCCTGTGAAGCCCAGCATCTTCCAGCCCACCATATGGCGATTGCCGCCATGGATCGGATCGGACAGGAACCCTTCCCGGGTGTTTTGCAGCAAAAAGGCAAAGAACGTGCTGCTGGGAAGGTTCGCGATGCCCAGCGCATTGAAATCCGGTGTTCCCTTCTCAAGGGCTGAAAGCACCTCGGTGCGCGTTGCCTTGTCGAGGGCTGCAAAGGGCTTGCTGAAATGACGACGGCAATGGGCATCGGTAGCACGAATGCCGAGGCGATACACCGCTGCGGGCGTATGAGGCAGCTGATAGCCCATTTCGGCGGGCGCATCGGTGCGGAACGGCCCCTGCATGTACCAGTGTTCAGCCTGACCGTACCCGCCGGCCAGCTCCCTGTCGATGAATACGGGGACATGGGCATCCAGCGCCCCGGGGCCCGTATCGTCTGCCGGGATCAGCAGGTCCGTGGCCGACAGAATGAACTGCCACTCTTCAGAGGTAAAAAAGGTCGGATAATAATCATGAAGCGGCGGAGCCTCAGGCGCTGCCGCACTGGCCCTGAAGGCCAGGCTGGAGCCAACGCTGACTGCGGGAATACTCAGCAGTGAGTTACGCATGAACGCGCGGCGCTGACGATTGCGAGGTGCATCGGTCATGGGGGGTCTCGGTCAATGGTTCGTGTGCCCCTTTCTGGAAGGGCTGGCATGCATGGCTGTTACAGCCTGCTGCAGACGTTCTACTATACGCCTTATTGAACCATAGCTTAACGACCTTCAACCGATCATATCGAGAAATTGCTCATATGAAAGGCCCCGCCCCGCCCGCCCTTACCCGGCGAGCGTGTCATCACAGCCGGCGACCAGCGCGAAGGCTTCGGCTTCCGGCATGGGACGAAAGAGGTGATAGCCCTGCGCGGCGTCACAGTGCATGGCGCGCAACAGTGCCAGCGTCGGCTCGTTTTCGATGCCCTCGGCCACGACCTTCAACGCGAGGAAATGCGCCATCTCGACGATCTTCTCGACAATGAACCGGCTGGCAGGGTCGGTGGCGATATCACTGATCAGATACCGGTCAATCTTGATGACATCCGTGGGCAGGCGGCGTAGATAGTTGATGTTGCTGTGGCCCGCACCAAAGTCATCGATGGACAGCCGAAACCCCAGTGTCTTGAGCTCGATAAGCGTGGCCACCGCCCGGGTGTTGTCGAGCAACCCTTCGGTTTCAAGGCATTCAAGCTCCAGCCATTCGGCCCGGGCCTGCTCCTTCTCCAGAATGCGACTGAACATATCCACCATGCCGTCATCCAGCAGATTAGAGGTGGAAATATTGATGGCAATCCGCGCAGTGCCACCCGCGAGGTAACAGGTACGGGCCATGGCGGCGGCCATTTCAAACACACGGTACGTCAGCGGATTGATCAGGTTGGTCTTGTCGACCAGGGAAATGAACTCTCCCGGCGGAATCATCCCGCGGCGTGGATGGTTCCAGCGAAGCAACGCCTCAAGCCCCACGATCCGGTTGGTCTTCAGATCCACCTTCGGCTGGTAGACCATGAACAGATCCTGTCGGGCCTCGATGGAAGTTGCCAGCTCGATCATCAACTGAAGATGCTCACGCTGCTCATCATCGTATCCCGCACGGTAGCCCAGTACCTTCATATCCATGGACAGGGCCGCATGCAGGGCATTCAGCGCCTTGCGATAGACCTCATGGCCATCCATCGCGAGGGTATCGAAGTCATGAACGCCTGCATGCACATCGAGTCGAATCGGAATGGAGCCCTGGTGATAGTCCTCCATGCGATCAGAGAACAGGTCGATACACTCAAGCGCCGCGGCCCGTTGTGCAAAGGGCACAACAAAGGCAAACCGGGACGGCGAGACGGCGTACAGAGGCCACTCGCTCGGCATCAAAAGCTGTAGAAGGGCCGCCACATCGCAGATCAGGGTGTCGGTGGCCACGCCTCCAAAGCTGCTGGTGATGTCGTTCATGTAATTGATATCGATGGTCGATATCATGAACAGGCTGTACCGCTCGGCCTGGGCTGCCGGCTGCATCATGTCACCCAGATCCTTGCGCAGCTGATGGCAGTTCGGGAACAGCGTAATGGACTCCACCATTCCAAGACGATGGCGGGCCTCCAGTATGTCCGTGGCAATATCTCCCAGCATCCGCAACTGCCGTGCCTGCGTACCCGTCAGTCTCCGGGGTTCATAGTCGATCGCACAGACGCTGCCAATGGCATGCCCTTCGCTGGTAATCAGCGGCACACCGGCATAAAAACGAATATTGGGGGCCCGAATGACCAGCGGGTTTTCTTTCACTCGCTCATCCTGGGTGGCATCCTCGATCACGGTCAGCGCTCGGCGGGCCACGGTATACTTGCAGAACGCATTTTCCCGGGAGGTCGAGGCACAATCAAACCGGGTGCGGGCCACTATCCACTGGAGTTCATCCCCCACCAGTGTCACAAGCCCGGTAGGCACACCAACCAGCTCACAGATCAGCTCACTGACGCGGTTCAGTGAGGCACTGGCACCCAGCCTCGCCTGCCGCTCGGCTTCAATCGCGGCAAGCCGTGTCGATTCAACCAGGGTCAGATCACTCAACATGTGCACATCCTCACCGTCGTCATGCCACGGATAGTGTCAAGCAGGTTATAGATCATCACCCTCGTCCCATCATTCGATCAAGCTGTCGATAGCCGATGGCCTCCATCAGCTGCGGCTGACTTACGCGCGCCTCACCGGCCAGATCGGCAATGGTCAATGCCACACGCAGGACCCGATGGTAAGCACGGGCCGACAGGTTCAGCCGCGTCAGTACCTCGGTAAGCCACAGGCGCTCCGGTGCCCCCAGACCACAGGCTGCTTCGAGCGGCGTGGGGGGTAGATGGGCATTCAATACACCACGTTCCTGCTGCCGGGCACGGGCGGCCACGACCCGCTGACGCACCACGGTCGAGCTTTCACCACTGCGTACGCTGGTCAATTGCTCCGGCGGCAGGGCCGGCACCTCGATCTGAAGGTCAATACGGTCCAGAAGCGGCCCGGACAACCGTGCCTGATAACGCTGCACCTGCTGCGGTGTGCACTTGCAGGCCTGTCGGGGGTCTCCCCGGTGGCCACACGGACACGGGTTCATGGCAGCGACCAGTTGAAATCGGGCTGGATAATGGCGGTGATGGCTGGCTCGGGCGATATGAATCGCGCCGGACTCGATCGGCTCACGCATGACTTCCAGCACCTTGCGATCAAACTCCGGCAGCTCATCCAGAAACAGAACGCCCTGATGGGCCAGAGAGATCTCGCCGGGCCGGGGCTTCGAGCCACCGCCGACCAGTGCGACAGCACTGGCCGTATGATGAGGTGCGCGAAAGGGCCGCTGCCCCCAGCGCTCGAGAATATCAAGCCCGCACACGGAGCGGATCGCCGCCACCTCCAGACATTCACGCTCCGACAAGGGCGGCAGAATACTCGGTAACCGGCTGGCCAGCATGGTCTTGCCGGTTCCTGGCGGCCCGGCGAACAGCAGGTTATGCCCCCCGGCAGCCGCTATTTCCAGGGCGCGCCTGGCCTGATGCTGCCCGCGCACCTCGGCCAGATCTGCCTGGGGAAGCTGCGCGCCAGGCGCCTCCGTTCGCTGGTACGGGGGGATGCGGGTCTGCCCCACCAGATGCGCCACCACCTCAAGCAGGTCGCCGGCAGGATGAACGGCTAGATCACCGGCCAGAGAGGCCTCATCGGCATTGCGGCTCGGCAGGATCATGGAATGCCCTGCATCACAGGCCGCCAGCGCCGCCGGCAGCACACCGGTCACACCGCGCAGCTTGCCATCCAGCGCCAGCTCACCCAGACATTCGACCGTCGCGACCGCCTCTCCCGGTACCTGGCCTGAAGCCACCAGAATGCCAAGGGCAATCGGCAGATCGAATCGCCCGCCCTCCTTGGGCAAATCCGCCGGAGCCAGGTTGAGTGTGATCCGTCGAGCAGGGAATTCGAACCCTGAATTGATCAACGCACTACGCACCCGCTCCCGACTTTCCTTCACGGCGGCTTCCGGCAGGCCGACAATGGCAAGCCCCGGCAGCCCGTTGGAAAGATGTACCTCGACCAGCACCTGAGGTGCGTCAAGCCCGACACTGGCACGGGTACGGATGATGGCAAGTGACATAGGCTGGTTCCTGCACAGACGATACACGGTTAAAAAATATGCTTTCGCCTTATATCGTCAGGAAGCCGTTTCTCTGGATGCCCGATAGGAAATCGCTGATGCCGGGTATCCATGCGTGCCGGGCAGGCGGATACCACGAGGCGGGGCGACTAAACGATACCTGCCCATGGCCCCGAAGTGCGGGGCCATGGGCAGGCAGATCAGCCCTTCATTGAAGGACAGCAGGCCCTGTCAGGCGTATTCGGGGGTCAGCGCCTGCTGATAAAGCCGGGTGCCGGCGCTGTCTTTCAGGGTGACGGTCAGCACGTTGCTCTCGCCCTCCAGATCCACCTGGCCGAAGAACTGATATCCCCGGGACGGGGGCAGGTTCTTCTGGCCCTCGGGCGGGGCCTTTTGAAACATCACCTGCGGGCCGAAGGTATTGTCCAGGCTGCCCGGGCCAAAGGTGCCGGCATGCAGCGGCCCGCTGACAAACTCCCAGAACGGGGCAAACTCCTTGAAGGCGGCCCGCTCGGGCGAGTAATGATGAGCGGCGGTGTAATGCACATCGGCGGTCAGCCAGACGACGTTTCGAATGTGGTTATCCCGAATGAAGGTCAGCAGCCGGGCCATTTCCAGCTCACGACCCAAAGGCCGGCCGGGATCGCCGTTGGCAATGGCCTCGAAATCGCCACTGTCACCATCAGGCACCAGCAGGCCGATGGGCATGTCCGCAGCGATGATTTTCCAGGTCGCGGTGGACGCGGTCAGGGCACGCTTCAGCCAGTCGAACTGAGTTTCGCCGAGAAAGGCCGTCGCCGGCGAGGCGTCGGGCTGTAGATTGGTGCTGTTGGGCCCCCGATACGTGCGCATGTCGAGCATGAAGACCTCCATCCCCGGCCCGTAGGGAAACTTCCGGTAGATGCGCTGCGGCGCGTCGGGCGCCATGCGGGTGGGGGTAAATTCGAGGAAGGCGCGGCGGGCACGCTGGGAGAGTAATGCCACGTTTTTCTCGCTGTAACGGTCATCGGCGAGCACCTCCTGGGGGTACCAGTTATTGAGTGTTTCGTGATCATCCCATTGCGCCAGCATCGGTACGGCGGCATTGAAGGCCCGAACGTTGCGGTCCTTCAGGTTGTAGGCGTGCTGACCGCGATATTCATCGAGGGTTTCTGCCACCTTGCGCTTGGCCGGCGTCATCAGATTGTTCCATACGCTGCCATCGTCGAGCATGACCCGCTCCTCGAGCGGGCCATCGGCGTATACGGTATCGCCTGAATGAATGAAGAAATCGGGATTGACCTTCAGCATGGCGTCATAAATGGTCATGCCGCCTCGAGCTTCATCGATCCCCCAGCCCTGCCCGACCACATCACCGGACCATACCAGGCGGATATCCCGGGCACGCGTCGGTGCCAGTGGCAGTGTGCCGGTTACCGGCTCACTCAGGGCGCGGTGATCTCCCGGCGATTCGAACCATACCCGGTAGTAGAGGTGATCCCAGCCGCGCAGTCCTGTGGCATCGAGCTTGCCGGCCAGGCCGGTTTCCGGCAGAAGGCCGAGTCGCGGCAGCCGTCGTGCCTGCTTGAAGGCCGGGTTGTCGGCAATCTCGACATGCATGAAGGCTGCCCGATCCGCCTGGCTCCAGAGCACGGCCCGGTCACTCAGCACATCGCCGCTCATGACCCCGGACACCGCCTGCGGCCGGCGATGTTCAGCCAGCACGATCGCCGGGGCGCCGAGAATGCCCGTTCCCAACAGCCCTGCGCCGGCACCGGCCTTGAGCCCCCATGACAGAATGTTCCTGCGTTTCACCATGATCTACCTCCCGGGTTGGTGGCCGAAAGTGTGGTCAGCAGGCATGACAGTCTGAGGTCAGGCCGGTGACGAGCCCATGACGCAGGTATAAAAAAACCCCGCACGGTGGCGGGGTTACAGCATGGTTCACCGAATCAGGCAGCGCCTGGCGAGCCACTTTCCGGGGCAGCCGAGGTGTCTTCACCCAGATCGCTTTTGGCTTCGGCATTGGCGGTCGTGGTGGTCTTGCCACGCAGGCTGTCCAGCTGGGATTCCATACTGGCGACCTGCTGCTCCAGTGCCTCGACACGAGACCGTGTGCGCTGCAGCACATCCATCATGATGTCGAAATCTTCTCTGGATACCAGATCAAAGCGATCAAAGGTGCTTTTCATTGCACTTTGTACACTGCGCTGAATATCTTCAGGCGCATGCGATACGTCCTGCAGACGATCGCCCAGTTGCTGGGCAAAGCGACTGAATACATCCCTATTGGCCATGGTCGTTCCCTCATTGTTCAACTATGTGCTCTACAGGATACGCATGACGACCGCAAAACGCCTAATGATCCACATCACTCGCCTCATGCACCCCCACAGTGCAAGTACGCCCCACTCGCCCCAAAAGAGCCTCCATTTGGTGCGTCGCGCCAGCGCCCTGTGCACCACAACGATACACAGCCGCACCACTCTGAATCCAAGTGGTTGATTAAAAAGGAACAGGGTATGCATTGGCATGGTGCCTGCCATGTTTTACCAGGAGACACCTCAAGGAGAACAAGGCATGAAGCTTGTCACTGCCATTATCAAGCCATTCAAACTCGACGATGTGCGTGAGGCGCTGGCCGATAACGGCGTTCAGGGCATCACTGTCACCGAGGTCAAGGGGTTTGGCCGACAGAAAGGGCATACCGAACTCTACCGCGGCGCAGAATACGTGGTGGATTTTCTTCCCAAGGTAAAAATAGAAGTCGCTGTGGATGACAGCCGGGTGGAGGGCGTTCTGGACGCCATCTGTCAGGCCGCCAACAGCGGCAAGATTGGCGACGGCAAACTCTTCGTTACCCCTCTGGACAACGTGATTCGTATCCGTACCGGTGAGCACGGCCCCGATGCGGTGTGATCTCCCGGAGAACGCCATTCAAGGAACAGGACCATGAACGATCTGATCGAAGTCAAATACGCACTTGATACCTTCTATTTTCTGATGACCGGCGCGCTGGTGCTATGGATGGCTGCAGGCTTTTCCATGCTCGAGGCAGGACTGGTACGTGCCAAGAACACGACCGAAATCCTGACCAAGAACATCGCACTGTTCGCGATTGCCTGCACCATGTACCTGCTGGTGGGCTACCACATCATGTACTCGAGCGATGCCGGCGGCTTTATGCCCAGCCTGGGCTTCCTGATCGGTGCCGAACATACGCCGGAAGAGGTACTGGCCAGCGGAGGTGATGTTTATTACTCCGCACGTTCGGACTTCTTCTTCCAGGTGGTATTTGTGGCCACGGCCATGTCGATCGTCTCCGGCGCGGTGGCAGAGCGCATGAAGCTCTGGGCATTCCTGCTGTTCTCCGTGATCCTGACCGGCTTCATCTACCCGATTCAGGGGTACTGGAAATGGGGCGGCGGCTTCCTTGATACCGCCGGCTTCCAGGACTTTGCAGGCTCAGGTGTCGTGCACCTTTGTGGTGCCACGGCAGCCCTGGCCGGGGTTATCCTTCTGGGCGCTCGCAAGGGCAAGTTCGGCAAGAACGGTCAGATCAACGCCATTCCGGGGGCCAACATGCCGCTGGCAACACTGGGTACGTTCATCCTGTGGCTCGGCTGGCTGGGTTTCAATGGCGGCTCCGAGCTCAAGATTTCCGATATCGGTGAAGCCAACGCGGTAGCGCAGGTCTTCGTCAACACCAATGCCGCTGCTGCCGGGGGCGTGCTGTCTGCCCTGATTCTGGCGCGCCTGTGGTTCCGCAAGGCGGACCTTACCATGGCGCTCAACGGCGCTCTCGCCGGCCTGGTGGCCATCACGGCGGAGCCGCTGGCTCCTTCTGCCCTGGGCGCCACTCTGGTTGGTGCGGTAGGCGGGCTGATCGTGGTTATCGCCATCGTCTCGCTCGACAAGCTTAGAATCGATGATCCGGTCGGTGCGATCTCGGTACATGGCGCGGTAGGTATCTGGGGGCTGCTGGCAGTGCCACTGTCCAACGTTGATGCCACCTTCAGTGCTCAGCTGCTTGGCATCGCCACCATCTTTGCATGGACCTTCGTGGCCAGTCTGGTGGTCTGGGCCATCATCAAGGCCGTCATCGGCCTGAGGGTCAGCGAAGAAGAGGAATACGAAGGCGTCGATATCACCGAGTGCGGCATGGAAGCGTATCCGGAATTCATCGGCAGCAAAAAATAAAACGATTGTTGAGCTGGCGTGCTCTCCTGGCCCCCTTGCGGGGCCTTTTTTCATGATCAGGACAACGCATTTTTGTGGGAGTGCAAAAGCCGTTGTATGCTTATGCACAAGCAAGGGATACACCCTTATCGATACCGCAGGGAGAGAAGCAATGAAACTGGTCTCCGCCATAATAAAACCGTTCAAGCTTGATGACGTTCGTGAATCCCTTTCAGAAGTAGGTGTACAGGGCATCACCGTCACCGAGGTCAAGGGATTCGGCCGACAGAAGGGGCACACCGAGCTGTATCGTGGCGCCGAGTACGTGGTCGACTTTCTGCCCAAGGTAAAACTTGAAGTGGCCGTCGATGACAGCATGATCGATCAGGTGATCGAAGCCATTACCAGTGTGGCCAACACCGGCAAGATCGGTGACGGCAAGATTTTCGTATCTCCGCTGGAACAGGTTATCCGTATCCGTACCGGCGAAACCGGCAAGGATGCGGTCTGACACGCGGTTCTGATGATCTGCAACGCGCCTTCGGGCGCGTTTTTTCATGTCGGTAACACAACGCCACTTGAGAAACGGGCCAATCACCACAATGCTTGTCTCATGGACGTTCCTGTCAGCCTCTACGCTTTCGGCGCATGCGCAGAACGCCTTCCTGTTCATTGATGCAGAACCCTGAAGGAGGTTTTCATGGCACTTCGATTGGGCGATACCGCACCGGACTTTACCCAGGACAGCACCGACGGCCCCATCCGGTTTCACGACTGGGCAGGCGACAACTGGGTGATCCTGTTTTCGCATCCGGCCGATTTCACACCGGTATGCACCACGGAACTGGGTGAGGTCGCCCGCCTGAAACCGCAGTTCGAGCAGCGCAACGTCAAGGCGATAGGCCTCTCGGTCGATTCTCTGGAAGAGCACGGCCAGTGGGGCAACGACATTGAGCGTACCCAGGGCTGCGACCTCAACTTTCCGCTGCTGGCCGACAGCGACCGCAGCGTCAGCACGCTGTATGACATGATTCACCCCAATGCCGACAGCACCAATACCGTGCGTTCGGTATTCATCATCGATCCGCAGAAAAAGGTCCGTTTGACGCTGACCTACCCAGCCAGCACCGGGCGCAACTTTACCGAGATCCTGCGGGTGATCGACAGCCTGCAGCTGACCGATGGGTACAAGGTGGCTACGCCGGTCAACTGGACTGACGGCGACGACGTGATCATCGTGCCCTCGGTGGATAATGACACCGCCAAAACCCTCTTCCCGAAAGGCTGGGACGAGAAAACACCTTACCTGCGCGTCACGCCGCAGCCCGACAAGTAAGTAACAGACTGACGTGCCTCGCTCCGGCCTGCTCCCCTCACGGGACAGGCCGGGCAACGTTGACCATTCAACGCTTTATTGTCCGCCAAAGCGCGGTACACTCGCCGTCTCAGAGAGCCACTGGCGGTGAGTACCCCCTTCATGCAGTCCCTCCTTAAAACAATTCTTGATGATGTACGCCCCCTGCTGGGTCAGGGGCAGGTAGCACGTTATATCCCGGCACTGGGTGAAGTAGATCCCAACCAGCTGGGGATCGCGGCCATGGGCGTTGACGGCCAGCTTTTTACTGCCGGTGCGGCGGATACCCCGTTTTCGATTCAGAGTATTTCCAAGGTGTTCAGCCTCGTGCAGGCGATTCAGCACTCGGGCGAGGACATCTGGTCACGGCTGGGGCATGAGCCTTCCGGCCAGGCCTTCAATTCACTGGTACAGCTTGAGTTCGAGCAGGGCCGGCCCCGTAATCCGTTCATCAATGCAGGCGCACTGGTCATTGCCGATATCAACCAGTCACGCTTTGCTGCACCCATCCTGTCGATGCGGGATTTCGTACGTCGCCTGGCCGATAATCCGACCATCATTTCCGACGATGTCGTCGCGCAGTCCGAGTACCAGTACCGCTCACGCAATGCCGCGATGGCGTATCTGATGCAGTCCTTCGGCAATTTCAACAACGAGGTTGAAGATGTGCTGAGAAGCTACTTCCACCACTGTGCGCTGGCCGCCAGCTGTGTGGATCTGGCACGTGCCTTCTCCTTTCTGGCCAATCAGGGGCGCTGCATTCACAGCGACGCCCAGATCGTCAGCCCGCGCCAGACCCAGCAGATCAATGCCATCATGGCCACCAGCGGCCTGTACGATGAAGCCGGCAATTTTGCCTACCGCGTGGGACTGCCGGGCAAGAGCGGCGTGGGCGGCGGCATTGTGGCCATCGTTCCCGGCCGGTTCAGCCTGTGCGTGTGGTCCCCCGAGCTGAATGCCAGTGGCAACTCCCTGGCAGGCATGGCGGCCCTCGAACGGCTGAGCGAGCAGATCGGCTGGTCGGTGTTTGCGCCGGTATCAGGTCGCTAGATCAGGGCCGGCGTGACCAGCCGACGGCAGGCACGCACCACGGACAGCGCAGCCAGCGTAGAGGTTTTTGGATTGGCCTCCAGGGGATAACCGCTCAGCTCGATGGCAAACTCGCCAAACCGTCCCGTTGCCACAATACGGTGGGTATTGCGGGTGGTATGCGGGTCTACCACCAGCCTGACCGTCGTCGCTTCCATACCGACACCGGCCAGAGCGACCGTGGCAGCGACATTGGCATTGGCCGGAAACAGCAGCGCTGCCTCGCCGGCGCTGCCTTCAAAGAACACGGCAGGCTCCGTGACCCTGTCCAGCGCGACCAAAGTATCAGCATGGCTTCCCTGCCAGCTTCGCGGCGCCTTGCGCGCTTCATAGGTGACCGTATCCAGCCCGCCTTCTCTGGCAGCCGCCAGACCGTCCATCCCGGCGACCGCGCCGGCCAGTACTTCAAAGCGGCTGCTTCCCTGCTCTGCCGCCCTGCAAAGCTCCGCATACAGGGTCGGATCAGCCAGCGCACCCACCGAAATCACCGCCAGCGACCAGCCCTGCCTCAATACATCCGCGCCGTGGGCACGAAGGCCGGGCTGACCGGCACATTCAAGCACCAGTGCCGGTACCACGCGGCACGCTGCCACGGACGACACTACGGCAATGTCATCGCCCAGTTCGCGCTGCAGCGCCTCACAGGCCGCGGGATGCTCGATGATGCAGTCAAGTACCACGCCTTCAGGGAGCAGACGATGAACCTCGCGCCCCATGGCCCCATAGCCGATCATCATGATGGTGTGTGTCATTGGTTGCCTGCGCCTCCTGATGCATCGCGATATTGATTCAAGATACCTGTCCTGCATCAACATACTGTCTCCGCGTCTGTGCGACTACCGCCTGAGCGCCATGCCAGGCATAAAAAAAGACGCCCGAAGGCGCCTTTTTGTCATGCAGAGCCCAAAAGCACTCAAGGCGTATCGGGGCCCTTGTCACTGCGGGTCAGCGATGCGCCATTTTCATCGTTGACTTCTTCCCAGCTGCCTTCCTCGGTCCAGGGGTCGGCTTCGGGAAATTCCTGGATATTGATCTGCGGATCGTCGTAGTGCGGCTGATAACGAAGGTCAAAGCGCGCCGCACGCACGGTTGAAATCATCAACAGCACAGCCACAACCAGCAAGGGCACACCACTGACGACAGCCGCGGTCTGCAGCGTGCTCAAGCCCCCCAGAAACAGCAGCGTCATCGGCAGAATCGACATGGCAAAGGCCCAGAACAAGCGATTCCACCGCATGGGCTCACCGGTTTCATCCATCTTGTACTCGACCACCGATGCCAGAATGTAGGAGATGGAATCAAAGGTGGTGGCAGTAAAGATCACCAGCAGGATGGTGAATACGGCAATCACCAGCCAGGACAGCGGCAACGAATTCAACACCGCGAGGATGGCGGCTTCCGGCGACTGATTATTCAGAATCGACACCACATCCAGCGCATCGGTCAGCTGCAGGTAGATGGCGTAGTTACCGAGGATACTGAAAAAGAGCGCACAGCCGAGGGTGCCGAAAAAGAGCGAGCCCGCCACCATGGTACGAATGGTCCGACCTCTTGAAATACGCGCGATAAACAGCCCCACGGTCGGTGCAAACACCAGCCACCAGGCCCAGTAGAAGATCGTCCAGTTTTCAGGAAAGCTTGATTTCGGAAAGCCCTGCAGATTACCGAACGGCTCTGTCCAGGTGGCCATGTGGATCAGGTTCTGCGCCATGGTGCCAATGGCATTCAGACCGGTCTTCAGCAGGAACTGGGTCGGCCCGACCACCAGCACGAATGCCAGAAGCCCCAGCGCCAGCCACAGGTTGATATCCGACAGCAGCTTGATGCCCTTGCTGAGCCCGACATAGGCACTGCTGGCGAAGATGATCGTACACACCATAAGAACCAGAAGCTGAGTGACCAGATTGGTGGGAACACCAAACAGCACGCCGAGGGACTCATTGATCAGGGGCGCCAGCAGGCCAAGCGAGGTCGCGCCACCCCCGAGCATCCCGAAGATGAACAGGATATCGACCAGCTTGCCCAGCCACCCATGGGCCAGGGTTTCACCCAGCACCGGCAGCAGGGCTTCACTGATGCGAAGCACGGGGCGCTTTCTGACGTACACGAAATAGGCAATCGGCAGGGCCGGTACCAGATACATCGACCAGGCCAGCGGCCCCCAGTGGAAGATTCCATAGGTTGTGGCCCAGGTCACGGCCTCTTCCGAGAATGGCTCGGCATTGAACGGAGGGGCCTGCATGTAATACACCCACTCGATCATGGACCAGTACAGAATGGCCCCACCGATGCCGGCGCAAAAAAGCATCGCAGCCCAGGACAGGATATGGAACTCGGGCTTTTCCTCAGGCTCACCCAGCTTGATCTGGCCGATGTCGCTGAAAATGATATAGATCATGAAGCCAAATGAACTGATCCCCAGGGCCAGATACGCCACCCCGAAGTTATCTGTTACATAGTTCTTCGCCTGTGCGACCCAGCTTGCTCCAAGTGTTGGAAAGGCCACCAGCGGCACTGTTGCCGAGAAAAGAATAAGAAGAACACCAAAAAACAACACCTTGTCGATACGAGAAAACGCACTGCCCATACAGGGGATTCCTTTTTTGTAAGAGAAGCGCGCGACAGGCATACAGACGAACCGGCAGGGCCTTTGGATCAAAAGGCCCTGCCAGTTAACCCGGTACGTCCATCACGCACACCTACTCAGGAGAGTATTTTAATGTGCCTTGTATAACAACCCGTTATCCATTTTCGCTTTCATTAGATCATGTCGTTATGGATACGTATCCTTCAGTCCCCTTTCAATCGTCCTCCCATCTCCTGCGCCAGATCCACGGCATAGTGATCCGTCATGCCGCCAATGAAGTCCAGCATCCGCCGGTAGCTTGCATACAGCGACCAGGACGGCAGTGGCGTGTTTTCACCTATCAATGCCAGCACGCGCTCATGCTTGAAACTCGACTTGCCGGTGGTGTGCAGTTCATGCGCTGCGCCGATGAAGGCCTCCAGCAAAATGCCCAGAGTGGTATAGGCCCCGATTTCCAGCTTTGCCTTGCGCGGATTGCGAAAGATACGCTCCCGGGCGATCTGCTTGGCCTGACTGACGCCCCAGTGCAGGTCCGGGTGACACAGCTCCAGCAAATCACTTTCAAGGGCGCCGCCAAGCAACGAGGCTTCGTGATCAATGAACGCACGAGCCACTTCGTTAACGGCACGCTCCATGGCTGCACCACGCAATACGGCGATCTGCCGCCGACGTGAAGCCCCCTCCTCCTTCATGCGCAGATAGTCCTCAGGGATGGTGCCGGCAATGCTGATCAGCACATCAGCCACCTCGTCAAAGGACAGAATCTCCATCTCGAGACCATCTTCCAGGTCGAGCAATGCATAACAGATGTCATCGGCGGCTTCGACCAGATAGGCCAGGGGGTGGCGGCACCAGACATCGTCATCCCGCTTCAGCAGACCCAGCTGCTCCGCAACGCTTTCCAGCAGTGCCCGCTCGGACTGATAGGCACTGAACTTGCCGCTGCGTCCGGCCTGCGTCACGGTCCACGGATACTTCATCATTGCTCCGAGGGTGGGCAGGGTCAGGCGCATTCCGCCACGAAACTGGTTGTACTCCACCTGGGTCACCACCCGGAACCCCTGGGCGTTGCCTTCGTAGGTCAAAAGATCCTGCACCTCCTGCTCAGACAATCCGTCAAACAGGGCCGGCTGACTGGCCAGGGTGCGACTGAACCAGTCACGAATGGCATATTCCCCCGCATGGCCAAATGGCGGGTTGCCGATATCGTGCGCCAGACACGCCGCCTGGACGATGACACCGATATCGGCAGGCGTCACATGAGCCGGCAGCCGAGAGGCCAGCCCCTCGGCCACCATCATGCCCAGGCTGCGTCCCACGCACCCGACTTCCAGCGAATGCGTCAACCGGGTGTGGATATGATCGTTCTCGGTCAGCGGATGGACCTGGGTCTTGCGCCCAAGACGGCGAAAGGAACCGGAAAAGACAATCCGGTCAAAGTCCTTGTGAAACGGTGACCGCCCGACTTCCCGCTCGGAACCGGCGGGCTTGTCATTGAGTCGGGCCGGGGCCAGAAGGCTGGCCCAGCGCATGGAAGACATGAGTTATTCCGCTGGCAAATGAATGAAGCGCTATTCTGGCACCGCTCTACCGGCCCTGCCAGCCAGGGGCACCTACTCGACCAAAGCGCAATGGTCGAGCGGTTTCACCTGACGCACCCTTGCAGAACATTCACGGAGATATCGCACATGGGCCAACAGCGTGTGGAATCAGTGGAGCGTGCGTTGACGTTGCTCAATACATTTTCTTCACGAAAACATATATTTACCCTGACCGAACTATCGCAGCATACCGGCTTTTATAAAAGCACGATCCTGAGGCTGGCGAGTTCGCTGGAGCGTTTTGGCTATCTCACCCGGGACACGGCCGGGGTTTATCATCTGGGTCCGGCCCTGGCTCGACTCGGTACTCTGGCCAGCGACCAGCATCCGGACATGGAAACCCTGATTCGCCCCCATCTTGTTCAGCTGAGAAACCGTACCCGTGAGACCGCGTCCTTCAGCACCCGTGACGGAGATACCCGCATCTGCCGCTTCCGTGAAACGGGCACCCATGAACTGTGCCACCTTGTCGAAGAAGGCAGCCGGTACGCGCTGGACAATGGCGCCACTGCACGCATGTTCGATGCCCCACGTGATCAGCTCGTGCACGTCTCCCGGGGAGAGCGCACGTCCTCACTAGCCGCCGTGGCCGTGGCCCTGCGGGACCAGCAGGGGCGCCATCATGGTGTACTGGCACTGACCGGGCTCGACGAACGCTTCGACGAGGCCACCGTCGCGCTCTACAGCGATCTGCTTTTACAGGCCGCTGACCAGCTCGGGGCACAGCTGAGCCACTTTCAGGTACCGCCGCGATAGGTCAGTCCCCGTCGGCCAGAGCCGGCAGCAATGTCTTGAGCTTGCGCGTCAGGGTATTGCGCCCCCAGCCCAGCAGCTCGGCGGCTTCCCCCTTGCGTCCGCCGGTATGCTTGAGTGCCGTTTCGATCAGAATCCGTTCAAAGTCCGGAACGGCCTGTTCGAGCAGGTGGGTATGGCCTGCAGCAAGTGCCTGGTCGGCCCAGCCTCGGAATGCCCCCCGCCAGTCATCGGCATACCCTGCGTCCTGGCTGATATCACGCAGCTCAGGCGGTAGATCATCAATCAAGATTTCCCGCCCGGAGGCCATGACTGTCAGCCAGCGGCAGGTGTTTTCAAGCTGGCGTACATTGCCCGGCCAGGGAAGCGAGGCCAGGTGCATTTCGGCATCACGGGTCAGCACCTTGGACTCGGTGGACAGTTCCCTGGAGGCCTCGGCCAGAAAGTGGTGAGCCAGCCGGGGAATGTCTTCCCGGCGCTCCGACAGCCGCGGCAGATGCACGCGAATAACGTTGAGGCGGTGAAACAGATCCTCTCGGAAGCGGCCATCCTCGACCAGCGACTCCAGATGCTGATGAGTCGCGGCGATAATGCGTACATCGACCTTGACCGGGGTATGCCCGCCGACGCGATAAAACTCGCCATCAGCCAGCACACGCAACAGTCGTGTCTGGGTTTCTGCCGGCATATCCCCGATCTCGTCAAGAAACAGGGTGCCGCCATCGGCCTGCTCGAAACGCCCGCGTCGCTGAGAGGTTGCCCCGGTAAAGGCGCCCTTTTCATGGCCGAACAGCTCCGATTCCATCAGATCCTTCGGGATGGCCGCCATGTTGAGGGCAATGAAAGGAGCCCGTGATCGCGGACTGTGCTGGTGCAGTGCCTGGGCCACGCGTTCCTTGCCGGTCCCGGATTCGCCATTGATCATGACCGTGATGTGCGACTGGGACAGCCGGCCGATGGCACGAAAGACTTCCTGCATCGCCGGCGCCTCGCCGATGATTTCGGTGGTCAGACTTTCGGGAATATCCAGGGGCGCCTTGCGCTCGCGGGCATGCGCTACGGCGCGCCGCACCAGAGCCAGCGCATCATCGACATCAAACGGCTTGGGCAGGTACTCGAATGCGCCGCCCTGATAGGACGCCACGGCACTGTCCAGGTCTGAATGTGCGGTCATGACAATCACTGGCAGTTCCGGATAACGCTCCCGGGTTCGCGCCATCAGATCGAGCCCGTCCACACCGGGCATGCGAATATCGGTAACCAGTACATCCGGCGGCTGGCGCGCGATGGCTTCAAAGGCGGTCTCGGCACGTTCGAAACTTTCCACCTCCAGATCCGGGCAGGCCAGTGTGCGTTCCAGTACCCACCGGATGGCCCGGTCATCGTCAACAATATAAATGCGTGCGCTATCGGTCATGGGCAGTACGCTCCTTCTCTGATGGGGTCGGTTCCAGGGGGATCAGCAGACGAAACAGGGTTCTGCCCGGCTCGGAATCGCACTCGATCAAGCCGTGGTGCTGATGCAGGATGGACTGGGCAATGGAAAGCCCCAGCCCGCTGCCCTCGGCACGGCCAGAAATCATGGGATAAAACAGGGATTCGCGCAGCTGCTCCGGGATGCCGGGGCCGTTGTCGATAATGGATACTTCACATACCAGGCGGTGCCGTTCGGCGCCCAGCGTGAACTGTCGACGGGCGCGAGTCTTGAGTATCAGCCTGGGCGACTCGGTGCCACTCTCCTCCAGAGCCTGTACGCCATTGCGAGCCACATTCAGTACGGCCTGAATCAACTGGCGCTCATCGCCTACAAGCTCGGGCAGACTGGGGTCGTAATCGCCCACGAAGCAGACACGATTCGTTTCCGCGCGAAGCAGCGTGCGCACCCGCTCCAGCACGGAGTGAATGTTCAAGGGCAGATGCTCGACCATGACGTTGGGGCCAAGCATGCGATCCACCAGATCCCGCAGCCGGTCGGCCTCCTCGACAATGATCCTGGTAAATTCCACCAGACTGTCATCTGGCAGGTCCCGCTCCAGAAGCTGTGCTGCGCCCCGAATGCCACCAAGCGGATTCTTGACCTCGTGAGCCAGCCCCCGCGTCAGCACCTTGACCATTTCCTGGCGCGCTACCAGCGCCTCTTCCCGGGAAATGCGCATCAGGCGATCCCGGGCTTCGAACTCCAGCAGCAGTTCATCCCCGGACAGGGGAGAAGCGGTGTAATCCACCGTAATGCTGCCGCCGTTACTCAGCGTCAGAGGCACCTCGCGCTGCGTATACGGGTGAAGCGTCGCCAGCGCCTGCCGCAATCGAACACCGATATCGGAATGTGCATCTTCGAGGCACTCAAGGCCTGACTGCCGGACACGAAGCAGGCTGATGCCCAGCATGGCCTCGGCCGCCGGGTTCATCCACCGAACACGTAACGCCCCATCGAGCAGTACTACTGCGGTGGTGAGATTTTCTAGCAGCCGTTGGTACATCCTGTTCCCCGTCAGCGTGATTCACTGTGGTAGTGCAAGAAACGCGCCACTATTGGCACAACCGGCATAACATGCGCGCCGAGAGCGCAAAGGATAAAGGACCGGGCGCCAATGATGCACCATCAAGGTGCAAGGAGGATTTCCCTTTATTTCCGAATGCCCGCTCAGGGGGTATTAACACCTGAAACACCGCCAACCGGACCCTGTCCAGCCCGGCGATTGACTCGGGCACGGTGCACAAACACCGTCACCGGTGGGGTACGACGCAACACGTTGCCCTGGCGGTCGAGCATTTCGGCCTGCAGGGTATGCTCGCCCCGCTCGACTCCGGAAACCATGAAGACCGTGGCATGCAGCGCCGACTGGCTGACGCGCCCATCCAGCATCAGCCGAACCCGATGCACTTTCTCAAGTGCAGGCACCACCGTTACGGAGACCTGGATATCACCGGCATAGCCAGGCGGAATCGTCGACTCGTTCGCCGGTGAATCAATCACAAAGCGCCGATACGCTGATGCAGCGTCCTGCTGAACCGAGGCAGACGGCGTTGCCATCCCCTTGGGTACGGCAGGTACCACGCCGGGCGCAGGTACCGATACAGGGTTGCCTCCCGGCAGGGGATGGTCGGAAAAGTGCACCTGTCCCTGTTCATCCACGGTGCGATATACCGTGGCAGCCTGGGCACCCCATGCCCCTGCCAGCAGCAAAAGCGCTGCGATGCCTGCCCCTTTTTTCCTCATGACACTCCTCGCCTGCCTGCCGCCCGATCAGGGCGTGTACTGCGTATTTCAGCACAAAAAAAGCCCCGCCGAAGCGGGGCCTTTCGATAACACAGCGATCAGAGGCTGTAGTACATGTCGAATTCGATCGGGCTCGGCGCCATGCGCAGGGCCGTTACGTCTTCTTCCTTGAGCTCAAGGTAGGCCTTGATCATGTCATCAGTGAACACACCACCTTCGGTCAGGAAGGCGTGGTCATCCCTGAGCGCCTGCAGGGCTTCTTCAAGGCTTGAAGCCACTGTCGGTACGGCTTCGGCTTCTTCTGCCGGAAGGTCGTACAGGTTCTTGTCCATCGCGTCGCCAGGATGGATCTTGTTCTTGATCCCGTCGATGCCGGCCATCAGCATGGCAGAGAATGCCAGGTACGGGTTGGCCGTCGGGTCAGGGAAGCGCAGCTCGACACGCTTGCCTTTCGGGCTGGAGGTATAGGGAATACGCAGTGATGCAGAGCGGTTACGCGCGCTGTAGGCGAGCATGACCGGCGCTTCAAACCCAGGTACCAGACGCTTGTAGGAGTTGGTGGACGCGTTGGTAAACGCGTTCAGGGCACGTGCATGCTTGATGATGCCGCCGATGTAGTAAAGCGCAGTTTCAGACAGACCCGCGTACTCATCACCTGCAAACATGTTTTCGCCGTCTTTCCAGAAAGACTGGTGAACATGCATGCCGCTGCCGTTGTCGCCAGCCATCGGCTTGGGCATGAAGGTGGCCGTCTTGCCGTACGCGTGCGCCACGTTGTGGATCACGTACTTCATGGTCTGAACTTCGTCAGCCTTCTTGACCAGCGTGTTGAACTTCACGCCGATTTCGTTCTGACCGGCGTTGGCCACTTCGTGGTGGTGTACTTCAACGCTCTGACCCACGGCTTCGAGGGTATTACACATTGCACCGCGAATGTCGTGGAAGCTGTCGACCGGCGGTACCGGGAAATAGCCACCCTTCACACGCGGGCGGTGGCCCATGTTACCGCCTTCACCGGTGGTGGAGTCGGTTGACCAGGCGCCTTCTTCGGAAGAGATCCGGTAGAACGAGCCCTGCATGTCGGTCTTGAAATGCACTTCATCAAAAATGAAGAACTCAGGCTCCGGGCCGAAGAAGGCGGTATCGCCCAGGCCGGTGCTGTTCAGGTAGGCTTCGGCGCGCTTGGCGATGGAGCGCGGATCACGCTCGTAGCCCTGCATGGTGGCCGGCTCGATGATGTCGCAGCGCAGCACCAGCGTGGGGTCTTCGGTGAACGGGTCAAGATAGGCAGTGCCATCCTGCGGCAGCAGGATCATGTCGGACTCGTTGATGCCCTTCCAGCCTTCGATGGAGGAACCGTCGAACATCTGACCAACTTCGAAGAACTCGTCATCAACGGAGCGGGACGGGATAGTGACGTGATGTTCCTTGCCCTTGGTATCGGTAAACCGCAGGTCGACCCACTTGACGTCGTGCTCTTCAATCAGGGCAAGCGTTTTATCTGCCATGGTATTCCTCCAATATGAGCCTGGCTCGAGATGGCGTATGTAATGCTGCAACGAACTAACGGATATAAAGTGTAGTCGGCGCCTTGTTTGAGTGCAGACTGCCTTTTGACTGTGCAATTGCAATGCATTGAGCGTGCCAAAATGGGGCGAGGGATCACATGCAATATGCAAGTATCTGTTTTAAAGCATAAATCAAAATACAAAAATGCCTTTCTTCACCGAAACACCGTCCTGCCATCGCTCGGATCTCTCTGGCACGGCCATGACATGCACCAATATGGCACATAATGAATACCGAACGCTCCCTCCTGGTGCAACACACCCTGACAGAGAGGCTGACGGCCTGTTTCAGCAGGCCAATACGCTACAACCAGGTCGATTGCGTAAAATTAAGTGCTTCTTGGCTTGAAGCCAGGACCGGAACCCACGACAATAGCGACCACTTCGATGCCCGGCATCGATGTCTTTAAAAGCAGGTGTGGCTGTTTCGTGGTTTGCAGGCCTGCCGCAAGGAGACACGCAGTACCCCCGCAGCAGATGCCGCATCTCATGACAAGCACCCGTGGCGCACTCCTACTTATCTGGCGCCCCTTCCTGACAGGACCCCGTTGTGATCGAAAAGCTTCGTAATATTGCCATCATCGCGCACGTCGACCATGGCAAAACTACCCTGGTCGACAAACTGCTCAGCCAGTCCGGTACGCTGGACCGCAAGGCAGAAGGCCAGGAACGCATCATGGATTCCAATGACCAGGAAAAGGAACGTGGTATTACCATCCTGGCCAAGAATACCGCGATCCGTTGGCAGGCCCCCAATAACGAGGATGTCTACCACATCAACATCGTGGACACCCCTGGACACGCTGACTTCGGTGGCGAAGTCGAGCGCGTCATGTCCATGGTCGATTCCGTACTGCTGCTGGTCGATGCCGTTGACGGCCCGATGCCGCAAACGCGCTTCGTGACCCAGAAAGCCTTCGACCAGGGCCTGAAGCCGATCGTTGTGGTCAACAAGATCGATCGTCCGGGCGCACGTCCTGACTGGGTTGTCGATCAGATCTTCGATCTGTTCGATAACCTGGGTGCCAGCGATGATCAGCTCGACTTCCCGATCATCTACTGCTCCGCCCTGAACGGCATTGCCGGCATGGACCCTGAAGATCTGGCTGACAACATGGATCCCATGTTCCAGGCCATCGTCGACATCGTCGAGCCGCCCAAGGTCGAACTTGAAGCACCGTTCCAGATGCAGATCTCTGCCCTGGACTACAACAGCTATGTCGGCGTTATCGGCCTGGGCCGCATCAAGCGCGGCAGCGTCAAGCCGAACCAGCAGATCACGGTTGTCACCAAGGAAGGCGCTACCCGCAAGGGCAAGGTCGGCCAGGTCATGACTCATATGGGTCTGGACCGTGTACAGACCGATGAAGCCACCGCTGGTGACATCATCTGCATCACCGGTATCGAAAATCTGGCGATTTCCGACACCCTGTGCGACAACAGCGCCGTGGAAGCCCTGCCGCCGCTTACCGTTGACGAACCTACCGTGTCGATGACCTTCCAGGTCAATGATTCGCCGTTCGCGGGCAAGGAAGGCAAGTACGTGACCAGCCGTAATATCAAGGACCGTCTTGATCAGGAGCTGATTCACAACGTGGCACTGCGTGTTGAACAGGGCGAAACGCCCGAGAAGTTCAAGGTCTCCGGCCGTGGTGAGCTTCACCTGTCCGTACTGATTGAAAGCATGCGTCGCGAAGGCTTCGAGCTGGCCGTGGGCCGTCCCGAAGTCATCATCAGGGAAGTCGACGGCGTCAAGCAGGAACCTTACGAAGAAGTCATCATCGACTGTGAAGAGCAGCATCAGGGCTCGATCATGGAAGAACTGGGCTATCGCAAGGGTGAAATGACCAACATGAACCCGGATGGCAAGGGCCGTGTTCGTCTGGACTTCATCATTCCTGCACGTGGTCTGATCGGTTTCCGTGGTCAGTTCCTGACCCTGACTTCCGGCACCGGTATTCTGACCAGCCGCTTCGATCACTACGGCCCGCTGAAGCCCGATGCCTCCATCGAGCGTCGCAACGGTGTACTGGTCTCCATGGTCGGCGGCAAGGCACTGGCATACGCGCTGTATGCCCTGCAGGATCGCGGCAAGCTGATCATCGACCATGCCACGGAAGTCTACGAAGGCATGCTGATCGGTATCAACAACCGTGCCAACGACATGGTGGTCAACCCGACCAAGGGCAAGAAGCTCGATAACATGCGCTCAACGGGTAATGACGAGAACATCGTTCTGACACCGCCGATCAAGTTCACGCTGGAACAGGCCATCGAGTTCCTGGATTCAGATGAACTGGTGGAAGTTACTCCGCTGCACATCCGTCTGCGCAAGAAGCACCTGACGGAAAACGAGCGCAAGCGTTTCAAGAAAAACTGAACACGTTCAGCGTTTGACATGAAAGGGGCGCCCCACCGGGGCGCCCCTTTTTTTATGCATTATTCCTGTTTTGTAACCTGATCCCTGTCAACCGCCGGACTCTTGCGCCGATAACAGGTTATTGCCCAATGAACACGCCTCAGGTGCCCAATGATTCACGACCCGGATGCCCTCCGCCCGCGCGAAGCAGTGTTGCAACACCTGCTTGACGGTATTACAGAATTCATTGTTCTGAAGGATGGCAAGGGGCGCTGGCTTGTTGCCAATCAGGCCGTAGTGAATACCTATGGCCTGCAGGACCTCGACTTTCTCGGCAAGACCGACCTGGAATTACTGGCCCTGCGGCCGGAGCATGAATCCGCCTACCGCTATAACATCAAGACAGACGAACAGGCCTGGGCACATGGCAGTGCGTTGACGGTGTACAAGCAGTTCGAGATCGACGGGCGCATGAATACCTGGGAAGTGGTCAAGCTTCCCCGTTTCACGCCGGATGGTGCACGCGATCAACTGCTCATCGTCAGCCGAAACATTACAGACCGGGTAGAAGCAGAGGCGGCCCTGCGCGACAACGAGCAGAAGTACCGCCTGATCGCCGAGAACATGACTGATATCATCGGCACACGCAATGCAAGGGGCATCCTGACCTATCTCTCGCCCTCTCTCGAGTATCAGTTAGGCCACCGCCCGGAAGATTACGTGGGGCGTCAGCCCGGCCGACTGATTCATCCCGACGACATGCTCATTCTGCAGCAGACAAGCCCCACCGACATAGGTTGCCTTGATGTCCATACCCGGCCGGTACGTTGCCGGCTTAAAAACAGCGCTGGTGAATATCGCTGGTTTGAAATTACCCGTGCCCTGACCCGGGAGCAGAACACCTCCAGCTACCAGGTGGTATTTGCCTGCCGGGATATTCATGAGCGAGTACATTACGAACAGCAACTGCAGGACATGGCCTACAGGGACCCTCTGACCGGCGTAGCCAATCGACGCCAGTTACTGGACAGCCTGCAGGACCTTATCAATACCACGCCCGCCAGACTGGCCGTACTGTATCTGGATGTTGATCATTTCAAGGGCATCAATGATCACTTCGGCCATGACATCGGCGATGAGCTCCTGATATCACTGGCACACCGGCTTGGCCAACAGACCGGCGGCAACGACCTGGTGGCACGCATCGGTGGCGACGAGTTCGTGGTGGTGTTGAGCAATACGGATCATGAAAAGGCCCGCCGAGTGGCCGATCAACTCTGCACCACACTTGCCAGGCCCTGGCATATCAAGGGCAGCGAATACCGCACGACCTCCTCCATTGGCATGGCGTTTTATCCCGACGATGGGCAGCATGTGCATACCCTGCTGAACCGGGCAGACCAGGCTCTTTTCCGCGCCAAGAATGCCGGGCGTGCCTGCGTCATGGTATATGACCCCACCATGCGCTGACTCTCACCGCCCGACTTTTGTATTACCCCCACGCATCGTTCCTCGAAACAGGTAGTCTGACGCACCTGAAGCCGCCGGTATTTCACTGACGGCCCTGAAAGAGGAAGGCCCACGTGCCACGGAACAAGGCGTCATCTCATTTTTATCAACGCATCCCCTTGTGGGTAAGGATTCTTGCAGGCCTCGCCCTCGGCGCACTGACAGGCGCCCTGTTCGGCGAACAGGCCAGTGTTCTGAAACCTCTTGGAGATATATTTATCAGCGCCATCAAGATGTTGATCGTGCCGCTGGTATTTTCAACACTGGTGGTCGGTATTACCGCCATGCGCGATCCGAAGAAAATGGGCCGTATCGGCAGCAAGACCATTGCCCTTTATCTGTTGACCACGGCGTTTGCCATTGCCATCGGCCTGCTGGCAGCCTGGCTGTTTCAACCCGGCACGGGACTGTCGCTGTCCTTTGACACGCCGGTGGATGCGAAGGAAGCGCCTTCGCTGGTCGATATCCTGGTAGGCCTTGTGCCCCAGAACCCGATTGATGCGCTGGCATCCGGCAATATTCTGCAGATCATTGTCTTTGCCATCGGCCTCGGGATATCGCTGACGCTGATTGGTGAAAAGGGCGAACCGGTTGTACGCGTATTCGAGAGCTTTGCCGAAGCCATGTACAAGCTCACCGAGCTCGTCATGGCGTTCGCCCCCTTTGGCGTATTCGGCCTCATGGCCTACGTGGCCGGCAATTATGGTCTGGATGTGCTGCTTCCCCTGGCCAAGGTCATTGGCGTCGCCTATGCCGCCAGTATTGTCCATGTTCTGGTCGTATATTCAGGCCTGCTGAAACTGCTCGGTGGACTCAACCCGGTGCGCTATCTGCGTGGCAGCCTGGATGCTCTGGTCGTGGCGTACTCGTCAGCATCGTCTTCCGGCACGCTGCCGGTGTCCATTCGCTGCGCGCAGCGCAATCTGGGGGTTTCGGAAGGGGTTTCCGGATTCGTCCTGCCGGTGGGCGCGACCATCAACATGGACGGCACAGCCATCTATCAGGGCGTTGTAGCCGTCTTCGTTGCACAATTGACCGGAACCGACCTGTCGATGGCCGATTACGGCATGATCATCATGACCGGCACACTGGCTTCGATCGGTACAGCGGGTGTGCCCGGTGCAGGCCTGATCATGCTCTCGATTGTGATGTCTCAGATCGGCCTGCCGCTGGAGGCCATTGCAGTCGTCGCCGGTATTGACCGGATTCTGGATATGGCGCGTACCAGCGTCAACGTGGCCGGTGATCTGATGGTCACTACGCTGATCGGCAAGAGTGAAGGTGAACTGGATCTCGATATCTACAACCGCAAGGATACGGTCTAACCTGACAGCGATTGCGTGACGCCCTGATGATCCAGCCGCTGCCTCCGATTTCACGACGGAGGCAGCGGCGCTCAGCAGGCCTCGCGTCGTCGGGCACGTTCAAAGGCCGGCCGGGCAATCATCTCGCTGGTATAGGCATCGAGCGTTTCGGGCAGCTCGTGTTTTACCATGCCACGGGCCCACGCAAGAGTCTGCGCAAGGAACAGGTCCGCCAGTGACAACGCGCCGGTCACATGGCCCTGGCCGTCAAAGCGTCTCATCAATGCCTGCATCGCCTTGTCGAACTCCCACCTTGCCACGGGGATGATATCGTCGCGGCGCTGTGCTTCGGGCAGCAGAAATGAGTGCTTGGCCTGTGTCCAGAGCGGCTGCTCGAGTTCGGTCGTAATAAATGACAGCCATTGATCCACTACCGCCTGGCCGGCCGGATCGGCAGGCATCAATCGGTGCTCCCCATCGCGAACGGCCAGATAGCGGCAAATGGCCGCGGACTCGAACAGGGTCAGATCCCCGTCACACAGGACAGGTACCTTGCCGTCCGGATGGCGCGCGAGGTGCTCTGGCTGCTGACCTGCCCCCGACTTCAGGTCCACCATCCGATACTCGTATTCAAGCGAAAGCTCCTCAAGAACCCAGGCCACGCGCGCGGAGCGCGAATGGGGATAGCCATACAATACGATCATGATCGACTCCTTTGATGCCTTGAATGGTGCTACTGCCATCCTGCCTGATTCAGGGTAAGCCACAGACCATATTCGTGCCGTCCAAAAAAAACACCGCGACAGGCGCGGCGTTTCATGGTCAAGGGCGCTGATGGGCGCCGAGGCAGGACTGATGGCTCAAAAGCTCAAAGCCACTGATCAATGGCATCGCGTGCCTGCGACTGCGCACTTTCGGCAGACTCCGGCCCCATGGCCAGCCCCTCCGCGTAGATAATCTCGACATCGCTGATACCGATAAAGCCCAAAAACGTCCGCAGATACGGGGCTACGAAGTCTTCCGGTGAATCCTTGTGAATCCCGCCGCGCGTCGTCAACACCAGCGCACGCTTGCCATCAATCATCCCTTCAGGGCCGTTTTCCGTATAACGGAACGTCACACCGGCGCGGGCAACAAGATCAATGTAGGCCTTGAGCTGGATGGGCACCGAGAAGTTATACATTGGCGCCGCCATGACGATAACGTCGTGTGCCTTGAGTTCGTTGATCAACGCATCCGACAGGTCCAGTGCATCCTGCTGGCGCGGTGTCAGGGTGGCATCGCTCGGCCGCATGGCACCGACCAGCTCACCATCCAGCATCGGAAGCGGATTTTCAGCCAGATCACGCACGGTGACACTGCCCTGGCCATGGGTTTCTTCCCACTGGGCAATGGTGTGGTCAGCAAGCTGGGCAGACTGGGAAAACGTGGAAAGAATACTGGATTTCAGGACCAGAAGACGTGACATGATGGCTTCTCCGGGTGCGTCGGCACCGTAAGGCAGGTAGTTGAAGCCATCTTACTGTTCATTAAATCGAATGAAAAACGGATAAAATCCGCGGATACATTCGATTTAATCATACAAAAGGCGCCCGAAGGCGCCTTCTCATACCAAGGGACCCAGCCACGATCTACTTTTCGACAAAGGCACGTTCGATCACGTAATCGCCCGGCTCGCCCATCCGCGGAGATACCTTGAACCCCAGCTCATCCAGTACCTGGCTGCTTTCATCCAGCATGGCCGGGCTACCACAGATCATTGCCCGATCCTGCTTCGGATCCATAGGCGGCAGCCCCGTATCTTCAAACAGCTTGCCGGTACGAATATGGTCGGTCAGACGTCCCATGGTCGGGTAGTCTTCACGAGTCACGGTCGGGTAGTAGACCAGCTTTTCGCGGATGTCATCACCCAGATACTCGTGCTCGGGCAGTTCTTTGGTAATGAACTCCTGATACGCCAGCTCGTTGACATAGCGCACGCCATGAATCAGCACGATCTTGTCGAAGCGCTCATAGGCTTCCGGGTCCTGAATCAGGCTCATGAACGGCGCAAGCCCGGTACCGGTTGAAAGCATGTACAGGTTACGGCCCGGCAGCAGATCATCCAGGACAAGGGTACCGGTCGGCTTGCGGCTGACGAGCAGGGAATCCCCGACCTTGAGGTGCTGAAGGCGTGAGGTAAGCGGGCCATCCTGTACCTTGATCGAGAAGAACTCCAGGTGATCCTCGTAGTTCGGGCTGGCTACCGAATAGGCACGGGCCAACGGCTTGCCATCCACTTCGAGACCGATCATCACGAACTGGCCGTTCTTGAAACGCAGTGTACGCTCACGCGTCGTGGTAAAGCTGAAAAGCGTGTCGTTCCAGTGATGAACGCTCAGAATTTCTTCTGTTGAAAACTTGCTGCTCATGCCGCGGTATCCTTTGAAGTACAGGCACCCGTATGAATGTGCCGTAAGAGTCTGGCGCCAGTGTAGAGAAAGAATCATTATCCGTTAAATGAATTGTTTAAATATTAAATATCCATTCTGCAGATAAGGGGCCGCCATGCGATTTACGCTACGCCAGCTCGAAGTATTCATTGCCGTAGGCCAGGTTGAAAATGTGTCCAGGGCTGCCGGCACACTGGCCCTTTCCCAGTCGGCCACCAGCACCGCACTGGCCGAACTGGAGCGGCAATTTGACTGTCAGCTGTTCGACCGAATCGGCAAGCGCCTCAAATTGAATGCCATGGGATTTCAGCTACTGCCCAAGGCCGTGTCGCTGCTCGACCGGGCCGAGGAAATTGAAGAGCTGCTGCGAGGACAGACCGGCGTCGGCTCACTGGATATCGGTGCGACCCTGACCATAGGAAACTACCTGGCCACCCTGCTGATCCGTGATTTCAAGATTCGTCACCCGGACAGCCGCGTTCACCTTCACGTCCGCAATACGTCCACCATCATCGAGCGCATCGTCCATCATGAGCTGGACCTTGGGCTGATCGAGGGCGACCTTCAGCATCAGGACGTCATCATGCAGCCCTGGGTGGCAGATCACCTGAGTGTGTTTTGTGCACCCGGTCATCCCCTGGCGCATCAAAGCGTATCCATGGAGCGATTGCTCCGGGAGGAATGGATCATGCGGGAGGAAGGCTCCGGCACGCGACGCACACTTGAGCAGGCCATGCGCCATCGCCATCAACGCTTTGAGATACAGCTGGAGCTGGAGCATACCGAGGGGATCAAGCGGGCAGTAGAAGCCGGGCTGGGGATTGGCTGCATCTCTCGCCTTGCCCTGAAGGATGCCTTTCGTCGTGGCAGCCTTGCCCCCATTCATACACCCGACATGGACCTGAGCAGACAGTTCTATTTCATATGGCACCGGCAGAAGTACCTGACCGCCGGTGTACGTGAGTTTCTGAAATTGTGCCGAGACATGACGGCCAACGCACACAGCAGTGACGATATCGTGTTACCGCACGCACCGTAAGCCCATAAAAAAAGCGCCGACAATGTCGGCGCCCAAAGAGAAGATCCTGCGCATGGCGCTGGGCTTCTCGGCGACATGGTGCGATGTCACCCAACGCCGCACCATTTATTACAGCGCCATGCGCTGTGATATCCCGCTACATGCCTTTCTCGTGCTCCTCAAGGTGCCGATCATGCATGGTCATAATGCTGTTCATGATCACGAACAGGGGAACGATGTACTGCCGATGATCCGCCTGATGACGACGCCCCGTTGAACGCTGCGTCGCTGACCTTGAATGTTCCTACTATTTCGGCCAAACGCGCCGCTTCTTGACTAAGTGCGTCCGATGCCGCAGCAGATTCTTCAACCAGAGCCGCATTTTCCTGCGTCATCTGGTCAAGCTGGGATACAGCCTGGTTGACCTGCGAGATCCCGGTATTCTGCTCGTTGGCCGCAGTCGTGATCTCACCGATCAGATCATTGACCCGCTTGACCTGCTCAACGATGTCACCCATCTGCTGACCGGCATGCTGTACCAGCGTTTCACCGGTGGAGGTCCTTTCAACCGAGGCATCGATGAGGGTCTTGATTTCCTTGGCCGCCTTGGTGCTGCGGTTGGCCAGGCTACGCACTTCCTCGGCCACCACGGCAAAGCCACGGCCCTGCTCACCGGCACGCGCTGCCTCGACAGAGGCATTAAGGGCCAGCAGGTTGGTCTGGAAGGCAATGGCGTCAATCACGCCAATGATGCTGACGATTTCCTTCGACGAAGCGCTGATCTCCTTCATGGTGCCGACCACCTCGGCCATCATCGAACCGCCCTGTTCGGCAGAGCGTGCGGCATTCGAGGCAAGTGTCGATGCCTGACCGGAGGCGCCGGCAGAAGAGGCGACCGTGCTGGTCAGCTCTTCCATCGCCGCCGCCGACTGCTCAAGGCTTGCCGCCGTGTTTTCGGTACGCCGGGACAGGTCCAGACTGCCGGTGGAAATCTCGGCCGAGGACAGCCTCACGTTTTCGCTGCTGTGGCGCACATCAATCATGACTCGCTCGATCTTGTCGACAAAGGCATTGAACTGGGTGGCTACTTCTCCCAGCTCATTGCGACCGCCATT
This sequence comes from Larsenimonas rhizosphaerae, assembly GCF_023700005.1. Lineage (GTDB taxonomy): Bacteria > Pseudomonadota > Gammaproteobacteria > Pseudomonadales > Halomonadaceae > Larsenimonas > Larsenimonas rhizosphaerae. The sequence continues at coordinate 299,546 of NZ_JAMLJK010000001.1, read as the reverse complement.
GGGCAGGCGCTGCGTCAGATCACCATCACCCGAGGCAATATTGCGAAGCCGTTGAGCCAGCTCACCCAGAGGCCGAGCAATACTACGACCCACACTCCAGATCATGGCAAGACCAATAGCAGCCACCAGAGCGCTGACCATGAGCATCCAGAACAAGTCACTTTTTGCCTTGGAAACCAACTGAGCCTGCATGGCGTTCAGATCCGCCAGAGCGGCCGACATCGGCAGCTCCATCATCAGGATCCAGCGTGTATTGGTACCAGCAACGTTAAAGGGCTGATAGAGCCGAATCATGCCACTGCTGTCATCGAGGGAGTAAACGGACTGTCCTGAAGTACGGACCTGCTGCAGCAACTGACGTGAATCGTCGGATACGATGCTTGATGCCTTTTTACCCAGAGAGGAAGCGTCAGCACTGTTGGCAATGACATTGTCGAGCGAGGTGATCAATGCAATATTGCCGGCGCCGTTATAGATCCCCTGATTGGTATCGACCAGAAGCTGCTGGATGAAATCAACCGCAATATCTCCCCCGATGACGCCTTTGAACGTGCCATCGACCATGATGGGTGCATTGAAGGAGACAAGCATGACCTGCTTGCCGTTCACGTCGAAGATTGCCGGATCAGTGATGCAGGCTTCACCGGTTTTTTTCGGACAAAGGTAATAGGCCCCTTTTTCCTCGCCGGCAGGCGTTATCTCCGTACTGTCGATTTCATCTCCCTGAACGATATTGCCTACCATGCCATCATCGTTGAGAAAGAATACCGGCATGAAGCGTCCGGATGCATCAGCATAGGGCGCTCCTTGCGCGCCGGCGTAATTGGCATCAGCGCCGAACGCATCAGGTTCCCAGCCCACATAGATATCACGCAGAAAGTCGTTTTTTCGAAGCACCTGCGTCAAAGTATCGACCATCTTGCGGCGGGCTCCGTCCTCGTCACTGTCGAGCGTTTCATTGGTAGCAGCGACCGTACTGACGATACTGAGCGCCTGGCCAAAGTTGGTATTGATGCGCGTGGCCTGCTTGGATGCCTCGGTTTCCAGTCGCGCCTTCAGCGACGACATCAGCATGTCCTTTGAACTTTCCTGCACGAAGGACTGGGTTTGCGACGCCGAGTAGGCGCTGTACATCAACATCGCCGCCACTACCGCCAGGATAGATGCCCCTGCCGAAATCGCCACGAAGTGCTTGACCGACTTAAAGCGTTTTATCATCTGAGTTCACCCTGCAAAGGTTAGCCGGCTTACAAGGCACGGAGCCGTCGTACGCCAACGCGGTTCACGGCCATGCTGGCTTGCAGTAGAGGTGTCGCATCGGAACCGATACGAGGCCATGAAGGAGTATTGAAACTATCGGCCTGAGTGAAACGAACCTTGAAGCTTTTCGCCTGTATATCTTCCTGACTGAAACGGCGCCCGAAGGCGCCGTTTCAATGATTTTATAAGCAATATTTGATATTTAATGGTCAAACATGCGCAGCCTCATCGTGGGTTCGACGAGAGGAATTCACGGGCCTGCCGCTGTCCGAGTGCGTCGACGGACCGCTACTATCCGGGCCACTGAACTCACTGACCCGGAACGTCCCGACAATTTCAGCCAGGCGCGCCGCTTCCTGGCTAAGTGCGTCCGATGCCGCAGCAGATTCTTCAACCAGAGCCGCATTTTCCTGCGTCATCTGGTCAAGCTGGGATACGGCCTGGTTGACCTGCGAGATCCCGGTATTCTGCTCGTTGGCCGCAGTCGTGATCTCACCGATCAGATCATTGACCCGCTTGACCTGCTCAACGATATCGCCCATCTGCTGACCGGCATGCTGTACCAGCGTTTCACCGGTGGAGGTCCTTTCAACCGAGGCATCGATGAGGGTCTTGATTTCCTTGGCCGCCTTGGTGCTGCGGTTGGCCAGGCTACGCACTTCCTCGGCCACCACGGCAAAGCCACGGCCCTGCTCACCGGCACGCGCTGCCTCGACAGAGGCATTAAGGGCCAGCAGGTTGGTCTGGAAGGCAATGGCGTCAATCACACCAATGATGCTGACGATTTCCTTCGACGAAGCGCTGATCTCCTTCATGGTGCCGACCACCTCCGCCATCATCGAACCGCCCTGTTCGGCAGAGCGTGCGGCATTCGAGGCAAGTGTCGATGCCTGACCGGAGGCGCCGGCAGAAGAGGCGACCGTGCTGGTCAGCTCTTCCATCGCCGCCGCCGACTGCTCAAGGCTTGCCGCCGTGTTTTCGGTACGCCGGGACAGGTCCAGACTGCCGGTGGAAATCTCGGCCGAGGACAGCCTCACGTTTTCGCTGCTGTGGCGCACATCGGTCATGACTCGCTCGATACGCTCCACAAAGGCGTTGAACTGCATCGCAACCCGCCCGAGTTCATGACGACCTACCACCGGCAGACGCTGAGTGAGGTCTCCTTCACCCGAGGCAATATCGCGCATGCTCTCGGCCACATCCGCCAGCGGCGAAGCAATACCGCGGCCGACCCACCAGATAAAGGCCAGACCGATACCCGCCACCACGGCACTGACCAGCAGCATCCCGAAAATATCGTTCTGCCGCTGATCGGCGAGCTTCGCCTGCATGGCATTAAGATCTGCCAGCACGGCGGCTTCAGGCAAACGAAGCACCAGTGTCCAGGTAACGCCTGTATTGCCGATCTCGAATGGCCGATACAGCTCGATCATGCCACTGTCGGCATCGGTGAAGTTCAGGGTCTTGCCGCTTTGACGCGCCTCGGAGATATGCCCCGCTGCGCTCGCGCCCAGCACGGCATCAGCCGACTTGCCCAGCTTGTCCTTGTCACCGGTAAAGGCCACGAGACGCCCCAGAGGAGCCACCAGCGCCATGCTGCCGGCACCGTTATAAAGCGCCTGGTTGGCATCACTCAGAAGCGTCTGAATGAAGTTGACTGACAGGTCGGTGCCGACCACGCCGCGGAAGGTGCCATCAACCATGATGGGCACATTGAAGGAGGTCACCATGACCTGCTTGCCGTCATAGTCATAAATGGCAGGGTCGATGACACAGATCTGCCCCTTTTCCTTCGGACACAGATAGTACTCTCCTTCACGTACGCCGGAGTCCATACGCTTCTGGCTATCCATGGTCCCGCCCAGCGGCAGCACTTCCACGTCACCGGTCGATGTGCGATACCACCAGGGCATGAAGCGCCCGCTTCCGTCATAGCCGTTGGTTTCCTGGCCGGCAAACTCGGCGTCGCTGCCAAAGGCATTGGGCTCCCACCCGATGAACGCGTCCAGCAGGGCCGGGTTCCTGACCACGGCCTGACGCACCATGGCCGACAGCTCATTACGAGTAATGTCCAGTACCGGGCCATTGGCACCGGCCGCCATCAGTTCATTGGCATGGGCCAGTTCCTTCGCAACGCTCAGCGCACCTTCCAGTTTCAGGTTGATCTGGCCGGCCTGATCAGAAGCCACCGAGGCCAGCCGGGCATCGGTGGTTTTCTTCAGCAGGGTTTCGGTACTGTCTGCCACCGTGGCTTCGGTACGTGTGGTCGAAACGTAGTTGTAACCCAGCAGGGCCAGCACCACGGCCAGAAGACAGGCCCCCGCTGCGAGCACGACAAAGTGCTTAATCGAGGTAAAGTGCTTCATCAGAATGATGTCCTGTAGTTGAACGAGAAGGTTTGGAGATGTGATGTGGTGCCGTGCGAGGTGCCCTGGCCGGTGTGGTGTCGTCGCTCAGGGTAAAAACGGCGATGATTTCGGCAAGACGCAGGGCTTCCTGACTGAGGGCATCGGAGGCTGCCGCAGACTCTTCCACGAGGGCGGCATTTTCCTGGGTCATCTGATCCAGCTGCGAGACCGCCTGATTCACTTGAGAAATACCGGTATTCTGTTCATTGGCGGCCGTATTGATTTCACTGATCAGGCCGTTGACGCGCTGTACCTGCTCAACAATGCCCTTCATCTTCTCGCCCGCCTGCTGGACCAGTACTTCACCATTTGCTGTTTTTGCCACCGAGGCATCGATCAGCGTCTTGATTTCCTTTGCAGCCTTGGTGCTGCGGTTGGCCAGACTTCGTACCTCTTCGGCCACGACGGCAAAGCCGCGGCCCTGTTCACCGGCGCGCGCCGCTTCAACCGACGCATTGAGGGCCAGCAGGTTGGTCTGGAAGGCGATGGAATCGATGACACCGATGATATTGACGATTTCCCTGGAGGATTCGCTGATATCACGCATGGTGCCGACCACTTCACTCATGACTTCTCCGCCTTCTTCAGCCGCTCGAGTGGCTTCAGAGGTCAACTCGGTGGCATGACGAGAGGATTCGGCCGAATTTGCGACCGTACTGGTCAGCTCTTCCATTGCCGCTGCGGATTCTTCAAGGCTTGCAGCGGTATTTTCCGTCCGGCGTGACAGATCAAGGCTACCGGTGGAGATTTCAGCGGATGCCAGCTTGACGTTTTCGCTACTGCCACGCACATCCAGCATGACCCGGTTGATCTTCTCGACGAAGGTATTGAACGATTGCGCGATCTGGTTGACCTCATCATCGCGCCTGGACAGCGGCAGCCGGTGTGTCAGATCACCGTCGCCGGTACTGACCTCATTCATGGCATCACGCACTTCGTGCATCCGACGGAAAATCGGAGTCAGGATGGCCCAGAGCAGCAGGGAGGCCACCAGACCCACCACGATCAGCGCGGCGATGGTGGTCTTGACGATACTGGTCAGGCCGGCCATGGCCTCGGTACGATCAAGGGCAATGACCAGCGTCCAGCTGGATCCCTCTACCGGATTGGCAAACAGCAGTACCCCCTGGTTACCAATGGATGTCTCCAGAATAGAGTGAGAGCGTCCCGCGTCCTGAAGCGATGCCATGCTCAGTCTGCTGTCCACATCCGCCAACGATTTCAGCACCAGGGAGCGATCCGGGTGTGCAATCACGGTGCCGGAATCATCGACCAGAAAGGCGTAGCTGTGTTCGGTGGGCCTGATGGAGTTTACATTTCTGGTCACGCTGTCCAGCCCGACATCACCGGCCAGCACGCCGATGACCTGGCCATCACGGGCGATGGGCTGTGCATAGGCCAGCGCCAGGCTGTTGGTCGAGGCATCCATGTAGGGTTTGGTGACAATCATGCTGCCTTTGGCCACGGCATCCTTGTACCAGGTGCGTTGTGTCGGCTTGAAATCCGCCGGGGGCACCCAGTCGCTGTTGGATACAAAGCGGTTGTCACCGTAGCCCATGTAAACCATGGAGAATCCGCCGCTTCGAGCCGCCTGCTTGAAACTTGCAACGGCATTATCCGACACTGCACCCGGGGCGGCTGCGGCCAGAATGGCCCGCTTGTTGGCATCCCAGTCATGAATGGACTGGCTGTATCCTTCACTGATGGATGACAGGTTGTTTTTAATGGAGGCATCGTTGTAGGCACTGGTCACCATATAGGTAGCCAGACCTGTCAGTGCAAGGGCCATAATGATAGTGGCGACACAGAACACCAGTATCCGGGCACGAATCGACGTCAGCATGGGCTTTTTCTCTCGTAGTAGCGCGGTACCACGCCAAATAAGGTGAAGTACCTCAGATAACGGCCCACACCCTGGGTCCTTGAGACAGGAGCCGATCACAACGTTGAAAATGCGTGATATACGATTAACTCCCGCGGCTGGCCGACAGCATTCAACCGGGTAAAAGGGCCTGTGCATCGGGAAAGATGCAGGCAAGGCAGGTGTCAGGCGGACTGATAAGCATCACGCCCACATGACGTGGGCGTGATATCTGAAGGGGCGGATCAGGAGACCGATCCGACTGGAGGCATCATCGCATCAGGATGACTGGATGAGCTCCTCTCGGGCTTCGTGATGCCTGACAGATGACGCTGAATGAGCGGCACGCCCCTGAGACGAGTAGGTAATAACGCTGGCATGCTCGCCGCGCTCGCCCAGATGAAATACGCCAATGATCTCGGCAAGACGACTTGCTTCCTGACTCAGTGCATCCGAGGCAGCAGCGGATTCCTCCACCAGCGCCGCATTTTCCTGTGTCATCTGATCCAGCTGCGAGACCGCCTGGTTTACCTGGAAGATACCGGCATTCTGCTCACTGGCGGCCGTATTGATTTCACCGATCAGCGCGTTGACACGCTGTACCTGCTCGACGATCCCCTTCATCTTATCGCCGGCCTGTTGAACCAGCACCTCGCCATTGGCCGTCTTTTCAACCGAGGCATCGATCAGGGACTTGATCTCACGTGCAGCCTTGGTGCTTCGGTTGGCCAGGCTGCGCACTTCCTCGGCAACCACCGCGAAGCCGCGTCCCTGCTCACCGGCCCGGGCCGCTTCCACAGACGCATTGAGGGCCAGCAGGTTGGTCTGGAAAGCGATGGAATCGATCACACCGATGATGTTGACGATTTCACGCGAAGACTCGCTGATATCTCGCATGGTCCCCACGACATCGCTCATCACTTCACCACCCTGCTCTGCTGCACGGGTCGCCTCGGCAGTCAGCTCGGAGGCGTGACGTGAGGATTCGGCCGAGTTTGCGACGGTGCTGGTCAGCTCCTCCATCGCGGCAGCGGACTCTTCAAGACTGGCGGCGGTATTTTCCGTTCGGCGCGACAGGTCAAGGCTACCAGTGGAGATTTCTCCGGACGCCAGCTTGACGTTTTCACTGCTGTCCCGCACGTCCAGCATGACGCGGTTGATCTTGTCGACAAAGGCATTGAACTGGGTCGCCACGGCGGCCAGCTCATTGCGGCCCGACACCGGCAGCCGCTGCGTGAGATCACCATCACCACTGGCAATATCCTGCATTCGCGCTGCGAGATTGCCCAGGGGTCGGGAAATACCGCTGCCCACCCACCAGATAAAGGCAAGTCCGAGTGCGGTTACCAGTGAGCTGATAATGAGCATGCCAACCAGATCCGTCGTACGCTGCTCATGAAGTTCCTTCTGCAACACCGCCAGATCAGCCATGACGGCCTCGATAGGCAGCTGCATGACCAGTGTCCAGGTAGCACTGGTGTCACCGATTCTGATCGGCTGATAGAACTCGATGATGCCAGTGTCATTATCGGTCATGCTGACCGCCTGACCACTTGTGCGCGCCTGATCCAGACGGCCAAGGCCGGAAGCGCTCAGCACGTTACTCGCGGGCTTGCCGAGCTGCGACGCGTCCCCGGTGAAGGCCACCAGCCTGCCAACAGGGGCCACCAGTGCCATGCGGCCGGCGCCATCGTAGAGAGCCTTGTTGGCCTGAACCAGCTCCGACTGAATGAAATCGACCGACAAGTCAGTACCCGCAAGGCCACGAAAGGTGCCATCTACCATGACAGGCACGGTGAAGGTTGCCACCATGATCTGCTTGCCGCCAAAGTCGTAGAACGCCGGATCAACCACACAGGGCTTGCCACTTTCCTTGGAGCACAGGTAGTACTCGCCACGCCGAATGCCAGAATCCATCATGGTAAGGTTTTCCATCCCGCCCTCCTCCAGCGACAGGACTTCCACCTCTCCCTTGTCATTGCGATAGGACCAGGGCCTGAAACGCCCGGTGCCATCGTAGCTGTCCGTGGTGCCGGCCGGCGCAACATAAGTGCTGTCGTTGCCCACGGCATTGGGCTCCATGCCAATGAAGGCATCCAGCACGAAGCTGTTATTGTGGACGGCCTGCTTTACCAGTGCAGACAGTTCGGGACGCCCGAAACCGTAGGTAGTATCCGAGCCATCAGCTTCGACGGCCAGCTCAGTGGCACTAGCCAGATCACCGGCAATGACCAGCGCCTTTTCAAGCTGTCGGTTTATCTGACCGGCACTGGAATCCGCCAGTATGGAGAGACGTTCATTGATACCGTCCTTCAATAGCCCGGTGGTCCGTTCGGAAACGGCCTCTTCGGTGCGCTGAGTGGCGATATAGTTGTAGACAAGAAGTGTAGCGACGACCGCCAGGATACAGGCACCCGAGGCAAGTACGACGAAGTGTTTTATGGACTTGAATTTTTTCATGTTTTATGGCCCACGCTGGTCTTGGGGAAGCTTGCTTCCTGGCTTGGGCTTCAGATGATTTCCGGATCTGAATCCAAAGCGTTCCCATTGGATAACGACGCCACCAGACATAAACTTGACAACCGCGGTACACTACTTTTGTTAACAGGGAGCAGCATCGAAGAGTCATGAGCACACGACCGACAGGCCCGTGATGCCGGACGGCGACGTGCTGCTGCGCAGCCCGCACCTGCACACATACATACCGCAACGGTTCGATACATCAATCCAGGGACAGCATTGAGCGGATTCGCTAGGATGTGCGTCCACATCACCGTGATGTGACCTTCTATCGACGACACAAAGAGCCATGAGAAACTTCTTCTTTCCCTACCGCCCCCTGTCCCGCCGCGTGATAAGCACCCTTCATGGGCTTGTTCAACTTGCCATTCTCGGCAGCGGTGGCTACTGGCTGTGGCTGGGAGGCCTTCATCAGGAACTGATTCGCTGGGGCACGGGGGTCGGCACCATGGTGGCTGCCATGGCGGTCATGCGGCTATTGGCCGAGCTGTGGATGCTGCCTCATTATCTGAAGGCACAGGTCATTGCCATGTCTGCCCGGGCACCGATCATTACCCGCGCCAATGACGCGCGTACCGGACGTCCGCCGGACGTCCGAGACATTCATGAAGAGGAAGGTGTGAGTGAAGCCCGCAAGGCCAGCCGTAAAAAGGCCTCGAAGTAATTCAGCCCCCGGCACCGGCAGGCGGTCAGTGGCCGAGAATCTGGCCGAGGAAGGCCCTGGTGCGCGGCGACCGGGGATGGTTAAAGAAGGTTTCGGGGTCGTTTTCCTCGATGATCTGGCCTTCATCCATGAAAATCACCCGGTCAGCCACGGTTCTGGCAAATCCCATTTCGTGAGTGACACACAGCATGGTCATTCCCTCCTCGGCCAGCTCGATCATCACATCCAGCACCTCCTTGATCATTTCCGGGTCCAGGGCCGAGGTCGGTTCATCAAACAGCATCACGTCAGGATGCATGCACAGGGAGCGGGCAATCGCTACTCGCTGCTGCTGTCCTCCTGACAGCTGCCCAGGATACTTGTGTGCCTGGTCGGCAATTTTCACGCGCTCCAGATACATCATTGCAGTATCAACGGCCTTTTTACGCGGTGTCTTCTTGACCCAGACCGGCGACAGGCAGCAGTTGTCCAGCACACTCAGGTGCGGAAACAGATTGAAGTGCTGAAACACCATGCCCACGTGCCGACGAATCTGTTCAACCCGCTTCACGTCCCGCGTCATGGTTATACCATTGACGATGACATCGCCCGCCTGGTGTTCCTCCAGATGATTGATGCAGCGGATCATGGTGGACTTGCCCGAGCCTGACGGCCCGCAGATCACGATCCGCTCCCCCTTGCGTACCGTCAGGTCGATATCCCTGAGAACGTGAAACTCCCCATACCACTTGTTGAGCCGTTGAAGCTCGATCATGGGTATATCCGATGAAGTAGTCTGCACACTGCCCATAACGCCCTCCTTTTCATTATTCTCGTGGGACACACCGGTCAATGGCCTCGATAAAGCCGGCGCTCGATGAACTGACTGTACCGGGACATTCCGAAGCAGAAGATCCAGTACACCAGCGCGGCAAACACGAAGCCTTCGATGGCAAACCCGAGCCAGCTTGAATCACTGGTACCGGCCTTGATAAGCGCCAGAAAGTCGAACAGACCGATGATCAGTACCAGCGTCGTATCCTTGAACAGCGCAATGAATGTGTTGACGATCCCGGGAATGACCAGCTTGAGCGCCTGAGGCAACACGACCAGCCCCATGCGCTGCCAGTACCCCAATCCCAGTGCCGCCCCGGCTTCACCCTGCCCGGATGGTATGGCCTGCAGCCCGCTGCGAACCACTTCAGCCATGTAGGCACTCCAGAACAGCATGATCCCCACCAGCGCCCGCAACAGCTTGTCGATGTTGAAGTCCTCCGGCACGAACAGGGGAAACATGACAGAGGCCATGAACAGCACCGTGATCAGCGGTACACCACGCCAGAACTCGATGAATACGACACATACGCCCCTGACCAGCGGCATGCTGGAGCGCCGCCCCAGCGCCAGCACAATACCCAGCGGCAACGACCCGACAATGCCGACCGAAGCAATGACCAGTGTCAGCATCAACCCGCCCCAGCGCCGCGTGGGAACATGCTCCAGCCCGAACCCGCCGGACAGCAGAAAAAAGGCCACCACCGGGAAAACCAGCAGCCCCACCAGCGCCGCTACTTTCTTGCCGGGCACGGCAGGCACCATCAGCCAGATACCCAGCACCACAAACAGCACGAACACGATATCGACACGCCAGCGTTGCGCCTCGGGATAAAACCCGTAGATCAACGAGCCAAGCCGCGTCTCGATATAGACCCAGCAGGCCCCATCACCACTACAATCGGCGCGGCTGTCCCCCACCCACTGGGCCTTGATCAACGCCCACTCGATGACAGGCACCAGGGCGTAGATGGCCAAGGCCCCGACCAGAAGCGTCACTAGGCTGTTGACGGGACCCGAAAACAGATTTTCATGCAGCCAGCCCCGCAGGCCCTGGCGGGAGACCGGCGGCTTGCGAGGAGAAATCAGTGATTCGCGAAAAAAGGATGTCGCCATGATCAGCGCTCCCTGAGCGCCGTACGCGCGTTGTATATGTTCATCAGCAAGGACACGAGAAGACTCAGTACCAGATACACCGCCATCGTCATGGCCATGATTTCAACCGACTGCCCCACCTGATTGAGCGTGGTGCCGGCAAAGACGGCGACCAGATCCGGATAACCGATCGCTGTCGCCAGAGAGGAGTTCTTGATCAGGTTCAGGTACTGACTGGTCATCTGAGGAATGATGACGCGCATGGCCTGCGGGATGATCACCTGGTTCATGGTCAGTCTCGGCGGCAGGCTGAGGGCCCTGGCAGCCTCGGTTTGCCCCTTCGGGACCGACTGAATGCCGGAACGCACGATTTCGGCAATAAAGGCGGCGGTATAGATCGACAGCGCAATCCACAGCGCCAGCAATTCCGGCAGTACCGTCAGGCCACCACTGAAATTGAATCCCTTGAGTGCCGGAACATCCCACTGCAGCGGGCTACCCGACACGAGGAAGACCATCACAGGCAGTCCGAGCACCAAAGCCGGAATGATCCATCCCATCGGCAGCCGTCGGCCGGTGCGCGACTGTCGCTGCCGGTTATGGCGCGCCATCAGCATGGCCGCCACGCTACCTGCCAGCAGTGCTGCCACGCTGAACCAGAATCCGGTCTGGGGCTCTGGCGCGGGGACGAACAGGCCTCGACCATTCAGAAACACCATATCCCCCAGAGACAGGCTCTGACGGGGTGATGGCATGCTTCGAATAACGGCGATATACCAGAACAGAATCTGCAGCAGCAACGGAATATTGCGAAACAGCTCGACATAGACCGTGGCAAGCTTCGCCAGCAGATAATTGGGAGAAAGGCGGGCAATGCCCACGGTGAACCCGATGATGGTCGCCGCGACAATACCGAGTGCCGAGACCAGAAGGGTATTGAGCAACCCAATGACAAACGTACGCCCATAGGTGCTGTTGCCATCATAGGAAATCAGGGTCTGGGAAATGGAAAACCCGGCACGGTTATCCAGAAAATCAAACCCGGTATTGATGCCTCGGGCATCAAGATTCTGCAACGTGTTGTGAACCAGCAACCCGATGACCGAGGCCAGCCCGATCAGCAAAAGCACCTGAAATACCAGCGCGCGGGCCGCCGGATCACGCCACAGGGGCCCTCGCCCGCGCCGGGGGAGAGAATCGAAAGGACGCAGCATGCAGGCTCTCCGGTGAGAGGTCGTTAATCGGAAAAGGCATGAACGCGCCGCCCTTTACGGGCGGCGCCCCAGCAGGGGATTAACGAATCGGCGGCGCGTACTGAATGCCACCATTGTTCCAGAGGGCGTTGATACCGCGCGGAATATCGAGCGGAGAGTCCTTGCCGACCGTCCGGTCATAGACCTCGCCGTAATTGCCGACCTGCTTGATGATGTTGTAGGCCCACGCGTTGGAGAGCCCCATCTGCTCACCGTAGTTACCGTCCTTGCCCAGAAGACGTGCCACATTGGGATTGGGCGGGTTGTCACGCATGTCATCGACATTACTGCTGGTAACACCCAGCTCTTCAGCATCAAGCATGGCGAACAGGGTCCATTTGACCACGTCGAACCATTGATCATCCCCCTGGGCAACCACCGGGCCCAGCGGTTCCTTCGAAATACGCTCGGGCAGGATTACCGCACTGTCCGGTTCCTTTAGCTGCAGACGCAAGGCGGCCAGCTGCGACGAATCGGACGTCAGGGCATCACAGCGGCCACTGTCGAACCCCTGCGCGGTCTGCGACATTTCATCAAAGGCCACGGCCTTGTACTGCATGTCCTGTGCGCGGAAATAGTCGGCCAGATTCAGCTCGGTCGTGGTACCGGAGTTGACGCAGATGGATGCACCATCCAGCTCCCTGGCGCTGCTGACCCCCAAGGACTTCTTGACCAGAAACCCCTGGCCATCGTAGAAGTTCACGCCGGCAAAGTTGAGCCCCATGCTATTGTCGCGCGACGCCGTCCAGGTCGTATTGCGTGACAGCACATCCACCTCACCCGACTGCAGGGCCGTGAAACGCTCCTTGGCTGTCAGGGGAGCAAACGCCACCTTGTTCTGGTCATCCAAAACGGCCGCCGCGACTGCCTTGCAGACCTCGACATCAATCCCCTGCCATTTGCCCTTTGAATCCGGCGACGAGAATCCGGCCAGACCATCGCTGACGCCACAACGCACCTGGCCACGATCCTTGACCTCATCAAGCGTGGCGGCCTGAGCCATGGCAGAAGCCCCCAGCAGGGCAATACCTGTCAATGCAGCAAAAGAAAGGACCTGATTGTTCTTGTTGATCATGAATAAATCCCTTGTGCTGAAAAATGGAACATCAGTTGCACCATCTCCCATGATCATTGCAAGGGGCGTTCCACTTTCAGCCACCTGTTCGCAAAATCATGAAGATTCGACAAAAAAGGGCCCAATCAGCCGGGTATGGCAGACGCATCAGGACAAACAGTGAATTCAAAAAGGTTCCGGAAAGGGGGAAGTGCACCAGCGCAAACGCGCTGGTGCACCACTATCGTTCATGAAGCCAGCGCGTCGAGTCCATCGAAGAAGGCCAGTGATTCCGGGTTGGCCAGGGCCTCCCGATTCTTGACCGGCCGGCCATGTACTACATGGCTGACCGCCAGCTCAACCAGCTTGCCGGAACGGGTACGAGGAAGTTCAGGTGCCTCGATGATAATGGCGGGCACATGCCGAGGGGTGGCATGGGTACGAATGGTCTGGCGAATCTCCTCGGCAATCTCATCGTTCAGCGCATGACCGGATTTCATGGTCACAAACAGCACCACACGAATGTCGCCCTCCCATTGCTGGCCGATACACAGCGCTTCCTGAACACTGTCGACCCGGTCGACCTGACGATAGATTTCTGCCGTACCGATACGCACGCCGCCGGGTTTGAGCAGGGCATCCGAGCGTCCATGAATCACCAGACCGTCATTGTCTGTCAGCTCGGCAAAGTCACCATGAGCCCAGATATTGTCGAATTCAGAGAAGTACGCCTCGTGATAACGCTCTCCATCGGGGTCATTCCAGAAACCGACCGGCATGCAGGGAAACGGCTTTCTGCATACCAGTTCGCCCTTCTCGCCGCTCACCGGCTGGCCGTCATCATTGAAAACGGCCACATCCATGCCAAGCCCCAGACACTGCAGTTCACCACGATAAACGGGGCGGATCGGGCATCCCAGGGCAAAACAGGACACGATATCCGTACCGCCTGAAATGGAAGACAGCATCAGATCCTGCCTGATTTCGCGATACACATAGTCGAAGGATTCATGCGACAGGGCCGAGCCCGTCGACAGGATGGCTCGCAGATGCACCAGGTCATGACTCTTGTCCGGTGCCAGCCCTTCCTTTTCACAGGCTGCGATATAACGGGCACTGGTGCCGAACACGCTGACCTGGTCGATTTCAATGATATCCCAGAGTACTTCCGGCCCCGGGCTCAGCGGCATGCCGTCAAACAGCACCAGTGTGGCTCCCGTGGCCAGTCCACTGACCAGCCAGTTCCACATCATCCAGCCGCAGGTGGTGTAGAAAAACAGCACATCATCCTGATCCAGATCGGTATGCAGCCGGTGCTCCTTCAGATGCTGCAGGAGTGAACCACCGGCGCCATGCACGATGCACTTGGGAGCCCCGGTAGTTCCGGAGGAATAAAGGATATAAAGAGGATGATCAAAGGGCAGTGATCGGAAATCGATCTCGGCGGCCTCCCCATCCAGAAAATGATCCCAGCTTACTGCCTTGGGAATGGCTGAAATGTCCGGGGTATCCTCATAAAATCCGAACACCACCGTGGTCGTCACACTGTCCAGCGCCTCACTGACCTTCCCGACCCGCTCACGGATATCAATATGCCTGCCATTCCAGCTATACCCGTCACAGGCCAGAATGATGCGTGGCTCAATCTGACCAAAGCGGTCCAGGATGCCGGCCTCGCCAAAATCAGGCGAACAGGATGACCATATGGCCCCCAGACTTGCCGAAGCCAGCAGACCAATGACGGCATGCTCACTGTTGGGCACTACCCCGCCAATGCGGTCCCCGGCGGTCACACCCGCCTTGTCGAGAGCACTGGCCAGGCGGGCGACCTGATCATAGAGCGCGTAATAGCTCAGCGCGCGATGGCGGCCGCGCTCATCGCGGCAGATCAGGGCCGTATGTTCATCACGGCGCCACAGACAGTTGGCAGCATAGTTGAGGCGGCTTCCCTCGAACCAGCGGGCCCGTTCCATTCGCCCTTCCTCGCCATCGGCCCAGGTCAGGATATGGTCCGGGGCCGTGTCAGCGATCACATTGAAATCACCCCACAGCTCGGACCAGAACGTCTCGAGATGCTCGACACTGAAGGCATGAAGCGCAGCATAGTCAGGCAGCGCCACACCATGATCCCGCTCGATGCGGCGCATCAGCGCACTCATCTGCGTCGCCTTGACCCGCCCGGGCTCGGGGTACCACAAGGCTTCTTCCATCGAGGTGGATGAATCATATTCGGACATCACACATGACTCCCTGGTAAGGCGTTTACCGCCGGTGACAAGGGGGTGCCGCAGCACTCCTGAGCCATTCAATGGAACCGGCTCTTGAAATCACTGTAGTGCAAAACCTCCCGTGGGACGCAATGCTCTTTCAGGGTGGGCGCGTGACAGGGAACATGTCAAAGTAGCCCCTGTCCTTCGCCCGCATGACCGGGCGTTTTCCTGAACTCCCATACTGGAACTACCATGCACGTCCTTCCCGGTCTGCAGCGCCTTTCTATCCTGTTGATATTCCTGCTGTGCCTTGTGGTCATGCTGCCCGCCAAGGCGGCGATCCCCGGTGCAGGCACACTGCCCGGCCAGACGGCCTCGACGGATGCGCCGTCCGCCGGGGCACTGAACGACTCGCTGAGTCAGGTGATCTCGACGCTTGAAAACGATCAGCAGCGCCAGGCCCTGCTGGAAAGCCTCAAGCAACTACAGCAGGCCAACGAGCAAAGAAAGGACGCCGACACCGGTTCCTCGGGTCTGCTGGGTGCGCTGGCCAGTTCAATCAGCACCTTCGATGGTCAGGACCGCACCGGCTTTCTCGCGCGCTGGAAGCTCAAGGCCATCAAGGCCGGCCAGGATCTGACCTCGCGGATGACACTGAGCGTGGGAGCCGGACGCCTGCTCAGCCATTTCCTGATGACCATCAGTATTTGGTTCGGCATCGGCTGGGGGCTCAAATGGCTGGTTCGGGTACTGGCGCGCTACTACTCATGGGATATTTCCCTGCCGGAAGAGCCGGCCTTCATTGCCGTACTGCGCTATTTCCTGCGCCGTGCACTGCCCTGGAGCATTGCCTTCGGCGCCACCCTGGGCATTGCCTCGCTGCTTCCTGCCTCGGCCGGCATTACGCTGGGCATGGTCATGGCCTACGTCTCCCTGGCCGGGCTGCTGTTCCGGCTGATATGCGAGATCATCTTTTCGCTGTTCGGCTATGGTCACCGTCGAATTGCACAGCGCCTGCTGCGCCAGCGCGCTCTGGGACGGCTGTTTGTCATCGGAGCGCTGGCCGCGCTGGGTGATGCGGCCAATGCCGACGAAGTACGGCAGCTGGTCGGTAACAATCTGGGATCCTTTTTATCGGAAATGGCCAATCTGGCTGCCGTGGTCATTACCGGCATCTTCATCATTCGCTTCAAGCGCCCCATTCGCCACCTGATTCAAAACAGTCCGTATCCGCAGCGAAAGCAGCGAAGCAATGCCATGGTGCTGATGTATGCCCTGGGGCGCATCTGGCATATTCCGGCCACTCTGTTCGTGGCAGCGCTGTTCCTGTCAGTGATCACGCTCAGCGGCGATGCCCGTTCGGCCTTTGCCAAGGCCGTCTTTACCGCCGGGCTGCTGGTGGTGGTGCTGATCATCAACGGGGTTATCCGTCGTCATCGTGAGCAGGAGCGTCCGCGAGGCAAGCGCCGCCGCTATTCACTTTACTGGCGGCGGTTGAGCCGCTTCGGCTATACCGTCCTGCAGCTGATCAGCTGGGTGATCTTTCTCGAGATTGCACTGCAGCTATGGGGGTACAGCCTGACCCAGGCCCGTGACCCCCAGACCCTCTGGCAGTACGTCGCGCATAGCCTTTTAAGTCTTGGCACCACGCTATTGCTGGCATGGCTGGTATGGATCGTGCTGGATACCGCCATTCAGCAGGCGCTGAAGTCCACCATGAAGACCCACCGGGGACGCCATCAAAGTACCCGGGCCCAGACCATTGCCCCTCTCATTCGCAATGTGGTGTTTGTCACCATTTCGGTCATCACCCTGATCGTGGTGCTGGCCAATCTGGGCGTCAACGTTACGCCGCTGCTGGCCGGTGCCGGTGTCATCGGTCTGGCCGTAGGTTTCGGGGCACAGACCCTGGTACAGGACCTGATTACCGGTGTGTTCATTCTGATCGAGGATACGCTGGCCATCGATGATTTCGTTGATGTCGGCGGTCATATGGGGACGGTCGAAAAGCTCAGTATTCGAACCGTCAGGCTGCGTGACCTGGACGGTATCGTGCATTCGATTCCGTTCAGTCAGATCAAGTCGATTCAGAACTACTCCCGCGAATTCGGCATTGCCCTGTTCCGCATTCGCATCCCCCATGAGCTGAAGATCGATGACGCCATGAAGATGGTGCAGGAAGTGGCCGATGAGCTTCGGCAGGCAACCTTTGGTCGCTTTTATATCTGGTCGCCCCTGGAGTTTCAGGGCATCGACAGCTTTGATAACGGCGCCGCCATTCTCAGGGCACAGTTCAGAACATCACCGGTAAAACAATGGGAAGTCGCTCGCGAATTCAATCTGCGCCTCAAGCGCCGTATGGAAAATGACGGCATCAACATGGCCATGTCGCGCATGAGCATTCAGATGGAAAGTGGCGATCCCGTGCAGGGCACCGCCCCACTGCATCACTCCGGGGCCACCTCGAACGGCCCGTTCCTCGGCGACGGCCCGGTGCGAGGCCCCTCACACGGGGAGGATCCGACCTGACAGCAAAGAGGCCGGATAAAAAAAGGGCGGCTCATTGAGCCGCTCCTTGCTACCTATTTATTTTGCCACATTCACTCTACCAGCTGGCGCCGCATGAACGGCGGCAATACCAGAGCCCCCTGATGAAGAGCGCTACTATAATACTCAAGTGCCAGATCCGCGCTGTCGGCATCGTTACTGCGAAACGTTGCCGTATCGCAGCCCTTGCCGGCCAGCGTGCAGCTCCACCAGCCGGACGGATAAGTCGGCTGCGGGAAAGGCAGAGTGGCCACACTGTCAAAACCGGCAGCGCGCATGTCACGACGCAGCTCCCGGATGATGGTGCCGGTGTGGTAGAGCGGTGATTCACTCTGCTGCACCATCACGCCACCCGGAGCCAGGATGCGATGGCACCGCGTCAGAAAATCGGTCTTGAACAGGCCTTCGGCAGGGCCGACCGGGTCTGTCGAGTCGATGATCATGACATCGATGCTTTCATCAGGGCAGTTATCGACCCATTTGACGCCATCCTCGAACAGAAGCTCTGCCCGTGGATCGTCATTGCGCTCGACCAGCGTCGGAAAAAAGCGTTCGGCAGCCCGGGTCACTTCCTCATCAATATCGATCTGCGTCACCTTCTCGACACCGGGGTGCTTTAACACCTCACGAAGCGTACCGCAGTCCCCGCCGCCGATAATCACGACCCGCTTTGGCGCGGCGTGAGTAAACAGCACCGGATGCGACATCATTTCGTGGTACAGGAAGTTGTCACGATCCGTCAGCATGACGCAGCCATCCAGCACCATCAGCCGGCCGTGCGTCTCGGTCTCGAAGACTTCCAGATGCTGATAGGGCGAGGTCACATCCAGCAGTTTTTCAGTCACTCGGAGCGCAATGGCGCTGCCCTGCTGATCGAATACCTCGGTAAACCACCCATCCATCGGCTGCTCACTCATCTACCCTGACTCCTGCATACCGCCCCTGGCGGCTCGTTCGTTCCGGTCACCCCGGGAGGTGACGCCTTGTGTCCCGGCGCACCTTAGCCGCCGGTACAGGAAAAGAAAAGCGTGTTTATCGGCGCTGCCGGTACAGCCGGATAATCGTGGCCAGCACCAGGCCGGCCAGTGCGCCCAGGGTATTGGCCAGAATATCCTCCCAGTCTCCCCCCATGCGGCCGGGCACCAGGCACTGGCCATACTCGATGGCAACGCCGAACACAAAGGCGCTCATCAATGCCTGCAGCCGGGTCAGCCCGGCCGCATATAACAGCGCGGCCAGCATGCCGTAGCCCAGCCCATGCTGAAGCTTGTCCCATGGCAGATGCGACGGCAGGTCATCGCCAGGCATCAGACTGCCGATGGCAATGGCCATCGCCCAGCCCCCGGCAGCCATTTTCCAGAGCGTATGGCTAGCCATGATACGCCGGGCTCATTTCGTGCAGACCGTCAATGAAGGCGGTGACGTGCTCAGGTGGCGTAAACTGGGAAATGCCATGCCCCAGATTGAAGATATGCCCTTCTCCCGGCCCGAAGCTGTCCAGGATGCGCTTGACCTCGGCCCGGATGGCCGCCGGTTTGGCAAACAGGACGTTCGGATCAAGGTTGCCCTGCAGGGCAACACGATCCCCGACCCGTGCCCGAGCACCGGAAAGCTCGGTGCTCCAGTCAAGGCCGAGCGCGTCAGCGCCACTGTCTGCAATCTGCTCCAGCCACTGGCCACCGTTTTTGGTGAACAGGATTACCGGTACACGGCGCCCGTCATGCTCGCGAATCAAGCCATTGACGATCCGTGTCATGTAATCCAGCGAGAAGGCCTGATAGGCCGGCGTGGACAGCGCGCCGCCCCAGGTATCAAAGATCTGCACGACCTGCGCGCCGGCACGGATCTGGGCATTGAGGTAATCGGTTACCGCATCCGCCAGGGTGCTCAGCAACAGGTGCAGCGTTTCGGGTTCGCCATAAAGCATTGACTTGATATGACGAAAATCCTTGCTGGAACCGCCTTCCACCATGTAGGTCGCCAGCGTCCAGGGACTGCCGGAAAAGCCGATCAGTGGCACACGACCATTCAGTTCATGTCGAATGGTGCGCACGGCATTCATGACGTAATCAAGATCACGCTCGGCGTCCGGGGCCGTCAGTGTCTCGACCGCCTCGCGCGTGCGCACCGGATGGGAGAACTTGGGGCCCTCACCGGTCTCGAAATAAAGTCCCAGCCCCATCGCATCAGGAATGGTCAGGATGTCCGAAAACAGAATGGCAGCGTCGAGGTCATACCGCTCCAGCGGCTGCAGGGTTACTTCACAGGCCCTGTCGCGGTCGCGGCACAGGTCCATGAAACTGCCCGCCTGGCCACGCACTTCGCGGTATTCCGGCAGGTAGCGTCCGGCCTGACGCATCATCCACACAGGGGTGCGATCCACTGGCTGGCGAGCCAGGGCGCGAAGAAAACGATCATTCTTAAGCGTCATGCAATAAGCTCTCAGGCATAAATGTCGTCCCAGTGTAACGGAGACGCCCGCGTTTGGCCTGAATCAGGCCCAACAATTGCCCTATCGATGCCATCCTCACGATCTATTTCAACTAAATAGCGCATTTATACAGTATCTATATTAATTTCCGGGGGACCTGCAGAATGGTTTGCCCTCTGAAGCCAATGAGGGGGCCGTCTGTTCTTGTTACACTATTGCTTTGTCCCCGCCTCCGGGATGACATGCTCAATACCACTGAGGTGAACGTGACCATTCACTATATAGCGGCCTCGCGCCTGCCTACCCCCTGGGCCACCTTTACCATGCACGGGTTCGAGGATACCGAAACCGGCAAGGACCACGTTGTCTTGACGCTGGGTGATGTGGATGACGGCCACCCGGTGCTTGCACGGGTGCACTCCGAATGCCTGACCGGTGATGCGCTGTTTTCAATGCGCTGTGACTGCGGATACCAACTGCAGGCAGCGCTCAAGCGGATCGCCGAAGAGGGGCGTGGCGCCCTGCTCTATCTGCGCCAGGAAGGCCGGGGAATCGGACTGCTGAACAAGATCAGGGCCTATCACCTTCAGGATGAAGGCGCTGATACCGTAGAAGCCAATGAGGCCCTGGGCTTTGCTGCCGACCTTCGCCGCTACGATATCTGTACACCCATGCTCGATCATCTGGGCATAAAGGGGCTGCGTCTGATGACCAACAACCCCCGCAAGGTCGACGGATTGAAACAACAGGGTGTCAATGTGGTCGAACGGGTATCCATCACGGCCGGGCGGAATCCTCACAACGAGCATTACCTGACCACCAAGGCCGGTAAAATGGGTCATATGATGGGGCTGGAGGAGTTTACACTGGCAGCATCGGTCGATACGGATCGACGCCAGTAACCCCTGATTCTGCCCCCGGGGACTGGCAAGGGGGAGCAGCACCATGGACAAGCAGGGAACTCATCCGATAGAGCGCTTCGAGGAAGAATACACCCGGCTGGAGGAGTGGCTCAGCTCCTCCTCGCACGCTGTCGGGGCGCTTCTCAGTATTGCCGGACTTACGGTACTGATTGTCATGGCCAGCGTGGCGGCTCGGGTTGATCCATGGAAGATTGTCAGTATTTCCCTGTATGGCGCCAGCCTCATTGCCCTGTATGTTGTCTCGACGGTATATCACTTTACGCGCCGCCCTCGCCTGAAACGGCTGTTTCAGCATCTGGACCATTGTGCGATCTATCTGCTGATTGCCGGCACTTATACACCGTTCGTGCTGGTCAACATGCGCGGCCCCACAGGCTGGGGACTCTTTGCCGCTGTCTGGGGGCTGGCCATTTTCGGCATCGTGGTCAAGGCCTGCTGGCCCTATCGCCTTGAAGCCCTTCGCGTCACCATTTATCTGGTCATGGGCTGGCTGATGGTGTTCTTTACAGACCAGATGGTTGCCTCGCTGTCTCCCGAAGGCGTTCGCCTGCTGATTGCCGGTGGCATCATCTATACCGTGGGCGTCGTGTTTTACGCCATCAGCGCCATCCCCTATGGGCACGCCATCTGGCACCTGTTCGTGCTGGGCGGCAGCGTGTGTCATTTTCTGGCGATATACCATGGCGTATTAAGCTACCCCTATCCTTCCAGCTGACAGACAGCCTCACATTTGCTGACAGGACATGCGACACTTGCCCTGCAGCCCCCCGCTGCGCTCGCTACTCTCTATAACAACATGAGCCCTGTACTCACTATGGATACCCCTCGTCACCAAACGACCATGACGGTGCTGATGACACCTGACATGGCCAATTTCTCGGGCAAGGTTCACGGCGGCGCCCTGCTCAAACTGCTGGACCAGGTCGCTTATGCCTGTGCCAGTCGCTGGGCCGGCACCTATGTGGTTACCCTGTCCGTTGACCAGGTCATGTTTCGCCAGCCCGTACATGTCGGCGAGCTGGTGACCTTTCTGGGCGCCATCAATTACACCGGCCGGTCTTCCATGGAGGTGGGTATCAAGGTAATTGCCGAAGATATACACCAGGGGGTGGTACGCCACACCAACAGCTGCTACTTCACCATGGTCGCCGTCGACGACAATGGCCGCTCGCTGCAGGTACCGGCGATCGAGCCTGAGGATGATGTAGCCCGCCAGCGTTATGACTCTGCAATAAAACGGCGCGAACTGCGCAAGGAAATGGACGAGCGGCTACAGGCACTGCGTGATGGCAGTTAAAGCCACCGCACTCCAATAGAAAAAGGCCCGCAGATACGGGCCTTTTTTGATGCCATTGAACGATGTCATCAGGACATCAGGGACTGACGGTGGCGAATGGCCGCTTCGATGCCGTCCACATCCAGCCCGCACTCCTTCAGCAACTCCGCCGGCTTGCCATGATCGATGAAGCGATCCGGAATACCCAGATGAAGCAGCGGTACCTGTACGTTTTCCTCGGCCAGCAATTCGCCCACACCTGCCCCGGCACCACCGGCCACCACATTCTCTTCAAGCGTCACCAGCAACGAGTGAGACGCTGCCGCTGCCAGAATGGCCTCACGATCCAGCGGTTTGACGAATCGCATATCAATCAGAGTGGCGTTCAGCCGCTCTGCCACAATGGCAGCAGGCACGGTGAGACTGCCGAAGGCCAGCAGGGCGATCTCACTGCCTTCACGCACCGTCAGGGCTCGGCCGATTTCAATGGTATCGAGTGCTTCGCTCAACGGCGTACCCGGCCCGGTGCCACGCGGATAGCGCACGGCAGCCGGCCCATTGTATTCATAGGCAGTTGTCAGCATCTGCCGGCACTGGGCCTCGTCCGAGGGAACCAGAATGACCAGGTCCGGGATACAGCGTAGAAACGACAGATCCAGCGTACCGTGGTGGGTCGCACCATCCTCACCAACCAGGCCCGCCCGGTCGATGGCAAAGGTCACGTCGAGGCCCTGAACCACCACATCATGAATCAGCTGATCGTAGCCACGCTGCAGGAAGGTGGAATATATGGCGACGACCGGCTTGGCGCCTTCACAGGCCATGCCTGCTGCCAGCGTTACCGCATGCTGCTCGGCAATGGCCACATCGAAATAGCGTTCCGGGTAGTCCTTCGAGAACTGCACCAGATCAGATCCTTCGCGCATGGCCGGCGTAATGCCCATCAACCGCTTATCAGCCGCGGCCATGTCGCACAGCCATTCGCCAAAGACATTGCAGTATTTTCTGGGCCGCGCAGCGGCAGGTGCAGCCGCCTGAGTCGCTGCCGGAGATACCGGCTCCTTCTCCAGCTTGGTAATGGCGTGATAACCGATCGGATCCTCTTCACCTGGCAGAAACCCGCGCCCCTTGCGGGTCACGATATGCAGAAACTGGGGCCCTTTCCGGTCCTTGAGCATGGCCAGTGTCTTGACCAGCCGTGGCAGGTCATGCCCGTCGATCGGCCCGGTGTAGTTGAAGCCCATTTCCTCGAACAGCGTGGCCGGGCTGACCATGCCCTTGACGTGTTCTTCGGTACGCCGGGCAATATCGAGCGCTCCCGGTAGATGTGACAGCACGCGCTTGCCTCCTTCGCGCACCGACAGGTACGGCGCACTGGAAAGGATGCTCGACAAATAGGTCGCAATGCCGCCGACGTTCTCGGAAATCGACATTTCATTGTCATTCAGCACCACCAGCATGTCGGCATTGACATGACCTGCGTGAGCCAGCGCTTCAAATGCCATCCCCGCAGTCAACGCGCCGTCACCGATCACCGCACACACACGACGTGGCGGCGTCTGGCCGCGGGCCGCCAGGGCCATGCCCAGCGCGGCAGAAATCGACGTACTGGAATGTCCCACCCCAAAGGTGTCGAATTCCGACTCATCACGTTTGGGAAACGCAGCCAGCCCGCCCAGCTGACGTATGGTCGCCATGGCATCACGGCGACCGGTCAGGATCTTGTGCGGGTAGGCCTGATGGCCCACATCCCAGACCAGCCGGTCATGCGGTGTATTGAACACGTAATGCAGGGCCGTCGTCAGCTCGACCACGCCGAGCCCGGCGCCGAAATGTCCGCCGGTCAGTCCGACGGTATAGAGCAGGAACAGACGCAGTTCGTCCGCCAGCTGTCGAAGCTGTGACTCGGAAAACTGACGCAACGCCTCGGGGGTGTCGATGCGATCGAGCAAGGGCGTCGTCGGACGCTCTGTGGGTATGGTGTCAAACTGCTTCATGGGCATGGGTATCAGTGATCGCGTTCAATCATGTAGCGTGCAAGTGCTGCCAGCGGGTGCGCGGCGTCACCCAGCACAGCGAGAGCGTCAAGGGCTTCATCGAGCAGGGCCTGCGCCTTGTGTCGTGCCTCATCAAGGCCAAGCAGCGCGGGATAGGTCGGCTTGTCGCGCAGGGCATCGGCGCCCTGAATCTTGCCGATAATGGCGGTATCGCCGGTCACATCCAGAATATCGTCCTGCACCTGGAATGCCAGACCAATTGCACGCCCGTAACGGCGCAAGGCTTCCAGACGCTCATCGTCTTCCTCAAGTGCCGTCAGTCCGCCCATGACCAGCGCCGCCTCAATCAGGGCACCGGTCTTGTGACGGTGTATATCGGTCAGCGCATCCAGCGTGATTTCACGGCCGACGGCGCCAAGGTCCAGCGCCTGACCACCGGCCATGCCGCGTCGACCCGAGGCCCGGGCCAGCGTCCGAAACATTGCCATGGCCCGCGGGTGACCCGATTCGGCAAGGGTCTCGAAGGCCAGAGTCTGAAGGGCGTCACCGGCCAGTATAGCCGTCGCCTCGTCAAATGCCCTGTGACAGGTAGGCTGGCCGCGACGAAGGTCATCATCATCCATCGCCGGCAAGTCATCGTGTACCAGTGAGTAGGCATGAATCAGCTCTACCGCGGCAGCCGGCGCATCCATATCCGACATGTCGCCGCCAACGGCCTGGCCGGCGGCGTACACCAGTACCGGACGCAGTCGCTTGCCGCCCCCCAGTACGCTGTAGCGCATGGCCTCTTCAAGCCGCCCCTCGGGGCAGGGGGAAGCACGCAGGGTGTCGAGCAGCACACGCTCGACACGCACGCGCCCGTCATTGATCAACGCTTCTACCCGCATTAACGGCCTCCTTGCCGGTCGTCATCCGTCGTGGCCGAGGCATCCCGGGACAGAGGCGTCTCCTGAACCCGGCCATCGCCCTGTTCCATCAGCGCCTGTACCCGCAGCTCGGCGGTGGTCAGACGTTCACGGGCCGTCCGCGTCAGGCGAACACCCTGCTCAAAGGCGGTCAGTGAATCCTCGAGCGATAACTCCCCGGACTCAAGCCGGGTAACCACGGTTTCAAGCTCCGCCAGAGTGGCGGCAAAATCGGGCGCCTCGGGCGGCGTCACATCCTGTTCAGCCATGTCATCTCTCACTGCATCACGGAAAGTGATCCATCGCGGATGGATGCGTTTATGATGCAGCCATTATACACACCACATCGCCGGTGTCGGCGCTGCCCGCCCCCATGTCATGCCATCAGCCTGACTGAACAGCGACGTCGGTTATCCCGATACCCGGCGACATGCCGCCGGCTCCCGAATGATAGCGCCTCATGTGGCGCGTGAGCCATGTTCATAGCAGCATCTCGAGGCTATGGTAGAATACCTCTCCGCTGCGGCCTCGCCAGCGTATGAAGCGTGTCTGTTACTGCATTGCACGCCTTCGCGTTTCCGAGCGGCAGCGTTTCTCCATTTCCCTGTCAGACAATCGTCGGGCCCACCGATATCAAAGGTAGAAGCGATAATGGCTAAAACGTCCCTGGACAAGAGCAAGATCAAAATCCTGCTGCTTGAGGGCATCCACCAGTCCGCTGTGGACAACTTCCTCAATGCCGGTTACACCAACATCGAGCATCTGGCGACGTCCCTGTCCGAAGAGGAGCTGATCGAGAAAATCCGCGATGTGCATTTTATCGGTCTTCGCTCTCGTACTCAGCTCAACGAGCGGGTGATCAACGCAGCGGAAAAACTGACGGCCATTGGCTGCTTCTGCATCGGAACCAATCAGGTGGATCTGCCGGCAGCCCTGAAGCGCGGTATCCCGGTCTTTAACGCACCCTACTCCAATACCCGCTCCGTGGCCGAACTGGTCATCGCCCAGTCCATCATGCTGATGCGCCGCATTCCGGAAAAGAATGCCAAGGCCCATCGCGGCGGCTGGGACAAGTCAGCCAATCACTCGCACGAAGTGCGCGGCAAGACACTGGGTATCGTCGGCTACGGCAGCATTGGCGCCCAGTTGTCCGTCATTGCCGAATCCCTGGGCCTGCGGGTGATCTACTATGACGCCGTAACCAAGCTGGGCATGGGCAACGCCACGCAGGTAGCCAGCCTTGACGAGCTGCTTGAAACTGCCGACATCGTGTCGCTTCACGTACCGGAAATCCAGTCCACCAAGTGGATGATCGGCAAGCAGCAGCTGGCGAAGATGAAGCCCAACAGCGTGCTTATCAATGCCTCCCGCGGCACGGTCGTCGTGATCGAGGATCTGGCCGATGCCCTCCGCTCCGGCCGGCTGATTGGCGCAGCCATCGATGTATTCCCGGTCGAGCCGAAAAGCAATACCGAGGAATTTGTCTCGCCGCTGCGCGAGTTCGATAACGTTATCCTGACGCCACACATCGGCGGCTCCACCATGGAAGCGCAGGAAAACATCGGTATCGAAGTGGCCGAAAAACTGATCACCTACTCCGATAACGGCACCACCATCACCTCCGTCAATTTCCCGGAAGTGGCCCTGCCGTCTCACCCGCACAAGCATCGCCTGCTGCACATTCACCAGAATATCCCTGGCGTGCTGACCTGCATCAACCGGGTACTGTCGGAAAACGACATCAACATCTCCGGTCAGTACCTGCAGACCAACGCCGATGTGGGCTATGTCGTCATTGATGTCGACAAGGCCTACAGCCAGCAGGCTCTGGAAGCGCTGCGCGAAGTCAATGGTACCCTGCGTACCCGCGTGCTCTATTCCGAAGCCGACATGATCTGATCAACCGGCTGGATGTCTTGAAAGGCCCGCCGTCAACGGCGGGCCTTTTTCATGCGGGTCAGCATGAAAAGGGCCGAATCGGTGGGAAACAGGTCATTGTAGCCAGCAGCCCGGCGCCACACACTGGCACTACGCCAGCAGGCTGTTCGAGGAGGGCATGGGGACGTCACAGGGGCATCTCGTGACGCTATCGAGACTGGAGCGCGCGCCAGCAGATACTGAGCGATTATCACTCGATGGCACAGGTGGCCGCATACTGCCGGCCAAGCCGCTTCGCCGCCCGGTTCAACGCCACCCGGGCCTCTCACCCTCGCTTTATCACGCGCGTTCAGACTCATTGGAGGCCTCATGACCCACACCCCCTCACCCAGGGCGCTTCCGTATACCGTCTGGTGGCTGACGCTGTGTCAGGCACTGCTGGTCAGCGGCAATATAGTATTGATCACCATTACCCCCCTGATCGGCCAGCAGATTGCTCCCAGTGACGGCCTGGCCACCCTGCCGGTGGCGATCCAGATGCTGGGGCTGACGGCAGCGGCTCTGCCGGCCGGCTGGCTGACAGCGCGGTTCGGACGGCGGCGAACCTTTGTGATTGGCAACCTTACAGGCATGGCGGGCATCGGGCTGTGTGCGCTGTCTGTAACCGCACATCACTTCGTTGGCTTTAACGCCGGTACCTTTCTGATTGGTACCAGTATAGGAACAGGCATGCTCTACCGGTTTGCCGCCGTTGACGCAGCGCCGCTGCCCCAGCGTGATCGGGCGCTCTCGATGGTCATGGCCGGTGGTGTGCTTGCCGCCTTTTTCGGTCCCTGGCTTGCAGTGCATACCCAGGGCCTGTCGGAGACACCCTTTCTGGGCAGTCTGGCCGGGCTGGCCGGCCTGTATCTGGTGGCCCTGCTGATCATAGCCCGAGTGCCACTCATCAACCCGGTCAAGCCCGGGAGTCTGCGTCAGGGCCGTAGCTGGCGAGTGCTGCTGGGCCAGCCGGTGCTTGCCTCGGCCATTGTGGCAGGGCTTCTGGGGTATTCACTGATGACACTGATCATGACCGCCACACCGCTGGCGATGACACATGCCAGCATGAACATCGAGCACGTGGCGAATGTCATTCGCTGGCACGTTCTGGCCATGTTTGCGCCGTCCTTCATCACCGGGCGCCTGATTCAGCAGTGCGGCCATACCACCATGATTCTGCTCGGCAGCCTGCTGCTGGCACTGGCGCTGCTGTGCGCATGGTGGGCACCGGCGAGCTGGGCGTTTTATACCGGCCTTATCCTGCTGGGGCTGGGCTGGAACTTTACCTTCGTGACGGCCAGTGCCTGGTTGACCACCACTTACCGGCCCGAGGAAGCTCCGCGCGTTCAGGCACTCAATGACTGCCTGGTCTTCGGGGGCAGTACGCTGGCGTCCCTGCTGGCCGGGCCACTGAGTGCCGAACTCGGCTGGCAGTGGCTGAACATGGGTGTGCTACCGGTATGCGTCATATTGATACTGGTTGTGGCGCGGACAGCGTGGCAGCAACGTACGCGATCGGACCAGGCCCCCCTTGATACGGGCCCCCACTGACCAAAGATCCATAGCTGAAAAGGCCAGATATCAGGTCACCGACCGCAAGGAGGACATGGCATGAAGATTGATTTAACCGGCCAGCGCGCCATCATTACAGGCTCCACCGCCGGCATAGGCTACGCCATTGCGAAGGGGCTGTTGACGGCCGGCGCCGAGGTGACGATCACCGGCCGTACGCAGGACCGGGTCGATAGTGCCGTGGAAGCCCTGCAGCGGGACGCGGGTGGCACCGTCTCGGGCATCGCGTCCGATCTGGGTACTCGGGCAGGCTGTGACGCCTTGATCACGGCACGTCCGGATGCCGATATTCTGATCAATAATGTGGGTATTTTCGGGCCCCAGGACTTCTTCGAGACCGATGACGAAACCTGGCAGCAATTCTTTGACGTCAATGTCATGAGCGCCGTGCGGCTCTCGCGCCACTACGCACAGGGCATGAAATCCCGCAACCAGGGCCGTATCCAGTTTCTGTCCAGCGAATCTGCCCTCAACATTCCGGCGGAAATGGTGCATTACGGCATGACCAAGTCAGCGGTACAGTCCATCTCACGGGGACTTGCCAAGGTTCTGGCGGGTACCGGTGTGACGGTCAATGCCATCCTGCCCGGCCCCACCAGATCGGAAGGCGTCGTTGCCATGCTCGAGGCCATGGCAAAAGAGCAGGGTAAGTCCCTGGAAGAGGTGGAAGCCGACTTTGTGGCTGACAATCGTCCCTCGTCCATCATCGGGCGGCTGGCCACACCGGAAGAGGTCGCCAACATGGCGGTTTATGCCGCGTCCCCCCAGGCAAGTGCCACGACTGGCGCAGCCCTCCGGGTAGAAGGTGGCATCGTCGATACCATGGCATAATCGCAGGCAGACGGCCCGGCAAGCGGGCCGTTCCTTCTCTCCGCCATCGTGCGTTCCTTCCCGCCTATACATTATTTTTTATTATTGAACCATCTCCACGGCATCACCTCAGATTTTAAAAAATCGCCCGCCGTAATGAAGCAATGCCCCCTGACTGCTATCATGTCACTGATTTTAACCTGAATCAGCCGATACCCGGCGGCAGAAAGGCTCTCAACGCTCCATGCTTGTTTACCTGCCATGGCCAGCCTGACCAGCGTGGCTGGCTTTCTGCCGACTGCGATTTGTATCGGTCTGACACGGGAATCCACGACGCGACCAGATAATAATGGAGAAAATTCTTGGCTGATAAACACTCCGACAACGACGACGCCCGGCAGGAAGAGCCTGAAGCGCCGGCAGAAGGTGTGCCAGCGCCCAGCGGTGACGTAAACCTCATCGACACCGACTACAAGATCGGTCAGGACAACATCCAGACCAAATTCCTGTTTGATGTGGATATGCACGGCAAGGTCTTCGGTATCTCTGCCCTGCTGGTCACCGTCTTCGTTATTCTGACCCTGGCCCTTCAGGACCAGGCGGGCCCGATCTTCAATACGGTGCGCAACTGGCTCACCGCCCACCTTTCCTGGCTTTTCATGATCGCCAGCAATATTTTCGTGCTTTTGTGCGTGGGAATCATTTTTACCCCCCTGGGCAAGGTGCGTCTGGGCGGCTCGGATGCCAAGCCGGACCACAGCTACCTGGGCTGGTTTGCCATGCTGTTTGCTGCCGGCATGGGCATCGGCTTGATGTTCTATGGCGTCTCGGAGCCGATGACGCATTACTCGGACTCGATGGCCGGAGGCGCCTCGGCGCCGCTTGCCATCCAGGCGGCCGATCCCGGCCAGGCCACCGACCTTGGCATGGCGGCCACCATTTTCCACTGGGGCCTTCACCCGTGGGCCATCTATGCCGTGGTCGCGCTGGCGCTGGCGCTGTTTTCCTTCAACAAGGGTCTGCCACTGACCATGCGCTCCATTCTCTACCCTGTACTGGGTGAGCGCGTATGGGGCTGGCCGGGCCACCTGGTAGATATTCTGGCCGTGTTCTCGACACTGTTCGGGCTGGCGACCTCCCTGGGTCTGGGGGCAGAACAGGCCGCTGCAGGACTCAACTTCCTGTTCGGCATGCCGAATACCGAAGTGTCCAAGGTGCTGCTGATCTGCGCCATCACAGGCGTGGCGCTGGTATCTGTTGCCGCCGGAGTCGACAAGGGCGTCAAGCGACTGTCCGAACTCAACATGGTGCTGGCGGTATTGCTGCTGCTGTTTGTACTGTTTACCGGCCCGACCATGTCACTGCTTGGTGGCTTTTTCAGCAACCTGGTGGCGTATGGAAAGGAACTTCCCGGACTGGCCAATCCGTTCGGGCGTGATGATACGGCCTTCGTGCAGGACTGGACGGCCTTCTACTGGGCCTGGTGGATCAGCTGGTCCCCGTTCGTGGGTACGTTTATCGCCCGCGTCAGCCGCGGCCGTACCGTGCGTGAGTTTTTGATGGCGGTTCTGATCGTGCCTACGCTGATCACCGTTTTGTGGATGACGGTCTTCGGTGGCACCGCCATCGATCAGGTCGCCGGCGGCATGAAGGCCGTGGCCGACGCGACGCTCGAACTCAAGCTGTTTGTCATGCTGGAGCACCTGCCGCTGACCAGTATTACGTCCTTTATCGGTATCGTGCTGGTCATCGTATTCTTCGTGACCTCGTCGGATTCCGGCTCACTGGTCATCGACTCGATCACTGCCGGCGGCAAGCTGGATGCGCCGACATCCCAGCGTGTTTTCTGGGCCCTGATCGAAGGGGCCGTGGCCATTACCCTGCTGCTTGGGGGTGGACTTGGCGCGATGCAGGCCGCGGTGGTCTCGACCGGGCTACCGTTTACCATCATCCTGCTGCTGGCCTGTGTGGCCATCATCCAGGGGCTGCGGAGCGAACCAAAGCCGGGTTGACTGCGAAGCGCGATATAAAAAAGGCGACCCTCGGGTCGCCTTTTTTCATGGACTGCTGACGATCATCAGCTCCAGAGCCGTCGAATGGGCGTATCCGGGCTGTGATGAAAGGCGACCTGAGCCTGTAACAGCTCCGCTGTTGCCAGCGCATCCCCCAGTGCATGGTGGCCCTGGTAAATCGGCAGATTGTAGCGTTGCCGGCTTTCAAACAATCGGATGGACGCCGGTGGACGCCCTGCCATCCGGCGCAGCCACACCCAGCGACGACGCCGATGCAGACGCGCCTCGAGCCCCATGGTATCGATCACCGGAAACACGGCGCCCTCGCCCAGACGCTCACGCAGGGCGAGATCCAGAAAGGGGCGCTCGATATGACGGTAGTGAACCACCACCAGACGCCCCTTGAGCATCCCCATCACGTCGTCAAGCACGTCGCTTAAATCCGGGGCCTGTGCCACTTCACTGTGGGTAATGTGGTGGAAGGTGACGGACTTGTTGCTGAGTTTGCGACGTGGAGACACGACCCAGTAACGGCTTTCCCGCATGGGGATACGCTCCAGCCGAAACGGCACCAGCCCGATGCTGACAATATCGTGGCGTGTGGCATCCAGCCCTGTGGTTTCAAGGTCCAGTGCCACCATGGGCACCTCACCCACCGGGGTTTCCGGGTCCAGCGGGGCAGCCGAGAAGAAATCGCGCAACAGCGGGTGCTTGACCCGGCGCGCCCGCTCGGACATGTATTCCGGCCAGTCCGGTCGCTTGCGAGACTTCCAGGTACTCCACCTCACGAGCGCCTCCGTGAACCATTGTCCTTGCCACTGCGGGAAGGCATCGGGTAGCGGAAAGCCATGAACTTCTGGGCGTGACTGATGATTTCGAAGGCATCCTTCAGGTGGTGACGATCACGGCTCGGAATACTGTCCGGCTCGACGTTGTTGTCAGGTTCTCGCTCCTGCTGCAGATCCAGCGCCTGGTGGCGAATACGAACCATCGACAGCAGCTCGAAACTGTAGCGCAGCCGATCATTGACCCCCTCTGCCAGCAATGTGGTATTGGCAATGTCATCAAGCCGCAGAAAGCTGTTTTGCGCCTTGGAACCACAGGCCAGCGCATGGACACGAATCAGGTCCGCCAGCGGCGCAGTGCCCCGCCGCTTGATATTGATCGAATTGCGATGCTCGCCGTCCTTTTCGACCACGAAGGTGCGGAAGAAGCCCAGCGGCGGCGTTCGCCCCAGGGCATTGCGCGCCATGGCAGCCAGAAACAGGGGACGCTTCGGCGCCAGATCGGCAATCAATTCCTGCAGCGGCTCTACCAGCCGGTCCTCACCAAAGACGCAGGTCAGGTCAAAGAAAATCGAGCTGTGCAGCAGACGTTCCGGGCTGGGTTCATCGATCCATGACGTGAAGTACTCGCGCCAGACCGAAAACGGCTGACGCCAGCGCGAATTGCTGGCCATGATATCGCCCTTGCACCGGGCGTAGCCGCAGGCCGCCATGCCCTCTCGAACAAAGACAGCCAGCTTCTCGAAGTAGACATCATGTTCCTCGGGAACAAAGGCATCATCAATGACCAGAGCATGGTCCTGATCCGCCGTAATGGTCGGCTCATCCCGAGCCATAGACCCCAGTACCATGAAGGCATAGGGCACCGGTGGCGGGCCATAGGATTCCTCGGCCAGCTCCAGCAGACGACGAATCACGCTGCGTCCGATGGTCGCCAGTGCCCGGCCGATCATGCCCGAGTTGGCACCATCATCCACCAGACGAACAAAGGCCTTGCGGACCTCGGCGCTCAGCCGCCCCAGCCCTTCCACACTGGTCTGGTGGAAGATATTACTGACCAGATAAAGGCTGCTGTGGGTTTCGTGACGTACGATATCCGAAAGCTGCAACACCCCCATCGGGCGGCGACGATACAGCACCGGCAGGTGCTGAATATTGTTGCGCAGCATCGTCAGCATGGCCTCGTACACCGACTCGTCGGCCTGAATGCGTACCAGGTTTTTTGACATGACCTCGCTTACCGGCGTTTGCGGGTCAATCCCGTCGGCCACCACGCGGGTACAGCAGTCACGGTCGGTCAGCATGCCCACCAGATGCCACTGGTGCTGATCGTCGCCGACAAAGGTCGTGGCATCCACTTCCTCGGTACTTTCAATCACCAGCAGCGAGGAAGTGCTTTGCTCACGCATCAGCTGTGCAGCGCGTTGCAGGGGAGTGTTCTGTGCCACCATCAATGGCCGGCGCACGATCAACCGGCGAACCCGCGTCGTCAGCATGTTGCTTTCGTGGGAGTGGTGTTCGGCACTGGCCTTCAGTCGCTGGCCGCCGGACACGAGAAATTCCGCAAAGCCCTCGTCATCATCGTTGAGCGCTTCGATGATGGCCGCCGGCAGGAAGTAGATCAGGGTATCTTCCAGGGCATCCGCCTGGTAACGGGAAGGCCGGTGGCGCAGCAGGTCGCTGTACCCGAAGATGGCCCCTTCGCTCAACCGGTCAAACAGCTGCCCACTGCGACGCTTGATTTCGACCGCGCCGCTGCGAACATAGAACAGCTCGGTAATATCATTTCCCAGCGTCAGCAATTGAGCGCCCGCCGGAAAATACTGAATCTCCACTTCCGCGGCAAGCCGGTCCAGCCACTCATCGGGAAGGTTATCGAAGGGCGCAAACTGCGCCATGTGGTCACGGATATCCAGCTGTTCGATGGTCATGGAGTCGCCTGCACAAGGGAACGGTTCTGAATTGTCAAAGGGGGTATATCGCACGTCAAGCAAATACCGCACCGGACAATATCACGGGGCCCAAACGTAAACAGGGGCTCAAAAAGAGCCCCTGCAGGATGCTGCTGCGCTCAAGCTTATCGCTTGTTTTGCTCGGAGTCGGACTTGAGCGCGCTGTCGATGGTGTCTTTTACGTCACCCTTGGTTTCCTTGGCGTGGCCCTTGGTGTTCTGCGCCTTGCCTTCGGCTTCGGTGTCCTTGTCGTCGGTTACCTTGCCAACGGCTTCCTTCACCTTGCCGGCTGCCTTGTCGACCATGCCTTCAGCCTTGTCGGTCTTGGAATCCTTCATTATCCACCTCCATTGTGTAGCACCTGTCAGCACCCCGACCATGCCATGAAGGGCATGCCCCTCGGAGCACCAACTGCGATTCGTTCGCAGTCATTAGAGTGTAGAAGGCGTGTGCAATAATGCCACTATGCCAAGGGCTGACATGACATCCCTGTCCGGCAGCACGATATCAGGCTCCGTCAGCCTTGTGTCGGAAACGGAAACTGACGATAGGCATCACCCTGGTCACTGATCCAGCGCTCCCGCGTCCAGGCATTCAGTCCCCAGTGGCCATTGTGCTGCCCCATGCCCGAGGCCCCAAGCCCGGTAAACAGGGTCTGAGGTTCATCATTGACGCCCTGATCGTTGAAATGGATCATCCCGGCCTGCAGCATCTGCTCAATGGGCCCGCGCTCACGCCGCGTGAACACGCTGGCCGACAGCGCACCGCCTTCCACATTGGCCGCGGCCAGTACCGCGTCATCATCCTCGAACGGCAGCACCGTGACACAGGGGCCGAACATCTCCTCCTTCGCGGCCGGCATCTCGGGCTTCACATCGACCAGCAAGGCTGGCGTGATGAGGTTGCCGTCCTGCTCACCCCCACAAATCAGCCGGGCTCCCTGCGAGACACTGCTGTCAATGCGCTGCTTCGCGGCGTCAGCCTGACGCCGATCAATCAACGGGCCCAGGATAACGCCATCTTCCAGCGGATTGCCGGCCTTGACGCTGCGAACACGCTGCTCCAGTGCCGTGACAACATCCTCATACAGGGACCTGCTGACCAGCACCCGGTTGGTCGACATGCAGATCTGTCCCTGGTGCAGCAGCGAGCCAAAGACCGCCGCATCCGCAGCCGCCTCGACATCGGCATCACTCAACACCAGCATTGGATTATTGCCGGCAAGCTCCAGCGACGACTTCTTGAAATGGCGAGCACACTCGATTCCGATGTACTGCCCCACCCCGGTGGAACCGGTAAAGGAGACGCCGGCAAACACCGGATGAGATGTCATGGCCGCCCCGATCATCTTCGCATCACCGACCACCACGTTCAGGGCATCTGCCGGCAGGCCCACCGCCTGGAACATTTCCGCCAGCAGCAACCCACCGGTTAGATAGGTGCGCTGATCGGGCTTGAGCAGCACACTGTTGCCGGTGGCGAGCATCGCCGCCACGGAGCGCATGGAAAGGTTCAGCGGGAAGTTGAAGGGGCTGATCACCGCCAGCGCGCCCATCGGCTCACGCACCACTCGGCTCTGCTTGCCGGGAACGCTGGACGGCACCAGCGTACCGTGCATCCGGCCCGGGAAGCTGGCCGCCTCACGCAGCTCGGAAATGGCAGCCCCCAGCTCGAACGTAGCCTTCAGCCGCGAACTGCCTGCCTCCATGGCCGATAGCGTCAGAAAGGCTTCCTGACGTGCTTCCAGCCAGTCAGCGGCGTCCCGCAGCAGGCGGGACCGCTCGCTCGGGGTCATGCTGCGCATCACATCACGACCCCGAGCAGTACTTTCGATCGCATGATCCAGCTGCTCACGTGACAGTGGCGCCAGGCGCGCCACCTCACTCTGGTCGAACGGATTGACATCAACCAGCGGATCACCGCCCTCACCGGTCTGCCATTGGCCGGCGATGAACTGCGCCGGCTCCTGCACGCATAGAAAGGTCACATCACTCATGAAGCACTCCTGGGCATTCGAGGTACAGACATCATGGTATGCCTGATACCCCATGACGCCTATTAGCCATCCTGATTAGTTATTCGACATAGCTTTTATACCACAGTATTCCGCCGACACCGCTCCGAGCAGTACCGCACCTGTGGCCAGTCTCTGGCCCATTTCTTCCGCCAGCTGAACGGCCGGCCACAGACCGGACAGGTTTTGGTCGGCAAATGCGGCTTTTGATGAGCCATGCCGATTCACCGCTTCAGGAAATTCGAATTGACCAGATCCAGCACATCGTCCATTCGTCCATTGAGGATGGCCTTGGTGGAATAGAGGGCCGTGGAAGCAACCTGCCCCGGCTCCACCTTCGGAGGCATCACAAGTTCCATCCGGTTGACCTTCACATCCAGGATACCCGGGCCATCATGGTCCAGCAGTTCGCGCATGGCGCCATCCAGATCATGCTTGTGCTCGACCTTCCTGCCCCAGAGCCCTACCGCGCGGGCGACTTCGCCGAAGTCCGGGTTTTCCAGATCCGTAAAGGCGTCCAGCAGACCTTCAACCTTCTGTTCAATCTCGACAAAGCCCAGCGCACTGTTGTTGAACACCACCAGCTTGACCGGCAGCTTCAACTGCTTGAGGGTCAGTAGATCCCCCATAAGCATGCTCATGCCGCCATCACCGCACATTGCAATGACCTGCCTCCCCGGATAGGCCGCCTGAACGCCAAGGGCCTGAGGGTAGGCATTGGCCATGGTGCCGTGCACCAGACTCGAGAGCGTACGGCGCCTGCCATTGACGTCGATATGACGCAGCAGCCACACCATCGGGCTGCCACCATCGGCAGTGAATACGGCATCATCGCTGGCATGACGGTTGATCGCCAGCGCCAGCTCCTGCGGGTGGATCAGCTCATCATCGCGTGAGGTATGCGTCGCATGGGCTCTGGATTTCTCATAGGTCCTGCGGCATCCATCCAGCCATTTGGTATTCGTCCGCGGCTCGACCATGGTGGCCAGTGCCGCGCAGGTATCCCGCACGCTGCCCAGCAGGCCGACATGAACAGGGTGCCGCTTGCCGATCTGCTCGGCGTGAATGTCCACCTGAATGATGGTGGCCTTCTCGGGATAAAACTGCGTCCAGGCAAAGTTGCAGCCCAGCAGCAGCAGCACGTCACAATCGGCGACCGCGTGATAGCCGCCCTCCAGCCCGAATACCCCGGTCATGCCGACCTCGAAGGGGTTGTCGTACTCGATGAAATCCTTGGCGCGCGAGGTCCACGCCACCGGCGCATTGAGCCGCGCCGCCAGCGCCAGCACTTCACTGCGGGCATTTTCACAGCCAAACCCCGCATAGATCGTGATTCGTTTGCCGGCCTGAATGGCTTCGAGCGCCGGCACGAACTCTTCGGCACTGGGCCGGATGATGGGATCAAACCGATGGGCGCGATACGGCAGGTCATTGTCCGGCGTTTGCGTAAACAGATCCCCGGGGACGATAAGCACGGCCACACCACGCTTGTTGATCGCCGACTGGGCAGCAATCGCCGCCATCCGGCGTGCCTGGTTCGGATTGGTCAGGGTTTCACAGAACACGCTGTACTGCTCGTAGATCGGCTTTTGATCAACATCCTGCGGGAAGCCAACGCCGGACTCACTGGTGGGCACCTGGGAGGCAATAAAGACGACCGGGGCGTTACTGCGATGGGCATCAAACAGGCCGTTGACAAAATGCAGGCTCCCCGGACCGCAGGTGCCGGCACACAGGGCCAGCTCACCGGTTATCATGGCCTCGCCACCGGCTGCAAACCCGCCCACTTCTTCATGACGCACGTGAACCCAGTCCAGCTCGGACCGGCGCATCGCATCGGTCAGATGGTTGATGGTATCGCCGACAACGCCATAACAGCGCTGTGCTCCGGCATCCAACAGGGTATCAACGATGATTTCAGCCACATTCCGGCTCATGGTACGACTCCTTTCGCGTTCGAGGCTTCCTTGCTGGGATCAAGGACTGCGAATAAAGATAGTTGGCCTGACACGGAAGCCCAAGATAAAGCACTGGCGATAGCGATATACTGCTGCCGATACAACCCGCGACATTTTCAGGGGGCTTTCGTACATGAGGCGGATATCGCGGAAAACATGGCTGATTCTCGGGCTGGCCGTACTGCTGGCCACCGGTCTGACGCTGACAGCCACAAAGACCCCATTCGCCGACCAGCTCATCAGAGTGTCTGTCGATAACGCCCTCTCCCCGGCCATTGCCACCGACCTGCACACGGAAAGCATTGCCCTTAACAGGATATTTCTGGCCTACAGCAGCGATGAAGCACTGACGCTGGCCGCACGGCGGGCCATGCTCAAGCACCCTGACATTGCTCGCAGGGTATTGATAGAGCACGGCCTAGACTCCGGATTTCAAACCGCGCTCGACCGATTCGGCGCCGATGCGGTGGTGCCGGTGCATTACTTCGAAACCAGCGAGCTGCCGCTGGTAAACGCCCGGCTCTGGGCCGCCGACAAGGCCAGCGCCTGGTCGACGACCTTCACGAGCTGGTGGAAGGATGAATCCGGTGATGCCGAACCGGGCCCTGTCGAGCAAGACCACGCATCGAACCAGACCGAGCCGGTTTCACCCGAGGCACGCGCCGCTCTGGCGATCGCACTGCTGAATCGCCAGGGTTATCGGTTTCTGGACCAGTTCGTGATTGACCAAAACGGCACGACGCACTGGCTGCAGGGCGAGCGTACCCTGAGCGCGCTGTCTGATTTTTTCACCGGTGGGTTGCGTGGGCTGGAGCGCAAGGCCCAGGGTGATCAGGCCATCGGCGGCTGGGATATCGCCTCGGCAGGGCTCGATGTACTGGTGGTCGCCAGTACCGTCAAGGCACTGCGTGCGGGCGCAGCGCTTCGCACCGAGCGCGCCGCACAGGCCACACGGGTCGGCACCACCACCGAACGTCGTGCACTGCTCTCCGGCGCCGCCCGAGCGGTGGCCGGCTCGCGCACGGTGCGCTGGGCAGTCTATGGCAGTACCGTCTGGCTGGTGGTAACACACCCCTCCCTCATCAACGCCATCGGCGTCAACGTGGCCAGGCTACTGGGCTGGCCGGCCTGGCTGGGCCAGGGCGTACTGTGGTTCATCGTGCTGCTGCCGGCTCTGTGGCTATCGAGCATTCTCGCCCGCCTGGCTCGCTGCATCCTTTGGCCGGTTCGGCGCCTGACACAGGCCTGGCACTGACAGCCAACACCGTTGTTCGGGACACTGTTCAACCCTATTGCCGGCTTCCGGCAACGCCGGCGCGTCAGTCTGCGGCGAGAACCTGCTCGTATACCGTCTGGAACGCCCGGGCGTCCTGGTCACTGAAAAAACACAGCGTCACGTGAAGCTCGGAATAGTTCGGCAGCACCTCGGCCATCAGGCCACACACCACCCGGGCAGCATCGTCGAACGGGTAGCCATAGACCCCAGTGGAAATGGCGGGAAAGGCAATGCTTGTGCAGCCGTGTTCGGCGGCCAGCGCCAGGCTGTTGCGGTAGCAGTTTGCCAGCAGATGGGACTTGTCTTTCGTTCTGGCGTATACCGGGCCAACGGTATGAATCACGTAGCGCGCAGGCAGCTTGAACCCGTCGGTCAGCGCCACGTCACCATCGGGCAGGCCGTCAGGCCAGTCCTGCCGGCGGAGGTTTCTGCAGGCATCGAGCAACTCAGGCCCCGCTGCACGATGGATGGCCCCATCGACGCCGCCACCTCCCATCAGCGAACGATTGGCGGCGTTGACGATCGCATCAACGTTCAGGTGTGTAATATCACCGGTGATCACGCGCAGCCGCGCGCGCCATGACTGACTCATCCCATGTGCTCCTTCTCTCGTGCAGACTCGCGCTTCGTGGCCGGTCAGAGCGCCACGAAACTGCCGCCGATCTCACCCGGCTTCCACGCTGGCCCGCCCCTTGATGAGTGAGCGCAGCAACATCAGCACACCAACTGCCGCACAGGCGGCCATGGCCAGGATCAGGGCCTCCAGGGTATGCGGTAAAAGCGCCGACAGCGCCGACACGGTGCCGGCAATACCGAACTGGGCCGCCCCCAACAGCGCCGCGGCCGTCCCGCCACTGAGAGGGAAAAACTCCAGAAAGCAGGCCTGAATGTTCGGGCTGATGGCCCCCATCGAACCAATGGTCAGCATCATTGCAGCCAGAAAGCCGTAGAGCCCCCAGTCGTTGAAGGTCGCCAGTACCAACAGCACCATGCCCAGAGCCTGACAACAGGTTGCCAGCTGAAGAATGCGCAGTGACGGCAAACGAGACAGCAGGATGCGATTGGCAATATTGAAGCACAGCATGGTGATGATATTGGCGGCAAACAGAAACGAGAAGGCCGAAGGCGTCTGCTCGAAATGCCCCTGATAAATGAAGGAGGCGTAGGTAACGAACAGCATCATGGTCGAGAAGGCGGCCGACTGCCAGACGATAAACGGCAGGGCCTGACGCGTGGACAGCACAGCCCTGTAGCGCTGAAGAATGCTCAGGTTCGATTTCTGACGCGATACACGTCTGTTTTTATGAAACACCACCTGTAACAGCATCGGCACCAGCAGCAGGGCATATACCGCCAGCGCCACGAAAATCACGTGCCAGGACCCGAATTGCAACAGCAGGCTGCCAACACTGGGCGCAACACCAGGGGCCAGTACCATGATAAAGCCCATCATTGAAAACAGCTTGGCCGCATCACGCCCCCCGACCCGGTCACGCACCAGCGCCGGTACTGACACCAGCACCCAGCCGGCGCCAAAGGCCTGAAAGATCCTCCCGACCAGCAGCGTACCCAGCGTCTCGGCCTGGGCAATGACCAGGCTTGAAAGCGCAAAGACCACCAGACCCGCCATCAGGATACGCTGTCGGCCGAACCGATCCGATAACGCGCCCCCCACCAGCTGTCCGAACGCCAGCCCGAAGATATACACCGAGACGCTCAATGATACCGCCTGCTGCCCCACACCCAGCGACTCACCGATGACCGGAAAGGCCGGCAGATAGGTATCCATGGAGAAAGGCCCCAGCATCATGGTCAGGGCCAGGGCAAGCACCAGTGAAAAGGGGACAGTTGATTGGGGCATAAATACTCGCAGGCAGAATACTAATTGATAAAGTCAACGATATGATACCGACAAAACCGGCAACGCTCCAGCGAGCGAGCCGCTTGTCAGTGCTTCCTGTCTCTACTACACCTCTTGTTACTTTCATCGTAGTCGATCATTTTTCAGATACACCGCGGTGCAGACCTCACGAGATCAAAAGGAGCAGTCACCATGGTCAGGAAGACCACGATCCACGCGCAGCAACAAACCCTGCCAGGCAGTGAAGCGTTGATGTCACCCCGGGCGGAGTTCATCCGCGACAGCTATCATGGCAGCGGCAAGCTCGATGGCAAGGTCGCGCTGATCACCGGCGGAGACAGCGGCATAGGCCGCTCGACAGCGATCCACTTTGCGCGCGAAGGGGCCAGTGTTGCCATTACCCACCTGGCAGAAGAGCAGGAGGATGCCCTGGAAGCCAAACGTCTGGTGGAGGCCGAAGGGGCAAGGTGTCTGCTGATTGAAGCCGACCTCCGCCAGCGTGACGTCTGTGACGACGTGATTCGTCAGGTCATCGATACCTTCGGCGCGCTGAACACACTGGTCAATAATGCCGGCACCCAGCAGGTCAGCAAGGACATGACCGAGCTCAGCGATGAACAGTGGAAGAATACCTTCGCCACCAACATCGACAGCCTTTTCTACCTGACCCGGGCCGCCCTTCCCCATCTGGGTGAGGACGACACCATCATCAACAATGCCTCGATCAACGCCTACATCGGACCGGAATTTCTGATTGATTACAGCGCGACCAAGGGTGCGATCATCAGCTTTACCCGCTCACTGTCCAACCAGGTGGTCGGGCGCGGCATCCGCGTAAATGCCGTCGCACCCGGCCCGGTCTGGACACCCCTCCAGCCGGCGACCCTTGGCGCCCACGATCCGGACATGCTCGAGGATTTCAGTAGTGGCACCCCCATGGGCCGCGCCGGACAGCCCTCCGAACTCGGCCCGTGCTTTGTCTTTCTCGCCTCGCTGGATTCCTCCTTCATCAGCGGTCAGACCCTGCATCCGAATGGCGGCACGGTCGTGAACGGCTGAGCCTGTTCAGGGGCATGTCAAAAAGGCAGCGCATGGGCGCTGCCTTTTTTGTGCCATGCATCACGCATCAGGCAGTATGGGGGAGTCCCCCGACACATCCCTGGTATCGCCATGAGCTCTCTTCACATTCGCGCCCTCGAACC
This sequence comes from Larsenimonas rhizosphaerae, assembly GCF_023700005.1. Lineage (GTDB taxonomy): Bacteria > Pseudomonadota > Gammaproteobacteria > Pseudomonadales > Halomonadaceae > Larsenimonas > Larsenimonas rhizosphaerae. Next base: position 256,970 of record NZ_JAMLJK010000001.1, on the reverse strand, counting down.
CGAGGACATCCCCGCGGTTCACGTCCTCTATTCCCAGCCCACCCTTCAGCGCAACACGCTGGGGCTGCCGTATATGCCGGTATCGGCATGGGCGGAAAAGGTGGCGGCAGGACCGGGCAAGCATCTATTGGTCGCGACGCTCGATGGCCGTCTGGTCGGCCAGATCAGTCTGCTGCTGGAGGAGCACCGCCCGCGCAGGCGGCATGTCGGCAGCCTCGGCATGGGTGTGGATGAAACCGTTCACGGCCAGGGCATCGGCACGCGGTTGCTCGGGGCGGCACTGGAACTTGCCGATGACTGGCTGGGCCTGACCCGGCTCGAGCTGAGCGTGTACGCTGACAACGCCGCCGCCATCGCGCTTTACACCCGCGCAGGCTTCGAACAGGAAGGTCACCATCGGAACTTTGCCCGCCGCGAGGGCGTGCTGGTCGATGCGCTGTCGATGGCACGGATACGCGAGGGCTAAGCCTCTCGAGAGGCCACGAGGCTACCGCGTTTGCCCCCCCTTGTGGCCATGCACTCATTACGCTCAAGGGCTCTGTTCCTGATCCCCGGGCGTTCGCGGTGACGCGGCATCGAACCACTGTGGCCAGGAACTCTGGTGGCGCGCGTCAGCATCGATGCACGGAATCAGGCGGTCGGTCAGTACCCGTGTCTGCCCGGTCGCCCTGGCCGTTCTGTATTTAACGCTGTGTATGCACTCGCGATCACCAAACTCGCAGCGATCAAGCCGAGTCCCGCCACAGGGGCCGTTCGCAAGCCCCTTGGGGCAGGTTTCGGGGCAGATGTACAAGGTGTCCTCAAGGCGGCACGTCCCGCAGGTATCACATCCGACCAGGGGGCGTTTCACCCCCCGCTCAAGTCGATGCAGCCAGTGCCTGCCGCGGGGCGTCCGCCAGACCCGACGTGTGAGCAGCCAGCCAGCGCCTCGACTCAGCGGATTGGTGCGACTGAACAACAGCGAATGGAACATCGATAGCGTGTGGTAGCGCATACGCTCCTTTCGGGTCGCACGTGATCGGGACTCGCCCGGTTGCCAGCCAGACTCCGAGGGATGAAACGTTACGAGAGGCACGTCCGGCATGTGCCAGTGCGCCTCCCAGGCGGCACGCCATTGCTCGAGGGTCCTGATCTCCAGTCTCAGGGTATCGATCGTTTTTTCCAGCGCGTGCAGCTGTTCCAGGGTGTGGATCCCCGACAGATGGATACCGGCATACCCCATCAATTCAAGCCCGATGATCTGCACCCCCAGACGCGCAAGACTGCGTTCACGGGCGTAGGCCGTGGAAACCGCCGCTTCTGCGGCAAGCAGCGCGTGCATCGAGCGGGTAATCGTGACGCCAGGAACGTGCTCCAGGAGCGTGGCACTTCTGGCGGTCAACGCCATGACACAGGCCAACAGGTGCACGGGGGCGGTGCGCTGCTGCATCCATGTCTGGGCCTCCTGATGCTTCCGGGCATCGAAGCCCAGCTGGAGGGTCAGGAAATCGGTACCGGCCAGAAGTTTCTTTTCAGCCTTGAGGTACTGCGCCCCGCTCTCGTCCTCCTGGTACTTGAACGGATTCAAGGCGGCACCGAGCAGCCAGCTCGGCCTGGCCTGCCTGACGATGTCCAGTGCAGGAACGGACTCCAGATAACGCACGGGCTGACCGGGCTCATGCCCCACCACCCGATCGCCCGTCAGCACCAGCAGTTGATCCAGACCGGCGGCGTCCATGCGATCCATCTGATCAAGTAGCGCCTGTCGGTCGCGATCCTTGCCGGAAAAGTGAAGCAGGGCCGGAAAGGAGCATGCCGCTCTTGAAAACGTCTCTGGTGGCGACAGGTCATCGTTGCTGCTCACCCGGTCGGCAATGGCCCCGACCAGCGGCCAGCCGCACAGGCTTGAGCGCTGCATGAGTTGTTCAAAGCCTGCCAGGCGCTCGGCAGAACGTCTTGGCACAAACTCGACAACACAGACGAACCGGTGTTCGCAAAGTGCCTTTCTCAACATGATCACTGCCCTTCCGCTGCCGGATCGAACGCCCTGTCAAACCGGACCCCATGACGATTGAGCGCCGCATGTGCCACCTCGATGAGATGGGAGACATCGCCCAATCATGAATTTGATTCTATTTAATCTTGAAAATATTCAGTTTGTTTCATGATGAGGCGTCACCGACAATACCTTCCAAACGCCGATCGTCGCTCACCCGTTACCTCGGGTGATGCATGGATACGGCCATCGCGTGCAGATCAGGCATGCCAACGGATTGACGCGGCAACAGGCCAGCGCGCTTGAGCCGCACCCGGGACCGAACAGAACGGAAAGAAAAGACACGGGGCCCGGCAACCCATGAATTTCAGGTATCAGGAGTGCAGGTCGCCATGAGCGAAGAGGTTACCTTTACCATCAAACGCATCGGATTCGATGAGCATTATCGTCCATCGGACAGCACGCGCACCACCACCAACTTTGCCAATCTGGCCCGGGGAGAACAGCGCCAGGAGAACCTGCGCAGAACGCTTGAAATGATCGACAACCGGTTCAATGCGCTGGCCCACTGGGACAACCCGGAAGGCAACCGCTATACCGTCGAACTTGATATCGTGTCCGTCGACATGACGATCCATGCCGCGCGCGCAAGCGATGCCCTGCCGTTGATCGAAATCCTGAAGACCACCATCCTCGATCGCCAGACCGGTGAACGCATCGAGGGCGTCGCAGGCAACAATTTTTCCTCGTATGTCCGGGACTATGATTTCAGCGTCGTACTGCCGGAACACAACAAGAACCGCACCACCTTCAGCATCCCGGACAACTTCGGCACGCTGCACGGCAATCTGTTCACCTCCTTTATCAATTCCGGTGCCTACAAGGACTGCTTCACCAAACCGCCCGTGATCTGCATCAGCGTGTCCAACAGCAGGACCTACCACCGCACGGACAACCGACACCCGGTGCTTGGCGTCGAATACCGGCAGGATGACTACTCACTGACCGATGCGTATTTCAGGAAGATGGGATTGACCGTGCGCTACTTCATGCCGGAAGGCAGCGTCGCACCACTGGCGTTCTACTTCTTCGGCGACCTGCTCAACGATTACACCAATCTGGAACTCATCAGCACCATCAGCACCATGGACACGTTCCAGAAGATCTACCGCCCCGAAATCTATAACGCGAATTCCGTGGCGGGCCGTGCCTATAAACCAAGCCTTGACCACTCGGACTACTCACTGACCCCGATCGTCTACGACCGCGAAGAGCGTAACCGGCTGGGCATAGAGCAGGGCAGGTTTGCCGAAGAGCACTTCATCAAGCCCTACAAGCCGTATCTCGATCAGTGGTCTTCACGCCCCGCATCCTGATTCTTCCGCCACTGATTCTCTATCGACAAGGTTTTACATCATGAATGAATGGTTACCCACATCCACCGCCGGCAGCCTGCCGAAACCTGCCTGGCTTGCCGAGCCCGAGACGCTCTGGTCTGCCTGGAAACTGCAGGACAGGGAACTGATCGAAGGCAAGCAGGATGCACTGCGGGTATCATTGCACGATCAGCAGCAGGCCGGCATTGATATCGTCAGTGATGGCGAACAGACACGTCAGCACTTTGTCACCACCTTCATCGAGCATTTGAGCGGCGTCGATTTCGAGCAACGCAAGACCGTCAGGATTCGCGATCGCTATGACGCCAGTGTGCCGTCAGTGGTTGGCCCCGTGGCGCGCGAAAAACCGGTCTTCGTCGACGATGCCAGATTCCTGCGCCAGCAGACCGACCAACCCATCAAGTGGGCGCTTCCGGGCCCCATGACCATGGTCGACACACTGTATGATGGCCACTACAAGAGCCGTGAAAAGCTCGCCTGGGAGTTCGCGAAGATCCTCAACCAGGAAGCTCGGGAGCTGGCCGCCGCCGGCGTCGACATCATCCAGTTCGATGAGCCGGCCTTTAACGTCTTCTTCGATGAGGTGAACGACTGGGGCATCGCGGCACTCGAGAAGGCAATCGAAGGGGTCGAGTGCGAAACGGCAGTACATATCTGCTACGGCTACGGCATCAAGGCCAACACGGACTGGAAGAAGACACTGGGGTCGGAATGGCGCCAGTACGAGGAGATCTTTCCCAGACTGCAGGCGTCGAACATCGATATCGTCTCGCTTGAATGCCAGAACTCCCATGTCCCGATGGAGCTGATCGAACTCATTCGGGGCAAGAAAGTGATGGTCGGCGCGATCGATGTGGCCACCCACACCATCGAAACACCCGAGGAGGTCGCCAATGTCCTGCGAAAGGCGCTTCAATTCGTGGATGCCGACAAGCTGTACCCCTGCACCAACTGCGGCATGACGCCCCTGCCACGCGCCGTGGCACAAGGAAAGTTGAACGCCTTGAGCGCGGGCGCCGCCATCGTTCGAGCAGAGCTTGCCCTCTGACCTCAGATGGCCTGAAACGTCTGGTTTTTTTGGCGGTGTTCAGATCGAGACAGGTCTCGGCGGCCTTGCCCACATGGCTGCCGCCCCAGATCATGCCCACTGCCATAAAACTGCCCGGAACAAAGGCACTGCGTGTTTGCAGGGTGTTTCCTCCTGACTCGGGCATCGCCCCGGGTAATTTTGAACCACCGCCGGCGCCTGCGAAAAACGCAGCGCCTTTATTATTGCCGTTTTTCAGCGGTCTGTATGGCAGCATAAAAAACCGGCGCCGTGGGCGCCGGGTATCGTTTCGCCTGACTTGCGATTATTGAGCGTGAATTCCAGCCCTTCTGATTCCACCTTTTTCCATTCGAAATCGGGCGAGGTCAGGTTGAGCTGCGTGTACGGCAGTGAATCGCAGGGAAACCAGTAGTTTTTATCTGTATCCACCATGCAGGCCGCCCAAAGGCGGCGCAGTGTCACGTTCCAATCACATATGGAATCACTCGGTCGAGAAGGTATACACCGTACGGGACTGATAGGTATCGCCCGGTTTCAGGATGGTAGAAGGAAAGTCGGCCTGATTGGGCGAATCCGGGTAATGCTGGGTTTCCAGCGCAAGGCCGCTGCGATGGCCATAGGCATTGCCTCCCTTGCCGGTCAGGGTGCCATCCAGAAAGTTGCCGGAATAAAACTGAATGCCCGGCTCGGTGGTAGCTACTTCCATGACACGGCCGCTTTCAGGGTCACTGACCCGCGCCGCCAATACCAGCGTGTCGTCCGTTGCTGACGCGCGATCAATCACGAAGTTGTGGTCATATCCCCTGGCACGAACAAGCTGCTGGTTATCGTCATTGATTTGCTCCCCTATAGCCGTCGCCTTGGTAAAATCAAACGGCGTGCCCTTCACCGACTTGATTTCACCGGTCGGAATCAGCGTCTCATTGATGGGCGTGAACTCGTCGGCATTGATCATGACCTGATGATCCAGAATATCGCCACTGCCTTCACCGCCCAGGTTGAAATAGCTGTGCTGGGTCAGATTGACAGGTGTCGCCCTGGTCGTCGTGGCCTTGTAATCAATGGCCAGTTCGTTGTTATCCGTCAGTGTGTAGGTCACCTCGACGTCCAGCTTGCCGGGATACCCCTCCTCGCCATCAGCACTGGTATAGGTCAGCACCAGCCCTGAACCGCTGTCATTTTCAAACGGCGTGGCGTTCCACAGCACGCGGTTGAATCCCTTGTCGCCCCCATGCAGGTGGTTGGGACCATCATTTTTGGCCAGATCGTACGTTTTACCGTTCAGCTCGAACGTTCCGCCGGCGATCCGGTTGCCATAGCGCCCTATCAACGCCCCGAAATACGGGTTGGATTGACGATAGGCGTCCGATAGATAGCCATCCAGTGAGCCAAAGCCCAGCACGATGTCATCGAGCCGGCCCTGAGCGTCCGGCGTCTTGAGTGACGTGATGATGCCACCGTAATTGGTCACTTCCATTTCCACGCCGTTACCATTGACGATGCGATAAAGATCGACCCTGCGCCCGTCAGGCAAGGTGCCAAATGCCGAACGTTCGACGGACTCAGGGGTATTCATCGCCCCACTGTCGTCGGCGAGGGCCGGATTGGCGGCAAGAAATCCAAGGCTGGCGCCCAGCGCCAGACAGGAAAAGGACATTCCCCATTTCATGGTACGTGCTCCTGCGGTGCGACTGTGTCAGCAGTCTGCTTTTTATTCGAAATAATCATTCGCTGGTTGAGCGGTGCCAATAACGTGCTCGCTACCACAGTAGGCCAGGGGATTGGCAAGCCACTAATACCGTTTTCCCGATACTTCGATATACATTCGGTTATGAGGACAACCAGGCGATCCTGCAGAGGGTGAGCCAGGCCAGGGCACACCGACATATTCCCCGGTATGGGCGCACCGGCCTGTCGACGCATCATGTTCGACCTTTTCAGGTGGTCAGCCTGTCACGTTCCGAAAAGGTGTGTTGTATCCTGGCATCCGGCTTGTCAGAATCGATCCGCCGCAGCGGCACAGACATTTCGGAGCGAAACGGCATGACACGCATTATAAAACGGATCGTGGTTACGCTTGCGTTCGCTCTACTCGCCGCACTGGTCTGGGGTGTAGTGATCGAGCCCTATACACTTGACCAGCGTAATACCAGCGCGACGGTGCCCAACCTGCCCAGGGCGTGGGAAGGGCGCAGGATTGCCCTGCTCGCCGATTTTCAGTCCGGCATGTGGCTCGATAACACCTCGCTGATCGATACCATTACCGAGACCCTCCTCAGGCAGCGCCCGGCTGCCGTGATCATTGCCGGCGACTTTGTCTATCACCCCACCAATACATCCGATGCCGCTGCCGCGAAGCGGGCACTGAACACGGCCAATGAGCAAAAAACCCTCATGTCACTGGATACCACCCTGGCGCGATTGAAGCCTCTGGTGGAGGCCGGTATTCCTGTTCATGCGGTGCTGGGCAACCATGATTACGCCATGGCCTCTCCCCATGATGCCCGCCTGGGATTCATTGCCGATGCCGTGAAAAAACGCATCCAACAGGCCGGCATTACCGTGCTCCAGAACCGGGCAGTACCGTTGTCACTTCCAGACAGCAATACCACGGACCAGCCCCTTTATCTGGTGGGTATCGGCTCGCACTACGCCGGCAATGATCACGTGGAACAGGCCCTTGAAACCCTGCCGGGCGACGCTGCCCGCCTTGTCGTCATGCACAACCCGGCGTCATTTCCCGATTTTCCTGCCCATACGGCGCCGCTGGCCATGGCCGGCCACACGCATGGCGGGCAGATGCGCCTGCCCGGTCTGCCACAGTGGAGCTGGATGAGCCTGTTTCAATCCGGCCCGGCACATACCGATGGCTGGATCGAGGAGGACTATGGCGCGCCGGGCAACAGGCTGTACGTCAATCGCGGGATCGGCTTCAGCATGGTGCCGATTCGTATCGATGCCCCACCGGAACTGACGATGTTTACCCTTCAGGGCAACGGTACAGCACAATAGGCTCCTTCCTCATTCCGGGACGACGGCTCACTGAAAACGCTCAGGTCTGGCTGTGCCGCAGGCGCAGCAATCCCGCCAGCGCAACTGCGGCCAGTACCATGACAAGGCCGGTAAACAACAGGCCAGCGGCTTTCAGCCCCATGAGCGTCACTGCCAGACCCAGCCCGACCACCGGCAGCGACAGTGCCACGTAGGCCACCACGAACAACAGTGCCGTCACCTCCCCGCGCTGCGCTTTTGGGCTTTGCCCCGCCACTGTCGAGATGCTGGCGCCAAAGGAACCTCCCTGCCCGGTACCGGCCATCACGGCGCTGGTAATGAGCCACCCGAACTGCCCGGTCATTATCGCCACCAGCAGACACCCGAGCCCGACCAGCAACGTGAACGTGGACAGGGGCAGACGAAGGTGCGCCGGCAACCTGCGCTGAATCATCTGCCCCAGGGTCGAGCCCATGAACAGCAGAAAGATGGAGGCCCCGACCACCAGGTGATTATCAATGTGCAGCAATTGGCCCATCAGGTTGGGCACCAGTGAGGTGAACAGCCCCATGACGCAAAAGCCCGCGAAGCAGGCAATCGAGGCGGGAATGAATACGGCCCGAACCTCTCGGGGCACACTGAATGACTGGCGATGCAGCCGAGGCCTGTCCGGGCGGGTGACGGTTTCATGGCACTGCCACAACAGCCCGCCCGCCACGACGATCAGCAGGGTATGCACAGCGTAGGGAAGGACCAGGGGCGACGGCAGATACTGCGCCAGCGCTCCGGCAGTCAGAGGCCCCAGCCCCAGCCCACCCATGTTGGCGGCCGTGGCGATAATGGCCGCCCGATTTTTGAGGCGCTCCGGAGCCAGCTCGATCACGGCCACGGTGGCCGTCGCGGTAAAAAGCCCTGCCGACAGACCGGACAGAAAACGCCCTGCCAGCAGCCACCAGAGCGTCCCATCGCTCATGAAAAACAGGTTGCTTGCCAGGGCGCATACCAGCCCCACAGCCAGCATGGGGCGCCGCCCCAGCTGATCCGACCAGGGCCCGCTGACCACCAGCGCCAGCAATACACCCACGGCGTAAGTGGCAAAGATTACCGTGATGATCAGGGCCGAATAACCGAACTGCTGCTCATAGATCGGATACAGCGGTGCGGGCAGTGTGGTGCCCAGCATCGTCACGGTGAATACGAACGCGATGGCGGCCAGGCCGCGTGCACCGCTCAATGAATGGGCAAGTCGATGGGGCATATCGGTCTCGTGAGCATCCTGTGGGGTGGCATATACCAGGACACAGCATAGACGCCCTGCCGCCTGGCCGGCACATGCAGTCGAAAGCGCACGAGGCGTGATACCACGCTCCGGGGCAGGCAAACCGCCGCTCACGTCACTGGCCACGACAGGGGCACATCAGAGGCTCGCTCAGGCGCACCGAACGTGAAACGATGACGTTGAAATGATCAGCACGGACGCACGCGGAAAGACGTGCGACAATGGTCGTATAATTACCCACCATTAGCGCACCCCCCATGACGTCACACAATACTGCTACTGCCTCACCTGCCAGAATCGCCTGGATCGATGCCGCCAAGGGCGCCTGTATATTCATGGTCATTCTCTGGCACGTCGCCACCGGCGCGTTCAATGAGGCCACCTATACCCACATGCCGCTGGATGTCTACTGGACCGGCCTGCTGACACTGTTTCAGCCGCTGAGGATGCCGCTGTTTTTTGTCATCTCCGGCTTTCTGGCTCACTCGGCCATCACCAGACGGCCCTGGAGCCACAGTCTGGCATCGCGCATTCTGATGCTGGGCTGGCTGTACATCCTCTGGGCCTCGATTCTGCTGCTGTTCAAGACCTGGCTCGCCGGCGCGTTCGCCCCTGATGTGCTGGAAGCAACCATTGCCGGACCGGTCGACTATCTGGCCCACCTGCTTCTGGCCGATAACACCATCTGGTACCTCTATGCACTCGTGGTCTACTTCACGCTCTGCAAGGCCCTCAAAGGCCAGCCGCTCATTCTGCTCGGCGCCCTGTTTGCGCTCTACCTCGGGGCCGACCGGCTCACCGATATCACCAATTTCTCGAAGCTCATCGGCTATGGGTTCTTCTACGCCGCAGGCTGCTTCGGCAAGCCCTGGATCGAGCGCTATTACGCGGATGTAAAACTGCCTCGGCTGCTGGGAACGCTGATCGTCCTGCCGATCGTGATGCTTGCCGGGCGTCAGCTCGACCTGTTCTATCACCCGGTCACCCAGCTCATCATGTCGTGCCTGATGGTATCGATCAGCATCGACATGCTGAGCCTGATACTCAAGCGGTGGTCACTCGGCTGGTTTCAGGCCCTGGGCCAGCGCACGCTGCCGGTATACGTGCTGCACATGCTGTTGATTTATCCGATGGCGCTCGCGTTCAGTGCACTGTCCGTCGACACCCTGCAGGGGTCGCTGCTGTTTGCCGGTCTGCCGCTGCTGCTTGGATTTGTCGTCCTGGGGCTCTCCCTGCTGGCGTACAGTCTGATCAACCGCGGACCGCTCAAGGCCCTGTTCGACCTGCCACGGCTGTCGATGCAGCGTTCCGTTCAGGAATAATCGCACGCACCGGGGGCTCTGGTATGATGAGCCGCGTTCATTTCCCTGCCCAGGAGCCCCCATGACCACCGCCCCCCAGACCCTCACCATTCGTCGTCCCGATGACTGGCACCTGCACCTGCGCGATGGCGACACGCTGAACACCGTACTGCCCCATACCAGCCAGCTGTTTGCCCGGGCCATCGTCATGCCCAATCTGGCACCGCCCATTACCACCCTCGAGATGGCCCGTAGCTACCGGGAGCGCATTCTGGCCGCCCTGCCCGAAGGCCACGATTTCACTCCCCTGATGACCTGCTACCTCAATGAACACGTGACCCGTGACACCCTGGTACACGGCCATGAGCAGGGCATTCTGACCGCCGCCAAGCTCTATCCTGCCAATGCCACGACCAACTCGAGCCATGGTGTCAGGGATGTGGCCGATATCTACCCGCTGCTGGACACCATGCAACGCATCGGCATGCCACTGCTGGTTCATGGTGAAGTCACCCGTGGCGACATCGATATCTTCGACCGGGAAAAGTACTTCATTGATGACGTAATGAGCGGCATTCGGCAGCGTTTCCCCGAATTGAAGGTCGTGTTCGAGCACATCACGACCAAAGAGGCCGCCCAGTTCGTGCAGGACGGTGATGAATTTCTGGCCGCCACACTGACGCCGCAGCATCTGGCGCAAAACCGCAATGACATGCTGGTGGGCGGCATTCGTCCGCACCTTTACTGCCTGCCGATTCTGAAACGAGCCGAGCACCAGGCCGCGCTTCGTCAGGCCGTCGCCAGTGGCCATCCCCGCTTTTTCCTGGGTACCGATTCCGCGCCCCATGTTGTCGCCGCCAAGGAAACAAGCTGTGGATGCGCCGGCGTATTCAATACGTCTGCCGCCCTGTCGGTATATGCAGATGTCTTCGAACAGGAAAACGCACTGCAGCACTTTGAAGCCTTCTGCTCCGACAACGGGCCGGCCTTCTACGGCCTGCCCCGCAATGAGGGGACCGTTACCCTGACCCGCACGCCGACCCTCATGGCGGACCACATCGGTCAGGGCGAGCAGATGTTTGTGCCCTACAAGGCCGGTGAGCATCTCAGCTGGTCCGTGAAACGGGACGACTGACCTCCAGGCCGCGCCCGGATCGGGCGCGGCCCGGGAGTTAGTGAAGCCCCTCCACCAGATCCAGGGCCGTCTGCCACGGGTCAGGCGACGCCGACGGTGCCGCCCGCTCGGGAAAGATCATCAGGGGAGCCGTATTGGTATCATAACGCGGCCACTCGGGCACCGCGGCCCCATTGGGATCTCCCTGCCGGGCAAAGTTGACCAGGTAAGTGTGAAAGGCCCGGGCAGCGGCGGCATCTTCCTCGCTGACCTGTTCGGCCCCGAAGCGGGTAGCCAGCGTATCAAAGGCGTAGGGGATATCCGTGGCATGGGGGGCACCGTTCCACCGGCCGCGCATGGGCGTGGCCACATGGCCGAAGCGGTACAGCCAGGTCGCCTGCCCTCCGGCAATGGCCTGTCTGGCGATGAAGCGAGCGGGCTCGGTCATTTTTACATCACGCCCGATGCGACGGGACAGATCATGCAGTTCAGCCGTACCACTGGGGTCATACAGGGCCCGGGCCTGATCGGCAGCGCCCTTGAAGCGCGAAAACAACGCCTCCCTTGAATCAGCGCCCATGGCGCCCAGATCGTTATCCGTCGTGCCGATCAACAGCGGCACCTGAAACTGCGCCGTGTTCATGAACCGATGCTGAACACTGTCAACGATGACATCGCCATCCACGAAGGGCCCGCCCACGTAGGTTTTCTTCTCGATACGCTCGGAGGCCAGGGTCGGCATGTTGAGCTCACCGGCCACCTGCTGCGCCGGCAGGTCACGCAGTGCCTTCAGCGCCGCCTCATCCGTCCCTTCGATACCATGCTGCCGAGCGAAATTAAGGCCGAAATCCTCGGCGGAATGCGGTGCGTCGCTGTCCTGGGCCGACGGTGTGTCATCATGTTCCAGTGGATATATCGGCCCCATCAGATCGCGCCCACCGCCGGACATGACCACCGCCTTGCTGAACAGCCCCCGTGCCTTTGGCTGACTGGCCAGATACAGCACCGAATTACCACCGGCGGATTCACCAAACACCGTCACATTGTCAGGGTCACCGCCAAATTTTCGAATATTACGCTGCACCCAGGCCAGGGCTGCCATCTGATCCATGATCGCGTAATTACCCTTCGGACCGGACTCACTGGCGGTCAGGGCCGGATGTGCAAAAAAACCGAAGCGCCCCAGCCGATAATTGATACTGACCAGCACAACACCATCACGGGCAAAGGCACTGCCGTCATACACGGGAGCAGCACTCCCGCCGTTGACGTATCCGCCCCCGTGAATCCAGACCATCACCGGGTGATTCTCCGCGTCATCCTTCGGCTGCCAGACATTGAGGTACAGACAATCCTCGGAAAGATTGCCCGCCAGGGGGGCCTCATCGCCGGCCATGGGCGTCTGCAGGCAGCTGGGCGAAAAGGCCGTGGCATCCCGCACCCCTTCCCAGGGGGTTACCGGATGTGGCGGCTGCCAGCGTCGTGCTCCGACCGGTGGCGCCGCAAAGGGAATGCCCCTGAATACGCGCGCCTGGTCGGTCACCTCCCCCTTCACTATCCCGTCATCAAGTCGTTTCATGGCTCGCTCCGTGGCATTCGCCGCTGTTACGCCCAAAAGAAGTGCAGCCGCAACGACTACTCCTGTGACTGCCCGCATTCCCTGCTCTCCAGATCATCCATTCAAGGGTTACGACTATAGTCGCCCTGTCCGAGTTCGCCTGCGCCGATGCGAAATGACCGGATTCAGTCGGTTTCAAAACGGCACGAGAGTCATCGCACAGGTCTCGGAGCACATTGCCTCGACAGGAACACTGAAGCCCGCCTGGAGGATCAGGCAAGAGTTGAGCAGGAATGAGTTTGGCAAATCGCGCGCGATCTACCATGCTGGGGTCATTGGAAATCTTGATTCACACCACAGGGAGCGTGCTGTGCCTAATACAGTAACTACTATCAATCCGGCGACCGGCAAGGCCATTCGCGAATTTGACACCATCACCGATGAAGCACTTCAACAGAAGATCGAGCAAAGCCACCAGGCATTTCTCGAGTGGAAGTCCAGATCCATCAGCGAGCGTGGCGCGCTGATCAAAAAGGTCGGTGAGCGCCTGAACGCCCACAAGGATCGCCTTGTAAAACTGATGACGGAAGAGATGGGCAAGCCCATCAGTCAGGGTCCCGGCGAGATCGATCTCTGCAAGGCCATCTGCGATTACAGCGCCGACAATGCCGAAAAGGTGCTTGCCGATGAAGAGCGTGATCTGGACGGTGGACGGGCGCTGGTCAGCTACCAGCCGATCGGCATTATCTTCGGCATCCAGCCGTGGAACTTCCCGTTCTATCAGGTCGTGCGCTACGCCATCGCCAACCTGATGGCCGGCAACGCGGTGCTTCTCAAGCACGCACCGAATGTCTGGGGCTGTGCCGAGGCACTTGAAGAGATCTTCAAGGAAGCCGGCATGCCGGAAAACATCTTTTCCGTGCTCTACATCCAGGACCAGCAGGCAAGCCAGGTGACCGAGCACAGGCTGGTGCGTGGCGTGACCTTTACCGGCAGCGCCGCGACCGGTCGCAAGATTGCCGCCGCCGCCGGCGAGCAGCTCAAGAAGACCGTTCTTGAACTGGGCAGCAACGACGCCTTTCTGGTGCTTGAAGATGCCGATATCGACAAGGCCGTCAACGCCTGCGTCATGGGACGTATCTACAACAACGGCCAGACCTGTGTCGCCGCCAAGCGTTTCGTGGTGGTGGACGCCGTTTATGACAAGTTCCGCGATGCCTTCGTCGAGAAGATGAAAAACGTGGCGTTCGGTGATCCGACCGACGAGAACACCCAGCTGGGTCCGGTCGCCCGCAAGGACCTGCGCGACGCACTGCACCAGCAGGTGCAGGAATCGATTGAAAACGGCGCAACCTGTGTTGTCGGGGGTGAGCTGCCGGACGTGGAAGGCTTCTTCTACCCGGCCACGGTACTTGAAGACGTCAAGCCCGGCATGCCGGCCTATGACGGCGAGCTGTTCGGCCCGGTCGCCTCACTGATCCGTGCCACCGATGAAGACGATGCCCTGCGCATCGCCAATGATTCGGTCTATGGCCTGGGCGGTGGCATCTTCTCCGAAGATGAAGAGCGTGCAGTCAAACTGGCCCGCGATCATTTCGATACCGGCATGATCAGCATCAACGGCTACTACATTGCTCAGCCCAACCTGCCTTTCGGCGGCGTGAAGGACAGCGGCTATGGCCGGGAGCACGGTGGCTTCGGCATGCGCGAATTCGTCAACATCAAGTCCATGATGATCGCGCAGTAATACGCAGCATCCCCGGCGCCTGCCGGGGCAGATGGTAAAAAACCGCCCTCCTGCGAGGGCGGTTTTTTCATGTCAGGCTGCCGGCGCGCTCAAACGTCAGAAGCCGAGCCGTCGACGCCCGCCACCCTCCTGCCGGACAGGCAGGTACGACAAACGTCTGGCATCGGGGGGAACGGCGAGCTAGGGTAGCCAGTGCTGGAAACCTATATCGATTACAACAACAAGGAGAACGTCGATGCTGTCATCACTCGACAATAACGCGCTGTCGCAACTGTTTTTCGAGGCTCATACTCACAACGCCTGGCAGCCGGAAAAGATCAGCGAGGAAACCCTGCGCACGCTTTATGACCTGGTGAAAATGGGCCCTACATCCGCCAACTGCTGCCCGGCACGTTTCATCTTTGTTCGTACGGAAGCCGGCAGGGAAAAACTGCTGCCGTGCGTGTCGTCGGGCAATACCGACAAGACAGCGACCGCCCCCTGCACGGTGATCGTCGCCTACGACAAGCGCTTTTACGATCGGTTGCCGACCCTGTTCCCGCACACCGATGCCCGCAGCTGGTTCACCGGCAGCGAGGCCTTCGCCGAGCAGACCGCCCTGCGCAACAGCTCGCTGCAGGCGGGCTATCTGATTCTGGCCGCGCGGGCCCTGGGGCTGGATACCGGCCCGATGTCAGGCTTTGATCCGAAGGCCATCGACGAGGCCTTCCTTGCCGGCACGGACTGGACCGTCAACATGCTGATCAACCTGGGATACGGCGATGCCAGTGGCGTGAAACCGCGCCTGCCTCGCCTTGATTTCGATGAGGCCTGCCAGCTCGTCTGATGCGCCCTTGACAGCATGGCCCGCGGCCGCGCTCGACTGCGTACATCACTTACGGGGTCGAGCGTGGCAACAGCCCACCCAGCACCATGTCCTGAATCGTTTGCACGGTGGCCTCGAAAAAGGCCGGGTCATCCAACCCCTGACCGGACACCGCCCTGATCTGCACCGCAAAGTCAGCGTAATGCTGCGTCGCGCCCCACAAGAGATAAAGCAGATGATGTGGCTCGACCGGGTTGATCCGGCCACTGGCCACCCAGTCATTGATGACCGCCGATTTCTCCTCCACCAGCGCCTTGAGGTCCTGCTCCAGCAGCTCCTTGATCAGCGGTGCCCCCTGGATCATTTCAAGGCAGAAAAGCCTGGAAGCGTCGGCACGGTCCCGGGCCAGCTCGACCTTGATACGAATATAATCGGCAATCGCATCCGCCGGCGCCTGATCGGCATTGATCGCCCGCATCGGGGCAAGCCAGGTATCCAGAATCTGCTGCATCACCGAGATGTAGAGCATCTCCTTGGATGAAAAGTAATAAAGCAGATTGGTCTTGGAAACACCGGCCTGCTCGGCAATGGCGTCCAGACTGGTACCTCGTACACCAAACCGCGAGAACAGCGTAAGTGCGGCATGGCGTATACGTTGCATGCGCACTTCACGGTCTGCCGAACGCTTGCCGCCGGCGGCGGAACCCCTGTCGCTCATGTCTCTCCCTGCCCCTCAAAGGCCACTTCCGGTGCCTGAATATTACGGTGTACTGACGACCTGTTCAGGCCCGCACGCCACCATCATGAAGCCGCACGCCTGCAAATGCGCTAAAAAAGCGCGAAATGAGGGCAATGCGCGCCGTTTTTGCTCATTGACTCACAATAACCTGGACCATTTGGTCCGATGTATTTCCTGCCCCGCCTGACAAGCCGTTGAAAACAGACAGGGAAACGATACCTGGCACGCCTGTTGGCATGTATTTCATGCAGTGCCGGTGCACACCCCCTGTCGTGGCCCACCGGCACATGTCATCCCGCAATGACCTGGAGGTAACCCATGCAACTTGGTGTCTTCATTCCCATCGGTAACAACGGCTGGCTGATTTCCGAAAATTCACCGCAATACATGCCGACCTTTGAACTCAACAAGGCCATCACCCAGAAGGCAGAGTACTACGGGTTCGATTTCGCACTGTCGATGATCAAGCTGCGCGGCTTCGGCGGAAAGACCGAATTCTGGGAGCATGCCCTCGAATCATTCACTCTGATGGCCGGACTGGCCGCGGTTACCTCCAGAATCAACCTGTACGCCACCGCCGCCACCCTGGTCATGCCGCCGGCCATTACGGCACGCATGGCAGCCACCATCGACTCCATTGCCCCGGGACGCTTTGGCATCAATCTGGTCACGGGCTGGCAGAAGCCCGAATACAGCCAGATGGGACTGTGGCCCGGCGATGAGTATTTCGGCAAGCGCTACGCCTATCTGGACGAATACACCACCGTCATGCGCGAGCTGCTTGAAAGCGGCCGGAGTGACTTCAAGGGTGACTTCTTCCAGATGGACGACTGCCGACTGAGCCCGCGCCCCGAGCAGGGCGTCAAGATCGTCTGCGCCGGTCAGTCCAACGCCGGCATGGCCTTTACCGCCAAACATGCCGACTACAGCTTCTGCTTCGGCAAGGGGCTCAACACGCCCACGGCGTTTGCCGAAACGGCCGAACGCCTCAATGAAGCCACCCGGGACAGTGAACGCGATATCGCCTGTTATGTGCTGTTCATGGTCATCGCCGACAGGACCGATGAAGCCGCCATGGCCCGCTGGGAACACTACAAGGCAGGTGCCGATCAGGAAGCGCTGGACTGGATGGCGGATCAGGGCGGCCAGGACAAGACCTCCGGCAAGGACACGAATGTCCGTCACATGACCAATCCGACCTCGGCGGTCAATCTCAACATGGGCACGCTGGTCGGGTCGTACGAGAACGTGGCTCGCATGCTCGATGAAATCGACACGGTCGAAGGCATGGGCGGGGTCATGCTGACCTTTGACGACTTCCTGGAAGGTCTCGATACCTTCGGTGAAAAAATACAGCCGCTGATGAAGACCCGCGTTGATGTGACCGGTGCAACCATGGCGCCGAGGGAGATCGCCTCATGAGCGCGCTGCACACCACACCGGTCGTGCGGTGCGACGGCGCCGCGTCGGACGATGAGATCGTGCTGCCGGGGCGGCCGGAAGCCATTGCCCTGCCCCGGGCACAGACGGCCCTGATCGTCGTTGACATGCAAAATGCCTACGCCTCGGCCGGCGGGTACCTGGACCTCGCCGGTTTCGATGTCAGCGCCACCGGGCCCGTGATCGAGGCCACTGCTCGAGCCATCAGCGCCGCCCGCGCCGCCGGTTTCCAGGTCATCTTCTTCCAGAACGGCTGGGATACGGAGTACGTCGAGGCCGGTGGCCCCGGCTCACCCAACTGGCACAAGTCCAATGCCCTGAAGACGATGCGCCGTCAGCCCGAACTTGATGGCCGGTTTCTGGCCAGGGGCACCTGGGACTACGCCCTGGTCGATGCCCTGACACCACAGGCCGGGGATATTGTCCTGCCCAAACCCCGCTACAGCGGCTTTTTCAATACAGCGCTGGACAGCATGCTTCGCGCCCGCGGTATTCGCCATCTGCTGTTTACCGGCATTGCCACCAACGTCTGCGTCGAGTCGACACTGCGCGACGGCTTTTTCCTCGAGTACTTCGGTACGGTGCTCGAGGACGCCACCTACCAGGCCGGGCCGCCCGCAGCCCAGGCGGCGGCCCTGTTCAATATTGAAACCTTCTTTGGCTGGGTCTCAAGCGTCGAAGCGCTCGAAACCGCCTGTCAATCCATCGGCGTCGAGGCCACCGAAACCGCCTGACCCATCTTCTTCCCGAGGACGTCATCATGCCTAAAACAAGCGTCATTCCCGAAGGTACCGGCACACCGCTGGCCCCGTTCGTACCCGGCACTCAGGCCGACAATATTGTCTATGTGTCCGGTACCCTGCCCTTCGACAAGGACAACAACGTGGTGCACGTCGGTGACGCCGCCGCGCAGACACGCCATGTGCTCGAGCTGATTCAGCGTGTGGTCGAAACCGCCGGGGGCACCATGGACGACATCACCTTCAATTCGATCTTCCTGCGTGACTGGGACGACTACGCCGCCATCAATGCGGTATACGCCGAGTTCTTCCCGGGTGACAAGCCGGCGCGGTACTGCATTCAGTGCGGTCTGGTCAAACCCGACGCCCTGATCGAGATTGCCTCGGTCGCTCACGTGCCGCACTAGCGCGACGCGTTCATCCCACTGACCGAGGACGATCCATGCACTACGAACTACAAGGGTGTCAGTCACCTGATGCACCGACGATTCTGCTGTCGTCAGGCCTTGGCGGTGCCGGCAGTTTCTGGGCCCCCCAGCTGGATGCCCTCGCACGAACCCATCGCGTGCTGATCTACGACCACCTCGGTACCGGCCAGAGCCCGGCGGCCCTGCCGGCCGGTTACCGCATCGAGGACATGGCCCGGGAGGCGCTGGCCCTGCTTGACCGGCTGGAGATCGATCAGGTGGATGTCATGGGGCATGCACTGGGCGGACTGGTCGGTCTGCAGATGGCCCTGATGGCGCCGGCGCGCCTGAACCGCCTGATTGTCATCAACGCATGGAGCTGCCTGGACGTGCAGAGCGCGCGCTGCTTTCACGTTCGGCGGGCACTGCTGAGAGACAGCGGGGTCGAGGCCTACCTGCATGCCCAGCCCCTGTTTCTCTATCCCGCCGACTGGCTGTCGAACCACCACACGCAGCTGCTGGCAGAAGAAGCACACGCCCTTGCCCACTTCCCAGGCAAGGACAACGTGATGGCCCGCATCGAGGCGCTGTCAGTCTTTGATATCGATGCCCGTCTGGGCGACATCGTCACGCCCACGCTGGTCATTGCCTCCCGTGACGATCTGCTGGTGCCGTACATGCGGTCACAGCGTCTTGCCGAAGGGCTGCCCAATGCCCGACAGGTGATGTTCGATTACGGGGGGCACGGCCTGACAGTGACCGTCCCGGATGCATTCAACACACTGATAACGCAGTACCTGGCCGACGACACGGCCCTGATCCCGCTAACAGGAGTTGCCTCATGAATGCCCTTCAACAACAGGAACAGCACACCGCCCCTCGGGAAATCTCCTCACGGGCATTTCGCGAAGCGATGTCTCATCTGGCGGCCGCCGTCAATGTAGTGACGACCGATGGCCCCGGCGGCCGGGCGGGATTTACCGCCTCGGCCGTATGCAGCGTGACCGATGAACCTCCGACACTGCTGGTCTGCATCAACCGCAGCGCCTCGGCCTACCCGGCCTTTGCCGACAATGAAACGCTATGTGTCAATGTGCTGAGCGCCGCCCATCAGGAGGTTTCCAATACCTTCGGGGGCAAGACCCCGATGGCCATGCGCTTCGACCACGCCGAGTGGATCACGCAGGATACCGGCGCCCCGGTGCTGGCAGATGCTCTGGCCCATTTCGAGTGCCGGGTCAGCCAGCGCATGCCGGTAGGCACACACGAGATAATGCTGTGCGAAATCGTCTCGATGTCGACCCATGACGCGCACGAGTGCCTGCTTTATTTCAACCGGCAGTATCACCAGCTCCCACGGTCCGTCGCCAGCGTCGGATAACCCTGCAACGATATGGGCAAGGCGCGCCCCGGGCCTGTCTGGTGTGCCTTGCCGGCGGTTTTTCATCCCCTTGCGATCAGGATTCCAACAATGACAACTTCCGTGTCTCGCATGGTCGAACGTGACGGCAAGGTCGAACTCACGCTCGGCGACGACGTTCGTAACAGCGCCCTTTTCAATGATGACATCGCCCCCACCCAGGCCCGCGAGCGAACCTGGACGACATGGAACGTCGCCGCGCTCTGGGTCGGCCTGTCGATCTGTGTACCGACCTATACGCTGGGCGGCGTACTCACTGCCTATTTTGGACTGAGTGTGGGCGAAGCGCTGCTGACGATCCTGCTGGCCAACGTGATCCTGCTGATTCCGCTGACGCTGAATGCCTTCCCCGGCACTCGCTACGGCATTCCGTTTCCGGTCGTGCTGCGCTCCTCATTCGGCCTGCGAGGCTCCAACGTACCGTGCCTGATCCGAGCGCTGGTCGGCTGTGGCTGGTTCGGTATCCAGACCATGTTTGGCGGTCTGGCCTTTCATCTGCTGCTGTCAGCCATTTTTCCGCCCTGGCAGGCCCTGGGCGGGATCGGTCAGGTGATCGGTTTTTTCATCTTCGGTGCCCTCAACCTGTGGGTCGTGATCCGTGGTGCGGACTCCATCAAGTGGCTGGAAACCCTGTCGGCACCGCTGTTGCTGCTGGTCGCCGTGGGGCTGCTGGTCTGGGCACTGCCGCATATCTCGCTGAGAGAGCTGCTGGACACGCCGCCCGCCCGGCCCGAAGGCGCCTCGGTCACGCCATACTTCCTGTCCGGCCTCACGGCGATGGTCGGCTTCTGGGCAACCCTGTCGCTCAACATCCCCGATTTCAGCCGCTTCGCCTGCCGCCAGAAGGATCAGATCATCGGTCAGGTCATCGGACTGCCGCTGACGATGTTCCTGTTTGCCGCACTGGGAGTGGTACTGACCGCCGCCTCGGCATCACTGGTGGGTGAAACGGTCGCTGACCCGGTCACGCTGATCGGCCACATCGACAGCCCGATATGGGTCTCCATCGCCATGATCCTGATCG
This sequence comes from Larsenimonas rhizosphaerae, assembly GCF_023700005.1. Lineage (GTDB taxonomy): Bacteria > Pseudomonadota > Gammaproteobacteria > Pseudomonadales > Halomonadaceae > Larsenimonas > Larsenimonas rhizosphaerae. Next base: position 235,985 of record NZ_JAMLJK010000001.1, on the reverse strand, counting down.
TGATTGCGACCCTCTCCACCAACACCGCCGGCAATATCGTCTCGCCGACCAATGACTTCCAGAACATCGCCCCCAGGGTGATCAACCGCACCCGAGGTGTCCTGATGACCGGCGGAATCGGTACGCTGCTGATGGGGTACGACCTGCTGCAGAAGGCCGGTGTGATTGTCTCGAGCGTGACCCTTGAAAGCCTCTATTCCAACTGGCTGCTGGGCTATTCAAGCCTGCTGGGGCCGATAGCCGGCATCATGGTGGTGGATTATTTTCTGATCAAGCGCCAGCAGCTGGATGTCATCAGCCTTTACCGTGAGGGCGGCCGCTACCCGAACGTCAACATGGCCGGGTTCATTGCCTTTGGCCTGCCCGTGGCCCTGATGCTGCTGTCACTTGCGACCGGCGTCTGGAGCTGGCTCCATGACTACGGGTGGTTTACCGGATCGGCGATGGGAGCCGCCGTATATTATGTCGCAGGCAGGGCCCTGGAGCACCGAAGGGAGGCCTTCGATACCCGGCCGGCCACCTCCGCCTGAACCGCATATTCAATGAAACCGCCGTCATGTGACGGCGGTTGTTCAAGGTCTGATACCGATGATATACCTCAGCTCATCACGGCATTGGCCGTCAGCAGCATGACCAGCGATACCGCCCAGCCGATCGTGGTGGGCACCGACAGCACCAGCAGCTGGTGGCGAGTACTTTTCACGCCCAGCAGACGGTTGACCACCCAGAAGTAACTGTCGTTGAAGTAGCTGAAGAAGATCCCGCCGATACAGGCCGCCTGTGCAGCCAGCACCATGTTGACCTCCGGCATGTTGGCCAGAATCGGGGCCGAAATCGAGGCACCGGTAATCATGGAGACCGTGCCACTGCCCTGAATGAAGCGCACCAGTGTGGCAATGATGAACGGGATCAGCAGGGGCTGTATGCCCATCGACGCCACATACTCGCCGATATAGTCTCCGGCACCACTGGCCCGCAGCACTGCACCCAGTGCCCCCCCGGCACCGGTCACCAGCAGGATGATACCAGCGGTTTCCACCCCTTTTTCCAGATGCTGAAACACTTCATCCTTTGGTGTTTTCGGCATCAGGCCATACACCGCGATCAGGACACCGATGCCCACCGCGATGACCGGGTTACCGAAAAAGCCCACCAGCTGCACCAGCAGGTTCGTGGATTCCTTGCCGGCCAGCGCAGCCGTCAGGGTATTGAGGAAGATCAGAAGGATCGGCAGACCGATGGGCAGGCAGGACAGCCACAGCGCAGGCAGCTCGGATTCTTCCTTCATGGTCAGGGCGTCCTGATGCCCCTCCGGATCAAACCCGCCGGGCTGACGCGCCAGCATGGCCTCGATCTTCGGCCCCATGATGTGGGCATAAATCACCATCGCCAGTAACGCCGGCGCCGTGATCACGACACCCCAGGCAATCATCAGACCGATATCAACGCCGAAGATACCTGCCACACCCAGCGGGCCGGGGGTAGGAGGCACGGCACTGTGGGTCACGGAAAGCCCGGAGGCCAGCGCAATCCCCAGCCCGATGACGGATTTGCCACTGTTGCGCGCCAGCGCCCGTACCAGCGGATGCAGGATGACAAAGGCCGAGTCGCAGAAGATTGGAATCGAGACAATATAGCCGGTCAGTGCCATGGCCCCTTCTTCCTTGTTCTTTCCCAGCAGCCTTAAAATCGCATAGGCCATCCGCTGGCCGGCACCGGAGACTTCCAGTATCCGCCCCATCATGACCCCGAAGCCGATGACCAGCCCGATGGTCGAAAGCGTCTTGCCAAAGCCGGTCGTAATGGTCGACACCACCTCATTGGGAGGCATGCCCCCGATGATACCGGCCAGCGAAGCGGCAATGATCAATGCCAGCAACGCATGCACCCGGGTCTTCAATACCAGAAAAATCATTACAAAAATCGCAATCCCCAGACCGATGATGACCTGAGGTCCTGCGGCGGTAGACTCAATCATGATGACACTCCCCTGTCAGGGCTGTAGTTAGGGATACACTCAGGCAGACGCCACGGTGGCGTCGTCGGTCAGAAAGGCCTGCACGATGGCGGTCAGGTCGGTATCACCGGCAAACCCCAGCGCACGTGCGCGGTCGGTAGAAAACCGGGCCGGCCAGCTGCCGACAATGGCCTCGATGCGGGGGTCCGGTTCATGACGCACCAGAGCGCTCGCCTCGGGCCCGCCCAGCGCCTCCAGCGTGTCAAGCATCTGCGCCACACTGATGGTGATGCCAGGCAGCATGAACCCGCGGGAATGAGAAAGCGCTGAGGCCGGCACGTCCGCACCATGCAGCAACGCCGCCACAACACAGCCCGGCGACATGACAAACATCTCAAGCGACTCGGGCACCGGGCATACCGCCACCTCGCCCTTGAACGGCTCCCGCAGCAGCGAAGAGGCAAAACTGGATGCGGCAGCATTCGGCCGGCCAGAACGCACGATAATGGTGGGCAACCGCAGTACCAGCCCGTCGATCAATCCCCTGCGGCTGTAGTCATTGATCAGCAGTTCAGCCATCGCCTTCTGGGTACCGTAGGAATTCTGCGGTACCAGTGCCGTCATGTCGGTCACCGTATCCGGCAGGGCGCCACCATAGGCCGCGACCGATCCGGCCATGATCAGTCGCGTGTCCGACAGGGACAACGCCGCACAGCCTTCCAGCAACTGGCGCGTCGCATCGAAATTGACCTGCATTCCCAGTGCCAGGTCCGCCTCGGCAGCCGAACTCACTACGGCCGCCAGGTGATAGATCACCGCCGGGCGACCGGCAAGGCAGGCCTGAATGACGGCCGGGTCGGCCAGGTCGCCGGTATGAATATCTACCGGCACGTCAGTGTCCGGGGGCGCTGTTTTTACGTGATCAAGCAGGGTCAGGCGGGTAAGGGCCTGCCCCTTCAGCGCGCCGCGCTCGATCAATTGATGAACAAGGCGCTGCCCCAGAAATCCTGCCGCGCCGGTGATCATGACATGCATGGCCAACTCCTTGATAAAGCAAAGGTTGTCGAATGTTGTTGTAGTGCGTGGATGCCATGACGGGAAAAAAAGCAGTGGCTCAGCCGGTGGTCAGCCCGTACGGGCGGCCCCAGCCAAGTCCGGCGCGGGTATTACCGCGCGGTTTATATTCACAGCCCACCCAGCCCGTGTAGCCAAGCGTCTCAAGCCGCTCCAGCAGGGCCGGATAGTGCAGCTCCCCGCGATCCGGCTCGTGCCGGTCGGGAACACCTGCGATCTGCACATGTCCGACGGCGTCGAACTGCGCTTCCAGTCGTCGAGTCACATCCCCCTCAACGATCTGGCAGTGGTACATGTCGAACTGCACCTTGAGGTTGCTCGCCCCTACCCGCTGTACGATGTCGCGGGCCTGAGCCTGACGGTTCAGGTAAAAGCCCGGCATGTCCCGCAGGTTGATGGGTTCGATCAACAGGGTCTTGCCTGCCCGGGCCAGCTCGCCGGCGGCAAAGCGCAGGTTGGCGATGTAGGTCTCGGTATGTTCCTGCCAGGTGGCTTCGTCCGCACCTTCCGGTACCAGCCCGGCCATCGCATGCACCCGCGGGCAATCAAGCACCTCGGCGTAGCGTATGGCCTCGGCCACGCTGGCACGAAAGTCCTCCTCGCGACCGGGCAGGGAAGCAAGCCCTCGCTCTCCGGCGTCCCAGTCCCCCGGCGGCAGGTTGAACAGCACCTGCTCAAGCCGGTTCTCACTCAGCCAGCCCTTGATCTCTTCCGGGGCATACGCGTAGGGAAACAGGTACTCGACGCCGCGAAATCCGGCCTCCGCCGCCGCGGCAAATCGGGCCGGGAAGGCGTGTTCGACAAACATCATGCTGAGATTGGCGGCCAGCTTCGTGGTCATGGGCATATCCTGTGCTTCAAGTCCGGTAACGCGAGGCATGGAGGCCCCGCAGGTATCATCAGTCACGCGGGTAACGCGCATTGAGCTCATCCACCTGCTCAGGGGTCAGCCCGCGAGGGTTGGTGCCTCTGAGCAGCAAAAACAGTTTGGCGGTCTCTTCCAGTTCCTCGGTGGCATACACCGCCGCATCAAGGTTCTTGCCGGCCACCACCGGGCCGTGGTTGGCCAGCAGCACGGCACTGTGCTGACCGGCCAGCCCCCGTACGGCGTCCCCCAGCCGCTCGTCGCCCGGCACGTGGTAAGGCACCAGCGGCAGGGTGCCGACCCGCATCACGTAATAGGCTGTCAGCGGCGGAATGCAGTCACAGGGGTTGATGTCCGGCAGACAGGACACCGCCACCGAATGGGTTGAATGAAGATGCACGATCGCGCCGGCACTCGGCCGCTCTTCCAGCATGGCCCGATGCAGGAAGTGCTCCTTGGTCGGTGCATCGCCGTCCAGTACCCTGCCCTGGGCGTCCAGCCGGGTAATCCGCGCCGGATCGAGCCGGCCCAGGCAGGCATTGGTGGGCGTCATCAGGCACCCTCCGTCCTCCAGGCGCTGACTGATATTGCCGCTGGACCCCATGGTCAGCCCGCGGTCAAAAAGCGACTTGCCGTGCAGGGCAATCTGCTCGCGCAGACGATTGATCTCGTGAGGTGACTGGCTCATGGCAATACCTCGAATGCACGGGTAAGGAAATCAGTGCCGCCGAAATTGCCGGACTTGAGGGCAAGGGACAGCACGGTCTCGCGGCCAGGCAGGCTCGCCTGGGTCCAGGGTACGCCCGGATCAATCTGTGGCCCGATCCGCAGCGTGGTGATCGACAGGGCTGATACCACGGCCCCGGAGGTTTCGCCCCCGGCCACGATCAGACGGCCGATACCCTCGTCCACCAGGGTGCGAGCCAGCCAGGCCAGCGTCTCCTCGACCAGGGCGCCGGCCCGTTCGGTGCCGAGCCGATCCTGCACGGCACGCACGGCCTCACTGTCAGCGGAGGCATGGATCAGGAAAGGCGCCTGTGGGTCACGGGCCATGCACTGCCGGGCAAACTGCAGAGCCTCGTCCCGATGGGCATCTCCCTCGCTCAACCTGAGCGGGTCCAGCGCCAGACCGGGATGGCGGGCCTTGAACGCCTCAATCTGTGCAAGCGTCATGCGCGAACAACTGCCGGACAGCACCGCACATCCTCCGGATGAGGGTGCCAGCGCTGCAGCATCACCGTGTGGTGCCAGCCAGCCCCGGGCGCGGTAGGCCTCAGGCAGTGCCTGAGCCAGACCGGAACCGCCGGTCACCAGTGGCAGATCCGCCGTGACCTCGGCCAGCACGGCCAGGTCCTGCTCGTCCACGCTGTCGCATATCACGTGGGCCGTGCCGGCCTCCCGCAATGAGGCCAGCCGCTCGATGGCCCTGTCTGCGCCACCGGCCAGGGTGGCATGAGCGAGAAGGCCGACAGGCCTGTCCGTCTGCGCGCCCAGTACCCGCACCAGATCGGCATCCGTCATCGGCGTCAGTGGATGCTGCTCCATGCCGCTGTCGTTGAGCAGTCGGTCTCCGACAAACAGATGCCCCTGATATACGCTGCGCCCGTTGACCGGAAAGGCCGGGACCATGACGGTCTGGGGCGTATCAAGAGCCGCCATCAGCGCCTCGGCAACAGGGCCGATGTTGCCCCGCGGCGTGGAATCAAATGTCGAGCAGTACTTGAAGAAAATCTGACGGGCGCCACGTGCCTGCAACCAGGCCAGCGCCGCCAGACTGTCACGAACGGCCTCCTCTACCGGAGTGCTGCGCGACTTGAGCGCAATGATCACGGCATCGGCGTCCTCCAGCACCTGATCATCCTCCGGCACCCCAATGACCTGCACCGTGCGCATGCCGCCGCGCACCAGGTTGTTGGCCAGATCCGTGGCGCCGGTGAAATCGTCGGCAATCCCCCCGAGCACCAGACTCATGACGGACGCTCCTCGGCATCATTGGCCGCCGGCAAATCGAAATGACGCAACCGCTGATAGACCTTCACCACCGCCGAATCGTCTTCACGTCCAAGGCCTGCGCCGCTGGCAGCGGTGAACTGCTGCAGTGCGCTGCCGGCCACTGGCATGGGCAGTTTCAGCTCCCGGCCGGTAGCGTGCACGATGTTCAAATCCTTGACGAAGATATCCACGGCCGACAACGGGGTGTAATCGCCCTTCAGAATGTGTGGCACCCGGTTTTCAAACATCCAGGAATTGCCCGCCGAATGGGTAATGACGTCGTACAGCACCTCAAGGTCGAGGCCCATGCTCGCCCCCAGGGCCATGGCTTCTGCCGCCGCGGCAATATGCACACCAGCCAGATGCTGATTGACCAGTTTGACGCTGGACCCCGCGCCGGGCTGCTCGCCCAGCCGATAGACCTTCGCCGCCATGGCCGACAGCACGGCGTCCGTTTTTTCATAGGCCTCGGCAGTCCCGGAAGACATGACCGACAGCTCGCCGGTGCAGGCCTTCGCGGCCCCGCCGCTGATCGGTGCATCCAGCATGACAAGCCCCAGGGCCGCCAGGCGCTCACCGAGGGCCACGGCGTAGCTTGGCGCAACCGTGGCACACTGCATTACCACACTGCCGGGCGACATCGCTGCGGCCAGGCCACCCTGCCCCTCGGCCCCGAACAGCACCTGCTCGACCTGATCGGCATTCACGACCACCAGCAGCACGACGCTGCAGCCTGCCAGCGCGGCCGGGGTCTCGGCACTTCGGCCGCCGGCGTCCTCAAAGGCGGCACGGGCAGTCGGTGAGATATCGCAGCCGATGACCGACAGGCCCTGACGCAGCAGGGAACAGGCCGTGCCCATTCCCATGGCACCCAGACCAACTACACCGATGTCAGGGGATACAGCATTCGAGGGGGTAGACACAGTGATTCTCCCGTAGGCAATAACCGGTCTTGCCGGCTAATGATTGTGTAAATGGTAGCGCTACCAAAAAGGGTGCTTTAGTCTCGAGCCCTGCGCAAGTGCGAACAAGGAAAACGCGACCAATGTCCAGGGATGACGCCCACGAGAAACGCTCCCGCAAGGGAGCCATGCAGCCCACACTGACCGATGTGGCCCGGGAAGCCGGCGTCGCACCGATCACGGTGTCGCGTTACTTCAACGACCCGGAGGCACTACGTGACGCTACCCGCCTGAAGGTTGAAGCCGCGGTCAACCAGGTCGGCTATGTCCGCAACATGATTGCCGGCAGCCTGGCCTCGGCCACGACTCGGGTGATCCCGGTCATCGTGCCGTCGCTGGCGAACGTGGTGTTCATCGAGGTGATTCGAGGGCTGCAGCAGCGCCTGGAAGCCGCCGGCTATCAACTGCTGCTGGGCAAGACCGATTACGACCTGGACCGGGAAGCGCAACTGGTACGCACCTTTCTGGGCTGGTCTGCCTCGGGGCTGATCATCGCCGGGCTGCGTCACAGTGACGAGACCCGCCAGCTGCTGGAGAACTGGAACCAGCCGGTGGTCGAAATCATGGAATACGGCGACGGTCTGGACATGAACGTCGGCCTTGATCACCGCGCCGCCGGCCACGCCATGGCCACCCACCTGCTGAACCGGGGCTATCGGCATATCCACTACGCGGGGGCAGAGCTCGAGCGGGACTATCGCGCCGGAGAGCGCTTTGAAGGACACCGCCAGGCGCTTGAGGCCGCCGGGCTGCCGGCACCGCTGCTTGACCTGCCGAGCCGACAGCAGATGGACAGCGGGGCCGAGGCACTCATGCACATTCGGACGCATTCACCGACATGCGATGCCATTCATTTTGCCAACGATGACATGGCCTGCGGTGCCCTTCTCGCGGCCATGCGCGATGGCATCCGTATTCCGGAGGATATCGCCATAGCAGGCTTCAACGGCCTGCCGATCGGCCGGCACATGACGCCACGCCTGACCACGATTGTCTCTCCCCGGGAGTTGATCGGGCAACGGGCTGCCGAACAGCTGCTGCGACGCATCAGGGGGGAGCCGCTGGGCGAACTGAGCATCAATGTCGGCTTCACCCTGCACGAAGGCGAAAGCGCCTAGAACACCCCATTCAGGACCATGAACGCGCCGGCAGCCAGCACGGCGGCAGCAGGCAGGGTAATGACCCACGCCAGCGCAATCGGGCGCATCAGGGACCAGTTGGTCTGGCGATTGACCATGCCGATGCCAAGCACGGCGCCAATCAGGATATGGGTGCTGGATACCGGCAGGCCGAAGGTGGTGGCCAGCATCACGACGGCAGAGGCAGCCAGTTCGGCGGAGAACCCGGAGGCCGGGTGCATTCTGGTCAGATGGTGCCCGACGGTCTGAATGACTTCCCGGCCAATGAACCAGAGCCCGGCAATCAGCGCCACGCCGAAGGTCAGCATCGCCAGCGGCGGAATACTGGCCTCCTCGCCGATGGCCCCGGTGCGCAGCACATCCAGAACCGCGGCAAAGGGGCCAATCGCATTGGCAATGTCATTGGAGCCGTGACTGAAGGCAAACCCGGCCGCCGTAAAGACCTGCATCCAGCTGAACATCAGAAATGTCGAGCGTCCCAGGGTCTCGCTCTTGAGGGTTTTGGCAAAGATGAACGTCGCCATCCAGACCAGAGCGCCCACCATGCCCATGATCAGATAACTGCCCAGGGTATCGACCCCCAGAGCCAGGTGGCTGAAGCCCTTGAACAGCAGCATGGCCGTCAGAATGATCGCCCCCAGGGCTGCGATGACCGGTACCCAGTGTTCCAGTGCCCGGTGGGCATGCACATCCTCGCGCTTTCGATTGATGGTGTAGAGCTTGCGGTAGTACTCCGATTCCAGATCGTCGATGCTGAAATCCCTGTCACTGATGGCCTGCATGTCCCGCGCCATGGCCTGGGTGTAGGCCATCTGCTGCACTTCCGACAGCCGCTCGACGGCCTCCCTGTGACGCCGCTTGTGGGCACGCTTTTCCTCGCGAATGGTTTCCAGCCGGGATTGCGCCCTGTCGTTGTAGGCAAGGATATGGCGCTTGATCAGCGAGTACAGCACGTAAGCGACAATGCCCCCCAGTGCCGGCGAGAGCACCCAGGAAATGGCGATCATGCCCACTTCGCGCCACTGCACCAGATCAAGGGCGGCAAGTCCGCCGTGCTTCAACACTCCCAGCGTGACAGACCCGCCGATGATGGCCCCGACAATCGAGTGGGTAGTGGACACCGGGTACCCTCTGTGGGAGGCAAACAGCAGCCACAGTGCCGCGGCAATCAGTGATGACATCATGATGAACACGAACTCCAGCGGCCGGATCGCCATGCCATCAAGATCAACGATGCCGCCGCGAATGGTCGAGGTCACCTCTCCTCCGGCGATCACGGCCCCACTGACTTCAAAAATGGCCGCGACCAGCAGCGCCTGATGCACCGTCAGTGTGCCGGCGCCAACGCTGGTACCAAACGAGTTGGCCACGTCATTGCCGCCAATGTTGAACGCCATGAACACGCCAAAGAGCGTGGTCAAGAAAAACAGCAGCGTATGCTGACTCTGGATGTAGCCACTGCCCCAGGCCACGAAGTAGCCGGTAAAGGCCAGCAGCAGCCCGATAAAGAAAAGACTCAGCCGAGGCGAGTGCCTGAAGGTATCCAGCGTGGCGTGTCCGCCGGTTTCTGAAGCGTCGCTGCTCATGGTGCTCTCCGGCAGTGCCCGTGACAGGTATCAGACCAGGGCATGTAAGGCCATTCCACCCAGGTCACCGCAAGTCTAGAAAGCCGTCATGACAGGGGGATGACCCGCTGACAATGACATGAAACCAGGCCGTGACGAACCTTGCGCCACCTCGCTGCCGGGCCGCTCGCCACGCCGATCAGCCGCTGAACGCATGTCTGTTTTTTCATGCCTGAACGGCACCAATTTGCCGATTTTCCCGCAAAAAACCTCTAATCAACTACACTGACCCCACGATCTCGCACTCACATGACATATAAAAAACAGGAGACAGGATCATGGAAAAGGATCCCAACAAGGGCTATATCGCACTGCTGGGCTGGAGTCTCGGTGCCGTGGAAGCTGCCGAAAAATTTGACCGGCGCTACGTGGTAGTGGCTCCCACCTGGGCTGAAGAGTATTGCACCGAACACAACATTCCTTACGTGCCCTGGAACTTCGAGCGCCTGAACGACCGCTCCATCGAGATTGCCGAGACCCTCAAGGACATGGGCATCGATGCTGCCATTCCGTTATTTGAAGAAACCGTTGAATGGGCCGGTGCCATCAACTCCGTACTGATGGGCAATCCGCGCCTGCATGGTCAGGCCGTGCTGTTCCGGGACAAGGCCCTGATGAAGCGCCGAGCCCAGCTGGGCGGCATTCGGGTCGGTATTTTTGAAGAAGCCCACGAGCAAAGTGACGTGCTGCGCTTTTTCAAGCGCGTCAACCAGACCCTGCTCAAGCTTGATGGCGACCCGGAAGACCCGATTCACCTCAAGGCCTTCGACAAGGCCGGCTGCCTGGGGCATCGGGTCATTCGCTCCTCGGAGGAAATCGACACCATCCCCGACAGCGAATACCCGCTTTTGATGGAAAGCCATCTGGACGGCTGGGAATTTGCCGTCGAAGCCTGGGTGTGGAACGGCAAGATCCAGTTCTTGAACATCTCCGAATATGTGACCCTCGGATATTCCGTCTTTGTGCCCGCCACGCCGGAGCTTGAGAAATACCGTGCCCAGATCACGCAGCAGATCGAACTGCTGATCAAGACCTTCGACATTCAGTTCGGCCAGATTCACCCCGAATATTTTGTCACCAGTGACGGCACCATGTACTTCGGTGAGGTTGCCTACCGCCCGCCGGGCTTCAAGGCGTTCGAACTGATCGAACGCGCCTATGGCTTCAGTGCCTATCAGGCCACCATGCTGGTCTTCGACCCGCACACCACGGAAGAAGAGATCAACGCCTTCTTCCCGACGGAAGTGGTCGATGCGAAGGGCCATGCCGGCTGCTTCGGGGTCTATCCGCGGCGTCGCGTCGTCAGCCAGCTTGATATTCCGGAAGAGACCGAAAACCACGCGTATTTCGACTTCCACGAGCTGACGGCACCGCTGGAAGCCACCGTGACCAAGCGCACGGCCTTCGGCACCCACTGGGGGCTGATCTTCTTCTTCGGTGAGGATCCGCATACCCTCAGGGATCTGCTCAAGCATCAGGAAGACCTCGACTTCTATGTGTAAGACATGCGATAGCGCGGGCAATGCATCAGGCATTGCGCCGTGCCGCCTCAGGGAGGCCCTGTGACGATCAAGGACAGTGGCGAATCACACGCAACGGGCGAGCCTTCACGGCTCGCCCGTCTTGAACTTCAGCTCGACGATGCCGTTGACCGGCTGGCCGACGCGCCCTCCGTTTCCCGCGTGGGGCGGGCAGGCCGCGTATTCGATATTGCACGCCGTGTGCTGATGGAGCCCGGTGGCTGCGGGACGCTGGAAGCCCGTGCCAGAGCGATGGAAGAAGCCGGCATTTTCGAAGGCTCGGACTGGGCACGCCCCGGCATTCTGCTGCCGACACTGACCCGCCACTCACTGACCAGCCCCGAGCCGATGACCGTGGTCATCGAGGCTCTCAGCGAGCTGCGCCTGCTGGCCGTCGCGCGGGAGGACTATGCCCACCCCCAGGTGTCATCCGAACAGGCCCGCTCCTACCTGACCCAGGTACTGGCGCTGAACCTGTCGATGCTGTTTGGCCCGCCCAGCGAAGCCGAACGGGAAACCCAAGGCAAACTGGCACTGGTATCCCGTCAGCTGCTGGCTCACCTGTCCGAGCGCATCGGGTTTGAAAACGTCATCGATTCCATGATCGATGAAATCTGGCGGCTGCTGAAACAGCGCCCGATTCAGACCGAAACCATCCGCGAGATGATTACCCGCATCGCCCTGTGCCAGGCGGACCCGGAGATCGATCTGGGCACCAGCGGGCAGGGAGCAACACGGCTGGTCAGCAGCCTGTTCGGCCCGACCCAGGCCTGCAGCGAAGATCCGGGCATTGATATCTACGAAGAACGGCTGGCCATGATGGATGGCGCCGCCCTTCAGCTGGAGGCCACCGGCATGGCCCGCGCCATGCACGATACCGGGCTGGTCTCGGCCTATCACGCCGTACTGGTGCGTTATCTGCTGAAGGATCACGATCACCTGATCAGCGAGGCGCTCGGGCTGTCCGCCACCGGCCGCGATTGCCTGCTGCGCTTTCACCCGCTGATCCGTGCCCTGCTGGCACGCGTGGCCCAGCCGGAAACCGATCAGGCCCTGTACGGCCTGGCCCGGCTGCTGGAACGCGGCATTCTGTATCAGCCGCCCATTCCGCCGGCGTTGTGGCGTCAGCTTGGACTGCCCCTGAGCGACTGGTCGCGTGCCCGTATCAAGGCCGCCTATGGTGACATGGTGGACCCGGAAGCACGGCTGCTGGAAGGCGTACTGTGCATGCTGGGCCAGCCTCTGGGCGTGGGCCAGGGCAATAATCCCACCTGTCAGTCCGCCAGGGCGCTTTCCATGTGGGGCTGGAGCGACCCGGACTATCTGCTGCAGATGGTGACCTGGGCGGCACGGGATGACGGCATTACCATGCACTTTGAAGGACAGCCGATTTCATCCTGCGACAGCGGTGAAGGCCTCTCTCCCACGCTACCGCTGGACCTCGATCCGGTGTCCCTGCTGGTGGTGCCGCATCTGGACCGCATCTACATGGAGATGGGCCGGCGCTGCATCGGTCGGGAAGGCGACCCGCATCGCTGGATCAATCCGGAATTTCACGGCTGGTGGACCGGACGCGCCTTTCACATCAATGTGGATGTGGCCACCGGCATGCTGATCGAGCCGGAAACCTTCCTGCGCCACTTCTACGCCGCCTACCATCCGCACTATAACGGCGACCAGCCCCTGATCCACCCGCAACCCGCCGGCATTGCCGTGACCGACAGTGCCGCCCGCTTCATCGGCTGGCACGCCATCAGCATTCTGCGCGCCGCTCCGGGGCCGGATGATCACATGCGGATCTACTTCTTCAATCCCAACAATGACAGCGGTCAGAACTGGGGCGATGGCGTGGATGTCAGCACCGATGGCTGCGGCGAGCGCTTCGGCGAAGCCTCCCTGCCCTTCGCCCAGTTTGCCTCACGGCTCTATATCTTCCATCAGGATCCGCAGGAAGAGGGCCGGCTGGCCGATATTCCCGCTGCCGAACTGGACGATGTCATGGGCTATATCCGCCGAAGCTGGGGGGCGGAAAGACTGCCGCCCGCCTGATGGCCTGCTGCCGCCCTCCTCGCCGGGGGCGGCAGCCCTGCTCATCAGTGAACATCACCGCCTAGAGAAAGGTCAGCCCCGCCCCGATCACCACGCCGGTAATGACCAGATGAATCATGCAAAAGCCCATGATATCCCGCGCGCCCAGCCCGGCAATGGCCAGCACCGGCAGTGCCCAGAAGGGCTGCAGTAGATTGGTCCACGCATCCCCCCACGCAACGCCCATGGCCACCCGGCCCACGTCAGCCCCGAGTGCCTGCGCGGCCGGCAGCATGACCGGGGCCTGAACGGCCCACTGCCCCCCGCCGGATGGCACGAAAAGGTTCACCAGCCCGGCACTGAGAAAGGACCAGAACGGCAGCGTATCGGCATCGGCGATCGACACGAACAGTTCCGAAAGTGACTGCGCCAGCCCCGACTCCACCATGATGGCCATGATGCCGGCATAGAACGGAAACTGGATGACGATCCCGGCGCCGCCCTTGATGGCCTCGGTCAGGCTGTTGAGCAGGTTGCGGGGCGTGCGGTGAAGCACCATCGCCAGAAAAAGAAACAGGAAGTTGACGCTGTTGAGGTTCAGCCCGCCGCCATCGACAATGAAATACACCACCAGATACAGCACACCGGGAATGCCTACCAGCCAGGACAGCCACGGGCTGTTTTCAAGGCGCTCGGCAGGCAGCGAAGCGTCTTTTCCGGCCACGGGCTCCGGTTCGGCCAGCTGCTCGGGCGTGACCAGCACGATGTCCCTTTCGTCCGGCATCATTGCCCGGTTGACCAGCGGCATGATCACGAAAAGTGCCGCCAGAATGGCCAGGTTATAAAATGAAAAGAGAGTCTCACTGGTTGGAATCACACCGATCCGGTCAGCCGTGAAATGACCTGGCGTGGCGATGGTGAGTGGAATGGAACCGGCCAGTCCGCCGTGCCATACCACAAAGCCGGAATAGGCACTGGCAATCAGCAGGCGGTAATCCACCCGAATTTCCCGGGCCAGCGCGCGGGCGAACAATGCCCCGATGACCAGCCCGAACCCCCAGTTGATCCAGCTGGCCATCAGTGACACCAGCGTCACCATCAGAATGGCCCGCCCGGGCGTGCCGGCCAGCCGCGCAAGCGCCGTCAGACCACGCCGGACCGGGGGCGAACTGGCCAGCAGATAACCGCTGACCAGCACCATCAGCATCTGCATAGAAAAGCTCAACAGCCCCCAGAATCCGCCGCCCCAGACCCTCAGCACCGCCATGGGCGACTGCCCTTCGACCAGCATGGCGGCGCCGGCCGCTATCAGTGTCAGCAATAGCACAAAGATATAGGCATCGGGTAGATAGCGCTCTACAAGCCGCACCACGGGACGAGCGACAACCTTGAGCATCTTGAGCCACCTCGGGTGAATAACGGTTTTTTGACCCTGGCACACTCCTGCGGCAAACCCTTCCTCAACCTTGGTCGAGCGCGACGGCCCCACCTCGAATGGCCTGAAGGGTCTATAAAGAGGGGGACACTTTCATTCATTGCGTCAGGAGAGCTCATGAACGCACAGAAGATCCTATCCCAGCTGATGAAGCAGGCTGCCCGTTCGTCGAGCAAAAAACACACCGCCGGCGATTCCGGCTTCAACGTGTCCTCGCTTCTGGGCAGCGGCGCGCTGGGCATGCTGCTGGGAGGCCGGCGCGGGCGAAGCTCCATCAAGTACGCAGCCCTGGCAGGCCTTGGCAAAATGGCCTGGCAGGCCTGGCAGAAACACCGCAGTGAGAGCAGCTCGACCGCCGGTGAAGGTGAGCCGCTGGAACAGCTTGATGCCCAGGCCCGGGAGCAGCGCAGCCGGGTCATTCTCAAGGCGATGATTGCCGCGGCACGAGCCGACGGGCATATCGATGAGCGGGAACAGGACATGCTGGCCGGTCAGATGCGCGAGCTGGGTGCCGATGACGAGCTGCAGGCATGGGTCGAGCAGCAGATGGCGAGCCGGCTCGATGCCAGTGCCATCGCACGGGATGTGGATACCCCCCAGGCGGCCCGGGAAGTCTACCTGGCAAGCGTTGCCATCATTGATGAGCAAAATGACATGGAACGGGCATGGCTCGATCAGCTGGGCAGGGCGCTGGGGCTCGAGGCCGGCGTATGTACCGCGCTGGAGCGCGAGGCACAGGCGCAGTAGCCGCCTTCCTCCTCAACCGCACCGCCCACCCGGCCGGCCGGTGCGTTTTCACGACACTGCCCCCTGCCACGCTTCATGCCGATCCGGGCTCGGCAACAAAGCGATAACAGAGCGCCGCCAAATAGCGGTTTACAAGTGACAAACACTTCCAAATAATAAGCTCTATCATAAAAAGGCAGGACGTATCGGGCATGACATCAAGAATCATCACCGCATTAGTGCTGTGGGCGCTGTCCACGGCCGCATTCGCGCAGGAACGCATTACCGTTCACGATATCGCCGGCCGCGACGTGTCCGTTGAAGTCCCGGTAAAACGGATGATTCTGGGTGAGGGTCGAATGATCTATGCCCTGGCCATGCTGGACCGGGAAGCACCGTTCAAGCGGGTCGTGGGCTGGCGCGATGACCTCGCCAAGGCCGACCCGGGTTCCTGGGAGGCTTACAAAAAGCGCTACCCGGAGATCACGAAGATTCCGACCTTCGGTGGTTTCAAGGAAGGCACCTTCGATGTCGAACAGGCCATCACGCTTGACCCGCAGGTCGTGGTGATGAATATCGAGGCACGTGAAGCTACGGAAAGCTCCGGGCTTGACCGGAAGCTGGCCGCCGTGGGCATCCCGGTGGTGTACATCGATTTCCGTGAAAAGCCCATGCAGCACACCGACCCCAGCCTGCGCCTGCTGGGCCGCCTGACGGATCATTCGAAACGCGCCGACGAATTCATTGAATTCAGCAACGCCCATATCAAGGCCGTGACCGACCGACTGGCCAAGTCCAGCCCGACCACACCGGAAGTATTCATCGAGCGCGCCGCCGGCTACAGCGAGGAATGCTGCATGTCGTTCGGTAACGCCAACTTTGGCGAGATGGTGACCCTGGCCGGTGGACACAACATCGCAGGCGACATCATCCCGGGGACGTTCGGCACGGTAAACCCGGAGCAGGTCATCGCCTCCGACCCGTCGGTCTATATTGCCACCGGCGGCGAATGGAGCGGCTATGTCCCGGACGGCAAATGGATTCCTGCCGGTCCGAACAGCGACCAGGCCGAAGCCCGCAAGCGGCTTGAATACCTGCTGACCCGCCCGGCCCTGGCCCACACCGAAGCAGTGAAACAGGGTAACGTGCACGCCATCTGGCACCAGTTCTACAACAGCCCCTATCAGTTTGTGGCCATCGAACAGCTGGCCAAGTGGATTCACCCTGACCTCTTCAGGGACGTGGATCCTGACGCCACCCTGCGCGAGCTTTACTCCCGCTTTTTGCCCCTCGAGTATGCGCCCGGGTATTTCACGTCCCTGAACAAAGATGAGGATGCATGAGCGATACGCTTGCACCAACGGTTCACCGGGGCAGTCATTCCTACCGTGCCAGCATCGGCCGCCGCCTGCTTATTCTGCTCGGGCTGGCCGCTGCCCTGGTCGTATCCTTTGCCGTCGACCTGGCGACCGGACCCTATGACTACCCGCTGTCCGACGTAGTCACCACTCTGCTGTTCCCGGATGACGCTGACACCAAGATGCGCGTGATCCTGTGGGAGATTCGCATGCCGGTCGCGCTGATGGCGCTGACCGTCGGGGCTTCGCTGTCGGTGGCCGGTGCCCAGATGCAGACGATTCTGGCCAATCCCCTGGCCAGCCCGTTTACCCTGGGCATTTCTGCCGCGGCCGGGTTTGGCGCGGCCCTGGCACTGGTATTCGGCATTGCGCTGGTGCCGGTGCTGACGGCCTTCATCATTCCGCTCAATGCCTTTGTCATGGCCATGCTGGCTGCACTGGTGATTCACTTTTTCAGCCAGTTGCGGGGCGTGACCGTCGAGACGATCGTGCTGCTGGGCATTGCCATGGTCTTTACCTTCAATGCCCTGCAGGCCCTGCTTCAGTACCTTGCCAGCGAACAGGCACTGTCCGCCGTGGTGTTCTGGACCATGGGCAGCCTGGTCAAGGCGACCTGGACCAAGGTGGCGGTAACGGCCATGGCGCTGGTGCTGACCGTGCCCCTGTTCATTCGCCAGTCCTGGGCCCTGACGGCCCTGCGACTGGGAGATGCCCGCGCGGAAAGCCTGGGCGTCAACGTCAAGCGCCTGCGCCTGACCACTCTGATGCTCGTCAGCCTGCTGGCCGCCATTTCGGTATCGTTCGTCGGCAGCATCGGGTTTATCGGCCTGGTAGGCCCGCACATCGCCAGAATGCTGGTAGGGGAAGATCAACGCTTCTTCATGCCCGCCTCGATCCTGTGCGGCGCACTCATCCTCTCGGCCACCTCGGTGCTGAGCAAGATGCTGGTACCGGGCGCCATTTTGCCGATCGGCGTGGCGACAGCGCTGGTAGGTATCCCGTTCTTCTTCTCGTTGATCTTTGCAAGCAGGAAGCGTAACGCATGGTAAGCCTCGCCATTGAAGGCCTCGGCGTACGCTATGGCCGTACTCAGATACTGACCGACATCACGACGCCCGTGATTCACGACGGATCGATCATTGCCGTCATCGGCCCCAACGCCGCCGGCAAGTCGAGCCTGTTTCGCCGCATTGCCGGGCTGGCAGCCGGAGAAGGCCAGGTACATATCGAAGGCGTTCCCGACGGAGAACAGGCACTGGTGTACCTGCCTCAGGATACCAGCGCCAGCGCCGCCCTGACCGTGTTTGAATCCGTGGTCCTGGCTGCCAAGCAGGGACGCTCACTGAAGGTGACCGCCGAAGAGCTTGAGCGGATCGACGAACTGCTCGACTCGCTGCGCATTACCTCCCTCGCCTCCCGGTATCTGGCCGAACTCAGCGGGGGCCAGCGGCAGCTGGTCGGTATTGCACAAAGCCTCATCCGGCGCCCGCACATTCTGCTGATGGATGAGCCGACCGCCGCCCTCGACCTGCACCGCCAGATGGAAGTGCTGAGCCTGGTACGCCGACTGGCCGACGAGCGCCGGATGATCGTGATGATTGCCCTGCATGACCTGAACCATGCCCTGGGGTACTGTGACCAGGCCCTGGCCATCAGCCAGGGGCGCATGCACCGCTTCGGTCCCTGTGCCACCATCATTGACGAGCACCTGCTGGAACAGGTCTATCGTGTGGACGGCCACGTCGAGCGCAACTCCCTTGGCCAGCCTCAGGTCGTGCTCAAGGGCCCGCTGCTGTAGCAACGCCACGACCTGCACTCGGCACCCGCGCATGACGCATATTCAGCACGCTCCCCCCTGCTCCGGATGGACGGAATGGGGCAAATGGCTCGCCCTGATCACCATGACGCTGGATCATGTTGCCCGCTACCTGCTGGTCCCGGCGGGCCACGGCCAGGCCCTGTGGATCATGGAAACGGCAGGGCGTATCGCCTTTCCGCTGTTTGCGGCCATGGTGGCCTGGCATGCCCTGTATGACACCTCCCGCCACTGGCGCTATACAAGGCGCCTGCTGATCATCGGCCTGGTGGCCCAGTTACCCTTCATGCTGCTGACCGGTGGGCTGGTGCTGAACGTGTGCTTTACGCTCGCGCTCGGCCTGATGCTGGCCTGCACCACGCGTGCCCTGATGCGGGAAGCGGCATGGAACCCGGCGACGGTGCTTCGGCATGTGATGCTGGCCGCAGTCGGCCTGTTTCTCTGGTACGCCGTGGGGCCACGGCTTGAATACGGCCGGGACGGCGTGCTGATCATTCCGGCCTTCATGCTGGCGCAGTATCTGCTGGTCAATTACCCTCGCCTGACCGCTGCGCTGGGATGCCTGCCGGTATGCTGGCTTGCCACCCAACTCAATGACAGCACGCCCGCCCTGTTTTTTACCTGTGCCACCACGCTGTGCGTGCTGGTCATTGCTGCCCGCGGCGGCCATGACGTGCCGCGTCTGCCACCACGCGCGACGCTGCCGCGCTGGCTGTGGCGCAGCTGGTATCCCGGCCACCTGAGCCTGATCGTCGCGCTGGTGGTAGTGCCGTGACCCGGCCTGAAGGGCCTACTCCACCATCCGCGATACGGCGTTGTTGACCGCATTGAGCGCAGGACTCAACCCCGGCACATGAAGGTCACGCTGCATCATCGCCTCTTCCAGACCATAGCTTGCTGCCACGGCCTGAGCAGACACCCACCGCAGCGGTTCCGGCTCCCAGCGTTTCAGCACCTCTGCGGGACGGGCATTGGCATGCACCCAGGGCATCCGGGTACGCTCGGTCTGCTGCCCGGTGATCAGTTCCGCCAGCGTCTGCCCCATCAGGTGAGCCATGGCAGCCCCCTCTCCGGCGTAGCCACCGGCAGTGGCCATGCCGGTCTCCGCATCCAGAATGGCATGAGGCCGAAAGTGGCGTGACAGGCCCAGTGTCCCGCCCCAGCCATGGGTAATACTGACCTTGCCAAGGCCGGGAAACAGGGCGTTCAGCAACCCCTCCCGCATGCGTTGATGCCGCGCGGAAATCCCGAACTCCGCCCGGGCAGGGCCGCCGAAATGGTAGTAGCCCTGTGCCCCGAAAATAAGCCGGTCATCCTGGCTGCGCTGGCCATAGGTCACCAGTCGACTGGCATCCCCGAAGGCCTGACGACCGGCCAGTCCGATCTCGTCCCACTGCATGGAGGACAGCGGTTCGGTGGCAATCAGCATGCTCTCGATCGGCAGGATATGGCGCTTCAGCCCCAGATGACGGGTATAGCCCTCCGTAGACGTCACTACATGACGTGCCCTGACCCGGCCATGACGCGTGCGGGCAAGCCCCGGCGCCGTCTCCTCCACGGGGCTGTGCTCGTAAAGGCGCACACCGCGCGCCACCAGCCGGGCGGCCAGGCCGTGCAGGAGCTTCACCGGATGAAAGGTCGCGACCTGACGCTGCAGGATACCACCACGCTGATCACGAAACCGACCGATACGATCCATGGCATCAGGGTCCAGCCAGCGGCAGTCCTCGTCACGAAAGCCGATATGGTGCAGGTGCGCCAGGTATTCCCGCTGCACCTGCTCCTGTGCCGGATAACGGGCCGCCACATAGACCGCTCCTCCCTTGTGGTAGTCGGCCTCTATCCCTTCCCTTTCCAGCACGGCGCCAATGTCATCCACGTTGCGACACAGCAGATCACATACGGTCTGGCGCTTTGCCAGCGGCCAGTCGTCAATGTAGCGATCAAGCCCGGCCATGCTGCCGACCAGCCACCCACCGTTGCGCCCCGAGGCCCCATACCCCACCTGCTCGGCTTCCAGTACCACAATCCTCAGCGAAGGGTCGGCATTACCGAGGTAATACGCGCTCCAGAGGCCGGTAAACCCGGCACCGATAATGACCACATCGGCGTCGATATCACCGTCAAGCCGTGAATAGGCCACCGGCGGGGTCGCAAGGCTATCGTGCCAGTAACAGGGGTGAGCCATGGGAACAGCATCTCCAGCAGAAACAGAAGGCCTACCATAGCGCAGCACGCTGCCCCGGGGGATAGCCCTGCACACAAAAAGCCCGGGCACAGGGCCCGGGCGTCAGCAGAATGCGACTGTCAGTGCGTCAGTGCAGGATCAGGCACGGTCTGCGAGCATTTTTTCACGCGCCTTGCGGGTCTGCTCTTCCTGATAGGTGGGGAAGTCAACGTACCCGCGGGCATCGCCACCATAAAAGGTATCCGGGTCAAAGGGCGTCAGCGGCCAGTCGTTTTCCATCCGCTCCACCAGGTCCGGATTGGAGGTAAAGGGGCGGCCGAACACGGGCAGATCGATGGTGCCTTCATCCACCAGGCGCTGCGCTTCTTCCCTGTCGAGGTTGCCGGCAAACAGCAGCGTGCCGGTATAGGCCTCACGGAACCTGCGCAGGAAGTCACGCGGCAGCGGATTCTGACCCTGAGCGCCCTGGTCCATCAGGTGCACATAGGCCAGCCCACGCTTGCCGAGTTCTTCTGCCAGGTAGAGATAGGTGCCTTCAATATCGTCATACAGCGGCATGTCAAACAGCGTCGCATATGGCGTCAGCCGCACACCGACCCGATGGGCACCGATGAGGGCCACGGAGGCGTCGATGGATTCCAGCAGCAGCCGGCAGCGTTTTTCCCGCGAGCCACCATAGGCATCATCCCGGTCATTCAGCGCACCGTTGATGAACTGCTCAAGCAGATAGCCATTGGCCCCGTGCAGCTCCACACCATCAAAACCGGCCTGCCGGGCATTGACGGCGGCCTGGGCAAAGTCACGCACCAGCCGGCCACATTCCTCGGTCGTAGCCGCACGCGGCTTGCTGGCCGCGAGCATATCCGGCATGCCGTCCTCGTTGTAGCCGAAGGCCATGCCGCCCTGGGTGGTTGTGCTGCTGATCGGAGCCGCACCGTTTTGCTGAATCGAGGTATGCGAGACCCGCCCTACGTGCCAGGTCTGGCAGAAGATTTTGCCACCGCGCTCATGCACGGCATCGGTGGCCTTTTTCCAGCCGGCAATCTGATCAGGGCTGAAGATCCCCGGGTTGAACAGATACCCCTGCCCCTCGCGTGAAATCGGGCTGCCTTCGGAAATGATCAGCCCGGCGCTGGCCCGCTGACGGTAGTACAGCGCGCCCAGCTCGTTGGGCACATCGTGTTCGCTGGCGCGGGAGCGTGTCATCGGGGCCATCACGACCCGGTTGTTCAGTCGGATGTCCTGAAGATCATACGGTGCAAAAATAGAAGTCAAACTGCCTCTCCCTGAGCAAATAGTGATCAGGGCATCATCGGCCCTGTTCATGGATGCCCAGAGCCTAGACGATAGTTAGCAGGTTAACAATAAAGTTTGTTTATCGCACCGGTAGTCAGCACTCAACCTGATGGTAGAGCACCATCCCACGGGCCTGATAATTGGCAAGCGCCGACGGATGATCAAGCGTACAGGTATGCACCCAGACCCGCCGTGTACCGGGCCAGCCCCAGGCCTTGCGCAGCGCCTCGCCAAGCAGCGGGCCGCCCAGCTTCTGATCCGTCCAGCCCGGGCACAGCCCCAGATAGCGAATTTCGGTAGTGACATGATCCGGCCGGTGAAGCTCGAAGTAGCCCACGAGGGTATCGCCCACCGTGGCAGTCCAGGTCCTGAGTGTCGGGTCTGCAATACGCTTCTGCCACTCCTCGTCGGTGGCTTCGTCCAGATCTTCCCACTGCCAGTCATCACCCACCAGATGATAGAGCCGTCGATTCAGCCGCCAGTCAGGGGGCGTCACCTCATCAACCACCATCCGGGGTGGAAGCGCGGGGGCGAGATCTTCTCGCGGAGCAGGCAGCTCCAGATAGAAGGTGGTACAGGAGGCAGGAATCATCACGGTTACCCGGCAGGACATGTCGCATCACTATAGCTCAGCCCGGCATGATCGTCCGACCCACCAGGGATACGGATACTCCTGCTGAATGCTGCGCCGTAATGGATGCCCCTGGACGTTCGTCGTACCTGATCGGGGGCATGTGGTATACCCTTGAGGGACAGCCAGACCACACAACAATAACGCTATCGACGACCTCCTCCGAGCGGGGCCAGAGGATACGACCGTGACGACTGCACCCATCGAGCGGCTGTTGAAAGCCGCCCACGACGCCGAGCTGGAACGACTGGCTCACTTGAGTGATACCTGCCTGCTGGTCGGTGATACCTGCCGACTGGTGCACGCCCTTCAACGCGAGCGAGGGGCTTCGAGTATTTATCTGGGCTCCCACGGCCAGCGCTTTGTGCACCAGCGCCGCCAGCGTATCGAGGAATCCGTTCAGGCCGGAGAGCTGCTGAATGAACGCCTGAGTCAGTGGGCCCTGCCGGAACATGCTCCCTCCAGCGCCTTCAGGCATGCCGGACCGGGGCTTATGAGACGGACTGCCGCAGTCTGGCAGGGAATGAATGCCCTGCCCGGGCTGCGCACCCGGATCGACACACTGGATGTCACCGTTGATGACACCCTGCGCCTTTACAACCGGTTGATCAGTACACTTCTGTCCGTGGTATTTGAAGCTGCCGACACGGCGGATAACCCGGTAATCGCCCGTGCGCTGGTCAGCCTGTTTCATTTCATTCAGGGCAAGGAGCTGGCCGGTCAGGAACGTGCCTGCACCGCCTTCGGGTTTACCCAGGGCACCTTTGACGCCGATTTGCAGCACACTCTCACGCAACTGATCGACGCACAGCAGCGCTGCCTGGAGACCTTTACCGAATTTGCCACCCCGGCACAGCAGGCACTCTGGCAACAGGCCGGCTCACCGCCGATGAACGAAGCGCTTGAATGGCTTCGCCAGCTGGCGCACCACGGTACGCCTCTGCCGGCCGGGCTCGAAGATCCTGGAGAGCAGTGGTACGCCCTGGCCACACAACGCATTGATGGCATGAAGCGCGTGGAAGACCAGCTGGTGGCCGATCTGCATCAATGCTGTCATGAGCAGCTGCAATCGTGCCGAGACACCCCGTTCGACGCCTCGGCCCACCTCAATGACCTTCCGGAGGAGCCCGGCTCACCGCTGCCGTCAATGGACAGCGATGCAGCCACTGCCTCTCTGGCGACCAGCACCATGGGATTTCACCTGGGATGCGGTCTGGTGGGGCTGGTGCAGGCCCAGAACAGCCGCCTGGCAAAACTCAGTGACGAGCTTGAGCACACCCGCCGCCACCTGCGGGAGCGCAAGCTGATCGAGCGGGCCAAGGGCCTGTTGATGGCCCATGAGGCGCTCTCGGAAGAGGCCGCCTATCGGTTGCTGCGCAAGACAGCCATGGATCAGGGCAAGCCGCTGGTTGCGGTGGCGCGGGCCGTCATGGACCTGATGGTTGATCGCCTCGCCCCCTGAAGCCCCCGCCACGCGCTGGTGCGCCCTTCACCGCGGGTGCACCACGCCTGCCCACAACAACGGCCCGCCACCACCCTCTCACCACGCAACCCCCTGAAAAATAACGGCTTCCCTTGAGATGGCACTTCGTATGCTTTGAAAGGATGACTCGGGCCAACGGCGGTCCGATCGGTTGTCTAACGGCAACCCTGTCATCTTTCATTGCAGGCCGGCCCCACCCGGACCCGCAGAGGACAACGGCGTCCATCCTGTTTCGTGCCCCCGCGAAACGAGATGGACGCCGTTTTCGTTTTGGCGCGACGCCATTCAGGTGCCGTCGTTACCCACGGAGCACGAGTCATGAACATCCGACACAAAGCCAACAAGATCCGCCTGTTCACGCTATCAACGCCGCAGATGCGCGCATTTCACATGTCCTGGTTCGCCTTTCACGTCTGCTTTTTCGGCTGGTTCGGCATTGCGCCGCTGATGGCGGTCGTGCGAGACGACCTGGGCCTGACCAAGACCCAGATCGGCAACACCATTATTGCCTCGGTCGCCATCACTATTGTGGTTCGGCTGGTCATCGGGCTGCTGTGCGACCGCATCGGACCGCGCAAGGCCTATACCTGGCTTTTGTGCCTTGGCTCCCTGCCGGTCATGCTGATCGGGCTGGCCGACAGTTTTGAAACCTTTCTGATGGCACGGCTGGCGATCGGCGCCATTGGCGCCTCGTTCGTGATTACCCAGTACCATTCCACCATGATGTTTGCCCCCAACGTGGTGGGTACTGCCAACGCCACCACTGCCGGATGGGGCAACCTGGGTGGCGGGACAACCCAGATACTGATGCCGCTGGTGTTTTCGGGCATCCTGATGCTTGGCGTCAATGAAGCCCTGGGCTGGCGGCTGGCCATGGTTGTGCCCGGCATCGTGCTGTTTCTGACCGGCGTTGCCTATTACCGCTTCACACAGGACGCCCCGGATGGCAACTTCAGTGACCTTCGTGCCCGTGGCGAGCTGCCACCGGCCACGAAGGAACACGGCGCCCTGCAAAGCTTCCTGTCAGCGGCGAAGGACATTCGGGTCTGGGCCCTGTTTATCGTCTACGCGGCCTGCTTTGGCGTCGAGCTGACCATCAACAACATCGCCGCCATCTACTTTTTCGACACATTTTCGCTGAGTCTGGCCACCGCCGGGCTGATTGCCGGTCTGTTCGGCATGATGAACCTGTTTGCCCGTACCCTGGGCGGCGTATTTTCCGACCTGTTTGCTCGCCGGGGCGGGCTCAAGGGACGGGTTCGCTGGCTGTTCGTGGCCATGCTGTGTGAAGGCATCGCCCTGATCGGCTTTGCCCAGATGCAGACGCTGGCCGTGGCTATCGGCATCATGCTGGTCTTCAGTCTCTTTGTGCAGATGGCGGAAGGGGCCACGTTCGGCGTGGTGCCCTTTATCAATAAAAAGGCCCTGGGCGCCGTGGCCGGCATCGTGGGCGCGGGAGGCAATGCAGGCGCCGTTGCAGCAGGCTTTCTGTTTCGCAGCGAATCGCTGAGTTACCAGCAGGGGCTGTTTTACCTCGGTGTGGCCGTGGTACTGGCATCGCTGTGCACCCTTGCCGTCCGCTTCACTCCCGCCACCGAAGCCGAAGAAGGCCTGGCCTATGAGCAGGCCAGTGGTGAGCGGGGGGATTCCGCCCAACCTGCGGTAGCGCGCTGACGCCACTGCTTCTGTCATCCCGGCGCTGCCGGGGTACTGACACGAAAACGCCGTCATGGTCATGACGGCGTTTTTTAATGACGCGTATTACACCTGCTCCACGATCAGCCAGACAAGGTGGTCTGTAGCGATTTTTCGGTGGTCATGGATATGGCCTGCTGCATCGAGACCACACTGCCCACGACAATCAGACAGGGCGACGGCAGCGGCGCGTGCGCCAGCACATCCGGCATGTCGCGCAGCGTACTGACGCGCACCTGCTGGCTCGGCAGGGAGGCATGGGCAATCAGCATCATCGGCCAGTCGGCAGGCAACCCTGCCTGCATCAGGCCCTGGCTTATTTCGCCCACCCGGCCCAGCCCCATGTAAAACACAAGCGTTTCATCGCGCCGTGCAAGGCCCTGCCAGTCAGGCCCGTGCCCGGCGCGGTACTGCTGCGCGGTGATAAAGCGAAGGCCCTGAGCATGGGCGCGGTCCGTCAGTGGCATGCCAAGCGCAGCGGCGGCGCCGGAGGCGGCGGTAATGCCGGGCACGATCTCGGCGTCGATCCCAACCTCGGCCAGCGCAGAAAGCTCCTCTCCCATTCGGCCAAATACCGCCGGATCACCCCCCTTGAGCCGCACCACGCGCTTGCCCTCACCGGCCAGCCGCACCAGCAGCGCGCCGATCTCCGCCTGAGGTACGCTGTGATGGCCACAGGCCTTGCCCACGTAATAGCGCTCACATCCCGGCGGGATGCGCGCCAGAATATCCGGGCCGACAAGCCGGTCATAGACCACCGCCTCGGCGGCGCTGATCCGATCAAGTGCCCGAATCGTCAGCAGATCCAGCGCCCCGGGGCCTGCCCCGACCAGCGCGACCTGTCCCGACAGGGCGGCAGGCAACGCGGTGCGCGCAGGCGGCATCGCTGTGCGCCCGGCCAGACGTCCCTGAGCCATCTGGCTCAGCCGCGCCATCCAGCGGATGGGGTTTAATCGCGGAGCACGCAATGGGTTACAGGCGGACATGGTCACGCTCCTCTTCCAGAAGGGCTTTAAGTTCAGGTTGGCAGGAACCGCACTGTGTGCCGCAGGCCAGCCGGGCTCCCAGGGCCTCGACACTGTGATCGCCATCGCGGATGGCGGCCTGAATGGCATATTGCCCGACCTGATGACAACTGCAGATAATTGGTCCGTCATCACGGGCATCACTGTCATGACCAGCCAGAATGCGCCGGCGTACCGCCATGGAGATGCCTTCGGAGGATGCCTCGCCGAACAGCGCATCCAGCCACAGTGGTGACGGCAGCGTGTCAGGCGGGCCAACCATCAGCCACCAGTTCAGGCGGCCATCCTGCAGGCTGCTTGCCCGCAGCCGCCCACGGGCGTCGTCCACGCTCCACTGTGACAGGGGCCCGGGCAGGGTATCTTCAATCCAGGCCAGCCAGTCTCGTTCGGCCATGTCACTGTCTTCGGCCAGCTGCCAGCGCACGGCGTGGCACATCGGGATCCGAGCCCAGTACGCACAGTCGCGAACAGGCTGAAGGTCTTCGGCCAGTTCGGTTGTCACCATCAGCGTGGCTTCACGGCCATGGGTCAGCGGGCGCACATTAACCGCGCCATGCTTGGATTCCGGCTGGCCGGATATCGGGTCCACGTACGGGGCCAGCAGGGCATTGGCCCTGGCGCGGCCGCTGAATGCTTCGTTCCAGTGCATTGGCACAAATACCTCGCCGCGGCGCTGGGCACGAGCGATCCGTGCCCGGCCACGAAATCGTCCACAGATCCCGGTCAGCTCAACCAGCTGACGATCCTTGATGCCGTGTGCCTCGGCGTCCTGCGGGTGCAGGTCGACAAAGGGCTCGGCACGATGATTCATCAACCGGGCGGAACGCGCCGTGCGAGTCATGGTGTGCCACTGATCACGCACCCGTCCGGTATTGAGCCGCAGGGCATACGTAGCATTCAGAGCCTGCTGCGGGCCACACGGCCTCACCGGCATCAATCGGGCCCGCCCGCTCGGCGTGGGAAAGTGTCCGTCGGTAAACAGGCGCGCCGTGCCGGCCGGCGCCCGGGCATTGACCGGCCACTGTATCGGCGCCAGCGCGTCATACTCATCCCGCGTCAACGAGGCCAGACCGGAAATATCGAATACGCGCCAGCCCGCCGCGTCCGGGTCGTTATCCAGGCCTGAAAGCCGGGCATGCTCGGCAAAGATGGTGGCCGGATGGTCGTAGTCAAAGGCCTGGGCAAAGCCGAGCCGACGCGCCACCTCGGTCATGATCCACCAGTCGTGCCGGGCCTCGCCGGGCGGTTCGGTCAGCCCGCGCTGGCGTGAAATACAGCGCTCGGAGTTGGTGACGGTACCGTCCTTTTCCGACCAGCCGGTGGCCGGCAGGATGATGTCGGCCACATCCAGTACCTCGGCATTGGCCATGCAGTCCGACACGATGACCAGCGGACAGGCCGCCAGAATGCGCTTGACCCGGTCAGCGTCCGGGAGGCTGACCACCGGGTTGGTCGCCATGATCCATACCGCCTGTACCTCCCCCCGTTCGATGGCCTCGAAAAGCGCCACCGCCTTGAGGCCAGGCCCGTCCGGCAGCGTCGGCACCAGTGTGCCGGTCTGCCAGAAGCGCGTGACGCGCTCCAGGGCCTGCGGGGTGTGGTAATCCATGTGGGCCGCCAGCTGATTGGCCAGCCCGCCCACTTCACGGCCACCCATCGCATTGGGCTGTCCGGTGATCGAAAACGGCCCGGCACCGGGCAGGCCGATACGCCCCCCGGCCAGATGGCAGTTGATGATTGCCTGGCATTTATCGGTGCCGCTGCTGGACTGATTGATGCCCTGAGAGTACAGGGTCACGACATGCAGCTGGCTGGTAAACCAGTAATAGAAGGTTTCCAGCCGCTCCGGGTCGATATCGCAGTCGGCAGCGATGGCGTCAAGGGTGACATCCGCCTCGCAGGCGGCCGCCAGAGCCTCCTCAAGGCCCTCGGCATGACGGTCCAGATAGATCTGATCCATGCGCCCGGTGCGGTGCATGAAGGCCAGCAGACCGTTGAACAGCCGTGCGTCGCTGCCGGGGGCAATGCCCAGGTACAAATCGGCAATGTCGCAGCTGTCGGTCACCCGCGGATCAATCACCACAATGCGCATCAGCGGATTACGCGACCGGGCCGTCTTGAGCCGCTGATACAGCACCGGATGGTTCCAGGCAAGATTGGAGCCGACCAGCACGACCAGTTCTGCCTCCTCAAGATCGTCATAGCAGCAGGGTACGGCATCTGCCCCGAAGGCACGCTTGTAGGCGGCGACCGCCGAGGCCATGCACAGCCGTGAATTGGTATCCACATGCGGTGTACCAAGAAACCCCTTGAAAAGCTTGTTGGCCACATAGTAATCCTCGGTCAACAGCTGACCGGACAGGTACGCCGCCACGGCGTGATTGCCATGCGTGCTGCGGGTCGCGCTCAACCGGGCAGCGACCTGATCCAGCGCGTCATCCCAGCTGGTTATCGCACCATCTACACGCGGATGCAGCAGCCGACCTGAATGCTCCAGTGTTTCATGCAGCGCACTGCCCTTGACGCACAGCCGTCCCTGATTGGCGGGATGGGTCGTATCGCCGGCGACGGCCGTGATTCGGCCCTGTTCAAGCGTGGCGCTTACGCCACACCCCACCCCACAGTAGGGGCAGGTGGTCGCGGCCTGGCAGGGAGCGGCGTTGTGTACACTCGGCGGGTGTACGGCACGGGCATCGGACATTAAGCCTCCTTGAAAACGACAGAGGCCTGACGTCACGTTGCCGTGAGGTCAGGCCTCTTTGCCTGATGCCGGCAGATGCCGGCACAGTGATGTGCTGTCGGATGAAGCGGGAATACTGTCGGGCTGGAACCCCATTGTTCCGCACCGCGTACCAAATGAAGGCAATTATCACTCCTTGATGATCGTTTTCATTCAAAAACAGGCAGTTGCGCATGAATATCGAAAGACAAGGCGCCGCTTGACCCGCATCGGCATGGGATCATGGCTGGAAATGGTGCATATCGCGCAGCGAGTGCACCGAGCATGATCATTTCAGCAGCCCCCCCGCCAACCCGACAATAGCCCGGACCATCCAACTGCTTGAATTGAAAAATATTCCCCGCACATGGCACACCTTTCGCCTTGTCAGACTCATGACCGGCCAACGACGGCCGCAGCACATGACATCGTTATTCCTTCAGGCAAAGGCGCCTGATGCCACGAAGCTTCGGCCTGGTGGCATCAGGCGCCTTTTTCGTGGTGGTAGTGCGCAACGCGCCACCACCCAAGGAGATCAGCATGACAGATACGACAGGCTACTCCCCGCCCCATAAACACCTGGTAGTGGTCGGCAATGGCATGGCCGGGCACCGACTTGTCACCGCCCTGATGGCCCGGCCCGACCGACCGCCCCGCATTACCGTGATCGGTGAAGAAGCCACTACCGCCTACAACCGCATTCTGCTGTCGCCCTGGCTGGCCGGCGAGATTGACCGTGACAGCCTCGACTTGCCCGCTCCGGCGACGCATGGCCTGCACTGGCATCTGGGTGAGCAGGTAACCGGCATTGATCGCACTGCCCGCACCCTGTGGACCGATCAGGGTACGCGCCTTGACTATGATCGCCTCGTGCTGGCCACCGGCGCCCGCCCCACCCTGCCGGACATTCCAGGCATTGGCCTTGGCAATATTGGCGGGTTCCGCACGCTGGAAGACAGCCACTGGCTGATGCAGCGCACCGCGGGGCAACGCGCCGTGGTGGTCGGTGGCGGGTTACTGGGGCTCGAGGCCGCCGAAGGGCTTCGAAAACGCGGGGTGGAAGTCACCCTGCTGCAGCGCAGCGACCGATTGATGAATCGCCAGCTCGACGTTGTGGCCGCCAGCTGGCTGAAGGATACCCTGACCCAACGCGGGCTTACGGTGGAAACCGGCGCGCAGCTGGCCCGGTGCGAAGGTAGCGCCGATGGCCAGGTATGCGCCGTGGTGCTGGCCGATGGGCGTCGTCTGGCCACCGACTGCGTCATCATCGCCGCCGGCATTACCCCCAACACCGAGCTGGGCCGACTTGCCGGGCTGAACGTGAACAAGGGCATCTGCGTCGATGGCCACCTCACCACCCGGGACCCGGCCATCCACGCTCTGGGCGAATGCGCCGAAGTGGCAGGCACCACCGTCGGACTGGTGGAGCCGATCTGGGAGCAGGTCGAGACCCTGGCCGACGTGCTCTGCGGGCACGCGACCCCGGCCCATGTCCCGATGCCCAGCGCCACGCGGCTCAAGGTGGCCGGCATTGATCTGTACAGCTTCGGCGCGGCCGACCCGGCCCCCGGTGTGGAATCGATGACCTACGCCGACCCGGGCAACGGCGATTACCGCCGCCTGCTGATTGCCGACGACCGCCTGGTGGGCGCCGTGCTGTACGGCGACACCACCGATGGCCCCGCCCTGTTTCGGCTGGCCCAGGCCGGCACCGCCCTGGGGGCGGCTCGAGAGACACTGATTTTCGGCGCAGCCGATGCCACCCACCCTCTGCAGGAGGTCGCATGACCACGTCCCATTCCCCTCGGCTGATCGTGATAGGCAACGGCATGGTCGGCCATTATTTTCTGGAACAGCTGGTTGAACGCGGCGCTCATGAGCGCTTTGCGATCACGGTGTTCGGCGAGGAGCGCCACCGGGCCTACGACCGTGTGCACCTCTCCGAGTACTTCAGTGGCCGGGACGCCGAGGGGCTGGCGCTCGGCGAAGCCGATTTCTGCGCGCGCCACGGCATCGAGCTGCGCCTGGGCGAGCACGTCAGTACCATTGATCGCAGCGCCAGGACCGTGACCACCGAACGCGGCGACCTCCCCTATGACCAGCTGGTGCTCGCCACCGGCTCCTACCCGTTCGTACCGCAGATTCCGACCGTGGACGACGGCACCGGCCACGCCGGGCTGGTCTACCGCACCCTTGACGACCTTGACCGCATCCGCGACGCCGCCGCGGGCGTGGCCGATAACACCCACCGGCGCGGCGTGGTAATCGGCGGCGGGCTTCTGGGTCTCGAGGCCGCCAACGCGCTGACCTCGCTCGGGCTTGAGGCGCATGTGGTCGAGTTCGCGCCCCGATTGATGCCCGTGCAGCTGGACGACGAAGGTGGCCGAGCGCTGAAACGCCAGATCGAGGCACTCGGCGTGCACGTGCACGTCGACCACGCCACCACCGAGATCACCCCGGGCGAGACCCACCGCTACCGGATGCATTTCAAGGACCATGAGCCGCTCGAGACCGATTTGATCGTATTTTCCGCCGGTATTCGCCCGCAGGACCGGCTGGCGCGTGAGTGCGGACTGACCCTCGGCGAGCGCGGCGGCGTGATGATCAACGATGCCTGTGTGACCTCCGATCCGTCGATCTACGCCATTGGCGAGTGCGCCCTGTGGAGCGGTCGTGTCTTCGGCCTGGTCGCGCCGGGCTACACCATGGCCCGCACCGCTGCCGACCAGCTGGTAGGGCTTGAAGGTGAACCGTTTGCAGGCGCCGACATGTCGACCAAGCTCAAGTTGCTGGGCGTGGATGTGGGCTCGATCGGCGACGCTCATGGCCATACCGAGGGCGCCATCAGCTACCGCTTCATTGATGAAGCCACTCATGGCTACCGGCGGCTGGTGGTCTCGGCTGACGGCAAGACCGCGCTCGGCGCCGTACTGGTCGGCGACAACAGCTACTACGACACCCTGCTGCAGTACGTGCAAAACGGCATTGCCCTGCCCGATGACCCCGCCAGCCTGATACTGCCCCACAGTAACGGCGCACCGACCCTCGGGGCCGATGCCCTGCCGGACACCGCCATGATCTGCTCCTGCCATAACGTCTCGAAGGGGGCAGTGTGCCAGGCCGTGGAGGCCGGCTGCAGCGACATGGCCACCCTCAAGGCCGATACAAAAGCCAGTACCGGATGTGGCGGCTGCACGGCGCTTTTGAAGCAGGTGTTCGAACATGAGCTGGAAAGCCGCGGCATCAGCGTCGACAAGAGTCTCTGTGAACACTTTGCCTATACCCGCCAGGAGCTTTACAGCCTGGTACGCGTCGAGGAACTGACCAGCTTCGAGGCGTTGCATGCACGGCACGGCACCGGGCAGCTGGGGTGTGACATCTGCAAGCCCGCCGTGGCCTCGATTCTGGCATCCTGCTGGAATGCCCCGATCATGGATGCCTCCCTGGTGCCACTGCAGGACACCAACGATACCTTCATGGCCAACATGCAGAAAAACGGCACCTACTCGGTAGTGCCGCGCATTCCCGGCGGTGAAATCACCCCCGACAAGTTGATCGCCATGGGGGCAGTAGCGAAGAAATATGACCTCTATACCAAGATCACCGGCGGCCAGCGCATCGACCTGTTCGGGGCCGAGCTGCAGGATTTGCCCGAGATCTGGCGTGAGCTGATTGATGCCGGCTTCGAGACCGGCCACGCCTACGGCAAATCCACTCGTACGGTAAAATCCTGTGTCGGTAATACCTGGTGCCGCTACGGCGTGCAGGACAGCGTTGCCATGGCCCTGACGATTGAAAACCGCTACAAGGGACTACGCTCGCCGCACAAGCTCAAGTTTGCGGTATCCGGCTGTACCCGCGAGTGCGCCGAAGCCCAGAGCAAGGATGTCGGCGTGATCGCCACCGAGCACGGCTGGAACCTGTACGTCTGCGGGAATGGCGGCATGCGCCCTCGCCACGCCGAGCTGTTCGCCACCGACCTGGACGACGCCACCCTGCTCAAGCTGATTGACCGCCTGCTGATGTTCTATATCCGCACGGCTGACCGCCTTCAGCGCACCTCGGTCTGGCGGGAAAGCCTGGAGGGCGGGCTCGACTACCTGAAGGACGTCATCATCCATGACAGCCTCGGGCTGGGAGACACCCTGGAAGCCCAGATGCAGCACGTGGTCGATCAGTACGAATGCGAGTGGGTCAATGCCCTCAAGGACCCGGAAAAGCTCAAGCGTTTCCGCACCTTCGTCAACGATTCGCGCCGCGACCCCGACATCATCGCCGTTTCCGAACGTGACCAGCCGCGCCCGGCGCGACCTGACGAGATCAAGGCCCTGGCCGTGGAGATATCCTCATGAGTACATCCTGCGCTGCACCTCACACCACCGACGCAGTATACCTGTGCCACCGTCGGGATCTGGTGGCCGGTTCCGGCGTGGTGGCCTGGTACAATGGCCATCAGATCGCGCTGTTCCATCTGCCGGCTCGCCCCGGCGAGGCCGACGTGACTGATCCTCACGAGAACGCCACTGACCGGGGCGAGGCGCTCTACGCGCTGGATAACCACGACCCGTTTTCCGGCGCCAACGTGATCGGCCGCGGCATCATCGGCCATGTGAACGGCGAGGCAGTGGTGGCCTCCCCCATTTACAAACAGCACTTCCGGCTCCGCGATGGCGTCTGCCTGGAAGACCCCGAGAAGCGCCTGACCACCTGGCCTGTTTGCCTACGCGGTGACGATGTGCTGCTGGAATAACCCGCACCGAGCCTCTGCCCGCTTACTACGCCCGGCCTGCCGGGCGTTTTGCCGTTCGGCCACGGCGCCTGATCGACAGACTCGCTACTGCCCGATTCCGCCGTTGGCATATGAAGAGCCTCGCTCTTGCTCTTGAATTGTTATGTTATAACATATAAGTTACTGCCGATCACGGCGCCGTCAGGCGTCACTCTTACTGTGGCCCCACGTCAACGGGCCCCGGAATCACCAGGAGCCATATCCGATGTCCGAGTTCACTCCCCTGCCGGTTACCGTGCTGTCGGGCTTTCTAGGCGCCGGTAAAACCACGCTGCTAAATCATATTCTGGCCAACCGGGAGGGCCGCCGCGTTGCAGTGATCATCAATGACATGAGCGAGATCAACATCGATGCGGCGCTGGTGCGCGGCCACGATACCGGCACCGAGGTAGCCCGCGCCGAGGAGCGGCTGGTCGAGATGAGCAACGGCTGCATCTGCTGCACCCTGCGCGAAGATCTGTTGATCGAGGTGAACCGGCTGGCCCGGGAAGGCCGCTTCGATCACCTGGTCATCGAATCCACCGGCATCTCCGAGCCTCTACCGGTGGCGGAAACCTTCACCTTCGAGGATGACCAGGGCCGACGCCTGTCGGACGTGGCCCGGCTTGATACCCTGGTGACGGTAGTGGATGGCGTGAACTTCATGCGTCAGTACCTGGAGGCCCAGGCCCTGGCGGAAACCGGCGAAACCGCCGGTGAGGACGATGATCGCAACGTGGCCGACCTGCTGGTCGATCAGATCGAGTTCTGCGACGTGCTGTTGATCAGCAAGAGCGACTTGATCAGTGATGCCCAGCGAGCCGAACTGGAAGCAGTACTTGCCCGACTGAACCCGGCGGCTGACCTGCTGACGATGCGGAACGGCGTAGTCCCTCTGGACAAGGTGCTGAATACCGGCCGCTTCGATTTCGAGCGCGCCAGCGCCGCCCCCGGCTGGCTGAAGGAGATGCGCGGCGAGCACGTGCCGGAAACCGAGGAATACGGCATTTCAAGCTTCGGCTACCTCGCCCGCCGCCCCTTTGACCCGACAAGACTGCATGAGCTGCTGCACGCCGACTGGTTCGGTGAGGGGCTGCTGCGCTCGAAGGGCTTTTTCTGGCTGGCCAGCCGCCCTCGCTACGCCGCGCAGTGGAGCCAGGCCGGGGGCATCGCCCGGTACGGCTTTGCCGGGCTGTTCTGGAAGGCCGTGCCCGAAAGCGACTGGCCCGCCGACCCCGAGTGGCGAGACGCCATTCTGGACAAGTGGGAGGAGCCCTTCGGCGACATGCGTCAGGAACTGGTATTCATCGGCCAGAACATGAACGAAGCGCGCATGCGCCAGGCACTTGATGCCTGCCTGCTCGATGACGATGCACTGCTTCAGGGATTTGAATACTGGAAAACCCTCCCCGACCCTTTCGAGGCCTGGCATGACTGATCTCGCTTCCCCGAACGCCTCAGCCCTCGACGCCCGCGATGGACTGTCTGATGTGACACGCGGGCCTTCCCGACTGACCGGCGCACTGAGCCGTGTCGGCATGGCCGGCATCGAGCTGCCCCTGCTGCTTGATGACACCGCCTTCGATGTGCGCGTTGATGCAGGTGTCAGCCTGGATGACGAACATGCCCGCGGCATTCACATGTCCAGGCTCTACCTGGGGCTCGACGCCCTCACCCGGCGGCCGCTGACGCTGGCCCGACTTGACGAGACGCTTGCCGGATTTCTTGAAAGCCATGACGGGCTGTCGGACACCGCCTACCTTGACCTCACCGGCACCCCGCTACTGAGGCGGCCGGCCCTGATCAGCGATCACAGCGGCTGGAAGGGCTACCCGCTCACGCTCAGGACGAGGCGCTCACCCAGGGGCTTCGAAGCCCAGCTCGAGCTCGACATCGGGTATTCATCGACCTGCCCCTGCTCGGCGGCGCTGGCGCGCCAGCTCATCCAGCGTCACTTCGACGAAAGATTCAGCGACGCGTCCGGCCTGACACCTGAGGCAGTGCGGAACTGGCTCGGCAGTGAAGACGGCATCATTGCCACGCCGCACAGCCAGCGAAGCCGCGCCCATCTGCGGCTTCGCCTTGATCCAGGGCACGCCCGCCTGCCCTGGCAGGATGTCATCGAGCGCAGCGAAGCCGCCCTTGGCACGGCGCTTCAAACGGCCGTCAAGCGTGTGGATGAGCAGGCCTTCGCCCTGGCCAACGGCCAGAACCTGATGTTTTGCGAAGACGCCGCCCGACGGCTGCACGATACCCTGACAACCCAGCCCGGCGTTATCGGCTTCAGGCTGGACATCACCCACATGGAAAGCCTGCATGCCCACGACGCCGTGGCAACCGCCCAGTGGCACTGGCCCGGCTCGCTCTAGCCCCCGACCCGGAGCGTAAAAGCGTGCTATCTTGCGGCGACCGGCAACTGTCGGTCGCCGCTTTTTATCGAGGCTCGTCCCATGTCATCACCGTCCCCGTACTCGCGCCGCATTGCCGCCCTCTACGCCCTGTTTCTATTGCCGGGCACGCTTGCCGCGACCTGGATCACCCGCACGCCGGACATCCGCGACCGCCTCGATGCCGCCACCGACGAAATGGGGCTGGTGCTGTTCGGCCTTGCCGTCGGCGCGATGATGGGCGTATTGAGCGCCGGCCTCTGGGTGCGCCGGTTCGGCACCCGCAGCGGACAGTCGCTGGTCGCCGCCGCCGGGCTGGCGCTCTTTGGTGCGGGAATGGGGCTTGCCGAGGTTGCGATCAACATCGAAGGCGCGGCGGTGGAACGGCTGAGCGGTCGGGCGCTGATGCAGACGCTGCACGGCTGCTTCAGCCTTGGCACCGTGCTCGGGGCGCTGGTCGGCATCGCGTTCACGGCCTGGCGGGTACCGACCGAATATCACCTGATGGGGCTGACGCTTGTAACCCTGCCGGCGTTCTGGTGGGCCATTCGCGGCCTGCCCCTTGATACCGGCAAACGAGCGCAACCCACTGCCGTCAGGGCCGATATGCCTGACACCGATACCGCACCGCCGGTCTCGGTCTGGAAGACCCCGCGGGTGTTGATGCTTGGCACCATCGTGCTGGCGGTAGCACTCTCGGAGGGGGCCGCCAACGACTGGCTGCCGCTGCTGCTGGTGGATGTGCACGGCGTTTCTCCCGCGCTCGGCTCACTCGGGTTCATGCTGTTTGCACTGACCATGACGCTTGGGCGATTTTCCGGCAACGCCCTCATGCGCTGGCTGCCCCGACACACGCTCTTTCGGCTCTGTATCATTCTGGCGCTTGTCGGTGTGGCGCTTATCACCCTGACCGAGCACAGCGGCGTCGCCATCGCCGCCGTGGTGCTGTGGGGCATCGGCACCTCGGTCGGCTTTCCGCTCAGCATGTCCGCCGCCGGTGAAGGCGACAACGGCGACGCCCAGGTCGCCGCCACCGCTATCATGGGCTATATCGCCTTTCTTGCCGGGCCGCCGATGCTTGGGTTCATCGGCGAGCACGCCGGGCTCGACCGTGCCCTGATGGTAGTGCTTGCCGTACTGGCGCTCGGGCTGGCGGTCTCGAGCGCGGTGCGCCGCCCCGAGAAAACTCCCATGCCCGCCGCATCCCACAATGGGTAATGGGCCCGCCCCGGCGGCGCCGGTATAGTGACTCATTGCCCAGGTGCAGGAGACTACCCATGGCGTCTCACCCGGTTACCGTGGCCCGATTCAGTTACCCCTATGAAGCGTACCTGTTCAAGGGGCTGCTCGAATCACGTCACCTGACGGCGTTCATCGCCGATGAACACCTGATCACGATGCAGTGGATGTGGGAAACGGCGCTGGGCGGCATCAAGGTGCAGGTCGCAGCGGAGGATTTGGAGCTTGCCCGCGCGGTGCTCGCCGATTATGAGGCCGACCGGCTGGTGGCAGAAGTGGATACCGCCCCAGCGGACGTACCGACAGATGAGCAGAACAGTAGCGAGGCCCGCCCTGGCCGAGGCTGGCGAGCGCTGGCGGTGGCGTGCTGGGCCAGCACCGGGGTGGTATTCCCCCTGCCCGGCACGCACCGCCACCGTGAGTCCGATGAGTGATTCGTACCCCTGAAGCATTCAGACTGGATCGATGGTCAGTACCAGCCGCATCTCGCCCGGTGACACTCCCGGGCTTCGGTGTACCAGCGCCCGGTCTTCGCTCCCCACCCAGCCGGTGCCCTTCATCAATGCCACATCTCCCGCGCTCAGGGTATCGAGCGCCTCCGGCACCCGCAGGATGTCGGGTTTGCTGGCCGATGGTGCCCCCAGGCCAGCTCGATTGACCGCGTCATCCGGCAGCCACTCGCTGCCCGGGCCAAGATAGGTACTTACCAGCCGCACCGGCAGCCGATCGCAGTGAAAGCGCGGGCACATCGCCTCATCAAGGCGCCGAAGACGCACCCCGACCTCCTCGGTCTCGAACAGATACGCCATCGCCTGCGCCAGCGTCACCACATCCTCGATCAGCGCCGCACTGGCCTCCGGCGCGTGCAGTGCCTTGCGTAAATCATCCCCAAGCGCCTCACCCTCCGGGTTACCCCGCCACGAAAACGACAGCGGAAAGCGCGCCTCACGCTGGGCGCGAGCTCCCTCGACCACCTCGGGCGAGAGCGTGCGCTGCATCACGGCCAGCGTGATTTCGGGATCGAAAATGCGCGGCAGCACCGAGACCTCCCGGTCGATGGCCCAGTGGGTGTGTTCAGCAAGCGGTGTGGCGAGTGCGGCGGTCATGATCGGCTCCCTCAATGGCTTTATTGTTATGATATAACATATTTTTAGACAGAAAAAATACTTCCTCTTGAGCGGGGTAGTTGGTAGTTCTTGGGAGAGAAAAAGGATGAATGACCACGCGGTAGTAAAGCGCAGCCCGATGTTCGCGGAATGTTTATACCAATCGATGACGGGCATACGGCGAGGCAGTAGTTGGGTTGCCGGCTGGGGGAGGCGTCAGATCAGCAGGTTATTTGCATGCAACACTTTACCTATGGAACGCTTAGCTCATTCCGCCTAACGGTGCTCATTACAGTAGACAAGACTCGAGTCATTCATTGTATTTTTGAGTGAAAGGAGTGCCGTTGAAAGTGTGAGTGCAGCATTTGCAAAGAGGCCCCAGTGTATTTTCATCAATATCAGGGTTAACTATCCGTAGAATTCTTTTCTCGTCTACGTAAAGGCCACTGAAGTATGAGCTTTCACCAACGCGAATTACCTCTTCGGCTGATTCGTAATCCATGGCAACCAGCCAATTAATAGGGTCTTTTTTATCCAACCGAGAGACCGCTTCACTATGAACCTCACTCCATGGACAACCAACTTTGGCCAACAAAAACTTGAAAAGCGGCGTGTAATCAAGCCCACGCTGGATGCCTTTGCGCATTCCAAGGGCAGATTTCCTACGTCGTGTGTTTCTGAAATCATCTCCATGGAGATGATGAACGCCATGCGTCCTAGTATTTACCTTTCGGTACAGAAGCTTTTTTTTTCTCATATTCAACCATTATTAATGGTATAACGCTGAGTCTCTACGGCATAAATATAAAATAATGCAGAACTCGAATTCAAACAGCAAACTTCAAGTAACTGGCTATTCGCGAAGCCAATTGCCCTTATCATCCACCTTGACTATTACTTTTCTTTTAGTGCCTGGAAAGTTGTTCGAGTCGTTATCAGCGTGAGACAGTGCTTCCAATACAATAGAGTCTTTAGTATTTCCTACAACCTTTAAATTGCCAGAAGGGCCGTTGATCAGCACATACCGCATGGCGCAGCCACGTGGTACCAAATCCTAACGTCCAACTCCCTATTATCGGCAATCGCTTAAATAGTTTAAGAGTATTTTGAATAATTCTTATGTGCTGTGTTTACCTATGCTGACAAAGACAGGCCAACGGATCTCTCCAGTCGGATACGGCTCGTCTCTCTTATGTTACCCAACACAAAAACGCCCACTCGAAAGTGGGCGTTGTGCATAACTTAGATACTGCGCTAATCAGCTTACAGCCTTCGCTGCCCGCCAGGCATGCAGCTTCTGATAGCTGGTAATCAGCCGTTGGTGCCGGTCGATGCCGTCGAGGTCCATATTGGTTTCGGTAAGGCCATGGAAGCGTACGTCGCCGTTGATGGCGCCGACGTCAGCGTTGATTTTTTCCTCGCCGAACATGTGCACGAGGTTTCGGTAGCAGGCATCGATGATGTGCATTCAATGTCCCACAGAGTGCCTGGGGGGAGTGGAAAGACGATCGGCAGACGCGTGCGGGCGAATGCGCAGCAGCAGCGCGTAGCTCAGAGCAGCCACCAGCACGCCGACCAGCGGCGGCAGCAACGGTGAAAAAAAGGCGGCGGCGGCGCCCATGGCGTAGGCACCAAGGCCTCGGCGGTCGAAGTCGGGAAGTGAGGCATCGGCCAGGGCCGGGTAACGGCCCTTATGCTTGAGCCAGAAATCCGCCATGATCACCCCGCCCATCGGCGGAATGAAGGTGCCGAGCAGGACCAGAAACGGAATCAGATAGTTGTACATGCCCCCCACCGCCAGCACGGTGCCGATGGCAGCCCCCGCCACGGTAACGGTGCGACGCCGGTCGGTACGGATCAAATTGCATCCGGCCACGGCAAAGTTGTAGATGGTGTTGTCCTGGGTAGTCCAGATGTTCAGGAAAAGCATCAGGACCGCAATGGAGACAAACCCCTGGGCGATCAACACATCAACGATGTCCGCCTGCTGATAGATCATGGCCCCCAGCGCGCCGGTCAATACCATCAGGCCGTTGCCCACCAGAAAGGCCAACAGTGTGGCAATTACCGCAATGCGCGGGCGTTTGGCAAAACGGCTCCA
The DNA here is from genome assembly GCF_023700005.1 of Larsenimonas rhizosphaerae. Taxonomy (GTDB): domain Bacteria; phylum Pseudomonadota; class Gammaproteobacteria; order Pseudomonadales; family Halomonadaceae; genus Larsenimonas; species Larsenimonas rhizosphaerae. The sequence continues at coordinate 194,850 of NZ_JAMLJK010000001.1, read as the reverse complement.
ATTGGTAGCCTGGGTACCGCCACTGATGAAGGTACCGATGATTACCGTAACGGCGGCGGCCACATTCATGCTCTCGCTCGGCGTTTGCCGGACAAGGCCCTCAAGGCCCCCCACATCAACCAGCTCCATGGCCAGGCTCAGCACAATGAAGAGCATCATCACCGGCACTGCCAGGCGCGAAAGCCAATCCATGCCCCGGTAACCAATCATCGCGGTGATGCAGAAGCCGAACCCGAAAAGCACCATCAGGGGGATTTCCATCCACGCCTGCATCCCCGTGGTGCGTACCAGCACTACGGCGATGGTCGCGGTCCCCCAGGCGTACCAGCCAATCTGGGTAAACCCCAGAATGAAATCCGAGAGCTTGCTGCCCTTTTCACCGAAGCAGAAACGGCCCATGAGCACCGCGTTCAGCCCGCTTTTACAGGCGATATAGCCAAGCGCCGCGGCGTAGATGCCCAGCAGCAGGTTTCCCAGCAACACGACCCACAGAAGCTGGTCGATCGGAAACGCCTGGCCCAGCGAACCACCGGCCCACATGGTCGCGGTAAAAAAGGTGAAACCCAACAGCACTACAGACGTGGACAACAGCCCCTTCCGCGCGCTGGCTGGTACCTCACTGAGGGGATAGTCGGAATGTTGCATGCTCGAAGCCTCGTTAGCCGTTATTTAGCTATCAACACATCAAGCAATAAGCAATAAGCAGGCCAATTGCGCAGTTCTGATAGACGCTGCTACCTGAGCGCAAGCACAACCGCAGGCGTGGAAGCCTGCAGGGGCATGGCCGGCCAGATGTATTTCCGGCCGGCCACGAGGTGGCCCGGGGCTCACCTGTTCTCGAAAACCTCACGCCGGGACATACGGCGTCAATGACTCATCCCATTGATACGCCCCTGCCGCCTCAGGCCCTCGCCGCCCGCCAGGCATGCAGCTTCTTGTAGCTGGTAATCAGCCGCTGGTGCCGGTCGATGCCTTCAAGATTCATGCTGGTCTCGGTAAGGCCATGGAAGCGCACGTCGCCGTTGATGGAGCCGACGGCGGCGTTGATCTTCTCTTCGCCGAACATGCGCTCGAGGTTTCGGTGGTAGTCCTCGAACTCGAGTTCATCATCCAGCAGGATCTCGAGCACGGCGGTGAGCGCCTGATAGAACAGCCCGCGGTCGCGGGTGTTGTCGTTGAACTGCAGGAACATCTGCGTGCGGTCGAGCGCATCCTCGTACTGGCCGAGATCGAGGCTGATGAGGAGCTTCAGCTCGGCAATCGTCAGTTCGGACCAGACGCTGTTGTCGTCGAACTCGATGCCGATCAGCGTGACGATCTTCATCTGCTCGTCGAGTTCGCTTTCCTCCAGCCGCTGGAGCAGGTCCGCGAGCTGGTCTTCCTCGAGTGTGTGCAGGTTCAGAATGTCTTCGCGGTAGGTCAGCGCCATGTTGGTGTTGTCCCACACCAGATCGTCCACCGGGTACACCTCGGAATAGCCCGGCACCAGAATGCGGCATACCGGCGCGCCGAGGTCCTCATGATGCGTGACGTACGCTTCATGGCCGTCTTCCGCAAGGATTCCGAACAGCCGCTCGGCCTCGTCACGGGTCGCACCGGAGAAATCCCAGTCGCAGAACGCGACATCGGCGCGGGCGCTGAAGAAGCGCCAGGAGACCACACCGGAGGAGTCGATGAAGTGCTCGACGAAGTTGTTCGGCTCCGCCACTGCCTGGGAGTTGAAGGTCGGCGCGGGCAGGTCATCCATGCCTTCAAAGCTGCGGCCCTGCAGAAGCTCCGTCAGGCTGCGCTCGATCGCGACCTGTAGGCTCGGGTGCGCGCCGAAGGAGGCAAACACACCGCCGGTGCGCGGGTTCATCAGCGTCACGCAGGCGACCGGATAGCGCCCGCCGAGGGAGGCATCCTTCACCAGTACCGGGAAGCCCTGAGCTTCCAGTGCGTCAATGCCTGCCTTGATCCCGGGATAGCGCGCGATGACGTCTTCCGGCACGTCCGGCAGGGCGATTTCCTGCTCGATGATCTGGCGTTTCACCGCCCGCTCGAAGATTTCTGACAGGCACTGTACCTGGGCTTCGGCCAGGGTATTGCCCGCGCTCATGCCGTTGCTCAGGTACAGGTTCTCGATCAGATTCGACGGAAACCAGACCGTCTCCCCGTCGGAATGACGCGTGAACGGCAGCGCGACGATGCCGCGGTCCCGGCGGCCTGAGTTGGTGTCGATCAGGTGCGAGGCTCTGAGTTCACCGTCCGGGTTAAAGATCTCGAGGCAGTGCGCATCCAGCACCTCGGCGGGCAGCGCATCGTCCGGCCCTGGCTGAAACCAGCGCTCGTTCGGGTAGTGGACGAAATCACTACCCGCGATCTCGGGGCCGAAGAACTGGTCGTTATAGAAGAAGTTGCAGGAGAGCCGCTCGATGAATTCCCCCAGCGCCGAGCACAGCGCCGCTTCCCTGGTGGAGCCCTTGCCATTGGTGAAGCACATGGGGGACGCCGCATCGCGGATGTGCAGCGACCACACGTTCGGCACGATGTTGCGCCAGGAAGCGATCTCGATCTTCATGCCGAGACGCTCGAGGATGCCGGTCATGTTGGCGATGGTCTGCTCCAGCGGCAGATCCTTGCCCTCGATCCAGGTGCTGGCGCTCTCTCCTTCACTATCAACAGAACCGCCCATCAGCAGCGCCTGGGCGTCTTCGTCGATGTTCTCGACCACCTCGATCTGGAACTCGGGGTTATTTTGAATCACCCGCTTGACCGAGCAACGCTCGATGGAGCGCAGAATGCCGGTGCGGTCCTTCTCGGAGAGATCATCCGGCAACTCGACCTGAATGCGGAAGATCTGGTTGTAGCGGTTTTCCGGATCAACGATGTTGTTCTGGGAAAGCCGGATATTCTCGGTCGGGATATCCCGGGCGTTGCAGTACACGCGCACGAAATACGCCGCACACAGGGCGGACGAGGCCAGAAAGTAATCGAACGGGCCGGGGGCGGAGCCATCGCCCTTGTAACGAATCGGCTGGTCGGTGATGACGGTGAAGTCGTCGAACTTCGCCTCCTGTCGGAGGTTGTCGAGGTAGTTGACCTTGATTTCCATGATGCAGAACCGGGTTGGTGACGGGTGTCGCTCGGAGCGAATTGCCCGCCATTATCCGGATTTGAGGGGGGGATGTCTTGGTGAGTTAACCGCTGACATTTTAGAGAAATTTTATCTATCAGCGTACTCACGTTTAATCTTTGCGATTAACCCCTTGGAACCAAGCGGAACGTTTTTACCATCAGAAAAAAGTCCGCCCAAGGTTTCATCACTAGATCGCTTAAACTTTTTTTAATTATCTCAGATATAATTTTATTATGGTTTTGAGGGCCGAGTATATCTATCATTATGGAAACAAATATCTTCCTCAACTTATCGTAATGATATATTTTCTCAGAAATTTCAATGCTTTTATCATCTATAACTTCAATGGATGCCACTAGGCAATCCAAAGCGGAATGCCTATACCCATGATAAGCCTTTAACTTATATGCTCCATAGCTTTCCGTATAATGATTCGGAAAATAGAGCCTCCCACATTCAACTAAACAAGATAGTGATGATTTTATTTGTACAATTTTATCATGCCCAAGTTCATTTTCATGTGAATAATATATCAAGTCAGACATTTCGGATATAGAGTCTTTAGACCAGTCTCTTAATTCCTTCATCCACTCATCCACAGAATACTCTGACCGTCGCCCCAATCTATAACTTACATACGATCCAACAACTGTTGCACCAAAACCTAACCCTGCTATTAAAACAGAAAAATCCATATAAAACCCTTCAAATAATTAAAAATATTATTAATAACTTAAGTTTGATAAGCTTTTGAATTTACCCTTTTGATCAAACACCAATCGATACACCCCCTGTACCCCGTTCGGTCCGACGATTCGATGCAGCGCCCGCGCGGGAAAGCGCACGCGGCGGCCATCGAGGCTGCGAGCGTCGATCCAGTCGGCATGGCGAAGCCCCAGACGTAATCATCCAAATTCCATCGGCGTGCGCACACTTGATTTTAGAATAATCGAATAAACAAACCATTCGGCCAGAGCTCGAAAGGACGTAATGCATGAGCAATAGGCGTCCGCCGGGTGACGGAAAGGGCACGGCCCCTGGGCTTTTTGCTATAGTGCGCCGCAGGCTGCGCTTGCGGCCGTCGCCCTGATTCCCTGTCCTGTTCTGGAGCTTGATGTGACATCCACCTCTGCCCCTTCCGGCACGCCATCGCGCTCACCCACGGTCAACCCGCGGCTTTTGCTGGCGAGCCAGCTGATCTTCAACGCTGGTTTCTATATGGTGCTGCCTTTTCTGGCGGTGCATCTGCGCGATAACCTGGCCATGGCCGGGGCGATGGTAGGTATGGTGCTGGGCATTCGTACCTTCTCCCAGCAGGGGCTGTTCGTGTTCGGTGGGGCGCTCTCTGATGCACTCGGGCCACGGCGCATTATCCTGCTGGGCTGTTTGATTCGTACCGCAGGCTTTTTGATGCTGGGCTTTTCCGACGCCCTGCCCATGATTTTGCTGGGTGCGTGCCTGACCGGCGCTGGCAGTGCGCTGTTTTCGCCGGCTGTGTCGGCGCTTCTGGCGCTGGCCGGCAGTGAAAGCGAGGCCCGTGGTGGGCAGTCGCGCTCGGCCCTGTTTGCGCGGCTGGCGATCTGGGGCGAATGCGGGGCGGTCATGGGGCCGGTGCTCGGGGCACTGCTTCTGGATGTCAGTTTCCAACTGGTGTCGCTGGCGGGGGCGGGCGTCTTCGTGCTGATGTTCTTCGTGCTGGGCCGAGCGCTTCCGGCAGGGGCGACCACTACCCAGACCGATGAACCGCAGGCCTCGTGGTGGCACGTGTTTCATAACCCGCAGTTTCTGGCGTTCATCGTGATCTACAGCACGGCGCTTCTGAGCTACAACCAGCTCTATCTGGCGATGCCGGTGGAGCTTGAGCGCGTGGGGGCAGACGAAGGGGCGCTGGCGATCATGTTCATGCTGGTATCGGTACTGGTCATCGCCCTTCAACTGCCGATCAACCGGCTGGCGCGTCATGTCGGGCCAGGCATCAGCCTGCCGCTGGGGTTTCTGATCTACGCCGCGGGCTTTGCCGCGGTGGCCTGGGCCGCGCCGCACGCCCCGGCAGAGGGCTGGCTCAAGCTGTGGCCCGCGGCGGTAATGGTGAGTGCCATCGCCATTGCCCAGATGATCGTGCGGCCGGTCGCGATGGATCTGATTCCGGGCTTTGCCGGTAACAAGCCGCTGGGGGTGTACTACGGAGCGCTGGCTTCTGCCGGTGGTGTCGCGGTACTGCTTGGCAACGCCGTGGCGGGTGATCTGCTCGATGGGGCGCTGACGCCCGCCCCCGGCGCCGGGCTGCCCTGGTGGGTGCTGGCCGGCTTTCCGCTGGTCAGCGCCGTGGCACTGGTGGTGCTCTTTCGCCTGCCGGCGCTGGCTCACCTTCGCACTCGGCCTGCTCCCAAGGGCTGATGACTTGTTACGTCACCTGAATCGGGCATAAAAAACGCCGCGCAGATGCGCGGCGTTTTTGTGCGGGCTGGCTTTACGCGTGAACGTTTACAGCCCTTCTTCCAGAAGCTGCGGCGCGAAGTAGGTCATGATGAGGTCAGCCCCGGCGCGACGCATGGAGCCCAGCGTTTCGCGCACAACGGCGTATTCGTCGATCACGCCCTGCTGGGCCGCGAACTTGATCATCGCGTACTCGCCACTGACCTGATAGGCCACCAGCGGCAGCAGGCTGTTACGGCGAATGTCGGCCATGATGTCGAGATAGGCCAGCGCCGGTTTGACCATCAGAAAGTCTGCGCCTTCGGCTTCATCAGCCATGGATTCCCTGAGCGCCTCGCGACGGTTCATCGGGTCCATCTGGTAGGTCTTGCGATCGCCTTTAAGCTCGGTGCCGGCGGCTTCACGGAACGGGCCGTAGAGCGCAGAGGCCAGCTTGGTGGAGTAGGCCATGATGGGAATGTCGTTGAAGCCCGCTTCATCCAGGGCGCTTCGAATCGCGGCAACCTGACCGTCCTGCGCCGAGGACGGCGCGATGATATCGGCCCCGGCCTTCGCGGCCTGTACCGCCTGAATACCGAGGTTTTTGATGGTGCGGTCGTTGTCGACGGTGTTGCCTTTCAGGATGCCGCAGTGGCCATGGCTGGTGTACTCGCAGAAGCAGATATCGGGAATCACCACCAGCTCCGGCGCGGCTTCCTTGATGGTGCGTACCATGCGCGCCACCATGCCATCTTCCTTGAGCGCGTCGCTGCCGGTCTCGTCCTTGTTGTGGGAAATACCGAACGGCATGATGCTTTTAAGCCCCAGCGCGCTCAGGCGGCGGGCTTCCTCGCCGAGTTTGCTCTCGGGCACGCGGTACTGCCCCGGCATGCCTTCGATGGGCGTGTAGTCATCGGTCTCTTCCTCGACGAAGATCGGGTAGACCAGATGCTCTGCACGCAGTGAGGTTTCCCGCACGATGGTGCGAAGGGCGTCGCTCTTGCGCAAACGACGAAGACGGGCCTGCGGAAACTGGGCCGGCATGAGACCTCCTGGCGGTCATGAAAAATGAATCGGGCCTGAGTATAGCGCTGCTCGAGAGTGAGGTCAGGGAAACGGCGGTATAGCGTGACGCTATAGGGTGCGTCGAACGGTCTCACCAGCGCGTCGGGGAGCACGTTAAACAGGCCTGTATTCACTCAGGTTATGTCGCTGCGCGCAGTAGCTGCCTACAATATGTCCATCCCCGCATCAGCCCGCCTGGTCCAGGCACTGCTCATCTCGAAATACTGCCCTCGTACGGTGTTTTCCGTTGATCCACTGCCCCGATGCCACCAGCGGGCCATGCCTGGCCGTTACTCTGACAATAATCACTACACAGACCCAACATCCAATGACTTCTGATTCCTCATCTTCCCACGCCGAACCGACCGGCTGGACCCTGGGCCTTCTACCTGCCCCGGAACTGCCTGCGCGCATCGTCGAAAAGGTGCGAGACCGCCTGGCAAGGCGACTGTCGAGCCAGGTCGCAAGCGACAAGGGCTGGCACATCGAGATCATCACCAACCCGATGGTCGGCACCGATGAAGACGCCGACGACATCATGAATGAAGCCGAGCACTTCAAGCAGGAACACGACTGGACCTACGTGGTGTGCATTACTGACCTGCCGCTGTTTCAGGACGGCAAGCCGCTGGCCGCCAGTGCCAGCCACTCGCGTGGCATCGGGATTCTGTCGCAGCCGGCGCTGGGTGCCTCGCCGATGGAAAAGCGCGTGGAGGAAGCGATCACTCAGCTGGTCAGCGAGCTGCATTTCGGCAGCACGAAAGAAGGCCGCGATGCGTTTTGCAATTACCATGGCAAGACACGGCGCTGGCAGCGAGGCGCTGCTCAACGGCTGGTCAAGCGCCGCCTGTCGGAGTGGGTTGCGCCGTTTGCCCGGCGGGATATGTCCGAAAAAGACACCCACCTGGATGTACGGTTTATCGCCCGCTTCCGCCTCACCGGCTACATCAAGCTGATCGGCGGCATGGTGCGTGCCAACCGCCCCTGGACGATCTTCCCTGCCTTTCGCCGCGTCGGTGCGGCGGCCTTTGCGACCGGCGCCTACGGGATGATCTTTCCCTCGATGTGGCGCCTGGCCGACAGCTACGAGCCCTGGCGCTTTCTCACGCTGATGCTGCTGTCGATGATCGCCATGGTGCTCTGGATCATCATCGACCATGGGCTGTGGGAGCCGATACGGCCCCGCGATGCGTTTTCCAATGCCAAGCTCTACAACATCGCGACCTTCAGTACGCTCGCCATTGGGGTGCTTTTCTATTATCTGTTTTTGATGCTGCTGTTTTTCATCACGGCGTACCTGTTTGTCCCATCGGTGGTCATGGGGAAAACCCTCGGCCACGAGATTGGGTTGCTCGAGTTCGGGGCGCTCGGGTGGCTTGCCACCTCGCTGGCCACCGTCGGCGGTGCGCTGGGGTCGGGGCTTGAGAGCGATGAAACGGTGCGCAGCGCCACCTACGGCTATCGCCAGCAGCTCCGCCAGAAGCGGCTTCAGGAGCAGCGCGACGATGATAACGACGACAGCAACGACGATAACCAGAGCAATAACGGCGACTACGAAGACCCGGATGACCCGGATGACCCGGAAAAGGAAGATGACAGGCAGAACGGCTCTAAACGGAACGATTCCAGGCAGAACGAGCACGCCGACGACTCCGAGCGCCGGTCAGAGTAGTTCCGGCTGAACAAGGCAAGCAGCAGATCGGCCCCGCACCAGCAAACGAACCCGCACAGGGCGGGTTCGTTTGCCGAGCATGACATGCAGGCTCAAGGCGCGAGCGGCACCCTCGCGCGACGCTGGCGCCAGCCCCGGTATATCGGCAGCACGACCATCAGCGCCACCAGCGCCCAGCCGCCCCAGGTAATAGGGCTGGACCACAGGATGGACAGGTCACCGTTGGAGATCGACAGCGCACGGCGCAGGTTCTGCTCCATGATGCCCCCGAGAATGAACCCGAGCAGAATGGCTGACAGCGGGAAGTCGAACTTGCGCAGGATGTAGCCCACCACTCCGATAACGATCATCAAAAACAGATCAAAGGTAGTGGCGTGAACCCCGTAAACCCCGATCGCAGTCACGATGGCGATGCCCGGCACCAGCGCCCAGTAGGGTACGGCCAGAATCTTTGTAAAGACCCGGATCAGCGGAATATTCATCACGACCAGCATGATGTTGGCAATGAACAGCGATGCGATCAGCCCCCACACGATATCGGGCTGGTTCTGGAACAGCATCGGGCCCGGCGTGATGTTATAAAGCGTCAGCGCCCCAAGCATGACCGCCGTGGTGCCGGACCCCGGTACCCCGAGGGTCAGCATCGGCACCATCGAGCCACAGGCGGCAGCACTGTTGGCCGTTTCCGGCGCAGCCAGACCGCGCAGATCGCCATCGCCGAAGCGGTTGTCCCGAGTGGCAATGCGTTTTTCACTCATGTAGGCCACGGCACTGGCCATGGTCGCCCCGGCCCCGGGCAGAATACCCATGAAAAAGCCCACCACACCACTGCGAAGCGTGGCCCATTTGATAAACATGAACTCCTTCATGTTGAACATCATACGGCCGCTGGTCTTGAGTGCGGTTTGCCCGTAATAGGTGCGCTCCAGCAGCACCAGAATCTCACTGATACTGAACAGCCCAAGCACCAGCACCACGAACTGGATACCATCGGACAGGCCCAGACCTCCGAACGTGAAGCGATAGACACCGCTGTTGGAATCGATGCCGATGCACGACAGCAGCAGGCCGATCAGCGCAGCCACGCCAGTCTTGACCGGCTTGTTCCCGGCCATGCCCGCCAGGCAGGCAATGGCAAATACCATCATCACGAAGTATTCCGCCGGGCCGAAGGCTACCGCCCAGGTAGCCAGCAGCGGGGCGAAAATGGTTACGCCAATGGTCGCAATCAGACCGCCAAAAAAGGAGCCGGCCGCCGAAATCGACAGCGCGATGCCGCCCTTGCCCTGACGCGCCAGCGGGTGGCCGTCCAGCGCGGTCATGACCGCAGAGGCTTCGCCTGGAATGTTCAAAAGAATCGATGAAATACGACCACCGTACTCACAGCCCAGATAGACCGCCGCCAGCAGGATCAGCGAGGTTTCCGGCGGCAGGCCCAGCGCAAAGGCGATCGGAATCAACAGCGCCACGCCGTTGATTGGCCCAAGCCCGGGCAACAGCCCCACCACGGTACCGATCAGCGTACCGCTGAGCGCCGTGATCAGGTTCAAGGGGGTCGTCGCTACACCGAACCCCTGGCCCAAATAGCCTAATGTATCCATGATTCAGCTCCCCAGTCCGGACAGCACGCCCAGCGGCAGCGGGACATCCAGCACACGATCAAACAGAACATAAAAGGCCAGTGACATCACGAGACCGGTAATCACGCTGGTGATCCAGCCGCCGTTGTAAAGACGACACATGGCAATGGCAAACAAAAACGACGAGACAATGAAGCCGAGACGCTCGAAGAAAAAGGCGAACAGGGACAGCGCCAGCACGCACAACACCAGCTTTACCAGCACCTGCGGGGTCAGCGGGGTCTCATCGTTTTCCTCGGCCAGGTGGCCGGGGCGAAAGAGCAGATAGACCGTGCCCGCCGCCAGCAGCACCAGCAGCAACAGCGGAAAGGCACGCGGGCCGACCGGTTCGTAGGAAAAGGCGGCCTGGTAGCCCATCGTGGCTACAGCGAGCACCGCATACACGACCAGCAGGGCCACCAGAAATAAACGTTGATACAACATGGGTGGAGGCTCCAGTCAACGAGAGACGAGAAGTGAACAAGGCCCTCATTGCGAGGGCCCCAGGGGCAGGTCAGCGGGCCTTAGCGAACCAGGCCATACTCGTCGGCCAGTTCCCGGTAATGCGCCACACGCTTTTTCACGTAGGCGTTGAGTTCGTCACCGGTCATGTCGAAGGGATAGAGCTCGCGACTTTCACGCAATTTGGCGAAGTCTTCGGACGCAAGCAGCTTGTCGAAGGCGTTCTTCCACCAGTTGTAGGCCTCGTCGCTGACTTCCGGTCCGACGTAGAACCCACGGATAACCGGCCATTCAACGTCATAGCCCTGTTCGATCGCGGTCGGAATATCGGCGGTGACCTTGCCCGGCAGACGCTCGTCGGAGAACACTGCGAGAATGCGCATGTCGCCGCTTTCAACGTGCGGCACGGAGTCGGAAATATCGGTACTCGCCACCTGAATGTGGCCGCCCAGCAGTGCTGTTGCCAGCTCGCCACCGCCTTCCATCGCCACGTAACGCATGTCCTTCGGCTCAATGCCGGCGGCCTTGGCAAGCATCGCCGTCTGCATCCAGTCCTGACCACCAACCGACCCACCGGCGCCGATCACGACCTTGCCGGGATCCTTCTTCAGCGCCTTAACCAGATCCTCGAGGGTCTTGTAGGGTGAATCGGCACGCACCGCGACAGCGCCATAGCTGGTGCCTACACCGGCCAGCCAGCGCACGGCATTTTCGTCATAGCGGCCGAACTTGCCCTGCGCCAGGTTCAGAAGCGAACCGCTTGACCAGGCCACGATGGCGTTGGGGTCATCCGGGCGCTGTGCCACGACCGTGTTGTAGGCGACCGCGCCGACACCGCCGGGCATGTAGGTAACACGCATCGGGGTAGAGAGAATCTTTTCCTGCACCAGCGCGCTCTGTGCGAGCTTGCAGGTCAGATCGAACCCGCCGCCGGGGGCGGCAGGCGCGATGCACTCGGAACGTTTCGGGCCATCGAAGGCCTGTGCCGGCAGGGTCATGCCCAGCGCGAGGGTACCCATCAATGCCGCCGCGGCTATACGACGCTTGCCTACTACTCGGGTTTTAATGCTCATGTCATCATCTCCGGTCATGTCTGCTCGAAAGAGACACCGATTCTTGTTGTCTGGCACAGGATCGAAAGGCGGGCACGCGTGATGCAAAAGAACGTTCGCTACGTCAGCCCCTCCGAGACAGCTACCGATGCACATGATCAGTCCCTCTCTTCAGAGGCCACTCCCAAACCTGCTGGAAATCGTTAGACTGTCGCCCGCAAACGGCCCCTGGCCCTGCCTGACAGACACGGTATCCACGAAGACTTTCACCAACCTTTCACGGACAGCGCCATGCGTACCCTATTAGTCGAAGATCATCCGTCTCTGGCCGAAAGTATCAGACAGGCGCTGGTCAGCGCCGGCTGGAGTGTTGATCTGATGCACGATGGTCTTTCGGCGCGCACGGCCCTTGAAACGGAGAGCTATGCCCTGCTGCTGCTGGACATCGGCCTGCCTGAAATGGATGGGTTCAGTCTGTTGAGCTGGCTCAGAAAGCACGATACGCGCCTGCCGGTGATGATCATTACCGCCCGTGGCAGCATCACCGAACGCGTGCGCGGGCTGAACCTCGGGGCAGATGATTACCTGATCAAGCCGTTTTCGCTGTCGGAAATGGAGGCGCGCATCAATGCGCTGATCCGGCGTACCCGGCACGATGGCCATGAAGTTCATCGCCTGGGGTCACTCGCCTTCGAGGTCGGCGCACGAAGCTTTACCCTCAGGGACCGCCCTCTGACCCTGCCACCGCGCGAACTCGCCCTGCTCGAGGCCCTGATGGCCCGGCTGGGACGCACGGTCAGCAAGGAACAGCTCGCCGCTCAGATGTTTTCAATGGACGAGGATGGCTCCTTCGAAGCCATTGAAGTCTACGTGCATCGGCTGCGACGCAAGCTCGAGGGCAGCGATGTACGCATCGTGACCTTCCGGGGTCTGGGCTATCAGCTTGAGCGGGCACCCGACACATCGCCTGTTGCATCGTCATGAAGGCAAGCCTGTCACAGGGCAGCCTTCGCGGCCGCCTGACCCGACGCATCGGCGCCGCGCTGTTGCTGCTGACCGGCATCGCCGTGGCCGGTGCGGTCTACGATGCCTCCCGCATCGCCAGCCAGGCCTATGACAGGCCGCTTCTGATCGCCGCCCGAATGCTCGGGGAATCGGTCCATGTCGAGGACGGCCGCCTAGGCGTTCATATTTCACGCGCCATCCTTGACCCGTTCTCGCTCGACAGCGGCGGCAGCGCCTTTTATCAGGTCATCGATGCCGAAGGCCGCACCGTCGCCGGGTTTGACGACCTGCCCGCCCCACCGGACGGCATGCCAATGACGCGACGCTACCCGTCACTGGCGCGCTTCTACGATGGGTCCTATGGCCATCGGGAGGTGCGCCTCGTGTCACTGCTGGTGCCGGTCAGTCAGCCGGATTACCAGGCCATGATCGAGGTGCGGGTCGCCGAACACCGCGACATTCATGCTCAGCTGCTGCACGAGCTGCTCGGCAATACCCTGCTGCGCCTGTTGCTGTTCGCCGTGGCGGCCTTCGGGCTGTTCGTGTTCGCCATCGACGCCGCCCTCAAACCCCTCAAGCGCATTGCCGACATGGTCGCCAGCCGCTCGCCGCATCACCTTGAACCGCTCCCGACCGACAACGTGCAGCGTGAAGTGCTTGGCCTGATCGTTGCGATCAATCACCTCAATCAGCGACTGGACGAGACCCTGAAGACCCAGCGCGCCTTCATTGCCGACGCCGCTCACGAGCTTCGAACGCCCCTGTTTGCGTTACGTGCCCGGCTGGAACTGGGCATGCGGGATACCTCGCAGGCCGGGCTTCAGGCCACGTTGACCGATGTTCATCAGGACCTTGAAGGACTGACGCTGCTGGCCAATCGATTGCTGTCACTGGCGCGGGTGGAGAACGATATTCAGCGATGTACCGACACCACGCTGGATCTGACCGAAGCCACCCGCGAGTTCTGCATGAGCATGGTATCGCTGGCCTGGCAGCGCGAGCTGACCCTGGCCTTCGAGGCACCGGAAACGGTTCAGGTGCGGGGGGATATGTCACTGATCAACGAGCTGCTGGCCATCCTGATCGGCAATGCCCAGGCCTATACGCCGGCGGGCGGCAATATTGTCGTGCGGGTCCTGCCCGGCGCCGTGATCGAGGTCGAGGACGATGGGCCGGGCATTCAGGAGGATGAGCGCGAGAAGGTGTTCGAACGGTTCTATCGCGGGCGCCATACCAGTGACCAGCGCGATGATGCCCGCGCCATCAGCGGCACCGGGCTGGGGCTCGCGATCGCCCGCCAGATCTGCATCGCCCTGGACGCCACGATCTCACTGCACCCTGCCCCCGGCGGCGGTACCCTGGCCCGGGTCACGTTCCGTAATGATGTCGAACGATAGCTGCCCTCGCCGTGCAGAAGGAACGAGACACAGTCCGTCCGGCCAGCCGGTCGCAGCGGGCCGAGGAAGATATCAGCGCAGGCTGTCTTCCCGCTCCTTCAAGGCACTGACCAGCGCCGCCTGATCGATCTCGGCAATCGAACGCTTGCTGGTCAGCGTCATCGCCACCCGCATCTCCTTTTCAAACAGGTCCAGCAGGTTGGCCACCCCTGCCTCGCCCGCCGCGGCCAGCGCGAAGACCCATGCCCGTCCCAGCATCACGGCATCGGCGCCAAGGGCGATCATGCGCACCACGTCCAGCCCGTTACGCACGCCGGAGTCGGCCAGAATCCTGAGTTCCCCGCTGACCGCCTCGGCAATTGGCGGCAGGGCCCGAGCACTCGAGAGCACGCCGTCAAGCTGACGCCCGCCATGGTTCGACACCACGATCCCATCGGCACCAAAGCGCACCGCGTCGCGGGCATCCTCAGGATCAAGAATGCCCTTGATCACCATGCTGCCCTTCCAGAACTCACGAATCCATTCCAGATCCTTCCATGAGATCGCCGGGTCGAAATTGTTGCCCAGCCAGCCAATGTAGTCTTCAAGCCCGGTCACCTGCCCGCGATATTCAGAGATGTTGCCCAGATCGTGCGGTCTGCCATGGATACCGACATCCCAGCTCCACTGCGGATGCATTGCCGCCTGAAGCATGCGCCGCTGTGCGGCAAACGGTCCGCTCATGCCGGAGTGGGCGTCACGATAGCGGGCACCGGGGGTAGGCATATCCACCGTAAAGATGAGTGTACGCACCCCGGCCGCCCACGCCTTTTCCAGCACATGCTGCATGAACCCCCGATCCTTCAGCACATAGAGCTGAAACCAGATGGGCTGAGCAGACGCTGCGGCCACCTCATCGACCGGGCAGACCGACACGGTGGAAAGCGTGAAGGGAATCCCCTTTGACGCCGCCGCCCGCGCCGCCTGCACTTCTCCGCGTCGGGCATACATCCCTGCAAGGCCCACCGGCCCCAGTGCCACCGGCATGGAAAGCTGCCGGCCGAAGAGTTCGGTGGAAAGCGAAAGCTCGGACATGTCAGTGAGCACCCGCTGGCGCAGGGCAATGTCAGCCAGGTCGCTGACGTTACGCTCAAGCGTATGCTCGGCGTAGGAGCCGCCGTCTGCGTAGTGAAACAGAAAGGGGGGCAAACGACGTCTGGCGGCACGGCGGTAGTCGGTCGAAGCGGAAATAATCATGGCGTTGTCATCCAGAATCTCGCACTAACGAAGTAGTGGCAGGGTTATCCAGGCAACACAAGCGGTGCATGAAAGCCAGCGCACCCGCGGTTACCAGAGCGTTTCTACCGCCCTTCTTCCCAATACGGCGGGGCAGGACAGGTCATGACCAGATCCACCATCGGCCAGTGCGGTCCATCTGCGCGGTAGATGGGCCTGAGTATAGCGCCGAGAGCGAGAGCCAGAGCCAGAGCCAGAGCCAGAGCCAGAGCCAGAGCCAGAGCAACGCTGTCATGGCGCGAGCGACGTGAGCCATTGGCGGACTGCACGCGCTGCCTCCTCGTCCCTTACGATGCCCAGATGAGATACGCCCTCAACGATACGTAACGTCATGTGTGGCGACAGCGGCCTGACAACGGCCTCGAACCGGTCGGCAAAGAGGGCTTCATCGTCCGACCCTGCGAGAAGCAACAGAGGCGCCTTCATCGCCTTGAGGCCCGCCTTGAAATCGGTAGGGCTGAGTCCGGCCATCATGCGGAAGGAATAAGAAAGCGTCTCCGAGCCGTCACGGTGTGTCGCCGGCATGGCGAAATCGAGCACCCGAGCGCCGTTAAAGGCCGTGACCCCGAGTCGATTGATCAATGCCAATGGCAGGATTTTAAAGAGGTTCGGACTGGCCCAGCCTCCCGAGTTCCTGCGCGTGGTCGGCGCATCGTGGCCAAGATAGGGCGCAAGCAATAGAACCCCGTCCACCGGGGGCATGTCCTGCCTCTCAGCAAGGCGCACCACCAGCCCGGCCCCGGATGAATGGCCGCCCAGTACCACACGCTCGATACTGTCCCTGCGTGCTCGAATATGGGCCACAAGATCCACAAGATCATCGCCGGGCTGTTCGATGTAATCGACATCACCGCGACGATGAGGCGCCGGGCCATGCCCTCGAAGGTCCGGCGTATAAACGGTTGCCGCATCGGCGGAGGCGATAGACCGCGCAAGCGGGGCCAGATACCGGCTTTCGGTACCTGAGCCATGCACCAGAACGAGCGCAATACACGAATTACTCGGATAGTGCCGATACCCCAGCGCACGACCGTCACGCGCGGTATAACGCTCGAGGGCAGGCAGCTCGACTGCCCTGGCATCATCGAGCGAAAGCGCCTCGAAGTTCAAACCGGTTTCATCTGCCATCAGATTCATGGGCCAAGGCACTCGAACAGCCATTACGCTGATCAGGAAAAACACAACCAATGGACGCATCCAGTCGGCCTGCGATTTCGCAGCTTGAAAGAGCGAGCCGCGTCAGAAGTCAGGATAGCCGAGGAAAGCGCCAGACCAGCGACCCATCATGATCGATCACGGCGCTACTGCTCGGCTGCAAGCAACACTGTTCAAGAAAGTGAGTGTTTACACAACCCATACCTTCCGATATGTCCCGGCAGTGGCAGCGCCTGGCACGGATCCCCCTTATCGTTGAAGCCATGCGCAAGAGTCCGGGCAGGCGGTGCTGCCCGGAAAGGAACCGAGCCGTTTTCAGCC
Organism: Larsenimonas rhizosphaerae; assembly: GCF_023700005.1. GTDB lineage: Bacteria > Pseudomonadota > Gammaproteobacteria > Pseudomonadales > Halomonadaceae > Larsenimonas > Larsenimonas rhizosphaerae. The sequence continues at coordinate 178,294 of NZ_JAMLJK010000001.1, read as the reverse complement.
GAAAAAGTTACGCATGACAGATACTTGACGATAGATCGTCCGGCCGACTTCCCGTAGTCTGCGCCCAGTCTTTCTGCAGCACTGTTTCACTCGGGAGCATTTCATGACATCTACTACCGCCGACTGTACGGCTTCGCCTGACTCGGCCTCTGCGGCCTGGGGGGCTGTATGGGCCATGGCACTCGGTGTTTTCTCACTGGTCACCGCCGAATTTCTACCTGCCAGTCTGTTGACCCCGATGGGGCAAGGTCTGGGAGTATCCGAAGGGCAGGCCGGGCAGGCCGTGACAGTGACCGCGCTGATGGCGCTGGTCGGCGGCCTGACGATTGTCCCGCTGGCCCGCACGCTTGATCGCCGTCATGTACTGCTGGGTCTTTGTTGCCTGCTGATCGCTTCCAACCTGCTGGTAGCAGTTGCTCCGTCATTGCCGCTCATGCTGCTGGCGCGCATTTTTCTCGGGCTGGCCCTGGGCGGCTTCTGGGCGATTGCAGCCGCCACCACGATGCGACTGGTGCCAACGGCCGAGATACCAAAGGCCCTGTCGATCATTTTCAGTGGCGTGCCCCTGGCGACCATTACCGCCGCGGCGCTGGGCAGTTATCTGGGTGACCTGTTCGGCTGGCGGATGGTCTTTTTCATGGCGGCAGGGCTCGGCGGTCTGACGCTGATCGCCCAGCTGATCACACTACCCCGCATGGAACCGAACCACGCCGCGGGCGCGGGTACCATGCTGAAGGTGCTCAAGCGGCCTGGGGTGGGTATTGGCATGCTGGCCGTGGCCATGGTGTTTACAGCCCATTTTGCAGGATTTACCTATTTGCGGGCCTTTCTGGAAAACAATGCCGGATTTCATATCACGGGAATTTCCACCCTGCTGCTGGCCTTCGGCGTCGCAAACCTGATCGCCACACTCGTGGGCGGTCGTCTGCTGGAACATCACATGCCCCGCATGCTGTGCGGCACGGCGCTGTTCATGGGGCTTGCCCTTGCCTGCCTGGCCCTGCTGGGCACCCAAAGCAGCTGGATGGCCTCGGCCATGGTCATTGTCTGGGGCCTGGGGTTCGGGGCCACGCCTGTCAGCTGGTCTACCTGGATTACCCGCATCGTGCCGGATGAGGCCGAAAGTGCCGGGGCACTGTTCGGGGCCGCCATTCAGACGGCCATTGCACTTGGGGCTGCCGCCGGTGGCGTACTGGTGGACGCCACCGGCGCACCGGGCATGATGCTGACCAGTGGCATTGTTCTGCTGATTGCGCTGGCCCTGATCGGCAGTCGTGTAAAGCTGACGGCCTGACTCAGGAAAGCGCCGCGACCTCGGCGTGGCGAAAACAGGCATGGGTGTGATCATTGATCATGCCCGTGGCCTGCATCCAGGCATACACAATCACCGGGCCTGCAAAGGTGAAGCCTCTTTTCCTGAGCGCTTTCGAAAGCGCCACTGAGGTCTCGGTCTGTGTGGGGATCGGCACCTCACCTGCCTGCACCGGGGTATGCTTCACACTCGCCCAGACAAACTCGTCAAAGGGTTCACCGGCCTGATGCATGGCCAGCCAGGCGCGCGCATTTCTTATCACGCCTTCAATCTTCCTGCGTGAGCGTACAATGCCTGCATTGCCCATCAGCCGTTCCACATCGGCCTCGGTAAAGTCCGCAACCCGCGCGGGCTCGAAGCCCGCGAAGGCTTCCCTGAACGCCTCCCGCTTGTGCAGGATGGTTCGCCAGGACAGCCCCGCCTGAAAGCCATCGAGCATCAGTTTTTCCCACAGGGCGCGGCTGTCGTATTCCGGCACCCCCCACTCGGTGTCGTGATAGGCAATCATCTGTGGATCATTGCCGGGCCAGTTGCATCGAACGCAGCTGCCTTCCATGGTTTTCTCCTCTAGCAGTGTGCCGAAGTGTGCATCCACGCCATGTCCTTGACGCTATATTCTTGCGTGCAATGACCCCTTCCCCATCAAAACAAAGACTTACTTATAAACTACGTGAAAAACATGCCGTGACCGGAAATTTCACAATGGCAACTCCGGCACAGAACGCGGCCTGGGCCAGGCGCATCATTCGCGTGCTGAGTGATGTCGGCCAAAACTATAAAGCTTGATGAGGTTGGGGAAGCAATGAAAATTACCGCAGCAGTTGTAATGACACTTGTCATGTCCGCCAGTAGCGCCGCTTATGCCGGTCAGGGCGACAGGACCAGTGATGAAGGTGGATTCTGGGGCTGGTTGTTTGGTGGTCATCACCAAAGTCATTCGTCCGGTGGTTCGGACATGTGCTGATCGGTTCAACCGACAGCCGCCCAAACGCTGTTACGCCTGCGCCATGCAGGCGTTTTTTTATGTATCCCCTGTAGCCGGGCTACGTGTTCCTGGCTATTGGTCCCGTCTCACGGCCTGTGCACTTATTGGCACAGACTATCCCTGACCAGTTCGCGCATGATTTAATCGTCAAAGTTCGCTTTGGCGACCCTATAACTATTATTCAAGTCCAAGGATAGATCATCATGCGACGTATTATGGCAGTGACTACCGTGATTCTTCTGACCGCCAGCGCCGCCGCATATGCCTATGCGGGCAGCACGGATCAGAAGGGTCAGGGCGGGTTTGCTCATCCGTTCGACCACCAGCCCAGCGACAAGCGTCACAACATGTGCTGAGTGGCGAATCAATATACACCTGCTTCTGCAGGTGTTTTTGATTGAGGCCTGCTTACCTTTTTTTCAGTTCTACCTTCTCGTTTCACATCAAATTACTTTTTTGAAACTTAATCCTGATCAAGCCACGTTTGGCAGTACCCGTTCCGGGGATTACCGTGAACAGGACACTACAATACCAACCTGCCCTTGAACGCCGTGATCATGCACCTTCCGACACGCACTACAACAAGCAAGGGCAATGATCGAGGGATCCTCATGTTTGCAAAACATCATGCCTTCAAGACGCTGTTCTCGGCCGCTGCACTGGCGCTGAGCACGGTGGCACTGACAACTGCACCGGCTCAGGCAGCCGACAAGTTCATGACCATCGGCACCGGTGGACAAACCGGCGTGTATTACGTGGTAGGCCAGTCAATCTGCCGTTTCGTGAACCAGGGCGACAGTGGCTACAAATGTAATGCGCCGTCGACCGGTGCCTCGGTAGCCAACGTCAACGGCATTGAAAATGGCGATCTGGACATGGGCGTTGCCCAGTCGGACGTGCAGTACAACGCCTATCATGGCGAGGCCCAGTTCAAGGGTGAACCACATGAGGATCTGCGTAGCGTGTTCGCCCTGCACGGTGAACCGGCCACTATTGTCGCGCGCAGCGGCAGCGGCATCACGTCCCTGGATGATTTGAAGGGCAAGCGTGTCAATATCGGTAACCCGGGCTCCGGTAACCGCGCGACCATGGAAATGATCATGGAAGCCAAGGGCTGGACCAGGGACGACTTTGCCCTCGCCTCCGAGCTGGATAGCGCCGAGCAGGCTTCTGCCCTGGCCGACAACAACATCGATGCCTTCATCTTTGTTGCCGGCCACCCCAATGGCTCCATCCAGGAAGCCGCGACCACCACGGACGTCACCCTGATCCCGCTGGATGATCCGGCGATCAAGGAGCTGGTTGATGAAAAACCCTATTACAGCTTCTACACCATCCCCGGTGGCATGTATAAGGGCAATGACAAGGACGTAACCGTCTTCGGTGTCGGTGCCACGCTGGTCAGCTCCACCAAGGTCGACGACGATACGGTCTACGCAGCCACCAAGGCTGTATTCGACAATTTCGATCGTTTCAAGAAGCTGCACCCGGCCTTTGCCAAGCTCGACCCGAAAACCATGATCAGCGATGGTCTGTCTGCCCCGCTGCATGACGGTGCCAAGCGTTATTATCAGGAAAAAGGCTGGCTCACCGACAAGTAATACGGTGATACATTGAAAGCAGATGCTTTCCGACCACCATGCCCCCGGTCCGCCGGGGGTATTGCGTTACTGGACTGATTAAATAACAACGTCCCTGGTCATCGAAGGAACACCTCATGACAGACTCTCCTGCTTCATCATCCCATGATGCCGCCGAACGCGCGCGGGAAATGGCCGCCAGCGCCGACACCGGCGGCCGCCAGCTTACGGGCTATCCGAAGCGGCTGATTCTGCTGCTGGCCTTTGCCTGGTCAGCCTTTCAGCTCTGGATTGCCTCTCCCCTGCCCTACATGCTGGGGGTTGGCGTCTTCGGCGCCACGGAAGCACGCTCGATTCACCTTGCCTTTGCACTGGTACTGGCGTTTTTATCCTATCCGGCCTTCAAGCGGTCGCCAAAGGAGCGCGTTCCACTACCGGACTGGGCCATGGCCCTGGTCGCTGCCTTTGCGGCCATGTATTTGTATATGTTCTATGATCAGCTCGCAAACCGACCGGGCAACCCGATCACTCAGGACGTGGTGGTCGGTATTCTAGGGCTGGTTTTGTTGCTGGAAGGCACGCGCCGCGCGCTTGGGCCACCGTTGATGATCGTGGCCATGGTCTTTCTGGGCTATTCCCTGGCGGGGCCTTACATGCCGGGCATGCTGGCTCACCGGGGCGTCAGTTTCGAAGCCCTGATCAACCATCAGTGGCTGACCAGCCAGGGTGTCTTCGGGATTGCGCTGGGTGTATCCACCAGCTTTGTCTTTCTGTTTGTCCTGTTCGGTGCCCTGCTTGAGAAGGCCGGTGCCGGCAATTATTTCATCAAGGTGGCCTTCTCGATGCTGGGCCACTATCGCGGTGGGCCGGCCAAGGCAGCGGTGGTCGCTTCCGGACTGACCGGGCTGATCTCCGGGTCATCCATTGCCAATACCGTCACCACGGGCACGTTCACGATCCCGATGATGAAAAAGGTCGGCTTCAGCAGCACCAAGGCCGGAGCCATCGAAGTCGGCGCATCCGTCAATGGCCAGATCATGCCACCGGTCATGGGGGCTGCGGCCTTTCTGATGGTCGAATATGTTGGCATTCCCTATGTGGACGTCATCAAGCATGCCTTCCTGCCCGCCGTCATTTCCTACATCGCACTGCTCTATATTGTTCACCTTGAAGCCATGAAGTCCGGCATGAGCGGGCTGAAAAGCACCAATCCGCCCAAACCCTGGCTACAGAAGGTGCTTGGTTTCCTGACCGGGCTGATCGGCATCATGGCGCTGGCGATCGGGGTGTATTACGGACTCGGCTGGCTGAAACCGCTGCTGGGTGATGCCACCCCCTGGGGCGTGGGTCTGCTGCTGGCCGTGGTGTATATCCTATTGCTCAAACTGGGGTCCAACTACCCTCCGCTGGAGCATGATCACCCGGATAGCGACATTACCGAATTGCCTCAGACCCGTCCTACCGTGATGGTCGGTCTGCACTTCCTGCTGCCGGTCATCGTGCTGGTGTGGTGTCTGATGGTCGAGCGGCTTTCTCCAGGATTATCCGCCTTCTGGGCCACGGTCATGATGGTCATCATCATGCTTACCCAGCGCCCGATCGATGCCTTTTTCCGTCAGGAAGGCCAGTTCGGCCAGGCCGCCAGGGCCGGTGTTCACGATGTATGGATGGGGATGGTAGACGGGGCGCGCAACATGGTTGGCATCGGGATTGCCACCGCGACCGCCGGTATTATCGTAGGGGCCGTATCCCAGACCGGCGTCGGGCTGGTGCTGGCCGATCTGGTCGAGCAGCTGTCGATGGGAAGCCTGATGCTGATGCTGCTGTTGACGGCGGTACTGAGCCTGATTCTGGGCATGGGGCTGCCAACGACGGCCAACTATATTGTGGTTTCGGCCCTGCTGGCTCCCGTCATCGTACAATTGGGTCAGCAACAGGGCCTGCTGGTACCGTTGATCGCCGTACATCTGTTTGTCTTCTACTTCGGCATCATGGCGGATGTCACACCGCCGGTCGGGCTGGCATCCTTTGCAGCCGCGGCCATCTCGGGGGCAGATCCCATCAGAACCGGCTTTCAGGCCTTCTGGTACAGCCTGCGCACAGCCGCCCTGCCCTTTCTGTTCATCTTCAATACGGATCTGCTGCTGATCAACGTGGATCTATGGCACGGCATATTGATCTTTATCGTGGCCACCCTGGCCATGCTGATCTTTGCTGCTGCCACTCAGGGCTGGTTTATTACCCGAAGCCGCTGGTACGAGACAGTACTGCTGCTGGTAATTGCCTTTACCCTGTTCCGTCCGGGCTACTGGCAGGACAAGATTGTTCCCCCCTGGCAGGACCTGCCTCCTGCACAGATGGCGCAGGCGCTGGAACAGGCCGGGCCGGGTGACAATGTGCGAGTGGCCATAGATGGCATCGATGACTACGGCCAGCCCACCCACTTTGTGGTGGAAATCCCGCCGGTAGAAGGTGCCAACGGCCAGGAGAAGCTGGATAACCTGGGCCTGATGCTGCGAGAGGACGGCAACAAGACGCTGGTGGACATGGTGACCTGGGGCAGTGAAGCCAAGGAGCTCGGGTTCGACCTTGATCAGACCATCACCGCAGTCCGCCTGCCCGCTGACCGCTTCGCCAAGGAGTGGTTATGGCTTCCTGCGCTGGGCGTGCTGGGGCTGATTATTGCCCTGCAGAACCGGCGCCGGCGCAAGCATGCCGCGTCACGGGAGGCAGCCACCGCATGACCATGTGACCTGTCGATGAAAAAACGCGCTTTCGGGCGCGTTTTTTCATGGCGCCTGCTTGACCTGACGTTCCATATAAAGAACACTTCAGACAAACGTTCTTTATATGGAACACCTCGTATGACTACCGACGAACTAATACGTCTTGGCCAGCGCATTACGACGCTGCGCGATGCCAGAGCACTGTCACTGTCAGGCCTTGCAGAAACCGCCGGGCTGGCCAAATCCAGTCTCTCCCGCCTGGAGCGGGGTCAGGCCAATCCCACCCTGGATACCCTGTGGCGGCTGGCAGAAGCACTTCAGTTGCCCTTCGGCAGCCTGATCGCTCCGGTAAACGGTCACGCAGGCAATGAAGACGTGTCGGTTCAGCTTGTGGCACAGAACACGACCACTGCCCCGATGGACATGTACCTGATGCAGATGGCCGCTCACCAGCAGCGGTACGCCAGGGCCCATCCAGCGGGTACCCGGGAGCATGTTACGGTGATCAATGGTGTCCTGACCGCCGGGAATGATCAGCACGGCAGGCGGCTTGTCGCCGGCGAGCGTCTGACCTTTGATGCAGATGTCGATCACCACTACCTGACCCATGATCAGGGCTGCGAAGCTCTGGTGGAAGTCCACTACCGGCAGGCCTGTACACCATGAAGAGTCACCGGCCGCTTTACTCGGGCATGATCCAGGCCCTGCCGATCGTGAGTGGCTATGTGCCGGTTGCCGTGGCATTTGGCGTGATCGGCCTGCAGGCCGGTATCACACCGATCGGCATTCTGGCACTTTCGCTGCTGGTCTATTCCGGCGCCGCTCAGTTCCTGTTTGTAGGGCTGGTCGCCGGTGGTGCATCGCCACTGCTGGCCGCCGGCATCGCCCTGGGCATCAATCTGAGGCATGTAGCCTATGGGCCGGCCATTGCCGCCTCGCTGCCACGCCATCCGGTCCTGCCGTTTCTGAGCCATTTGCTGACTGATGAGTCCTTTGCCCTGGCCAGCAGCCGACTTGAACAGCACCATGAAGGTGAGCGCTTGCGCTGGTTCAGTGGCGTAGCCCTCGCAGCATGGGCCAGCTGGGTAGGGGGAACACTGACAGGAGTGCTCGCCGGCCACTGGCTGATGATGCAGTGGCCCCTGCTGGACAGGGTACTGCCCTTTGCACTGCCTGCATTGTTCATCACACTGCTGTTGCCCCGCATGAATACACGCCACTGGGCGCTGGCCATCAGTATCAGTGTGTTCAGTGGTGTCATCATGGCCATGGCAGGCTGGCCCAATGTGGGCATCCTGCTGGCGGCGGGGTGTGGCGCGCTTTACTTCTGGCTGAACCACCACCGGAGCATGTCACGATGACCATCGCATTCTGGGCGGCGCTGATCATGATGGCCCTGGGCACCTGGCTGATGCGGGCCCTGCCACTTTGGTGGGTACAGCGACGACGCGCGCGGCCTGATACGTCAATGGCGACCACGCCTTATGGATTGATCGTCGCAGGGCCGCTGCTGATTGCCGGGCTGCTGGGGGTCTCACTGGTGCCTTCGGAGCCAGAGCCCATCACCTGGCTGGCGACCCTGGCGGGAGCCCTGGCCACGATCCTTTGCTGGCGCCTGACTCATCGTACCGGCCTGCCGATTCTGGTTGGTGTGGCGCTGTTCGGGGTGATCACATGGCTGGCCGAGCTTCACTGACGCTCGTGATATCGCCAGGTATTGCGGCCGGCCCGCTTGGCCGAGTACATGGCCGCATCCGCCAGCCGCAGTGCTTCGCGGCCGTCACCGGTATCATGCCCGATCACGGCAATACCGATACTGACGCCCATGTGAACATCATGACCGTCGATAACCAGCACCGGCTCTGCCAGTTGCGCTGACAGCCCGGCCAGTAACTCGTTGATGGCGGGGCGGCCCGAGCGGCTGCTTACCAGCATCACGAACTCGTCGCCTCCCAGCCGGGCCAGATAGTCATCCTCGATCATGGCGGCATTCAAAAGCCGGCCCACGCTGATCAGGGCCTGGTCACCGGCATGATGCCCGTAGGTATCATTGATCTGCTTGAAGTGGTCAAAATCCACCAGCAACAGCGTGACCGGTGGCTGTACATCGCTGGCCGACAGGAACTGGTACTGATCAAGCCTGCGCTCGAACCCCAGCCGGTTGCCCAGCCCGGTCAGGGGGTCCGTCATGGCCAGCAGGGTGGCCTGGTGTGCAGCCACCTTTTGCTCCGTGATGTTGTGCGCCACTCCCTGCGAGCGTCCGGGTGACAGGGGGGTAATCTGCAGGCTGAGCCACTGGGGCTGTTCCAGCGTATCAATGCGAACTTCCCATTGGCAGGCTTCGTTCCGGCCGGCGCCGCACCTGAGGAATGCCTCGGTGGACGGCATATCAACCCCCGGTAACTCGTGAAGAAACAGCGGAACGCGCTCAAGCTCAAGTGCCGGCGCCAGGCCGAAAAAGTACCGGAAGGCCATGTTGGCAGACAACACCCGGCCTTCATGATCGAGCTCGAAAATACCGGCATCGACATTATCGAAAAGCGTTCGGTACCGACGTTCTTCCACCGTCTGGATCTGGCGAAGCCGCCGTTCCTCGCCAAGGCTTTTCATCAGGCGATCAATCATCGCGTTGACACTACCGACCAGCTTGCCAATTTCATCGTGATGATTATTCCAGGGAATTTCGAGCTTTTGACCGGTCTCGGCTTCAAGCTCGCTCAGACGATGCGAAATACCGGCAATGGGCCGCGTAACATGGCGCAGCACAATGAATACGACACACAGCCCCACTCCCAGCAGCTGAATCATCAGCGCTATTGTCAAAAATCGGGAGGCCTCCACCACCTGCCGGTCGATACCGGCTTCGTCCGGCATCACGAAAATCCGGCATACCTGCTTTCGGGCATCAAACGGAGAATGAATCACGCGTTCAATGCCACCTTCCGCCTGGTCAGGTACGTGATACCCGGCAGGGGTCAACGCGGTGCCATCGGCCTGAACGATGTAAACATCACTGATGATGGAATTGCCGATCAAGCCTTCGGAAAGCTCATGGGCCAGCTGCGTGTCCCCCAGAAAGCAGGCCGCCTGTGCCGTACGCTCGACCGTTGAAAGCAGCTCTTCAATCCTGGAGTACTGGTTACGGCGCTCATCACTGGCGTGCACCTCGACCGCGACAGAGACAAATATGACACCAAGCAACCCCACGACGCCCATGACCATTGCTGTCGTACGCAGCGCCAGCCGGGTTTGAAACAGCACTTTCAATCGCTTGATCATTCAGGCGCCTCTCTGAGTAGAAAGACCACCCGCATGGCAGGCCTCAGATCGGCGGCATCGATATACCCCAGCGCATTGGAGTTGTGATCCACCAGTTCGAAGACGGTAGCTTCCTCGCTGACCTGATGTGGCGGCGAGCCGCGGCCGGAAAATACCAGCCGAGCCCACCAGCCGTTGATTTCCGCCAGCTCACGCTGAACAAGCGCCCGGTAAAATCGGGCGCGCAGCGGAGCGAGATCGATCGGCAGGGCCAGCTCGCCACGTGGAAGCCGGTTATAGCGCCCCATGTAAATATTGACGATGTCATCGCGTTCAAGCGTCAGGATGTCGCTATCGGGATTGGCGATCACGGCAATATCCGCCCGGGCATGTGAGCAGAGCAGAAACAGGGACACCAATAACGCACAGCAGGCATGACGCATGTTCTCCTCCTAGAAGATGAAATCCAGCCCAAGACCGAATGTCACCATCTCAAGGTGCCCATAATCATCGTGCTGACGCAGCAGGGGAGACGCCCCATAGGCACTTACATGATCAATCTGCCCCTTGATCGCCACCCTGGGGGTTACGTCATACCGAAGCCCGGCACTCAGCGTTCGCTGCCTGAAATGGCCCCCATTGAGATCCTGATTCGGATGGGAGGCCATCCACGCGGCCGACAGATAAGGGGTGTACTTGCCGTGTACATATCCGGCCGACAGTAGCGCACTGTGAACATGACCGCCCTTGCCGGACAGCGAGATCTCGTTGGCCATGGCCAGCAGCTGAAAGGGGCCAGGCTCCCAACTCACCGACAGCGACGTGAAATTCATGTCGGCAAAGCCGTACAGGTCGTTGAGGTCGGCATTCTGCGCCACCAGGGCGGCTACCACCCCGGCATCGATAGCGCCATAGTCGTAGTCGGGGCTGGTTTTCAGCGAGGTATACCCGGCACGGACAAACCAGCTTCCCTGCCTGTAATCAAGGTGACCGCCCCAGACATGCGGGTCCTTCAGGTTGGCCGAGACATTATCCGTCAGGTACAGCCGCTTGCGATTTCCATTACCACCAAAGAAGGTGGCACTGATGACACCGGAGCCGACTCCTTGAGTCAGCGTCACGTCGCCTCCGTCGATGGCATTGAGCTGCATGAGTCCGAAAAGCTCCACCGGGGGTCTGAGCCAGGGGTAGGCATAACCGACATACCGGGATTCCGAGAGCATATAGACGTCCCAGCCGATACGGCCCAGGCGCATATGAACATGAGAGGACGGGGAATACCGCAGGAAGGCCAGCGACAGTACCGGCTCGAAGCTGCCCGTATCGTCATAGCGGCTGAGCCCCTGAACCACGGCGCCCCACTCGCGATCAACATCGTAGCGAAGCTGAAGTCCGAGCAGACTGTTCTGGCGAAACCCGATGCCCTTGCCGGCACCGTCGGGCTGGTCCAGCTTACGCACGGGAGCAGCCTTGTCCTGGGGGTTGTACACCATGCCCAGCGTACCGAACCCATTGATGCTCAGGTGATCAAGCGGTTGATCGTCCGCCGCTGACAGCAACGGCACCAGCAGACCCAGCAGAACGCAAAGATATTTTGCCATGACATAGGGCTCTGATCGCAGTTCAGGTGCAAGCACATACTTACACCATGGTCAGAACCTTATCGGTCACAGACAGTGTTACTTGACTGACCACAGGCCTTGAAAAGGCCGGTTGCTGAAGGGGAATTCGTGCATTCGAAGCAGGCAACCGGCAACCGCTGGTCATGTCATCGCGCGCCTTACTCACGTCTCACGTCCGGGTCATGAAGCAATGGCCTGATGACCTCCTTTGACCATGAAAATCGTTCATATAACTATTGGCTAGTTGTTGCGCCCTATTCGATGACTTTAACTGTCGAGTCCGGATTTACCTGAAGACGCAATCAATATCGGCACAGGCAGAGGCGCCCTGAACAGGCACTTTTTCATGATGCTTGTACGTCGTTCGCGACGCTCACAAATAAAGATAAAAGAGAATCAATGAATAACACTACCGCCTCTCGGCGCCCTGCCGGCTTTTTCGACCGCGAGACAACCATCGCCCAGGCGGGGTTCAATCGCTGGTTGACGCCTACCTCGGCACTTGCGATACACCTTTGCATCGGCATGGCGTACGGGTTTTCGGTCTTCTGGATTCCCATGACCACCCTGCTGCCTTCCTCGAACACTGCGGCCAGCTGTAGCAACACAGGACTTTTACAAGCGCTTACGACCACCTCCTGCAACTGGGCGGTAGGTCATGTGACGTACACCTTCGGTATCTTTATCGCCATGCTGGGCATCTCCGCTGCGCTCTGGGGAGCCTGGCTCGAGCATGCCGGGCCACGCAAGGCCGGCGCCATCGCGGCGCTTTGCTGGGGTGGCGGCCTGATTCTTGGAGGCGTGGGGGTGATGACGCACCAGCTTTGGCTACTCTACCTGGGGTGCGGTGTTCTGGGCGGCATTGGCCAGGGGCTTGGCTACATCACGCCCGTCTCGACGCTGATCAAGTGGTTCCCTGACCGACGCGGCATGGCAACCGGCTTTGCCATCATGGGCTATGGCGGTGGTGCGATGGTAGGCGCTCCTCTGGCCGTCTGGCTCATGGGGATGTACTCAGATAACGGCGGCAATGGCGTCGCCCTCACCTTGATTACCATGGGCATCATTTACTTCATCGTCATGAGCATTGGCGCCCTGAGCTTTCGCGTCCCGCCCAATGGCTGGAAGCCTCAGGGATGGCAGCCGTCGGACAAGCAGCACACCAATACCATGATCACTCAGGGCCATGTTCATCTCAAAACATCCTGGAAAACCCGGCAGTTCTGGCTGATCTGGGCGGTGCTGTTCCTGAACGTCACCGCGGGCATTGCAGTGATTTCGATGGCAAGCCCCATGCTGCAGGATGTATTCGGCTCTGCCTTGCTGGGCGTGGAGAAGACCGGTGAGGCACTGACCAGCGCGCAAGCCACGGCAATTGCCGCAGCCGCAGCGGGTCTGGTTGGCCTGATCAGTCTATTCAACAGTGTAGGACGGCTGTTCTGGGCTTCCCTTTCAGACAAGCTGGGGCGCAAGAACACCTACTACGTGTTCTTTGTACTTGGCATCATCGCCTATTGCTCGCTGCCCACCTGGGGTCACCTGGGCATGGCCGGGCTGTTCGTCATTTCCATTTGCGTAATTCTGAGTATGTACGGCGGTGGTTTTGCCACCGTTCCTGCTTATCTGGCCGATATATTCGGCACACAAATGGTTGGTGCCATTCATGGCCGCCTGCTGACCGCCTGGACCGCTGCGGGCCTGATCGGCCCTGTCGTGATTACCCTCATCAGAGAAGCCCAGCTGGATGCCGGCGTAGCACCGGCGCTGGTATACGACCGCACGCTCTATCTCATGGCGGGCCTGCTGGCGATAGGCTTTATCTGCAATAGCCTTATCCGACCGGTCGATCACTCATTGCACATGTCAGAAGAGGAGCTCGCTCATGAGCGCGCTCTGCAAAACGAAGCCAGTGTCTCAAGCGACGCCCAGCTGGCCGCGCGTGGCCGGTTCGGCATTCGCGGCGTAATTGCCTGGCTCGCGGTCGGCGTGCCTTTTTTGATCGGCCTCTACATTGCCCTTGCCAAGGCCGCCGCGCTGTTTTGACACTTCCTTATTACGGCAGGATCCACCGAACAGGATCCTGCCCCCACCCCTTGTCGAGCATGTCTCCAGGCACCACCACCTGATAGAAAAACCCTTTGTTGACATGCATTTAAAGGCAGGCACGGCCTGATCAGTGTATCAGGCATCGTTCAGGTAGAACGGCCGACGGGCATTCAGGGCCTGGCTGACGAAAGCCCGGTACCCACGCCGCGACTCTGGGAAGGCACCGTCGACGCGTCGCAAATCAGGTATGACGAATTCGCGCCTCGCTATCAGGATCAAACGCCACCATACGAGAGACATCAAACGCAAAGCGGGTCGGCGTTCCGGCCGAAATATCGGTACCTGGCCGCATGCGTGCATTAATCTCCCGCCCGCCCAGGTGCGTCACCACGTACATGTCGGCCCCGGTGGGCTCGACAAGTTCTACCTCCAGCTCGGCTTCAAAGATGCGGCCGTCATGATGGGCGCTGGCCGGGTCGGTAATCGCCTCCGGCCGGATACCAAGAATCACCTCACGGCCCTCCCAGCCGGCCAGAGCCTCGGCATCCCGTTCGATGGGCAGCATCAGAACGTCTTCATTACGTTTCCTGACCCGGGCATGCAGGACACCCTCGTGCCGGACGATATCAGCCCGAAGCAGGTTCATCGAAGGCGATCCCATGAAGCCGGCCACGAACAGATTACTGGGGTCATCGTAGACTTCCTGCGGTGTTCCCAGCTGCTGAAGCTCTCCTGCCCGCATCACCGCGATACGAGTGGCCAGTGTCATGGCCTCGATCTGGTCATGGGTCACATACACGATGGTCGTATTCAACCGCTGGTGCAGCTGCTTGATCTCGGTACGCATGTCGACCCGTAACTTGGCATCCAGGTTGGACAGGGGCTCATCGAAAAGAAACAGCTGTGGATCACGTACCAGCGCTCGCCCCATGGCCACACGCTGGCGCTGCCCGCCGGAAAGCTGCCCCGGCTTTCGATCAAGCAGCGATTCGATCTGAAGCATGCGGGCGACCTTCTGGATGGCCTCCCGGCGCTGCGCCTTTGGTACCTTGCGCATTTCGAGCCCGAAGCCGATGTTGCCGGCCACCGTCATGCTGGGGTACAGCGCGTAACTTTGAAACACCATGGCAATATCTCGTCGGGCCGGATGCAGCTCGTTGATGCGTTCGCCGTTGAGCAGAAGCTCCCCTTCCGAAATGGAATCCAGTCCGGCAATCATGTTCAACAGCGTTGACTTGCCACAGCCGGAAGGTCCGACCAGCACCAGAAAGTCGCCCTTTTCGATCGCGATATCGATGCCCTTGAGCACGGTGGTGTCGCCAAAGCGTTTTTTAATATTGTTGATGTGTAGAAAACTCATTGCTCAACCCTTCACCGAACCGGACATGAGACCGCGCAGGAAATATTTCCCTGCGAGGACATAAACAATCAACGTGGGCACTGCCGCAATCATCGCGGCGGCCATATTGACGTTATAGGCCTTTACCCCGGTCGAGCTGTTGACCAGGTTATTGAGCGCCACCGTGATTGGTGCACTGTCTCCCGAGGAGAACGACACACCAAACAGAAAGTCATTCCAGACATTGGTGAACTGCCAGATTACGGTCACGACAATGATGGGAATGGACGACGGCAGCAGAATGCGGAAAAAGAGGGTAAAGAATCCGGCACCATCGAGCTGCGCGGCCCGCACCAGCTCATTGGGAAAGCTTTCGTAGAAGTTGCGGAAGAAAAGGGTCGTAAAGCCGATGCCATAGACCACATGTACCAGCACCAGCCCCGTGGTGCTGTTGGCTACCTGCAGAATACCCAGTACACGTGCCATGGGCAGCAGGACAATCTGAAAGGGAATAAAGCAGCTGAACAGAATCAGGCCAAAGACAATCTTGTGGCCGCGAAAGCGCCATTTTGTCAGCACATAGCCATTAAAGGCCCCCAGCAGTCCTGAAATCAGAACAGCAGGCACCACAATACTGATGCTGTTGAAGAAGTAGCCGTGCACCCCATTGCATTCAAGCCCGATACAGGCACCACTCCAGGCGTCCAGCCAGGGCGTGACCGTCCATTGCTCCGGCAGCGCCAGCATGTTGCCCTGGTGAATTTCTTCCAGCGACTTGAACGAGGTGGTCAGCATCACATAAAGGGGCGTCAGATAAATGACGGCAAATACACACAATACGGCATACAGCATCACTCGCGCGCCACTGAGCGAACGCCGCCCCGGCATGGCAGAACTCATGAGCGGCCCCCCCTCAGTTCGGAGTACAGATACGGCACGATCAATGCTGCAATCACTGCCAGCATGAACACCGCACTGGCTGCCGCGATCCCCATTTCATTGCGGGAGAAGGCATAGGAATACATGAAGGTTGCCGGTACCGCCGTCGAGTTGCCGGGTCCGCCTCCGGTCATCGCAACAACCAGATCGAAGCTCTTGATGGCCAGATGCGCCAGCACCACAATCGCGCTTAAAAAGACCGGGCGCAGTTGAGGAATGATTATTCGCGCATAAATCTTCCAGGTCGGCGCGCCATCGATCTGGGCAGCCTTGATCATTTCACCATCAATGCCCCGCAGCCCGGCCAGGAACATGGCCATGATGAATCCGGTGGCCTGCCAGACCGCCGCAATGACAATGGTATAAATCGCCATGTCCGCATTGATGAGCCAATTGAAGGTGAAGCTTTCCCATCCCAGTTCGCGCATGGTTTTTTCAAGTCCAAGCCCCGGATTGAGAAACCATTGCCAGGCGGTCCCGGTCACGATGAACGACAGCGCCATCGGGTAGAGGTAAATGGTACGCAGAACCCCTTCGGCGCGAATGCGCTGATCAAGCAAAATGGCCAGCAGCAGCCCCAGCACCGTGCAACTCACGATATAAAGCAGGCCGAACACCCAGATATTGTGAAGCGCGATCCCCCAGGTCCATGAGCGCCACAGCTTTGACCACTGCTCCAGCCCGACCCAGGTATAATCCGGCAGCATGCCGGAGTCGGTAAACGAGATATAACTTGTCCAGACAATAAAGCCGTAGACGAAGAACAGCAGCAGGGCGAAGGACGGGGCGAGCACCAGCTTGGGAAGCCATTGCTGCAGCCGGCCCCGCCCCTCGCCATGACGAGGGGGGGAAGAAGGCATGAGTCATGCTCCGAGACGGGAAGGAAAGACTTATTTAGCGTCCTGAATGGCCATGGCCATCTGCTCGGCAGCCACATCGCCTGGCATACTGCTGTTGACGAAGGCAGACACGATGTCGAATACGGCATTTTTCACCGCCGCCTGAGCCGCATATCCATGCGCCATGCTGCCCATCAACGTATTGTTCTTCGCGGCGGCCTGTACCTGCTCATATCCCTTCTGTGCACATGCATCCAGCTCATCGGCAGGCAGGTCCATGCGCGCGGGTACGGATCCCTTATTATTGCTGAACGCTATCTGGAAGCCAGGTGAGGCAATGGCACGCGCCATGGTGTCCTGAAGCGCCTGCTGCTGCGTGTCATCGGTTTTGAACATGATCATCAGGTCACTGTTGAACGTCACTGCCTGCTGGGTGCCTGGCGTGCGGAAGCACAGATAATCCTTGTCCGGCGCGAGGTTTGCGTTGATGAACTCCCCTTTTGCCCAGTCCCCCATGATCTGGTAGAGCGCCTTGTCATTGATGACCATGGCGGTGGCCAGATTCCAGTCACGCCCGGAGGAGTTGGGATCACGATAGGCCAGCAGCTCGCGGAAGTTGTTGAAGGCCTTGATCATGGTGTCGGAACGCAGGGTAGCATCGTCAAGGTCGATGAAGGCCTTGCGATAGAAATCAGGGCCGCCGGTCGCCAGCATGACATTTTCAAATACCGTGGCGTCCTGCCAGGGCTGCCCACCATAGGCAAGCCCCGTATAGCCCGCATCCCTGGCCTTTTTCATCGACGCCAGAAAGTCCGTCCAGGTAGTGGGTTGCTCGATACCCAGCTTGTCCATCAGTGCCTTGTTGGCCCACACCCAGTTGGTAGAGTGAATCTCGAAGGGGGCTCCGATCCAGTGGCCCTTGTATTTCGCAAAATCCTGCAGCGGCTGGGGAAATATGTCGCCCCATTTCATGTCCTGGGCCACCTTGTCCAGGTAGCTTAATCCGCCACGCTCTGCCCAGTCACGGGCATCAAATCCGAGCACCTGAGCCGCCGTTGGCGGGTTGCCGGACGTGACACGCGAGCGAAGCACTGCCATGGCATTGGTACCTGCGCCGCCCGCGACCGGCATGTTCTTCCAGCCGATGCCCTGATCGGCAAGATCACTCTTGAGTACCCCCAGAGCACGAGCCTCACCGCCCGATGTCCACCAGTTGAGCACCTCCACTTCCCCCTTGTCCGGTGTCTCTGCCGCCTGGACGGGCAAACCCAGTGTAAGGGGTAACAGTGATGCAAGCAGTGGTACGGCCAGCCGAGTGGTGATCATGGTATCAATCCCTGTGTCATCGTCCTGCATGAACGACATTATTGTTGGCAGCCCATGGCATATGAGCGCTTTCGACTATCCCGCAGTGTCACCCCCCACCACAATACAACCAAGGATGAAGCTGTCGGGGCCAGGGGATGCCCGGGACCATGCCGCCCTGAAGCCGTCACTGGAAGATCGTCTATGATCAATGAACTCGATACACAAGGAGCAGACAGTGGCCCCAGAAACGGTCTACCGGCACCCGCATGGACGCGGATTTACCTACAGGACGGCGCAGGGCCGTACCTTCAGCCACAGGAAGTGGCGTCAGTGGATCAAGGACCTGGCCATCCCTCCGGCCTGGACGGAAGTGGAAATCACCCTGGACGAGGATGCCCGCGTTCTGGCCAGCGGCCGGGACGATGCAGGGCGAAAGCAGTACATCTACAGCGACAGCTGGCGAGAGGCACAGGACCGGCGCAAGTTCGATCGCATCACCCGCTTCGCCGAGACACTCGAGACCATGCGTCGCGTCACCGGCCAGCACCTGATTCTGGAGGGAATGCCGAGGGACAAGGTAATGGCCTGCATGGTGCGCCTGATCGATGCCGCCTACTTCCGCCCCGGAAGTGAGCGATACAGCCAGGAAAATGACAGCTATGGATTAACCACGATGCGCTCAAGACACCTGACCATCGAAGGTGACGAACTGATCTTTGACTATCAGGGCAAAAGTGGTCAGCAACAGCATCGGGTGGTGGAGGATGAGCGCCTGGCAGAAGTGGTGGCTCAGCTTGACGAAATTCCAGGCTATGAAATCTTCAAGTATTACGATGATGACGGCCGCAAGGTACGTGTCGATAGCCAGGACCTCAACGACTACATCCATGACATCATGGGTGAAGACTTCAGTGCCAAGGACTTTCGAACCTGGGCCGGTACCTCTCTGGCGGCGCTGGCTCTGGATGAGCTTGGTCCCGGGGAGAATGAAAGGGCCAGTCAGAAAAATGTTGTCGAGGTCGTCAAACGCGTTGCGCAGCGCCTGGGCAATACACCGAGCATTGCAAGGGCCAGCTATATTGACCCGCGTGTGGTAGAGAGCTACCTGGACGGCCGAACGCTCAGCCACTTCCGCGCACTGGTCACGCAGGAGCTCAAGACCAATACCCTGATCGGCCCGGACGAACAGGCGGTGCTCGTCCTGCTCAAGAGCCGTCTTGAACAGTAACGACCCTGTCTGAAACGCGCCATTGCAGTAGCCATTAGTGCGGCAGGAAGGCACCATCTCTCCTGTCGTTCCCCGATTTCAAGGAGATACCATGCGCAAGATCCTGGCCCTGCCGCTGTTCGCCGTCATGTTGAGCGGCTGTCAAATGATGTCAGAAAGCGGCATCCTGCCCGACAGCACCACATCAACGCCCAGTCAAAACCCCAATCTGGTCAAGCGCACCGTGCCATTTTCAGCCGACGAATATGCACGCCTTGAAAAGACCGGTACCGGCACGATCAAGGGTCAGCTCTATTATTCCCGGAACGGTCAGAAGATAACCAATGAGGGTGAAACCGTCTCGGTGGCACCGGCCACTGCCTATGCCGCGGAAGCTGCCGATGCCGCGCTCGCCGGCAAGCAGATTGAACCGGCAGACCCCCGTGCCCGTGAATATACCCATACCGCACGCACCGACAGCACCGGCCACTTCACCGTAACCGGTATTCCCGCCGGGGTATTTTATGTCGGCAGTGCCGTCCACCTGCCGGATGGCACTCTCAGCCCGTTTATTCTCAAGCAGGTAAGGCTGAGCGAAGGGCAGACCAAAACCATCGACCTGAGTCGGTGACCCCTGCGGCATACCATCGCATAACGGCCCATTTGCCTGCCTGGTGCCTACACTGAAGAGGTGAGGAAGTTACCTCTTCAGTGTTTTGCACAAGGAGAAACGCCATGTATCGCTCTCTGCTGGTGCCGCTTGATGGCTCTGATCATGCCGCTCACGCCCTGGCTGTTGCAGTCCAGATGCTGGACGATCATGCCAGCCTGTACGTTATCAATGTACCGGAGCCGCCGATGGCCACGGACCGACTCGGCGCAAGTGTCGGGGCCGCTCCCCTTGACTACACCCCGGAAATGGCGCGGGAACAGGCAGAACAGGTCATTCAGGAAAGTCTGGACAAGGCAGGACTGAACAGGAACAAGGTACATGTCATTGTGCGCGGCAGACCCGCGGTAGAAGCGATCCTCGAAGAAGCCAGGGCCCTCGACATTGATGCCATCGTCATGGGCAGCCGCGGGCTTTCCGACCTGCACGGCCTGTTTGTCGGCAGTGTTTCCCACAAGGTCAGCCATCTGGCGAGCTGCCCGGTCATTACCGTCCATCTGCCGAACAAGACCTGATTCGAGCATGCACGAACGTCAGGAGCACCAGCCTCATGCCCGGAGTGCTCCTGTATTGTCACAAGCAGCCTGGACAGGTCTGAATACTTCCAGGCTCACATCCCCTCTCTGCCAGTCCCCGATATACTGTGGTTGAACCACACCACCATGGATGACACGCCGTTGAAAGCGGTGCATTCCGAATTATGGTTTGCCTTTGTGTTGTAAAAAACCGGTATAAGCTTCAAAATGTTACACTATATAACAACATCAGCGGCTGGACTGGTCCCCGTACAGAGCGTCAACTCATCGAGCACAACACGGCATCAACGCGTATCATTGCGAACGGCATGCCATACAGTCGTCGCGCTCCTTGTACAGAGTCTCTTTCCACGGCACGGTCTGTGCCTTGCCTGCATTCTTTCCGGCACCGTGTATCGGGCCGCTATTTTACTGCCATGGAGGACATGACAGGTGGTCGATTCATACCTATCCCGGGCACGACGCGCCGCGTTCGCTGTTGGCCTGGTATTCATGACCGCGCTGGGTGCTGCACCCGCGCAGGCTCTGAACATCCCCCCTGCCCCGGAAAGGCCGCACCTGGAAGCCCTTTACGAAGCGGTAATTCATATCGGCCCTACCCGTTCGCTGGGCCATGGCCCGAATGGGGAGAGGAGAGTCATGCCGATTACGGGCGGCACCTTCAAGGGCGAGCGACTTGAAGGAGAGATCAAGGCCGGAGGTGGAGACCGCCAGCTGATTCGCCCCAATGGTACCCGCGAACAGGAAACCAGCTACGAGATGAAAACCGTTGATGGCGTGACCATCAAGGTTCGCAACGAAACCGTGGTCCATGATGATCTGACGGGGTCGGCACCCTACGCCATGTCCTATATTCATCTCTCGGTACCTGCCGGACGCTACGCATGGCTCAACAACTATGTGGTCGTCGGCACCCTGACGCCAATCCCCGATGAACCCCGGTCCATGCTGCTGAATGCCTATCGGGTCATGCCCTGACGAAAGATGTGCCTGGCCGATACGCACCTCGATGCAGGATGCCCCGGCCAGGTCTGACGTGGCACACATGCAGCCTGCCTGCGAATCGGCCCACCCCACCACTTACTCCTCGCGATTTACTACCAGCAGGGGATCAATACGGGTTGAAAACCAGCTCATGCCCCAGTGCAGATGGGGGCCGGTGGCTCGCCCGGTGGCACCAACGCGCCCGATCACCTGTCCCTGCGTCACCGTATCGCCCACCGACACATCAAGCGCCGAAAGGTGCAGGAAATTGGAGCTGATGCCAAAGCCGTGATCCAGCAGCACCGTACCGCCGGTCAGATACAGATCCGGGTCAGCAAAGGTGATCACTCCACTGGCCGGTGCCCTTACCGGCGTTCCCGTGGGCGCGGCAATGTCCATACCGGAATGGGCCGAGCCTGGCGTGCCGTTATAGATACGCTGACGGCCGAAACGACCACTGATGCGCCCCTCCACCGGCCAGATGAAATGCTGGGCAAACCCGGTTCTATTGTCATTGCGCGTACGCGCCGCGCTGACCTGTGCCTGCTCTCGGCCAATACGGGCGGCGATGTCCGGCGGGGGCGATACGGTACTGGAAGGCACCCCGTTGACCCGTTCGATCGGCCAGTCACGCGGAGTAACCGTGACACTGGCCTGTTGCCGAACGCCGGAGGGCAGCGTTACCTCGATGGTTCGGGGCCGTGTTTCGTCCCGCCCGATACCGAACACGATCGTGCCGTAATCACTGACGTTCAGCACATGCCCGTCATAACGCACCTGGCTGCCCACGGGCACCCGCCCGATGACCATGGCCCCCTGCTGCACGTGTGCCGGCAGAATGATGTCATTTTCTGCGGCCTGTAGCGACGGAGCGACCAGCCCAAAAGCCATCGCCAACAACGCTGCCCACCAGCTGAAAAACCGTGAAAAGGCACCGACGGCGCCATAGTGTGCTGTGCTCATCATGCTACCTGCCCGGGTCGGTCTCATAAAAACTGCTGCCAATAGCGTATGGGACGTTATAATCGGTTACCAACGCCTGGAATGAGCTGTCACTATCGCACAGCACTTTAACGCCAGCACACTTGTTTCCCGGCGCGGCATGATCACTCGCCGCACCGGTTGTTACGGACAGCAGCATGGATACCCCGACGCATTACATCATGACGGTCGCCTGCCCGGCGGCCTCCGGCATCATTGCCGCCGTGACCTCGTTTCTGAGCCGTCACCAGTGTTACATCAGCGAACTGGCCCAGTTCGATGACGAGGAAATCAGCCGATTTTTCCTGCGTGCCAGGTTTCGTTTCAATGAAGGTGCGACAGCTGACTTTGAACAGCTCAACGCCGAATTCGAAGCCATTGCCCAGGACTTTTCGATGGACTGGCAGATTCATGACACCTCGCGCCTGCCCAAGGTCATGATCATGGTCAGCAAGTTCGATCATTGTCTGACAGATCTGCTGTACCGCCACCGCAAGGGAGAGCTGGGCATGGAGATCACCGCCATTGTCTCCAACCACCTTGACCTGCGTTCGATGGCTGAACGCGAGGGCATTCGCTTCGTATACAAGCCCATCACGCCGGAGAACAAGGCACAGCGTGAACAGGAGCTGTTTGAGCTGGTCGAGGAAACCGCGACCGACCTGGTCGTACTGGCCCGCTACATGCAGATTCTAAGTGATGATCTATGCCGCAAACTGGAAGGGCGCGCCATCAACATTCACCACTCCTTCCTGCCAGGCTTCAAGGGCGCACGCCCCTATCACCAGGCCTTTGAGCGCGGCGTCAAGCTGATCGGTGCTACCGCGCACTTCGTGACCGGCGATCTGGATGAAGGCCCGATCATCGAGCAGGAAGTCCAGCGCGTTGATCATACCTACCGACCTCAGGATCTGGCCTCGGTTGGCCGCGCCACGGAAACCGTGGCCCTGTCACGTGCCGTACGCTACTTCATCGAGCACCGGATCTTTCTGGCCGACAGCAAAACCGTCGTTTTTCACTAGTCAGCTCCTGTGTACGACAGATTAAAAAGCCGCCTTTCAGGCGGCTTTTTTGCATCATAAATTAGATCAGGCATCGCTGATAATAGTTGTCTGATGCCCCACCTGAATCAGCGTATTATCGTGATCCAGAAAGGTTTTCTCATCGGGAAATACCTTATCGCGATAAGTATCAGAAGTGAGTACGGCTTTCATGCCGGCCTCGTCATCAAACCAGATCTCCGCGGTACCGTCGTAGTCATCCACGCTGACAGGAGCGTCATCACTTAGCGGAGATGGATGCGTCTGGATATATCGCATCACATGCCGGTCAGCTTCCGGAATGGAGCGAAACAGCGGCCCATGCTGATCGATGTGATGACGAACGAATTCGTCATGAGATAAATCAGGGTGGCGCTTCAGAAACATGGTCATCTTGAGCATGGTCAATCTCCTTCTGTTTATCAGGCTGGCTTCCATCGAGTGGCGGGCGAGGTATCTGGATAGGTGATGCCATCCGGATAGGTCAGCAACTCGATTAACATGCCCCAGGGCGTATATGCATACAGTCCGGCGTTACGCTCACCGCCTTCGTTGCGCGCCAGGCCATGCGGAGGAGATAACAGTTTCCCTCCTGCCATCTCGAGCCGCTCGGCAGCCTGGTCGATATCGTCCACATATATTCCCGGGTGGGTAAGACCGATATCCTGCAACGAGGCAGCCGGTCGCTGAACCGCCCCCTTCATTTCAAACAGCTCAAAACAAGGGCCTTCGCCTAACCGCAGCAATCGCATATGCGTAATGCTGGTGCCGGGTGATAATCCCAGCTGTGACTCCACCTCTGGACCAGCCATGGGCTCGGCATCGGCAGGCTGCACGTCATAGAGCGTAACCGCCCCGAATGCCTTGTTGAAAAATCGTGTCGCCTGCTCAAGGTCCGGAACCGTCATTCCCAGGTGGTCCACACCACGCACGCTGGTGCTGGCAGTGGCAGGCTCCCTTGCGACCTCATCGAGCACGACAGTATGAGCAGCCCCTGCCTCTGTCAGAGTCTCAAGCGCCTCATTGAACTGCTGGGTGTGTATCATCTTCAGATGCCTTTTAAAGGCATCCTCGCTTTCGTACACCTCCATCATGGTAAAGCGTGACGGGTCGCCCTGCTCACGGTAGGCCAGAAAGGACACGTTTCCCGGTTCCCGGCGTACCTGCCCGGCAAGACGGTCGATACAGGCTTCAAGTTCAGCGGCATGTCCCTGTTTAGCTGTTACGGTGGCTAACATTGACTTCATTTCTACCTCCTCGGTGACTGTTAGGCATAACAATGCACTCTTATCAAAAGGTAGTATAAGCGCTCATAAATTCAACAATAATGCATTAAATATTGTTTTATCCTTAAAATTTTCCATATTATGGGAAAAATATCCAAACAGAACATGACAGGGATCGATCCTTGTCACTTGCAACCCCAGGAGATTTCGGTGATCCAGTCGATTGAACGTGCCATTGCCATCCTGGAGGCCATGGCCGATGCCGGCGGCTCGGCCAGGCTTCAGCAGCTGGCTCAGCGTCTTGGGCTCAAAACAAGCACAGCCCACAATATATTGAAAACATTGAATAAAATGGGATATGTACAAAGGAGAGAGGGAAGTACTCTATATTATCTTGGCGAACGAATTCTGACCCTGACACGGGTCATTGGCGATGATGATGCCTTGCGCAGCCGGTTACGGCCCTGTCTCAACGCGATAGCGGAAAAGACCCGAGAAACCGTGTTTGTTGCCGTACCTTGTGGGAAAGAGGTTTACTTCCTGGATGCCATCGAATCAGATCGGCCACTCAAGGCAGCCAGCCCGCTTGGGCAACGTTCTCCAATGGTCGGCTCTGCCATCGGAATGATTTTTCTGGCTTTCATTCCCCGCCTGCGTGAAGCACTGACATCACTGCATGCCGAGCAACGCCCGGCGCCAATGGAGGCTGAAATTCAGCAGATTTATCAGCAAGGATATGCGTTGGACCTGGAGGTCTTCTCGGCAGATCTCAATTGCGTGGCCATTCCCTGGCGGGATAACGGTGAAGTACGTGCCGGTATTGGCATCAGCGGCCCGGCCTCGAGACTACCGGAGGCTCGTTTGCGGGAACTGGCATCAATCATGGCCACGGTGCTCCATCAATAATCACGTCAAAGGCGTGATGCCATTATAAAAAACCAGCCTCACGTACCAGCGCATCAACCAACGTAGCAGCCTGCATTGCCCTGCTACGCGGCGCACCCTCACCCGCCCAGTGCGCGGCATAATCAGTATTCCCGTAACGGGCTGCAGCAGCATTGAGCGCCTTGTTCAGGTCATAGGTCAGCGGATAATCAGGCAGCGTTACCTCAGGCCCCACAAGTTCGCCATGTGCCTGATTGATGATGCCCCGTGCCGGTCGGCCAGAGATACCGCGGGTAATACCAGTATGGTGCGCGGCCTCGCTGGCCAACGAGGCCCTGTAGGCTTCATTGGCTGCCGATTCAGGACAAGCTACAAAGGCCGTGCCCAGCTGCGCCCCGGCCGCTCCTTTTTCTCGCATTGATCGAATATCCTGCCCCGTCATCAACCCGCCAGCAGCGACCACCGGTAGATGGGTGATGGCCAGCACACGACGTAGCAGCTCACGCACGCCACTTCCCGCATCACTGGTGGCATCAAAGTTACCGCGATGCCCGCCCGCCTCAAGGCCCTGAACCACCACAATGTCCAGCCCGGCGGCTTCAATCTGCCGGGCCTCCTGAACCGTCGTGGCACAGCCAGCCAGCATGATCCCCCTGGCCTTCATGGCAGTCACTGCGCCAGGCGAGGGCACGCCAAAGTGAAAGCTGGCCACGGCCGGGCGCGTTTCAAGCACGACCTCCAGCAGCTCCGGGTCGTCATTGAACCCGGTATAGATTTCACGAAGCACCTCGGGCGGCTCGGCATCGAAACGGGCAAATGCCGGCCGCATGGCCTCGATGAAGCGCTGAGCGACCGCATCATCATGGGCAGGCCGCGCATGGCAGAAAAAATTGGCATTGAACGGACGTGCCGTAAGCAGGCGTGTCGCCTGAATCATCTCGAAGGCCTTGCCTGGACTACTCGCCCCCAGTCCCAGTGAACCAAGCGCCCCGGCATTGGATACTGCCGCCGCCAGCGCCGGGGTTGATACTCCTGCCATGGGAGCCTGAATAATCGGCCAGTCGATAGCCAGCAGGTGTTCCAGTCGTACGGTCATCGCGCTGTCCTCCGGGATTACGAAAAGAAGGATATCCATGTCGAGCGCCAGGCCCAGACACTTCCCAGCCCCATGACCACCAGCATCAGCACCAGCATCGCCAGCGCCAGCCGCAGACTGGCCACGCCAGCCAGCCCACCGATCAATGCAGGCCCCAGCAACAGGCCACCGTATCCCATGGTCGCGACCATGGCGATGCCCATGTTGGGGTCATGATGTCTGGAGGCTGCACGACTGAAAACCTGAGGAACCACGTTGGCCAATCCCGCCCCCATCATGCCAAAGCCGAGAATGGCAGTGATCAGGGAGGGCCACAGCAGCACCATGGCCAGCCCGATAGCGGCCATCAACGCGCCCAGAGGAAGAAGACGCTCAATGCCCCAGCACGTCACCAGACGGTCACCGGCCACACGACCGGCCAGCATGGCCAGCGCAAAGGCGCCATAGCCGACGGCGATGCCTCCACCACTGTCCGGCAGGACCGCCTGCAGATACAGGCTGCTCCAGTTGGCCACGATGCCTTCGGCCAGCAGGGACAAAAAGGCCAACACTCCCAGCCCACTCACTGCTCGGCTGGGCCAGGCCAGCACTGCTACCGGTGCCGAGACCTGGCCTGCCGGAGTCCTGTCGCCATATAACGCGACCGTCACCATGGCCAGTGCAAGAATCAGTGCCGGGCCCCCGGTCAGAAGGGCCGGTGGTGCCGACAGCATGATCAGGCCCCCTGCCGTTCCGGCTCCGGCCAGCCCACCGATGCTCCAGCCGGCATGAAATGACGACATCATGGTCTTGTCTTTATCACGCTCCAGCGCACTGGCTCGGGTATTCATCACCACATCCAGCGAGCCATGGCCGGCACCCAGCAGGATCAGCAACAGGGAGAGCGTCACCAGTGAGGGCATCCACGCAGTCAGTGCCAGCGCCACAGCCGCTGTCAGCCCGCTCACGATACTGAGATGACAGGCGCCCCAGCGACCGACAAGCCGGCCGGCCAGTACCATGAACACAATGGCCCCGCCGGCAAAGGCCAGCAAGGCCCAACCCATGGCCGCATCACTCACTCCCAGTCCGTGCTGAATACGCGCTACCGCGACTGACCAGGCACCGATGGCGAATCCGTCGGCGGCAAAGGTCAGAAACGTCATCCGGCGAGCCTGGCACCACTGAATCATACGATGCTCCTTGCAACATGGTTCCATGGAGGGTAGACCAGAGGCTTTCCCCTTGATGCCGATCAGGACATGTTCATGGCCACTTCATCCCCTCATGCTACTCCGTCTGTCCCTGTCGATGATGCCCTGCTCGACGCTGCACGCCGGTTGATTCACCGCCAGCCACGCTCCCTGCTGGGCATTGTCGGGGCTCCCGGGTGTGGCAAGTCCACGCTGGCCGCAGCGCTGACGGAGGCGCTTGGCCCGCTGGCAGTGCAGGTACCGATGGATGGCTTTCATCTCTCCAACCAGGAACTGGCCCGCCTTGAACGCGCCGGCCGCAAGGGCGCGCCGGATACCTTCGATGCCTCCGGCTACCGAGACCTGCTGTACCGCCTTCGCACACCACATGTGGATAATGAAGTCATCTATGCCCCCGACTTTTATCGCGAGATAGAAGAACCGATCGCCGCCAGTATCCCCGTACTGCCGGAGGCTCGACTCGTGATCACGGAAGGAAATTATCTGCTGCTGCAGGATGCGCCCTGGCCGCAGGTGGCAGAACTGCTTGATGAGGTCTGGTATCTGGATGTGGATAACGAACAGCGAGAGACGTGGCTGATAGAGCGGCACATGCGCTTTGGAAGAACGGAAGCCGAGGCGAAGGCCTGGGTTGCCTCGACTGATCGCCCCAACGCTGAACGTATTGCCCTGACACGCCACCGCGCCGACCGTATCGTTCGCTGGGATGACACCGGCCTTCGCGAGGGCACCCTGTAATGCTGAAATGCTGTTGGCGCAACCTTGAAACAAACGGCCTGGAAGAAGCGAGTCTCAGGGAAAGCGCCACCGGAGTGCACATCGACAGCCACGTGATCGACTCCCCCGTGTCAGGCGTGATACTTCAGTATCAACTGTCCCTTGATCCACACTGGCGCCTGCGTGAGGCCACCGTGCAGGTACGGGCGGGCGAGCGTCTGGTACTGAAAACCGATGGTGCCGGGCACTGGCAGGTCAATGACAGGGCCTGCCCGGCGCTGGAGGGGTGCACGGATGTGGATATTGCAGCCACGCCACTGACCAATACACTGCCCATCAGACGCCTGGGGCTTGCCCATGGCGACAGCGCCACGATTGATGTAGTCATGGTCGCGGTTCCGAGCCTGCAGGTAACGTGCGTGCGGCAGCATTACCTGCGCCACGATGCATCCCATTACCGGTACAGCGGGCTGGACACGGGCACCTCATCAGAGTTGCGCGTTGATGAGCACGGGCTGGTGCAATGCTATCCGGGGGTATTCACACGTCAGGCCTGAGCGTCCTGATCGGCATCTTCACGCTTGACAACCTTGTGGTCGTCCTCTGCCATGCCGTGCTTCCAGTAGCTGGAGATATAACATTGCCGACGCTCAAGCCCACGGACCTGCCTTGTGTAGTACCTGAGGGCCCGCATGCCTGAGAACTCACAGGCTCCCCAGACAAAGCCACGTCCGCTGTCAGGCCATGGCCAGGCCCTGACGGCGTCGATCAGCGGTCCGCCGCCTTCGGCCGTACCCGGCCGGGGATTGATTACCCAGTGCAGCACCATGCCCTCGGGGTGCGCGAGCGACTGGATATCATCTTCGCTGGTGACTTCGATGAACACGGCCCCCCTGTGGGTCGATGCCATGGTTTCCAGATTGACGGCAAGCGCCGGTAACGCGGTCATATCCGCCACCATGAGACACCAGTCGGCCTGCTCATCCACCGGCTTTGACGGACCCGGACCCCCTACCATCAGTCGCGACCCGGGTACGGCTGCCATGGCCCAGCGGGATGCCGGACCATGATCGTCATGCAGCACCACATCCACATCGATGTCACCCGGACGATGGGCACGTATCGTGTAGGTTCTGATCAGTGGTGAGGCACCGTCTTCCTGGGAGATCATCAGCTTGACGTAGCCACCGGACAGGTCCGGCTCAGGAAAACGATCCATGCCGGGGCCTCCGAGGGTCAGGCGCAGCATGTGCGGTGTCAGCCGCTGTGAGTGCAGCACCTCAAGTTCTCGAGGGGCCGGTTTTCTGCGATCACTCATCGGCAGACTCCGGTGCGGGATAAAGGTTGTCGGTCATGGTGACAGCCAGGCGGGTGAACAAGGCAATATCAGACGCCGGCAGGCCGGCACTCATGCGCTCTGCCGCCACGGTTTCGGCCTGTTGCACCGCGGCGATCATCGCCCTGCCACTGTCGGTCGGGTGCACCTGCTGACTGCGGCGATCCTCAGGGTGGGGAGATTTCTCGATCAGCCCCTCGGCAATCAGCCCGTGAAGTAACCGGGTGATCTGGGCCTTGTCCCGGCGAGAGCGTTCGGCCAGGGCATTTATCGTACTGCCGGGCTGGTGATGAATACCCTTGAGCAGCCGGATATGGGAAACGGTCAGGGTCAGGCCTGCATCGTTATATGCCTGGCGAAGGGCCCGCTTGTAGGCATGAAGAAGGCGGTGCAGCGCATCGCCGAGGGTATCTGAGGTCATGGCAGGACCATTTAGTTGACTATATCAACAATATTGCCGCGCGTGCCAGCCACCTGTCAATCCGAACCTTCAAGGGCCGTCAAAAGTGCTCGAAGCCCCTGGTCCAGGGCCGCCCGGTCCGTCTCGGACAACGATGACACAACCCTTGCCTGGTTGGCGACATGCGGCTCAAGGGCCGCGCTGATGCATGCCTGCCCGGCCGGGGTCAGCCGGACAAGGCTGCTTCGGCCATCATCTGTATTGGCAACCCGCTCGATCAGTCCTCGCGCCTCCAGCCGTTTCAACCGGTTCGTCATCGTACCGGAGGTAATCATCAGCGACGAAAACAGGGCCGTGGGAGCCAGACACCAGGGGGCCCCGGACCGACGCAGGGTAGCCAGCACATCAAATTCCCAGCTGGCCAGGCCATGAGCATCAAAGACCCGATCCAGCTCATGCTGTACCAGCACGCTGGTACGCTTGAGCCGACCCAGCGTAGCCATTGCCCTCGTATCAAGCTCGGGCACCTCTCGCGCCCACTGATCAATGATTACATCTACCGCATCCTGCGGATCCTGCGAAGCCATACCTGTACTCCTGAATACCGGTGTGCGCCCAGCCCCAGAGCCGAACGCGAAGAATGTACCTTCATGCAAGAATACAAGCGTCTCACTTTCGACGTGGCCTGCTCCAGATAAATTGCCGTATCAATGACCATCTGTCGTCGGCTCGTCCAGAGCAGGCCGGTGCTGGCTACCGGGATAGCATGCGGCATGTTTGTCGGTAATGGCGCAGCTATCGTATAGTTGAATCAAAGTTTTGCCGCTCAGGACTATTCATGCCGCCATCCCGCATTCAGGTACGCCCCCGATTACGCAGCCCGCTGGTCTTTCATCCGCTCGGGGGCTGTGGCGAGATCGGCATGAACCTGTCGCTGTATGGCTACAAGGATCACTGGATTGCCGTCGACTGCGGCATGATGATTCGTCAGGATCTGCCGAACACCCCCTTGCAGAGCGCAGATGTCAGCCATCTGGCAGCTCGTCAATGGGTCCCCAGGGCGCTGTTCATCACCCATGGTCATGAGGATCACATCGGCGCCATTGCCTGGGTCTGGCCGAAGTGGGGGTGCCCGATCTACGCCACGCCGCTGGCCTGCGCACTGATGCGGGCACGCATGAGCGAACAGGGACTGCGTACCGATGCCCTGCATGAAATATCACCTGGCGACACCATCGAAAGTGGTCCCTTTTCGGTACGCTACCTGCCGGTCACACACTCCATTCCCGAGAGCTGCTCACTGCTGCTGACCACGCCGGCCGGGCGGGTACTGCATACGGGCGACTGGAAGCTGGACCCTACGCCAGTGATCGGCAAACCGGTCAACCCATCGACCTTCAAGGCGCTGGCGCCGGTGGATATGGTGATCGGTGATTCCACCTGTGCCGATGTCCAGGGACATTCCCGCAGCGAGCAGGATGCTGCAGAAGCGCTGGAGGCGTTGGTCCGCACCTGCACTGGTCGTGTGGTGGTCAGCTGCTTTTCAAGCAACATGGCTCGCCTGAAGGCGCTGGGAGATGTCGCCCGTCATACCGGCAGGCGCATCGGCCTGCTTGGCCGATCGATGGATCGCATGGTGCGTATCGGGCTGCAGCTTGGCTACCTGGATGACTTCCCGTCGCGCATCCCCACCTCCGATCTGGGTTACCTTCCGCCTGAAGAGGTGCTGATTATTGCGACCGGCAGCCAGGGCGAGCCCCGCTCGGCCCTGGCCCGCATGGCACAGGGCAGCCACCGGGAGCTGGACCTGACCGCCGGTGACAGCGTCATTTTTTCCGCGCGCGCCATTCCCGGTAATGAGGAGCCCATTCAACGCCTTAAAGAGGGGCTGAAACGCCAGGGCGCCATTATCTTCGATGAAAACAACGCGCCGGATCTGCACGCTTCCGGCCACCCCTCCCAGGAAGAGCTGGAAACCTTCTACAGCTGGGTGGCTCCCAGAGCGCTGCTGCCGGTCCATGGTGAGCCGGCTCACCAGCAGGCGCACCAGAACGTGGCGCGCCAGTACAATATCAAGACCCCGCTGGCTCCGCTCAACGGCAACGTCATTCATATTCGTGGCCCTCACGCGTCCCTGGAAGAGCATCTGGAACTGACCCCGGAGCTTCACTTTCAGGACAAGGGCCGCCGCTCACGGCAGCGCCGCCCGGGCCTTGCTCTGGCGCTGGTGGTCTGCCAGGGCCACGACGGCGACTGGTATCGACAGGGGCGGGTAATGTGGGACATTGATGCCCCACTCCCACTGGACGAGCAGGAGCTTACCGACTGGCTCGATGAGCTTGTGCCAGGGCTCGGGCCTCACTCACTGAAGTCGCTGCGCCGTGAGTTGTTTGCACACTTGCAGGCCTACATTCATCTGCATACCGGCCAGCAACCCGCCCTTGATGTGCAATTGTTGAGCGATCAACATCAGGCGCGCCACCAGTAAACCGGCCAGCGCCGGGCCCGCCCAGGGTTATTGATGACCCAGGCCACCACGACCAGAACCACTGCCCCGCTGGCCACCGGAGTCAATAGAAAATCAACGCCCGGCACCTGTGGTGCCATCATGATGACCAGTGGATTGGCACCCGCCGGAGGATGCACTACCCCCATCAACTGCATGGCCATGATGGCCAGCCCGACACCCAGAGCCATGGCCGTGACCCCATCGCCAAGCCAGTGATATACCAGCAGACCGACGGCCGCTGACACCAGGTGTCCGATGACAACGTTGCGCGGCTGTGCCAGCGGCGCGTCGGGCGCGGCAAACAACAGCACACAGGTGGCGCCAAAGGGCGCCATCAGTAGCGGTAAATGACTGGCATGAGCCAGCCACCCCATCAAACCGATGCCTGTTACTCCGCCCACCAGCCCACGAAGGCTGTCCAGAAAACACGTACGATAATTCATTGAATATAGCCCGCTCGCTTGATGTGTACATACAAGTCTGTACACTTTTGACGATATCAGCAAGCACAACAGGAAAAAAGCCATGGCCAAACGCGAAGATATCCTTGAAACAGCCCGGCAGCTTTTCAATGCCCATGGATTTCAGGCCGTGGGCGTTGACTGCATTCGTGACAAGACGCCGGCATCCAAGATGACTCTGTACAAGCATTTTTCTACCAAGGAAGGATTGATTGCGGCGGTACTTGCAGACCGGCATGACAGATTCAGCCACTCTCTTGAGCAGGCACTGACCCCAGCCGTGTCGCTGACGGACATGCTGGCGCGCCTGTTCGGATGGCATCGCGCCTGGTTTTGCTCCTCGAGCTTCAATGGTTGCATGTTCATTCGAGCCCGGGATGAATACTGCTCCACCTCCGCCGTGATCGAGCAGCAGGCTGCTCGGCACAAGGCCTGGCTGCATGCGACCGTGCATGATCACATGGCCCGCTTTGATGCCGGGATGGCCAAACGACATGGGCAGGCGATCAGCATGCTGCTGGACGGCATGATCGTTCAGACGTCACCGGGTCATGACAGGGTGGCTGATACGGCGTGGATTTCCGTGATCGACTGGCTGGGGCTTGATGATGCGCCGTCGACCCTGCCGGCCATGGTGGTATCACTCTAGATCGATGCATCGCACTGCACGTCAGGCCTTCCTGTAGCTATACTACGGATCCCTCGCCCCGTGCCGCCAGGCATGGGCCTTGTGTCCTTCATCCGGAGTGGCCTGTGCCCTTTCGTCATCTTCTCCTTGCCCTGGGTGTCATCATCGTCTGGGCCTACAACAATATCGTCATCAAGGTAGGCGTCACGGAAATCCCGCCGCTGGCCCTGACTGCACTGCGCTTCATCATCGTTGCGGCACTGGTTGTGCCCTTTACCCGGCTGAATCGGGAACAGTTGAAGTGGGTTGCACTGCTTGCCCTTACCTTTGGCCTGATGCATTTCGGCCTGTTGTTTATCGGGCTATCCAGGGCCGAGGCCGGTACCGGCGCCATTCTGGTCCAGCTGGGAACCCCGTTTGCTACCATTCTGGCCGCCGTTTTCCTGAAAGAGCGATTAAGCCCCAAGCGTATTCTTGGCCTGGTGATTTCACTGGCCGGGGTAGTCGTGCTGGCCGGCGGGCCCTCCATGCCGCCGGCGCTGCCGCTGACCCTGTTGATCATCAGTGCCCTGGGCTGGGCCATTTCAAACCTGATCGTCAAGGCCGGGCCGACCATTCCCCCGGTGGCCATGGCCGGCTGGATGGCCCTGCTTGCCATCCCCCTGCTCGTCACGGCATCGCTGATATTCGAGGATCATCAGCTCCAGGCCATTGGCAACGCCGGATGGCGAGGATGGGGAGCCGCCTTTTACAGCGCGGTCATGTCATCGATTCTGGCCTACAGCGCATGGTACTGGCTTCTGCGGCAATATGAGGTTCGACGGGTTATCCCACTGTCACTGCTGACACCGGTGTTTGCGGTCATGCTGGGGATCTGGCTGATGGACGAACACATGGATATTTTCAAGGTCATCGGTGGCGGCATGATCGTGCTCGGCATTGCCATTATCAATATTCGCTTCCGACGGCTGGCACCTGGCGCCCGTACCCGCTGACGCAGCACGCAAAACGGCGCCCGAAGGCGCCGTATCTGACAGGACAGCATGTGCAGGACAATCACTATCCGCTGATTGTCGCCACGCTTACTGCTTCTTCAGGTGGCTCGACCGGCGTCAGGCGGCGTATCTGTTCAGAAGTGATACGTGCGCGATACTCAAGCGGTTCGATCTCCTGACGCTGACCGGTATCCAGCGCCTGCTTGATGGCTTCCAGAATACGCATGTCGCGCCGTCCTTCCTCACCATCCGCTTCCGGCTGCACGTCGTTCAGAATGCAGGCCGAGAAATATTCGGTCTGACCACCGAACTGCTCGGTGGGGCCGGGGTCCTGCTCCGTGGTCTCGCCCTTGATCGTCCAGGTGCTTTTGATCGAGACATCCGGACCGAAGATATAGCTTGGCTGGCAGTCGATGGTGCCTTTTTCAGCCACCAGCGTGAATCGATCAATACCTGCGGCCGAGCAACTGACCACGAAGGTTGCCATGCGCCCTTCATCAAACTCCAGAGTGATGGACACGGTATCATCGAAATCATAATTCTTTGTGGGGTGCTTGCGACCCGTCGCGCTCACGGCGATCGGCTCGGCACCAAACAGATGGCGCACGGCATTGATCTGGTAGGTGCCCTGGTCCGGCACGACCCCGGCCCAGTATCCGTTGGTGGCGCGGTGATTCTTCTCGTTCAAATCCTGAGTGAAATGCGATGTAAACGAATGCGTACGCCCCAGTTCGCCTGACTGCAGCCGAAGGATCATGTCGACCGTGGCCGGCTCATGATGCAGACGATATGCGACCATCAGTTTGGCATTGCCCTGTGTACCTGCCGAAATCATGGCATCGCAATCGGCCACACTGGTAGCCATCGGCTTTTCAAGCAGCACATGGATGCCTGCCTTGAGCGCAGGCTCGGCATGCTCGCGATGACGAAAATTGGGGGTTGCAACGTACACCGCATCGATTTCGCCCGACGCCAGCAGTTCATCATACTGCTCATAGGTGTAGGTGCTGATGCCGTACCGCTTGCCGAGAGCTTCAGCCTTTTGAGGATCCCCGGTGACCAGCGCTGTCAGTTCGGAATTTTCGGCCGCGCTTATTCCTGGCATGAACGCCATCTGAGCAATTTCGCCGCCGCCAACGACGGCATAACGAACCTTACTCCGAGAAGTGGTTGCAGACATGAAAAGCATCCTCCGTGATGCATGAATAGATACTACTCACCGTAGAACACCCCTCAGGCCTTGTCAGATAATGAGCCCAATCCCTGCTCTTTTTTTGTTGTCAGACTACATACTGCTGAACCATTTTCCCGGCAGGCGTATAATGCTCTCATTTCAAACATGACCAATCAGTACGGAGCAGACAGGATGGCTACCCCTTCCCAACATGATTTACGCAATGAATTCAGAGCATTACTGGAAAGGGATGACTGTTTTTATACCGCTTCCACCTTCGATCCCATGTCAGCACGCATTGCTGCTGATCTGGGCTTTGAAGTCGGGATTCTGGGCGGTTCGGTAGCATCACTACAGGTTCTGGCGGCACCGGACTTTGCCCTGATCACCCTCAGCGAATTCACCGAACAGGCAACGCGGATCGGCAGGGTAGCAACGTTGCCGATTATTGCCGATGCCGATCATGGCTACGGTAACGCGCTGAATGTCATGCGTACCATCAATGAACTGGAGCGTGCAGGTGTTGCCGCCCTGACCATTGAAGACACACTGTTACCGGCCAAGTACGGCCGCAAGTCCACCGACCTGATTCCACAGGAAGAAGCCGTCGGCAAGATCAAGGCGGCCATCGAGGCGCGCATTGATCCCGCCATGGCCATTTTTGCCCGTACTCACGCCGGCCAGTTAAGTGTTGAAGCCACCATCGAGCGGGTGAAGGCTTATGAGGCAGCCGGCGCTGATGGCATCTGCATGGTGGGAATTCGTGATTTTGATCATCTCGAGACCATCAGCCAGCATCTGTCCATTCCGCTGATGCTGGTGACCTATGACAACCCTGCCCTCAACGACAGGGCCCGACTGGCAGCCTGCGGAGTACGGGTCGTGGTCAATGGCCACGCGGCCTACTTTGCCGCCATCAAGGCAACCTACGACTGCCTGCGTGAGCAGCGCGGTATTGCCGAAGGCACACTGAACGCCTCGGAGCTGTCGACCCGCTATTCAACGCTTGATGAAAACCGCGAGTGGGCACGCCGTTACATGGATGTCAGCGAATGACACGGGCTGTCCCGTCAAACAGGAACGCCCTGCAGATGCAGGGCGTTCCTGTATTAAAAACGCGTTGATCAGAACGTATATTCAACACCAAGAACGGCAACCGGATAGACGTGATACTTGTCCAGTTCATCCTTCGCTTCATCTTCCTGCTCATCGACATAAGAGCTCAATGCAGCCTGTGCGGCCGGGTTATTGACCGCTGATCCTCGTGCGTGAAGGTTCACGGAGGGGTCAATCAGGAAGGCACCGGCTTCAGCATAAAACCCAAGGCCGGCCCGATTGCTGGTGCGCCAGCCAAGGCCCAGATACGGTTTTACACCGTCGGCCATTTCCGCATCACCTTCCAGACGTGCCTGGTCACCGGTGATTCCGAGGTCAGACAACTGGTTGGGCGTCCCCGTCACGTTCAGTTGAATGTCGGGGCGCACCAGACCGCCGGAAACAAAGAAGCCGCCGGCCCAGGGGAAATAATCCAGCTTGATGCTGTAGATATCGCTGTCGATGTCGCCCTTGTAGTCAACATCGTCTACCGTCCGGTCCAGATCATCATAGGTGTAACCACTGTAGCCGGCGGTCAGGGCAAAATAGTCACTGAAGCGCCAGCTGACATTTGCGCCAAGCCCTGTCGTGCCGGCCTGCGCCCCGACAGACCAGTGATCGTCGGCAGCAAGCGCTGCGGAAGAGGATGCAGCCAGCACACCCGCCAGCACAAGAGAAGAGACCAGACGCATGGTAAAGCTCCTTGAATCATTTAATTAGTTTTTTGGTTCTGGAGACTAATTCTAAAGAACCAGACCGCAAGCGCAATTATTGTTACTGGTACTCTACGGCATCCCTGCACTGTCATTTAGATCTGGAGGAGCGTTAAAGCCCGCTTTTTCTTTCTTTCAGGGCTGCGTTATGCTCCCAGCGTCACCCACAAGGAGGCCGCCCATGGCGTCATTCAAGGATCAACTGAGCAGCCTGGTATACTCGACGGACGGCGGCGATCAGCGCGGCCGACAGCAGGATGATAATGAGGATGAGGCGCGACTCTCTGCTCTGGATGGCATCGTGCGCCTTCGCCGCGAGACGTCCGGCCGCAAGGGCAAGGGGGTTACCACCATTTCCGGGGTGCCGCTTCCCATGGCCGAACTGCGCACGCTGACCCAGGCGCTCAAGAAGCGCTGCGGCAGTGGCGGCACCCTGACCCGACAGGGCATGATCGAGATTCAGGGTGATCACAGGGAGGCCTTGAAGGCCGAACTTGAAAAACGGGGCTTTACCGTCAAGCTGGCAGGCGGCTAACCACAAGGATATATGTCATGAAGATTCGTGCATCATACCTGATGCGACTGTGCGGCAGCGTGGCCCTGCTGGCCAGCCTGAGCGGGTGCAGCCTGATAGGCCTGGGGGGGCCGGACTTTGCCACGCTTTCCGGCCAGGCCACTTACCGGGAGCGCATGATGCTGCCGGAAGGCAGCACCCTGAACGTGTCGCTGCGCGATGCCAGTGCCGAAAACAACTCGCTTGTGGCAGAAACCAGCGTTAATCATGTGCGCACTACCCCCATGCCCTTTACCCTGCAGTTTGATCGCGGCAGTCTGGATGAGGCACACCGCTATACACTGGATGCGCGCATCACTGAAAACGGCAAACTGCTGTTCAGAACGAAGACCCCTGTGGAGGTGCTGACCCAGGGTGCCCCGACTCAGAACGTCGACCTGGTACTGCAGAAAACGCCCTGATCCGGCGCTGGCCCGGTGGACTCCCTGGTCATCAAAGTCGGTGTGAAGCCGCTCTCGAACCCGGGGGGTTCGCCCCCCTTGAGGCGGGCTTCCATCAGGGTTACTGCGGCCCTTGCCATCTCCTCGACCGGGGCATGAACGGTGGTCAGGGTCGGGGCGAGATGGCAGGCGTAGTGTTCATCATCATACCCCACCACTGATAGCGCGTCGGGCAATCTGATACCGGGATACAGCACCTTCAGCCGGCTCATCGCGCCCATCGCCATCTCATCATTGCCGGCCACCAGTGCGGTGATCGGACTCTTTCGCGTTCGCAACAGATCGATGGCGTATCGGCCACTTCCATCCTGAGAATCACCTTCGATGATGGCTGCCTCATCCAGAGGCAGGCCGGCGTCCTGCATGGCCTGACGGTACCCTTCCAGCCGCCATCTGGCGTCCTGCTTTGACAGTGGCCCGGTCAGGCAGGCGATGTGACGATGCCCCAGCTCGATCACATGACGCGTTGCCAGATAGCCTCCCCGGCGGTTATCGATATAGACGCACTGCCCTGCCAGCCCCTGGACCTGACGATTGATGACCACCATGTTCATTTGTCCGGCCAGCATCCTCAGCGCGTCATCCTCCAGACCATCGGCATGCACCAGCACACCGTCACAGCGCTTGCTGCTCAAGAAGCGCAGCGCCTCACGCTCTCGGGTAGCGTCACTGTGGCCTGCAGCCACCATCAGGGAGTAATCCGAGCGCCGAAGCGCTTCTTCCACCGTCGCCATGAACCGGCTCATGAAAGGGCCCCCAAGATGGGAAATCAGCAAGCCGACTCCCTGAGAGCGGTTCGAGGCCAGTGA
The DNA here is from genome assembly GCF_023700005.1 of Larsenimonas rhizosphaerae. GTDB lineage: Bacteria > Pseudomonadota > Gammaproteobacteria > Pseudomonadales > Halomonadaceae > Larsenimonas > Larsenimonas rhizosphaerae. Next base: position 138,671 of record NZ_JAMLJK010000001.1, on the reverse strand, counting down.
GCGCGCAAAGGCATTCGGCGCATAGTCCAGCATCTCGATGGCAGCCTGCACCCGTGCCCGGGTTTCGTCATTGACGGGCACATCGCCTTTCATGACCCGTGAGACCGTCGCCACTGATACGCCAGCCTGTGCGGCGACGTCGCGAATGGTAGTCATTGGTGCCTTTCCCGTGTGGTTGCTCTCGACCGGTGCCCTCTGCCGGCAGTCAGTAATGATATTTTACTACGCCTGTATCGACAAAAGGCGAGTGGTGAATGCAGAACGTACCAACCATCATGTAACCGGTTACATGACATGAACAACAGGCCCCGCGACGGAGCACTTGTCTATGCTGAGCAGAAGGGAGAAGTTGAGCTTTGGGGCCGGCGATTTCGCGTTCGCCTTCACGTGGGCGTCGCTGTCGCTCTATCTGATGTATTTCTATACCGATGTCTTCGGTATCAGCCCCGCCGTGGTGGGAACTCTTTTCCTGGTGACTCGCCTGTGGGACGCCATCACCGATCCCATCGTGGGCGTATTGAGCGATCGCACCCGCTCTCGCTTTGGCCGCCTGCGTCCCTGGCTCCTGTTCTCGGCCCTGCCGCTGGGCATCATACTGGCCCTGACCTTCACCACCCCGGCACTGAGCGAGTCCGGCAAGGTGACTTACGCCTTCGTGACGTACATCGCGTTGATGGGCGTCTACACCATGGCCAACATCCCCTACTCCGCCCTGCCGGTCATCATGACCACAGACAACACCGAACGGCGGGACTTGAGCAACATTCGCGTCATCTGCTCCTATGTAGCGTTTGTCCTGATCAGCTACAGCACACTGCCGCTGGTCAGGTGGTTCGGCGGTGGTGATGAGGCACTGGGGTTCTCGCTGGTCTTTTCCCTCTACGGCGTCATGACATTTGCCGTACTGCTGGTCACCTTCAGGGGGGTCAATGAACGCCATATCGAAGGCGAAAGTGCCAGCAGCCCGCTGACCAGCTTCAGGGATGTAGCGCGCGCCAAACCGTTCTGGCTCATGTTCCTGGTCTGCGTGCTTATCTTCACACTGATGCTGATGCCGGACTCGGTAACCATCTATTTCTTCAAGTACTACCTGCACGATGAAGAAGGCGTCTCCCTGTTCCTCGCCTGCGGGTATGCCGCCGTGATCGCAGGGGTACTCATCAACCAGTATGTACTTCAGCGATTCTGCAAGCGCACCGTCATGATCTGGGCCAATCTCGGCTACGCACTTGCCCTTGCAGCCTTTTTCAAGGCCGTCGAAATCAACACCCCCACCTTCGTCGCCGTCTTCATGCTGGCCAAGGTATTCAACGGCATCATCGGCGCCACCATGTGGGCCATGGTGGCCGATATTGCCGACTACGTTGAGTACCGCTCGGGGCGGCGGGCTACCGGCGCGTCGACCAGCGCGGTCACGTTCAGCCACAAGTTCGGCATGAGTATTGGCGGGCTGCTGGTCGGGCTGCTGTTCAGCACCTTTGGCTATGTTCCCAACGCCGATCAGACACCGGAAGTCCTCACCCTGATCAAGTCCATGATGAGCCTGATCCCCGCGGCGGGCGCGCTGTGCGTCGCCCTGATCATGCTCAGGTATCCCCTCAGTGATCAGGTGATGGAAACCGTGCGTGCTCAAAAACCCACGGCGGCCTGATACGCCCGAGATGCCTTACCGTTCCCCATGTACAAGGATGACTGCAATGCGTGACCTTGATGAGCTGCTGACTCAACTGACCCTTGAGGAAAAAGCCGGCCTCTGCTCCGGTCAGGACTTCTGGCATACCCGTGCCATTGAGCGGCTCGGCATCCCGGCCATCATGATGGCCGATGGCCCCCATGGGCTTCGAAAGCAGCCTGATGGCCCGGGGGCAGATCATGTCGGCCTGCTCGACAGCACTCCCGCCACCTGCTTCCCGACCGCAGCAGGCCTGGCCAGCAGCTGGGATACGGAGCTATTAACCCGGGTCGGCCAGGCCCTGGGCCGGGAGGCCCAGGCCGAGGCACTGTCCGTGGTGCTCGGGCCCGGCGCCAACATCAAGCGCTCCCCCCTGTGCGGACGCAACTTTGAATACTTTTCCGAAGACCCGCTGCTGTCATCAAGACTTGCCAGCGCGCACATTCAGGGCGTGCAGTCCCAGGGCGTCGGCAGCTCACTGAAACACTTCGCGGCCAATAACCAGGAGCACCGCCGCATGTCGGTCGATGCACGCATTGACGAGCGCCCCCTGCGCGAAATCTATCTGGCAAGCTTTGAAGAAGCCGTACGTGAGGGCAAGCCATGGACCGTCATGTGCGCCTATAATCGCCTTAATGGCCCCCTGTGCAGCGAACATCACCGCCTGCTGACCGATATCCTGCGCGATGAATGGGGCTTCGAGGGCGTCGTGGTCTCTGACTGGGCCGCTGTCAATGATCGCATTGACGGCCTGAAGGCCGGGCTGGAGCTTGAAATGCCCTCCAGTGGTGATACCCGAACGCGCCTGATCGTCGATGCCGTTAAAGAAGGTCATCTGGAAGAGGCGGTGCTCGACCGCGCCGTACGGCGGCTGCTGACGCTGATTTTCAAGGGCGTCGACCAGCATCGTCCAAACGTCACGGCAGACCTGCAGACACACCATCAACTGGCCCGCGAGGCCGGACGGCAGAGTATGGTGCTGCTTAAAAACGAGCAGATATTGCCGCTGGGGTCTCAACAGAAGGTGGCAGTGATCGGTGAGTTTGCGCAGCGGCCACGCTTTCAGGGTGGAGGCAGCTCCCACGTCAATCCAACACGGGTGGATACGCCGCTTGATGCCATGACGTCGCGCGCCGAGGCCCCGTTGACCTACGCGCAGGGGTTCGAGATCGACAGCGATCAGACCAACGATCGCCTGACCGAAGAAGCGGTGGCAGCAGCGCAGAGTGCCGAGGTTGCCGTCCTGTTTGTCGGGCTACCGGAGCGCTACGAGTCAGAAGGCTATGACCGCACCCACCTGAACCTGCCTGCCAATCAACTGGCGCTGATTGATGCCATCACCCAGGCACAGCCCGCCACGGTGATCGTTCTTGCCAATGGCTCGCCGATCGTCATGCCCTGGGTTGATCGCGTGCCAGCCATTCTTGAAGGCTATCTGGGTGGTCAGGCGGCAGGGGCTGCCATCAGCGATCTTCTGTTCGGCGATGCCTCGCCCGCCGGACGGCTGGCAGAAACCTTTCCTCACCGGCTGGAAGATACGCCCTGCTATCTATCCTTTCCGGGGGAAGGCGATGTGGTGAACTACAGCGAGGGCATTTTTGTCGGCTATCGTCACTACGATACCGTCGGAACCGCACCACTCTTCCCGTTTGGCCACGGGCTGAGCTACACCACCTTCGAATACAGCGATCTAACGTTGTCAGGCGATGCCATTCGTGCAGAACAGGGCCTGAGTGTCACCCTGCGCGTGACCAATACCGGACAGCGTGCCGGCCACGAGGTCATACAACTGTATGTCAGCGATCGCACCTGCACGGTGCCTGTGGCTGAAAAGGCATTGAAGGGCTTTCACAAGGTGTACCTGGCGCCGGGCGAATCCATCTCGGTAACCCTTGATCTGACCCATCGGGATCTTGCCTGGTACGACGTGGACCATCAATGCTTCCGCGCACCGAGCGGCACCTTCGAAGTGCACGTCGGTGCCTCCTCTCGAGATATTCGCGCCGTGGCCTCGTTCACCGTTGAGGGCGATGCACCTGCCTGGCCGGCCCTTCACCGCAATACGCTGTTCGGTGACCTTGAAGCCCTGCCGACTGCTCAGCGTATCCTGAGGGATACCCTGGCACCGATGGCCGAAGCCTCTCCACTGCTGGCCGGCATGTTGGGTGACACCAGCGATGGCGAAAGCGATGACATGATGGTGGCCATGATGCGCTATCTTCCTCTGCGCGCCCTGCCGTCCTTTACGGCCGGTGCATTCAGCGAAGACGATATCACCACGCTGCTGGAACGCCTGCGTCAGGCCGCTGTGGCCTGAATGTCCCGCTAGACACTGGCCGCCGCCAACGCAGCCAGTGTCTCGCCAATCGGCGCATCCACCTTGAGCGTGAACAGGTCATCGGCGCGTGTGCGCCCCTGGTTCAAGCAGAGTAGCGGCTTATCGGCCCGGTGAGCATGTCGCGCAAACCGGAACCCGGAAAACACCATCAGCGATGACCCGATCACCCACAGGGCACCCGCCTCGTCCAGCCGGTTCATGGCGCTCTGTAGCCGAGGCCTGGGCACGTTGTCCCCGAAATACACCACGTCCGGTTTCATGATGTCATGCCCGCATCTGGGGCAGGATGGGATCTGAACGCCTGAAAAATCTGCTTCCAGATCCGCATCGCCATCTGGTGCCACGGTCGCTGACATATCGCGCCAGCCCGGGTTCAGCTCGGCCAGCCAGTCATGATAGGCCCGTCGTTTCAACAGCCCGCTGCAGGCCATGCAGCGCACCAGATCCGCTCGCCCATGCAGATCGATGACCTGTCGGCTGCCGGCCTTCTGGTGCAGGCGATCCACATTCTGGGTAATGATGGACGATACGACGCCTGACGCCTCAAGGGCCGCCAGTGCGCGGTGAGCCGGCCCCGGCTGGGCCTCGCCCAGCACCTGGAACCCGATCAGGCTGCGGGCCCAGTACCGTTGCCGGGCAGCATGGCTTTGCATGAAGGCCTGGTGTGTCATCGGTGGCGGCCGCTTCCACTCCCCCTGCCGGTCACGATAATCCGGGATGCCGCTTTCGGTGCTGACACCAGCCCCCGTCAATACGCACACAGGCCCATGCTGGTGCAACAGCGTCTCAAGACACTCCATCAGGTCACGGTCAGGCATAACAACTCATCCAGTCAGACAGCGGTTTCGTTATACACGCAAGTGTAGTGGTAGTAGTCGCGCGCCACGCGCTATTCGCGACAGGAATATGCTGGCGCCAGCGTCACTCACTTGCTCCTGCCCAGCAGCGAATGGCTCATCCAACACGCCACGCCGCTGCACGTGCCTGCCGAATGACCGGTCGAAAGGGCAGTGGAGCCTGGTTGAACACCACGCTTCAAGCAGCTGAAGCAAGCCTTCCAGCGTAATTCTCGAAGACCAGGCACAGGATTTTGAAGGGCGTCTTGCCGAACAACAACAGACTCAAGACATGCCTGTGACATCTGCACCTGTAACGGAAGTGGCCACAGAGCGGGCGGCAAGACCACTACGATAACCAGGCTGCCAGGGGGCCCCTGACAAACCACGTCACCCTTGAACTCAGATAATGTCGTTGGTTACTTATCATCTCCTTCTGTGCTCAGATAACCGGCTGAAAGTGCCAGTAAGCACAGGCCCTTCCAGAGAACATGGCGGTTACGCCCGACTGACCAGCACCTTGTGTGCGTTTGGGGAAACAATGAAAACGTGGCTACTTATAGTGCTCGCTTCGCTGTCGCTGTCAGCCGTGGCTGACGACGAGGCGCTTGATTGCAATAACGTAATGAACACGCTCGATATCAATCGATGCGCGGCTATCGAGCTGGAGGACGCCGAGAAGGTACTCACCCACTATCTGGAAACGAGCGTTGAACGTAACGCGGCTGACCCTGAGTTGGTCGATGCCATCAAGGTGGCTCAAAAGCAGTGGCAGGCGTATGCCGCTGCCCATTGCGACGCTGTCTATACGCAGTGGCGCGAGGGGACCATTCGAGGCGTCATGGGTATTACGTGCCGTACCCGGTTAACAAGACAGCGAACGCATGAGATCTGGCAGGACTTTCTGACCTACATGGACAGTACGCCGCCGGTGTTACCGGAACCCCCTGTCGAGTAACGCGTTACTTCCCTGCATGGCAGTACTGCCGTTACGCCGTGCAGGCACGTACCATGGCTGTCTTGAGTTTGAGCGAATGAGGGTTACCCAATGCAGAGATTGAGAATTGATCTGGTATCCGATGTTGCCTGCCCGTGGTGTGCCATCGGCTACCGGCGCCTGGCACACGCGCTGGAGACCCTGAAGGGCGAGATCGAAATCGAGCTTTTCTGGCAGCCCTTCGAGCTTAACCGGGATATGCCGCCCGAGGGCGAGCCAATACTCGAGCACCTGTGCCGGAAGTACGGCAAGGACGCGGCAAGCATGGAACAGTCCCAGCGTGAAATCATGAAGGTGGCCGAAGAACTGGGATTGAATTTCCGTGGCGCTCTCGAGCGCCGGGCAAACAATACCTTCGCGGCCCATCGGGTGCTGGCGTGGGCGGCCACGCAGAACCGGGAAACGCCCCTGCAACTGGCCCTGTTTGATGCCTACTTCGGTGAGGCGAAAAATCCCGCCGATCCACAGGTGTTACGCGAGAAGGCCATGGAGGTGGGGCTTGACGGCGCCGCCGCCGAGGCCATCGCGCGATCGGATCAGTACGCGGATGAGGTGAGAGCGGCCGAACAGAAATTCATGGACGCCGGAGTCACTGCCGTACCGGGCTTCATCCTCGACGGCCGCTATTTGATTTCCGGTGCCCAGCCAGCGGAAGTGCTTGTCGATGCACTTCGTCAGGTGGCCGAGGAAAACGCTAGCCGCTGATATGCTCGCTCACTGTTCCCTTCCTCAACAGGAAGGCACGGGTGATGGTGTCAAAGACGATCCTTCCGTGACGCCATATCGTGAATCTCACTCTACCGATCACGATGATCAGGGGACCGGCTTTCGGTGCTGACACCTGCGCCCCGTCAACATACCGACGAGCGCAGGCTGATTCAATGACGTCTCAAGGGCCCCCATCAAGCCACGGCCAGGCATAACGGCTCACCCGGTCGAACAGGGTTTTCGTTATACAAGCAAGTGTAGTTATAGTAGTGTCTAGCGCCTTTCCCTACGGCCCTGGCGGCCATGTTCTGCTCTGGAGAGCTGCCATGTACGGGTTGGAATATCTGCTTCCCCTGGTGTTCGTCACGCCCCTGATTGCCACGATCATCGTGGTCTATGGCATGCGCCATCTGTTTTATCATCGCTTTATTTCCCCCATCGACGGTGCGTTTCTCAACGAACCCGGGCAGAGCCTGCGTAACCGGCTCGATAGCGCCCTGATCCGCCTGTATCTTCTGGCCTCGGCGGGCCCCTTGCTCGCACTGATCCCTATTGTCTACGGCATGGGCAGGATGCTGATAACCACTGAGCAGAACTGGCTGGAATGGGCACTTTATGGCGCGGGCAGTACAGTCGTGGTATTTGCTCTGGCCGGGCTGATGGTGGCGACCTGGCAGCGCGTCAGGCGCCTGAAGCTGGGGCTTTCGTGCGAACTGGCCGTCATCGACACCCTCCGCTCACTGGATGGCCGTGACGCCGGAGGATACGCCGTATACACCAGTATCGACTGCCCGCTGGAGCCGATGACCGCCATCGTGCTGACGCCTCAGGGGGTGTATACCGTCACCGCCAAGGCGCGGTTACGCCCGATCCATGTCGGTATTCACGAACCGGTTGTCGTCCAGCGCGAGCAGCTGCAGTTCCCCCACATGCGTGAGCATCAGCCAGTGCGTGAAGCACGCAGTGCCTGTCGCTGGCTGTCACACCAGCTGGAAGCCCATATGAAAACCCCGGTTTTCGTGACCGGGGTAGTAGCCCTGCCGGCCTGGCAGGTGCAGGGCCAGGCATCGGGGGAAGATGTACTGGTGCTGGGAGGGCATCAGCTCATGCAGGGCCTGCTGACCCACATCCCTCCCACGATACTGACGCCCGAACAGCATGACACACTGGCTCACCTTCTGACTCAGTGGGCCGCCGGCAACGTGCATTTCCAGGATAAGTGATCAGGCCCCATGTTCTGGCCGGAATGGCCCCATGAACGTGCATGGCCGAGGTGCCCTGGCCGAGCCCATGCCGGTCGGATTGTAATAACGCCCTCCTCAAGCGGCCGCCCCGGCCGCTTTCTTCGTTTTGGTATCTTCCCGCAGGAGCACCACACCGACCTGGTAACAATACAGTGGTTGAATTTGTGCAATTGTATGCTGTATACAATTTAGAGCGGCACGACGAGATAACAAGTCCAAGAACACTCGAGGTGTGAAATGACTCCACGAATCGCCCAACGACCGGGGCCCGGCGCCCTGTGTCTCATACTTGCCAGTTTCGCCGTCATCATGTCGACGGTGCTGGTTCTCAAGATTCCGGTGGCGCTGGCGCTCTTTGCCGCCTGGTTTGCCATGTTCGCTATCGGAAAGGGCCTGGGCCACGCCTACGACTCGCTTCAGCAGGGTGCCCTTGACGGTATTCGCAGCGGGCTCGAGGGGGTGCTGATCATCGTAACGGTTGGCGCACTGATCGGCGGCTGGATCGCCGGTGGCATCGTACCCAGCGTCATCTACTACGGCGTATCACTGATTGACCCCGCCTGGTTTCTACCTGCGGCGTTTCTGATATGCGGGCTCACCGGGCTGGTCACCGGCACCTCGTTCGGCGCAGTCGGCACGATCGGGATCGCCATGATGGGCATCGGCCACGGGTTCGAGCTGCCGCTACCGGTGGTAGCGGGCGCTGTCATCTCCGGTGCCTATGTAGGCGACAAGCTCTCGCCCCTGTCCGATACCACCGTACTAACGGCCTCCATCTGCGAAGTGCCGCTGATCGAGCATGTGCGCTCCATGCTCTACACCGGCGTCCCCTGCGTAACGCTGGCGACGGTCGGTTTTGCCATCGCCGGCAATCACTTCTCAAGCACCGAGTACGACATGCAGCAGGCCGATGCTGTCATGGCCCAGCTCGACGCGCACTTCTCGATCTCGGTCTGGCTGCTGCTGCCCATCCTCGCCACGCTGCTGCTGCTGGCCCTGCGCAAGCCGGCGCTGCCGGTCATCGCCATCGGTGCGGTACTCGGCGTCGCCTGCGCCTGGCTGGTTCAGGACAGCACGCCGCTGGAAGCGGTCACTGCCCTCTATGCCGGCAACCAGGGCGACTACGGTGACGGCTATCTGGCCAGCATCCTCAATCGCGGTGGTATGGCCTCAATGCTGCCGGTGATCGCGATCGTCATCTTCGCGCTAGGGCTCGGCGGGCTGATGGAGCGCCTGGGCGTTCTGGAAACGATCGCCGATGCGCTCACGCGAATGGTTCACCGCAGCACCGGCCGTCTTACTCTCGCCACCATCGCCTGCGGTTTCTTCGGCACCATCTTCGGCGGCGCCGCCTACGTGGCCATTTTCACGGCAGCGTCGATGACCCGAAACATCTACGACCGCCTGGGACTGCAGCGCACGGTACTGTCACGCAACGTGGAGGCCGGCGGCACGCTTTCCACGCCGATGATTCCCTGGACAAGCGGCGCGGTATTCATGGCGACCACTACGGGCGTCGCGACCATCGATTACCTCCCCTTCCTCTGGTATCACTGGCTCGTGATGGTGTTCTCGCTCCTTTATGGCTTCACCGGGTTCGCGATGTGGAAACGCCCGCAGACCGATACCGACGCCGAACCCGCTCGTTAACTCAACCGACCTTCTGGAGAACGACCTCATGACCAACACTACCGGCAGCTCCCAATCCTACGTCGCCGACTCACGCAACGAAGACGTCATCGTCCATGTCGATGGCGAGTTCAAACCCAAGAGCCAGGCGACGGTATCGATCTTCGATAGCGGCTTCGTACTGGGTGACGGCGTGTGGGAAGGCATTCGACTGGTCAACGGCAGGCTGATTGCTCTCGACGAGCACATGAAGCGGCTCTATCAGGGCGCGGCGTCGATCTCGCTGGATATCGGCGTCACTCGCGATGAGCTGGTTGACCTGATTCACCAGACGCTGGAGAAGAACGACATGACCGACGGCGTGCATATTCGCCTGATGGTCAGCCGCGGACTCAAGAGCACGCCCAACCAGGACCCGCGATTTCTGCGCGGCAAGGCAACGATCGTGATCGTCGCCGAGCACAAGGTGATCGACAAGGCAGCTAAGGCGAAGGGCCTGACGCTGTTCACGTCGACATTCCGCTGCAGCTCGCCCGACGTGTTTGACCTGCGGCTCAACTCGCACAGCCGGCTCAACTTCATTCAGGCGCTGATCCAGGCGATCAACGCCGGCGCCAACGAGGCGCTGATGCTGGATCCCCACGGGTTTGTCGCCAGCTGCAACTCCACCAACTTCTTCATTGTCCGCGATGGCGAACTCTGGACCTCCACCGGGCGTTACAACTTCAAGGGCATCACCCACAAGACGGTCATGCGGCTGGCGCGTGAGAATGGCATCATCGTTCATGAAACGGACTTCACGCTGGCAGAGACCTACACCGCCGACGAAGCCTTCGTCACTGGTACACTGGGCGGCCTGACACCGGTCTATCAGATCGATGGGCATGCTATCGTAAACACCCGAAGCGAGCGCCTGACCGATCGTCTTGCCGAACTCTACAGCGCTTATCTGCAACACGGCTGAAGACCATCATTGCCACAATGGGAAGCGAATGTTCACTACCGAGATCGAACAGATCCCCGAGCGCCGCACACTCTGGGAACAAACCGCCCAGCGCCTGCAGACGTTGATTGCCAACGGCACACTGGCGCCAGGCACTCGCCTGACCGAAAACGCCCTTGCCGAGCAGATGGGGGTCAGCCGCGCCCCCTTGCGTGAAGCGATTCGGCATCTGATCAACGTCGGTTTGCTCGTCAGTGAACCCTACAAGGGGGTGCGGGTGCTCGAGCTCACCCGAGAGGGGCTTCATCAGCTCTATGAATACCGCACCGGCATCGAGCAGATGGCGTTTCGGAGCCTCTGGCCCAAACGCGGCGCCAGAAGTTTCGCCGATCTCGACCATCGCCAGGCCCGGCTACTGGAGGCGATCGACGACGGCGACAGTGCACTTGCCATCGATCGTGAACTGGAGCTGCATCAGTGGTGCTATGAACTCAGCGGCAATACGCTGCTGCTCGATGCGTGGACACGGATCAAGCCACACCTGCGCTGCTATTTCGTACTGCACCAGCGGGCGCACAATCGAGCCGGCCCGGCGCGGCAATCCCACGACAGCTACATCGAACACGCCAAAGGAGAGTCTCTACCGGCAGCGCTTGACTTCATCGAGGCGCACATGAAGCAGGGATTCGACCAGGTCATTGCTCACTTGCGCTGAACTGTCAGTCATGCCGTGCTGCCGGTTTACTCCTCGCAGCGGACTACGATAAACGCCTCGGGAGCGTCAGCGCTCCCGAGGCGCATCGGTATCAGACCGATATCCCCTGATCAGGCCCCGTGTTCTGGTCGAAATGACCCAATGCCCCTGACATGAACGATGCCCTTTGGCCGAGCCCGTACCTGTCAGAGCGACTGCAGCCAGAACAACAGCCCCAGCCATAGAAAGAAATAGACCACCAGCGCAATGATCCAGCCGCGTATCGATGGCGCAGCGGTCGCATCACCGGCATTACGCCGAGCCCAGGTCAGACCATCCAGCTGGGCATGCGAAGGGCGCCCTCCGGTTGATGCACTGATGACATGTCCGGTGACCACCACCACTACCACGCCGACCAGATTGTAATAAAGCCAGGACATGTCGATGACTGCCGTCAGCCCCCAGACCACCAGCACGCCGACAATCAGGCCGAGGAAGGCCCCTGTTCCATTGACGCGGCGGCTCAGAATGGCCAGCCAGAACACGCCCAGCAAGACGCCGTTGAAATAGGAGCCGATGCGATTGACCGCCTCGATCACCGGCCCCAGGTTGCCGGCAAAAAAGGCAAAGATGGTGGCAAAGATCCCCCACAGCACGGTCATCCAGCGCGAGGCCGTCAGATAATGTGCTTCCGACCGGTCCCGGGCGACAAAACGCTGGTACACGTCTCTGACCGAGACGGCTGACAGTGAATTAAGCGCAGAATCCAGGCTCGACATGGCAGCAGCAAATACCCCCGCCACCACCAGGCCCGATACACCAGGCGGCAGCTCGGTGACCACAAATCGAGGGAAAAGCTCGTTGGGGTTGTCCACGTTCGGCACGCCTGTATGGCTGTAGAAGGCGTGGAGCATGATGCCGATAAACAGAAACAGCATCATCTGAGGCACCAGCAGGAACCCGCCCAGCATCAGTGAGCGCTTGCTTTCATGTTCGGATTTGCTGGTCAGTACGCGCTGAATCTGGCTTTGATCCGCGCCGAAATACGCCACATGCAGGAAGAACCCACCCAGCACACCAGCCCAGAGGCTATAGGTCACTGATGGGTTCGGGTCGAGGTTGATCGGGTGCAGCAGGCCGGCATCACGCGCATGGCTGAACACCTCTCCCCAGCCACCGGGCAGGCCGTTCACGATCACGACAATACTGAGCCCCGCCCCCAGCCACAGCACCACCATCTGCATGACATCGGTCCAGATCACGGCACTGATACCGCCCAGTACGGTATAACTGACGGCAATCACGGCCATCAGCAGAATGGTCCAGTCCGTGGGCCATCCGGTGACCACCGACAATACCAGCGCCGGCGCATACAGCACGATGCCCGTAGCAAGCCCCCGAGCCAGCAGAAACAGCAGTGACGCCAGCAACCGAGCCCGAACGTCAAACCGTCGCTCAAGGAATTCATATACCGTGTAGACACCACTGCGATAAAACACAGGCACCATGAAGGCGATCAGAAACCCGATGGCCAGCGGAGCATTGACGAAGGTAACCAGGCGTTCGAGGCCGCCCTCATAGCCCCAGCCCGGTGCACCGATGAACGTGATGGCACTGGCCTGGGTGGCCATGACCGAGAGCCCTACCGCCCACCAGGGAATCCTGCGTCCGCCAAGGAAATAATCCTCGGTCGATCCCTGCTTGCGGCCCACCCAGGCCCCGACGGCTGCCGTCAGTGCGATGTAAACCACCAGCACCAACGTATCCCATATCGTGAACTGACTCATCCTGCCCTCCGGATATTGTTATTGTTTCAGGCAACCTGCCAGGCCCTGGGCTCAACAGGCTTGATTTCAAATGTAGCTAATAAAGCGCTGTATATACGAAGCATTCGACGTCAGCAGGAAAAAACGATCGGGCACAGCCAGCCAGGACATTGCACGTGGAAGCCCGCTCTCACACCTGGTACGCTCAATGGACCTTCATAACATCACGAGCACATCATGTCCGACACACCGACTATTGCCGTACTGGGCCTGGGCGCCATGGGCCACGCCTTTGCCGCGAATCTGCTGGCCAGCAACATGACCGTTCGACTCTGGAACCGTACCCGCGCCCGTGGCGAGGATCTGGAAGCGAAGGGGGCCGCCCTGTGCGATACGCCGTCCGAAGCGGTCAAGGGAGCGCAGGTAGTACTGACCATGCTGCCGGACATGGAGACCACACGCGACGTACTGCTGGACAGCGGCCGGGCCCTTGAAGCCATGCCGGAGGGTGCGACGCTGCTGCAGATGGGCACACTCGGCGTTGAGCCGACCGAAACGCTGATGAACGCCGTTCAGCAGCAGCGGCCGGATGTTGTCTTCATTGATGCCCCGGTATCCGGCACCAAGGCCCCGGCCGAAAAGGCGCAGGTACTGGTACTGGCCAGTGGTGAACGCGACAGGTCACCCCACATCGACGCCGTATTTGGCGCCATCTCCAAGGGGGCCCGCTGGCTGGGTGAGGCCGGTGCCGGCTCGCGCATGAAACTGGTGGTCAATGCCTGGCTGATTGAAATGATGCAGGGCATTGCCGAGAGCGCTCGACTGGCCGAAAGACTGGGATTTTCCACCGATGACTTCTGGTCCGTACTCGACGGCGGCCCACTGGCAGCCCCCTACGTCAAGGCCAAGCTCGACATGATCAAAAGCGGTGACTTTGACGCTCAGATGGCGCTGGAATGGGGGCTGAAGGATGCCCGCCTGGCACTTCAGGCCGCCGGCGATCAACCGATGCCGGGGCTTGAGCGCATTGAATCCCTGTGGACAGAAGCCGACGAGAATGGCCTGTCCAAGGAAGATATTGCCGGCATTTATCGCTGGCTGGAAAAATAACCTGCTCCCGTGGCGTGATGCATCACGCGACGTAACGGGCCACGCCGCGGGTCAGTGTGGCCACACACTGCCCCTTGAGAGCTACGCCAGCCAGCGGCGTATTGAAGCCGGCCGAGTGCCAGTCGGACTCGGCCGGCGTCCATGTCCGCTCAAGATCAAACAGTGCCAGATCGGCCGGGCTCCCCGGGCTCAGATGGCCCAGCGGTTCGCCGAGCACCATGGCAGGTCCTCGAGTCAGCGCCTCGACCAGACGCGGTAAACCCAGCACGCCCTTGTCCACCAGCGCCATGCCCATGCTGAAACAGGTTTCAAGACTTGCCATGCCCGGCTGTGAAGCAGCAAAGGGTGCCAGCTTGGCGGCTGCCTCATGGGGCAGGTGATCGCTCACGATCGCATCAATGATCCCTTCACTGAGCCCTTCTCGCAGAAGCGTGCGATCACTTTTGTCCCGCAGCGGTGGCTGGAAGTGAAAGCGGCTGTCAAACCCTTCGAGCAATCGGTCTGTCCAGTGCAGGTGGGCAATGCCGACATCAGCCGTCACATCCAGACCCCGGGCCTTGGCCTGTGCGATCAGATCAACGCTTCGCCCGGCCGACAGCAGGGAGAAGTGGGCCCGCACCCCGGTCTGCTCGATCAGCATCAGCCATTGAGACAACGCCATGATCTCGGCCGTATCCGAAATTCCGGAAAGCCCCAGACGTGCGGAAATAACCCCTTCATGGGCACACCCTCCGGCCGCCAGAGCGGCATCCTCCGGCTGAATATGAACCGGGATATCAAAGGTGGCCGCATATTCAAGGCAGCGCAGCATGACGCGGGTATCCGCGATGGGCTGGCGCAGGTTGGTCAGCGCCACGCAGCCTGCCTGCTTGAGGCCGGCCATATTGGTCAACAGCTGTCCGGAAAGCCCCTGCGTCAGCGCACCCAGCGGCAGCACCCGCACCGACCCCAGCGCCTCGGCCTTGCTCAGCAGGGTCTGAATATGGGACGGGTTGTCCAGTACCGGTGACGTATCCGGCCGAGGGCACAGGGTGGTATAGCCACCGGCCAGCGCCGCCTGCACTTCACTGGTCAACTGTCCCTTGTACCTCGGCCCCGGATCTCGCAGATGAGGAGCAATGTCGATGAGCCCCGGCGTCACCAGCAAGCCAGCCACGTCAAAGTCCTGCACACCGTCAAACCCTTCCGGCGGCGTATCGATGGCCGCAATCCGGCCATCGTCGATATAGAGCGTGGCCACCTCATTGATTCCTTGGGTCAGATCCAGCACATGGCCACCGCTCAAACTGTAGCGGCGTGGCAAGTTATCTGGTGCAAGGGCAATACGCGGCATGGGCGGCCTCTCATGTGGTGGATCGACGTCGCGCCAGAGTATAGCGCCCTTTGCCAGGCGGAAAAACGAACAGCCCCTGTCGCCTCACTTCCCTGATCGATGCAATGGCATCGTTTCACACGGCAGAGCACCTGTCCGCCAGCGTGACAGAAGATTATACGGCAACTTTACGTATTTAATTACGTAATTAGATAAAGACGTGAAAACTGATAGGCTGCTAACTTGTAACGGGGAGAAAATAGCCTTGATAACCGAGGCAGTAATGATGAACCATGCATGATATTGACCGGCGAATGCTTATATTTCTGAAAATCGTCGCGACGCCGTAAAGACATTGAATTCGTCATTTCATGCATGCAGTCGTCAGTGCTTGCCCCTCCCACCATGACCAATAAAAAGAGCGCATGACCTCCTATGCTGCTCAAACGATGTCCGCACCCGCTTCACCAGAAAAAGGACAACACAAAAAGCGCCGATCCTGCGCCATTTAACGCCCAAAAAACGCCAAACGCGCCAAACGCGCCAAACGCGTAGAAATACAGTGGCATACTCACTCGGGTATTCAAACGAAAAAACGCGCTCGATGGCGCGCTTTTTTTGCCCGACAGGGCATCCCGAACTGACCAGCGAACTGAAGTATCAGGGGTACTCGAAGACAGGGATTTTCCGGCATGCCGGCAGTGCGCGCTCAAACCATGGGGTAGTCGACCGGAGGGCTCATGCCATTACGCCTGGTCTCAGCGATTTACGATGGGAAGTTCGAGGGCACCCGTACCGACATGTTTCCGGCTACCGGCTCCGCGACTTTTCAGACAACGAAAACAACAACGCCGCCCGAAGGCGGCGCAGCAACACAGGTGATCCCGAGACGCTTCAGGCAGCGCCTTTCTGCGTCTGACCACTGACCGCCATCGACAGCACGGCCATGCGAACGGCTATGCCGTTGGTAACCTGATCCATGATCAGGGACTGCGGGCCGTCCGCCACGGCAGACTCGATCTCGACACCACGGTTCATCGGGCCGGGATGCATGACCACGGCATCAGGCCGTGCGTAGGCCAGCGTTTCACGTGTCAGGCCATAGTAGCGATAAAATTCGCCTTCAGACGGCAACAGCGCGCCGTCCATACGCTCCTTCTGCAGGCGCAGCATGATCACGACATCCACATCCTTCAGGCCCTGACGCAGGTTGGTAAACACCCGGCATCCCATGGCATCCACCTGAGAGGGCAACAGTGTCAGCGGTGCCACCAGCCGAACCTCACCAGCCCCCAGCGTTTTCAATGCATGAACCTGAGAGCGCGCTACCCGGGAGTGCAGAATGTCGCCGACAATGGCCACCTTGAGGTTCGAGAACTCGCCCTTGTGGCGGCGAATCGTCAGCATGTCGAGCATGGCCTGCGTCGGGTGGGCATGGCGCCCGTCACCGGCATTGATGATCGCCACGTGCGGCGTTACCTGGCTTGCGATGAAGTGAGCCGCGCCGGAGTCGCTATGACGCACGACAAAGGCATCGGCCTGCATGGCTTCCAGATTGAACAGGGTATCTCTCAGGGTTTCACCCTTTGAGGAAGAAGACGTACCAATATCCAGATTGAGCACATCCGCCGACAGGCGCTTGGCGGCCAGTTCGAAGGTGGCACGGGTGCGGGTGGAGTTTTCGAAAAACAGATTGACGACAGTACGCCCACGCAGCAGAGGCACCTTCTTGACCTGCGCATCACCGATACCACGAAAGCTGTCTGCGGTATCCAGAATATCGGTCAGCAGTGCCCGAGGCAGTCCCTGAATATCCAGAAAGTGACGCAGGCGACCCTGCTCATCAAGCTGAACATCACCAGGCAGGGCAGGGGGACATATCTGCATCTCAGGTCTCCTTGAGCGTCAACATAAGCGGGTCCGGCCCGGTCAGCTTGATGCGCTGTCCGGCAGGCAGTGACAGATCCAGCCCGACAACGTCGGGTTGAATCGGTAATTCTCGTCCAGGCAGGGCAATCAGACTGACCAGCGTAATGCGTTCAGGACGGCCGAAATCAAACAGCTCATTCATGGCTGCGCGAATGGTTCGCCCTGACATGATGACATCATCGACCAGCAGGATATGCGCACCTTCGATACCAAAGGGCAGCGAGGTGGAACGACGATTGGGGGCCAGGCCCTGATGGTAGAAGTCATCACGCCAGAAGCCGATATCCAGCGTGCCGACCGGACGGGGCAATTCAAGCTCCCTGGCGATTGCCTCGGCCACCCAGACGCCACCGGTATGCAGGCCAACCAGCTGCACGTTCTGCAGCGCCTCCGGCATGGTCGAAAAGTGCGCCCGGGTCTTCGAGACCAGCACATCCAGCAGGGAAGAAACATCGGGAAGGGTCATTGGTTTATCTCCGAAAGCAGCATGCCGACGACATCGTCACGCCCGAAAAATCCCGCCAGAATAAGCTGGGCAGCGATGCCGTCCACCCCGTGCTGACGGTAGTTACCCTTGTGCCCGCGGGCATGGGCGATGGCCTTGGCTTCCCGGGTCGAGCCACGCTCGTCCACCATCTCGAATGGAAGGCCGTAACGGCCGTGCAGGCGATTGGCAAACTTGCGGGCACGCCGGCTCATCTCGGATTCGGTATCATCCATGTTCAGCGGCAGCCCTACTACCAGCAGGTCCGGCTCCCACTCCTGAAGCAGTCGACTGATGATCGTCCAGTCCGGAATGCCATCACGCGCCGCCAGCGGCTCGAGGGGCGTGGTCGATCCCAGCATTTCCTGCCCGACCGCCACCCCGATGCGACGCGAGCCGAAATCAAAGGCCATGACCAGCCGTTGCCCATTGCTCATGAAGCCTCCGCCGTATCAGCCATGACCTGCCTCGCGCGACAGGAGGCTCAAATCCACGCCCAGAGAGCGCGCGGCAAGCTCCAGCCGCTCGGCCGGCGGGGCATGAAACAGGATGTCCGGCGTTGCTTCGACGGTAAGCCAGGTATTGTCCTTGAGCTCCTGCGCCAGTTGATTGGATTCCCAGCCGGCACAGCCCAGACAGACCAGCACCTCATCCGGCCCCCGATCCTCGGCCAGGGCGTGCAGGATATCCATCGAGGTAGTCAACGCGATATCCGGCGTCACCTGCAGGCTGGAATCCCAGTCGGCAGCCTGTCCGCGGTGAAGGATGAACCCGCGATCCTTGTGTACCGGCCCGCCGTAAAAGACGGTCAGATCGGCGTGACGGGAGCCTTCGCCTCCCAGCTCGAGCTGATCAAACAGCCCCTTGAGTGTCAGGGCCAATGGCTGGTTGATAATCAGTCCCAGCGTCCCCTTGTCATCGTGGTCGCACAGGTAGCTGACCGTTCCGGCAAACTGCTCGTCATCGAGGTGAGGCATTGCCAGCAAAAAATGATCCTGCAAACCCTGCATGAGCCTCCCTTGGTGCCCGGGGCACACATCAGTGAAAGGCATGGCAACGCCATGCCCGGTATAAAAATCGCAGCCTGCTAGTGTAACACCGCTTTATGCGCTGTTGCGGGCTGCAAGGCGACGTTCGATGGCATCCATCAACAGGCCAGGGATATCGGTACCCTTCTGGGCATCGATTTCACGCACACAGGTCGGGCTTGTCACGTTGATTTCCGTGATGTAATCCCCTATCACGTCCAGACCGACAAACATCAGCCCCTGCGCCTTGATGGACGCCTTGACCTGGTCCACCAGCCAGTAGTCGCGGTCGGTCAGCTCACGGGCAACTCCGCGGCCACCTGCGGCCAGATTGCCGCGGACTTCACCGGCACTGGGGATACGTGCCAAACCGTAGGGCACCGGTTCACCGTCGATCAACAGGATACGGGTATCCCCGTCACGAATTTCCGGAATGTAGCGCTGAGCCATGATCTGGCGCTCGCCACGCAGGGTCAGCTGCTCGATGACCGCCCCCATGTTTCGACCGTCCGGCCCGATATGGAAAATACCGGTGCCACCCATGCCGTCGAGCGGCTTGAAAATGGTATCGCCCTGTTCAGCCTGGAACGCCCGCAGCACCTTGTCATCACAGGACACCACCGTCGGCACCAGGCACTGGGTAAACTGCTGGGCATAGAGCTTTTCATTGCAGGTAAGGAGCGCCTGAGTGGGATTCACCACCAGCACGCCTTCACGTTCGGCAAATCCCAGCAGGTGAGTAGCGTTGATGAACTCGTGATCGACCGGCGGATCCTTGCGCATCAGGATCACATCCAGCTCGGCAAGGGCACGGGCCTCGAACTCGCCCAGATCGTACCAGTGCGCAGGGTCTTCATGCACTTCAAGTGGTGCCATGCGCGCCATGGCTCGCCCGTTGGCCAGGTACAGGTGGCGCTGTTCCATGTAGAACAGGTTCCAGCCCCGTTTTCGGGCGGCCCACAGCAGCGCCAGCGAGGTGTCCTTCTTGAAGCTGATATCGGCAATGGGATCCATCACGATCCCGACATTCAGAGTGCTTGTTGCCATGGGTGTCTCTTCTCTCCAGGGGGGTGTTTCAAATTCGGTGCCTGTCTCGTGACAACGGGCCGCATGCGGCCCGCTGAATGAAGAACAGTATGCGTCAGCCCATCAGCCCGTACCATGGCTGACTAGCGCAACAGGTTGGTTTTCGCCAGTTCGATGACTTCATCGCCACGACCACTCATAACGGCACGCAGCATGTAAAGGCTGAACCCGCGGGCCTGCGCGGCCTCGATCTTCGGCGGCATCGACAGCTCCTGCTTCGCTGTATGTACATCGATGATGACCGGGCCGTCATGTTCGAACGCTTCGGTCAGTGCATCATCCAGCGCGCGGGATGATGTCACTCTCACACCCTTGATACCGAGGGATTCGGCCAGCGCCCTGAAATCCGGCTGGCTCAGATTGGTGGTGTGATCCACGAACCCTGCCGCCTTCATTTCCATGGCGACAAACCCCAGGCTGCCGTTGTTGTAGATCACCACCTTTACCGGCAGTTGCTGCTCTGACAGCGTGATCAGATCCCCCATCAGCATGGTAATGCCGCCGTCCCCCGATAACGAGATGACCGGCCGGTCCGGATGCGCCACCTGCAGTCCCATTGCCTGCGGCATGGCGGTAGCCATCGAGCCGTGCATGAAGGAGCCGGTCAGCCGACGCTGGCCATTCATTTTCAGATAACGTGCCGCCCAGACGGTGGGCGTGCCCACATCGGCGGTAAAAAGGGCATCATCAGCAGCCAGCGCGCTGATGCGGGCAGTCAGGTACTGCGGGTGCAGGGGAATGTCGTCGTCACGTGGCGAGGCCAGATCATCCAGCCCCTGACGCGCCTTGCGGTAGTGCTTGCGAGCTGCATCCAGAAACGCCGTATCATCCTGTGATTCAAGGCGCGGAAGCAGGGCAGCAAGGGTTGGCCGGATATCCCCGACCAGCCCTTTCAGCAGCGGACAGCGACGCCCGAGATGCCCACCCCGGTTATCGATTTGAACAATGTTGCCGTGTTCGGGGAAAAAGTCGCGGTAGGGAAAGTTGGTGCCCAGCATGACCAGAAAATCACATTCCATCATGGCGTGATAGCCGGAGCTGAACCCGATCAGTCCCGTCATGCCAACATCATAGGGATTATCGTATTCAAGGGACTGCTTGCCGCGCAGGGCATGTACCACCGGGGCCTTGAGCCGCTCGGCCAGTGCGACCACTTCATCGTGGGCATTATCACAGCCATAGCCACACAGCAGTGTTACCTTCTTTTGCCCGTTGAGCAGCTCGGCCAGCGCATCCAGCTCATTGTCCGGCGGTACCACGACCGGCAGTACCGGGTCAGACCAGCTCACCCTGCTGTCACTGGCAGGCTGAAGCGCTACATCCCCCGGCAGCACGATCACCGAGACACTGCGGTTCACGATGGCGGAGCGCATCGCCGTTTCCAGCACCCGCGATAACTGCTCGGGGCTGGATACCAGTGCACAGTAATCGCTGCACTCCTGAAAAAGGCGTTCTGGATGGGTTTCCTGGAAATACCCAAGGCCGGCTTCGCTGGAGGGAATCTGGGCCGCAATGGCCAGCATGGGCACATGGGCCCGCTGCGCCTCATAAAGCCCGTTGATCAGGTGGAGGTTGCCCGGCCCGCAGGAGCCGGCACAGACCGACAGACGGCCGGTGGCATCCGCTTCGGCACTGGCCGATAACGCCGCGGTTTCCTCGTGGCGCACTCCTCGCCAGAAAATGTCTTCCCGGGTACGCAGGCTTTCTGTCAGCCCGTTCAGGGAATCACCTGGTAACCCCCAGATGCTGCGCACTCCTGCCTGATGCAATGTTTCGATCAACACATCAGCTACGGTTGCCGTCGCCATATCATCTCCTGGTATTGTTCATCCAAGGCCTCTGCCCACAGGCAGGGCGTATAGACAAAAGTCTAGCCGGGATACAGAAGACGCGCCTGCAGGACCTGCCGAGACACGGCAGGTAGCTGCATCAGGGAAGCAGATCGCCGTAGCGCGATTGCAACAGGGTCAGCGCAACCACCGGAGCCGTCTCTGTTCGCAGGATGCGCGGACCAAGCCCCAGGGGAATGAAATCATGATGCAAGGAAGCACTCACTTCATCAGCAGAAAGGCCGCCTTCCGGGCCGATCAACAGCGCCACGCGCGCTGGCGAAGCCTGCTGCTCCTGCCAGCCGGGTTGCCCGGGATGCAATACCAGTCTCAGGGGATCATCCCGCTCGGCCAGCCACTGAGGCAGGGCCATTGGCGGATGAATCGCAGGCACCGTTGCGCGGCCGCACTGCTCGCAGGCACTGATCGCCACGTTTTGCCAATGCGTCAGTTTTTTGTCGGCCCGATCGCCCTTGAGCCGCACATCGCCACGCTCGGTGTACAGCGGGGTAACTGATGCCACGCCCAGCTCGACCGCCTTCTGGATTGCATAATCCATGCGGTCACCCTTTGAGATCGCCTGCCCCAGATGCACTACCAACGGCGACTCTGGCGTAGGCGAATACTCACTTACAATTTCGACATCCACCTGTCGGCGTCCGACCTCCAGCACCTGTGCCAGCACCTCATGACCCCGGCCATCAAACAGACTGACCTGATCGCCGGGTCTGGCACGCAATACAGCAGCCAGATGCCTTGCCGGGCCTTCCGGCAAGGAAAAACGCCGCCCGAGGGGCAGCGTTTCGTCAACGTAAAGGCGAATGCTCATGGCCTAGTTGGCGGCCTGCTGGTTGCCCTGCTGCTTCTGGGCATACATGGCGTCGAAGTTGACCGGAGCCAGCATCAACGCAGGGAAGCTGCCACGGCCGACCATGTTATCAATGCACTCACGCGCATAGGGAAACAGCACGTTCGGACAGAAGGCATTCAGGGTGTGATCGAGCTGTGCATCAGGAAGTCCCATGATGGTAAACAGGCCAGCCTGCTCGACTTCGACCAGAAACGCCGTGGTCTGCTGCTCGCCATTGAAGACCTGTGCCGTTACCTTGACGGTGACTTCGTAAACACCTTCGTCCACCTGCGTATAGCTGTTATCAACATCCAGCTTTACCCGAGGCTGAAACTGCTGCTGGAAAACGGACGGTGAGTTCGGTGCTTCGAAGGACACATCCTTGACGTAAATACGCTGAAGTGCGAACTGGATGTCTTCCTGCCCCTGGGCAGTGGCATTTTCTTCCGACATGCGTGTTATTTCCCCTGAAAATGATGAATGAAGAGCGCAGGCCCGGCGTCAGCGACGCACTACCGGCAACTCATCGGCCTGCCACTGGGACATGCCACCCTTGAGTTTGGCGGCACGGCTGAAACCGGCAGCCTTGAGCTGGGTCATTGACTGCCCCGCCGTCTGGCCTGACTTGCAGACCACAATGACCGGCTTGTCCTTGTGTTTATCAAGTTCATGCATACGGCTATCGAGCTTGCCCGCTGGAATATTCACGGCACCGGCAATATGCCCGGTCTTGAATTCCTTCGGCTCGCGGATATCAACCACTGCGGCGTCCTCGCGGTTGATCAGCCGGGTCGCCTCGCCGGAGGTAACCCCACCTTCCCCATTGCGTTTGGCCTCGAATGCCAGCCAGGCCAGCAGTATCAGGGCAAATACACTCACGAGCACCAGATGATTCTGGGCAAACTCCAAAAACTGATCGATCATTGGGCCTACACTCTTGGAGGATAACGAATTCTGAATACGCCGAAGACACGGCCTTTGGCGTAGCCTGGAAAAAACGCGCCCAGTATACACAAGCCGAGGCCGTGCGTCCGGCTGACGTCCAAACAGGCGTGGGGTATGATGCCTGAAAGGGCACCTTTCGCGAACCAGCTAATCGAGGCGATTTCATGACGAAGGAAGCGACAACCGGTCCACGTCCCGTGGCACTCATCATTCTTGACGGCTATGGCCAGAATGATGCCTCGGAAAACAATGCGGTAGACAATGCCGACACACCGGTCATGGATGACCTGAAATCCCGTTACCCTCATACGTTGATTCATACGGACGGCGGGTATGTCGGGCTGCCGGATGGCCAGATGGGTAATTCCGAAGTCGGCCACATGAACCTTGGTGCCGGCCGAGTGGTCTACCAGGAACT
Organism: Larsenimonas rhizosphaerae; assembly: GCF_023700005.1. Classification (GTDB taxonomy): domain Bacteria; phylum Pseudomonadota; class Gammaproteobacteria; order Pseudomonadales; family Halomonadaceae; genus Larsenimonas; species Larsenimonas rhizosphaerae. The sequence continues at coordinate 114,853 of NZ_JAMLJK010000001.1, read as the reverse complement.
GACACGCATTACCAAGGCAGTCAATGATGGCGAACTGGACAGCAATGAGGTTCTGACGAAGGCAATCGACCAGGCCGTTGACGCCGACAAGGCCGTTCATGTCCTGGGGCTGTTGTCCTCGGGCGGAGTACACAGCCACGAAGATCACGTCCTGGCATTGATCAGACTGGCCAGCGATCGCGGTGCAAAACGCATTTACCTGCACGCCTTTACCGACGGCCGTGACACGGCACCAAAATGCGCAGGCGAGTCCTTGAATCGCGCCGATGCCCTGTTCGAAGAGCTGGGGAACGGTCGGATTGCCTCAATCGTGGGCCGCTTTTATGCCATGGATCGCGATAACCGCTGGGAGCGGGTCGAGGATGCCTATCGCGTCGTCACCGAAGGCAAGGGGCGTCACACGGCAGAAAGTGCCACACAGGCGCTGGACGCTGCCTACGAGCGTGATGAAACCGACGAATTCGTGGAAGCCACCAGCATTCAGCCGGACGGTAGCCCGGTCACCATCGAAGACGGTGACAGTGTCATTTTTGCCAATTTCCGCTCGGATCGGGCCCGTGAGCTGAGCCGTGCCTTTCTGTCGGACGACTTTGATGGCTTCACGCGCACCCCGCCGAAGGTCAATTTCGTGACGATGACCCAGTATGCCGAGGACATCAAGGCTCCGGTGGCGTTTGCTCCCGCGGAGCTTGGCAATACCCTGGGTGAAGTGGCCTCCAAACGAGGCCTGCGTCAGCTGCGGATCGCCGAAACCGAGAAGTATCCTCACGTCACCTTCTTCTTCTCCGGCGGGGAAGAAAAGGAGTTCGAAGGCGAAGAGCGCATTCTTGTTCCCTCGCCACGAGACGTGAAGACCTACGACGAAAAGCCGGAAATGAGTGCTCACGGCATTACGGAAAAACTCGTCGACGCCATTCGTGCCAGGCGGTTTGACCTGATCATCTGCAACTACGCCAACTGCGACATGGTCGGTCACACCGGGGATCTGAACGCCGCCATCAAGGCGGTCGAAACCGTGGATACCTGCCTGGGCCAGGTACTCGACGCCCTGCGGGAAGTCGGCGGTGAATGCCTGGTCACTGCAGATCATGGCAACTGTGAAATGATGGTCGATCCCGAGTCGGGCAATCCGCATACCTCACATACCACGTTCATGGTGCCGCTGGTCTATGTAGGCGAACGCGCTGATCATCTGGCCGAAGATGGCAGCCTGTGCGATCTCTCCCCTACCCTGCTGACCATGCTGGGTGAGTCACAGCCCGAGGAAATGACCGGCCGCTCACTTCTTGAGATCTCGTGAAGCGACATTGCGCATGATCGTTACCTGTCTGCGCCGCAGGGGAAGCCTGCTTGTGCTCGCCCTGCTGATAATGACGCCCGGACTTGCTCCGGGCGTTCTTGCGGCCGATATATCAAAAGCACAGCTCGAACGCATCGGCGCGACTGTCGAGGCGGCCGAAAACCGTCTGGACGCTACCTCGTCAAAGCGCCGCAAGGCGCGTCAGGCGCTGGAAAAGGCCGAGCGGCAGCTCGCAGCCACCCACAAGCGTCTTGATGATCTGGCCGACCGGCAACGCGAGATAGAATCCTCGCTACGCACTCTGAATACGCAGCGCGCCAGCCTCGAGCAGGAGCGCAGTGATCAGCGAGAAGGGCTTGCCCGACAGCTGGCAGGCCTTTATCGCCTTGGCCGTGATCCGCGAATGAAACTGCTGCTCAATCAACAGGACCCGGCACAGGCCGCGCGCTTTCAGCATTATCTCAACGCGCTGAACAAGGCTCGCCAGGCACGACTGGATGCCCTGGCATCGCTGAATCTCGATCTGGCCCGCAATGAACACCAGCTGAACGAACAACAGGCATCACTGGATACCACCAGAGCGACCCTGACCCGCCAGCAGGCCACACTGGATAGCCAGCGAAGGGAGCGCGAACAGGCCGTGGCGACACTGAATGCCGAATACGGCTCCCGCCAGTCACGTCTGGCCGCCCTCAAGCGCGAGCAGACACAGGCCGAAAAGACCTTCAATGCCATGCAGGAACAGCTGGCCAGAGCCCGTAAAACAACCGGCACCGGCGAATTGACCGCCGAGGAAGCCAGCGCCGAGGCACCCGCGCAGCCCTCTCGCGTCGTGCGGGCCGGCAAGGCGACCACGGGCAAGTGGCCCATAGCGGGAGCACGCATGCTGTCTGCCTATGGCAAGGGCGAAGGCGTCCACAGAAATGGTGTCCTGCTGGGCGCACGCGCAGGCACCACCGTTCGGGCCATGGTGGCGGGCCAGGTGGTATTCGCCAACTGGATGCGTGGCTTCGGGTACCTGGTGATTGTCGCTGATCGAAATAACGTGCTTACCTTGTATGCACATAATCAGCGGATCAACGTCACTACCGGTGATCAGGTTGAGAAGGGGGCTGCCCTGGCTACGGTGGGTGATTCAGGCGGGCTCAGCCAGCCTGCACTGTATTTTGAAGTGAGAAGCAAGGGTAATCCGGTCGATCCGGGGCGCTGGCTGTCCCGGCATTAAGGACTCATCACATCAGGAAGGCGCCCTGGCGTCGCCGGACAAGGATTCGTTATGCACGCGCGCCCATGGGCCACGCTGACAGGCCTGCTGTTACTGGTCTTCCAGATACCACTTTACGCAGAGGATACCGCCCCCGAAGATGGCGCGCTTCCCATCGAGGATATCCGCACCTTTTCCCGGGTCTTCGAGCAGATCAGACAAACCTATGTCGATCCCGTGGATGACAAAACGCTTTTCGATAATGCCCTGCGTGGCATGGTGTCCAATCTGGATCCGCACTCGGCGTATCTGGACGAGGCCGGCTTTCGCGATCTGCAGGAGGCCACTCAAGGCGAATTTGCCGGTGTAGGCATTCAGGTCAGCGAAAAAAACGGCCACATTGTCATCATCGCCCCGATGGATGGCACGCCCGCCGCGCGTGCCGGACTGCAGCCCAATGACCGCATTCTGAGCATTGATGGCACATCAACCAATGATATGAGCCTGAGCGACGCCGTCGAACGAATGCGGGGCAAGGAAGGCAGCACCATGACCCTCGGTGTTCTATCGGAAGCAAGCAACACGCCACGCACAGTCACCCTTGAGCGGGCCATCATTCGCCAGGACAGCGTGACGAGCCGAATACTGTCACCAGGGTATGCCTACGCCCGCATCAGCCAGTTCCAGGCACGCACCGCCGATGATCTGGCATCAGCATTGTCCGATCTCGAAGGCAGGCAGGCACTGAAGGGGCTGGTACTGGACTTGCGCAATAACCCCGGTGGTCTGCTGGAAAGCGCCGTGGAAACAACCAACCTGTTTCTGGATACCGGATTGATCGTGTATACCCATGGACGGATCGAAAACAGTGAAGTACGTTTCAACGCCTCCCGGGACACGACACGTCTTCGGAAGATACCCGTGGTAGTGCTGGTCAATGCCGGCACCGCCTCGGCAGCGGAAATCGTGGCAGGCGCCCTGAAGGACAACCATCGAGCCATCGTGATGGGCGAACCCACCTTTGGAAAGGGCTCGGTACAAACGGTCATGCCGCTGGACAATGGCGGTGCCCTGAAACTGACCACCGCCCGCTATTTCACACCCAGCGGGCGCTCGATTCAGGCCGAAGGCATTGTGCCTGATGTCCGACTGCAACGCGGCGAGCTGATGCTGAACGATGCTCAGGCACCTGAGGTACGTGAGCGCTCACTCGAGAACCATCTCGACAGTACCGAAACCAGCGCAGCACTCCCTGCACCGGCTTCGGCCCTTGCCGAACAGGATTACCCGCTTGGCGAAGCACTCAATCTGCTGAAGGGGCTGGCCGCCTGGCAACAGGCAGGTACTCGATAATACCGGCAGGGCATGCATGTCAGGGCTTCATGACCCGGGGAAGGTCGCCCCGGCGCCCCAGCGCCTGACGTGCAAAAAACTGCTTGATGGGCGCCATGCGGTTTACGCCCTGCAGCCCCAGGTTCCGCAGCAACCGGACTGGCGTCAGGCGGCTTCCGAACCCTCGACGAAAGGCATCCATCATCCACAGCATTTGCTGGTTGTCACCACGACGGCGCCTTGAATAGCGGGCCAGGATTCTGGCATCCCCCATGGCGATGCCCCGCTTGCGTGCCTGAAGCACCTCTTCGGCCAGTACGGCCGCATCCAGAAATCCCAGATTGACGCCCTGACCTGCCAGCGGATGAATGTTGTGTGCCGCATCGCCGACCAGGGCCAGCCCGGCCTGGGTGTAGCGCACCGCATGGCGCTGCACCAGTGGAAAGCAGGCACGCGACTGCACGGTATGAAAGGAGCCCAGTCGGTGTTCAAACGCTACGGACAACTCCCGCAGGAAGTCGTCATCATTCCGCTCATTCTGAACATGGCCAAATGCCTCGTCGCAGGACCAGACGATAGAGCTGGTATGGGTATTGCCTGATACGGACAGGGGCAAGAAGGCCAGTGGTCCGGTCGGTAAAAAGACCTGACGCGCCGTAGCGTCATGTGATCTTTCATGAGTAACGGTGGCTACCAGCGCTACCTGTCCGGTGGCATATTCCCGTGTCTCGATACCGGCCAGCGCACGCAGTCGGGAACGTGCACCATCGGCCCCCACGATCAGACCTGCCGTCAGCTGCCGACCATCGTCAAGATGCAGGATACCGGCAGCCGCGTCATCACAGACCAGCGCCTCGGCGCGACAACCGAAAAGGAGCGTCGCCTCGTCACAGTCGCGCAACGCGTCATGCAGTGCATCGGTAATCGCGCTGTTTTCAACAATATGCCCCAGGGTATCCACGCTGATATCGTCGGCATGAAATCCGAGTTCGCCGGTTCCTTCACCATCCCAGACCGTCATGTGCTCATAGCCACTGATACGGCGTGAGGCAATGGCATCCCACACGCCCAGACGCTTCAGCCAGAGTCTCGAGGCCTCGGTAATGGCACTGACGCGATTATCCACCGTGTCAGGGGACCAGGCCGCCTCCCCTGACCCGGCATCCACCAGTGCCACGCGCAGACCACCACGCGCCAGCTCCAGCCCAAGAGCGCTTCCCACCATACCGGCGCCGACAATGACTACATCAAACATGTTGATTCCCCATCAAAGCCCCATGGCACGGCGCGTCAGCAGGCGCCGGGCAGGTGAAAACAGATTCATGCCGATCAGCCCAAGCCCACGGGCATGGGCCAGCAACGGGTGCTCGACACCAAACAGTCGCACCAGCCCGTCACTGAAGCGAATGATCTGATCCCGATCCTGCTGGCGACGCGCATCGAAGCGCCCCATTACCGAGGCACTGCCTATGGCCTCGTCCTGCTCAAGGGCCTGTTGAATTTCGCGGGTCAGGTCCTGCACGCCACGCAGTGCCAGATTGAACCCCTGGCCGGCAACAGGGTGCAGCGTGTGAGCTGCATTTCCCAGCATGGCCAGATAAGGCCGCGTCTGCTCCCGCGCCTGTCGAAGCGCCAGCGGGTAATCCATGCGCTGGCCCACCTCGACAAACCGGCCGACACGGTCACCAAAGCAGCGCTGAAGCTGTTCCAGAAATCCGGCATCCGACAACGCCCTGGTGCGCGTGAGCCCTTCGAGCGATTGTGTCCAGACCAGCGCCATCCTGCGGCCCTGCAATGGCAATAGCGCGATGGGTCCCTCAGACGTGAAACGCTCATAGGCCACCCCCTGGTGAGGTGTGCTGAGGGTCACGTTGGCGATCAGGGCATACTGTTCATAGGGTGTCACATCATCCCTGATCCCAAGCTGCCCCTTGAGCCCCGAGCGACCGCCGTCCGCCATGACGGTAAGCGCGGCGTTCAGGGTACTGCCATCGTCCAGCGTCAGGCAGTGCCCTTCCTTCTCCGGCACAATCCGCTGCACCGATGCCGGACAACGCCACGAGATCGGCAGCTCGGCCAGGCGCTGATGCAGCACATGTCCCATCCAGCGGTTGCCGATGACATAACCCAGCGCTTCCGTGTGAGTATCGCGACAGGACAGACGCGTCACACCCAGATACCCCCGTTGGCTGACATGAATGGAGGTAATCGGGCAGGCCTTTTCCTGCATGCCCTTCCACACACCCAGTGATTCGAAGCAGCGCCGCGACCCGTAGGCGATGGCACTTGAGCGGTCGTCAAAGCTTGATTGCGGCTGGCCGTGTTGCACCGGAGAAGGTTCGATCACAGTCACATCAAGGCCGTAACGCGAGATCAACGGCGCGAGCGCGCAGGCCATGCTGGCACCGACCAGCCCTCCGCCGATGATGGCTATATCCGTGTGCGTCATGGCATTCCCCGCGTATGTATCGCCTAGTGGTGAGTGTCCGACATCGCATCGCTGTCGGGAAGCGTCTGATCATCGACCTTTTCAACGTCAGGCGTCCCGGGGTGCTGCTCGGTATACAACAGCATCGCTGCCATTCGTGCGTGTTCTGTCAAGGCAAACAGATCGTTCTCGTTTTCAGCGCTGTCATCAATATCCGTTTCGATCGCACACATCTGCCTGACATCCTCGAGCGCTTCGCGAAGCGCGGCCGGCCACTGTGACTGCGTCTTTTCATCACATTCATCCAGGGGTTCGCAAAAGCCGAGGCACCAGTCGCGCAGCCCCTGAGCCCGCTCCCCAAGGGAATACATGTCATCCGGCAACAGCGGCTCGTATTCCAGCTCACTGGCAGAAAGGCGGGCCTGAGTACGGCGACGCCATTCGAGAAGCTGCGCGGCGTCTTCCCGGTCACGGGGTTCTTCCACTCCCAGGGTGGCACAGACTTCTTCCAGCCAGCCGTCCGGAGTGATGTCCTTCAGTGCCAGCTGGGCGCATAGCCGGCCATCCAGAAAGGCCGGGGACTGCAGTGTGCCGTGGGCGAGAAAAATATCGCCAATCAGCGAAAAATCGAGGGGATTATCTTGAATCGACATGGGCGTCCTGTAGTGCGTCGCCGGATCATGAGAGGGTAGCCATACGGGCCGTGCGTTGACCGCCCGATAGTGGCTCTCTATAGTGCGTAACATCGTTGACCCACCATCTTAGCGCACTGGCCGTCAAAGGCCCATGCCGGAGCTGATCCCCATGAGCGAGGCGTCCCGCCATACCGTTGAAGTGACCCTTCTGGGTCGAACCTACCTTGTTAACTGCTCTGACGAGGAAGAAAGTGCTCTTGTGGACGCAGCGCGCTACCTCGACACGGCACTTGAAGGCATTCATGGTCAGCGCAAGGTCACTGATATCACCAAGGTAGCGCTGATGGCAGGGCTCAACATCACACACGAGTTGATGGAGGAGCGGCAGAAGCGTCGCGAGGCTGAAGACGTTGCCGAGCGAGCCGGTGATGCGCTGGAGCGCGCCGTGCGACGTGCCAGGGGCACACCTCGCTCCTAGGCTGTCACCCGAACAGCGTACCTTTGAGGCGCTTAACCTTTGGGCGCAGCCCCGGGAATCTGTTAAACTTGTTCCTGTTCTCTGGAATGTGCGCCAGCTGTTGTAGTCCCTTGAGCCTATGCGTAATACCCAGGGGGTCACATTTGCAGACTTGTGTGCATGTCCGCGCGTCGGAAAGCCTGATGGTCTGCATGAGACCACCCACCTTGAACCAGTAGGTTCAGGGCAGAAACAGCAGCGGCATTCTGGAGAACCCTTTTCCTTCTATATCCCCCGCCTGGATATCCCATGATTGACTCTACCGGACTGACCCGACGTCAATTGCGCCAGACACTCAGGCAACATCGCCGCAGCCTGTCCTCATCAGGCCAGCGAGACGCCAGCCTTGCATTGTGTCGTCACCTTCGGAACCTGCCTGCCGTACAGCGCGCCCGACGTGTCGCACTCTATCTGCCCAATGATGGTGAAATTGATCCACGTCCGCTGCTGAACTGGTTTTCCAGGCGAGGAACCCGCGTATACCTGCCCGTCCTGCGTCCGCTGTCGGATAACCGTCTATGGTTCGTGCGATATGATGACGCAACGCCAATGAGCGTGAACCGTTTCAATATCAGCGAGCCGCATACGCGCCTGAATGCGCACCGCGCACGGCGTTTACCACCCTGGGGGCTGGATGTCGTTCTGATGCCACTGGTGGGATTTGATCGAAAGGGAAACAGGCTGGGAATGGGTGGAGGGTTCTACGATCGAACCTTTGCCTTCACGCGCAGGCAACGACCCGCTCCGCACCTTATCGGGCTGGCACATGCCGGGCAGGAGGTAGATCAACTGCCGAACCAGCCCTGGGATGTACCGCTGAATGCTATCGTGACTGATCGGTCAGTACTGGATACCGGACAATGAATGTCGGTCATGCACCCATGAGTGTCTGCGCATAACCGGTCGCTACAACACCAATACCGAACAGAAACACGAGAGTCACTACAAGATCAGGCTTACGCTTCATGGTGGCGGAGTTCACTGTAACAGGGATGAAAAAAACGATCGCACTATAGGAGTAGAAAGCCGCGCCCCGCAAGTAGTCAACCGTACTTTTTATTCAGACCTTCAGCTTCATGAACGACCACGCCCACATCGCCTTTAGCCCTTTATAACCAGATTATCCCATCCCTCGCCGTACGTATTCACAAAACAGCCGCATTTTATGCGGCTGTTTTGGATCATTGAGAGGTGAAAAGACGATAGGCCGGGTTATCCGTTTCCTTCCAGTAGCGATACCCGATGCTGTCCAGCTGGTGTTCCAGCTGTGGAAGATCGTCCGGGGGCAACTGAAGCCCTACGAATACGCGGCCATACGCCGCACCATGGTTGCGGTAATGAAACATCGAGATGTTCCAGCCTTCCGGTAGAAAGGACAGAAAACGCATCAAGGCTCCCGGACGTTCGGGAAACTCGAACCGATAGGCTTCCTCGGGCAGCGCCGACGGAGCCCGCCCTCCCCCCAGGTGACGAATGTGCAGCTTGGCCAGTTCGTTGCTGGTCAGATCTTCCACCGGGTAGTCGGCACTTCGCAGCTGATCGATCAGTGCCTGACGGTCCTGGCCACCAGGCTGAGTGCGCACCCCGACAAAGATATGTGCCTTGTCGCCCTGGGCATACCGGTAATTGAATTCCGTTACCATGCGATCGCCGATCACGTTGCAGAACTGCTTGAAGCTGCCGGGACGTTCGGGAATGGTCACGGCAAGGATGGCTTCACGCTGCTCACCGAGTTCCGTACGTTCGGCGATATGCTGCAAACGGTCAAAATTGGTGTTGGCCCCCGAGTTGATGCATACCAGTGACTGGCCTTGCGCACCGGTCTGCTGAACGTATTTCTTGAGCCCCGCCAACGCCACCGCTCCGGAAGTTTCCGATACTGCCCGGGTATCTTCAAAGATGTCCTTCACCGCCGCACACATTTCATCCGCGGTCACGGTAATGACACCATCAATGTAATCCTTGAGGATTTCGAAAGGCTTTTCACCGATCTGCGCAACGGCCACCCCCTCCGCAAAGATGCCAACCTGCTCAAGCACCACACGTTCACCAGCATCGAGAGCCGCCTTGAGGCAGGCCGCATCGGCCGGCTCAACGGCAATCACCTTGATCTCCGGACGCAGGTACTTCACGTAGGCTGCAATGCCCGCAGCCAGTCCGCCACCGCCTACCGGTACGAAGATGGCATCGATGTCATCCGGATGCTGGCGCAGGATTTCCATCCCGACCGTGCCCTGACCGGCGATCACATCCGGGTCATCATAGGGCGGAATGTAGGTATAGCCATGCTTCTCGATCAGGGTACGGGCATGCGCCAGTGCTTCACTGAAGGCATCACCGGCCAGAATGACTTCCGCCCCCAGTGCGCGAACGGCCTGAACCTTGATATCGGGGGTAATGCATGGCATGACGATAATGGCCCGTACCCCCATCTTTTTGGCCGACAGGGCCAGCCCCTGAGCATGGTTGCCCGCCGAGGCCGCAATGACCCCCTGAGCCTTCTGCTCATCGGTCAGCGTGGCCATCTTGTTATAGGCACCGCGCACCTTGAAGGAAAAAACCGGCTGCAGGTCCTCCCGCTTGATCCATATCTGATTATCGAAGCGTTTGGACAGCATAGGCGCCGCAGACAGGGGCGTTTCGATGGCGGCTTCATAGACGCGCGCCTGGAGGATCTTCTTCACATACGCTTCAAGCATTCTCGTGTCCTGGTGGTGCATTACTGAAAGGGGCGGAGCGGGACGCTTTCATTCAAAACGCCATGACAACAGCCTACGAGTCCGGGCAGACTGCGTCTACACGTGCAGGTGAGCTTACGTATAATACGCCTCTCGCCGCAGGGGCGACACGCTCTGGTCATTCACCCCCCAATGCAGGAAACACCATGGCCTTGTCTTCTCAGGATCAGCTCAAACACGCTGTCGCCCGCGCTGCGGTCGATGAAATTCTTCCCATGCTTGATCGCCAGACCGTCGTCGGGATTGGTACGGGCTCCACTGCCAACTGCTTCATTGATGCCCTGGCAGAATACCGCCATGACTTTGACGGTGCCGTTGCCAGTTCTCAGGCCACTGCCGATCGCCTTAAAAAGCACAATATCCCGGTCTATGACCTTAACGGCGTAGGGACGCTGCCGGTGTATGTCGATGGCGCGGATGAAATCAATCATCAGCTTCACATGATCAAGGGAGGAGGTGCGGCCCTGACACGAGAAAAAATCGTGGCAGCCTGTGCGCAGACCTTCATCTGCATCGCGGATGGCTCCAAGCATGTGGACCGGCTGGGCGGGTTTCCATTGCCGATCGAAGTCATTCCCATGGCTCGCTCATATGTTGCCCGCGAGATCGTCAAGCTTGGTGGCGACCCTGTATATCGGGAAGGCGTGGTAACCGATAACGGCAACCAGATCATCGACATCTTCAACTTCATGATCGATGACCCGCTGGACATGGAGGTTCGCATCAACAGCCTGGTGGGCGTTGTCACGCATGGCATCTTTGCCGTGCGAGGTGCCGATATATTGCTGCTGGGACGCGAGGATGGCGTCGCCCGCTACACCGCCTCCTGAGGCAACAGCGGTATCAGCCCATCGAGGGTGGCTGCCAGCGCCCCTCGATGGGCTACCACAACATCCTGACCCCGCGCGCCCTGGGCATGTGCCGTAGCCGGATCGGCACGCACAGCCAGCAGCGCCTGACCGAGGTGTTCCGATGAGCTGACATGGGTCAACGCATCGGCGTCATCAAGCAGGGCGGCAATCTCGGTAAAGTTGTCCAGATAGGGGCCACTGATGACAGGCACGCCAAGCGAAGCCGGCTCCAGCAGGTTATGCCCCCCAACAGGCACCAGACTGCCTCCTACAAATGCGGCACTGGCTGTCCCGTAGAAGGTCATGACCTCACCCATGGTATCTCCCAGATACACTCGGATGTCCGGCGTGACGCCTTCTCCGCGGGAACGACGTGCCATCGCCAGGCCATGGTGGCTTACAAGCTGTGCTACGTCATCAAAACGCTGCGGGTGGCGAGGCACCAGCACCAGCAAAGCCGAAGGCACCACTGCAAGAAGCCGTCGGTGAGCCGCCAGCACCTGCTCATCCTCGCCGTCATGCGTGGACGCAGCCACCCATACGAAGCGGCCTCCCCACTGATCAAGCAAGTACTCACTCGCCTTCTGAGCCTCGTCACTTTGGGCAAGGTCAAATTTCAGACCACCGGTAATAACCATTTTTTCCGTCGGGGCCCCGAGTGCCGTGAATCGCTCTGCATCTACGGCATCCTTGATGCCCAGCCAGTCAAAATGGTTCAGCGTCTGCGCCATCAGGCGAGCTACCTTCGCGTATTGACGCGTAGCGCCTGCAGATAATCGCCCGTTGACCAGCGCCAGAGGAACCTGGCGCCGCGCGCAGGCATGGACCAGATTCGGCCATAGCTCAGTCTCTACGATAATGCCGATCCGTGGTGACAGGCGCTCGACAAACCGGGCTGTGGCGCAAGGAAAGTCCAGTGGCAGAAAGTAATGACTCACTTCGCCCTTGAACAGGGTTTTCACCTGTTCTGCGCCAGTTGCCGTCATGGTAGTAACCACCACGGGACTGTCGGGATAGCGATCAATAAGCGCCTTGATCAGGGGTCTGGCCGTCATGATCTCACCGACTGATGCGGCATGAATCCAGAGCGGACGATGAGGGGCGCGCGAGATCCAGCCCAATCGCTGCCGACGCTTGTAAGTGGGCAGCCACTCACGCCAGATACGCCACCATATGAACGGTGACAACAAATACAGCAGTGCACTGTAAAGCCCGCGCCCCATCAATCAGACTCCCCGGCCCAGAATGGTGGAAATCATTGCGGTGGTCGATACACCATCCTCGAACCCGAGCACACGCACTTCACCGCCATGACGTCGCACGGCATCACCACCAGCGATATCCTCGGGCCGATAATCACCGCCCTTGACCAGGATATCCGGCAGAAGCTCCTCGATCAGCTCCGCCGGTGTGTCCTCGCTGAAAGGCACGACCCAGTCCACGGCAGACAGACCGGCCAGCACCTGCATGCGTCGCGCCAGTGCATTGATGGGTCGCTTCTCGCCCTTGAGGCGCCGCACGGAAGCATCATCATTGACAGCCACTACAAGGCGATCCCCCAGGCGACGCGCCTGCTCAAGATAAGCCACATGGCCGGCATGGAGGATGTCAAAACACCCATTGGTCATGACCACCTTCTCGCCCCGTCCCTGAGCAGCCCTGAGGGATACCTTGAGGGTCGCAGCATCGGAAACGCCATATTCTGCCAGGCGGTCGCCGTGAAGCGCAGTATAGAGTTCGGCAATCGACAGGGTGGCCGTCCCAGGCTTGGCCACCACCAGCCCGGCAGCCAGATTGGCCAGCATCATGGCTTCCGGCAGTTCATGGCCGGCGGCCAGCGCCAGACCAAGCACCCCGATGACCGTATCCCCGGCACCGGTAACATCAAAGACTTCCTGGGCATGAGTAGGTAAATGAAGCGGCGCCATTTGCTCGCGGATCAGTGTCATCCCTCGCTCACTGCGCGTGACCAGCAGCGCTTCCAGATTCAGCGAGGCGCGCAGTGCTTCTCCCTTTTCCGCCACTGCGTCGTCTGTCGGGCAAGGGCCTGCCACGGCTTCAAACTCGCTCAGGTTGGGAGTAATGATGCTGGCACCACGGTAGCGCTCGAAATCCACGCCCTTGGGGTCCACAAGCACCCGCTTGCCTGCCGCCCGGCCAGCCTGAATCAGATCCTGCACCTGAGCCAGAGTGCCCTTGCCATAGTCCGACAGGATCAGCAAATCCGCCTGGGCCATCCCCTCGGTAACCTTGCCGGTCAGGGGCGTGGTATCGATGTCTGCAAAGGACTGCTCGAAATCAAGACGAATCAGCTGCTGACTGCGACTCATGACCCGCAGCTTGGTGATCGTCGGAGCCAGCTCACTGTGCTGAAAGTCCGTCACGATATCAGCAGCACTCAATGCCTGCTCCAGCAGGGCAGCATTGTCATCCTGCCCGACCAGCCCGGAAAGCGTGACATGTGCACCCAGCGAGGCAATGTTCAACGCTACGTTGGCAGCGCCACCTGGCCGGTCCTCACTGCCATCCACGCGGACAATCGGCACCGGGGCTTCCGGAGAGATTCGGGATGTCGGTCCAAACCAGTACCGATCCAGCATGACATCGCCCACGACCAGTACGCGAGCCTGTTCCAGGGCCTTGAAATCCAGTTTCATCATTCCGGTACTCTTTGAGTGGCGGTGTCCAGTAACAAACGGTCCAGCTGCTTCGTCACATCTTCAGGAAGAATCAGTGACATGGCCTTTGGGTGACGCACACGTGCTTCCCAGCGAGTGGCATCCTTCTTTTTCTGATAGGTAGCGACGGCCTGAGGATAGCGATTCACCACGTACTGTTGCCAGCAATAAGGAGCAGCCCGCTCGGGATTGGTTGTGGCATACAACCCGACAACCGGCGTCCCCAGGGCATTGGCCATGTGTACAGGCCCCGAGTCCGGTGCAATTACTGCCCTGGCTTGCTGGATCAGCGCCAGCATCCCCTTGAGTGACGTTTTGCCCAGCAGATTGACTGGCTCGGCCTGTTCGCAGCAACTGCGAATGACAGATACCATTTCCTGCTCCTGATCACTCCCGCCCCCTGTCAGGAAGGTCGTCAGCGCGTGCTCGCGCCAGGCATGATCGATGACGGCGGCGTAGCCCTCGGGAGACCAGTTGCGAAAGTTGCGCAGCCGCGGATTGGCACAGGGGCTGATGACCAGACCGGGCCTGGCGCTCAAAATGCGCTCGGCCTCCGCGTGGGCCTCGGGCGGAATCGGAATATCCCAGGCAAGGGAGGTGTCCTCGACACCCAGAGCACGAGCGAAATCCATGAAGGATTCCAGCACATGCGCCCGCGGGTGGGGCGCCAGCCGCCGATTGGTAAACCAGGTCTGCCTGTCCTTGGCACGGTCTGCATCATAGCCAAGGCGAATATCGGCCTTGAGACCCAGTGACAGGACACTGGCACGAATGGATTGCTGCATGTGCAGCAGCGCATCGAACCGGATATTTTCCAGTCGGCGCCAGATATCACGCATGCCTGCAAGGCCCGACGCCTTGTCAAACACGATGAACTCGACCCCCGAGAGGCCGGTAAGTAAACTGTGCTCACCTTTACCAATGATCCAGGTGATTCGCGTGTCCGGCCACTGACGCTGCAGCGCACGTACGGTAGGGACCAGATTACAGACATCGCCAAGGGCGGAAAGCCGCAGTACACAAAGATGTGTCGGGCGAACAGGCAAAGGATGCTTCATGCGGTTACAGATATCCCGGAAAGCAAATACAGCCATTCTATATGATGCTGAAAGAGCCCCACAAATAGAGCCTGACTGGTTTATGCCCGAGTGGTGGGAAAATCAGCAGGCCATCACTGGCCGGGCCCCGGGTCGAGGCGAAAGTCTTTTTCTCTCCCGAGAGGATCAACAGTGGGTATTAAGACCCTACAGACGGGGCGGCTTGATCGGTCGCGTCGTCAGGGAGCACTACGTCTGGACGAGACTCGAGGCTACCCGAGCCTTCAGGGAATGCCGCCTGACGGCCCGCCTTCAGCAGGCAGGGTTGCCGGTTCCCGCGCCTGTCGGTGCCTGTGTATGGCGCCATGGTCTCACGTATCGGGCCGCCCTTCTGACCGTCCGTATTTCAGGGGCACACGCCCTGGCAACCTGCCTGGAAGAAGGCCGAGCGGATCATGCGCTTCTTCATGACGTCGGCCGAATGATCCGACGCTTTCATGATCACGGTCTGGATCATGTAGACCTCAACGCACGCAATATATTGATCGACGAAGCCCATACGCCCTGGCTCATTGATCTTGATCGCTGTCAGCTTCGCGCCGGTGAACGCTTCAAGGCCCGCAACCTGGAGCGGCTTTCTCGCTCGTTCGAAAAGTTTGCAGGTACCCACTCACAACGCCTGTACACCGCCCTACTTCACGGATACAACGCCTGAGCACTACTTATGGAAAAGTTCATCCCCAACCGACGTTTTTACCTGCGTGGCAGCGCCTTTTTTGCGCTGATCAATCTATTCGTGGTGTGGGCCATCGCGACCCGATACCTCCCCTGGCTCGAGACGCCTGATGACCCATGGGGCATTGCCTATCTGGTGACCACCTGGATTGGCCACTTCGGTCTACTGGTGATGCTGGCCTGGTTACCGATGGGGTTGTTGGCCCTGATACTGCCAAAACGTCCGCTTATCATCGCCCTGACAGTTCTTGCCGGTATCGGGCTATGGGTACTGGCCCTGGATACCGTCGTCTTCGGCCAGTATCGCTTCCATATCAATCATTTCATGCTGTCCCTGTTCCTGCACAACGAGGACGGCGATATCGTCAGCTTTTCTGCCACCACCTGGGCCACCGGCATCGGTGTAATGGCAGGACTGCTGCTGTTTGAAGCATGGCTTGCATGGCGCATCATCGGCAGGGCACAGAGTATTCGCTTTCCCGTCTGGAAAGGTTTTCTGACCCTGCTGGTGATGGCGCTGGCCAGCCATGCCATTCATATCGTGGCCGATGCCCGCTACAAGCGCAGCGTGACAGCGCAGGCCAGTATCTACCCCCTGCTGTTCCCGGCCACCGCCAAGGGGTTCATGGAAGACCATGGCTGGCTTGATCCCCGGGCTGCCCGCTCTCGCGGTCTGGATGTCAGCAAAACCCCGAATGCCGCGACACTCGACTGGCCGGCTCACTCGCTTCAGTGCACTCCCGGAAAAAACCCACCCAATATCATCATCATTGCGCTTGATTCATGGCGGTTCGATGAATACAGCCAGAAGACCACGCCGCATCTTTACAGTGCATTCGAGCAGGACGCCCTTCGTTTCAACCATCACGTCAGTAGCGGAAACGCCACGCGTAATGGCATTTTCGGCCTGTTTTATGGCCTGACCGGCAATTACTGGGGCGTCATGAACGATAATGAAATAGGCAGCCTCTTCATTCGCACCCTTCAAAAACATGATTATCCACTGGGACTGTTTGGCTCGGCCAGTTTCGATGGCGTAGGTTTTGACCGTACCGTCTTTTCTTCGGTCCCTGACCTGAGGCTTCGTACCTATCAGGGAGCAACACCCGCCGAACGGGACCGCAACATGACATCGGAGTGGCTGAAATGGCAGGCCACTCGTCGTCAGACAGAAAATGGCACACCGTATTTCGGCTTTTTATTCTACGACGCCCCCCATGGTTACAGTGTACCTGAAGGCGCCGAGGCCCCATGGCAGCCCTCGCGCGAAGGCATGGAATATGCCGAACTGGGGCAGGATACAGACCCGATCCCGGTGCGTAACCTTCATCGCAATGCCGCCCATTACGACGATGCATTGATCGCGCAGGTCATTGCCGACCTTAAACGTCATGGAGAGTGGGACAATACCTGGATCGTCGTGACGTCTGATCACGGTCAGTCATTTAATGATACCGGTCACAATTTCTGGGGCCATAACAGCAATTTCAGCCGTTACCAGACGCAGGTGCCCATGATCATTCACGGACCCGGCGTGGAAAAAGGAGTACATGAAGGCACTACCAGCCACCTCGATGTCGTGCCAACCTTGATGCGTCACGCCCTGAACTGCAGCAACCCACCGTCCGATTACAGCATGGGTAGCGACATGCTCGACCCCACACTGGATCATCCGTGGGTCATTGCGCACAGCTATCTGGGGTATGGCATTATCGAATCGGACCGAATTACCGAAGTGAAGGATAATGGTGCGTGGGAAATCTACGATCCTGACATGAACCCCGCTCCCACTCAGGCGTTCTCCCCGGCCGTCTTTGAAGCCGTGCGACAAATGTCACGTTTTTACACCGGAGCAGGAACATGAGCACACACCGGGCCAATCCCCTGCCCCTGACAGGCGTGGTCATCACGCTTAATGAAGCCGAGCGCATCGAGGCCTGTCTTGCCTCGCTCGGCAGGGTCTGCAGCGAACTGATTGTGGTGGATTCAGGCTCGACCGATGACACCTGCCACCTCGCGGAAAAGGCAGGTGCCAGGGTTATTCATCAACCGTATCTGGGTGATGGCTATCAAAAGAATGTGGGCCCTGCTGCGGCTTCTCACACCTGGGTACTATCGCTGGATGCCGACGAGCGTCTGACGGATGAGGCCGTAGCCGTCCTGCAGTCACTTGATCTGGACTCGACATCTCATGACGGATTCGCCCTGCGTCGCCGTAACTTCATTGGCTCACGCTGGATCAAACGATGCGGCTGGTACCCGGACTATTGCATCCGCCTGTACGACCGTACTCGAACCGGTTTCAGCGAAACCCGCCAGCATGCCTCTGTAAAGGCTGCCTCGCCCTGCCGGCTGGATGCAGATATCGAGCACTACTCGTTCAAGAACCTGGGCGAGCTTTTCACCAAGGCCAGCGGCCGTTTTTCCAACCGGTCGGCCAAGGTCATGTACCTGAAGGGCAAACGTGCCACCAGTTGGTCTCCGTTACTCCACGGTGCGAATGCCTTTCTACGCAAGTACATTGCCCAGGGCGGATGTCTTGCAGGCGTAGATGGACTTTCCGTGTCACTGTCTGCCGCCACCAATGCCTACCTGAAGTACGCCAAACTGCTTGAGTTTCAGCGTGATGCGCGTGTCCGTGATGCTGAAAACTTTGATAAGGTCTGGTGATGACATTACCCCTGCATATTCGACACGTTAATCTTGCCCGCGGCTTCCGCGGTGGCGAGCGACAGACCGTTCTGCTGATTGAGCAGCTGGCCATACGCTACAAGGGCCAACTGACTCAAAGTCTGGTGTGTCGTTCCGACTCCGAATTGCCGGAAAGACTTGCCGACGTGGACGTGCACGTCATTGCTGCCGGCCACCAGCTACAGGGGCATTACCAGGGCGTCCCCGCAGATATCGTGCACGCCCATGAAGCCAAGGGAGTGCACTGGGCCTGGGTACATCACAGACTGCGGCGCCCCCCTTACCTGCTGACCCGTCGCGTCCCCCAGCCGGTCAGGGACAAGCCCTTCAACAGGCTTACCTACAGCAATGCCAGCGTCGCAGTTGCCATTTCCTCCGTGATCCAGCGTCATCTTGAATCACGTCACTGGGCCCGTACGGCCCTGATTCCCAGCGCCTACTCCCATGTACCGTCTGACCCCAAGCGGGTCAGCGAGCTCAGGACACGATTTGCCGGCAAGACAGTCATCGGCCATGTCGGTGCACTGGTAGATCGTCACAAGGGGCAGCGCGTGCTGTTGGAAGCAGCCCGGCGTCTTGGGCCTTCCCATCCTGACGTGGTGTTTCTGCTGTTGGGTGAGGGAGAAGATGCCCAGGAATTGCGACGCGAAAGCGTCGATCTTGAAAACGTGACCTGGGAAGGCTTCCAGCCGGATGTCGAAAACTATTTCGACATCATGGATATCTTTGCCTTCCCATCTCGCAACGAAGGGCTGGGTTCCACCCTTCTGGACGCCATCGACCACCACGTCCCCATCATTGCCAGCGACGTGGATGGTATTCCCGATATCATCACTCACGAAAAAAGCGGCCTGCTATTTTCACCCGGTGATGCCTCGGCGCTGACCCAGGGGCTCGATCGAATGCTGACGGACCCTGCCCTTTGTCATGCCCTGGTACAGGGTGCCGATCAACGCCTGGTCGAATTTTCGCCGGAAGCCATGGCAGATAGTTATCACGCCCTGTATCACCGAATACTGGCACGCACATAGCCTTGTCTCTTCCAGGGGCTCTACTGAAAAATCGGTAACGCACCGTATTCGATAGCAGCCCCATTCCCCGCCCCTTGATGCATGCCCTGCAAGCGCCGACCAGAAAGCACGAATATAACCGGGACCATTAATGTCCATCCTGCGCTGAATCCTTATGAAACCTCCCGTTCATTCCTGCATTGCATCAAAAGACTACCTGCGTGTTTTTCACAGTGGACGAAGACTTCTATGATGTTCAGGTAACGCATCAATACGATGACGTTCGCCAAAGTAACTTCGTCACACGCCAACCCAGGAGCTACCCGCATGCCACTCGTCACCATTTCCATTACCGAAGGGCTGGCCGAACGCCGGAAGGATATCGCTGACCTCGTTAATGCATCTGTCATTCGCACCATGGATTTTCCGGATGATGACCGCTACCACCTTATCAATACCATGACCCCTGATGCCCTTGAGCTTCAGACACGGCAGGGAGAACGGGTCGCGCTTCAGTTGACCATGCGCAGCGGGCGTACGGATGCCCAGAAGAAAGCCTTTTATCAGGATGTAGTTGCCGCCCTGTCGGAAAAAATCGGTGTGTCTTCCGAAAATATAATGATCGTCATTACGGAAAATCAGGATATTGACTGGTCCTTTTCCGATGGCATCGCGCAGTTTGTGACTGACTGAACCATTCCATCATGTTTCACGTGAAACATGACAGGCAGCGGTACTGACATGACAAAAAGCCCGAATGTTTCATGTGAAACATTCGGGCTTTTTCAGACGCCACCTCGTATTTCCGGTAATCCGGTAAAGAGGGGGATTTACATCGACGCTGCAATCCGCTCAACCGACAGCTTGTTGAGACAATCAGTATGCCCCAGCGGGCATTTCCGCTCGAAACAGGGAGAACAGGAGAGTGCCAGCGTGTGAATCGTCGCGTCAGTGGTCAGCGGAGGAGTATAGGCGGGTGAGGATGAACCATAGATGGCATGAATCCTGACTCCTGTGGCGGCCGCCACGTGCATCAGCCCGGAATCATTCGTGACGACCTGCTCACAGCTTCCCAGCAGGTCCACCGCATCGGCAAGCCGGGTTTTACCGCACAGATTGAAGACACCCTGCTGCCCTTCGGCAATAACCTCCCCGGCCTCAACATCCTTTGGGCCACCCAGCACGATGACGTCATAGCCCTTTGCTACCAGCCGGGCTGCAAGCGCGTGGTAATGGGTCAATGGCCACTGTTTGGCTGGACCATACTCAGCACCTGGCATCATCCCGATTCTGGGCGCCGATGACAGCCCCAGCGTAGTGACCAGCGACGCCAGATTGTCCGGATCACGCTCAAGGGATGGTACAGGGATCTCCGACGGCGGCATCCCATCTTCTACCGGCAGTCCCAGGGACACAAACCGCTTTACGGTCTGATCCAGTACCTTTCTGTCGAGCGTGCGTCGCTCGGTCAGAACAACATAGCGCTGCTCACCCAGAAAGCCGGTACGTCGGGGAATGCCGGCCAGGAAAGGTACCAGTGCCGACTTCCATGACCTTGGCAACACAATCGCACGATCGTATTTACCACGCAGTTGCCGGGCTAGCTGCCAGCGCGCCTTGAGACCGAACTGACCATGGCTGGTATCAAGCGTCAGTGCATGACGCACCTCCGGCATGCGCGCCAGAATCGGGAGCGACCAGCGAGGGCCCATCACATCAATGACTGCCGCACCGTTGTGGCGCTTCAGTGTCTTGAACAGGCTTTGCGCCATGACCATGTCGCCGACCCAGGAAGGCCCAACTACAAGAATACGTTCCGGCACCTCTGACATATCAGGTGCCACCCTCGCCGTTGAGCCATCCAAGATATTCACTTACGCCTTCGGCCACGGTCTTGAACGGTGCCTGATACCCGGCCTCGCGCAGCGCCGTAATATCGGCACGGGTGTAGCTTTGATAACGCCCTTTCAGATGATCGGGGAAGTCGATGAAGTCAATTGCGCCCTTGCCGTAGTAACCGATGACCGTGTCGGCGATGGCCTTGAACGGCTCGGCACGCCCGGTGCCCAGATTGAAAATCCCGGAAATATTCGAATGATCCAGAAACCATAGATTAACGCTGACCACATCACCGACATAGACAAAGTCACGGCTCTGCATGCCTGCGTCATACCCGTCCCATGCTCCAAAAAGCTTCGGGTTCTCGCCAGCCAGCACCTGAGTGTGATGATGAAAGGCAACGCTGGCCATGCTGCCCTTGTGCTGCTCGCGCGGGCCATACACGTTGAAATAGCGAAAACCCACGACCTGCGTTGTCAGCCGCTCCCAGTGATGACGAACGTACTGATCAAACAACAGCTTCGAGTAGCCGTACACATTCAGCGGCTTTTCGTAATCAGGTGACTCAACAAAGACGTCGCTGTCACCGTAGGTGGCTGCCGACGAGGCGTACAAAAACGGAATACCACGGTCGTTGCAGTAGTGCAGCAACACCTTGGAGTATTCAAAGTTGTTCTCGAGCATGAACCTGCCATTCCACTCGGTCGTGGAGGAGCAGGCGCCTTCATGAAAGATGGCATCGACAGGCGGCAGACTGGCAGCCTTCACCCTCGCCAGAAAATCATCCTTGTCGAGGTAGTCCTCGATCTGACAATCCACCAGATTGACAAACTTGGTGCCGTCAGTGAGGTCATCCACCACCACGATATCTGTCCGTCCACGCGCATTGAGCGCCTTGACGATATTGGCCCCGATGAAGCCGGCCCCGCCTGTCACCACAATCATGACATTGCTCCGTTGAATGCTGTTGGTACTGGATGTCTGCAAATGGCCGCGTTAAACGCGGCTCTATAACCCGATAGCCGCTAATTGTATACTTGCCGGCAGATTAATTCATGAACATGGGACAGGGGTGTTTTCCCGATGACACAGGCGATACCGGACGTTAGTACTTTTCAGGGCCTGATTCTTGCCCTGCAGCAATACTGGGCCAACAAGGGCTGCGTAATCATGCAGCCGCTGGACATGGAGGTGGGCGCCGGCACTTTCCATCCGGCGACCTTCCTGCGCTCAATCGGCCCGGAGTCCTGGAATGCGGCCTACGTACAACCCTCACGCCGCCCTACCGACGGGCGCTATGGTGAGAACCCCAACCGGCTTCAGCACTATTATCAGTTTCAGGTCGTAATGAAGCCCTCCCCTGCCGACTTCCAGGCCCTGTACCTGGGTTCTCTGGAAGCGCTGGGGCTTGACCCGCTCACACACGATATTCGCTTCGTGGAAGACAACTGGGAATCCCCGACACTGGGCGCCTGGGGGCTGGGATGGGAAATATGGCTCAATGGCATGGAAGTGACGCAGTTCACCTACTTCCAGCAATCCGGCGGCCTGGAGTGCTACCCGGTAACCGGCGAACTGACCTACGGCCTTGAGCGCCTCGCAATGTACCTGCAGGATGTCGATAGCGTCTACGACCTGGTATGGACGCGGGCACCGGACGGTTCCATCGTCACCTACGGGGATGTGTACCTTCAAAACGAGCGAGAGCAGTCAACCTACAATTTTGAACATGCCGATGTACCAACGCTGTTCGACAACTTTGACTACTACGAGCGCGAATGCAACAAACTGCTGGCACTGGATACTCCGCTGCCCCTGCCCGCTTATGAAATGGTCCTGAAGGCGTCACATACCTTCAACCTGCTGGATGCACGCCACGCCATTTCCGTCACCGAACGACAGCGCTTTATCCTGCGAGTGCGTACCCTGGCTCGTGATGTTGCCAGCGCCTATTACGCCTCCCGCAAGGCAGCAGGTTTCCCCATGGCACCGGCGCATATACGTGAGGCCCTCATGCAGGACGATACACAACAGCAAGGAGACGCGTAAGCCATGGCGAACGAACGCACTTTTTTGATCGAACTGGGCTGCGAAGAGCTACCGCCCGGCGCCATTGCCCCGCTGGCTGAAGCACTGGCTGCCGGCCTGTGCCGCAAGATGGACGATGCTGAACTTCCCCATGGTGAGGTGCATGCCTGGGGCACGCCTCGCCGTCTGACCGTGGCCATCGAACGTCTGGCCGATATCCAGCCCGACCGCCATATCGAAAAGCTTGGCCCGGCCCTCAAGGCGGCCTACAAGGACGGTGAGCCTACCAAGGCAGCACTGGGTTTTGCCCGCTCCTGTGGCGTTGATATCAGCGAGCTTGAGGAAATCGATACAGACAAGGGGCTGCGTCTGGGGCACCGCCATGTCGAGACAGGCCAGTCGACCTGCGAACTCATGCCAGCCATCGCCGAGAGTGCCGTCAACGAACTGCCGGTACCCAAGAACATGCGGTGGGGCGATTCACGCGTAGAGTTTTCACGCCCGGTTCACTGGCTGGTCATGCTGCACGGTGAAGATGTCATCCCCGCCACCATTCTGGGCCTGACCTCTGACAGGATCACCTACGGCCACCGTTTTCACGCGCCAGAGGCCATCGAGCTTGTCAATGCCGACACCTATCTGGAGGTTCTCGAAACCCGCGGCAAGGTACTGGCTGACATGAACCGCCGTCGCCAGGAAGTCCTGAGGCAGGTTCAGGATCAGGCAAAGGCACTCAAGGCCACGGCCGTCATCGATGACGACCTGCTGACCGAGGTAACCGGACTGGTGGAATGGCCCGTTGCGCTGGCTGGCCGTTTTGACGAGCGCTTCCTGGAAGTGCCGCCGGAATGTCTCGTGTCGTCCATGAAGGCCAATCAGAAATACTTTCACCTGCTTGATGAGCAGGACAACCTGATTCCGGCGTTCATCACTATTTCCAATATTGAAAGCCGTGACCCACGCCAGGTGATTGAAGGGAACGAGCGCGTTATTCGCCCCCGTCTGGCCGATGCCGCCTTCTTCTTTGAAACCGATAGAAAGCGCACCCTGGCAAGCCGCTGCGATGAGTTGAGCAAGGTGGTATTCCAGCAGAAACTGGGCACCCTGGCGGACAAGAGCCGCCGGACCCGCGTGGTGGCTGCTGCCATAGCGTCGTCCATCGGCAGCCCGATCGAACATGCCGAGCGCGCCGCCGAACTGGCCAAATGTGACCTGGTCACTGAAATGGTCCTCGAATTCCCCGAGCTTCAGGGCATCATGGGCGCCTACTATGCCCGCTTTGATGAAGAAGCCGAGCCCGTCGCTCGGGCGCTATATCAGCAGTACCTGCCCCGGTTTGCCGGTGATGAAACACCAGACGAACCCACCGGTGTAGCACTGGCACTGGCAGACCGACTGGACACCCTCACCGGTATCTTCGGGATCGGCCAGCGGCCCAGCGGAACGCGTGACCCATTTGCACTGCGTCGCGCCTCCATCAGTGTACTGAGCATTCTGGTTCGCGGAGAATACAACCTCGACCTGCGTGAACTGCTCGGTCTGGCAACCAAACAGCATAGCAACCTGCCGAACGCCGACACTGTAGTCAATGATGTGCTGGAGTATATGCTTGATCGCTTCCGCACATGGGCACAGGATGCCGGCATGCCGGTGGAAGTGTACCAGGCTGTTCGAGCTCGGCCGGTCACTCGCCCCTACGACTTTGAACGCCGACTGAAGGCCGTACATCACTTCAGCCAGCGGGATGAGGCACGCGCACTGGCAGCCGCCAACAAGCGTGTCGCCAATATCCTGTCAAAGCAGGACGGTGAAGTCGCTCATGAGGTTGATGTGGCCCTGCTGACCGAGCCCGCCGAAAAGGCGCTTCATGATGCGATCGTCAGCGCCAGTGACCGCGCTCTTCCGCTCATAGGCGAAGGTGACTATGCCCAGGCCCTGGACGCTCTGGCGGAACTGAAAGGCCCGGTTGACGCCTTTTTTGATCAGGTCATGGTCATGGCCGAAGATGATCAGATCCGCCGCAATCGGCTGGCGATTCTGGCCTCACTTCAGCAGCTGTTTCTGGAAATAGCGGATATCTCCCTGCTGCCCCAGGGCTGATAACAGTACTACTTGAAAGCCCCCTTACGGGGGCTTTTTCATGTCTGGATTTCATGGTCGGTCAGATCATGTGTTTCACGTGAAACATGGATCTGCCCGATTTTTCCCATGGAACATGCACGCTCTTCAGCCAGGGGTATCCACCCGTTTCGCCAGCCGACTCAGGCTTTGATTCAAATGCGCGAATCGCCACTTCCCCTCAGCCATCGAGCGCCCTGCTTCTGAACTGCACAGCGCCGTGACGACAGGAGAAATACTGAAAAAAGGGGCATCGCGTTTTCACGCCATGCCCCTTCAGATAAAGATCAACACCATCATTATGCGTGTACATGTTTCACATGAAACATGTACACGGCGTCAGAACGATTATCAGAAATCGATGACAACATCGCCGATCGGGCGACTGCAGCAGGAAAGAATATACCCTTCTTCGATATCTTCTTCCGTAATCCCGCCATTATGCTCCATTTCCACTTCGCCGGATTTAAGGGCAACTCGACAGGTACCGCAGATCCCCATACCGCAGGCCTTGGGAATGTGAAGCCCCAGCTTGGCCGCCGCCGTGTGGACGGTCTCGGCACGCTGTACACGAACGCTTTTGCCGGAGGCCGCGAACTGAACACTCAGCAGATCGCGATCATCGATCTCTTCTGCCTCGGCTTCTGCCTGTTCGGCCCACTCTTCAGCCTCCTCACGAACGTCAACCGGCGTCGCACCGAACGATTCCTCATGGTAATGATCCATGTTGAAATCATTGGCCACGAGAATGTTCTTGATGGCATTCATGTACGGCGTCGGGCCACAGCAGAAGATTTCACGCTCAAGGAAATCGGGCACCATCATCCGAAGCATGGGCTCGGTCAAAAAGCCGCGATAGCCGGACCATGTCTCACCCAGATCATCCTTGCGCTCACTGACCAGATGCAGCTTGAAGTCGGGAATACGGGAGAACATATGCAGCAGTTCACGATGATAAATTACATCACCGGGTGAGCGCGCACTATGAACAAAGTCAAGATCGACGGCCGCATTTGTATCAAAGAACCAGCGCGTCATGGACATCAGCGGTGTAATGCCGACCCCGCCGGACAGCAACAGTACCTTGTCCGCTGGATAGTCGATTGCATTGAAGTTGCCCACGGGCCCATGCACGGCCAGACGGTCGTTGACGTTCAGGTGATCATGCAGCCAGTTCGACACTTCACCGCCAGGTACCCGTTTGACAGTAATGGAAAAGCTATATGGGATAGAAGGTGAGCTTGAGATGGTGTAGGAACGCATCACCGTCTGGCCGTTGATCTCAAGTTCCAGCGTCACGAACTGACCGGGCTTGAAGAAGAACATGACCGGCTGATCGGCCATGAAGCAGAAAGTACGCACATCACGCGTCTCCTGGATCATCTTGACGCAGCGTACTGCATGCCGGCCATTGGTCCAGGTTTGGGTCGTTACCGGGTTCAGGAAACTGCTGCTCATAATGGTCACTCTCTGCCGGTCAGGCTTTCTCGAATTCGATGTCCATCATGGAGATCGGCTCACGTTTCAGGCATTCTGGCGATGCATTGTTTTTGCAACTTGCCTTTGAGCGACATCAACATACCCCTCACAGCCACTCAGACAAAAGAATCCGAGGCACCATGCCGTTCTGGTGTCAGCAGAAGTCGTCGGCAGATAAATCACCCCATAAGGGTTGCCGCAAACTCCATTTCATCAGTGCCAGTAGTAAGCCCGACCAGCCCCTGAAAAACAATGCGGCAGCTCCTGATCATATAACAATCATTATCGTCATGGCCCCTACCCCGAACCATGCAGGTCGGGAGGCTTAGTTTATGAGGACGTACACACTATGCATCTGATCGACCACGAACGGCTTGAAGACTCCCTCAATGACATCGGAACAGCCTGCGCTCAGATGCTGAGTGAGCGTGAACCGTCCTTCTCATTGCCCCAGCCCTTTTACAACGATGAGCGTTTCTTTGCTCTGGACATGAAGGAAATCTACGGCAAGGAATGGCTGTTTGCCGGCATGACGTGTGAAGTTCCCAAAAAGGGGAACTACATGACGATGAACATTGGCGACAATCCCATCGTGATCGTGCGTGGCGACCAGGATACCGTGCATGGTTTTCACAACGTGTGCCGCCACCGCGGTTCCAAGCTGTGCCTTGAAGAAAAGGGCAAGGTCGCACGGCTGGTGTGCCCCTACCACCAGTGGACCTATGAACTGAACGGCAAGCTTCTATATGCCGGTACCGACATGGGCTCGGATTTCGACATGACGGCCTACGGCCTGAAGCCGATCCATGTTCGCACCTCAGGTGGCTTTATCTTCGTCTGTATTTCCAGCGATGAGCCACCGGCCTTCGATGAATTTCTCGAGACGCTTGACCACTACCTTGAGCCATATGACATGGAAAACACCAAGGTCGCCGTGGAGTCCAACATCGTTGAAGATGCCAACTGGAAGCTGGTACTGGAAAACAACCGTGAGTGCTATCACTGCAACGGCGCCCATCCGGAACTGTTGAACTCACTGATCGAGTTCGATGATACCGATGACCCGCGTGCCACGGACGACTACAAGGCGCTTGTAGCCAGAAAACAGGCGGACTGGAGCGCCCAGAGCGTGCCTTTCGAACTCAAGCGTATCGACCGTCGTAACCGGTTGACGCGTACCCCGCTACTGAACGGTGTGGTATCGATGACCATGGATGGCAAGCCGGCCTCCAAAAAGCTGATGGGACGCCTTCAAAGCGCGGACATGGGGTCACTGCGAATTCTTCACCTTCCGAACTCGTGGAACCATTTCATGGGTGATCATTCGATCGTGTTCCGTGTTCTGCCCATCAGTGCCCAGAAAACCCTGGTTACCACGAAATGGCTGGTGCACAAGGATGCGGTTGAAGGTGTGGATTACGATCCGGCTGAAATGCGCCGTGTATGGGACGCCACCAACGATCAGGACCGCAAGCTCGCTGAAAACAACCAGCGCGGCATCAACTCAAAGGCCTACCAGCCCGGCCCCTACTCAAAGACCTATGAGTTTGGTGTTATTGAATTCGTGACGTGGTACAGCGAGCAGATGCAGAAAAACCTGTCCAATGATGCGCCTGATCTGAAACTGGCGAAGGGCTGATCACCAGCGCAATGCAATATACGAAAAGGCCCGTCCATGGACGGGCCTTTTTTATACCTGAGCAGCCTTATTGCCTGAGGACAGGGCCCCACCAGCGCTCAATGGCACTCAGCACATCAGGATGAATGGCATCGGCACAGGCCAGCCACTGTTCAAACAGTGGCTTGAGCCCTTCTGCCTGACCGGCCTCCCAGGCTTCAAAGGCTTCCCGGGCGAGGACATCCACCGATGCCTTCGGATCCTGAACAGGCACCTTGTGCACCTGCAGTGCCACCCTGAAATCCACTTCATCTATCAGATCAACCAGCATCATTGCAGGATCCTCCTATATACTCAGTACGTTTTCGTCCTGAAGAAGCTTGAATATCGCTTCAGCACCTTCCTGAGCACTCACTTCCGAAAGTACCTGTCCCGCGCCACCTTCCGACTTTGCCGCCGCAGCCTTGAACCGATCGCGAGCCGATTTGGACTTTACGATCTTGAGCCGTTTAGGACGAACACGCGCTGCCTTGATACTGAGCCCTGCCAGCGCTTCGTCAGTGCTGCTGTCATGGCTGATGGTATCTATTCGCCCCCGCTGCGCCGGGCCAAACGCACTTTGTCGTGCTCTCGCCGCACTCTCATCAACCGTGGCAATCGCCGGGAGGCGCACCTTCAGGCGCCGTCGCTGACCGCGCGGCAGGGCCTGCAGGATTGTCGCCTGGTTACCCTCGATCGATTCGATACTGACAAGCCCTGCGATCAGTGACCATCCCAGAGATTCCGCCAGCATATAGGGCAATAACCCGGAACCTTCGCCCTGCTCCGCCTGAGTGCCGGTCAGTACCAGCCCAGGCTTGCTCTCCCGCAGTATTTCTTCCAGCGCAGCACTGACATCAGCATCTGCCGACTGCTCGATGAGCGAGATACTATCGATGCCCATCCCCAGATAGCCACGCAGCGCCTCACGGCACTCCTCGCCTGGCTCACCGGCATGGAAAAGGCGGATATGGCTGTTCTCTACGTTAAGGGCCAGTTCGACGGCACGTGCATCCTGATCGGCACGCCCCGGGCGTCCGGTAAGGGAATGACGCCCGGTTGATACCAGTACCGCCACCGACAGCCCGGAAGAGCCACTGGCCATTGATTCATGCCGCTTCATGACGCGCCTCCTCGGTACGTTTCTGATCAATCAACGCCACCAGGGCTTCCAGTATTTCCTCGGCATCACCAATGACAGCCAGATCAGCCCGTTTGACCATATCGCACCCCATATCACGGTTGATGGCCACTACCTTGTTACAGCGTTCGATACCCTGAAGGTGCTGGATCGCGCCGGAAATGCCCACGGCAATATACACACGGGCACTCACCCATGTTCCGGTAGCCCCTACCTGCCGCTCACGAGGCATGAATCCGTTGTCCACGGCCACACGAGAGGCACCTTCGGCCGCGCGCAGCTGAACCGCAGCATGATGGAAGCGATCCCAGTTTTTGATGCCGTTCCCTCCTGACAGGATAAACTCGGCTTCGCCCAGGGCCACGCTGGCCGGGTCAACAGCAACCTGGCCCAGGTTATCAATGCGAATCATGGCTTCCGGCACGCTGCCTTCCAGTTCCACCGCCCTCACTTCATGACGGGTTTCCGATACCGGTTCGGCACACTCTTCCAGTGCCAGAATGCAGCGCGGGAGTGTTCTGACAATGTCCGAGCGCTCACGGGCACCACGACATTCACAGGCCCACTCGTTGTCCCGTGACAGCAGCTGCCAGACCTGCGTTGCCGGACGTTCCCTGAGCCGTACCGACAGGCGACGGCCAAGCTCAGCCCCACCCAGCTGGGAATCCGGGAACACCCAGCGCTCCGGTGAATACTCGCGTTCAAGTGCTTCAAGCTGTCCCAGTCGTCGTTCCGGGCTGTACCCTTCCAGACGTTCATCGCCGAGATGCAATAGACGGTCTACACCGGCATGCTCGAACCGGGTCTCACGGTGGCTGCCAAATACTACCGCCAGAACCGCGCCCTGGCGGGCAGGATCAGCATCTGCCAGCTGACGGGCCATGCCCAGTACATCCCGGTCATGACTGGTCAGTTCACCTCCGGCCATATCAGGCACAACAGCGATGATAAATGCCGGCTCATCGATAGTGACCAGCGGTTTCTGCGGCTCGCTTTTCGCCTGACGGCCGGGAGAGGCAGCGGCCTGGCTTGAAAGCAGCCCACTGCGGTCAATACGCTTGATACCGTTGGGCCCGATGCTGCCAATCCGGTGCGGGTCACGACGCACAAGTCCGGCAGGCCCCATCCACTGTGAAGGGGAGGCTGAAGCACCCTGTTCAGCCATGACCTGGGCATGATCCGGGTGCAGACGGTTACGAGCAATCCATTCAAGCCGCGGGTTCTTACGTGGCAGGCTCATGCGATCACCTCCAGCGGTTCCTGTTGATCTGCCTTGTGGCGAGGGTCAGGCCTGTCGGTCAAGGCATCAGCGACCAGTTCAGCAATGTCCTTGATCTGAGGGCGTGGCTCGACCACCCCTTCAAGCATTGCCGTACACTGCGGACAGCCTACTGCAACAATTTCGGCGCCGGTCTCGCGAATATCGTCCATCCTCATGTCCGGAATACGCTGTTTTCCAGGCACATCAACAACCGGAGCTCCCCCACCGCCGCCACAGCAGCGTGACCGGTATCCGGACCGCACCATCTCGTTGACATTCAGGCCCAGTGCCTTCAATACCGCCCGTGGTGCTTCGTATTCACCGTTGTAGCGACCCAGATAGCAGGGATCGTGATACGTCACGGTACCCGGCATGGCCGGCGCAAAGGACAGACGATCCGCACCGATCAGGCGATCAAGATAACCACTGTGGTGATAGACCGTGTAATGGCCGCCAAAATCACCGTACTCGTTTTTGAGAACATGGAAGCTGTGCGGGTCACAGGTCACGATACAATCGAACTGATGCTTCGCCAGCGTGGCGATATTGCGTTTGGCCAGCGACTGGAACGTTGCCTCATCCCCCAGGCGCCGAGCCAGATCCCCACTGTCACGCTCGTCATTGCCCAGCACGGCAAAATCAACCCTTGCGGCTCTCAGCACCTTGATCAGGGCGCGTAGCGTGCGCTGGTTGCGCATGTCAAAGACGCCATCACCCAGCCACAAGAGTACTTCGGTACGCTCACGATCCTTGATCAACGGCAGTTCAAGGTCGGCTGCCCAGTTCATGCGTGAAGTGGGCGAGAAACCACCAGGGTTGTCGGTTGCTATCAGATTATCCAGTACATCCGCGCCCTTGCCCGGCGTATCGCCATACTCAAGTGTCAGGTGACGACGCATGTCCACCACGGCGTCAACGTGCTCAATCATCATTGGGCATTCTTCAACACAGGCGCGGCAGGTCGTGCAGGACCACAGGGTATCCGGATCAACCAGTGCCTCGCCCTTGCGAGCCACCAGCACGCCGCCGGAGCCTATCTGATGCTCACCGGACTGGCCCGGATAATGTGAGCCGGCGTATTTGGCATCAGTGCCGGTCGTCATGCCGGCAACCATATCCTGAATCAGCTTCTTGGGATTGAGCGGCTGCCCCGCAGCAAAGGCCGGACATACAGCCTCGCACCGTCCGCACTGAACGCAGGCATCAAACCCGAGCCGCTGGTTCCAGGTAAATTCTTCCGGCTTGATCACACCCAATGGCGCTGTCCTGTCATCCAGATCAAGCGGCTTGAGACCTGTCGAGCGGCCACCGCCGAAACGTTCCTGGCGGCGGTGGAACCCGAGGTGCAGGGCGCCGGCGAAGGCGTGCTTCATGGGCCCGCCCCAGGTCATGCCGAAGACCAGTTCCGACAGGCCCCACGCCACCAGTACCACCAGCACCAGCGCAAATACCCAGCTTCCAGCATTTTCCGGCATCAGGCCAACAGCCGGCAGCGTCGTCAGGAACATGCCGAGTGAAAATGCAATCAGGCTTTTCGGCAGGCGCTGAAACGCCCCCTTCGACAAACGCGCAGGCGGATTGATGCGGCGGCGATAAACCAGCACGCTGCCGACGAACATGATGGCCGTGAAGGCGAGCAGCAGCCAGCCCAAGATACCACTGGCCAGATCGAAACCATGCACGATGATGGCAAGGACCATGGAGGCCACGAAACCACCGGCCGTAGCCACGTGAGTATGTGCAATGTACTTGTCACGTTCGACGACATGGTGGAGATCAACAAGATAGCGCCGTGGAATCGAAGCCAGCCCTTTCATGATGTTGACAGGGGATGGTCGACCACGGCGCCACATGGCGATGCGACGAAACGCACCAACAGCACCCAAAACGAGCGACACCGCCAGTAACAGCGGTATTAGAATATTCAGCATCGGAAAGCCTCCCGGACAGCCCGCGCGGCATTACCGCGCGGGCAGGTCTCAGAAATCCTTGCAGAGGCGCAAGGCGTCGTAGATGGCAGCGTGCGTATTGCGCGGTGCAGTGCAGTCGCCGATCCGGAACAGCAGGAAGCCTTCTCCCGGCTCACTCAGGCAGGGCTGGGGTTCAATGGCATACAGCGCTTCGAGGTCCATCTGGCCGCGGTTACGCGATTGTGGCTTCAGGGTGTAGTACAGCGTTTCGCTGGGCTTGACCCCGTTTTCAACCACGACCTGATCCACGACCCGCTCTTCCATTTGGCCGGTGTACTCGTTTTCGAGTACCGCCACCAGCGCCGGGCCCTCGCGATAGACCTTGTGAAGGGCCAGGTCGGAGGTCATGATGACTTCTTTCTCATACAGCGTGCGGTAGTACGTCGGGAACGTAGTGCCTCCTACTGCAGCACCTGGCTTGATGTCGTCGGTGACGATCTCGACCCGGGAGCCCTTGTCGGCCATGTAGTCCGCTACGGACACCCCGGAAAATTCACAGATCGTATCGAATACCAGCACGTTTTTGGCCGGCTCAACCTTGCCATCAAGAATATCCCAGCTGCTGACAATCAGGCTTTTCTCGGGATCTTCATCAAATCCCCAGTCTGCCACCTGTGTCATGTGCGGCGCACCACCTGTAGCCAGCAGAACGATATCCGGGCGCAGGTCCTTGATGGTCGCTTCATCAGCGGGCGTGTTGAGGCGAATATCCACCCCCAGGCGATCCAGCTCGAGCTGATACCAGCGCGTGATACCCGCCATCTGATCGCGGCCCGGCGCACGTGACGCCGTGGTGATCTGACCACCGATCTGATCCTTGGCTTCAAACAGTGTTACATCATGGCCACGTTCGGCACTGACGCGCGCTGCCTCCATCCCGCCGGGGCCACCGCCGACCACAACCACCTTGCGAAGCGGTCCCCTGGTCTTTTCGATGATGTGAGGCAGCCCCATGTATTCGCGAGACGTTGCTCCGTTCTGGATACACAGTACATCCAGCCCCTGATACTGGCGGTCGATGCAGTAGTTGGCACCCACACACTGACGAATCTGATCCGTCTGCCCCATCTTGATCTTGGCAATCAGATGCGGGTCAGCAATGTGCGCACGAGTCATCCCGACCAGGTCAACGTGGCCCGCTTCCAGGATACGAGTGGCCTGGTTTGGATCCTTGATGTTCTGGGCGTGAATGACCGGAACCGAGACGACCGTCTTGATACCGGCGGCCAGATGCAGGAAGGGCTCCGGCGGATAGCTCATGTTCGGAATAACGTTGGCGAGCGTATTGTGAGTATCACAACCCGACCCTACAACGCCGAAGAAATCGACCTTGCCGGTCGCGTCGTAATAAGCCGCGATCCGTTTCATTTCCTCGTGATCCAGACCGTCCGGATGGAACTCATCGCCGGTGATACGCATGCCGACCACGAATTCATCGCCGACTTCTTCCCGAACCGCCTTCAGCACTTCCATGCCAAAGCGCATCCGGTTTTCAAAGCTGCCACCCCATTGGTCGGTACGCTTGTTGACGCGAGGACTCCAGAACTGGTCGACCAGGTGCTGATGCACTGCCGACAGCTCAACCCCGTCCAGACCGCCTTCCTTGGCCCGGCGTGCTGCCTGGGCAAAGTCGCCGATGATGCGCCAGATCTCTTCTTCTTCGATCGTCTTGCAGGTCGAGCGGTGAACCGGTTCGCGTACACCTGAAGGAGACAGCAGTGTTGACCAGTCGTATCCGTCCCAGCGAGAGCGGCGCCCCATGTGGGTAATCTGAATCATGATCTTGCCGCCATGCTTGTGCACGGCATCTGCCAGATTCTGAAAGTGCGGAATGATCCGATCCGTCGACAGGTTGACCGAACTCCACCAGCCCTGAGGACTATCGATCGATACGACCGATGAGCCACCACAGATGCACAGTCCGCACCCACCCTTGGCTTTTTCTTCGTAGTATTTGACGTAACGTTCGGATGTCATTCCGCCGTCGGTGGCATACACCTCGGCATGCGCGGTGCTCACTACCCGGTTACGGATTGTCTGGCTACCGATCTTGATCGGCTCAAACATTGCTTCAAAGGCCATATTCTCTCTCCTCAGCTAGTCGGCGCAACCTTGAACCGGCCAACATCACACCCGGATTCGGCGCCGCTCTGGACCTGCTCGGCCTGGGTACGCAGACTGCTTCCACCAGCTGCAAGAATCTGATCCATGGCACCGGCAAACCAGCCAGTGAACATGTATTCGATCTTCCGATCGACCTTGCCCATCTGATAAACGAAGGCACTGTGCTCAAGGCGTACGCTCGCGGTACCATTCTCGAGATCAATCTCTTCGGTAATGAACAATCCCCAGCCACGCTGAGACAAACGCTTCATATAGTGCTCGAAGACGTCCACGCCCTGAAGGCCGTGAATTTCAGCCTCCTTTTCACACCAGTGCCAGGCACTCTTGTAACCGGCGTGATAGAGAATTTCGGCATATTTCTCGGCACCGAGCGCTTCTTCCACGGCCACATGGTTATTGATGAAGAAATGGCGCGGTACATACAGCATCGGCAGTGCATCGGTGGTCCAGATGCCTGTTTCGCTGTCGACTTCGATCGGCAGTTGGGGAGCAGTAGTCGTCACGGTGTCTAACCTCATGTTCTTGTCGTTGTTTCAGATGAATCCAGTACTCTGGTGGCGTATCAGGCGCCCCAGACGTCACGCAGTACGCGCACCCAGTTTTCGCCCATGATCTTGCGGACCTGTCGCTCGCTCATGCCGCGACGGAGAAGCGCTTCAGTCAGGTTCGGGAACTCGCCAACGGTACGGATACCCTTGGGATTGATGATTTCCCCAAAGCTGGTCAGGCGACGTGCATAGCCCTTGTCATGCGTAAGCCACTCGAAGAACTGCTGATCGTGGCCCTGTGTGAAATCGGTGCCGATACCGATCGCGTCTTCGCCCACGATATTCATGATGTACTCGATGGCTTCAACGTAATCGTCCACGGTGGCGTTAACACCGGCACGCAGGAAAGGAGTGAACATGGTGACGCCAACAAAGCCGCCGTTATCGGCGATGAATTTCAGTTCCTCGTCGGACTTGTTGCGCGGGTGTTCCTTCAGGCCGGATGGCAGACAGTGTGAGTAGCAGACCGGTTGCTTGGACTCGAGAATGACTTCCCTGCTGGTGTTGGCACCGACGTGAGACAGATCACACATCATGCCGACCCGGTTCATTTCCGCCACGATTTCGCGACCGAACCCTGACAGACCGCCATCACGCTCGTAACAGCCGGTACCGACCATATTCTGGGTGTTGTAGCACATCTGAACGATGCCCACGCCAAGCTTCTTGAAGATCTCGACATAACCGATCTGGTCTTCAAACGCCTGTGCGTTCTGGAAGCCGAAGATGATGCCTGTCTTGCCTTCTTCCTTGGCTTTGGTAATGTCCGCCGTGGTATGCACCGGACGAACAAGGTCACTGCACTCATCCATCAACGCCTGAGTGCGGACAATATTATCGACGGTGGCCTTGAACCCCTCCCACACTGACACAGTGCAGTTTGCCGCAGTAAGACCGCCTTTACGCATGTCTTCCAGCAGCGCGCGCTCCCATTTAGCGATAATCAGGCCATCGATGATGATAGCGTCGTCGTGCAGTTCGGACGGGGTCATGGTGTTCTCCACTAATCAGGTTATGCGGCCAGCATATCCCCGCCCCCCTGCCCCACGACGCCTGTATGCGACGAAGATCATTCCAAAAGCGTCAACATTGTCGCGCTCAGGCATAATGGACCCGCTGACAAAAAAGGCCCGGTGATCACCGGGCCTTTTTTGTCAGCGGGGAATAATACTTCCTGCTAATGAGGTACACGAATACTGGCGTAGGTCGGTTCGCCAAGGGCATTTGAAAGCGCCAGCTGGGCACTTGAAAACCGCGTTTCCGTCAGGGAAAGCACCGGTGGCGCCTGGCTAATGGCCAATGTCTGTTCCTGCTGCTTGCGAGACAGTACGCCCAGGCGTTCATCACGGGGGGGGACACCAAAGAACTCCCGGTAGCACTTGGAAAAATGGGGCGTGGAAACAAACCCGCAGGCCGAGGCGACATCAATGATCGACAGGGATGTCTGCTTGAGCAGCTGTCTGGCACGCGTCAGGCGAAGCTTCAGATAATATCGGGAAGGCGAGCATTGAAGGTATTTCTGAAACAGGCGCTCAAGCTGACGACGTGATACATCAACATAGCGCGCCAGCTCACACAGGCTGATCGGCTCTTCAAGATTGGATTCCATCAATGCCACGGTATCAAGCAACTTGGGCTGGGTCGTTCCAAGGACGTGCTTGAGGGGAACACGCTGGTGATCCTGCTCGTTACGCATTCGCTCATAAATAAACATTTCCGATATGCCAGCCGCCAGTTCACGCCCATGATCGTGAGCAATGACGTTGAGCATCATGTCCATCGGCGCCGTGCCACCTGATGCGGTGAACCGATTCCGGTCAATACAGAATAACCGTGTCGTCAGCGCAATACCGGGAAAGGCTTCCTGCATGGAGGCCATGCACTCCCAGTGCGTGCTGCTTTCATATCCATCAAGCAGACCGGCTCGAGCCAGCGCCCAGCTGCCGGTACAAACAGCCCCCATGCGGGAAAGACGTCGCGCCTGCTGCTGAAGCCATACCACATGGCTTCGCGTAACGTAGCGACCAGGAGCAACGCCACCGCAAACCACTACATCATCCAGCGACGGCACCGTACTGAAGGATTCATCGGGCGTGACCATCAAGCCGTCACTGGCACGGAGGGGCTGACCATCGGCGCTGATGGTATACCAGCGATACAATTCCTCGCCTGCCAGTTGATTGGCCATACGCAAGGGCTCAATCGCAGAAGCCAGTGAAATCAGGGTGAAATTTTCAAGAAGCAGGAATCCCATACATCGTGGGTGGGGAGACGGGTCTGCGCCCTGATACAACGTACTGTTTGTCATGAAATATCTCCTCAACCATTTTTCTATTTATTGCTTGTTATCGGATATTCTGGCCCGGAAGTGCGTGTCCGGTGGAGTGTGCAAGGCAGGTGTGCGTTACAACATCAGGTCAGGGTAAATAATCACACCTTTAAGTCGCTCTGTTATATCAATTATCTCCATCGTTGATACGATGGCGGATAGCCCCTTCTTATAACCACTGCATCCAAAGCTATGTGTCATGGCTTTTTTTGGATCTGTCCCGCATCAGGAAGCCTGTCCGCCATGCATTCGTTGATTATTCTGGACCGTGATGGCGTCATTAATGAAGACTCCCCACATTACATCAAATCGGTAGATGAGTGGATACCGATACCTGGTGCTATCGAGGCTATCGCAGCACTCTATAATGCAGGGTATACAATTGCTGTCGCGACCAACCAGTCAGGTATCGCTCGGCAGCTTTTTGATGAAGCAACCCTGGCGGCGATGCACAGCAAAATGTGCTCACTGGTAGAGAAGGCAGGCGGTCATATTTCGCATATTGCCTGGTGCCCCCACGGCCCGAAAGACAACTGCCACTGCAGAAAGCCGTCCCCTGGCCTGCTGGAAAGCATACGCGACACACTTGGCTATCAGGACCTGAAAAGCAGCTGGATGGTTGGTGACAGCCTGCGCGATCTTCAGGCAGGCGACAGGGTTGGGTGTCGTCTGGCGCTGGTCAGGACCGGGAAGGGTGAAAAAACAAGTCATGAGCTTGCCGCCCTGTCACATCCAGATAGCGTAATCGTGAGCGAATCACTGGCAGAATTTGCTGCTCGTCTTCTTGACTGTCATGCAGACACACCGTAAAGAAAGATGCCCCTGAGGGGCATCTTTTTCCATGTTTCATGTGAAACATTATTTAATTGGCTGATCACTTAACGCTCGATATCAAGACCTCGTGATTCGTCGACTCCCAGTCGGATATTCATGCACTGGACCGCCGCTCCAGCCGCGCCCTTGCCCAGGTTATCCAGGCGGGCCATCAGGGTCATGCGCTGGCTGTTACCAAACACGAACAGGTCGACCCGATTGGTATCATTGCATCCCTGAACATCAAAAAATCCCTGATCAAGATTGGAAGCATCGTCGTCTGCATTCATCACTCGAACGAACTGTTCTCCGTCGTAGTGAGCCTTGTAGGCATTGACGATATCCAGCGTAGTGGTGCCGCCTTTCAGCTGCGCCGCATGCAACGGGATACTGACCGTCAGTCCCTTCAGAAAAGAGCCTACGACTGGCACGAAGACTGGGGCATGACCCAGTCGCGCATGAAGTGACATTTCCGGAAGATGCTTGTGCTCAAGCCCAAGCGCATAGCTCCGCGGGCTATCAAGGCGAGAATTATCTGCGGCCTCGTACTGGGCAATCATCTGCTTGCCACCACCACTGTACCCGGTCAGTGACGTCGCACTTAACAGACTGTCTTCAGGGAGAAGGCCGGCATCAACCAAAGGGCGTGTCAGAAGAATGAACGCCGTTGCATGACATCCCGGGTTGGCAATGCGATGACTGGCACGAATCGCTTCGCGTTGCCCGCTGGCAAGTTCGGGCAGTCCATAAGCCCATGATGGATCGGTACGAAATGCCGTACTGGCATCGATGACAGTGGTATCAGGATTTTCAAGCATTGCCACGGCTTCGCGTGATGCATCGTCGGGCAGGCAGAGAAATGTAATATCGGAGGCGTTGATCAGTCGCGCCCGCTCACTGGCGTCCCTGCGCTTTTCTTCATCAATGCGCAGCAGCTCGATGTCATCG
The DNA here is from genome assembly GCF_023700005.1 of Larsenimonas rhizosphaerae. Taxonomy (GTDB): domain Bacteria; phylum Pseudomonadota; class Gammaproteobacteria; order Pseudomonadales; family Halomonadaceae; genus Larsenimonas; species Larsenimonas rhizosphaerae. The sequence continues at coordinate 75,442 of NZ_JAMLJK010000001.1, read as the reverse complement.
CGTACAGCGAGATAATCCATCAAACGAAGTCCGGCTGTACCTGACTGACCATCTACATATACCTTCGGTGCCATGCAATTCTCCCTATCTGATTATCTCGATGACTTTGATCATCATAACGTAGATTCAGGCAGGCCTCCGAGTCCGAATATGCATAAAAAAAGCCGGCGCAATGCGCCGGCCAGAATGTTTCACGTGAAACATTGATTCATCAGAACCTATACGTCCAGATTGGCGATCAGAGCGTTGCTTTCAATGAAGTCACGACGCGGCTCGACCTCATCACCCATCAGGGTATTGAACATCAAGTCTGCCGCAACAGCATCTTCAATGGTAACGCGCAGCATGCGACGCGACTGCGGATCCATTGTGGTTTCCCACAGCTGCTCGGGGTTCATTTCGCCCAGCCCCTTGTAACGCTGCACACTGAACCCGCGGAGCGCTTCCTTCATCAGCCAGTCAAGTACGTCGCTAAACGTGGTAACTGACTGCTTCCGCTCGCCGCGGGCAATGAAGGCGCCCTCTTCAAGCAGACTGTCCAGTTCCTCACCCAGCTTCGTCATGGTGGCATAGTCAGCAGACCGGAAGAAGCCGGCACCCAGCGGGTAGTCCGTGGACACGCCATGAGCCGACAGGGCAACACTTGGAAGGTAGACTGACTGCTCTTCATCATAGCGCAGTTCAAAATGGTAGCTGGGCCCGCCTTCATAGGCGACGACCGTATCCATTTTGGCCTGAATCAGCGTCAGCCAGTGCTGCATTGCAGCCTGATCAGACAGCATTTCTCCGGAAACTGCCGGCACTTCGATCAGCTTGCGCAGTACTTCGATGGGGTAGACGCGGCTCAGCCGGTCAATGCGAGCCATGGCCGCACGATACTGGTTAACCAGGGTTTCAAGCCCCTGCCCGCCAAAACCGGGGGCATCAGCGTTGACATGCAACAACGCACCATCCAGTGCTGTCGTGGTCAGGTAATCCTGAAGCGCCTGCTCGTCCTTCAAATACATTTCCTGCTTGCCACGCTTGATCTTGTACAGCGGCGGCTGAGCAATGAAGATGTGCCCCCGCTCGATCAGTTCGGGCATCTGGCGGAAGAAGAAGGTCAAAAGCAGCGTACGAATGTGCGACCCGTCAACATCGGCGTCGGTCATGATAATGACCGAGTGATAACGCAGCTTGTCCGGGTTGAACTCTTCTCTACCGATCCCGCAGCCCAGCGCGGTGATCAGGGTACCGACTTCCGCTGAAGACAGCATCTTGTCGAAGCGAGCCTTTTCAACGTTCAGTATCTTGCCCTTGAGCGGCAGGATGGCCTGAGTACGGCGGTCCCTGCCCTGCTTGGCACTTCCCCCGGCACTATCACCCTCCACCAGATAAAGCTCCGATCGGGTGGGATCCTTTTCCTGGCAGTCCGCCAGCTTTCCAGGCAGACCGGCGATATCGAGCGCACCCTTTCGCCGCGTCATGTCTCGCGCCTTGCGCGCAGCCTCACGCGCCCGAGCAGCATCGAGCATCTTGCTGACGATGGCCTTTGCTTCGCTGGGCCGCTCGATCAGGTATTCGCTGAACTGACGGCTCATCTCCTGCTCTACAGCCGTCTTGACCTCGGAGGAGACAAGCTTGTCCTTGGTCTGAGAGGAGAACTTGGGATCCGGCACCTTGACGGAAATAATCGCTGTCAGGCCTTCTCGTGCATCGTCACCGGAGGTAGCCACCTTGGACTTCTTCTGAATATCCTCGGATTCGATATAACTGTTCAGGGTTCGTGTCAGCGCTCCCCTGAAACCGGCCAGGTGGGTACCGCCATCACGCTGGGGAATATTATTGGTGTAGCAGAAAATGTTTTCACTGAAACCTTCATTCCACTGCATCGCCACTTCAACCGCTATACCATCTTCCCGCTCCATATTGAAATGAAATACGGGGTTGAGCGCTGTACGGTTCTGGTTGAGGTGGTTGACGAAGGCATGTAATCCGCCCTCGTAATGGAACAGTTCCTCACGACCATCCCGTTCGTCCTGCAGGCGAATGGCTACACCGGAGTTCAGGAAGGACAGTTCACGCAGGCGCTTGGCCAGAATGTCGTATTGAAACTGAATATTGGCAAACGTTTCCGAAGATGGGCGGAAAGTCACCATGGTACCGGACCGGTCGGTCTTGCCAACCACCTTGAGCGGCGTCTGGGGCACACCATGCACATATTCCTGCTCGTGCACCTCATTGTTGCGCCAGATGGTCATGGTCAGTTTTTCTGACAACGCATTGACGACGGACACGCCGACCCCGTGCAGACCGCCCGACACCTTATAGGAGTTGTCATCAAACTTGCCCCCTGCGTGGAGCACCGTCATGATGACTTCGGCAGCAGATACACCTTCTTCCTTGTGTATATCCGTCGGTATACCACGGCCATCATCTGAAACAGACACCGATTCATCCGGGTGAATCGTCACCAGAATTTCGCTGCAGTGCCCGGCCAGTGCCTCATCGATCGAGTTATCCACGATCTCGAAGACCATGTGATGTAACCCGGTGCCATCGTCGGTATCACCGATATACATCCCGGGACGTTTACGAACAGCATCAAGTCCCTTTAGAACCTTGATACTGGTTGAATCGTAAGCATGTTCGCTCATTGCCCGCTCCATATGGAATCACGCCGCCGTTAATCGTCCGTCCGAGACGTGAAAGTGGGCCACATCAGCGGGCACACTCCACACGTCATCCAGCAGATGTCGATCAATGCCGGTAAGAAAAGTCTGACATTTCATGTGTTCAAGAAGACCGCAGAATGCCTGTCGGTGCTCCTCGTCAAGTTCAGCTGCCAGGTCATCAATCAAATAGATGCATTGACGCCCCGTCGCCTGTTCGAGCCACCACCCCTGGGCCAGCTTCATGGCACTGACTACAAGCTTCTGCTGCCCGCGCGACAGAACCTGTGCCGCCGGGCGTGTACCCACCCTGAGCCGTAGATCAGCACGCTGGGGGCCTTGCTGGGTGAAGCCCATTTGCCGATCTGTTGTGGCGCTTTGCTCAAGCACCTCAATCAGCGAACGTGCCTTGTCCCATCCACGGTAGTAACGCAGCTGCAGATCCGGCAGGCTGATCAATCTGCTCAGCAACTGCTCGAACACCGGCAGAAAGGACTGAATATAGTCACGTCGCAGCACATCAAGCTGCTCTGCATACCGCGCCAGCTCTACGTTCCAGGCGTCAAGTGTCTGACCGTCCATTCTATCATGTCTGAGCAGCGCATTCCGATGTTTCAGTGCCCGGCGGGCAGCACGCCACAGATCGAAGAATTCATGTTTCACGTGAAACACGCCCCAATCGAGGAATTCACGACGGGCTGCCGGAGCACCATCAATCAGTCTGAAGGCGTCCGGATTGATCAGTTGCAAGGGAAGTTTTTCAGCCAGTACCGCAACACGGTCTACCCGCTGACGATCCATTTTGAGCTCGACGCCCTCCCCCTGCCGCAGTCGGCGAACTCCCAGGGGTACAGGCACTTCACCTGCGAGGCGGCCAAATACCGTCAGGGCAGCTTCGTCATGCATGATCGCCTGCTTGAGTTGATGCGTTCGAAAGGAACGAGCCAGGCCCAGAATATGAATACCTTCAAGCAGACTGGTCTTACCGCTGCCATTGGCTCCGGTAATAAGATTGATATGGGCCGAGGGTGTCATGTCTACCGAGGCGAGGTTACGAAGCCCGGTACAGCGAAATTGATCAAGTGGCATAGGCAGGCATCAACCAGAAACGGGGCCCTTGGGCCCCGTTATCAAGGAATGGCAGATTAAAGGCGCATCGGCATGACAACATACAGCGCGTCACTGCCACCCTGAGCTTCCAGCAGAGCACTGCTGTTGGGGTCGGACAGGGTCATCTGGACCTGCTCACACCCGAGAACATTCAGAACATCCACCAGGTAACCAACGTTGAAGCCGATTTCAAGTGCGCTGCCCTGATACTCTACCGACACATTTTCCTCGGCCTCTTCCTGATCGGGATTATTGGCGGTGACCCGCAGGTTACCTTCATCCAGATTCAGGCGAACACCACGATACTTCTCATTGGAAAGAATCGCGGTGCGCGAAAGGACCTGACGAAGCTCTGCTCGATCCGCGCAGAACTGCTTGTCTCCTCCCTTGGGGACAACACGCTCGTAGTCCGGAAACTTGCCGTCAACCAGTTTGGACGTAAACGTGTAATTACCGGTGTGCGCTCGCAGGTGATTGTTCCCCAGCGTCAGCGTCAGCGGCTCGTCGCTGTCATCCAGCAGGCGTGCCAGTTCCAGTACACCCTTGCGCGGCAGAATCATCTTGAACGGCTTGTCCAGCGTGAACTCGGCATCACGGGCACATACGGCAAGGCGATGTCCGTCGGTGGCCACTGCACGTACCAACTGATCACGCAGATCAATGAGCATACCGTTGAGGTAATAGCGAACATCCTGCTGCGCCATGGCAAAGGATGTTGCATCAATCAAATGCTTGAGCGTCCCGCGGGTCAGCGTAATTTCGGCTTCGCCCTGGCCTTCATCAATGTTGGGAAATTCCGCGACTGGAAGTGTCGACAATGTGAAGCGTGAACGACCGGCACGCAGTATGGCCCGACCTTCTTCAACAGCGATGGTGATATCAGACCCCTCTGCAAGGGATTTACAAATATCCATCAGCTTGCGCGCCGGCACTGTTGCCGAACCGGCAACATCTACCGTAGCCGGCACGGTACGTCCTACCAGTTCAACTTCAAGATCAGTACCGGTCAGGGACACGGAATCATCTTTTACATCGATCAATACGTTCGACAGCACCGGCAGGGTCTGACGACGCTCGACGACACCTGCCACAAGCGTCAGTGGACGCAAAAGGGCTTCACGGGAGATGGAAAATTTCATGACACGTCACTCTCGCATCGAATAATGGGGTAAAAAAGGGAGTGTGGCGACAACGTCGCCTCGTCGCCCATCAGCTGGTCAACAACCGCAGAAGATTCTTGTAGTCTTCGCGAATGTCGGCGTTTTCTTCCTTCAGTTCGGCCACCTTCCGGCAGGCATGCAGTACCGTGGTGTGGTCGCGACCGCCAAAGGCGTCGCCAATCTCCGGCAGACTGTGATTGGTCAGTTCCTTGGCAAGCGCCATGGCCACCTGGCGAGGGCGGGCTACCGAACGGGTGCGGCGCTTGGAATGCAGGTCAGCCACCTTGATCTTGTAATACTCGGCTACCGTACGCTGAATATTATCCACACCCACCTGCTTGTCCTGCAGTGCCAGCAGATCCTTCAATGACTCTCGGATGAAGTCCTGATCGATTGGCCGGCCCATGAAGTGGGAATCAGCGATGACCTTTTTGAGGGCGCCTTCAAGCTCACGCACGTTGGAACGAATTTTCTGGGCAATGAAAAAGGCAGCATCATGAGGAAGATCGACCTTGGCCTGATCGGCCTTCTTCATCAGAATAGCCACACGGGTTTCCAGCTCCGGAGGCTCGATGGCAACCGTCAACCCCCAGCCAAAGCGCGATTTCAGACGTTCTTCAACACCGATGATCTCTTTAGGATAACGATCCGAGGTCAGAATCATCTGCTGCCCACCTTCAAGAAGCGCATTGAAGGTATAAAAGAACTCTTCCTGTGAGCGCTCCTTTCCGGCAAAAAACTGAATGTCATCAATCAGAAGCGCATCGACACTGCGATAAAAGCGCTTGAAGTCATTGATGGCATTAAGCTGCAGCGCCTTGACCATGTCTGCTACAAAGCGTTCGGAATGTAGATAGACAACACGTGCATTATCCCGAAGACCGGCAAGGTGATTGCCAACCGCATGCATGAGGTGGGTTTTACCCAGCCCCACTCCCCCGTAAAGGAACAGCGGGTTGTAGGCGCCACCCGGATTTTCGGCAACCTGACGAGAGGCGGCTCGGGCAAGCTGATTCGACTTGCCCTCAACAAACGTCTCGAAGGTAAAATTGGGGTTCAGACCACTGTGGTGATTCAGGCTGCCTTCAACCTGAACATGACGCTCGCTGCCAAAGGCACGGGGAACGGCCGGTGCAGACTGGGAGCCACGTGCGTGCGGCTCGGCAAAGGAGCGTTCCTGTCGGCTGGGCATGCTCATCCGCCCGGCAGAAGGCATCTTGGGCGGTGGCGCTGCCTCGGGCTGCTCCGGCACCGCCGGCTCGGCAGCCACCGGGTCAGCCACAGGATTTGATACACTGCGACGGCTACCAATACCCAGCGTCACCTTTGGCGGCCTGCCCGGCGATAGCTCACGCATTATTTCGTTGATGCGTTTCAGGTATTTGTCCCTGACCCAGTCCCGGACAAAGCGGTTGGGCGCCAGAAGGGACACTTCATTGGAAGCGTCGACGGCATCGGCCTGCAGGGGGCGTATCCAGGTATTGAATTGCTGGGAGCTCAATTCATCCTGCAGATAGTCAAGGCATTTCTGCCATAGCGCGATAGACACATGACCTCACGGGGATTGACCTGAGCAAAGCCGGCATTGTAGCGATTACCGCAAGGGTTATCCACATCATATCAGTCGACAAAACCGCATGTGGATAAGTTATTGAGCCCCAACCAACTGATATAACCACAGAATTTGACCCATAACTTCAGTAGCGAGAGAAGTTATCATTGAAGTACCCACAAAATTATCCACACCCTGTTTTGCACTTTCGTACAGGTCAAAACCCCGTACTGGCGCGCCCTGTTGCGTGCCAATGCAAGTCGTGTGCTCAATAAAAATTGCACCCAGGGCCCGAATTCACTAGAATCCCCGCTCTTGACCGGAGCGTGTCCGCAAGGAACCTCCACGATTTTCCGAACTGTTTTTCACCCCAACTACCTCCTGGGAATCAGCTATGAAACGCACATTCCAGCCCAGCGTGCTCAAGCGCAAGCGTAATCACGGTTTCCGCGCTCGTATGGCAACCAAAAACGGCCGTCAGGTCATCTCTCGTCGTCGTGCGAAAGGTCGCAAGCGTCTGAGCGCGTAATCGTTTCCTGATGGCAACGTATGGCTATACACGCTCCTTGCGACTCTTGAGTAGCCGGGAGTTTCAGCATGTCTTTGACAACGCGTGTTTCAAGGTGCACGGCAAGGGGCTACTGGCTCTGGCCTGTGCCAACGACCTGGACCATGTCCGGGCGGGCATGGTGTTTGGCAAGAAATCCATGCGACGCGCCGTCGATCGGAATCGATTAAAACGTCTGACACGCGAATCCATTCGCCTTCGTCAGCATTGGCTACCCGCCGTGGATATCGTAGTGATTTCCAAACGTGGTGTGGCAGACCTGGACAGCGAGACCCTGCAGCGCCAGCTTGACGGCATGTGGCGGCGGCTTGAACAGGACGTCAAACGGAAAAACCGCAAGGTCTCTCCCGCTTGATCATGCGAGTACGAAGGTCATGGCCTACAGACGTCAGATGCTCCGCCCGACCAGCATGTCACAGTGACTGGCTCGGGCGCTTCTTCGTCTGGACCCGACATACACCCTAACCGGGCTTAACACGCATGGACCTGAAACGACTCCTTTTCGTGATACCTCTTGCCGTGGTGACCTATCTGATGGTCATTCAGTGGAATCAGGACTATCACCAGCCGCAAGATAACGCCCCGAATACTCCGGCACTGGCAAGCCAGGGCAGCGATGCGAATCAGGCACAGGGCCTGGATGCTCCCGAGCACACCAGCGAACTGTCCGGCAGTGGCCACAATGCCTTGTCAGCCGATGGCAAGCCTTCAAGCGCCAATGGCGAAAGCCGGCTCATCAGCGTCGATACGGACGTATTGAATCTTCGTATCGATCCGCGAGGAGGCGATATTGTCTTTGCTTCCCTGCCGAAACATACCCAGCGTCTGGGCTCTGATCGTCCCTTTATCCTTCTGGCCGATGGCAAGACACTCGACTATGTCGCCAAGTCCGGTCTTGAGCTGAACAATCACAAGGGTCGCCTGACCTATACGCCGGAAAAGACCGACTACCGGATGAGCGATGATCAGAAGACACTTACCGTCGATCTGAAAACGTCGCTTAAAGGTCTGGATATTACCAAGCGCTTTATCCTCGATCGTGACAGCTATGCCATCAAGGTCGAATATCTGGTCAATAACAATGGCCAGCAGCCGGTATCGGCACGCTTCATAGGTCAGTTGGCACGCGATAACAGCGATGACCCCACCAGCGGTGCAGGCGTGGGTGTTCATTCCTATCTGGGCGCTGCATTCTCGACGTCTGAAGAGCCTTACCAGAAGGTCAGCTTTGAAGACATTCAGGATGGCGCGTTCAAGAATGTTGAAAGCCGCGCCGGCTGGCTGGCGATGATTCAGCACTATTTCGTGGCGGCCTGGGTACCTGACGCCAACGAGCAGAACCTGTATTACGCCACCGTTGACGGCCAGAAACGCAACGTGGCTGCCTTTGCAAGCCCGTCTCAAAGTGTCGCACCCGGCCAGCAGGCCACACTGGATGCCACGCTTTACGTCGGGCCCAAGATTCATGAACGTCTGGAAGCGCTGGCGCCCAAGCTTGACCGCACCATCGATTTCGGCTGGCTGTGGTTTATCGCTACTCCGCTGTTTCTGATCCTGAAGTTCATTCACGGCATCATCGGCAACTGGGGCTGGTCCATCATTCTGCTGACCTGTTTCGTCAAGGCCGTTCTCTTCCCGCTGTCTGCCAAGGCTTACAAGTCCATGGCAAAAATGCGCAAGATGCAGCCCGAGATGCAACGCATCAAGGAACTGCACGGCGATGATCGCCAGAAGATGTCGCAGGAAATGATGAAGTTCTATCAGAAGGAGAAGATCAACCCGCTGGGCGGCTGTCTCCCGATGGTCATTCAGATGCCGGTCTTCATCGCCCTGTACTGGATGCTGATGGAATCCATCGAGCTGCGCCATGCGCCGTTCATGCTCTGGATTCATGACCTGTCCGCACAGGATCCATACTTCATCCTGCCGATTCTGATGGGCCTGTCGATGTTCCTGCAGCAGCAGCTGAACCCGACACCGCCGGACCCGACTCAGGCGAAGATCATGAAGATGCTGCCGATCATCTTCACCTTCTTCTTCCTGTGGTTCCCGGCAGGCCTGGTCCTTTACTGGATCACCAACAACTGCCTGTCAATCGCGCAGCAGTACTTTGTCACCAGGCAGGTTGAACGTGGCGACAAGGATGACAGCGACAAGGGAAGTAAACCCGTCAAGAGCTAATGCCTTCCCTGCCTCGAACGCCTCCGCATCTGCGGGGGCGTTTTTCATGGTACCGGGGTCAGACGCGTCATTGAGGCTACCAGGCATAATATCCTGCCCGCCCTCCTGCTAGACTGCAGGTCAGTATTGGCAACGTTAACAACGTCTTCATCAAAGGAACGAGAAATGAGCATCAACCCTCATGCCGGACACTCCCCAGAGGCGCAGGATCTCGCCCACCTGCCGCGTCTGGTGTCGCGCTATTACAGCGAACAGCCCGATCCCTCGGACCCTGCACAACAGGTGGCCTTTGGCACCTCAGGCCACAGAGGGTCGTCTCTGAAGACCAGCTTCAACGAGTGGCATATCCTGGCAACCACACAGGCCATCTGTGAATATCGCCACAGGGAAGGTATCAGCGGGCCGTTGTTCATTGGCATGGATACTCACGCCCTTTCCGAGCCGGCGTTTGTTTCAGCACTTGAAGTCCTGGCCGCCAACGGTGTTGAAGTACGCATTGATGCAGGGTGTGAGGAAACAGGCGGTGAGCCCGGGTATACCCCTACGCCCGCCCTGTCGCATGCCATTATCGAATACAACCAGGGCCGCGAAAGTGGCCTGGCGGATGGCATCGTCATCACCCCCTCACATAATCCGCCGGTAGATGGTGGCTTCAAATACAACCCACCCAACGGTGGCCCGGCAGATACCGACATTACCAAATGGGTCCAGGAGCGCGCCAATGCGCTGCTGACAGCCCGGCTAGAGGGCGTCAAACGGGTCAGCTACGCCGACGCACTGGCTGCAGAGACCACCCAGCGCTTTGACTTCATGGACAGCTACATCAGCGGGCTGGACCAGATCATCGACATGGATGCCATCCGCGAGTCCGGCCTGAGTTTCGGTGTCGACCCCCTGGGGGGCGCCGGAGTACATTACTGGCCACGCATTGCCAAACATTACAGCCTGCCGCTTGAAGTCATCTCGACCACGGTCGACCCGACCTTCCGCTTCATGCGGCTGGACTGGGATGGCAGAATTCGCATGGATTGCTCCTCGCCCTATGCCATGGCCGGTCTTATCGAGAACAAGGATCGGTTTGACGTGTCCTTTGCCTGTGACACCGACCATGACCGTCACGGTATCGTGTCTCGTTCTGCCGGCCTGCTGAACCCCAATCACTACCTGGCCGTTGCCATCGAGTACCTGTTTACTCATCGCCCTCAGTGGGGCGACAACATGGCCATCGGCAAGACACTGGTATCGTCATCAATGATCGACCGGGTTGCCAAGGGGCTGGGCCGTCAGGTGGTGGAAGTTCCGGTAGGTTTCAAATGGTTCGTCAATGGCCTGACTGACGGCAGTCTGGGATTTGGCGGCGAAGAATCCGCCGGGGCGTCATTTTTGACGAAGGATGGCAGCGTCTGGTCCACGGACAAGGATGGCATTATCCTGGGTCTGCTGGCCGCTGAAATCACGGCGGTGACCGGCAAGGACCCGGGCCAGCGCTATCAGGCACTGACCGAACAGCATGGCGCTCCAGTCTACGCGCGCGTGGATGCCCCCGCAGACAGGGATCAAAAGGCGCGCCTGGGCAAGCTGTCTCCCGACCAGGTGACTGCTGACAGCCTGGCAGGTCATCCGATCACACGAATCCTGACGGAAGCCCCGGGGAATGGCGCCTCCATCGGGGGATTGAAAGTGGAAACGGATGCGGGCTGGTTTGCCGCACGCCCCTCCGGCACGGAAGATGTTTACAAGATCTATGCAGAAAGCTTTGAAGGCGAAGGCCACCTGAAGCAGATTCAGGAAGAAGCCAAGGCGCTGGTTGACCAGGTATTGGCCGGCTGAGCCCTCTTCCCTCGACGGAAGGCCAGCGCATGCGCTGGCCTTTTTCATGTTACTGGATCAACGCTTCCCCGGGGCCGCTCCGGGCCGATACATGTCAAAACGTTGCTGTTCACTGACCGTGAAGTAACTTGCCGGGCCACCAGCACGCATGATGGGCTCCGCGGCGGCCGTTTGGTAAACCCCGTCATCCAGCAGGTTCTGCTGAATATGAACACCGACAACCTCACCCATTACCAGCCATGTATCCAGCGCCGTCCCGTCAGCCGATTCCAGACGGATCAACTGCGATAGCCGACATTCAAATGAAACGGGCGTTTCCCTGACCCGCGGCACGCTGACAACGCGAGAGGGCTCGGGCGTAAGCCCCGCCAGCACAAACTCATCTACCGAGGCATCGACGCTGTCACAACTGGTGTTCATGGGCTCGGCCAGGGTACGTGTGGCCAGATTCCAGCAGAACTCCCCGGTCGCCTCGATATTACGCACACTGTCCTTCCAGCCGATGCTTGAAAACCCGATCAACGGCGGCGTGTAATTGAAGGCATTGAAAAAACTGTATGGCGCCAGGTTGAGCCTCCCCTCGGCGTCATGAGATGAAATCCACCCGATGGGGCGGGGTGCCACGATGGCATTGAAGGGGTCATGCGGCAACTCATGCCCATGACGTGGTTCATAAAAATGGAAGGAACGGGACATACGGTCTCCTGACGTATCGTTGACTCTCTGCCGGCCGCTGCAGCAACCGGCAAACCATGCAGGCACTATAGCAGCGGCCCGATGACCCGGCCTTGCGAGACACCTGGAGAGCATCGACAATACATCCACTGCGGCCATACCCGCTCGCCTTTCATGACTCAGGACATTTCATGCTCGATCAGGACACCATCTGTGCACTGGCCACCCCTCCGGGGCGGGGCGGTGTAGGTATCATCCGTTTCTCCGGCCCCAGGGTTCCCTCGCTTGCCAATGCACTGCTCGGGTTCGAACCTGCCCCTCGGCATGCTCATTACGGCCCATTCATGGGCGCAACAGGGCAGGTACTGGACGAGGGGCTGGCGCTTTACTTTCCGGGGCCCAACTCCTTCACCGGCGAAGATGTCCTGGAGCTTCAGGGCCACGGCGGCCCAGTCATCATGGACTGGCTCCTGGAGCGCGCCATCGAACTGGGCGCCCGACTCGCCAGACCCGGCGAGTTCTCTGAACGCGCCTTCCTGAATGACAAGCTCGACCTTGCCCAGGCCGAAGCCATTGCCGACCTGATTGATGCCAGCTCGCGCCAGGCCGCTGAAAATGCCCTGCGTTCGCTTCAGGGTGACTTTTCCAGGCGTGTTTCGGCACTGGTACAGCAGCTGATCGAACTGCGTGTCTATGTTGAAGCCGCCATGGATTTTCCGGAAGAGGAAATCGATTTTCTGAGTGACGGCCATGTCGCCAACAGGCTTTCCGAAGTAAAGCAAGTACTCACTTCGGTAAGAAAGGCCGCAGGACAGGGCACACTGATGCGCGAAGGCATGACCGTCGTCATTGCTGGGCGACCCAACGCGGGCAAGTCCAGCCTGCTGAACCGGCTCACCGAACAGGACACTGCCATCGTGACCGACATCGCCGGCACGACGCGAGACGTCTTGCGTGAGTACATTCACCTCGACGGTATGCCGCTGCATGTTGTGGATACGGCCGGGCTTAGAGACACTCCGGATGCTGTCGAACGTATCGGCGTACAGCGGGCCTGGGAGGAGATCGAAAAGGCAGATCGAGTGTTGCTGATGGTAGATGCCGCTGAGACCGAGGCACTGGACCCAATGGTCATCTGGCCGGAATTTGTTTCCCGATTGCCGGATCCGGCGCGGCTGACACTGGTGCGCAACAAGGTAGACACAACCGGTGAAGAAGTAAGTGCTGACTTGCACTCTACGCCTCCTGTAGTGCGGATCTCCGCCCAGAATGGCGATGGCGTGGAGCACCTGAAGGCTCACCTGAAGGATGTCATGGGCTTTTCATCAACTACCGAAGGCCGGTTTTCGGCCCGTCGGCGCCACCTGGATGCGCTTGATCGAGCGGGACGAGCGCTGGACAGTGGCATTGATCAACTGCATGGCGCCTCTGCCGGTGAACTTCTGGCCGAAGACCTGCGGGCAGCTCAGGAAGCCCTGGGTGAGATTACCGGTGAATTTACTGCCGATGACCTTCTCGGAGAAATATTCGGCAACTTTTGTATCGGCAAATAAATCCTGTGCACAAAACGCACGACGCTGTCAGCAGCATGGCACTGACAAGGGAAGGACAGAAAATATAAAAGTGAGTGCCCACTATGATTGGGCTTAATGAATTATCGAGATCTGGATACCCATGACACAGGGCCGGTAACGCTGTTCGACGGCCTGTCGATCCTCGATGGACTTGCCACCGTGGTCCCCTTCTCCTACTTCAGGATTTTTTCAGCGCTCCCGGCTTCTTGCAGGATGCAAAGCCGCCCGGGTAACGCCATACTAATGGCTCAGGCCATCAACCGGATCATTTATGTCGGGTTCCTTGACGATCACTTCTCCTCAGCTTCCTCTGCGAGCATGCACAGAATGTGACCTGATCAGCGAGATCCCTCGGCTATCACCGGGAGAAGCCGCTCATTGCCCGCGCTGCAATCATGTCATGGCCCAACGCCATAACAAGCCGGCGACTCACGTGGTGGCGTATGCTTTAGCGGCTCTAGTGGCACTGGGTATTTCACTGCCCTTTACGTTCATCTCCTTCGAAGCCAATGGCGTACTGCGTCAGATGGGGTTGACCGAAGCCGCCACTACCCTGCTGGCAGAACATTATGAGCTGCTGTCGCTTCTGATCTGGTCGACCATCATTGTATTGCCCGGCCTTTATCTGCTCATCAGCATTTATCTGCACCTCGGTCCTCTATGGGGCTATACCCCACTGGCAAGGCGCTGGCTGGGGCGGCTTTTGAAGCGAATGCAACCGTGGATGATGGCCGACGTGTTTCTGATTGGCGTACTGGTGAGCATGGTCAAGGTACTGGCACTGGCAAGCATCGGCTTTGGCACGTCATTCTGGGCCTACGTCGCCTTTGTGGTATTAATGCTCAAGACCTCCAACGTAATGGATCATGACTGGCTTTGGACCTTTATCGCCGGACCTGATCGCCCGATACGTCATGCCATTGCCGGTCAAACCGGAGCATCCCAGGGCATGACCGGCTGCACGGTATGCCACGCTATCAATGACCTTGGTACCGGGAAAAAGCCCCGTTGTCGTCGCTGTGATGAGCGCCTGCACATGCGGAGGCCTCACAGTATTCAGGCCACCATGGCCTTGCTGCTGACCGCCGTACTGCTTTATATACCAGCCATGTTGTTGCCCATCATGACTGTTTCAACGCTGGGAGATCGCTCCCCACAGACCGTGATTGCCGGTGTGCTTCATTTGATCGGCAGTGGTGACTGGCCTATCGCCCTGATCATTTTTGTCGCCAGTGTCGTGATTCCCATCGCCAAGATCATGGCGCTGACCTGGTTATGCTGGAAGGTATATCGCCCAAGACCCTGGCGCCCACATGTACGTCACCGGTTGTACTTCATGACCGAGGTCATCGGCCGATGGTCCATGATCGATGTATTTGTCGTTGCTCTTCTGGTCGCACTGGTGCAGCTCGGTGCGATCATGGAAGTGTATCCCGGAGCAGGCGTTATCGCGTTTGCCAGTGTTGTCGTGATTACCATGATGGCAGCCATGCGTTTCGATCCCCGCCTGCTGTGGGACGAATTGAGTTATCAACAGGACCCATCCCATGAGCAAGTCTCCTCCTCAGGCGAAGCGTAAACGCCAAAAGTCCCTGTCACCGGTGTGGCTGGTGCCGCTGCTTGCCGTACTGATCGGTGGCTGGATGATTTACCACACCTTTTCATCCAGGGGGCCCGAAATCACGTTGATCATGGATAATGCAGAAGGCATTGAAGCTGACAAGACCCTGATCAAGGCCCGCAATGTCGAGGTAGGACGCGTCAATTCGGTGGCGCTTTCCGACGACACGACGCATGCCGTAGTAAAAGCCCGAATGCACAACAATACCGATGAGCTGCTGAACAAGGGAACACGCTTCTGGGTCGTCAAGCCCCGGGTAGGCCGTGAAGGCATCAGCGGTCTGAACACCGTGCTGTCAGGACCATATATTCAGCTACAGCCCGGCAGCTCTGAAGAGGAAAAAAGATCGTTCGAGATGCTCGACAAGCCTCCGGTCGCACCTCCGGATGCAGCAGGTCTACGCATCAACCTGACCAGCAATAATGCCAACGCCCTGAGCGTGGGCGACCCGGTCGTATTTCAGGGGTATACCGTCGGCCGGGTTGAAGCGTCCAATTTCGATGCTTCCGACCGTCTGATGCACTATCGCCTGTTCATCTTTGATTCCTATCAGACACTGGTGACCACCAATACGCGATTCTGGTCGGCCTCGGGCGTGCGGTTCGATCTGAGTACCGAGGGATTCAGCCTGAATCTTGCTTCCATCGAGTCACTTGTCAGTGGTGGAGTGACCTTTGGCGTTCCCGAGGATATTGCGCCCGGTCAGGCCGTTGGCCCCTCCGAGAGCACCTTCGAGCTTTACAGTGATGAGGAAGCAGCGCTGCAGGGAAGCTTTAGCCATTACCTTAAATATGTGGTGCTGATAGATGATACGGTGCGTGGCCTGCACAAGGGCGCGCCTGTCGAATACCGCGGTGTTCGGGTCGGTACGGTGGATACCGTGCCCTATCGAATATCCCAGGTAGAAAAACAGTCGCTGACCAACTTCAAGATTCCGGTACTTGTACGTATCGAGCCTCAGCGACTTCAAAGCCAGATAGATGAAGAAAGCATCGAGCAATGGCATGCGCGAATCAACCGTCTGATCCATCGCGGCCTGAGAGCCTCACTCAAGGCCGGTAACCTGTTCACGGGTGCGCTGTTCGTTGATCTGAATTTCACCGACGAAGCCGGCCCCAAGGGCCCATTGCCCAAATTTGCAGGCGTGGACGTTATTCCAAGCCAGCCGGGCAGCTTTGCACAGATCGAACAGAAGGTATCGGCACTGCTCGACAAGCTGAACGGTCTCAATATCGAGCCGGCCCTGAACCATCTGGACAAGACGCTGGTCAGTTCGGACAAGCTGCTTACCTCGCTGAATGCCACGACACAGGAACTGAATACCCTGCTGAAGGACCCGGCGACAAAGGCTCTGCCTGACGGCATGCAGAAAACACTGGATTCCATCCAGGGAACACTGGACAGCTACAGTGAAGATACGCCGGCCTATGGCGAGCTGACCGATACGCTGAAATCGCTGCAGGAACTACTGAACAACCTTCAGCCAGTGGCCCGTACGCTCAGCGAAAAACCCAATGCCCTGCTGTTTAACCGCGAGGCAATCATGGACCCACAACCCAAGGCGGCCCCCTGACATGGTTTCAGTATTTCGCAGCATTGTCGGTACCAGCACACTGGCGGCCAGCCTGTTACTGGCAGGTTGTGCCGGCAGCAGCAGTACACAGTTTCATCGCTACACCCTTCCTGATGAAAGCCTCTCAGCCAATGTGAGCACTTCCTCACAGGAGCAGCTGCAGCCGGTTGCGGTACCGCTGGTGAGACTTGCCGATTATCTGTCGGGAGATGGCATCGTCATGCAGACCAGCGATATCGAAGTGCAGCAGGCTCAGGGGCACCTGTGGGCAGGCAATCTGGCACGCCAGTTGACTCGCCAGCTGCGCCGACAGCTTGCGTCGGGTCTGGGATCAGCAAAGGTGCTGGATCGCCCTTCAGGCGGCAGCGATACCCTGTCTGTACAGCTGGATCAGTTTCAGGGGCGCCATGATGGCCAGGCAGTTGTCGGCGGCAGCTATGAATTGCGTGATGGCGGCGACAACATCATTCTCAAGCAGGACTTTCATGTTACCAAGCCGCTGCAAAATGATGGTTACCCCGCCCTGGTACGTGCACTGGCTGCCGGATGGCAGCAGGTCGCAGGCCAAATGACGCAAGCCATTGTCGCGCATTCACGCCCCATGGCCTCCCCTGCTCCGTAAGACTCATCCATCATTCAGGGCACCACCAGCTGCTGGTGTGCCCTGCCTGTTCTCCCCAGCAGCCAGCGACTTCTGCCAGAGCATCATCGAGCTGTTCAGGCACCTGCCAGGGCGGATTAACGATCAATAGCCCGGAGCCATACATGCCGCGCTGAGCTCCAGGATCACGACGCACCAGCTCACTGCGCCACACCTTTCTGACTCCCAGAGCACTTATCTGATCAAGCAGTTCCTGGTGACGCGCCGCAGGCAACAGCGGATACCAGATCAGCACGATGGCATGGCGCGCCATCTGCTGAATACGGCTGACCGTCTCGGCAACGTCACTGTATTCCTGCTTGAGTTCGAAGGACGGATCAATGATCACCATGGTGCGAGGCGTTGATGACGGCAACCTGGCCACCACCCCAGCCAGACCATCTGTTTGACGACACTGAGCACGAGCAAGAAAAGTCTGATGCTCAAGATGGGTAAACTCACCGGGATGAAGCTCGAATAACTCCAGCCTGTCCTGAGCTCGCAACCTGTCTGCCAGCCACCAGGGAGAGCCGGGATAGAACATCAGCTTTTGAGGATTGTCCTGTTGTTGCCCCAGCCGCAACAACCATTCAGACAGCAACGGATGATGCGGCGTCATGCGCATCAGCGGCGCCACGCCGTCTTCGTATTCAAGGCCTCGTGCCATCTCGGGAGCTGTCACGGAGTACGCGCCTCGACCGGCATGCGTATCTATATACGTAATACCTGAATCCTTACGTAATAAGTGGTCAATGACCCCATGAAGGGCCAGATGTTTATGCACATCGGCAATGTTGCCGGCGTGATAGGCATGCTGATAGGAAAGCACCGGGGTCTCCTGGACAGAAAAAAGGCGCCTCGGCGGGCGCCCTGGAATACAGACTGACTGACTCAGCCCTGATTGGGTACAAGCGTTATTTCCACGCGACGATTCTGAGCACGGCCGGATTCGGTAGCATTGCTGGCCACCGGATTTTGCTCGCCCCCTCCCTGAATATTCAGGCGGTTATACGCCACACCATCCTGAGCCAGATAATTGCCCACTGCCTGGGCACGTTGCTGTGACAAACGCTGATTGTAGGATTCAGCACCAGTGGAGTCGGTATAACCAATAATGTTGATATTGGTATCGCCATATTCCTTGAGTACTTGCGAGACACCGCTCAAGGCATTGTTGATCTGAGGCGTCAACTGAGTCGAATCCGATGCAAAGGTGATGCTGCCCGGCATGTTCAGAACGATCTGATCGCCGACACGCGAGACGCTGACGCCGGTACCCTGCATTTTTTGACGCAACTGGGCTTCCTGACGGTCCATGTAGTAGCCAATGCCGCCGCCAGCTGCAGCGCCCAGAGCGGCGCCGATCAGTGCCTTGTCGGTACGGTGATGTCCGCTTTTGGTGGCGCCGGCAACAGCCCCGACGGCCGCGCCAATTCCTGCCCCCTTGGCCAGACTGGATGTCTGCTGTTCGTTGGTATACGGGTTATAGGTAGAACACCCTGCCAGCGCAATAGCGGCACTCAGCGGCAGCACCATCCACATTGTCTTTTTCATAGTCACTCCATCAAATCCTTGACGCTGCTCAGGCGATATCACATAACGCCAGAACATCATTTAGAAACAGCAATCCCTTGTCATTCACCTGAATACGGGAGCCCTCACTACTCAGTAAGCCGCGCTGTCGGGCAGGCAAAAGATGCGCTTGAAGTTGCTCCGATGACAGCCCGGTACGTTCATACCATAACGAGGATGGCACGCCTTCAACAAGGCGCAACGCGTTCATCAAGAATTCGAGCGGCAACTCTTCGGCGTCGATGGTTCGTTGCCCGGCCAGAAAACCTCTGGGGTCGACCCGCCGTCGCAGATACGCCTCAGGCTGGCGCGTTTTCCAGTAGCGTGAAACCGTCAGCTCTCCGTCATGCCCTCGATGGGTTATCTTTCCGTGCGCTCCGGCCCCGATGCCGAGGTAGTCTCCAAAAGTCCAGTAATTCAGGTTATGGCGTGATTGACGGCCGCCACGTGCATAGGCCGAGATTTCATAACGCGCATACCCGACAGACTCCAGCCACCGATGCCCGGATTCCTGAATATCCACCAGCGTATCTTCGTCTGGCAGATCAGGTGGCCGGGAATAAAAGGCCGTATTCGGCTCAAGGGTCAACTGATACCAGGACAAATGCTCCGGGCCCAGTGCCTCTGCCGTTTTCAGATCATCCATGGCAGAGGCGACCGTCTGGCCCGGCAGGCCATGCATCAAATCGATATTGATGTTGTCAAAGCCTGCTGATCGCGCATGGGCAAAGGCAGAAAGGGCCTCTTCACGACCATGAATGCGGCCCAGAATCCTCAGCGCCGTTTCATCAAGACTTTGTACCCCCAGAGATAATCGGTTGATACCTGCCTCACGGTATCCTTCAAGATAGCGACGCTCGGCTGTCCCGGGGTTGGCTTCCATCGTGATTTCCGCATGATCGTCAAAGGCAGCATTGGCGCGCAGCGCCTCGAAAAGACGAGCATAACCACGATCGGAGAACAGGCTGGGAGTTCCGCCACCGATGAAGACAGCACTGATGGCTCGGCCCTGAAGCATCGGAGCATCTGCCTTGAAATCATCGATCAAAGCATCGATATATGCCGCTTCATCCATGCCCGCGCCAGCATCTGCCTGATGTGAATTGAAATCACAGTAGGGACACTTTTTGATACACCACGGCACATGTATATAGAGTGCAATTGAAGGTAGGATCATGTTCTGGACAAAAGGCCGATCAAATCTCGCACGGCACGGCCCCGATGGCTGTTGTGATTCTTGTCTTCCTTTGACAGCTCGGCTGCCGTGCACCGATGATCAGGTAGATAAAAAAGCGGGTCATAGCCGAACCCGCCTGCTCCCCGAGGCGACGTCAGTATTTCTCCCTGCCAGTCTCGTTGAACAATCAGAGGCACCGGATCGTCGGCATGGGTCAGATACACCAGCACACACCAGTAGCGGGCCTGACGGTGACCGGAGGGCACATCTTCGAGGGCCTGCAATAGCCGGGTATTATTATCGGTATCCGTTGAATCGGGGCCTGCATAGCGTGCGGAGTAGATACCGGGCGTGCCGGATAATGCATCAACAGCCAGACCCGAGTCGTCGGCAATCGCAGGAAGACCCGTCTGTCGGGATGCGTGTCGAGCCTTGAGCAGAGCGTTTTCAACGAATGTCAGGCCGGTTTCTTCAGCGCCTGACACGCCAAATTCAGACTGAGAGCAAATCGTCAGTCCCAGCGGCAACAGCAGCTGGCTGAACTCAGCGAGCTTGCCTGCGTTGCCACTTGCCAGTACCAGTGAGGGCATGGAGTAATCACCTTGGTGGAATAGGGGGCAAGTGTAATCCGGTTGGCATCACGCCACCATGAGCCTGAAGAGCGCCATTGACGTCACAAGATGGCGCCTGGTGCCATTTGTTACTTGATTCATCCTTTAGCTAACGGCTGAATATGCCGTAATACCAGGATGAAGCACGAGGCAGACCCGACATCGAAGGCTGCATCCAGCATTAGCGTTAAGGATATCAGGGCCGAAAATACAGGCCGGTAAAAATATGCTCACATGTGAAAACCGTTACCTTAAGTTACAAAAAGGGCGTATAGTTACTCAGGCTTGTCGCTGGTTTTCTACCGAACCACCTGACGACTCCCTAGCGCCTACAGCATCCAGGAGGCTGTGTGGAAATTGAAACCAGTGTCACGGTCGTACTCGTGACTGAAATAAATCCTCAAAGCGAGCTGTTCGTACAGTACGTCAGAGACAAGCTCAGCTGCGAGGTTGAAGCTCTGGGGCCCAGAGACAACGTGCCCGATGATAATGACAGGCACTTTGTTGTCTTGCTTGATGCTGACCATGTCAATGAAAAGGATATGCATCAGTGGGAGGAGTGCGCCGCCAGTGATCAAAACAACATGACCATGGCAGCGTTCAACCTGGCTGACGAGAATCAGGCAATCACACTGGCAACAACATTTCGCCTCCAGGGCGTATTTTATCGTCGAGACAGCCTGGCACTGATCTGCAAGGGCATTGCCAAGCTCATCAACAGCGAGCTCTGGATGTCCAGAACCCTGATGACGCGACTTATCAAGTTCTACCGGCGCCAACAGGTCAACGCCTACCGCCCGGCCTGTGGATTGACACACCGCGAGCTTGAGATTCTGCGTTTGCTGGGTACCGGCGCATCAAATACCGAGATCGCAAACCAGCTGTTCGTCAGCGAACATACTGTCAAGTCTCATCTCTATAATATCTTTCGCAAGCTCAAGGTCAAAAACCGGATACAGGCCATGAACTGGGTTCGTCAGAATCTGGGCACGCCGTCCATGACACAAGGCCAGTCAAGACAGGCCGACTAGATACCTGTGTATCAAAACGAAAAAGACCGCCGGCAGTGTACGGCGGTCTTTTTTTGTCTGTCGATGCCTAATCAGGCAGCTTTCAGTGGCTTTTCTGCAACGGGGGCAAAGGTAGCGGTGACGCCATTGAAGGCTTTCAGTTCGACCGTAATATTGCGCTCTCGAGAGGAAGCCATGAAGTTATCGATATCCTCGAAAATATCCGGGTCAATGTATCCGGCACTGCCCGCATCGATGATCAGATAGCTGTTTTCAGGTACCAGATCAAGATACTGTCGCAACCGCTCACGACTCAGAAACGAAATATCCTTGTGAATCCGTAACAGACAGTGATGCCCGCTTTTGTTGAAGGACATGACCGAACGATGGTTGGAACGCAGCATGAAGAACAGGCCGCACAGCACACCGACCGCTACTCCCTTGAGCAGATCCGTCATCATGATGACCACTACGGTCGTGGCAAAGGGGGCGAAGCGTTTCAGGCCAGACCTGTACAGGGACACCATCATTCCCGGCCTTGCCAGCTTGAAACCGGTATGGAGCAGAATCGCCGCCAGACACGCCAGTGGAATCCACTCAAGCATGAAGGCAAAAAACATCACACTGACCAGCAGCAGTGCCCCATGAATAAAACCGGCCAGTCGGGTACGCCCACCTGCCTGCACGTTGGCAGAGCTTCGAACGATCACGGCCGTCAGTGGCAAACCGCCAATCATCCCGCACACCAGGTTGCCAACCCCTTGTGCCTTCAGTTCTCGGTGAGGCGGTGAGTGGCGCTTGTAGGGGTCAATCTTGTCAACGGCCTCCAGGCTAAGCAGTGTCTCCAGACTGGCTATCAGAGCAATCGTCAGTGCCGTCATGTATACAGCCGGATCCAAGAGGCCACTCAAGGCAGGGCCCTGCAACTGCCCCAGAAAGGCGGCGGGACCATCCAGACCGGGCAACTGTACATATTGCTCACTGTTCAGAACCGAAGGCGCTTGCACAAGCACGGACAGTCGATCGATACCGATCGCCACCACAACCGCCATCAAGGCCGCAGGAATACGTCGAAGATACCCCAGCCGCTGCCCGGCCGGACTGTCCCACAGCCAAAGAATCCCCAGAGATACCAGCGTAATGACCATTGCCAGAGGAGAAATCGCCTGAACCCATGCCGCCGGAGACAGACTTTCCGGTAATGCACCGTCCGGTATACCGAATGCCGTCGGCAATTGATTCAAAATCAGGATCAAACCAATTGCCGCCAGCATTCCCTTGATAACTGAAGCGGGAACATATGATCCAATCTTTCCAAGTTTGAGATAGCCAAATACCAGCTGTATTACGCCGGCCAGTACTGTGGCCATCATCATTTTTTCAAAACCGAGCGCATTGATGGCACCAAGGACAATGACAGTCAGACCAGCGGCAGGGCCACTGACACTCAATGCCGAGCCACTCAAGCTGGCGACTACCAGTCCTCCCACGATCCCCGCAATCAACCCCGATACCGGGGGAGCGCCAGAGGCAATGGCAATACCAAGGCACAATGGAATAGCCACCAGAAATACTACCAGCCCTGCCGGAAAATCCTGAGCACTGTATTTAAGCGTAAAGGGAAATGACATTCTGAACTCCTTTCAAAATAGGTTGATGCTGAATATCAGTCCGGTGTAACCCATCGGTCCGGCCCCACATCGTAGGCTGCGATTTCACGCAGCAGCCCTTCTTCCAGTGCATAAACCATTCCATGGAGCCGTATCCCCCTTTCCGTACCGGTTGCTGCCTGTTTTATTGCTTCGAAGCCGGATAGTTTTTCTATCTGGCTTATTACATTAAGTTCGACCAGACGATTTACCCGACTATTGTCATCGGGAAGCTCTTCGAGTTCCTTTTTGTTTTTATCTCTGGTTTCCTTTATTTCAACAAGGTGATTATCAACATGGAAAAGATTTGTTTTCTCTTCTTCCATGGCAGCTTTTACACCACCACAAAGATGATGGCCGCAGACAACAATATGTTTAATACCAAGGGCATGAACAGCATATTCAATGGCGCTGGCACACCCCGGCTGATCAAGTGAAACAATATTTGCGACATTGCGGAAAATAAATAATTCGCCTGGATCAGCGTTACATAATAATTCTGCAGGTACACGACTATCTGCGCATCCTATCCAGAGGGCGTAAGGAACCTGTTTGATGGCCAAACGTTCAAAAAAGCCGGGGTCCTCTTCCACCTTTCTGCTTGCCCATGCCTGATTTTCAAGAAGAATTCTCTTATTAAAGTCCATCACCTTTCTCCAACCACACCATGAAAATGAGTCATCTTTTCTTCTTAGCCAAAAAACAAGTTCACCACCTTTTCATTAGGCCAAAGCGCCTTTTTTGTGCTCGTTGTGCCATTTCGGTTTAGAGAATTGTTAAAAACTGCGAAATGTAACGTTTTTCTCGTATAATTTGACCCAAATTCAGGATATGAAAAAAAGATATATTTAAATGCACATATAAACCCCGCTTTAGTGCTAGGTCACCGTATAGCAAACAACTTAAACAGGGTTTAAACCCGGCACGCCGGGTGATCAGACAAAATTAATATTTTAAATTTTATTAATAAACGTTATATTTTGTTTTATCCTGAAAGGAAGCTGCACTTTATCTCATTAAACTTAGGCATCACCCCATGGATAGCGCTGTGAAAACGATTATTATGGTAACGCTCGACAATCCACAGAATGAACTCTTCCTCGAATATTTGAGAACAGAGTTGGATTGCAGCGCGTATTCCATGGAGCCAGGTCAACTGGACCTGGAATCGGTGAGTGATACACCTGTACTGGTGTTGCTTGATCAGGACTATGTAGATGACGATATAGCTCGACAGTGGTCGCAGCATGCTCAGCAGAACGAGCAGTTTATTATGGCGGGATTTAATCTCGACACCGAGGAAGATGCCGTCAAGTTAATGATGCGCTTCCCACTTCAGGGTGTTTTCTATCGACGCGACCCCCTGAAGATGATCAGCAAGGGGGTAAATATTTTATTTACCGGCGAGATGTGGCTATCCCGCGCCCTGATGGAAAAACTGCTTTCAGCTTACTGGTATCGCCAGCGCAGCGAGTCTGCACCATTTAAATCGCTGACACGGCGCGAGATGGAAATTCTTCAATTATTGAAGACAGGAGCAAGTAATCATGACATTGCTCAGCAACTGGCCATCAGTGAGCACACTGTCAAGTCACATCTTTACCATATCTTCAGAAAGCTGAAGGTCAGAAACCGCGCTCAGGCTCTTAATCTGCTGAGGGAGCAGCTGGACGCAGCCTTCTAGACAGAAGGCCACGTCCTTTTTGGTCAGACGAGGTGCAGGTGTTCCTTGATCAGAGACACCAGCGTGATATTGGCATCTTCTGCGGTGGTATCCAGATGAACCAGATGGGCCTGCTCATCGGATGTAAATGGTTCAAGGTTGGCCAGCTGGTGCTCCAGTACCTCCAGACCTGCATCGGAAACGTTGTCACGCGACCGACTCCGCTTGGTAATTCGCCGTACCAGCGTCGCATGGTCAGCTTCGAAGCTGACCAGCAGCACTGGTAATCCCCGGCATTCGGCCTCATGCCTCAGCAGGGTTCGCTGCGCTTCTCGCAGGCACGTACCATCGACACAGACACTGTGCCCCGCCTGCAGCATCATGCCCGACAGCTCGGCCAATCTTGCATAGGTCCTTTCAGTGGCCACCGCCGTGTAAAGGCCGGATTCGATATCAACCTGTCGGGATGGGCCGAATGGGTTCATGCCATGGAGACGCTTGCGCTCCACATCCGATCGCACCCGAATTCCACCCAGTTGACGTACTGCCTGCTCGGTAAACCGGCTTTTCCCGCTGCCTGAAACTCCTACCGAAATAATCAGATACGGCATGGAGAACTCGCTATAGCGCTCAGCCAGCGCCAGATAACGCCGAAAATCAGCCAGTACAGCATCCCTGTCGGCAGGATGCAGATCCGGCTGCTGAAACCGGAACATGGCGATCTTGGCGCGCACCATGGCACGATAGGCCTTGTAGAAGGGCAAAAGGCGTACCAGACCATAGTCGCCACTGCGTTCGAGATAGCGATCCAGTACCCGATTGGCAAGCTCCTGCTCACCACGCACTTCCAGATCCATGACCAGAAAGGCCAGCTCGCACCCGACATCATTCCAGCGGAACTGATCGTTGAATTCGATACAGTCAAAGATCAGCGCCCGACCGTTGTGCAGCACGGCGTTGGCCAGGTGAACATCACCATGATTATTGCGGATAAAACCTTCATCATGCCGACGCTGAAATTCATCATGAAAGCGCTCGAAGGCGTTATCCGTCCATGCCTTCAACGCCACCAGACGCTCGAGATCAGAGGCATCACTTAACAGGGGTTCCAGCTGATCAAAGTTTTCGCGAGCCGGTGCATATACCGCTGCGGCCGTGCCGAACTTGCTGTCGACATCCGCCTGTTCGGTGCCTGCGTGAAAGGCCACCAGCTGATCCACCAGATCATCCATGAGAGTCTGTGTCAGCTGTCCGGTGGCCTGCAGGGTACTGAACAGTCCTTCATTATCGAATTGCTGCATACAGACGGCATATTCGAACGGCTCACCCTCACCATCCAGTTCAGGACGCTCCGGTGTTCCCGTAATTGGCACAACGCGCAGGTAAAGATCGCCTGCGAGGCGTTTATTCAGTCGTACTTCCTCTTCGCAGAAATGCCGCCTCTTTTCCAGTGTCGAAAAATCCAGAAAGCCGAAATCAAGTGGCTTCTTGATCTTGTAGGCATATCTTCCGGTCATGATGATCCATGAAATATGCGTCTCACGCACATCAAAAGCATCTACATCATGGTGATAGCAGGCTGCGTCCTGCAATGCGTTAATCAACGTCTGACTCAAAATCGTGCCTCCCATGACGATGTCATCGTCATGTCAATCAGTCCGCCAGACCTGTGTCAGAAAGACCTGACGGCAGAATAATGGAATTCAGGATGTCATCTCGGCGAAGACATGTTCGGCCGCGTCCAGGGTATCCTGAAGGTCTTGTTCGCTGTGGGCACTCGACATGAACCCGGCTTCATAATTTGAAGGCGCCATGTAAATACCGCGGGCCAGCATGCCGGTAAAGAACTGCCGAAACGCTTCTACGTTGCAATGTGTCGCAGCATCAAAGTCACTGACGTCGGTAGCGGTAGTAAAGAAAATGCCGAACATGCCGCCGGCACGCTGGGTGATCAGGGGAATACCTGCCGCGCGAGCACGAGCCTCAAGCCCATCACATAGTGTATTGACACGTTGTGTCAGCTCATCATGAAAACCGGGGGTGCGAATCTTGTTCAACAGCGTAATGCCTGCGGCCATGGCCAGCGGATTTCCGGCCAGCGTGCCGGCTTGATACACCGGGCCCAGCGGTGAAATGTACTCCATGATATGACGCTTTCCACCAAAGGCGCCGACCGGCATGCCGCCGCCGACAATCTTGCCCAGGCAGGTCAGATCAGGCGTAACACCGTAATGCGCTTGAGCACCGCCAAGCGCTACCCGAAATCCGGTCATGACTTCATCGAGAATCAGAACGCTGCCGTGAGCATCACAGACTTCGCGAAGGGTTTCCAGAAATCCTGGGGCCGGAGGGATGCAGTTCATGTTGCCTGCAACCGGCTCGACAATGATCGCTGCGACCTGGTCACCTTCGGCGGCAAAGAAATCACGCACGCCATCACTGTCGTTATAGCCAAGCGTGATGGTGTGCTCGGCAAGCGATGCAGGCACGCCAGGCGAGCTGGGCTCACCGTGGGTCAGTGCACCGGACCCGGCCTTGACGAGCAGGGAGTCAACATGGCCGTGATAGTTGCCTTCAAACTTGACGATCTTGTCACGCCCGGTAAAGCCACGGGCCAGACGAATGGCAGACATGGTGGCCTCGGTGCCCGAGTTGACCATTCTTACCATGTCCATGGAAGGCATGATCTCGCAGATAAGGTCCGCCATGTCCGTTTCAATCGCGGTCGGCGTGCCAAAGGACAGGCCATTATCGAGTCGATCACGTACGGCAGAAAGTACATCGTCATCGGCATGCCCGGTAATCATCGGGCCCCATGAGCCGACATAGTCAATATAACGCTTGCCTTCGACATCAAACAGGTAGGCCCCCTTGGCCCGCTCGATGAATACCGGCGCCTGATCAAGCCCCTTGAAGGCTCGCACTGGCGAATTGACGCCACCGGGAATATGGCGTTGTGCACGGGAAAAGAGTTCTTCGGAAGTCGCCATGACAGTGTCCTGAATAGCAATGGGTAAAAAGGGTTACTACCGGAAAATTGCCTGAGGCAATCCGGCCTTCAGCTGTCGCACACGTTGCCCAGGATCAGGGTACCGGAACACGGCACCCACAACAGCAATCAGGTCAGCTCCGGCGGCGGCTACCTCCGGCGCAGTATCGCTGTCAATACCACCAATCGCGGCGACAGGGCAGCCAAGTTGTCGAGCCTCGCTCAAAACCGATAATGGCGCAGCCACTGCGCCGGGCTTGGTACGGGAAGGATAAAAGCGACCGAACGCCACGTAGCTGGCGCCATTGTCCAGCGCCTTGCGAGCCAATGCCAGATCACCATGACAGGTAGCACCGATAATGGCGTCTGTACCCAGCATGCTGCGCGCCCAGGCCACATCAGCATCATCGGTGCCTACGTGTACTCCAGCTCCCACTGCGCTGGCCAGCATGACGTCATCGTTGATGATCAGAGGGGTATTTGATGCCTGACACTGCTCGGCCAGCCAGTGGGCCTGACGATACCGAAAGGCATCTTCCGTGGATTTATTACGGTACTGAAGCAGCGCCACTCCCTCGCGGAGTACTGCCCTTATCGCAGACATGAATGTATCTTCATCTGCAAGCAGATCTGCGTCGGTGATGACATATAGCCCGGACTGCCAGGCTTTTGCAGAGTCGCGCGCGTCAGTAAAGGCAGCCGTCATGAAGCAGACTCCTGTTCGGTCGGGCATCGGTTGGGAAACGCCTGACCGCCGCCCTGTTGCAGCGATCGATCAAGCGTCTGCCATGTGTAGCGCTGTGCCAGTAGGCAGGATGACACTACCGTTTCGCCACGAGCCAGCCAGACCGCGCAGCTTGCGGCCAGCGTGCAACCCGATCCATGAAACTGGCCGGGCAAGCGAGACCAGACCCAGCTTTCCACCGGGTTACCCCCTGTATAAAGCTGATGCCTGACAACCCTGTCCGCCAACGGCGCGTGATCTGTTCCGGTTACCAGCACATGTTCAGCACCCTGACGATAAATACGGTGAAGCGCGTCATCCACGTCAGGGGTGCCCGCCAGTCTGAAAAGCTCCAGATGATTTGGCGTCAACAGGGTTACCAGCGGCAATAGCCGCTCACGAAAGGCATCAACGAGAGTGTCGGAGGACAGCTCCCGACCACCGCCGGCCTTCAGTACCGGATCGATAACGACAGGCACTTCAGGATGGCGACGGCAGACCTGCTCAATGACGGTGATGGCTTCCAGGCTGGACACCAGCCCTACCTTGATGGCCTGAAACGACATGTCCTGTTCAATGCAGTGCACCTGCTCCGCCATGACCTGTGGATCGACCGGGTAGACCGCATGCACGTCACGGCTATCCTGTACTGTCAGTGCCGTGGGCACGGTCACCGGCCAGCACTGCTGAGCTCGAATGGCCTCCACATCAGCAACCATGCCTGCCCCTCCAGTCGGGTCATGACCGCTGAAGACCAGCACGACCGGCAATGTCAAAACGGCTTGACCACCGTCAGGATGACGACCGCCACCAGCACAAGCGTAGGCACCTCATTGAAAAACCGGTAGAAGACGTGACGGCGCGTCTTGCCGCCATTGGCAAAGCGCTTCAAATGAGCCAGACACATGTGATGAAAGCCAATGAGGACAACCACCAGTGCGGCCTTGGTATAAAACCATCCCTGCTGAAGGACAGACGGATTCAACACCACAAGCCACAACCCAAGCACCACAACACAGACCATGGCTGGAACCATGATGCCCCGATAAAGCTTGCGCTCCATCACCTGAAAACGCTGACAACCGGTTTCATCGCCCTCTTCCAGAGCGTAGGCGTGATATACAAATAGACGTGGCAGATAAAACAGCGCGGCAAACCAGGCCACGATGGCAATCAGGTGAAAAGACAGCACCCACGGATACATAACAACTCCTTCACTCAGGCTCACGGCAGGATCGGGCTATCGACGATAGCGATAATAATTTTCGATTGAATCACGGGTAATAATACCGGAAATTTTTTTGATCAGGGGCGCAGTCGTATGTTCAACGTACAGGGCATCAACACCATATTCCGTCAGCTGATCAAAGGCTTCCGACAATGTGGCCTGAAGATCGATTGGGGCCAGCTCAATCCGCTTCGCGGGTATATCCATTAGATTGATGGTATCGATGCCTTCCCACTCGTCATCCAGAAGAACACGAGCAAGATCTGCCGCACTCATGGCCAGTGGCCGCTGATCCTTGTCATCACGATCAATGACAACCCACACCGGCTTGGCCTCGAGAAAACGCTGTGCCCTGGCGCGCTCCAGCCTTTCGGGTGACCGCACAATGGCACGGTCCATCACTGCCGGGACGGCAATACGGGATAACGCCTGCATCAGAGGCTGCTGAAGCGGGTGAAGCCCCTGAGAGGACAGCGTGGACACAAAAAATCCCTGACAGTGCCAGCACTGTCGGCTGGCCAACCCGGAAACCACTACGGCCAGCATGCCATAGATGATGATGCTGGTATTATGAGTCAGCTCTATCAACACCATTATGGCCGCCAGCGGTGCCTGAAGTACGGCTCCCAGCATTGCTGCCATGCCAAGCATGGTATAAAGATCATGATTGGAAGCAATGGCCGGCAACAAGGCCTCTCCCGCTATACCACACAACGCGCCTGCCGTGGCACCGATCACCATGATGGGCCCGATCATGCCGATGGGAATTCCCCAGGCAAAGGTCAGGGCCGTCAGGATCAGCTTGCCCCCCGCCACGACAAGCAGCATGATCAGGCTGGGAGACTGGTTCAACGTGTAATCGACCGTATCGTAGCCAATGCCCTGCACTTCAGGATAAAACCACGCTATCGCCCCCGTCATGCCGCCGATAATCAGTGCCCGCCACCACCAGCCAATATGATTTTGAGTCTGGGCAAGACGCACCAGCCGAATAAATGCACCGGCCATCAAACCAAGTACCAGCGCCATCATGCTGATCCAGGGAAGGTCCGTCAGTTGACCGGTAATGTCATCAGGAATCGTGAAGGCCGGTTCTACACCATACATAAGCTGTGAAACCACAGCGCCCATGGTGGAAGCCAGAATGATCGGCATGAATCCGGTAATGGTGTATTCCATCATCACCACTTCCATGGCAAAGATCACACCCGTGATGGGCGTATTGAACGAAGCTGAAATTCCGGCAGCCGTTCCGCACCCCACAAGCACCCTCAAACTGTTGTGCGGCAACCGAAGCCGTTCTCCCATCCAGCTTGATGCACCAGCGCCTAGATGAATCGCAGGCCCTTCACGACCCGCCGATAGCCCACCCATTACGGACAGGATGCCCACCCACCACTGGTTTATCCAGTTGAGCAGTGGCATCTGTCCCTGATGGTAGCTCAGGCGTTCGATCACATGACCCACCCCCATTTTGGTGTGCTTTTGTGACTGCAGGGCCAGAGCGCTCATGATGAGCACCGATGCCGTGATCGGCAGCACCGAGCGCACCCAGGGTAATAGATGCTCGAAGTCTTCCGAGCGCTGATCCGGCATCAGCATCATGGCACCAAGATCAATCAGCTCACGAAAGCCGATCAGAATGCCTCCCGTCAGCGTACCGGACAGAAACCCCAGCAGGCACAACTGTGGAAGCGCATCGATACTGGCCAGTTGACGTCTGAAATTATCCAGTGAAAATCGGGTGACGCTGGAGCGACGGTAGCGCACGCATTTCTCGCTTCATTGAAGTTAAGGTTCGGCATTGCCGGGCAAGACACAATGCACCTTTATGTGCCCATGTTTGACCCGACACAATGTAGCCAACGATAATGATATCTTCCTTCCATGCGAAAGCAGGAGTCTGCAATGAGCGGGGTTACTTCCTTTGTACCCACCCCTTTGATACTGACAGATCGTGCGGCTTCTCGCGTTAGAATGCTGACCGATGAACAGGGCAATGACGAACTCAAGCTGAGAGTTTACGTAACCGGCGGTGGCTGTTCGGGGTTCCAGTATGGATTTGATCTTGTCGACGAGCTGCAGGAAGACGATACGCTGATTGAAAACGGTAACGTTACCATGGCTATCGATCCATTGAGTTACCAGTATCTGGTCGGCTCGACCGTCGATTTTGAAGAGGGTCTGGCAGGTGCTCGATTCCTGATTCAGAACCCGAACGCCACCACAACCTGTGGCTGTGGTGCATCCTTCATGGTCTGATCAACTGATCAGATCTCTCATTTTACCGCCGTCAGGCGGTATTTTTTTGTTATACACACCCAAAATTGATTTTTTGTGCCTGTGGATAACATTTTTCCTTCATTTGCCCTTCCAGCCTGTCACAGCAGGGCATGCAGAGGATAGCTGCATGCCATTTCACCTATTGATAACCAGGCTTACAGCTACGGTATGCGGGCGTTGATAAATCAGGGATAATCCGCTCTGTGGATGAATGCTCATGTTATCCACATACTGTCAGACCTCCCCACCCAGCTTTTCAACCGTATGCCACTGTAATTGTAAACACGACACTGTTTTGTTCTAAAGCGGGAAAAATGGCTTATCCACAGAAAGTGGCGTACACAATAATCACAACCACTACAAAAATTCTTTAAATAAATTCTTTATATTTAATTAAAGACCTGAAAAGACCAAGGTGTGGAAAACACTGACGGTTACTCACAGGCACGTTATACTGCGCGGAATTCAAAGATCACTTCTTCACCTCCTGACGTAACGAGGTCACGCCGTGAATTATCCGGACCGCTTTGATGTCATCATCATCGGCGGTGGCCATGCTGGAACCGAAGCCGCACTTGCCGCCGCTCGCATGGGATGCCAAACCCTGCTGCTGACACACAACATCGAGACACTTGGTCAGATGTCGTGTAATCCTGCCATTGGCGGGATCGGCAAGAGTCACCTTGTCAAGGAAATTGACGCACTGGGTGGCGCCATGGCACTGGCAACGGACCAGGGTGGTATTCAGTTTCGAGTACTCAACGCTCGCAAGGGACCTGCTGTACGGGCAACACGGGCACAGGCTGATCGGGTACGCTACAAGGCAGCCATTCGATCCATTCTTGAAAACCAGCCCAATCTGACGTTGTTCCAGCAGGCCGCGGACGATTTGATCGTCGATAACGATACGGTTCGTGGTGTTGTCACAAGCAGCGGTATTCGGTTTTTCGGCGAGACAGTCGTGCTGTGTACCGGTACGTTTCTGGGCGGAATCATTCATATCGGCCTTGAAAAACAGACCGGTGGCAGGGCAGGAGATCCTCCGGCCAATGCGCTGGCACAACGGTTACGTGAGCTACCTTTCCATGTCGGTCGTCTCAAGACAGGGACACCTCCCAGAATCGATGCCAGAAGCGTTGATTTCTCGGAATTGACGGAACAGCCTGGCGATACACCACTGCCGGTCATGTCCTATCTGGGACACCGCAACATGCATCCTGCTCAGGTGAGCTGCCATATCGCGCATACCAATGAACAAACGCATGACATCATCCGCAATAACCTTGATCGTTCCCCGATGTATTCAGGCGTAATCGATGGTATAGGGCCACGATACTGCCCTTCCATCGAAGACAAGATTCATCGTTTTGCCGACAAGAACAGCCACCAGATATTTCTCGAGCCCGAAGGGCTTGATACTCATGAGCTCTATCCCAACGGCATTTCCACATCATTGCCGTTTGATATCCAGCTCTCCCTGGTTCGTTCCATCAAGGGCCTTGAGAAGGCGCACATAACCCGGCCGGGTTATGCCATTGAGTATGATTTCTTCGATCCCCGAGATCTGAAGCACTCACTGGAAACCAGGTTCATTCATAACCTGTTTTTTGCCGGACAGATCAATGGCACAACAGGGTACGAAGAAGCCGGAGCCCAGGGGCTGCTTGCCGGACTTAACGCTGCTCGTCGTGCCAAATCGCTCGAGAGCTGGTGCCCACGGCGCGATGAAGCCTACATCGGCGTTATGGTGGATGATCTGATCCGAATGGGAACGCAGGAACCCTATCGAATGTTTACCTCGCGCGCGGAATATCGGTTGCTGCTGAGGGAAGACAATGCTGATCTGAGGCTGACTCCTGTAGGGCGCGAACTTGGCGTAGTGGATGACGCTCGCTTCAAGGCATTCGATGAAAAACGCACGATGATGGAGCAGGAAAGTCAGCGGCTGGCATCTACCTGGATACAACCGGGATCACCAGAGGCTGATCGGCTCAAGGACAAGACCGGCCCGCTCGGACGGGAATATCGTTTGCTTGACCTGCTGCGACGCCCGGAACTGACTTATGACGATATAGCGCCTCTTGCAGAAGGCGGGATTGATAATCCAGACGTCATTGAACAGGTACAGATCCAGGCCAAGTATCAGGGCTATATCGAGCGGCAGCAGCAGGATATTGACAAGCTACGTCGCCACGAAGCAATGGCACTGCCAGCATCACTTGATTACAGTCGTATAGAGGGGCTGTCGAATGAAATTCGACAGAAGCTGGCAGCCGCACGCCCCGAAACCCTGGCTCAGGCCGGACGAATTTCCGGTGTTACCCCGGCAGCAGTATCGCTTTTGCTGATTTATCTTAAAAAGCATGGTCTTGCCACTCACCTGAAGAGTGCTGATTCGGCATGACACCGCGTTGCGAACAAATTCTTGAAAACGGACTGGCAGCCATGGCGCTGCCACTTTCCAGTACGACGCAACAGCGATTACTGGATTATGTCGCCTTGTTGCACAAGTGGAACAAGGCTTATAACCTCACCGCCGTTCGCGACCCGGAACAGATGGTTTCGCGGCACGTGCTGGACAGTTTAAGTATCATGCCCTGGGTGACTGGCCCTTGCCTGCTTGATATCGGAGCTGGCGCCGGCTTGCCTGGACTGGTGCTGGCCATGGTAAACCCGGAGCTTCAGGTAACTCTGGTGGACAGCAATGGCAAGAAGGTCCGCTTTCAGCAGCATGCCTGCCTGGCGCTGGGTATCGACAACGCCGTGCCGGTGCACACCCGCATCGAGGCCTTCAATCCGCCACGGCCGTTTGAACAGATTGTAAGCCGTGCCTTTTCCTCCCTGACGGATTTTGTAGAGCTGAGTCAGCCATTTCTGGCTCAGGGGGGCGAATGGCTGGCCATGAAGGGGCGGCTTGATACAGAAGACACCACTCTGCCTTCAGGGGTTCAGGCGCACGACAGTGTGCCCCTGAATGTGCCGGGGGAAACCGGGCAACGCCATTTGGTGCGTGTTCGGAAAACAGCTCTCTAGTGCCATGACATGTTTGGCTAAAGGAATGTAATCGTGACCCGGATTATCGCCCTGACCAACCAGAAAGGCGGTGTTGGCAAGACTACCACCGCTGTCAATCTGGCAGCAGGCCTGGCGGGCCTGAAAAAACGCGTATTGCTGGTGGATCTTGACCCTCAGGGCCATGCCACCATGGGCAGCGGCATCGATAAGCATACTCTTGAACAGGGCAGTGTACTGGACGTCCTGCTTGGTGAACGGCGCGCAGAAGAGGTCATGGTCTTCGCGCAGGCGGCAGGCTATACCGTACTGCCTGGCAATGGTGATCTTACCGCGGCCGAAGTTGACCTGCTCGAGCGAGATGGTCGTGAGCGTTGCCTTGATACTGCCCTTGGTGCCGTTGCAGACCAGTTTGATGTCATATTGATTGACTGCCCGCCATCATTGAACATGCTGACCGTCAATGCGCTTACCGCTTCCCATGGCGTGCTTATCCCCCTGCAGTGCGAGTTCTATGCGTTGGAAGGGCTGTCAGCGCTGCTGGATACGGTGGAACAGATCCGTGACAGTGTGAATCCGGACCTTGAGGTCTACGGCATTGTTCGTACCATGTTTGATAATCGCAACAGTCTGACGCGTGATGTCAGTAAGCAGCTGTCCGATTATTTTGGCGATGTGCTGCTGAAAACCGTGATTCCACGCAATGTCCGCGTTGCTGAAGCCCCAAGCCATGGTCTGCCGGTTACAAGCTACGCCAGACTGTCTCGGGGAAGTCATGCCTACAGAGTTTTGGCCAAGGAATTGAGCCGCCGTCTGTCGCTGTAATGTGAGGAAATACCATGACGCGCAAGCGTGCTTTAGGACGAGGATTGGATGCATTGATCGGAGCTGGCGCCAGGCAGCGTTCACAGCTTCAGGCACCCTTGTCACCTGCAGAAAGTGATATTTCGACGCTCGATCCCGTTGAGTCATGTGAGCAACCCGAGTCAGTCGATGAAGCGCTGCTGGCATTGCCACTGCATCAGTTGCGACGCGGCAAGTACCAGCCTCGTCGCGATATGCAACCTGAGCGTCTTGAGGAACTGGCTGGTTCGATCCGTGCTCAGGGAGTCATGCAGCCAATCGTCGTCCGGCCGGTCAGCGACCGCGGTCCGGTTTCCTATGAAATCATTGCTGGCGAGCGCCGTTGGCGCGCTGCCCAGCTGGCGGAGCTGACGACCATTCCTGCCATCGTCCGCACCATGGATGATGAGACGGCACTGGCGATGTCGTTGATCGAAAATATTCAGCGTGAAAATCTTAGCGTCATTGAAGAGGCACTGGCATTGAAACGCTTGATTGATGAATTTGACCTGACACAGCAACAGGCCGCCAACGCGGTGGGGCGCTCCAGAGCGCAGGTCGCCAATCTGCTTCGTCTGCTGGCGCTTGATGATGAAGTGCAAACCCTGCTGGAGCGTGGTGATCTCGATATGGGGCATGCGCGTGCGCTGCTGGCGCTTAAAGGCTTGAAGCAGCGTCATACCGCACGAGATGTGGTATCCCGTGAACTGACCGTTCGGCAAACCGAGGAGCTGGTCAAGCGTGTACAGGCAGGGCAGGCCGAAAGCAGCAAGTCATCAAGACATTCTGAAAATACCGATGTTGCCCATCTGGAGACTCAACTGGGCGAATTGTTGGGAGCCGCCGTCAAGATTGCACACGGCAAGGCCGGCAAGGGAAGGCTGACCATTCGCTATACCAGTCTGGATGAGCTGGATGGCATTTTGTCGCACATAAAATGATGCGGATTAAGTGCGGTTTAATTGACATTACGCGTTGGCTGTAAATTGCTGCGTAATGTCGGCACTTTAGTGGCAATCAGGTGAAAAATCACGATATTTGACTGCTTTTACATTGAAGCACATGCAGTGCTCTCTTATAATCCGCCGAGCTTTGTCTGCCGGGCAACAGCCCGACAGATGCAAGTAACCTGGGACGTGCGACTGGTAACATGACAAACCATACCCCCGCAGCAATCAAACGCCCTGTTGTCTTTCGTTTGCTGGCAGTACAGGCACTGGCGGTCATGGTCATGATACTGGTCGGCGGATGCCTTCACGGCATCGAGGGTGCGGTATCTTCCCTCAAGGGAGGAATCGTCTGCCTTCTGCCCAATCTGTATTTTGCATGGCGCGCCTTTATCGTTCAGGGAGCACGGCATGCCCAGCAGATCATTACCGGGTTTTACCGGGCTGAAGCCGGAAAGTTTGGTTTGACGGTGGCGTTGTTCCTCGTGATCTTCGTCGCAGTGCCTCCTTCAAACCCAGCTTATTTTTTTGGCGCTTACGTGGCGGCACTGTGCGTTCACTGGCTGAGTCCATTGCTGGTAAAGCGTCCCTAGTCGCCCAAGGAACCGAGGCAGAGTTATGGCAGGCAACACTCCGACTTCATCGGAATATATTCAGCACCACCTTCAAAACCTGACCTTCGGGTACCACCCCGAAAACGGTCTGTCGCTGGCGCATAATGCAGCAGAAGCGGCGGATATGGGGTTCTGGGCGATTCACCTTGATACCATGGGATGGTCCATTGCCTGTGGCGTTCTTTTCCTTTTCGTGTTCAGGAAGGTGGCACGCTCAGCCACTACCGGTGTTCCGAGTGGCCTGCAGAACTTCGTCGAAATGATCGTTGAATTCGTAGACAGCTCCGTCAAGGAAACGTTCCACGGCAAGAGCAAGCTGATTGCCCCGCTGTCGCTGACCATTTTCTGCTGGATCTTCCTGATGAACATGCTGGATCTGGTACCAGTGGACTGGGTGCCGGAACTTGCCAAGCGCATTGGCGTAGACTTTTTCGGTGCCGATCCGCATCACGTGTTCTTCCGCATCGTGCCGACCACTGACATCAATGCCACCTTTGGCCTGTCGTTGAGCGTTTTTGCGCTGATCCTGTTCTATTCCATCAAAATGAAAGGGTTCTCCGGCTTTATCGGTGAGCTCACGCTCCATCCGTTCTCCAGCTCCAACATGCTGATTCAGGCGATCCTTATCCCGGTCAACCTGTTGCTCGAGCTGGTAACCCTGCTGGCCAAGCCCGTATCACTCGCATTGCGTTTGTTCGGTAACCTGTATGCCGGTGAGCTTATTTTCATTCTGATTGCCCTGCTTGGGCTGTGGCAGCTGCCACTGCACTTCGCCTGGGCGACGTTCCACATCCTGATCATCGTGTTGCAAGCCTTTATCTTCATGATGCTGACGATTGTTTATCTCAGTCAGGCCAGTGAAGATCACTGATGCTGATCGGATACCCTTGACCCTTAACCAACCCTAACCACTACTTGATGCACAATCTGGGAGAGTAACCATGGATCCTTTAATTCTCGGTATGACTGCTATTGCCGTATCCCTGCTGATCGGTCTCGGCGCCCTTGGCACCGCTATCGGTTTTGGTCTGCTGGGCGGCAAGTTCCTTGAAGGCGCGGCACGTCAGCCGGAAATGATCCCGCAGCTGCAGGTCAAAATGTTCATCGTGGCGGGCCTGCTGGATGCCGTTGCCATGATCGGCGTAGGTATCGGCCTGTTCTTCACCTTCGCTAACCCGTTTGTGGGCTAATGTCGCCGAGGCCTGAGGCCATCGGAATGTTAACCACCCCCAAAACGAAGCGAGAGGTACTGGCGTGAATCTGAACCTAACCATTATTGGTCAGTCCATCGCCTTCGCCGTTTTCGTCTGGTTCTGCATGAAGTACGTTTGGCCTCCGGTCATTCAAGCCCTTCATGAGCGTCAGAAGAAAATTGCCGATGGCCTGGATGCAGCCAGCCGCGCTCAGCAGGAGCTGGACGAGGCCAGCCGGCAGGCTGAAAAAACATTGCGTGAAAGTCGCGATGAGTCTGCCCGGCTTCTGGAACAGGCGCGCAGCCGTTCCAATCAGATGATTGAGGAAGCACGTGATGATGCGCGTGCTGAAGGCGAGCGGATGATTGCCAATGCTCGCACCGAGATCGAGCAGGAAGTCAATCGTGCCAAGGAACAACTGCGTGCACAGGTCTCTACACTGGCGATTGTCGGTGCAGAGCGTGTTCTTGAGGCTTCTGTCGACGAACAGGCGCATCGCGAATTGCTGGACAAGCTCGCGGCTGAACTCTGAGGGGAAGCCCCATGGCTGATACGTCACAACTTGCTCGTCCCTATGCCAAGGCCTCCTTTGATCTGGCGCGGGAATCCTCACAGCTTGATCAGTGGTCAGCCATGCTGGCCACTGCGGCCCGTGTGTCTCTGGACAAGCGGATGCGTGAGGTGCTTTCCGACCCGCGCAGGTCTCGCAAGGACAAGGCCACCCTTCTGATCGACGTCTGCGGCGACGCCCTGGACAAGCATGGTCAGAACTTTATCCGTGTACTGGGAGATCAGAATCGTCTGCTCCTGCTGCCGGAAGTGGCTGAGCTGTTCGAGGAAGAACGCGCCGGGTTCGAGAAACGTACGGACGTCGTTATTGTTTCGGCCTATCCGCTGGACGACGAGCAACAGAACACGCTGGCAGACGCACTTAAAAAGCGTCTTGACCGCGAAATCTCTATTACTACTCGGGTGGACAAGTCGCTGCTGGCCGGTGCCGTGATTCATGCAGGAGATACCGTGATCGATGGTTCCCTGCGTGGTCGACTGGCAAAGCTGGCCAGCGCCTTGAATATCTGAGACCGAGGGACATGGCATGCAGCAACTGAATCCTTCTGAAATCAGCGACGTCATCAAGAATCGTATTGAAAAACTTGATGTTGATGCTGAAGCACGTAACGAGGGCACCATCGTCAGTGTGGCCGACGGCATCATTCAGATGCACGGCCTCAACGACGTCATGTTCGGGGAAATGATTGAATTCCCGGGCGATGTTTTTGGCATGGCGCTTAACCTTGAACGCGACAGCGTAGGTGTCGTGGTTCTGGGGAACTATCTGAGCCTTCAGGAAGGCATGACCGGCAAGTGCACCGGCCGTATTCTTGAAGTCCCGGTCGGCAAGGAACTGGTGGGGCGCGTTGTGGATGCCCTGGGTAATCCGGTCGATGGCAAGGGTGACCTTAAAACGACTGAAACCGATGCGGTTGAAAAGGTTGCTCCGGGTGTTATCACCCGTCAGGGCGTTGACCAGCCGGTACAGACCGGGCTCAAGGCGATCGATGCGATGGTGCCTATCGGTCGTGGTCAGCGTGAGCTGATCATCGGTGACCGTCAGATCGGCAAGTCCGCGATCGCCATCGATGCCATTATCAACCAGAAAGGCAAGGGCATTACCTGTGTCTATGTCGCCATAGGCCAGAAACAGTCCACTATTGCCAACATCGTTCGCAAGCTCGAAGAGCATGGTGCGATGGAACATACCATCGTGGTTGTAGCTGGTGCTGCCGATCCTGCTGCCATGCAGTTTCTGGCACCGTATGCCGGTTGCACCATGGGCGAATATTTTCGCGACCGCGGTGAAGACAGCCTGATCGTT
Source organism: Larsenimonas rhizosphaerae (assembly GCF_023700005.1). Taxonomy (GTDB): domain Bacteria; phylum Pseudomonadota; class Gammaproteobacteria; order Pseudomonadales; family Halomonadaceae; genus Larsenimonas; species Larsenimonas rhizosphaerae. Next base: position 34,916 of record NZ_JAMLJK010000001.1, on the reverse strand, counting down.
TACGATGACCTGACCAAGCAGGCCTGGGCATATCGTCAGATTTCCCTGCTTCTCAAGCGTCCGCCTGGCCGTGAAGCCTATCCGGGTGACGTGTTCTATCTCCACTCCCGTCTGCTTGAGCGTGCTGCACGTGTCAACGAAGACTATGTCGAGAAGTTCACCAATGGTGAAGTGAAGGGTAAAACCGGTTCACTGACGGCACTGCCGATCATTGAAACACAAGGTGGTGACGTTTCCGCATTTGTTCCTACCAACGTGATCTCTATCACTGACGGTCAGATCTTTCTGGAAACCAACCTCTTCAACTCCGGTATCCGTCCTGCCATCAATGCTGGTCTGTCGGTTTCACGTGTAGGTGGTTCTGCGCAGACCAAGATCATCAAGAAGCTGGGCGGCGGTGTTCGTCTTGCCCTGGCACAGTATCGTGAACTGGCAGCCTTCTCCCAGTTTGCATCCGACCTTGATGAAGCAACCCGTAAACAGCTTGAACACGGGCAGCGCGTTACCGAACTGATGAAGCAGAAACAATACTCTCCGATGTCCGTATCAGAGATGGCTGTTTCCCTTTATGCGGCTAACGAAGGCTACCTGAACGACGTTCCGGTCGATAAGGTTCTGGATTTCGAACGTGCCCTCATCGAGTACATGCACTCCGAGCAGTCTGAACTGCTGGCGCGCATTGACGAGAAAGGCGGCTACGATGACGGAATCCAGCAGGGCCTGAAATCAGGTGTCGAAACCTTCAAGTCGACTCAAAGCTATTGATGCCGTGGTAGAGCCTGCTCCGCAGGCTCTACCTTGAGTTGCTCGAACAGGATATCGCTATGGCAGCCGGAAAAGAGATTAAGTCCCAGATCGGGAGCGTCAAGAACACGCAGAAGATTACCAGCGCCATGGAAATGGTGGCTGCATCCAAGATGCGTCGGGCGCAGGACCGCATGGCAGCCAGCCAGCCTTATGCTCGTCAGATTCGCAAGGTAGTCGGACACGTATCCAAGGCCAACCCCGAGTATCGCCATCCTTATATGCAACCGCGTGACGTAAAGCGTGTGGGCTATATTGTCGTCACGTCCGATCGTGGACTGTGCGGTGGCTTGAACGTCAATCTGTTCAAAAGTGTCATGCGTGACGCGAAGCAGTGGCGTGATCAGGGGGCCGAGGTTCGTTTTTGTGCTATCGGTTCCAAGGGCAGCGTTTTCTTCCGTAAATACGGTTCCAGCGAGCTGCTGGCTGCCAAGTCCGGAATTGGCGATGCGCCTGTAACCCAGGATCTGATCGGCAGCGTGAAGGTCATGCTGGATGCATTTGATAATGGTGAACTCGACCGCCTTAACGTGGTGTGCAACGAGTTTGTCAACACAATGACTCAAACACCGATCGTCCGTCAGTTGTTGCCTCTTACGGTGGACGAGCCCGCGAAGGATCAGACCACCGATCCGTCGAGCAGTGCTCCGTGGGATTACCTCTACGAGCCGGACGCGAAAGCGTTGCTCGATACACTGCTCGTACGCTATGTCGAATCTCAGGTCTACCAGGCCGTGGTCGAAAACATTGCCTGTGAGCAGGCCGCACGCATGATTGCAATGAAAAATGCGACGGATAATGCCGGCAATATGATCGACGAGCTGCAACTTGAGTATAACAAGGCCCGTCAGGCGGCTATTACTCAGGAAATTTCCGAGATCGTCAGCGGAGCAGCTGCCGTTTAACAGGTTGAGTGAACAGGTTTTTTAGCAGGTTTAAGAGGAAACAGGATGAACGGACGTATCGTACAAATCATCGGTGCGGTGATTGACGTCGAGTTTCCGAGGGACAATGTACCCAAGGTTTATGACGCACTCGAAGTCGTCAACAGCGACACCATTCTGGAAGTACAGCAGCAATTGGGCGACGGCATTGTTCGTACCATTGCGATGGGATCTACCGAGGGCCTCAAGCGGGGTCTCGAGGTTGCCAATACAGGTGCTCCCATTTCAGTGCCGGTCGGCCTGAAAACGCTGGGCCGTATCATGAACGTGCTGGGTCAGCCCATCGACGAAGCCGGCGAAATCGGTGAAGACGAGCGGATGCCGATCCACCGTGCAGCACCCAGCTATGCCGATCAGTCTTCTTCCAGCGAGCTTCTGGAAACAGGGATCAAGGTCATCGATCTGGTCTGCCCGTTTGCCAAGGGTGGCAAGGTCGGCCTGTTCGGCGGCGCCGGTGTAGGCAAGACCGTCAACATGATGGAGCTTATTCGTAACATCGCCATCGAGCACAGCGGTTATTCCGTATTTGCCGGTGTAGGTGAGCGTACTCGTGAAGGTAACGACTTCTATCATGAAATGACCGAGTCCAACGTTATCGACAAGGTATCGCTGGTTTACGGTCAGATGAACGAGCCGCCGGGTAACCGTCTGCGTGTTGCACTGACAGGTCTGACCGTTGCGGAAAAATTCCGTGATGAAGGTCGCGACGTACTGCTGTTCGTTGACAATATCTATCGCTACACCCTGGCGGGTACCGAAGTATCTGCACTGCTTGGCCGTATGCCGTCTGCAGTAGGTTATCAGCCTACTCTGGCAGAGGAAATGGGCCAGCTTCAGGAACGTATTACGTCAACAAAAACCGGATCCATTACCTCCGTACAGGCGGTATATGTCCCGGCAGATGACTTGACCGACCCGTCTCCGGCCACCACGTTTGCCCACCTTGACGCCACTGTCGTTCTGTCGCGTCAGATCGCTGAACTTGGTATTTACCCTGCCGTTGACCCGCTTGATTCCACGTCTCGTCAGCTGGATCCATTGGTAGTAGGCGAAGAGCACTACAATATCGCCCGTCAGGTACAGAACGTACTTCAGCGTTATAAGGAGCTGAAGGACATTATTGCCATCCTGGGGATGGATGAGCTGTCTGACGAAGACAAGCAGCTGGTGGCACGTGCGCGTAAGATTCAGCGCTTTTTGTCACAGCCGTTCTTCGTGGCCGAGGTATTTACCGGTGCGCCAGGCAAGTATGTTTCCCTGAAGGAAACGATTCGTGGCTTCCAGGGCATCCTTGATGGCGACTATGACAGCATGCCTGAGCAGGCGTTCTACATGGTTGGTACTATCGATGAAGCCATCGAGAAAGCCAAAAACATGAAGTAAGCCAGCGCCTGGCGGAGAGGACATCACCATGGCATCGAAGATCCACTGCGATATCGTTAGCGCCGAGAAAAGTATCTTTTCCGGTGAGGTCGAGCTGGTTGTAGCGGCGGGTACTGAAGGCGATCTCGGCATTCGTGCGGGTCACGCGCCACTGTTGACCGCACTGGCGCCGGGTCCTGTACGTATCGTCACTGAAGAAGGCCATGAAGACATTTTTTATGTCTCCGGAGGCTTTCTCGAAATTCAGCCGGATATTGTGTCCCTGCTGGCAGACACTGCTCAGCGCGCTCGTGATATTGATGAAGCTGAAGCCGAGCAGGCACGTCAGGAAGCTCAGCGTGAGCTGGAGCAGCATGAATCGGCCGAGCAGCACTCCATTGCCCTGGCGCAGTTTGCCGAGGCTAGTGCGCGGCTCAGAACGCTTCATCAGCTCAAACGTCGTCGCTAGTAACAGCAGTAGTGTGGCACACAAACTAAAACGGCTTCCCTTGGGAAGCCGTTTTTTCGTATGGGATGATTAATCATCATCTTCATCATCATTGACGACAAATGCCCGTTTATCATCAGGTACCAGAACGGTATCACCCTTGCCAAGATCTAGGGTCTGTTCATCGGGACCGCTGGCACCGATACCGATTACCTCGGCGATGGAGGTTTTACCATCGGCGCGCTCCAGTACTTTCAAACGTACGTCATGGCCCTTGTAGCGAGTCGTGATGATGCTTCCTGCTTCCGGTGCCTTCTTCAAAAAATATAAATCGTCGTAGTGTTCACGAACGCTTTCCTGCTGGGGGGTATCCCATTGAATCTGGCGTGCAGACATCCCTGTGCTCCTTTGATATTCAATTAAATCATGATGCGCCGATAAGTCAGAAAATTCCTTGAAGACTGATTTATGCGCCTTTGTTTTCTCACCCTGCCAGTATGGTGGATTTTCTCGAGCCTTGCGCTGGCCGCATCTGATTCGGGCCATTGCGATGCTACTGAAGCAGCAGCGCTTGAAGCGCAGATTGCCGTGTGGGATACAGCGTATTATCAGGAAGGCACTCGTCTCGTGAGTGATGGTATCTACGATAGTAGTCGTGCACTACTGGCGCGGTGCCAGGCTAATCATCATCTGTCACCCGCGCCCGCCTACCCGCTGCCAGAGCAACGCATTCATCATCCCTATCCGCAGCTCGGGCTCAGGAAACTTTCTGGCAGGGAGGAATTACGTCAGTGGCTTTCACGCCTCGACACGCCGAAGTTTTATATTCAGCCCAAGGTGGATGGTGTGGCCGTTACGCTGGTATATCGATCAGGCGAGCTTGTACAGGCCATCAGTCGTGGTGATGGGCAGTACGGGCAGGACTGGTCTGAAAAAATAAACGGTATTGCCGGTCTTCCCATGAAGCTTTCCCCGCCCTTTTCGGCAACCGTGGTGGTGCAGGGAGAGTTGTATGCACGTCGAGAAAATCATGTTCAACAGGAAGGAAGCAGAGGTGCTCGTCATGATATCGCAGGATGGATGAATAGACGTGTCCTTGAAACTGCACTCCGGAGTCGTATCGGTTTTTTTGCTTGGCGCTATGTCAGTGACGAGCTTTTCGATGCACGCCTTGCGCAGCTGGGCAGGTGGGGATTTTCAACCGTGGAACAGTTCAGCCATGTGGTGAACTCGGTGGATGACATCCAGCAATGGCGAGCACAATGGTTTGAATCACCCTTGCCCTTCGCCACGGACGGTGTGGTAATTCACGCGTCTGATCCTCAGGTGGAAGAGCCTGCGGTTGCCTGGAAGTATCCGGCTCTGACGGGTGTCAGTCGCGTGATTGATGTCCACTTTTCCATCGGTCGGACCGGTCGTATTACACCGGTTCTGGAAGTTGCCCCCGTAGTGATCGATGATCGTACTGTACGTCGTATCTCCCTTGGTTCCCTCAATACACTTAAGCATCTTGGGATCATTCCAGGAGATATCGTGCGTATACGCCTTGCCGGTGCGGCTATTCCTGTTATTGACCAGCGCCTGATAGCGGCTACTGGGGCAAGGCCCTTATCGCTGCCTGATCCAGAGGCTTATAACCGGTTGAGTTGCCTTGTATTGAGCGATGAATGTCAACAGCAATTCATTGCTCGTCTGGTGTGGATGTCATCCTCCAGCGGGCTCGCCATACGTGGAATAGGACGCCGTAGCTGGACACGCCTTGTCCATTCGGGCGTGATTCACCGGCTGGATGACTGGCGACACCTTCGAGAGGATCAATTGCTGGCGGCGGGAATCAGTCCGGGCCTGTCAACATCACTGTCTCAGGCTTTTCGGCAGGCAGAAAAGGCAACACTATTGATGTGGTTGAAGGCACTTGGAACCATCTCAGTCTCGGAATATAAGTATTTCAGAATGAAAAGCCTGAACATGAATCGAAAAAACATATTAAAGAATGTTATTAACTACCAGGAAAAAGGTAGTCAAAGCAGCATTTTGAGGGCATTCATGAACGATGGGGATGGAGAAAGGCTGGTAAATGGCTGGTTGGATTAAGGTTTTTTGTTACAGTACGTTTTCAGACTTCAGTGTAAATATCCCTGGTCAAAGCTTTTTTCTGGTGGCTCATCCTTGTTTATTGGGATTTTTTTGTTTTCAAGGCATTGATTTTAATGGTTTTATGGAGTGTTCTAAGCTAGTGTCATGAGGGGTATGGTACAATGTTACTTTAAGTTAGTACTTTTACCATACTAACGTACAATGTATTTTTATGTATCCGGAGACTAAAGTAGGGCGGTATGTAGTCATGCTTTTGCCATGATAGAGCCATAAGCAGGTAACAAGGGTCGTTAAACCCTTTGGCAAGAATGCCGTTATTCCTGTGTGACAGCTTGCTCCTGGATCAGGCAATGAGGATCTCCTCAGGCGGGGTTGTTCAGCAAGTAACTGGTTCATGTGAACCGAGTGACTGGCAACTTTGATCGAGAAAGCGGTGGCTCCCCTATTCAATAGCCAAACTAGCTGGCTGAGGAGAAATACTATGACATTATTGATCGTTGGCGGCGCCCTTTACGCCCTTCTCATCCTCTTCATGGCAGGTGCCATGATGGTCTCCGGCCGAGCCAGTGAGCGCGAAGAAAAATTGGCATATGCCTTTACGACGTCACAGGATGGCAGTGCAAATGAATTCCAGTTCCCGAACCATCGCGATGCTGCCTGATTCTGTGGAGCTGAATATAAAAAACGGGCCAATCGGCCCGTTTTTCATGAACGGCTTTCAGCATGAAGCGTCCCTGAGCGCCTGAACGGCCGGAAGCGTCTTGCCTTCTACGTATTCCAGAAATGCTCCCCCGCCAGTAGAGATATAGGAAATATCATGGGCAACATCGTACTTGTCGATGGCTGCCAGGGTATCACCGCCTCCAGCGATGGAGAATGCATCACTTTCGGCGATTGCGTGTGCCATTGCCTTGGTGCCATTACCAAATTGATCGATTTCGAAAACACCCACCGGTCCGTTCCACAAAATGGTTCCGGCCTGTTTGAGGCTTGCAGCAAAGCTGGCGGCTGTTTTAGGGCCCACATCAAGGATCATGTCATCTGAATTGATGTCTTTGAGTGACTTGACTGTCGCCTCGGCATTTTCCGAAAATTCAGTAGCTACCACCACATCTTCCGGAAGAGGGACATTAACCTTTTCCATCAGGGTTTTGGCCTGATCAACCAGGTCTGCCTCATACAATGACTTGCCTACGTTGTAACCCGCGGCGGCGATGAACGTATTGGCAATTCCGCCACCGACGATCAACTGGTCACACTTTTCTGACAGGGCGTTGAGCACTTCCAGCTTGGTAGAGACCTTGGAGCCACCTACGATGGCCACCAGAGGGCGATCAGGTTTGGAAAGCGCCTTCTCCAATGCATCCAGTTCGCCGGCCAGCAGCGGCCCTGCGCAGGCCGTTTCAGCATAGCGAGCCACTCCATGGGTTGATGCCTGAGCCCGGTGAGCCGTACCGAAGGCATCCATGACATAAATATCGCACAAGGAAGCGTATGCCCTGGATAGGGACTCGTCGTCTTTCTTTTCACCCTTGTTGAAACGAACATTTTCGAGCAGCACCACTTCGCCGGGCTCGATCTCCAGCATGCGACCGTCCAGATAGTCCTTCTCTACCCGAACGGTAATCCCCAGCAGTTCACTCAAGCGGTTGGCTACTGGCGCCATCGAAAATTCATCGTCCGGTTCACCCTCGACAGGACGACCCAGATGGCTCATCAGCATCAGACGGGCCTTTTGTTCAAGTGCCGCCTTGATGGTTGGCAGGCATGCCCTGATCCTGGCATCCGAGGTTACTCTGCCATCCTTGACAGGAACGTTAAGGTCCTGGCGTACAAGTACTCGCTTATCGGCCAGGTCCAGTTCTGACATGGTACGAACGTTCATAACAGCATGCTCCTTGTAAATTGCATGAAGTCGGATGACTTCGAGGTTATCAAGCCGATAGCCAGCGCCTGGCCACATCGATCATACGATTGGTATAGCCCCATTCATTATCAAACCAGCACACCAGTTTCACGAGATGCCGACCTGCAACACGTGTCTGGGTGGCATCCAGAATGGATGAACGAGAGTCATGATTGAAATCAATGGATACCATGGGATCAGCAGTAAAGCCTAGTTTTCCATCAAGGTGGGTGCGAGCCGCCTCTGCCAGACGGTGATTGACCTGATCCACGGTAACCGGGGTATTCAGTGTCAGTGAAATATCCATCATTGATACATTAATGGTGGGAACGCGAACGTGCAGACATTCAAAGCGGTCTTCAAGATGGGGCATCAATCTTGAAATACCGGTCTTGAGGCTGGTGGTCACGGGAATCATCGAGCTCATGGCAGAGCGAGCCAGGCGAAGGTCGTCCGGATGGGCCGCATCAATTACGGGTTGATCGTTCATGGCCGAGTGCAGGGTGGTAGTAACGCCGTAGGTTACGCCGAATGCGTTATCCAGCTCGGTCAACACTGGTACCAGTGCATTGGTAGTACAGGAGCCTGCCGAAATGATGGTGTACCTGGGATTCAGAGCGTCATGGTTGACACCATCAATGATGGTGGCATCCACATCGTCTCGAGCCGGATGAGAAAACAGAAACCGTGAGGCGCCTGCCTGCAGGTGCTGTTCGGCATAGGCACGTGTGCCGGAATGACCCGAACAATCGAACACCATATCAATCCCCAGACTGGACCATGGGAGTAGCGTGACAGAGGGCTCACGCAACAGCGTGATGGGAGGGTTATCATCGATCAGCAATTGATCTCCCTCGAGATGCACGTTGCCCGGGAAACGGCCATGAGTAGAATCCAGTCGTGTCAGGTAGGCCAGCGTATCTGGCGCAGCAAGGTCATTGATGGCCACGACCTGTAGCTCGTCATTCAATCGACGCTCGGTGATGGCGCGCAATACACAGCGCCCGATACGACCATACCCATTGATGGCAATTCGATAGCTCATGGACTCTACAGTTAAAGGTCATGTGTTCAGGGGCCCATGGTAGCGTAGAAACCATCTCCACTGTCATGAGGAATTACTGATATTGATGTCAGCCTTATGCTACTTTTGTATAAACTGAAACGGCTGACACGTCCATTGGTCACTCCGGCATGATAGGGTGCCACCGATACCCTATAAGGTATGCGCCATGCTGGAATGCATGGACGTTGCTGGATCAAAAAACTATTAACGAGAGAAGAGGCAGATCCCACGGATCTGTTGGTCATGTCACAACGTGATTTTTCACATGTCACATGTTCCCTGTCATAAACGCCAAGGAGTAGCATAAATGACGGATATTGCGAAGCTGTTGGGTGACGAAGCAGATCATTTGCTGAGCCATACCTGCACCGGGTTCAAAAAAGAGGATCTGTATCTGCCGGGCAGCGATTATGTTGATCGTGTCATGACCGACAGTGATCGTAGTCCGCTTGTACTGCGTAATATGCAGGCGCTGTTTGATAACGGGCGTCTGGGCGGTACCGGCTATGTCAGCATGCTGCCGATTGATCAGGGTATCGAACACTCGGGTGGCGCTTCCTTTGCACCGAATCCGATGTACTTTGATCCCAAGAACATTGTTGAGCTGGCTATTGAAGGTGGCTGCAGTTGCGTAGCTTCCACGCTGGGCGTGCTTTCAAGTGTGGCTCGACGTTATGCGCATCGTATTCCGATGATGGTCAAGCTCAATCACAACGAGACCCTGACGTATCCGGCCATTTATGACCAGACCCTGTTTGCACAGGTAGAGCAGGCGCATCGCATGGGGTGCGTCGCGGTGGGAGCCACCATCTATTACGGCTCGCCGGAAAGTCGTCGTCAGATTACCGAAATCAGCGAAGCCTTCGAGCGTGCGCATCAGCTGGGTATGGTCACGGTGCTGTGGTCCTATCTGCGTAACCCGGCATTCAAGAAAGACGGAACGGACTATCATGTGTCATCCGATCTTTCCAGCCAGGCAGTACACCTTGCCGCGACCATCAAGGCGGATATCGTCAAGCAGAAGCTGCCTGAAAACAATGGTGGCTACAAGGCGATCGGTTTTGGCCATACCCATGACAAGGTATACAGCGAGCTGACATCCGATCATCCGATTGACCTTGCGCGCTATCAGGTTGCCAATGCCTATATGGGGCGTGCGGGATTGATCAATTCCGGTGGTGGTTCCAAGGGCGAATCGGATCTGGCTGAAGCCGTACGCACTGCGGTCATCAACAAGCGTGCTGGTGGCATGGGCCTTATCTCGGGTCGCAAGGCCTTCCAGAAGCCGTTTGCTGAAGGAGTGCAATTGCTGAACTCCATTCAGGACGTCTATCTGTCGAAGGATGTCACGATTGCCTGATGGGTAACGAGTGATAAAAAAGCCCGGCCATTGGCCGGGCTTTTTCGTGAGCAGGAATCAAAGCAGTGCTTCAGCCCGTTCAACGATCTTTTCTGCAGTAAAGCCGAAGTGTTTGAACAGATCTTCAGCCTTGCCTGATTCACCATAGGTCGTCATGCCGATGACATCGCCATCGAGACCGACATACTTGTACCAAGTCGACGGGATGGCTGCTTCTACCGCCAGACGTGCACGCACATTCCTTGGCAGGACGCTGTCGCGATAGGCATTGTCCTGCTCATCAAACAGTGTTGTGCAGGGCATGGAAACAACACGTACCTTATGGCCCTTGTCTTCAAGAACCTGTGCTGCATCCATGGTGATGCCGACTTCCGAACCTGTAGAGATCAGGATCAATTCCGGCTTGCCATTGTCTGCATCCTTGAGGATGTAGCCACCACGACGGAGGTTGGCCAGCTGTTCATCGTTGCGTGCCTGCGGATTCAGGTTCTGACGTGAGAAAATAAGTGCTGTAGGGCCTTTTTCACGCTTGAGCCCTTCTACCCAGGCTGCTGCTGTTTCGGTGGCATCGCAGGGGCGCCAGGTATGGAGGCCCGGCAGGTTGCGCAGATCAGCCAGTTGCTCGACAGGCTGGTGCGTCGGACCATCTTCACCCAGGCCAATCGAGTCGTGTGTGAACACATGGAGAATACGTGTATGAGACAGCGCAGACATGCGGACAGCGTTGTGCATGTACTCCATGAACACCAGGAAGGTAGCATCATAGGGAATAAAGCCGCCATGGGTAGCAATGCCGTTGGCAATGGCACCCATTCCGAACTCACGAACACCATAGTGCAGGTAGTTGCCGCTGAAGTCGTCGCGGGTGATGGCCTTTGAACCGCTCCATAGCGTGAGGTTGGATGGTGCCAGGTCCGCACTGCCGCCCAGCAGCTCGGGAAGGCCCGGGCCCAGATCGTTCAGTACTGCCTGAGAAGCCTTGCGCGAGGCAGTTTTTTCCTGCTTTTCCTGAGCAGACTTGACCAGAGCATCACCATCAAAGTCATCCGGCAGGCGACCACTCTGTCGACGGGAAAGTTCTGCAGCAAGTTCCGGATGTGCCTTTTCATAGGCAGCCATCTGTTCCTTGTGCGCCTGCTCAAGCGCCTTGCCCTGCTCCCTTGCATCCCACGCGGTGTAGATGTCATCAGGAATTTCAAATGGGCCGTATTCCCAGCCGAGTTGTTTGCGGGTAGCAGCTACTTCATCATCACCAAGGGCAGCACCGTGAGACTCTTCCTTGCCGGCCTTGTTGGGCGAGCCGAAACCGATCACGGTCTTGCAGATGACCAGAGTGGGTTTGTCAGTAACCTGCTTGGCATCTTCGATGGCCTGATTGATCTGGTCGCGATCATGTCCGTCGATAGTATCAATGACATGCCATCCATAGGCGCGGAAGCGCCCGGCGGTATCGTCGGTAAACCAGCCTTCAACCTCGCCATCGATCGAAATACCGTTGTCGTCGTAAAATACGACCAGATTGCCCAGACCCAGCGTGCCCGCCAACGAGCAGGCTTCATGGCTGATCCCTTCCATCAGGCAGCCATCACCGGCAAATACCCAGACACGGTGGTCGATGACATTGAAATCATCGCGGTTGAACTGAGCAGCCAGGGTTTTTTCGGCGATGGCCATGCCAATACCGTTGGCCAGTCCCTGTCCCAGCGGACCCGTGGTCGTCTCGATGCCTGGTGTATACCCGTGTTCCGGGTGGCCTGGCGTTTTGGAACCCAGTTGGCGGAAGTTCTTGATCTCCTCGAGGGGGAGGTCATAACCGCTCAAATGCAGCAGGGCGTAGTGCAGCATGGAGCCATGGCCATTGGAAAGAATAAAGCGATCCCGATCTTCCCAGTCAGGGTTGGCCGGGTTGTGCTTCAGGTGATCTCTCCAGAGTACCTCGGCAATATCAGCCATGCCCATGGGCATGCCGGGGTGACCGGAATTGGCCTGCTGCACGGCGTCCATGGACAGCGCACGGAGGGCGTTGGCTAGGTGACGGCGAGATGGCATATCGGTAATGCTCCTGCAGAAGATAGAACGAGGGAAACGTGTCTTCCCGCTTTCGGATGAATCGTGCTGGATCAACAGAATAGCGTCTCATACGGTGTGGAGATAGGTCATTGCTACAATGCGGTGCACGTCAGGGTGGGCAGCGATCAGTATTGTGTAAAAGCGTACCCGGCCTTCTTACACGAACCGAAATTAATTTTTATTAATATGGATTAGTAAACCCTGTAGGATTGGGGCATACATTTAACGGGTCAGACAGCGTTGTTCCAGATACATGACCAGGCAATGGGTTTAGAACGGGAGGCCAGCGATGTCGATTGTCGAAACGTACAGCGCTGATTTTTCAGAGGAGTCCTGTCTTGCACGACTTCTTGACGATGCAGTAGATACACCCTGCACAGATGCCTTCATGGAAGATGTCCTGACACGCCTTATTACCATGGCCGGTCGTGGCATCGGTCATGTCTGGAAGGTTGAAGATAACGGTGAAGCGCTCGTTTCCAGCGATCAGTGGTTCAGTACTGTTGAAATGGTGCCCGGGCAATTCGAAAAATTTTGTAAACATGCGGTCGAAAGTGCTCTGGCAGATCCGCATAGTGCGCCTAACGAAGCCCTGTACTACCGGTATCCGGTAGAAAATGACCTTTCTGAAAAAGAAGCACTGGCCCAGCGAAATCATGTCCTGAACGAGTATGGTATCCATCATGTCACCTGTCTGCCGGTGCTTGTCCGACGCAAGGTTCGACTGATACTGGAGTTTTTCTGGGCCAATCCCGTTCTGCCCGAGTCGGATTATTCCTTTTTCCTGAAGCAGTTTGGCATTCAGCTGGGTTTCATCCTGGAGTGCCGCGAGAATGAACAGCAGCGCACCCGAAGTGAGCAAAAGCTCAAACGGATTCTGGATAGCGCGGGTGACGGATTTATAGGTATGGACAGCGAGGGCTGTGTCACCGCATGGAATATTGCTGCTGCGACATTATTTGGCTGGTCTCGAGAAGAAGCCATGCATCACCCGGTCAGTGAGCTGATTGTACCGCCAAGCTATCGGGAGGCTCACGACGCCGGGATGGCACGGTTTTTACGCACGGGGAAAAGCCTTGTGCTGGGTAAGCAACTGGAAATGCCCGGCCTGCACCGTGATGGCAGAACACTGCAGCTGGAGATGACACTCTGGTCATTGCAGGATAACCAGCAGTGGGAGTTCTACGCCTTTATTCGCGATATTTCAGGACGCAAGCAGCGCCAGAGCGAGCTTGAACGACGTGCGGATTATGATGAACTGACAGGATTGCCACGACGGGGGCTGCTGCTTAAATTACTGGATCAGGTGCTACAGGACCCCCAGTCCACACCCATAGGGCTGATGTTTATTGACCTTGATCGCTTTAAACGCATCAACGATACCTTTGGGCATGAAGCCGGTGACACTGTTTTGTGCACCATGGCAGAACGGCTTCAGAATAATGCAGGGTCGGATAACCTGGTAGCCCGTCTTTCCGGCGACGAATTCGTGGTTCTCTGTCCAGAGCTTACCTGCGAGCGGGAAGCTTCCTATCTTGCGATGCAGCTTCTCAAGAGCTTTGACAGTCCGGTGGATCTTGGCGACGACCATGTTTTCGTCTCGGGCAGCATTGGCGTAGCGCTGTCAACGTGTGAAAGCACTTCCGTTGGTTTGCTCAAATGGGCGGACATGGCCATGTACGAAGCCAAGGGCAAGGGCCGTGGCACGTTCGAAGTATTCAATGATCACATGAATTCCCGGCTGGCTCGGCGCATGATGATGGAGCGTGATCTTCACGAGGCGATTTCCCAGGGACAGCTGGAGCTTTACTATCAGCCATTGATCGCCTGTGGCAGTCGGAGAGTTGTATCTGTCGAGGCCCTGCTGCGATGGAATCATCCTGTACAGGGGCTGATCATGCCGGAGGATTTTATTCCGGTTGCCGAGGAATCCGGATTGATCGTGCCTATTGGCAGCTGGGTCCTCGAACAGGCCTGCCGTCAGGCGCGTCTCTGGTCATCGCTGGGTGATCAGGACAGTCCAATGACATTGTCTGTCAACCTGTCAGGACGTCAGCTGGCGCAAGCCAATCTTCTGGATCATATCGAGCGCATTCTCGACCAGCTGTCCTTTGATCCTCGTGAAATACGGTTTGGCTTTGAAGTGACGGAAACCGTCATGATGCGTGACCCGGCCAGTGCCGCCCATACCTTGGCTCGGCTTCGTGCACTGGGTACTTATCTCTCCATTGATGACTTCGGTACTGGCTATTCTTCCATGGCCTACCTCAAGCACTTCCCGACGGATGCCATCAAGATCGATCGATCCTTTATCAACGATATTGCCCATGACGAGCGAGATCAGGCCATTGTTGGCGCCATCGTCAACCTTGCCATGGGGCTGGGCATTGATGTGGTAGGTGAAGGTGTAGAAACCCAGGCACAGGCCGATATGCTGTGCAGTCTTGGTGTTGATTATATTCAGGGCTTTTTGTATGCCACCCCCATGCCTGTTCCGGCATTCGAGCAGTGGTACCACGACTGGCACGATAGTCAGTCGGCGAGCTAGGCAGTCTTACAGTCAGCGTGTACACTTTTTGCCATTCTACACCCCGCCTGTTCCGTGCCGTCTTCGGACGCAGCGGTCTGTTATTGCATTGATGTGAGGATCAAGGACGTTTCATGAGCGAATACTCACTGTTTACTTCTGAGTCGGTGTCCGAAGGCCACCCTGACAAGATCGCCGATCAAATCTCGGATGCCGTGCTGGACGCACTGATTGCGCGTGACAAGCAGGCCCGCGTGGCTTGTGAAACACTGGTGAAAACCGGTGTTGCCATCGTGGCGGGTGAAATTACAACGAATGCCTGGGTTGATCTGGAAGATCTGGTACGCCGGGTGATTTCCGAGATCGGTTATACGTCATCGGCTGTAGGTTTTGATGGTGCGACCTGTGGTGTACTGAACCTGATCGGCAAGCAGAGCGTAGATATTGCTCAGGGCGTGGACCGTACTCGTCCAGAAGACCAGGGCGCAGGAGATCAGGGGTTGATGTTTGGTTATGCTACCAATGAAACCCCCTCCTATATGCCCGCGCCAATCCATTATGCGCATCGCCTGGTCGAGCGTCAGTCGGAGCTTCGCAAGAATGGCACCCTGCCATGGTTGCGCCCGGATGCCAAAAGCCAGGTTACGTTCCGCTATGGTGATGATGGCAAGCCTGTTGCTATAGATGCCATTGTTCTGTCGACACAGCATGACGAAAATGTTTCTCAGGACGAGCTGCGTCAGGCGGTGGAAGAGTTGATCATCCGTGAAGTGCTGCCGGCTGACTGGATCACCGACAGTACCGAGTTTCACATCAACCCGACCGGGCAGTTCGTTATTGGTGGTCCGGTAGGGGATTGTGGTCTTACCGGCCGCAAGATCATTGTAGATACCTACGGCGGCATGGCGCGTCATGGTGGCGGAGCATTTTCCGGCAAGGATCCATCGAAGGTAGACCGCAGCGCGGCTTACGCGGGACGCTACGTGGCCAAGAACATTGTGGCCGCCGGCCTGGCAGATCGCTGCGAAATTCAGGTGTCCTATGCCATCGGCGTAGCTGAACCAACGTCTGTATCAATCAATACCTTTGGTACCGGCCTGGTCAGCGATGCTCGTATCGTTGAGCTGGTACGCGAGCATTTTGATCTGCGTCCCTATGCCATTACCACCATGCTGGACCTGCTGCATCCCATGTATCAGCTGACGGCATCCTATGGCCATTTCGGGCGTGAGCCGTTTGAACACAGCTATACCTGGACAGACGTCAACGGGCAGCAGCAGACAGAAACCTTTACGGCCTTCCCCTGGGAAAGGATCGATAGAGCGGATGACCTCAAGGCTGCTGCCGGGCTGTAAGCCTGTCAGTCAGTTTGATGGAACCCGGCCACGGCCGGGTTCTTTTGCGTTTATACCTACAAGAGGATAGCGATGTGTCGCTGGTGGAATTTGCCCGACGCAAGCAGGTCGTCCCGAGTCTGTCACTTTATGGCGTTACCTGCCTGAGCCACATGGCGCTGGGGCTCTTTGCCTCACTGATCATTGGTTTGATACTGAAAACCCTGGGGAACTCCCTGGGAGTTGCTCCCCTGGTCGATATGGGACAGACCGCCATGTCCCTGATGGGCGCGGCCATCGGAGTAGCCGTGGCCAATGCGCTGAAGGCACCACCGCTGGTGCTGTACAGCGCGCTGGTATCGGGAACGGTAGGGGCAAGCCTCGGCGGGCCGGCAGGCGCACTGGCGGCTACGCTGGTATCGGTTGAAATCGGCAAGCTGATATCGAAGGAAACAGCACTGGATATCGTGGTGACTCCTCTGGTCACTATCGGCACCGGTTATCTGGTGGCTCAGCTCATTGCTCCCCCCCTGGCTGCCGCTCTGACCGGACTGGGGCAGACCATCAGCTGGGCCACGGAGTTGCGCCCCATCATCATGGGGGTAGTGGTCGCCACGGTCATGGGACTGGCACTCACGGCTCCCATTTCGAGTGCTGCCATCGCCATCATGCTGGATTTGAACGGTCTGGCCGCCGGAGCGGCGACGGTTGGCTGTGCTGCCCAGATGATGGGATTTGCAGCCGCCGGCTACCGGGACAATGGCATTGGTCCATCAATCGCCATCGGCCTTGGTACCTCCATGCTGTTGATCGGCAACATTGCTCGCAACCCCTGGATTTTAGTGCCGCCCACCGTTGCCGGAGCGCTTCTGGCTCCTTTGGCCACTGCTGTACTGGTACTGACCAGTAACGCTGCTGGCGCAGGAATGGGCACCAGTGGGCTGGTCGGCCCTGTCATGGTGCTTCAGACCATGGGGCTTTCCGCAACATCGATGGCAGGTACTGCGGTGCTGTGTATTCTGGCACCGGCCATACTGGCGTGGATTATTCATCATTTCATGCAGCGCGGCGGGTTGATCCAGCCCGGTGATCTGCGTCTGTCCGTCGAGTAACGTACATGCTTAATATTGCAGCCTTGTTCATCACGATTACGGCGTTGTTCCTGTGGTTCAACCACAAGGTTATACGATTGCCACCCACGATTGGCGTCATGGTGATCGGGCTGGTGCTGTCGCTGACGCTGGTGGGCCTGAATCATCTGGGGGTTACCGTATTGACCGATCATGCCCAGTACTGGCTGGAGCAGATCAACTTCAACACCCTGTTGATGGACGGCATGCTGTCCTTTCTGTTGTTTGCAGGCGCACTGCACGTGGATATCCACGAGCTCAAGAGTTATCGCTATTCCATCGGGTTTCTGGCGACGTTCGGCGTTGTATTATCCACTGTCGCCGTAGGCAGCGCCGCATGGTGGCTGTTTGGCTGGTTCGGCATGGATGTGCCTTATATCTATTGCCTGATCTTTGGTGCCCTGATTGCTCCGACGGATCCCATTGCAGTGCTGGGTATCATGCAAAATGCCGGCGCTCCGAAGGATATGGAGATCAAGATTGTTGGTGAGTCCCTGTTCAACGATGGTGTCGCAGTCGTGGTGTTCACAGCCCTGGTGGGGGCAGCATCCGCCGGTGTTCATACGCTGACACCCTCACACGTTGGCCTTCTGTTTCTGGAAGAGGCCGGTGGTGGTGTCGTTCTGGGAGGAGCGCTGGGGGCGCTGGTGTATTTTCTGATGAAAAGCATCGATCAGTATCAGGTGGAGGTCATGCTCAGTCTGGCACTGGTCATTGGCGGGTATGCACTTGCTTCCACTCTGCACGTCTCCGGCCCCATTGCAATGGTGGTTGCCGGTCTGATCATCGGCAACATGGCACGTGTGGGGGCGATGTCGGATAACACGCGCCGCTATGTTGATGGGTTCTGGGAATTGATCGATGAAATTCTTAATGCCGTGCTGTTTGTATTGATCGGGCTTGAGCTGCTGATCATCCCTTTCAACAGTTATTACATCTGGATCGCAATGCCGTTGATCCTGTTGATTTTGATGTTTCGCTTCATCACGATCGGTGTACCGATTACCCTTCTTCGGAAGTGGTATTCCTTTCGTACCGGGACAACACGTGTGCTGACCTGGGGCGGGCTGCGTGGCGGTATTTCCGTAGCGCTGGCACTGGGCCTGCCGGATACCCCCTACCGAGAATCGCTGGTGGTGATTACCTATATCATTGTCCTGTTTTCGATACTGGTACAGGGGCTTACCATCGGTAAGCTGGTAAGTGCTGTTCTACCAGAGGATGGTTCAGTCAAATCATCAGGTACCACCAGACATCACTCCTAGGTGCAAGGATATGCGGCGTGGTGACAGCGCCGCTGCCCGGTACTTTCCTTGTGTCGTAAACTTCTTGCCGTCCGGGCCGAAGAAGTACAGGAAGGTTCGGTAAATCATTGATCTTCGTTATACTGTTATCTCGTTCCGTTCGGGTAGTAGATGCCTGATTAATGGACGATTTTTTCTGTACCGCTCGAGGGGCGCTGCAGCGGTCAAACCGCGAGGCTCGAGAGGTTCGTCTACCACTGTCAACGGCGCCCATTCGATATGAATGGAGACAAGTATGTGCGCAATGGCGTATGACACGGCATCACAGGGTGACTTCAAGGTTGCTGACATGTCGCTGGCGGACTGGGGACGTCGCGAGATTCGCATCGCCGAAACCGAAATGCCGGCGTTGATGAAGATTCGCGAAAAATACCGTGCCGAACAACCGCTCAAGGATGCCCGGATCGCCGGCTGTATCCATATGACCATCCAGACAGCCGTACTGATTGAAACCCTGATCGAGTTGGGTGCCAGCGTACGCTGGTCTTCCTGCAACATCTTTTCGACTCAGGATCAGGCGGCGGCAGCCATTGCCGCGGCAGGCATTCCTGTCTTTGCCTGGAAAGGCGAAACCGAGGACGAATTCTGGTGGTGCATCGAACAGACCGTGGAAGGCCCGGATGGCTGGAAGCCCAACATGGTGCTGGACGACGGGGGCGATCTGACAGAGCTTCTGCATGACAAGTACCCGCAGCTGCTCGACGATATTCACGGCATCAGTGAAGAAACCACCACGGGCGTTCACCGTCTGATCGATATGATGAAAAAAGGCACGCTCAAGGTGCCGGCCATCAACGTCAATGACTCGGTCACCAAGTCCAAGAACGATAACAAGTACGGCTGCCGTCATTCCCTGAGCGATGCGATCAAACGTGCGCTGGACCATCTGCTCTCCGGCAAGCAGGCGCTGGTGATCGGCTACGGTGATGTAGGCAAGGGCTCTGCGGCAGGGCTTCGTAACGAAGGCATGATCGTCAAGGTCTCCGAGATCGACCCGATCTGTGCCATGCAGGCCTGCATGGACGGCTACGAAGTTGTCTCTCCTTATGTTGACGGCAACAACGATGAGAATGGCGAGTCTGTCGACAAGGCACTGATGGGCAGGATTGATCTGGTGGTCACAACGACCGGCAACGTCAATGTCTGTGATGCCGGCATGCTGAAAGCGCTGAAGAAAGGAGCCGTAGTCTGCAACATCGGCCACTTCGACAACGAAATCGATACGGCCTTCATGCGCGCCAACTGGGGCTGGGAAGAAGTGAAGCCACAGGTCCACAAGATTTATCGTGATGGCTCACAGGATAACTTTGATCCGACCAGTAGCGACTACCTGTTGCTGCTTTCCGAAGGGCGTCTGGTCAACCTGGGCAACGCGACAGGTCATCCGTCTCGTGTCATGGATGGCTCCTTTGCTGACCAGGTACTGGCACAGATTCATCTGTTCGAGCGTAAGTTTGCTGATCTCGAGCAGGGAGCGCGTGCTGAGCGCATCACGGTTGAAGTACTTCCCAAGCAGCTTGATGAGGAAGTGGCACGCTATATGGTGGAAGGTTTTGGTGGTGTGCTGACTAAAATGACCTCCAAACAGGCAGATTATCTTGGCGTGCCGCAGGAAGGCCCGTTCAAGCCCGATGAGTATCGTTATTGATATCTGCCTTTCATGATGTCTGAACCACAAACAGCATGATGACAATGCCGCCCTTCGGGGCGGCATTTTTCGTTTTGGGCTACAGGTGATGGCGTGCCTTGTAGTGTCGAGTGTACTGATCGACAGCAATCATGGCGCTGACCACCATGTCAGGGGTGGGCTCGAACGCGAGGTTGTGGCTGGTCTCGCCTTCCTTGAGCGCAGCAGTAGCAACAGCGGTCAGCGACTCGGTATCGTCGGCACTGAGCGACAGCGCATCCAGGGTCACCGGCAGCCCCAACTCGATATAAAGTGCGAGATATCGTTCAAACTCGCTGTCCGGTGTGCCCAGCAGCATGAGCTGGGACAAGGTGCCGTAGGCCACCTTTTCGCCATGTGTCAGGTGGTGAATGTCGCCCTTGAGCGCCGTGAAGCCGTTATGAATGGCATGTGCGCAGGCCAGGCCGCCGCTTTCAAAGCCGAGGCCGCTTAATAGGGTATTGGCTTCGACAACGGCCTCGAAGGCAGGGGTCACAATGCCCGCCTGATTGGCCTGATAAGCCTGACGTGCATAGGTAAACAAGGTCTTTTCACAGGTTTCGCCGATGGCGGCACCGAGTAAAGTGGAGTGACCGCCAGCCATGGTAATGGCATTGGCAGCGATGGCGGATCGTGCTTCAACCCAGGTAGCCATGGCATCGGCAATGCCGGAGGCCAAAAAGCGAGGAGGCGCCTTGGCAATGATCCCGGTATCGACCAGTACAAGATCGGGGTTCTTGTCATAGAAACGGTAGCGGTCGAATTGCCCTTGATCGTCATAGATCACTGACAATGCACTGGTGGGTGCATCAGTGGATGCGGTAGTCGGAAAGATGGCACAGGCACTGCCGATATCATCGGCCACTGCCTTGGCGGTATCGAGTGTCTTTCCGCCGCCCAGCCCGACAATGACATCGGCATCAAACCGTTCGGCCAGCTTGCCCAGTCGCGTGATTTCTCCAGCGGAAGCCTCACCATTGAATATTTCGTGGTGGGCATGAATATCGGCCTGATCAAGGTGTCTCATCAGAGCGTTACCGGTCATGTTCCAGACAAACTCATCGGCAATGATGAGGTGACGCTGCCCTATTTTCTTGAGGTGGTCAGCGCTGTCGAGGAGAATGCCTGGGCCCTGTACATAGCGTGAAGGGCTGATGAAAACGCGGGGTATCGGCTTGCTCGGTGACATGGTGCCTCCTGGGTTTGAACGTCGGATGCCGTAGTGGGACGTTGTCTTCAGAGCATAGATGCTCGTAACAGGCAGAATCATCATGTCGCCGTGTAAAATTGACGCAGCTACATTGAACAGGAAACAACGAGAACAACCTGTGGCTCAGAGGTTGTTTTTTGCTCTTTGAAGTTGAAACAAAGGACAAGCATTAATGACGTTGAATACCGAATGCGTCGAGACCCTGTTCATTTCCGATTTGCATCTGGGAACGCCGGATTGTCAGGCCTCTCGACTGTTGTCATTGCTGGATATCGTGACGCCGACGCGGCTCTTTCTGGTAGGCGATGTGTTTGATCTGATCGCGATGCGCCGGCGGGCAGTACTGACCACTGCCCAGCAGTCGCTGATCTCTCGCATTATTGATATTGCCGGGGGGGACTGTCAGGTCATTTATATTCCAGGCAACCATGACGCGTCCTTCCGACGTTTATGCGGCACTGAAATCTTCAATATCCGTATCGAGCAGGAGTACTTCCATACCCTGAAAGACGGTCGGCCTCTTTTGATCGCTCATGGCGATGAGTTTGATGATCAGATGCATGAGGCCGTAGCCCCCTGGCTGCACCAACTGGGCAGCAGGATGCTGAACGGGCTTCGCGTGATCAATCGCTGGATTACGCAAACCCGTGAGCGGTTCAATCTGCCCTACTGGTCACTCTCGGCGGCGATCAAGCGACGTTCCGAGCGTACCAAACGCTATATCAATGTATTTGAAACGGCGGCGCTTGAGCGAGCCCGAAGCGAGAAAACGTTCGGCTACATGGGCGGTCATATCCACCTTCCCAGCCTGCGTGAGCATGAAGGGTACCTTTATGCGAACTGTGGTGACTGGGTTGAACACTGCACGGGGCTGGTTGAAACGCATGATGGTGAACTTCACTTGATTGATTACGAGTTGAATATACTCGCGACTGCGCCTGTCTTCTCGGGCAGTAAAGCGGTCTGAGACATTGTTCAGGTATCTGTATGAATCGAATTAATGTTGGTGCCCAGAAACATTCATTCGTTTCCTGGCAAGGAGTTAGGCACACTACGCTGACTGACTCGACACTTGTGTCGCCATCCCTGTTTCAAGAGACCGTGCCATGACGACTGCCTCCTCTCACAGTATCAGCTTTGAATTCTTTCCCCCGCGTACGGAATCGGGTGATCAGAAACTGCAGCTGGTGCGGGACAAGCTGGCCGCTCGTTCACCGCACTTCTTCTCCGTGACCTTCGGTGCCGGCGGCTCTACACGAGACAAGACCTTCAATACAGTGGCTTCTGTGCGTCAAAGCGGCATTGACACTGCACCGCATCTGTCCTGCGTTCTGAGTGATCGCAGCGCCGTGCGCGATATGCTGCATCTGTATCGTGAAGAGGGCGTCGAGCGCATCGTGGCCCTGCGAGGTGACATGCCTTCCGGGTCGATGGGCGGCGGAGAATTTCGGTATGCCTCCGATCTGATTTCCTTCATCCGTGAGGAAACCGGCGATCATTTCAAGCTTTCGGTGGCAGCCTACCCAGAGTGTCATCCGCAGGCTGAACATCTTGAGCGTGACATCGGTCATTTTGTCGACAAGGTCAAGGCCGGGGCCGATATGGCCATTACCCAGTATTTCTTCAATGCCGATGCCTATTTTCATTTCGTTGATCGAGTGCGGGCCCACGGGGTAGATATTCCAATCGTGCCTGGCATCATGCCTATTACCAACTACTCCAAACTGGCTCGTTTTTCGGAAATGTGCGGCGCGGATATCCCGCGCTGGATGCGCCGGCAGCTGGCCTCCTATGGTGATGATAGCGCCAGCCTGCAGGCGTTCGGCCATGAGGTCGTTACAGGCCTGTGCCAGCAGTTGATCGATGGCGGTGCACCAGGGCTTCATTTCTATACGCTTAACCAGGCCGAACCCAGCCTGAACATCATTGATGAATTGCGTCTTGAGTCCTGAGTCCTGTGCTCGCGTTTTTTGCTTCTTCTGACTAGCGTTAGCGTACGACGTGATACAGGAGAAGAACATGAACAGGGCAAAATGGCTGGGTCTTGCGCTGGCGCTGGGTAGCCTGCCGGCGCTGGCTGACGTCAGCGTTGACATGAACAGACTAACGGATCAGGGCACTTCAGAGGCGGTCGGAGCGGTCACGTTCAAGGATACTGACTATGGGCTTCTGATCACTCCTGATATTCACGGGCTTCCTGCAGGCTCGATGCACGGCTTTCATCTACATCAGAACTCCAGTTGCCAGCCATCGGTCTCGGAAGGCAAGACCACCCCGGGCGGTGCCGCAGGGGGGCACTTTGATCCGGCAGGTAATGGGCTTCACGCCGGACCTTATGTGAAGGAAAGTCATCTTGGGGATCTGCCGGTACTGATGGCAGATGCCAGGGGCAATGCAGCAACGCCTGTGCTGGCGCCGCGGCTAAGGGAAAGTGATCTGTCGGGACACGCCCTCATCATTCATGAAGGGGGAGATACCTACGGTGAGCCACCAAAGCTTGGGGGCGGGGGAGCCCGCTGGGCATGTGGTGTCGTCAGATGACCCATGATGCCCCTTGAAAAAACGGCGCCTCGGAATTGATCCGGGCGCCGTTTTTTATTCACCGGCTGAACTTGTCCACACCCGGTTGTTCAGCGG
This sequence comes from Larsenimonas rhizosphaerae, assembly GCF_023700005.1. Taxonomy (GTDB): domain Bacteria; phylum Pseudomonadota; class Gammaproteobacteria; order Pseudomonadales; family Halomonadaceae; genus Larsenimonas; species Larsenimonas rhizosphaerae. Next base: position 11,051 of record NZ_JAMLJK010000001.1, on the reverse strand, counting down.
TCGGGCGGGGTGATGATCCTGACTGTCTGGATCGTGTCATCAGCCGGCGTTTCCCGGGGCTGATTGACGCGTGTCTCTATTTCCGGGCTACTGGTATCTTCCACAGGCAGTTGCTCGAAGAAGTCGCAGCTGACGCATTCCCGATATAGCACACCCTCATTTTCCCAGCTGCGTATTCGATCCATTGCGGCGCAGCGAGGGCAGATGGCGCCGGCAATGAACCGTTTGGGCGTTGCAGTCATACGGTCTCCAGAAAGTCAGCAAGCGGGCCTGACAGGTCGGCCCGTGCAAGGTGTCATGCCGCGTCGCGCGGGGTAATACCCGTATGACGCAGCAGTGCGTCTATGCTGGGTGGCCGACCCCGGAATGCCTCAAACAGCTCGGCTGCATCACGTGAACCACCCATTTCCAGAATATTTTCCTTGAAACGACGGCCGGTGTCCGCATCAAAGATGCCGGCTTCTTCAAATGCGGCAAATGCATCTGCCGACAGCACTTCGGCCCATTTATAGCTGTAGTAACCGGCCGCATAGCCGCCAGCGAAGATATGGCTGAAGCTGTGCTGGAAGCGATTGAAGTCCACCCGTGGCGTTACGCTGACCTGATCGCGAACATGATCAAGCAGTGCCTGGATGCCCTCGGCAGACGGTGCATCGTGCTCATGATGCAGTTGCAGATCAAACAACGAAAATTCCAGCTGGCGAGCCATTTGCATGGCTGACTGGAAGTTGCGAGCGGCCTGCAGCTTATCGAACAGATCGTCTGGAAGCGGTTCGCCGGTATCGACATGAGAGGCAATCATGTCCAGCCCTTCACGTTCCCAGCAGAAGTTTTCCATGAACTGACTGGGAAGTTCGACAGCATCCCAGGCCACACCGTTGATGCCTGACACATCGGCCACATTCTGGCGAGTCAGCATGTGATGTAACCCATGGCCAAACTCATGGAACAGGGTCAGTACTTCGTCATGGGTCAGCAGGGCCGGTTTGCTGCCTACCGGCCGGGTAAAGTTGCAGGTCAGATAGGCCACGGGCAATTGCAGGCTGCCATCAGCCAGGGTGCGTCGTACACGGCATTCACCCATCCAGGCGCCACCACGCTTGCCTTCCCGGGCGTAAAGGTCCAGATAGAAACCGGCAATCGGCTGGTCGTTTTCCAGAATGTCGAAATACCGTACATCGGGGTGCCAGATGGGAACATCGTCGCGCTCGCTGAAACTCAGCCCGTACAGTTTTTCCGTGACCCTGAAAAGGCCCGCTACCGCCTGGGGGGCCGGGAAGTAAGGGCGAAGCTCTTCCTGGGAAATGGCATACCGGTCCTGGCGCAGCTTTTCACTGACATACCCGACATCCCAGGGTTGTAGATGTTCGATATTCAATTCATCCAGAGCGTACTGACGCAGCGTGGCCATGTCTTCCTGGGCCTGGGGGATTGCCTTCTCGGCCAGATCCAGCAGGAAATCCATTACCTGGCGTGGGGAGTCAGCCATCTTGGTGTAGAGGGAATAATCTGCGTAGGTATCAAACCCGAGCATGCCAGCCAGCTCCTGACGCAGGCGGACGATATCGCTCATGATGGCCGAGTTATCGAACTCGCCGGCATTCGGGCCAAGCTCGGAGGCACGTGTAGTGAATGCGGTATATACGGTTTCGCGCAGGTCCCGGTCATCAGCGTAGGTAATGACCGGGTAAAAGCTCGGAAAATCCAGAGTGATTCGGTAACCGGTTCTTTCCTTGGCTTCAGCATTGGCTCGAAGTGCATCCAGTCCGCTTTCCGGTATACCGGAAAGCCTTGATGCATCTTCAAGGTCCATCGACCAGGCCTGAGTGGCATCAAGCACGTGGTTGGAAAAGGTGTTGGCCAGTTCGGCGAGTCGTGCCTGAATATCGCCAAAGCGCTGTTTTTCAGCGGAAGGAAGATCAACACCGGCCAGTCTGAAGTCGCGCAGCGTATGATTGATGGCTGTCTGTTGTGCCTGGCTTAGCCGGGTAAATTCGTCGCTGTCCTTCAGGGCTTGATAGGCCTTGAACAGCCCTTCATGCTGGCCGATCCAGGTGCCGTATGCCGATAGTTTTGACAGGCAGCCCTGGTAGGCCTCGCGCAGTGCAGTAGAGTTCATCGTGGCATTCAGGTGCGATACCGGTGACCAGGCCTGAGACAGTCGGTCACCCAGTGCCTCAAGTGGTTGCGCCAGCCCGTCCCAGCTGTAATCGCCCTGTTCGACCAGCCGTTCGATCTCTGCCTTGTTCTCCTGGATCAATGTATCCACGGCGGGTTCGATATGTTCCGGCTCGATCGATTTGAACGGCGGAAGGACATGGGGTTCCAGCAATGGATTGTCGGACATGAAAGACCTCGTTGCCTGCGAAAAGATATACTGATAGACAATGAGGGTAGCGGGTGATGGTTTCAATCGCTGCCGGAATTTAATACCTGCGCCGACCGCGCGGCAGGCAAGGAAGATATTCAATGAGTGAAGTGGCTGAACGCTGGGGATCACGGCGCGCCTTTATCATGGCCATGACCGGGGCGGCTGTAGGGCTTGGTAATATCTGGCGGTTTCCATACATGACCGGTGAGAACGGCGGCTCGGCCTTTCTGATGCTGTACGTGATATTTGTACTGCTGTTGGGATTGCCGGTCATGATGGCTGAAATTCTTGTCGGGCGCGCCGGTCGGCGTACACCGATGCAGGCGCTGAGCCATCTGGCCCTGGAGAATGGCCACTCCAGGCACTGGCGGTTGATAGGTCTGATGGGCGCGGCCACCGTCTTCTTCATTCTGTCCTTTTATTCGGTGGTCTCCGGGTGGTCCTTCGAGTACATGTTTGATGCGCTTGGCGGGAATTTCACCGGTATGTCACCGGCAGAGATTGGCGGATCCTTCAATACCTTCCTGGCAGACCCGTTCAAGGTCATTTTCAATCATACGCTGTTCATGCTTCTGACCATGTCCGTGGTCGCTGCGGGCATCGGCAGCGGGCTTGAAAAGCTCAATAACCTGTTGATGCCGCTGTTGTATCTGTTGCTGTTCGTTCTGGTGGGCTACGGGGCTACCACGAGTGGCTTTACCACGGCACTGGCCTGGCTGTTTACGCCCAACCCTGCCGCGATCGATATAACCGTGGTTCTCAATGCCATGGGGCATGCGTTTTTCACTCTGGCTATCGGGGCGTGTGCACTGATGGCGTATGGCGCCTACATGCCGGACCGTCAGAGTCTGCCGACGGCAGTCATCGCTGTTGCATGTCTGGATATTCTGGTGGCATTGCTGTCGGGAATTGCCATTTTTTCCATCGTGTTTTCCCAGGGAATGGATCCAGCCTCGGGTCCGGGCCTGATGTTCGTTACCCTGCCTATTGCGCTGGCGGATTTACCGGGGGGCAATATCTGGCTGGGTGGCTTCTTTCTGCTGCTGGCCATGGCAACCTGGACATCCTCGATCAATCTGGCCGAACCGATGGTTGCGATGCTTCAGTCCGCCGGGCTCAAGCGTGGGGTGGCAGCCCTGCTGATCGGGGTCGGCGTCTGGCTGATGGGTCTGCCTTCGGCACTGTCCTTTTCAAGCCTGGCCGACTGGACGCCTCTTGAAGGCAAGACGTTTTTTGATCTGGTGACATCGATCCCGACGGATATCTTCCTGCCGTTGGGCGGTGTGCTGATTGCCATCTTTGCGACCTGGATCATGGATCGGCAGCGAGCCTTTGATGCTCTGGGGGCGAGTACTACACTGTGCCGCGGGTGGCTTTGGGTGACGCGATGGATTTCCATTCCCCTGGTGATCATCGTGTTGATCAGTTCCTTGTGGCATCAGGGGTGATGCTGTCTGAACATGAACAGGGAGAGTGGTATGACCATACGCAGTTTCAAGGGCACAACGCCGGTATGCGGTGAACGCGTATTCATCGACGAGGCCAGCGTCGTGATTGGTGATGTAACGCTGGGCGATGATACATCGGTCTGGCCGACAGCCGTGATTCGTGGCGACATGCATCATATTCGTATCGGAGCGCGCACCAGTATTCAGGATGGCGCCGTGCTGCATATTACCCATGCCAGCGATTACAACCCGGACGGTTATCCTCTGTTGATCGGCAGTGACGTGACTGTCGGGCATCGGGCCGTGCTGCATGGCTGCACCATTCATGACCGGGTACTGGTCGGCATGGGGGCTGTTGTGCTCGACGGCGTGGTGGTTGAAAGCGATGTACTGATTGCAGCGGGAGCAATGGTTCCTCCCGGCAAGCGTCTGGAAAGCGGTTATGTCTATGCCGGCAATCCGGTCAAGGCATTGAGACCTCTGAAGGAGGCTGAATATGCCTTCTTTGACTACTCCGCCGGCAATTATGTCAGGCTCAAGGATGATTTCCTCGCCGAAACGGATCACTAACCCGTCAAATGCAGTGCCAACCTATTGTTGGCACTGCATTTTTTGCGTCATACTTGTGTTTTTATCCAGTATGGCGACGGCATGGCCAATTTCAATACGCATCTCGGAGTAGCAACGGTAGCCGGTGTCGTGACAGCGGGACTCGGTTATCAGGCCGCCCTGTGGCCCTGGACCAGCGCCTTTACCGTGGCAGGTCTGGTGGCGTTGGGTGGCATTCTGCCGGACATTGACGCCGATAATTCCCATGCGGTGAGGTTGATGTTCACTGTGCTGGCCATTCTGTGTGTGGTAATCATGGTGGTGATGTATCAGCCCCACCTGCAAACATCGTGGCTGCTCGGCGCTGCCGTGCTGACCTTTGTCGGAGTACGCTATCTGGCAAGCCGTGTCTTCAAGCGCTTTTCGGTACATCGCGGGATCTGGCACTCATTGCTTGCCGGTGGCGTCAGCGGTTGCAGTGTGGCCGCGCTGAGTTTTCAGCTTTTTGCCCAGCCGCCAGCTCAATCCTGGTGTTATGGTCTGGCCCTGTTTATCGGCGTGTGCGTGCACCTTCTGCTGGATGAGTGCTACAGCATCGACCTGGTAGGCAGCCGCGTGAAGCGGTCTTTTGGTACAGCCTTCAAGCTGTTTGACTATTCCAAGCCGGCATCGGCCGTACTGATGCTACTGGCCTTTGCTGCCCTTGTACCCTGGCTGCCTCCCTGGCAGGCTCTTCTTGCACTGGTTCAGCACACCATCAGCCTTTAGGTCGCGATATACCGCCCTGGGCGCGTCGCATGGCGCGCTGAGCGCGGGTGTCCGCCCGCTCCATTTCCAGCAGGTTTTCCTCCACAAATACCAGATGCTCATGGGCGCAGGTCCGAGCATCCTCGGCGCGGCCCTCCAGAATGGCATCCAGCAGTTGCTTGTGTTGTCTGATTAAAAAGTCTCGGTTGCCAGGCTTGTCAAACAGGTATGCCAGATTGGCGGTGATGCTTTTTTCCAGCAGGTGAAAGATGCCCCGAATGTTATGCAACACCAGCACATTGTGGGCGGCTTCCGCGATGGCTAGGTGGAAGGAGGCATCCGCGCGCGCTTCTTCCTGGGAGCCTTCCGGCGCCGGGTGATGGTAGCTGTGCTCCAGTGCCTCGAAACACGCCCTGAGCTTGTCACGGTCAGCGGGAGTAGAGCGCAGGGCGGCGTAGTACGCTGAGATACCTTCCATGGCGTCACGAAATTCCAGCAGGTCCAGATGAAATTCCTCATGACGTGACAGCATCTCGAGAAGGGGATCATCGTAGCGGCTGTTCAACCGGTCGCTGACATAGGTGCCTCCCCCCTGGCGGCTGGTCAGCAGGCCTCGGGCTGCCAGCTTCTGGATGGCTTCCCTCAGCGATGGTCTGGAGACCCCGAACTGCTCCGCCAGCTCTCGTTCAGGGGGCAGTTTCTGGCCGGGACTCAGGCTGCCCTCGAGCATCATGGCTTCCAGTCGTTCGGTAATGACATCCGCCAGCCGAGGCTGACGTACGGGGCGATACTCCATGGGGGCCTCTCGAGCGCAGCGCAATGGGAAGTCAGGAACGCTATTGTGTCAAATACCCTCTTTCCCGGGAAATATAAATTGGTAAAACCAATTTATATTTATTTCCTGTTATCAATACCTTCCATCTTCAGGATGTTTAAAACACCTCGAATACCGTATTTAGCCGATACTAAAGAATGAATCTGCCGGCATTGACCCTCTGCGGTAAATCGCCCTACTGTGGGCAATCCTGTTAAGTAAATTGGTAATACCAATATTATCGGCGAATGCAAACAAGCGTTCGTCGTGATCAGGGCTTTGACCGTACTGCGGCACTACAAGCGTCGTATGCATCAATGACAACAATAAATGCCGGATTGCCGACTACCCATCTCGACTGCGTCAACAACGACAACTTGAGCGCTTGAATGCGCCTTCGACAAGGGATCATCCTCATGGGGAATGGTTTTATTCATGCCATTGCATTTACGCCATTGCTGCTGGCGGGCGTACTGTTGCTGGGGCTCAACTGGCCGGCACGACGTGCCATGCCGCTGGTACTGGCCGTCACCATCGCCATTGCCTTGTTCATCTGGCAGATGAGTGCATTACGAATAGCTGCATCCGTGATACAGGGGCTGCTGCTGACGGCGTCGATTCTCTGGATTATTTTCGGCGCCATTCTACTGTTGAACACCCTCAAGCATTCCGGTGCCATTGCTGCCATTCGCGGCGGCTTCTCCACCATTTCACCGGACCCGCGTATTCAGGTCATCATCGTGGCCTGGCTGTTTGGCTGTTTCATTGAAGGTGCTTCCGGCTTCGGGACGACCGCTGCCGTCGCTGCTCCCTTGCTGGTCGCGCTTGGTTTTCCGGGAATGGCTGCCGTGGTCATGGGCATGATGATTCAGTCGACCCCGGTTTCCTTTGGTGCCGTGGGTACGCCCATCGTGGTGGGTGTCAGTGGCGGGCTGGATCAGGTGGCCATCAGTGCCCGGCTTGAAGCGCAAGGGTCCAGCTGGGAGGTGTTTTATCACCTCATCACTTCAGGCGTTGCCCTGACCCATGCCGTGGTCGGTTTGTTCATGCCACTTCTGATGAGCATGATGCTGACCCGATTCTTCGGAAAAAACCGTCGTTGGCGTGAAGGACTTGAGGTGGCTCCCTTTGCACTGTTTGCCGGCGCCAGCTTTGTGATTCCCTACGCGCTGGCCGGAGTATTTCTCGGGCCTGAATTTCCGACGCTGATTGGTTCACTGGTCGGTCTGGTCATCAGCGTTGCGGCCGCCAGACGCGGCATGTTGATGCCAAAGACGACCTGGCAGTTTCCAGCGATGGCGGACTGGCCCACGGCCTGGCAGGGCAACATCGAGATTCGCTATGACGATGTGGCCAGTCGTCCCATGCCTCTGTGGCTGGCCTGGCTGCCGTACCTGCTGCTGGCGATGGCGCTCGTCGTGACGCGCGTGTTTCCCGACATCAAGGCCTGGTTTGTCAGTACGCTGTCGATGGGCTGGACCAATATTCTGGGCGTCGAAGGTATCTCCAGTACCATTTCTCCTCTCTATCTGCCCGGCGGAGTGATGGTGCTGGTCGTACTGGCAACGCTGGGATTGCACCGAATGCGCTGGCACCAGTGCAGGGCTGCACTGGCGGAGTCTTCCAGTACGTTGCTGGGCGCGGGATTTGTGCTGATCTTTACGGTGCCGATGGTGCGTATCCTGATCAACTCCGGCGTCAATGCGGCGGACATGGTATCGATGCCGGTGGCCATGGCAGATCTGGTTGCGGGTGGGGTGGGAGAAATCTATCCGTTCTTTGCTTCGTCCGTCGGCGCTCTTGGGGCCTTTATTGCCGGGTCCAATACGGTATCCAACCTGATGCTGTCCCAGTTCCAGTTCAGCATCGGTGAGCTGTTGGGCGTCTCTGGGCTGTTGACCATCGTAATGCAGGCAGTGGGTGCTGCTGCAGGCAACATGATCGCCATTCACAATGTGGTGGCTGCCGCGGCCACGGTGGGATTGCTGGACCGCGAAGGCCAGATTCTACGCAAGACCATTATACCTACCCTTTACTACCTGGTGGCATCCGGTGTGCTGGCAATGGTCTTTACAGGCCTGGCCATGCGCTGGGATCCACTGGTAACCCATTTGTCCTGAGGAGTGATCTTTCATCATGGCTCATGCTGTCGATGCCGTTATTGAAGCCCTGTCCGGAGTCATTGATTCATCCCGGCTGATTACCGATCCGCTACGGCGTCTGGCCTATGGCACGGATGCCAGCTTTTATCGGCTGATTCCGCAGCTGGTCGTGCGGGTGGATAATGAACGGGAGCTGCAGGCGGTATTGGCAGCCTGTACGACGCATGAGGTTTCGGTAACCTTTCGTGCGGCGGGTACTTCTCTTTCCGGCCAAGCGATCACTGATAGCGTGCTGATCCAGCTGGGCAGGGCGTGGCAGCAACACCGTATTCTGGATGATGGCCGAGCCATTACGTTGCAGCCAGGGGTGATCGGTGCACGTGCCAATCAGTTGCTGTTGCCTTTCCAGCGCAAGATCGGCCCGGATCCGGCTTCGATCGACAGTTGCATGATTGGCGGTATTGCTGCCAACAATGCCTCCGGCATGTGTTGCGGTACGGCCAATAATACCTACCAGACCGTTCAGGATATGCGGATGGTGCTGGCCGATGGCACTGTGCTGGATACTGCCGACAGCGCCAGCGTTGCTGATTTTCGACGCCGCCATGGCCCGCTTCTTGCCAGACTGGAAGCGCTGGGGGAGCGTACTCGAGCCAATACGGCACTGGCTGACCGTATTCGGCACAAGTACCGGCTCAAGAACACCATGGGTTACAGCCTGAACAGTCTTGTGGATTTCAGTGACGGCATCAGTATCCTCAAACACCTTATGGTCGGCTCGGAAGGTACGCTGGGCTTTATAAGCAGTATTACTTATCGAACGATCGTTGATGAGCCCTTGAAGGCAGCAGCATTGGCTTTCTTTCCCGATATGGCTACTACCTGTCGGGCAACGCTGGCGTTGAAGTCTACGGCTGTATCCGCAGTGGAGCTGATGGATCGCGCCGCCTTGCGCAGCGTCGAGGATCAGCCGGGATTGCCGGAAAGCCTCAAACGCCTCCCTGAGGGGGCCGCAGCACTTCTTGTTGATGTACGTGGCAACGATGAGGTCGAGCTTGATAAGCGGCTGGGTGACGCAATGGCAGCTCTGGAAGGTCTGCCGACCTGCGAGCCCATTGAGTTTACCCGGGATGTGTCCACTTACAGCATGTACTGGAAGATCCGCAAGGGGATGTTTCCTGCGGTAGGTGCCGTGCGTGACAAGGGCACAACGGTGGTGATCGAGGATGTGGCTTTCCCGATCGAGCACCTTGAGGAAGGTGTGCGGCAGTTGACCGATGTTTTTGCACGCCACGGGTATCAGGATGCCATCCTGTTTGGGCATGCACTGGAAGGCAATCTGCATTTTGTCTTCCCCCAGGGCTTCGAGCGTGCAGGAGAGATCGAGCGCTATGAGGCTCTGATGGAGGACGTGGTTCAGCTGGTTGGCGAACGTTATGACGGCTCGCTGAAAGCCGAGCACGGTACGGGGCGTAACATGGCGCCTTTTGTCGAACGGGAGTGGGGTGCCGACGCCTATCAGCTGATGTGGGAAATCAAGGCGCTTCTTGATCCGCGTAATTTGCTGAACCCGGACGTGATTCTGACCCGGAAGGCGACGCTCCATCTTGAAAACCTCAAGCCGTTGCCGGCAGCAGACAACCTGATTGACCATTGCATAGAATGCGGGTTCTGTGAGCCGGTATGTCCTTCACGCCATCTGACGTTAACGCCACGGCAGCGCATTGTGGTTCGGCGCGAAATGGCACGGCTGGAGCAGGAGGGGCGCCACGAAGAGCGAAATGCTCTTGATAAAGGCTGGCAGTACGACGGCCTTGATACCTGCGCGGCGGATGGCATGTGTCAGACGCGCTGTCCGGTAGGCATTAATACCGGAGATCTGATCCGGGCATGGCGTCATGAGCAGCACGGTGCAGATCAACGCCTGAGTGCACCGCTAAGCCGCCATTTTGGCGCGGCCACGCGCATGGCGCGCTGGGGGCTGGGAGCAGTAAACGGTGTACACCGCCTGATTGGTACTCCACGCATGAGTAGACTGGCTTTCAAGGCTCGCCATCTGAGTCATGAACAGCTCCCCCTGTGGACTCCGGCCATGCCACGACCGGCTGAGACCACATTGCCGTCAGCGTCGTCGGGCAGGATGCGGCGGGTGGTTTATCTTCCTTCCTGTGCCACACGCATGTTTGGCCCGGCAGAAGGGCAGCAGGAATTATCGGTCATGGCGTTGACGCTCAAGGTGCTTGAACGTGCCGGGATGGAGGTGATTGTTCCTGAGCCTTTCAATCAGCTGTGCTGTGGTATGGCCTTTCAGTCAAAGGGCCATCTTGATGAAGCCAACGCCAAGGCTGATGAGGTCAACAAGGCGCTGCTGGTCGCCACCGAAAACGGACGCTGGCCGGTAGTGTGTGATACCTCGCCCTGTGTCTCGCGCATGAATGAGCGTCTGGATGGCAAGTTATCCCTGTTCGAACCTGTTGTCTTCATTCATGCCCATGTACTGGACTACCTCTCCATCGAACCTGTAGATGAAAGCATCGCTCTGCACGTGACCTGTTCAAGTCGACGCATGGGACTGACTGATACCTTCAAGGCAGTTGCACAGGCCTGTGCGCGTGAGGTGGTCATGCCGGCAGGCATGGAATGCTGCGGCTTTGCCGGAGACAAGGGGTTTCAGGTACCCGAGCTCAATGCCTCGGCACTTGAAGGGCTTGAACAGGCGGTGGCCGGCTGCGAGCGAGGGTATTCCAATTCTCGTACCTGCGAGATCGGGCTGAGTCAGCACAGCGGTATACCCTACTATTCCATCCTGTCACTGGTAGAACGAGCCAGCCGAAACGGTGCTCGAAAACCGGTTTCAAACTAATTTCATTCGAGGGGTTGTGTTCGAGGCAGTGCGAGCGTAAAGTACGCATCCGCTGCCGGGGACGTCGCAAACGGCCAGGCAGCTGAAGTAGCGCAACCTACTGATTTGGTTTTGATTTTCAGGATTGATCGAAAAGAAAAACATTGACAGGTCGGCA